>NZ_CM135180.1:0-3099159 GCF_054188085.1 Nitrosomonas limosa | reverse complement strand
GGCGGATTCAACATTGAAGTGCAACTTTTGTAAGGAAGTTTATAGGCAAGCTGCGGTAGTATCGGAGCTGCTTAAACACCAAGTAAAAGGAGCACAGATGAAGCACTACAAGCAGCTCACCCGAGAGCAACGATACCAGATTTCCGGTTTGAAGAAAGCGGGATTGAACCAAAAGCAAATTGCGGATGAAGTGGGCGTAGACAAGTCGACGATATCCCGGGAATTCGGGCGGAACAAAGGCCGGCGTGGCTGGCGTCCAAAGCAAGCGCAGGAATTGCGGGATGAGCGTCGAAAGAAATGCGTCAATGCCCAGCGTTTCTCATTGCCAGAATGGGCGGAGATTTAACGGTTGATCCGGCTGGACATGAGCCCGGAACAAGCATCTTGCCGACTTACACTGGAATGCGGGTTGAGAATCAGCCATGAGACGATTTACGTGCACATTTATGAAGACAAACGCCGTGGTGGCGACCTGTGGCAACATTTGCGCTGCCAGAAACCACGCAGAAAACGTTACGCGGGCGGTCAAGAGCGCCGGGGCACGATCAAGAACCGGATTGGCATTGACGAGCGCCCGGGGATTGTCGATCAGAAGAGCCGCATAGGCGACTGGGAAGGCGACACCGTGATCGGTAAGAACCATCGAGGCGCCTTGGTCACATTGGCTGAGCGGAAGTCGCGTTACCTGCTGGCAGCCCAAGTACCTGGCAAACAGGCATCGGGTGTGACGGCGGCGATAATGCGGCTACTGCGTCCCCATAAAGACAAGTGCTACACCATGACGTTCGACAACGGGAAAGAGTTTGCAGAGCATGAAACCATCGCGGCGGAACTGGATGCGGATGTCTATTTCGCCCGTCCCTATCGTTCATGGGAGCGTGGCTTGAACGAGAACAGCAACGGGTTGCTGCGCCAGTATTTCCCCAAGGCAATGGAGCTGATTGAGGTTACCCAGGAACAAGTGCAATGGGCGGTGGATAGACTCAACCACCGGCCACGCAAAGTGCTTGGATTCAGAATCCCGTTTGAGATATTCTTCGGGAAGACGGTGCGCTACACTAAATTACCGTTAGGTGTTGCACTTCGAAATTGAATCCGCCGAGTAAAACAACTAGATTCTTACGATATACAACTTCTGGCCGACTGACAGATTTTCGTTGCTGTTATTCCACTGCTTAATCTGATCAACCGTTGTACGGTAGCGTTTGGCAATGTGATATAAGGTATCGCCTTTTTTCACAATATGCACATCGGATTTACCAATTTGCAATGGTTTTCTTTTTTGTGTGATCGTATCGACCTCATTCTCAGCAACTAACTGAGGAACCAATATTTTTTGCCCAAAGGTAAGATTTTTATTTCTTGCGATTCCATTGATGGCTTGCAATTGTTTTACCGTTGTACCATGACGAACGGCAACGTCATTAATTTTCTCACCTTTTTTCACATGGTAAATTTGCCATGAGAATCGCGGATCTTGGTATGTTTCCAAGTTCTTGACAAATGTATCTTTTTTATCCTTTGGTAATAATAATGTCCTTGGCTCGTCCAAGATTTTTATGACAAAGCGGTTGTAGGCTGGATTAAGTGCAGTAAATTCTGTGTCTGAGATATTTGCCAAGCGGGTCACCAGAGAAATATCGATGTGCTCATGAATCTTTACCTCGTCAAAATAAGGTCGATTCGGTATCGGCCGGAGCTGAATACCATATTTCTTAGAATTGGCTACGATATCCTTTATAGCCAGTAGCTTATATACATAATGCTTGGCCTCTATCGGCAGATTCAGATCATAGAAACTCGCCGATCTGCCTTTATGCATGTTCCGGGCCAATGCTTTGCTGACGACACCTTCTCCGACATTATAAGCAGCAATGGCTAGCTTCCAATTATCAAATTTTCGATATAGATACTGAAGATAGTCGAGAGCAGCCTGCGTTGATGCGACGATATCCCGCCGGTCGTCATACCACACATTCTGTGTCAATCCCAATATCTTTGCTGTTTCCGGGATAAATTGCCACAAGCCAGCCGATCGATTATCCGATTTAATCAGAGGATTATAGGAACTCTCAATCACCGGAATCAACGCGATTTCCATCGGCATGTTGCGGCGCTCGATTTCGTCCACCACATAAAACAAATAACGCTCGCTGCTTGCAACAATATGATTGAACGCTTGAGGATTTTGCGTATACGGTGCTTCTATCTTTCGAATTGTTCTATTGTCAGGTGGGAGTGCCAATGCGAACCCGTTACGGATGCGATCCCACAAATTTTCATGATGCTGCGTTTTTTTGATTGGTTCTAATTTATCAGCGTAAGCAGTTATTGATGAGAACAAAAAAGACCAAAAAATTAGCGACAACAATAAAACAATGAAGCCATTTCTTTTTAAAATCATCTATATACAATTTTCCATATCCATACTGGCCTACAGGATATCTAAAAAAATCGTCTTTGCAAACTATTTTTTTCATATAAGGAAATCATGAAATAATGATAATACCTATAAATCAATATCTTATTTATAGTAATTAAAAATAATAATTAATACTCATTCTCGAATATTTGATTGACTTATAGATTCATTCATTATAATCAATGACTTATGCTTCCATCCTTTTTTCCGATGTTCAACAGTCACATTGGTAAAAATCCCTCCCCGGACATAAAAGCGCGCGATCAAACGTAAGTATCTGGGCTTCAGGATAGCGACGAAATCATCAAGAATTTTGTTAGTGACCGCTTCATGAAAAACCCCTTCATTCCGGTATGACCAGATATAAAGTTTGAGGCTTTTCAATTCAATACATTTCTTGTCGGGAATATAATCCAGAATCAAAGTTGCAAAATCCGGTTGCCCTGTCTTGGGACATAAACAGGTAAATTCTGGAATTTCCATATGAATATGATAATCCCGGTCTGCATAGGGATTAGGAAATGTTTCAAGAGACTTCTGAGGTTTACTAGTCATTCTTCATGCTCATGGTAAAATTAAACAATACTGATACAACAAAGCGCGGATAACGCGGTTGCCTATTATAACCGCCTAATCCGATAAACAAAAAATTGCGCCTAGCACAAATCAAGCTCGCCGGCTTCAAATCATTCGTTGAACCCACTGCAATTTCTATCTCACACGACCTTGTAGGCATCGTGGGTCCTAATGGTTGCGGCAAATCCAATATTATCGATGCCGTACGGTGGGTTCTCGGAGAATCCAAAGCCTCGGCATTGCGGGGCGATTCGATGCAAGATGTTATTTTTTCAGGATCGCATCACCGGAAAGCAGTTGGCCGCGCCAGTGTCGAATTGATTTTTGATAATCACTTGAATCAGATCTCCGGTCAATGGTCCAGTTATGCCGAAATTGCTATTAAGCGTGTCTTGCAGCGAGATGGCCAATCAAATTATTACATCAATAACTTGCACGTTAGGCGCCGCGATGTTGCAGATCTTTTTCTCGGTACCGGTGTCGGTGGACGAGGATACGCCATTATTGAACAAGGCATGATTTCCAGAATCATAGAGGCAAGACCGCAAGAATTAAAAAGTTTTTTGGAAGAAGCCGCAGGGATTTCTCAATACCGGGAAAGAAAGCAAGAAACTTCCACGCGACTCGCTGACGCACAAAAAAACCTCATCCGGCTGGAAGATATCCGGCAAGAACTAGAAACCCAACTGCAGCAGATTGAAATCCAGGCTCAAAATGCGCAGCAATACAAGTTATTGCAAGAAAAACTGTTGGAAGCGCAAACCATGCTTTGGTTGCAACGTAAAGCTGAAGCCAGCCAACAGCACCAATTGGCGCAACAAACCATTGTCCAACTTGAAAACGAGCTTGAAAATATGCTGCATCGCGTACGCGATGCAGAAAATGAATATGAAAAAATGCGCACAGATGAAAGCGCCATCAATGAAGCGCAACTTCGAGTCCAGGGAGAACTGTACACAGCCGAAGCAGAAACAGGACATTTAGAGCTAGAAATCAAACACTTAATAAGCACCCAAGAACGTATCACACAACAAATTCTGCAAGTTGAAGCTCAGCTACAAGCGTGCTCTCAAAATAAAGTCACCAAAAATGAAGAGCTTGTTCATTGGCAACAGGAAAAACTAAAAGCTGAAATCATTTATCAGCGATGCGTTATTAATAATAACCAAGAAAGCACGGAGCTACCGGCAGCGGAAACAAACTTTCGTAGCTGCCAAGATAAATTGAGCGAGTGCCGGCATAACCTCCTAATCATCGAGCAAGCCAACCAAATCGAAGAAAATCATCAAGCCTATTCGCTCAAAAATATCCAGCAACTTGAAGCACGCCGAACCCGTTTGATCAAAGAAAAAAATGAATCGGAATATATCGATCCCCAAAAATTAGTCGAGCTTGAAGCCGCCGCAAAGCAAATGGAAGAAGCGCTCAATGAAGAAAATCATGCGCTTCTAGGTGCTCAAAATCAACTATCGGACCGTATCGCAAAAAAAGAGCAAATTGCGGCTCAACTGCAAAAAACGCAACAAGCGATATCTCAAGCAACGGCACGCTTTAACGCCTTACAGAACTTACAGCAAAAACTGGAAAACAATCAGGAACTCATGTCATGGCTGAATCAACGCCAATGGCACGATTTTCCACGACTATGGCAAAAAATTCAGGTCGACGCGACCTGGGAAATCGCTTTAGAAGCGGTGTTACGCGAGCTGCTTAACAGCATTGAATTTTCGTGTTTGGAAGAAATTCCGGATTGGACTCAGGAAGCGCCAGCCGGAAAATGGGCGGTTTTTGAAAACAGCCGCGTCTCAGCTTCAAAATCCGTGACCGGAATCACTCCGACAGCCAATGTTTGCCAGCGATTGCTTGACCATATCGAAACTGGTCAATCCGGAATCGGGCCGGTATTGGAACATTGGCTGCGCCATGTTTACGTGGTTGAAAATCTTCAGAAAGGCATAAAGCAAAGATCATCGCTAATCCCCGGAGAACAGCTAGTCACGCCGCAAGGACATAGAATTACACATCACAGTATTGCATTCTACGCGCCCGATTCGCACTTGCACGGGGTTTTATCCAGACAGAAAGAATTGGTTCAATTGCGTGAGGAAATCGCCCAGCTTGAATCACAATTAGAAAAACAGCAGCAGTGCATGACACAAGTCAATCAGCAGTGCAATGAATTAAAGCAAGCAGTCCATGCAGCAAATGAAAGAAGCAAGCGCTTGCAGCAGGAATACCATCAACAGCAACTGGAACTGGTGAAGCAGACTCAAATCCACGAGCGCGCCATCCACCGCAGCGAACAAGTCAGTCGTGAGTTACTTGAAATCGAACAAGCATTGAATAGCGAGCTCGCCCAACAACAATCAGCAAATCAGCGGTATCAAGAAAATCTGAAGCGAATCGAAACTTCCAGATCTAGCGTGTATCAAGCCCAGCTTGCTTGGGAAACCGCAAACCAACGGTTTATCGATCAACAGCAAAAAATACTGCAAACCTCAAAAGAACTCCAGGAAGCAACATTCTATTTGCAAACCTGCCAAAACAAAATTATCGAGATCGAAAACAGCTTACTCACTATTGGTGCAAGCTATCAAAGATTGAGCGAAGAACGGGATGTTTTGCATGCAGAAAAAAACAAGGTGGACTTTTCTTCGCTCCAAACCAGCTTAGATGCAGCATTGGCAAAACGCGAAACAATCAAGCAAGAAGCCGTGCATATGCGGAACGAAGCAGACAGGATCGCCCGCCAGTTACACCAGCTCGGCAGTACCCGCATGACATCCGAACAAAAATCATACGCCCTGCGCGAGGATATTAATCAAGCCCGTCTTCAAGAACAAGCAGCCGACATGACTATCCGTCAACTAGATGAGATGATTCGGGAAACAGGAATTGATACCGGGCAACTGATACCACTGCTTAAAAACCAAAAATCAGCCGTTTTACAAGCCCGCATTCAACAACTGAATACTGAAATTGCAGCTCTAGGTGCTGTCAATCTTGCCGCGCTGGAGGAACTCGAGATTTCAAGGGCAAGAGAGTCCAATCTTCTGGTCCAAATTCAAGATCTAAGCGCAGCAATCGCAACTTTAGATCACGCCATGCAGCAGATTGACCGAGAGACACAAATGCGGCTGCAAGAAACGCTGGATTTGACCAATCAACATCTTAGCGAGATTTTTCCGTTAATTTTTTCCGGTGGAAATGCCAGGCTTGCGCTGTATGATGACTGCACCGTCGATGCCGGATTGATGTTGATGGCACAACCACCCGGCAAAAAGAACAGCTCTATCCATTTATTGTCCGGTGGGGAAAAAGCCTTGACCGCACTCGCCTTGATTTTTTCATTATTCCGGCTTAACCCGGCCCCCTTTTGTTTATTGGATGAAGTCGACGCTCCGCTCGATGACAGTAATACCGGCCGTTTTTGCGAGCTGGTGAAAAAAATGGCGGAACGCACGCAATTTATTTTTATCAGCCATAATAAAATAACAATGGAGATGGCACAGCGCCTAATCGGAGTTACAATGCAAGAGCAAGGTATTTCGAGAATCGTCGCTGTCGACTTGGCAGATGCGATCAAGATGGGAAAACGGGATAGCGCAACGATAAAATAGTGATTGTTGTCAATCAGCGATCGCTGACGTAATCTTTTGTCATCAAATGAAATGCAACCGTTTTAGAAAAAGCAGAAGGTAATTTGGAGAAAATAAGTATGAGTGACTTGCAGATAAGTTTAATCATCATCGGTATCATCGTTATTGCTGGTGTAGTAGTTTTCAATTGGTTGCAGCAAGCGCGTTATCGGCGCAATATGCAAGCTGCATTCGATCATGAACATGATGACATTTTATTGGACGATCCGAATACTGAAGATCCATTTCAGCGAATTGAACCCAAATTCAATAAAGCTCCGCCAGAGCTTCAATCAGATAGGCTTGGGCAAAAAGAGCCACCACTCGACGAATCTCCGAAAGTGCCAATTCCACCCGCCGCTCACACCACAAGCACATTCATTCAATCAAACATTGTTAGCAGTTCGTCCGCGACTTCCCCCTTGCTTGATTATGACAGCAACACCAATTATATCGTCAATATTCGCTCGGAATCGGTCATACCTAATACCCATATCGCAAAATTACTGCAAAGAAAATTTGATTTCGGTAAACCAGTCTATTGGCTGGGGCAACCCGATAAAGATGAGCCTTGGGAAGAGATCACCAATGAATCCAACGTTGATAGCGATGGCTATGGTCATATCAAAGGCTGCCTGCAACTGGCGGACAGAGCTGGACCGATCAGTGAAGTGAATTTATCGAAGTTCCGCGATTTGGTGCTCGATTTTGCATCACAAACTCAAGCCACAGCGGAATGTCCGGATATTGTCAGCACACACGAGAAAGCAGTCGCGCTTGATAAATTTTGCGCCGATGTCGATGTCATGATCGGCATCAATATTATCAGTAAAGATGACGGCGCCTTTGTTGGCACCAAAATTCGCGCATTGGCCGAAGCATCCGGATTCAAGCTTGATTCGGATGGATTGTTTAAATATCGTGATGAAAGTAACAATACTTTATTCACGCTTAGCAACTATGAATCCTCGCCATTTCTGCCAGAAAACATGAAATCATTAACTACACATGGCGTCACTTTCTTACTGGATGTCCCACGAGTAGCACATGGTGAAAGAGTATTCGATCAAATGACACATCTTGCGAAAATTTTTTCGAATACATTGGGTGGCATTATGGTTGACGATAATCGTGTTCCACTGAGCGATAGCGGTATCCAAAGAAGCAAGCAGCAACTCATTGAAATACAAAACATTATGAAAAATAATCATATTCTGGCAGGCAGCCCAAGTGCGCTGCGTCTATTCGTTTAAATATTTTTTTCAACTCAAAACTAAAGATAATGGCTTAAGCATCCGTAATCGCTATCAAATTTGAAAGTTCTACTTAATCTTTTTATTACAATCTATTAGAGAACCTTGCTAGAAGAAGAAATAGAATGATGATCTATCCTAATGAGAAAAAATGAATTTCTAAGTTATGTATCTTTCTAATGTAAGCATGATTATTTAAACTAATGGATATTATTATTTTATTAAAGAGATATAAAAATGAGCGAATCTTCAAATAAAGCAAAACGTTTTTCGCCGATAGAAGTAAAACTTGAGTCAGGAAAAGATTACTTTTGGTGTACTTGCGGTCAAAGTAAATCGCAACCATTTTGCGATGGTTCTCATAGAAACACCGGATTTACACCTCATAAATTTTCTGTCAGTGAAAACAAAACTGCTTGGTTATGCACTTGCAAGAAAACCGGTAACCTTCCATTTTGCGATGGTACTCATAACAAGCTGTAATCGCTGCATAACCATATAAATACTAACGCAACAACTAATAAAAAAATAATGTTTCTAGGGCACTTAAATAGAATTGTAAATCGGTTACATATTCTTTAACCTATTAATTATTCGAGAGTTAGTGTCACATGGAAACAGAACTAAGATCTTTGGAAGAGAAGGTTTATCTGCTTATTCGTTTGTATCAGGATAGCCGTTCCGAAAACAGTAAGCTGCGCAAAGAGCTGGCAGCTTCTCACGAACAATGTGAAAAGCTCAATGAGAAAATTCATGTTGCCGCAGATCGGCTTGAAACACTTTTGACGACTATTCCAAAAAATGAATAATGAATTGCTGAAAATAAATATCATGGGACGAGAGTTTCAAATTAGCTGCCCAGAACAAGAGCGAGAAGAAATTCAACTGGCAGCGGTTTATCTTGATGATAAAATTCAGGAAATCAAAGCCGAAGGAAAAGTTGTCGATTCCGATAAAATTGCGATTGTAGCGGCACTAAAAATAACCCATGAATTATTATCACTTCGCCATGGAACCGGTTTTGACTTAGAAGAATTTAAGCGTAGAATTGTAGCGTTAAAAAAGAAAGTTGATGAAGCAATAACATTGAAGGAAAGTTGATGCTATTGCAAAAAAGGTTAATCCCTGCGATGTTTGTTAAGGTTTATATTCTTTGAACCAATTGTTAAAAACTGGCTGTGGATTTTAGTGATATTGTTGTGCGCGCCTATATGGGATGTGCCTGATGTATCCATGAAACAGCCGCCTTGAACCGTATGGTTCAAGATGATAGCCTGACGGCATATGTGGGGAGCCATTTCAGGACAAGAAATATTAAATTTATATTTCTTGTCCTTTTGATTTTTAGCTTCTCATCTATAACATCATAAAATCCTACCATGCAGCAAGGTAACCCTTCCCCTATTCCTGCACCGACAGCATTTCTGTTTGATATTGGTAAAGTACTATTGGATTTTGATTTTGAGTCTTCACTGATTCGATTGATACCGAATACCATTTCAAACCCTCATGAACGAATTTGTCACATTCTCGAACAAAAGAACGCACTTGAGACCGGACTCATTGACCCGTTCAGCTACGCAGACTGGGCACTGCAAATCCTTGGCAGCAATGCAACTCGGGAACAGTTCTATCAAGCTTGGCAGCAGATTTTCACGGTCAATGAACCCATGTGGCAACGAGTTCGAAAACTTGCTGATGCCAAGTACACATTGATATTGATATCCAACATCAACGCCATCCATTCACCATGGATTTTCACAAGATATCCGGAGTTTTCTTTATTTCAACACAGAGTGTTTTCGTTTGAAGTCGGGATTCTGAAACCTGATCCGGAAATCTATCGGCATGCAATCGATACCTTCCGGCTCAATCCAGCTTTAACCGTTTATATTGATGACCAGCCGCAGAATATTCTCGCCGGAAAAACGATGAATTTGCGATGCTGGCAATACGACATTAATAATCACTCGGCTTTTGAAAATTGGCTCGAGAAAAAATTAATAACCCAAGATCAATAATATTGGAATCAACAACGGCTATTTTTCCGCCAAAAAATGCTCAACCATAGCTTGCTTGTAGTCGATCTGACCAAATGAAACATCTCTTAATTCACCTTTGCGATCAAATAAAATACAAGAAGGCGTACCTTGCAAAGCGAAGCGTTCGAAAGTTTCAGCGCGCATTGATTTTTGCTCCAAATAGTGCCTGACCTGCTCTAACACTGATTTTTTTTGATCGTCGGTAAAATTTTCAAAATTCGGCAAAAATTCATGAGCGTACTTCTGTACCCGCTCATCGGTGACAGGCTCGGTTTCCGCTACTACACGATCCATTCCCACGGCAAAAGGTATTTTCCAGGAAAGTTTGCCTTCAGACAGCATGCCATACTGATCCAATGCCTTTAACGTTTCACCAATTACTTCACCGGTTGCCACCAATTTTTGCAAATTCTCCAGCGTATTTTTATCGTAATCTTCGAAGGCGGTAGCCAACCCAATTACCGTCAATCCTTGCTCATGATAGCGCTGATGCAGATCAACCGCACGCGGTAACGAATAGATAAAACAACCAGGGCAATTGACTTGAAAAACTTCGACTAAAACGACAGATCCAATCAAATCGGGAAGTGCAAGCGGTCCTCCCTGAACCCAGACATCGACCGTAATATCAGAAAGTGTGTGATTATTCATCGCAAAAGAAGTTAGAATGTGCATCCATAATGCAGCCAAAATAGCATATTTGCGAGAACACATTGAAAGATTTTATCGAGACAAACTTCCTTCCAATTTACAGTTTTTCTAAAAATGCGCTACTGGTTAATGAAATCAGAACCTTACGAATTCAGTATCGAGGATTTTTTGGCGCAACCCAACCAAACCATTGCCTGGGAAGGCGTGCGCAATTATCAATCGCGCAACTTCATGCGTAATCAAATGAGCATCGGCGATTCAGTATTTTTCTATCATTCCTGCTGCAAAGATCCCGGCATTCTGGGAATCGCAAGAGTCAGCAAGCCGGCCTACCCGGATGCTACGCAATTCAATCCTGTCAGTAAATATTTTGACCCTAGGGCTACGCCCGACAACCCGCGCTGGTATAACGTTGAACTTACGCTGACAAAACGCACCCGCCTGATCCCGATCAAGGAACTCAGACGATATCCTGAATTACAAAAAATGCGTGTGCTGCAAACCGGCAACCGCTTATCGATTACACCGGTTGATCCGGCAGAATGGCGATTCATCCTGACCATTCTATAATCCGATCCCTCATTGTTTCAGAGACCCAATCATGGAATGGTGGATAATTTATTTACTGACCGGTGGATTTGTTGGATTCTTCGCAGGCCTGCTCGGCATCGGCGGCGGCTTGATCATCGTACCGGTTTTGATTGCTCTGTTCACCGCTCAGGATTTCCCAGCCGACCGCATTATCCATATGGCTCTTGGCACCACCATGGCAACCATCATCTTTACATCAATGGCCAGCTTGCGCACGCATCATCGCCATGGCGCCGTTGACTGGCAGATCGTAAAAAATATTTCACCCGGTATTGTTCTTGGCACTATCGCTGGCGCTACGCTGGCGGGATCATTGACGGGACAATTCTTAAGCCTGATATTTGTAATCTTTATCTTCTACGCTGCCACACAAATGCTGCTGCAATTCCGCCCCAGCGCAATCTTTCAGTTACCAGGTAAATTCGGCATGTTTCTGGCTGGTAGCATCATCGGAGCCCTATCGAGCTTGGTTGCCATCGGCGGTGGATTATTGTCGATTCCATTCTTATCGCTCTGTAATGTCAGGCTCCAGCACGCCATCGGCACGGCAGCTGCAATCGGCTTTCCGATAGCACTTGCGGGCACTGCCGGCTACATAGCGAATGGAATAGTGCATGGTGGAAATCTGCCGGAATACAGTCTGGGGTATGTCTATTTACCGGCACTGACAATGCTGGTTTCCGCCAGCATGCTGACAGCGCCGCTTGGCGCAAAGCTCACACACTCGACCAAAACTGCAATTTTGCGAGGTATCTTTGTGGTATTGCTTTATAGTTTGGGCATCCGGATGCTGCTGAGCTTGTTGTAATCGCCATTGCGCCGTCAAACAATCATTACATCGGTCACAGCAATATAAATCCGATTTCTTTATTAACAGTATCCTTGATAACACCGAGCGCGGCATTAATAGCCGCTTCCGCAGCCAGAACCCCCAATCCTTCGATTGTCATCAGCACCATACGCGAAGCATTTTTTTGCATCTCGAGATGGAGAGCTGCTTGTTCATCATTGATTTTACCGGCTGCTCGCAATGTTCCGATCATCACCAGCGTCTGTGCCAGTTTTTTCGCCTCGGATTCAGCATAATCTTTCACATCCGGCCATTTATCACCAAGGCTACCGCTTAGTGCAGCCACTATGTCTTTCCCCAGCTTAACCGCATCAAGGCTCATCTTGTTCTCCTTTCACTTAAAATAGAATCGCGGAAGTCACTCGCCACGGCGTTTGGCAAGCTCTAGCTTCAGAATCGCAGTAAAACTGGTATTAAAATGCGAGCGCACGAGCGTGACTTGATCTTTTGATAAACAAGCGATTTTATGCAGTTTCTCCAAATTATCGAAATTGTTGGCAAGTAAAGTGGTCTGTTCGGTGGTTATATCGTTTTTGGGAATCGCCGCAGCACGCACGGTAATTGCGCTAATGTCGACTTTGGCTTCGTCATAAAACTGCTTATGGTGTTCAAACGTACATTCCGGTAGCCCCTCGACCGATTCCAGCACCACCAAATGCGCTTCCGTCTTCCGTTGTAAATCCGTGACCGCCCGGTCGGTGGCTTCGTCATAACTGCTGATCAATTTAACAGTACAGCCAGCCAGAACCAGCATTACTGTAAGGGAAAAAGCAGCTAAAAACCCTGGATACCGCGATATCACGTGTTCAATTTTCATCATTACTTCCTCCCTGTTAGTAATCCATCTGGATAACACCCGTCAATCCGACTCCATTTTTTCCTTACTTATCCGTAGTGTTGGCCATCTCGATGGCACGCATCACCATTTCACGTGCCTCGGCGGCAGTCCCCCAATGGCCAACACGCACCCATTTCTCCGGCTCGAGATCCTTGTAATGCGTAAAAAAATGTTCAATCTGCTGAAAAACAATATCCGGCAAATCGTCGCGCTCGCAAACATGAGCGTAATAGGGAAAGGTCTTATTATCCGGCACACAGATCAGTTTCTCATCCCCGCCATGTTCATCTTCAAGATGCAGCAAGGCAATCGGCCGAGCACGCACCACACAACCGGCGAGAAAAGGTGAACGGGCAATTACCAGCGCATCAAGTGGATCGCCATCATCGCATAACGTATGCGGAATAAAACCATAATTGGCCGGATAGCGCATCGGCGTATGCAATATGCGATCTACAAACAATGCACCGGACTGTTTGTCGAATTCGTATTTTACCGGCTCCCCGCCGGTCGGAACTTCGATGATGACATTGACAGTATTCGGTACATTACTGCCAACAGGAATGGCGTTGATATCCATAGAATGAAATTTCTCGCGATAAGTGAAGGAATATTAGACGTGAATACTTGATCGCATTCACTTTTGATTTCAGTGTACTTAAGACCAATAGGACTGTCAAACGACCACCTGCAATCGTTTGTGCCGATATTCTCAGCATTATTCTCACAAATGAAGCATCTAACACCGCTCCACAGCAAACGCCAGTCCGAAAAACCACCGTATACAAGACCGTCCGGCGATGCGACCGCTTCACCCCATGGCAACAAACCATCCGTATCATATTGTGGACAATATGCGGAAAGGAAAAAGCATAAATACTCCCCGATCGCAAAAGTACTGAAAATCAGATAGTTTGCAAAACTCACTGAAATGAAATCAGAAAATTAACTACCACCCCAATCCAAAAGCTCGGAAGCGCTCGATCACAAGATCGTCAGTATGGCAAGTCTCGCTGCACTGCCATACATGCCCCACTCCCTCAACCACATAGCGAGCGGTCGGCGCTTTCCCGGCGGAAGCAATCTTGAGACGCACTTTATTGGACGATTCACCGCAAACTGGAAAACTGGAAATACTTGGCTCATTAATGGTGTTTTCGTTGACTAGGCGTGCCTGAGCATAGCTTTCCTGCCAGGAAAAATGTTCGCTGGATTCAGTTGATTCACCGTCTGGCGAATCGCTGTCGCCATTTATCATCACAAATGGAATCGCCGGTACCGCTTCCGCATTCCATTTCCAGGATTTCTCGGAAGTGCGGCGCAACTTCTTACCAACCGCACACAATCCGCTGAATGTTTGTGGAATTACCGGTCGCATTGCCCAAACCGACCATACCAAGCCGCCGCCAGCTGAAAATCCACACAACCAGACACGCTTAACACAGCTGAATTTAATGCGGATTTGCGCTTCCAGCAATGCCATGAACCGGATATCGATCAAGTTGTCAATGGCGTTCTCAGGGATATCGGATTCCCAAGGATTGGTCCATCCCGGATTGGAACCAGTCACTAATCCTTGTGGCGCAATATCGATCACATCCACACGCGGGCGGATACCATTCAGAAACTCGGTTGCATCACCATTGCCGCCATGCAACCAAATAACCGCATCCATCGATCTCGAAAGCGGATCGCGGTACACCGCTAGCCGTTTAATACCATCGGATACAAGTTGCAGCATAGGGTA
This sequence comes from Nitrosomonas limosa, assembly GCF_054188085.1. Classification (NCBI taxonomy): domain Bacteria; kingdom Pseudomonadati; phylum Pseudomonadota; class Betaproteobacteria; order Nitrosomonadales; family Nitrosomonadaceae; genus Nitrosomonas; species Nitrosomonas limosa. The sequence continues at coordinate 3,084,551 of NZ_CM135180.1, read as the reverse complement.
AGGCATCATGTCACTCCTGCTAACAGGCTAAGGATCAAGACCAGAACTCCGGCAGACACCGCAAGTGGTTAAATCAAAGAATCCGGATCAATACCTCGATCCTTAAGTGAATTCCATACAACCCGTGAAACAAAGGTTGTCCAATACCCATTGACGATCAAGCCATTTTGTTTCTGGAATGCGGAGAGCGCCGCATCACTGGTGCGGCCCCAATCGCCATCAACGCCATCGCCATTGGGACCGAAGCGACCTAAATCATAGCCAAGTTTCACCAGTGCGCGTTGCCGTTGCGCCGAGGTCCAGAACGGCGACCAGATATCGGGAATTGCTGGATCATCGTAGATCCCTCGCAACACTCGGGCAAACGGAAACCCCGCAACATCGACTTTATACCCAGGACAAGCATCGTGATGGCCATGATGATCCTGCCAAGTAATCGCAGGCCAGCGCCCGATAATCTCACGCCCGACTTGAATCATCATTTCTATCTGTTCTTCTGTCCAAGGCTGTATCAGCATCGCTTGCTTGCCGTTTGGAGAATGCGCCTTGATCCAATCCGGACCGGCTTTGACACCGTCACGCGCATACCCGATATTCACCGTTTCAACTCCGATAGTAGCGCGCGCGCCTTTGGTATTCTCGTTGGAAGATTGCCCATCCCATCGCAGCAATTGATTTTTACCTGCATGCCATGACCGGTTTTCGAGCGAGACATACCGATCAATTCCTTCGGAAAAACTCCGACCCACTCCGTAATGTGCCGAAGCAATTCCCTTTTGCGTCGGGTGGCTGCCACCGATGGTATCCCGGCAACCTTGTAAATTCCATGATGCCGTCCAATGCCAGGTTACCCCCATTGGCCGATGCTGTGTGGCACTGGTCCAACCTTTACTGACCGCATTCCCCGCAGCTAATGGGATCATGAATTTCTCGTTGATCTGCACATGCATTGTAAATATCTCCTCTGGAGTATTTTCAGACTATATCGCTTTTTTGAAAAATTCGACCAGAAACTGATACAACCATGATCCACCATAGGCAATGGCGACAATCATTATTATTGCTGCTGTGCCATACAAAATTTTGTCCATCTTTTCTACTCTCCTAGAATCTGGTCTGGTTTAGTTGCCTTTACTCCACCTAGCTTCATCACAGCTTGACCGGTAAATGCTGCAGGCGCAACACAGTGAGCTATTCAATCGTCCTTTACCACAATTTAGCAATGCAGTCTAAATGAGGGATAGTCCGATCCGACCGAATGGATAAAGCAAGTGATTTACCGAATCCAGTTGATTAAGGCATAAAGCGGACTCGTCTTCAGTTCTTGCTTAACAATACAGAAAGTGCCAATAAGATAGGTACAGAATATCTCAAACCGCTTCTCCATCCTTTATGGTGAAATAACCCAGCTTAAAACAACGCTTCGGTAACTCCGACGATAGTGACAGTAATGTCTTGATGCACAGATCCGTCAATACTGGCTACAGTAAAACTGTCAGTCAATGTCTCTCCTGCATCCAATGCCTGAATGGCGCTTTGATTATTGTCGGCTGTGTAGTGCCATACACCCGCTGTGTCGATACTGAATCTGCCGTAACCGTGATTGCCCAACACATCAGACTGAGCCACAAAACTCGACTCACCAGTATCCGGGTCACTGATGCTGAGCATTCCGCTGGTTACGAGATCTCCGCGGCTCTTGTTGAGTAACACCGATATCGCATTGACATTGCTACCCAAATCGGCGGTAACAATATCGGGCTTGCCATCACCCGTTATATCTTCAACAGCAATTGCATAAGGATGGGAAGCACCCGCGCTATATACACTCGGTGCAGCAAAAGCACCTACTCCGTCGCCGCGCAGCACCGACACATCATTACTATTAAAATTCACCGTAACGATATCAAGATTACCATCACCATCCACATCCACTACATCCATACCGTCAGGATGAAGTCCTCCCACATCATACAAACTCGGTGCACCAAAGATCCCTGGACCGCTGCTCAACAGAACCGACACGGCGTTGCTATCTGTGGAAACCGTCACGATATCGAGTCGATTGTCCCCGTTCATATCGGTTACAGCAATTCCAAAAGGTCCGTATGCTCCCACACTGAGTTCACTCGCTAAGCTAAATGCACCTACCCCGTCACCGTACAAGATCGAAACGTTGTTGCTGCCATAATTCGCCGTAACAATATCGGGATAGCTATCACCATTAATATCCGCTACAGCAATACTGGCTGGTTGATTAGATGTAGCTCCAAGACCGTATATATTCGGTGCGCCAAAAATACCAAAACCATTACCTAACAATACCGACACGGTATTGCTACCGGTATTAGCGGTAACGATGTCACGCTTACCGTCGCCATTCAAATCCATTACTACAACACTATGGGGATTAGTCGCGCCCACTCCAAACACACCAGGCGCACCAAATGCACCTAAACCATTCCCCAGCAACACCGATACTGCGCTGCTCGCTGCATCCGCAGTGATAATGTCAAGATTGCCGTCATCGTTCATGTCTTCCAGAACCACACTCAAAGGCTGAACGGCGCCAACACCAATCACGTCGGGCAACGCAAAAGCACCTAAGCCATTACCCAGTAGCACGGATACCGAATTGATACCTGCATCCGAAGTAACAATATCGGGTTTGTGATCACCATTTACGTCGCCTATAGCAACGCTATTAGGATACGAATTCCCCACGGTATATAAGCTGGCTGCGCCGAAAGACATAACGATATTTACCAGATCAGTATCTTCAGTCACACTGCCGGATGTCGCCCCGGAAATAACGGGTATATCGTTGGTGCCTGCTATGGTAATAGTGATAGCTTGCTCAGCAGTACCATCAGCAGATTTAACCGTTAAACTGTCGGTCACAATCGACGCACTCGTTAAAGCCTGGGTCACCACTTTACTGTTGTCCAACGTATAACCCCAAATACCAGTCATAACGTTGAAAGTAAAATTACCGTAGGTACCCGCCAGTGCCGCTGGCAATACCGGTTGAAAAACTGCTTCCCCGCCATCCACATCAGCTACACTTATGGTACCGTTAGCAGTATTCGTTGCATTATCTTCAGTCAATGCGCCAGTAGCTGTTCCACTGATGTTGGCAGGATCATTGACACCGGAAATATTAATCGTTGCGGTGGCCCAGCTAATCGTACTGCCAAGTTTAATTGCGTAGGCAAAAGTGTCCTCCAATGATCCACCGGCAGCAAGGGCTTGTAACTGGGCTTTGAATGTGATCGACACAGTGGTAATGTCGTAACCCACTTTTCCATCGTTTGTAATCCAGATAACACCGCCATTTGCACTCCGATCTGTACTAGCCTCCCGAGTTCTGGCTTTGTCTTGGATTAACAAATCTGTTGCCGCATTGACGCCATTATCAACCGACCAGAGCACCAAATTTTTCCCGCCCGAGTCATTCTTCATCACATCCAGCGTCACAATACCGCTAGAATCTTCGGTCAATCCGGTATTATTAAATACATCATTGCGGGCAACTACTGGTGTTGGTTTTGCCGATGGTTTTTCATCGGGCTTTCGAGGTATGGTATTGATCATGATTCTCTCCTTTGAGAGTAATTCTTCCGCTCTATTGCTAATTTCTAGTTTACGAAATCAATATAGAGGCCCGATTTCCCCTTTTTAATGATTATACTGATTCTGCATCGAATACAAAACAACCCAGACTATGAAAAATCCAAGCAAATCGATGAGAAGTGGACCCCATTTTTCGGACAGATTCCTAAGGAGTTATTTTCCGATATACCAACCTGCTTTTTGCAGCCTGACCGACTCATAATAAACCTGATCTGGCGTAGCCATCAAGGTCTGGTGCTTCCGGTTTTCATTGTAAAAGGAAAATACTTTGCCAATGATTGCTTGGCCTCAGACGCTGATTCATAAGCATTGAGATAAACTTCCTCATATTTGACGCTACGCCATAGGCGTTCGACAAACACATTATCTTTCCAAGCACCCTTGCCATCCATGCTGATATCAATGCCGTGGTTTTTCAATACGCTGGTGAAAGCTTCGCTGGTGTACTGTGATCCCTGGTCTGTGTTGAATATATCCGGTGTTCCATAATGGTAAACCGCTTCCTCAAGTGCGTCGATACAGAAGCTGGCATCCAGGCTGTTAGATACACGCCAACTCAGCACCTTGCGGCTATACCAATCCATAATGACTGTCAGATAAAGAAAACCGGATGCCATCGGCAGATAGGTCACATCGCTGCACCACACCTGATTGGCCCGGTTGATCTCCAGATTTCGTAACAAGTATGGGTATACCTTGTGCCGCAGATGTGGCTTCGAGGTCTTCGGACCAGGATGAATCGCCTGTATACCCATGAGTCGCATTAAACGCCGCACATGTTTTCTATCTGCTTTATGGCCTTGTTCTACCAGCGCATCTACGATTCGCCGCGAACCAAGAAAAGGTTTATCCATGTGAATTCGGTCAATCAATTGCATTAGCAACAGATCTTCTTTAGCTACCGGTTGCGGTTGATAATAACTGCTCGATCTTGGTATATCCAACAATTCGCAACGCCGCACCCTGGGGAGCTGATGTGCCGTCTGAACCATATCTTTCCTCCGCGCCCGATCTAGCGATCGAGCGCTTTGGACAAAAAATCATTCTCCATGGTCAATTGACCAATCTTGGCTTGCAGTGATTGAATCTCTGACTCCCGATCCGACGCCAGCCCCTTACCCGACGCAAATATTTCATTGCTGTTATCAATCAGCTGTTTCTTCCACTTCACAATCAGATTGCTGTTGATGCCATACTGCTGGGCTAACTCGATTAGCGTCTTGTCGCCCTTGATTGCCGCCAGTGCAACTTTTGATTTAAACTCCGGTGAATGATTTCTGCGTTTCTTGCTCATTTTCTGTACTCCTCTTATTTATAAAAATAATCATACAGAAAATAACTCCTTAACTTTGACCCTCTGGTGTCCAGCTAACTGGATCCACTTCTGTGCGATAGTCAATGATTCTCGCTTCAGAAAGGAGAACTGCATTAGCCTAAAAATAGAAATGTTTTTAGCCAACAGGTCTACCGTTGGCATTTTTAAGGAATTGATCGCCGAGCAGTACTGACTGGATCAGTTTGCAAGCGCAAGGTTATGAATCTTCGACCGGACACCCTATCTCATTCAGTTTTCGCACCACGGTATTATATAAACTGGCATTTTCCAATGCAGGTTCGGAAACCAACAACCGTGACATCTGCTCGCATTTGGCACGGGGTGCGTTGATGATCGCAAGCACCAGAAAATGCGCCGGTGAATCGATCGCCGCCAAGCGATCGAAGAGATCTTGCGGCAGCGCTGAATTGGCAGCAAGCGCCGCGAGAACATAGGTTTTGTATAAACTGCGCCGGACTGGATCGGTTACGTGCACATCGCTCGATACCGCAATCAGCAATTGTTCCATAATCGCATGTGAAATGTTGTGATTGCCAGCCAACCCTGCAACCCGCTCATAAGTGAGCGGCCCAGATGCAATCTTTTCCAGAACTGCAAGCGGTGTATTTGGGTTTGCACCGACCTGTTGCACCACTGCATCGCCGCTGGATTCCACCAGCATTCCGAGTATTTCATGCGGCGTTGCCGGATGCTGCGCCAGCGCCATATCAACTTCACGCCGACCCCATGGAATCCAGCGTTGACTGATCTCTTCTAGCGCTTGCCCTGTGGACGTTGGGTTTGCCGCAACCGTCAGTGCGCTTTGCTGCAGAAACAAACCTGCCCCCGCTGACAAGCATAAAGCTGAAAATACCAATGCAAACAGCACATTCCGGCTGTTCCATGTAATGTTGCCGGAACGCAAATCATACAAAGCAAAAGCACTGTAAACCAAAGCCCAGCATACGCCCGCCCCTAAAAATCCATACAAGGGTATAAATATCAAGCCAATTGCGGCTGTAGAACTGCTGGAAGTGAAAACCGCATGCACAATGAATGCCGCCATAATGACGAAACCAGAGTAAGCGCTTGCTTTCATGATAACTTTTCTATTCTGCATTCTCCTCCTTTTCCAGCATTGCTATATCGCTGATACAAAAATTTAAACACCCTTGCTTCCACATAACCGGCTCAATATATCGGCATATACCTATCCAAAAATAGTACGGTTGTCATTCATAGCGCGTTTTATCAAACATTGGAAAAAATACTATAATCGTACTCTATCGAGTGTCAGTTTTTGCACGTCTAGCAGGCTGTTGAAAAACGTTTTCGAGGCAGCCGATACAAGGCTAAAACAGGCGAAAAAGCGCAGTTTATGCGGTATAAATGAGCATTTTGAGCTTGTTTTTAACACCGTAGCGGCAACGCAGATAGCTTTTCAACGGCCTGCTAGATCAAGGAAAAACATCTTCGATCAATGCGGTAGTATTAATTGTTTTATTGGCCTATTGATTCTTAAGCTAATAGTTACACTATAGGGCGCCTACCAAACGTATCAAAACAAAGTGCGCATGAAAATCTTCTCTCACTCCACGTGGATCGCCGTAACAGTCACTGTTTTTCTATTGTTGATAGTGATTGCGCTTGGCAGAATGGAACACGCGCGATTTCAGAAAGATTTGCGTGCTGAAGTCATCGATCAGTTAAGCCAGGTACGATCACGCCTGGAATCCGAAGTGAACGCCAATCTTTACATAACCAGAGGGCTGGTCAGCTTGGTAAAAGCATATCCGCATTTTACCGAAGCAGAATTCAGGATTGTCGGCGGAGAGCTATTGCATGGAAAAACCAGTGTCCGCAACATCGGCTTAGCGCCCAATAATGTGTTAAACCACATTTTCCCGATCGAAGGCAATGAAATGGCAATCGGTCTTGTTTACCGCGACAATCCCGATCAATGGCCGCCGGTAGAACGCGCGATGCTTTCACGCAAAACCGTTATTTCAGGGCCGCTAAAGCTGATGAAGGCAATCTTGCCTTCATCAGCTTAACACCGATCTGGATCCATACACCGGACCACCAAGACGAGAGTTATTGGGGCGTAGCGAGCCTTGTCATTAATGCAGATACACTTTTCGCCAACGCGGGAATTTCCGATGAAGGGAAAAACAATATTGAACTAGCGATACGCGGCGCGGATGGTTCTGGTCCTAAAGGCGCTGTGTTTTTTGGCGAGCCTTCCCTATTTGAGCAACACCCGATCACGATGGAAGTCATTCTACCAAACGGCACCTGGCAACTCGGGGCTGTACCCAAAGGCGGCTGAATGCAGTCATCGAAGCTTTCTTATGGATTATGGATCGGCGGTATTGCTTTTTCGATAATGATTGGCTTTGCGGTTTGGGGCTGGCTTAATGCTCAAAACCGTCAAAAACAAATATTAATGGAAGCCAAGCAAACCGCAGAAAAAGCCAATCGCGCCAAATCGGAATTTCTATCCCGCATGAGTCATGAACTGCGTACACCGTTAAACGCCATTCTCGGTTTCGGACAATTGCTGGATTTGGGCATGAATGCATCACACGGCACCGAGAAGCAGTATGTGAAACATATCATGAACAGCGGTCAGCATTTATTAGCGCTGATCAACGAAGTTCTGGATTTGGCAAGAATTGACGCCGGCAAATTTGAATTGAAACTGGAACAGGTTTCCGTACCCGAGGTACTCGACGAATGTCTGGTGCTCTCACAGCCATTGGCAAATGCGCACGGTATTGCTGTATCAATTGATCACCCCGATGATTCCAAGCTGTTCGTGTGGACCGATCATAAGTGCCTGAAACAAATTGTTTTAAATCTGGTCTCCAACGCCATTAAATATAACCGGAAAGACGGGCGCGTTACCGTGAGTTACCGGAAAACGGCTGATGAAACAATCCGGTTCTCGGTCTCCGATACAGGCATCGGCATTCCTGAAGAGAAGCGGGAGCAGATTTTTCAACCTTTTAACCGCATTGGCGCCGAAAACAGTCAGATCGAAGGTACCGGAATCGGCCTGGCCATTACCAAGAGCCTGATTGAGTCTATGAATGGCAGAATCGGATTTGAAAGCAACGCCGGGGTCGGTTCCGAGTTTTGGTTCGAGTTACCCCAAGTAAGCGATAATATTGACCAATCTAAGGTTTCCGAAGAAAAGCCAGCAGCCGGTATTACTGACATGGCGGCTGTGAATGCAAAGATTCTCTATATCGAAGACAATCTTTTCAATCAAGAACTGATAAAAGAATTCATGTCGTTGTTGTTTCCGGGCATACAGCTGTTTGTGGAAACGACGGCCGAGCTTGGCTTGGAGACTGCCGAGAAAGAACTGCCACAACTTATTCTGATGGACATTAATTTACCGGGGATGAGCGGTATCGACGCGTTACGCATCATCCGCAAACACCACGCGTTGGCAAAAATACCTGTTATCGCGTTAAGTGCGGCATCAATGGTTGAAGATATCGAGAAAGGCATAAACGCTGGATTTGACTCGTACGTTACAAAACCCTTCGATATTCAGGATTTCAAGCAAGCAATCGAGAAGACCCTCGGCCATTGAGCTTGCTGCAGCACCTCACCGGGATAATAACTGAGTAAAACAACGTCTAAGACAACACGAGTTACAGCACATTCTTTGATACTGACTAGCGCTCAAATAAAGCAAGCCCGCAAAACACCGCTTCACCGGTCATTCCTGCTATTCGGCTTTTTTTTGATGCAATTCTCAGCCAAGGCTTTCAGCTTCGATTGGAGCATCACCGAACTGCATTATCAATACGGAAGACTGAAACAGCCGTTTTTGCAGCAACAGGAGGCCGATACATCGGTGGTTACTTTCCAGCATATCAACGGTTGGCGCTATGGCAACAACTTTTTGTTCTTTGACACCCTGATGCCGCATCAAGGAAAAATGGATTATTACGGCGAATATTACGGCAGTCTCAGTTTGAGTAAGCTCTCCGGCGTTGATCTTGCGATCGGCCCGATCAAGGATTTTGGGCTGCTCATGGGCGTCAACTGGGCGCCCACACCCGGCGTGCTGAAGTATTTGCCAGGTCTGCGCGTTTCCTGGGATTTTCCTGGTTTTACATTTCTAAACGCAGATATCACTGCATACATCGATTACAGCGATCGCGCAGTCAAGGAAAACAACAGCTTCATGATCGACATCAACGGCCAGTACCCTTTAAAACTGTTCAAAGCCAACTTCAGTATCGAAGGCCATGCGGAATATATCGGCGAACGCCGCAACCAATTCGGACAAGTTCATGCGTGGTTTTTCAGTCAAATCCAGGTTCGCTACAACATCGGCGAATTGCTGCTGAAACAATCAAAGAAAGTCTTTATCGGTACCGAATGGCAATATTGGAGCCATAAACTGGGATCCAACGTTGAAGAAAATGTCGCGCAAGCGTTGCTGGTATGGCGGATGTAGTGCTTCTCGATAAAACCCGGATGACACGGGATTAGTCCCGGCTAAGTAACTTACATGAGAGGCTACTAAGGCTTCCATATAAAAATAACCTTACACAATATAATCCGTTGACTTCACCCGCGAGCTGTTCAACTTAACTGATTCAATTCTCCGTTCACACCTTTTCTCAACTGATGAATTACTGTGCCATTGGTATGTTGCAATATCACTTGCAACGGCATTTTTCCCAGCGCATGCGTGGCGCAGGATAAGCAAGGATCGTAGGCGCGCACGGCGACTTCGAGGTGGTTCAGCAATGCTTCGGTGATTTCATGACCGTCCAGGTATTGGTTCGCAACAGCGCGCACCGATTCATTCATCGCTTGGTTGTTGCTGGTGGTCGATACGATCAAATTGGCTTTCGTGACCAGACCGTCGTCGTTAACTTGGTAGTGATGAAACAATGTGCCGCGCGGGGCTTCGATGACGCCGATGCCTTGCGGGCGGTGTTTGCCTTTGTCCGCCAGCAGGTCTGTGCCGGTGATGTCAGTGTCGGTTAGCAACAGATGAATCGATTCGGTGCAATGCAACAATTCGATCATGCGCGCCCAATGATAGGCCAATGTATCATGCACCGGACCACCGCTACCAGTAGCTTTAAAGCGTTGATGTGCGGTTTCTGCTAGTGGCGTGGTAATAACATCGCAATTGTTGATGCGTGCCAGCGGGCCGACTCGGTACCAGCCGCGTTCGGTACCCAAACTGGATAAATAAGGGAACTTCAAATAACTCCACGAACGTACTTCTTCGCTGAGGAGTTGCTGGTAATCGCAATAATCGAATTGGTCGAACAACACATTGCCGTCGGCTGCGCCGGCGCGCAATCCGCCGTGATAGAACTCCAACTCTCCATTGCTGCCGGTCAAGCTCAGATAGTGACTGGGAAAGGTGCCGAAATCACGATGTTCCGGATGCGCCGTGTGAATTTGTTCGTTCAACGTCACGGCATCCTGGCTCCATTGCAGGATATCGTCGAAATTTTCGAGCAAGGCGTCGCGCTCATTGGGGGTAAGCGGTTTGTTCATGCCTCCGGGTACGGTGCCAGTGCCGTGCACCCGCTTGCCGGTAATCGCTTCGATAATTTGCTGACCGTACTTGCGTAATTTCACGCCCTTCAGCGCGATTTCCGGGTATTGTTCCAATACACCGGCAATATTGCGTTGCCGCGGATCGCTGCCGAATCCAAACAGAAAATCTGGTGATGATAGGTGAAAAAAATGCAATGCATGCGATTGCAATATCTGGCCGAAATGCAGCAAGCGGCGCAGCTTCGTTGCCGTTGGCGTCAGTTGTTCGACCCCTGCGATCTGATCAACTGCTTTCGCTGCTGCCAGCTGGTGACTAACCGGACAAATGCCGCACAGCCGCTGCACAAAAAAAGGTACTTCCCAGTATGGCCGGCCCTGGATGAATTTCTCGAAACCGCGGAACTCAACGATATGAAACCGCGCTTCGACTATGTGATGATTATCATCAATCAGCAACGTGATCTTGCCGTGCCCTTCGACGCGCGTAACCGGATCGATGGCGATGCGGCGAGTTCCTGATGATGCGGTTTTGTCTGGTTCCATGACTATCAGTCGTAGTGCAATCGGGTGCTGGCAATGTCAGGTTTCTGTCCAATCAGCAACGGTTGCAGCAATTGCAAGAAAGCCTCGGCGGAAGGCGGACAACCGGGCAAAAAATAATCGACCAGCACAATTTCACTGATCGGATATACCTTGTCGAGCAACAGCGGTAATTCGGGATCGTCCGGGATGCGTGGATGGGTTACATTGGTGCCCTGTAAATACACTTCTTCCAAACAATCTTGCAAATCAAAATAGTTGCGCATGGCCGGCACGCCACCGTTGATCGCGCACGCGCCCACGGCCACCAGAATTTTGCAGTACGTGCGAAATTCTCGTAGCACATGCACATTTTCGGCGTTGCACACGCCGCCTTCGATCAGGCCGATATCGCATCGGCCACAATGCTTGATATCAGTAAACGGGGAGCGATCGAATTCGACTTGCTCTAGCAAACCGGCAAGACGCTCGTCCATGTCGAGAAACGACATGTGGCAGCCAAAGCAACCGGCCAGCGAAGTTGTAGCGATTTTGATTTTGGGTTTATTCATCAGGCTTGTCCGCGAAGTATGCCGGCATCTCGGGTTTTACTGGTACAGCAACGATCAAACCGTAGAAAAAGATCGTTTGGTATCTGTGAATGATAGCATGACGGCAGATCACTCCGGTGTGGTCATCAGGCATTTGTTTGTAGATCGTACGATAGCCGGATAGAAGCAATAACTGCATGCGCGGAAGCATAGAACTTCTTGACCCAAATCATGAAACAAGCGTATAACGATACCGGACTGAACGGCGAATCATGCATAAGAGATATATAGAAAACCGGTAGTTATCGCAGCGGCCTTGTCAAAAATTAAAAAATAACAAATTTATAGGAGCTATTTCGATGAAAAAATATTTGTCTTCAAGGACGCTTGCAGCGTTAGCATTGCTGACCGGATCTCAGGTTGCGCTCGCAGGTACGGTCGCAACACTTGGCGATCAGGATTTTGCCGATGGCGATACGCCAACCACTGGTGCTTTTCTATCTGCCGGAGCCGGTGAACCCGCGCCCTTTAATGGTGTATTCATTGGCACGGATACCAGCGGACCGAATTTCTCCTCCAGCTGGACGTTTTCATACGGTGCGATCGCGGACACTATCATCGACGGTAGCTTGAAATTCGGTATTTTTGATCACGAATCCGCTGCCATTGGAAATCAGGTCGCATCTTTTACCGTCAATGGGATTGACTTTACCAGCGCGCTCAATACGCTGTTTGAATCACATGGCGGTGCCAGCCGGGAGAATAACGTGTATACGCTGACGTTACCGGCATCGACCTTTGCCGGATTGGCTTCGGGTACTGTCAACGTTTCCTTGGCGCTGGCGGGTCCGGGGTTGGGCTTGTTCGGTGAAACACCGTTTAATGGCGCCGCACTGGATTTTGCTACGCTGGACATCGTCGCAACAGCAGTTCCGGAACCGCTGACCAGCACCTTACTTCTGCTCGGCGTCCCGGCGGTATTGGCTGCGGCGCGGCGCAAGATGGTTTGATGCGATTGCGCATGGTTATAACTGAATTTTTTCAGAGGCAAGGAGAGAATTATGCCTGACCCATTTATAGGTGAAATCAGAACATTTGCCGGCAATTTTGCGCCTGTCGGCTGGGCTTTATGCCAAGGTCAGCTGCTTCCAATCGCAGAGAATGATGCATTATTCTCGCTCATTGGAACGACCTACGGCGGCGACGGCGCATCGACATTTGCTTTGCCGAACCTCGCCAGCCGTATTCCACTACACCAGGGTAGCGGGCCTGGTCTCAGTCCCAGGGTGATCGGCGAGCTGGGCGGCAGCGAAACAGTTACGTTGACTACCGGACAGTTGGGAGCTCACAACCATACCGCGGTCTGTTCCAATGTCCCCGCCAATAGCGCCAGCCCTATCAACAGCTATTGGTCAACAGATCCCGGCGGCAATACCGGAGCGTATAGCACAACCGCCGGCGGCACCATGGCCGCAACGGCGATCGGCAATACCGGCGGCGGACAACCGCATAACAATGTGCAACCCTATTTGGTCATTAATTACATCATCGCGCTGGAAGGCATTTATCCTTCCAGAAACTAGGATGAGAGACATCCGGATAACCGTAGAAAAAAGGAGATCTTTGTATGAGTGATCCGTATATTGGAGAAATCCGTTCGTTCGGATTTAATTTCACGCCGGTGGGTTGGGCGCAGTGCAATGGCCAATTATTACCCATTGCAAGTAATACGGCATTATTTTCGATTCTTGGCACAACTTATGGTGGCGACGGCAAAACAACCTTCGCGCTGCCTAACCTTCAAGGCAATGTTGTCATGGGCGCTGGGCAAGGGAGCGGCCTCTCAATGCGCGCCTTGGGTGAATCCGGCGGTACAGTGACCGAGACATTGACGGTGCAGCAGATTCCAGCACATACGCATCCAGCCAGTGCACAGGCCGGAAACGGCAACAAACCGAACCCCATCGGAAATTTCTGGGCACAGGATTTGGGCGGTAGCAAGGAATACGGCGACAGCGGGCCGGCACAGATGGCGGCAGGAACTGTTACCGCTAACGGAGGCGGACAAGCACACGATAATTTGCAACCCTATCTGGTGTTGAACTTCTGCATTGCAGTACAGGGCGTATTCCCCCCGAGAAGCTGAGTCCCGATGTTTTCAAGTAAAATTCGATAAGACAATGAGAGGATAGTATGGACGAACCATTTATAGGAGAAATCCGCCCCTTCGCATTCGGTTTTCCACCCAAAGGCTGGGCGAGTTGTGACGGTCAATTGCTGCTGATCGCCCAAAATGCCGCGTTGTTTTCGTTATTGGGCACGATGTACGGCGGAGACGGCCGCACCACTTTCGCGCTGCCGGATCTTCGGGGCCGCGCGGGAATACACCCGAACCCGGCTCATACCCAGGGCACACGCGGTGGAACGGAAGGCGTAGCACTCACCGCTGCCCAAATTCCCCTGCACAGTCACACAGCAAACTGCAGCAGTGTGCTGGGAACTCAGACCAGTCCGTCAGAAAAATTCTGGGCGCAGGATTCCGACGGCAATGTCGTGTTCAGCAACACAGGCGGTGCAACCATGGCCGCTGCAGCAATCGGCAACACCGGTCAAAGCCAACCACATCCGAATATGCAGCCATATCTAGTAGTGAATTATTGCATTGCTTTGCAGGGTATTTTTCCAAGCCGGAGTTAATTTACCGCCGGAAAAGACGGGACGGATACTTTTAGGTAAACACTTCAAAGGTGTCCGGTAATATTCCCATTTTTAATGGGAATATTACCGCGGGGAATCTGGGACGAGAAGCCTAGAAAATGGACTGCCGCATAAGTGTTAATTTTACTCAATCCGTGAGATTCCCGGCAAAAGAAGCGAGAGTATGAGCAAATTGAATAAGAACCAGGCAACGGGATTCAAAGCCATAGTGGCAATCGCCGCGATCAAAGGTGAAAAACGCTGACTGGGTTAGCTGAACGATTTGATGTGTATTTGAATCAGATTTCGGAATGGAAGTAGCAGTCAGTTATAGGAATCAGCCATTGATATATCAATCCAGCGATTGGAGGTAGTACCTTCAAAGACATACTACCAACCGTTCCCACGATCCACAGCGGGACTTGTGCTGATGCACCGGGTAGATGAATCGCATCTAAACCGTCCTTTTTGCTGGCTCCAGAACGCTTTCAAAGATACTCAAACCAAACATGAATTAAATCTCTTTGATCGCGTATCGTCACTGATGAAACGAATGGGAATCCACATGTAGCAGAGCTTAATTTTCTTTCAGGTCGTCCAGTTAAAAGAAGAGCACTAGAGCATCAAAGTAATTTCGATTCTCAAAACTAGAATTGACAACTGATTCTGCTTTTGCTAACTTCGAAAATCAAGAAAAGCGTATTGCTCTTTCTTATACATCAAAAGTTGCCGATTCTCCTTCTTGTGATTGGTGGATAAGTATGAAGTGTCATGAAATGCTTAAGCAATATCCGCCTAAAACATTCAAAAACGGATTGTCTCCAATCTACAGATCAATAATAGACAATTAATACTTATGTGTGGTATTGCGGGAATCTATCACTTTGCCGAACGACCGGTGAATGCTGGTTTGTTAAATCCGATGATCCATTGTCTTGCTCACAGAGGCCCCGATGGTGAAGGAATATATATTGACAACTCTGTTGGGCTTGGGCACAGGCGTCTCGCAATCATTGATCTGTCTACAGGGCAACAACCGATGCTCAGTGAAGATAAATCACTTGCAATAACCTTTAATGGTGAGATATATAACTACATTGAACTGAAAGATGAATTGTCAAAACTTGGTTGCAGATTTCATACGGAATCGGACACCGAAGTAATTTTACATGCATACCAGATGTGGGGAACGGAATGTCAAAACCATTTCAATGGCATGTGGGCATTCGCACTATGGGATGCAAAGAAAAAACAGTTATTCGTATCCCGTGATAGGATTGGAGAGAAACCGCTGTTTTACGCCGAATACGATAAATCTTTTCTTTTCGGTTCAGAAATAAAATCTATTCTGGCATACGGTGTTCCCGCCGAGGTTAGGATAGAACTGCTCGAAATTTATTTAATGTTGGGTTATATCCCAGCACCTCATACATTTTATCGCCATATCCACAAGTTACGTCCTGGGCATCATCTTCTGATCAAAGATGGTAAGGTAACCGAACATCAATACTGGAGCTTTCCGCAGATAGACGAAAATGAGATGAATACTGACAGGACCGCTGTGCATGAAGAATTCAGCCATCTCCTGAGTGACTCGGTGAGAATCAGAATGCGTAGCCATGTTCCATTCGGAGCTTTTTTGAGTGGTGGACTTGATTCTGCCAGTATTGTTTCCCTAATGTCTCAATTTACTGAGCAGAAAGTTGAAACTTTTACTATAGGTTTTAAAGAAAAGCTGTTTGACGAGCGCGAATTAGCGAAACTAGTAGCCACGGCTTTTCAAACCAATCATCATGAGCATGTGGTGGAACCTGACACCTTCGAATACTCCTTAAAGAAAATTCTATATCATTATGATGAGCCATTTGGAGATTCATCAGCTATACCAACTGGACATGTTTCCCATCATGCAAGTCAGCATGTCAAGATGGTGTTGACTGGTGATGGTGGAGATGAAATCCTGTCAGGCTATACAATTTATCAGGGTGAAAAATTTTCAGCACATTATCAGCGCCTGCCTTATCTAATACAGAATGGAATTCCTAAGCTTGCTTCATCGTTAGCATTTTCCCTTCGCGGAAATCTGCGTTACCAGTTAAATCGTGTCGCTAAAGTTTGCTCGGCAGCGACATTACCATTTTCTACCCGACTAATTACTAAACTTGCATCTATTAATCCGGCTACGATTAAGGAATTAATCGGCAATCAAAATCATACATGGAACATTGAAGATTATATTGAAGATACGATGCGAGATTGCCGATACAAAGATCCATTCTATAAACTGATGTACTTTCAATTCAAAGTTTCGTTACCAGATGATATGTTAGTCAAAGTCGATCGTATGAGTATGGCCCACTCACTGGAAGCACGGGTCCCTTTTCTGGATCATCGACTTGTTGAATTCATGGCAAAAGTTCACAAGGATGTAAAGATGTCTGGTTATACTCGAAAAGTTATTCTGCGTGAAACGATTGCCAAATCTTTACCAGACGAACTTCTGAAGGCACCCAAAAAAGGATTTGTTGTTCCGTTGCGTGAATGGTTCAAAGGTGAATCGTTTCGCTCCCATTTGCATGATCTGCTTGCACTCGAAGAAGAATTCATGATTAAACGGGATACTATTGAAAGTGTCATCCAAGCAAACATCGATGGCAAGTTTGATAATGGCAATTTTATATGGATATTGTTTCTACTTAGACAGTGGCGGTTGAATGTAGGTTGATTGTACAAAAATGAATGTCCTTATAACTGGCCCTTCTCTTTCGGATCAAGGTGGAGTAGCAAATTATTATAATGCTGTTCTTCCTTTTTTACGTGAGCAAAATAGTTTCACCACATCCTATATGGAAATAGGTGCGACTAATGGTAATGGCGGGATTTTGCACCCTCTGATTGACCAGCTGAGATTCCGGGAAACACTGAACAGGACTAAGCCCGCCATTGTTCATGTAAATCCATCGCTAAACTTAAAAAGCTATATACGTGATGGTTTCTTTATTCGCCAAGCCAAGCATTCCGGTTATCCCGTTGTTGTATTCTTTCGCGGATGGGATGGAAATTTTGAATTATCCGTAGAAAAATTTGGTTTATGGTTTTTCAGGAAAACCTATCTTAAAGCGGATGCTTTTATTGTTCTCGCTTCCGCATTTAAAGATAAACTAACCGATTGGGGCGTAACAGCCCCAATTCATCTTGCTACGACTACAGTATCTACTGATCTCATTAGAAATTTCTCATTTAACGAAAAATCGGAAAAATTAACTACTGAGCCTTTAATTAAAGTCCTGTTCCTCGCTAGATTGGAAAAAGAAAAAGGGGTGATGGAGACTATGGAAGCGGTAACCCAATTACGATCAAAGGGTAAACCAGTTGCACTTACAGTAGCAGGTGAGGGTATTTCGATGGAAGCCGTAAAGCAGTTCGCAGATCAGCATGATAAGTCGAGAGAATTCTTGCATGTGGTTGGAGATGTTCGCGGTGACAGCAAGAGATCACTGCTCGCATCACATCATATATTTTGTTTTCCTACATACTATGGAGAGGGGATGCCTAATTCCGTTCTCGAGGCCATGGCGTTCGGAATACCCGTCATCACTTGCCCTGTAGGAGGATTACGAGATTTCTTTGTACATAAGAAAATGGGTTACTTAGTAAAACAAAGAACAGTTACAGATATTATAACTGCTATCGAGAATCTGATTGATGACCGGAATATGCTTAAAAATATGTCTATTTTTAATCATCAGTATGCCATAGAGAGATTCTTAGCGCCAAACGCCGCAGACTTCTTGGCGAATGTCTATAAGCAGATTGCTTTATCGTATAAAAAGTAGTTTCTGCAGTTGAAAAGTATAAAAATTATCGGTTCGTTTTTATACTAACTCGTCAGGAATGTACTAACTCGAATAAAGTAAGTGGGGAGCATATAGATCCGCAGTTTAAGCCTGTGTAAAAGAACAGCAAACTTATGCCAAATATAATTCCCCGATTAGTTTTGCGGCGCACACAATTTAATTCAAAACTACCGCAACATTCGTTAATGCAGTTCTTAATAGTGTCAGTTGAATTTAATCGAAATTTATATACAGTTTTCAGAGAAAATGATAATGAGGTCAGTTTCCCAACATCAGATCATGGAATAAAAGGAGATCAATGAAACTCAGTATTTTTGGAACGGGATATGTCGGCCTTGTTACTGGAGCTTGTTTAGCCGACGTTGGTCACGACGTGGTTTGTATTGATGTTGATCACAATAAAATTGATAACTTGAATAAGGGTATTTTGCCTATTTGGGAGGCCGGTCTCGATAGCATTGTTGAAAGAAACGTTAAAGAACGGCGCTTGCAGTTTACTACCGATGTAGTAGCCGCTGTTCAACATGCCGAAATACAGTTTATCGCTGTAGGCACTCCTCCCGATGAAGATGGATCTGCTGATCTACAATATGTACTTTCTGTTGCTGAAAGTATTGCAAAAAACATGCAAAGTTACAAAATCATCATCAATAAATCGACTGTGCCGGTTGGAACTGCTGACAAAGTACGAACGCATGTTGCAAAAGTTCTCGCCGAGCGCGGCAAAGATATTGCTTTTGATGTGGTATCCAACCCTGAATTCCTAAAGGAGGGTGCGGCAGTTAGTGATTTTCTGAAACCCGATCGTATCATAATCGGAACTCAATCAAACGAGGCTCGTAAGCAAATGAATGAGCTTTATGAGCCTTTTAATCGCAATCATGAACGCATTATATTTATGGATGTGAAAAGTGCAGAACTTACTAAATATGCTGCCAACGCAATGCTTGCTACAAAAATTAGTTTTATGAACGAGTTGGCTAACATGGCCGAAATCTTGGGTGCAGATATTGAAGAAGTCCGCAAAGGTATTGGCGCCGACCCTCGCATTGGATATCACTTTATTTATCCAGGTTGTGGCTATGGTGGCAGTTGTTTTCCTAAAGATGTGCAAGCATTAGAACGTACTGCGGCACAAGTTGGTTACAATGCTGAATTACTTAAGGCTACGGAATCAGTTAACAGTCGTCAGAAAACAAGGCTTTTTGATAAACTTGCAAAGCATTTCGGGGGAGCAAATATGCTTTCCGGAAAAACCATCGCGCTCTGGGGTCTAAGCTTTAAACCCAATACTGACGATATGCGAGAAGCTCCCAGTAGAACACTTATGGAGGCACTCTGGGAATCAGGTGCAAAAGTTCAAGCATTTGATCCTGTTGCAATGAATGAGTGTCAACGCATTTATGGGCGACGTACAGATCTGATTTTGATGGGTACTAAGGAAGCAGCGTTGCGCAATGCCGATGCACTGGTAATCGTCACAGAGTGGCAACAATTTCGTGCACCAAATTTTGACCTAATCAAGAGTGAGTTAATAAATCCAGTGATCTTTGACGGACGAAATTTATTTTCTCCTGAACGTATGGAACGTGAAGGAATCTCCTATTATTCAATCGGCAGAAATTAAAACGATGAAACTACTGCTAACAGGTGTCGCTGGCTTCATCGGCATGCATGTTGCTCAAATTCTTCTAAAAAGGGGCGATGAAGTCGTCGGTATTGATAACCTCAACGATTATTATGAGCCTCGTTTAAAATATGCCCGGTTGGCACAGCTAGCAAATTATCCAAATTTTAAGTTTGTTCAGGGAGATATTGCTGATAGGCAAGCTATAGATGATCTGTTCTCCAAGGAAAAACCAAATCGTGTTATTAATCTAGCTGCCCAGGCTGGTGTACGCTATTCACTGAAGAACCCATATAGTTATATCCAGACCAATCTAGTCGGATTTGCAAATCTGCTCGAGGGCTGCCGCCATAACAAAGTTGAACACTTTGTATACGCAAGCTCCTCGAGTGTGTATGGTGCCAACACTCAGTTGCCATTTTCTGTGCATGACAACGTTGATCATCCGGTTAGCCTCTATGCTGCAAGTAAAAAAGCAAACGAACTGATGGCGCACACCTATAGTCACCTCTATAACTTACCCACCACTGGTCTCCGGTATTTTACAGTTTACGGTCCCTGGGGGCGGCCCGATATGTCACCCTGGTTGTTTACCAGCGCTATTCTTGAGGGTCGTACTATTGATGTATTTAACTATGGGAAGATGCGCCGCGATTTTACTTATATTGACGACATTGCAGAAGGTACTGTACGCGCTCTTGATAAAATTGCCATTCCTAATCCAGCTTTCACTACTGACACTCCAGATCCAGGAACCAGTTACGCTCCTTATCGAGTCTATAACATCGGTAACCACCAGCCGGTAGAATTGATGATTTTCATCAGAACCATCGAAGAATCACTTGGTCGGGAAGCAAAAAAAAATTTTCTACCTATGCAACCAGGAGATGTAGTTGCCACCTACGCTGATATTGAAGATCTCAGATGTGATATAGGGTTCGAACCAAAAACCCAATTAACCGAAGGTATCGCAAGATGGGTAGCTTGGTATCGCGATTATCACGCTTAGTTTATAGTCTCTTCGAATTTCCGATCCATCGAAAGTAGAGGTTATTGAGATTTTGTCATAGTGAACTGGGTGGGTGGAAGCTTGCCAAGCTATTCATGCGGTCGTTCATTTTACAGTGTTACCGCCATTCTTCAGTCATGAGCCACGCCTCGTTAAGTGATTCAGAAACTTAACAATCCAGAACCTCGTTATGATAAGTGCGGTTAAACCTTTGGATACAACAAAAAATACTTAAACTTTGGACTCAAATTTAATTTGAACTACTACACCCCAAAACTTTTACAAGTCAACTTTGTATTCGCCTTCCATAAATATCTTCAAATCGCACGATATCATCTTCTCCGAGATAGGAACCCGATTGTATCTCGATCATTTCAAGGGGAACACAACCAGGGTTTTCTAATCTGTGTTTTGTACCGAGTGGTATAAACGTTGATTCATTTTCGGAAACTAAAAAGATTTCTTCATCCTTTGTTACACGCGCTGTGCCACGCACGACAACCCAGTGTTCCGCTCGATGATGATGCATTTGCAAAGACAGTGCTGCACCAGGCTTTACAACTATGCGTTTGACTTGAAAGCGTTCACCAGCATCAATTCCATCGTACCATCCCCATGGACGAAATACCTTGCGGTGCCAACGACCTTCCAGCCGATCCTGTTTTTTCAGAAAATCAACGATTAATTTGACGTCCTGTGTTTTGTCTTTATTAACCACCAATACTGCATCGGCAGTTTCAACCACAATCATGTTTTCCACACCCACACAGGTAACCAAGCGACTCTCTGAGATTGCAAGTGTATTACTGCAGTGATTCAATAGCACATCACCTTTCAATGCATTTCCGGCATCATCTTTAGGTAGTACTTGCCACAATGAACTCCAGGCGCCGATATCGGACCATTTTGCCGAAAGAGGTATAACAACACCGTGAGGTAGCCCGTTCCGAGAATCAGTAATGCGCTCCATCACAGCATAATCAATAGAGTCGCTGGGGCAATTCTCAAACGCATTTTTATCTAGCCGCAAAAAATCACCATCCGCCGATCCTTTATCCCATGCACTCCGGCATGCTGCAAGAATATCAGGTCGAGACTTTGCAATTGCAGCCAACCATACCGACGCGCGCATCATAAATAGGCCGCTATTCCAGAGATAATTTCCAGAATCCAGATAGATTTGTGCTGTTGATATATCCGGTTTCTCTACAAAGCGTGCAATATGATATGCAGTATTGTCTTGCGTTAATGATTCTCCAAGCTGTATGTAGCCATACCCTGTTTCCGGTGCATCCGGAGTAACGCCAAAAGTAACGATGCTATCCGTCAATGCTTGCGGCATCGCGGACAATACTGCAGCATGAAAAGATTCAATATCCAAAATGACATGATCAGACGGCATAACCAATAACACTGGATCCTTATCCATCCGCATAGCGGAGAGTGCTGCCAAGGTCAGAGCTGGCGCCGTATTCCGTCCAAATGGCTCAAGCAGGATGATTCCTTTTCTATCCATAAGCCGCAATTGCTCGGCGATTACAAAACGATACTCTTCATTACAAACAATGATCGGAGCCTTAACTGTAACACCATTTAAACCGTCTAATCGGCGTACAGTAGCCTGTAATAAAGAATCGTCATCAATGAGGGATAAAAGCTGCTTTGGATGCTTTTCGCGTGAAAGCGGCCATAGTCGTGTTCCCGAACCACCCGATAAAATTACAGGAATAAGTATATCCATTCAGATCTCTATCAAAAATAGCAAAATTTCCCCATCCTTGCGGCAGGTATCACTTCCCATATCTCCAATCCTGTCGTGTACGATTCGACCGGACCATGTCCACCACTATATGCATTATTAACCATTATCCGGGTGACCGGGAGATTGTATTCCCCCATGGTCGAACCTTGGTACTTAACTATTTCCCGTTCATTGACAGCTGCACAGAAACGCCCTTCTTTGCCTCTGGAACGGTGCCAGAATACTTCAAATTTGAACCATTCACCAACTGGGACCGGTACCACTCGATTATCCTCAAGCCAGTAGGTGATTCTTGGAATTGGACCATTCGCTTGGCTGTCCCCTTTTGTCATCCAATAAAGTTTGCCATCCGTATGTTTATATATGTTGGTGATAATCCGATAATCGCCGCTACCGTCATTGCCGTCATATCCACCCGTTTTGAATTCAAATTGAGTGCGCCAATTTCCGGATGAGACTGTAGCATCCAATTTATCTGCCAGATCTGCCGGATATTTAATCCAATATGTCAAATACAAGTCCTTGACATCACCAGCCGTATAGGGTCTTACAAATACAAACGGCGCCTGCGAACCAGCTTGTCCAACAGCCCCTTTGATTTTTACATTTTGATAAAGTGCATTAACTGATTCTCCGTTGGGGCCGACAACTTTTCTAATTTCATTAACTATATAATTACCTATAGTTTCAGAGGTAACGGGATCAATTGTAATGAGCTGTACACCTGAAAATCTCGCACCGAATGCTTTGACGGGCCAGCTATAACCTGTCTCTGAGTCGAGTCCCGTGATTTCCTGCCAGGCCCCATTGCCCGTTGCATAGAAATTATGTGGCGCATTAATTGAAATGCCTGCACCAAAATTTGACTTAAAAAGCAATCCTTTTTCGGCATGAGCAACAGAGACGACTAAACATATGAAGATTAAAAATAGAGCTTGAAGATAAATAAATTTTCCAGATAACGACACTCTTGGTTTTCTTTGTGATATTCCCATATTGAACCTGCTGGAAGTTATTGCTGTTTAAAGTCTACGTTTCATACATTTCACAACATTCATGGCTTAAACAAACCGAAACTATTTGATTGTTTTGAACTCTGGCGGTTGATCAGGATCCCCGCGGCGAGCAGAAAAAAAACCCATGATGACCCCCGCAGTATGAAGATTTTGTGATACCACCATATAAAGGCCATCCATCAAAGACTTTCTTCGAATTACCCCAAAAATCAACGGAGCAAGTAACAAGACAAAAAATATCCACCAACCCGATGGATGGTAACATCCACCAATTGCGCTCAGCAAGAGGCTCAACCACCATACTAAAACTATTATAGATAAACGATATTGAGCGACCCCCTTCATGGCTTCTCCTAAATAAGGCTTTCCCCAGGCTTCACGTAATAACTCACCAGCTCCCCAGGCGTAACGTCCCCTCCAACGCCGCCATAACAATCTAAAACTTGTGTCCGTATGGCCATAATGCTTAACCGCCTGAAGATTAATGCGTTGTAGGTGCCACCCATTTGCTCGCAACCGTAAACCCAGCTCATATTCTTCATAAGAATGTAAGTTCCGGTTTGTAAAATAATTAACCTGTTCTATTGCTGTTTTTCTAAACAACCCTCCACCATTCAGACAATCAACTTCGCCAATTTCAACGGCTGCAATATCCTCTGCGCGACGTCGAAATTCGGCATTCACTACATACAAGTCTTTAAGCGTTCCTCCTATGCCAGCCAAAGAAGTATCCGCATCCAAAGCAGCAACAGCAGCCACTAAAAAATCGCCGTCTAATTCCATATCAGCATCAAGAATATAAATATACTCACCGCGAGCTACACGATAGCCAATTTCTGCACCGACACCACAGCAACGATCCAGGGGATTTACAAGTTGTACAATCCGCAAAGGATAACGACTGGCTAATTCAACTGTCTGATCTGTTGATAGTGAATCGGCTAGAATTACTTCGCCTCCAACCTTATTAATCGCTAATAAAGCTGATTCAATTGCACGAGTTATATTCCGCTCTTCGTTCAGCGCCTTAATGATTACACTTACTTTCATTCCCCCCTCTCCAAAAGTCAAATCTCGCAATTTAGCTATTCACAGAAAATTCATATAGAAGCGGATCCCAAAAGTTAAAAATGTGTTTGGAGCATTATTTTTTATCCTTCACTCCTCCTCCATGAGCTTGTAATGTGATCAAAGCTCTGGCATTTATGAAAATCCCATAGAAGACTTTGCACACCCTGATGCAGAATTAATGTATCCGTTCTTCCATAGCGACATTTTCCCTTTTCAAACACATCCAAACATAAACCGGCAAGCAAACTGTTAAAAATTTTTAGATTCAGTATCTTACGACTACGCTAATAACTAATAATCACCAGATGAAGAAAAGCGGACACGAAGGATAGATAAATCACATCCCATGCTCAGACTTGATCGAATCAGCTGCTCACCAGATCGCGTAACACATTAATATTGCTTATGTTTCAGAAGAAGCTTTGAGGCTTTGTAAAGATTGTAGCTGAGTAAAATTTCTCGATCTAGGAGTCTGCCAACCTTAAGCAATCATAGAGAGTCAAATGCAAATTTTCTTAGTTTTTCGGCGCATAACTGGTCAATTCAATGAAAAATTGAGAAAGCATGAACCGTTAATTCTTTGGTATAGCAATAGTCTTCGATGCTAAATCACAGTTAAACTTCACTTCTCTTTTTCATCAAATGTCGCATCATACGCTGCTAATAAATTAGGCGCTTCATAGCGCCACTCAAGTTCATTTTTTACACGATTGCGGCCAAACTCACCCATTTGCTTACGCAATTCTGGATCGTCTAGTAACTGCAAGATTTTTTGCGCCATGTCTTTTGGATCATTCCTATTTGCATACAAAGAAGCTCGCTGTGCAGATACCCTTCCTTCTGTAAGATCAAACTGGACAATTGGTTTACCTATTGCCATATATTCCATGATTTTGTTCATGGTTGATTTGTCATTCATTTCATTAGCCACATCCGGATTAACACATAGATCAGCGGTGTTGAGCATCTCCAGTAACTCTTGATCCGGAACTCGGCCAGTGAAAGTCACGAAATCTGAGATTCCGAGATCGATAGCCATCTGTTTCATTTCGTCTAAAGATGTACCGCCGCCAACCAGACCGAAATGTACATCCGTTCGTCCTAAATCTTTAATTAGATAACATGCTGCTTGCAGTAATAAATCAATGCCTTCTTGCGCACCCATTACGCCGACATAGCCGATTAAAAATTTTCGCCCACGTTTTAGCTCTTCCTTGGGAGGTATGATTCTCAACCGATCTAACTTCGGCCCGCTACGTACCACGAAAACTTTATCTGGATCCATGCCGCCGCGTTCAATAGCAATCCGTTTATAAGATTCATTAGTAGCGATCGAGACATCCGCGGTCTTAAATGTCCAGCGTTCGAACAATACAAGTAATTTATAAAAAAAATCGCGCCGACCAAACTTGGCCTCATAGAGTTCCGGATTAATATCATGATGATCGAAAATAAATTTTTTTCGCATCAGAACCTTAAAGAAGCCACCAACCAAGAACAATAAATCAGGAGGATTGCAGGCATGAATCACGTCAAATCCATGTTTGAAATACACTTTCCAGGAAAGACGAAAAGTGTGAAAGAGCGCAAGTGAATACTCAATCAAATAACCTTTTGCGCCTTCTGCCTCAAACGGAAGATGATAGCGATAAATATGAATGCCATCGATCATCTCATATTCTTTCTCATAGCCCTTGCCTGTGGGACAAATAATTGAAATGGCATAACCATTGCTATGCAAGGTTGTCGCTTCTTGCCACACTCGCCGATCAAAAGGCGATGGGAGATTCTCGACTAAAATTAGAACTCGGCGCTGAGTCTGTATCATTTTTTTAATCTCTATCGGGTTTAATTCCTCGCCCCTTGGGGCGTAAGCTGGTTGAAAACCAGCAGTTTGAAGAGCGCATTTAATACCTCGCCGCTTGCGGCGGGGTGCTTTATTTACGATGATAAGCGATCAGAGACTTGGTTAAACCCAATACGCGCTCTTCAAGAATATTGGCATCAGGAAAATAGCGCTGCATATCTCCTCTAGTTGGCAAATAAAAATCCGGGCTGGTTTGTTTAATCCAATAACGATTGGTAAAACGTAGCAAGGGTACTTGAATCCCGCGCGGCAAATAACTCATAAAGGGTAACCAGGAATGTGTTTCAATCGGAAACCAGCGATATGGTGCCTGCACGAAATATCCATTACCTAAACGGACGATTTCCCTTGCAAACTCACTCTGATGACGTTGTGCTTCTTCACGAAATACGCGACCGGAGACCAATGTCCATACACTCTCTTTGGGAACGGTTACATGCTCAATGACAGAAGAACAAAAAACAATATCAAAGAATTTATCAGGAAAGGGTAGCGCCCCTGCTTCAGGAATTACAACAGGAACAAACCCGAAACGCTCCGAAGCTTGTTGAACAGCCTGTTCGTCAATATCCGCAATATATACATTGGTCGATTGTACTGAGGAATTCTGCAATACTGCATGAATATGCACACCATTCCACCCCCCGAGATCAAGAATTTTAGTTTCTGGAGTTAAATCGAAATGATTCAGAAACATTTTAGCCCTGCGTTGCCGGAAAGATGTCCGTAAACGGGCGAGCAAATTTCCAGCGCCCTCAATGATGAATGATGACTTCTGATTCGTTGCCATTATATTATTTCGACTTCCCTTAAATAATCAATCCATACCCAAATTTAATTTAACGCCGCCCCATGAAATAGATACAAGGAAACATCAAGGATGCCGCCCCTAGATTAATTGCCGCATTGATTAAATGAAGTTTTTTCGAATAAAGACTGCGATAATAGTCAAATGTAATATCCGTCACCTTACTAAATACCTTCGCGAGCTCGCTTGATAGTTCTTCTTGCGTATAGCCCGCATGTGCACCAAGCTCATTTCGGAATCGTCCTTGAAACTTTGCCTTCCAGTCGATATAGTTCCAGTGAAGTTTATCGGCGATCGAGGCATCCTTACTACCTAGATACCCTATCACCCGTTTCCGGTTTGGCGTGCCAATCATCCATCGTCCACCAGGACAAAGTACTCGGTGTATCTCTGCTAGAGCCGCCCTATAGTCAGGAATATGTTCAAGTGCGTGAAAAGAATAAACAAAATCAAAGCTTCCGTCAGCGAACTCCATTTTCGTCGCATCACCTTGTTGCAGATCGGCTATGCGCGCTGCACGCGAATCGAAATTCGCGATAATATCAATACCGGTAACATTGGCACCCAGATGTTGTGCCAGAACCGCTGCTTCGATACCTCTCCCACACCCAACTACCAGTAACCGCTTAGGTATCAAATCTTGTTCTTTACAAAAAATATCGGCAAGAATCTTTGTTTTCGGATCCGCAAAATCTATCGTTTGTGTTTCACCAACAAATTCCGTCATAACGATCCCCGCTTTGATTAGGAACAATTCGCACAAGGTCAACAACAACTTGACCTGATTTCAATTCATTCGGGACATTACGGAACTCCGCCGCCCCATTACCTATTACTATTGTTTCCGCAAAATTCAGCACTTCGTCCATTGAGGAAGCCATCAACTTGGAAATATGCGGAATATGATTCAAAATATAATCCTGATTTGCACCGGTTAAAGCAGCCAAATTCACATTTTTATCATAAAGCTTCAGTTCATAACCTTTACCGATCAGATATTCAATCACATTGACCAATGGCGATTCCCGCAAATCATCCGTCCCGGCTTTAAAAGAGAAACCCAGGATGCCAATTTTTTTATTTCCCTTCTCAGCAATCATCTTGATACCTTTCTCAATCTGCCGCTGATTTGATGGGAGAATCGCATTAATTAACGGCAAATCGATATCCAGACTCTTTCCTTTATACATCAAAGCCCGCACATCCTTTGGCAAGCAAGAACCGCCAAATGCAAAACCCGGCTTCATATAATAAGGCGATAAATTTAATTTAGTATCCTGACAAAAAATTTCCATTACTTTGTGGCCGTCAATCCCCTCTGCTTTACAGAGATTTCCAATCTCGTTGGCAAAAGCCACTTTAACCGCATGCCAAGTATTATCCGCATACTTAACCATTTCAGCGGTTTCAACACCGGTTCTTATCAAGGGAGCAGCCATTTTTGCATACAACTGCATCAGCAATTCACCGGCTTTGGTATCCGTCTCGCCGATAACTGTCTTTGGCGGGTTGTAGTAATCAAATACCGCTGTCCCTTCCCTGAGAAATTCCGGATTATTGCAAACCCCAAAATCAGAACCTGCCTTCTTGCCTGAGAAAGATTCCAATGCTGGAATCACGACATTGCGCATGGAACCCGGAAGCATCGTACTGCGCGCCACAACAACGTGAAAGTCGCTTTTATCTTTAAGAGCAGCTCCGATTTGCTCACATACCTTACGCACATGGCTTAAATCCAAGTTACCGTTCAATTGCGAGGGTGTTCCGACGCAGACCAAAGATATATCCGAATTCATCACCGCGTCACGCACATCAAGAGTCGCTCGTAATTGATTGTTTTTCACTGCTGCGGCAATCATTTCTCCGATATCTTTCTCAACAATCGGCGAAGTACCCTGATTGATCAGGTCAACTTTTGTTTTGTTCGGATCGACACCGATCACAAAATGCCCATCCGTAGCTAAACAACCGGCAGATACGGTGCCCACGTAACCCAAACCAAAAATACTTATTTTCATGTGACTCCTTCAAATTGTTGATCAGAATCTTTTTACAGCTTGCTCAAACCAATTCATGCATCATAACCCGATGATATTTTGATAATTGTTGATCTTCGAGCTGTTCCGGTAATTTTCTCGCGCCAAGTAACGGTTGGCGCAGGCGCTTTTTCATCAAATCTGCGTGAAACCCAACCAAGCGGTAGTTGATCATCACCACACACCAATTCCGGTTGAGAATTACCTGGCGACATGGCCATGTCGACACGTACATTCGCAACTGTTGCCACGATTCGATCGTGTTCTACAACCACTTTACATGCTTCGGAGAAATGCCAATTCAATTCAATATCGTGCGTACCAGAACATTCCAAAGTGTCTTCGACCACAATCGTGCTTTCTTTTTTTAGAAATTCAATTTTACGGCGATGCGTTATAGGATCCATCAGTCTAATATAACCATCGTGACTGGCAACTAGACAATCCTTAATCTCATTGCTTTCCCAGAATTCACAAAAAACCTCCGCTTTACGTAGCCACATAAAATTACCGCCAGATTCTGATTGATCCATTCCATCGACTCTGATCGTATTATGTGCTGAAGTACCTCGAAAATAGTCGCGCCATTTTTTTTGGGTATGAAATGCGTAGGTACCGGGATCAATTAGCAATTCATTGCCCGCAACCGATAACGTAAAAGACAAAGCATCCGCATGTCCATGCGCAGCAATAGACAGGTAGCCCAGCGGTCCGGCATCTGCCACGATGCGAACTTCCCCATCCGAATTAAAATTGTCTCCCATCACGAAATAGCCACCCTCTCTGAATTCCTGGCGAGGTCTAGCTTGAATGCCGCTTGTGTCAATCGAATCAAATTGCAATTTAGCTTCATCGCCTAATAACCAACGGCTTTTATCATCGAAATGATTGGCTTTTATTTTAAAATCCGCGCGATTGTATATGAGAGCACCTGTCGCCAGCAGCGAACGATAAACATTCCAGTCAGATTCTTGACTCCAATGCACCATTAAAGCGCCGTCTGCATCTCCGATCATCGGTACGGTACCGGAGAGATCCATGATCGATGCAATAAATTCAAGCATTCTTTCTAATCTTGAAGAAAAGTGCTGAGAAAATCCGACACCATTTGCGCGTGCAGTCAACCAGCAAATCAACATCATATCGGTTACTTCATGCTGATAATATACCGCTTGTTCGCGATTCACACCGTCGGGTGCATTTTGTTTGAGTGTCTCCGTCTCCAATTCTCTATAAGCTTGCGTTTTCCATTGCTCACTTTCGCGCCAGCAAGGCCAAGTGACAGCGGCCACAAACAATCCCATCAACTCACCATACAGGTGATTGTTTGCAGAAGAATGACGTGACAGAAACCCAGCAATAAACTGGCAATGTTGAAAAATGCTATCTAACCATCGTCGCTGAAATCGTTGACCTTCATCTGATGTAAAAAGGTAACATGAGCTGCCACCTAGCAAATGCCAGGTAAAAGACCAATTCACCAGCCTTATCGCTAACTCTAACGAACTCGTCCAATTCACACCCAACGGATAAGGGCATTGATCAAACCACGACTCCAGAAATGTTTGCGCACCTTCTGCATAGTGCTTATCACCACTTAAATGGTAAGCCTGAGCTAAGATTGTTAAATGTAAATGTCGGTTAGGCTCCCAAAGATATTTAATATCCCCCACAATACGCTCATCACGGTAATCGAGTGTTTTACCAAAAACCAGTGGCGCTTCAGTACCAGTTTTAGGATCACGATTCCATCGTGGCGGGAAACCAAGTTTTGCATCTTTCAGCGCAAAAACATCAAAATATCCTGCTAATACACGATCCGCCGCATCACAATATAATCGAACATCGAATTGGTTTGGTAGCGTATTTATCCAAGGTTTGCCAAAGGTGGAGAGTTTGGGGGGTGAAGATTTTTTAGAACTCTCTTGCAAGAGCAACTCAAGTCTTAACTGAACAGCTTGGAGTAATCGATAGCCAATTTCAGCCCCTCCCATCGTACGCAATCGATTGAATTTCCAAGACAGATTATTCATATTAGCTAGGCAGTTATTAACATACAGAAAAATATTATCTTAGGAACATAAAGATGATCTCTTTAATATATGATTACTATTATTTCAGATACTGGCGATGCCAGATTTCAAGATTAAGCAGACTCCACAGTAGCTTTTCGTGGTTTTGGCGGCCTGCGACATGATCCGCTAAAACTTTTTCAAGTTTATTTTTTTGATAATAAGTTCGGGTAATCGATGCAGTGCCTGTTAAGTGCTCATAGAGATAATCACGCATAGGTCCCTGAAACCACTCATTAACTGGCACACGAAATCCCACTTTGGGTCGCTCCAAAATCGCTGGCGGCAGCAGCCGCTTCATCGCCTCGCGCAATATCCATTTTGTTATCTTGCCACGAACACGGAAATTGTCGGGCAAACTTGACACAAAAGCAGCTAGTTCATGATCCATAAAAGGCATTCGTGCTTCCAAAGAAGCTGCCATCGTCATCCGATCTCCGCGCTCCAATAAATTATCAGGCAGCCAGCTGGTTTGATCAAAATACAAGATGCGCCGCATCGCGCTATTTTCAGGTGAAGTGTTAAACTGAACACTATTTGCAAGGACATGGCGCGGCAAAGCAACCAAGTCATCTCTTTCAGCCTCGGATAATGCACCAAACCAGCGAGGCATCCGTTCTTCAAAACGTTCTAAACCCAAATTTACGATTGCGGTCTTGGCACGCCGGAACCGATAGGGAAGCGCTTGAATCAGGGGTTCCAGAATATTATGGCGCGCAAAACCAGGTATTAGTTGATACCATGCTACATAGCGTTCATATACATGTTTGGGATATCCTCCCAAAAATTCATCAGCACCTTCTCCCGTCAAAACCATTTTGACTGTTTGCCTTGCTTCCTTTGCCAATAAGTAAATGGGTATATCTGAAGGCTCAGCTACGGGTGCATCACGAAAGCGAACCAATGCTGGCAGATGTTCAATGAGA
Organism: Nitrosomonas limosa; assembly: GCF_054188085.1. NCBI lineage: Bacteria > Pseudomonadati > Pseudomonadota > Betaproteobacteria > Nitrosomonadales > Nitrosomonadaceae > Nitrosomonas > Nitrosomonas limosa. The sequence continues at coordinate 3,052,238 of NZ_CM135180.1, read as the reverse complement.
TGTTCTTGCGAAACAACCAGCTCATGATGCTCAGTCTTAAATTGATCGGCAATCGTTCGGGCATAAGCCAACTCACTATATTTTGATTCCGAGAATCCTACCGAGAAAGTCTTGATGGGCTGCGTCGAATGTCGCGACATGAGTCCTACGACTGCGGATGAATCAATGCCTCCCGACAAAAAAGCACCAAATGGCACATCCGAAATCATTCGAATATTCACCGCTTCATCGAGTTTATCTAGAAATGCTCCTACTGGATCTGCAGGTAAAGGCGTTTCGGAATACACTTGCCGATCAGGCGGCTGATAATATTGCCGCTCGATCAAATTATCCTTTTCCCAAACCGCATAGCAACCCGGCATTAACTTACGAATTCTCCGGAATAATGTATTTGGCGCAGGCACATAGCGATACATCAAGTAATCCCAAACCGCTACTGGTTCAACCTCAACATCAACTCCGGGAAATGTGAGCAGAGATTTGATTTCAGAAGCAAACAATAAGATGCCATTTGCTTCATATAAAAACAGCGGTTTTTTGCCAAATCGGTCTCGTGCTAAAAAAAGTCGTTCATGACGCGCATCCCAGATGGCAAAAGCGAACATGCCACGAAAATATTCCACACAGCGTTCCCCCCACTGCTCATAAGCATGCACGATAGTTTCAGTATCGGAGGCAGTTGCGAACCGGTGACCACAGGCAATCAGTTCATCACGTAGCAAATGAAAGTTGTATATTTCACCGTTAAATATAATCTGGATACTGCCATCTTCATTACCGATGGGTTGATGTCCCGTAGAGAGATCGATAATCGATAAGCGTCGATGCGCCAAACCAATTCGATAGCGATTATCCCGAGTGACCGTTTCAAGAAATCCATCATCATCCGGCCCCCGATGGCTGATTACTGCCGACATATTGCGCAATGCGCCACTAAAATCGAAAGATTGGGTGAAAGATCCTGCAATACCGGCAATTCCACACATTATAGAAATTTATCTTCTTATTAAAAATAATATTTTAGCAAAACGAGATTATGATATAGACTAACTAAGTCTTCCATCTATCTAATAGTGATGGCATCTCTCAAGAATCTCAGGAAGATTTAGGAAAAGGCTAAAATTGTCTGCTGTAGTATCGGTGGTACTCAAGAACCCACTTATCGCATGGATATAACTTGTCTCTTGCGCTCCATCAGCCATACATCTTATTACTTGGTGAATTAAACTACTTATCAAACTGGATTTTGTGGTTTAGAACCGGATTTACCGCGAATTTTTTTAATGGCAGCAACTATATGGTTACGTTCATTGAAATTCAATCCAACGAACCAAAAACAGAAAAGCCACACTGTAGTTGTTGCTGCAACCATTGACATTAAATCAACCCATGTATCACACGAATAATTATTAATTAAAATCCATGTACACAGCCCTGAAAAAAATAAACAAATTAGTGGACCTAGAATTGAAAACCGAAAAAAAACAAAGAACCGCACTCTCAGTAGTTCTAAGACATGTAACGTCAATAGAATTATCCTAATGAATTTACTGATAATTGTACCATACAGCACACCTGCAACCCCAACTGCAGTGAAACCAACAAAGTAAATCGATACTAGAATATTTAGAATCGCTGTGACTACAAGTAAGATAGATAAATACCTCAATTTCTTCATTCCAAGAAGAACTGGCCATTGCGTTCCCGAGGCATATGTCATCAAATCAACAATGGCAAATATTTTCATGACTTGTACAACGATTAGATAATCATCTCCTAGGGAATCGAAAAGCCACAGTCTCGCTAGCGGTTCAGAAAAAATAAAAATATTTACGGATACAAAGCTGCCTAATAACAAAGTATATTTTGTACCCCACAAAAAAGTTTCTTGCAGTTTTTCTTTATTCTCTGTTGTATGAAATTTTGTAGTTAACGGGAAAAGTTGTTCTGCAAGAGTCATGACTATTGGATTAAACATTGCTGATAACTTTGAAGCGGGTTGATATAAAGCAACGCTTATAGGTCCAAGAAAAAAAGATAAAACAATAGAGTTCGCTGTATTTGTAAGAGTTTGAGCGAGCTGAATTACATACAAATACCCTCCCAGATGAAACAATGGAATCAGTCGCTTAATATTTAGATAACTCAGCCCAATCTCTGCGCCATTACAAAATTTCCGGAAGAAAATTATTGATAGAAATAATATAGATAGCTCTGATACCAGCATAACACCGACCCACCCATACAGTGGATTCTCAACAACCGGGATTACAATGAACAGTGTGATGCTGGAGAAGATTCCGACAATCAATTGTACCGAGTTAATAATATCAAATCGGTGAAAGCTTGAAAGCGCAGCAGAAAAAACGGGCGTTATAAAAGAAAGAATGATAGACAGGGTCCCGTAAATGCGAACTGAACTAACTGCATCTTCATGCATTGCTTCAGAGACTTTTAAGACTTCGACAACCCATGGTGCAAGCAACCAACCAGCAAATCCAAGAACACAAGCAAGGCAAAAATAAAGAACCAATGCAGTACTTGCCAATTCACTGTAGATTTTCAGATCATTGCGTGCAAGTTGTTCGGCTAACTCACGTCCAAGCGCGCCTCGTAATCCTAAGTCTGCTACAGCAGCCATACTGACAATTACGCCCAATATGCCAATTAACCCGAATCCTTCCTTCCCCAAATGATTAAGCAGGAATGGCACAATAATAAGTGCAAGCGCACCGCGAATCCCGACAGCAAGCCATCCGCTTAGGGTATTACGTACAATCTGTTTGATTACACCCAATGTAATAGCCTAATATTGTCTTATCAATGATTTAATCTTGGATAAAAAAGTTTGGGGTATCCAAGTTCTAGCTAAACTGATCAATGATATTAAGAGGAAACTAACCATGAATGAAGGAAGCTTGATGTTGTGTTTCCTTGCTAACTCAATATTATTTAGTGCAAATGGATTTTTATTCTGTAGTACTACCTGCTGGCAAACGTACAAAAATTCTACATGTCTTTTGTATTTCTGAATGTCGAAAAGATTTGAGAAAACTTCAAGCTTACCAATGGAGTTAAGAGTCATTAGTGTGCGACAGCATTTACTGCATTCTGAACAATTCTCAGGAGATTCTCTACCATGAACACACACGTTTAAATAACGTTGTACAGGCTCATAGTCAACGATACGAAGAATTTTTTCAGTACGTGTATATTGAGCACCATCAGATATGAAATCCAGTGATTCTGTTGACAACAAAGGCAGTAACATTGGATCAATTAGTGCAGTATCAATCTTCAATAAAAAATTATAATATTTGAACAATTCAAGATAAGATAATCCGCTTGAGGCATAAAAATATTTCCGGTACATATTTTGCATGACCAAGACAGCGGATATTGTTGTCAATGAATGGGTTAATTGATGTCCCCAGGGATGAAAGAAATGTAGATTCGAGTCTATAGGAATAAAATCTAAGCCAAGCTCTTTTGGAAATTTAGTTAAATATTCATAACGACTACGAAATTTCTTTCGCGCGTACGCCAGCTCTTCATTCGAACGTCCCGGACCATTTGAGCCAACGTTAAGAAAAATTAAACTATTGATTCGATTTTCAGTATTCTGTTCTAATTCATAATGATCATATAAAGTACAGAATGAATCAACACCACCAGAGAAACCAGTACCAACTCCTAAGCAATCAAACCTATCCGAATTGGTCTCAGCTGCAGTTATTTTTATCTGCTTACATGCGGGAAGAAATGCCATCAGCATTGGAATTACATATTGGTTTAGATTAAAGAGTAATTGCGCGGACACACAGCCCTCCACATGAATATTCTCCCCGTACCGCATAGCAGGAAATATCATACCCACTAAGAAACCATCCATTCTGGTTTCACATAATCCATAAGCATATTTATCAGGAACGGAAAACCAAAGCTCGTTATTACCCATTTTTTCGCTGTCAACAGTTACTGAAAGGATAACATTATTTCCATCAATCACATTCTTTAGGCTAGAAATTTTCATAAATCTTTTATACCATTCTTAACAGTTCAATTTTCCAATTAGAATTTTCATCTTAATTTTTAGTAAAGTTTCATTAACTAGACAAACGAGCCCTTACTTTCTGTAGCTTTAATTTTATTTTTATAATAGCTAATCTCAAATCACACTGAAAAGAGATCTCCGCCATCAATAAAAAATAATGGCAAAATAAGCAAGCCGCAAGCATTATTCCTGTCAATTAACACTTAATCTTTAATGAATTATCTATATAACTTGATCGATCGCTTCTCGCGCTCGTTGTTGCCACTGAGGAATTTTGTGTTGCAGCAGATTTTTTATATTTTTTTCATTAACTCGCAATTTTTCCAATGATTCCCATAGGGTATTCCTTGAAATCCGGGAAGTTTCCAAAACATAGCTTAGATCTCCGAACAAGTCGGTATTTAACCCAAGCGCCTTGATGCTATAGGAAATTGAAACAGTCGGCACATGTGTAGACCATGCCGCGATAGTGGCATGCGTCCGAGCACCAATGAAGAATCTGCATTGTGAGATCAGGAATTTAGTTTGTACCGCGTTCATATTGCGCGGCGCAAGACTCACCCGGGCTACTATCACATCTTCTGACAGATCCATTTGTTTCATTAATTGCAACATATAGCGGTAGTCACTGTTCCAATCGCTACCATCAATACTATCTACATGTGGTATTAGTACAATCGAAAGGTTGGTACGCTTAATCACATCTTGCAAAAATTCAACTACGGCTTTTTCCATTTCCCAAACATGAGACTTATTACCACGAAAATTTTTTATTAGTGGGCTAATGTTAAATCCCAATATTCCTTCACCAATATCTTTGGGCATGATAAAAGATGTATCCCAAGGATCCGGCATCATCACGAAGGCTGGATCAGCAACCAACTTTACATTATCAAGCCCAAGTTGTTGTAAATAAGTATAACTTGATGTTTCACGCACAGAAATTCCAGAAAATGCTGCCAGCTTCTTTACAACATATTTCTCAACATCCGGTTGAGAATTAAACGGCCCAACCGAAGCTGCCCATAGAATCACTGGACGACCTCCGGCCATGTAACTTTCTGCTTGCCCTAAAAACTTTAAAAGTGCGGGAATCCCATATTCTAAAGAAATAACGTCACCACCTGTCAAAATACCAGCTGTTGTATTGCCTAGCTGCTGTTGAATATCTTTTGATATCGGAGGAGAAGGAAAACACAAGCGGCTAAGTTTAGGGATCGTTCTATCTAACCTCCCCCAGATTCTTGTATAGAGAGGTAACTTATAAGCCGGAATAAAGCTTATTCGGTTGTCATTATCTAGAATCCATTGTTTCTTATCACTTTCAACATTAAAACTTGGCACAAGAAATTCCGCATCAGGTAATCGCTCAAAGATAATACTTGAGATTCCTCTAATTAATGCTTCACACCCACGATTTGATAATGTTTCGTGGCCAAGAAAATAATATCTATTTATCATTCCGGTTCCAAATGAACTATAAGGTTTAGGGTTTATTAGTTACCAACTAGTAATCTTGAAAAAATTCATAAAGTAATCCCCATCATCTGCCACAAAAGTTCTCATTTGAGAGTTTTGATCTAAAAACTTCTGCCAGCTTCATCTGGTGGTATGATACCCGGAAGAGGTGTCATAGCAAGTCGTATTTTTTTGTATAATCCGCAGCCATTGTTTCACACTAATTTACACTCCTTCAATGGTTGAAATTCATACATCTCGAATTCACGCAAAACTGTTCTGTTAAAGCATACCAATAAAGTATTCTGCTGTTACTTTCCGAGTTGGATGTAATCAAGCAGGAGGATACCTCCCTTTTCTAATCCAAACAACGAAACGTGCCGCTGATATTTTTTCGGCCCATTATCACTGCCGGATCCCCTTTGGCTTACCTTACCATTCAATGATCTTCTCCAAGGCATGTGCAACACATCCTGGATGACAGCGATACATCCACTTCTATTCTCAGTTCCTCGCGGTTGGAATCATCCAACGCATGTAGATAAGGAAAGCCGCCATTGGTGGGTAGATAGGTAATATACGCAACGACCACAAACAGCAAATTCTTCTTTTTCACGTAGAGTGCCCAGGGAAACGCTGATTAATTCGGCGAACGAGATGAAGCACGAGGCGCACGGAGCACAGCAACCGAGACATATCAACAAGATAGTCAAGGGGGCGAGTACCGCGCAACGAAGTAATTCGCTCGTATAGTCAATTAATCAGCATTTCCCTAGTGGATAGTTAGTTTTTTCTGAGATATCTAATGTTTTACAGATCAATAATACACATAGACTTGTTCTGCGCCACTCGCTGTGCAATCTATAAATCATCTCATGCTAGTACCTAGTTTACGACACACGCCAGAATCCGCATTCCCACCTCAGCTTAATTAGTATTGCCATGAACTGGGGCTATCTCTGAATTTCAATTTCTTCACTGCAGAACCTGTTAAGTATAAATTACAGAAAAACTCTACTTTAACTCCTGTCATTTTTTTGAGATTACCTCCCATGAAGCTTCATTTCAAAAGCTCTCTTTCTTACTGTAATCAGAAGAGAAATGCCTGCGGTGTATCCAAGCCAAATAACCAAGTAATCCAGAAAATACAATCTGTATAGCCGGTGAGTCTAGTAATGAATCACGGTAAAAAATATGAAATGCGAACAATACTACAGCCGCTTGAATCGTAATAGCATCTGCTTTTACTGAGGGGATATTAGATTCCTTTTTTAACTTCCGAGCACAGATCCAGGCAGAAGCAAGTATAGATAAAAACAAGCCTAAGCCAACCACACCAAAATCCCAAAGTAATGTTGATACCGCTGTTAATCCGATACCATATGCAGGATAAATTTTTGTTAGATGACCACGAGTAGGCGTATGTGAGCTACCAATGCCATTTCCAAATATAAAAGAAACAGGATCATGAATGCCTTGTTTCTCAGCCCAGAATGTAAGAACAGTTGTACGATTCAGATGCTGTCCACCGTAACCCTTGTCTTGAAAATTATATTCAATGATTTCCGTCAGTTGTTGATCAACTGGCTTTGGATTCAAACTAAGATAATAATAACCAATAGCCACAGCAAGTAATATTGCAGAAATAAAACCAATCAACCAATAATGGAAGCGAATGAAAATCTCATGCCGATAAAGCACTAAAAACATCAGCGGCAGCATCACAATAACCGCTTTAGTTTCACCAAGGAACAACGGTGGTATTAAGATGGAAAGGAATATAACAAGCCATTTAGATGACAAAATTTTCTCTTTATGCCTTGCGAGTAAGAAAGCCATCATAATAATCAAGAAAAGACACATTTCTGCATTATTCCCCCCACCGTCTTTTTTTGCACCGAAGGTTCCTGCTACCAAATCAACAGCGGCTAATCCCCAAGTTCCAACCAGTGCAGGAGCAAAAACCAAAAGCTCGTATACCGCTACAGGCAATTGCAATATAGCTGCTATTAGGAAAAACACCTTCCATCGATAAATATCTTCCTCATCAAAGTCATACCAACACAAAATAAAAAGCAATCCATACATTTGAAAGTAGCGCTTAATCCCGCCTAAAAACTCAAGTTCCGTATGCCATTGAAGCAATGAATTCAAGGTAGCGTAGATTAAAAAAAAGAGAGCAAGCCAAACAAAAGCCGGAGTAGCTTTTACAGCTTTTGGGAAAATGGCAATTCTAAAAATCGCCATAAATAAAAGAATAAAACCAAGAATTGAAACTCCCCACACTGCTTTAGATGCAAGGAAATCTAAATATAGTGGTAGCATCCCTACCACCAATAAACCAGACGCCAAAAGCAACCAGACCATCCAGATCGGTTTTGTCAAGAGAAAGGAACCGCCAACAAGTGCAACTGCAAGGCTGATAATGATTGGATTTGCCGTTACGGCAAACAAGCCAAACAAAATTGCTAATAGCACACTTGCTAATGCAATGACATAAAATAATACGTTCTTATTACCGAAATCCGACGACGTACTCGTCTTATTAACGGAAACTTGTTTATACACCAAAGCTTCCTATTAGTCGGGTACGTTCCCCATCCGCAATCGTTGACAATAAGTCTTGAATAAATACGTTTTGAAGCTGATAAGCTTTCTCTTTATCAGTATCAATGGTTGAAACTCTGACCAGCATTCCATCCGGTACATTACCTGTCAGCCCATATCGAAGTTGTTGTAATTTTTCTTCGATTCCAGGCAATACTGCTTTATTTCCGATAGTTACCCAATATGTAATAGGTTCATTGCGATTACCTTTAACAGCCATTAAACGTTTTATGGGAAATTTCCCATATTGAGTAAGCAATTCATCAGCATAAATTTTCATTATCTCAAACCCTTGAGCGTAATAGCATACTTCAGGTTTATGTACTGCAAGATTGTCACTTTGATCACCACCATATGCAATTGATAACATTATTCTTTCGCCATACGAGTTTACATAAGTTCTCGACAATGTCTGATTATATATTTTGTCAAGCTTCGCTTGAGTATCTGCGTCTACTTGCAAGGGTATAATTGAGTCATCAATTCTCCAACTACCAAATTTCGCAGGTATCATAACTTCCAAGTCAAACCTATCTTGCAGATCAGCAATCTTTTTTGTAGGAGTTAATGCCATTGTTAATGCGGCAGACACTATCATCAAGATTCCCAACATGAAACTAGTAATTAAGGATTTTCTCATTCAATTCTCCCTTTTAGCTCTATCAATGCACAGTTTGGAAAGTTATTTACTTGCAGTTTGTAAAACATTTGCAGGTTGTGTTTTTACAAATAATTGAAGCAGTGAATCCACCCCCAATATCAGTATTAGGGCACTTATAAATAAAACCATTCCAGCAAATCCATGCAAGAAGCCTTGCCCTGCTGCATCTCCATAGTGATAGGTAATTAAAGTAAGTACGATTACACGTATCACATTCGCCGTAAAAGAAATCGGTATAATCAGAATTGCTAATGCTACATTTCTAAAAAAAGAGGTATGTTGCACTAAATTTAAATAAAACAATCCCAGCGCTTCTAAAGTCAATAACGTTTGCAAACCGGCACAAGCATCTGCCACAAGTAATTGATATTGACCAATCTGCAATATCACACCATTACGCGCTATTGGATAGTTAGCCCAAAACAAAATGTTCTCCGCAACATATGAAACTGCCATCTTCATCGGCATAGTTAGCAAGCTTACGACTGTACCAGGCAGTGGAATCATAAATAACAGAAAGAAAATTGGAAACCACATTACCTTGAGGGCACTTACTCCTCGCTTAAGCAGCAAGATTGCGGTAATTGACACAATGAATGATCCCATTTCGAATATCAATATCTGTTGAGACCGTCCAATAATATAAATCAATAGTGCAAAAAGAAAAATTAGCCACCCTCCAAAAAATGATGGCGATCTTCCTTCACTTTTAATCATCATTTCTGGCCACTTGCGGTAAATAAGCCAGAGTGAAAGTAACAAAATGATTGGTCCATGTGCTTGCTCCTCACTGGCCCAGATACCATTAAAGAGATCAAATACTGTTGGCAAGTATAAAGTTAACAACCCCAACAGAACCGGCCCCCAATCAATTAATATGTGTTTGTAAGCATGAGACTTTAGTGGAATAGTAAGCATGGATTTAATAGCTATCGTAATAATCAATCAATTAAAATTGAACCAATCACTTCGGTTCCAATTCTTTTAAGCTGCTCATTTATGATATTAATATCATTTAAACGAGTATTGTTTTTACTTGCTACAATTAAAACACCATCTGTACGGGCCGCTATCGCAAGCGCGTCCGTGCCATTTGAAAAGGCTACCGTGTCATATAGGATAATATCGAATTGGCTGGCCAATTGTTCATTTATATTGTCAAATGATGAACGGTTAAGTAGTTCCAGAGGATTAGGAGGCGGTGTACCGGCCGGCAAAACCGAGAGATCAATAAATGCGTCAATTCTCGCAATCACTTCAGAAATTCCAATTCGACCGGCTAATACATCTGATAGCCCTTGCTTATTTTTAATATTAAATATTTCATGTTGTTGAGGATAGCGCAAATTTGAATCGATGAGCAATGTGCGTTCCCCAAGTTGCGAAAATACTATAGCCAGATTCGCCGCAAATAGACTTACACCGTCACCAGGATTATAACTAACTATGGCCAGTGCCTTATGTCCTGTAGTAAACCAGCGCAGCATTAATTGGCTACGAACAGCACGAAATACTTCTACTTGAGCTCCAAATGGTTGATATGCAACTACCAACTCTGGGGGATGATTCCCTTGACCTGGCAATAAATAAGGATAATCAAATTGCTGAGCGAGCACTAACTGAATATCTTCTTCAGTAATAAGTCCTAGTTTTAGCGCCGCGTCACCAAAACGCAGGCCGCTCTCCTTCTGCAAACGTAAAACGCGTTCTGCTTCTGCAGGCGTGATCTTGCCCATATCCAGCAAGATGTGTCCTATACTAAATTTACGAAGAGATGTCATATTAGAATCAATTGAGCCTTTAATATTAAATTTCTCTTTTTCTGAAGAATTTGGAATACTCATTATTAATCCTATTTTTAGCTCAAGCTCAAGCTGAACCTTTTCTTAATAAACGTGGCCAAGCTATCTGTAAGCGTTTGGGTTTCGGGGCCCCCCTCTTAATCACTCCCAGAACAGGAACTTGAAGTATATCGATTAAGTCTTCCGCTGAACGCACACGCCGATCAACCATTTCTACAAGCAACCCTACCCCTAGCCCCAGGAGAGTACCCAAAATTACAGATAAAATTGTATTAAGAAATATCTTAGGACTATCTGGACGCTCCGGTACTTTAGCTGTATCAAGTATCGATACGGTTGAGAGATTCGCTTGCCCCTCCAGACTGGTTTGATTCAAACGTTGCATCGCAGTATTATAGGCTTGCTGTGCTCCTTCAACTTCTCTAGCTAAAAGAAAAAGCTCATTTCTTGAGCGATTTAGAGTTAAGACTTTTGCTTTCTGCTCTTCGAGTGCTGCACGAACTTCGCTTTCTTGGTTAATCGCTGTATTTTTAGTTGCTCTTATGTACCTGCTTAGCTCCGCTCTTAATTTATCAACATCGGCCTTTGCAGCTGCATACATGGGATGATTACTCCCAATTCTTTGGGAAATTTCCGAGAATTTAGTCTCAGCTTGAACCAAGCTGAGCTTTAAATTATTAATCATTGCATTTTTTGCAATGCTCGTACTCTCTCCAACAACATTGCTTTCCCCTTCAGAAATCGCACCCATCAGCTCCGCTTGAGCGAAAATTAGTTGACGAGAAAGCTCATCAAGTCGCTTTGTTTCGACATCAAGACGATAATCCACATCTATAATTCCCATTTCTTGCTGGTACTCAGTAAGTTTTTTTTGCGCTATTTCCAATCTATCACGTAACACATTCAGTTGATCTGTAAAATAAGTTGCTGCTTTTTGCGAAGGTTCAACTGTGAGGCGAATACTAATCTCTTGATAAGCATTAGCAAAAGCATTTGCCATTGCAGCAGCAAACATCGGATCAGGACCTTTATAGCCAATACCAATCACGCTGCTGTCTCGCGAAGTCTCAACGTCAACATTTCTAAGCAGGAAGTTAGCAAGCCAATCGCGTAAACTCAATTCACTATTGCTATCTTCATGTTGTTTTCTTACAGCATCACTTTGATCCAGTCTAAGCTGATCTATCACCATTATCGCAGTCCTTGAACTTTTGATAACATCAATTTGAGTAGCCATAAAGCTCGGATTAAGATGCGCAGGAATCACCGAGCCAGTAACGGGATCAACCCCTTTATAAGTAAGTAACAAGGTTGCAGATGATTTGTAACTTTTAGGCAGATTTAAACTCACGATCAGAGTCGTCGCGATAGTCACAACAAGAGTAAGTAAAATGAGTTTATACCTTGCTAATACGATAAAAAAGAATCGAGAAAAATCCATAGAATTAAATTTTGTTCCAATTCAGTTAATTGTTACTTAGAAAAAAGGAGGGATCCTTAGAAAGACCTCCAAAATGGTATAGAGTGCTCATTAGAACAAACTTTCTTTGATATAAATAACATCATCAGGTTCAACCAAATCACTGGATTTCACAGACAATATCCTCAGATTCCCATCAGAATCACGCCTCTGAACTCTCAAGCCGCGCTCGGTACCTCGAGGATTCAGTCCACCAGCTACGGATAAAGCTTGAATAACCGTCATATTCCGTTCAAGTCTGTACGTCCCTGCACGTTGAACTTCGCCATAGATATAAAATCGATTTGCTCTTTCAACATAAACCAGATCATCACTTCTTACATGCACATCACGCGACAGGTCTCCGGAACGTACCATCTCTGATACATCAATTACTTCTTTGGAGAATTGATTTCCATCAGATCGAATCAGCGTAATCAGATCGCCGCCTTCTGGAATTATTCCACCCGCCATTGCTAGAATTTCAGTTAAACTACGCTTCCCATCAATAGGATAGCGCCCTTGATTTCGAACATAGCCAAGGACAGAAACCATTTGACTTTGTAACGTCGCAGTAAAAATATTTATCTGTGGTTTTCTCAGAATATCTCTACTCTCAAGCAGATTAGCTATCTTTTTTTCTGCTGCAGAAGGTGTTAATCCATCAACGAGAATCTCGCCAAGAAGAGGGAATGTGATATTACCGGTTTCGCTTACTTTAGCCTCAGTTGTCATATCAGGATGACCGTAGACAAAAATTTTTAATAAATCTCCGGGACCCAATACACTCTCTCTCGAATCATTTGCTACTGTAATATTGATACAGGCAATCCAGAGAAATATGAAAGCCATACTCCATAAAATGAACTTACTTAATTTTTTCTTCATTCCTTGCAATCCTTATTTCATAACCAATCAGCTTTAAGTCCAGAAAAGTACAAGAAAGTTACTTGAATCCAGTAATTCCACGCTCAATTGCTCCTTCCGAAATCGGAGCAGCATTATTAAGCCCATCTAAAGTATCCGATATCAATTCACTAGATGAAGAATCAGCTGGCTTATCAACATTTTGTTTCTGGTCATTTGATTTCTGATCTTTAGTATTAAGATACTCTATCTGTGCCGCAGTGCGCAGGCGAGCAATTTCGGCATCTGTTGCTGCTCTAAATTTCTGATTCATCAGGAATCTTTCGATCTGCGGTGCCGCAGAGGCTAGCGGAATTGGACTTTCCTTAACAGCATTCACATAAATTAATGAACTTGTTTCTTGTTCGTTAATAATAAAAATTGTATCTTTGCTTTTTTCCTGCAATAAAGTTGCCATCTGAGGTGGAAGATCAGTTGTACTACGTGATGCTACACTACGAACATACTGAACCTTATTTTTATCCAGCCACAAAATAACTTCATCAAGTGTTTTTGCCGCATCAAGCACTTTTTTTAACTCTTCACTTAAATCCTTTGTTGCTATCCGGGCTATCGTCAAATCAAATTGTTTACGTTGCGTAAAGAGTTCCGGATGTTTCTGAAAATAATCATCGATTTCGGCTTTTGTTGGTTTCTCAACTTTACTCATAATGCCTTGTAAGTACGCTTGAGTGATCACCTGTGCGACAACACGTTCTCTCGCTTGCATAACTTCCGGCGTACGGTCGAGTTTGTTTCGAACAGCTTCATCAACTATCAATTGACGGGAGATCAGTGACTCCAATAATTGCTTGCTTGCAGCCTCATATTGATCAGCACGCACATTAGCACGTCTAATTTCATCGTTAAGTTGCAGCATTGTGATTTCTTTTCCATTAACGCGAGCGAGCGCTTGACCGGATTTTTTTTCAGTTGGCTCTTCTTTATTACAAGCAATAAGAACTAAAGTAACCGAAATCGCTATACTCAATAACAAAAACTTCCGCAAATATACTAATACCATAGTTCTTTCCCTTTTTGATGACAATGTTAGTTAAACAAAATTAGCCGAGTGGAATATATTAAGATATATAATAATATCAATTAGATAAAATGCATAATTAAAGTAAGCAACGACATACAAAAGAAGAAACTTTAATGAAAGAGTTAGTATCCGACAAAATACAGCAGTGCTTGTTACAAATCAAACACGTATTTACCACTAGTTAAAGAAAAACATAAACGTGCAAAACAGATCATGCTAATAATTGGCACCAACTGAAAAAGACGATTCCTTTTTGATAACCTATCCTGATCTTTGCTTCAAACAATCTACAAAAGCACCTTTCTTTTGCAAAAACGATAATCTAAAAATTACAGATACTTGATAAGATCATCATCAGCCAGATAAGTAATACTCTTATCATAAGGCTAATTTATGACAACAAATCTTGAAACACTTGTCGATTTACGCCTTATTTAACTTATTTGTTGCATAACAAATACCAGACACGCTTTTGATATTTAAAGCTTGACAGGTAACAGACACGGCGAGGATTTAAATTAGCCACGTTGACGAGGCTTAGATTTTTCAAAACATACCTCTGAAAAATCTTGCAACATGTACTAGCAAGAGCTAGCAAATTAGATAACTCTCGAACGTATATATAAAAAAACCGCCACAATGGACGGTTTAAAGATTAATCAGATAATTAGAATTTTTTGATGATTATTAATGGCCAGGTTTGCTTTTACCACCATAGGGACGTGGATCTTGTCCTTCTTTGACACAATTGCCATTGCCATCAACTCCATGTGGGCAATCTTCAGCAACCTGATCGGGATTACCCATATCGGCATTTGAGCAGGCCGCCAAGAAAACTAATAAAATTACAGCAAAAAACGATACTTTCATTATTTTTTCCTCATATACTAAATCTATAACAATAATTTATTGATCTTTGAGTATATAACAGAACTTAATAAAATTCCAAGTGACTAACATAGAAATCTTAAAATTTTTATCTATTCGTTTGTGAACTAGCGTTTGCGAGAAAAATTGCCATCAGATGGCAGCCATATTTTTCAAGCTTGCGAGCACCAATTCCCGTGACTCGGCTTAACTCATCGGTATTTTGCGGACATAAGCGCACCAGTTCCATAAGGGTTGCATCATGAAGGATCACATATGCTGGAACACCGTGTTCTCGCGCAGTTGCTGCACGCCAATTGCGCAATTGATTCCAAAGATTACGTTCACCCACATCCAAAATATTAGAACCATTGCTTGAATTGCTTTCATTTAACTGATTTATTTTGGTCCGTTGATGCAAAAAAACCGATCGTTGTCCTTTTAATACTTCGCGACTTGCCTCTGTCAATCGTAAAACACCATACTCAACACTATCGACTTTTAAAAAACCGAACGCAATAATCTGTCGAAAAATAGAACGCCAAGCACTGACCGATAGATCTTTACCAATGCCGAATGTACTCAGCTTGTCGTGATGCCACTCCATAACGCGACCTGTCAAGTTACCGCGCAGAACATCAATTAAATGCTTCACACCAAAATTTTGTCCTGTGCGATATACACATGACAATGCCTTTTGCACATCTATCGTCGCATCTAAAGTTTTCGGTGGGTTCAAGCAGATATCACAGTTACCACATGCCGACATGGCCACTGTTTCCCCAAAATAACTTAACATTTGCACACGGCGGCATGTCGTTGTCTCACACAATGAAAGCATCGCTTCCAATTTTCGAAGAGCTACCTGTTTATGTGAAGGGTTTGCTTCGGAATCTTCAATGAGTCGCTGTTGCTGAATGACATCTCCCAATCCATAAATCATCCAAGCATTCGCAGTTAATCCGTCCCGCCCTGCACGGCCGGTTTCCTGATAATAACCTTCAATGCTCTTAGGCAGATCAAGATGAGCGACAAAACGCACATTTGGCTTATCTATTCCCATTCCAAAAGCAATCGTGGCCACCATAATAATGCCTTCTTCACGCAGAAACTTCTCTTGGCTTTTATTTCGTTCCTGCGTACTCATACCGGCATGATATGCAACTGCGGGTAGACCCTGCTTGATCAGCCAAGCTGCAGTTTCCTCAACCCTCTTGCGCGACAGACAATATACAATCCCAGCATCCCCAGAATGCTCTGTAAGAATGAAAGTTAATAGCTGCGAATAACGATTGGTTTTATCCACAATGTGATAACGAATATTGGGGCGATCAAAACTGGAAATAAATACTTTGGCCGCACCCAATCCCAACCGCTCAATGATATCTTTACGAGTATCCTTATCCGCTGTGGCTGTCAAAGCAATGCGCGGAACTTCGGGAAAACATTCATGCAATATCGACAACTGCATATACTCTGGACGAAAATCATGCCCCCACTGGGAAACACAGTGGGCCTCATCAATTGCAAATAGTGCAATATCAATATTGGAAATTAAATTCATGAATCGAGCGCTTGACAAACGCTCAGGCGCTACGTATAGCAAATCGTAGCCTCCAGCCATAAGCTTCTGCTCAATCGACGCAGCTTCCTGCCAGCTGAGTGAAGAATTCAAAAATGCGGCTCGCACACCAATCTCATGCAGCGCAGCGACTTGATTACGCATCAAGGCTATTAATGGAGATATCACAATAGCGACACCATTGCGCATTAATGCTGGAATCTGATAACACAGCGACTTGCCACCACCTGTCGGCATTAAAACCAAGCAATCACCACCCTGAGCAAGGTGCGAAATGATTTCAAACTGTTGCCCGCGAAAGGCCGGAAAACCGAAAACTTCCTTAAGCAAATTAAGCGCTTGGGACATATTTGGTGGCTTCAAAAAAACGCAACCTTCAGTTATAGAGGATATTTTTTTCCACCTGACAATCAGTTCAGAAATATTGATTCGCGATGAAAAATTTGCGTGAATTATATAAACGTAGAGACTTGGCCAGCAATAGTACAGTAGAATGCACATCCGGGCATTTAAGAAATTGATTCCGATGAGCCAATTTACAAATGGAAGTCAGCAAGGTTCTAAATTACTCATGACGCTGTGCTGGTATAATTCCATCTGAATGTTTTTTAGTCATTAATTTTTTGTAACAGAAGCCTGGAGAAAATAATATGGTGGTAGCTGATGTTTTGAAAATGATTCAAGACAATGAAATCAAGTTTGTTGATTTACGATTTACCGACACTAACGGTAAAGAACATCACGTCACCATTCCCGCGCACACCTTTGATGCTGACAAATTTGAAGACGGCCACCCTTTTGATGGCTCTTCGATCGGCGGCTGGAAAAGTATTCAAGCCTCCGACATGTTGTTAATTCCTGATCCGGATACCGCCAATCTGGATCCTTTCATGGATGAACCAACCATACTGCTTACTTGCGATGTCGTTGAACCTGCTGATGGAAAAGGTTATAACCGGGATCCCCGTTCGCTTGCAAAGCGCGCTGAAATTTATCTTAAATCGACTGGCATTGGTGACGTGGCATACTTTGGCCCTGAACCCGAATTTTTCATATTTGATTCGGTACGCTGGCACACCGATATGGCCGGATGCTCTGTAAAAATCGAATCCGAGGAAGCTGCATGGAGTTCCGCACTCAAATACGAAAGTGGCAATATCGGCCATCGCCCAGCAATTAAAGGCGGTTATTTTCCTGTTCCCCCAGTCGATTCATTCCAGGATATCCGCTCGGCAATGTGCCTTACGTTGGAAGAAATGGGCGTAGGTGTCGAGGTACATCACCATGAAGTTGCCACTGCCGGACAATGTGAAATTGGTACACGCTTTAACAGTTTGGTCAAACGCGCCGACTGGAACCAGATTTTGAAATATGTGGTACACAATGTTGCACATTCCTATGGCAAAACTGCCACTTTCATGCCCAAACCGATCGTTGGAGATAATGGTTCCGGCATGCATGTGCACCAATCCATTTGGAAGGACGGTAAAAACTTGTTTTCCGGGAATGGTTATGCGGGTTTATCTGAAATCGCACTGTATTACATCGGCGGCATTTTGAAGCATGCAAAAGCACTAAATGCCATCTGCAATCCCAGCACCAACTCATACAAGCGCTTGGTGGCTGGTTTCGAAGCCCCTGTGAATTTGGCTTATTCGGCTAGTAATCGTTCAGCGGCGATCCGTATCCCACACACGAGCAGCCCCAAAGGACGTCGCATTGAAGTTCGATTTCCAGACCCGACAGCCAACCCGTATTTAGCATTTACCGCACTGATGATGGCGGGGCTCGATGGCATCCAAAACAAAATACATCCGGGCGATCCAATGGATAAAAATCTGTACGACTTACCGCCTGAAGAAGCCGCAAAAGTGCCCAATGCCTGTGCATCGTTGGATGAGGCATTGGAATGTCTCAATAAAGACCGTGATTTTCTGATCCGCGGCGGGGTATTTTCCAATGATATGATCGATGCATATATTCAGCTGAAAATGGAAGAAGTTATTTTGTTACGCACTACAACGCATCCAGTAGAATTTGATATGTATTACAGCCTTTAATCCGATCTGGGGTTGAATCATTGAATATTTCTTCGATTTACCCCAGAATGAATGCACATTTCGTGAAAATCATTTTCTGTAAAAAGGAGGAATATATAGTTCTTTTTTAACATTATCCTGAAGAAATCATTGATAAACTGACACTATGGTTGCAATTGTTACTAACTTTCATCTAGCACAATATGAAAACCAGCACATTTATTTTTCTGATTTTTCTGCAAATTATCCTTTCAACCAATGCCATTGCCGGATCAACCATTTATAAACATGTTGATAAAGATGGCAACATCACTTTTACCAACCGTCCTATCCCAAATGCCGAAAAGATTTCGATTGCATCATATTCCAGAGATGGTATCAGTCAATCCAGATCGCAGACCTCCTCAAATTTACCAAAAATCAAAGATTCCACCCAGAATGACCGGGATACAATGCGCCGGAAAATCCTCGAAAAAGAATTAGTAACGGAAGAAAAACTTTTTGCGGATACACAAAGTTCTCTGGATCATATATCCATCGGACCGGACATCAGCAATTCGGCAGAGAAAATTGTTCAGTTAAAAAATAAATTGTTTTTACATCAAAGGAATATTAGCGCTCTAAAAAAAGAGCTTGGAAAATAGCAGTGGCTGAACAGATCTTGCGACCATAAGCCCGGCGAATTTATGAAAAGAAAGTGCTTGTTTTTTATCGTGCTAATTTCTCTTTCATTCCCGCTTTCAGCCGGGATCTACAAACATGTCGATGAAAAAGGTAACGTTACCTATTCAAACATTCCATCGAACAATGCAAAACAACTTAATTTGCCGCCCATCGTCGTTGTCCCCCCTGTCGATTCCGGAGATGTTGAGGAGCGAATCGCCAGGCGTAGAGAATCAATGAAACTGGAAGAACAGAAGGAAAAGCTACAAAGCAAGATTTCGGAAGAAGAAAAACGCCTCAGTGAAGTTAAAAATGAATATAAAGACGGCAATCCGGACCGCTTGGGAAGCGAGCGCAATTATCAAAGATATTTGGACCGGGTAGAACGGTTACGCAGTGAAATAGACAACCGGGAAAACAATCTGAAGGTTTTGAAAAAAGAACTTAATGAGCTTTCGGAGAAAAAAAATACTCCTTAATCCGGAAGCACCATATCACGAAAGCTCGACCAATACCGGCGCATGATCGGAAGGACGTTCCAGTTTTCTCGTTGATTTATCAATAATACAAGCGGCACAATCTCGTGCAAGATCAGTGCTCAATAGTATGTGATCAATGCGCAATCCGCGATTTAACCGGAAAGCCATCATCCGATAATCCCACCAGGTAAACGATTTTTCCGGTTGATCAAAAAGCCGGAAACTATCCGACAATCCCAACTTTAGCAAATCCTCAAAAGCAGATCGCTCCGGTTGACTGCACAGAACTTTACCTTCCCACAATTCCGGATCGTGTACATCCCGATCTTCTGGCGCAATATTAAAATCTCCTAGTAGCGCTAACTTTCGATAGACTTTGAGTTCCTGCTGCAGCCATCGGGTTAAGGAAGGAAGCCATCTCATTTTATAATCATATTTGTCAGACTCGACACTCTCGCCATTGGGTACGTACACTGAAACAATCCGCAAATCACCGAACGTAGCAGCAATAATTCTTTTCTGCTCGTCAGCAAAACCGGGTAAAGCCGATACTACTTCAAGCCCCTTCTGCTTACTAAGAATCGCTACGCCGTTGTAGGTTTTCTGCCCGGCAAAAATGGACTCATAGCCAGCTTCCGCAATTTCTTTAACCGGAAAATTCTCATCGGTCAGCTTTGTTTCTTGTAAACATAACATATCCGGTTGATTTGTTTTTAACCAATCAATAACGTGCGGCAATCGCACCTTCAAAGAATTAACATTCCAAGTAGCTAATTTCATAGGTAATAACGGTTCAATACGTTTTTATGAAGCGGCGGCTTATCGGCGCAATTATCAATCATCCAATCAATCTACCCGCGTATGAACAGCAACTTGGGTAAATGGTATGATCCATTGCTGCTGGTTACAAACTTCAACTGCATAACGTTGTAATGCACGCCGAATCGCAAAGTAGTCTTTTGCGGCCACGCCTTCAAAAGTGGCAATTATTTTATAGTCCAAGGAAGAGGTATTGGCTTTAGCGAAAAACACAGATAAGTCCTTCAACGCATGACCATAAGTTTCTTGCAGCAATCCTGCACGGATCCCGCTTGCGAATTTATCCGGAATTTCAGTAGTACATAAGCTTTGATGTTTATAATCGATACCGAAGTCGCTGACAACGATAAACCCGTGCGAAAAATTCTTAGGATTTGCGGAAATAAAATCCGGAACGGTATAGGTTCTCGGCATCGTGCCATCGGAAAGAGATAACAAAATGTTCTCAAGCGTAATGCACTTTACCATTCCATAAGTTCCATCTGAGAGCATGACAAAATCACCGATTTGACAGGGAAACCAAGGCTCATCGGGTGAATAAGGACGAGAAACATAGTTCGCCAATTCCGCCAGTGTTAAACGCAATTCCAAACCGGGCAATAAAGGGTTTACCAATTTGGTGTAATAATTCAAACTTTCCACCTGCATTGGAATACCATTGTATAGGATACATTCCCCTTCCCTGACGGATCCCGTATTTAGCAGAATTCTGAGCTCATTCACATAACTGGGAATAGAGCTCTTCAGTAACCAAATAATACTCAGTAGTAACAACACTGTAATACCAATCAATACCTGATCATTTCTCACACTCAGCACATAAAATGCTGCCGCAACAGCCAAGGCTGCCATCAAGAAATGGTAAAACAAAGTAATTACCCGTTGATAATAAGTCCTTTTCTGATCTTCACTTCTATTGCTCAACCAGCCCAATAGCTTTAACAGCAGTAACATTGAAAAATACACCGTAATAAAGGCAACGAGCGCCATTAACAAAGTCGCACCTCGCCCCGTGGCAAATTGCTTAATATGCTCGGCAACAGAAACTTCCTTTGCAGACTGCGACTTAATCATTTCGTCATACTGCAAACGTGCGATCTCCAGCAGATGCCTGCTCTTATCAAGCTGCCCCCGCCATTTGCGATCAATGCGCTCAAATTCCATTAAAGCTTCTTTCTCGAAGCCCTGTGTATTGACTTTTGAAATATGTTTAAGAACCTCTTCGATATCCGCAATTTGTGAGGTATAAAAAGCAATTTTTTTGTTGAGATTATCCAGCTTGCGCTTATTCTCCGTTAATTGCCGCAGTTCACTTAATATCGGTTGCACAATTTCCAGCAAGTCTTTTTGCCAATCAAACTTCTCTTGTTCTTCAGTATCGTCTCTTTCCAGCTCCAGACCCGCC
The DNA here is from genome assembly GCF_054188085.1 of Nitrosomonas limosa. Taxonomy (NCBI): domain Bacteria; kingdom Pseudomonadati; phylum Pseudomonadota; class Betaproteobacteria; order Nitrosomonadales; family Nitrosomonadaceae; genus Nitrosomonas; species Nitrosomonas limosa. The sequence goes on along the minus strand of NZ_CM135180.1, from coordinate 3,030,392 downwards.
GTCAGTATCATCTCAAACGATGACTCCTGCTCAACGATAGCCTTACTTAATTCATTCAATTCATTCTGAATTCTGTTTTTCTCCTGCTCGGTTTTAGCCTTCATTAACAACTGCAACTTAGCATCTACTTCTTTCTTTTGTTGTTTAATATTTCTAATAATGTCGTTCAATTTGACAATTGCCAGCTCCTTCTGATAATCCCGGTCACTGGCTAAGACCGGAGTATCACTCCTTGCAAACGTATCAGGAGCTAAAACAAACACTCCTGTAAAAATGGAAAATATCATGAGAAAAAAATTTATTTTCAGCATAGAGCTTTGCACCATCTATTGAAAACCAGCCAATAATTCAATTATTTCTTTCAACTGATTGTTTAGTGACTTTCGAAGAATCGTTTGACTTCATCTAACTCACGAGTCCGCTTCATTGGCGGCAAGCTTTGCCAAATAGATTTGCCGTAAGCCTTGGTTGTGAGACGGGGATCACAGATCATCAATACCCCGCGGTCGGTTTCATCTCGTATTAACCGACCGGCTCCCTGTTTGAGGTTAATGACCGCACGGGGTAATTGATATTCCAAAAAAGCATTGCGGCCCTCGCGATTAATTTTCTCAATGCGGGCAGAAAGCACCGGATCATCCGGCGGGGCAAAAGGCAGCTTATCGATGATAACCAACGATAAAGCTTCGCCGCGAACATCCACGCCTTCCCAAAACGATTGACTGCCAATGAGCACCGCGTTTTTTAATTCTCGGAAACGCTCTAACATATAGGATCGTGAATCTTGTCCTTGCAACAGAATTGGGAAATCAAAATCAGCGCACGCTTGCAGCAATTCATTCACCCGCAGCATTGCACGTAAGCTTGTGCAAAGAAAAAAAGCGCGTCCACGGCTTGCCCGTAATACCGGCAATGCGGCTTGCACGACCTGATCGGTATAGGATTTGTGTTGCGGTTCCGGCAATCCAAGCGGCACATACAGCAATGCTTGCTCAGCAAAATTAAATGGACTTTCCCAATAAGCGGTCTGAACGTCGCTCAACCCCATTTCGTGATTGAAATGTGAAAAATCCTTTTTAACTGAGAGTGTCGCCGAAGTAAAAATCCAAGTTCGTAACGAGCTCATCATTTGCTTTTGAAAAATCTCAGCGATTGAAAGAGGTGTAGCATGTAGTTGCATTGCCTGATGGTAAACTTCGATCCAGCGCACATACCCTTGCATGTCGATTTCATCATGCCAGCGCTGGATCAAATACAAATGGCTGGCTGCACGCTGCCGGCAATTCTCCAATCCTTCCGATCGTTCCGCTTGATCTTCAAGCAACGTAACCAGTTGCGTCAACTGTTTGAGCAAATGATTCAGCGCTTTATCGAAATCAGCATATCGCATCACCGTTGCAAATGATAACCGAGAGTTATCCGCCGTGACTGTCAATCGTAAATCACGAACAGCTTTCTCCATTGTTGCGATCGCATCCGTTAGGGGCACAAAATCCGCTGCCGCTTGAATCGCTTCAGTTTTAGCATCACGCGCAAGATCCAGCAATTGTCCGGTACTGATAGAATCACCAAAAAATAAACTGGCTGTTTCCGGCAACTGGTGCGCTTCGTCAAAAATAACCGTATTACAGGCCGGTAACAATTCGGACAATCCTTCATCACGCAACATCACGTCGGCAAAAAACAAGTGGTGGTTAACCACCACAACATCAGCAGCCAGTGCTTGTTTCCGCGCCTCCATGACAAAACACTTCTTGTAATCCGGACATTCGGAACCGAGGCAGCTATCGCGAGTCGATGTGACTTGCTGCCAGATTGCTGCGTTGTCCGGCACTGCGCTAAGCCCGCTTCGGTCGCCATCTTTACTGTTTCTTGCGTAACGATCGATCAACTGCAGATATTGAATTTCGTCGCGATTAATAAAACTGAGCTGTGTATCCTGCAAACTTCTTTCCAGATGATACAGACAAATATAATTCGCACGCCCCTTCAACAAGGCAATCGTTATTGGAATTTTAAGCGCTGCTCGAACGATTGGAATATCCCGACTAAATAATTGATCTTGTAGTGTTTTTGTTCCTGTCGAGATAATCACTTTGCCACCGCCAAGAAAAGCAGGAACCAGGTATGCAAATGTCTTCCCGGTCCCGGTACCTGCTTCCGCCACCAGAACCTGGTGGTTATGAATAGTCTTAGCAATAATTTGAGCCATTTCCAACTGTTGGGGACGCATGCGGAATCCGGAAATTTGGCGAGCAAGCGCACCGTCCGCCGAGAAAATTGAATCGATGTCTACCATGAAAATGGATTATCGGATGCTATTAAAATAAACCGGCTTTCGGATTGCACAAACCGGAAACCACCAAAGGCTATTGAGGAAGGATTAATTGAAAAATTAATATTCAGTCCGTTAATATTTAATGTGTCATGCCTTCAAAAATATCTGAACAATTGCCTGCCATACATGATGACAATCACACCGGCCAAACATAACCCGACACCCACCCAATCCGACCCGGTTGGACGAATTGCATCTATCAACCATAACCACATCAATGCCACACTGATATAAACCCCGCCATAGGCCGCATACACACGGCCCGCGGCTTGTGGATGCAGTGTCAGCAACCATACGAATAGACATAAACTCACTGCGGCAGGCAGGAGTAGCCAGAACGACTTACCCTCTTTCAAATACAAATAGGGCAAATAGCAGCCGACTATTTCCGCAATCGCTGTTACTACAAACAACCCTAATGTCTTAATAATTTCCATCACTTAACAACCCGACTAAATTGACATTCCCCTGTTGCTGGCTCTTCAACAAGAATCTGCTCGAGCTTGTTAATCCATTGGGGATCGGTTATGTTACATCACTCTGACAACCCGGATGATATTGTTCGCATGGAATGACATCCATTCCGATAGCGCATAACTTAATTTAGCTCTGAAAGTTCGACATTTTTTGAAAAAACCAAGGAAGCCCTATGCAAACCAAGCCAAAATTGTTAATTCGCCGCCCGCAACTCACAATTTTGCTTGGAATCATCCTTGCATTCGTAACTTTTAGTGCATTATACCGCACTAGCTCACAAGGCGATTTCTCAGAAACTTACCCCAAAGGTTTCCGAGGCGGTGCCTGTACGATAGAAACAAACACATTGACCATTGGTTATTCCGGCTACTATCTGCCCCTCGACTACGAAATTCCCAAAGATACCATTCGCTCCGCTTATGTCCCCATACAATGCGGAAGAGTGCCGGAACCAGCCAGTTTGAATATCTCCATCGATTTACTCTATCCGGAAACAGCCCGTAACTTTCTGTTGAGTCAACGATTGGTCAAGTCCGAACTCATTAATGAACAAAAAAAAGAAATTGATATTCTGACTATTCCAGCGACACAGCATCCATCGGGCGTCATCACACAAGCAATCAAACTCACTGAGCCGGGACAATATACGCTTTATATCGAAGGAAAAAATGACCAGGATATTGCCATTCAGCTCATGGTCCCCCTAAAAGTAGGATTTGGTTGGAAAGATCATTTTAAAACCCTTTTTTCTACATTCTTACCTAAAGATTAGCAATCCGAAGCAGGCTCCCGGCTCACTAAGACTCTTTATCTGTAAAAGCACGCAAGTCCAGACTTAAATATTGCATCAACATGCCGCTAATCATTACAACTAAAACTAATACTGTGAGAATTTAAGGAGCGTTAAAATGGATGTTAATGGAATAGCAAATTTAGCAACAGAAATGGCTAACTTTAGCAGTAATCAAGCAGTGGGTATCGCAGTTTTAAAAAAAGCGATTAACCTCAATGCAGCCGGAGCGCTTGCTTTAATTGAAGCAATTCCTGACAACAAAACCGCTTCAAACCTCCCTCCCCACCTGGGTCAGAATATTAATACTACTGCATAATCAATTTCTTAGAGTGATCTAGTGATTCTCGAATACACTTTTCTGCTTTTCACTAGATTAAACCTTCGGTCAAGTAATCGCTGATTTCACGATAAGTAATTTTTTCATCAGTCTACGTTATTCTTTCTTTGTAACATCGCCCTAAGAACTATTTGCGCAGCAGGTGCATCAGCTAAAATTTCAATGATCCAGTTCATTTTCATTTTGCTTGCTACCAAAGAAGGAACAACAGCTAATCCATAACTCCCAATAAAGTGATATTTTTATTACTGTTTTTCTTCAAGAAAAAAGTATGTTATAAAATCACTTGATTCCGCTATCTGCTTTATTTCAGAGAAATGACCACCGGCGGCAATCTCTATCAATATTAAATTTCATATTCATGGAATAGACCAATGAATTCCAGACTAGATTACAAACCACAGCTTGAAACTTTTGATACGCTGATTTCTCAGCGACAAAGGCTATCGCTATTGAGCAAAATCGGAGAGATCGGCGAATGGTCACATTCTTTCTCTACAAACATGGTTCTCTGGTCTGACTATTTGTATGATTTCTATGAATTAGATAGAAATTTTGAGTGTTCAACGCTACTGGATACTACGCAGTATTATCAAGATCTGGAAAAAGAAAAAATGCGTAGATTGATTGCCCAGGTTACCGCTTCAAAAATTGAGCAAAGTGAAGACTTTATGATCCGAATGCAAGATGGCAGGATCAAGTGGCATACAACAACTATTTTTCCGATTCTGGATCGACACGACAGGTTGATCAGCTTATACGGTATCTTGAAAAACATCACACCTCAAAAAATTTCAAATGATGTAACCGTAGCAAAACAACTGCCGTATCGGCGTATTCTTGACGAGTTACCTACCGAGCTGGCGGTTTTCGATCATCAAGGCCAATATCTATACGCCAATCGTGCTGCCATGGATTGTCATGGATTTGCCAGTGGTCTCTCTGCGGATCAGCACAACGATCTTAAAAATTGGGTTCCAGTTACTGAATTAAAACACGACAGCGAACTGAATACGTGCATGCAACAAAAGCAACCAGTAACCTATGAAGAAAGATTGAGCGATTCGCATGGCGTAGATCGAACCTGCTTGCGAACCCTATATCCCCTATTGGATAAGTCCGGTAACACGGAATTTGTCATCTGTTATGGCATGGATATCACGGCCAGAAAGAGGAATGAGCTGGAATTGCAACGCATGGCTTATGTCGCTGAAAAAACCAACGGTATCGTAATGATCACCGATCCGCAAAAAAAGATCATCTGGATTAATCAGAGTTTCGAGAAAATCCTTGGCTACAAAGCGGAAGAAGTCATTGGAATCGACCCGGCCGCTTTCCTTCAAGGACCTGAGACCTCCAGAGAAACCATTCAAGCGATTGCACATTCGCTTAAAAGCACCGGTACTTTCTCCGGCGAAATTTTAAACTACACCAAGAGCGGAGAAAAAATCTGGCTCTATCTCAATATCGCTGCGGTATACAACGATGTCGGCCAGCTAATCAACTATGTCGCCGTTGAAAATGACATCACTTTGATCAAGCAAGCGGAAGAGCGATTGCAAAAAGCGATGGAAAAAGAGCGTGAACTCAATCGTTTCAAAACTCAATTCGTCAATCTGGCTTCACATCAATTCCACACTCCGCTTGCGACTATCCGTTCGAGTATCGATTTATTGGATCTTAAAATGGAATCGGCTGGGCTCAGCCCTGAATTTATAGAATTATTTCAGCGGCAAAAAACCATCATGGCAGAAGAAACCATCCGCATGACCGAACTCATGGAAAATATTCTGGATATTGGCAGAATTGACGAAGGAAAAATTGAATTATCCAAAAAAGAAGTACCGTTCAAGCAGTTCATGGATACTTTCGTTGCTTCCAATACCGAACTCAGCGGCAATCATCGAATACTGAATTACCGCTTCGATGCAACCGATCAAGTCATTCAGCTGGATGAAATATTGCTGCGGAATGTTTTGCGGAATGTCGTGTCGAATGCGTTTAAGTATTCGTTAAATAAACCTGCCCCTGAGCTAACTGTCAACCTCCGGAACAATGTTTATTTTATGACAATTAAGGATTATGGCATTGGTATTCCGGAAAAAGACCAGTTGTTTCTGTTCCAATCCTTTTTCCGTGCATCGAATGCGAAAATTTTTCCTGGCAGCGGCCTGGGCCTGATGATTGCAAAAAAATTGATCATGCTGCATGGTGGTGATATTAGCATCAACAGCAAAGTTGATAACGGTTGTACGGTTACGATCGAATTACCCTTATAATTTTGACAGTGAATAATCCACTCATTCTGGTAATCGAAGATGAGCAAGCGCTGCGTGAAAACATTGTAAGCATCATTCTGCATTATGGATTCCGTGTGATTAGTGCACCATCCGGCGAAGATGGCATTAATCTGGCGTTGCAACAAGCACCCGACATAATCATCTGCGACATCATGCTGCCAGGCATGGACGGTTTTGATGTATTCGGTCAAATCAAGCAGTTACCACAACTACACCCCCCCGCCTTTATTTTTCTCACAGCGAAATCAACCCGCTCGGATACTCGCACCGGTATGGATATGGGTGCCGATGACTATCTTACAAAGCCTTTCACCAAAGAAGAGCTTATCAATAGCATCAATGCACGGCTTGAAAAAATAACACAAGTACGCAAACAGCAACCGGAAAAGGATGAATTGATCGAGGCTGCACTGACAAGACTGAATAGCCTCACAAAAGCAGAACGCCGCATCCTTGACAAAATTGCCGAAGGGCTAACAACACCGCAAATTGCGAATCAATTGTTTGTCAGCAAAAAAACTATCGAGAATCATCGAGTCAATATTTCTCGCAAGCTTGATCTGAGCGGACCTAACAGTTTGATCAATTTTGCACTTCGATTACGCGCGCAAAAATCAAATTTCCGTTTCCCGGACAATTTCCCTTCTTCTTCCACCCCCTAAGCTTCTTTGGCGTTTCAATGACACTTTAACAAGAGGAGCACCTCTTGTCGTAACTTACGTATTCAGTGCTAAAAATGAGGGGATCCACTCATTGTAAAAGTATGTCAATCGGCTAATCTAAATTGCGTATAAAAGTAATTATTGAACATACGCAAAACGATGGTGCGCAATTTTGTTTTTCCTTGCGCATCATTTTTCAACTAATCAATGGAGGATAAAATGGCAACAACGTATGGCACAACGAGTAGCGCGTCGAGCGCGAGCTATGACATGTCGCTGTGGTACGACTCGAAGTACTACAAACTGGGCATGGGCACCATGCTACTGGTAGCGATATTTTGGATCTGGTTTCAAAGGACATTTGCGTATTCCCACGGAATGGACTCGATGGAACCGGAATTTGACAAAGTGTGGATGGGACTGTGGCGCGTACACATGACCCTGATGCCATTGTTTGCATTGGTCACCTGGGGCTGGATTTTAAAAACCCGTGACACCAAAGAACAATTAGACAACCTGGACACCAAATTAGAGATCAAACGCTATTTCTACTGGATGATGTGGCTGGGTGTATACCTGTTTGGTGTTTACTGGGGCGGCAGCTTCTTCACCGAACAAGATGCAAGCTGGCACCAAGTGATTATTCGTGACACGAGCTTTACGCCAAGTCACGTAGTGGTGTTTTATGGTTCATTCCCGATGTACATCGTATGTGGCGTAGCGTCATACTTGTACGCGATGACCCGTCTGCCACTGTACAGCCGCGGCACATCGTTCCCGCTGGTAATGGCGATTGCTGGCCCATTGATGATTCTGCCGAACGTAGGATTGAACGAATGGGGTCATGCATTCTGGTTCATGGAAGAGCTGTTTAGCGCGCCATTGCACTGGGGTTTTGTGATTCTGGGTTGGGCAGGTTTATTCTCAGGTGGTATTGCAGCACAAATTGTCACCCGTTACTCTAACCTGACAGACGTAACCTGGAACGGCGCCAGCCGCGAAATTCTGAACAATCGCATCGTTCCTTAATCTAACAAGTTCATCTCCGGTAGTAACTGTCCCAATGATCTGCTCCCCGCAGGTTATTGGGACCCAAAAATAATAGCCATGAGTTAGAACCAAACAAGTAAAGGAGTTTCTAGAATGAGACATTTCATAAAAATATGGACTTCGGTTGCTATTCTCTCTGCAGCTTTGTATTCAGGATTCGCCACCGCACATGGCAAAGTAAATTTAGAAACCGATGCTTGTGTGCGAAATATGTCGGGCAGCATGATACACCTTAGCACTTATCAGCCACAGTACGATCCAGAAGCCGAATATTGCACGGAAATCCCGAAAGAAGGTGAAACTTACTGGGTCCTCGACCTCGTCGACCAGGCTCTCCGTGATATGCCAATTGTTATAAAAATCGTCAGGGGCAGCGGTCAAGCACTCAGTGAGACAGTTGCAAGCATTTACTCTACCAATCATTCGGATGGTGTCATTAAAGGCCGCTTTGATCTGGATGAAGGCCAATACACGCTATTTGTAACAGGTGAAGGTGTTCCTCCACTACATTACGAGTATCCTTTGCGGATACAGATGACCAATTACACGGAATTATTATTGAAAGCGATACCTTACATTATCACTTTCTTGTTAATTGCATTCATCACCGATAAGCTACTCAAACGCAGGCAATTGCGGCATTGATAAAATCATAGTAGCAAAGGCAATTTTATTTTACTTTTTCAAGTTGTAAAGGGAGGCGTCGGTGGCTGATCGTTTGTAACAAGATCATGCCACCGATTTGCTATTGTTTATTGTGGAGGTGGTGGCGGATTACCGGCAGGAGGTGGCGGAGGAACAAAATTTTCCGAAACCACATTCATATTTTTATTTGCAGAGCTTCTAAAAGATGAATTATTAATGATCCTGCCATTAACCGGAATCTGATGCCCCTTCGCATACATGCATTGAATATAGCTGTTATCGTATCTTTCCTGACTTGCGTAAACTGATGCCGACGCTGTATTGGATCCAAGCAAGCTACCAAATAACAAACCGATCCCGGCACCTATCGCTGCGCCGTGACCTCCTCCAATCGCAGCGCCGGCAGCTGCGCCTAAACCACTACCAAGTGCAGCGCTCTGCAATCCACTATACCTTGAAGCATGCCTTGGCGTATCACCGCCGACTTGTTCGTGCGCATACTGCTTGCATGCCATTTCATCCGATCGAAATTGATCAAAATTTTTACCACTACCCGGTAATGCCATAACGCTTGGCCCTGAAGGCAAGTGAACACACCCGACCAACAAGCCGATCAATAGTAAAATAATTAAACTTCTGCGAGTGATCATAATTCTTCTCCCAATTTTTCACTTATCTACATCCCTTACTCTGCGCAATTGCTTATATTCATCTATCAGACATAAACCCCAAGCTTTGCAACTGATAATAGTGATTTCGAACTGAACAATGCCTGAACATTATGTTTTGGGAGTTACTAAATCTCTGCAACCTTCAAAAACGCAGTTCAAGTTGTTTTACCTATAACCGTAAAAACTTAATCAAAAAACAAACGGATTTCGCACCTTCATCGACTATTCCAATATCATCAAGAAGTAAAGTAATGGACAACCATAATCCACAAAGTCACGACAATAAGCATGGTGATACGAAAAAGGATCAATCTTGTCGCTCGTCAGTAAAAAATGCATCCAATTTTCCATGGAAAAGCTTAATCTTGAGGATGCTTACTTGGATCATACTGGCTTTCATTGTATTGACCTTGTTTGATCAATTGCGCGCACTTCAAAGCACTGATTTAGATTCTTCAATAACCTCGCGTATTTCTTCGTTCGAAGTGCAGACCTGCAGTGAATTGCCAATTCATGGATCAGCTTATATGATCGATCTATCGATCATGCAGCGCACGGATGTGGGCTATGCTGGTTTGGAAATTCGCAATGATTATGATTACCCGATGGTTGCATTATTGCTGGACATCACGACCAATAAACAATTGCTCGCGCTCTCGATTCATTCCGGTCATACAATGCAACTCAGCGTGCCGATCGGAAACTACGGGATGAAAATATTGATTGGTTCTAAATGGTGCAACCTGGACGACGGCTTTACCGACGGCGCAGCTGTGTCTGTGGCGGATGGCATCGCTGTTCCCGCTGGTTCTACAACTTCTCTGCATTTTAGCGGTTCCGGTCTGCACCCCATTCAACTGGCGCTCGCATATAGCCAGTCGATACCTGTACACACACAAACAATGGATCACTCTGCAGAAGCGATCGGAGTCGGTGAACTTGAACTGAAGCAGACGCGTGACGGCCATTATCTGACTTCAGGAAGCGTAAATGGTACACCAGTCGTATTTATGATCGATACTGGCGCAACTGCCGTCTCCATTTCGTCGGCAACAGCCCTGCTTGCAGGTATCCGCGATTGCACTCCGCTTCAGGCGGCTACCGCTAACGGACAAGTCAACGCCTGTATCGCCAAAGCAGCTGAAATCACTTTTGGATCATTCAAACTCGCGAATGTCGATGTGGCCATCATGCCGGACATGCCAGGAGAGTCGTTACTGGGAATGAACGTATTGCGCAATTTCCGCATCGAACAAGTAAATCGGATCATGCGCATTTCCACACCCTAAATATATCCACGAACCTCAGCTATCGCGCAAATAACTCGAGCGATTGCATTTTTACCGATTAAAATATCGTGATGCAACACCTGAACATTCCTGTCTAACAACCCCATATTTATTTTTCGAACAACACATCGGAGAAAATAATGAAATTACTCAGTTGGAACATCCAATGGGGGCGCGGTATGGATGGCGATGTCGATCTCCAGCGTATCGTTCGGACCATTCATCGATTAGGTGACTTCGATATCATCTGTCTGCAGGAAGTCGCGGTCAATTTTCCCGGTTTACCGGGAAGCCGTAGCGACGATCAGATAGCCATACTGTCGGCGTTACTTCCTGGCTATAGTGTGATTTACGGGATTGGAACCGATATCCCGGATGGACCTGGTAGCCGCAGTCAATTCGGCAATGTCATTTTCAGCCGTCTCCCCGTCGGTCAAGTATGGCGGCATCTCTTGCCCTGGCAAGCGGAATTATCCACACCCAGCATGCAGCGTGTGCTGGTAGAAGCCGTGGTAACGACAAGCATCGGATCGATTCGTATCATGACCACGCATCTGGAATATTACTCGCAGCGGCAACGTGAAATGCAAATTGATGCCATTCGTCATTTACACCAAGAGGCATGTAGCATGTCGCATCGCAAATTGTTACCAGAAGAACAAGGCGGAACCTTCGAAGTATTTCCCAGACCCAAAGAAGCGATTTTATGCGGTGATCTGAATTTCCCAGCAACAGCTCCTGAGCATGCGCAGATCCTGGCGCCATTCGATGATGACACACCGGCATTTCATGATACTTGGTCTCTGTTAAATCCATGGGTACCTCATGCACCCACTGTCGGAATTCATCCGGTTGATTTTGTCGATCACCCCGAATGCTTCGACTTTGTGTTAATCACCGATGGTTTAGTGAAACATTTAAAACAACATGACAGTGATGCGGAAACTACCGCTTCCGATCATCAACCGGTTTGGGTGGAATTGAATTGAGGATATATTGAATTATTACACGCGCAGTTTACCATTCATTGCGTGGAATTCGCGGCTTCGTCTCTCGATTGGATCAGTTTAGTTAACCGGTGTTTCGTATTGGATCACTGCCGGATTCATTCAAAAAATCCGGTTACCGAAGCTCTCAAAGTAATGTTGATCAATTTCATCTCGGGTAAATTGATGATTTTGCCCGCCACGTTGCGCAATTTTCAGCGACCCCATCAGCGAACCCAGTTGTCCAGCCGTTTGCCAATCGAAGCCATTGACAATGCCGTATAACAAGCCGGCCCGATAAGCATCGCCGCAACCGGTCGGATCAATGATTGCTTTTGGTTTGACGCAAGGAATTTTATATTGCTTGCCACCGGCATAGATAATGGAACCTTCCGCACCCAATGTAATAATCAATGCTTTGGCATGACTCGCCAGATTCTCCAAGCTGCGCCCAGTCCGGTCCTGCAACAGCTGACCTTCATAGTCGTTCACCGCTATATAATCAGCTTTGTCGATAAAACTAAGAAGCTCTTCACCGTTATACATCGGCAATCCCTGCCCCGGATCGAAGACAAAAGGAATTCCGGCTTCATGAAACTCCCGCGCGTGTTGCATCATCCCGTCGCGACCATCCGGCGCAATGATGCCTAAACGAATGCCTCGTGTATCTTTCACCGAATTCAGATGAGAGAAATTCATAGCCCCCGGATGAAACGCTGTGATTTGATTATCAGCCAGATCGGTAGTAATGAAGGCTTGTGCGGTAAACGTATCAGGAATATGACGAACATGTTCCTGAGTCAAGTTCAAGTGTTCGAAGCGAGTTTTATAAGGCGCATAATCATCACCGACGGTAGCCATCATGACCGGTTCACCGCCCAGCATTTTCAGATTGTAAGCAATATTCCCTGCGCATCCGCCAAACTCACGCCGCATTTCCGGAACCAGAAATGCGACGTTCAAAACATGAATTTTTTCCGGCAGAATATGATTTTTGAAATGATCCGGAAAGACCATAATATTGTCGTATGCGATAGAACCGCAAATCAAAGTGCGCATGGATTTAAGATCAAAATTGAGAGGAATAACGAATTTTATTAATTAAACGCCAGGCTTCCAGGCCAGATCCAGTTCCCGCGCCGCTTTGACATCATCCAGCTTACGCACCGACATGGTATGCGGTGCACCTTTGACCATATCCGGTTGCGATTCGATCTCTTGCAGAATCTCCTTCATCGATTCCACAAATGCATCCAGCGTTTCTTTTGATTCCGTCTCCGCCGGCTCGATCAACAAACACTCAGGCACCAACAGCGGGAAATAGGTGGTCGGCGCATGATAGCCTTTATCCAATAGGCGTTTAGCCAAATTCATCGCGGTTACACCGGTCTTGTCCTTAATGTCTTTCATGGTGACAATAAACTCGTGACTGGCGCGACGATTCGGGTAGGCAATTTCAAAACCCGCTTTGCGCAATTCCGCCATCAAATAATTCGCATTCAGGGTTGCGAATTCAGAAATGCGATGCATGCCGTCGATGCCGAGCAAGCGGACATAAATATAAGCGCGTAGCAATACCCCCGCATTGCCCATATGTGCGGACAAACGTCCGATCGTTTGCGGTTTGTCTTTTTCTGTCACCCAACGGTAGCGATCGCCGTCTTTCGCGACAAATGGAATCGGCATAAACGGTAGCAAACGTTCGGCCACACCTACCGGTGCAGAACCGGGGCCGCCACCGCCGTGCGGTGTCGAGAAGGTTTTATGCAGATTGATATGAATTACATCAAACCCCATGTCGCCCGGTTTGACTTTACCCAGTACCGCATTCAAATTGGCGCCGTCGTAATACAGCAACCCCCCGGCGGCATGTACGACACGGCTCATTTCTGCAACATTTTTCTCGAATACCCCCAGCGTCGATGGATTGGTCAGCATCAGTCCGGCTGTTTGCGGACCAACGGCCGCTTTCAACGCCTCCAAATCGACATTGCCGTCTTTGTCGGTCGCGATTTCAACCACTTTAAAACCGCACATCACCGCAGTTGCCGGGTTGGTGCCGTGCGCCGCATCCGGCACGATGATCTCGGTGCGCGCAAAATCGCCGCGCGATTCGTGATACGCACGTATCATCATCACGCCGATCAATTCACCTTGGGCTCCTGCCATTGGCGTCAAACTGACTCCCGCCATACCGGTGACGGATTTCAGAATTTCCTGCAACTCATACATACACGCGAGAAAACCCTGTCCGGTTTCTTCGGGCGCCAGCGGATGCCGGGATAAATATTGCGGTAACATTGCCAGCGAGTTACATGCGCGCGGATTATATTTCATCGTGCACGAACCCAGCGGGTAAAACTCCGTATCAATCGAGAAGTTCTTTTGCGATAACCGCGTGTAATGGCGCACAGTATCCATTTCGGAGACTTCCGGCAACAATACCTGTGATTTGCGCAACAAGTTTTTTGGAATTGCCGATTTGCCGGCTACTTTAGCCGGTGATTGAGAATAGTTGAGACGCCCTTTGCGCGAGTGTTCGAATATCAGCATGATGTATGTTTAAAGAAAATTATTGCTTTAATGCAGCCATGGCTGCGTCATAATTGGGTTCGTCGGCGATTTCTGGAACCAGTTCGGCGTGGATTACTTTGTCTTTTTCATCCAGCACGATGATTGCGCGCGCTGTGATGCCGCCAAACGGACTGTCGGCGATGAAAACGCCGTAATCTTTCATGAAATTGGCGCCACGCATAGTTGATAGCGTAACCACTTTATCCAAGCCTTCGGCATCGCAAAACCGGCTCATCGCAAACGGCAAATCCGCCGCAATGATCAACACCACGGTATTATCCATGTTGCTTGCCTGTTGATTGAATTTCCGTGTCGACAACGCGCATACTGGCGTATCAAGGCTAGGCAGGATACTTAAGACTTTTTTCTTGCCCGCGAAATTTGCCAATGTGACGTCTTGCAAATCTCTATTAACCAAAGAGAACGCAGGGGCCTGTTGCCCAACTTTGGGAAAAGTGCCTTCGATTTTAATGGGTTTACCTTTAAGAGTGACCATGTTGTTTCCTTTCTATTGATTGTAAGATGACATTAGCTTAATGCTTGTTTCATTGCGGTCGCATAATTGTGCAAATCACCAGTGGTTTTGGTTTCAGTTGCACAAACCAGCAATGCATTGCCCAATTCCGGATAATGCGCTTGTAAATCGAATCCGCCTAAAATGCCTTTCTGTCTCAGTTGCGTCAACACGCCAGCGGTCGCTTTTGGCAATGTCAGTGCCGCTTCATGGAAGGTAATGCCGCTGAATGTCCGTTTCACACCGCTAATTTTTTCCATTTGTTCGACCAATTCCAAGGTATTGGCATGCGATTGCGCTGCAATCCGGCGCAACCCTTCCGGCCCTACCAGCGACATAAAAATGGTCGCCGCAGTAACCATCAGGCCTTGGTTAGTACAAATATTGGAAGTCGCTTTAGAGCGGCGGATATGCTGCTCGCGCGCTTGCAATGTCAATACAAAACCTTCTTTGCCATCCAGATCGGTAGTACGGCCAATAATCCTTCCGGGCATTTGACGCACCAAATCATTCTTACATGCCATGAAACCGAAATAAGGACCACCGCTGGAAAGCGGAATGCCTAACGGCTGACCTTCGCCAACCGCGATATCGGCCCCTTTGCTGCCCCATTCTCCAGGTGGTGTCAGCATCGCTAATGCAGTCGGGTTAACCACGCCGATAGCAAACGAATTTTTGCTATGCGCCCAATCGGTTAACTCATCGACTTGCTCCAGCACGCCAAAAAAATTCGGCTGCGGAATCACCAATGCGGCAAAATCGCCATAATCCATCTTACTGATCGCGGCCAGGTCGGCTTGACCGGTTTTGGCATCGTACGGCAATTCAACCACTTCGATTTTCTGATTGCTGACGATCGCGCGCACTACTTGGCGGTACACCGGATGCACGGTTTTCGGAATCAAGATCTTGCGTGAGGTTTTATGCGAACGCACCGCCATCAACGCCGCTTCCGCCAATGCCGTCGCACCGTCGTACATACTGGCGTTGGAAACATCCATACCGGTCAGCGACGCCATCATCGATTGGTATTCGTACAGCAACTGCAATGTACCCTGACTGGCTTCCGCTTGATAAGGCGTATACGAAGAATAAAATTCGCCACGTGTGGTAATTTGCCATACAGCCGCCGGAATGTGATGCTCATACGCACCGGCGCCGATGAAATTCTGGTAAAAACCGTCTTGATTGGCACGCTCCAGCATCAGACGGGTAATTTCCAATTCACTGAGGCCGGGAGGAACACCGGTTAATTCGCCGCTGACGAGTTCCTTGGGAATTTCATCAAACAGATCTTCGATTGACTTGGTGCCGATGCTGGCTAGCATCTCAGCGATATCTTCTTCGGTATGAGGAATAAACGGCATGATTTAACTCGATAAACTTAAAAAATATAATTTATACAACTGCAATTAATGGTCTTCGCTTTCGACCAGTTCGTTATATGCGGCCGCATCCAATAAACCGTCGATTTCTGCAGGATTACTGGGCTTCATTTTGAATAGCCAGGCGGAATAAGCATCTTCGTTAATTTTTCCGGGCTCATCGACCAACGGCGAATTTACGGCAATCACTTCGCCGGAGATTGGCGCATACACATCGGCAGCGGCTTTAACAGACTCGGCAACCGCACATTCTTCCTTTTGCTTCAATTGACGGCCGACATCCGGCAATTCAACGAACACCATGTCGCCGAGTAATTCCTGGGCATGATGGGAAATCCCGACCGTCACCGTGCCGTCGGCTTCAGATTTCACCCATTCATGGGATTTACTATATTTCAGATTTGTTGGAATACTCATAAATTAGCTCCAGAAAAAATTACGTGTAAATGTTTAAACCAAAACTTTGCCGTTACGCACGAACGGATATTTTACCACTTTAGCGCGCAATTTCTTATCGCGCACCACTACGCTAACTTCGTCGCCGATTGCAATCTGCACCGGAATACGCGCCAACGCGATCGATTGATTCATGGTCGGTGAAAAACCGCCGCTGGTGATTTCGCCCTTATACTCGACACCATCCTTCTCGCCGATCACTTCTTGATGACCACGCAAAACGCCGCGATCAACCAGTACTAAACCGACCAGTTGCTGCGTCACATTGATGCTTTGCAACGCTTGCTTGCCGATAAAATCGCGCTCGGATTTCAAATCGACCGTCCAAGCCAGACCGGATTCCAGCGGATTTTTTGTTTCATCCATGTCCTGGCCGTACAAATTCATTCCCGCTTCGAGCCGCAACGTATCGCGCGCACCCAACCCAGCCGGCGCTACCCCGGCGGCATTCAATGCTTTCCAGAAAGTGGGCGCATCGGCAGCCGGGAGCATGATCTCGAATCCGTCCTCTCCAGTGTAACCGGTGCGGGCAATGAAATAATTTTCTACGATTGCCGATTGGAACGGTTTCAGTTCCTCGGTCGCCGCTTGCGAATTCGGTATGACTTGCCACACTTTGTCGCGCGCATTCGGGCCTTGCACCGCCACCATCGCCAGATCCCGGCGTGGCGTGATTTCCAGCTTTGGCGCCAAGGCATCGCGTTGTTTCAGCATCCAGGCAAGGTCTTTATCCGCGGTACCGGCGTTGACGACGATGCGGAACCAATCTTCCGTCAGAAAATAAATGATCAGATCATCAATGATGCCACCCTGCGGAGTCAGCATGCAGGAATACAGCGCTTTACCGGAAACGGTCAATTTATCGACATTGTTGGCGACCAGCTGGCGCAGGAAACCGCGCACGTCAGCGCCTTTGATATCCACCGGTAGCATGTGCGACACGTCAAACATGCCGGCATCCTGACGGACTTTGTGATGCTCATCCAATTGCGAGCCATAATGCAACGGCATATCCCAGCCGCCGAAATCGACCATTTTGGCATTCATGTCGCGGTGAGTTTGATTCAGGGGTGTCATTTTCAGCACGGTTTTTCTCCCAAAAATAAAAAGCCATTCAAACGCAAATAAAAACGTAGATGACTTAGCGCCCCTCTGTCCTTTTTACCTGAGAGATTGACAGAATAGAATCCGTGTGCCCCTTCGGTGGCCGGAAACCTTTCCGGCACTCTCCAGATCGCCTGTCGCAAGCAGTTCTCAAGGAACAAGCGGAGCTTGACCCTGCCTGAGCGATTCCGGGGAGGTTACGCCTTCGGCGGCGCTATTGAATAGCGCACTCTTCTGCTTGGATTGATTTGGCAAAGTGAGAACTATACCTGAGTAACAAGGGTTTAGACAAGGTGCTGCGGTAAATTTTGCTGTTAGCCAAAAGCCTACGCACCTTATGAGGCAACAAACACTATTGCCCCATGTATATTTACATTCGAACGAAATGAAACTGTAATTTCTGCAATTTAGTCATCAATCACCGCCTGCCCTGGGAACAGCACGTCGGTAAACCCGAACAACCGGAAATCCTGGATCCGCATCGGATACAAAATCCCTTGCAAATGATCGCATTCATGTTGCACAACGCGCGCGTGAAAACCGCTGACGGTGCGATCAATAGTTTTGCCATATTGATCGAAACCTCGATAGCGCAGTTGTTTGTAGCGCGGCACCATACCGCGCATACCGGGGACACTGAGGCAACCTTCCCAGTCATCTTCCTTATCGTCCGATAGCGGTGTAAGTTGCGGATTAATCAGCACTGTGAAAGGTACTTCCTCGGCGCGTGGATAACGGGGGTTATGATTGAAGCCAAAAATGACAACTTGCAGACTTACGCCGATTTGCGGTGCAGCCAAACCTGCGCCATTTAAAGATTCCATCGTATCTTCCATGTCGCGGATTAATGAATGCAATTCATCCGTGTCGAATCGTTCGATCGGTTTGGCAACTTGCAACAGCAACGGTTCGCCCATTTTTAGCACCGGTTTAATGGCCATGACACCTCACCAAATGTTCCAGAATGTTTCTGACTTTAATCATTGCTTGTTCCAGCACAGCATAAATTTCCTTAAGCGGGATAGCATTTTTATTAGTTCCGCGTCCGGCGGCATGGTTGGCGACCACTGCCAGTGTCGCATAATTAAGACCGATTTCCCGCGCCAGTACGGTCTCGGGCATACCGGTCATGCCAACGATGTCCGCGCCATCGCGTTCCAGGCGGTTGATTTCCGCCGCCGTTTCCAAACGTGGCCCCTGCATCGCGGCGTAAACACCACCATCGGCAACGGCTTGACCAGCATGTTTCGCCGCTTGTAGCAATAGCTCTCGGGTTTGCTGGCAATACGGCCAAGTAAAATCGACATGCGTCACCGGTTGATCCTTGCCATCGAAAAACGTGAAATTGCGCCCGTGGGTATAGTCGATAATTTGATCGGGCACCATCAGGTTACCGGGCGCCAGATCGTCACGGATACCGCCGACTGAGGCTACGGCGATAACATGCGCGGGCTTCAGCGAATGCAACGCCCATAAATTGGCGCGATAGTTGATCGCATGCGGTGGAATGGTATGACCATGGCCGTGCCGCGCCAAAAACACGATATCTTCGCCATTCAGCTTGCCGAAAGTCAGCGGCCCGGAAGGCTCGCCATACGGCGTGCGGATGATTTGCCGATGCGATATTTCCAGGCAGGATAACTGCGTAAGGCCGCTACCACCGATGATTGCTAACATTCTTTGTTGTTTCCAACGCTGTCTTTCAAAGCATAAATGGCCGGCAAATTGCGCCAAGCGCCATGAATATCCATGCCGAAACCGAAAACATAGCGATCCGGAACCAATATCCCCACAAAATCGGCCGCGATCGGCTTCGGTCTGCCTGTCTGCTTTTCCACCAGCACCGCGCTATAAAACGCTTTGGCGCCTTTTTCCAGTACAAAATCGCGCAGAGCCGCCAATGTCATTCCCTCATCCAGAATATCGTCCACAGCCAATACGACCCGATCTTTGACGCTTTCCCGTGGTGCGACCCGCCACTGAATCTCGCTGCCGTGCAACGCATTGCCATAACGCGTCACATGAACAAAATCAAAGTCGAGTGGAAATTTGAGCAGCGGCAGTAATTGACCGGCGAATACCACAGCGCCGCCCATCAAGCATAAAACCAAAGGCTGCTGCTGTGATAATTCAGCGGTGATGTCCGCTGCCAGGCGTTGCAAGGTTTGCGCAACGATTTGTTCTGAATGGATCAATTCTGCGTTATCGAGAATCTGCAAGGCTTGTTGGTGAGATAATAGCATCGTATTACTGAACCTGAATATGTCAATTGGTATCATGCTAACATGCAATGATTGAATAATGGAGGGACACGCCATGTACCGATTCTTTATGTCTTTTTTAACAACTGCTTGTTCTTTCTGGTTAATGACTCCGGTTTTTTCCGAGTCTACGCTGGATAGCGAACATCCGTTGTATCAGGATGGAAAATTGACCATTCCGCGTGTAGATACGTCTGCGCAAGCGGGACGCTATCAAGATATACAATTGCAGTTCAATGCCGCAACCAATACCTGGACACTAACGAATTTCCGGGATACTGTGATCGTTCCGGGGCAAGGTGTTTATCTTGATCAAGTTGAAACCATCGTCACCACTTCGTTCCCTGTTCAGGTGCTATTGAAGATCAGCGGTAATTTTCCGAACGGTTGCGGAGGTTTTGGTCAAATCAATCAACGCATGCTAAGCAACAAATTTGAAATTGCCATGCATCACGCATTAATTCCCCCTGGAACTTTCTGTACGGCGGCGCTGGTGCCTTTTGTAAAAATCGTACCGCTGCAAGTTTATGGATTACCGGCCGGGATCTATGAATACAGTATCAATGGAGAACTTACCGGCACTTTCAATTTATCCAGGGATAATCAACTGTAAGCACCGCCGGTATTTTCACGAATGATCCAGCAGCTTCAGCAAGGTATCTTCATCCAGAGTCGTGACACCTAGGCTAACCGCTTTATCATACTTGCTGCCCGGATCGGCGCCTGCAACGACAAAATCCGTTTTACTGGAAACACTGCCGCTGACTTTGCCGCCCAGCGCTTCGATCTTTTCCTTGGCTTCCTCGCGGGTCATGTGCGGCAACGTGCCTGTCAGCACAAAAGTTTTACCTTGTAATGGCGTGGCAATCGCCGCGACCGCTTTTCCATCCTGTTCGTCCCAATACACACCGCACGCACGCAATTGTTCGACAACTTCACAGTTATGCGCCTCAGCAAAAAAATCCACGATGCTTTGCGCCACCACCGGCCCTACATCCGGGATTTGTTGAAGCTGCTCGCTATCCGCCGCCATCAATCGGTCCAGGCTTCCCAGATACGTTGCCAGGTCTTTCGCAGTGGCTTCGCCTACATTGCGAATACCCAGCGCATAAATGAATCGCGCCAATGTCGTATGTTTACTGGCTTCAATCGCTTTTACAATGTTATTCGCCGACTTGTCCGCCATGCGCTCCAAGTTTGCCAGCGCGGCGATTCCCAACCGGTACAGATCCGCCGGTGTCCGCACAATCGCTTGGTCGACCAATTGATCGACCAGTTTTTCTCCAAGACCGTCGATATCCAAGGCGCGGCGCGAAGCAAAATGCAATATCGCTTGTTTCCGTTGCGCCGGGCAGAACAAGCCGCCGGTACAGCGCGACACCGCTTCACCCGGCAATCGCACCGCTTTCGCGCCGCAAACCGGGCAATGCGAAGGCATGAAAAATACCCGCGCGTCCGGCGGACGCTTTTCAGGAACGACTGATACTACCTCCGGAATCACATCACCGGCACGGCGCACGACCACAGTGTCACCGATACGCACATCCTTTCGTTCCACCTCATCGGCGTTATGCAAGGTCGCGTTCGTCACTGTGACGCCGCCGACAAATACCGGTTGCAGGCGGGCAACCGGCGTCAATGCCCCGGTGCGACCGACTTGCACATCGATATCCAGCAGTTTTGTCATGGCTTCTTGCGCTGGAAATTTATGCGCAATGGCAAAGCGCGGCGCGCGTGATACGAAACCCAATTGTTCCTGTTGCGCGATTGCATTGACTTTGTAAACCACACCGTCAATATCGTAGGGTAAAGTTTCCCGTTGCGCGGCGATCGCTTGATAGTAACCGAGTAAGCCTCGCACCCCCTGTACTACTTTGCTTTCTTGAGCAACCGGAAAATGTAATGAGGCCAGATAAGCCATCACCTGACTATGCGTGTTCTGAGGCATGCGCGGATCTTCATAGTCACCGATTCCGTATGCAAAGAACGCCAAACGGCGAGTCGCTGTTATTTCCGGGTCCAGTTGCCGCAACGAACCTGCCGCAGCGTTGCGCGGATTGGCGAATTCCTTCTCGTCTTTGGCCAATTGCTGCTGATTCAACCGCAGGAAATCCTTTTTCAGCATCAATACTTCACCGCGCACTTCCAGCAACGCAGGAGGACTATCCACCGGCAACTTCAACGGAATCGACCGGATCGTTTTCAGATTCAGCGTGATGTCCTCGCCGGTATAACCGTCGCCACGGGTTGCACCGCTTTTTAGAACCCCGTTCTCGTAACGCAAACTCACTGCCAGACCATCAAACTTTGGTTCAACTGCGTATTCCACGTTATTGACCAATAAGCCTTCACAGACCCGCCGGTCAAACGCAATTACTTCGTCATTTTCAAATGCATTGCTCAGCGATAACATCGGAATCGCGTGCGCGATTTGTGCAAATGCCTTGAGCGGCGCGGCGCCGACGCGCTGTGTCGGCGAATCGACAGTAATGAATGATGGATAATCTTGTTCGATGCGCTGCAACTCCCTGAACAGCTTGTCATATTCCGCATCAGAAATGGTGGGTTGATCGAGCACATAGTAACGGTAATTATGGAGCTCGATGTCGGATCGCAATTGTTGCAGTCGTTGTCTTATCTCTTCAATATTTTCATGCATATTTAATAGTATAGCGAATAGCAACACGATGCAGTTTCAGTTCTTCATCGAAAATCCTTTATACTGCGCATTCCATCGAAAACCAACTCTGCGACATCCGCTTGTCTTGAACAATACAATATGAGCAACAATACCTTAAAAATTCGTATCCAAATCCAGCAGCAGCCACCGCAAGCCATTGAGGAAATTTACCCAGAACCTGAGATTGTTTATGAACAAGTACTGGATTGGAAAAAAATTGCCGCCGCAGCCATATCGCTTGTAGTTATCCTTTCTTTACTGGGCTATTTAATTTTCGGCAATATAGCCGGCAAATCATCCCGGAGCGATCCAGTTAATGCAGAAACCGATACCATCTCCTCAGAAAATATCTCGTTGGAACTTAATGCACAAGCGGAAGCACCGGTTACTGAATCCGATGAAAGCAACACTGAACAAACGATAATATCAATCCCGATTGATTCCGAAATACCTAATATCGAGGATCGCACGGTT
This sequence comes from Nitrosomonas limosa, assembly GCF_054188085.1. Classification (NCBI taxonomy): domain Bacteria; kingdom Pseudomonadati; phylum Pseudomonadota; class Betaproteobacteria; order Nitrosomonadales; family Nitrosomonadaceae; genus Nitrosomonas; species Nitrosomonas limosa. Next base: position 3,007,396 of record NZ_CM135180.1, on the reverse strand, counting down.
ATCATTCCGCGAAAAAAACCGGAAAATAATGTTACGGCATCACTTCCCGTAGCTGTCAATGCAGTCCCTAAAACCGCTATTCAGCCCAAACCTCACCAATCATCCGATCATCCCATCGTGCTTAGAGCCCAGTTGAGTAGCGCCATTATTTCGAGAGAGCCTGTTGATTCCATTGATACCGTTCATTTAAAACCCGATGAAACCAAACCAATCCATTTCTATGTACACCTCCAAAATCAGCAAAAACGAAACATCCGGATCGACTGGTACTACAATAACAAATTGGATTCACAACTTCGCCTGCACGTTCTGAACAACAACTGGCGCACCCATGCCAGCAAGCAACTGGATCACAGACGGCTTGGATCATGGCGTGTCGAGTTAATCGACGAGCGGGAAAATCAATTGGCAGCCCGGGAATTCAGTGTCATATCGCATTGAGCCTTGCCGCAGAATGAATGTTTCTGAAGGATTATCATGAAATACTGCAGCAATTGTAGTGCTTCCGTCGAATTAATGATCCCTGAGGGAGATAGCTTACCGCGCTATGTTTGCACGGCCTGTAACACGATTCATTATCAGAATCCTAAAATGGTTGTCGGATGCATTCCCGAATGGGAGGATAAAATCCTGATCTGCAAACGCGCGATCGAGCCTCGTCGCGGTTGGTGGACGCTCCCTGCCGGTTTTATGGAAAACAATGAAACTTTGGCTCAGGCAGCCGCTCGTGAAACACTTGAAGAAGCCAATGCCCGGGTGGAAATCGGTAATCTTTTCACGGTCTACAGCTTACCGCATATCAGCCAGGTGTATTTCTTATTCCGTGCGCGGCTTTTGGATCTAGATTTCAAGCCCGGTATCGAGAGCTTGGAAGTCAAACTTGTCAGCGAATTCGAAGTGCCTTGGGATGAGATGGCTTTTCGCGTAATCCATGATCCGTTGAAACAGTATTTCGAGGAACGCAGACGGGGAGAATTAGGTTTTCATATGGGGATCATCGACAAACCTCGCAGCAACCCCTGAACTATCTTATTGTATTAACAACCAGAAAATCGAAGGTTTTAGATTATTGGATGGCAAGCTATAATGCTCTTTTTTGTAGACTTCAGACTCTTATGAAGCGATTATTCCTATTGGTGCTCGTGTGCCTCATTATTCCGTCAGTATCCGCCCAACAACAAGACCTGAAAATAGCCGCCAGGTCATACCTTCTGTCGGATTTTCAGACAGGACAAGTATTAGCCGGTCAAAATGCGCATGAGCGGATAGAGCCGGCTTCTTTGACCAAGCTCATGACGGCTTACGTGGTATTTTCCGCTTTGAAACAAAATCAAATTGCGTTGGAGCAGACGGTTCCGGTTTCAGAGAGTGCCTGGCGCATGATCGGTTCCCGCATGTTCATCGAACCGAATAAACCGGTAACAGTAGATGCGTTAATCCGCGGCATGATTGTGCAATCCGGCAACGATGCCTGTATTGCGCTCGCAGAAGCGGTGGCAGGTTCCGAAGAAAATTTCACCAAACTGATGAATGCCGAAGCCCAACGGCTCGGTATGAAGAATACGCACTTTACCAATACAACCGGACTGCCCGATCCGGAGCATTACACCACAGCCTACGATTTAACTTTGCTGGCAACCGCCATCATCCGTGATTTCCCGGAATTTTATCCGCTCTATTCGCAAAAAGAGTACACCTATAACAATATTACGCAACCAAACCGGAACCGTTTACTTTGGCTCGATCCGCATGTCGACGGCATGAAAACCGGCTGGACCAAGACTGCCGGTTATTGTTTGATCACCTCCGCCACACGTGACAAGCGGCGGTTGATATCGGTCATCATTGGCGCCAACTCGGCCAATGCCCGCAGTATCGAGAGCCAGCGCTTACTCAATTATGGCTTCCAATTCTACGATACCTTGCATTTATACAAAAAGAACGACTCATTAGCTTCCATCCACTTATGGAAAGGCACCCAAAACGAATTGAAAGCCGGATTTGATCGCGATGTTTACTTTACCTTACCCAAAGGTCAAGCCGATAAATTAAAAGCCACCATGGAATATAAGCAGCCATTGATCGCTCCAGTCCGCATAGGACAAGAAGTCGGGACAGTCAAGTTCACGCTGGACGACAAAGTCGTCGAGACCTATCCGCTGGTTTCGCTGGAAAATGTCGATACCGCCAATTTCATTGGGCGCGCGTGGGATAGTGTAAAATTGTTGTTCAATTAATTTCATCGCAAAACTATAAAGTTACTCGCATGATATATCTTAATGGCAAGTTCATGCCGCTTGAAGAAGCCTTCATTCCGGTTCTCGATCGCGGTTTTATATTTGGTGATGGCGTGTATGAAGTGATACCCGTTTATTCCAGAAAGCCGTTCCGGCTTCAAGAACATCTCGACCGGCTGCAGCATAGTTTGGATGGTATCCGCTTAAAAAATCCATTGAGCAATGGCGAATGGAAAAATTTGCTCGAACAACTGATTGCCAAGAATAGTGGCGAAGATCAATATATTTATTTGCATATTACACGCGGCGTTGCTAAACGCGACCATGCCTTTCCGGTGAATGTGCCGGCAACAGTTTTTATCATGAGCAACCCATTGCTTCCACCACCGGCAGAATTTCTGGCTAGCGGCGCATCCGCCATCACCGCCATTGATAATCGCTGGATACGTTGCGATGTCAAGGCGATTTCGTTGTTACCCAATGTCTTGCTACGCCAGCTCGCCGTCGATGTGCACGCACTTGAAACTATCTTGATCCGTGACGGTTTTTTAACAGAGGGCGCCGCGAGCAATATATTTATTGTAAAAAATAACGTCTTGTTAGCGCCGCCTAAAAGTCATTTAATGTTGCCGGGAATTACCTATGATGTCGTGCTGGAGCTGGCGGCGGAAAATCGCATTCCGCATGAAATCCGTGAAATTTCTGAAAACGAAGTCCGCGCAGCTGATGAAATTCTTTTAACATCTTCAACCAAAGAGATCATGCCAATTACCTTACTGGATAATCAAGCCGTTGGCGGTGGAAAACCCGGTGAACTCTTCGCACGGCTGCATGCGCTTTATCAGAATTACAAAGCCACGCATATGCGCGGCCATTCTTGCGGCTGCACGCATTCGTAAAGCACGATTGATAATTCACAATGTCTGAGCAATCCTCACTCATCGAATATCCCTGCGATTTTCCGATAAAGATTATGGGAAAAGCACAACACGAGTTTACGCAAACGGCATTGGCGATTGTCTGCTATCATGCGCCGGATTTTGATGTCGAGACCATGTCCGTCCGCGCCAGCAAGAATGGCACTTATCTAAGCATCACCTGCACCATCCGCGCCACTTCTCGCGCTCAACTTGATGCACTTTATCAGGCTTTATCCAGCCACCCCATGATCGCAGTCGTCTTGTGATCATTATCTCCGTTGAAACACTCATAACTTCTCGTGCGCACATCTCAGCAATTCATCGTCAGAATCATGGGATTGTCTGATTACCAGACCACCTGGCAAGCCATGAAAGATTTCACTCTCCAACGTGATGAACAAACCGCGGACGAAATCTGGTTATTGCAGCACCCGCCGGTGTTTACGCAAGGTATTGCCGGAAAACCGGAGCATCTATTGCATGATCATGGGATTGCGGTGGTCCGGACCGATCGTGGCGGCCAAATCACTTACCACGGACCAGGACAACTGATTGCTTACTTACTGCTGGATTTGCGCCAGCTGAAGCTCGGCGTTCGCGAATTAGTCCGGAATATGGAACAAGCAGTGATCGATTTGTTGCAGGATTATCAAGTGACTGCTTCCGGGCGCAGCGAGGCGCCTGGCGTTTATGTCGGTAACGCAAAAATCGCATCGCTGGGTCTAAAAATCAAGAAAAACTATTGCTATCATGGCATTGCGCTTAACGTGAATATGGATCTGACACCATTCTCATACATCAATCCTTGCGGCTACCAAGGATTACAAGTAACACAAACCAAAGACTTAGGCATTACCGATGGATTGGAAATTCTGAGCGCTAAATTAGCAAACTCTCTTCAACAACACCTTCTCAAGAACATAAGTGATCGTACAACATGACCGCAGATACCCGTCAAAAAGGCGCTGATAAAACAGCCCGGAACCCCATCAAAATTGCCCCGCAGTCGCGGGATGAGTTACTCCGCAAACCTTCGTGGATTCGCGTTCGTTCACCCAATAGCGAGAATTATTATGAAGTCAAGCGGTTACTCCGTGAACATAAACTGCATACCGTCTGCGAGGAAGCATCGTGTCCCAATATTGGGGAATGTTTTGGTAAGGGTACTGCAACATTCATGATTCTCGGGGACTTATGCACGCGCCGGTGTCCGTTTTGCGATGTTGCACATGGCCGCCCCAAACCGCCGGATGCCAATGAACCGTTGCACCTAGCGCAATCAATCGCCGCCATGCGACTAAAATATGTGGTAATCACTAGCGTTGATCGCGACGATCTGCGGGATGGCGGTGCTCAACATTTTGCGGAATGCATTCAAGCTATCCGCACGCATTCGCCACTCACCCGGATAGAAATTTTAGTACCTGATTTCCGCGGGCGTTTGGAAATCGCGTTGGAGAAACTAGCAATCAGCCCCCCGGATGTGTTGAATCATAACCTTGAAACAGTGCCGCGGCTCTATAAACAATGCCGTCCCGGCGCGGATTACATGCACTCATTAAAGCTATTAAAGGACTTTAAAGCGCTATTTCCACAAATCCCGACCAAATCCGGATTAATGCTCGGTTTGGGGGAAACTGACGAAGAAATTCTACAAGTGCTGCGCGACCTGCGCGAACATCAAGTCGAAATGCTAACGATCGGTCAATATTTGCAACCCAGTATCGGGCATCTACCGGTCAAGCGTTACGTTACACCGGATGGATTTAAAGTATTTGAGAACGCTGCAATAGAAATGGGATTCAGTCATGCCGCCTGTGGACCGATGGTTCGCTCCAGCTACCATGCGGATTTGCAAGCGCATGAATCAGGCTTATTGAAATGATGCCGGTTGAGGGACTCACTAGACTTTGTCAAATTGACAGGATCCGAAAAAATTCCCAAAATGATGGCGCGCCGTTAGGTTTTATTCGTTTGCAACATCAACGCAAGCGATAGACTACCGAATGCGCTTTGATTAAACAACGATTGAATATTCGAAATTTAAATATTATGAAAAAAATACTTTTACTGATTATTGTTTCTCTGATGTTCTCGACTAATGTATACGCCAAAAAAGCTAAAGGCAGCTCCGGCAAAGGCGGTTTCAGCGCAAAATCCGCGCCCGCGCAAACTAATAAAACCATGACTCCTGCCGCCAAGTCCGCACCGGCTCCGGCAGCAAATGCAGCAGCACCTGCCGCAGCAGCAGCGCAGAAACCTTCACTGCTGCAATCGGCCATGCCGGCTTTGGTCGGGGGCGCAGTCGGCAGTTATGTTGGCAGTAAACTAGCCAGTGACGGCGAAGCTGAAAGTGCAGTTTCAGAAGCTGAAAAGAAAGAAGACCATCCGTTAACAGCCCGTTAATAACATAGCAAACATTCAACTTCAGTTTAAATCACAGATGGATGCGCACTGATTCAAGTCATAACTGGATCAGTGCCAAGCGTCTGCAAACGCAGCTAAACAGTGATTATTTCAAAATCGTGGGTAATTGCTACCGTTTGCTTGAGCATGATGGAAGCCGAGCAATACTTCTCGGCAGATAAATTGATGGCACGTTCTATCGTCTGCGGATTCAAATTATGCCCGGTAATAATGAAATGTAAATGAATACGGGTAAATACTTTTGGATCAACCGGCGCACGCTCGGCTGCAATCTCCACCACGCAGTCGGTAATTTCTTGCCGGCTTTTTTTCAAAATCAATACCACATCAAATGTCGTGCATCCACCTAGTCCCATCAGCATCATTTCCATCGGACGTGGCCCAAGATTCTGCCCGCCGGCTTCCGGCGCTCCATCCATCATTATCGAATGACCGCTTCCCGATTCAGCTAGAAAACTTACATTTCCATTCCATTTGATTCGAGTTTTCATTTTTTCAGGGTTCTATAGAAATTTCCAGTAATAAACTAAAAGCGGCGCAAATAAAAAGCCGACGGTTTTAAGCGTCGGCTTTTCTGAATTCTGAAAAGCTTACTTCAGTGTCAGAATAAAATCAGCTAATACTTTAGCGTTTTCAGGGCTAACGTTAGCATTTGGCGGCATTGGGATTGGACCCCAAACACCGTTGCTTCCCTTGATGATTTTATCTGCCAAATAAGCAGAAGCATCCGCTTGTTCTGCGTATTTACCAGCGATGTCTTTCAGGCTAGGACCGACTAATTTGGTATCCACATTGTGGCAATTCAAACAACCACTGTTTTTCGCCAGATCAGCGTCAGCTTGTGCAACACCAGCTAACAGAAAGGCAGATGCAGCAACTGCTCCAATTAAAATTTTTCTCATTTCTCTTCCTTGTTAAAATTATAAAAGGGTTGTTATTCTAACCCGAACTTTACAGACTTGCAGCAATTCCTGTAAGTTTGTAATTATCGACATAAAACTTAATGTTCACAACCGATACACTTACTTATCTTACTAAGCAGGCTGCTAACTCCGATGATACTGCGTTCCTAAGACTTTATCGAAAATAATTTAGTTCCAGGGAACATGAAATTTAAACAACTTGCCGAATCAGTCGGTTATTGCACCAGCGCTGGCACTTGAAACAAGTTTCGCATACTTCGCCAATACACCACGTGAATAGCGCGGTTGCGGCGGCTGCCAGGCAGCGCGACGCTGCGCCAGCACATCATCCGGAACATTTAATTGCAATAACCGCTGTTCTGCATCAATGGTAATGGAATCGCCTTCCTGCACCAAAGCGATCGTACCGCCCACATAAGCTTCGGGAGCCACATGCCCTACCACCATGCCATAGGTGCCGCCTGAAAAACGCCCGTCGGTGATCAAACCGACCGAATCGCCCAATCCTTCCCCGATCAGCGCCGAAGTGGGTGACAGCATCTCACGCATGCCTGGACCGCCTTTAGGTCCTTCATAACGAATAACAACCACATCGCCGGGTTGGATTTTGCGCGCCAGAATCGCTTCCATGCAGGTCTCTTCTGATTCAAATACACGCGCCGGTCCGGTAATTTTCGGATTCTTGATACCGGAGATTTTTGCGACACAGCCTTCCGTCGATAAATTGCCTTTTAGAATAGCCAAATGGCCTTGTGCATACAACGGATTATCCCATTGCCGAATTACTTGCTGATCCGCACGAGGGATATCTGGAACGTCTTTCAAAACCTCCGCGATCGTTTGCCCGCTGATGGTGATGCAGTCGCCATGCAGCAAACCATGATTCAACAACAGCTTCATCACTTGCGGAATACCACCTGCCTGATGAAGATCTGCTGTTACGTAACGACCGGATGGTTTCAGATCGCACAATACCGGCACTTTGGCGCGCATCCGCTCGAAATCGTCAATATTCCACTCAACTTCGGCTGCATGCGCAATTGCCAGGAAATGCAAAATAGCGTTGGTCGAACCGCCGACCGCCATGATCACTGCCACTGCATTTTCAATCGATTTGCGGGTAATGATATCGCGCGGAAGAATTTGTTTTTTTATCGCATCAACCAAAACCCTGGCTGACTCCCCGGCACTGACCAATTTATCATCATCTTCCGCTGACATTGTCGAAGAATATGGCAAGCTCATACCCATCGCCTCGAACGCTGATGACATGGTATTGGCGGTAAACATACCGCCGCAAGATCCGGCTCCCGGGCAAGCATGACGTTCGATTTGCAGCAATTCCGCGTCGTCGATTTTATGCGCGCTGTGCTGACCAACCGCCTCGAATACACTGACAATCGTCAAGTCCTGGTTTTTATAGCGCCCCGGCTTGATCGTACCGCCGTATACAAAGATCGCCGGCACATTCATGCGGGCGATCGCAATCATCGCACCCGGCATATTTTTATCGCAGCCACCAATCGCAATCACGCCATCCATACTCTCCGCTTGCACGCAGGTTTCAATCGAATCGGCGATCACTTCGCGCGATACCAGAGAATATTTCATGCCTTCGGTACCCATTGAAATGCCATCTGAAACTGTGATGGTACCAAACATCTGCGGCATAGCGCCGGCTTGCCGCAGCGCAGATTCGGCTTTTAGCGACAATTCATTCAATCCTTTATTACACGGTGTAATCGTTGAATAACCATTGGCCACACCGACAATCGGCTTATTAAAGTCTTCATCGCCAAAACCAACCGCGCGCAACATGGCACGGCTGGGGGCATGTTGAACACCCTGGGTGATGGCTTGGCTACGTTTATTGTCTGGCATGCTTGCTCCTGAATGAGAAGAAAAATATAAGAAAAGCGCACACAACTGCACTTGCTATAATAGTTGATATTTTACCGTAAATAAGGCCGAAACTATGCTCGTTCATCCGCAAATTGATCCCGTTGCCATCTCCCTCGGTCCGCTTTCCATTCACTGGTATGGATTGATGTATTTATTGGGTTTTGCGTTGTTTATCTTGCTCGGACGATATCGCATCAAAAACCATCCGCATGCTCTTTTCACCTATGAAATGCTGGATGATGCATTATTTTACGGTATGTTAGGAGTAGTCCTCGGCGGACGGCTAGGCCATGTGTTGTTTTACCAGTTCGGCTATTACTTGGAACATCCATTACAGATATTCGCCATCTGGGAAGGCGGTATGTCATTTCATGGGGGATTTCTGGGTGTCTTCGTCGCCATGATTATGCTCGCTCGCAAATATCATTTATCCTGGCTTGCGGTCACTGATTTTGTGATTCCGTTGATTCCTCCGGGATTAGCAGCAGGCCGTATCGGTAATTTTATCAATGCCGAATTGTGGGGGCGCCCCACCGATGGTCCGTGGGGCATGGTTTTCCCGTATGTTGACGAACTGCCTCGCCATCCCTCGCAGCTCTATCAATTCGCGTTGGAAGGATTATTGCTATTCATCATTATTTGGATTTATTCGTCCAAACCGCGCGCGACTGGCGCTGTCACCGGCATGTTCATGATTGGTTATGGTATTTTCCGCTCAATCGCAGAATTTTTCCGTGAACCCGAAGATGGATTTATGGGGATCCTGACTTTAGGTGTTACGATGGGACAATGGTTATCAATTCCCATGATTATTGCAGGTATCGCCGCCTTACTGTGGTCAAAACGTCAAACTGCCACCTCGCAAAATCATAAAAAGCAAACGCCGAAGCGCCAGCGCAAGTAGCTTCTCAACGATCAGCAAGCAATACTATTCTATTGTTTCTTCCCGGCACGATCGACTTCGGTTTCCTCGATGATCTGCGCATCCTCGATAATTACCGTTTGTCCGGTTTCACTTTGCCGGTTTATTTCTTCGTTAGAGGATTGCTTGGCATTTTCAAATTTTCTCCGCCACCACCAAAAACGAATGCCTACAACCACCACTGCGACGGCCAATAACGCAAGAAATGCGGCAAAAAAGAAAAAACCAAGTACCGCCAGCAGAGCAATCACTGGAATCATAATGGCATAAGTAATCCATCGATTCAGAGGAGAGACCGGAACCCGGCGATACTCTCCGGATTCATCCTGTTGATAGTTGGAAATCCGATGGATAATTATTTTTCTCTCTTCGTCTTTCATTGCATAAGCTCCTCTATGGCGGCTATGGTCTTAGGTGCCGCCTCTGTCAGTATTTCATGCCCGGCTGGCGTCACCACCACATCGTCTTCGATGCGGATACCGATATTCCAGAAGTCCTTGGAAACATTATCCGCAGGGCGGATATAACAACCCGGCTCCACCGTCAGCACCATGCCCGGCTGCAACTCGCGCCATTCGCCTTTTTGTTTATACTCGCCGACATCGTGCACATCCATACCCAGCCAGTGTCCAGTACGGTGCATATAAAACCTTTTATAATCTTCCGATTCCAGCACTTCGTCGACGCTGCCTCGGCATAATTCCAGATCAATAAACCCCTGCGCCAGCACTTGCAGCGCTGCTTGATGCGGATCGTTCCAGCGGTTGCCCGGTCTCACTTCGGCAATCGCGGCCGCTTGAGCCGCCAAGACCAATTGGTAAATATCGCGTTGTGCCGCGGTAAACTTGCCATTGACCGGGAATGTCCGGGTGATGTCGGAAGCATAACCGTTTAATTCACACCCGGCATCGATCAATAGCAAGTCCCCCGGCTTGAGTTCGGCATCGTTCAGAACATAATGCAGAATACACGCATTGGCGCCACCCGCGACAATCGATGTATAAGCTGGCGCTTGCGCGCCATGCCGGTAAAAAGTATGCAACAGTTCAGCTTCAATCTCATATTCCCGCATTCCGGGACGCACCGTTTGCATCGCGCGCTGATGAGCTTGCGCTGAAATATCCGCAGCACGTTGCATTATTTGCAATTCCTCAGTGCTTTTTATCAACCGCATCTCGTCCAGTATAGCCCGGTAATCATAAATCTCCCGTGGTGCGGTTACGCCAGTCCGCGCCAAATCACGCACGCGATTCAACCAGCCGACAACGCGTTGATCCCAGTTCTGATCCTGTCCCAACGCAGTGTAAACCGCGGGTTGATCGGATAACAAACCTGGAAGCAATTCATCGAGCCTGGCAAGGGGATAAGCTTCATCAAAATAAAAAGCTTCTTTAGCTACCTCTGGCCCGAAGCGGTAACCATCCCAAATTTCGCGCTCTACATTCTTTTCACGGCAAAACAAAATATGTTTTGCAGGTTCCTGAGCGGTCGCCGCCGCAATCGCCAATACCGCTTCGGGTTCACGAAAGCCGGTCAAATAATAAAAGTAACTATCGAACCGATAGGGATAATGCGCATCCCGATTGCGCACCCGTTCCGGCGCCGTAGGAATAATCGCAACACCGTTCTGCATTTTTTCAGCAAAAAGTTTGCGGCGTGTGATAAACGGTTGTATTTGCGTCATAGTCACATATCAAGGTGTCGTTGAGCTTAATATTGAATGCTCAGTTGTTTATCAAGTAATTCCAGTCTTTCCGGGGTGCCCACATCGATCCATTGCCCGGAATAATGCTGCCCGGTGACTTTGCCCTCAGCGATTGCGCGCCGTAGCAACGGCGCCAGTTTCACAGCTTGTCCCGGTTCGATACCCCGGAATAGTTGCGGCTGATAAATGCCGATACCGCTGAACGTCAATCGCTCCGTTCCTGTCAGAGTTACCAAACCATCCCCCAATACAAAATCGCCTTCGCTATGGTGCCTTGGATTATCAACCAGAACCAAGTGTGCCAATCGCTGATTGGGTTGGCGTTCCATCGCACGCAGAGTCGGTATTAACAAGGCATAATCGAATTCACAGTAAATATCCGCATTGACAACCAGAAATGGTATGCTCTCCGCTTGCTTTGTCAGTAAAGGCAATGCATTAGCAATCCCGCCGGCGGTTTCCAAAACCACAGCTTCCGGTGAGTATTGGATATTAACACCGTACCGCTCGCCAGACCCCAAGGTTTGCTCGATCTTTTCACCGAGATAGGCATGGTTAATGACGATATCGACAAAACCCGCGCGCGCCAGGTTGATGAGCTGATACTCGATCAGCGCTTTGCCCCCCGCTTTCAATAATGGTTTCGGCACAGCATCGGTCAACGGCCGCATGCGTTCCCCGCGACCAGCGGCGAGAATCATCGCCTTATACGAAACCCGCTTAGAAGGTATAGCCAATTTTCCGGTCCGGCGCGGCCGGATGTATTTCATCGAGTAAATTCAGCAATGGATTCAACTCGAGATAGCGCTCGCAGGCTTTCCGTAAATACTCCATCACCAGCGGCATATCATTTAGGTACATGGTTTTTCCATCACGATAATTCAACCGGGCGAAAATTCCCAGCACTTTGAGATGACGTTGCACCCCCATCCATTCAAAATCCCTATAAAAAGCTGCAAAGTCATTGCTAACGGGCAGGCCGACTTTACGCGCTTTTTCCCAGTAACGGATCACCCAGTCCAACAACCGCTCTTCATCCCAACGGATATACGCATCTTTCAGCAACGAGACCAAATCATAGGTAATCGGGCCGAATACCGCGTCCTGAAAATCAATGATTCCCGGATTCGGCGTTGTTACCATGAGATTGCGCGAATGATAATCACGATGAACCAGAACCCTCGGTTGCGCGAGATTGTTTTGCAGAATTTTGGCAAAGACTGCGTGTAGCACCCCTTGCTGGTTATCGTTCAAATTCAATTGCAAATGCCTGGCGATATACCAATCCGCAAATAAATCGAGTTCCCTTCGCAATAAGGCTTCATCGTACGGCGGCAAGCTTTCGGCGTGATGCGATAACTGCATTTTGACCAGCGCATCGGTGGCTGCATGGTACAACTGATCGGCATTCTCTGGCTGATCTGTCAATGCCTGCAAAAAGGTTGTATTGCCGAGATCCGATAGCAATAAAAATCCCCGCTCCAGATTCCGCGCCACGATCACCGGCACATGCACACCGCTGCCTGCTAGAATCTCTGCAACTCGCAAAAAAGGCGCGCAATCCTCGTGCTGCGGCGGCGCATCCATGACAATCATCGTTTGGTCACTAAAGATAATACGAAAGTAACGGCGAAAACTGGCATCCGCCGATGCCGGTTGTAGCGTAAAAGGCTGTGTTGGAAATTGTTCTTTTATCCAACTTTCAAGCAAGTGTAAACGTTCCATTTATGTATTCGGACAAGTAACCGTTATAAAAAGTCCTGTAGCTAAGGGGATACCTCTATTCAGCAATAGCGCTGCACATGGCAGAATTACAATTGCGCCCTACTACTGGAACCTTGTTCAATAACAGTGGATAATCAAACTTTGTAAAGACGGGCCATCGCAAATTTTAACACGTAGCCTATATTTGCTGATCAACTGGTAAATCCATTTATAAGGAGAAGAATCATGTTAAACAAAAATGTTATCGACGAAATCAATGCCAAAGTCAGCGAAATCATGCAAAACAGCCCTGCCAAGGATATCGAGAAAAACGTCAAGATGCTGTTATCAGGCGCATTTTCAAAACTGGATCTGGTGACTCGCGATGAATTTGATATCCAGCAGGAAGTGCTGCAGCGCACGCGAGAAAAATTAATTATTCTCGAAGCGAAAGTGGCCGAACTCGAAGCACGGCTGAATCCGCCCGCAACCAAATCCGAATCCGCCAACTAATCCGAGTTATCGACTCAAAGATCCATCGAAGGGCCTCGCAGCATCACACGTAATGGATAGCCCTTTGATGGTTTCCAATTACGCTGCCTATCCAAGCTCAATGTAATGCAAAGCAAATGGAGCGCAAGAAATGACAGATATCATCAAGATAGACAAATTTCTGAGCACCACTCAACGCAGTAAATCGCTTGCGCGAGCAATTAATCAGAGCTTTCTCGGTTGTCACGCCGATGTCACTTGCTGTTCTTTATAGCCGGGCGCTATCGGGCGTACAAGCACCGCTGGTGACGGTCGAAACGCACATTGCCAACGGCCTGCCGAGTTTCACGATCGTAGGTCTACCCGATACCGAAGTAAAAGAAAGCAAAGATCGCGTTCGCTCAGCGTTGCAGAACGCGCAATTCAAGATCCCCCCGCAACGTATTACCGTCAATCTGGCGCCTGCCGATCTACCCAAGGAAAGCGGCCGTTTCGATCTACCGATTGCCCTGGGAATACTGGCGGCCACCGGTCAAATTCCAAGTGATCGGCTCGATCAATACGAATGGGCTGGAGAACTGGCGCTGACCGGAGAACTGCGCCCAATTCATGGCGCACTGGCAATGACCTATAACGCGTCGCAATCAGGACGCAGCTTCGTGCTGCCGCAACAGAATGCCGCAGAAGCCGCGTTGGTCAAGAATGCCACAATCTACGCTGCGCAATCGTTGCTGCAAATCTGTGCGCACCTGAGCGGACAAAAACTGCTGCCCATTTACCAGAATCCCGCAGGAAATAGCACGTGCTTACATACCGGCAGTTACCCCGATCTTGATGAAGTCAAAGGACAAGCACACGCCAAACGCGCGCTGGAAATTGCCGCTGCCGGCGGTCACAGTCTACTGATGATTGGCCCGCCAGGTACCGGCAAATCAATGCTGGCAGCACGTTTTCCCGGTATTTTACCGCCGATGACCGAAGCCGAAGCCTTGGAATCCGCCGCAATCCAATCGCTCGCTTTCGGCAGCTTTGACATTAGCAACTGGAAAAAACGTCCCTTTCGCGCCCCTCACCATACCGCATCCGGCATCGCGCTTGTCGGCGGTGGCAGCCACCCGCGTCCCGGTGAAATTTCACTCGCAATGCACGGCATACTGTTCCTCGACGAACTCGCCGAATTCGACCGCAAAGTTCTGGAAGTACTCAGAGAACCTCTCGAATCCGGAAAAATCACCATCTCCCGCGCCGCCCGTCAAGCCGAATTCCCCGCCCGTTTCCAGCTCATCACTGCGATGAACCCTTGCCCCTGCGGCTACCTCGGACACCCCTCCGGCAAATGCCATTGCACTCCCGACCAAATCGCCCGCTACCGCGGACGAATTTCCGGTCCTTTACTCGATCGAATCGACATGCAAATCGAAGTTCCGGCGGTGCCACAACAGGAATTGATGAAGCAGCAGATTGCCGCTGAGAAAAGCGAAACGATCCGCCAGCGCGTTGAAAAAGCCCATCAAATACAACTCAACCGGCAAGAAAAAACGAATAGCCGCTTGGGCGTGAAAGAAATCGATCAATTCTGCGCGCTTGATAGCTTCAGTGAAAATCTATTAACACAAGCCATCAGCCGTTTGAACCTGTCCGCCCGCGCGTATCACCGCATTTTAAAAGTTGCACGAACCATTGCGGATTTATCCGGCATCAAGATAATCAACAATCAGCACATTGCGGAAGCGATACAGTATCGGAAGCTTGATAAAAACTAGGTTTCATATTGCGCATGGCAATCTCTCTTCTCTTAATACTGAACACAATAGAGTTTTCTATCCCAATGGAATTAATCGAAGTTCAATGTCAGAAAAAAACAGAAAGAAAAAACCATTTTCTTTTAAATCAACCAGTGCTTAACTTCCTAATTCGAGTTTATCCCATATACACTTGTTACCGCATTCAAGTGCGATTTGAGTTAGTACGGCTTGATGTTGAAGCATCTCTTCATCGGTTGCTTTAATGATTTTAAGGTTTCTGCCATCAAGATCGGTTACTGAAAATTGAGCCAGTTCAGCTTGCTCTATCTCAATGAGTAAACTTTCCTGCCCGCGTGTCATTGCAAGATAGACTTCCGCTAGCAATTCGGCATCCAATAATGCACCGTGGAGGGTACGTTTGGAATTATCGACACTATAACGTTCACACAGCGCATCCAGATTGTTTCGTTTACCCGGATGAAGTTCTTTAGCCAGTTTTAATGTGTCCGTTATGGATGCGCAATAACGATCCAGCGCTCCTAGATTAGCCAGGCTCAGTTCATAATTAAGAAATCCAACATCGAAGGGGGCATTGTGGATAA
This sequence comes from Nitrosomonas limosa, assembly GCF_054188085.1. Lineage (NCBI taxonomy): Bacteria > Pseudomonadati > Pseudomonadota > Betaproteobacteria > Nitrosomonadales > Nitrosomonadaceae > Nitrosomonas > Nitrosomonas limosa. The sequence continues at coordinate 2,991,817 of NZ_CM135180.1, read as the reverse complement.
TCAGCTCAGCTTCACCGATAAACCTCAGAAACTCAGCGGATATCTCGATAAATTTGGGTTTATCTTGTAGAAATTCGGTAGTAAGGCCATGAACTTGCAAGGCTCCTTCATCACTTTCACGTTCAGGATTCAGGTAATAGTGGAAATGATTACCCGTCAACTGCCGGTGATGAAGCTCTACCGCAGCAATTTCTATGATGCGATGCCCCAGTTTATGCTCCAAACCGGTGGTTTCCGTATCCAGTACAACTTGTCGCATACTAAGATTCTTGATAAGTTTTGATAGCAGGAGAACTCACCATTTGAACTCCACGATTTGCTAGTTGATCGGCGCGCTCATTATCAACATGCCCGGAATGGCCACGAACCCAGCACCATTCAATATCATGCTGCTGCGACAATTGATCGAGCAGTTTCCAGAGATCTTCATTTTTAACCGGTTTCTTATTGGAAGTACGCCAATTCCGCGCTTTCCATGCTTCAAGCCATTCGCTGATACCTTTCTGAAGATATTGCGAATCGGTATGTAAATGCACTTTGCAACGGCGTTTTAGCGCCTCTAGCGCCCGGATTGCTGCCAGTAATTCCATGCGGTTATTTGTCGTTTGTTCTTCCCCGCCAAAAATTTCTCGCTCATGCCCCTGGTATTTTAATAATGCCCCCCATCCGCCCAAACCGGGATTTCCCTTACAAGCCCCGTCGGTAAAAATTTCGACCACCTTCTGCGTTTCTCGATTCATAACTCATTCCCAAGTGAACTTAATCACATTCTCCCGATGATCGATCTTGCGTCGAATTCTTTTCAATCTTTTGGGCAGCGGGCACCATTCTCCTTTTACCATCCAGGCAGTTTTTCCACCCGGGTTTAATAACACGCATTCCGTGCATATATTTAATGGCTTGTAAAAAATAAACACCTCCAGAAATAGGCCACCAGCGATCGCCCGCAGCTTCCATAAAATGGAAACGCCGCCGCCACTTTTCTTGTTTGAAAGGCGGTACATAACAACCAAGACGGCCACCGGCCATTTCGAAATCCAGTAACTTTAACCAATCCTTTAAGCGTGCTAAAGAAATAAAGTGGCCATTCCAGGGAAATTCTTCACGGGTTGGTTTTAAATAATGGCAAATTCCCCACAGACTCATTGGATTAAAACCAGAAATGACGATATGTCCACCTGGAATCAGGATTCGATGCACTTCCCGCAAAATTTGATGAGGATTTGAATTAAACTCAAGGGTATGCGGCAAAATGGCCAGATCCATACTATTACTTTGAATTGGCAAGAATCCAGGTTCGGCAAGAATTGAAGTGCCATTTTCCGATCCCACGGTAAAATGGAATGGCATTCTATTCAGACGAAGAAAATTAAACTGTGACCAACCAATCTGCACTGCATTGTAACCAAATATATTTGCAACCACTTGATCAAAGTAGCGATATTCATGCTCGATCAAATATTGACCAAGCGAGGACTGGAACCATTGTTGATCATATTGAATATTCATTTTGGTCGATTATTTTTCCGCACGAATAGTTTCACGCTCAATTTCCTGGAAACGCTATGCTGAAAGTACATCCGATAGCTGCATTTAAAGACAATTATATCTGGGTTATTCGCAACCGTAACGCTGTGATCGTGATTGACCCGGGAACGGCTATACCCGTCATTGAGTATATTAGATCAGAACGATTACAGTTAATTGCAATTCTCATTACTCACCATCACCATGATCATACCGGTGGCATTACTGATCTGCTGCAATTTTCTGAGGTGCCGGTATACGGCCCGCGCTCCAAAAATATTCCAGCCATTACTCATCCAGTCATAGAAAATGATGCAATTTTCTTTCCGGAATTGCCATTAACTCTTAGCGTTTTTGAAATCCCAGGCCACACCCTCGATCATATTGCTTACTATGGATCCCACCCATTCGGCATGCTGTTTTGCGGTGACACGCTTTTCGCGTGCGGATGTGGACGAGTCTTTGAAGGAACTGCAGAACAAATGTATCGATCACTGCAAAAGCTTTCCCAGCTACCTTATGAAACACTCATCTACTGCGCACATGAATACACGCTTAGCAATATTAAGTTCGCCCTTGCTGCCGACCCTCAGAACGCGGAATTGCTGGCATTTGATGTTGCTGCACAAAAACAGCGTGACCATGACAGACCTACAATACCGACAACCATCGGCCATGAGAAATTAATGAACCCGTTTCTACGATGTGACAATCAGGAGATCATCGCCAGCGTACAAAAACATTACGGGTATTCACAACCGGATCCACTCGACATTTTCACGGCTTTACGGAATTGGAAAAATAATTTTTAACACAATGATCCGTATTGATTAAGCAAGCACTTGAAAACCCGGGGAGCTTGTACGAGCTGCCCACAAGCATTACTTTAAAGAAAAATGAAGATGATATGCTGAATAAAAATGGCATATTCAATGAATTGAATATGCCAAATTAATTAACAAATACAGCCAAAAATAATATTACTTATTTTGCAGGTTTAGCAGCACGTAACACTGGGTAATATTGAATAAAGACCATATCTTGCGCTGCATTTTCTTTGTGGCAAGCGGCACAAGCTTCATCGGCCTGGATTGCACCGTTTTTGGCTTCGTAAGATTCAAAACCGAAGAACGCCCAGTTCCCAGGTCTATCTGCATAACGCTTCGAATCTTTAACCATGGCAGCAATTCCATTGAATTCACCAGGGAAATAACCATGTCCACTTGATGCTTCTTTGGTTCCTACACCGACCAATTCTTTAACGATAACGGTTCCATCACGGAATTGACCCGTTTTCTTCCAATGATTCCAGCTGGTTGGATCAATATAAACATTATGAAATTCCGGGAAAGCTGCTTTTCCTTCGTTCATATCATTTGGAGTTACCGGTGCACCAACAAAAACCCATTCGCGGTAGTCTTTTGGAGTCAACAATAAATTATCTTTAGTAAATCTTCCAAAATTATGATCTTTACCGTGTGCATGGTGCGCATCAGAAGCGATTACTGGGCTTGCCAGCGCAATGGATAACAATACTGGTGCAATACCACCTAATAACGTTTTTTTTAACTGTAACATAATAAGCCCTTAAAATAGTTAAAGAATTACAAAGAAAGCAGCAAATTCTCGGACTGCTATCGGCCCTAATAGTATTCAGACAACCTACCTTCGTCAAGAGTAAACGTAATAATAGAAACACATCCATTGATCCATTGAATTCAGGCTTTTCAATACCCTTGCACCACATTGTAAATTTAATGAATATCCTCAGTTATCTGAAGAACAGATATTTTATTTACATACCAAGGTAGAATAGCCGCATTGATGCATTAAACTTGACAGTAACTTCGATCGAGTCATCGGGTGAAAATTTCTATTAAATCTTCATCGTACATCGTTACCATCCATCTAGCCGCATACATGAATAAACAATGACCGCGATTCCACCACTGCAACCGCATCAACTATCCCGTTCATGCGATCCGAATCAATTTACTTTCCAAACAACAGCGGAATTAGCGGATCTGACGGATATCATCGGACAAAAACGGGCGTTGGAAGCCATACGTTTCGGTTCCGGCATTCGTCAGGATGGTTATAACCTTTTTGTGCTGGGTCCGCCCGGTATGGGGAAGCACAGCCTGGTAAACCAATTTCTGGAGAGCAAGGCTGGCTCTGAATCGAGACCCTATGACTGGTGCTATCTGCATAATTTTTCTCAGCCGCACAAACCAAAAATGTTAAAACTCCCCTCTGGAAAAGGAGAGGAATTACGGTTGCACATGGAGCGCCTGGTGGATTACTTGCGGACTGCGATTCCCGCACAGTTCGAAAGTGAAGACTACCGTAACCGGCTAAATGCGATTCACCAGGAATTCAACGAACAACAAGAACGTGAAATCAGCGAACTGGGTGCGGAAGCCCAGAAAAAGGAAATCATTCTGCTGCGAACGCCCGAAGGCTTTGCGTTAGCCCCTAGCCGAGACCACGAAGTCATTCCACCGGAAGAATACGATAAACTGCCACAAGCTGAAAAAGACCGGATTGAGTCCGCAATCACGGAACTGCAAACAGAGCTGGAAAAAATTCTCAGTCATTTACCCATGCGCCGCCGCGAACGAAGCGAGCGCATCAAGCAACTAAACCGCGACACGATGTTGTCAACCGTTGCGCATATGATCAACGAATTGCGTGCGATCTACAATGATCTACCCGATGTGCTCGAGTATTTTGATGCCGTTCAACAAGACATGGTTATCCATGTTGATGATTTCCGTAAACCTGATGAATCCATCAACATTTCCGGAATGACGATCGTCACGCATCAGACATTCAACAATTATCAGATCAATGTTTTGAGCTCTAACGCGCAGACTCAGGGTGCGCCGATCATTTTTGAAGACAACCCGACCTATAGCAATTTGATTGGCCGCGTCGAATATCTTTCCCAGTTCGGCGCACTGGTTACCAATTTCACCTTGATCAAAGCAGGTGCCTTGCACCGGGCCAACGGCGGGTATTTGCTCCTGGATGTGCGCAAGGTGCTGATGCAATCGTTTGCTTGGGAAGGACTGAAACGTGCGCTGCAAGCACGGAAAATTTATATCGAATCACTGGGACAGCTCTATAGTCTTGTCAACACGGTTTCGCTCGAACCCGAACCAATCCCGCTCGATGTCAAAATCATATTATTCGGCGATCGTGTTTATTACTATCTTTTGCAGGAATATGACCCGGAATTTAGCGAGTTATTTAAGGTAGCTGTTGATTTCGAAGAAACTATCGAGTGGAATGCCGACAATCATTTCCTTTATGCACAACTGATCGCCACATTAGTCCGCAAACAAGGACTATTGCCTTACGACCGACGTGCCGTAGCGCGTGTTATCGAATATAGCGGACGTTTAGCGAGTGATTCGGAGAAGCTGTCCATGCATATGCGCAATATCGCCGATTTACTTGTTGAAGCCGATTTCTGGGCGCGCGAAGCGCAGCACGATATTGTACTTGCAAGCGACATTCAACAAGCGATCGATGCTCAGATTCGTCGTCAGGATCGTATCAGGGATCGTCTTTACGAAGCGATCCAGCGCAATATTCTGATGATCGACACGCAAGGGTCTGTGATCGGACAAGTCAACGGGCTATCGGTAATAGAATTGGGCGGATTCGCTTTTGCGCAACCCGCCCGGATCACCGCTACGACCCGCTTTGGCAAAGGCGATATGATTAATATCGAACGCGAAGTCAAACTTTCCGGTGCTATTCACTCCAAAGGCGTATTGATATTATCCGCATTTCTAGCAGCGCGTTATGCAAAAAACCAACCATTGGCGTTGTCGGCGAGTCTGGTATTCGAACAGTCATATGGCATGGTTGAAGGCGATAGCGCCTCACTCGCAGAGCTATGCGCACTGCTTTCCAATCTTGCCAATGCGCCCATTGACCAATCCCTGGCCATCACTGGCTCAGTCAATCAGTTCGGCCAGGTCCAAGCAATTGGCGCGGTGAACGAAAAGATAGAAGGTTTCTTTGATATCTGTGCGGCTCGCGGACTAACCGGTAACCAAGGCGTGTTAATACCGGCGGCCAATGTTCAACACCTGATGTTACGCAAAAATGTCGTCGATGCGGTTACTTCCGGAACATTTCACATTTACGCAGTGGAAACCGTCGATCAAGCCATCATGCTGCTCACCGCAATACAGCCGGGGGAAGCGGACCAGGACGGCAATTACCCCGAAGAAAGTATTAATTTTAAAATATCCAAACGATTGACGGAATTAGCAAGAATCAGCCAATCATTTGAACATACGAGCGGAAAAGCTAAAGGTTAACAACCACCGGATAAGCTATTAGGAAAACGCTGATTAATTCGGCGAACGAGATGAAGCACGAGGCGCACGGCACACAGCAACCGAGACATATCAATAAGATAGGCGAGGGAGCGAGTACCGCGCAACGAAGTGATTCGCTTGTATAGTCAATTAATCAGCATTTCCTTAGAAAACTCATCTCAGTTTTTTATTAGTAGGCAGCAAATCTTTCGGGTGCATACCGGATCATATCCTGTTCCAACAGTTTCAGTTTCTCACGCATAGCGTTACCGATAAATAACTGAGGCTCGGACGGGATTAAGTTTTCAGACAACTCACGCTGCCGGATTTTCTCAATAGCCTCGCTGAAGTTTTCAATAAATTGGTAGGGCCTGTCATCCATACTTCTGAAAAGCGCTTCACCAAAATACGTATACTCGTTCTCATGAGCGCAGCCAAAGGATGCTTTATCGGCGGCGGCGGCAGTGAGAATCAAACTGTGATCATCCTGCAAAGCATCAATAAATCCACCGGAATAACACGCTGAAATCAGAATAATGCGCCAGCGGATACCGGCTTCATCCAGGTAAGCTTTGATATCTTCAGGCCGCACGTCGTTGAGTTCGAGTGGCCACATATTGACTGAAAGCTCGTGGTTAATCGATCCATGACTGGTAAGGTACAAAAACACCACGTCTTCCTCACGGTTCATCTTATTGCCTACATGACTCAAAGCGATCCTTAAATTTGAAGCCGACGCGAGCGGGATGTTATCGATGGTTTTCAGGTTATTGATTAATACCACTGACCGCCCTGATGCGCCCAGGTTTTTATTCATGGCACGCTGCACATGATCGACTTCTCTCATAAAGACATCCTGAGCGGCATCGGAGCCAAATCCTACAAAAAACAAATCAGTGACGCCTTCCTTACCGGGTTCGATAGGGCTAAGGGCGTTATTCAGAAGCCTATACTGATTGTAGTAAACCTCTTCCTGGTTAATGTAGCTGAAATCGGCATTGCTATACGCATCCATCACCCTTGAATAGTCAAAATCTTCGTACCAAAAACTGAATGGCACATTCACCAAAGGATAGGTTGCGCTCATCCAAAAAATCGCTAATAGGAATGCCCTGATTTTGCGGTAATCCAGCAGTTGCAATGCAAGAAAAAAACAAACGAGAAAGCTCCAGACCGCATAAATCGTGTAACCCGTCTCCAGATAATCATCCGGCAACTGAGGCAACGCAACAAAAGATATCAAATAAAGAAACGGTAAGACGCTGTATGCCAACACCAAAAACAGCAATAAATGCTCCCGGTTGTGCGTAACCTTTGTCACCACAAAACCGACCATCAGCACAACCAGTAATTCAATTCCAAGATAACTTAACCCAAATAAATCGAAGATCGGCTCGGATGTCAGCGAATAGGAAATGACCAGTGCGGTTAAGCTGTAGAAAACCACGAGCAGAGCCAATTGATTATGCGTAGCCGTCGCATGCGCGATCGCATTCCGGCGGAAGCAAAGCAATCGGATCCCGCAAAAAAGATTTTGAATGAGACCCAGAAATTCTCTAACTAACGTGGATTGATTTGATTCTTTGGCAATACCTGCATATAAGTCCATTTCAAACTCCGGTTCCCGATCTGCGAATATAGCTTGCTATTAACGGCAAAAGAACCGATTGTTAAAGTCAGTAAAGACAGGAATAAGGTCGGTTTTTTATGGATTAACTTCGCCGGCAAAATTCTAAGCCGGAAGTTAGACCATCATACAAATCCAAAGTTAATCAGGAATAAAAAATAAAGCGAACTTGCTCCAGACGGCTCTATTTGGTCAATGGCCAACCGATCAAGAGCACCGTAATCGTAACAATCCCCGTGATGATATTCATCGGTATCCCAACTTTCAGGAAATCCGAGAAACGGTATTCACCAGGGCCATACACCATCATGTTGGTTTGATAACCGAGCGGCGTTGCAAAGCTGGCGGATGCAGCCATCATGATAGCCAATACAAAGGGAACATGGTTCAAATCAGCCTCCGCAGTGATTTCCAGCACAATCGGCAGCATCAGCAGCGCTGCCGCATTGTTGGTAATCACCTCGGTTAACAGTGACACAGCGATATACGTGAGAATTAACAACAACCAGGGCGTTCCTCCACTGATATCGACAATATTGCCCGCCAGAAATTTGGCGACACCGGTTTTTTCCAGCGCCATGCCGAGCGCGAACGACGCCGCGATCGTCAAAATAACCGTCAAGTCCAGACTCTTTTCCGCTTGGCTGGGTGAACAACAGCCAGTAATGATCATCATGCAAGCGCCGATCAAAGCGCCATTGAGCATGGTAATCACTTCAAAGCTCGCCAGCGTCACGATCCCCAGCAAAATAGCCCACGCGATAAAAGCCCGGTCATGCCGCGGCGCTTCGGTGTTCAGATCGTTAATCAGTAAAAAATCCTTGTTGTAGCGCTGGCGCGTAACGAACGCCGGCCGGGCTTCCAGCAACAAAGTATCGCCCGGCTGCAAAATGATGCTGCCGAGATTCCCTTTAATGCGTTCGCCATTTCGCGCCACAGCCAGTACCGCTGCGCCATAGCGGGCACGGAAACGGGCTTCGCGGATGGCGTACCCGATCGCCGAACAATGCGGGGATACCACTGCTTCGACCAATCGTCTTTCAGGATGTCTTTGCGTAAACGCATGCACTTGCCCGTCGTCGCTGGACGGAATCACGCCATTGATGCGCAACAGATCGGAAATCGCGTCGGTATCGCCCGCAAACACCAGCCGGTCGCCGCCTTGCAGCACTTCTTCCGAAGAAACGACCGCCAGCGCGGTGCCGTTCCTCTCGATTTCCACCAGATAAACCCGCTGCAGATGCCGGAGTCCGGCTTGCTCGACGGTTTTTCCGACCAACGGGCCGTTCGGGTCGATAGAAACTTCAAGGGTAAACTCGCGCAAATTGGAAAAAGCTTCGCCTTGCTTGCGGTCAGGCAGCAATTTTGGAAAAGCCAGCCACATGAATAAAAAACCGGCAATCGCCACCGGCACGCCGACCGGCGTAATTGAAAACAGGGAAAAACCGGCTTCACCGGTCAAGGTTTGAAATTGGCCGTTCACGATCAGATTGGTACTGGTGCCGATCAGCGTCACGGTGCCGCCCAGAATCGCCGTATAACTCAGCGGAATCATCAACTTGGAAGGCGAAATCCCGATTTTGCGCGACCAACTGTAAATCGCCGGGATCATCGTCGCGACAACCGGCGTGTTATTGAGAAAACTGCTTAAAAATGCAACCGGCCAGAACATCCGGTTCAGCGCGGCGCGCGAGGTTTTAGGGCGGCCTAACAGGGTATTCACCAGCAAATCGATGGCGCCGGAAGCATGCATCCCGGCGGCAACCACGAACATCCCCGCCACCGTAATCAAACCCGAATTGCTGAAGCCGCTGAGCACATCGCCGCTTTTTAAAATCCCGGTTACACTGAGGATCGTCAATGCGCCGATCATGATCAAATGCGGACCGATCTTGGTAAAAATCAATGTCGCCAGCACCGTGCCGCACAAACCCAAGGTAAACCAGCCTTGCCATTCCATAGTCTTACATTCCGCGCAAAGCTACGGAATATACAGCAAACACCTTATAACCAGAAATAATAATTGATTATAATGATATAGAAATGAATTATAGGAAATCCGCACGTCCCGTGGATTTCCGCAGAATGAATGAGTTTTCCGCTAAACTGGCATGCAATAATTTATGAAACGCTCACTATCACTTCGAACGGCAAAGCTATCATGCGAACAATACTCTGCACCCTGCTCCTTAGCTTCATCATAACGCCTGTATACGCGCACCAGCATATTCGCCCCGGGTTATGGGAAGTCACCACCCGTTCCGACCTGCTGTCGCTGGTGCCGCACATACCCACGGAACATATGCAACAACTCAGCGACCTCGCCCGGCGTTATGGATTAAAACTCCCCAAAATAGAAAACGGCGCCGCCACCTCGCACCTCTGCATCACCGAAGCCATGGCCAACGAAGACATCCCCCGGTATTTCTACGAACACCGCTCCGGCTGCACCGTGCAAAACGCCACCCGCACCGGCAATCGCTATCAACTCGAACTGACCTGCGACAACCAGCATTTTCAAGGAACCGGCACCGCCGAAGGTAGCTTCACCAACCCGGAACGTTTCATTGGCAGCACCGAATTCGACAGCACCGTCAGCGGCATGCCGGTACACGCATCGGCGCAAACCGCGGCACACTGGATCGGCGAACGCTGCACCGCGGTCAATCCGCTGCAATGACCTTCGATGACTTCGAATGAATTCCCTGGACGTTAGCAGCACACTTTGTGATGATGCCTTCGGCAGTGCGCTCACATGCTTGTACGCAGTTAAATTCGGGAAAGTGCGAGTCATACCTGATGTGAGAAGCTCATACCCGAGTCATTACCGTAAATTTTGCAACTTATTGGAAGATTATTTCTAATTTAAATACAATCTATTAAGGAAAAAATTCTTATTGCATCAAGGTTTGATTCTTGCTTATCTTTGCGGGAGCGCGCAATCAATCACACAAACTTGAATTCGATGTTTTTCTTCCAGTGAGAGCGTTTGCTGTAAGCAATCTTCCAGTTCTTGGGCGCTACGGGGCTTCCTGCCGCCACCGGATGAAGATGGCATCCCGTTTCCCCCGAACCAGAAAACCACATAAATGCCATACCCATCCGTCCCGGGATCGCGAACATATTTGGCGATCAACTGCTCGTGAATTGCACGCCAAAGATCAGTATGACTGTCTTTCTTGATTTCGATAGGAATGTTGAATCCATTGGTACCGCCAAATGAAACCCTGATGTCAGCACGCTTGTCGTCCGCATAACTACCTTCCCTCTGAGCATCAATATTGAGTTTTCCAAGCCGTTCCTGCAAATCGGACAGCAATGCATCACGGCAATCGTTCTCTGGTTTGGATTTTTCCAGTTTTTTATTGCTCGTGTCGTAGCTCCAATACTGCCGGTGATCATTGGTACTGCCATGACGAATTTTTCGTGCAATGCCGCGTAAATGATCAAATGTCAGAGCAGCCAGATCGGCAGCACAAGCAGGTTGAAGATTGGCTAGCGTGCGGTCAATCTCCTTGGTGCTTAAGCGTCTGAACGATGCCTTGCGCCGAGTAATACGCTGTGAATGCGAAGCGTTGCGCAAATGATTTTGCCAAGACTTAAGCTCAGGTAAATTCTGTAAGCGCTCAAGCTCACGGGCAGCAGCTTCCGTAGGGTAATTACTGAGTTTATTGATAAAGGAACGTACCAAATCGGCTGCGTTCGTTGACAAACTGGCCCTATAAGCTCCAATTACACGTTCGGAAGAACAATCAGGTGCTAGCAATTCAATCAAACCACCAAGCGCAGTCACGGGAAAAAGTACCCAGTCGGGCAAATGACGTTCTATGTGATCGTGATATAAAAAATTTACCAAATATCCCTTCCGAACGGCGCTCTTACCAACATGCTGAAACAGCCGAGTCTCATAACTATCCGGATCAAGCAACAAGCCACAACTCAACCAGTACACTCGCTGCGCAGCACTTATACTTTTCAGTTCAAGTTTTCGAGCGATCAATTCTGCCAACTCTTCCCGGTCAAGGCAACGCAATGTGCCTTTTAGCAGCGGAACAAGGACATCTGACAACTGGAGTTTTCGAGTACGTAGCGGAAACCTTTCCAGCAGTTTCGGCAACACCACGCGCGCGACTCCACTATATGCGTCGTCATACGCCAAGAAATGCAGCCCAGAAAGATGATCTTTTCCTGCACGCAACATGGCCAGGACGTAAACCAGCAGCACTTCCGCCACCAATGCAGGACGTTGCTTGGCAAGCACTTTAAACCATTCCGAATCATTGTAATTGCCATAAGTAAGCTGGAACGCTATTAAACGCGATAACACAGCACCTTCAAGCTGTAATGCATTAATTGGATCGTTCTGAAACAACTCCTCCATGCCAACTAAGCAAACGGAGCGAATAAAATGCATTTGTCCTTTAGTTTCTAGATCTACGATTTCACTCACGCTCGGTAAATCGTGGCGATCAAGCGCATGGCGAAAACCTGAATACGCCGCTTCGACCAACTCCTCATCACCATCCAGAAAATTCAGAAGACGTTCACGAGGTGTCTCCCCCCAAGTATCGCTACTTAATCCCTGATATGTCAAAGCAAGTTCATCTAATATCTCTGGATGCGCACTACCATCACGAATTGTTGCAATATGCTGACGAAAAAATTTAATCCAGCCTTTCTTCTGCGCATCTTGTTCGATTCTGCGTTGACGATCTTCGAGGGCAAATTTATGTTGCCAATCTCCAATGGGACAAGTTATAACTTGCTCAAACTGGACTTGAAAATTGGGATGATCCGCAATCCATTTCTCAAGAAACTCCAGCATCGGAAGCGTCAATTCCTGTTGTTTCCCGCGTTGCCTCAACATTCCAATGGCTTGATCAAAATAAAATTCCGCTAATCCGCGATGTTGTTCCGTTGCCGCTTTCTCCAGATACCACATTTCAATTCCGTTTGGAGGCCGTGACCGGTACAATGCATACAAATCCGGGTATTCTCATGGGTGACGCATCGTGCAGCACCCAATTCAATCATGGCTTTATAACGTTCAGGCCGAGTAGCAAACCACGCCGCAATAAATTCGGTACTTTCCCTATCAAGCCTTGAATAACCATATTCGTTGAGACCAATACCTAACCATTCATAAAGACGTTCAGTGGCGATCGTATCACCGAACTCTTTTAATCCTCGCACCAGCAAATTTCCCGGCATGCGGTTTTGATGATGAAATTTGAGAACATGATCGATATCCGGTTTTATTTGTATAAATCTATCCAGCAATGCCGAGAGAATTTCTTTGGAAGATTTTTCCGGAGGATAGTGAATCCAAAAAACACGATAGCTGCCAATCAAACTTTCAACTTTTGGAACATGCAAGTAATCAAATATTTTGACAGGCGGAATAAGCTGCGGATAAAACTCTTTTAAAACGGTCCCGAGTATTTCATCGTCACTGTCCTCGACAATACCGGCGCGAATATCTTCCGCCAACTTCAGTACTGCTGAGCAATCCTCTGCAGCATTGCGAATCCAAGCTTTTATGGCGCTTGTCCTTACGAATCGGTGGTAGCTGCTATCGCGCGCAATAGCTTCCAGTAAATCATTAAAATTTGATAGCGGTTCGCCGTAATGGATCGCGTCCAACGCGCAATTCAATATTCCCTGATCCGCTCGCTCGCGAGAAGACGAAATCAGTATTTCACGCAATACCGGCTCCATATCTTTCGTGCCCAATGCGCCAAAAGGCGAGGAAGACCAATCTTCCGCATGGAGCCACGGATTGCGCTGCGCCTCGTTCTTCAAAGCGGCAAAAACAAACTGCTTATCCGCCAACGGGAAATGCCGCACATCGCTATACAGCACCACACCCAATGGATCACGTTCGATTAGTAGGCGGCGCGACTCATTGAGACAATGCGCCGAAAGCCACGCGGCAAGCCCACGCAAATCGGTGACTACCCCGCCATCCACACCGGTTATCAATGTAAGCACTCGGCCAAACGGCAAACCATCATTCTCGATACGTGAAGCAAGGTAGCGTGCGCCCAGAAATTCAGCGATGCTGCGGTGAACCGGGATGCGCAATTCTTCACCATCGCTCTGAAACAGATTGGTTTTCAGTGCAGCAAGCAGTGGAAAATCAGACGCTATCAATTCCGTCCAGCAAGGATGTTGATCGTCTACTCGTTCTTCATCGAGCGAGAAACCAGCCACCCCCGATAACAACTGAATAGCACACAAATAACCCACAGTATCCAACAATATGGCTTCGGGAAGCGGCTGTTCGCGTTTCGCCCGGCGGTGTTCGCAATTTTCATCTTTTATGAGCTTCCGGCAAGCCATTTCATAAACCTGCATACGGCTTTGCGGCCATTCATCACTGCCTACCGCTTCAACCAGCAAATTCAATACCTGCGGATTGCGGAGCAGTTCATTCAGCCGGTGTTCGCGCGCCTGGCGCATGAATTCAGCCGGATCTGAAACAGCAGTCTTATGCCGGAGAATTTCGGCGATGTCACTATCATTCAAGGGATCAAGATGCAACGCGATGATTTCGCTATCCGGCGAAACCTGTTTTAAGTCTTCACTGTCACTTGCACTCTGCCAGTCCGCTTCGCGGCATGAAAGACGGAATCGCGGGCGGCCGAGCCTTGCCAGATGTTTACGAATGTCATCAAGTGGTATCCTGCTATCGCCTCCACCGGCACGCATCTCATCCAATCCATCAATGAACAGGGTTTCGCCTTGATATTCCATTCCAAGTCCGAGAGCGGCAAAGTTTCGCGCGCTAATGCACCTGCCACCGGATTTTTCCGCTTCTTGCTTGAAGGATGTAGTTTTACCCGAGCCCGGATCGCCCAGTAGCACGTATGCAGCTTGATCACGAAAGGATTCCAGAGGAAAGCTTCTTGGCTCTTGCACATTATCCGATCTGCGCGTGCAGGTGCGCCGTACGAGAAAAGATTCATTTATCTTGTTCAAAACCGTGATTCCACTGGATATCAGAGAGACCCATCAATCGAAAGATAATTTCTAGTTCCCTATCGTGTTTATGTACGGGTACATCAGAGAGTTTAGAGCGTGAGAAATTTGTAGCAGATGAAATTTACTGTCCCGCCCTGCTTCCCTTAACCGCCACTGACGTGCTCGAATCCGATGCTTTCAGCAGTACCGCATAATGCACATCGACGGTCAGCATCATGCCGTGGTTGATCATCACGCTAGCGGGTTGCGGCGGCGCGCATTTGCGTTCGCTTTGCAAGTCTTCATCGACGTTGCACACGGCCTCATACAGTTGCCGCACCATCGCGATTTCGCTATCGGGGATCGCAGCGTCGCGCGACGACGGGCTTTTGTTGCGGCCGCCGGTCAGGCTGCGGGCATAACTCAATTCACGCGAACCGGCGGTATCGTCGACTTCGACACGGTAGACGGTGCTGCGGCCGTTCTCTGCCGCTTCGCTTTTGGTGTATAGCGACGGATTGACCTGGGTATAGCCCTGCGCTTGCAAAATACCTGCTATCGTATCCGCCGGGGTATTGAGCGAAATGCCGGCGATTTCAACCGCCGCCAGCGGGTGCTTCGGCGAATCGGCGATTGCCGCTGCCGGTATCGCTATCATTAAAACCGCGGCGGTGCTCCAACGCCTGATCCACACCCGCCATACCGCATTCCAGCCACTTTGCAGCGATCCGTTCATGATCATCTCCTTGCCATCGTCAGTGTGCATGCTCGCCCGGCGGCGGCATGATTTCGCCTTCCTCATTCAGTTGCGTGATTTGCAGCGTCAACGCGCCGATGTTTTGCCAGCCGAAGCCTTCGAATTGGGCCACCCAGCGCGCGCGCAAGTAACCAAAGCGGTCGGTGAGGAATTCCATGTGCTGCGGGAACATGCCTTTGCCCGATAAATCCGGCACCATGCGGATACGCCGGAACCACCAGTAAGCATTCTTAATTTCTTCCCAGCCTTCGGTGACGATCGGGAACGGCGCAATCGCGGTAATCTGCTGCAATTGCTCGTCGCTCAGCGGATGAATCGGTATCGCCAAAATTTCCGTGTTCAAATCGCGGATCCGCTCATACGACGCCGCCAACTGAAAAAAGCGGTCTTTCGCTTGCGGCCAGGCGAACAACACCATCAGCACATTTTTTTGCAGGCGGAAATCCTTCAGGTTGCCGCTGGTGCCGTCGCTGGCGGAATAATTAAACACCGGCGAGCCGATCACCGGCGTTTCCGGCACGATCATGGTGCCGAGCAGGCGCGCATCGAAGCCTCGCGACATCGCATGCAGGAAATTGATCAAATCCCAACGCTCTTCTTCCGACAATTTATCGGCGAATCCGGGCATCTCGGTTCCGGTAATACCGTGCGTGAGTATATGAAAAACGTTGCCGACGGTGTATTTCGCGGTATGTTGCTGCGTCAGTAAATCGGTCGGATCGCGCAGGTCGGGATCGAGCACCGGTTTGGTGCCCTTACCTTGGGGACCGTGACAAGCGGTGCAGTGCTCCGCGAATAACTGCGAACCGGCGACGATGGAGATCGCGTCGATCGGCACTGTCGGTTTTTTGTACGTTTCCGGATACGCTTGGATCGCCAGCGGCGGCAATGCCAACGCCAGAGAACTGATGCCGAACGCCCCCGGCAGCAGAAATTTCAAGGTTTTGCCGCCGGTATTCTCGCGAATCGCGAACCACGCCGTCGCAATCGCCAGGATCAGCAACGCCAGCCCGAACCACACCTTTCCTTCCACATCCGGATCGTCCCACGTCGCATTGATCGAGAAGCGGAACGGAAACGGCCAGTTGTCGACCATCGTATGTTTGGCTGGCAAAGTATTCGCCAGAATCGTCGCGACCAGCACCAGCACCAATGCCAGCACGAATTCGATACGTACCCATTGATTCAAATGCGCAATGCTATCGTTATCCGGACGATTTTCCGCAGCCGTCAGTTTCGGCAGCCAGCGATTGCGCGCCTGATAGGCAATGAACAGGATAATCGCCAAAATCACCAGTTTACTGTCCAGCAGCCATCCGTAAGGACTCGATACCAACGTATGGTATTTTTCATCGACCAGGCGGTCGGTCACGATCACACCGGTCACCATGATCAAAATCATCGCCGGTAACGCGATGGCGGAAAATTTCTGCAAATACCCGGTTGCGGCGAGCGTGGCGGATCTGCCGAGATCTTTGTTCAAATTCAGCAGGATCAGTAAGAATGCCGGCAACGCGCCGAACCAAATACCCGCCAGCAAAATATGAATGGCATACGGCGCGATCGCTTCGAACGACATTTCATCAGCGCTCGAATGGCTCATCAACGTGCCGGCGATCAGGGGCAATGCCGCCAGCAACGCGCACAATACATAATGCCAGCGGGCGCGACCGGTTCCCTGCATTTTAACCACCGCGCACAACAGCACGATCGCGAGAAACTCCCTGGCAGCCCAGATATGGCCGATCTGCGTGCGCTGCACGACATCCATCCAAGCCGCCGGATTCCAGGCGTCGCTGGCATCGCCGGTGGCATCACCGGTAGTCGTCGCCAGAATGCCGATCAACCCGATCACGGTAATCCCGGCCAGCCACGGGAAGAGCTTTTCCAGCCGCGCCATCCAGGGTGTTTCCTGAATGTTGTTTGCCTGCCAGATGATGGCAAGAAACACGCAACTGCCAAAAACGATCAAATTGGCGGTTAATTGTGACCAGCGGGCCACTGCTGCAATGATTTCAATCATGGTTATTCGATAAAAACGTTAAGGTGATGTAAGTGGTATTTGCAAAACGAATCGTAAAAGTCATAAAAACCAGCCGACCGGCTGAAAATTAACTAATTTTGCGGTTTCACGAGCTGATAAACATTTTACGCTGAGCCGACGGATATTCAAGCAACTTACTTGCAATTGCCAAACGAAATATGCAATGATGAATCATTATGTAGAGGGGGGAAAAAAGCGATGACAACCTTTCTCAGCAGCAGCAACTTCCCAGCCGGTCCCGGCAATGATCCGTTGTTACTTGAAAATGCCCTGAATGATATTCTAGTGCATGATTTCAAAGGCAGTTTCTTTGTGATGCTGGCTCAGTATCAGCGCATCCTGGCAGATAACCGGCAAAAGCATTCCTGGCCGGAAATTCATAAAAAACTCGAAACCTTATTCAAATGCGGAAAAGCCGAGGTAATTAGCGGCCCGATGATCGGTATTCCGGTATCTATCCGCGACAGCGATTACTTTAAGAATACCAGCGAATCGCTAACCACGGAGCGATCTGCGATTGCTAATATCGAATGGATGGCGACTGCCTGGAACGCCACGTACGCCGATACCGGATTATGGATGGGAAAAACCTTTGAACCGGTCACTCGTGAAACCGTCGCCAAGAAAACCGCCAATGATGCCCGCTTCCTGCGTGTCTATAACCCGGATACCACGCGGATTGGCCGTAACTTTTTCCGCGAACCGCCGGAACCCAATATCATTCAGGCGATCGGCTTACCTGCTTTGACACAATTGTGGCGATTGAAAGACCGTCCCTTGAAAACCGGCACAGAAGGCTTTGATTGTGAGTTATTGGCGGAAAATCTTGCGAAAGAACAAGCGATCCCATATAGCAAAACGGGTGGCTATTTTCTTTGCAATGCGGGTCAATCGGTCGTGCCCGAAATGAACGGAAAAGAGGTTTATCAACTGAATTACCGTTGGCCTGCCCTGGGCCCGACTTATCCGATGACACGACTAATCGACGAACTGGTCCGTATCGACGAGGGTATTTATTTGGGCCAATTGGTTTTTGCTACGCGCCATTTCAGCCTTGGAAACATTGCTTTGCCCAATGGGCAAACCCTGTCGATCGGTGAAAATTACCCGGAACGCGGTTTTTTCAACAAAATAAAAAACCTCTTTGTTAGCAGCCAACAAGACGATGCCGACTATTACGGCTATCAAAACAATGGTTTCTTTCTGATGGTTGACCCGGATTATGCCAAAGCATTTTACGCCGACGATGCATTTCCGCAATTGCGTCCCAGACCCGGTGAAATCGGATTCGCCGAATTGGGTTATGACCGCGAACCTCAAACAACGGCTAAGACTGTCAGGACGGAAGCTTTGGCAGCTACGCAAAGCTGGCCGCAAATTACTAACTGGGTTGAGGGCTGGAAACAAGATCCCGCCTTGAAACGGAAATTCACCACTTTTATCCTGGAAGAATCGCCACGCGGTGCAGAAGATGACGAGGTTACCGGCATGCGCAAGGATGACGAATCAATTTTGCAAATGTTGCAGCGGATCAGTCATGAGATTTCAGCGCAAAGCAATCCCGACGATCAGTTAAAACATTTTGAAAAATTGAACCGGTTGTTCCGCCGCGGCGTTGCCCCTACCGTTAGTAATGGGCTTTTTCAGGGTCATGGCGAGAGGGGTTATAACACACGCATCAACAGCACGGAAACGAATGACTGGTATGGTCAATCCGGACGCACCACCGGCTTCGATTACTATCATGGCGCCACGCTGAATTTACATTGCGGCTTTACCGAAACCTTCTCGCCGGATTTATCGGCCCGGCCGGACGAACCCGGACTTTTCCCCAGCGCTTTGGCCAGTCTGCTCGACCAGTATACGCAACCCAACCTGCTTAACATGACGTGGCATTCGATCGGAAAATTTATCTTCCCCTGGGCGGGTAAGTCGTTCGAAAAAATTTCGGGGCGCAAACTGAGCATGTTGCTTGACGAAAGCGACGACTTGGCGGAAAGGTATCCGGAGCGCGTACACACCCTTAAGTCTTTTCTTGCAAGCCGGCCGCACTATCTGCTCATCGAAAAAAACAAGGCCCATCACTGGGGTGCAGAAGGCGTTCATGCTCAACACCTGAAGAGCGGCGCCTGGGATAAGGATATGTCCTCGGAAGATAAAGAATTTTGGGAAAATGAAGCCGCGGCGCATTGGGTGGATGGCAATAACATTCAGGACAAGCGAATTGTCGCTGCCGACCCCCTGATGCGCATTATCGATATGAATTACCGTGTGCCTGACGCCTCCTTGCTTGCAGCTACAGCCAGCGGGCCATCGCCCTTCGCCAGACAGGGCTATATTTTTCTCGGTACCGATGACAGGGATTCGATTTTACCGATGAACAACGGTACTGGGAAAAAGAAAAAAGTTTTTCAATTTCATTATCGTTTCCCAATGATCGGTGGGCCGACGCCAATCGGCTTTTGTCTGGATGAATTGGTCGAAATTGCGGACGGTCTATATTTAGGTCAATTGATCTACTCGACCGCATTGCATCTGCCCTTTCATTCGTCGGTAGATCCGGGCGAGTATCAGTATCAGCTATTTGGCTATTTCCTGTTGCTCGATGATGCCTGGCAATATCATCGGCTGGCAATCGGACTTGATACCTTAGGAAACGCTGATTAATTTACCGAGCAAGATGAGTTGCAAGGCGGACGGAGCGCAAGAAGCGAGACATATCAATCTGATAGGCGAGTTTTTGAGCACCACCCAACGCCGAAAATCGCTTGCGCAGGCAATTAATCAGTGTTTCCCTTACATTAATTGGAAAGGAGGCATAGATGCGTACTTCAAATGTGAACCGGGGCGGTATTCATATCGATCTCGAACATGGCACGGCCAACATTGCGGCTTTCAATGACAAAATTACGTCTTTTCCGATTCCCAATGACACGCCGGATAAAATCAAGACATTGAATGATTTGGCGCTGAGCTATATCAAACTGAGCGATTTCCCGGTCGTTGAAGCCTGGCGCAACCAACTGTTCGATCCTGAATGGATACCGGAAGTATGCGATGAACTCCCGCGCTTGCTGACAGAGTTTTTGCAGCAACCGGAAAATGATCGTCTGCCAGCGCTCACTCGACGCGCAAGGGCGCTGAAACATATTTTCAGTCATAAAACGCCATTAGTGAGAAACACCGACAAGCTGCCAGGACAAACAACGACTAGCTTTGTCGGACCGGTTGTGCATATGGACATGAGCGGCTATTGCATCTGGCCGGAACTGGATACGATCGCTACACGGCCGCAGAATCCATTCAAAATAAAACCAGAAGTGGCAAAACGGTTGAACGAAGAAATTTTTCCGTTCTGGTTGCAACGGCGGACCGTGCAGGAAGCTGCTCGCTATTCGGATTACGACACCGCACATTATCTGAACGATCATAGAGACACGGTTGATAATGGTATGTTTGGCGATCAACCATCGATTGATCCGCCATTAAAAAAACGGGCGGGTGAAACGCCTAAATGTCAGGAATTATTCGAACGCGTCGCGTTTTATTTATCCGATAAAGCGACTGCTGTATCGCACACCACGCCGGATTTCGGCCGTGTGCTCAGCTATGGTTTGGATGCATTAATGGCTCAGTTACACCAGGACCTTGCCAATGGCGTCACGGCTACAGCGGAACAAAAGGAATTTGCCGAAGGCGTTATCGCAGTTTATGAAGGTGTCAAAATATACGCCGAACATCTTGCCGATGCCGCTGAAAAAGCCGGAAACCTGGAATTGGCCGGCATCTGCCGCAAAGTACCTGCCAGACCGGCAGAAACACTTGCTGAAGCGCTAACAACCGTATGGATCTGTTATCACCTGCTGCTGCAGGAAAATACGAATTTTGGCTTGTCGCTGGGAAGACTTGATCAAACCCTCAATGACTATTACTTGAACGACTGGCAACGATTAACCAGCGATGACGCAAAAGCCGCGTATACCAAAGAAGCAGTGGAACGGATGTGTCATTTCTTCCTGCGATGTTCCGATCATGTCCCGTTATCACCTGAAACAGCCGAAGTGCTGTTTGCCGGCAGCGGCTCCAATCAGGCGTTAACTGTTGGCGGCACGCGCTATGTCAATGGAGAAACCGTCGACGCGGTCAATGACATGACCTACATCATTTTGAAAGCCACTGAAATTCTTGCCATTCGCGATCCGAATGTGCACGCCCGCTACCACAAGGATGTGCATCATCGCGCGCCGGATGGCACACCGCTTGGTGTGCATGAGATTTCTCCGTATCTAAGACGCATTTGCCAGGTCAATTTGGTCACGCGCGCAACACCAGCGTTGCATGGCGATGCGCCGGTCATTCGCAGCATGGCCAATTATTACGCCAGACATCAAAATATCAGCTTAGAAGAAGCGCTGACCGACGCGAATGATTATGCCTCGATTGGCTGCATCGAACAGAATGCCGATCACAAACATTACGGTCATACCGGTTCCACATTACTGGTTTTGCCGGCTGTTCTGGAATTAGCAATGTTTGGCGGCAAGCATCGGAGTGACGGCATCGGCGCGGATGATCCGAATCTGTTTTACGGTAAAAAAGAATTCACTTCGCCGCCGCTTAGAAAAATGCATTCGATGCAGGAATTCATTGACAGCTTCCGCTTTCAACTAGACGAAATGGCGCGGCATTGCGTGCAGTTCAATAACTACCTTGGCCGCACGCTGGAAAAAGTCCGCCCCTCACCGCTTCTATCAGGTCTTTTCGATGGCCCCACCAACAAACCCGGCGAAACGGGCGCAAAATTCCGTGATGTGTCGTCCGGCGGCGCGAAATATAACTCATCAGGCGTTGCAATTATCGGATTAGCTGACGTGATCGATTCGTTCTGTGTGATCGACGCATTGGTGTTTGGAGGAAAAATGACAGCCGGTGAACTGATCGCTGTGCTGGATGCTAATTTTGACGCGACTCGGCTTCCCGAGAATACGCGCCAGAATTTTCTCAGGACATTGATCGATCAGATCAAACAGCAATTTTCCGGCAACGGCCAAAAGACCCAGGCTTCACTTAAGCCTGAACGGCTGCAAGAATGCATCCGCTTGATCCGTGTAGCGCCCAAATATGGCGCGGGCGTCGATGAAACGCCGGGAGGTATTTTTAATAACGCGATGGCGGTTAAATATACGCGCATGCTCACCAAAATGATCCAAGACGTATTTTTCAAATACCGTACCCACCGCGGTGGCCGGTATCTAACCGGCTACTGGAGCATGACTAACCATGCCGGGTTCGGTATGTTATACAAGGCAACGCCGAATGGCCGCCACGACAATGCATCGTTCGCCAGCGGCATTACGCCATGTCCAGGCATTGTCAAAGCCAATGGCGAGCCGGTCATATTATTGGATCATATGCTGTCGGTCGCCAGCGTCAACCCTGATACCGTGCAAAACGGCTATACCTATAACCTCAGCCTGACACCGCGCGGAAAAAACTATTTCAATGAAGATACGGAATTATTCGCCACACATATGAAAACATTCATGGATCAAGACGGCGTGCTGGTGCAGCTTTGTGTGACTTCGATCGAAGACTTCATTGCCGCTCATGCGGCTGCAACAGCAGCCAGCCAGGCCGGTGCCGGCGAGGAAGAACAAAAGGCGTTGGCGCCTTATAAAGATTTGATGATTCGCGTCGCCGGGTACTCGGCTTACTATGTAACGTTAAGCCCGCAGATGCGCCAGGAAATTATCGATCGCGCTAATTTTGGCATGGCCAGCGGTATCGAACAGCATCAAACCGCAGGAGTTTAATATGCATGCAACGCTACCCGCATTACCTCAAGGCATTCATCAGATTTTAAGAAACGGTTTTCAGGTTGGTGAGGCCAGTGGAAATTTAGCCAGCCTGTTGAGCCGGGCTGAAGGAAAGCTATTGGCGAATGGAATGGCTATCTTGATCAAACTGGGTTTTGGTTTTCTAATCAGCGAAGGATTAAGTGAAACCAAAGCCAAGCAAGCGCAGGATTTTTTTCAAGATAACTTTGTTATCAAGGATCCCCTGGCCACCGGCGGTATCCGCTATTACCAGGGAAAAATCCTGATACGCACGCGCAAACCGGAAGATGACATGAATGTACTGATTCGATTCTGCCCTAACACCGATGCGCTATACATCGATACTCCATTGGGCAAGCGGTTTAATCCTGGCGCTATCGTTGAAACGAAAGTACTCAGTGAGGAAGAGGCCGATCAAATCGAGCAAAATCCGGACAAAGTGGATCTGGTCATCCGTTTTAAGGATGCGAAATCGATCCTGGATCTGGCGGAACGCCCCGATGCGGATGTTGTGCAACTATTACTGCAGAATCTTGTGCAGATAACCGGTAACTTTGGGCACATGTTCAAATTCGGAGCGATTGGAAAAAACGTGCAGAAAATATTGATGGAACATTATGGACGATAAAGGCCTGATTTTTGACATCAAACGCGACAGCAGCGAAGATGGCCCAGGGATTCGAACCACTGTTTTTTTCAAGGGCTGTCCGCTATCGTGTATTTGGTGTCAAAACCCGGAAGGCAAAAAGTTTTTGCCGGAGAAAGATATTCATAATAAACAGATCGGCACATGGGTTAGCGTCGAAGAACTGATGTACCGCCTGCTCCAGGATAAGCCTTTCTACGATACCACCGGTGGAGGCGTCACGCTTTCTGGCGGTGAACCGACCTTGCAAATGGATTTTGCCAGCAAGTTGTTGCAAGCTCTAAAACGCGAAGGCATCCACACTGCCTTGGAAACCAGCGGTTTTTTCCGCTATGAGTCATTCAAAAAAAAGATGCTGCCATGGCTGGATCTCATTTATTTTGATATCAAACTGATCGATGAAGCAGCCAGCAAAAAATTTACCAGCCGTTCCAACAAACGCGTGCTAAATAATTTTTCCCGTTTGCTTGCCGATGCGAAAATACCTGTTATCCCTCGAATCCCATTGATTCCCGGCATCACAACGACCGCAGAAAATCTTGAAGGAATCGCGGCCTTTCTCAATCAGCACGGTATCCAAACGTGCGAGTTAATGCCTTATAACCCGCTTTGGCTCGACAAACTGAAGAAACTTGGCGTGACCCCGCTTTATCAACGGAAAAGCTTTATGACCCCGGCCGAACAGCAAGCCTGTATCAACCGGTTTACACAACATCCGCACACGGAGGAAAAACATGCAAATTGATTTCCATCATGCCACCACCTACGTATTGGCGCGTCTGGCCGGATTCAAACATGCGGAAGCGGATATCATCGCTTATTCCGCCCAATATGTAGACGACGCGACCAACTCGGGTGTCATTTGTTTCAACAATGGCGCCATGTACAGACATGTCAGTTCCGCGCACAAAACCGCGGACTATAGGAATTTCGATGAACTCGCCAATCACCTCGTCTGGATTCCGTTTCACTTTCTGCCAGGCAATGGCTGTCTGCCAGCGGGGCAAAACCCGGCCGGCAGCTTCATTGAAAAAATTATCTGCAAACCAGATAGCCATGTCGCGAAAGATATGATCAGGAGTTGCATCGCGGATAAAAATAGCCCTTATGCATTGCACCGGCTTGGTATCACGATGCATGTCTATGCCGATACCTGGGCGCATCAGGGCTTTGCCGGCGTCAATCATAAAGTGAACGATATCAGCCATCTGGAGGATATCGATAATCCAGGGAATTCCCTGATTTCCAGATTGAAAGATTTTTTTGGCGACCTGTTTGATATTAAAACCAGCAAGTTAGTCGGGGATGCCTTGCCCTTGGGTCACGGCGCGGCATTATCCTACCCGGATCGTCCATACCTTAAATGGCGCTATAAAGACCATAACAAAATCCTCGTCGAGAGAGATAACACAAAGAATTTCATGGAGGCATGCGACAAAATGTGTCAAGCCATGCAACGTTTTATCGCCGGAGATGCCGATGCGGCAGTACCCGGATTGCAAGCTGCCGATCGGAACAAAATTGAATCCCTGCTCCGCAACATCCGCGATGAGGATGGCGGAAAGCGGCATAAAAAGTGGCTGGAGCATATTGCCAACGGTTATTTCAGCTTTCCCGCAGTGGCCATTAACTATATCGAGAAAGGTGAAGGTTCCTGGAAGCACACTGCACTTGGCACGTCAAAATCGATTGACAGCAAGTCGGAAAAATTCGAATACAAAGATACATTTCTAAGGGAGAACTGGAAATTATTCCATGACGCTTTGCAAGCGCATCGATTCCATCTATTGCACGTTATACTTCCCCAATACGGAATTTGCGCAGCTTAGTCATTCACAAAACCGGCAAAAGCAAATATGAAAACTGCATTAATCACTGGCTGCAATCGCGGCATCGGACTTGAATTTACGCGGCAATACGCGATGGACGGCTGGCGGGTTTTCGCTTGCTGCCGCACGCCGGCAACTGCCGATGCGCTCAATCGCCTGGCTCAACAATACCCCGGCCGGATTGAAGTGCATGCGCTCGATGTTGCCGATCATCAGCAAATCGAACGATTATCGCAAACATTGGCCAGTCAACCGGTCGACTTGCTGATCAACATTGCCGGCGTTTATCCGCAGGATCGCGGCGATGCATTTGGCAGAACCGACTACGCTGCGTGGCAGCATGCCTTTGAAGTCAACACCATGGCGCCGCTGAAAATGACCGAAGCTTTTATCCGGCAAGTGTCGCGCAGCGAACTCAAAACCATCGTCACCATTACCAGCAAAATGGGCAGCATCGCCGACAATCGCGGCGGCGGCAGTTACATTTACCGTTCGAGCAAAGCGGGTGTCAATATCGTGGTAAAAAGCTTATCGATCGACCTCAGTCCGCAAAAAATCATTGCCGTCGTGTTGCACCCCGGCTGGGTAAAGACCGATATGGGCGGCCCCGGCGCATTGATCACTGCCGAACAAAGCGTCACCGGCATGCGCCGCGTGATCGGCAATCTCACACTAGCCGAATCCGGCAAGTTTTATGCGTTCGACGGGCAGGAAATACCGTGGTGAAATAACCCTGAGGCAGTAAGCTGGCATTGTTCAAGCTATTGGTATGCATGCGATTTTGGAATTTTCTACCGCCTCTTACCGCTTGTTTTTCCATGTATAATCAGTCTTCCGGAAAATATTTCCAGGACAAATGTACTAGTAAACTCGGTATCGATTGACTATTAATTAAAACCGTAGCAGTCAATACAATTCGAATGTGAAAATTATTATAAATTCAGACAAAGAAACATATTGTTAATTTTGAGGAGCCTGAAATGATTAAAGGTTTGATTGAAAAAGCAACAAAGCTTCCGGCGGCAGCCCCGCGTATGCTGGCGGTATCGGCGCTGATGGTAACGAGCATCTCTGCCGCATCGGCAGCCAGCATCACCTGGAGCACCGGCCCGAATTTCGGCGGGCCTAACGGCCATTTGGGTATTCTGACCAACGGTTCGCTGGTCGAAGCCATCAATTTGGCTGGCAGCTCCACCGCACCACCGATCACCGTCGACCCGTCAGGGCTGAACATCACGTTCACTACCATTGACTCTCCGTTCTTTAACTTGAATTGGTTTTCGGCTACCGGTGGCGGCAATACCGATCCAGGATGGTCGGCCATTTTGAATACATTTGAATGGCAAAGTGGAGCAAATGTAACAGCCACCGACTTCCTGGATGGCTTGATTGCCGGTCATCAATACCAAGTGCAATTTTTTGCTGCCCGTACCGACTGCTGTAGTACACGCACGCATTGGTTCGGCGACGGTGAAGGAAATTTATCGACACCGATCAACGGTAATAGTTACACCAGTATCGTAGGAACGTTTACCGCTGACGATGTTGGCCAAACCATTCAAATATTCGATAGTTCAATCAACCCGATTCTGAATGCGTATGTGTTGCGCGATATCACACCGGCGGTACCGGAACCCAGCACCTGGGCGATGTTGCTTGCTGGCTTGGGATTGCTTGGATTCTCGGTTCGCCGCAGCAAAGCCGGTTAACCGATCGATTGAGTTTTTTTTCGATGAACAACCCCGCTCGTGAAGCGGGGTTTGTTTTTTTGATGGCTGATTAAATAGAGCCTAATGACAAATCGGGCATCGCACCCTTGTAATGTTGCAGACTGCGCTCAGCAATACGCAGTTTATTCAGCAATACCGTCAATTCAAAATAAAATTGATCGCTACCGAGTAATTGCTGCCATTCGTCACCGTCCGGATCGTCTTCGTCAAGGTTACGCCAGAACAGATTGCTGAAATTATTGAATGAAACCGGCCGCCCGGCGAGTAAATCCGCCTGAATTTTGCTGTCGATCCAACGTTGCCTTCTGGCAATCAATCCTTCAACGCCATCGCACACCACAACCGACAGGTAATCGTATAAATCGGTAGTACTGTGGATACTTTTGAGTTCCGGAAATTGGCGCTGATCGATGGCATTAGCGATCAGTGCTTGCAAGGCAAGAGTCGATACTTTAAGACTGACGCCCGTTCGTAACACGTATATTTTATCGAGGCTCATAATTAAAATTATCAAAAGGTAACAGCCGAAGCTTATGAGCAATTCGAGTGAGAATCCCAATTAAGGTTCATTATAGTTGAACGTGCCCAGAAAAAATATGATGTTCATTCGTAACGGATAAATTCCTCGGCCAAAGCATCGCTGCCGTAGCGACTGATCAACGCATCGATCTCGGCCAGCAGATTATCGTCTTCATCCTCTTCCAGCGCCCCTTCGCCCACCAAGGCCGCGGTAAGTCCTGCCGTCATTGCGTCCCCGACGGTTTCCAGCGTCGGCGGATGATCCATATCTTGGCCGCTGATGACCGCTTCGATAACACGCGACAATGCTTCACTCGCGGCTTTCTGGATAAAATCGGCCGCAACGGCTTCGTCACCAAATTCCTCAATCAGCGCATCGAGCTCATCGAGTAACGAATCGTTGATATCGAAATGATGCAAGTGCTCGGTTTCGGTAAACGCTTCGTTCAGCAATCCGGTCAGAAATTCTCGGACTGTTGCAAGCGTGACTTCTTGGCCGGGCTCTGCCCGGTTCACGCGATTCTCAATCAAGGTTGACAAATTCGGGCTGACGCGGGTGGCTACGTCGATCGGGTTTCGTATCATGACAGGCTCCTATGAATATTGGTATTTCCTGGTTTCATTCAGCGCTCGCCGGGCGGTTGGTTTCAGTCAGGCAGGCGATCACTTCGTCATCGCTAACTTGCGGAAAATCGCGGTAGAACTGCCCCACCGCATAAAAATCGGCCGGGGTCGACAAGCAAACAATGCGATCCGCCTTGCCGTGAAGTTTCTGGATGGTTTCGGGCGGCGCCACCGGCACGGCACAAATCAATTGCGCCGGTTTGCGGTTACGCAACGCATGTAGCGCCGCGATCATGGTCGAACCGGTTGCCAGACCGTCGTCGATGACGATAACGATGCGTCCCGCAGGATCCACCGGTGGTCGTGTCGGCGTGTATTGCGCGCGCCGCCGACGCATGGTTTCCATTTGGGCGGCCACTTCCTGTTGGATGTAATGGTCGTCCGCCCCTGTTTTGGCGGCATACTCCGTCAAGTAAACCCAGCCGCTTTCATCGACCGAGCCGATGGCAAATTCCGGATTGCCCGGCGCACCGAGCTTACGCACCAAGACCACATCCATCTCGCCGTGCAGCCGTTCGGCAATCAATTTAGCCATCGGCACCGAACCGCGTGGAATCGCCAGCACCAGCGCATGTTTATCGCGGTAATCGGAAAGCGCTTCCGCAAGCTTTTGTGCAGCAGCGATACGATCGTTAAAAATCATGGCTTACTCCTTTAGTTCAGTCACATCGTGCGGTTAATCAACAAACGCAACTCTGTCAATGGCCGGGTATTCAGCACATTATGCTTTTCCAGCCAACCACGCCGCGCCTGGCCGATACCGAAGCGCAAATTGGCAAAATCATAAATGCTATGTGCGTCCGAATTGATACTAATCAAGACCCCTTCTTCCTTGGCCAATTGACAATGGGTATCGAGCAAATCGAGCCTTTCAGGATGTGCGTTCAATTCCAGAAAACAACCACGTCGTCGGGCTTCTCGGATAATGCGCAGCATATCGACATCGTACGGCTCGCGGCGTTGCAGCAAACGGCCGGTTGGATGCGCCAGCAGCGTGAAATGCGGATGCTGCATGGCACGCACGATGCGTTCGGTTTGTTTGGCGCGCGACAGATTAAAGTTGCTGTGCACCGCGGCCACCACCAAATCGAGCCGCGCCAGCGCGCTATCCGGCAAGTCCAGGCTGCCGTCTTCCAGAATATCCACCTCGATGCTCTTGAGCAAGGTGATGCCTTGCAGCTCTTCGTTGAGAACATCGATCGCATCGCATTGCGCCAACAGCCGTGCCGTATCGAGCCCGTGCGCCACCGTCAACCGCTGGGAATGCTCGGTAATCGCCAGGTACTCAAACCCCTGCGACAATCCGGCAAGCGCCATTTCCCGCAACGAGTGATGGCCGTCGGTCGCTTTGGTATGCACGTGCAAATCGCCGCGCAGATCAGCGCGCTCAATCAATTGCGGCAATTTCCCCGATTTGGCGATGGCTATTTCTCCACGGTTTTCGCGCAACTCTGGCGGTATGTATGCAAGACCGACCGCTGCGTATACCGACGCCTCAGTTTCGCCGGCGATACGCGTGTCATCGCGGTACACGCCGTACTCGTTAATTTTTAAGCCTTTTTTCTGTGCCAGTACGCGGATCGCAATGTTATGCGCTTTCGAGCCGGTAAAATAATGCAGCGCGGCGCCGTACGATTCTTCTTTAACCACGCGCAAATCGACTTGCAACCCGCATCTGAGAATGATGCTGGCACGGGTCGTACCTGCCGACAAGATCTCGGCAACCTCGTCGTATCCGGTAAAGCGCTGCACGATGTCGCTGGCCGCAGCCGTTGCAGCGGTAACAAGAATATCCAGATCGCCGACCGTCTCGCGCATGCGCCGGTAACTGCCCGCAATCGTTACCTGCAACACACCCGGTGTCGCCGCGAGATAGCGTTCCAGCGCATCGGCGTACGGTGCCGCGACCGCCAGCTTGAATCGCCGCGTCTGATTAGCATGCGCTTCGATCGCTTGCAGGATATTGTTCTCGGTTTTCTCGCCAAACCCAGGCAAAGCCCGGATCCGGCCATCGCGCGCCGCCCGGTGCAACTGCTCCAGCGTTTGCACATCAAGGTCGTGATACAACGCTTTGACTCTTTTGGGGCCGAGTCCGGGAATTTTGAGCAGCTCGGTAATCGCCGGTGGCAATTCGGTATGCAAGCGATCGAGCAAACTGCAATGCCCGGTCGTGACAATTTCCTTGATTTTTGCCGCCAGATCATCACCGATCCCCGGCAAGCGAGTCAGATCCTCACCTTTTTCCAGCAGCCGCGAAGCTTCTTGCGGCAATTCGCCAAGGATGCGTGCAGCATTGCGGTAAGCACGGATGCGGAACGGATTAGCCCCCTGGATTTCCAGCAAATCCGCGATCTCTTCAAAGCTACTGGCGATATCGGCATTGTGCTTCGGCATAGTGGCTCCTCCTGGCCTTCACTTTACTTCGCTTCCAAGTCTTGCACAATTGATCTAACGCAAAAAAAACACAGATAAATGCGATCCGCATCAACAAAACTACTACAATGAAAATATACTCAGCGATTACTAAATGATATGAGTTCTTCGTATTTTGAACATGATGCGGATATCGGGATTATCGGCCGCGGTCTGACTATCGAGCAATCGTTCGAAGCGGCGGCACACGCGGTGTTCGCTGTGATCACCAATATCGAGGCGATCAAACCGCAAACGGCGGTAGCGATCGAATTTGAAGAAGCCGATCCGGAACTGGCCTTGGTGATTTGGTTGAATCAAATCCTGGGAAAGTCGCGTGAATTAGGTATGGTATTCGGTCATTTTTATATCCACCGTCAGGATGATCATTGGCATGGCAAAGTTCTTGGCGAACCGTGGCGGGATGGATTGGAGCGCGGCGTCGAAGTCAAAGGCGCCACCCTGACTATGTTGTCGGTCAAGCAAATCGGACCGATTTGGGAATCACGTTGTGTGGTCGATGTATGAATATCCAATCACTAAAAGCATTGCATTCGTATCTGTGGACGTTGCCTAAATCGAAAGATGAAGCAAGAGCGGAAATTTTGCTGTACGGCAGTCAGCCGCTACTGGCTAGCATGGACGATAAAGTGCTGGAGCAAATCGCCAACGTCGCCGCATTGCCTGGGCTCGTCGGCGCTGCGATGACCATGCCGGATGCGCATTGGGGCTACGGGTTTCCCATCGGTGGTGTCGCGGCTTTCGACGCCGGACAAGGCGGTATCATTTCCGCTGGCGGCGTAGGTTTCGACATTTCCTGCGGCATCCGCTGCCTGCGCAGCAATCTGAAGCTTGCCGATGCCGCACCGTTGTTGCAACGCCTGGCCGACCGGCTGTTCGCAACCATCCCCGCTGGTGTCGGCGAGGAAGGCAACATTCATTTGAATCCGCAACAACTCGATCAAGTCTTGACCGGCGGCGCGCAGTGGGCTGTCAAGCAAGGTTACGGCAATCCAACCGATCTCGAATTTATTGAAGAAAACGGCCGGGTCGGCGGCGCAGTGCCGGACAATGTGTCGGAACTCGCCAAAAAACGCCAGCGCGGCGAAATGGGCACATTAGGCTCCGGCAACCATTATCTGGAAGTGCAGGTGGTTGAAAAAATTTACGATCAACCAGTCGCCCAGGCTTTTGGATTGCAGGAAGGACAATTGGTGATTTCCATCCACTGCGGTTCCCGCGGGCTTGGGCATCAAATCGGCACCGATTATCTGATAATGCTCGCCAAAGCAGCCAATCGTCTCGGCATCCGTTTACCCGACCGGGAATTGGCTTGCGCCCCGATCAAATCACCCGAAGGACAGCGCTATTTAGGCGCGATGAATGCCGCGATCAATTGCGCATTGGCTAACCGGCAGATCCTGACGCATCTGACGCGCGAAACGTTTACCGAGGTCTTTCCGCAAACGGCGCTGGAAACGCTGTTCGACGTGTCCCACAACACCTGCAAGGAAGAAACGCACGAAGTCGATGGCAAACCCCGAGTTTTGCATGTGCATCGCAAGGGCGCGACGCGCGCATTCGGACCGGGGCATCCGCGGTTACCGCAACGCTACCGGGATACAGGTCAGCCAGTCATTATCGGCGGCAGCATGGGAACCGGTTCCTACATACTCGTCGGCACCCGCGACAACCCGGCATTTGCCTCGTGCAGTCACGGCGCGGGTCGCGCCATGAGTCGTAGCCAAGCATTGAAGCAGTGGCAAGGCAAGGCGCTGATCCAGGAATTATTGCAACAAGGCATCCTGATCCGTACCCGTTCGATGCGCGGCGCAGCCGAAGAAGCACCAGGCGCCTACAAGGATGTCGATGTGGTCGCGGAAGTCACGGAACAGGCTGGACTTGCTCGCCGGGTCGCTTTCTTACGCCCGAAAGTATGTATAAAAGGATAACTTCGCAATAACCTCGTTCATAAGGAGAAACATCATGGAAGTCACTTTGCAAATCACGACACGAGATATTCCGCATTCCGATGCCCTGGAAACACATATCCGTGAAAAAGCGGCAAAGCTGGAAAAATTCTATCCGCATATCATGAGCTGCCGGATTGTGGTCGAATTGCCGCATAAACATCATCATCAAGGCCGGTTGTTTGACGTGCACATCGACATGACAGTGCCCGGCGGAGAGCTGGTGGTTAATCGTGTCGCCAACGAAGATGTTTATGTCGCGGTACGCGAT
Organism: Nitrosomonas limosa; assembly: GCF_054188085.1. Lineage (NCBI taxonomy): Bacteria > Pseudomonadati > Pseudomonadota > Betaproteobacteria > Nitrosomonadales > Nitrosomonadaceae > Nitrosomonas > Nitrosomonas limosa. The sequence goes on along the minus strand of NZ_CM135180.1, from coordinate 2,958,724 downwards.
GCCTTCGATGCCGCGAAACGCCAATTGGAAGATTATGGACGAAAACAGCATGGTGCTACCAAAACCCATGCACCCGTGCTGCATGGCAAAATCACCCGTCTGGTCAGCAACGAAGGCTATGGCTTCATTGAAACCGCCGATGGACGCGAATTGTATTTTCATCGCGATAATCTGGCTGGCCATGATTTTGATCAGCTCACTACTGGCGAAGAAGTGCAATTTTTGCAAGACATCGGCAGCGAAGGTTATCAAGCCAAGCGCGTGAGTACCGGCAAGCATCATGTCCCCGGCAGCGAAACTTAACAGGCCGTTGAAAAACGTTTTCGAGGCAGCCGACGCAAGGCAAAAACAGGCGAAAAAGCGCAGTTTATGCCCAATAAATGAGCATTTAGAGCCTGTTTTTAACACCGCAGCGGCAACGCAGATAGTTTTTCAACGCCCTGTTAGTCGTGTCCTGCATCGCGGATGACTAGCATGGCTATTCAGCTTGTAGCGGGTGATGCGCTGATGATCGTCGATATGCAAAACGATTTTCTGGAAGGAGGCAGCCTGGAAGTTCCCGGCTCGAATGCCCTCATTCCGGTATTCAATCGCTATATCGTCCGTTTCCAGCAATCCCGCTTACCGGTTATCGCCACCCGCGACTGGCACCCGCCGGATCATTGCTCGTTTGTGCAGCAGGGCGGGCCGTGGCCGCCACATTGCATCGCCGGATCGGCTGGTGCGGCTTTTCATGCTGACCTGGCATTACCGGCTGATACGCATATCGTTTCCAAAGCAACTGAACGCGACACCGATGCCTATTCCGGCTTTTCCGGCACCGGCTTGCAGGATTTGCTGCAATCCTTGCAGATCCAGCGGATTTTTGTCGGTGGCGTTGCAACCGAATACTGCGTGCACGAGACTGTAAACGATGCGCTGCACCGGGGTTACGCCGTCACTGTGCTGCAAGATGCCATCCAGGCAATCAACCGCAGACCGAACGATGGAATAAAGGCCATTGACGACATGATCGCGCATGGCGCAACACTGACTCAGTTTCAGGAGCTTGCCGCATGAATCCGATATCCAGCCCGTTACTGGCGGATTTATACCAGTTCACCATGCTGCAAACCTATCTGGAACAAAACATGCAGCAAACCGCGGTGTTTGAATTGTTCGTAAGAAAACTGCCGCCTGGGCGTAATTTTCTGGTCGCCGCCGGCCTGGAGCAAGTGCTGGAATTTCTGGAGAACATGCGGTTCTCAGCAGAAGAATTGGATTGGCTGGCGACTCGCTTCCCGCCGCAGGTGATCGATTACCTCGAACACTTCCGTTTTGAAGGCGATGTGCATGCCATGCCGGAAGTCACGGTCTTTTTCCCGAACGAGCCGATTCTGCGCATCACCGCGCCAATGCCGCAAGCGCAATTAGTCGAATCGCGCATTATCAATCTGCTGCACTTTGAAACGCTGATTGCCTCAAAAGCGGCGCGATCGGTGCTGGTTGCGCCAGATAAATTGCTGGTCGATTTCGGCATGCGCCGCGCGCATGGCGCGGAAGCAGGATTGCTGGCTGCACGCGCCAGCTACCTCGCGGGTTTTTCCGGCACAGCTACGGTGCTGGCCGGCACGCTGTATGATATTCCAGTTTTCGGCACTATGGCGCATTCGTTCATCCAGGCTCACGGCGATGAAAGTTTGGCTTTCGAGCATTTCGCCCGCTCGCACCCGGACAATACGATTTTGTTGATCGACACCTACGATACCGAAGCCGCCGCGCATAAAGTGGTTGCTTTGGCCAACAAGCTGAAAGTGGATCATATCGACATCAAGGGTGTGCGGCTCGACAGCGGCGATTTGGCCGCGCACGCGAAAAATGTCCGGCAAATTCTCGATAACGGTGGCTTGCACGGCACCACGATTTTTGCCAGCGGCAATCTCGACGAATACAAACTGCAAACATTATTAGCCGCCCGCGCACCAATCGACGGTTTCGGCATCGGTACCGCATTGGATATTTCGATCGATGCGCCGTCGCTCGATTGCGCTTACAAATTGCAGGAATTTGCCGGGAAAGCCCGCCGCAAACGCTCCGAAGGCAAAGCTACCTGGCCGGGCAGAAAACAGGTTTATCGCCTGTTCACCGAAGACGGTTATCTCGGCGGCGATACTATCGCGCTGGAAGACAACGACCCGCAACCGGGTACACCGTTGATACGACCATTCATGCACGCCGGAAAACGGCTGCAACCGAAGCCATCGCTGCACGAATTACGCCAACATACGCTCAACAACTATCAAAGCCTGGCACCGGCGATAAGCAGCCTCGAAACAGCCAGTCCGTATCCGGTGGCAATTTCGGAAGCATTAAAAGCATTGGCTGATCAATTGGATAGAGAACAGCGCTTGCACGATTCAATATTTGTTCCCCCCGAATATTGATTTATCTATTTTCAACGCAATATCGCTTCATGTGTAGGCTTGACAAAATTATCAAACGGAGCAAGATGAAAGATATGTAAGCAGACGAAAAAATAGTTGTCACTCTCAAACAAGAAATATAATTTTATTATCATAATGAGTTAGTTATATAAGAGGAGAATAATCATGGGCACCCAAAGCATCCACCCTAATTTTCGTCAAATTACCCGTCACGATGCTGTTTTTAAAGAGCGCGTGCACGATGCTTACAAAATCAAAGAAAAACTACCGGAACCGACCGTTTGCCCGCAATGTGGCGCAGTGTTTCATAACGGCCGTTGGCAATGGACGGCGGCAGCCGCTAATGCTCACCAGCATAATTGTCCGGCTTGCCAGCGTACTATCGATCATTATCCGGCTGGTTTTGTGACCCTGGAGGGTGAGTTTTTCCACAGCCATCGCGATGAGATCCTGCACCTCGTGCAAAATTTCGAGAAAAAGGAAAAAGCCGAGCACCCATTGCAGCGCATTATTGCAACTGAAAAGCAGAATGGCTCGTTTTTGATTACGACCACCGATATCCACTTGGCGCGCGGGATCGGCGAGGCAATTCATAGCGCTTATCAAGGCGAGCTGGATTTTCACTATAACCAGGATGAGAATTTACTGCGCGTGCATTGGTCGCGCTAACAAATCGTTGAAAAACCAACTTCGTTGCCGCTACGGTGTTAAAAACAAGCTCAAAACACTCATTTATTTTGCATAAATTGTACTGCCTGTTTTTGCCTTGTATCGGTTGCCTCAAAAACGTTTTTCAACAGCCAGCTAAACTGTCCATCAAATAAACTGCGCTATGAAATAAGGAGAATATTATGACCGTCGGCGAAATTTGCAACCGTGAAGTAATCGTCATTCAACGCGATGAGCCCGTTGTGGAAGCGGCCAAACTGATGCGCCAATATCATGTCGGCGCTCTCATCGTAATCGATAAACCCAACGGCTCCGCGATCCCGGTCGGCATCGTGACGGATCGCGACTTGGTGGTGGAAGTGCTGGCCACCGAATTGGACGAAAAAGTCATTACCGTCGGCGATATTATGGCGCCAGAGCTGTTTACCGTGAAAGACAGCACCGCCACGCATGATGCCATCGATTTTATGCGCCGCAAAACCATCCGCCGGTTGCCAATCGTCGACAATGCCGGTGAACTGGTCGGAATTCTGACGCTGGATGATGTCTTGGAGATCTTGTCGGAAGAAATGCTTGATCTCGCAAAACTGGTACGGTACGAACAGAAGAAAGAAACCCGGCACCGTCCGTAAGCGATTATCCTCGCACCCCGCCGGTTAAATGCAATAACCGGCGGTTATTTCAACTGATGCTTCAAGAGATGCTCTCTTGAATTTCCAGCGAAGCGCTCAATATTAAAGTCAATTAATGATTTTCTTGAGATGCGTATTATGGAACAGTCAATCGCCACACCGTTTGAATTACCCGCCGATGTCATCGCGCTCGTGCCGATGCGCAATGTCGTGTTATTTCCCCATGTGTTAATGCCGATCACCGTTGGCCGGGAACGGTCGATTGCGACGATTCAGCATGCCCTGCAAGCAAAAGCTCCGATCGGTATCGTGCTGCAAAAAGACGCAGCGGCTGACGAACCGGGGCTGGATGCGCTGTGTTCCATCGGCACCATTGCTAACGTGGTGCGGCACATCGCCTCCGAAGACGGAACACACCATGCCGTTTGCTTGGGCGTTGAGCGTTTCCAGATCGAAGAATTGGTTGAAGGCTATCCGTTTATTGCCGCACGCGTCAAACGCATCCACGAAACCGCTACGATCACCACGCAAGTAGAAGCACTGGCGCTGCAATTGCGCGAGCGCGCGATCGAAATTTTATCGTTGCTGCCTGGGGTGCCCGCCGAATTGGCGCACGCCTTGCAAGCGACCCGGGCGCCATCCGATCTGGCCGATATCACTGCCAGCCTGCTGGACACCGAAATCAGCGAAAAACAAAAATTGCTGGAAACGATCGATACCGAAGCGCGGCTGCAAAAAGTCTTGCAAATTATCACGCGGCGCATCGAAGTACTAAGGCTTTCGCAAGAAATCGGCGAACGTACCAAAGAACAGATGGAAGACCGCGAACGTAAGTTCTTACTGCGCGAACAATTGAAAGCCATTCAGAAAGAACTTGGTGAAGACGGCGAGAACGATCAGGAAATTGCAAAATTGCACGACGCCATCGCCGCTGCCGGTATGCCCAGTGACATCGAGGAACAAACCCGTAAAGAATTGCAGCGGCTGCAACGGATGCCCGCCGCATCGAGTGAATATTCGATGCTGCATACCTATCTTGAGTGGATGACGGAGTTACCGTGGCAATTGCCGGAAGAAAAACCAATCGACCTCCATGCCGCACGCGAAATTCTGGAAGCAGACCATTTCGGGCTGGAACGTATCAAGCAACGCATTGTTGAATTTCTCGCAGTGCAAAAGCTGAAACCGCAAGGGCGGGCGCCGATTCTTTGTTTTGTGGGGCCGCCGGGCGTCGGTAAGACTTCGCTCGGTCAAAGCATTGCACGTGCGTTGCAACGCCCGTTCGTTCGCGTGTCATTAGGCGGCGTGCATGACGAAGCGGAAATGCGCGGCCACCGCCGCACCTACGTCGGCGCGATGCCGGGCAATATTGTGCAAGGGTTGCGCAAGGCCGGTTCGCGCAATTGCGTGATGATGCTCGACGAAATCGACAAAATGACCGCCAGCGCGCATGGCGATCCGTCCGCCGCGCTGCTGGAGATTCTTGATCCGGAGCAAAATTCGACATTCCGGGACAATTATCTGGGCGTGCCGTTCGACTTAAGCCGGGTGATTTTCATCGCCACCGCCAATGTCATCGACAATGTTCCGCCACCAGTGCGCGATCGTATGGAAATCATCGATTTACCGGGGTATACGCAAGAAGAAAAATTACAGATCGCGCAACGTTATCTGGTGCAACGCCAAAGCGAAGCCAACGGCTTGCAAACCGATCAATGCGTGCTGACACCGGAGGCTTTGCAAAGCATTGTTGCCAATTACACGCGCGAAGCCGGCGTGCGCCAATTCGAACGGGAAATCGGCCGGGTCATGCGGCACGCCGCGTTGCGCATTGCGCAAGGAGAGCTCCAGCAGGTGCAGATTGACTCCGCAAATTTGGGCGGCATCCTGGGGCCGGAAAAATTTGAGCACGAGCTGGCGCTGTTGACCGACATGCCCGGTGTTGCCACCGGTTTGGCTTGGACACCGGTCGGCGGCGACATTCTGTTCATTGAAGCCACGCGCGTGAATGGCAGCGGCCGCCTGATCCTGACCGGGCAACTCGGCGATGTCATGAAAGAAAGCGCGCAAGCGGCGCTCACACTGGTAAAAGCGCGTGCCAGCGATTTGAATATTCCGGTATCGGCGTTTGACGGTATCGACGTACATTTACACGTCCCAGCCGGGGCCATTCCGAAAGACGGTCCAAGCGCGGGCGTAGCCATGTTCATCGCCTTAGCGTCATTGTTTACCAACCGGGCGGTGCGCCACGATGCCGCCATGACCGGCGAGATCAGTCTGCGTGGCTTCGTATTGCCGGTCGGCGGCATCAAGGAAAAAATACTGGCGGCGCAACGCGCCGGAATCCAGCGAGTACTGCTGCCCGCACGAAACCGCAAGGATTTGCAGGACGTACCTGTCACAACACGCGCAGCGATGCAATTCATTTTTCTGGAAACCGCCGATGATGCTGTCCGGGCGGCGTTAAACCCAATCAACAACTATGCCGCTGCGACAGATCTGATTCTTGTTTAACGGGTCGTTGAAAAACTCTCTGCGTTGCCGCTGCGGTGTTCGAAGCCGTAGCGACAATTTGCCACATTGTAGTTTGTTCGCTCATCGGTTACATTGAACAACAGTTATAGTTTCAAAAATCTTGAAATATTGTTGTCATCTGCTATTGCTATCCTTGATTTAGCGTTTGATGAGAGGAGGAATACCATGCAATATCCTGAAACACCGATCCAAGCTAATTCCATTTATCAACCCAAGCGGCCTGAAAGTAATCCACCGATTTATGAAGCGGGTCAATTAAGACGTGCAAAAATGCACGCGGCGCGAATGATCGAAGTTTTGGACGACAAGAAAGTTCTAACGCCTTCCCTGTATCAATTGCTGGAAACCAGTATTATTCTGGAAACTACCGATTCAAAAGTTCTGGCCGGATGGTTAAAGCGGACACCTGCCGCAATCCGCTCAGATTTGCAGAAAATATGCGTTTCACTCGCAAATTATTCATATTGATCCGGTCAGATTAAGTTTGAAGTTTCAAGCGGCATATTTGACCCTCGGATCTTGAAAGAAGCTTTTGACCCGTTCGGGTGATTGTTCAAGTTTAACCATGTGTTCGGTGGCAGCGAGTTTGAGTTTGGCCTTGGTGCGCACCGGCACTTTCGTCCCGATGGCATGCTTGAGGTCGGCATTGAGGCGTTCCTCCGGATTCAGTTCCGGGCTATAGCTGGGCAGGTAGAACAGCTCGATTTTGTCTTGTCGTTCAGCGACCCATGCCTTGACCTGTTTGCTGTGATGAACCCGCAGATTGTCGAGAATCAAGAATACCTTCTTCCCGGCATCCTTGATCAGCGCTTCGAGGAATTCGATCAGCCTGTCGGCGTTGAAGGCCTCGTCGATGATCATCCAGCGTGTTTTGCCCTGATTCGTCACTGCGGCAATCATCGATAGCTTCTGTCGCGCACCACCAGTCGCGTAGGTGACTGGCGTCTTGCCTGCCGGAGCATAGCAACGACCGCGCACATCGGTATTGACCAAGGCAGTTTCATCGCCCCAGTGAATCTCGCCGCCTTCCGCCTTGGCGCGCTTCTCAATTTCCGGGTATTGCTCGTTGAGCCAGGCTTGTACGGCTTCAGGCCGCTGCTCATAGGCCTTCTTGATCGGCTTCTGGGGAGTGAAACCCCAACGTGACAGATAGTTGCCTACGCCGCGCACCGACAGCTTGATGCTGTACTCCCTCTCTATCAGTTGCATGACCGCCGCCCGATTCCACAGCGCAAATTCCATCTTCAGTTGCTCCGGGCGCTTGTCACAAATGATCTTGCGGATGGCTTGTTCCTGTTCCTCTGTCAGTGCCCGCCCTTGACCAGCACGCTTGCCTCGCATCCCTGGCTTCAGGGCGGAAAATCCGCCTTCTTCATACCGATCTATCGCAAACCGAACTGTCGGATACGAAAGCCCACTGAGCTCAACAATTTGCATCACGCCGTAGCCCTTGCGATGCAACCGCACCACTTGCTTGCGCCGTTCATGCAGTTGCTCCAGCGTCGAATATCTTGCGTCGTCTTTTTCCATTTCAACAAGATGGGGGGCGATTCATAAATTTCAAGTATTATTGTGCCGAGTCAATAAGCCAGCGGGACATGCTTTCGAAGATATCGATGCAAGGCCAACACGAATCAATTAACAGCGCTTACTTAAGGAAGCGCTGATTAATTCGACGAACGTGATGAAGTGCAAGGCGCACGGAACGCAGTAACCGAGGCATATCAGTCAGATAGACGAGGGAGCGAGTACCGTGCAACGATGCAATTCGCTCGTGCAATCAATTAATCAGTGCTTCCCAAATGAAAAATCCCCGGACTGGCGCACCAATCAGGGGATTTAAAAGAAAAATTCAACCGTTTGTTTTATCTGACTTTTTGTTTACGCAGCGAAAAACCGATCAAACCGACACCCACTAACAGCATGGCGTATTTCTCCGGCTCCGGTACTGCGCTGACGCCGATCACGAAGTCATCCCAGTCGCCCAGTTTCTTTGTACCAGCGCTATCGTTGTACCCCAGCACGTAGTCGTATACCACCGAACCGACCAGCATGTTGGTTCCAATCAATCCGATCGAGGTATTTTTATCCCAATCGCCACCGTTGACGGCAAATTTTCCAACGTTGCCTTCAAATTCGAAACTCAGCGGTCCGGTCGCGCTCACTACAGAACTGACCGATGTTCCGACCGGATCGGATTCCAGCAACTGATGACCGCCCAACAAATCATAAAACTTATTGTTGAATCCCGATTCTTGGCCCAGATAGGTATAAGTCACCGTCTGTGCGCCGGGTCCGGTGAAATCGAGATGCCCCAGGCTGACCAAAGAACCGACCGGCAGCGTTGCGAATCCCGAAACGTCAAACGCTTCAGTACGCTTTGCCGTATCCGTCTCCACAAACACCAATGCGGCATTGGCGGCGCTTGCGCCAACCAGCAATCCCGCAGCGGCGATCGTGGTGTAGCAAATTTTCTTCATGCTTAATCTCCGAAAAAGTTTCTCGAAAAAAGTCATTCAAATAACGAGCGACTTTTACCCTTTGCTGTAAGAAACCAGCACGACTATTTCGAACGATCGGCCACGGAGGTTTAGATAATTTTTGTCCTACCTGCGGTTAACTGTTTGAACAAAGGATTATTTTGATGGATGATGGCATCATGCCTGATGCGGCATGTCCGTCGCTTTTATAGCCAACGGCGCACAGTCTTCAAATAGTTGGCGTAATCCTCGCCGAATTTCGATAGCAGCACGTTTTCTTCCGGGATGATCTGAAACCGGTTCAAGTACCACACGAACAACGGCAGCAACAGCAGCGGCAAGCCATTCTCCAAATACACATTCCATGCCGCCAGCAGCAACAGAAAACCGGCGTACATCGGATTGCGGCTGACCCGGTAAACACCGTGCGTGACCAGCGAAGACGATTGTTCCGGCGTGAACGGATTGGCGGTTGTCCGCACTGCGATAAACGTTGCTATTCCGCACGCGATCAATCCAAATCCTGCCAGCCATAACGCCAATGCAATCCATTCCTTGCCCGGAATTGCCACTGCCGCCCAGGGCGCAAATTCCGCGGCAACCCACATCAATCCGGCAAAAATCAGCACCAACATAGCCGGAGGAATTTTCAATTCAAGACGATGCATGGTGTTCCTCAAGCGGAAGCGTTATCCTGCGAAACGCCAGTTTGAGCGCCTCGCGACCATTTACCCCAGAAATAACCGGCCGCTATCCCGAGCAACCAGCTCAGAACAACCAGCACCGGCAGCAAATGCGATCCGCTGGTATCGCGGAATTGCATCATCAGCAACCCAAGCGGCAAAGCGCCGATCACCAGTAGCACTTCCGGCAGGATCGCACCATGACTCCAGCGCGAAAGCCCGTAGGACACCGCAGTGAAAAACAGCAACGCCAGAACCATTTGAACAGCCCAGGAGATGCCGCTCCACAATAATCCGAAACCAAGAAACGACAATAAAAAACCGCCGCCAAGAGCGGAAATCCATATCAATAGATTTCTCCATGTATTGCGTTGATCGAGTCTATTTTGCATCGTTAGCACCATTGAATGTTTACTTAGATTTGAGCTTCTGAATCAAACTTATTGCAGCTTCCATTGAAGCCATCACAAAAAGTAAAAAAAACGGGAGCCCATGCTCCCGTTTTGGATGAAAGAACCAATGTTTATTATACAGCTGATTCTTTTCTGCGGCGTGCAGCAAAACCCAACAATCCTAAACCTGCCAGCAACATAGCATAGGTTTCAGGTTCCGGAACCGGCGCATATACCAGATTATCCCAATACACCGCACCTGCGAAGGAACCTACTTCGTTCCATTGAACATAGGCAATTGGAGTTAAACTCGATACCGTCAAGGTACCACCGGGACCGCCGCCAGGTATGAAGATGCTATCGCTGTCCAATAATGTTCCGACGGAGTCGTACGCATATAAGGAAGGCTCGTCCTCATCGGATGGACTATAATCGGAAACGTCGATACTAACGCTACTTGCGCCTCCAGCAAAAGTGGCTTGGAAAGAACCTGAGCCAGGATTCGTAAAATAGCTTATGAGAGAATGACCACTCACTGGCAGATCCGGAGTATCGCTGCTTACGTTAAAAGTACCGTCACCTGCAAGGAATGTGATGTTTACGGAACCAAAGGTTAGTAATGAGTAGGTACCCGTAGGGGTGCTATCAAAGTCGATCGTAGTAGCTGCGGATGCCGAGCTTGCAAAGCCACAAGCTGCCAGTGCCGCAAGTGAAAGTTTCAATTGACGGGTGAATTTATTCATTTTTAATATCCTGTAACAATTAAGGAATGTAACTGTGGTTAGCACCGATTCTCAATTCGTGTATTGAAAAGTCTATGTATAACCGCTGCCAGTATATAACAATAGTCTCATTATGGAAATGAATTATTGCGGCATAGATAAATGTATAATAGCTCTATAATCAATAACTTATTTACCATTTATTCTCTATCTGCGACCTGGCTATTTTTAGTTCTTTGCGGCCAAGTGTCATTCAATCGCACAACTGGAATAAGCATTAATAATTTTAGAGCTTAGGCCGCATCCGCAACAACCCTACCCCCAGAACCGCCATCGTAACGGAAACGAACGGATTCAGCACATTCAACAAGGCATACAGCGCGTAATCGAGTGTCGGCACGCCCAAGGTCGCGGCGTAGAAAGTCCCGGCGGTAGTCCACGGGATCAAACCGGTAGTCAGAGTCGAGCCTTCCTCGACCGAGCGCGATAGCACCGCCGGATCGAGGTCTTTTTCCCGGTAGGCATCCTTGAACAATTGGCAATTCAGGATGATGGAGATATACGCTTCCCCCATCGCCAGGTTACCGGCCAGGCCCGATGCAATGGTCGCGGCGATCAAAGTGCTGCTGCGGTGGATCGCTGCGATCATTTTTAGCAGCAGCACCCGCAGAAACCCGGCGTGGTGCAAAATGCCGCCAAGCGCCAACGCCATGATCGACAGTAGCAAGGTCCAAGCCATGCTGTACAAGCCGCCGCGCCCGAGCAATTCGTCGATGCTGGCGATGCCGGTCTGACCGGGTGAATTCAGCCACAGCGCATTGAGCGCGTCGACGCCGTCCTTGCCCTGATAGCCGATGGCAATCGCCAATGCCAGCAGGATGCTGCATGACATGCTGACCTCGGCGGCGTAGCGTTTGATGCTCAGGCCAAACATCAACACCAGCGGCAACAGCGTGATCCACCCATCCAGCCGGTAAGACCCCGCCAAAGCGTTTCGGATTTCGGTCAAATGCTCGTTGGGCAAGCGGTTCTCGCCATATTGCAGGCCCCACACGGTAAAAATAATCAGCACGATGACGAACGTCGGCAGCGTGGTATACAGCATCGAACCAATATGCCGGTACAGATTCGTGCCCGCGCTCATTGCCGCGAGGTTGGTGGTATCCGATATCGGCGATAACTTGTCGCCGAACGTCGCGCCGGATACGATCATCCCCGCCACCAGCGGCAGCGGAATCCCCATCGCATCGCCGATACCGATCAACACCACGCCGATGGTGCCGGTGGTGCCCCAGGACGTACCGGTCGCGACCGACATCAGACTGCATAACACAAATCCAGTCGCTAAGAACATGCCGGGAGTAAGCCAATCCAGGCCGAGATACAACAAGGTCGCGATGGTGCCGCTGTGCATGAAGCTGGCGATCACCATGCCGATCAGCATGAAAATATAAATCGCCGGCAACGCTTTGGTAATGCCTTCGTCCATCATGCCGCGAATGGCGATGAACGAATAACCAAGACCTCGCGCGTGCAATCCGGCCCAAATCAATGCCAGAAAAATCAATGCGTGCAAACTGGCGTGAAATGCAAACAAACCAAAGGCGATCAACAACAACACGCCGCCGAAACAAAGCGCCGCTTGCCAAAAGGATGGCAGCGGCTGTGTTACCGGTAATTCATCTAACATGGGTTGCTCATCGGTCATTGCCATCGCCTAGCTTTGCGTACCGCTTTCAAACAAAACCAGCCATTCGCCGTAACCCGCCGCTTGCATATCCTGCTTGGCGATGAATTTCAGCGACGCGGAATTGATACAATAGCGCAAGCCGGTCGGCGCCGGGCCGTCGTTGAATACATGACCCAAATGGCTGTCGGCGTAACGGCTGCGCACCTCGGTGCGCGGCATCCACAGCTCGTAATCGGTTTTGAATTGCATATACTGTTCGCTGATCGGCCGGTAAAAACTCGGCCAGCCAGTGCCGGAATCGAATTTATGCACCGACGCAAACAGCGGTTCGCCCGATACAATGTCGACATAGATGCCTTCGGCGTGGTGATCCCAGTATTCGTTCTGGAAAGGCGGCTCGGTACCGGCATGTTGCGTAACTTCGTACTGTAGCGGCGTCAATGCTTGTTCCAGAGACTCGGGGTCTTTTTTAAAATGCTCGAAGGGGTTGTTGCTCATTGTATTGTTTCCATAACAGATAAGGGCGTCTCTAAAAATTAATCATGAAATTTACCGGTACCATTTCTCATTTGTCGCAAAAAGGCCTGGGAGTCGTCAAAAACACCCAGAACAACTTGTCGTATTTCGTCTACGGCGCCTGGCCGGGCGATCACGGCGAATTCGAAGTGATCGACAAACCGCTCAACAATAAAAAATTCGCCTACGCCAAACTCGTCCGGCTGCTGCAACCGTCCGATCAGCGGCAAACACCGCCCTGCCGTTATGTCACGGCGGAAGATCATGCCTGCACCGGTTGCCCGTGGATGATTGCCGATTATACAAGCCAGCTCGAACAAAAACGCAACCGCGTGGTTTATGCGATGCGGCGCGTCGGTTTCGATACCGCGCAACTGGCGATCAGTCACGTCCATCCATCCCCGCAACAATTGGGCTACCGCAACCGCTGCCAAATCAAAACCGACGGCGTGCAGCTTGGCTTCGTCTCCGAGGACTCGCATCAAATCGCACCGATCGAGGATTGCCTGGTGCTCAACGATACCTGCCGCGCATTGCTGAAATCGGTGCAACAACAATTGCCGAATCCCGAGTGGCAAGATGGCTTAACGCAACCGTGGCATTTTATCGATCTGGACGACGGCTTGCAGCCGCAGGAAATCGCGATCGACCGCAAGCGCCCTTTCAAACAAGGCAATACCGCGCAAAGCGAATGGATGCAAAATTGGCTTAAAGAAAAACTTGCCGCCCGCCCGCTTGCGGCCAAGGCGGTAGAATTGTTCTGCGGTTCCGGCAATTTCACGTCGATCATTGCCGCGTCGAACTGCACCGAAGTGCTGGCATATGAAGCCGATGCCAACGCGATCGAGCAACTAAAAGCCAGGCATCTTCCCAAAGTGAAACCGCGAATCGCCGATCTGTACGATCCGCGCATCTGGAAGCAACTGCAACCGCAAGCCGGCAACGCGCAAATCCTGGTGCTCGACCCGCCACGCGCCGGACTAAAAAAACATCAGGGATTCTTCGAGTGTTTTAAAGCATTGCAAGCGATTTACTACATCTCCTGCAATCCCGAAACCTTCGCGCGCGACGCCTGGTTCTTTTGCCAGCACGGCTGGACCATCGACGATATCCAGCTCGCCGATCTGTTTCCGCATACCGCGCATGTTGAAACGCTGGCTGTGTTTAGCAAACGATAATCCGGACTATTGACTCATCACTCACCAGGAGCCAAATTATGAAATTGACTCGATAGATGATGTATCTGCATCAATCGTCTTATTCAATTTTTTAATGGATACTTAAATAGTTGATTATAATTAATCATTACCAACATTATCCAGCACCACACACAAGATGATTGGACAGAATGTCTTGTATATTACGCTGTGCGCATAGAACCCATGACTGATGATCAGCTTATTACCGAAATTGAAGCTCAACGCAGCCTGATGGTTGCGGTAGCCACTGGTGGGCCGAAGATCCAAGATGTGAACGATCAGTACAGAGAGCGTCGTAATCTCATTGCTCAGGAACTTAGACACCGCAATCTTCCCGACCCCAATCCCCATGGTGACCTATGGGCGTGGTATGGGCGCTGGAGTGCTGGCGACCTTGGCAGTTGGGCGTCACGGCGTGCCCACCTGTCTGAAATGTATCAACCACTCATTGACCAGATTCGGGCCAACACTTCTGGAACACGCCTCTTTGAAGAACCAACAGGATGGTCTCGTGTTGATCGAGGTGTGGAAGAAATTCGAAGGCGTCTAGAGCAATCCAAGGTCGAAGAGCATTTTCAGGCAGTCGGCCTGCTTTGCCGAGAAGTTCTCATATCAGTCGCTCAGGTAGTTTATGAACCACAGCGCCATCCAACCGATGATGGGACACAACCTTCGGAAACAGACGCAAAACGAATGCTTGACGCTTACTTAGCAACTGAATTGTCTGGTCACCCGAACGAAGGTGTGCGACGACACGCCAAGGCGGCTTTGTCACTCGCTAATGATCTACAGCACCACCGTACCGCTACATACCGACAAGCTGCTCTTTGCGCAGAAGCAACCACGTCCGTTGTAAATCTCGTTGCAATCATTTCGGGTCGCCGTGATCGGAATGCATAAGCACAGCAGCACAGTAGGTTGAATTACGAAAGAAAGCCCAACATTTACCGGTCTACCCAAACCTATCGGTTTTGCGCATGTCCCATAGTAAATCCCCTACAATACGTTCGTTTACAAGCTTCCCTAAAAAAATCACAACATGACATTGAAACCCGATCGGCAATACACCCCCGCTAACGTGGGCTGGCGCTTCGACAATAGCTACGCGCGGCTGCCCGATTATTTTTACGCGCAATTGTGCCCGGTGCCGGTGCGTGCGCCGCAGGCTGTGCTGTTGAATCATGCCCTGGCGGAATCGTTGGGACTGGATTTGAACGCATTGTCCGCCGAGGAAGCGGCGGCTTTGTTTGCCGGTAACGCCCTGCCCGACGGCGCGCAGCCGATCGCGCAAGCCTACGCCGGGCATCAATTCGGCCATTTCACCATGCTCGGCGACGGCCGCGCGATTTTGCTCGGCGAGCATCTGACACCGGACGGCAGACGTGTCGACATTCAACTCAAAGGTTCCGGACAGACGCCGTTTTCCCGCCGCGGCGATGGCCGCGCTGCGCTGGCGCCGATGCTGCGCGAATACATTATCAGTGAGGCGATGCATGCGCTCGGCATTCCGTCGACGCGCAGCCTGGCAGTCGTGACCACCGGCGAACAGGTACGGCGCGAAACGATGCTGCCCGGCGCGATACTGACGCGCGTCGCCGCCAGTCACCTCCGCGTCGGCACATTCGAGTACGCAGCCGGACACGGCGGCAAAGAAACGGTGCAGATTCTGGCGGATTACACCATTCAGCGTCATTACCCGGAATTGCAGGCCAGCGAGAACCCCTATTTCGCGCTGTTAAACCGCGTCATCGAGCGACAAGCGGCGTTGGTCGCGCAATGGCTGCTGGCGGGTTTCATTCACGGCGTGATGAACACCGATAACACCAGCATCAGCGGCGAAACCATCGACTACGGCCCGTGCGCTTTCATGGATGCGTACAATCCGGATACCGTGTTCAGCTCGATCGACCAGAACGGCCGTTACCGCTATCGTCACCAACCGATGATGATGCAATGGAACCTCGCACGCTTTGCCGAGACGCTATTGCCGCTGTTCGATCCGTCGCAGGAACAAGCCGTGGCAATGGCGGAAGAAAGCCTCCACGCATTTCCGGGGATTTACCATACGCATTGGATCGGCGGCATGCGCAAGAAATTGGGATTATTCACAGAAGAGGAAGGCGACAGCGAGCTGACTGCCGGTCTGCTCGACTGGATGACTCAACACCAAACCGATTACACCAACACCTTCCGCGCGCTGACCGAACCGGCATTGCCGCAAGATGCAATGTTCCGCGAAAGCAGTTTCATGGAATGGCATAGCCGCTGGCAGCAACGGCTGACGCGTCAACCGCAACCGGCATCCGAATCATTGCAATTGATGCAGGCGAACAATCCAGCCATCATTCCGCGTAACCACCGTGTCGAGGAAGCACTGGCAGCCGCTGTGGAACAGGGTGATTACACTGTCTTACAGCGCCTGCTCAACGCGCTCGTGCAACCGTATGAAGACAAACCGGAACACTTCGACTACCGCACCCCGCCCGCGCCGTCGGAACGGGTTTATCAAACGTTTTGCGGAACATGAACTGATTAATGCAATGTGAATAATGAAAAATTGGCGGCAATTAGAATCATCGCCGATCTTTTCTTTTGAAAAAAGAATCGATCGTTTCGCCATTTCCAGATAATGTGGTTCTAATAAATTGGACAATTTGATCTGAGCAACTACAATTCATGTGCAACCCTGTTCATAGATTATTTTAGCTTGCTTGGCCGATTTACCGCTAGGCTGTTCCCACCAATCCTCCGTTTGCCATCGTGCTTTTATATCCGCCAATGCAGCTTGTTTCTCTTCCCCATCCGGCAAAGCTTGCCAAGCTTCCGCTAGCGCTTTGCCGCGTAACGCCTCTTTTTCTGAGCTATGATTTTGCTGAGCAATTTGTATTAGTTTCTGATTTACCCAGGTGGATTGGGCATTAGTAGCCTGTTACAAGGTTTGCTGTTTTTCTAATTTGTCGACTATAAGATCATAAGGCACTAAACGTATCCAACCCATAGGTAGTTTTGGCTCGCCCGAAACCACCAAACGACGGGTTTTGGGGAAAGGCTTGCCAGTACGGCCGAGATTGAATAGTTCCCTGAAGGTTTTTACCTGTTCATCGGATGCCCAATCGCCGGTCATGCCACGCCAACCGCTACCCCAGGACATTTGCAGGAAAGCCGATTGCTGGTCCGCTTTCATCATATTCAAAATACGCTGACATTCATGTTCTGGAGCTGGTTTACCTTGTTGCTTGTAAAACTGGATTTCTCGCTGTAAACGGTATTCGGCGTGTCGATTAAGGCGTTGCCTCAAATCGTCAAAATCCTTTGGCGCGATTGCAGAAACCGTTCCGTTTTGTTGCCATGTGCTGATATTGCTCAGCAAAAAACTGTCCCATTGCAAGGCCAACAAACCCAATGCCCCCGGTTGCAATACTTCGGCATGAATGCCGTCGGCTTGCTGCCAGTCATTGAAACTTTTTCTCTGACTCATGCTACGCCAACGAGCTTCGTTCAACCATCGAATGTCGGCTAGGCGTAATTCTGAATTGGCGAATAATGTATCTTTGACTTTGAAGGAACGGAAAATATCTTGTTTGGCGTCTTTTCCTATTAGAGATTTGATCAAATCCGATGAAGCAAATGTTCTTGACTTAGATGGCTTTCCGTTTATTTCAGCGTAAGGCAATAGTCCAGTAATCCGTTTTGAAATAACCTCATTTTCGGTTGCACTACGCAACCACTCAGCAATCAAAGCCGTGCGAATCGCGCCCTTAATCGCTGATCCAGGCAAGTATGGCCGATTCATGGCATCCTTGAGTTGCTCGCGGAATTTCTCCGGCACTTTTGCCGGGCTGCCAATCCAGTCCAGGCGATAACCAAAATCCAGCCCTGCGACATTGACCCAATCGCTCAATCGATTACCCGCCAACAATTGCGCGTCCAATGCCAGATTGCCGGAGGCTATAGCCTGAAAGACAGCCTGTTGATCAACGACAAAAACCTTATTGTTGCGTTCGATATAATTGAGTTCTTTATATAATTCAGCGCCGGAACCGGATTGAGTCGGCGTGATGATTTCAAGTCCCAATTTGACCGTGTGATTGATACCTTTCATGAACACCTCATCCCGCTTTCACAAAAAAACCGCGCCCGTCTCGAAAGATTTTATGCGGCAATTGATCAACCGAAACATCAATCATTCGTCCCGTCAATGGCTGGTTAAATACGCTGCCTTCGGCAAACATGCGCACACGTTGTTTACGTTTGCCAATACCGCCAATCCAACCGCCGCGCGACACCAGCTTGTAGGCTGCGCCATCCAGCCAACCAGTTTGGCAATCGCCGGGAGCAGGATTGACCAACGATAGCGCTACGGCTTGGCCCTGTCCGGCCAGTTGCAATTCCGGCATCTGTCCTTCGCTCGGGGCAAAGCAGCCATTACCGCTGGTACGATCCGCGCCGATGCCACTATCGCCCAATACTCTTAGCACGGTTTCAAATTGTTGCCGACTCGCTTCATCTTCGAATACCGCCAGAAAGTACAAACCACCATCTGGAACGAACCAAATGCGACTGAAATTGAAGATTTGGTTTTCGGCGGCTTGATTGTTAATGCGGTTAATCGACAAGCGCGGACGTTCTTCTTCCAGCCAAAGTTTCTCCGGCAGCGCGTTCGATTGGCTAACCAGAACGCTCTGGCAGATGCCTTTTTCCAGGTCGATAATATTTGCCCAATTCGGGTCGGCCAACGATGCCAGCCAAAGTTTCGTATCCAACCACTGAATTTTTTTTAGTTTTTTGGTTTGCTTCAGTTTATCCGCAGGCAAGCGAATAGCCTGACTGCTGAGTACGCGCGGTAAGAAGTAACAATCCTGATAGTACGGAAACGCGGAACTGAGGCGAAATGAGGGTACTTGCGCCTGTTGGTTTATTTGCTCCGGCCAAATCAACGCCCAAGTCGCCAAAATCGCAGAGCTTAGTGTGTCAGAATGAATGAAACTGCCGCTTTCTTCGTAAAAAGCATTGCCGCGACTATCGACGTGAAATGGAGCAGTAAACTTAAGCCGATAGCAATGCATATCAAGCTCCGGCAACAGTAGCGGCGTTTGATCGCAAATTGGCGAACAGCACAACCAGATGATCGCTAACATCGCTTGCCGCATGGCCTTCTTGCTGATAGTGCTGCATGGTGCGCTCTTGCAAGGTTTCGATGCGGAATTCAACTGCACCATAACCCCGTGAACCGTGACCTCCAAGACTGTCGTGCTGCGTCAGTTCCAAGCCTTCCCGGATCAGGTTTAAGAACTGCTTTTCGTCATCACCTTCCAGAAGGGTTAACACCAGTTCAAAGTTAAACTCCGCTCCGGCAGGCACGCGTTCGAATTGGCGTGGATTGGCCGCTGAGGTGATACGGTCGATATTGACTTCGGTTTTGACTTCAGTCATCGGCATATCGGTATTGGGCGCGTTTTCCAATTGTTTTTTGCTTTCCTTGGTTAAATGCGCATCCCGAACCATCAAGCGGGTCGGTTGGCCATTGTTTTTGTCGGCGGACACACCGAAGAGTTTGCCGAGTAACGTTTCCGGATTGATACCCGCCGCAGCTTCCAATTTGCCGTTTTTCAAACTGAATCCGCCTTCCCTGAGATTATGCTTTTCATCGCCTCTGGCTCTTTCCAGCAACGACCGCATTTTTCCGCGCAATGAAGAACCGGGAATATAAGGTTCATTGTTTAATGGATTCCTCACAACGACTTTATCCGCGCCACCAATGGCCATGCCGATGGAGTTGCCGCCGATATGTAAACCGGTTAAAGCAGTAATTTTGCCTTTGATGAAAATTTTGCTTTTCAGTTTTGGATTGGTTTGTTCGCTCATGATCATGTCCTTTTATTTACCGCCGTATGCTTTGTGATATGCCAAAATAGCCTCAAAGAATTGGGAAAAACGCATAAAATCCCCAACTGTTTCAACAGATTTAATAGCAGACGTTAAAATGTCACTGAGTTGAATTAATCCGCCTCCCTCTCGCTTAGCGGCATAGGCTAACCTCGGAATCAATAACTGCATTTTTCTTAAATTTAACGCGTCTATCGGAGTTTCAAGCGGCAAATTTGCAATGCGCATTTCTAAACTTTTTATTTGCCCATAAGCATTTCTTAGTTGAGAACTGGAAACTGCCGTTATGGCACAATAACCTCCAAGTCTTTCTCCGAAGCAAACCAGCCATCTAGCGCCTTCATCTTGTTTGATAATGCATTTCAGTATCTTGTCATCAGGGTTACTTATTGATTTAGAGAATTTTTTACATTCATCTTTTAGATTATTGAGATTTTGACCTGGCTGACTTCTGATGTTTTTTATTATTTCAGGGAAATTTCTAAAGCAAATGTCAGCACGATGAAATGCATTTTCGATTTTTCGTTTTTCATCACCTTTTTTATTAAGTTCCTCGTAAACTGGCTGGAAGTTTCGAAACTCAAAATTCAAATCGTTTTTTGGGTTTTCTGATAAAAACAAAGTCATCGTTTATTTCTCCTTTCGGGCTAAAAATTCCGCCCAACGCACCGGCAGTTGCAGCCATTCCATGACTGATTGCTTGTTTGCCGGAATTTTTGGGGTGATTAGTTGCTGCAGTAAATTTTCGAGCTGGGATTCAACTCCCGGGTAACGTTTCCGCATTCGTTTGAGGTTGTATACCAGCCGCCAGCGCCATTTGTCCCAATAAATCATTTCTTGGAATTTACCTGATTTTTCCCTCGCTTTGATTTCTTCGACGACAATCACGACTTGCCGCAAACGGTCGATGATGGCATGGCTGTTGGTTTTATCGACAATATCCAGTAAGGTGTCGCGCAATCGGATTGCTTCGGCAAAGCTTTCCCAGCCAATGACTGTTTCCAAAAAGCATAGCCCATCTTTCTCTTTATCTCCACGCCGTAATCCTTTTGCTTTTTCTTCAGCTTCGCCCGCCAAATCGGCAGCACGTGAAATGGGATATCGGCCCCCGACGGTAGCAATGCCGCCGGACACTGTAAAGCACGGGTTATTCCCGCAGTAGCGACTAAACTCGCTGCGGATTCTTTGAGCGACTTCCGGTAACTCGTTCCAACTGCCAATGATAAATACGTCGTCCCCACCGGCATAAATAATTTGACTTTGCGAGTAATCGTCGAGAACTCTATGCAAGTACCCGGCAAAGAACAGGTGTAATTGTCTGGACACCGTAGCAACGCGAGATAACGAACCCATACTGACATGTTTGCCATCGGAGTCCTTTTTGCCGAAATTCAAGCCGCGAATGAATATTTCACCAAGGTTATCCACGTCCATACGCAATACACCCATACGACTAATACCCTGGGCGTTATCCGCAAAATCCTTGAAGTCGCGGCTCCCATTGTCTTTATCACCCTGCCACTTGCCGACATAGCGAATACCCTGTGAATAGCCTTGCGGGTTGGGTTTTAAACCCGCCCACTCATTGAGCGCTTCCAAGTGTGATTCCGATAAATCGATCAATTCGCTAAAGTCCGGTTCACTTTCCAAAAAATACAAATCGCAATCCGTTCCCGCCATCGACATTTTGAAATGTTTATTTTTGAGTATGTTCTGTAAAGTTTTCCGGTCTTCTTTCCATACCCAGAACAAATAACGTGCATCAGCCAATACTTGCCCCAGTCGTTCCAAGTTGTGGCACTGCTTACAGTTCTGATCGGAGTTAATGCCGGCATCAAGATCATCACGTCCGCAAATCTTACATGCACCGCTTTCATGTTGCGTTTGTTGGGTGAAATATTCAATCCCCTGGCTTACTTGGGTCTTGAAAGGTTGTAAGCGCTGCTTTTGCAAATCTTCGTTCACCTGTTGCCAGCGCTTGCCCATATTACCTTCCTTGAAGTCATCGCCATAGATGTCAGCAAAACCCACACCTAAAAAAACCTCACCCTGAAATTCTTCAAGCAAAGCTTGATTGACAGAGTCGGCAATATGTTTGACTTGATCTTTCAGGTGCACAGGAATCAGCAAGTAAAATTTGCCGCCGGAGGAATAAATTCTGGCAGTTGAATAAAGCCCCAGATCGCGAATAATTTGCTCGGCAACGGCATCGCACAGCAATTGAATGAAAAACGAACGGCCTCGTAAGCCTTTGGCTGCACCTTTGCTGGTAACTTTGTAAATAAATTTTTGAATACCTGAGAAGTCACCGCAAACTAGCTGCCACTTGACAGTTGCTTGGTCGTTAAACTCGCTGGGTTGATCAACTTTCTCATGATGTAAATACAAACCTTCGCCAATTGCCGCAGTAATCCGAAGATGGTCAAAAAGAGAAATATCCGGGTGCTGTATGTTGGTTGCCGCCGGTATTTGGCTTAAATAACGCTCCATGATGCTCAGCAAGCTGCGGGAAACGGATTTGAGGATTTTCTCCTTGGCGGTATTGTCTTGAAATTGCTGCAATCCATCCAATTCGGACAGAAAACGCTTTGCCACTGCTTGGTAGTCTGAAACCAAACTATTTGGACTTAGCCATGCAACACTTTGCTTTTCCATACCAAAAGTGGCAGCCTGTTTAGGAAAAATATGTTCTTCCGATAATTCCAAAAAATTAAGCGGCAAAAAATGTTCGTTTTGCCTTGCAGTTTCACCAATCTGAATTCGTCCAAGAAGTGATTCAAGCCGGGTTTTCTTATGAATGTCTTGCTCATAAAAACTGCCTTGCTCGCGTTCAGCGCTTGCAAAATGATCGGCTGCCTGGACAATTTTTTCCGAATAACCTGCCTGTCTCTCCGGTGGCGCATGATGATAGGCCGCGAGGTTAATCCAGCTTTGATCAGTTATTACAGTCTTCTGATGCTCTTCAGGTTGGATTTGCGGTATCTTTTCAGCAAGCAACTCGCAAAAAGCCATCGTATGTAATACATGAAGATGACTGTAAGAGGCTTTTTCAGTGTTTTTGGGGCAATGGCTCTGCTGCTTATCCTCATTATTACGATGTTGATCCAGCGTTTCCGCTCGTTCGAAAAGCTTGCCAATGTCGTGCAATAAGCAACCTAAAACAATATGATCGTGTTTTTTCATGCCATATTTCCGGTTCAATGAATAAGGTGAATCCAAGGATGAATAGAACGATACCAGATTTATGCCTTATAGAAGACGGGGTAAGGTCAAAAAATATTACCAATCTGTAATCAACAACTTTGCCGCAATCAATCCAGAAACCATTTATCAACTTCATGGCAGGGCAGCACAAGTGAAAACACCAATGGATTGTTCCCAAGAACGAGATTTCACCGTTACTACACAACAAGGGATCGCGATATAGCGAAACAATTAAACAACCGCCCCAGAAATCAATTTAGATTCCGGACATCTTCCCAGGTATTCTTCAACGCGAGTGTTACACTTGTAACCATGTACCATGTAATTACCGATAAAATTCAATGAAGAAAAAATTGATTAATTATCTGCACAAGCGATTCTTGATCCTGGTTGCCGCACAACAATTCGCCTGTTTTATAAAGAATCGACTGGCTCACACGACTGCCCCAAGCCGCGGAAATCGGGGGCTTTCACGATGATTCTGCTCGAACTGCAAGTGACGCTGCAAAAAAATCAGCACCAACCGGCCGTGGCGGCATCGCCGTTTCTCGGCGGCGTTCTGCACGGCGTTCTGGAACGCTTGGTGCGGCTGCATGCGCCCGTTCTCGGCGGCGATCTGGGCATTACACCGGGCAGCGGATTTAAACATTATGCCATCTTGCCGCCGCCATATGGCTGGCGCGCGTCGGACAGTTCCACAAGCATTGTCATGGCGTGCGGCATCGTCCTGTACGGCCCGGCCCGGCAACATGCGCAGGCAGTGGCCAAGCTGCTTGGCCACTGGCACACGATCGATCTCAACGGCCGCAAGGATCGCGTTGAACGCTGCCGGATCCGCTACCATGCACCAGGCACTCCTGTTTCGCCTTGGCAGGACCCGGCGACAAACATTCCTGACCCGCAGCCGGATTTTACCCATACCCCGCATGGCACCGACGGCATTACGCTGAATTTTTTTACGCCGCTCACGCTCGGCGATTTGCACAAGACAGCACAAGGACAATGGATGCCACCCAAGCTGCTGCGGATCGTCCGCTCATTAACCCGGCGCATCGGCAGAGTAGAACCGGATTTGGCCGCTGCGCTGAACATCGGTTCGATGCCCTGGATCGAAGCGGAAGAACAAATCCGGCGTCAACCGGTCGTTTCGCACCGGTTGACGGCGGTGCAATGGCAATACGGTTCCAGCACCAAACAAAATCCCTTCCACTGTAGAGGATTGGTTGGGCAGATAACCTATGCCAGACCAATGCCACCGGCAATCGCCGCGCTGCTGCACTGGGGTGCATGGTTCGGCGCCGGTGAAAGTCCCGCGCTCGGCCAAGGCCTGTACCATACCGGCACGCCATTGATCGATTGCGCCGCAACCGGATGAAACAGCGCCGCGCTTGTATTCATGAGGCTTTCCGGCTAATATTGCATAACTTTCCGGCAAATTGGATGGGAACAACGAGAGACCGCCGTTTTTCGCTCTGGAACCCGCGCCAGTAAAGGGCGCTAAGCGAAGCGGGTCGGGAAGTTGGGCCGAAGTCAGGCCCATTAAGACGGATTTTCTTCTTCGCCAAAAACAAAGTTGAAGTCGGGAAGTTGGGCCGAAGTCAGGCCCATTAAGACTCGAAATCCACAATATACCCATCCGCTCTTGTGTATCTGTCGGGAAGTTGGGCCGAAGTCAGGCCCTTTTTTGACAGAAAATATCGGGCCACCAATAATGCCTTTCTGTATCATCGGTTCATTACAGTGATCGCCGGGCATCGCTCCATCCCGTTTCTCCAACAAAACATAACCATCCGAAATATCAGTAGCTTGCTATGACTTTCCCAGCAAGGTGGCGCATATCACTCTGGCAAACTTGCCGCACAAGCTTTGCACCCGGCGCCCTTTTACAATGACGATCATCACTGATTGCTTGTGATTCAATTTCGTAAAGGAGGCGCTACAATGGATATTCAGAACAAATTAGACCGCTTGCTGCCCGCACGCATCTTTGCCCTGATGACGGGAATATTTTGTGCGCTGTGGTTTTACCAAGCCAATGTGTTGGAGACTGTACAGAACGATCACAAAGTCGGTGCGCAGGAACGTCAAATACTGGAAAATCGTTTGAACCAGCTACGCAGCGACTTGCAGACGCATGAACATGCAGCATCTCAAGCACGTTTCGAATGGAATCACGAGGTCGCCCCCGGCAAGAGGTTTCGCGCAGCGAAAATGCGTGAAGAAGAAGCAGTTCGCCATGCCGAGCGTGTGCGACAGGAGATTAAGCAACACAATGCGCAGCTTACTGCATTGTGTTACTAGTTTGGTCTGGAATCTGCCGAAGTGAGCGAAATGCAGTCTTCGCATTTTTTACAAACCATGCACTACTTGGTTATCACCGATATCGCCGATCCGCGGCGACTACGCCACGCGGCCAGAGTTTGCGAACGCTGGGGCGAGCGCGTACAGAAAAGCGTTTTCTTGATGGAACTCAATAGCGGCGAATTGCTGCGGCTGCAAGCTGCCATGCGTAAAATTCTCCATCACTGCGAAGATTCTGCCCGATATTATCCGCTGTGCAGAATGGACCTTGCCCGCTCCGGCGGTGAGGGGTTAGGGCGCGGCTTGAAGCCCGGCGGCAGTCACTGGATTATCTAGGATCACGCGATGAGTCGTATCATCGGTCCGCTGCTGCGCAAGATGCTGACGCTTGGCATGCTGCGCCGGGCTTGGGACAAGGTAGCCGGCAATAATGGTATGGCGGGTGTCGATGGCGAGAGCATTACAATGCTGAAGCCGGATATCGACACTGTGTTGCGCCAATTGGCCAGCGCAGTGATCAGTGGCAATTACCGGCCGCAATCGCTATTGCGTCTGTGGGTGGAGCGCCCGGGAAAATCTCCGCGTGGCTTGGCAGTTCCGGCGGTACGCGATCGCATTCTGCAAACCAGTCTGACGCTAGTTTTGACACCGCTTGTCGAGGCCGAACTGGAAGATTGCAGCTTTGCTTACCGGACCGGGCGCGGCGTGCGCCAGGCAGTTGATCGTGCCGGTTTTTATCAACGCCAGGGTTATCACTGGATTGTCGATGCCGACATCGAAGCTTTTTTCGACACCATCCCGCACACCGATCTATTGGCGAAATTACAAGCGCTCGTACCCGAACCGGCTCTGATCGCCTTGGTGGAACAATGGCTGACCGCGCCGATCCACGATAACGGAACCGTTTCCCTGCCGCGGCAAGGCATACCGCAAGGCAGCCCGATCTCACCGCTGCTGGCCAATTTGTATCTGGATACGCTGGACGAAGCGTTGCTTGATGCCAATCACGTGCTGATCCGTTACGCCGACGACTTCATCGTGTTGGCCAAATCCAGGGAAAAAGCCGAAGCCGCGCTCGAACTCAGCCGCGACGTGCTGGAACGGTTGGCGCTCAAGCTCAACCCGTTGAAAACCCGAATTGTCCACTTCGACGAAGGGCTGGAATTTCTCGGCTGGTATTTTGTGCGCAGCTTTGCCATTCCGGCGCGCGGCAAGGGCACGATACCGGACGCCCCGCAGCCGCCGGTTGCGATACCGCAGACAGTACCGGAGGAAGCTATTTCGCTTACCGCGCCAGTACCTGCTGAACCTGTAGCGAAACGACCGGACCGCGAGGCACCGCCCGCCGGCGAAGCACCGGATTTGCAAGAATTCACGGATTCCGGCGAACATGAATCCGCTTCGCTGGCGCAAGAACTGCCGCCGTTGGCCCCTTTGCAGCGCACGCTTTATCTGGTCGACCACAAGGTACAGCTATCCGTCGACAATCAGCGCTTCCGGGTGGCTCAGGGCGATAAAACATTGCTGAGCCTGCCCGCGCATCAGGTCGATCAGATCATGCTGTTCGGCGCCATTCCGGTCAGCACGCAAGCCTTGCAGTTGGCCGCCCGGCATGAATGCGCCGTCGCCTATCTGTCGCGCTACGGCCGTTATTACGGCCGTTTCGACTCCACCGGCGGGCAACATGTCACGCTATTGCAAGCGCAGTTTGCGTGCCACGCGGACGCGGCATTCCAGCTCGAGTTCGCCCGCGTCATCGTCGCCGCGAAACTGCATAATAGCCGCGTTATCCTGGCCCGCTTTCAACGCCACCGCCACCCGTCATCTTTGTCCGATACCATCGAATCCTGCCGGGAACGCATGAAGCATATCGAACAATCGCTTAAAACCGCCGGCAGCCTGGAAAGCCTGCGCGGCAGCGAAGGTGCTGCGGCAGCGCTTTATTGGCGCTCGTTCGCCGAACTGATTCCCGCGCCTTGGCAATTCAGCAAACGGCAAGCACACCCCGCGCCGGATCCGGTCAATGCCTTGTTGTCGTTAGGTTATACGCTGCTTTACCAGGCAACTGCCGGATTGCTCCAGGCGCGCGGATTGAACGCGCATCTCGGCATGCTGCACATCCCGGGCGGCAGCCACCTGGCGTTGGCATCCGATTTGATGGAGAATTTCCGCGCCTACGCCGTCGACGCTACCGTGCTGAAGCTGCTGCACACCCGGCAGCTTGATCCGCAATCGCATACCGTGCATGACGGCGCTTGCCAATTGGGCAGCGATACCGTGCGCATTTTCATCGGCGCAATCGAGGATCGCTTCAACGGCGTCCAACAGCACCCGTCAACCGGCACGGCAATGGATCTGCGCCGCATCATCGATCACGACATCCTGGCGCTGATGAAAGCCTACCGTTCGCACGACGCAAATCAATTTCAGGCGACGCGCTGGCGTTGAGCGGTTGATCATGAGTGAAATCTATCTGGTTGTTGTTTCCTACGATATCGCGCATCCGTATCGCCTCAACCGGGTTGCGAAAGTGTTGGAAGCCGCCGGAGTGCGCGTGCAAAAAAGCGTGTTCGAATGCGGCCTGACGCCGGATGCGTTGAAGGCTCTGCGCTTGCGCCTACGCCGCTTGATCGATCCGGCCGAGGATCATATCTTGATCATCCCGGTTTGCATGCGTTGCCGCCATCATATCTGCTGGCAAGGCAAATTGCCCGATGCGTCAACCGCACCACACTGGATCATTTGAACGGACCGCGCCGCACTTGTATTCATGCGGGTTACAGGCTAATATTGCACAACTTTCCGGCAAATTGAATGGAAACAACCAGAGACCGCCGTTTTTCGCTCTGGAACCCGCGCCAGTAAAGGGCACTGAGCGAAGCGGTCGGGAAGTTGGGCCGAAGTCAGGCCCATTAAGACCCACTAATATTGGTAACAAAGCTACCTATGATGTCGGGAAGTTGGGCCGAAGTCAGGCCCATTAAGACTTGACCAGATTTTTCCGTAGCGCCGTCTGTACGTCGGGAAGTTGGGCCGAAGTCAGGCCCTTTTTTTGACAGAAAATCCCAGATGCACCGATAATACTTTTCTGTATCATTGATTCATTACAGTGATCACCCGACATCGCTCCATCCCGTTTCTCCAACAAAACATAACCATCTGAAATATCAGCAACCTGCCGTTATTTTTCTTGGCCGGGCGACGTATGCCATTCTGGCAAACTTGCCGTGCAAGCCTTTCACCCGGCGCCCTTTTACAATGTGCACATCATCGATCGCGAAGTGCAATATCTGTAAAGGAGAAACCACCATGGACGCTGACAACAAATCCGACCGCTTGCTGAACATCTGCTGCGCCATCACTTTCATGGACGCGGATTTGGTTCGTCAATGCAATGGATCGAAAGAGCGGCAAGGGGTCCTTTTGCACGCGTTGGGACTGGTTGCTTCTTTGGTATTCGGGATCACTGTATGGGGCGGTTTAGTATTCACGCAAATACTGCCGATCTGGGGTGCTATTTTGGGCGGTATTTTAGTCAGCTTAATAATTTGTCTGCTCGAGTTGGCTTTTTTTCATGCCGACTGGGAACCGAAAGGAATTTTGTCCGAGCGCACAACTGCGTGGAGAAAGCTCTGCCATTGGATGAAGATCGGGCTGCGGCTGCTGATTGCATTCTGTATTGCACAGTTGACTGGGGCATTTGGTATGTTGTGGTTTTACCAAGCCGATTTGGATAACCAGTTGGAAAAAAACCGGCAGCAACATAATGCGCCGATCGAAACGGAATATCGCGCTGCTAAGGAGAGGCTGTATGCCGATATGCTGGAAACCCCACAAAACGATCACAAAACCGTTACACAGGAACGCCAAATCCTGATTAACCGCTTGCACCAGCTACGCAGCGACTTGCAGATGTATGAAAGCGCCGCGTCTGATGCGCGTATTGGATGGAAACACGAACTCGAAAGCGGCAAAGGCCGGAAATTTCGCGCCTTCGAAGCGAAAGAAGAGGAAGCAACTCGCCATGCCGCGCGCATACAGCATGAATTTAAGCGCGATAGCGCACGGCTTGCCGAACTGGATCGCCAGCTGGAAACCATGGAAGCGCGTATCCTGGCGGCGCAGGCGCGTTTCGAGGCTGGGCATGCGCAATTGATCGCAGAACGCGATGCGAAGTTGTTACCTGCTCGCAGCGATTTAGGCATGCGGCAGGCGGCGCTGGGTCAACTCAAGCAGGACGAAACGTATGGCGGAACGCTGACTTTTCATTCCAAAGTTATTGAATATGTATTGATAACATTCGAGATGATTTTTTTCATCATGATGTTAAACAAACCCGCTTCTATCTATACAGCGCTCTTGCGTGAACGCACACGAACGGAAGCGCGCCAGATTCAACTCGACTATGAATTGACGAGGGCCAATCTTGAAGCCGAATTTTCCTATCGCGGGAAATTGAATCTGCGTCAGTTTGAATTGCAATATGGGGCCGAGCTTCGCAAACTCGAGGCGGATTACGCCAACAACGGCTTGGCATCGCCGCTACGCGCGCAGTCATTCGCTACGGCTGGCACAACGGACAGTCCGCTATTCGACCCATCGGCAGCATCATGCCCCGCCGCTGCCGATCAAAGCGCAAGCGCCCAGGATGCTGGAGCACAAGCACAAACACCGGCGCATGACGGCGATTGTCACCGGGTCATTGGTGGCGAAGCGGATGAGCGCATTTCCACCGCGGAAGCTATGACCAACCCCGAACGTTACTGGGTAAACCCCGACAATCCTAAGGAAATTTGGCTACAAGCATTTCGCAAGCAATTGTTTCATTAGAACAGGGACAGAGAAGATCATGAGCAAATTTGCCTATAACCAATCGATGGATGCGATCCAGGCGCAATTGGCGCGCATCATGAAAGCCAGCCAAGTCGCGCAAAACATCCGTGCTTGCTTTCTGGGCACCCACGACCGCGATCATGCGCTCAATCTATTGAAGGAAGTATTCGGTCACGACACCGCAAGCGGAGCAATCGCACTGTATCATTTCACCTCGGCGGCCAAACGTTATTATCAGAGCGGAGCACGTGGCTGGGATATCGTCGGCCAAGGCCCCAACGATGTTTTGACGTTGCTGCAGGACGCGCAGCAAATTTCCAGCGGAGGCGTGGTCATATTGGAAGACTGCCTTCCGTTTTTAGCGGACGAGAAAGGCGATCAACGGGTACGCATGTTGCTGTCGCAAATGCTCTCGACCGAAACAAAAAGCGTCGGCTTGGTACTCGTTTTCATCGAAGCGCCGCAATCCGAAAAACACTTGCCGTCGATTCTGAGCGATCAATTCGTACGGCTGATCATCCCCTATCCGCGCATCGACGAATTGCGCAGCATCGCACGCCGCGAGATTGCATTAATCGCGCATCACACCAAAACCCCCATGCCGGCTGAAACAATCAAGCTGCAAGGCGACCGCTTGGCTACGGAATTGGTAGGTTTGTCCCGTAGCGCGGCCAAGGATGCGATGCAAGATGCACTTTCGTCCGGCCCCGAAAATTTCGACACCGCATACCGGTTGCTCACGATACGGAAAAAGGAGCAGCTAAGCCGGGATCTGGCGATGAATGTTTTGGAAACCAGCACCGCGGAAGAACCGGTCGGTCTGGATAACCTGGTGGATTATCTACGTATAACACAGCAAAACATGCAGATTACCGGACCAGGCCGTGCACGCGGTATCTTGCTAATCGGCCCGCCCGGCACTGGAAAAACCATGCTGGCGCGTGCAATTGGACGGTTGGTTGGATTGCCGGTGGTTGAATTCAGGATTTCCTCGCTGATGAATTCCTTGCTGGGCGAAACCGAACGCCGCTTTGCCCAAGCGTTCCAAACTCTGGCAGCCATGAGTCCGAATGTGGTGTTTATCGATGAAATTGAAAAAGCTTTTGGTGATTCGTCGGAACGCGACGGCGGCACCATGATGCGTTGCACCGGCGCGCTATTGTCATGGCTTTCTGACAATCCTTATCCCAACTACATCGTCGCCACATCGAACAGCCTGCGGCGCATGGGCGAGATCGGCTTAACCATGACGCGCTCGGAACGCTTCGATGCCGCTTTCTTTGTCGACGTGCCTGGAACTGCAGCACGCCGGCAAATGCTTGAACAATGGTTGAACGGATATATCGAGCAACCAAGCGAGATAGCCGCAACGCTTGCCGGATTGACCGGCAAATTTTCCGGCGCCGACTTACGCTCGGTGGTTAAGCAAGCAGTGTTTCGCGCCCGCTCTGAGCAGCAACCGCTGACGATAGCGCGGCTGGAAAGCGAAATCAAACGTAAACAAGCGCGTGTGATTGCGCTTTACGACGAATTCCGGGAATTGCGTCAATGGGGATTACGCTATTGCGATCCTGCTTCATCAACTCAAGATTGATTTTTAAAGGAGTCATCGTATGAGCAATACTAGCAATGTTTCACCCTATGATTCATCGTTTGACGGCGATCTGACGGCCAACGCGAGCAGTAGCGATTATACGCTCACGGACGCCGTTAATCGGCAAAGCTTGGCTGAATGGCTGTGGGAACAGCTGCAACCAAGCGCGGAAGAATTGGCGCAAATCCGCGCCGTCGAACAAACGTATCAACAGCAATTCGACGCATTAGAAGCAGTGCCCGTTGAAGAATTTCAACACTTATCCAACGTGACCACTTTGAATCTTCATTTGAATGACCTGCCGCAATTATTGAATACCGCCAGACAGATTGGGTACACGGCAATCCAGACACCGGATTACCGCTTGAACGGCGGCACACTGTTGCAACATGCTGATGGGTCGCGCATTGCCGTAAGCCGGAATGCGCAAGGCTGCCTCCGTTTGCATTCAATTGCCGATGCGCAGCCGTTGCACAATCTCATCGGACATTTCACCCAAAACCAGGTGCTGAAATTCCTGAACGAAAAAGGCATGAAGTTTGAGTCTGTGCGCTTGTCAACCGGGGAATTGCAAATTCTCGCGCAGGAGCAAAACCTGGAACAATCCGGTGGCAGCGCTCTGATCAAAGCCCAGGTTCAATCAGATGGCACAACGTGGATCGACATCGACTTATGCAAAGGAAATCGCTGCGAAACGATCGTGCAACAATTCGCCACGGCCATCGGCGGCAGAGTTATCGCGATGAAGAAAAAAGATAGTTGGTTCCAATTACCGGGCGAACCGACCAAAACTCAAGTGAAATCATCATGAGCCGACAAACTGAATTACGCATACGAATCAATTCCCAAGGCGGATTGGAAATTGTCGATCCGGGCTGGGATTGCCTAGCATTGATGCAAGCGCTCGATCCAGGTTACGTCATTCAGAGCCAGTCTTTACCCGGAAGCAATGCGCCGCGTTTTTTGCAGACGCGCGACACCGGCTGCGGTTATAGTGTGGATGAAATCGAGAAATTATCCTTGGTCGAACTTTGGCGGATTCATAACCGCCGCTTATCCTGTGCCTGTGAATTCGTCTCAATCGGTTTCAGTGATGGCGAGGCGTCGCTGCTCGATGTCAAAATCGAATTGGCACGCCGGATCATGCAAAATTGCACGCTATGCGCACAACGTTGCGAAGTCGACCGGCTTGCGGGCGAAACGGGCGTATGCAGACTGGGCGGGGAAGCGCTGATCGCCGAACACTTCGTGCATATTGGCGAGGAACCAGCCATTAATCCATCGCTGTTGGTCAGTCTCGCCGGTTGCGGCTTGCGTTGCCGGTTTTGCCAGCAAAATGCCATTCTCGATCCCGGCAACATCGCCGGCGAACCATTGCAAGCTTCGCTATGGGATGCATTGGATACTTCCGGAGCGCGTACACTTTCCTTTGCCGGAGGAAATCCTGATGAATCGTTGTATGCCATTCTCCAATTCCTCAAATATGCGCCGCACGGCTGGGCATTACCGCTGGTTTGGAATTGTCATGGCGCTGCAACGCACGAGACCATTTCGCTGTTGCATGGCATCGTTGATATCTGGCTGCCGGATTTTAAATATGGCAATGACGCGTGCGGACAACGTTTATCGGGCATCCGCCGATATTTCGACACTGCTTCCGCAGCTATCCAGGCCATGCTGGCGCAACAAGTTCCGGTAATCGTTCGCTTACTGGTACTGCCGGATCATTTCGAGTGCTGCCATGTTCCGGTATTGAATGCTTTGGCAAGCATGTCGCCGTCAGATCAGCTATGCGTTTCGATCAGAGGGCAATATTGTCCCGACTGGCGTATCGCTCCACGCGACGGAGCATTAAACCGCCGCCCGGTTTCCACAGAGACAGCGGCGGTTCGCTCGCTGGCGGAAAACTTAGGATTAGCGGCCATTTAGGGAGTAATAATGTCACATCGCGCTTATCGATATCTTGTAACGACCCAGATCGCCGATCTACCCGACCGGCTACCGATTGTGATGGTCGACGGCACAGTGCCGCACTGGCTGCCGCGCGCGCGCGATCAGCATTTTGATCATCACAAACCGGGCGGCGCACCGATCCAGTTGCTGGAGATCCCAGATACTGCAAACATTCCGGCGAATGCTTGTTTTGTGACGACACAAGTCGATGCCGATGCCTGCGCCGCAGCCGCTTGGTTGCAACTATTAGCAATACAACCCGCGGCTGCCGTGTTGAATCGCGCCAGAAACCATCTGTGCGCCATTGCTTACGAATGCGATCACTTAGGTCAGCCGTCAACACAATCCGATTCCGGATTGGAGGATTTCGCCCGCAATGCAGTCGCCGCGCTTAAATTGTCGTCGCATGCACTCGCAGCCCGATTGGAATTGCCGAATGACCGCAACACATGGTCTGCCGAGCAGAAACTGCAGTTTGCTTCACGCGCTTTTCAGCAAGGCACCGAATGGCTGGTGCAAGCCGCGCAAGGATTCGGTGCCTGGCCGGGCGAAACAGGCGAAGCCAGCGCATATTGGGCGCAGTTTCATCGACAACGTCCGGAAATCTGGGCACGCTGCCGGCTTGTCAACGGCATCGGCGTACTCGATCAACGCGGCATTACCGCCTATGTCGACCCGCGTCATCTAATTGACTGGGTTCGCCAGCAAACCGGACATCGCAATATTACACTGACCGTGCGGGATCGTTTTCTTGAAGTCGTTCATCCTGACCGCAAGGTTACACTGCCTGGCTATAGCTATACTCTGGGCAGTGTTCCGCTGCACCCATGCGGCTCGCCCAAATTTAGCGAATGTTATATCTGGGAGAAGCTTACACAAGCAGAGACAATTAAACGCAACTTGCTCGGTTTCTCTCCTTCTAGCAGCGGCTGGGGTGGACGCAACGAAGTCGGCGGCAGTAGTTGGAACGATGCAGCATTACTGACGCCCGAAGAAGTCATCTCGCACGTGCTTACTGTGCCAAGCGATTGCAATGATGCATTTCAATCCGAACAACCATGATGATAGTGACTAAAAATCCAAAGGATAACCGATGTCAATGATAAAACCGATACCCAGACTGCTTTTGATTGAAGACAGCAATGCGCGTATCCAGCAATTTCGCGATTGGTTGCCCGAAGGCGTCGTGCTTATTGTCACCGCCAGCGCCGGACGCGCCATCGGCACCTTGCAGCACAGTCTTCCGTATGACTTTGCAGGCATCATGCTCGACCATGATCTCGACCAGCAAGTCATCAATGAAACAGAAAAGTTATTTTCCGGCACAAACGTTGTCGATAGTTTGATCAAAAAAATCGATAAGGAAATACCCGTTCTGATTCATTCGATCAACGCTGTCGGCGCCGCGAGAATGCAGCGTAAATTATGCGGTGCCGGTTTTGATGTCACCATCAACCCCATGACCAATCTCACAAACGAGCGGTTCGAAGCCTGGCTGGATAACGTTCTGGAGCTTTGGGAATACCGGCAAGAGGATGATTGATTCAATGTGCAAAAGGGTCCCGTCAGCAACAGAAATTTCGATGCCCGCAATCCATGCTGGCGTTTATACCGTAGCCGCCGCACTGATTTGCCTGATTATTTCACCTGCGGCATCGGCTTACATCGGCAGTGCTCAAAGAGCCGCAGCGCATGCTGCAGCCGCTGCGGCACAGCGGCATACAATGAAGCGCCCACTGCCGGTATCGGCAAAACCGTTTGTACAACGCGTGGCAGCCCGCGAACCCGACCGCGTGGTAAAACGCTGGACATCATCGCTTTGCAAACCGGCAAATCCTTGCCCGCTGGATGAGAAAACCGCGAATACCTTTCGCGGTGGATCGTATGCCGAAACGATTCTGAGCAAAGATACCATCCTGTATCGCAACTACCACCTGCCGTCACGAAAATTCGGCGCCGTGAACGAACGATTTTCGTATTGGAGCCGCAACAGTGCCAGCGGCACCCAGGCAGTAATCGACCGTGCCATCGATGTATCGCGCTACGGTAACCGGGCAGATCGTATCGTTGCCGTTCGCGTGCCGAAGGGCACCCGCGTCTATGAAGGCGCTACGCACGGCCTTGACAAAGGCGCCGTAGGAGGGGGCAATCAGGTTATTCTGGATCGGGTGCGCCCGGAATGGAAAATCAGGTATTAACTATCGTCCTTATAGGACACCGAGGAGATTGCGATGAATCGTTCATTTAATTCGATGTTGATGTTGATTCCCGAAGAAATGCTCGGGAACGTCTTAACATTGCTGCTGGTATTAGGCGGACTATGCCTGATAATCGGCGCAAAAAGAACAGCGAGCTTTCTCATCGTTACTGCCATTGCATTACCGTTTATCGCCGCCATTGCAGGCGCATTTTTCAATGAACTGTTTGCCGTTTTGCCGCCACAGATGGCGCAATTGTTTGCCTGGTCGATCACCGCGATAATCGGTTTATTGCTGTTTGGCACTGCAATGAGCGCAATTTTTGGCATACATGCCTGGAATGCCGCTAAAGGACAATTGCTCGCCGATGCCATTCGAGGCCTATTCAAAGCGATTTTCCGCTGGTCGTTTGTTATTTTGGCGCTTGCCGTACTTGTTGCCGTGTTTACAAGCCGTTGAAACCTTCTCACCACAAACTTGATGGCAATGTGATCATTATCGAATCGCTTATGTGACAAATTCTCATTAGAATACGATCGTTCTTTTTTCGCATGTCAAACTTGTCATTTATGTCATCACAAGATTGTTAATTATGATGATCGCCATCTATCGCCATTCATAGCAACCCCTACCGAAAGGATAACAGTCATGCCAGTCAAGAAATTTGATCATCACTTGTGTTTGGTTTCCGATCAAGCAACACCCAATTTGACGCCTGCGTTGGATCCGGATTTCCGGCCCAAAACCGTGACGCTGGCCACCAGTCCGCAAATGCAGGAAAAAGCTGATTGGCTGAGTAACGTATTATCCAAGCATGGTATTCTAGTGGCTGCATTGCAGATTCCAAATCCTTATGATTACTCGCAATGCTGGCTAACCATTGCCGAGTGGCTTGCCGCGCAAAACGATCACGTGGCATTGAATGTCACCGGTGGAACCAAATTGATGGCCATGGCTGCTCAGGATGTTTTCCGAAAAGCGGAGAAGCCGGTTTTTTACGTCAATGTCGACAATGACGAAGTCATCAGCCTCGATCCTCGCAGCAAGACGTTTACTTTGCCGACTCAAATCAATCTCCAGCAATACCTTGCAGCACATGGTTTTAAAGCGCTGCAACTTGAAAAACCGGATATCCCTGAATCAACCCGGAATTTTGTCAGCACACTGGCTGACAAGAGCATGCATCAGGGTAATGCGTTAGGATCATTAAACTATTATGCTCAAAAAGCCAAACAAACATTGACCTCTCCTAAATTGACACAAGATTTGCTGAATAATAAAGCGTTTAAAACTTTGATCTCGTTGTTTCAGAAAAACCATAAACTGAGTATTCAACACAATAAAATTGTTTTTCCCAATGAAGCTGACCGGCATTTCGTGAACGGAGGTTGGTTGGAGTATTGGGTTTATTGCGTTCTCTCCGATCTTTCTGGAGAATTGAATATTACCGATTGGGGGATTAACCTCGAAGGACAGGCGCCAAACGGGATAAATCATAATGAATTGGATGCCGCTTGCCTGCTAAAGAACACTCTGCATATTATCGAATGCAAGTCTTCCAACTTGGGAGCTGGAACAGTCGGCGTTGAGGCACTTTACAAACTGAATTCATTACGCCGCATGGGCGGCTTGCGCACCAAAGCAATGCTGATCGATTACCGCGGCAGTCTGCGGAGCGTCGACAAAAGTAGAGCAGCCGATTTGCAATTAACCGTCGTTTCCGGTGCTCAACTGCGCGACCTTCGTGGTACTTTAAGAGGATGGCTAACGAAATGACAGCGCTTGCTTTTCCTCGCCGCGTATTGTTGGCGGTCACCGGATTAACCCCGCAGATTGTTACCGAAACGCTTTATGCGCTGGCTGTGCAAGCCGAAAGCCGGTTTATTCCAACCGAAATTCACATCATTTCAACCCAGGAAGGCGCGGAGCGCGCCCGGCTTTCATTGCTCGATCCCGCGATCGGACAATTTCATGCGTTATGTAAAGATTATGCGCTGCATGGAGTTCAATTCTCCCCGGAAAATATTCATGTCATCGAGGATGCATCCGGTCAACCGCTTAAGGATATTCGCACTCCGGAAGATAATCTGCGCGCTGCGGATTTCATATTGCATTATGTTCGTGAATTTTGCCGCAGTGAAAATTCCATGTTGCATGTATCGATTGCCGGCGGCAGAAAAAGCATGGGATTCTTCGTCGGGTATGCACTTTCGTTGTTCGGCAGACCGTGGGATCAATTATCGCATGTACTGGTCAACGAACCGTTCGAGTCGTTAGCCGATTTTTATTTCCCGCCGTTAGAAGGCAAAGTTCTCATGTCGCGCGACAATCGCCCCGTGCATACCTCGGATGCACGCATCATGCTGGCCGATATTCCTTTTGTCAGACTACGAGGGGGTTTGCAAAACCCTCCCTCCTCGTTTCATGAAACCGTTAAAGAAGTGCAAGCGGGGATTCACTTCGTTTCGTTGTCGTTTAATGTCGATGAGCGAACCATTTTTTGCGGCGGCAAGGCAGTGAAGCTGCCTCCCGCGCAGTTTGCCTTTTATCTTTGGCTCGCCCGCAGGCAAGTCAACACATCCGGCGACGGCGCTTTTTCCGTAAGAAACGCTGATCATCGTGAGTTTCTTGATATTTATGCGGGAATTGTGGGCCGGATGTCGCCATATTTCGAACAATGCGAAAAAGCACTCAAAGCGGGATTCGACATGCAATTCATTGAGGAGAAAAAATCCAAAATCAATAGCCGGATTGCAAAGCAATTACCGCTTGAAGCCAGTATTTATCAAATCGGCTCTTTCGGTGAAAGAAACCATAAGAAGTATGGCTTAAAACTTGGTTCAGACAAGATCACGTTGTAATTCCGGAAAAATCGAAAACCGGCCTTTTTTACTACAGCAGTGCAAAACAAATTTTACAGACTGCTTCGCGCTTGTATCCATGTCAACCCCATTAACCCGTCAAACTCCTGACCGGATTTTCATCCCGGGTACATTAGCGCTATACTGGTTATCTGTTTTGCAACTGTTTTTTTCAGCGAGGTGTTTTATCCATGCCGATTCCACTTAATTCACTGTCTATCCGCGAAAGAATTCTGCTGGTGGAAGATCTTTGGGATAGCATTGCCGAAGATCATGCCATGCTGCCGTTTACGCCCGAACAAAAAAACGAACTGGACCGGCGCCTGGATGCTTACGAAGCGGATCAAGCACAGGGCCGGGAAGCCAGTGAAGTGATTGCCGGTATCAGAAAGCGGTTGTGAAGCGCACGGTATTTTTTCGCATCGCGCAAGAAACGATCATCGTCATCGCCGTCATGCATGGCAGCCGCCACCCGCAAAAGTGGCAGCAAAGACCATGACATGACCGCTAAAACCTTTACACCATGCATCATCAGACTGTGACCGGAATATTAGATTACCGGTTTCACCACAGAAAGGAAAGGAGAACAGCCATGCCCATCACCTTGAATCACACCATCGTGCCGAGTTTCGATAAAGTCGAATCGGCGAAATTTTATAGCCGGGTGTTCGGTTTTGAGTACGTCGGCGCGTTTTCCCACTTTATCGTGGTGCGCGTCAACGACACGCTGTGCCTGGATTTCGACAACGAGACGCAATTTGAGCCGCACCACTATGCATTCAAAGTCTCGGAGCGGGAATTCGACGAGATTTTTGCGCGCTTGCTGGCAGAAAAAATTCCTTACGGCAGCGGCCCCGGCAGCGCCGATGATATGGCGATCAATCACAACCACGGCGGGCGCGGCGTGTATTTCCGCGACCCGAACCGGCATCTGCTGGAAATGCTGACGGCGGATTACGTCATGCCGCCGCAATGATCCCAGCGACGGCTCCTAATTCAAGACACTACAGCTTCCCGGCGCGAATCAACTGATGCAGTTTCCCGAAGCCGTTGATGCGATCAATCATGCAGATCGTTTTCGCGCGCAATGCGTGCGAGATCAATCAAATTGGTCGCGCCAGTCTTTTGCATGATCTTCGATTTGTGAATTTCCACGGTGCGGTGACTGATTCCCAGACAGGATGCGATTTCCTTGTTGGCAAGACCTTGCACCGCCAGCAGCATGACTTCGCGCTCGCGCCGCGTCAGCTTGATCAGAGACGAGCGGATTTCCTGATGACCGGTGACGTCGCTGATATGCTTTTTGGCCTCGGCAAAAGCCGTACGGATGCAGATCAGCAGCTTCTCGCGGATCACCGGCTTGGTGAGAAAATCGATCGCGCCGCCTTTGATCGCCCGCACGCTCATCGGAATGTCGCCGTGTCCGGTCAGAAAAATGACCGGTAACCGGATCTTGCGCCAAGCCAATTCTTCCTGCAGTTGCAGACCGTCCATGCCGGGCATTTTCACGTCGATGATGATGCAACCGAAAAAATCCGGATGACAGGCATTCAGAAACATCCTTGCGTTCTCGAACGATTGCACGGCCATACCCGCCTGTTCGATCATCAGCGTGAGCGAATCCCGCACCGCCGCATCGTCATCCACTATATAAACAACCGGTTCCTGCGTCATCATGGTTCAAAAGGCAAAGTAAAATGAAATTTCGCGCCCGTCCGGGCGCCGGCATCGATCCAAAGCTGGCCGCCGTTGGCTTCGATCAAGGCGCGGCTGATCGCCAACCCCATGCCGATACCCGTCGGCTTGGTGGTAAAAAACGGTTCAAAGATCCGCTTGACCAGATTCTGATCGAATCCCGGTCCGTTATCCTGCACGATCACTTCGGCAACTTCCTCTTCACCGGCCGTTTCCAGCCGCGTGATGATCGTCAGATCGGGCGAATCCAGGTTGCGCATCGCTTCGATCGCGTTTCTGAAAAGATT
Source organism: Nitrosomonas limosa (assembly GCF_054188085.1). Classification (NCBI taxonomy): domain Bacteria; kingdom Pseudomonadati; phylum Pseudomonadota; class Betaproteobacteria; order Nitrosomonadales; family Nitrosomonadaceae; genus Nitrosomonas; species Nitrosomonas limosa. Next base: position 2,917,971 of record NZ_CM135180.1, on the reverse strand, counting down.
GACCAGCACTTTCTGGATTTGCGTACGGTTACAGCGCACTTCCGGCAGATTTTCCTGCAACAGCAGCACCGGGTGGAATCTGCCGTAGCCATCGTTGTAGACGACGTTTAATGCTTCATACACGATTTCATTCAAACTGGAACGCTCGGTCACCAGTTCCCCTTTCTGCAGAAAAGCCAGCAATTCGTGCAGACTGCGCCCGGCGCGTTGCGCCTGTTCCACGCACCCCTCCAGCGCTCGTTTCAGATGGCTATAGCTGGTACTGCCGCTGCCAAGCGCATGCAACACCACTTCACTGTAGGCGGAAATCGCGGCCAATGGCTGATTCAGCTCGTGCGCAATTGCCGATGCGGTGCGCGCCGCGACTTGCTGCTTGAGAATGTTTTCGGTTTCGTCGCGATGCAGTTGCAATTTCTTCTGGATTTTCTTTTGCTCGGTGACATCGCGCGTCACCCCGATGAGGCGATGCGGATGCCCGGATTCGAAATAGACGCGCCCATGCGCCGCGATCCAGCGCTCCATGCCGTTCAGCGGATTAATAATGCGGTATTGCGCCTTGAATTCGCCGCTGCTGGCGGGATCCATCGCTTTTTCGATCGCCAGTTGCCGCGCTTCGCGGTCTTCCGGATGAATCGCCGCCACAAATTCCTCATAACTGACGGATTCCTCGGAATCTTTCCCCCACAGCTTACGCATTTGCGTATCCCAGAAAACGATATTGCGTTTGAAGTCGTAGTCAAAAATACCCAATCCCGCCGCTTGCTTCGCCAGACGCAAGCGCTCTTCGCTGATGTGCAAGGCTTCTTCGGTATCCAGCCGCCGCCGCGCGGCATTGAAAATAATCAGCACCAGCAATTGCTGTTTCTTCCGGATCGGACTGAGGCTGATATCGAGCAACATTTCCTTGCCGTCGCGATGCAGCACGATCAATTCATTACCGGCGCTCATGGCGCGCTTCGCCGGGCGTTTTAAAAAGAGATCCTGGTAATAACGGTATTGCTTCCGGTAGCGCGGCGCGATCAGCATTTCCACCGTCACGCCTTGCAGTTCGCCGCCGGTATAACCGAGCAGCCGCTGCGCTGCGGGATTGACGACCGCGATGCGGCCTGCGTCGTCCGCCAGAATCATGGCATCCGCTGCGGCTTCGAACACTGTCAAGAAAGTTAATCCTCTCACTGCACTATTCAAATGTTTCTCCACCCGTCGATTCGGAATTGAAACGCCAATCAGCTTACGACAGAAATCGGCAATTTACTATCAATTTGTTGATACGTAAGGGTTTGCACTTACGTGTCCGCACGGATATTTCCCTACGGGGTTCTCTTGTAGGATTTGCCCGGTAGGAAATGGCACCGGTTGCTTTGACCGGGATGCGCAGAAAATTTCTGCGATCGGCGCATCTGTCAGCGTGCTGTTTTTACCCAGGAAAATCTGATTTTTAACTGTTTGGAGAAACACGATGATCAAAAAAATTTTTGTATGCGGGCTGCTGATGACGGCTTTAATGATATTGCCGCACCAACCGCTGCTGAGCGATCCGGTGGACATGGCTTCGAAACCAGCCGTACCGCAAGATCAAGCACGCTTAACTTTAGTTGTTTAACTTGTCACGTATAGAGGGGTTCCATTATGTCTCTGTCCAGTCTTCTCGTACCGGCGATTCTGTTTTTTGCATTGGGAATGTTTGCCTGTCTGATCAAGTCCGATCTGAAATTCCCGCCCGATATGCACAAGATGATCGTCATTTACTTACTCATCGGTATCGGACTTCATGGCGGTAAGGCGCTTGCCGGATCCGATATGGCATCCGCTATTCCGGCGGTCTGGGCGGCGCTCGCATTCGGCATCGGCTTGCCGATCGTTGCTTACCTGATCTTGCGTCTGGTCGGCAAAATCGATCCGCTCAACGCCGCGGCGATTTCCGCCCATTACGGCTCAGTCAGCGCCGGTACCTACATGACCGCAGTCGCATTCCTCGCCGGTATCGGTGTAACGTACGAAGCCTACCCGGTGATCATGCTGGCGATCATGGAATCGCCGGCGATCATGATTGGGCTGGTGCTTGCCGGTTATTCCCGGAAAGTCATGGGTGGCGCTGCCAAAGCCGACAAAGGAATGTACAAGCACTTGATCATCGAAGCCTTTACCAACGGCAGTATTCTGCTGCTGTTCGGTTCGATGGCAATCGGCGCGGCTGTTTCCGATGCCAGCTACCACAAGATCGAACCGTTCTTTGAGCTGATCTTCATGGGCGCATTGTGCATATTCTTATGCGACATGGGGATGGAAGCCGGAAAACGATTGTCGGAATTCAAGTCAGTCGGTGTTTTCCTGGTCGGCTTCGGTATTGTGATGCCGCTCATCGGCGCTGTCTGCGGGCTGTTTGTCGGACACTTTCTGCTCGGCTACTCGGTTGGCGGTATCACGCTGGTCACGGTGCTGGCAGCCAGTTGCTCGTATATCGCCGTTCCCCCGGCGATGCGCCTGGCGATTCCGGAAGCCAATCCGTCGTTCTATCTGACGCTGTCGCTCGGCTGCACCTTCCCGTTCAATGTCGTCGTCGGTATTCCCATGTATTACGCCGCTGCGCAATATCTGCATGCTACTTACTACCCCTGGTAAGCGGCGTATCAGCCAGCCATGGCCGCACACCACTCCGGCCTGCTCCTGATGTTTTCCTCCTTCAGCATCAGGAGCGCACTTGCGGCGGCGATGTGTTCCGGCGCCGCCGCAAGTTATCAACGCTTTCGCATCCCGGTTACCACATTATTAATTCATATGGAGACACATCATCATGTTAGAAAAGGAAATACTGAAACCCATGAAGCGAATCGAGATCGTCATTGACGAAAACTCTCTGGATGCTCTGCTGAAGCTGCTGCGCGATGCCAATGTGCGCGGCTACACGGTCATCAAAAAAGCCGGAGGATTCGGATCGACCGGTGAGCGCAATCCGGACGATTACGCGCTGGAACTGCCCAACGCCATCATGGTACTGGCCTGCGAAGACAGTCAGGCAGCAAAGATCATCAGCATATTGCAGCCGAATTTGCGAAGCTTCGGGGGCATGTGCCTGGTCACCGATTGCCAATGGGTCATGGGGCCGGCGGTTTCGTATTGAGCGTCAGCACCGTTCCTGCATTCTTAAACCCCTTCACTTCCAAATCCTGGCTGAATACAGCCAGGATTACAAACACACCCGCCATTCCCAACGTTTTTTTTGTAGCCAGGTCCTGCCGCCCGTATTGCAATTGCTATAGGAAATAGCATCGCATATTTTCAACCATATGATTATCTTTAATAATTCACATTACCACAAGACTTATAAGGGATTGCGCTTAAGTGCTCGCACGGATTTTTCCAGCAACTATCGCCCGGTATATTAATAAAAACTTGATCGATTCACCCGGATTTTCTTTAACCGGCAACTACTTGATGAGGGAATAAAAATGACCTGGAGACGAATTCAATACACTTGTTGGCTGGTATTTTTCTGCTGCGGCTGCGTGTTATGGGGCAGGCACCTGTTAGCCGCTGAGTTATCCAAAGAAAAAGCCCAGAAAACTGAACAAACGCCTTCGATCGTAAGAACCAATACACCAGCCAACGGAACCAACGGCACGTCTTTCAGCGCCCAGGAAACCCCCGGGCGCACCCGCTTCGACTTTGACAATCTGACCAAGCTGATGGAAGAGCATAAAACACCATTGGCCGCCATGGCGCCCGACTGGCTGAACATTGCGGTCGAGCATCGTACCCGGTACGATGTTTACGATAACGGTTTCACCCGAAGCATCCCGGGATTCAACGATCAGATCCATCAGCGCACCCGCTTTCTGATGGAAATCAAAAATATCATCGATCCACTGAAATTCACGCTCGAATTGACCGATATCCGCGCCCCGCTGGCCAATTTCGGGCAAGAACATAACCCGAATATCGCCGATCATTTTGACTTTACCCAAATGCATCTCGGTCTGCACGGCAAAAACTTTCTCGGAACAGGGTATGCCGCGAAATTCGAAGTCGGCCGCTTCATGATGGATCTGGGTGAGGCTCGCCTGGTCGGGGGACACCGCTGGGGAACGCTCTCGCCCGCATTTGACGGTTTGCACTTCATGATGGGCAATACCGATGAAAAATGGAGCCTGCGCGTGTTTGGCGCCCGGCCAGTCAACCGGGTTACCACATCGTTGAACTGGAACACACCCGAGACTTACTTTTCCGGGGTCTACGTGACCAACCGCGATCTACGCTGGGCCAATGTCGATGGTTATTTCCTGCAGTTAAACGAAGGGGACAATCTCAGGCAACGCAATTTATCGACCACCGGTTTCCGGCTGTTCGCCAAACCTGCGAAAGGCAGTATGGATTATGAAATCGAATCGATGTACCAGTTTGGCGATACCCGCGATAAGAGTTTGTTCGCCCATCGTCATCATGGTGAAGTTGGGTATAGTTTCAATACCCCAATGCCGCTCAGAGCCGTTTATCTATTCGATTATTCATCGGGAGACCGCGACCCCGACAAAAACTTCGACATTCTATACGCCAAGCGCCGCGTCGAGTATGGCCCAACCGGTATGTTCGGGCCTTTTTTTCCGTCCAACTTGATATCCCCGGTCGGCTTCCGCGCAACGCTGGTTCCAACTCCGACTGTCCGCTTGATGATGTCGCACCGCGCTTACTGGCTCGCCGATAAACACGGCGCCTACGTTGGCAGCGGTTTGCAAGACCCGACCGGCCGCGCCGGCACCTTCCTCGGCAATATGCTCGACATCAGTATCGGCTGGGATCCGCAATTCAGCTTCCTGAAACGCGTCAGCTTTGACATCGGCTACAGCCATATCTTTAAAGGCGATTACTTCGAGAAAGTCGCTAACACTCCTGGCATGGCCGACACCAACTATGGTTATACCATGGCAACGTTTAAGTTTTAAGGAAACACTAATAGTTTCTGAATTGATTTCAAAAGGGAATCACCGCATCCAGCGAGAATAAAAACTGATCCTTCTTGCCGTCGAACGGGCGGAACGCCATATCGATGCCGTCCGCCCGGTCGTAGCGGATATTTTTGCGGATAAGCAAATTGCGCACTGGCCGCCAGCCTTTGTTCCAACGCATCGCCGGCTTCCAGTTCATACCCACGGTAACGGCGTAATAATCCGCGGGCGCGCTGATGAAGGGTACATTACCGGCGTAGCTGACACCCTTATTGTTTAATGCGGACAAGATGCGGTAAGGGGAAAATACCCGCCAGCCGTTGCGGTCATGAAAACGTTCGGCGCGAATACCGATCGACAGGTTTTGCCGCAGTTCATAAGTCAGGTGGGAATTGATGCTATACCAAGCAGCATTGCCGATGCCTTCAGGCAAATTGATATTGGCCGCCCAGCCGTTCGTATGCTGCAAGACAGCATGCAGCTTGGGCGTGAGCCAACGTTGCAACACCACACTGTACATCATCCAGGGCTCGCCCACCGCAGTTTGGCCATAGGTGCCGCCCAGGGACATGCTGGTTTTCTTATCGTCACTATCCCAAAGCAGATGCGCTAGTCCACCCCAATTATCAAGCTGCTTGTCGAAACCACCATCCCAACCGCCGGTAGCGCTGCCGGTAGTCGCCGCACCGCGAACGGTCCAGTTGCGGTTTATCGCGTAGGTACCCAGAAAACCCGTATGCGTAAAGGGCTCACCGCTGTTCAGGATATAGGCGCGGGTATAGAAGAAATTGTCGGGAGCGGGCACGCTTTCATAGCCCAGCGGGGTATAAAAATGACCCGCTTTGATATTCAAGCCATTCCCAACCGGCACATGCGTTTCAAGATAAGCTTGCGGCAGCGCGATACCATACGTACGCGTCGATTTGCAGCAGATATTCAAATCCCAATTCCCCCTATCCGACGGTTCACCGGTATTTTCATCGAATGCAGATATGCCAAAGGCCTGGGTGTAAATGGCATCGGTCCCAAACATAAAATCGAAGCGCCCGCCGACGCTCCAATGTTTGGAGTCCGATTCGACACTGCGCTCGATAAAAAGGTTAAGCTGATTTAATTGAAAGCGGTTGGCGCGATCGGCAAATGTCACCGTACCATTAAAACCATCCGACGGATTGTTGGCATTATAAGTTGCCCCGCCGTTGATCCAGCCGCCAATTTCCACACCGCTGCGCTTGAATATCTCAGGCATGGCATTGGCGACAGCATGATCAGCTGTAATGATCGCGGCGGCAACCATACCCGCTAGAGCCACAAGGCTATTGATTCGGTAATTCATTGTCCCTTTCATGGTTATTTATATATATAAAAGCAAAATGATAGGGACGAACCTTAGCGCAACCGAAGTTATAAAAGCTATCGGAATGGCCTTCATTTCCTGTCAGAATATTCTTATTATTTCAATGATATGAAAGTGGAAATAGGTCGCTTGCATAATCAAGGATCCAGCACTTTCCGGTATCTTAAGCAACCAATGCACCGTCTTGGTGGATAGAAGCCCATGAATCTACCAGCTTTCTAGAAATAAAATGATTTGATAGATCATCAATACGAAGAAGCAAACCGATCGCGTCGAAACTCGGCCAAACAGCTAAATAGTTTCGTATTTAGGTAAAACGAAAGAGGGATGAAATGGAAGTATGGGTTGGTGTCAAGGAATCGTCGGAAATTTAGGCCGATCAAAAAGATATTACGTAATGCATAAGCTAATTTCGCACAGACGAAGCTCGATTATCAACTGAAATAAAGTGTAGTAATTCAGACTTGATCTGACAGCAGGGTCTTGCCAAGAGGTGGGATTACCCGGTTTGATAGAGGTGCGAAACTTTATCAACCAAACGCGAAAGCGAAAAGGAGTAATCCCATGAGTAGTGTTCAACAGAAAGTCATCAAACACAAGATTGGTCTGCTTAATTTGGCAGCCGAACTTGGCAATGTATCCCGCGCCTGTAAGGTGATGGGTTTTTCCCGCGATACTTTCTATCGCTATCAAGCAGCGGTAGAAGCAGGGGGCGTTGAAGCGCTGATCGATGCGAATCGACGCAAGCCCAACATCAAGAACCGTGTAGAAGAAGCGACGGAGGTGGCGGTCACTGCTTTCGCCCTGGAGCAACCGGCTTTTGGTCAAGTCCGAGTTTCCAATGAACTGCGCAAACGCGGAATCTTTGTTTCTCCGTCTGGTGTTCGTTCGGTGTGGCTGCGCCAGAATCTGGAGTCGTTCAAAAAGCGTTTGTCGGCTTTGGAAAAGCATGTCGCCGAGACCGGAACGGTGCTGACTGAGGCGCAGGTGCAGGCGCTAGAGAAAAAACAGGACGATGATGTGGCCCATGGTGAGATCGAGACCGCTCATCCTGGCTATCTCGGTAGCCAGGACACGTTTTATGTCGGCACCCTCAAGGGTGTGGGGCGGATATACCAGCAAACCTTCGTCGACACCTATTCCAAATGGGCGGCCGCCAAGTTGTATACCACCAAGACACCAATCACAGCGGCTGATTTGCTCAATGACCGGGTACTGCCGTTCTTCGCTGAGCAAGGTATGGGCGTCATCCGCATCCTGACCGACCGTGGCACCGAATATTGCGGCAGACCGGAGAGTCACGATTACCAGCTCTATCTGGCACTGAGCGAGATTGAGCATACCAAAACGAAAGCCAATCATCCTCAGACCAACGGTATTTGCGAGCGTTTCCACAAAACCATCTTGCAGGAATTCTACCAAGTGGCATTCCGGCGCAAGATCTACCACTCGATCGAGGAGTTACAACACGATCTGGATGAATGGATGGCGTATTACAACAGTTCGCGTACTCACCAAGGAAAGATGTGCTGCGGACGCACGCCAATGCAAACTTTAATTGACGCAAAGGAGGTATGGAACGATAAAATCACCGCATTGAATAACTGAATTTGATCTAACAGGCACATCGTCAAATCGGGGGGGCTGTCAGATCAGGTCGCGATTACTACAAATAAAGATTGCGCTTGTCGACTTATATTACACAGAATACCTGATAGAAGCCAATTCAAAATTATCTATTACAACAGCTGGTTGGATATATTTCACCAGCAGAACTGGAAATGGCCAATTTTCCCAACTATGTTGGTCAGATAATACAACTACAATTTTACTCAGGACCTACATTTTTCCAAAAAACGAAGTGATTACTAAATATTGAATTCATCGGTTGACAAGTCTTTGCTGTACTGATTTTCTTTTCTCGGAAATGCGTTTTGATAGGCTGCAGCTTCAAGATGGCGAGTGCTATCGACAATGGGTTGATCGATGCGAATAACTTTGCGGCCGTCCTTAAACGCAACATTGCTGCCATCGGCATCAGTACGTTTCAAAACACCATGCTCGAACGAATATCCATCCGCAGCACACTCAAATGATCTAATGTCAATTATCACTTCTTCCCAGTCAGGATTTGGAATACCCTCAGAAACTGTGATCATGTAATCGCTAACCCATTCCTTTGTCATTTGATCTCTCGTCGGTTCTTCAATGTGCCAACGTATTTCACCGTAATAACCTTGCGTCAAATATACAAATTCTGGTCGATATAGTTTAGTCATTTTTGCTTACCTTGTTTAATTTTGTAAAAAGTGCAGCAGATATTCAGATCCCAATTTCCCCTATCCGACGGTTCGCCGATATTTCATCGAATGCGGATATGCCAAAAGCCTGCAATAAATCAGTGTCAAACAAAAAATGAAAAAAACCGATCTGCAGACCGCTGCATTTGAAGTTTTCAAGCATGGCATTGGCGACAGCAACCACATTCTCATTAAAACTTTAAAGCTATTAATTCGATAATCCATCATCACTATCAATGTTATTCATATATTAATAAGTAAATTTATAAAATAGAAATTTAGCGCAACCGAAGTTATAAAAGCTATCGGAATGACCTTCATTTTCAGTCAGAATATTCTTATTTTACTGATAACTTGGAGGTGAGAACAGGTTGCATGCACAGACGGCGGATATGTACCGTGCGTGGAAATATGCACCCGATTTTGCGTCACTGTTGGTGATGGAATTCGATGGAATCCGGGCGATTATCGGGATCTTACGCCAGGATTTATCTGGAATGGTTCAATCGATACTAAACGATAAGCGGGCAGCACTGCCGCTCAATATGAAAACTTGGGAAAAACCGTAGAACTGAAATCCACGATTTAGGGAAACGTTGATTAATCTGGCGAACGAGATATATCAACAAGACAAGCGAGGAAGCGAGTACCGCACAGCGCAGTGACTCGCTCGTATAGTCAATTAATCAACGTTTCCTTAGCTTTTTTTCTCACAAACCGGAGTCCCATCTTGCTGCTTTTTCCAGCGGTCGTAACACTCCAGGCCGCAGTAATACATAATGTAATCGGTCGCTTTGACGCTGGTCGCTTCTGATACAGGAATTTCCTTGAAACACACTTCGCACGATACTTTCTCGGGCTCCTGGATATTTTTTTGCTCAATCATATCGTTGCTCCTTTAAAAAATAACCAATTCAACGGCTGCTAACGTGATGGCGGAGGTGGCGGGTTACCTGCGGGCGGCGCTGGTGGCCTAAAGCCCGCCGGTGGCGCGGTTACCTTGGGATTGCTTGTTTCAATATCCGCTGGATCACCGGTCAATCTTCCCAGCATCGGTACGCGGTGGCCTCTGGCATACATGCATTGAATGTAGTAGATATCGAATTGCCGCTGACTCCTGTGCATTGCGGTAGCCGCCGACGCAGACTGCGATGTTTTGCCTTCCAGATGCTGGAATGCGAGCATCCGGCAATCGTAGTCGTCCGCGCGAAACTGCTCGAAGCTGACCCCCTTGCCCGGCAGGGTGATCACACTCGGCGCGTTTGGCGTACTGACACAAGCGGTCAGAATTACCAGCATGATCAACAGAAAGAACAATCGGCTTATCATGATTTCCTCTTGGCGTTATTGACCAGCTGGCCGCGGCGGCACCGGCAACCAGCCGCCCGGACAGCTTTTGACATAAGGATAGTAACCATCGGGGTTGCGGCAGTAATACCAGAAATTGGATTGCGGTTGGTCTGGCTGGGTCGATTGAGCCGGTTGCGCTTCTTGCCGCTCAATGTATACCGGCGGCGTTGTGGGTACGACCACTGCTGGCGGATACGCATACCAAGGCGGATAGTAGTAAGAGGGATAGCCGTAACCATAACCGCCGAACCCATAGCGGCCAAATCCATAGCCGCCAAATCCATAGCCGCCATAGCCATAACTGCCGTAAAAACCCGGGCCGTAATAACCCAGACCGATGCCGGAATGACTATGATGATGCCCATGCGCCCATGCCACGCTGCCGCTAAAGCCGAGCAGGAGAACCACTGACAAACCTTTCCATTGAACCGATTGCATAGCAACCTCACCGCAAATTTTAAATATAACCTTTCAATATGACTGATGCCGTTTCACAGAATTCCGTCGAATTGCAAAAACCCGAACCAAGTATATGGAAATGCATTCATTCCGCGGCAATACCGGGCACTGTCCATGTCAATTCCATCACAATATGGTGTTTTGCTTCTTCGATCCGGCGGAAACCCAGCCGGCGGTACAGCCGCTGGGCGCCACGGTTGGCGCGCAGCACCCGCAGGTGAACCGGCAACTGGCGATGCCGCGAAGTGGCAATCAATTCTCCGATCACAGTAGTGCCAATTCCTTGATTCTGGAACTGCGGATCGATTTGTATTTCATCCAGCCACAACCGCTCGGTTTCTTCGAGAATCATCAACATACCGACACGTTGGTTGTTACGCAGCAGAATCTGAATTTTTTGTGTCTGCCACGCTTCGGTGAATAACTCAAGCTCCTCGTCTTCGTCCCAGTAACCGAATTCTTTGACGATCAAATGCCGGTACACGGAGTGATGCAGGCGTAACAGCCAATCGTAATCGGAGTTTTGCGCGGGGCGCCGGTGGATATTCATACAAAATTTGCGATTTCTAAATTTGATGCGCGATGAATTGCAAAAAGCATCCTACAGATTTCTATTTTTCTGAATGATTTTCAGACTCTGCAATTTGAACTTCCCGCGCACAACCCGTGACTCAACTGACTGAAACGATTGACACCGTTTTCGATTGTATAACACTCGGTGTACCCCGATGGATGGATCCAATGAAGAAAATACCATTTCGAATGTTGAATTTGAATTGACCGCCGCCTCATTACATCGGGTAACTGTTTGATCGGTACTGAACTACCACAAATAAATTAACACGGGAAACGAGTCGGATGCCTCGCCCTCTATCAGGTATCCCTTGACTCCGGCGCTACACTTGAAATTTGAACCCGTTAGTCACTCTCTTTGAAAACTGTATTGGTAAAATCGAATGCACCAATACCGCCTGCGTTATAGGTGTCTTTTTCTTTTTTCCAGTCTTCGCGCCTTTCTTTTGTTGCGTTTACTTTAGTGACTTCATCAGCCGCCTCAAAACTGGAAGGAATCGGACGTTTACCACCGAAATCGCTGCGTTCAGCGGTTATTTTCATTGCCTCGCTCACATCGCTCGTGAATTTTTTCTTACCCGCATCCTCTGCAATCGCATAACCTGTCTCAGTGCCGTTAAGTGTAGTAGTTGATACATTATTAACTCCAGCAGCCACAAGTGGGACACTTTCTACCGCACGATTAATTTTTGCACGCTCAATCGCTATTTTTTCGTATGCGGTGCCGGTCAATTTCTCATCTTTAGCAATCGCTTTGTAATCATCGGGAGCGATAAGCTCGTCTTCTTTTTGCACGCTGATCGACACGCTGCCAGGATCTTCACCAAAAACACCTTTCATATCGACGGGCCGTTCAAAATTCGCAGCCCATTTTTTCTCGGCGCTTTCCAGCCAGGCAACCACATTCCACATATTGTCATCGCCTCCCCATTCACGTTTTACCAAGTGAGCGCCAATATAATCATCCCTTTTTGTTAGGCCTATTACCCCAAGCGCCTGCGATTTCTTTGCCCTTTCCCCTTCAGGCGCATTACGGTAAATGGCTGTACGAGTGGATTCCGCTGTTTGATCTTCTGAATCCGTGTCCAAGATTTTGTACTTCTGATCAAGCCGGTCTCGTGCCTCTAAAAACTCTGCCCCGCGAGTTTTATCCTTGTCCTCCGGTAGCGCATCTTTCGCAAAATTTCCAACTGCCGGGTACATTTCACGCAAAAATGCAAGCGCTTGTCCCCTTGCTCTGGTTTTCGCCGGTTGCGAACTCTTTTTATCTTTCTCCCATATTTTAGTCCCCAGGTCCAACTTCAAATTGCGCTCAACCGTATACCGCTTTAATTGGTAAGACGTACCGGTCAGAGAATTTGCGTGAGGGGCACCATCAACCATCTTTTTCTGGAAAGCGCCTGAGATCGCTCTAGCACCCATCACATCCGCTTCTTTTTCAAGTCCTTGATCATCGTTGACCGACACACCGTCTTTCATCTGCATGGTCGGCTGTACCCGCCCTTGCGCTTGTTGCACCACATGCCAGGCTTCGTGCGGCAAATGTTGCTCCTGCCCCGGCGCCACATGGATATCGGTGCCTTGCGCATACGCCAATGCGTTGAGCTGAGCGGGCTGAGGGGAATTGTAGTGGACGCGGACGGAATCCATCGACAGGCCTGACAACGATTCAATACCGGATTTGAGATTATCCGGCAAACCGGTGTTGTTCGGTTGGGCGGATGAATGTTCTTTCAATTGCGCGGGCGTATCTGTCGCTGCTGTTTTCTGCAACGCTTCCTCTTCAACCCGCTGGATCGGCTCGGATTTCTTTTGCAGCGATTCATCTTCCTCGACACGCTGCACGGCATCACAGCAAAGCATTTTGCGTTGCGCCAGCATGCGCGAGCTGCTGTGCATTTGCTGACTGATTCGCCGTTGCGCAATCGCATGCGGTGTATTGGCCATGGCAACTTTCAATTGCCGTTGATCCGCTGACGAGTCACGATTATCCACCATCCCTTGATGAACGGATGAAATAGTTGCCATGGCAGCAGAACTGCGCGTTTGTTGGCGCTGCGGTTCAACCAAAAATGATTGTTTCATATTACCCTCCAATATGCTTTAGGGACTGACTTGTAACTAAATTCGATCTATAGAAACATGGTTCGAGAGATTGTTCTCGCATTCCCCAAGTCAGAAGAATGATTTTCAATAGGTAAGGGAACACTGACTAACCCTTAAAATCCTAGATCATCCGCTTCCATATCACTTTCATTATCAAAATAATTATCGTTTACCAGATCCACATTCTGGCCCCCATCGCCAAGAAGATCAAACGTACTCCAGTAATCTTGCTGAAACTGATTCGAATACGGTTGTACAAAATTATTAGCAAGCATGGACAAATGCTGTGGTGCAATGTTTACAGGCTGATTCAGTAAATTCAGTGCGCCACCCTGATGCTGCTGTTGCGGCATAGGCTGAAAATTTCCCGGTTGTGGAGAAAAGTTAAATGTGTCGGAAAATGAAGATTTGGGTTCCGGCATGTAATCAAAAATGGATTCGTTCGTAGAGTAACCGTATGATGTTGAATAATTCGATTCCAAAATAGGATCTTGTTTCATGACTTCAACAAAAGCCTGACCAAAATCTTTCTCTATTAAGCCATAAAAATTCTTTATCAACTCTTCAGCTTTCTTATTTAACTTGGTAAGGCTTGCTTTTTGTCCTTTATCAAGAGTTTGCGGTAGGTTGCCAAATTTCAGCGCATCCTCCAGAACATTCTCAAACAAATTACCAAGCGACTTACCGATCGTTTCTATTTTTTGATAATCGATAATTTCTTTACCGCTATACATGGAAGCCCATTGTTGAATAACTTGAAACACTCTGTCATCCAGTTTGTATTCATGCGCATTTTTCTTGGCAAGTGACAGGAGGGGGTTGTGTTTGGCAGCCTGTGGACCAACCGGCGCAAGTCCCCCGGATGGTTTTGCCGTGCTTCCATCAATGGGTGGACGTCCCTTATATATCGAAGGGATCGTAACCTTCACGGTATCCATCGGTTGCATAGCTTTTGCCGGATTGAGCAGTTGTGCTTCACAATCAAAAGTGGCATTAACTGTCTCTGCCTTCATGTCAACTTTGACTGGCTTTGCTTCCACTGTATACTTGACCCATTGTTTATGGTCGTTCACCCAGCTTTTTACGGTGCTTTCGATAAAATGCTCATGTTGGTGATTTGCTTCGCCCGTAATCGGGAAAAGATTAAAATCCTCACCCGGCCCACCCACATTGTCATTTAATAAATGGCCACGAATATATTTCTGGTCAGTTGGTAATTTAGGATCTGTGGGTAGTTGACGCATCAATCCCTTTTGGGCCCCGGATTTCGGCGGACCACCTTGTAGATGATCGGGACCCAATGGATTTGCGATCATTTTCACACCCACAGTTGTATTTGTACCATCGCCTTGAATCTTGCTTGTGGTCCAGTTTACATCGGTTTGCCGATTATCGAGCACTCCTGTTGACCAAACCTGCCGCTGAACGGGTCGGCCTGAAGTATCCTGAAATTTCGAATCAGATCTTGTTTTTTTCAGTTCTATCATCTGCATTGGCGATGCTATGCGACCATTATTATGAAACGCTGCCGACATCCGGCGCTGAGCTACAATCTTCGAACTGGAATGGATGTTTTTGATCAGCTTCCGTTGTGCAATTGTACTTGAGCGATTATCCACAAAATTTTGCTTGTGAATCGCAACTGGCTCTTCATCAGCAAGCTGAGCTTGGGATGTTTGTCGCTCCGGTTTAAACAACATTGTTCGTTTCACCTAGCCCCCGTTTCTGGATTTTTTTCCAATCCCTTTGCAAACAACCTAACTATCCGCCCCATCCCGATACATCAATACGGTAAAATCATCTTCCAAATAATCATCGAAACATTCTACTCGCGGTGACAATACCCGGCAAAACGCCAGAATTTCATCGCGATCATGACCGACCAGCAAATCATGGTGTGGGAAACGGCTTTTATCCAGCATGTTAAAAGCCAGCGCGATTCCGGCGCTGTTATACAGCTTGCAGATCATGCCGGTATAAAAATTTTCATCTTTACAACGATAGCCCAATACGCCACTGGCAATCACATAATCAACTTGCGGTAACACCGCGGTACTGAAGTCCGTTTGATAAAAAGTTGTCCGCTCAATGCCTTCGTAACGCTTCCTGGCTTCGGCAATAAACTCCGGCATTTGATCGATACCGGTATAGTCAAAATCCGAAAAATGCAAATCAAGGAAAGCTTTTAAATCGCCATAACCGCAACCGATGTCCAAAATCATCGCGCCATTCAGATTTCCAACTTTCATCAATGCTTGGAAGCGTAACTGTTGACTGTTCTTACTGCGCCAACCGAGCGCCTCAACGGTACCTGGTTGAAACTGACCGATACGGTGCCGGTGGTAGTGCAAGATCGTTGCTTTTTCGATGAGATTCATCGTTACTCGCCATTTCAAATCAATCGTTTAATTCTCGGTTTGATTGCCATAAGCCAACCCTCTTGGGCGCGTCGGCTTTCTCATTTGTTTTTTCCGTCTTTGATATACGACGATACTGGCTGCAACACCGCCAAAAAGCAGCATTATTAATGGCAAGTTGCCTTCCGATACCGGCTCCAGCATCGGGTCATACGTCAACAGCAGTATCGCAACGATCAAGGTTGGAACCACGATCAGAATCAAATAAAACACGTACCAGTTCCTGATTTTGCTGCGGACCCGGCATGAATAAAAATACAGACCGGTATAAATCAAGCAAATGCTAACCAATAAACCGAATGCAATGCGGAATAAATAACGGTTATCGCAAACCACTTTTTCCAGCATCGATTCCGGTTCTCCATGCCAAGTCGTCGCCTGAAAAAATCGAGTCAGGCAACCGCTCACCGATTGAATTTCATCGCAGCGGAACGGCATTTCTGCGGTGACTTCGGCTTCATTCGTCAGGAACGGCCAAAAGCCAATACCGCCAAAATTATCCTTGAAATACACCACGTCATCTTCCAATTGCTTCCAATTTTTGCCATCGAACTCGATCACCGGAATGATATTTCTCAATAGTAATCCCCGCTCCATACCGTGTAACTCGCTATTCTCAATTTCCAACCGTAATTTCTTCTTCGAATCGGTTGTCGGCTCTTCGATAAACACCAAAATCTTGGTATTCAATGTTTCCTGCGATGAAATATTCGCTGCACTCGCTATCCCGGTTGCAGGTTTCGTCTGATCGATCCATGCCAGCAAATTGGAATACCGGTAAATTCCGCTTCCCAGCCTGGATTGGGAAACCAGAATATTGACAAAGTAATCATTGCCCTCAACCTGCAATCGTTTCTGCAAGTCCGAAAAAAACCGGTTAAACAATCCTACCGATTCGTAATCATCCGGAAAATCGTTAAAGTAAAGCGTTACGCCATCCCCGCGCGTCGCCGGCTTGATTACCCCCAATGTCAGGTTCTGTGCAAATTTTGAGGCACTGTCGGTAAGCTGGGCGGTCAGCAGATTGACGATACTATCCGTCAGGGTTTCGAGAACCATCACTCTGGCAGCAACCGTCATCGCTTTCCAACGGTCCCAGTAGGGCTTGTCGTTATGCACAACCCAGTCGACTTTGCTATTGTGTTTGCGGGCTGTGCGGATAAATGCGGCTTGAAGGTTCTGACCGGCATCGTTCACCGACAGCACCGTAACATCATTATGCGGATTATTGGTTTGCTTGATGATGCCGTCCTCGTCGAATGACAATCCGTAGTACGCCACTCGGGACAAGACACTGAAATTAACCGACTGCGCTGCACCATCCGCTCTCCAAAATGGATAAAGACCGTACACCGTCCCGGTTAAATCATCAAGAACACAACCGCAACCGCTGCCATCCCACCGTATCGGGTTAGTGGCACGATAGTCGGGTTTCTTCTTGTAGTGCAACTGGATCGCGGGATGGATGACATTCTCATAGACGCCGCTTACGAATTCATTGATCAGCGCCAGATCTTCCGCCTCACAGTCGTCCTTGCGTCGCATGCGCAATAAATCAATCTGCTTAAGTTGCTGTGAGAAATCGGGTATTCCTTGATAAGGACCGGTCAACAAATCCTCCGTGAGTTTATCAAAATCGTCGTCACTCAGCTTTAAACGGGAAATATATTCATTCTGCTGATCGAGATTTTGACAAGCGCCAACGCCTGCGCTGACTTTGGATTTCACCGCCTGCGCAAACAAATGCTGATCCGGATAGGCAATGCCGCTGATGGTATTTTCCAGCAACTTGACGAGAATACTATTGAGCGAAGCAAACAACGAATCGCCCATCAGAATTTCCAGAAAACTCTGACTGATTACCGGATCGGCGTAACGGAAATAACGCTCAATCACAACCGCCAGTTTTTCAGCCAATTCCGGATATTCATTCAGCACCCCCGTAACTGCTTCCTTTAGCGCCTCGGCGTTATCAAAACGCTTGTTGACCAGCTTCGCCAGTTGCGCTTGTATCTGGTTCTTGCCTTGCAATACCTTGAAATCTTCCGCGGATAATTGGTAATAAAAAGTTACGAGCTGATTCTTACTGGGTTTACCGGGGTCCGGCGGCGGCTCAACCACTTGCAAGTATAGATACACCAGATCCAATAATGCTTGGTCGCTGCCGCTCCGCCGCACACCAAAATACTGGCTCTTTTGCTTGTCCGGCTGATCATCGTTCCATTCCGAGAAATCCGAACTGATGAGGATTTTCAATTCTTCCGGAAACATGCCGGCGAACGATGCAATGCGTTCCAACCGTAAAATCGTTTCATCAACATAGCGGCGGCCTACGGGTTCGATCTTAAAATCGTAAATAAAACGTTGCAGCCAGAATAAGGTGACCGGTCCAAGGGTGCCATCTGTAAGAGGATGCTGGCTCAGCGCGACATCCCTTGCCCAATCGCGGTCATACCGGTAGATCACCGCGAGATTTTGCTGCATCCGCTTGACAGTGGATCTGTTCAAGTGGCTGAAATGATCTTGATCCAGCAGGCGATCATAGTAAACTTCCGTTGCCGACACCGCCGTTATGCAACAACACCATACCATGAAAACAAGGGAGAGAAATTTATTCATCGCATAACTCACAAGGTTCGACCTTCCTTAAGTAACTCTTTGGTGACACCCTGAATCAGGTCGTACTGAAGGATCGTGCTACGGTTCATGCGTACCGCTTGAATGGCAGCATAACGCACTGCATTGGTAATAGCTCCGCCGGATAGCTCGTATCGTTCCGCCAGTTTTACCAAATCCACATCGGCTGACAACAGCCCGGGATTCGCAAACATCCCTTGCCATAAGCGCAGACGTTGATCGGCATCCGGCATGGCAAAGTGTATCGAAGCTTGGAAGCGCCGGGCAAAAGCCTCATCGATGTTAGCCTTGAGGTTGGTTGCCAGAATCACGACGCCGGGATAGTCTTCCACCCGCTGCAACAAATACGACACTTCCTGATTGGCATAACGGTCGTTCGAGTTGCTGGTCTGTGTCCTTTTGCCGAACAATGCATCCGCTTCATCAAAAAACAAAATCCAGTTCTTATTGATAGCTTGATCAAATACGTTGGCAAGGTTCTTTTCAGTCTCGCCGATATACTTCGATACCACCATCGACAAATCAATGCGATAGACATCAACGCCGATGCTGAGACCAATTAATGTCGCGGTCAAGGTTTTTCCAGTGCCCGGCGGACCGTAAAATAGCGCTCGATATCCCGGTTTAATATTTCTCTCTAATTTCCATTGTTGCAAGATCACTTGCGAGAAACGCAGCCAGGCATTGATATTTTCCACCTCATCCATTACTTCCGGGTTCAAGACCAGGTCATCCCATGTCAAGGAAGTTGTTATCAATTTTGCAGGAAAATGAATGCCATAGTCAGGCTTATCACGACGACCGAGCGTTACGCGATTCAAGCACTCGGCAGTTACCATCAGCATGGCGCTCAAGAACGGTTCTCCACTGGCATTATGTTCTATTCTGATCATCTGCTGCTTCAACAGAAAATGATCCGTTTGAAACAAATTCATCGCTTCAAAGCGCCGCGACAGATCTTCTCCGGCAAGAATAAAGACTGCGGTTTCACACGTCGGTAAGAAACCGCTGTGCCCTTTTCCTTTCTTTCCATCCGCCAAACTCGGTAAAACCACGGGCTGTTTCCTGATTATTGAGCAAAAAGGTATCCAGTACATGCGGTTGAATATGCGGCAACAATGCCAGAATCAGCACCAGACGCTCATCAAAGCCCATGTTGCAGGCTTGTATCAATTGAGCGTAATCGGAAGAGTCGGCGCTGATATCCGGCGGCTCAATCGCGCGAATATCCTTAATGGCGGATTCTCTGCAAAAGTAAATATCGCAACGTGCTGCGAGCACCGCTTTAAACCAGGCGACCTCTTTTTCTAAAGTAATAGCATTCGCATGACTCTCGATCATAGCTTATGTTCTTTCGATGTAAAAAAACAGATCACAACAATTTAGCGCCAGGTTACATGCACTGCATGTTCCATCCAAGCGTGCTTAATTACCGAAAAACTCCACGGCAAACTATCCAGCAGCATATCAAACACACCCGGCTCGACCGTTAAATACCATAGCCCATCTTCTTTTAACTGCAATACGCCTTTACGCTGCAGAAAGGTTTCGCGTAACCCGCTGATGGAGGTATTACCGACAGTTTTCCAGTTTTGAATCATGCCGCACAGCAAGCCTTCTATCGTTTCTTGTTCACGGTCATTGATCTCAATTTCCCGGCAAATCGGAATGCCGGTAGTGATACCGCACAAAATCTTATTCAGCGTCAATTGATATTCCGGTGACTGCAATTGCTCGTTGACCAGAAATTGCAACAAATGGACCGCCCGCTCCGCTGCTTGCCGGTTAACAAATGCGCCGTCGTTGACCAGTTCCAGCAATGTGAACAATCGCGGCAAATAGGGCGCGGCTAAAATCATTCCGGCATTATCAATGAAAATCTCTTCGTAGACATCGCCGGATTGTGATCCTTTCAGCAGAGAATCCCAATCGATCGCCGGAAATGCTTCAGGACTTGCAAGTTCTGTAGCGTTGCTCACTGTTCGACTCTGCGGCCTGGTTGCTTCCGCACGCAACCCGGAAGTTATGATGGATTGCGAAATCATGCGCTGCAGCATCGTGTGCAATGCCCCGTAGGCTTTGATCTGTTCCAGTTGCTCGTACCAAGCCAGCAGCGTCTCTCCGCTATCGGTGCCAGCGGATACCGCGCGCGCCAGTGTGTGCAGGTAGATCGCCGGCTCGAATTCGCGATCAGCTTCCGTTAGGCAATAAGCAATTGCCCCCCGGCGTATCCGTTGCGCCCACTGCGCCTGGTTCAGCGCCGCTTCTTCCCCCGCGATCCCATGCAATGCCGTACCCTGCGCCAGCAGATGTTCCATGATGCGCGCCGCCTGCGGTTGCAGCAAATAAACGAGATCAAGTGCCAATGCCGGCGGTAATTTACCCGCCAATTCGTCCAGTTCCATGCTGCTGAGCAGCTCCCGTAGCCGTTGCTGTATTTGCGCTACCCGCATGCCGGTCGCGCTGAATCGCGCGATTTCTTTCAGCAATCCAACCTTTTGCAACCCGCGCAAGATCTTTTCATAGGTTACGTGATACGCTGCTTCCGCTTGCCAGTCCGATTCGCTGCCTGGCGGTGCGGGCTTTGGCGGATCTGCCTTGAGGGGCACGGCTTGCCCAGCTTTTGCCATATCCGCAGACGTATCGCTTGTTGAGATTTCTTTGCCTCCGGTGCTGACGTTCTCAGCGTCCCGCTGCACCGATGCTGCAATTGCTTCCACGTCAATTTCGCGATTTTGCAGCATCGCTTCCAGTATGCTCCGGTAGTAGCCGCGTTGATCAGTTATCCGCATCGCTTGCTGATCGATGCTTTGCAGAAAAAGCTGGCGGTCGGCATTTGAAACCGCCGATTCAGCCCGCAGCAATCCTTCAATCAGATTGCGCAAGTCATTTACGTGCAGGTGCGTTGCCGTTAAATCATGGCGGCCACGGCGTAATTCCTGGTAGAACTGCTGCAGTTGTTCCGGCTGTTTGATCGGCATCGCTTGCAAGTGTTGCCGCAGTTGCTGTTGCGCGGTATCAATCCCTTCGGCTTGAGGCTGCTGTTGCTGTTCCTGGTAAGTTGTAACGCCTTCCGCTACTTCATCCACCAGAAATGCTGTGGCTTTCCCTCTGGCCGTCTGCCGCCCGGGTGCAGCTGCCATGCCCATTTGCAGTTGCGTAACCAGCGTTCCATGCGATTGCGTGCGTTGCAGGGCCGTAAGCCAGGCACGCAATAGTTTCTGCGGATTGTCCTGGTCTGTTACACCGCGCGCCAGCGCTTGCAAGTAAGCCAGCGGCTCCAGTGCCGTGCCGGGTTGCGATGACCAGTAGGTTAAACTGGCCATCCACAGTTTCTGTTGCCATTGTGCATGGCTAAACTCACCGCCTTGATGCTTCAGCTTGTATAGCTTGTCGCTGTAACCAAGCAAGTCTTCCATTATCAACGCCGCTTGCTCCGACAACACGAAGTGAATATCCTGCAGCAGGCGGGTCGGCAGTTTGATCACCTCGGCTCTCACTGCCGCTGCACTTAGCCACTTTTGCAATTCCCGCCTGAAGGCCGCCGGCTCCTGATCCGTCCACTTGTGAGCCGGTGCTCCTATTGGTCCCATTCCGCATAGCGCGGCTATGACCCGCGCCGCCGGTGTTTCTCGCTCCAGCTGTCTCTGCCGTGCTGGCCTCCATGCACCGTCAAGCACGGCCGGCTGAGCTGCCGTTTCCTGGTTTATTTTATCAACGTGACTCGGTGCAACTGTTGGAGTCCGCGATATCGAATTTTGGGAAGCCTGGGATAACTTATTGATCATTTGTAACATCGCATGCAATGCCCCGTAGGCTTTGATCTGTTCCAGTTGCTCGTACCAAGCCAGCAGCGTCTCTCCGCTATCGGTGCCAGCGGATACCGCGCGCGCCAGTGTGTGCAGGTAGATCGCCGGCTCGAATTCGCGATCAGCTTCCGTTAGGCAATAAGCAATTGCCCCCCGGCGTATCCGTTGCGCCCACTGCGCCTGGTTCAGCGCCGCTTCTTCCCCCGCGATCCCATGCAATGCCGTACCCTGCGCCAGCAGATGTTCCATGATGCGCGCCGCCTGCGGTTGCAGCAAATAAACGAGATCAAGTGCCAATGCCGGCGGTAATTTACCCGCCAGTTCGTCCAGTTCCATGCTGCTGAGCAGCTCCCGTAGCCGTTGCTGTATTTGCGCTACCCGCATGCCGGTCGCGCTGAATCGCGCGATTTCTTTCAGCAATCCAACCTTTTGCAACCCGCGCAAGATCTTTTCATAGGTTACGTGATACGCTGCTTCCGCTTGCCAGTCCGATTCGCTGCCTGGCGGTGCGGGCTTTGGCGGATCTGCCTTGAGGGGCACGGCTTGCCCAGCTTTTGCCATATCCGCAAACGTATCGCTTGTTGAGATTTCTTTGCCTCCGGTGCTGACGCTCTCAGCGTCCCGCTGCACCGATGCTGCAATTGCTTCCACGTCAATTTCGCGATTTTGCAGCATCGCTTCCAGTATGCTCCGGTAGTAGCCGCGTTGATCAGTTATCCGCATCGCTTGCTGATCGATGCTTTGCAGAAAAAGCTGGCGGTCGGCATTTGAAACCGCCGATTCAGCCCGCAGCAATCCTTCAATCAGATTGCGCAAGTCATTTACGTGCAGGTGCGTTGCCGTTAAATCATGGCGGCCACGGCGTAATTCCTGGTAGAACTGCTGCAGTTGTTCCGGCTGTTTGATCGGCATCGCTTGCAAGTGTTGCCGCAGTTGCTGTTGCGCGGTATCAATCCCTTCGGCTTGAGGCTGCTGTTGCTGTTCCTGGTAAGTTGTAACGCCTTCCGCTACTTCATCCACCAGAAATGCTGTGGCTTTCCCTCTGGCCGTCTGCCGCCCGGGTGCAGTTGCCATGCCCATTTGCAGTTGCGTAACCAGCGTTCCATGCGATTGTGTGCGTTGCAGCGCCGTTAGCCAGGCACGCAATAGTTTCTGCGGATTGTCCTGGTCTGTTACACCGCGCGCCAGCGCTTGCAAGTAAGCCAGCGGCTCCAACGCCGTGCCGGGTTGCGATGACCAGTAGGTTAAACTGGCCATCCACAGTTTCTGTTGCCATTGTGCACGGCTAAGCTCACCGCCTTGATGCTTCAGCTTGTACAGCTTGTCGCTGTAACCAAGCAAGTCTTCCATTATCAACGCCGCTTGCTCCGACAACACGAAGTGAATATCCTGCAGCAGGCGGGTCGGCAGTTTGATCACCTCGGCTCTCACTGCCGCTGCACTTAGCCACTTTTGCAATTCCCGCCTGAAGGCCGCCGGCTCCTGATCCGTCCACTTGTGAGCCGGTGCTCCTATTGGTCCCATTCCGCATAGCGCGGCTATGACCCGCGCCACCGGTGTCTCTCGCTCAATAAGCGCACGCCTCGCTGACCCGCTACGAGCTGCGGCGTTACCCGGAAGTATCGCAACAGGCTTCCGCCCGAAAAATTCGGTATCAAGTGCTTGCAAAGCCTCACACAAAACATCATCAATCTTTCCGGATTTTTTCCATTGAGACGCTGTTGCTATCAATTGTCTCACTAACTGTCCCGGCTCTTGCCACGGCTGGCTGATCGCATTTTGATCGATTAATTGGCGCAATAGCGCTGTTGGGTGATCGGGCAGCCGGTTATTTAACAGTAAAAATTCGAACGAGTGAACCCATGCAGCGACCGATTTCTCAGCAGGCGAGCTTTGTAAATCAGCGTGTTCAAACAGGGCTTGCCGGTAAATCCTCATAAAATCTGCGAGCATGGCAGCATGCGCCGGGGTCATGTGGAAAAGCAAATTTTCCAAATGCTGCTGGGGAAATTGTGAGATCAAACGTCTCACCGAGATTGTCCGATCATCCGCCGGCAAACGTTTCAACAGAGTAATCAATAACTCCCCGGCATTTTCAGACTGCAACACGCGTTGAAGCATGGTTTCATGGGCCCGTTGATCCTTGCCGTCGATATGCCAGGGTAAAGTACCGGTTAACAAGAAATCCCGCAATTGTTCCAGATCCGACTGCAGCCGAGTGATACGCCGTGCCGACCCCAAGGCCGCAGTCTCCAGACCGATGTCAGGTATTTTATTTTGTTGTGCGTGTAGACACTCGCTCAGTTTTTCACGTAACCGCTGCACCAGTACATCGTAAAAGTTGTCCTCGTGAATATCGCCCAGATCGAGCTCCAGCTGATCCATACGCCATACCACGCCGGTCTCGTCAAACTCGAGAAAAACGCTATCGATGACCGGCAATAATTGGGTTGTTAACCAACCACTCATATCCGTTTCGAACGTCTGTGCGATGGTCATGGAATCGAAAGAACAATCAAAAATAAGCTCTTCAATGCAATGTGCCGGTGAGTTTTCACTAAATCCAGCACGCATGGCTATTTTCCTTTCTATTTTTCACAAGGAAAGTGATGAGTCTTTTAGATGCATTGTTGAGCTGCTCGAGGCTCGGCTGATCCGGATCGGTTTGTTGCATGCAATCCAGCCATATCCGGTAACGCTGCTCGAAATCTCGCATATAAACAAAATCCAGCCAATAAAACTCCGGGAATACATGCGCCGGAAGGTTGTAACGCACGGTTTCTTCTGCAAACTTCCTGAACGCCGGATTTGAAAAACGCGCTGTCCACGAGGGAAAAATCACACTGACCCGGAAATCAAAAAAAGAACCGGAATCGGGGATAACGCCGGACTGTTCTGCGCCTCGGGGCCGGAGTAATACATGCTCTATCAAATGAAAGCCTTCGCAAGTGATATTGAGTTGCGTAAGTGCATGACACAGCTCATAAGCATAGCGGATCGCCTCATCCCGGCTGGCTTTTGTCTCCAAAGGCCAAAGTCGCGCAGATTGCCCGGTTTTTAGGCATACCACCGTTTGATCGCCCGAATTGACCAACCGATAATTACGTAACTCAGTTCCGGCTTTAAAAATGCTATAGCCCAGCGCTGGCAACGCTGCAGGAGTCGAGAGTCCGGCGAATTTTCCTACCTCGAAGAAGATTGATTCCGCTGATTGTTCCATCTCTTCGGAGAGAAAATTGACCGATTGCGCCAGCACCCGATCAGGAATCAGACGGCAGTTTCTCGCCAGTAAAACTTCTGTAATTGAGGGCATGCTGCGATATTGCGTCAACCCCAAGAGCACATTGATGCGCAGATGAGCCCCCGCGATATTTTCAGTAACCGCCTGCCCGGCGGTCCGTATCGCCGGCTTTAAATAATTGTAGCCAAGCGCGCGGTCGCGTGTAATTTCCCGGACACACCTCAAAAAATTGATTTTGTTATTAATAATCCAGTTTTCCGGATTCTCTCGCCAATAACAGTCGAATTGCAGCAGTAGCTTTTGCGGATATTCTTCACCATGCATTGCCAGTAATGTATCCAGCAGCCGGTTTCTCCGTTCGGCGTAAGCATCGTAGTGGCGCAAAATGCCGGATAATAAAGTCCGGCTGCTCGCTTGGCCGCCCGCATAAAGCTGCTCGATACCGGGAATATTTTGATCGTCCAGAAATTGAGAAAAATAAGATTGCTCAAGCTCAGGATCCAGTGAAAATAAATTTGGAAGCTCTTGCAGATTCTGCAAATAATCCGCCATAAGCTGTTCGAAGGGAAACAAATAGGCTTTTAGCTGCTTCGCCCGTGCTTTGACTTCGAGAGGTTTGGATTGCGGAACACCATAGCGGTTAATTCCATAAATAGCTGGAAAGTGATGCTGGATTGAATAATAGTCTTGCAAGGGCCGGCGCTGGCCTTTGGGCAGCGGGATCAATTGCGGATACGAAACGCGGTTGTTCCTGAAGGCGTAGTATTCAAAAACCAACTTACGAAGCTCCAGCCGGGCCTCTTCGAGTAATTCGGCATCCGGAGCGCCGTCGAAAGATCCAAAACCCGGAGTACTTCGAGCCGTTTGCCGTTGACTGGCGGTTTGCGCAAAAACCAGTTTCAACACTTGCTTCGGATTGCCCGATTTGGGAAAACATAAATCCGGAAAAACGTAGCGGGAAGAATCATAGGAAATGCTAGTGTGCTTTTTATTGTCCCGATCCAGCAAATACAACTCACGGACTTGAACGACCCCTTCGATTTGATTCACCAGGGTAATGAGATCAATCACACCCAGAACTTGCTGCGATCCCTCAAAGCAACGATCATTAATATGTCCATGACTTGTCAAAGGGCCGCAAAAAATCTGCTCGTAATCGCCCAATTTTTCGAAAACCGATTCATAGCGATCAATCTGGATTCCGGATGAAACGCAATGTGCACATTTGAGAAAAATCTCGGCATAAATCTTAGCCCGGCTGTATGACGGTTGAATTTCCACTTCTCCCGCCAGAAAAAAAGGCATGGTGTGAATGATTTCGATATGGTGAATATCTTCGCAGAGATTGCGATGCTGCAAAAAAACCGTTCGAATTTTTTGTTTAATCGCTGCCTCGTCAGACGCTGTGATGGCATTATCCGGTAATTCAATTTGCGTGAATAAGCCATCTCCGATTTCCAGCAGCAATTGATCCAGCTTGATCAATGCGTGCTCGAACTTCGACAGCGGAATAATCAGAGTTGCCAGCCGGTCAATGTCCATAGGCTCGCATTCACGGTGCAGATGAAAAAACGCTAAAGCATGCTGCAGTGCTTCGTGCAGTTTGGTATAACCGAATACTGCATTCATTTTCATCAGAATCTCTTGGAAACGGTCAGTCAAATCGGAACCGGTTATAGAATCAACCATAACCGACCAAAGACTGTTGATCCGGCTCCAAATGCTATCGATAGCGGACAAGGCACGATCGAGCTGACGCAATATATCGTTCAGTTGGTTGACGAATTGCGCGGGCGCCGGATCTACCTGGGCGGGATCGCTCACCGCATCCCGCCCTCTTTGCAAAGTTTCCAGCCAGCGATCCAAGCTATCACCGAGCTGATCCAGTTGGTTGCGTACCTGGTCCGAGGTCCGGCTGATCGACTCGAGTTCCGTCGAAAATTCCCGTAACCGGCCATCTTCCGGTCCCGGTTTGTCGATGCCACTTTGCAATTGCGCTTCATCCAGTTTCACGAAAACCGAATAGAGTCCCTTCGGGGCAGGAGCCTCGCCGGAGGTATAAGGCTCCAGCCAAACATAATCAATCTCGGGGATCGCATCGTATAATACTTTTTGATAGTCGATTTCTGTGGCGGCTGCACTAGGAAACACTTCCTCAGGCGAAAATAATGCATGCTGGCGATAATCGATTTTATGGTCCTGACCGGCCAAGTAGTCTGGAACTTCAAATCCGGTTCGGTAAGATAGATCCGTCAAACCATAGCAAAGATGTTCTAAGATGGTAACGCCTGGATCGTGGGTATTGTAGTCGGTCCAGATTTCCCCGCTGAGATCCTGAACCCTATCGAATGCTTCTTTTCTTAATGTATCAAAATCAAGACCATCCGGATCAATCCTAAGCCGTGGTATTTGATCAGATGTTGACATAGCCGGTTGTAACTGCGGTTGAATGCTGATTATTCCGTTGCATCCCGATCTGTCCATTCAAATCTTCCAGCAGCTTGTGGACGCGATGATAGGGCATGTTTTCCAAAGCTTTGAGAGAACGCGAAAGTTCGGCTTCGGTAAAAATAAATTGCCGCCGCTCCTGCGGAGAAGTACCGGGAACAAACAATTGATTGGCCTGCTGATTCAATTTGCCGATCAACTCAAAAACAGATTTAAATGGACATTCCGCAAGCGCTTCCAATAGCACATTGCCTTCTTCCAGATTCAAACTGATAGTGAACGTGCGCTCGGCCATTTTACTTGTCCGTTGCCTGTTGCCGCTTACGCATAACCTGCGGATAAACCGATTCGGGTTGCTTTTCGCTCTCGTACATCAGCGGATCATGCCAAAGCCGGGTCATATGATAGTTGACCCAGATATTATCTCCGTATGCGGCTTCGACACGCATTTGCAGCCTATATTCGAAGTTTTCGACATTTTCGCCATTTTGCCAGCGCAATTCGAGGCGGTTACATTTTGCACCGTAATGGGACTGGTGATAAGTGATATGCCCCTTGGTATTGTAGGTATTCAGGGCAAATGCGTGCATCAACGCAAACTTGCCGTCGGCATCCTTACCGCCGACACCGGCAACCACTTCAAACGCCTGGCAGCCAGTCAACATTTCGGTAATATCGTGCCAATTACCGTCAGCAGGTACGGCAAATTCTCCGCGCTGGCCCACACGACCATGAGACGCGATCGTTCCGGCCACATCCAATTCAAAACGGGGTGTCGCAGTATTAATGCCTACCCCCATTTTAGCGGCATTTGCGGATTCGGAATTCGCAGAGCCGATGCTGCGCAAAGTCAAGACATGGGGATTCTCAGGATTGCCAAAGCTTAAATTCGCAGTTGCTTTATCAATCCCAACAAACCACATAGCGCTGAGCGTTGACATATTTTGATAAAAGCTCATCAGTTTTCCATCACCCAATTGCGCGACCTTGAGCCCGTCTTCGACAGTTTTTTCGAATCCATCGTCAATCAGATTCAAAGTTGAATCAATGAGATCGGCAAATGCGACTTCCGACGGCATTCTTCCATTCTTGAATTTGGCTTCTAGTGTTTTTCTATCTTTTCGCGCCATTTTTCATCAGAAATAATAAAAGTACTGCCAATCTCCAACTCCCCAATCCCGGTTATTTCCGGTTCGATCAAATCATAGCGGTCATCCATCTCGATAAAATGTTGCTTAATGGGCGCCACGATACTCCAAGGATAGATTGGAACGATATCCCCGGATTCTGTGCTATCCGCCATTTGCGCCGCGCTATCGAACAATTCAAAAAAGCCTTCGCCTCTGGGTGCGATGCGTAAGATTGACAGATTGGTGACACGATCAATGTAGTCGATATTCTGAATATAAGATTCAATATCGTGCTTACTGATACACCAGCCAAAATGGCTGGTATTTCCTACGGATTCATTCCATGGCGACAGAAAATCAGAAATCGCGGTATTCAATTGACTCAGATGCTGGCCGGCCAAGAGCGGGTTTTTCAGCTTGGCCGTACACCGGACCTGGATCACTTCATAAACCGGATTACAGACATGAATCGCGACAAACGGCGAAGTCAGCTTACAGATGTAATCTTGTATTTCATTGATCATATGACCGCTCAAGAATGGCCGCTGCATCGTAATTTCATCATGCGACAGATAAGGTACCGCGACTAACATCAATTGACCGGGAGAAAACCGCTGCGTGGTCACAAAATCCGGAGTCATGTTGGGAAAGCATTTTACCTTATAGACTTGCGGAAATTTTTCCAGTATCAGCAATTCATAGTCCGCCGGCAGTAATGCGCGCTGTTTATGTTTCAGGCGTTCGCTGATACGAACACGCAACTGGTCCCGGTCTTCGAGCAGTCCACCGCCGAACGATGCCTGAATTTGTTGGATGCCCCCGATACCGGGAATTGTTTTACGGGCGCGCGTCACGGAACCGGGCGGCAGCCGGATCAAATTACTGTGAGAGCCGTGATCCGGCCGCCTGCCGGCTTTTAACGCCTGTGCATGGATTGAATATACACTGCAAAAATTTTCCAGCTCGTGTTCGGCTGACAGTCGCAACCAGGATAGCCCGGCTGGAAGCACCGTGTTTTCCTGCGTAATATCCATCGGAATATTCAAAGTAACGATTCCTGACTTCATGAACCTTTGGGTGGAGTCTGACAATATCTCTCGCGCAGTTAATGGCAGCCATTGGTTATTGGCCATATAAAACCACCGTAACTCTTTCAGATAGGCATCTTTAATCGGCAGCGAATTCTCGCGCAAATGAAAATACAGCGTAATCACGCCACCATTCATCAATCCTCGCAAACCGATCAATAAATTACCTGAGTAGGCATAATGCGGTAATAAAAAAATGCTACGATCCGAGTTAATCATTGCATTATTCCAACCCAACGGATGCAAATGAATGATTTTTTCTTGCATTACCGGTATACAGTTAGCTTCATCCCTGCCCACGATGATTTTCGAGACTGCCTTATAGTTTGCAAATATCGATAGGATCATCGGCGTGTAAGGCGGATTCGGCATTTTTCTCAGTGACTGGCTATGTTTCTGTTTTGCATTAAACGTCAACACCTCCGTCAACACTTGCGGATACTCTCGATGTCCAAAAGCCTGCGCCGGAGCTATGAGTGTAAATTTGAAAAACCCTTTATTGGCGGATGGCGAATAACTGTAGTGAATTCCGGAGCCGCGGTATTCAAGAGGACTCCAGTTGGAAATAATGGCATTACAAGATAACTGGCGATACTCACTGACCTCGCTGCCGCCGTCCAGGCCGGTATTCATTTCAAAAAGCGAGCTGACGTTAGCCGATCCGGTATTTTCAGGCAACCATTTGCCATTGGCCAGAACTGTGGCGCTCACCAGGAAATCGGTATTTCCGGCTAGTTCATAGCCTTGATAATGGGACCTAAATCCGCCAAGCGCAGTGGGAATGCCTCCCCATTGCAGGGTGACATTAAAGTCGGATAAGTGTTTACCGGACGTTTCCGGGCAACCCACGATCAAATACGCACCCACTTCCGGGATCGGACCGAAAGGTGTGAAGGGGGTCAGCGGCGATAATTGCCCAATATTATTGTAGAGCTGCAGTGTTCTGCAGCCCTCGACTTCGACGCCTATCTCAATCGAAGCTATTTCCAACTTGGAAAAAATCCCGTAAGGATATAAATAGCTCCGGGGATTCAATAAAAACCGGATGACCGGCAGCTCGCTTCCGAAATCGGTTCCGTGCACATCCGGATTCACCGCGATAATTGCGGGAAAACTTTCCGGCAACGCCAGGGTTACGCGCAAACTATTGGGGTTTTGCTGCGGGCCGGTTCCTGGATAGAATGGTAAATATTCCGCTACTTCCTGCCACCCGCTTTGCGTGGATAAGCTGATTACAAAAACATCCTTAAACGCTTTAAAAAAAGCTTGTTGCTCTTGAATAGGCGTTAGCGTCGTAGCAGGATGATCACCGGAAAGCATGGCTCCTGCTAATTTTTGAAGCCATTGTCTAAAAGTCGGTCCGTTATCCTTGAAGCAAATCTCAATCGTTATCGTCCTTTGTCCTTCTTTCAGCAGCAACACCTTGCTGGCGAATGCAAAACCGATATCCGCTTGCTGCACCAGCGCATTCTCCTCTCCTTCTCGAGGTGCGCCGAATAATGAATAGGACAGCATATCTTCCTGATCAACATTCGCCCCCGGCAACACCGGAACCTCGCGCAGCCAGCACCCGGTTGCCAATTGTCTTCCGGATTCATGGAATCGATCATCCAACTCGGCTTTTTCCAGTAAATTATTTTCTGGAAAATTCATCGGATCTCTTTTAAAGAAAAGGGTATAGATTGAGTGAACGGCTGCATCGTTAATCGCGACATCCGCCGTAGCGGTGTAGACGATATTCAGGTTTTCTTCATCCAATCTCGCAAGAAATTCGGTTCCCTGTGGAATCAAGACATTAGAGTCCTTTTTATTCGGTGTAATTACCAAATAAACAAAATCCGGGGAAAAATCACGCCGCTGAGCCTTGAGCACTTCATCATAGTAAAAATCAACATAACTCAGCGTGAACCGGTTTAATTTTTTTTGCAGTTTCTGAAATAGCTGTAAAAAAGCAAGCAACAAACCCACTGCAGGATCGTGATCACCGCTCCGCAAAGAGGATGAAAGCAGCTTGGCGGCATTGATTTGCACCATTTCAATAGCTTTAACAAATGCATAATGACTGGATCGAATGGTTGCAGTATCGGCTGTCGCAACGGTGCTTGTTCCACGATGGATCCACGATTTTTCTTCGGCAGATAACACCAAAGCAATTAAATCACTGGAAAAAACTTGTTGCTGTTTGCAACCCTCCAGATGTCCGGCCAAATATTGCCAAAGAACATCGATATCTTTCTTCAGTCCGGTAATGACGCTTTCCAGAATCTTGCGTAACTCTGTGCCAACCCGGTTATGGGGCGACGCGAATTTCTGCAGCCATTGATCCAGCAAATGCAGCGAGGTATAGGCTGCAATCACATGCCGATTGACTTCCGTGCGGGCTAAAGACTGCAGCGTATTGATGATTGAGTTATCCGGATCCGTCGGAGTTGATTGGACCACACTACCCGCCGCCAATTTTTTCAAATCGACCGCCAGTATTGTCGCAATGACAACGGTTTCATCCGCTGAGAAAAAATGCTTCCAGGTCCCGGCAATTTTGTGTTCCAGGGTGTAAAAATCCATCACTTGTGCATAATCAACCAACAGCGCCAGCAATGAATGGAAGTGCACTTCCGAGACATTAAAATAACCCTCATGCAACGCCGGCAACAGTCTGTTCTGCTGACTCCGGCCATCACTGATATGCAGTTGATTATTCATTGAATCTCTCAGCATTCCCATCCGCTTACCCGAACAAATTACAACTTAACGTTAGTCCCTTCAGTGAAATAAAACGGATAAACAATGTTATGGCGATTATTGGTTGTCCGCACGATATAACTGATGTTAATTTTTATCAGTCCGTTCAAGATATCGTTTGCATTATCCGACTCGACGGTGATCGCTTCCACGATGATCCGTGGCTCGAAAAACAAGATAGCGCGTCTGACCAGATCGATCATCACCGTCACTGCGGTCTCGTTGATTTCTTCAAAAATCTGCGCTTTCAAACCGCAACCGTAGGTCGGTTGCATCACCCGCTCTCCGGGGTTGGTCGATAATAAAATGTATAAGCTTTCCCGGATATCCTCTTCAGCAGAGATGCGCTTCACCGATCCATTGATCTGAAACTCGGGCGGAAACCCCCAGCCGGTGCCGAGAAAGGATTTATCGACCGTCATTTCTAATGGAATCCCAATATTAACCGCCGATCATCACAGTCGGAAAACCAATCACGATCGCACCGCCATGCGCGGTGGTATCACCAACCCGGGCCGCCGGCTTATTACCAATCATGACGGTTGCCGAGCCTTTCACAATCGAATCGGGCGGTCCGACACACACGCACATATCGCCCACGACCGCAGCGGGGAGGTTGCCAATCAACACATTCGGCACACAAGGTCCGCTGACCGGACCACCGACGTGAGGAATCGGCGGAACGCCGGGAGTCTGCATCGGACAGGTATGCATATCGGTTATTCGGGCAGCTGGCGGCATGATTCTGCTACTCCTGTATCGATCGTTAATTTTTCCGGGTGAAGCTTAGTTAATCATAACAATGCCGCCTTTCACCGTGGTTTGCCCGCTGGCGGACAATTCGGCTGTGGCATTGCCTTTGGCGCTGAAACCGACATTTGCCTGATGATTGACATTCAATCCTTGGCACTTGATATCCGCTTGCGCCGTTGCTTCGATATTGCCAACGGCATCAATGGTAATCTTGCCTTTGGCGCTGATCTTAATGTCCTTTGGGCTATCGATCACGATACCGCTGGAATTCAGTTCAATCTTGTTGGAATTTTGGTCTTGCAACAGAATCGATTTCTGATCGTCGTTGATGACAATCTTGTTGTTGGCGGGAGTAATCAGCGTGATGATTTTCTTTTCGTCGTCAAACTCCAGCTTGAGTTTGTTTCTTGTCACCACCGCCTTGATGTAATTGTCAGCAGTCAATTCGTATGGCGGTTTGCGATTGCTGCTGTACAGACTCCCTAGAATCACCGGATACGAGGGATCGTCGTTGAAATAACCTAACACCACTTCATCGCCGATTTCCGGAATAAAAAAAGCGCCAAAACCATTCGACCCATAGAAATTCGCAAGCCGCGCCCACACGCCTTCGGTATCCGATTGCATCACCGGAACCGATACCTGGACTTTGTATTGTCCATCCGGATCGGCATCCAATTTTTTCACCACGCCAATCTGCAAGCCGCTGACCCCAGGTACCAATCCGGACGCCAGCGGCGCTTCGGTTTTATACTGTTCCGTAAACCAGAGCGGCGACAGGCCGAATTCGATTTCCGTGACCCAGTTGCCTTGTTTGATTTCATGTTTTACAGCCGTCACCAATACATTGCCGTTAAAGCGGTCACCAACACCTTTTAACTCGATCAGTTCACCGACTTTGGCTTTGGCGCTGCCCTGAAACGATGCATAACCGCGGATTCTCGCCAAAGCCGATTTTACTTGCTGCCCCTTAACCCAATCGGTTAGCGCCGAATCGTCGAGTGATATCGGCGTTTGCAAGCGAAAATTGCTGGCCGCGATCACGGCGGCCAAATCGCTTCCTGTCAGATTTCCTTGGCTGGTCAGATTGTCTGGAGCTGCTTGTGAAACTTGTACCGCTTGGTCTGTTAAATTCCACACGGCACCTTTCACTTCCTCATATTGGGCAGCGGCATCCAAGTCCGCACCAAATGCCATCAGATCGATCCCGTAAGTCAGCGTCAACACCGGTTCACCGCTCACTTGCGGAGCTTTAACACTGACTTTGGCTTCATTGATCGTCACCAACAAACCATTGGCCTCAGCTCTGGCGAGCACATAATCCCAATCCGTACAGTAATACTGCACCAGTTCCTTAAAGCTGGTATTTGTGGCCGCTACCTCGGACGACAGTCCACCATAGGATCCGATGATTTTGCTGAGAATGTCACTGTCTTTCGAATCGACATAGTTGGCATTCTTGCGCCCCACTGTCATGGCAACCGCTTTATCTTTGCATTGCACAATCAAGCGGGAGAAGTTATCGCCGTCCATTTTGATGCCATGCTTAATCACGATGCCTTTAAAAACCGTGTCGGTCTGATTGGCGTATCCGGCATTAATAGTAATTTCCGCTCCGGGTTTAAAATCGTCAGCATTACTCACCGGAAAATCATTGTTCGGCATATCGCCATCCAATAAAACGATCCTGGCGTGCGGAATTTTGTTGACCGCGTAAAATATTTCGATGGATACGATCTGAACCGAGTCTGCGATCGCAGCACCATCACTTTGGATGGTTACCGAAACCACACCTGTGCTACCGGTCAAAGGGGATTCTGCCATAGTATAAACTCAGCTTAATGGCGGGAACTGAAGCTTCATCCCGGGCTTTAGATCACGAAAATTTGTCAGGTTATTTATCTTGGCGACTTGCGGATAATAACCGCAGTCCTGATAAATCCGATAACACAGCAGCGGCAGGGTGTCACCGGCTTTCACTTCGATCAGATGGGTTAAATCCGGTGACTCGGTTGCAGCTTCTTTGGAAATTTCCTCACTGCTTTGATATTCGACAAATGTCAACGTGACTTTGGCTCTGAGCGGCACGCCACTCGGTTTGAACAAGGTGTAATCCAGTTTCAGGGTTTCCACCCGTCCATAAAACAGCAATTCTCCCCATTTTACTTGCACAATCGGCGCTTCGTGCTTACTGCCTTGATAGTTGTAAACCACATCTTTCAATAAATCGACTTGATCCTTGATCGGGACCGGATCGCTAACCACATCGAGCGGGTTAGCACGCACCGCGCCGGTTGCATCCAATATCAATTCCTTGAGCGTAAATTTCTCCGGATGACTGATATCGTATTTGGTTTCCGTTCCCGGTTGGCCCAGCACCCGGTTTTTCGAATAACTTAACCGGAGCGTTTGCTCATATCCCGCGGGATTGATCATTGCTTCGAATTTTTGCCTGGAGCCATCCACGCTGATCTTGCCGCTATTCACTGTGCACGGAGAAATCGTCAGCAGCGTTTTTGTTCCGCTTAGCAGCATTTAGCGGTCTTCCATTCGCTGCAAAGAATCATGAATCATGCGGCGGCATTCGGAAAGAATATCCTCCTTGAGTTCCCGGTACTCTTCCGGCAGCTCCGGATCCTCCTGTTTGGTTCTTTGGACGATGTTTGATTTGATCAGTAATTGCTTTATTTCAATAGACATCTTCTTATCCTGACGGGCTAAATGATGCGGGATGAAGCGGTATAGCTCAGCACAATTTTTTCAATCGCCACTTCGTTTTTAGTCGATCCGAAACTTTCCACTTCCCATTTCAAAGGATACGCCGAATCAAAAGACCAGCCGCGAATCGGCGCCTTGTCTTCGTTCATCAGGTACACCAGTACCGGCAAGGGTTTAATCGCTAAATTCAAACCGGATTCCAGTGTAGATTTACACCAAATCACCAGCGGTGAATCTAAAGCGGCTATTCCCCGCTTCAACGATAAATTCGAATGCTTGGTGCCTTTCGGCAATTGCCGGACAAACCGGTTTTCACCGCCTTCGATCACGGTTTCGACGTCCATCTCGATATCGATCCCGGAAACTTCCTGAAACGAAGTGTCAACCGTCAAACCGGCCGGCGGTCCGATAATTACCTTAAAATAAAAAGCAGATGGCGGATAAATATTGCCCGACAATGACATATTCATCGAACCGCTCATCTGCTTTCCGGAGCTTGTGATTAACTGTTGGCGATCGTCAAGCCTTCATGCACGATCTCAATACTCTCGATTGCCACTTCGTTGCCTTCCGATTTCAGGTCGGTACCGGTAATTTTGGTCGGCCAGGCATTGGTCAACGTCCATACCATCGTTGCTTTACCCCCTTCATCAAGCAAGCTGATTGTGACCGGCAGGCGTTTAATCGTGTTCATCTTGATTTGCTTAAACCAATCCCAGAATTTGTTATCCCCTTTAAAAATGCCTTTCTTCATGGTGATATTGCCAAACTTCTTCATCCCCGGCATCTTAATGACCGAAAATTCCGGGCTATCGCCATGACGGTATTTTATCTCTTCGGATTGGATATCCAATCCGCTGACTTCCTGAAACCGCATCACTTGTGAATCCCATTTAACCTGAAAATAAAATTTCGGCATGGGCCAAACTGTTGTCGATTGAGCTGATCCATCATCTGCCATGATTAACTCCTGCTTATTTTATTGATTAAGAAATAAATGTCGTGTCCGTCAACTGCATTAGTAACAGCTTAACTTTCAGGTTAAGATTTCTGCATCTGCTGCTGGAAAGTAATCTCGATAAACTCAGCCGGGCGGCTCAATGCAACCAGCACGGTCACTTTCAACATGCCATCCAGAATGTCCTGCGGCGTCATGGTTTCGCCCAAACCGACATAAACACCAAAGGCGTCGTCCGGTGTTGCGCCAGCCAAACCACCCCGTTTCCAGATGCTGGTCAAGAAATTACTGATCATGCTTTTGATCGTAACCCAGGTATTGGAAACATTCGGTTCAAATACATAGGCCTTGGTTGCCAGCTTGATCGATTCTTCCAGCATGATCATGGTTCTGCGCACATTGAT
Organism: Nitrosomonas limosa; assembly: GCF_054188085.1. Classification (NCBI taxonomy): domain Bacteria; kingdom Pseudomonadati; phylum Pseudomonadota; class Betaproteobacteria; order Nitrosomonadales; family Nitrosomonadaceae; genus Nitrosomonas; species Nitrosomonas limosa. The sequence goes on along the minus strand of NZ_CM135180.1, from coordinate 2,880,538 downwards.
ATAGCGCCAATCAAGGCTATTGCCGTCGAGCGTGCGCGCGCCCCAAACCAATGTACCTTCGCCAATGAAAGTGCGAATCGCATTGATCGATTTTCCGGCAGTCGTCACATTCAAATCTTCCTGCTGCGCATGTGTGATTTCCACAGAAGGTGAAATCACCGCGTTCAGACTGACATTGGCGGGCGCTTTCCACACGCCACGGGAATTATCCACCATGGTATAGACACCCGCCATGCCTGCGCTTGGCGGCAACAAATTGAGCTTGAGCTTGATACTTTCGATAATGTTCTTGTAAAGCGGGCAAACCGCGGTGAGAATTTTGTGCAAATCTTCATCGCTGGACATTTGATCGGTTTTCGGCGTCACACCAATTTCCGCAATTTTGGCGTTGATTTCGCCTTTTTTCTTGTCATCCAGATCACTACCGTCAGTTTCCGCTTTCAGCAATTCTTTCAGTTTATCCAGGTTGGAAACATTTGCGAAGCTTAAATCGCCGGTTTGCACAATCGAGGTATTCAACCAGGGATAGTACGCCGCAGCAAAATCCAGACTGTTCGTACCGAGATCGTTGCGGAAATTCTCGATACATCCGCTATCCTGCGCTTCCTTATAACCGTCAAACACGTCCAGAATAGCAAAACGGTTTTTCATCACTTGCCCGCAATGGCTGAGCATCGCCTGCTGCAGCGCAATGCAATCCGCTTCGGCCAGCGACACCGCATCCGGAATCACTACCATGGTTGGTTCTTGTTCTTTTAGCAGAATATCAATTCCTACGCTCAGTTTTGGCTTTTCAATAATTTGCTTTGCTATTTCCTGCTCGTAATTTCCTACCGAGATCACATAACAAGCTCCGCCGCCGTTCTGAAAGAACAGCATCATGCTGTGATAAAGAAAATAGCGAGCCCCCTGCAGCGTCAAACCATACTCTTTATCATTGCTGGAGAAATCGGATTCAGTTACTACCGCCGCAACAGCACTCCCCTTACCAGAATCTTTATCCTTATCTTTCCCACTGGGAGCAGGGGCGGGAACCGCAACTTCGGCTATCTGATATTGCGTTTTGGGCGGGCCGCCGAAAAAACTAATAAATTCGGACATGGACGAGATTCGCCACGCTTTGTTTAACAAAGATTTGCCCTTATTGTTTGCTTTTTCCGTATACCCGATAAATGCCGGCACAGCTGTAGCGACTTCTACGACGGAATTGGGAAACGCACTCTTTTCAACAATGTAAACACCCGGTGTTTTATACTGCCCCATAGCCAGCTCCTTATTGATTGGATTAGTAGCGCTCTACATCTTGCTTAATTGAACCCGACAAAACTTAGAAATATTACAGTGTTACACTTATTTCCTCTAATTCAATTTAACATATTACAGCTTAGCCGAAGAATGGCGAAACCTCAAGGAAATTGTAAGATCATTAGAAGAGCGTTTAAGAATGCCCGCTCCAAATAGTTCGGAATTATCTCCCCATGCGCCAGCCAAGGTAGTCGGTTTCTTTCCAGAAATCTTCCCAAATGAATACTGGATCGGGAATTGGGTAAGTAGGCAACCAGAAAGTGGCGAAATCTATCGCACCGTTGGCCGTGCGGCCGACCGTATGAAACATGCCCCAAAGCAATCCATTAATGGTGCCTATAACAATTTGATCATCCTTCTCATTCCATATCGCAAGGTTTTTCGGCAGCTCCATCCATCCGGTTGCGACATTAGCGATACCGCTGACGATCTTCGTCCCTGCTCTATTGAAGTAAATGTCGGCGGTGATATTTTCTGCATGTGTTGACGTCGAAACCGACAATAACAGAAAAAATATAAGCATTAGGCGAACGACTGCTTTCATGGTAAAACTCCTTTCTGAGTTATAAATGCAATGTCCGGTATGATTTCATGGAAATGAGTGAAAGTGAAGCCATCACTTGCGCAATCACTATGTCAGATGAAATCTGATTATCCGCTAGCGGAAAAAGATAGAGCGTTTTCCGTTCAATTTCCACTGACGGATATAGTATGATTAAACTTCTTATCTTGGTTGCGGAGAATTGAAATAAATGTCGGATTTAATCGAAATTACTTTTTATTGCATCATTGCTTTGGTTGCCGGTTTATGCTTGGCACAGTTCATTAACGACAAGTATCGTAAGTAACAAACCGGTATACCCTTAGGGCTGCCAAGAAACGGATTGATTGTGATTTATTGCGACAGGAAGCGTTAAATGAATAAAATGATTGTGATTGTTTCATTAGCCTTTGCATTGATACTGTTTGGCTATTACGAAGTTACCGGGGATGGCGTAGTTTTGGCGCCACTGCTGTTAGGTCTATTGATTTCTTTTATCAGTGCGATGGTGTTACTGGCAAAGAAATAATCCATCAAGCTGGTTATGCTGTAACTTGAAATCCCTCATGCAGAAAGCGGAACCGAACAGCAACTTTCATTAAACTCAAGGGATAGTTTAAATTGCTGCCGTTCGATTTCGCATTAAGCGCACAATGCCCTATCAATCAATTAAGACTTAAATAAAGCCAGCGAAAACTTTCATCGTCGTTTACCGTATCCGCAGTGCTGCTACAACCAACGGAATAATCCAGATGAATGTGGAAAAAATCATTCAATGTCAACGATCGGATTCTGCTGCTCAAAGTAAAAGCATAACTGCTTCCCTTTTCAGCACTCGCATGAGATTCGTTCGAACGAGCACCCTCTTCCACAACCATTGCATCTTCGCCATTCACCAGGCCTAAGTCTGTTCCATTTCTCAGTGATTTCATGACGCTGGCGCGGTTCAACTGTTTCATGGCGGTTACTTGTAAGGCACTCACAATGCTGTCATCCTCGATAATAAAGTACACCCCGCGTAAACTCCCCATACTGCCACCCACTTGGTTAACCTTGAAATTGAGGGAACCGTCAGTGTTTTCTTCGATCGTCACCCAAGCCGCTGGTTTGTGGTTATTCGTTGCTCTGCCATTCACTAAAAATGATATCGTCGCCATAATCGCCTCTTTTTTAACTGATAATTTCCATCCGTTGAAGATGAAAAATAGTTTGAATTAACAGGCTTTACTATAGGCCAAGAGGAATCGCGAATTGTGAAGGAAATGCAAACTCTTTGTAAATTACTGGATAAAATCGCCCTGCTTAGATCATTAGCGAATTAGATTACCGGAGTCCGATACTATTAATCGGACAACCGATTCATTTTTCAGAGAAAAATTCGCGCGCTTTATCCATCCAGGATTTTGCGCGAGGACTGTGACGTGACCCGTCTTTCAAGCTAATAGCTTCCAATTCTTCCAGCAGTTCTTTTTGACGTGAGGTCAGCTTAACCGGCGTTTCCACCACGACATGACACAACAAATCCCCCTTGTCATGACTGCGCACCCCTTTGATACCCTTACCTCGCAACCGGAAAATTTTACCGGTCTGCGTTTCAGCCGGTACCTTGATTTTGGCGTGCCCTTCCAGGGTCGGTACTTCGATTTCCCCGCCGAGCGCCGCGACAGTAAAACTAATCGGAATCTCGCAATGCAGATGATCGCCATCACGGCGGAATACCGAATGTGCCGATAAGTGCACAACCACATACAAATCCCCCGGCGGCCCGCCATTGACGCCGGCTTCACCCTCGCCGGAAATGCGAATCCGGTCGCCATCGTCGACTCCTTCCGGAATTTTCACATTGAGCGTCTTATGCTGTTTCACCCGCCCGACACCGTGGCAACTGGAACATGGCTGGGTGATGACCTTGCCGCTGCCGTGGCATTTTGGACAGGTTTGCTGGATAGAGAAGAATCCTTGTTGCATGCGGACTTGGCCATGCCCGTTACAGGTTGAACAGGTTTTTGGCGAACTTCCGGGCTTGGAACCGCTACCATGACAAACATCGCATATTTCCATCGTTGGAATGCGAATTTTAGTTTCAGTCCCGCGCGCAGCCTGCTCCAGAGAAATTTCCAGGTTATAGCGCAAATCCGAGCCCCGATGCACATTGGCACGCCCACCGCGCCCGCCAAATAAATCGCTGAAAATATCGCTGAAAGCATCGCTGAAACCTTGCGCACCGGCACCCGCCGCACTGCCTTCGACGCCAGCATGTCCAAATTGGTCATACGCGGCGCGTTTATTCGGATCGGTCAATACTTCATAAGCTTCTTTCGCCTCTTTAAACATTTCTTCCGATTTCACATCACCGGCGTTGCGATCCGGGTGATATTTCATTGCCAGTTTGCGATAGGCTTTTTTGATCGTGGCTTCGTCGGCATCGCGGCTGACGCCCAACACTTGATAATAGTCGCGCTTACTCATATTGATTTCCTGCTACCGTGACAGATATAGGGTGTTCTGTTTCTTGATTATGGATGTTTTTTTTCTAACGCTAAAACGCAGAGCGCGCACCAGAAAGATTTCTCTTTCTTGGTGCGCCTCTGCAGTGATATCGTTGTGTCAGCAACAATTATTTTTTGTTTTTAACTTCCTCGAACTCCGCATCCACAACTTCGCCTTCGACCGGTTTCTCGCTTTGGTTCGAACCTGCATTGGCACCGGGTTGCGCTTGCTGACCTGGTTGATCGTGTGGTTGATACATTTTCTCGGCCAATTTATGTGCAGCTTCGGTCAAAGCCTGTGTTTTCGCTTCAATGGCTTCCTTGTTATCGGTCTTAAGCACATCTTCCGCGTCTTTTAACGCTGCTTCAATTTTGGCTTTATCATCACCGCCCAATTGATCGCCATGCTCTTTCAGAGATTTCTTGACCGAGTGAATCATGGCATCGCACTGGTTACGGGCGGACACCAGCTCCATTGCCTTATGATCTTCTTCCGCATGTGCTTCCGCGTCTTTAACCATGCGTTCGATTTCCTGATCCGACAACCCGGAACTGGCCTGGATCTTGATCTTGTTTTCCTTACCGGTTGCCTTATCTTTTGCGGACACATGCAGAATACCGTTAGCGTCGATATCAAACGTTACCTCGATCTGCGGCATGCCACGCGGCGATGGCGGAATGTCGCTCAAATTAAACTGACCCAGGCTTTTATTGCCGGATGCCATTTCCCGTTCACCTTGCAGCACATGAATCGTAACCGCCGTTTGATTATCTTCTGCGGTAGAAAATACTTGCTGCGCCTTGGTCGGAATCGTGGTGTTTTTCTGAATCAGCTTGGTCATCACGCCGCCGAGTGTCTCAATACCCAGGGACAATGGCGTCACATCAAGCAACAGCACGTCTTTTACATCACCTTGCAACACACCGCCTTGAATGGCAGCGCCGACAGCAACCGCTTCATCGGGATTCACATCTTTGCGCGGTTCCTTGCCAAAAATTTCTTTCACTTTGTCTTGCACTTTCGGCATACGGCTCTGCCCGCCGACCAGAATCACGTCATCAATTTCCGATGCGCTCAAACCAGCATCCTTGAGCGCCGTGCGGCACGGTCCTGCGGTACGCTCGATCAAATCTTCCACCAGGCTTTCCAATTTCGCGCGGGTTATTTTGACCGCCAAGTGTTTGGGTCCGGATGCATCGGCCGTGATGTAAGGCAAATTGACTTCCGTTTGCTGGCTGGACGACAACTCAATTTTGGTTTTTTCGGCCGCATCTTTCAGACGTTGCAATGCCAGCATATCCTTCTTCAGGTCGATGCCGTTTTCTTTCTTAAACTCGTCGACCAGGTATTCAATAACGCGTGAGTCGAAATCCTCACCGCCAAGGAAAGTATCGCCATTCGTTGCCAGTACTTCGAACTGATGCTCGCCTTCAATCTCCGCAATCTCAATGATGGAAATATCAAAAGTACCGCCACCGAGGTCATAAACCGCGATTTTGCGGTCGCCTTCCTTTTTATCCAAACCGAAAGCCAGTGCAGCGGCGGTCGGCTCGTTAATGATCCGCTTTACTTCCAACCCGGCAATACGCCCGGCATCTTTCGTTGCTTGACGTTGCGAATCATTGAAATACGCAGGCACCGTAATAACCGCCTCGGTGACAGGTTCTCCCAAATAATCCTCGGCGGTTTTTTTCATTTTCACCAATACTTGCGCCGACACTTCAGGAGGCGCGATTTTCTTGCCGCGCACTTCAACCCAGGCATCGTTGTTATCCGCCCGGATAATGCTGTACGGCACCATCTTGATGTCGCGCTGCACCATATCTTCGTCAAAACGGCGTCCAATCAATCGTTTGACTGCGAACAAAGTATTTTTCGGATTGGTAATTGCTTGACGTTTCGCCGAAGCGCCCACCAGAATTTCACCTTCCTCGGTATAAGCCACAATCGATGGGGTCGTCCGGGCGCCTTCCGAATTCTCAATGACCTTGGGCTTACCGTTCTCCATCACGGCTACGCAAGAATTGGTCGTTCCTAAATCGATACCGATAATTTTTGCCATATTTAGATCCTTTTTGAAATTAATTCTGCTTGTAAATTGATTGGTAAATGGAGATATCTGTCAAAAATTCAAGTATCTTTGGATTTAGAAACCGATACCAGCGCTGGGCGGATGACTCGTTCATGCAGCTTGTAACCTTTTTGCATGACCTGAACCACGGTATTGGGGGGCGATTCGGAATCCACCATGCACATGGCTTGATGCTGATGCGGATCGAACTTCTCACCTTTGGGATCAATCGCTTTAATACTAAACTTCTCAAACACATTGGCGAGTTGCTTCTGCGTCAATTCCATCCCGTTTTTATAATTCTCTACCGTCGCGTTTTCCACTGCCAACGCAGCTTCCAGGCTATCCATTACAGTAACTAATTCGGTTGAAAAATTTTCAACCGCGTATTTATGCGCATTGGTAACATCGCTTTGAGCGCGTTTGCGGATATTCTCGGTTTCCGCTTTCGCGCGTATCCACGCATCATGGTGTTCGGCGGCTTTTATCTCAGCCTCTTTCAACAATTGTTCAAGATTGGGTTGTGCAATACCAATTCCACCCGTTTGAATGGTGGGATCGCTGGTTGCGCCGGGAATATTCATTCCCTCCAAATTTTCTGCTGCGCCTGCTTGACTGGTTTCTGCATTTTGCGGATTTTCTGGACTTTGCATTATTCCTCCTAATAACTGTGCAAGCGATATTGGGGTCACCGTTTGAAATTTCAAGCCAGAAACAAAACTTTTTTTACTTTTTCAGATTAACTATTCCAGTTCAATCGGTTACAGATAAAAATCTGTTATTTCGATTTCACAGCGACAGCCAGCTCACTAGCTTTGCCAATATAGTTGCGAGGCGTCAATGCCAATAAGCGTTCTTTCTCCGCTTCGGGAATATTGATTTGCGCGATAAACTGATGCAGCGTTTCCCGGGTAATGCCGCTTTTGCCGCGCGTTAACGCTTTCAGTTGCTCATACGGATTAGCGACACCATAACGCCGCATGACCGTTTGAATCGGCTCGGCCAAAATTTCCCAGGTGTTATCCAGATCCTCCAGGATCTGCACAATGTTGACATCCAGTTTATTCAAACCCTTGATGCAGGAATCGTATGCCAGCAAGGTGTGACCTAATGCAACGCCCATATTGCGCAACACCGTTGAATCGGTTAAATCCCGCTGCCAGCGCGAAACCGGCAACTTCTCGCTCAAATGACGCAACAGGGCGTTCGCAATGCCGAGGTTGCCTTCGGAATTTTCAAAGTCGATCGGGTTGACTTTGTGCGGCATGGTTGAAGAGCCCACTTCGTTTTCTTTGGTTTTTTGCTTGAAATAACCAAGCGAGATATAGCCCCAAATATCGCGATTCAGGTCGAGCAAAATGGTATTGATTCTGGCATAAGCATCAAACAGCTCGGCCATGGTGTCATGCGGTTCGATTTGCGTGGTATACGGATTGAATTCCAATCCCAATTGTTCCACAAACGATTGCGCGAACTTTTCCCAATCCAAATGCGGGTAAGCGGATAAATGCGCATTGTAATTGCCGATAGCGCCATTGATCTTGCCCAGAATGGCGGCCGCTTCGAGTTGTTTCTTCGCGCGTTGCAGCCGATAGGCGAAATTCGCCATTTCCTTTCCAAGCGTCGTCGGCGACGCCGGCTGTCCGTGCGTGCGCGCAAGCATGGGTATTTCCGCCAATTGCTGCGCCAACTCGATCAGTTTAGCAATAATCGCGGTCAATGCCGGCAGCATCACCTGCTGCAAGCTGGTTTTGAGCATCAATCCATGCGACAGATTGTTGATATCTTCCGAAGTACAGGCAAAGTGAATGAATTCGGCTACGTTCGTGACTTCCGCATTATCGCTGAGCGTTTGTTTCAGCCAATATTCGACCGCTTTCACGTCGTGATTGGTAATGGCTTCAATCGCCTTGACGGCTTCACCATCTGTCACCGAAAAATTTGCGAGTAGCTCATCCAGGCGTTCATGGGTTTCTGTCGAGAAAGGCGGCACTTCGGTAATCGCAGGTTCGGCGCTGAGCGCTTTCAGCCAGGCAATTTCGACTTGCACACGATAACGGATCAATGCAAACTCGCTGAAATACGGCCGCAGTGACTCAACTTTGCTGTGATAACGCCCATCCAATGGCGAGAGTGCGGTAATAGCAGAGAAATTCATAATGATTAAGGATAAATGAAGCGCGGATTCTATCACGCTTGCTTATTATTGTTGCAGATGGTATTCAGCGGCTGTGCACTGTTCTTGCGTTCATAGCCGTGTAAAATACCACCCATTGCCATTAATAATCGCTGCCACTAAGAAACACTCATGAATACTCAAAAGAAAATCAAAGTACTGTTTGTCTGCATGGGCAATATCTGCCGTTCACCGACCGCCGATGCGGTGTTCCGTCATCATGTCAAAGCCGCGGGCGTGGATCATCTGATCGAAGTCGATTCGGCGGGAACGCATGCCTACCATATCGGCAATCCGCCGGATGAACGCTCGCAGCACACCGCATTGAAGCGCGGCTACAAAATGGACGATTTGCGCGCGAGAGCGGTGGAATCGCGCGATTTTGACGAATTCGATTATATCCTGGCGATGGATAAGGAAAATCTGCGGCTGTTGCAGCAGCGCAGTCAACGCCACCATCACGGCAAAATCCAGTTATTCATGACCTTTGGCGAGAGCTACGACGGCGATACCGAAGTGCCGGACCCCTACTTCGGCGGCCATCAAGGCTTCGAGCTGGTCCTCAACATGGTGGAAGAAGCCAGCCAAGGTTTGCTCAAGCATTTACACCAAACCATCAAATTTTGAACAGGAATCCCTCATGAAAACAAAAGCTGCTGTCGCCTGGAAAGCAGGCGAACCGTTGACCATCGAAGAAATTGATCTGGAAGGCCCGAAATCCGGCGAAGTGCTGGTTGAAATCAAAGCCACTGGCATTTGCCATACCGATTACTACACGCTGTCGGGCGCCGACCCCGAAGGTTTGTTTCCGGCGATTCTCGGTCATGAAGGCGCGGGCGTGGTGGTCGATGTCGGTCCCAACGTCAAATCGCTGCGTAAGGGCGATCACGTCATTCCGCTGTACACGCCGGAATGCCGCGAGTGTAAGTTCTGCTTGTCGAAAAAAACCAATTTATGCCAGGCCATCCGCAGCACCCAAGGCAAAGGCCTGATGCCCGACAGCTCATCGCGTTTTTCCATCGGCGGCAAGCCGCTGTTTCATTATATGGGCACGTCGACGTTCTCGAATTACACCGTCGTGCCCGAAATCGCACTGGCGAAGATCCGCCAGGATGCGCCGTTCGATAAAGTGTGTTATATCGGCTGCGGCGTCACCACCGGCATCGGCGCGGTGATCTACACCGCCAAAGTCGAAGCCGGTGCGAATGTTGCGGTGTTCGGTCTGGGCGGCATCGGCTTGAACGTGATTCAAGGCGCACGCATGGTCGGCGCGGACAAAATCATCGGCATCGACATCAACCCCGAACGCGAAGCGATGGCGCGCAAATTCGGCATGACGCATTTCATCAACCCGAACGACGTGCCCAACATCGTCGACGCCGTGGTGCAACTGACCGATGGCGGCGCGGATTACAGCTTCGAATGCATCGGCAGCACCAAAGTGATGCGCCAGGCGCTCGAATGCACGCACAAAGGCTGGGGGCGCAGCATCATCATCGGCGTTGCAGAAGCCGGTGCGGAAATCAGCACGCGGCCGTTCCAGCTCGTCACCGGACGCAAATGGGAAGGCTCCGCGTTCGGCGGCGCGCGCGGCCGCACCGATGTGCCGAAAATCGTCGACTGGTACATGGAAGGCAAAATCGACATCGACTCGCTGATCACGCACACGCTGACGCTGGACAACATCAACGAAGGCTTCCGCCTGATGAAAGCCGGTGAATCGATCCGCTCCGTGGTGATTTACTGATCGTGACGACACTCGAAACCCGCAGCCTGCACCACTGCTTTGGCGGAATCCAAGGCTATTACCAGCATCGGTCCACCGTCATCGGTCTGCCGATGCGCTTCTCGGTGTATCAACCGCCGCAAGCGGAACAGCAACGCGTTCCGGTACTGTTCTTCCTCGCCGGACTGACCTGCACCGAAGAAACCTTCATGATCAAAGCCGGCGCGCAGCGCTACGCCGCTGAACTCGGCTTGATGCTGGTCACGATGGACACCAGCCCGCGCCAAACCGGCATTCCCGGAGAAACCGACGCCTGGGATTTCGGCGCCGGTGCGGGATTTTACCTCGACGCCACCACCGAACCGTGGGCGCGACATTACCGCATGGAAAGCTACGTGACGCAGGAATTGCGCGACATCATCGTGCAACATTTTCCCGCAGATCCCAACCGCATCGGTATTTTCGGTCATTCGATGGGTGGTCATGGTGCGTTAACGCTGGCCCTACGCTATCCAGAAATTTACCGCTCGGTCTCGGCATTCGCACCAATTTGCGCCCCGATGCGCTGCCCGTGGGGACAGAAAGCATTCAGCAACTACCTCGGCGAAAACCAGCAAGACTGGCAACCATACGACACCACCGCATTGCTCCAAGCCGGACACCGCGTCCCCGATCTACTCGTCGATCAGGGATTCAACGATCAATTCCTAACCACACAACTCTTCCCCGAAGCACTGGAACAAGCCTGCGGCGACGCCGATCAACCGCTGACGCTGCGTTATCATCAAGGCTACGATCACAGTTATTACTTTATCAGCACGTTTGTTGGTGAGCATTTGAACTATCATCGAGAGCAGCTTGGTTAGCATGCATTTAATTACATTTATGCCAATAAACAACTGAGTAGCTTTAGTTCGTTATGCTAGAATTTCGCATGGACTTTGAAATTATCGGCGAAATCAAATACTCCGAAACAATTGCTCGCGGTTCCGGTATCCGGGAGATAAACCGGCTTCGAAAAATTCATGGTCCGGGTAATTGGCGCAAACGCAAAGGTTATGCGATGGTGCGCTTGCATGACGGATCAATCCGGGAAGCCGAGATTCATTGGTATGAAGCGGCCGGTATCGGCAAGCGTGAATTCAAAATCAAACGTTATAGGGATATAACATCATGAGTAAACATCAATTTGCAATTTGCATTGACAATCGCGGCTATGAAGTATCGCTAGAAACCCGCAAACTGTACGAAGTACTGCCCGATGCCGATGCGGAGAAGCATGGGCAGATTCGTGTGATTGATGAATCGGGAGAAGATTATTTATTCCCGGCCACTGCTTTTACTTGCATATCGTTACCGGAAAATGTTGTTGAACGTGTTATTTCTGCGCATGCTTAGTAGTTCGTAGGGTGGAAGTCTGGTAAAGCGTTCCGCCAAAAGCATAAATATAAGCCTAATGTTAAAAACGGCTGAACACCCTGACGGGCTTCCGCCTTACAGGTTACTTTATCAGCACGTTTGTCGGTAAGCATTTGAGCTATCATCGTGATGCGTTGACAGGTAATTAGGAGAGTATTTTGATTGATGATAGAGACCTGTTAGGACTTCAACCCGTTAGTAAAGCAATAGAAAAATCCGTAGATGGTCTTGGTGCTTTCCTTGGCAAAATTTGTATGCCTGTAGCAGAAGAAATCGGCTTATATTTTCAGGATAAAGTAAAAGTTTGGCGCGCAAATAATGCTACTGAAATTGGAAAGAGAGCTGAAAAGTTAGTTGACGCCAATGGAGGCATAGAAGGTAAATCTATTCATCCATTACTAGCTTGGAAGATAATCGAAAATGGCTCTTTCGCCGATTCCAGTGAATTACAGGATGCTTGGGCTGGATTGCTAGCTTCTTCATGCAGTGAGCACCCGGATGATAGCAATCATATTTTTATAGATATCTTAAGTCAGCTCACAATCTTGCAGGTTAAAATCATTGTTTATTCTTGCAAAAACTCACATATATTTGTTTCAAAGCAGGGATTTATTTACTCTGAAGATCTATCTGTAAGTAAAGAAGCTATATTCAAAATCTGTGATAGCGATGATCTACATAGAATTGACCGGGAAATGGACAAAATGAGGTCTAGTGGATTACTTGGGCTAGGTGGCGGTTTTCATCCCGATGAAGCTACTGCGGATCTAACACCCTCCCCATTGTGTTTGCAGTTTTATGTTCGGTGTAGCGGATTCAATGGTAGCCCGGTTGATTTTTACAAAGCTAAAGAGAAATCTAACAATTAACTCCAGCCAGTCGCTGACGCCACGTCGGAGCATTAGGCATCAGGTACAAAGCTAAGAATTTTTTGCGGATAATTACGCTGCAGATTCAAGAAAATTTTGTAGAAAATAGCTTTCAATATTTTTCAGTTTGTAAAATTCTCCATTCAACTTACCAAAACCTAGTTCTATCTTCAGCTGCTTAATCTAGAGTTTCTTATATGCAACCTATATTGAATATCGCCGCAAAGCTTAATTTAGCACCGGATAAGCTGATGCTGTTCGGTGAGCACATGGCGAAACTGCGGTTGAGTGCTTTGCCTCAAAAGAATGCTCAACCGAAAGGCAAAATTATCTTGGTTTCGGCGATTAATCCGACGCGTACCGGTGAAGGAAAAACGACGGTTTCTATCGGGCTGGCCCAAGGTTTGGCACGTATCGGTCAGTCCGTTGCGCTGGCATTGCGCGAACCATCGCTTGGCCCGGTTTTTGGCATTAAGGGCGGCGGTGCCGGCGGCGGGCGTTGTCAGCTTGAACCGTCGACGCGTATCAACATGCATTTCACCGGCGACCTGCACGCCGTCGGCGCGGCACATAATCTGCTTGCCGCGTTGCTCGATAATGCCGTGCATTTCCGCAGTGGTTTGGATCTGGAACATCGTCAGATTTTCTGGCGCCGTGTACTGGACATGAACGACCGATCGCTACGGCAAGCGGTGATCGGATTGGGTGGGCGGCTCAACGGCGTGCCGCGCGAAACCGGGTTCGATATTACCGCGGCTTCCGAGGTCATGGCGATTCTCTGTCTGGCCGAAGATCTCGTCGATCTCAAAGCGCGATTGGGGCGTATCCTGGTCGGGTTCGATCGTTCCGGCAATCCGGTGACAGCGCAAAGCCTGCAGGCAACCGGTGCGATGGCGGCTTTGCTGCACGACGCGATACTGCCGAATCTGGTGCAAACCACCGAAGGCGTACCGGCTTTTGTGCACGGCGGCCCTTTCGGCAACATCGCGCATGGTTGCAATAGCGTGATCGCCACCAAAGCTGCCGCGGCTTGTGCCGACTGGGTGGTGACAGAAGCGGGTTTCGGTTTCGATCTGGGCGCGGAAAAATTTTTCGATCTGAAATGTCGCAGTTCCAGGTTATGGCCGAGCGCGGTGGTGTTGGTTGTCACCGCACGCGCACTGCGGGTTCATGGCGGCGGCGATCCGACCCACTCCGTCAGCACCGAAGCAATCGAACGCGGACTGGCGCATTTGGAACATCACGTGCAAAGCGTGCGGGCTTTCGGCTTTGAACCGGTCATCGCCATCAATCGCTTCAAGGGCGACACCGACAACGAACTCAGTATCATCGAACAGTACTGTACCAAGCTAGGATTAAGTACCGCACTTTTCACCGGCTTCACCGACGGCGGTTCCGGCGCTGAAGCGCTGGCGCATGCAGTAATCGCCGCAACTACCCGGCCGCAGCCGCCCGTGCGCTACTTGTACGATCTAAATGCTTCGCCCGAAGATAAAATCGCCGCCGTTGCCAGTACCATCTATGGCGCCAGTGAAGTCGAGTTCAGCCGGACGGCAAAGAAAGACCTCGAGCGAATCCGCACGCTGGGTTTCGACCGGCTGCCAGTGTGTATCGCCAAAACTCATTTATCGCTCAGCAGCGATCCCGCAAAAGTTGGCCACCCCGAAGCATTCCCGTTGCCGGTCGAATCGGTGCGCATCGCTGCCGGTGCGGGGTATTTGCTGGTCATGACCGGCGATATCGTCACCATGCCAGGACTGCCTCACGACCCAGCCGCGCATCGCATCGACTTGAGCGGCGATGGCGATATCGTGGGTGTTTGAATGCCGATTGACCTGAATGGGTATTATGCCGGGATGAATCCCATTCAAAATCGCGCTCAGTAAACACAAAAAATCTTTTAGAAGCCCGCTCGACACATGCCATCGCCGGCTCGCTTCGTCATCCGTGACAAATAATATTTCCTTCATCATATTGTCATAAATATGTAACGCATTCTTTATATGATTACAGCATCATAAAACTGTGGTCAACAGGGAGTCGTTGATGGCTGTCACCATACTCGTAGTTGAAGATGAACTTGCAATCCAGGAATTAATCGCGCTGAACCTCAAGAAGGCTGGGCATATCGTGCTCTGCGCAAGCGATGCCGAGCAAGCCAAAAAAATGGTCAATAATGTTTTGCCGGATCTGGTTTTGCTCGATTGGATGCTGCCGGATACGAGCGGACTGGAATTTGCCAAGAAATTACGGCGCGAGGATCGCACCAAAGCGATTCCGATCATCATGCTCACGGCGCGTGTGCAGGAAAGCGACAAAATCGCCGGATTGGATGCTGGCGCTGATGATTATGTCACCAAACCGTTTTCGCCACGCGAATTGCTTGCACGTATCAAGGCAGTGTTGCGCCGCCGGTTGCCGGAAATGTCGGATGAAATCATCGAAATCGCCGGCTTAAAACTCGATCCGGTGACACACCGTGTCCATGCTGCTGCGAATGAAGATCCTTCAAGAATGACAGAAATTTCGCTCGGACCGACTGAGTTCCGGTTATTGCATTTCCTCATGGCGTATAAAGAACGAGTGCATACTCGCGCACAATTGCTCGATCGCGTATGGGGCGATCATGTGTTTATCGAGGATCGCACGGTCGACGTTCATATCCGCCGGTTACGCAAGATTCTGGAGAAAGTTGGCAAAGAAAATCTGGTGCAAACCGTGCGCGGTACGGGCTACCGCTTTTCGGTAGAGTGCGAAGAAGAAAGTATTGAATAAGCTATTTATTTTAATTTCTGCTTACCATTTTTAGAATACCTTTTAAGGAACACCGGCAAAACATTCAGTGCGCTTTGCTTTCCCCTAACTCATTAAACTCCTTCAATAATTTCTCTGTTACGCTGGATAAGATCTCAGCAGCTTATAATTTCCGGATCGGTTACAATAAAAAAATTGATGTGCAACTGCATATACTTTTTTATCTATGCCAACACCCTTATTTTCCAGTGGCGCCATTAACCGCAGCCTGTCCGGCGTCAACTCGATTGATGCGTTATTGAATGGCGTGCGCTGGTTGAGTTCCACCATCTCCTACAGCTTCCCAACCAGCAACAGCACTTCATTTTGGTCTACGTATTCCAACGGCTACGGCGCTGTATCCGGTGATGGTGAACCGTGGAGAAGCACATTTGCTCCTCTATCCAGTACCGATCAGAGCAATTTCACCCTTGCTTTGCAACAATGGGCGAATGTTATCAAATTGAATTTTACCCAAGTCGGCGAATCCCCCAGCAACGTCGGCGACATCCGTGCAGCCTATACGATCGAAGCGGATTCGCTGACTTTGGCATGGACTTACCTGCCGAGCGGCAGTCCGCTTGGAGGCGATATCTGGATTAACACTAAAAGTCAGCTCAATAAGGAAGAATGGAATCCCGGTAGCCTTTCATTCGAAACGATCATGCATGAGCTTGGTCACGCACTGGGGTTGAAACACCCGTTTGCAGACCCTGACGATCCTTCGGAAGCCACATTGCCGCCCGATTTGGATAACACCATCCATACCATCATGAGTTATACCTACGCCAATCTGGATGGTGATGAAGGCAACGGTTTTTCTTTTCATCCGACGACGCCGATGGTGCTGGATATTGCTGCGATCCAATACCTCTACAGTCCCAATAATAACTACCACGTAGGTAATGACACTTACCTGTTCGACGATGCTCACACATACCATCAAACCATCTGGGATGCAGGCGGCGCATCCGATTCGATTCACTATGCCGGTTCCCTGCCAAGTTTGATCGATCTGAATGCCACCCGCCCATCGTTAATCGGGCAATCGGTCTTTGTACAGGCCAACGGCATCAATGTCGGCTCGCCGATCCCGAATGTATGGATCGCCGACAAAGTGACTATTGAAAATGCCATCGGCGGACAAGGTGACGATATCCTGATCGGCAACAACAGTCGCAACAATTTGGATGGTAGCACCGGTATCGATACAGTTCGGATCGAAGCCCCGCGTAACCAGGTCACGCTGAGCAAAAATGCCAGCGGTTACACCGCCAAGGTAAATACCAGCCCGGGCAACGAAGATAGCCTCGTTAATATCGAACGGGTAAAATTTGACGATCAGCTATTGGCGCTCGACCTCGACGGAAATGCAGGAGAAGTGGCCAAACTGATCGGTGCGGTGTTCGGCGCAACCTTCGTCAACAACACCGGTTACGTCGGCATCGGACTGGACAAAGCCGATGAAGGATTAAGTTATGAGCAACTGGCAAAATTCGCGATCGACGCTACCCGGCTGACCGATCACGACAAAATTGTCACCCTGCTGTGGCACAACCTGTTTGGCGAACTTCCGACCGACAGCGAAAAATCTCCTTATGTTGAAATGCTTGACGAAGGCGACCTCTCAATTGGCGGATTAACCGTGCTGGCCGCGGAAAGCGTTATCAACGCGGAAAACATCAATTTGACCGGATTGGTGCAAAGCGGATTAACGTATATTGAAGTCGGTTGACGTTTTCCTGCGGCTATTTTCCACCATTCTCACTGTTTCTTGATCACTGCCGGCGGTTTGCAGTAATAGCGCGACGGAAACTCCGGGTTATTGCGCAACCGGTTACGTATCACATCACCGCCTTCATTGACACAAACCGCAATTGACTGATCCAGGCTGGGAAAATATTCATTGGATCCGGGTTGCGCTGAAGTTGGCGGAACACGCGCGCGGATGCGAGCGCATATCTCTGGTTCATTTGCTTTAGGCGGATCGCTTTCCATCGCCGGTAACGGACACAAGTTGCAGGGATCCCCCGGACACAAGCAACCCTCGCAGCTCGCCAGCACCGGCGCTGCAAATAAACTTAACCCGGCACTGAAAGCGATCATGATGGCTCTGAAAAAAAATAACTTTGGCATTTCTCTTCCCTAAATGTTAGATAAACACTGAACAATAGCTTTTTGCTATACTGATTTTACCCTAACTCAAACGCTGACAAGCAACTCAACCAGTTTTCAAACTCATAGGCGATGATGAACATGAACCGTCACACACAACCATTCCCCCGCAACCATTTCCGCTGTACTGGCTGCACGTTGCTATTGTTGCTGAGTGCTTGGATATTGCCGGCACAAGCGGATACCATCGAGTTGTTGCAGAAAAATGCCAGTATCGCGTATGAAAAAATGATGGATGCAAAAAAATCCGCGGATGCTCTGGCAAAAGACGCGGCACTCGCCCAAAGAAAAGTAAACACTGCAAAACAAAAACTGGCGGAAGCCGAACAAGAAGCCGAAGCTGCAAAGATACGATCAGAGCGCGCCAGGATGGCTGCCCAACAGGCAACCGATCAATGGAAACAAGCTACCGATGCTTTGGCCAGTGAATGGGGAAATTCCGAGGTGAAGTAGACGCTCGCTGCATTTTCACAGCAGCCGCAATTCCATTTTGACATGCGGTATGCCAGCTTCCATGAATACTTCACTGCAGACGTTAAAACCGAATTTTTGATAGAACGGTACTGCGTAAGTTTGCGCATTCAGCATCGCTTTCTTTTGCCGCCGTTGCTGCAATTCTTGCAAAAGCGCTTGCAACAATGCCGCCCCGAATCCTTGTCCGCGCCATTGTTTGAGTACCGCCATGCGTCCGATGCGTCCGTCCGGTATCAGTCTCGCCGTCCCGACCGGTTGTCCGGCGGCATTGAAGGCCAGCGCATGGACACTGACAGCGTCGAACTCATCCCATTCCAATGCTTCGGGAACTTGTTGTTCTTGAATAAATACCGCCGTGCGAATCGTGCGTAATGCAGATGCTTCGTGTTGCCAGCTCACAATCCGTACCGACGCGGCGGAACCCATGATTAATTCCGGTCAGTCGTCCTGAAGATTAATTAAACGGGTGGCGAAGCAGGATCGTGTCTTCGCGATCCGGACCGGTAGATATCATGTCGATCGGAATTTCGCAGACTTCTTCGAGGCGCCGTAAATAATTCTGCGCAGCTTTCGGCAATTGAGAGAATTCCCTGATACCGGCAGTATTTTCCGACCAACCCGGTATTTCTTCATAGATGGGTTCGCAGTGATCAAGATCATCCGCCCCGACCGGCAAAATATCGCTTTGCTTGCCATCGCTCAACCGGTAACCAATTCCCAAATTAAGACTCTCGACACCGTCCAATACGTCCAGCTTGGTAATGCACAATCCGGTCACACCGTTGATCTGGATCGAACGCTTCAGCGCTACCGCATCAAACCAGCCGCAGCGGCGCGGACGACCGGTTGTGGAACCGAACTCGTGCCCGCGGGCCGCCAAATGTTTGCCAACTTCGTCATCCAGTTCGGTCGGAAAGGGCCCCGATCCGACTCGCGTTGTATAAGCTTTGGTAATGCCTAGCACGTAATGCAGCATTTGCGGACCGACGCCGCTACCCGGCGCCGCTGCCCCAGCCACGCAATTACTGGAAGTTACAAACGGGTAAGTGCCGTGATCGACATCGAGCAGCGCACCTTGCGCGCCTTCGAACAGCAGATTATTGCCAGCTTTGTGCGCTTCATACAGCAGTCGCGGCACATCGGCAACCATCGGTTTAATCCGTGCGGCAAGCACTAATGCTTCGTCCATCGTTTTCTGAAAATCAATCACGGGCGCATGAAAGTAATTTTTCAGCACAAAATTGTGATAATCGAGAATTTCGCCTAATTTTGCAGCAAAGCGGTCACGATGAAACAAATCCTGCAACCGTACCGCTCGCCGCGCGACTTTATCTTCGTACGCCGGACCGATACCGCGCCCGGTCGTGCCAATTTTTCCAATTCCTCGAGCGGTTTCGCGAGCGTTATCCAGCGCAATATGGCACGGTAAAATCAACGGACACGCCTCGCTGATACGCAAGCGGCCACTGACGTCAATACCGTTATTCTCAAGCATGTCGATTTCATTGAGTAACGCTTCCGGCGAAATCACCACGCCGTTACCGATGTAACACACCACGTTGTCACGCAGAATGCCGGAAGGAATCAGATGCAGCACAGTTTTCTTATTGCCGATAACCAAGGTGTGACCGGCGTTATGCCCCCCCTGGAAGCGCACCACGCCTTGCGCATGATTAGTCAGCCAGTCGACGATCTTGCCTTTCCCTTCATCTCCCCATTGCGTCCCGATGACGACAACATTTCTTGTCATAGTTGTTATCTCTAAAAAATTCTGTTTTCCGGAAATTATATCCCTTTAACGATCCATTGATCGTCATGCCAGACCAATTGCCGATCGCAAATCTGTGATTCATTCGGCTGTCCTGGTAATTCGACGATGACAATTTCACCTGATTGTCGCAATTGTGCAATTTTGTTTTCAAGCGCTGGATTTTTCAGCGGATATGGCGCGCGGATGGCTTTCGGGTAGATTGCCGGTTTTACCAATCTCGCCAGTTCCCTGAGATCCATGCTAAAACCAGTTGCGGGGCGAGCCCGGCCAAAAGCTTTACCGATTTCATCATAGCGTCCTCCCAAAGCAATTGCATTCGAGCAACCTTGCGCATACGCGGCAAAGACCATCCCGGTATGATAGTGATAACCGCGCAGATCTGCCAAATCGAACGCGATCGTATCAACAAATGCACGCAACGCTGCTGCGACCGCCGATAATTCGTTAAGCGCCGATCTGACTTCGGGATAATCCGGCAAGCAATTGAACGCATCAGCTAATACTTTTTCATCCCCATACAATTCGGGTAGTAACAATAACGCCTCACGGGTATGCGCCGGCAGTTGCCCGCACAATTCACTCAATGTCGTAATATCTTTTGCCTGCAATACGGTGTATAGCTCGGATTCGAGTTGTTGCGAGATGCCCGCACCTTTGATGATGCTGCGAAAAACCGCGACATGGCCAAGATCCAAATGAATCTGGTTAACACCCGCGACTGACAAACATTGCAGCATCAACCGCTGTACTTCCAGATCGCTTTCGAGACCGGCATGACCATACAATTCCGCACCAATTTGCAGTGGCTCGCGCGTTTTGGTGATAGCGGAAGGCACTGTATGCAACACGCTATTGACATAGCATAGCCGAGTGACGCCTTCGCAATTCAATAAGTGTGCATCGATTCGTGCAACCTGCGGCGTCATGTCAGCACGTAACCCCATCATCCGGCCGCTCAATTGGTCGATGACTTTGAACATGCGTAAATCCATATCGCTGCCGCTGCCGGTCAACAATGATTCAATATATTCCAGCATCGGCGGAATCACTTGCTGATAACCATGCACCCTCAGCAAATCAATAATCTGCCGGCGCATACTTTCGATTTGCAACGCTTCTACGGGCAATATATCTTCGACATATTCCGGAAGTAACCAATTACGCATATATTAAAAATTGTTAGCTATCAAAGATAGAATTGAACAACCATTCAACTGAAGATAAGAAGCAGCATTACGCCGACCATCATGGAAGTCAAACCGATAAACCGTATCTGATTGTCGTTGGTTTCGATCAATCTTTTGAAAGCTTCCCGCCACGCTTGTGGCGACAAAAATGGCAGCATCCCTTCGATAATTAACATCAACGCTATCGCGTTCAAAAAATTTTCCCACATTTAAACGATAACCTCATGCGCTATTAACGCTTTCACGTCGATTTAACCAATCGTGCACTACAAAAATTAAGAGGTTCTGTTGTAATCGAGTGCAAAAAACTACGATTCCCAGAACCTCTTCATAACCAATCAAAACAGCAGATCCAAAACTCATCAAGTAATCATAGTGCCGTCTATCCGAACCTAATCCGCTTAATATCAGAAGCGAAAGAATATCAATCCATTATGCTGGGAATTAAACACGATCATCACTCGATGGGATCACTGTTAACTATTTATTGATCGACGGATTCTTCAAATATTTAAAGAACTCGGAGGTCGGTTCAAGAACCATCATATCCCCTTTGTTTTTAAACGATTGCTTGTATGCATCGATACTACGCCAGAATGCGTAAAATTCAGGGTCTTTCTGAAAAGCCGCAGCATAGGTTGCGGCTGCTTGACTATCGCCATCACCCATAGTTTTTTGCGCTTCACGATATGCTTCCGCCAGAATAATTTCCCGTTGTTTATCGGCATCCGCACGGATTTTCTCTGATTCGGCAGCACCGGTTGAACGCAATTCGTTCGCGACTCGTTTACGTTCCGCTTCCATACGTCTGAATACCGATTCGCTGACTTCTTGCGGCAAATCCACCCGTTTCAGACGCACATCCACAACTTCTACACCAATAGAGCGGGCATCATTGTCAGCTTTTTGGCGCATGATTTCCATGATAATGTCGCGTTCACCGGACACCACGTCATGCACGGTACGATTACCGAATTCGTCCCGCAGGCTTGCATTAATCGTTTGAGCCAGCCGGGTTTGCGCCAGTCCTTCATCACCGCGCACACTGATATAATATTGTTTTACATCAACAATACGCCATTTCACAAAAAGATCCACTAGCACGTTTTTCTTTTCTGAAGTAATAAAGCGTTCAGGTTCTTCAGTATCCATCGTCAGTATGCGTTTCTCGAAATAACGCACGTTCTGGGCAATCGGGATTTTAAAATACAAACCGGGCTCGGTTTTTACATCAATTACTTCCCCCAGTTGAAACAGGATGGCTTGCTGCCGCTCATCCACAATGTAAATAGCCGAGCTGCCAAAAAAGAAAACGGCAACAAGAATACCTGTTAATACGGATGTTATGCTTTTCATCTATCTTATCTCCCGTTCGCGGCTACGAAACGATTCGCGTGCACGTAGGCTGCTGTCAGGCGTCGCTTCTTGAATCATAGGTTGAACCGTTACTGGTGCAACCGGTTGAGAGCCGCTGATATTGATTAACTTATCCAATGGTAAGTACAACAGATTGTTGCCATTCTTTTGATCGACAATAATCTTGCTGGTATTTGAAAGCACTTGTTGCATCATATCCAGATACAACCGTTCTCGCGTCACTTTAGGTGCTTTACTGTATTCCGTAAGAATCTGCTCAAAACGACTGGCGTCACCCTCTGCGCTTACAATCACACGTTGTTTATAACCTTCGGATTCCTGGATTAACCGCGCCGCATTACCAACCGCTCTTGGAATAACATCATTTGCATACGCCTGGCCTTCATTCTTTTGACGTTCTCTATCTTGACCGGCCTTCACGGCATCATCAAATGCAGCTTGAACCTGTTCCGGCGGCTGCGCATTTTGCATTGTTACTCTACTGATCGAAATACCGATCTCATAGCGATCCAGAATTTTTTGCATTAACTGGGTTGCGTTAGCCGCTACCTGTTCACGGCCTTCGTAAAGAACATAGTCCATTTTGCTTTTACCGATGACTTGTCTAATGGCGGTTTCAGCCGCTTGCAACACGGCTTCATCAGGATTTCTGTTCTTAAACAGAAAATTCTCAGGATTATTTAAAATGTATTGAACTGCGAATTGAATATCGATGATATTTTCATCGTCAGTTAGCATTAACGATTCTCGCAGAACTTTACTTCTAACATTATTGCGGTAACCAATCTCAACGGTTCGTACTTGACTGACATTGACTATCTCCACCTTCTCAACCGGATAAGGCATATGCCAACGCAAACCTGCCGGTGTCGTATCAACATATTGTCCAAATCTTAAGACCACCCCCCGATGGCCTTCATCGACGATGTAGAACCCGCTGGCCAACCATACGACAACCAATAGACCGAGGATTAGAGCGATACTTCCACCACTTTGCGGCGTAGGCCCTGAAGAGCGAGAGCCCTCGTCTCCACCACCACCACCGCCACCGCCTTTCTTCTGTCCAAATATATTATTAATTTTTTTATTGACGTTACGCAGCACATCATCTAAATCCGGTGGTCCAGAATCACCTTTATTTTTCCCCCATTGAGGATCATTTAATCCCATAATCTTTCCTATTTTGTTCGTTCAAAAAAGTTCTCGTACCTTAGTACAACCTCCAAGTTCATCCCCGATTTTATTATTTACTACTTTTTCATTAAATTTTTTGGAGTTTTCTACGATTGCTTCTAATAGTGCCTGCCTTACAAACTCAATACCCTCGCCAGTTCTTGCGCTTAAACGAATTCGCGATATTCTATCATATTCATCGCGCACGAAACTTTTCCTGCAATTTGTATCATCAACACAGTCAATTTTGTTAAACACTAAAATCTGTGGAATCGTATCAGCCCCGATTTCTTTTAATATCTTATTCACTTCATCTATTTGCTCATTCTTATTTGGACTGCTGGTATCAATTACATGAAGCAGAATATCGGCTTGTACAGTTTCTTCTAACGTTGCACGAAATGCTGCAACCAGTGTATGCGGTAATTCACGAATAAATCCGACAGTATCAGATATGACGACTGTACCCTCTTCAGACAAAAAAACTTTCCGTGTTGTCGTATCAAGCGTAGCGAAAAGCTGATCAGCCGCATAGGATTGCGCATGCGTTAGTTTATTGAATAATGTTGATTTCCCCGCATTGGTATATCCAACAATCGACACCGATATCACTTTCGAGCGCTGCCGTGATCGCCGTTGAACACTCCGTTGACGTTGCAGGTTTGCAAGTTTTTCCTTAAGTAACTTAACTCGTTTCTTAATTAACCGCCGATCTGTTTCTAACTGAGTTTCACCCGGGCCACGCAAACCAATACCACCTTTCTGTCTCTCCAAGTGCGTCCAACCTCGTACAAGGCGAGTAGCAAGATGTTCTAGCTGCGCCAGTTCAACTTGTAGTTTCCCTTCATGGCTTTTCGCACGCTGAGAAAAAATATCCAAAATCAGACTAGTGCGATCAATTACATTGCAATTCAATCGCATAGATAAATTGCGTTGCTGCGCGGGCGATAAATCATGATTGAAGATTATTAACGCAGCTTTCGTTTGCAGCAGTTGCTGCGCAATTTCATCAACTTTTCCGCTGCCGATAAAGGTCGTCGGATCAGGGCGGCTACGTTTCCCTTCAACAATTGCCAGCACTTGAAGTTGATCACTGACCGCTAGCTGTTCTAGCTCCTGCAAACTTTCTTTATGGGTGGCATTTCCAAAATCTATTCCGACAAGTATAGCCGCATTTGCGGCCATCGCCTGATTCTTACCCGACTCAGATAACATCAAGTATCGCGTGATTCCATAGTTTCAATGGGAATTGAAACGGCTCTCGCAGGCACAACTGTTGAGATTGCATGTTTGTATACCATCTGTGTAACTGAGTTTTTTAACAGCACCACATATTGATCAAACGAATCAATTTGTCCTTGTAGTTTAATACCATTCACTAAATAGATTGACACCGGAATATGTTCTTTCCGTAAAACATTGAGAAATGGATCTTGTAGTAACTGCCCCTTGTTACCCATTGGTAACTCCCTCTTCTAATTATTGGTTATCGGATAAGTGACTCTACTTCATTTTTGGATGTAAATCTACAACAGATTATACTCATATCTGCAAATTTCGTCATAGTCTGCCGATTTTTTAGCCGACCATGGCCGCATCGGCATTACGGAAATTGACACCCAGATTCGCTTGAACCTGGATGCCAATTTTAACTCTCAGCCAATACTTATTCTCATAGTTCGAGTATTGATTTTGAACTCAGAACGGTACCGGTTTCGGGGTATTGTTATTGGAAGGCGGCAGAATCGGTAACTTGATATCCGGCTGCTCTCCCGTTAATGTTTTCAAGAAAGCTACGATGCTGTCAATTTCTTTTTTATTAAAATCACGATCTAACTGCACCTTACCCATTGTTTTAACTGCATCTTCCAATGTTGCTGCCGCACCATCGTGAAAGTAGGGGTAGGTTAATTCAATGTTACGTAATGTTGGAACTTTGAAAACATTCAAATCGGTATCTTTTCCAGTAACCGCTTTTCTTCCCTCCGCTTTGCTAGTGGTTTTATAAGGATGATGCACGCCGAATTTTTGATATAGCGCGCCGCCAACTGCAGGACCGTTATGACATCCGGCGCAACCACTGCTTTTAAATAATTCATAACCTTCCAGTTCTTGAGCGCTCAACGCTTTCTTATCACCTTCCAGCCATTTGTCGAATCGTGATCCCGGCGTCACCAAAGTTTCTTCAAAAGCGGCGATCGCGGTCGTCACTCGGTCGATATCCACTTGGTCAGAACCAAAAGCTTTTGCAAAGTGCTCTCGGTATTGAGGAATTGATTGCAACACTTCTACCGCAACCTTGTGGGTGGATGCCATTTCGCCAGGATTTGCAATCGGTCCCCCGGCTTGTTCTTTCAGATCCTTAGCACGTCCATCCCAGAATTGCGCCAAATTCATGCTCGCATTCAATACTGTCGGCGCATTAATCGGACCTTGTTGCCAAGCATGTCCAATTGAAGTTGGAATATTATCCGTTCCGCCCATGCTGAGATTATGGCAAGAATTGCACGAGATAAAGCCAGATTTCGAAAGTCGTGGATCAAAAAACAACATCTTTCCCAATTCAACCATGTCAGCATTTGTTACTTTGACAGCTTTGATGGGTTGAATCGGCTCATTGGCTGAAACATTCATCGAAGTGACTAGAGCCCCAATCGATATCAGTGACGCAACCAGTGTACGTGTCTTCATCGGTATTCTCCCTACCTAAAATAATTGAAAAAACGGCTGTAATGGCGCAGCCGATTACGCCTAATAAAACACCAGAAATTGGAAATTTAGCAAGAAAAAGCAGAAAAACTTAAATCAGTAACTGCAACTATAAATGCATCTTTGCAAATCCTCAACAGATTCATTATTCGTTAATTTCCAGCCGATCTGTGAGTATTTTCTTTGCTTGTCTGGTTAAGCTGCTATTGCTGTCACCAGTACTTTGACAAGGATCCGTCTTTAACAAACGTGATAACTCTGTTAAAGCTTGCTTATAAACTTTGCGCTTGAATTCAACAACCGTATCCAGCTCAACCCAATATTGATTCCATCGCCATGCATCAAACTCCGGGTGCGCACTTCTGCGCAAGGAAACATCGCTATCACGCCCAATCAAACGCAGAAGGTACCATATTTGCTTTTGCCCCTTATAGTTTCCACGCCATTCACGTCTTATCCAACGGTCAGGCACTTCATATCGCAGCCAATCGCGTGTGCGTCCAATAATTTCGACATGATTAGGGCGCAACCCGATCTCTTCGCTTAACTCCCGATACATGGCTTGCTCAGGGCTTTCTCCTGATTTAATGCCACCTTGGGGAAATTGCCAAGAATTCTGCCGTATTCGTTTACCCCAGAAAACTTCATTCTTCGAATTCAGGAGAATAATACCAACATTGGGACGATATCCATTACGATCGATCATTTGAGTTATTCATTTGATCCATTAAATAAGTGGATTTTTTCATACTTTACTATAGATTAAAAGTGCCCTAAAACAGAAAATTACATCTCGCAGCGTTTGTTTAAAGAAAGTGATCAACATACCTGCGATATTTTGTTTGATGCGCACTTTCCCTTGAGTTTCAAGGTAAAATCGCAATTGCTTTTATTATAATATGGAATCGTTCATGCGCGTCTCGCAATTTTTTATTACTACATTAAAAGAAGCCCCGGCTGAAGCCGAATTGATTAGCCACCAACTTATGTTGCGCGCTGGCCTTATACGCCGGTTAGGCAGTGGATTGTACACATGGATGCCTTTGGGTCTCAGGGTCTTAAGAAAAATAGAAAACATTATCCGTGACGAAATGAATCGGAGCGGCGCCATTGAGGTTTTGATGCCCGCGATACAACCGGCTGAATTATGGCAGGAAAGCGGGCGCTGGGAGGTATTCGGACCTCAAATGCTCAGAATTAAAGATCGGCATGAACATGATTTTTGTTTTGGTCCCACGCATGAGGAAATCATCACCGACATCGCACGCAGGGAGGTCAAAAGCTATCGCCAGTTGCCGCTGATTTTTTATCAGATACAAACAAAATTTCGCGATGAGATCCGCCCCCGCTTCGGGGTCATGCGTGCACGCGAATTTATCATGAAAGATGCGTATTCCTTTCATACCGACGAAAAAAGTCTGATGCAAACCTACCAGTGCATGCATGAAACTTATACCCGTATTTTCACACGCCTGGGATTGAAATTCCGCGCTGTTGCCGCTGATACCGGCGCGATTGGCGGCAGTGGCTCGCATGAATTTCATGTATTGGCAGATTCTGGCGAAGATACCATTGCGTTTTGTCCAAACTCTGATTACGCCGCCAATATCGAATTGGCCAGTTCATTACTCTCGCCAGCAGATCGGGATGAAGCAGCAGGAGTGATGAAAAAGATTGCAACCCCTGAAAAAAAAACCTGCGCCG
This sequence comes from Nitrosomonas limosa, assembly GCF_054188085.1. Classification (NCBI taxonomy): domain Bacteria; kingdom Pseudomonadati; phylum Pseudomonadota; class Betaproteobacteria; order Nitrosomonadales; family Nitrosomonadaceae; genus Nitrosomonas; species Nitrosomonas limosa. Next base: position 2,852,578 of record NZ_CM135180.1, on the reverse strand, counting down.
AAGTTGCAGAGTTCCTGAATATTCCTTTGGAAAAAACTGTTAAAACGCTTGCCGTTAGGGCCAATGATCAAATTTATTTACTATTGCTGCGCGGCGATCACCAGCTAAACGAGTTAAAAGTAAGGAAAATCCCTTTTTTATCGGGATTTCAGATGGCCAGTGAAGAGGATATCCTGCAAGCTACTGGAACCGTGCCAGGCTATATTGGCCCCCTAGGTTTGGATACTTGCGTTATTGCCGATCGAGCAGTGCTCAATATGAGCAATTTTGTCTGTGGCGCAAATGAAGAAGGCTTCCACTTTATGGATGTCAATTTCGATCGCGATCTTAGGCTGCCGGAGCATGTCTTTGATATCAGAAATGTCGTTCCTGGAGATCGCTCACCGGACGGCAAAGGTATTTTGGAAATATGCCGCGGAATTGAAGTGGGACATATCTTCCAGTTACGTACCAAATATTCTGAAATCATGAAGGCTAATTTTCTGGATGAATCAGGGCAGATTAGAAATATGGAAATGGGTTGCTATGGTATCGGCGTATCGCGCATTGTCGCAGCCGCTATTGAGCAGAATCATGATGATCACGGCATAATTTTTCCATCAGCGATGGCTCCCTTTCAGCTAGCGATCATTCCGATCGGGTTGCATAAAAACAACCAGATCGCGGAAACAGTGGAAAAATTATACAATCAATTCATTGATGCGCACATTGAGGTTTTGCTGGACGATCGAAACGAACGGCCTGGGGTGATGTTTGCAGATGCCGAGTTAATGGGCATCTCGCATCGAATCGTTATCGGCGAACGCGGACTTAAAGAAGCAACCGTTGAATATCAAGGCCGTAGAGATCAAGTTTCGCAAGCAGTGCGCCTTGATGAGATTTTTTCATTTATCACAGCCAAGCTATGCACAAATTAATTTTTACAATTTTCGTTTTGCTGTTTTCCGGGATCTCCAGCGCCAATAATCCTCATTATGAGCAGCTGGCCGCCAGCACCCAAACTATCATCCTTCACGATACAAGCGATCAAGCGGCTTCCTATACTGAGTATGCAGCGGTAGCGGATAACGTCACCTGGCTCATCAGTATGAGCCGCCGCCTGGAAAAATACATGCCGGATATCCTTGAACGCGAAGCTTTTCTCAGAACCGTATACTATGAAGCGACACGTGCAGGACTTGATCCTCAGTTAGTACTGAGCGTCATTCAAGTGGAAAGCGGCTTTAAGAAATACGCGGTTTCCCATGCCGGCGCGCGCGGCTATATGCAAGTAATGCCATTTTGGGTCGGTGTTATCGGACACCAAGATCATAATTTATTTCATCTGCGCCTTAACTTACGTTATGGCTGCACTATTTTGCGGCACTACCTCGACAAAGAAAAAGGCGATTATTTCCGGGCGCTGGGAAGATACAACGGCAGCCTGGGAGCCGCTTCATATCCGCAATTGGTTTTCAACAAATGGCAAACCACCTGGCGCTATACCCCCTCATAACCGGCCATTCGGCAACAACACTGTCGCTGCTTGAATATCTGCAAATCCACTTTATTTTCTTTCAGCCGACTTTAAATCAATGAAGTTCTCAATGCTCTCTCTCGAAATAATCCCTTGCTGACGTGCTGCGGGATTACCTTCAGGGTCGTAAAAATAGGTACTGGGCAATAGTGAGACATCATCCAGCTGCGCAGCGATCTGACGGTTACCGAATACAATCGGATAGTTGATGGCCATTGATTGCACAAACTCCATAACGATCCGTGGATCATCCGAATCCATCGCTACACCAATCACTATGATATCTTTGCGATCTTTGGAAAGAGAAATTAAATCAGGGATTTCTTTCAAGCAAGGCGGGCACCAGGTTGCCCAGAAATTAACCAGCACCCACCTGCCTTTGTAGTCTTGAAGCTTATGAATTTTCCCTGCGGTATCCTGAAACTGAAATCCATACACTTGAACGCTGAACATCAGAAGCAATACGCAAGATAGCACGCTTAACTTTTTCATATCTCGAAAACCTTTAAAACACTAAACTTGCGGATGAGCTCGTTCTAACTTGCTGCAAAGCTTATTTAAAGCGCTCAAATAAGCTTTTGCTGAAGCTACGACAATATCAGTATCCGCACCATGACCATTTACAATCCGGTCGGATTTTCGTAATCTAACCGTAACCTCGCCTTGCGCATCGGTGCCGCTGGTAATATTGTTAACCGAAAACAATTGCAGTTCCGCGCCACTTGTCAGTAATTTCTCAATTGCCCGGAAGGTTGCATCTACTGGCCCGCTACCTTGAGACTCAGCACGCATTTCATTACCATTTTCAGAGATCACGATTTGGGCATAAGGAATTTCACCCGTTTCACAATGAATGGTCAACGATATCAGCCGATAACATTCATGCAACACCAATTCTTCTTCTGAAGCCAGCGCATGCAGATCTTCATCGAATATTTCATGTTTCTTATCCGCCAATTCCTTGAAACGCATAAACATATTATTGAGCATTTCTTCAGATTCCAATTCAATCCCCAATTCCAGTAACCTGCTGCGAAATGCATTACGGCCGGAATGTTTTCCCAGCAATAATTTATTGGCATTCCAGCCCACGTCTTGCGCACGCATGATTTCGTATGTTTCGCGATGCTTCAACACGCCATCCTGATGAATACCCGATTCGTGCGCAAAAGCATTCGCGCCGACAATCGCTTTATTCGGTTGCACCGGAAAGCCGGTAATGCCAGAAACGAGCTTACTGGCCGACACAATATGCGTGGCATCAATCTTAGTATCGCAAGAAAAAAAATCCTGGCGTGTGCGGACAGCCATAACAATTTCTTCCAGTGCAGCATTTCCAGCTCTTTCGCCCAGACCATTGATCGTACACTCAACCTGCCGTGCGCCATTCATCACGGCAGCCAGTGAATTGGCCACTGCTAACCCTAGATCGTTATGACAATGTACCGAAAAAATCGCCTTATCGGAATTCGGAATACGTTCACGTAAATTGCGAATAAGCTTACCGAACTGCTCTGGCATGGTGTAACCGACTGTATCCGGAATATTAAGCGTAGTCGCACCGGCGTCGATAACCGCTTCCAGAATCTTGCACAAGAAATCAATTTCTGAACGCCCTGCATCTTCCGGTGAGAATTCAACGTTATCGGTATATTGCCGCGCCCATTTGACAGCTTTTACAGCCTGCGCAACTACCTGATCCGGAGACATTCTCAGCTTATTTTTCATATGAATGGGCGATGTTGCAATAAACGTGTGGATACGCGCTGATTGTGCCCCTCTGAGCGCCTCACCGGCACGTTGAATATCCGATTCGATCGCGCGGGCTAAACCGCATACCACGCTTTCTTTGACCGTATCCGCCACTGCCTTGACTGCTTCGAAGTCACCGTTGGATGCAGCCGGAAAACCCGCTTCAATCACATCCACCCCCATCCGCTCCAGTTGCCAAGCGATACGCACCTTTTCTTCCCGGGTCATAGAGGCGCCGGGGCTTTGTTCGCCATCACGCAGTGTTGTATCGAAAATAATTAAATGATCTTGCATCATGCTCTCCACTTGAGGAAGAAATCTAAAAGAATAACAAAATTCGTTAATCGAATTTTATAGGGAAGAAATGAAATTGGGATAGGAAATTTAGCGCGCAGGGCGCAATAATAGGACCGATAGTTTTTTTATCGGGGAAGGAAGGAAATCACAAAATTGGAAGTTGTTATTCAGATACATCATGGCTGCGACTATAAATATTTTTTCCTTCCCATGCAATAGAAATTAGCGATTAGATCCATCAGGATTCTTTTTATTTCTACCAAAACGCCATAATTTAATGATATATCCTGAAAATGCATAGGCTGCAAATAGAATGAATAACACCACAGGCGGATGACTTGGAATCAGCACAAAAAAGAACAATACCAATAACAAAACCGTAAAGAATGGAACTCGGCGCCGCAAATTTATCTCTTTGCCGCTATAGTAAGGAATATTGCTCACCATCGTTAATGCGGCAAATAGCGTCACAATACTTGCCAGCCACTTGATTTCACTGCCTTGAATTTCAAAATTCAGCATCACCCACACCAATCCTGCGATTAATGCTGCAGCAGCCGGGCTGGGTAATCCTTGAAAAAAACGCTTATCAATTACCTCAATATTGGTATTGAATCGAGCTAATCGCAGCGCAGCGCAGGCACAGTAAATAAACGCAATAATCCAGCCCCATTGCTCCATCTCCTTGAGTGACCATTCATAAACGATCAATGCAGGCGCAACTCCGAATGAAACCATATCGGACATACTGTCGTACTCAGCCCCAAACTCGCTTTGCGTTCCGGTTAACCGCGCCACGCGACCATCCAGACCATCCAGCACCATCGCAATAAAAACAGCGATCGCAGAATACTCAAAATTCCCGTTCATTGCCTGCACGATCGCATAAAAACCAGCAAATAATGCGGCCGTCGTAAACAAATTGGGTAACAAATAGATACCACGGCGACGAAGTCGCGACTTTATTACAGTACGCTCAGGTAGTAGATCAGGTGTTATGGGCATTCGACTGCCTTGGAAACACAGTAAATAAGAATTCAATTGTGCTGACTGCACTAACGATCGCTTTCCTCAGAACCATCATTCCAAGTACCGGTTAACGCTGTAGAAATATAGGTAATGCACCAAAAGAATTTATTTGTTTCAGCTTGTAGCGTTAGCTTCTTCACGAAATTCTGCCAATATGGACGTAGTCGCAAAAACTTTATCACCGATATTGACATTCACTTTGGTATTCAGCGGCAAGTACACATCCACTCTCGATCCAAAACGAATAAATCCGAAGCGTTGTCCCTTCGCCAAGTGATCGCCAAGCGACGCATGGCAAATGATGCGTTTCGCAATTAAACCGGCAACCTGTACACAAGTTACATCCGCACCGTTATCGGCTTTAATCCAAAGGGCATTGCGTTCATTTTCCAGTGATGCTTTAGGCAAATCAGCATTAATGAATTTTCCCGGAAAATACCATTTGTTGCGAACTTCACCATCGATCGGACTGCGATTGGAATGAACATTAAATACATTCATAAACACGCTGATTTTAACCGCTTCTCTTTCTAAAAAAGGATCTTGTGTTTTCTCAACGGCTACTATCCGACCATCAGCAGGCGCCAAAACAGCATTGAGTGCAACCGGCACCTCCCGTGGTGGGTCCCGGAAAAACTGCAAGACAAAAATAGCAATAACCCAGAATGGTATTGCCCAATACCAATCGACAAACAGGGTCATACCGATTGCTGCTGAAAATGCGATCAAGATATGCAGCCAGCCTTCGCGTGCAATAATAGGATAAGGATAGTAAACCATGAATAAATGACGCCAATAACTTAATTAAAGTAGAGAATCTGATCAGAATCAATATGCTAATTTTTTCCTTGATCAACCAGTTTATTTTTCTTGATCCACGGCATCATATCGCGCAATTTTGCACCCACTTGCTCAATCGGATGTTCGGATGCGAGACGGCGACTCGATTTGAGTACAGGCGCACCTGCTTGATTCTCCAGAATAAACTCACGGGCATATTCTCCGGTTTGAATTTGTCGAAGAATTTTCCGCATTTCCTCACGGGTCTGGTCGGTAATTATTCTAGGTCCACGCGATACATCACCATATTCTGCGTTATTGGAAATTGAATATCGCATATTTGCGATTCCACCCTCATAGATGAGATCAACGATTAATTTTACTTCATGCAAGCATTCAAAATAAGCCATTTCCGGAGCATATCCAGCTTCGACCAATGTCTCAAAGCCGGCTTGAATCAATGCAGTTAGTCCACCGCAAAGCACCACCTGTTCACCGAATAAATCGGTCTCGGTTTCTTCCTTAAACGTCGTTTCGATCACGCCGCCGCGCGTGCCGCCATTTGCGGCTGCATAAGATAATGCCAGATCCCGCGCCTTACCCGATTTATTCTGATGCACTGCGATGAGTGTCGGCACCCCACCTCCCTGCAAATAGGTTGAACGCACCAAATGCCCAGGACCTTTTGGAGCAATCATGATGACATCCAAATCTTCACGCGGAGCCACTTGACCGTAATGAATATTAAAGCCATGAGCAAACGCCAACGTAGCGCCTTTTTTCAATGCCGGTTCGATTTCTTTTTTATACACAGATGCAATTTGTTCATCCGGTAATAAAACCATTACGACATCGGCCCCTTTAACCGCATCGGCCACTTCTTTGACTTTCAATCCTGCCTTTTCTGCTTTACCCCACGATGCACCATCCTTCCGCAAGCCGACCGTAACCTTGACGCCAGATTCGCTTAAATTATTCGCGTGAGCATGCCCTTGAGAGCCGTAACCCACGATCGTAACTTTCTTTCCTTTAATAAGAGACAAATCTGCGTCTTTATCGTAAAAAACTTTCATTATTTTCCTTTTATACAAATGTTGGATAGAAACAAGCCAATAAGAAATCGCTCGTTAACAAAATAAACACCGTGGATTTAAGCTTTCAAGGCCCGGATTAATCTGCAAAAACGAATTATACCTTTAAAATCCATTCGCCGCGCCCGATGCCCGACGCACCCGTGCGCACGGTTTCCAATACAGCGCTCTTATTGACGGCTTCAAGAAACGCGTCCAGCTTTGAGCTTGTGCCCGTCAGCTCAATCGTAAATGATTTATCGGTGACATCGATGATGGAGCCTCGAAAAATTTCCGACAACCGTTTGATTTCCTCTCGATCAGGCCCGATCGCGCGCACTTTTACCAGCATCAACTCCCGTTCGATATGATTGCCGTCATTCAGGTCTATAATTTTGACCACTTCGATCAGTTTGTTTAGCTGTTTTGTCACTTGCTCGACAACATCATCGGATCCTACCGTAACCAGTGTCATACGGGACAGGGTCGGATCCTCCGTTGGCGCTACAGATAGTGACTCGATATTATAACCCCGCGCCGAAAACAGACCCGCAACTCGAGACAAAGCTCCCGCCTCATTTTCCATTAATAAAGAAATTATATGTCGCATTTAATTACACCAAAATCATCTCAGAAAGCCCTTTACCACCTGGCACCATTGGAAAAACGTTTTCGGTCTGATCTGTAATGAAATCCAGAAATACCAATTGATCCTTGAGCTTAAAGGCCTCTTTTAATGCGCCTTCAATGTCTCCAGGCTTTTCGATGCGCATCCCGACATGTCCGTAGCTTTCAGCCAATTTAATAAAATCAGGGAGCGCATCCATATACGACTCGGCATAGCGATTGCCATGGAAAAATTCTTGCCACTGCCTGACCATGCCCATATAGCGATTATTTAAGTTGATAATTTTTAGCGGCAACCGGTATTGTTTGCAGGTTGACAGCTCCTGGATACACATTTGGATACTGGCTTCACCAGTAATACAAGCCACTTTCCCTTTCGGATTAGCCAATTGCACCCCCATGGCTGCGGGCATGCCAAATCCCATCGTGCCTAGCCCGCCGGAATTGATCCAGCGCCGCGGCTTATCGAATTTGTAAAACTGCGCAGCCCACATCTGATGTTGCCCGACATCCGAAGTTACGAATGCGTCCCCTTTGGTAACATCAAATAATTTCTCAACAACCATCTGCGGTTTAATAATTTTGCTGTCACGATCAAATTTCAAGCAATCCCGCTCACGCCAGAGATCAATCTGTTTCCACCATTCCTTCAATGCCGATTGATCGGGTTTTGCATTTTCGGATTTCAGCAATTTTATTAATTCTTTCAGCACATCCAGAACATCGCCGACGATCGGAACATCGACTTTTACTCGTTTGGAAATCGATGAAGGATCAATGTCAATATGGATAATTTTCCGGTTCTCATTGTAAAAATGTTTCGGATTACCAATCACACGATCGTCAAAGCGGGCGCCGACCGCAACCAGCACATCGCAATATTGCATCGCCATATTCGCTTCATAAGTGCCGTGCATGCCTAGCATTCCCAAGGACTGCTTATCGGTACCCGGATAACCGCCCAACCCCATCAAGGTATTGGTACATGGAAAATTCAGCAGTTGCGTTAATTCCGTCAATTGTGCCGCAGCATCACTCAATATCACACCGCCACCGGTATAAATCATCGGACGCTTAGCGCTCAATATCAATTCCGCGGCTTTCTTGATCTGCCTTGCGTGTCCTTTCACCACCGGGTTATAAGAACGCATCGTTATCTTGTCCGGATACACAAACTTGGTTTTCTGTTGTGAAACATCCTTTGGAATATCAACGAGAACGGGGCCAGGGCGCCCGGTCGAAGCAATATAAAAAGCTTTTTTGATGGTCTGCGCCAGCTCGGTCACATCCTTAACCAGAAAATTATGTTTAACGCAAGGGCGTGTAATACCCACCGTATCAACTTCCTGAAATGCATCCAAACCAATCGCGCTGGTCGGTACCTGACCGCTAATAATCACCAACGGAATGGAGTCCATGTAAGCAGTTGCGATTCCTGTCACCGCATTGGTGACGCCCGGACCGGAAGTAACAAGCGCAACCCCCACCTTGTTGCTGGAGCGCGCATAACCATCTGCCGCATGGAGCGCGGCTTGCTCGTGGCGGACTAAGATATGACGAACCTTATCTTGCTTAAACAGTTCATCGTAGATAAATAACACCGCGCCACCAGGATAGCCGAAAATACATTGCACCCCTTCTTCTTGCAAACACCGTATGGTAATTTCAGCACCGGTCAGTTCTACACTCATGCTAATTGCACCCTAATATCAATTTCAAAACAAGTTATAAAAATTCACAAAAACTTCATTACCGCTATCGTATCAAAAAACTCAAAGACACAAAGCAAAAGGCGTAACGTCAAAAGGATTAAATACCCGTTCCACCCACTGTCAATCCGTCGACGCGTAGCGTCGGTTGCCCGACACCAACCGGCACGCTTTGTCCCTCTTTGCCGCAGGTGCCTACCCCCGGATCTAGCAGCATATCATTGCCGATCATGGAAACCCGCGTTAATACATCCGGGCCATTACCAATCAAAGTAGCACCTTTAACCGGGTAAGTAATCTTGCCGTCTTCAATCATGTACGCTTCTGCCGCCGAAAAAACAAATTTTCCGCTGGTAATGTCAACTTGACCGCCGCCAAAGTTGGCTGCATACAGTCCATGTTTAACAGACGCGATAATTTCGGCCGGATCCTTGTCTCCGTTCAACATATAAGTGTTGGTCATGCGTGGCATGGGAATATGCGCGAAAGATTCTCTCCGGCCATTGCCGGTTACCGGCAAATCCATCAAGCGGGCATTCAAACTATCCTGCAAATAGCCTCGCAGTATGCCATCTTCTATCAATACAGTACATTGCGTCGGATTACCTTCGTCATCGATATTCAACGATCCCCGCCGCCGGGGAATGGTGCCGTCATCGACTACGGTAACGCCAGGCGCCGCCACCCTTTGCCCTACGCGACCGGAGAATGCGGAACTTCCCTTGCGATTGAAATCGCCTTCCAATCCGTGACCAATCGCTTCATGCAGCAATATCCCGGGCCAACCGCTACCCAGAACAACCGTCATCGTGCCAGCAGGCGCCGGACGTGCATCCAGATTAACCACGGCCTGATGTACCGCTTGCCTGGCGTAATCCTGCAAAACTTCATCAGTAAAGTATTCGTAACCAAAACGCCCGCCACCGCCAGCCACTCCTTGCTCGCGCCGGCCTTTCTCCTCGGCGATTACTTGCAGCGACAGCCGGACCAAAGGCCGCACATCGGCTGCCAGCATGCCGTCGCTGCGAGTGATCAAGATCACTTCGTATTCACCCGCCAATGACGCCACCACTTGCGTAATCCTGGAATCGAGTTGTCGGGTATAGCGTTCGACTTTCTCCAACAATGCCACCTTCTCCGCGTCCTTCAGGCTCGCAATCGGATCTTCGGGCAAATATAATTGCGCCCGCTGATTCAACCCTGCCCGCTTTGCCACTTGCACCGCTTGCGGATTGCCCTGATGGGCAATTGCACGTGTTGCCTGCGCAGCTGTTACCAAAGCCGGCATGCTGATGTCGTCGGAATACGCAAATCCGGTTTTTTCACCGCAGATCGCACGAACGCCGACGCCTTGGTCAATATTGAAACTACCCGATTTCACAATACCTTCTTCCAGCATCCAGCCTTCAGATCGGTTGTACTGAAAATAGAGATCCGCATAATCGATTTGATGAGACAGTAACTGTCCCATTACTTGTTGCAAGCCGGATGCGTCCAGATCGTATGGCATCAGCAAGCAGCGATTTGCAATCGCCATAAAATCTTTATCTTCCGCAATACCTTCAATATTCATAGTTGTAATTCAATTAATCACGCTGCAGCCGCAATAGGCCCATCACGTAAAATTTCAAATGCACGCTCAGCAGGCTTGTAAAGTCCGGTGATCCAGAGCGGGCAGATTGGCTCGCAAACTCGATTGATAATCGGGATCAATCGTCGCTACAACAGCACCGGAACCACGCGGCAGACGTTCTATCACTACCCCCCACGGATCAACAATCATGCTATCGCCATTGGTTTCGCGTCCATTTACGTGATACCCGCCTTGTCCCGGTGCTATCACATACGCCATGTTTTCAACAGCGCGCGCCCGCACCAGAACTTCCCAATGCGCTTTCCCGGTAATCGCGGTAAATGCAGCCGGCGCCAGGATAATATCAACTTTATCCATCAGCCGGAATAATTCCGGGAACCGCAAATCGTAACAGATCGACAAACCGATCCGGCCAAAAGGGGAATTTACCGTGACCACTTTATCCCCCGCCTTGATCGTTTTTTCCTCGGCATAACGCTCGTGTCCCAGTTGCAAACCAAACAAATGAATTTTGTCGTAACGGGCCATTTGCCGACCGTCATCCGCATAAACCAGACAGCTATTATAGACTTTATCAGGATCCGGCGAAGCCAGCGGCACTGACCCCCCCACCAGCCAGATTCCTAAACGCTTTGCGGTGTCACTAAGAAATTTCTGAATCTGCCCTTCGCCCGGTTGCTCCCGCACTGCCAGCTTATCCGTATCTTTCATGCCCATAATGCAAAAATATTCCGGCAGCACAACCAATTTGGCGCCACGGCTAACGGCATCTTCAATCAGTCGCGCCGCTTCCTCGAGATTGGCGGATACACTCGGACCGGAAGCCATTTGTATAGCAGCCACACAAAAACCCCTGCTTGGGTCTTTACCAATGTTTGAGGGATGATCTTTAACTGTATTTTTCAACATACGTCACTTACTCTGGCTCAATGCCTGCAAAACTAAAATAAATCATTAGGGATGATGTAAAAATAAAATTTATTATCAACTAATTCAGTATACGCATTCCAGACGGTACCAAATTGATAATATTCAACCCGGATTCTAGCATTTAGTCAGATAACGATCTATTTCGTTTTATTCACAATTCTTATTTGATACTTTAATGTAAGCTTTTCGGTTATCCATACCAGTTAATGTCCGACTGACTCATGAAACAAGACAACGATTCTCCTGATGCTATTTTAGCCGCCGCGCTGCCTGCCAGCCGCTATGTACAACAATTATTGAACAGCGAGCCGGCACGAAAAATTAACTTGTTAAATAATCTGCACACCCCTTTTCAAAGAAAAGAAATGCAGAATTTTCTCGAATCACATTCAAGACAAATCGTAAACGAAGACAACTTGAATAGCTTACTTCGCGATTTACGCAAACAAGTCATACTTCGTTTAGCGATTCGCGATATCAGCGGCCTGGCCGATTTAGCGGAAGTGATGACCTGCATGACGAATCTGGCCGAAGTCACGATTGATTTCGCCCTTAAATATCACGAAATGTGGCTTGCACAGCCTGACCGATTTGGATTACCGCGCGGTGAAAACAGTCATGCGGTCCAGCATTTACTGGTGGTTGCCATGGGCAAACTCGGTGGCGGAGAACTGAACGTATCATCGGACGTCGATCTGATCTTCGTATACCCCGAGGATGGTGAAACCGATGGCGCCAGATCGATTTCAAACCATGAATTTTTTGCGCGCCTTGGGCGCAAATTAATTGCCAGTCTCAACGATTTTACCGCTGACGGTTATGTCTTTCGCGTCGACATGCGGTTACGGCCACATGGAGAAAACAGTCCTTTAGCCATCAGCTTCCCGATGCTGGAGGAATATTTCATCAAGCATGGCCGGGAATGGGAACGCCATGCCTGGATCAAGGGACGCATTATCGCTGGTGGCGACGATAGCGAGAGCGAGTCCACTTTGATGGAACAAATCGTCAGACCTTTCGTATTCCGCAAGTACCTGGACTTCAATGCTTACGAATCGATGCGCCGCTTGCATGCACAATTGCGCAAAGAAGTCGAACGCCGCGAACTGCACGACAATATCAAACTCGGACCTGGCGGCATTCGGGAAATCGAATTTATTACACAGGTTTTCCAATTAATCCGCGGCGGCCGGGATGTGGATTTATGCATCCGGCCAACTCTCAGTGTTCTGGAGCGGCTGCAAAAAAAACAGCAATTGCCTGTTCAAGCTGTAACAGAACTCATAGAAGCTTATCGCTTCCTGCGAAAACTGGAACATCGCCTGCAATATCTGGATGATCAGCAAACTCAAACCTTGCCATTGAATCCCGAAGACCAGCACCGCATCGCGATGGCAATGGGTTTTAGCGGCTACGAGCGATTTATGCAACAGTTGGACAGACACCGGAGTGACGTAACACGTCACTTTGAGCTCATTTTTGCCACTCCCCGGAAATCTCCCGCGCATGACATGCTGGCTAATTTATGGCAGGCCGAGGCGCATGATATTTCACAAACCGAAGCCGCTACCACGCAACTTAGCACGATGGGGTTCTCGGAGCCCGCAAAAATTTCGGAACGGATCCGCTCTTTCTATCAAGATACAACCTATCAGCATCTCGCAGAAACAAGCCAACAGCAAATCATTACATTGATACCCATGCTCATTGAAGCAGCCTCTGGATATCCGCCTGCCGATATTACCTTGGAACGTATGCTGCAATTACTCGAAAAAATCAGCACCCAATCTTCTTACTTGGCGTTGCTGCTGGAACACCCGCATACCTTGCAGCGCGTCGCGGAACTTGCCTGTACTAGTCAATGGGCCAGCGATTATTTGGGGCGCCATCCTATCCTGCTGGATGAATTATTACGTCAACACGAACCGCACCCGGTTCCCGATTGGAAAATACTCAATAACGAATTGATTTATCAATTGAATCATGTCAACAATCCGAAAAATGACGTAATCGAGTGGCAAATGGATGTTTTGCGGCATTTCCAGCATGCGCAAGTATTCCGCCTGCTGGTCACCGATCTTGAAGGCTCCTTGCAGTTAGAGACATTGAGTGATCACCTGACCGCACTGGCTGATTTGGTCTTGAACAATGTCCTGACTCTCGCTTGGTCCGGCTTGAAGAAACGCCATCGGGAAAACCCCGCTTTCGCAATCATCGGGTACGGCAAATTGGGCGGGAAAGAACTCGGATATGCTTCGGATCTCGACATCGTGTTCTTGTACGACGACGACCATCCCGATGCCGCAGAAATTTATACCAAGCTGGGACAAAGCATCAACGCATGGTTGACCCGCCATACGTCCGCCGGACTCCTGTATGAAACCGATCTGCGCCTGCGCCCGAATGGTGCTTCCGGCTTACTGGTCAGTTCGATGGAAGCATTCGCGCAATATCAGCACCGCCAGGCTTGGGTATGGGAACATCAGGCGTTAACCCGCGCCCGATTCGTCGTCGGCGATCCGCACGTTGGCGATGTTTTTGAGCATACCCGCAAAGAAATTTTGTGCAAGCAACGCAACCTTGATGAACTTAAAAAAGAAATATTGAAAATGCGTGAAAAAATGCTGGAAGCACACCCCAATCCAACCGCGTTATTTGACATTAAACATGATCGAGGCGGTATCATTGATGTCGAATTTATTGTGCAATATCTGGTGCTCGGTTACTCGAATCGTTACCCACAGCTTACCGGGAACATTGGTAATATCGCGCTCTTGAAACTTGCGGGAGAACTGGAACTCATAGGCAAAATCACTGCGGAAAAAACGCGTTCAGCCTATCGCGAATTCCGGCGCATCCAGCACCGCCAACGATTGAATGGTGAAGCAGATATGGCCGGCAGCTCGCCAGTGGACGGCCAAGCACAAAAATTCACCCGGGTTGAAGACAATCATCTAAAAGATGATCGCAAAGCAGTATTGACGCTGTGGGAAGAAGTTTTTGGAAACTAATACCAATACATTGTTTTAAATGACTGTTCACCCAATGATGGATTTCAGCTCGCCTCAACATCTAAATTAATCATGAATTACTTTAAATATAATTGATAACTATTGAATATAAAAGAGGAATTAATTTTTAATAATTCTGGCATGAATTCTGCTAATGATTCAATACACACATCGGGTGTGTTCTACTCACAACCTAAAGGAGAACAACAAATGCAACAAGTACAAAAAGGTTTTACCCTGATCGAGTTAATGATTGTTGTAGCCATTATTGGTATTCTGGCTGCGGTAGCGGTGCCTGCTTATCAGAATTACGCATTAAAGGCAAAATATACAGAGGTAATTAATGCAACAGCAGGCATTAAAGCCGGTATTGAAGTATGTGTACAAGAAGGTAACTGCTTTAATGCGGGCGGCCCTGCAATACAAAACGTTGCTTTTGGTGCTTTTGGATTGATACCGGCAGCTCCTGTAGCTAGTACTTTCTTAAATGGTGTCGTTGTTACGGCCGCCGGTCAAATTACAGCTACTGCCACAGCGGTTCAAGGATTGAATAGTGAAACTTATATTCTAACGCCCGCCGTCGACGCTCAAGGAAAAGTTACATGGACAGTAAATGCAGCAAGTACCTGCCGTACTCGTGCTGCAGGTGCAATATGCTAAAGCATAATTAGGTTCTAAATAAAAAACCGCCTATTGTGGGCGGTTTTTTTATTTGATACAAACCACTCGCACTTGATGCATATCAGTAATACCCTGCAGAACCTTTTCAATGCCGTCTTGCTTGAGCGTACGCATGCCGTCTCCCAATGCGGTCACCAGCATCTCCGCCACGCGCGCTCGTTCCTGAATATTCTTCTTGAGTGCATCGGTCGCAGTCATCAGCTCGTGCAATCCGACCCGTCCGGCATAACCGGTACCGACACACTCATCACAACCGACGGCCTTGTAGAGCGAAATCCGGCCCTGATCGTCACCATATTGTTGGATCCACTGCTCGCGAATTTCACGAAGTGCGGTCTCGGGATCTGATTTAAACCGATCGATATTTTTGAGTTCCGCACTATATTCTTCTAACAAAGTATCGATTTCCTGTTCGCTGGCGACATAGGCTTCCTTGCAATGTTTACATAACCGTTTCGCCAGTCGTTGCGCTAATACACCCAGCAAGGCATCGGCGAAATTAAACGGATCCATCCCCATATCCAACAAACGAATTACCGATTCCGGCGCGCTGTTGGTATGCAAGGTCGCCAGCACCAAATGACCGGTCAACGATGCTTCGATGCCAATACTGGTGGTTTCCTTGTCACGCATCTCGCCGACCATGATGATATCCGGATCTGCGCGCAAGAAGGAACGCATGATAACCGGGAAAGTAAGTCCTGCCTTGACGTTGATCTGCACTTGCCGCAAACCCTTCTGGGTGATCTCAACCGGATCTTCCGCTGTCCAGATTTTGGTATCGTTCTGATTCAGATATTTCAACACGGAATGCAGCGTGGTCGTTTTACCGGAACCGGTCGGCCCGCATACAAAAAATAAGCCATAAGGCTTACTGATGATATCTTTTAATTCTTTCAGATTGTGTTGCGTAAAACCCATGTTCTCCAGCGGGATCGGTTCACCGGCGGCAAGAATCCGCATGACCACATCTTCCATGCCGCCTGCCGATGGAATCGTCGCCACCCGCAACTCAATATCCAGTGGCGCAAACTTCTTAAATTTAATTTTGCCGTCTTGCGGTTTGCGCTTCTCAGAAATATCCAGGTCACACATAATCTTGATCCGTGTCACCAGCGGATTCCTATAGCCGGCTGGAATCTCGATATACGGCATCAGCGAACCGTCTTTGCGGAAACGGATCTTCGTTTTTTCCTTGCCGGGAAAAGGCTCGATATGAATATCCGAGACTCCCATCTTATAGGCATCGATGATGATTTTATTGACAAGCTTAACCAATTCGTTATCGGAGGCCGCGGAAGATTCCTCTTTCTCATCAGAAGCTTCTTCGATATCACTCGATTCCCATTGAAGACTCACGAGCATCTCATTGATATCGCCGGAGCCGATTCCATCACCAGTATCACCATAAAACTGTTCAACGGTCTGTTCAAACTCCCGTTTGGTGGTAACAGCGTAAATAATCTTATTTTTCGGGAAAATAGTATTGGCGATGCGTTGGGTTTTAACCCGTTCGGGATCCAGCGTTAAAACCACCAAACCGTCTTTGGTGTCGTCTATCGGTAATATTGCGTTACTTTCAACGTAGTCTCTTTTTAAGTTTTTAAGTAAATCTGCAGGCTTGATACGATCAGCCTTAAATGGCTCGTACTTCACCTCGAAAAACGAAGCAAGTGCTTTGCCGATAACCGCCGATCCGATCTGGAACTCATCGCGCAAGACATCTTCCAGATCACATCCTTTTTTGCGCGCCGAGCGTGCGGCGAGTTCCAGTTCCGCAGCCGAAATAACCGATTCGAGAACCAGGTAATCGTATTTTGATTTCAATAATTGATTTGGTTTCTGCGGATGCTTGAACGCGCCTGCAACCGCACGGCAAATTTCAGCAATGCCTTGCACAACTTCTGCCGGAAACGTTTGATTGCTTTTATGATTGATTGCTTGAACAATGCCTAGCAACCCTTGGTTATCCTGGCTTACAATCGGCGCAACCAGCATTTGCTTGGTTCGATAACCGGTGCGTTTATCAACTTCGTTGGAAAAAACCAATTGCGCATCCAGCGCCTTCAATTCACTTTTATTGTAAACATCCTCAATATTGACAGTTTTCTTTTGCAGTCCGGCATAGCCGATAATACTGTTCTCTGTTACCGGAATTCTTAGATCTTGAAATGAATTAATTCCGGTTTTAACCCGCGTCATTAAAAAAGACTTATCGTCACTCAATGCATAAATTGTTAATCGATCCGCATTACATAACGCACAGATTTCTTTACTTACCTCCACCATAATTTCATCAACATTGTTCGCGGCCTGAATCCTGGCGATTACAGTTTGCAGGCTCTTGGAGAAATCCTGCACATTACCGTTGGGTGTGTTTTTTTGTTTAAGCAGCGTTGGCGCAAATGTATTCATAATGTCGCTTCCTAAAATTCAAATAATTGGTTGTTCTCCAATCGTTTCGGACTGAATCGCGCGAGGCATTGCCGGATCTCATTCATGGTAATATCGGCTTCTCCGGGCTTTAAATGTGAAATTAAAATTTCCGCTTCACACTCCAGCTTCTCCAATTCTTCCATCAGCAAACTGGGGCAAAGATGTTTGGATCGAATGGCGATCGCTCTTTTTTTATTACAAAAAGCGGACTCAATGATCAAATACTTTAAATTCGGGATCCTATTCACGATCGGCCAGAATGCGGCATGCGTGGTGGTATCACCGGTAAAAACAAGACTGGCATGACCAGAGTCCAACTGATAACCTACTGCCGGAACCGTATGATTCGCCGGAAGCGGTATGATTTTCCGGCCATTTAGAATAATTGCCTGTTCCGGCGATAGCGTTTCATAGCGCATATAGGGAAGATCCGCATCCGGGATTTTTGTAAAATCTGGCCACAAATGCCAATTAAACAGATGCTTCTGTAAAACAATGAGCGTCGCCTCAATTGCATGAACGATCAGCGGTTTAGTGCGTAACGAACCGACCGTATCCACCAGAAAAGGAATAAAAGCGACATGATCCAAATGTGCGTGCGTCACAAAAACGTGATCAATCTTGATCATTTCCTCGATACTCAGATTCCCGACCCCGGTTCCGGCGTCAATCAAGATATCGTCATCCAGCAGCATCGCCGTGGTCTGCGCCCCACTGCCAACACCGCCGCTGCATCCCAAGATCCTCAGTTTCAATGAACCAATCCAAAGAAGGAATTATTTAACCAGTAAGACAGGTATTTGCGACAGCTGCATCACTTTGCTGGTCACGGATCCCAGCAGCAATCCTTTTATCCCGCCTCTGCCGCGCGGTCCCATCACGATCAGATCGTATTGTTTTTCGGTTGCAAACCGCACGATCATTTCAGCTGGATCACCCACCGTAATATGAAACTGATAAGCGATTCCCCCTTGATCCAATATATCGCGAGCTTCATGCAAATTCTTCAGACCCTCCTCTTGATGATATTGCTTGATATCAGCTTGATTGATAAATAATGACACATTCCCATCGAGTGGATATTGGACATTAAGCAGATGAAATTCCGGTATTTCCTTGTACCAATCGAGCAATTGAATAAAATCAGCCACAGCTTTTTTCGAGCATTCAGAGCCATCAACAGGCAACAATATTTTTAGCATGATTAATCCTTTATTTATCGATCCAGATTACTTTCTGGGATTATTTTCATCGGCCAGATCGATGATCGGTTTCGTTTCGATCAATTTACGAGCGGCCAGCATTTTGCCGCTGGCAATTACTACGATTGCCATGACAGCGGGAGCGATCCAGTGCAAAAACTTCGCATTTGCATTGACCCAATCTTTGGTAACTACGTCAGTAACCGCCATATCGCCAGCAATCCACCCCAACAATCCCGCGCCTATCGCGATAGTGACCGGAAATCGATCCATGATCTTCATTACAAACTGACTACCCCAAACAATGATCGGTACACTGATCACCAGCCCAAAAATCACCAAGCTGATTTCGTCCTTCGCTGCTCCTGCAATTGCAATTACATTATCGAGACTCATTACCGCATCCGCCACGATGATGGTTTTGATAGCGCCAAGCAGCGTGGTACTGGCGTCGACTTCGTGTTCTCCTTCCGATTCAGGCTGTAACAATTTAATACCGATCCAAACCAGCAATGCCGCACCTGCAACCTTCAAATAAGGAATGGTCAACAGATTCAATGCAAAAAAAATCAGAATAACACGAAGCGCAATTGCACCTGCAACGCCCCAGAAAATCCCGAGCTTGCGCTGTTGTTCAGGCAAACGCCTACAAGCCAGAGCGATTACAACTGCATTGTCGCCACCTAAAACAATATCAATCGCAATAATTTGCAATACAGCAAACCAAAACTGCGGACTATCAAATGCCATCAACTTTCCTACGAAATATAAATGAAAAAAAACTGCTAAGAACGCTCGTGCGGGTTTTGTTTATTCTGAACCCCGATAAATTGCAACAATTCCGTTTTCTGCTGAAGGGTATCGTTATAACCCAATTCGATTAAATCACGGCAGAAAGCCATTTCAAACAGCACGTAACTCAGTAAGGTCGACCCGTTAGGTCCCATCGCACCGATCGCACGATATAAGTAACGCATGATCCAAGGTAAAGTACTCGCATATTTTTGCGCGATCTCATTGATACCTTCGCTAGGCGCGATCATCATTGCTTCGACGGGCCGCAATGAAATATTTTTTTCTTTGAATGCTGCCGGAGGAATCAGTTTTAAAGTTTCGTTAATACGCAGCAAGCGTTCCAAATCCACGTCCAAACTATCGACAAAGATACTGTTCAGCGCATGCCCGGCGATCTGCGCAAATGGTGGATAACCCGATACGCTGACACGCTTCGGTTCATCGGTTACGGGCTTGCGCACACCGATTATCAATACTTTATCCGCTCCCAAATGCAACGCCGGGCTGATCGGCGCCAGCTGACGCATGGAACCATCGCCAAAAAATTCCCGATTCAATTTTACCGCTGGAAAAATAAAAGGTATCGCCGAAGAAGCCATCAGGTGTCCAACCCCAATTTCGGCCGGGATCCCCAATCTCTGGGCTCTCTTCCAGGGAGTCACTTCTTTAGCCGCCTGATAAAAAGTGACGGATTGGCCGGAGGTATAGCCCCATGCGGTAAGACCCAAAGCATATAAAGAACCGGAACGTATGGAATGCTGAATCGTGCGGAAAGAGAATCGGTTTCTTAATAAGGCTTCTAGCGGGGAGTTATCCAAAAGGGAAATCGGATGATGTTGGCCATACTCAGTCGAAACCAAAGAAAGCAAGCATCGCAAGGTATTATGCAACACCCCAAGGAAGTCTGATCGATAAATTTGGTCAACGTGAAAATTTGACCAGACGGCTTCGAGCCTCTCAACACCTTCACCAAAATTGCTTGCCGAAACTGCAATACTGGCTGCATTAATCGCACCAGCCGAAGTACCGCAAATGATGGGAAACGGATTACGGCTTTTATCGGGTAAAAGTTCCGCAATCGCTCGTAATACCCCTACCTGATAAGCTGCACGAGCACCACCTCCGGTTAATACCAAACCGACTTTAGGTGTACTCGAATCTTTTTGTTGTTCATGCACGAACTGCAAATTCTGATTTCACCCTCTCCAGCGCATCCCGTAAGGTTTCTTCTGGTAAATTATTTAACGAACTGGATAAGATTTTCGCCGCTTGGCATGCCGAATCCGGCAATTTCGAACTATCCAGTTTAGCCACAAAAACAGCCGCTGCTCCAGTTGCATTCAGGAGGCTTTGACGTTCACTCATCAAAATTTCCATTTCTTCACGCAGCATGGAAACTTCTTGTTCTCTCAGGATTGTATTAGGCATATGATATTCCTTATAACATAAATACAGTAGTTCGCCTGTCGAGCAATATAACAGAACTATAATTCATTTATATTTTGAACTCTGTGCTGTTTATCACTCTTTTTCAGTTTTTTTAACCAAATTATTTAACGGCATTTGTACTCATATCATGAACCATCAAACCACGCTCTATCCCGAAATTCAACCCTATCAGCAAGGGATGCTCCCTTTGGATAACATCCATACCATGTATTGGGAAGTATCCGGCAATCCTGACGGCATCCCTGTCGTATTTCTTCACGGCGGACCAGGGGCCGGGTCAGCTCCAGCTCACCGTCGCTTTTTCGATCCGGCATCTTATCGTATTGTCGTATATGATCAAAGAGGTGCGGGACGTTCAATTCCACTTGGCGAAATTCAAGATAACACAACGCCTCATTTGATCAATGACTTGGAGTTACTTCGTCAACACTTAGGAATTGAACAGTGGCTTGTATTTGGCGGTTCGTGGGGCAGCACATTAGCGTTGGCGTATGGGGAAGCGCATCCGCAACGCTGTCTCGGTTTTATACTGCGTGGAATTTTCTTGTGCCGCCAGCAGGAAATTGACTGGTTTTTGTATGGATTACGCAATTTCTTCCCGGAAGCCTGGCGAGAATTTGTAGCACCACTCTCCGCGCCAGAACGTAGCGATATCCTTTCCGCTTATCATCAGCGCTTAATGAATCCGGATCCCGTCATCCATATGCCGGCGGCACGAATTTGGAGCACCTATGAAGGATCCTGCTCGACACTGCTACCCAATCCTGCCACCGTCAGCTATTTCGCGAGCGACACCGTAGCGCTCGGGCTGGCGCGCATGGAGGCGCACTACTTCAGGCACAACAT
Organism: Nitrosomonas limosa; assembly: GCF_054188085.1. Taxonomy (NCBI): domain Bacteria; kingdom Pseudomonadati; phylum Pseudomonadota; class Betaproteobacteria; order Nitrosomonadales; family Nitrosomonadaceae; genus Nitrosomonas; species Nitrosomonas limosa. The sequence continues at coordinate 2,830,854 of NZ_CM135180.1, read as the reverse complement.
CTTCTTACCGGAAAATTCATTGTTGGATAACGTGCATAAGCTGCACAACATTCCCGCCACCATCGTGCAAGGACGCTACGACGCGGTTTGCCCGATCGTCAGCGCCGATGATTTACATCATGCCTGGCCACAAGCCGAATACCTCATCATTGACGATGCCGGCCACTCAGTATGGGAACCAGGCATACAAGCAGCCTTAATCCGCGCTACGGATCAATTCAGATCACGGAACTTCTGAGTACCTGACAGAAGATTTTATAAATCAACACTATTGATCCGGTCAGATTAAGTTTGAAGTTTCAAGCGGCATATTTGACCCTCGGATCTTGAAAGAAGCTTTTGACCCGTTCGGGTGATTGTTCAAGTTTAACCATGTGTTCGGTGGCAGCGAGTTTGAGTTTGGCCTTGGTGCGCACCGGCACTTTCGTCCCGATGGCATGCTTGAGGTCGGCATTGAGGCGTTCCTCCGGATTCAGTTCCGGGCTATAGCTGGGCAGGTAGAACAGCTCGATTTTGTCTTGTCGTTCAGCGACCCATGCCTTGACCTGTTTGCTGTGATGAACCCGCAGATTGTCGAGAATCAAGAATACCTTCTTCCCGGCATCCTTGATCAGCGCTTCGAGGAATTCGATCAGCCTGTCGGCGTTGAAGGCCTCGTCGATGATCATCCAGCGTGTTTTGCCCTGATTCGTCACTGCGGCAATCATCGATAGCTTCTGTCGCGCACCACCAGTCGCGTAGGTGACTGGCGTCTTGCCTGCCGGAGCATAGCAACGACCGCGCACATCGGTATTGACCAAGGCAGTTTCATCGCCCCAGTGAATCTCGCCGCCTTCCGCCTTGGCGCGCTTCTCAATTTCCGGGTATTGCTCGTTGAGCCAGGCTTGTACGGCTTCAGGCCGCTGCTCATAGGCCTTCTTGATCGGCTTCTGGGGAGTGAAACCCCAACGTGACAGATAGTTGCCTACGCCGCGCACCGACAGCTTGATGCTGTACTCCCGCTCTATCAGTTGCATGACCGCCGCCCGATTCCACAGCGCAAATTCCATCTTCAGTTGCTCCGGGCGCTTGTCACAAATGATCTTGCGGATGGCTTGTTCCTGTTCCTCTGTCAGTGCCCGCCCTTGACCAGCACGCTTGCCTCGCATCCCTGGCTTCAGGGCGGAAAATCCGCCTTCTTCATACCGATCTATCGCAAACCGAACTGTCGGATACGAAAGCCCACTGAGCTCAACAATTTGCATCACGCCGTAGCCCTTGCGATGCAACCGCACCACTTGCTTGCGCCGTTCATGCAGTTGCTCCAGCGTCGAATATCTTGCGTCGTCTTTTTCCATTTCAACAAGATGGGGGGCGATTCATAAATTTCAAGTATTATTGTGCCGAGTCAATAAGGATTGCTAACTAGCAAGCAAATACTCTGGAACCAAACTTGCCATTGATCCAGAAAAGCCCTTTTATTCCCGCTTTAGGCTTTCACGCTCCGTACCGTATACTTCCCAGCCTTGGCAATATGTACTTGATTTAATTTAAATCACTAAGATACGAATGAATGCGGAGAGATTGCAATGGACAATTATTTTCTCGGGCGGCAACCGATTCTTGACCGCAATCAAAACCTGGTCGCGTATGAGCTGCTGTTCCGTCAAGAGCAAACGCAGGAGACAGCAGCCATTACCGACGATTTATCGGCATCAGCCAATGTCATTGTGAACGCCTACGGCCGCTTTGGCATCCAGAATGTATTGGGGCAGCAGCGAGGATTCATCAACGCGGATCCCGGTTTGATCATGAGCGATATCATCAGTTTGCTGCCATGCAAGCATGTAGTTCTGGAAGTCAGAGTACCCGATCTCATTACCGGCGATTTTTTGCAGCACTGCCAAGAATTAAAGCAAAAAGGCTATCAATTCGCATTGGATAATATTGTTGCGATTGATAGCCGGATTGAACAGCTATTGCCAATTGTCAGCATCGTCAAAGTCGATGTGCTAGCACTTGAAATCGATGCGCTGGAAAAATTGGTTAACGATCTGAAACGCTGGCCTGTCCTGCTGTTAGCATTAAAAGTCGAAAGCCGCGAACAGGAAATGCGCTGCAAGCAACTGGGATTTCAAATGTTTCAGGGGTACTATTTCGCCAAGCCGGAGGTGATGTCGGTTAAGCGCGCAGACCCTGGAAAATTATCGCTGATGAAGTTGCTGACACTGGTTACGGATAATCGCGATCACGATGAGATTGAGAAAGAATTCAAACGCCAGCCCGGTTTAAGTTATCACCTTATGCGCATGGTTAATTCCGTAGCCGGAGATCTGCCGCGAAAAATCAATTCGATTAAACACGCCATTACGCTGATGGGGCGTGAGCAATTATTAAAATGGATTCAATTGCTGCTCTATACCTCGACTCAAACTGAAGACGGACTGCCTGACAGACGCATGCAAACCGCAGTTGAACGCGGCAAGTTAATGGAATTGATCGCTGCTGCCGAACGCCCGCACGATAAAAATCACCAGGAACGCGCCTTTATCGTCGGTATTTTATCGTTACTGGACGAGTTGCTAGGCATCGAAATGCACCAGATAGTCAACAAATTGGGTATTTCGGACGACATGCATCAAGCATTGATAACGCGGGAAGGCCGTCTGGGCCAAGCACTCCAATTAATCGAAAGTGACGAAAATGGCGATAATGCCGCCGTTGAAGCGGCGCTGACCGAATTGGGATTCTTAAGCTTGCACGAATTTAACGGCATCAAATTACATGCCTCCGATTGGACCAGCCAAACCGGACCAGTTGCCAATTAACCGTAAACTGCAAATCGATCAGCGAAACCGCTTAAGGCAATTGTTCGAACTTAGAAACCACGAATCCGATTTCATCATCCGCAGCGCCTTTAATGCGATCGACCGTAATCCGCTCCGGGAAACCATGCACCGGATGGAATTTGACTATAACCCGATCAGATTTCCCGCTTTGGTAGGTTTGCAATAGAGAGAATAAGCGGTCAATGGTTGCATGACGCTCAAAGTACTCAAAATGAATATCCGACTGTGTAATAACGCTGCCACGGACATCTTGCATCGATACAATCTGTCCATCCAGAACTTCAACGTGCAACGGCATGCGCCCTCTAAATGGACAGTAACAAACAATCCGCAAATCAAACCGGTAATGAGGAATTTTCGCTTCCTGCCATTTGCGTTGCTGATGATCGAAATTACTTTGCCCTGGCGTAGCGCAAGCCACAATGGTAAAAGTCAATATTAACCAAACTATTTTTTTCATTTCAGCGCAAGATTCCCAAAATAACCGCCGATTTCCATCATCCAGGCAACGCCTAAATGCACGGCAAGACCGCCGGCGATCGAATGTGTCCGGTAAGCGATAACACCCAATATCAATCCGCCGAAGTAGGAAGAAATACATTCAAACAGTGGCTTACCGAAATGAATACTACAATAAAAAGTCGCCATCGGCAAAATCGCAGCTGCTCCAACATAGCGGACAAAAGCAAAAATCAGAAACCCGCGAAAAAAAAGCTCAATCGTTACAAAATCCAAACCATAACTGATTTCATACAATAACTGAAAAATGATGGGATGATCCGTATGCGGCAAAATGAAATCAATTTGCTTCAAACGAGGATAAGCGCTTAGAAAATCCGGTTGCGTGCTGGCAAAAACAATCAATGGCAGCATGAATCCCATCATCAGCAGATAAGGCCGCCATTGCACATCCCTCCATGCCATGCCCCAGAACCCTTGCTTCCGCAGTAAGAGCCTGGCTAGAACCCACAACGGAATCAACACCACCAGTAACTTAAACGGCAGTGTCGTCACCGCCGTCAAATAATCGCCCCAAATCCCCACGATAAAATTTTCAAGCGGATTGGCAATACTGACTTTAAGCGCAAATAGCAGCGGTGCAAGCATCAGCAAACAACAGAATACAGGCGTTAAACTATTTCGATATTTTCTCCGTGAGATCACAAATCCATAAGGAATCACAAAAGCACAAGCATACAGCCCTGCCAATGCTGCAAATTGATAATAACGCGTACCCAAACTTGCAATTATTTCGCGTTCAATACCCAGCTGATAGTTCACTGTAACCAGAATTCCGATCCAAATGCTACATATCAGCAATAACCATTTATCAACCGCTAGAACATAATCCCGCAAATAATGGAGAAGGACGGTCATGGGTAGCAACAAATCGAATAGAACATGGCATCAGCTGGACAATTTGTTCGTAATAATCAAAAGAAACAATGTAGTAATACTTTATTGAAGAGTGAAATGACCAGCTTTTTTCTCGTTTTTCAAGCTTTTCCAGCAACAGCCGTAAGATACACTTCACATTCTAACCTACTCAACGATTGCGGAGAACTTGCCATGAGCACAGCTTTACACGAAATTGACGAACGCACGAACCTGACAGCGCACAATAAATTCGAATTACTGCTGTTTAGATTAGGAGAAGCCCCGGGTACCGATCACCGCGAATTATTTGGCATTAATGTCTTCAAAATTCGGGAAATCCTGGTTATGCCGACCATCACGGCAGTTGCCAATTCTCCAGAACACGTAATGGGCGTTGCCAACATTCGTGGTCAGATCATTACCGTCATTGACTTACCTAAAGTGGTCGGTTGCACACCCAAAAAAGGAACCTCAATTCTGCTGGTAACCGAGTATGCCCGCTCGACGCAAGCCTTTGCCGTTGAGGAAGTCAACGAGATAGCCCGCCTGGATTGGAATCAAGTCATCGCTGCGGATGGAAAGGGCGGCAATCTAATCACCAGCATCGCCCGGCTCGACGGCGACCGGGAAGATTCCCGTTTGGCGCAAGTGCTCGATGTTGAACAAATTTTGCGTGATGTATTGCCAGATTCTTCCGGAAAAATGGAAATGGAAAGTACCGAGGTCCAATTGACGATTCCACCAGGGAAAGTGATACTGGCAGCCGATGATTCACCGCTCGCCCGCAGCATGATTGAGAACGGCCTCAAAGCAATGAATGCGCCTTTTGTAATGACCAAAACCGGGCAAGAAGCTTGGACCAAGATTCAATCAATGGCTGATGCGGCGGAAGCCGAGGGTAAAACTATTCAAGACAAAGTTGCTATGGTGTTGACGGATCTGGAAATGCCTGAAATGGACGGATTTACACTGACTCGCAATATCAAAAATGATCAGCGGTTCAAATCGATTCCAGTAGTCATCCATTCGTCTCTCACTGGTGAAGCCAATGAGAACCATGTTAAATCCGTCGGCGCGGATGCGTACGTCGCCAAGTTTGCCGCGGACGAAATGGCTTCGGCAATCCGGAATGTTTTAACTAAAACGCACGCCTGAGACCCAGTAAAATTTTGTTCTCAGAAATAGTTGAGTTTAAGAAAACAAACCCCGTCTACGAGACGGGGTTTGTTTTTTCTGGAGAAAATTTTAAAGCCTCGGATTCATGGAGATAATCCATCAATCCAAAAACTTTCCGGTTACGAAACTTGTCTTCTGCGGCGAACTGCAAACCCTAGAATTCCAAGACCCGCCAATAACATGGCATAGGTTTCCGGTTCTGGCACCGCAGACACTGTCAGATCATGCATAATCAAATACGATCCGGAAATCTGCAAGTAAGCAATATCTCCTTCGCTGCGAAAAATGCCGCGGAATTCACCGGCGTTTAATCCACCCGGTGTCACAATCGGCGCCACAGCCGCTAAATCATACGATTCCAAAATGGTCACGCCATCCGCCGCGAGCGCGCTGATCATTGGTGTTCCGCCACTACCCGGCGCATAATTCATAAAACCGCCCACCGCCGAGGCTAAGCCACCCAAATCAAATGTCGCGGTGCAAGAACCCGAAAAGCAGTAACCGCCTACCCATGCAAAATCATCCCAGTTTCCGTTACCGAATAAACTATATCTGCTATCACCGTACCAAACTTCTTCTCCCGGCGGCGCGAATACGTTATACCCACCGGCCACCACCGATGGCGCCGAAGCCCAAGTTCCGGAAACGGTGCTCAGCACGGTTGTCGTGCCACCCGGTGCAATGGTCAACAACGACGCTTGCGCAACAACGGGAGCTGCCAACAAACATAAACCTATTGTTTTTAAAATGCTTTTCGTTTTCATCATTTTTCCTTTTTTCAGAGTTAATCAATCCTTCAATCAAGCGGCAACCTATCAACCTCCAAAGTACATGATCTAACGATTCTTTTCAGCCGGGAATAGAACATGAATCCTTTATTTCCAGGACAAATGTACTAGCTCCCCGGCAATGCTTCCTTTCGCGCGGTAGTTTCCCGATAAATACGCTCCATCACGCCATTGTTGTAATCCTGAACCACGGTTTGCGACTGAAACAGCGCTTTCAGTTCGATCACCGTAACAGCAATTAGCAGCAATAAACCCAATCCGAAAAGCGATGTAAACAACATCACGGCACCAGCCAGAAAAACCCCAAGATTGATAAATCCGTGCACCCATCTTCCCAAATAAAAATGGTGCAAACCGGCGATAAAAAGAAAGTTCAGCGTTGCATAAGTATCAGGATCTTTCAGCCGTTTCTCCGCCTCCCGGAAGAACCATAACCGTTTGTCATCCGGCAGTTCACGCACCATTTTGCGAATGCGTTCTTCATCTTGTTCGATGGCTTGTTTGTTTTTCATCCGTATAGTACTTGAGATTGTCAACGTGCCAGCGTGATAATGACGGCTTCCCGCTTCCAGAACAATAAGAACCGTTTCTGTTCGACAAACTGAAACACCAGCGTCCAGCCCTCGGCTGCTTCCTTGTTGAGCGTCGCTTCCAGCCGCTTGATCGGTATACCCGATGCTCCCAGAAAAAGCGTTCCCAGCCCGCCTTCCGTCACGTATAACACTTTGTATTCTTTATACGCCATTGCACATCTCCTTACTCATCTTATTTATTCGAGAAAAGTTTACCTTTAACAACCAACTGATATGAACAATGGTAGCAGCGAATCTGCTGTATAGCACAACAGCCGTGAAAGCCCTTCGAGCAATCACGGCCTGTCGGATTAAATCAATAGTACCCGCCTGCGGTATGCAATCATCGCCATCATCAACACACAGAGTATCAGCATGACTGCAGGAAATATCAATGTCGTTAATGTCAGATTCTCCAATGCCAACATGACCAATGCATTCCGCAGCGTAAACAATGCAAAAAACAACAACGATTCCGAATAAGGGAATTGGTAGGCTTTTCTAGCTGTTGGTCCGAACCCGGCGACATCAATAGCTGTCAGCAAAATTACCGCCCACAACGGATCGGATGTCCAATACCACAACGGCAACGACAGCAGCGCCGCGATAAAAAACAACCAATCGGCGCGTGTAATAGTGACATCCGCACGTTTAAGATACGCCAGATAAGCGATAAAGATTGTAATACTCGCCGAAACCCCGATCGGCCACGTACCCGCTCCACCGTTATCCTCGAGTTGTGCAAGGAAGATCAGCAATGTCGTCACACCCCAGATTACCCAGGAGAAAATATGCGGTCTGATCGTACCCCGGAAGATTTCCCGGATGTAAGGGATGAACGCAGCCAAGGTAATCACGATTGCGATGAGGCTGAAAGTTTCTTTGTAGAACATGTTTTTCTGACGTACTGAAATTATTGAAAGCGGTGTATGAGTGCGTTGCTTCCAATTGGTTCAGTTTAAAAAATAGGCTTCGAAGATAATGAAAGGAAAAACTGCACTGAGATGTTCAGCGAGTAGGTTTTTGTTGCTGCGATGGCTCCAGCTTTTGCCGTCTAATTTCTATCTTATCCGAACTCAGGTGGTCATTTTTGTGCGACACGTTCTTTTTCCTCTTTTGATTCAAGCTTGTGCATCTTAGCGAGAGACCATCCCAAGTTCTGTTTCTTCGCATTCTTGATGAAGAAATAAAATTGAACCAAAGTAACGGATGCATCGACAACAAATTCGGTATGCACCGCATCGGATTCCCCCGGTTCAATCTCAAATTCACCGGAATCCCAACGCCATTGCCGGGCTGCAATCAATGGCCATTCAACCTGAGTCTGATCCTGCAATAGCAGATCATAATTCCGGGAAATCCGTTCATTTACTTCGATCGGCAGTGGCAATACCTGACGCAAGCGGATTTCCGCAAACTGCGAGTACAACATCACTTTACCGGTATTTTTTAGCGTGACGGTGGTGTGGATCAGCTTTTTGCCATGATCCAACGCATATTGATCGCAGGCGATTTTCAGCTCTATTTGCGGATAATTGAGCCGGTTCTTAATGAATAAAAAAAAGTCCAAATGCCGCCGACAACAATGGCACCCGTCGTCGCAATCGACTGCACCAAATCAACAAAATTTTTTAATTCGCCAATATCCACAATGATCGCATCGCCTTTCAACCACTCGTAATCAGGAAATTGTCAGAAATAGATTGGGATTGGTGTCATACAGCACAGCATCCACTTGAGATCATGCTGCTTTCTGGGCGATTAATCAATTATTCCGATGAGAAACAACGTGATGAGTGAAACATAGAAAATGCCACCGGAGAAATCCGGCGGCATTCGTTTGACAATTAAACCGCTTGATTTCTACGGCGAACCATGAAACCCAACATGCCCAGCCCCGCTAACAACATGCCATAAGTAGCAGGTTCAGGTACCGGACTGATCGTGCCGCCGATAAAGAAAGTGTCCGAGCCGCCATTAATTGCAGAAACGGCCGCCGCATTCAATGCAATCGATACGATAGTGCCGTTGCTGGATGAATCGACTACAAACGAACCGTAAGAAACACCGGATGCCAGATCACCGAAAATTCCAAGACCGGAATCGGTCAATGGGTTACCGGACACATCGAACAGCGTATACAACAACGAAGACGATTGACTCAAGAAACCTCCATCCGCTCCGCCATTTTCGCCGACAGCTGGTTGATACAAATTCAACACCGCGCTGGTAATGCCTGAAATACCATCAATATCGAATGCAAAGTAGTTATTTGTGTACCTATCGTTTCCAAAGCACGAATCGGATGAGCCGCAAGTACCGACAAGATAATTTCCTGTTGCGCCGCCGAAATTGTTAGTACCCACATCGTCAACCCAGCCGCGATTGGTTGCCGTCATCGCCGTGCTACCATTCAGCACCAATTGCACGCTGCCGATATTATGCGTCCAGGCAAAACTATGATCACTGAGTCCCGCGCTTGCAGACGAAGACACAACGGAAAGCCCTAAAATACATGCGGCTACACTTGCCAATTTGATTTCTTTATTCATTAGATTCCCCTAAATAATAATATAATTATGTAATTGATTAATCAGTAAAACTTTTCTGCATTCGAATAATACTTTGAAGGATATTTTGGAACCATAGGAGAAGGATCCTCCTTTTATAGGAGGTTTGTCCTACTTTTAGAGACATCACGATCCACAGATGGTCGTTGCAAACGAACATCCATGGTTCGATCTGATGCTATTCCCAAATTACCATCTTGAAGCGCTCTTTGACAATGCCGAAGTAATTGCACTTCCAGTCGCTCTGCGCAAAAAAATCCAGGTGATGCCATTGGTCTTTTTGTTTCAGAATGCTGGCAGCGGCATCGTCCCAGTCGATGGCGGCGAATCGCGGTTCCAGTTCCTGTTTGCGTGATTCGACTTCGGCATAATTGAAACCGTCGTATTCCCAGTGCAGCACTTCGAATACGTTACCGTCGCGGTCGGCGTAATCGATACTGAAATCGAGTCCCCATTTTGGACGGATACGGATAATCTTAAAAATCAGCGGATTGATCTTGGCCCAGCGCTCCAGTTGCTGCAAGGCTTCCCCGGCGTAACCTTTGCGTTCGAACAGCAAACTGTGATTCAGCACCGCGCCTTCGACCCGGTCCGGTTGCGTGAACCACGGCGCTTTCAATGCGTGCCGGTGCTCCCGGTGCGAATGGGCGTGCGTCCCATTGGCGACGGCAAACCGTTGTTCCAGATCGGTTAAGTCGTAGCCGTTCTGATCGAACAGCGCCAGATCGCGCGCCAACGGAATGCTTGAAGTTTCCAGCGGCTGATCCCAATGACTTTTGGGACTGAATTGGTAATCGGTTAATTCAAGGTAACCCATAAATACTAACAATCTATCAACAAACAAACTATCACATGAAATCTACTGGAAGGCTTACCGGCTGTCAAATAACGCTTAATACCGGATGAATCTATCGACTAACCGTCGTGGTGCGATTTTCCATAGAGTGTGCGCAATTCGTCCTTGGCTTTCTCTAAAATTTCCCGCTGCGCTGCGGGCAAATGTCTCCCCGCCCGGTTGATGTAAAAATTAAGCATCGACATCGCCGACGCAAACGGCTCCGCCTTGCGCCGCTCGCTGCTATCGGCGGATTGCTTCAACGACAACGCGATTTTGTGCGGCTCGTTCCAGGTAAAGACACCCGGTTCGAGATCGAGGGCATTGCTGGTTTCGGTGACGTGTTGGGACCACTGCATTGGTTTTTGCCGGCTTATCATTTTTCTAAGAAAAAACACTAACTAAACTTTAAATCTAAAACTTGTGAAGAACCTTCATAATTAATCACTATGATTCGTTCAAAGCATAACGGTTTAGTAATATTTTTAACAATGTCAACTCGATCTTCACTTTTCATAAAGCACATATGGTCAACTAGCAACAGCCACCAGTAATCATATTTGGAGAAATAAGGCTTTATTTTCAATTCTTTTTCTTTGATACAATGTTTAATGGCATCTGAACATTTCTCTATTACCCAGCCACCACGATCCAGATCGGATTCAATCCCAAGCTCGTACTTATGGTTTTTTTCAGATCCTCTTGCAATAAATTCTAGTAGTACGTTATCACCGATTTGATATTCGTAAGGAAGGATTTCTTTCCGTTTCTGAAATGCATCAATTGCTTTTTTAATCATTCTTTCAGAAATATCAAGCTCTCCGTTAACTCTTTTGTAACGTAAGCCTACCCAGAAACTAGCACCATCAGCTTCTACAACATAGCTCAATAGCACTTTTTCCACTCTGTCTCGAAAAGGTCTTGCTGTTTCACTCAAACCTCTTGCGTTACCATTCTGCGTGTAATATTGCTGATTCAATCTCCTTACTTCCACGCCAATGGAATTTTCTATCAAGAAATCAGGTGGAATATTACCGTCAGGTTCAAAAATCACATTATCATGATGTCTCTTCAGATATTCTTCGGCGACTTTCTCATCCTCGTTCATAGTTCTTCTCATATCCAATTAATTGGATATTTAAAATTTTAGATTCAGCTTCTTTATTTGTCTCAAAACCAGGCGGGATGATCCCCAGCAACGGACTCTCCAGCCGCTGTTTCAGCGCCGCAATATTTTCCCGCAGCACCTGCATCTGCGGATCGATGCCATTCGCGATCCATCCGGCGAACGGCAAGCCGCTCGCATGAATTGCTTGCGCGGTCAGCAAGGCATGATTTAAACAGCCAAGGCGCATGCCGACTACCAGGATTACCGGAAGGTTTAACGCGCGCGCCAAGTCCGCGCCGGTTTGCTGTGCATTGAGCGGCACCAGGAAACCGCCCGCGCCTTCGACGATGACGATGTCCGCTTGACTACTGAGCGCTTGATAAGCGCGTTCAATGACGGCGATATCGATGTCGATACCGGCTTGTTGCGCGGCGATGTGCGGTGAAATCGGAGGATGAAATGCGTAAGAGTTGACGTATTCGCGGTCAGTACGGATGTTGCTGGCGGCGATCAGTTGCTCGACATCGTGCCAGTGGCCATTTTCACTGCCGGCTACCACTGGTTTCATACCCACGGCTTTTTTGCCTTGCGCGGCAAAAGCCCGCAACAATGCACAACTGACGGTGGTTTTGCCAACACCGGTATCGGTGCCGGTAACAAAGTAGCCTCGCCCCATATTAAGGCGGTAAACCCAACTGCCGCCGCGTTTCCGGCGTCAGGATCGAGCGCGGGTCGAACGGCTTCCAGGCATGGCCGTATACCACTTCAAACGTGGCCGGCAGCTTGCCGTCGCGGCGCAGCGTTTCGTAGGCATCGAGCGCTTGCTGCCATTGGTTCTTGCCCATCAACCCTTGCCGCCGCCCCTGGATCACATTATGCGCGCCGATCGCCTTGAGGTCGCGCATCACGCTGATGACGTCATCGTACGTCAAGGTAATGTATTCCATATCCATCACCGGCGTGGAAAAGCGGTTATTCAGCAGCAAATCGCCGATATCGTGCATGTCGGCAAAGCGGTTGACGTGCTGGTAGCCGTCGATGTGTCCGAACGACTGGCGTAATTCTTTCAAGGTATCGGGACCGAAAGTGCTGAACATCAACAAGCCATCGGCACGCAGAATGCGGTGCATTTCGGCAAAAGTGTGTTGCAGATTATTGCACCATTGCAACGCCAGATTCGACCAGATCATTCCAACACTTTCGTTTTTGAACGGCAGTTGCTCGATATCACCGCAGACATAGTCGCTACGCTGTTGCTGCAACGGCAACAAACGTTGCCACCAGGCAGTATTCGGTCGCGCGTGCGACAGCATCGACCAGGCGATATCGAGTGCGATTAACCGACTTTGCGGATAGCGCTTGGCCAATTGCTGCATACCGTATCCAGTACCGCTACCGGCATCGAGAATCACATCCGGCCGGTACTTGATATATTCCAGCCTTGCCAACATGCGATGGCTGATTTCGCGTTGCAATACCGCTGCCTGGTCGTAACTACCGGCAGCGCGCTCAAACGATGCGCGCAACTGTTTCTTGTCAAGAATTTGCTCTGAAATCATTGAGATGTGTTACAAATTGTTCGGGGTACGATAAAAACGGCGCATGTCCGCAATGCTCAAATTTTACATACTGCGACTGCGGCAATTGCTGATGCATCCAGTCGGCTGCCGCCGGGTGCGTAATCACGTCATTGTCACCATGCATGATCAAAACCGGCTGCCGGATAGTACCGATACGGTCGCGCAAGTCGCTGTGCTGCAATATCTTCAATCCTTTCTCCAGCGCTGCCGGATCCGGTTCGGCGCGTTGAAAAAAACTTTTGCGCAATTGCGACAGAATCTTGCTGGCATCGCGATCGCCACTCATTTGCAATGTCAGGAAACGATTAATGGTAGTCGCATAATTCAATTTCAGGTTTTCCAAAAATAAGTGCAACAATTTACGGTCCATGCCGAATGGCCAATCGGATTGCCAAGCAAAACAAGGCGTGGTGGCAATCAGTGCCAATTTCTCGATTCGCTCCGGCTGTTGCAACGCTATTTGCATCGCGACTTGCCCACCCAGCGACCAGCCACCGAGCAAACAGCGTTCCGGCAGGATAGCCGCGACGATCTCGGTCAGATGATCGAGCGTTCCCGGTTCGCACGCCGGACTCAAGCCATGCCCAGGCAGATCGACCAAATGCACACGAAAATGTTGCGCCAACGAATCGCGCACGCTGCCCCAGATGCCGCTGTGCATCGCCCAGCCATGCAACAGTACCAGATCCGGTCCTTGTCCGAACGTTTCGATATGCAAAGCAGTCATGATTGAGCTGACAAGTCGTTTAAGACATCGACCAGACGCGCGACGTCCTGCGGCTGATGCGCAGCAGACAGCGATATCCGTAATCGCGCCGTTCCCTGCGGCACTGTCGGCGGCCGGATCGCCGGCGCCAGAATGCCACGCTCCCGCAATGCCTGGCTGATCCTCACCGCATCCATGTGATCGCCGATCAGCAGCGGTTGAATCGGTGTGTCGGACGGCAATAGTTTCCATGGCAATGCATGCAAGCCTTGCTTAAGTTGCGCAATATGTTGCGCCAATAAGTCGCGCCGCCATTCATCTTGTTCGATCAATTGCAAACTCGCCAACAACGCGTGTGACAACAACGGCGGTGTGGCAGTGGTATAAATATAACTGCGTGCGGACTGGATCAAGGTTTCGATCACTTCGGGATCAGCCGCGACGAATGCGCCGAACACACCGGCTGCTTTACCGAGCGTGGCCATATAGACCACCCGTGGTGAATGGGCAGGCACCGGTGGCAAATGCAGGCAGCCGCGCCCCTGGCGTCCGAGCACACCGAAACCGTGTGCATCGTCCAGCAACAGCATGGCATCGTAACGCTCGCACAAAGCAATCAACTGCGGAATCGGCGCAATATCACCGTCCATGCTGAACACTGCATCGGAAATAATCAGTTTACGCCGAGCCTGACTCGCTGCTAAGCGTTTCTCAAGCATCACCAGATTGAGGTGCGGATAACGGATAAATTTTGCTTTCGATAGCAATGCCGCATCGTTCAGCGATGCATGATTGAGTTTATCGGCAAACACAGCATCATCACGTCCAACCAGTGCATTGACAACACCCGCATTCGCCATGTAGCCGGTAGAAAATAGCAACGACTGCGAAAAGCCGGTAAACGCCGCTGCTGCTGCTTCAAATCGATGATGCGCGGACGAATGGCCATTGATTAAATGCGACGCACCGGCACCAACACCGTAGCGCTGTGCGCCTTCGCATACCGATTGAATCAGTTTCGGATGATTCGCCAGCCCGAGATAGTCGTTGCTGCAGAATGCCAGATAATCCCGCCCATCGATGGTGACATGGCTTGTCTGCGGTCCATCGATGATCTGTCTTACGCGGCGTAAGCCTCTCTGCTCGCAAATCCGCAGTTGCTCGGCCAGATCGGGAAACATTTACGACAGTGCGTGCAATCCCAGCTTATCCAACAGTGCCCGGTCGCGGTCGGTTTCCGGGTTCGATGTCGTCAGTAACTTATCGCCGTAGAAAATCGAATTGGCGCCCGCCAGAAAGCACAATGCCTGAACTGCATCAGACATTTCCTGGCGGCCCGCAGAAAGCCGCACCATTGCTTTCGGCATGGTAATCCGCGCGGCGGCTATCGTGCGCACGAACTCAAGCGGATCGAGCGCTTCGGTGCCATATAATGGTGTGCCCTTGACCTGCACCAGATGATTGATCGGCACCGATTCCGGATAGGGATTCAGATTTGCCAGTTGTGCAATCAATCCAGCACGCGATTCCCGCGTTTCACCCATGCCGACAATACCGCCGCAACACACATTGATTCCTGCGTCACGCACTTCTTGCAGAGTATCGAGTCGATCCTGATACTGCCGCGTGGTAATGATTTCTTCATAAAATTCCGGCGCGGTATCGAGATTGTGATTGTAGTAATCCAGCCCGGCCTCGCCAAGCTGCTGCGCCTGACCGGGTTTCAGCAAACCCAAGGTGGCGCAGGTTTCCATGCCGAGTGATTTGACGGCACGGATCATTTCGGTCATTTGTGCGATGTCGCGTTGTTTCGGGCCACGCCACGCGGCTCCCATGCAAAACCGCGATGCCCCTTTAGCTTTGGCAGCAGAAGCCGCCGTCATAACTTCATCAATCGACAACATTGCCTGATTCTCAACGCCGGTATGGTAACGCGCCGCTTGCGGGCAGTAACCGCAATCCTCCGGACACCCTCCGGTCTTGACCGAAATCAGCGTCGATAACTGCACACCATTGGGGTCGTGATGTTGCCGATGGACCGTTTGCGCCCGGTAAAGCAGATCGTTGAATGGCATATCGAGCAGCGCTATTATTTCCGCGACGTTCCAACGCAGCATACGCCCGGAATTGCCTGGCGCACCGCTTTGTTCAGTTTTCGTTTCGCAGTTTGACGATGTATTCAAATTCATATCCGTATACCTATTGAGCTGATTGAGTCCTGCAATATTCCCCACATTTGCCGATAGCTTAATGGAATAAACTACACCGGGCAGCCCATTTTACCATCGCCCTTTTTTAAACGGCTGATTATATTTTGTGCGATTTCTAACTCAAACTCCCTGTATCCTCTGCGGCACACTCACACCGGGTGATTTATGCAAACCTTGTCATGATCATTTACCACGTTTGCCGATACATCACTGTCCAATTTGCCTTTGGCCGGTGCCGACGTCAGAAGTTTGTGGCGCTTGTTTAAAAAACCCGCCGGCGTTCACGCGCACAATCGCAGCTATGCACTATGAATTTCCTGCCGATGCGTTAATTCATTCATTAAAGTATCAAAATAATCTGGCAATTGCACCGATTCTTGCCAAACTCCTGTTCGACCGCTTGCAAGAAATCCCTAAGAAACCGGATATCATTGTACCGATGCCATTGCATCCGATCCGCTTGCGCGAGCGCGGATTTAACCAGGCAATGGAAATCGGCCGGCATCTCTCGCAACTACTAGGGATTCCGCTAATACCCGATTACTGCAGCCGTACCAAGCATACACTGCCGCAAACCGGATTACCGTGGAAAGCGCGGCAAAAAAATATCCGCAAAGCATTTGGTTGTACAATTGACTTATCGGGCAAACATATCGCCGTAGTCGATGATGTCATGACCTCAGGCGCATCATTGAACGAACTGGCTAACGTTTTACGTCAGCAGGGTGCCGCCGAAATCAGCAACTGGGTAATTGCCAGAACCCTGCCGGAATTGCATCAAACAACAGTCCATACCGTGTAATCATTGTGATCCAGACAAGCATGTTCAACATTGTACTTCATCAACCCGAGATCCCGCCAAATACCGGCAATATCATTCGGCTGTGCGCCAATACCGGAATGCAATTGCACCTGGTCAAACCGCTTGGTTTTCCGCTTCAAGACAAGCAATTACTACGCGCGGGACTGGATTACCATGAATTTGCATCCATCAAGGTTCACGAGAACTGGGAAGAATGTTACTTGACGTTACAGAATCATCGCATGTTCGCGGTCACTACGAAAGGAACACAACGTTATGACAGAATCACTTGCCAGGCAGGAGATGTATTTGTGTTCGGTTCGGAAACCAGAGGACTGCCCGCGTCAATCATGGAAACTTTTCCGGAACCGCATCGCATCCGTGTACCAATGGTCGCTTCCAGCCGCAGCTTAAATTTATCCAATACAGTGGCAATCATTGCCTATGAAGCGTGGCGTCAGCTCGGATTTCCGGAAGGAAATTAAAGCGGATTATTGCAAATTCAAGCTATCACTCAAAATTCGCGGTGTCACAAAAATCAGCAATTCGCGTTTGTCATCCTGTTTCGCAGTATTCTTGAAAACGTTTCCTAATACCGGAATATCTCCAAGCATCGGTACTTTATTGACTACTTCGTTCTCGGTTCGGTCAAAAATACCGCCGATCACAACGGTCCCGCCATTTTCAACCAGTACCTTGGTAGTCACTTGTTTGGTATTGATCGGCGGTGGCAGGAATTGATTGATCGGCACACCAATCTTGTCCTGATTGACGTTCAATTCCATGTCGATCTGCCCATTATGGGTAATCAGGGGTTTCACTTTTAACCGGAGTGTGGCGTCCATGAAGCGGATGCTCGTAGCACCGCTACTCGTCGCTTGTTGATAGGGAACCCGGTCACCTTGTTCAATGATCGCTTCGATCCCATGCGCAGTCACGACGCGCGGGCTGGCAATCACCCGGCCTTTTCTATCCGTTTCCAAGGCTGACAATTCAAGATTGATTAAGCGGCCATTGTTGATCTTCATCAGACTTAACCCGAGCGCAGCTGGCCCCCCCAACAATCCGGTTGCAGCAGCTGCCGGCAAATTGACATTGAGATTATTGGCGCCGCCCGCCGCGCCCCCTCCTGCAAGCGCGCTCGATCCGGTCGCACTGCCTGAAATACCAAGCCTTTGATCGCCCAAGCCGGTAGCATTCTGAATCCCAAAACGAGCGCCTAGATTACGGCTGAACGTTTCGATCGCTTCCACAATACGCGCTTCAATCATTACCTGTCTCTCAAAAACATCCAATCGCTGAATGCGTTTCCTGACTTCTTCGAGGCGGACTGGGATATCGGTAACGGTTATGGTATTACTAATCTCATCGATATTGATGGTGCCGCGTTGACTGAGCATCCCTTCAAAGGACATTGAATTTACCCGGCGGTGATTCAAATGATAAATCTCCGAGCGCAGCGGCTCCATTTCGGTTATTTGCATTTTAGCTTCAAGATCCAGCAGTTCCCTGTCCGCCATCTCTTTACGGGGCGCCACAAAAATAACGTTGCCATTCTTACGTTTATCCAGATCATGCGCTTGCAGTACAATATCCAGCGCCTGATCCCACGGCACATCTTTGAGTCGCAATGTCAAATTGCCTCCGACCGAGTCGCTGGCAATAATATTCAGATTGGTAAAATCCGCGATTACTTGCAGCACTGCTCTCACTTCCACATCCTGGAAATTCAACGAGAGCCTTTCACCGGTATATCCACCGTAAACGCGTTTCCTTTTGGCTTGCTCTTCTTCATCTTCGGATAATGCCCGCACATCCAGCACAAACCGTGTTCCGGATTGCCGCGAAGAGTGCTCCCAGCGCCCCCCGACTTTAACCAACATCCGAACGTTATCGCCTTTTTTGAACGTTTCAATAGTATGGATGGGTGTCGCAAAATCCATCACATCAAAACGTCTGGTCAAACTGGCAGGCAGTAATGTATCAAAAAATTCGACGATGATATCTTCGCCCTGTTGTTGTACATCGACACTCGCGCCTGTTTTTGTCATATCGACTTCAATGCGCCCTTCACCATTGGGTCCTCTGCGGAAATCGATATCCTGTAAACTATTCATCCGCTTATTGGGTGTTTCTTCGGCAAAACGGACTACTTTGTTGCTTGCCGGATTCTCCGGCACGCTCAATAGCCGGATAAATACGACATTATCTTCAGCGCGTATGTCATGGCGCATCAATCTCGCCAAGTTTAATACCACACGCGTCCGGTCACCCACTTGGATGATATTGGCGCTGCGCAGATCACCTTCTGCAGCTTCTTGAACATTTTTACCAAGTTTGTTGGAAACACTATAAAAATCAAAATAAATCCGGTGCGGATTATCGAGCACGACGCCGACAGGAAGACTCGGCAATGGTCTATCCAGAGTCAGTTTTGCAATCACTTCGCCATTCAGGAAAGTTGAAAGATCAATTGTTCGAATACTGTTCTGTGTGTCCTCGGCCATCACGGTATTCGCAGTCATTAAAAACGTTGATATCCAAATCATCCCAACGGTTATTACTGCACCCAAGCTATAATTCCCGGTTATTAATAGCTTCATGACCCTCATCCTAGTTTTTTAGCATCAGTACACTTGTTCTTTCAACCCATTCATTGACACCTTCTTGGACCATTTCCGATAGTTTTACTTCCGACTCAGAAATCTCATCAATCCTCCCAAAGTTTTGCCCCAAATAATTCCCTTTCCTGACACGATGCAATATGCCTTCGGGGGATTTAATCAACGCGAAAATCGAATCATGCTGTTGCAATGAACCCACCATTGCCAGACTTTCTAGTGGATAAGCTTCCAATACTTCCTTGCGACGATTCAGATCAGGCTGGATATCACTCATGCTTGCAAACGCTTGATCATTTTGGCGGGGAGCGAAGGGATTGGGAGAATCAAATGCCATATAAGTGAACGGCTTATAGGACTTAACTTCGGGCAATGGATCAATTTGCCCATGCAACCCCTCGCCCGAGCTATGGATAAACACTTCAAGATCACTATAGTCATTTTGCTGACACGCAGTAAGTAGAAATGGAATTACCACTAACAATACTAGCAGGAATGTTTTTTTTAGCATAATTTATCTGCCTTCAGCTTTCTTTGCCAGTTCCCCTTCGTCCAAATAACGATATGTTTTTGCAACAGCATCCAGTACCAATTTCCCATCATTTCCTGGTTTTACATTGATATCATTGAGCGTCACGATACGTGATAAATGGGCTATATCACTGGCAAAAGCACCTATCGCGTGATAATCGCCGGTTACACGAATCGCAACCGGAAGCTCTGCATAAAATGCATTGATCGTTTCCTGTGTTGCGGGTTTAAATAACTCAAATTGCAGCCCTCGTCCCAAACCGGCCTGATTAATATCAATCAGCAACGCTTCCATTTCGGATTTATCCGGAAGCTGGCGCAATAAGGTTCCCAGCGATTTCTCAATATCTTTCAATTGTTCACGCATCGCCGGTAAATTTACTGCGCTGCGCTTTTTAATCAGATAGGTATTTTTCAAAGTTTCTTCTTCTGCCTGAATCCTTTCAAGCGTTTCAAACTCGTCTTGCCAAATAAAAAAATGGCCCGCAATGATGATCGCAGCCAATAAAATTATCAGTGCCACAACTTTGAACGCCACCGGCCAATCTCCAGCCCGATTGAAATCAAGCTGACGTAGCTCCATCAGAAGGTTTTCCATGATCTTTGCTTACCCGGTTGTATTTTGAGAAGGTTTTTGAATATCGTCTATCGTGGTGCGTCGAAGTTGAATTTTCATGTTGAACTCGTTTTGGCGCACATTATCCTGAGTCATTGCTTTAATCTCGATCAGCAGCGGCGATGTAAGCCACGGCGAAGACTCCAGGTTGCGCATCAATGCCGATACTCGCGCATTCGACTGCGCGTAGCCCATCAGAGTGATGTCATGATCATTTTGCTGAACACTTTGTAAATACACGCCATCCGGTAATAATCTCGCCAGCTGATCCAATAAATGGACCACCTCGGAACGGCTATTCTGTAATGTCTCAACCACTTGCTTACGCGACAGCAATTCTTGAGTTTGCGTTTTGATATTTCTTATTTCCGCAATTTCTTGATCCAAAAGTGCGATTTGATCGTTCAAAAATTGGTTGCGGCCATTCTGATATTCGACCTCGCCCGCGATCATTGAATACACCCCCCAGACAATCATAATCCCGAACACGCCCACCAAACCCGCCAAAACTGCAATTTGTTGCTGTCTGGCTTTACGTTTCAGCTCGCGATGGGGTAATAAATTAATACGAATCATGATGGATCAAAGCTGCGTAAAGCTAAGCCGCAAGCAACCAATAGAGAGGGGGCATCGAGATTGAGCTGGCGCGGAATGATCCGGCTGGATAACTCCATTGTTGAAAAAGGATTGACTATTAACGTGCTTACCTGAGTACGCGTCGAAATGATTGCATCCAGCCCAGGAATTACTGCGCTCCCCCCGGCTAAGAAAATATAATGGACTTCGGTATATTGCGTTGAAGTAAAAAAGAACTGAATGGCACGCATCACTTCAATCGCCAGCGTCTCGCAGAATGGTTGCAGTACTTCCGCATTGTAGTTTTCAGGTAAGCCGCCGCTACGTTTAGCCGCCTCGGATGCTTCTAGAGAGAGATTGAATTGATTATGAATTTCCTGGGTTAGTTGATTGCCGCCGAATGGTTGATCCCTTGTATATAACGATTCGCCGTTAAGCAACACATTTATTTTCATGACGGTTGCACCAATATCGACCAATGCGATCACTTGATCTTTTCCACCACCGGGTAATTGGTTCAACGTCAATTCAAATGCTGCTTGAGCTGCATAGGGTTCAACGTCTACCACAACTGTTTTAAGTCCAGCAGCTTGTGCTGTCGCCACGCGATCTTCGACTTTCTCTTTTCGCGATGCTGCAATCAGAACTTCGACTTCCTCAGGATTATCGGGAACCGCTTTCGTTACCTGAAAATCGAGATCCACTTCATTCAATGGAAAAGGAATATATTGACTGGCTTCGTTTTCTACCTGAAACACCAAATCATCTTCCCGTTGTCCTGCAGGGACGATAATTTTTTTGGTAATTACGTCTGTTGCGGGAAGTGCAAGCGCCACATTTTTTTGCCTTGTTCCCATGCGTTTCCAGCCGCGTTGCAAGCTCTCACTGACCGCATCCATATTGACGATCTCACCGTCTAGCATCGCGTCTGCTGGCAATGATTCTATCGCATACCTTTCAATTCGATAGTTTTGACTGCTACCAATTCTGGACAACTCGACCAGTTTCACTGAAGAAGAACTTATATCCACACCAATTAATGCCGGAGGCTTAATCTTTAAGAAATCAAAATTGATGTCAAAATTTCCCTTGAACATTGGTCTAATTGCGGCGATACTTTAGAGATATCATATTAATAATATTGTTGAATTGATATGAACTCTTTACAAGAATTCATTGAATTTATTCAGTATACTAAATAAGTATGCTAAACAACAAAATTTTGATTCTGCCAGAGTTCTGGGAATTTTATTTAAAGAAAAGCGATAGATATACCCCCTATAACTTCTTCACTCACCTATCCACCATTAATCAATCGTAATTCATGCTCTCCCGTTGGCTGTTTTATCTTTTTGTAACGGTTTCCGCTACCGGATTTATCGGCATTTTGCTAGCCGGTTTTGCCGCATTAGTCATCTATTCGAATTTACCTTCGTTGGAGACTCTGACGGATTATCGTCCTAAAATACCGTTGCGCATATACAGCGATGAGGGTTTATTGATTGGTGAATTTGGCGCTGAACGCAGAAATGTCGTGAGTATTGCGGAAGTTCCCATCCATCTTAAGCAGGCTATCTTAGCTGCGGAAGACGACCGCTTTTATGAGCATGGTGGAGTCGACTATCTCGGAGTGCTACGAGCCGCTTATTCCAACTTTACTTCAGGTGCTGTTCGTCAAGGCGCCAGCACTATTACGATGCAAGTTGCGCGCAACTTTTTCCTGACCAGGGAAAAAACTTTAACAAGAAAATTCAGCGAGGCTTTACTGGCTTTTAAAATCGAACACAACCTTACCAAAGATAAAATACTGGAACTTTATATTAACCAAATTTATCTCGGGCAGCGTAGTTATGGTTTTGCAGCGGCGGCACAAACCTACTTTGGCAAGTCGTTGCAGGAAATCGACATTGCCGAAGCGGCTATGTTAGCAGGGCTGCCCAAGGCACCGTCGGGATATAACCCGATCAGCAATCCAAAACGTGCCAAAAGCAGACAGTTGTATGTATTGGGTCGCTTACATAAACTGAATCATATAACCAGCCAAGAACTAAGTGAATTAGAAAAGAAACCTATCTCTGTTAAAAAGCAAACTGCGATTTTTGCGATGCCGGCGGATTACGTTGCCGAAATGGTTCGCCAAGTGATTTACGATCGCTATCAAGAAGAAGCCTATAATAAAGGCATTAAAGTGTATACAACCATTCGCAAGCTTGATCAGGAAGCCGCCTATCAGGCATTGCGAAAAAATGTGCTTGAATACGACAGGCGCCGAGGCTATCGTGGTCCGGAGGCTTTTATCGATTTACTTAAAAATGGCACAAATCAGGAAAAAACACTGGATGATGCTCTGGACGAAGTCAATGACAGCGATAATATTTATGCAGCTATCGTAATAGCCGTTAAGCCGAATGTCGTTCAAGCCTATCGAAAGGGTGGAGAAGTTGTTGAAATAACAGGAGAAGGTCTTAAATTTGCACAAAAATTTCTTGGCGATAGAAAGGAACCCGGGAAAAAATATATTATTCCCGGAGCACTGATCCGTATTCAAAAAGAAAATAATCTGTGGCATATCGTACAGCTTCCGGAAGTCGAAGCGGCACTGGTTTCACTAGATCCGAACGACGGTGCCATCCGCGCTTTAATCGGTGGTTTTGATTTTCAGAAAAATCAATTTAATCATGTTACACAAGCCTGGCGGCAACCCGGTTCCAGCTTTAAACCTTTCATTTATTCCGCGGCTTTGGAGAAGGGATTTACCCCTGCCACAATTATTAATGATGCACCACTATCTTTCAGTGCCACCCAAACAGGGAGCAAGGCTTGGGAACCCAGGAATTTTGATGGAAAATTTGATGGTCCCATGCGCATGCGCACGGCATTAGTCAAATCTAAAAATCTGATATCCATTCGAATTCTTCAGGCTATCGGCATTCACTATGCGCAGGATTACATTACGAGATTCGGTTTCGATGCAGCACGCCACCCACCCTATTTACCCATGGCTCTAGGATCAGGTTCAGTAACTCCCATGCAAATGGCGGTTGGATATGCTGTATTTGCTAACGGTGGTTTTCGTATCGCTCCTTATTTCATAAAAACGATCGAGGATGAAAAAGGGACTGTGCTTGAGCAATTCCAGCCTGTTACCGTCGCCACGGGAGCCAAGCGTGTCATAGACCCACGCAACGCCTTTATCATGACGAATATGATGCAAGATGTTATTAATTTTGGTACGGCCGTCAAAGCAAAGCAATTAGGACGCAGTGATTTAGCGGGTAAAACCGGCACTACCAGTAATTTCGTCGATGCATGGTTTTGCGGATTTCAAAAAGACTTGGTCACGATTGCGTGGACAGGTTACGACGAACCTAAGTCATTAGGCAATAATGAAACTGGTGGGCGTGTGGCACTGCCAATTTGGATGGATTACATGGGACCGGTTCTGAAAGGTATTCCAGTTGCAGAATATAAACCACCTAACGCTGTCGTAGCTGCAAGAATAAATTCCAGCTCGGGATTTAGGGACTCGTCAGGGGATATTTCTGAATTTTTCTTTAGTGAACAGTTACCGCCAATAACTGATGTTTCACCCGTTGAAGATCAGGTTTCTCCAACAACACCCCGAGATTTAAGAGATCAATTATTCTAAAAAATTATCAGGCATTCCTTTTTAACCAATTCGCAGCTTCCACCGCATAGTAGGTAAGAATTCCATCCGCGCCAGCTCTCTTGAAAGAAAGCAGCGCCTCCATAACGCAGGCCTCTTCATTGAGCCATCCATTCATGGCGGCTGCTTTCAGCATAGCGTACTCGCCGCTGACCTGGTATACGAATGTTGGTACGCCATACCGATCTTTCACGCGCCGTACAATATCCAAATAAGGCATTCCTGGTTTAATCATAACCATGTCTGCGCCCTCTTCCAAATCTAACCCTACTTCCCAGAGCGCTTCGTCGGAATTTGCGGAATCCATCTGATAGGTATATTTATTACTTGATCCAAGATTTGCAGCGGATCCTACGGCATCTCGAAACGGCCCATAAAAACTGGAAGCATATTTAGCTGAATATGCAAGGATTTTTGTAAGAATATAATTCTCTCCATCCAGACGATTTCTTATTGCAGCGACACGCCCATCCATCATGTCTGATGGCGCCACAACATCGGCACCTGCCTGCGCATGAACTAACGCCTGCCGGCAAAGAACTTCTACGGTCTCATCATTAAGCACATACCCACACTGATCAATTAATCCGTCTTGACCATGACTCGTGTAGGGATCCAACGCAATATCAGTAATGACACCGAGTTCAGGAAAATTTTTTTTCAATTGCCTGACGGTTCGTGGCACCAATCCGTCCGGATTAAATGCTTCACTCGCTGAAAGATTTTTAAGCTCAGCATCAATAACCGGAAAAATAGCCACCGCTGGAATTCCCAGCTTCAAGCAATTTTCTGCTTGATTCAAAAGTAAATCAATGCTTTGTCTAACTACCCCCGGCATTGATCGCACATCCTCGATGCGATTCTTTCCATCTAAAACAAAAACAGGATAAATCAAATCCTCTACACCAAAATGATACTCTTGCATCAGTCGCCGGGAAAAAACGTCGCGACGCATCCGCCGCATTCTTCTTTGTGGAAATTTGGTGCTAGGAAACATAATATTAAAAAGAATAATTCTAAATACGGGGAACTTATTCTATCACTTTGCTCTCTTAAAGACGGACAATCTTGATTGTCCCCCTGTCTTTCCTCCCTGAGATAGGGCCTTAAGTGATATTAAGGCGGTTCCCCCGGTTTTACTCCCCTTTAACCGGGGTTTTTTTATAACAACCAACTACCACTCATTATCCAACCACTTGCTTATTACCGCAGATGCAGTGTCAACTCCCATGGTGGAGTGGCTCGAGAATAATTGAACGCTACAATTTGAATAAGTAGTACTAAGAAACAGATTTACATCCCGTAAAGTGTTATTTGCCTGCTGCTTGCTCAACTTATCAGCTTTTGTCAACAATATATGAACGGCTTTTCCTGTTGGGGTAAACCAATCCAACATTTTTATATCCAACGCTTTAAGAGGATGGCGGATATCCATTATCAATATCAGCCCTTTCAACGACTGACGAGTCTGTAAATAGTTTCCTAGGACTTTCTGCCAATGGCTTATCACGGAGATCGGTACTTTGGCATAACCGTATCCGGGTAAATCGACCAAAAATTTCCCTGCGCCGATTTGAAAGAAATTAATATGCTGAGTTCTTCCTGGTGTTTTACTCACAAAAGCCAAGCGATTCTGATTTGTTATAGTATTAATGACACTAGATTTTCCAGCATTCGATCGTCCAGCAAATGCAATTTCAATACCCATGGATGGAGGCAAGTCCTTCTCCTCATAAGCAGAAGTAACGAAGAATGCTTTATGAAACCGTGACATGGAATCAGTCATTACTCAATTTATTTTGACTAAGTATGATATCGTGAGCAATTATGATAAGTCCTTCAAGAACCAAATTATCGATGAGCTGAAAAGGTATTCCAATAAAAGGAATCAGTTCTGTACTACCGCCACCACTTATAAAACACTTTAAAGCGGGGGCATTTAATTGCTCAGAGACTCTATGATAGAAACGTTCAATCGCACCCAACATACAATGCACTAAACCAGTATGCACTGCATCGTCGGTAGATTGAGGAAAGTCTTGAAAGGTACCAGTTAATAAAGATCTTACTTTTGTTCTTAATTGTAAACTTTCACGCATCGAATACGCACCAGGAATGATAACACCGCCAAGAAATTCGCCAGAATCAGAAAGAACATCAATAGTAACCGCAGTACCGACATTAACTACAATACAAGCCCGTTGGTTAAGATTCCAAGCTGCTACAAGAGCTGCCCAACGATCACTGCCCAATTGTTCTGGGTTGCGATAGCAATTAAATACCCCACACTGAAAAACACGTGCTTTTATCCAATGCGGTTTCACAGCCCATATCGATAATATCGCTTCCTCCAGTTCGTCTCGCAATAAATTTGCTGCTACATGAGAAATAATAATATGCACAGGCGAAGGAAGTTTTTTAAAGGTGTGAAGTAAATGGTAAAATTCGCTATTAGAAACTTGTCCTTTAGTAAGCCATAAGTCATCTCTTTTAAGTCCCCATTTAAAAAAAGAATTCCCTGAATCAATAGCTAATATCATTGACATTGATATTTAGGACTCTCGTTTCAATCTTAAGGAAATATCACCAATATTGAATATTCTTATGCCTAGATTTGTGATCAATCTAAGCGCACCCGAATCATCGATTCCGTCCACAGAGCCATCAATGGTTTCACCAGTTGGCAGTTTTAAGGTGACTACGCAACCTTCATATGCGTGACTCTTGATCCATTCGTTTTTAAAATACAGAAAACCATAAGTCTCGAAATCATTCAGCATATTGTTTAACTCAGTAAGTAATTTACCCAGCACTTGATTTCGATCAAGGCGATATCCAGCTATTTGGAAGAGATCAGTGGCTTCTTGGTTGATTATCAGCTTTAATGAATCTGAAAGATAAAAATTGATACCGATACCAATTACAGCAAAAGTAGCGCCATCAGGCTTTGTTCTGATTTCAGTTAATATTCCAGCGAGTTTCTTGTTCTGAAACAAGATATCATTCGGCCATTTGAGCTTGATATTAACAATAGTGAAACTTTCAAGAGCTCGGATTATCGCAAGACCAATGATCAAACTAAGTCCTGATAAAAGGTATGGTTCTTTTATAAAACGCTTTAACACAGAAAATGTCAAACAATTTCCAGTTTCACAAAACCATGTTCGCCCTAGTCTACCTCTTCCACTTGATTGGTATTCTGCTACTACTGCGGTCAATATCTTATTATTAGAAGATATTAATTGAGGGAGGTTGCTTAATATCCAGTTATTTGTAGAATCAATCTCATCAAATACAATTAACTGGATATTTTGATTAGAAAATAAGCTTGCCTTAAGAATCTCATCATAACTTAGCTTATTATGAATTAAATAATTTTTTCTTCTATGCAAGCAATAATAATTTACAAATTTAATAAAGAATTCTACTAAATCTACATGTCACCAATCGAATTATGGTTTAATTTGATTAGAATCTGGTGACTCCAAGTTAGGCCGATCTACCAGTTCAACCAGTGCCATGGGTGCATTATCACTCTTTCTAAATCCATATTTAAGAATTCTTATATATCCTCCAGGCCGTTCATTATATCTAGGGCCAAGTTCCGCGAATAATTTAACTACATTTCCGCGATCTCTTAATTTATTAAAAGCTAACCGTTTATTAGAAAGTGAACTTTCCTTTCCCAAAGTAATTACTGGTTCAATAAATTTACGTAATTCTTTGGCTTTAGGTAAAGTTGTTTTAATTACTTCGTGTTCTATTAATGAATTACTCATGTTTCGAAGCATTAATAACCTGTGACTACTGCTTCTATTTAATTTTCTTAAAGCACACCTATGACGCATGATTAATATCCTTTACTAAATTATCTAAATTGGGAGGTGGCCAATTATCTAATTTCATTCCTAATGTCAGCTCACGTGCAGCAAGCACCTCTTTTATTTCATTAAGAGACTTTCTTCCAAGATTGGGCGTTCTTAACAATTCAGCTTCAGTTCGTTGAATCAAATCACCGATATAATAAATATTTTCAACTTTAAGACAATTTGCCGATCTGACTGTCAACTCAAGATCATCAACGGGTCTTAATAAAATAGGATCAATTTGGGGTGTTTGGGGTTGTTCTTTAGGAATTGGAGTACTTTCAAGATCGGCAAAAACAGATAGCTGTTGGACAAGTACTCGTGCAGCATATCGTATCGCTTCTTCAGGATCAACAATACCATTCGTTTCTAAATCTATTACAAGCTTATCTAAATCAGTACGTTGCTCAACTCGTGCACTTTCAACAATATAGCTAACTCTTTTTACGGGGCTAAAAGATGCATCTAGTAAAATTGTTCCTACATTATTATCTTGATTTTTTAATCTTCTTAGAGTTGCAGGTACATAACCTCGGCCTTTCTCAACCCTTAGTTCAATCTCAAGGTTTCCATCTGAAGTTAAATGGGCAATAATGTGATCTGGATTGATTATTTCAACATCGTGGCCAACTTCAAAATCACTCGCAGTAACAACTCCTTTTCCAACTTTCTTTAAAGTAAGTATAGCGTCATCATTATTATGCAGCTTAAGTATAATACCTTTAATATTTAAAAGAATGTCAACGACATCTTCTTGAACTCCCTCAATTGAAGAATATTCGTGCAATACACCAGAAATTTTTACTTCAGTAGGAGCAAAACCATTCATCGATGATAGCAATATGCGTCGTAAAGCATTACCCAAAGTATGACCGTAGCCACGTTCAAAAGGCTCCATCACAACTGTAGCGTGCAAAGGAGAAATATTTTGCACATCAACGATGCGAGGCGTTAATAAATCATGACCATGCATAACAAAGTCCTTTAAATTTGCAATCGAATTAAAATTAGATTACTTCGAATACAGTTCAACAACTAATGATTCATTAATAGTCGAAGTTATATCAGAACGATCTGGAATTGATTTGAAAATTCCTCGCATTTCTTTCACATTTATATCTAGCCAACTAGGAAATGTGCGATTTTCAGCCGCTATAATTGATGTTTTTATTCTTAACTGATTTTTTGCATTCAGAGATAGCTCAATGACATCACCTGGTTTTACTTGATATGCTGGTATATTAGTTCTCTTTCCATTAACCAGTATACAATTATGACGAACAACTTGACGAGCTTCAGAACGCGAAGACCCGAAACCCATCAAATAAGCTACATTATCTAATCTACTTTCTAAATTTTGAATAAGATTAACGCCTGTTATTCCTTTCATGCTATCAGCTTTTTTATAAATATTTCGAAACTGTTTTTCCAGTATTCCGTATATTTTTTTAATTTTCTGCTTTTCTCTCAACTGTACGCCATAATCAGATAAACGCCCTTTTTTTTGTCCGTGTTGGCCTGCAGGATAATTTCTTCTTTCAATCGCACACTTGTCAGTAAAGCACTTTTCTCCTTTCAGAAATAGTTTTTCACCTTCACGACGACACTGCTTGCATTTTGGTTCAAGGTTTCTAGCCAAAATATTTCTCCTATATTCTTCTTTTTTTGGGTGGGCGGCATCCATTATGTGGAACAGGCGTAACATCTGAAATGCTAGTAATCTTGAAGCCAGCCGAATTTAGTGCACGTACCGCAGAGTCACGACCTGGTCCCGGTCCTTTAACTCTGACTTCTAAATTTTTAACTCCGCATTCTATAGCTATTTTACTTGCATTTTCAGCTGCAACCTGTGCTGCAAAAGGAGTGCTTTTTCTTGACCCCTTAAATCCAGCTCCCCCAGAAGTTGCCCAAGATAATGCATTTCCTTGACGATCTGTTATCGTTACTATTGTATTATTGAAAGATGCATGTATATGTGCAATTCCTTCAGACACATTTTTTTTAATTCTTTTTCTTACTTTAGATACTACTTTTGCCATCAGATTAGTTATCCTTTATAAAATTTAAATCATCGTGCTCTGATTGCTTTCCGTGGTCCTTTGCGAGTTCTAGCATTAGTTCGTGTCCTCTGACCACGAACTGGCAAACCTTTACGATGTCTTAGACCTCGATAACATCCTAGATCCATTAAACGCTTGATATTCATAGAAATCTCTCGTCGCAAATCACCCTCAATCGTAAATTTAGAAATCTGCTCACGTAAATCGTCAATCTGTTTATCTGATAAATCTTTAAGCTTCTTATCATTGCTTATTCCCACAGATTTACAAATATTTGAGGATCTGGTCCTTCCAATTCCGTAGATAGAAGTTAATGCAATGCCAACGTGTTGATGGTTAGGTAAGTTAACCCCTGCAATCCTTGTCATTTCTTTGTCCTGTACTAAAAATTAACCTTGACGTTGCTTATGTCGTGGATCTTCACATATAACACGTACTATTCTTTTTCTTCTTATGACTTTACACTTTCTACATAACTTCTTTACTGATGCGCTTACTTTCATCGTATTCTCTGGAAGGGTGAATAAATTTATTTTGCACGAAAGGTAATTCGTGCTCTGGTTAAATCATAAGGTGTTAAATCAACAGTAACCTTATCTCCAGGTAAAATTCTTATATAATGCATCCTCATCTTACCGGAAATATGTCCTAATACTATATGTCCATTTTCTAACTTTACACGGAAAGTTGCATTTGGCAGAGTCTCAAGAATTTCACCTTGCATTTGTATAGTTTCTTCTTTTGCCATAAATTATAATTTATTAAAAATTCTTTAGCTTTAATGCATTGGGATTCTATTATTACCTTTCAAATTTGCTTTCCTGAGTAAAGTATCATATTGAGAAGACATTACATGGGACTGTACTTGGGACATGAAATCCATTGTTACAATAACAATTATCAGTAATGATGTACCGCCAAAGTAAAAGGGCACATTCCATTTAAGTATTAAAAATTCAGGTAATAAACAAACAAGAGTAACGTAAAGGGAGCCTGTTAGCGTTAATCTCAACATTATATTTTCTATATATCGTGTCGTTTGATCGCCAGGTCTAATGCCTGGAATAAAGGCCCCACTTTTCTTGAGATTATCCGATGTTTCTTTAGGATTAAATACTAATGCAGTATAGAAAAAACAAAAGAAAACTATCATAACAGCATAGAATATTACATATACTGGCTGCCCAGGCGCTAATGCACCACTAATATCTTTTAACCAAATCATAGAGTCATTACTTGCAAACCATCCCGCCAAGGTAGCTGGAAACAATATAATGCTTGATGCAAATATCGGTGGAATAACTCCAGCCATATTCAATTTAAGTGGTAAATGCGAACTTTGGCCACCGAATATTTTTTTTCCTACTTGACGCTTAGCATAATTAACTAAGATTCTGCGCTGTCCTTTTTCAATAAAAACAACTACACAGGTTACCATCGCTGCAGCAATAAAAATTCCTAATGCAACAAGAAAATGCATTGAACCAGTGCTAACTAAATCTAATGTCCCACCTATAGCGCTTGGTAATCCAGCAGCTATTCCTGCAAAAATAATTAATGATATACCGTTTCCTATTCCTCTTTCGGTAATCTGTTCACCAAGCCACATTAGAAATATTGTGCCTGTTACTAAAGTAACAACTGTTGTTAGCACAAACATTCCGCCAGGTACAATCACTAAACCATTCTGAGACTGCAGTGCAATTGAAATGCCATAACTTTGCACTAAAGCTAAAAAAAGTGTTCCATAACGGGTGTATTGCGTTATCTTTCTCCGTCCACTTTCACCTTCTTTTTTAAGAGTCTCTAAAAAAGGCACTGCAACCGTTCCCAATTGCATAATAATTGAGGCCGATATGTAAGGCATAATTCCTAAGGCAAAGATTGAAAAGCGTGATAGCGCTCCTCCTGAGAACATATTAAACATTCCCAATACGCCATTTTCTTGAGAATTAAAAAGATCTTTTAAAACTACAGGATCTATACCAGGTACTGGTACATGCGCCCCTATTCTATAAACAATAAGGGCTAAAAATAAGAAAAGTAATCTTCTTTTTAAATCAGCAAACTTATCAATTGGTTTTTGCATTATTCCATTAGTTGACAATTCTTCTCCTCGTGTTGCTCATGACACCCATTCTTTAACTTATTTTACTTTGTATAGTCTTAGTAACAGAGATACTATCAAAACTAAATTTAATCTTTGCCTCAGAAGCGTTATATATTTTTACTTTTCTAATCTTTTCAGATATTAGACCTTTTTCTCTGAGCAAATCTAGATTTATCTTGTCATTTCCTTCTAAAGAATCCAATTCCTGCAACTTAAGAGAAGTTTTTAATTTGGCTTTATAATTTACAAAACCCTTTTTTGGTAATCGACGCTGAATAGGCATCTGTCCACCTTCAAATCCAACTTTATGAAAACCGCCTGAACGTGACTTCTGACCTTTATGTCCTCTACCACAAGTTTTCCCAAGTCCACTTCCCATTCCTCGTCCAACTCGTGTTTGCTTTTTTTTTGCTCCATGAGCTGCTTTAATTGTATTTAAAAACATATCAGTTAATCACATTTAATCAAATAATAGACTTTACGAATCATTCCTCTAATAGCTGGAGTATCTTCTAATATTGAAACACTATTTATTTTTTTTAAACCTAAACCCCTAATAGTATCTCGATGTGCTCTTTTTGTACTAATTGGACTTTTAATTAAAGTAATCTTGATAGAGTTATTAGTCATTAGTTCTTACCTATAATATCCTCTAAATTTTTATTTCTTTTCGCAGCAATCTCAGCTGGAGTTCTCATCATACTCAATCCTTTAAGAGTAGCTCTAACTACATTATAAGGATTGGTGGAACCAATGCATTTTGCCAAAATATTGGTCATTCCCATCACTTCAAATATCGCACGCATAGGTCCTCCTGCGATAATTCCAGTCCCCTCGGGAGCCGGTTGCATATAAATTTTCGCAGCCCCATGAGAAGCTGTAATTGGATGATATATTGTTCCACCTTTCAATTTAACTTTAATTAATTTTTTCCTTGCCTCATCCATTGCTTTCTGAACAGCTACTGGTACTTCTCTTGCTTTCCCTTTTCCCATTCCTACGCCGCCATCCCCATCACCTACTACTGTCAGTGCTGCAAACCCTAATATTCTACCGCCCTTTACTACTTTAGTAACACGATTAATCGCAACCATTTTTTCACGAAGATTGTCTCCTGTTTCTTCTTCTGTGTTTGTTTTACTATTTAGTTTATTTAATTTTGACATTTTGATTATTTAGAAAATTAAACCTTCTTCGCGTGCAGCTTCTGCCAAGGCTTTAACACGTCCATGATATCGATAACCTGATCTATCAAATGCAATCTTTGATATTCCGTGTTGTATTGCTTTTTGCGCTATTTTTTTTCCTATTAAAATAGCTGCTGGTATATTTCCGCCATTATCTAGTTCTTTTTTTATATCTTTCTCTAACGATGATGCTTGTGTGATAACTATATTTTTTTTATCATCAATTATCTGAGCATAAATATGTGAATTTGTTCTATGAACTGCAAGTCGAATCGAATTGTTGCTGACAATTCGTATCCTCGTTTGCTTTGCTCTAAGCTGTCGTCTTTCGTAATTACTTTTCATATATTTTTTAACTATTTTTTCTTGGTTTCTTTTAATATTATAACTTCATCGCTATATCGAATACCTTTACCTTTATATGGTTCTGGACTTCTATAGGCACGTATATCTGCCGCTATCTGCCCTACTTTTTGCTTATCTATCCCCTTAATCACAATTTCTGTCTGTGTAGGTGTTTCGATTTTAATTCCTATTGGAATCTCGTGATCTATAGGATGTGAAAATCCAAGAGCTAGATTAATTTTATTTTGATTAACTTGCGCTCTATATCCAACCCCTACTAATTGAAGCTTCTTTTCGAACCCTATTGTTACGCCCTTAATCATATTAGCTATTAGCATTCGAATTGTACCAGCTAGTGCATTAGCATGTTGCGTATCTATATTACTCTTAACATGTAATGTATTGTTCTGATTTTCAACATCAATTTCATTTGGTATATCTTGAGTAACAGTACCCAAAGGTCCTTTTACTGTAAGTTGCTTTCCAATTAAGTTGATCTCAACTCCCTTTAGCAACAGAATCGGATTTTTACTAACTCGTGACATAATATTTTTAACTCAGAAAGTTAGATTACATAACATAATAACTCGCCACCTAATCCAACAGCTTTAGCTTTTTGATTAGTCATTACACCTTTTGAGGTGGTTATTATCGCAATACCAAGTCCATTCTGTATATCTGGTAAATTCCCATGCGATTTGTAAATTCTTAACCCAGGCTTGCTTATACGTTCAATCTTTTCTATTACTGAAGCACCACAATAGTATTTAAGGTTGATCAGCAATTCGCATTTTTTTGAAGCTTCATTTACTTCATAACTATTTATATAACCCTCGTCTAGAAGCACTTTTGCAATTGCTACTTTTAGTTTAGAACTAGGCATTCTCACGAATACTTTATTAGCCATCTGAGCATTTCTGATTCTAGTTAACATATCAGAAATAGGATCACTTAAACTCATTTCTACTATTATCCTTAATTTATAAGTCAGAGATTACCAACTTGCTTTTGTGATGCCAGGAATTTTTCCACTCATTGCGATTTCTCTTAGCTTAATTCTTCCCAAACCAAATTTTGAGTAAACACCTCTTGGCCTTCCAGTTAATTCACATCGATTTCTTAATCTTATTGGACTAGAATTTTTTGGAAGTAACTGTAAAGCAAATCTTGCTTCATTTCTTTCCTCAGTTGATAACGCATTATTATTGATTGTGCCGATCAATTTCGCTCTCTTATTTGCGTATTTCTCAACTATTCTTTTTCTCTTAAGATTTCTATTTATCAATGAAAGCTTTGCCATAATTGTCTCAATTTTTAAATGGAAAGTGAAAAGCTTCTAATAATGCCTTCGCTTCTGAATCATTTTTCGCTGTTGTGGTAATTGATATATTCATTCCACGTAATGAATCTATTTTATCATAATCTATTTCTGGGAATATTATTTGTTCTTTTATACCTAAATTATAATTTCCTCTTCCATCGAATGATTTTCCCGAGATACCTCTGAAATCCCTTATTCTCGGTATTGCAATACCGATTAATCGATCCAGAAACTCATACATCCGTACATGCCGTAATGTAACCTTGCAGCCTATAGGATAGTCTTTTCTAACTTTAAATGTGGCTATCGATTTTTTCGCACGAGTAATTACGGGTTGTTGACCACTTATTTTTTTTAAATCTGCTAGCGCATTTTCGACTATCTTTTTATCGGTTGTAGCTTCGCCAAGACCTATATTCAATGTAATCTTAGATATTCTTGGTACTTCCATTATTGATTTATAATTAAAATCATTCATCAGCTTTTTTATAACTGTTGTCTGATAATATTCTTTTAATCGAGCCATGCTTTACCAACTCCAAGATTATCAAATAATTTCACCAGTAGACCCAAAAACTCTTACTTTCCCTTTTTGAGGATCTATACTCATTTTAATTTTATCGAATTTACTAGTTTTAAAATTGTAAATAGCCACATTCGATATATGTATCGGCATTTCCCGATCAACTATTCCACCTGTAACACCAGTTGCTGGATTTGGCTTTTGATGTTTTTTTGCAGAATTAATGCCTTGTACAATTATATGATCATTTTTCATTACTCGTATAACTAAACCTCTTTTACCTTTATCTTTACCGGCAATAACAACAACTTCGTCACCCTTTCTTAGTTTAGGCATCTTCAACCACCAATTTATAAAACTTCAGGAGCTAATGAAACGATCTTCATGAATTTTGCTGTGCGCAATTCTCGAGTTACAGGTCCAAAAATACGAGTACCAATTGGCTCTAATTTATTATTCAATAATACAGCAGCATTATCGTCAAATTTTAGTAATGAACCATCAATTCGTCTTACACCCTTCGTCGTGCGTACAACAACTGCGTTGTAAACTTCACCTTTTTTAACTCTCCCTCGAGGTGCCGCATCTTTTATACTGACTTTTATTATATCTCCAATACCAGCATATTGTCTTTTTGAACCCCCGAGCACTTTAATGCACATTAAAGATCTTGCTCCGGTATTATCTGCCACCCGTAATTTTGATTGCATCTGTATCATTGACTGTTCTCTATTAGGTATTACTATTCTCAAATTTTATAAAAATAAAGATTAAATAATTTCATTATTTTTCTTACTGACAAGCAATTCTCTAACTTTCCAGTTCTTATTTTTTGATATTGGACGACATTCTTCAATAATTACTATGTCACCTACTTTCAAATTGTTACTTTCATCATGCGCTAGATATTTTTTTGAACGTGTTATGAATTTCTCATAAAGAGGGTGTTTTAATCGACGCTCAACCAGAACAGTAACTGTCTTATTCATCTTGTTACTAACTATTTTGCCATTTAAACTACGTTTTATATTTACGCTATGCATGATTATTTTTTTGTGAAATCACAGTCTTTACTCTAGCTATTTCTTTTCTATTAAGCTTAATTTGATTGGTATTTGACAATTGTTGAGTCGCATGTTGCATCCTCAAACTAAATTGTATTTTTAATAAGGCCAACAATTCTTCGTTTAACTCGTAAAGTGTTTTATTTTTTAAATCGTTAGTTTTCATGCTCACCCACCAATTTGTCTAACGATAAACGTTGTTTTAATAGGTAATTTTGCTGCTGCGAGTAAAAAAGCTTCTCTCGCCAACGCTTCATCCACTCCATCCATTTCATATAGCACTTTTCCCGGTTGTATCTCAGCTACGTAATATTCCGGACTACCTTTACCATTTCCCATCCTTACTTCTGCAGGCTTTTGAGAAATCGGTTTATCTGGAAAAATTCTGATCCATATCCTACCACCTCTCTTAATATGTCTCGTCATAGCACGTCTTGCAGCTTCAATCTGCCTCGCTGTTAATCGTCCTCGTCCCAATGCCTTTAAGCCATATTCCCCAAAACTTACTTTCGCTCCTCTTGTTGCTACTCCGGTATTTCTACCCTTTTGCTGCTTTCTATATTTTGTTCTCGATGGTTGAAGCATCAATTCCTCCGTTAATTCCTACAATGCTGACTATTGCTTTCTATTCATCTGAAGAGGTTGTTTTATTACTATTTGATGTAGATTTTAAATCTACATCTGATAACGTCAGAATTGATTTCTTAGATATCTTTCTTTTCTCGTTTTCTAAACTTGTTGCGTTGTGCAATGGTGTCGTAAGTTCAGAATTTCCAAGAATTTCTCCTTTGAAGATCCAAACTTTTATACCAATGATTCCATATGTTGTTTGTGCTTGAGCAGTTCCATAATCTAAGTCTGCCCTTATCGTATGAAGTGGCACCCGGCCTTCGCGATACCATTCAGTCCGGGCAATCTCGATACCATTCAGTCTCCCCGAGCTCATTATCTTTATACCTTGTGCCCCAAGCCTCATTGCATTTTGCATGGCACGCTTCATCGCGCGTCTAAACATTATTCTCTTTTCCAATTGCTGTGCAATATTATCAGCTATCAATTGAGCATCAATTTCAGGCTTTCGTATTTCCTCGATATTAACGTGCACTGGAACTCCCACTCTTTTTTGAAGTTCGCTTCGTAATACCTCTATATCTTCACCCTTCTTTCCAATAACCACACCTGGTCTAGAACTAAATATTGTAACTCTCGCGTTTTTGGATGGTCTTTCAATCAAAATTCTGCCTACTGAAGCATTTTTTAGCTTTTCATTTAAAAAATGCCGTACTTTAATGTCTTCATTGAGCATTTTTGCAAAATCTATGCTATTCGCATACCATCGAGATTGCCAGTTTTTGTTAACTGAAAGGCGAAAACCAATCGGATGTATTTTTTGTCCCATTAACTATAACCCTATGTTAATTTTTAATTTTATCGCCTACCGTCAGGGATATATGACACGTTGGCTTCAGAATCCTATTCCCGCGCCCTTTAGCTCTTGCACTGGTACGTTTCATAAACATTCCTCTATCAACATAGATAGATATAACTCTTAATTCATCAATGTCTGCACCATCATTGTGTTCAGCATTAGCGATGGCTGATTCTAACAGCATACGAACTATCGCAGCTCCTTTTTTGGGGCTAAATTGCAAAATATGCAATGCTTTATCAACCGGTAATCCCCTTATTTGATCTGCAACTAGTCTTCCTTTTTGTGCTGATAATCGTGCCCCTCTTAATACTGCCAATGTTTCCATTATACCTTCCTAACGTTTAGTGACTGCTTTTTTATCGCCAGCATGGCCTTTAAAAGTTCTTGTCAGTGAAAATTCCCCAAACTTGTGACCAACCATATTCTCTGTAACAAAAACGGGAATATGTTGCTTGCCATTGTGCACAGCAACTGTGAATCCAATGAAATCAGGTATTATTGTAGAACGCCTCGACCATGTTTTAATAGGTCTTTTATCATTTTTATCGCGGGCAACTTCAATTTTTTTTAACAAATGATTATCTACGAATGGTCCTTTTTTAACTGATCGTGCCATTTATTCACTATCCTCTCTTCGTATATCGATGTCTAACTATCATGGATTCAGTTCGTTTATTATTTCGAGTTCGATATCCTTTCGCTGGTACTCCCCATGGGCTAACAGGATGTCTACCTGCTGATGTTCTACCTTCTCCGCCACCGTGCGGATGATCAATCGGATTCATTGCAACACCACGAACTGTCGGTCTTTTACCACGCCACCTCACGGCTCCAGCTTTTCCAATAGATCTTAAATTATGTTCTACGTTGCCAACCTCTCCAATTGTAGCTCGGCAATCAATGTGAACTTTTCGCATTTCACCAGAGCGCAATTTAATTTGAGCATAACTCCCTTCTCTTGCTTGCAACTGTGCAGATGCTCCAGCGGATCTAGCCAGTTGCGCACCTTTACCTGGTAACAATTCGACACAATGAATAATTGTTCCCATTGGAATATGTCGTAATGGCATCGCATCACCAATTTTAATCTGCGCATTATTTCCACTAAGCAGTTTTGCACCAATACTCAATCCTTTAGGTGCAATTATATATCTTCTCTCACCATCCTGATAACACAACAAAGCTACATTTGCAGTTCTGTTGGGATCATATTCAATTCTTTCGACTATTGCAGGAATATTATCTTTGTTACGCTTAAAATCAATTAAGCGATAATGATGTTTATGACCTCCGCCATGATGCCGGACTGTTATATGCCCATGGTGATTACGCCCGGCATTTTTAGTTTGTTTCTCGATCAAATTCTTATACGGCTTTCCTTTGTACAGCTCTTTATTTACTAATTTAACTACTGATCTTTTCCCAGGCGAAGTTGGTTTTAATTTTATTAACGCCATCACTTAACCTCTGTACTCGTGAAATTGGTAAAATTTATCTCTTGACCGTCTTTAATACTTACAATTGCTTTCTTCCAATTACTTCTACATCCAAGAAACCGTCCAAATCTTTTTTTCTTACCTTTAACCGTAATTGTTCTTACACTATCTACTTTTATTTTTTGTTCACTCCATAACAACTCTACAGCCTCTTTAATTTCTTTTTTTGTAGCATCAAGTGCCACACGAAAAATCGTTTGATTATCTTTCTCACCAACAAATGTTGCCTTTTCAGAAATATGCGGGGAAAAAATTATTTTCAATAATCTTTCTTGATTCACTTTATTTTCTTTCATGCCAAAAGTTCCTCAATTTTCTTTATTCCATTTGCTGTAATCAGAATCTTTTTATATTTTAACAAACTAACGGGATCGGCATTTTGCACTTCCACTACAGACACATGTGGAATATTTCGCGAGGATAAATATAAGTTATTGTCAATTTCATGAGATATCACTAAAACTTCTTTCAGACCAAACTTTGATATTTTCTCTACGAATTCTTTAGTTTTTGGTGACTGAACGCTAATTTGTTCTGCCACAACCAACCTATTATCTCTTATCAATTGAGAGAAAATAACGCTCATGCCTGCCCGATACATTTTCCTATTAAGCTTTTTCTTATAATTCTCGTCAGGTGAGTTCGGGAAAATTTTTCCACCTCCTCGCCAAATCGGACTTGATGCCATTCCAGATCTAGCACGCCCAGTACCTTTTTGCCTCCATGGCTTTCTAGTAGATTTTGCTATATCAGATCGACCCTTTTGTGCTCTCGTTGCCGTACGTGCATTAGACAAATACGATGTGACAACTTGATGAACAAGCGCTTCATTGTATTTTCTATCAAAAATTTGATCCGAAACAGTTATCTTTTCTTTTGTTTCTTTACCAATAAGCTCTAATTCCATTGCTTATTTATCCTATTGCCATTAATGTTCTATAATTTATTTTTTAAGCTTTTATACTAGGTAATACCAAGACATTACTTCCTTTGAAACCTGGTACTGCACCTTTAATTAAAAGCAACTTTTTTTCTTCATCGATTCGAATTATTTCTAGATTTTGCGTTGTTCTTCTAACATTTCCCATATGGCCAGACATTTTTTTTCCTGGAAAAACACGCCCCGGATCTTGCGCCATCCCAATCGAACCAGGCTTCCTATGCGCTTTTGAATTACCATGACTACTTCTATTCGATGAAAAATGATGTAATTTAATTGTACCTGCGTATCCTTTTCCAATTGTTGTCCCAGAAATATCAACTTTCTGACCAACTTTAAAAATATTACTATTGATTGTCATTCCAATATTAAATTGATCTAATTCAGATTCAGAGATTCTAAACTCTTTTAAAATCGCCCCGGCTTCAACAGCAGCTTTGGAAAAATGACCTGCAATTGGTTTGGATATTCTATTTGAGCGCTTACTTCCAAATGCTAGTTGTACTGCGCAGTAACCATCAGAATTTATTCTTTTTAATTGCGTAACTCGATTATTTGAAATATCGATAACAGTAACCGGCAAGCTATCACCATTCTCTGTGAATACTCTTGTCATCCCGATTTTTCTTCCAATCAATCCTAGGCTCATTTTTTCCTCTTGCAACTCTTATTTTGCGTTTATGCTAAAGCAATTTTCCATTTTTAATACAATCGCTTACAATTTAATTTCTACATCCACCCCTGCAGGCAAATCCAACTTCATCAAAGCATCAACCGTTTTGTCTGTTGGATCAATAATGTCCATTAAACGCAAATGCGTTCGAATTTCAAATTGATCGCGTGATGTCTTATTAACATGAGGTGATCGCAATACATCAAAACGTTCAATTCTTGTAGGAAGCGGAACTGGTCCTTTAACCACCGCACCAGTTCTTTTAGCTGTCTCTACAATTTCAATTGCTGATTTATCTATTAGTCGATAATCGAAAGCTTTAAGCCGAATTCTAATTTTTTGACTTTGCATAATAATTTTCCATTGTGTTCTGATTCAATATCTACTATTTCGAATTCAGCTTCTAACTAGCTTGCTTTCTCATTCAATAATTTTAGCAACAACACCAGCTCCGACAGTCCTGCCGCCTTCGCGTATTGCAAATCGCAACCCATCTTCCATCGCGATTGGCGCTATCAAATTAACTGTTACTGATACGTTATCTCCAGGCATCACCATCTCCGTTCCTGCCGGCAATTCAATCGCCCCAGTCACGTCTGTGGTTCTAAAATAAAATTGTGGACGATAACCTGGAAAGAATGGTGTATGTCTACCGCCTTCTTCTTTACTCAATACATAAATTTCGGCTGTAAATTTTGTATGCGGCGATATGCTGCCCGGCTTCGCCAATACTTGACCACGTTCCACTTCTTCCCGCTTCGTACCACGCAGCAATATACCGACATTATCCCCGGCTTGCCCTTGATCTAATAACTTACGGAACATTTCAACACCCGTACATACCGTCTTCAGTGTCGGTTTCAATCCAACTATCTCTATCTCTTCGCCTACTTTGATAATCCCTCTCTCGACCCTTCCCGTTACCACCGTTCCTCGGCCTGATATCGAGAATACATCTTCAACCGGCATAATGAATGCGCCATCGATTGCACGTTCCGGTTGCGGTATATAACTATCCAATGCTTCCGCCAGCCGCAGAATCGAGGGCTCACCGATTTCACTTTGATCTCCTTCCAATGCTTTTAAGGCGGATCCAATGATGATCGGTGTATCATCTCCAGGAAATTCGTATTTCGATAACAGTTCACGAATTTCCATTTCTACCAGCTCAATCAACTCCTTATCATCTACCATGTCTGCTTTGTTCATATACACGATGATGTACGGCACACCTACTTGCCGAGCTAATAAAATATGCTCACGGGTTTGCGGCATCGGACCATCCGCAGCGGACACAACCAGGATCGCTCCATCCATCTGCGCCGCTCCCGTAATCATATTCTTCACATAATCCGCATGACCGGGACAATCAACATGTGCATAATGGCGATTGGCGGTTTCGTATTCCACATGCGCAGTATTAATGGTAATACCTCGCGCCCGTTCCTCAGGTGCCGAGTCGATTTGATCATAGCTCTTCGCTTCACCTCCAAATTTCTTCGTCAATATCGTCGTTATTGCCGCCGTCAGCGTCGTCTTCCCATGATCCACATGCCCTATCGTCCCAACATTCACATGTGGCTTCGACCGTTCAAATTTACTCTTTGCCATGATCTATCCTTTTACATACTTTACTAATCAATTATTTTTTATTAATTATTGCTTCCGCCACATTTTTGGGAGCTTCTGCATAATGTTTAAATTCCATGGTATATGTTGCTCTACCCTGAGTAGCCGATCTTAAAGCCGTTGAATATCCAAACATTTCCGCCAATGGCACTTCCGCACGAATCACCTTAAGTCCGGGTATATCTTCCATACCTTGAATCATTCCGCGACGTGATGATAAATCCCCAACTACATTTCCCATAAAATCTTCTGGTGTCTCGACTTCTACCGACATCATTGGCTCCAACAATACAGGATTCGCTTTACGCATTCCATCCTTGAATGCAATTGATGCAGCCATCTTGAATGCATTTTCATTTGAATCCACATCATGATATGAACCGTCAAATAAGGTCACCTTGACATCAACAACTGGATAACCTGCCAGAACTCCGCTTGGCAACGTTTCATTGAGTCCTTTCTCGACTGCAGGAATATATTCACGAGGGACCGCGCCACCTTTGATTTCGTCTATAAACTCAAACCCCTTTCCTGCTTCATTGGGTTCCATTTTGAGCCAAACGTGACCATATTGTCCTCTACCACCTGATTGTTTTACAAATTTTCCTTCTACTTCAACAGATTTTCTTATGGCTTCACGATAAGCTACTTGAGGAGCTCCAACATTTGCTTCAACTCCAAATTCCCGTTTCATCCGGTCAACGATAATTTCTAGATGTAATTCACCCATTCCTGAAATAATCGTTTGACCCGACTCCTCATCCGTTCTGACTCTAAATGAAGGATCTTCTTGGGCTAGCCTATTTAAGGCTATTCCCATTTTTTCTTGATCTATTTTCGTTTTTGGTTCAACAGCAACATGAATCACAGGTTCTGGAAAATCCATCCTTTCCAATGTTATAACTTTCTGAGGATCGCAAAGAGTATCACCAGTCACCACTTCTTTCAGACCAACTGCCGCCGCAATATCGCCCGCACGTACTTCTTTAATTTCTTCTCTTTGATTTGCGTGCATTTGCAAAATCCTGCCGATTCTTTCTTTCTTTCCCTTTACAGAATTATAGACTGTATCGCCCGATGTAACGACACCCGAATATACTCTAAAGAAAATTAGTTGACCCACATAAGGATCAGTCGCTATCTTAAATGCTAGCGCAGAAAATGGCTCATCATCGCTTGCCGACCTTTTATCGGATTGCCCATTCTCATTTTCACCTTGAATTGCCAAAACATCTGTCGGTGCAG
This sequence comes from Nitrosomonas limosa, assembly GCF_054188085.1. Taxonomy (NCBI): domain Bacteria; kingdom Pseudomonadati; phylum Pseudomonadota; class Betaproteobacteria; order Nitrosomonadales; family Nitrosomonadaceae; genus Nitrosomonas; species Nitrosomonas limosa. The sequence continues at coordinate 2,786,400 of NZ_CM135180.1, read as the reverse complement.
GCATATAGTCAATCACTGCATCCAACATCGCTTGGACGCCTTTATTTTTAAAGGCGGTGCCACACATCATCGGAACAATCTCATTATTTATTGTTCTGCTGCGTATACCTTTCTTTATGTCGGATTGATCCAGATCTCCATTCTCTAGATACTTATTCATCAATTCTTCGTTTGCTTCTGCAGCAGTTTCCAGCATTTTTTCACGCCACGACTCAGCATCCGCTTTAAGATTCGCTGGTATATCTCGCTCCTCAAACTTCATACCACGACTCTCATCATCCCAATAAATTGCTTTCATTTTGACGAGATCCACTACACCTTCAAATTTATCCTCTGCGCCAATCGGCAATTGGATCGGAACCGGTGTTGCTTTGAGTCGCGTTTTTATCTGCTCATAAACACGCATGAAGTTTGCACCCGATCTGTCCATTTTATTAACAAATGCCAACCGGGGTACCTGATATTTATTTGCTTGCCGCCAAACGGTTTCAGTCTGTGGTTGGACTCCACCAACAGCACAAAACACAGTACACGCACCGTCCAAAACACGCAATGAACGCTCTACTTCAATCGTGAAATCCACGTGGCCTGGTGTGTCAATGATATTAATACGATGTTCAGGGTAGTTACTTGCCATTCCCTTCCAGAAGCATGTGGTTGCTGCAGAAGTAATCGTGATTCCCCTCTCTTGCTCCTGTTCCATCCAGTCCATTGTAGCCGCACCATCATGGACTTCACCTAATTTATGCGATACCCCTGTATAAAAAAGTATACGTTCGGTGGTCGTTGTTTTGCCGGCATCAATGTGCGCCATAATGCCTATGTTTCGATAACGTTCTATGGGTGTTTTTCTAGCCACAATTCAGCCTTACTTATTGTTCAATAGTTACCAGTTTTATATCAAAATCTAAAATGAGAAAATGCTTTGTTCGACTCAGCCATTCGATGCACTTCTTCACGTTTTTTTACTGCCCCGCCACGCCCTTCAGCAGCCTCAGCCAATTCTCCCGCCAGCCGTGCATCCATTGATTTCTCATTTCTTTTTCTTGCAGCATCTCTTAGCCATCGCATCGCCAGCGCATTGCGACGCACCGAACGTACTTCAACGGGAACTTGATAATTAGCTCCACCAACTCGACGACTTTTAACTTCCACAATCGGCCTGACATTCGTTAATGCTTGCGTAAAAACTTCCAATGGGTCATTACCAGTTTTCTTCTCAATTTGCTCTAATGCGCCATAAATAATCCTTTCAGCGACTGATTTTTTTCCGCGAGTCATGAGAACATTAATGAACTTTGCTAGTTCAACATTGTGATATTTCGGATCTGGTAATATTTCCCTTTTGGGAACTTCTCTACGTCTAGGCATTGTGAAACCTCATTCCATTTAATTCGTTTGCTGCCAGTTAAAAGTATTTACAATTGTTTTAAGCAGTTTTAGGTTTTTTCGAACCATATTTAGATCTACCTTGTTTCCGATCTTTAACACCTGCCGTGTCCAAACTGCCACGCACTGTGTGATAACGCACACCGGGAAGATCTTTAACCCGCCCTCCGCGAATCAAAACAACCGAGTGCTCTTGGAGATTGTGCCCTTCTCCGCCTATATAACTTGATACTTCAAATCCGTTTGTCAATCTCACCCTTGCAACCTTACGCAAAGCTGAATTCGGCTTCTTTGGCGTCGTTGTATAAACCCTTGTACAAACCCCTCGTTTCTGCGGACAATTCTCTAGTGCAGGCACGCTACTTTTAACACGCTTGGCAGCACGGGGCTTTCGAACTAATTGACTGATCGTTGGCATTTCTATGTCCTAAAAAAACTGCGACGACTCTACGTCGCCTGACTACTTATGCTGTTATTGATTTATTCCAATGAAGCAGATTGGAAATTAGTAAACCATCACCCTTGATCTTTCGATTTCCTAATTCTCAGGCACGGTAAAAAAGAGACCGGATTCTATTGGGTTTATAAATGCATGTCAAGAAAATCAGTTACGCTATTGATCTTCTTGTAAGGATTCCGCTATTCAATAGCCATTATCCTCTCATGGCTAACTTCATAACTTTTATATAAGCAAAAACATCTATTTTGTGCTCTCTTCCTCAATCCCTGAAGTTCTGAAATTGCAGCGGATAACTGTTTTCAGTTTTTTTAACCGACTGGATTGCTTCTTGCAGTACATCCTTTTTGGCGCCAGATACACGCACTACATCCCCTTGTATGCTGGCTTGTACCTTTAATTTACTATCTTTAAGGTGCTTTATTATTTTTTTTGCCAATTCCACTTCTACTCCGGTTTTAACAGTGACTTTTTGTTTCACTTTATTACCGCTAATTTTCTCCATCGTGCCTTTATCCAGACATCGAACATCCACATTTCGCTTTGTTAATTTTGTTCTTAATATATCCAGTACCTGTTCTAGTTTAAACTCGTCATCAGCAAAAATCGTTAATTCATAATCCGCCTGCTCAACTCTAGCATCAGAGCCCTTGAAATCGAAGCGTGTAGTCACTTCTTTATTAACTTGATCCACAGCATTTCTAATTTCCTGCTTATCAACTTCTGAGACAATATCAAATGTTGGCATAGTAGTTTTGCTCAAATTTAGTTTTTTCTCATAACATCTGAGGCATTCAGTTTTTCCGGATGTTTACGACTCGGATGTTTACGACTCGGATAACAAATTAATCACTAACCGGTGTTTTTCTTTTTTGCATTTGCTGCTATGCGCATTCTTAGAGCATTGAGTTTTATAAATCCAGCCGCGTCTACTTGATTATAAGCACCAGCGTCATCCTCAAAAGTCGCAATAGTCGGATCGAACAATGAATCGGTAGCTGAATCTCTACCGACAACAATGACATTTCCCTTATACAATTTTAATCGAACCCACCCATTCACTCTCTCTTGCGTAGCGTCAATCATGGTTTGCAATACTTTCCGTTCCGGACTCCACCAGTATCCGTTATAGATTATCGAAGCATACCGAGGCATCAGATCATCTTTAAGATGTGCCACTTCACGGTCTAATGTAATTGATTCCATGGCCCGATGCGCACGTAACAAAATTGTTCCTCCGGGCGTTTCATAGCAACCCCTCGATTTCATGCCAACATATCGATTTTCCACCAAATCCAGCCTGCCAATCCCGTGCTTCCCACCCAATTGGTTGAGTTTCTCTAAAACACTGGCAGGCGACATGGGCTTGCCATTGATAGCCGTCACGTCTCCACGCCTGAATTCCAAATCCAAATACTCTGGCTCATCCGGCGCTTTCTCCGGCGATACACTCCAGCGCCACATTGATTCTTCCGGCTCTACTGCGGGATCTTCGAGAATTCTACCTTCATAAGAAATATGCAATAAATTCGCATCCATGCTGTACGGCGATCCCGCTTTCTTTTTCATTTCTACCGGAATGCCATGCTTCTCAGCATACTGAAGCAACTTCTCCCTGGAAGTTAAATCCCATTCGCGCCACGGTGCGATCACGTGAATATCCGGCTGCAACGCATAATAACCCAACTCAAATCGAACTTGATCGTTCCCCTTTCCGGTAGCTCCATGAGAAACTGCATCAGCATTAGTTTCTTTTGCTATTTCAATCTGCCTTTTTGCGATCAACGGACGAGCAATGCTGGTTCCCAGCAAGTATTCCCCTTCGTAAATAGTATTGGCACGAAACATCGGAAACACGAAATCCCGCACGAATTCTTCACGCAAATCGTCAATGAAAATTTCTTTAACCCCTAACTGCTTTGCTTTAGCTCTTGCAGGCTCAACCTCTTCCCCCTGCCCGATATCTGCTGTAAACGTAACGACTTCGCACTGATAAGTATCTTGCAACCATTTCAAAATAACCGATGTATCGAGACCGCCGGAAAATGCCAGAACCACTTTATTTACTTTCTTCATTATTTTTATGCTTTTGTAAAATTAAAATTAACAATCTAAAAAGATAATTTCTTATAACTTATTTTGTTGCATCCAGCTTGCCCAATAACAGATATTCCATCAGCGCTTTTTGAGTGTGTAGCCGATTCTCCGCTTCATCCCAAACCACCGACTGCGGACCGTCCAAAACCTCAGCACTTACTTCTTCATCACGATGCGCTGGCAAACAATGCATGAATAACGCATCGGGTTTTGCCAACGCCATCATTTCAGCATCAACGCAAAAATCAGCGAAATCATTTTTCCTCTGCTCCGCTTCCGCCTCAAAACCCATGCTGGTCCATACATCCGTGGTAACCAAGTCTGCTCCGATCACTGCCTGATGCGGGTCAGTAAACTTTTCGAAATGCGCAGCACTACTCAAGCCAATCTGTTCTGGATAAATATCATAACCAGGTGGAGTGGATACATGCACTCTAAAATTAAACACTTCGGCGGCTTGCAGCCAAGTACTGCACATATTATTGGAATCACCGATCCAGGCAACGGTTTTACCTTCTATCGAACCTCGATGTTCTATAAAAGTAAAAATATCACTCATAATCTGGCAAGGATGATAGGCATCCGTCAGCCCATTGATTACAGGAACTCGTGAATATTCGGCAAAACGCTTGATAATGTCATGTTTATAAGTGCGAATCATAACCAGATCCACCATGCGAGAAATCACACGGGCAGCATCTTCAACCGGCTCTCCGCGCCCCAGTTGGGTATCCCGGGAGGACAAATAAATTGCCGTGCCACCCAACTGATGCATGCCCGCCTCAAATGACAATCGTGTCCGCGTTGAATTCTTATCGAATATCATTGCCAATGTGCGATCAGTGAGTGGCCAATATTGCCGGTACTGCTTGAACTCCTGCTTTATCCAGCGCGCGCGCTCAAACAAATATTCATACTCAGATCGGCTAAAATCATTAAATTGCAAGAAGTGCCTTAATTGCATAACAAGATTAATAACTCATCAGCCGATCTATATCGATCAATTGTGTGCTGCTGAGCTATTCAAAAACTCCTTTATTATCGAACATGTAATATCGATTACCTGTTCCGCTTCATGTTGTTGCATCACTAATGCAGGCAATAAGCGTATCACTTTATCCGAAGTTACATTAATTAATAGTTTCCTTTCCAGAGCCCTTTTCACCAATTCTGTGCAGGGAACCGCCAATTCAATACCGGTAATCAGTCCTTGACCTCTAATTTGTACCACTCCGGCAACATCAGCAAGCACTCGCTTTAATCGATCACGCATAAAATCGCCCAACTGGGTAACATGATCCAGCAGATTTTCATCCGCGATAACGTTCAATGTCTCGATCGCTGCAGCGCAAGCGAGTGGGTTTCCACCAAAAGTAGATGCATGATTACCAGGTTTAAAGACTTCAGCCGCCACTCCTTTTGCCAGGCAGGCGCCGATCGCCACACCGCCGCCCAACCCCTTAGCCAGTGTAATAACATCCGGCATGATCCGGCTGTGTTGAAAAGCAAACCATTTCCCGCTACGCCCGATACCAGATTGCACTTCGTCGAGCATCAGTAACCAGTCTTGCTGATTACAAAGATTGCGTAACTCTTGCAAATAATGCGCCTCCGGAATATTGACGCCGCCTTCGCCTTGAAAGGGTTCTACCAGCACTGCTACAACATCCTTATTATTGGCAGCAACCTGACTGACCGCTTCGATATTGTTATAAGGCACACGCACAAATCCGGATAGTAAAGGTTCAAATCCGGCTTGCACTTTGCGGTTTCCACTCGCCGTCAATGTCGCCATGGTACGGCCATGAAATGACCTTTCCATGACAATAATGGTCGGCAATGATATCCCTTTATTATGCCCGTGAAGCCTGGCAAGTTTTATCGCCGCCTCATTGGCCTCCGCACCTGAGTTGCAAAAAAAAGCGTTATCCATCCCTGACAACGCAACCAAGCGGTCAGCCAATTGTTCTTGCTTCTGGATATGAAAGAGATTCGATGTATGGATCAAAGTCCCGGCTTGCTCGCAAATAGCCTTGGTCAATCGCGGGTGGCAATGACCCAATCCACAAACAGCTACTCCGGATAATGCGTCGAGATATCTTTCGCCTTTATCATCCCACAACCACACGCCTTGACCTTTTGCAAAGGTAACAGGTAACCGTGCGTAAGTATTCATCAAGTTTGACACAGTGCAACACTCGCTTATATTTTTAGATAAATAACCGGATCACTGCTCGCCCCCGGTAGCAACAAGAAAAATTTGAAAAAACGATTATGTTTACCTATTTAAAATGCTTTTTCAAGCTTTTTTTCTTTAAAGATCTTCCCATTATCGCAACTTTTATTTACAGCAAAGTTAACTGAGAATCGATTGCAGCATGTTAGAATAAAAAGCATCAAATTGTTCCAATACGTTAAAACCAAATACAAGTCATCGCTTCTTAACCTGTTGTTTCTCTCAAAACTCCTAAGTTATGAATCAGTTTGCCAAGGAAACCCTGCCCATCAGTCTTGAAGAGGAGATGCGGCGTTCTTATCTTGATTACGCCATGAGCGTTATCGTCGGGCGCGCTTTGCCCGATGTCCGCGATGGCTTGAAACCGGTCCATCGGCGCGTACTGTTCGCAATGCATGAACTCTCCAATGACTGGAATCGGCCTTATAAGAAATCGGCGCGTATTGTGGGTGACGTCATCGGTAAATATCATCCGCATGGTGACACCGCTGTCTACGATACCATTGTCCGCATGGCGCAAGATTTCTCGTTGCGTTACATGTTGATCGACGGTCAAGGCAACTTTGGTTCGGTGGATGGTGATAATGCTGCGGCGATGCGGTATACCGAGATCCGCATGTCGCGCATCGCGCACGAGTTATTGGTCGATCTCGATAAAGAAACCGTCGACTTTGGTCCGAACTATGATGGTTCCGAACAAGAACCGCTGATTCTGCCCACTAAAATCCCGAATCTGCTGATTAACGGTTCTTCCGGAATCGCTGTCGGCATGGCGACCAATATCCCACCGCATAATTTGAGTGAAGTGATTGACGCATGCCTGGCTTTGCTGAAAAACCCTGAAATCAGCATCGATGAGCTGATCGAATATGTTCCTGCGCCTGATTTCCCGACTGCCGGCATCATCTACGGCGTCGAAGGTGTCAGAGATGGTTACCGTACCGGCCGAGGTCGCGTCATAATGCGTGCGCGCACGCATTTCGAAGATATGGAAAAAGGCAGCCGTCAGAGTATCATCATTGACGAACTGCCTTACCAAGTCAACAAAGCCAACTTATTGATCCGCATCGGTGAATTGGTGCGCGACAAAAAAATTGAAGGTATTTCTGATCTGCGCGACGAATCCGACAAATCCGGTATGCGCGTCGTCATCGAGTTAAAGCGCGGCGAAATGCCTGAAGTTATACTGAACAACTTGTACAAAGAAACACAAATGCAAGACACGTTCGGCATGAACATGGTGGCTCTGCTCGATGGCCAGCCGCGACTGCTGAATCTCAAACAAATCCTTGATGCCTTCTTGCGTCATCGCCGCGAAGTCGTCACTCGCCGTACCGTATTCGAACTCAGAAAAGCGCGCGAACGCGGCCATATTTTGGAAGGCTTGGCAGTCGCCTTATCGAACGTCGATGAAATCATCGCGTTGATCAAAGCTGCGCCGACTCCTGCCGATGCCAAAACCGCCTTGATGGCGAGAGCCTGGCAGTCGGCTTTGGTTAAGGAAATGCTCGAACGCGCGATCGCAGATGCCAATGCGCTTCGACCCGAAGGGCTGGATGTTGCTTTCGGTCAACAATCAAAAGGTTACTTTTTATCCGACGAACAAGCGCAAGCGATTCTGGATTTACGTCTACAGCGTTTGACTGGTCTGGAACAGGAAAAAATTGTCAATGAATATAAAGAAGTGATCGACAAGATCATCGATTACCTTGATATTCTGGCGAATCCCGATCGTATTACCCGCATCATCACGGAAGAACTCGACGCCGTTAAGCAGCAATTCGGCGATAAACGGCGCAGTGAAATTGTGCTCGATGCACAAAATTTAAGTATTGAAGACTTGATCACACCCGCCGATGTCGTCGTCACACTATCGCACAGCGGCTATATCAAATCGCAACTGCTCGACGATTATCGCGCGCAAAAACGCGGCGGACGCGGCAAGCTGGCGACCAGCACCAAGGAAGACGACTTCATCGACAAGCTGTTCATCGCCAACACCCATGATTACATCCTGTGTTTCTCCAGCTTGGGCCGAGTGTACTGGATCAAGGTTTACGAAGTGCCGCAAGGCGGACGGCAATCGCGCGGCAAACCGATCGTCAACTGGGTGCAACTGGAAGAAGGCGAAAAAATCAATGCCGTGCTGCCGGTTAAAACCTTTGACGACGAGCACTTCGTTTTTATGGCAACGGCTTTTGGCACCGTCAAGAAAACGCCGCTGTCGGAGTTCTCCCGTCCTCGCAACAACGGTATCATCGCCATCGGGCTGGATGAGGGCGATTACTTAATCGGCGTTGAATTAACTGATGGCAAACATGATGTAATGCTGTTTTCCGACAACGGTAAAGCCATGCGTTTCGATGAAAACGATGTACGTCCGATGGGACGTACCGCCCGTGGCGTGCGCGGCATGAAACTCGGCTCCGGACACCAAGTGATCTCGATGCTGGTTGCTGAGAGTGAAGAATTAGCGGTGCTCACTGCCACCGAGAACGGCTACGGCAAACGTACACCAATCAGCGAATACACGCGTCATAATCGCGGCACACAAGGTATGATTGCGATCATCACCAGTCCGCGCAACGGCAAAGTGGTTGCTGCGAAGCTGGTAAAACCGGATGACGAAATCATGTTGATCACCTCCGGTGGCGTCATGATTCGCACGCGCGTCAATGAAGTACGCGAAATGAGCCGCGCCACGCAAGGCGTCACCTTGATCAATCTCGATCCGGGTGAGAAACTGGCCGGATTGGAACGCGTCGTAGAGAGCGAAGATAGCGATAGCGACAGCGACAGTTAGTCTTTTGCAATTGACTGGAACCCACGCAATGGAACAGATCTATAATTTCAGCGCCGGACCCGCCGTTCTCCCGCGAGAGGTATTACAGCAGGCGCAAGACGAAATGCTCGATTGGCATGGCAGCGGCATGTCGGTCATGGAAATGAGCCATCGCGGCAAGGAATTCATGTCAATTGCAGCTCAAATGGAAACAGATTTGCGTGAGCTGGCAAATATCCCTAAAAGTTACAAAATCCTGTTTCTGCAAGGCGGCGCCTCCAGTCAATTTGCCATGGTGCCGCTAAATCTGCTGCGCGGTAAAACCACCGCGGATTATCTCAATACCGGCCAATGGTCGGGGAAAGCGATTGAGGAGGCCAGCCGCTATTGTAGCGTCAATGTCACCGCATCATCCGAAGATAAAAATTTTACTTATGTCCCGCCGCAAACCGAATGGCGTCTCAGCCCCCAGGCGGCGTATGTGCATTACACCAGCAATGAAACCATCGGCGGCGTCGAGTTTCACTGGGTACCGCAAGTCGATATTCCATTGGTTGCCGATATGTCTTCCGATATTTTGTCGCGACCATTCGATGTCACTCGTTATGGCCTGATTTATGCCGGTGCGCAAAAAAATCTCGGCCCTGCCGGGTTGACGCTGGTAATCGTGCGAGATGACTTGCTGGGAAAACCCCTGCCCGGCACGCCAACTTTGTACGACTATCAGATTCACGCCCAGAACGATTCGATGTACAACACACCGCCGACTTATGCAATGTATATCACCGGCTTAGTGTTCGCTTGGCTCAAGAAACAAGGTGGACTGGCGGCGATGGAAAAAATCAACATGACCAAAGCGAATCTGTTGTACGGCTATCTCGACAGTACCGATTTCTATCATTGTCCGGTTGCAAAACCCGACCGCTCGCGCATGAATGTGCCGTTCACATTGAAAGACTCCGCGTTGGACGGTGAATTTCTAAAACAAGCGCAACAAAATGGTTTGTTGCAATTGAAGGGCCATCGTTCGGTTGGCGGTATGCGGGCATCGATCTACAATGCTATGCCGATCGAAGGCGTCGCGAAGCTGGTCGCTTTCATGAAGGAGTTTGCCAGTCGCCATGTCTGAACAACAACCCTTTAAAATTCTGACGCTCAACGCAATTTCATCACACGGACTCAACCGCTTTCCCGCCGGCGGCTATCAGGTCGGTCATGACATCGCGGAGCCGGACGCCATCTTGGTACGTTCGCACAACATGCTGAATACCGTTATCCCGCAAAGTGTGAAAGCGATCGGGCGTGCCGGTGCCGGCACCAACAATATCCCGGTCGAGGCAATGAATGCACGCGGTGTACCCGTTTTCAACACCCCTGGCGCCAACGCTAATGCCGTCAAAGAACTGGTGTTGGCCAGCTTGTTTCTGGCCGCACGCAATCTGGTGCCTGCGTTGCAATTTACCGACGGCCTGCAAGGCGATGATGCAACCATTAACAAATTGGCCGAAGACGGTAAAAAAAACTTCTCCGGTATTGAACTGCCGGGGCGTACATTGGGTGTGATCGGTTTGGGCGAAATCGGCCGGTTGGTCGCCAACTCGGCGATCCGGCTGGGCATGAAAGTGATCGGTTACGATCCGAAAATCACCGTCGAATCCGCGTGGAGCCTGTCGGCGGAAGTCAAAAAAGCCAACAGCATGGAAGATCTGCTACGCCACAGCGAATTCGTCAGCGTGCACGTACCGTTGCTCGATTCGACACGGCATCTGATCAATGACAAAAGTATACAATTGATGAAACATCATGCGATTTTGCTGAATTTCTCACGTAGCCCGATTGTCGACGAAGACGCGATCCTGCAAGCCATCGCCGCCAATAAAATCAAAAACTATGTCAGCGATTTCCCCAGCCAGAAACTGCAACACCAGAAGGGCGTGATCACCCTGCCGCACCTCGGCGCATCGACCGCCGAAGCGGAAGACAATTGCGCCGTGATGGTCGTCGATCAGTTGATCGATTATCTGCAAAACGGCAATATCACCCACACCGTCAATTTTCCAGACACGCAAATGGAACGCGAAGTCCCCTATCGCGTCGCCGTTGCCAATGCCAATGTGCCGAATATCCTGGGACAGATTTCGACCAGCATGGCACAGGCTGGATTAAACATTCATAACATGATCAATAAATCCCGCGGTGAAATGGCCTATACCCTGGTCGATACCGACAGTCCGGTACCTGCGAACGTATTAAATGAAATTTCGTCCATTACCGGAGTGTTGATGGCGCGTTATCTGCCTTTTCCGGAAAAAATTTAAGCGCACGATCTTAGAGTGACAACCTTCATCCATTATGTCTGAACAGCTCAAACAACTACGGGACCAGATTGACGCCATTGACGATCAGTTGTTGCAACTCGTCAGCAAACGCGCAGGATTAGCGCAACAAATCGGGGATATCAAGAAAAAAGAGAATGAAGCCAACGAGGCAAAAGCGGACGTCATCGTCTATCGCCCCGAGCGCGAAGCGCAAATATTGGCACGCATGCAGCAGCACAATCCCGGACCTATCAGCAATGAGCATATCCAGCAATTATTTATCGAAATCATGTCGCTTTGCCGGGCACTGGAAAAACCAATGAACGTCGCTTATCTCGGTCCCAACGGCACATTCTCGGAAGAAGCGGCATTGAAGCGTTTTGGTAGCGCCATCGCAGCGGTTGCGTGCGATTCAATCGATGACGTATTTCGCGCAGTAGAATCAGATGATGCCAATTACGGTGTAGTACCGGTCGAGAATTCTTCCGAAGGCGCTGTCGGAAGAACCATGGATCTGCTGTTACAAACGCCGCTCTCCATCTGCGGTGAGATCCAGTTACCGGTTCATCAGTTTCTAATGGCCCAACAAACCGATCTCGCACGAATCACTAAAATATACTCACACCCGCAGTCGCTGGCACAATGTCACCATTGGCTGACGGTGAATCTGCCGCACCTGCCCAGTTCGGCGCTATTTCATGCCGCCAGCAATGCCGAAGCCGCCCGGCTGGCCGCTGCCGATCAGCAAGCAGCAGCAGTAGCCAGTAAAAGAGCTGCGGAATTATTCGGATTGACCATCTGCGCCGAAAATATCGAGGATGATCCGAAAAACACGACACGTTTTCTGGTGATCGGCAAACAACAAGTCGGTGTTTCGGGGAAGGATAAAACATCGCTGATCATGTCCACTAACAATCGTTCCGGCGCCATCTACCGGTTACTCGAACCGCTGGCGCAACATGGTGTCAGCATGAGCCGTCTGGAATCCCGTCCATCGCGCACCGGTTTGTGGCAATACGTCTTTTTTGTAGACCTCGAAGGCCACCAGCACGATCAACCGGTTGCCGCTGCCTTGGCGGAATTGCGCGAAAAAGCTGCCTTTCTAAAAATCCTCGGCTCATACCCGGCATCATAACCACTGCTTACTCCGTCCGCCTAGCCGATTCAATTCACCCGTTTTTTTATTATCGTTTCCAATCAATAACAAATAAATCCTATGAATTTTTGCGATTTTGCTCCGGAATATATCCGCTCGATCCATCCTTATCAACCTGGCAAGCCTATTTCGGAATTGGCGCGGGAATTCGGTCTGGATGAATCCTACATCATCAAACTGGCGTCCAATGAAAACCCGCTCGGCACCAGTCCGCTCGCACTCGATGCGATGATCAATGCATTGCACGATATCGCGTTGTATCCGGATGGTAGCGGCTACGAATTGAAAACCGCCCTATCGAAACGCTACGATGTCGATCTGGAACAAATCATTTTAGGCAATGGCTCGAATGATGTACTGGATCTGGCCGCCCGCGTATTCCTCAAACCGGGAGCCGCGGCGGTTTATGCACAACACGCTTTTGCGGTCTATCCGCTGGTCGTACAAATGATGGGCGCTAACGGCATATCGGTCCCCGCTCGTGATTACGGTCACGACTTGCCTGCCATGCTCGACGCCGTCACTCCTGAAACCCGTATCGTCTTTATCGCCAGTCCGAACAATCCAACGGGTACCTTGTCGAGTGAAGAAGATTTGCTGCGTTTCTTGGAACGGGTGTCGCGCGATGTCCTGGTGGTGATCGATGAAGCGTATTACGAATACTTGCCGGACGCCAATAAACCGGACAGCCTCAAATGGTTGCAGCAATTTCCCAACTTGCTGATCACGCGTACATTTTCAAAAGTGTACGGCTTGGCTGGCGTTCGTGTCGGTTTCGGTTTAGCGCATCCCGAAGTGGCTAATTTGATGAATCGCGTCCGGCAACCATTTAACGTCAGCAGCATCGGTTTGGTAGGCGCTTTGGCGGCACTGAACGACGCCGAATTTGTACAACGCTCGTACGCGCTTAACCGCGCGGGCATGCTGCAATTGACTGACGGCTTCCGTAAAATGGGTATCGAATACATCCCGTCGTACGGCAATTTCATCAGCTTCCGTGTCAAAGGCGAAGCCGCCAACACGCCAAAGGTTTATCAAAGCCTGTTGCGTCACGGCATTATCGTGCGGCCGCTGGGGATTTACGAAATGCCGCATCACCTGCGCGTCACGATCGGACTCGAAGTGCAAAACCAGCGGTTTCTCGAATCACTCGATCACGCTTTAAGCGAACTGGATTAATTCCACTCATCGTGAATGCCTATCATGACAACAACCACAATGCTCAATAAATTGGTCATCATTGGTGTCGGCCTGATCGGCGGATCATTCGCCGCGGCGCTGCGTAAGGCAGGTTTGGTCAAACACATCACCGGTATCGGCCGCAGCCCGGCCAACATGCAACGCGCCACCGAGCTGGGCGTGATCGACGAAATCGCCAGCGATACCGCATCGGCGTTGCACAACGCCGATCTTGTGTTCCTCGCGATGCCGGTCGGCCAGACGGCTGCGACCATGGAACGCATCGCGCCGCACCTGCACGCCAACACGCTCATCACCGACGCCGGCAGCACCAAACAGGATGTCGTCACCGCCGCGCGTCACTATCTGCCGCTGCAAAACCGCCACCACTTCGTCCCCGGCCACCCGATCGCCGGTGCCGAACACAGCGGCGTGCAAGCGGCGCAAGCGGATTTGTATACCAACAAGCACGTAATCCTGACACCTTTGCCGGAAACCGCCGTGGCAGCCGTCGAACGCGTGCAACAATTATGGCAAGTCTGCGGCGCCAACGTATCACTGATGCCCGCCGATGAACACGACCGCGTGCTGGCCGCGACCAGCCATTTGCCGCACTTGCTGGCATTCACGCTGATGAATCACCTCCAGCACAGCACCAACTCCCCGGAAAACCTGCTGCGCTTCGCCGGCAGCGGCTTCCGCGACTTCACCCGCATCGCCAGTAGCTCCCCGGAAATGTGGCGCGACATTTGTCTGGCGAATCGCGAGGCGTTGCTTACGCAGATAAAGGCGTATCAGAATGAGTTGAACAACTTGCGGGAAATGCTGGAAAAGCATGATGGCGAAAAGTTGGGACAAGCGTTTTCGCAGGCGCGGGGGATGCGGGAGGATTGGTTGAACAAGAAAAATTATTCGTGAAAGATCAGAATGTCCGACGCTGAGCTAAATTTATTCTCAAAAGAATATACGAATTGTGATCCTCTATATCGGATGGTACAAGATAATCCAGGTTTCGCAGACATCAAAGAACACATATCTGAATTATGGAAAATTTATCATCCATATGCAGAACCCCAATTCTCGAGTGAGTTTTCACGTCATCTCCTACAGAGATATTGGGAACTCTGGCTTGGTGTCAAATTTATTGCTTCTGGTTTAACTCTCAACAGAAATTCAGGTGAAGGCCCTGATTTCGATCTAAAAATATCTTCCGGCTTACACTTTTATGTTGAAGCAACAGCAGTAGAAGCTGGAAGCAATGAAGATAGAGTTCCACCTCCACCGCAAGCGGCTAATAACGAAGATGCGCCCTATCCACCAAGCGAGCTTTTCCTCCGTATTACAGGTGCTATCAAAAATAAGTCTGAACAGCGAAAAGGACAAATTAAACATGGCACCTTAGATTCAAACAGACCTTATATCCTTGCTATCAATGTCGGTGATATTCCATTTATTTTCGTTGACGAGAATCCACCAACTCTGAGCCATGTTTGCCTTGGATTTGGAGGAGTCACGTATTCAGGTAGCTCAACACTTATGTCTCCGTTCCCATTTATCTATCGTAAGAAACATCCGAATAATCCTATTAGTACAAGAATTTTCTGTGACCCAGAATATAAATGGATATCTGGTATATTTTTGTCTGATGTAAATCCCTTTTATCTACCACAACGTAATCATATTCAATTCCTCCACAATCCTAATGCAGATATCAGAATCCCATTAGGATGGTTTCCATATGGCTCCGAATGGTACTGTAGCAATCAAAAACTCATCAACCACAAATAAACAAAAAAATCAGTGCATAAAGTACAGCGTTTGTATAGCAACAGTAAACAAAGCATATTGCACCGTCTTTGTTAATTCTTTCTAAAATTTAGCTCTATTTTAGTTACTCCCGCCAGACTTACCAGGCTGTTTACCCGCCGCGCGTAAATCGACAATCTTATTCAGCAACTGAAACCAAAACGGCGCGCCAAGCGATCCGGCAAAAGTCGTGATCAGGATGCCCATGATTTTGACCAGCCATTCCATAAAACCGAATCCCGCGAAAGCCCATTGACCATCCGGTAACTTCCAGCCGATCGGCAGATGCAATCCTTTGATTTGTTCAACCAACGCTCCGGCGGTCTTAGCGGATTGCTGAATACTGTCGATCGAACCTTCAACCGGCGCCGGTTCGTTTGACTGCGCCGCAGCTGCTGCATCGCCTGCCGGTTTTTGCTCAGCGGATGCTTGAGTCATCAACCCGGCAATATCCGTCGAAGAAGCCGCTTCCACCAGCGCTTGCCTGAGCGCGATGTCGGTCCACAGGGTCTGGGAAATTTTGATGGAATCGATATTCAAAGCGGAGCATACAACGAGTGCGATTGCAAAAATGATCACTTGTGTTTTTTGTTTGTACCAGCCACCCACACGATCCATCGCGTCGTTGTACCAATTTTCCAGGTTCTTGCGCGCCTTCTCGGCATCGTTGCCAGCTTCGTGCAGTAATAGAATGATCGACTTACCCGCTTCGGTTTGCGCGAATAAGCCTTGTTTCTCAATCGTTTCAATTAATGACTGATTGTCGGACGGCAGCTTGCCGGTGTTACCGGTCATAATATCCATGATTGCCAAGGTAAAATTCTTCGGAGGGATATAGGATGGTTTCTGTCCCGTTTTCGAGAGGCCATTGATCAAAGGATGCTGGTAAAGATCTTCGATCAGTTTATTTCCTTCCCCCGATTGCAACAAATTCGTCAACCCCGCTTCGAGATTTTTAGCACGCATGCGTAAAAACTGAGCCAGCATCTCGTTGATCGCCGAGCACAGCAAACTGATCAATACGAAAAGAAACACCATGCCCAAGGCAATGTCCAGGATTGAGGAATTCAACATATTTACTCCATTTTGTTTGCTTTAAACGTCATTACTACTCATGCAAAAGTTAAATCAAAAACCGGTGATGTTGTTTGACAGCTATTTTTCTTTTCAGTATAGTCCAAATCATATCAGGGTTAATTTTTTTCTACATCGATAGAAAAATCAAATAATAATAAAGGGTTACCCCGTTATTAATTACCCCAAACCCACCAAAAAAACCCTCAATGGAGATAAAAACCAATCTGCAAATTATTGCCGGTTGGTTAGTTCAGTCAAGTTTTATATACCTAGTAAAAATTCGCGGATTCTCGATGAATTTTTTACGATAAGCAACATTGTTCCAGATCAATTCCTGACACTTCGATGCCAGAAATTGATCAATAAGTCATTAAGATAAGCACAACTGGGCATATCGGTCCAGCGAATTGGCTTTTATTAATAGGCGGTTACTATGGCTGCAAGCATCTCGTTCAAATTATCCGGTTATCCGGACAGCATCACCCAATTTTCCGCTACCGCAACGTTGCCTCGCGTTGGTGCAGTCATCAGTAATTTAAAAAGCATGACCCATTCACACCACACCCAAGTCGGATTAGGAACGCTTGGGTTCCTAGCCGCTAAACGAGGTGCACCGGATTGGCAATCGTTGGTGCTGGTATCCAATCGCCATGTCTTGTTTGCCCATGATGCCGAATGCGGCAACATGATTTTCCAGCCGGACTACGAACAACAAGGCGATCAAGTCGTGTTCGATGTACCGCACTTAAATGCCATCGCGAGAATTGACAATACAGGGTTATGCGGACATGTTTCCTATGCCTATCCCGGGGAAGCCGAGAAATCGTATTACATCGACTGTGCAACCGCTGCCTTACTACTCAAGCAAGTTGGAAATCCACAGCGGATTCACAGTAAAACCCAGTATTTCACCAAAGTTGCCAGGGTGCATCCGCACGACACCTTCGAAGGCAGGGAACTCAAGGTGCATCTAGCAGGCCGGGAGAATGCGGTGTGGGGAAAAGTCATTGACTGCGAAGCCACCGTGGAAACGGTGACCGGCGAACGCTGCCACAACACATTGGTAATCCGCGCCATGCCCGATGGCAAAGGCGCATTGCAGCCGTTCTCGCGCAAGGGTGATTCCGGCGCCTTGCTGGTCGATCAATACCAGCGCGCCGTGGGCTTATTGTGGGGTCAGCATATGCATGATCCTTACATAGCTTATGCCTGTCATATCCACCCGGTGCTGAGTTTCCTGCAGATTACGCCTTGGCGCTTTAATTTTTGCGCGCCTCGATCAATCCAAAAGGATTAGCACGATGCGACGAAAAAATTTCATTCAATTCGCGAACCGTTGCTGCATCGCATGGAGGTAAAGTGATGGATCAAAAAGAACTGGCGGCATTACACGCAGAAGCCGAAGCCGAACTGAAAAAAATTCCTGGCGTGGTCGGTGTTGAATTCGGTCTAAAAGAAGTTGGCGGTAAAACCACGAACCAGATTTCCTTTCGCGTGTTTGTTAAAGAAAAACGCAAACCGGAAGACTTGAACCCGACCGAAATCATTCCGAAGGAATACAAGGGCATTCCTACCGATGTTCTTGTAGTGCCGGATATTACACCTGTACATTGCCAGGATATGGATCATCATTCACCACTGATTGGTGGTATTTCCATTTCAGGTTTTAGAGCTGATTCAAATAACCTTTACGATAATGGAACTCTGGGGTTCTTTGCCACTTTGAACGGTGTCAGTGGACCAGAAAATGTAGTATTAGTCTCGAATAATCATGTATTGACATTCGGTGGAGCGACTGTAGGTGATACCGTCTATCAACCAAAATTTGTTGAACAAAATGGCCAAGTGTCTATTGTACTTGACCAAGAACAGCGACACCCAATCGGCAAAATTAATAATGCCGGCAAAGACGGTACTCACTCATACGCTTACCCCAATGAAACTGCAGTAGATTTTTTTGTGGATGCTGCTACCGCGAAACTTAATATTTGTATTTCAAGTTGGTGCAATACCAATTGCGGGGTTTCGTATAAGAATGAAATCCGTGGCTTGAACATCGGCGGTAACAGTAAACTGGAAGACGTAGATCGTGTTAAACAAACTGATCTGGGTGGTAGCGATTATGTAGTCTATAAAGTTGGACGAAGAACCAGCAAAACAAAAGGTAAAGTCATTGGTATCGGTGATCCCTCCGGTACTAAAGGATGGCACATCACAATTGAAGCGACTGAAGCCGACTGTGATGGCATTCTTCGCTTTGTCGAACATGGCGACTCCGGTTCGGCATTGGTAAATGCGCAAAATAAACTGGTTGGTTTAATTTTTGCTAAATCCAGCAGTAATCCAGCCATTGCCTATGCTTGTCATATTCATCCGGTCATCGATCTTCTCAGCATCACCCCCATCACCACCGCCAATCCGCCGGCCGGTCCTGCTGGGCAGACGTTAAACGATGTCGAGGGCATCTTCACCGGCATCAACCACACTACCGAAGTTCGCGAGCGTTTTCTGAATACACGCAAGGGCGCTGAGATTTACCAGCAGATTCTCGATCATCGTCAGGAAGTCGTTGCACTCGTCAATCACCGGCGGCCGGTCACGGTGGCATGGCATCGCAGCAAAGGTCCTGCGTTCTTGGCGCACTTTGTTAACAATGCGCGCGACCCCGCGCACATCATTCCGTTTGAAGTGGAAGGGATCAGCCGCGATCAAATGATCCGGCGCATGGCCGAGGTGCTCACGCAACATGGCAGCGAATCTCTGCAACAAGTCATCCGGCTCTACTTTGACGAAGTGATGGGTTTCATTAACAGCTTCGATAACCTGCACGAATTCGTTAAACAGTTTGAAGAAGCGCCTGATTCCAATGAAGCCAGCGGACATGTCACGCCCGTAGACGTAGAGGAGACGGTCGATGTCAAATGAAGTAAACACCTTACAGCGCGTCTTGCTGCAAATCTCCAATGTATTGGAACCATTGGAGCGTGAACTCAACAGCACCCGTGCCATACAAACATTTGCCGAACTTGGGATCACGCTCAACAGCAGCCAGGTATCGTCACTGGCTTCACCGATGCAGGCGCTGGTCGCCAGCAGCAAAACTGTGCTGCAAAAAGCCGGCGATTTGGTGGAAGCAATCGAAGCGGAAAATATCGAGCAAATCGTCTTGATCAGCGTGGAATTGATCAGCCAGGTGATCACCGCCATCCAGAAAATCGATCAGCTACAAACCGCCGTACAGGGAATCGGCAGTATTCCGGCGAGCGTATCCAGTCATTTCGCCGATCGGTTGTTTAACTACTTGTTAGTCCGCACGCTGGACGCCGCCAACGGTATCAACGAATTCCTCGAGCTGTTGGGAATTCTCGAGCGGCAACGCAACAATGTCGGTTCCACCGATCCCGGCAATCCCGAATTCACGATCTCCACCTTCCATTTCAACGAACTGGGCAAGTGGCTGAAATCGCCGGTGTCGGCATTACAGTCACACTATAACTGGGGCAGCAACAGTCTTGATGCTGCTAATTTGCTGCAGCGGCTTGAACGTTTGTTACTTCATCTCAAAGCACCGGCTTTTTTTGACGATACATCGCCCACGCCGATTCTCGAAGCCGTCATTTTTCAATTACGCCCGCGTACCGATCTCAATCCGAACGGCTTGAGCTTATCGATTCGGCAGAATCTCAGTCCCGGAAAAATTGAATTTGCCGCCGACGATCTGAAAGTCACACTGGATTTACAGGCCACGTTGCCGTTCGGCGCCGAATTAGTCATTCAGCCACCGGCCAAATTTACTTTCCAAACCTCCGCAGCCGACACTATTACCGGCTCACTGAACCTCAGTGTCACCGCGGATCGCACACAAGCGGCAACACCTTATCTGTTGATCGGAGAACCGGACGGCAGCCGGCTGGAAGTGGGTAAATTCGGTGTCAACTTCGGCGGCCGGATTCAAGGCAGCGGCGGTCAATCGACCGCCGATTTTACTGTCGGCGGTGAAATCGGCGGCGGCAAGCTGTCAATCTCCTTTGCCGACGGCGACGGTTTTCTCACCGATATTCTGAGCGGTATCCAGCTCAATTCCGACTTCGGCATGGCGTTTGGCTATAACAGCAGCGAAGGTCTGTTTTTTGTCGGCAGCAGCGCCCTGGAAATCCAACTGCCGCTGCATCTGAATCTCGGACCGGTCGAAGTCAGCGCATTGACCTTTTCGGTCGGCATCGAAAACAACAAATTCCCCACCGCCATCTCTTCGGATATCAAAGCCGCCTTAGGTCCGCTTGCCGCCGTCGTCGAAAACATCGGTCTAGCCATCGACTTTGCCTTGGTCGATGATCGCAAGGGTAACGCCGGGCCGGTCGATATCAAGTTAGGATTCAAGCCACCGAACGGTGTCGGATTGTCGTTGGATGTCGGTATTGTCAAAGGCGGTGGCTATCTCTACTTCGATTTCGACAAGGAAGAATACGCCGGTGCGTTGGAATTGATGTTCAGCGGCATCGTCACGGTTAAAGCCATCGGTTTGATCACCACGCGCATGCCCGATGGCTCCGATGGATTCTCACTGCTGATCATACTCAGCGCCGAATTCGGCACACCGCTGCAATTGGGTTTCGGCTTTACCTTAAACGCGGTCGGCGGGCTGCTCGGCTTAAACCGCACGATGGAACTGGAGATCATTGCCGCCGGTGTGCGCACGGGTTCGATCGACAGCATCATGTTCCCCGATAACATTATCGAAAACGCGCCACGTATCATCAGTGATCTGCGGCAATTCTTCCCGCCCGCACAAGATGTATTTCTGATCGGCCCGATGGCAAAACTCGGCTGGGGAACACCGACGCTGGTCAGTGCATCGTTGGGCATCATTATCGAGATTCCGCCGGGCAACATCGCCATCCTTGGCGTGCTTAAAGTTGCATTACCCGACGAAGATGCTGCATTAATCATCATACAGGTCAGCTTTATCGGTGCTTTGGAAGTCGACAAGCAACGGCTGTGGTTTTATGCCAGCCTGTATGATTCACGGGTAATTTTCCTCACCATCGACGGCGATATGGGGCTATTGATCGCCTGGGGGGACAATGCCAATTTTGTCATCAGTGTCGGCGGCTTTCACCCTTCTTTCAAACCGCCGCCTTTGCCGTTTCCTAGCCCTAATCGAATTGCGATTAACATACTAAACACTTCGTTCGCCCGTATTGGTGTGGAAGGTTATTTCGCCGTTACCTCCAATACCGTGCAATTCGGCGCCAAAGCGGAAGTTTATTTCGGATTGAGTGCCTTCAATATCTCCGGCCATATCGGTTTTGATGCATTGTTCCAGTTTTCGCCGTTCTACTTCATCATCACCGTGTCCGCCTCGTTCGAGGTCAAAGTGTTCGGCATCGGCTTTTTCAGCGTACACATGCGCGGCGAACTGGAAGGCACCTCGCCGTGGCATATCGAAGGTGAAGGCTCGATCTCGGTATTATTCTGGGATATCGACGTACCCTTTAGTCATACTTGGGGCGAAGATGAAAACACTACTTTGCCGTCGATTGATATCATGCCGCTCATCGCGGCGGAATTCGAGAAACTGGAAAACTGGACAGCCGAACTACCCACATCCAATCAATTGCTGGTATCGCTACGCGCGATTGAAAGCACCAGCGATGTGATTCTGCACCCGGTCGGGGTGTTACGCGTGAACCAGCGCGCCATTCCGCTGGATCTGGATCTCGACAAAATCGGCAATCAGAAACCGAAAGATGCCAAGCGACTCACCGTTGAAGTCACCGATGGCAGTTTAGCTAAAGTCTCAGACACCAAGGAATCGTTTGCGACTGCGCAATACAAAACCCTCAGTGACGCTAACAAATTGAGCGCACCCGCTTACGAAAAGCAAAACGCCGGCATCGAGCTGTCGGTCAGCAACCAGCAACTGAAATCATCCGCAGCAGTGAAGCGCGTGGTGCGTTACGAGCAAAACATCATCGATAACAATTTCATTTCGTTGCTGATCCGCTTTGTCGCTATCGGCGTTGAATTTTTCAATCACTTCCTGGGGCGCAACGCTGCTTCGAAATCGACGCTTTCAGCCAATTACAAAATGCAAAAAGCGCCGATCGATCAGAAAGTGGTGGTCAAGGAAGCCGGTTATGTGGTCGCTTCGACCATGAACAACAGCCCTCATAGCAAGGATGCTTATTTTGCAACACACGCACAAGCACAGGATTTCCTGCGCACGCAGGTAAGCCAGTCGCCCGGGCTGCAAGACAATCTGCACGTCATTCCGAGCGCGGAAGCAACCCCATTTAAGGAGGCGGCATAATGGCGATCGGCACCTATACATTTCTGCCGTGGCTGCGGCAAGGCGTCGCCAATAATATCCAGTCGGCGGATCTCGATGCTTCGGTCAAAACCCGCGCCAGCATCGCTGTCAACCTGAATATCAAAGGCAGTGGCGGCGAAGGCGGCAACGTAGCGGCTGCCATCACCAAGGATGTCGCGCTGTACGGCCCTGGCGACATCATCGGTATCGAATCGCGCGCAATCATCAAAACCGAACCGCTCAACTGGATCACCAACTTTGAGCCCAATTATCTCTGCCATATCGAGTTTTACGACGAAGATTTCCCCTGGCGTTATACCCCTGCAGCACCGGCTGGTTCCCGGCTGCGACCTTGGGTCACACTAATCGTACTGGCCGAAACCGAATTTGCCGAAGGCGGCAATATTTCCGGCAAACCGCTGCCCTTTATCGACATCAAGGCCAATCCGTTCGAAGCGGTATTTCCGAAGGCCGAAGAACTGTGGGCGTGGGCGCATGTGCACGTCAACAAAAATATCGCCGGCAGTCAGGATGCTCCGCAAGCGCCAGATATCAACAACACGCTATCGCAACTGCAAAGCGTGCTGGCGCAAAACGCCGACGAAGCCTATTCGCGCATCGTTTGCCCGCGTAAACTGACTCCGAACGAGCGCTATCACGCGTTTCTGATACCGACTTTTGAAACCGGCCGTCTGGCCGGACTGGGAATGAACCCAGACGATGCGCCGCATGCGACATTTTCAGCGTGGGGTGAAGGACGCCCGGCGCCGACACAGTTTCCGTTTTATTACCGTTGGTTCTTCCGCACCGGGTCGCAAGGCGATTTTGAGTATCTGGTGCGGCTGCTCGAGCCGAAACCGGCGGATAGCCGCGTTGGCCGCCGCGATATCGACGTGCAAAACCCCGGTTCCAATATCAGCGGCATCCAAAATCCGGATTTGGAAGGCGTGTTGAAACTGGGCGGCGCGCTCCTTGCGCCGTTAAGCAACGAAGCCGAGCAGGAAATCGCCAAATGGGAAAATTGGGATCAACCGTATCCGCATGTATTCCAGCAGGAATTGGCGGCATTTCTGAACCTTGCCGATGACTACGCCCGGCTCGCCGCCGATACCGCCAACCAGAACGCCGATTTGCCCGCCGCCATTCAGGCTGACCCCGACCCCTTGATCACACCGCCGATTTATGGCCGCTGGCATGCATTGAGAAATCGTGTGCTGAAAGAAGCCGACGGCAGCGATGCCCCCAACAACGAGAACTGGTTGCATGAACTCAACCTCGATCCGCGCTGGCGCAGTGCCGCCGGTTTCGGCACTGACGTCATCATCGCCAACCAGGAGGAATATATGGATGCGGCATGGGATCAGGTGGGTGACGTGCTCGAAGCCAACCGGCAAATCCGCTTGGCGCAACTCGCCAAAATCACCGCCAACAGTTGGTATCAGAAACAAGTGCTGCCATTGCAACAAATCAGTCACGACAAAATTCTGTTCATGACAGCGCCCGTACAAAAACGCGTAATCAGTCAAGGTGTGACGGTTTTTCATCAAATCAAGCAAAGCCCGGTCACGCCGGCGCTTTCTTCCGCATCGCTACGGCGCATGTTGCGTCCGAACGGCCGGCTGCAAAAATTATCGGTCTTTGACGATCACAGCCATCCGAATAATCTAATTACCCGCGTCAACGATGGTGTCGTTACTGCCGCGCCGCCGCATGTGATCCCGGCCACACTACCATCCCTCGACAATCTCTCTCAAGATGCGCAACCCAAGGATGTGCCATCTTGGTTGCTGGACTTACTCAAACGCTATCCTTTTATTCCTTATCTTTTATCAGCGTTGATTTTGCTGTTGGCAATCCTGCTGGTGATTATCGGCGCCAGCGCTGGCATCTGGGCTGCAGCGGCGCTTGCTGGCGCGGGATTGTTGTGGGCTTATCGCACTTTGCAGCGCCTGATCACACAAACCAACCAAGCTAATTCGGTCTCCGAAGGCGGACAAATGCCGGCTGCGGTGGATGCTATGCCGCCGAGCAATGACTTTGTGTTAACCTCGGAATTAAATTTGCTGGCGTTGGATCCGGCCAATCCGCCGCAACCAGCAACCGCCGGCGCAGCCGATAATGTCCAATCGAGTCGCTTTAAAACCGCGTTGAAAGATTCATATAAGGTTTTACAAAACGGCTTGCAAGCCGGTGTCATTCCCGCGACAGTACCAATCAATGTTGCTCAACTGGCGACGGATACGCTGTTCAAATTGAATCCGGCGGTTACGATCCCGAAATGGACATTCAACAACATCCTGTTACCTGCGCATATCCTTAACTTGATCGGCGAGAAATTTGTCGAGGCGATGGCCTACCCGGAATTCGATGTCCCGATGTACAAACCGCTGGTCGATAAATCCACCGAGCTGTTTGTGCCGAATCTGAATTTCATCGGACAAAACACCATCACGTTATTGAAAACCAACCAGCCATTCATCGAATCCTACATGGTCGGCCTCAATCACGAATTCGCGCGCGAGTTGCTGTGGCGCGAATATCCGACCGATCAGCGCGGTTCCTATTTCCGGCAGTTCTGGGACGTCAGCGGCTTCCTCAGTCCCACCAAAGACAACGAGCAGCGCCGCGAGGAATTGAAAGACATCCCGCCGATTCACCGTTGGTCGCGGTTCTCCAAACTAGGCGAGCATGATCATCGCGAGCAAGGTCTTGAGAACGAAGAGGAATTGGTATTGGTGATTCGCGGCGAATTGCTGAAGAAATACCCGAATGCGGTGATTTATGCGCAAAAAGCCAAATGGCAGCCGATCAGCGATACCAATCCGGCACCGAACAAAAAAACCGAACGGATATTCGACGACAGCGTGCCGATCAAAACGCCTTTGTATGAAGCGCAAGTCAAGCCGGATATTTACTTCTTCGGCTTCGACTTAACCGAAGAAGAAGCACGCGGCAATCCCGAAGTTGACGATGAACCGGGTTGGTTCTTCGTAATTAAGGAACGGCCTGGGGAACCGCGCTTCGGCCTGGATATCAACCGCGAAAGCCCGATCCAAGTCTGGAATGACCTCGCGTGGACAGATGTGGCGCCCGGCATCAGCGATGGCGAGTTTATCGACATCGCCAGCGCGCCAGCGCGCAGCTTGCCCAATACGGCACCGGGCGGCACCGCGCAGGAAAAAGCGGAGCAATGGAAAGAGGATCATTTGTTGAGCTGGACAGCCAATATCAACTCGGCGGAACTGGCTTATATCTTGTTCCAGGCGCCGGTTCTCGTCGGCGTGCACGCATCCGAAATGCTGCCACCCGATTAAGCATGGCTTGTAAGTAGAACTTTCAACCGAAAGAAGTGGCTTATGACAAATTTTAAAGATACGCAAGAACAACTCGATTCAGCGCGCCGGCAACACCAGCAAAGCCGATTGGACTGGTTCGTCAACAATGAAAAGCTGCAGAAAAACGCGCGGGATCTTGCATCACTGCGCCGACGCTCGGATGCCGCAGCGAAAGAACAATTGCAAGCATTGCAGCGCGAGCAAGAAGCATTACGCGCCAATGCCGACAAACTGCAAGCCGAACTTCAGCAAGACCGGCAAGTTCTGCTCGATCACGAATCATTATTCGAGGTTTTTTCCGATCCGACCAAGAACATCGGGCAATTGAATGATCTTCACCCGATTCTGCTGTTTCCGTTGCGCATCGAGACGCGTTTTAAGAAAGTTACCGGCCCCGAGGGGCGCGATGGCGTCGATCAGTTATGGGTGCGCGTTTACCCGGATGACATCAGCATCGATACCTTTGAAGAAATTCCTTCTGAAATCGAAATCAGCAACACCCGCATTTACTGGACCAATATCTGGATAGCGGGCGGAGTCGATAGCGAGAAGCGCGCCGCTTGGCAATCGCTGGTTAAAAGCCATGGCGCAGGCCGGGCGTATTGGTTGAGCCAATTATTCAAACCGCTGAATCTATCCGAAGAGCCGACCAAAGCCGCTGGCGAATATATTCTGGTGATCGTATCCGAACAGCCATTGCCCGCCGCCGAAAAACCGGTGGTGCAACAATACTGGCAAGCCGTGTTTAATGCCAATAACGATGCCACGGCTTTGGATGCTGCGTTTACCGTGCTCAAAAACAGTCTCGGCGAACCTCGCGCGCAAGAAATCGTCAGCTCATACCAGCCGCAGAACTTGAATGTCAAACCGGCACAGCCTGAAACGATCACCAACGTGCGCGTCGAGTTCCTGGAGTTACCTGTCGTCAACGAAGTCGATACGCAATTGCTGGCTTGGTCCAATCCGGCGCGCGTCGCGCTGTTACCGGAGCGTTTCGTTGTGATGGGCTTTAACGGTACTGAACAAACGTTATTCCATATCGGCCGTCCGGTACCTTCGGAGCTGATCGTCGGCCCCAACCCCAATGCGCCGGAAGATCAGCAATTGCGGCTGGAAAATGACGAGTTGATCGTGCCCGATGAAATGAAATGGATCACCGATTTTGACGAAGCAGTCGCCAAGGGTATGGGGTTCAAGATTAATTTGAATGACATCCAGGCGAAACGCGGTTTCAGCCGGCTGTTTGTGCTCGGTATCCGGCTCAGTGCCGACGTCAACAAAAGCCGCGAGCAATTGCAGCAATTGATTCAGCATCATCAACGCAGCCGCAAGGGTTTCAGCCTGCTGCCGCAAGGCGCTCCGACCAATAACGTCGAGGATCAGGAAAGCGGTTATACCTGGTTCAGCGATGCCGACGCCAGTTACGATCATTATTTCAACCAGTATGCCGCCGATGACGATCCCGCCGATTGGCGCACACGTAAGGACGGCCGCTGGCTGGCGCAAAGCCTGGGTATCGACCCGGCCATCCTGAAATTATCGCCGCACTATTACGCCAATGACCAGTTGGAAGCCCGAGCGATGAACGAAGCGCTGTGGCCTGCTACACTCGGTTATTTCATGGATCAGATGATGGAACCGGTGTTCGGCGATGACACCATCACCCATACACGCAATTACTTCAACCGGTATGTACTGGGCCGCGGCACGCTACCGGCCATCCGCATCGGCAAACAACCTTACGGGATTCTGCCGGCGACACCGTTCTCACGCATGGCATGGATCAATCGCAAAATTTTCGCTAACGACCGGCTGGAGCCGCACATTTCCGGCTCTTTTCTGTTCTTTTCCCGGCTCTACGAGCTCATTAAGAAAGCCGATGAACGTTGGGTGACATTGCTCCCCAAAGTCTCCTATGTCGGCAAACCGCAAACCGACCCGCAACAAGCTTTGCTCGATATCGTCGGTCTGCATCCGGCATCGGTCGAGTTTTATCAGCGCTATGCGGAAAGCGCCGAGCAGTTGTACAACCGTTACAAAACCTCTTTTATCAACGGTTCGATCTATGCCGCGATTGCATCGCTGATTTACACCCAGAGCGGCCTCAACCTGCTCGCGCAATTGGGCTATTCCGCGCAGGAAAACAACAAGATTCCCGATATTCTCAACAAATTTTTCACGCGGGCGGCCAACCTGCTGAAAGGTCCTTTGATCGACGATCAGGCGTTGTCCGAATTCAATCCGATCCGGCCCTATCATACCGACGGTTCGAATTATCTTCAGTGGCTGGTTGCCGCGGCGCGCGATTCGCACAACACCTTGCGTCTGCAACAAGGCTTTATCGACGACAAACCGCCGACTGCGTTGCTCTATCTGATGCTCCATCATGCACTGGATCTGTCTTACCTCGATACCAGTTTGCGCTTGCATCTGGAAGCAAATGTCATGGATACGCAGCAATTCGCCGTGGCGAAACGTGAACCTAAGTTTCTGCACATTCAGGAAGCACAAGAAGACAAAGGCAGTCCTTGGCAGTATCTGTATAAAGCGGAACCAGCCATCACCCATCAACCGAATCTGCAAATCGCCGACTTCATTCCGCAAATATTAACGATACGCAATCCCTACCTGAACACGCAAATCAACGCATTGGAGCGTCTGCGGCAGACACCGACGGCGCGGCTGGAAAGGAACTTTGCCGAACATATCGACTGCTGCAGCTATCGCCTCGATGCTTGGTGGCTCGGGTTGCTGAACGTGCAACTCGATATCATGCAGCAAATAGCCGGGCCCACTCAACCGCACCCCGGTACCCCACCGGATAATGGTCATGTTGACGAATCCCACGGTTGCTATCTGGGCGCCTACGCCTGGCTGGAAGATGTCCGTCCGGAAAACAAAAACCTGACGCCAGTCGATCTGACCGGAGAACTCGATAGAATTTTCAACAAGCCGGGGCAAGCGCCACTGGTCGCAGACGACAAGAATTTTGGCTATATTCACGCGCCATCATTGAATCATGCGGTTACTGCCGCGGTATTGCGCAACGGCTATCTGGCCAACGCCACTCCGAGCAATCCTGACAGCTTGGCAATTAATCTCACCTCCGAGCGTGTGCGGCTGGCGATGAATGTCATCGACGGCATGCGCAATGGCCAAAGCCTTGCGGCCCTGCTGGGTTATTACCTGGAGCGCGGCTTGCACGATGCCGGCGATTTATTTCTCGACAGCATCATTTTCGATCTGCGCAAGCAGTTTCCGCTGGCAGGCGACCGGTTATCGACCACCGCAACCCCTAGCAACGAACCGATCAGTTCTGTGGAAGCGCGCAATGTCGTCGATGGACTGGCGCTGATTGAGCATGTGCAAGCGCAATCCGGCGCAAACCGGAATTATCCGTTCGGCATTGCGACGTTACCTGCGATCACTGAACAAAACAAACTGGATGCGATCAATCGCGAAGTGCAGCGCATTCTGAACATCAACGACGCCGTCGCCGATCTGGCAATGGCGGAAGGCGTCTATCAAGTGGTACAAGGCAATTACGATCGCGCCGCCGGAACATTGGATGCATTCAGCAAGGGACACTTCCCGCCGATACCGGAAGTGGTGCAAACGCCGCGCAGCGGCATCACGCTGACGCATCGCGTCGGCTTGCATTTGCGCACCGGCTTGAACCCCGGCGACCCTGCCAACAGCACACCGCGCGCCAAAGCGGAACCGGCCGTCAATCAATGGTTAACGCAATTACTGCCGGCAATGAGCGACATTTTCTGTGTTGTCGATTATTACAATCAAGCCAACGCACAGCAGGAACAGCAAACAGTCAGCGCACATGATTTGGGGTTGCTGGCTGTCGACCTGATCTACATGTTATCGACCGACCAGCAGCAAATGACCGCGCTCGACGATCGCATCCTGACACAAGTCTATGCCATCCCCGGTGTGCGCATCGATAGCGATATTAAAATCCGCTATCGCGGCAAGCAAGCCGGTAAATATTCATTTTTTGAAGTAATGCCGATGCTGCACGATCTGAAAGTATTGCTCACGCAATCGCGACCGCTCAAAACCACCGATGTGAAACTGCCGAACGAAGCATCGCAGCAAGATGACGGCGTGGCAGCCATCCGTGTTGAAAAAGTCACCACGGTGCGTGATTTGCTGCTGCCGCAGCAAGCAGCCTTGAATGCACTGAGAACGCAGATCGATACCTGGCTGAACGATCCCGATCCGGTCGTTGCGGAAAACAATGCGCTCAATCATCTCGATGAAATGCTCAGTAGTTATTTGCCGCTCGCCGCCACAATCAATCAATTTGGTTTGACTGGAGCTGCGGTCGGCTTTGTTTACGACTGGCGGCGCGTTCAATTCCAGGCGTTATTGGAGAAACTGCAAGACATCGTTACCCGTTGGCAAGCAGCACTTCAAGAATTTGAACAACGCATCACCGGTTTCGGCGCGCTGGATCCGGCCACACCTGTTGAAGACAAAATGCAATACCTGATGGAAGCGGCGTTATTGATCGTAACCGAATCGATTCCAATCCCAGCTTCAAACGATCCCAACGATTTGCTGAACACACTGAATACTACCCATAAAACCAGCTTCCAAAACAGCCTAACAAATCTTGAAAATCTGCTGGCAACCGCCAGCCAGGTTGGCGCACTGTACGCATCGATGCTCGCCCGGGCAAGTGACATTGCGCTGCACGATACGCAAGCACTGGATATGACCGACAATAAAAAAGCCATCGTCAGTTTTGCCCAAACCCTGCAAGCCAAAGTTCAGGCGCTGGCAGCAGACATTGACAAGCGCCTGGCGACGGCAAATACCCTAATCACCGGTGACACTTCGGCCACTGCCGAACAGCGTATAGACGAGCTGACACGCGCAATCCGGCAGTTAACACACGAAGATTTCGTCATCTTGCCCGAATTCAATCTGAGCGCCGCGCATGGCGGCGAATGGCAGCAAAGCTTCGACAATCGCGCACAGTTGCTGAGTTATCAGAAAAATGACATGAGTGTGGATTTCCCTGAAGACAATTGGCTTTATGGTGTTGCACGAGTACGGGAGAAATTGCAACGCTGGGAAAGTGTGATGCAATTTGGCGAGGCATTGAACAATGTCAGTTTGAGTTTAACGCCGTTGCAGTTTCCGTACCGCCCCGACGATCATTGGCTGGCATTGCAATATCCCGATACCCAACCTGGCACTGCCGATCCATTTGTAATCGACAGCGACAAATTGCTGTATACCGCGCATTATACCGATCCTTTTGCACAAAACGCCCCAATCTGCGGGCTACTGCTCGACGAGTGGACCGAAGTGATTCCCACCACGCAGGAAACCACCGGCTTGACGTTCCATTATGACCGCCCCAATTGCGAAGCGCCGCAATCGTTGCTACTGGCGCTGCCCGCGAACTTTACCGGTCACTGGCAATGGCAGGATTTGGTCGACACCTTGCACGAAACTCTGGATATGGCCAGAAAACGTGCTGTTGAACCGGCGCATTGGAATGAAACGGAGTACGCCCGCTTCCTGCCAGCCGTAATATCCTCGGTAACCCGCTACCCGATCATGATGACGCTTGATCTTGCCTTTAATAATGCGGTGCAATTCAAATCCAACGTAGAGAGTTAGCCATGAACGATTTTATTGCGATAGAAAACATTCACGAAGTGCTTGATCGCAAAATGTTGCTGCCCACAGTGGTGCTATGGAATCGCCTGGAAGGACGGCCCCGCACCAAAAACTTCACCCGTGCGCTCCGTGCCGAGATCCGCGATCCGCTGTGGATGCTCTGCAAGCAGTGGCAAACCGGTGAATTCAAAGGCGACGATGCCGGATCGCCGATTTTCGCCAAGGTACACATGGCGACCACCGAACTGACCAAGTATCAGCCCGGCGATGCCGCTGTTCAGGATTTCGACCGGTCAGCTCCGTTGGAAGCGATCGTCGAACAGCGCCCGTTTCCTTACAGCGGGCAGCAGCATATTCTCTCGCTAGATATCCGCTTGCTGATGGGACGGCAATGGCTCAAGTATCTCCAGTCGGCCGGTTTATCCGCATTGAAACCGCAATACCTGCAACATGCCGGTTACCAGATCACCGAACCCGATCCTGCCAACCGCAGCGATGCTTTTCTGACCGCGCATCCGGCGGTATGGCAAAGCTTCTCGGCATTGGCAGGACGCGCGATGGATGGCGCCAATCTGTATTTCTATTTAAAAGCCGATAATCTGCACCACGCCTACGATGGCATCACTCTAGCCAATGATATCGACAAGACAACCATCGATGATTTGGCCGGCAAATTCGTACAATGGTACGAGCAACTGTTCTACCAGCCGGATCAGGATCAAAACGACGCTTGGCAGCCGCAACAACTGGAATATCAATTTGCGGTATCGGCACCGAAATCCGGCACGGAAAAAGTCATGACCGCTGAAGAGTATTACCAAGGCCGGCTGGATTGGTACAACCTGGATGTTGATCCTGCCAAGAAAAGCTTGGATGCCAGCAATGGCAGTCCGGTGGAAGAAACCACCACATTATCGTTCTTCCCAACCGCCATTCAATTCGAAGGCATGCCGAATACCCGTTGGTGGACGTTTGAAGAAGGTAAAACCAATTTCGGCGACATCAAACCCGATACTACCGACATCAACAAACTACTGTTGATGGAATTCGGTTTGGTGTATGCCAACGATTGGTTCTTGGTGCCTTTCCAGTTGCCGGTCGGCAGTATCGCCAATGTCCAAGGTCTGGCTGTCACCAATGTGTTCGGTGAACGATTCTGGGTCACGGCATCGGGTTCCGGCAGCGATGAGGACTGGCAACGCTGGGCGATGTATAACCTTACCGTTAAAGGCAGCGATAACGTTCGCGCCGATACGTCTTTATTGCTGTTACCGACCGTGCCCAAGATCCAGGAAGGAAAACCACTGGATGAACTATGGTTCGTGCGTGATGAAGTGGCCAATATGGTGTGGGGCATCGAGAAAAAAATTCCATTGGCAACAGGCCGCAGCAAACCGGGAAACGAAGCCGGACGCGAACTTTTCAGCCGCCTGGAAAGTATTCTGGACAGTGAAATCGAAGGTGGTCTGGTGGTGCCAGAAGTCCCCGAAGCAAGTGCGGCTATCCGCTATCAATTGATGCAAGGCGTGCCGGAAAATTGGATTCCAATGATTCCCGTGCATTTAGACAACAACAATCGCGAAATCCAGTTACAGCGCGCGTCGATGCCGCGAATTATCCTCGGCGATCCGAACCCACCGGAGAAAGTCAAACCGCGTACGGTACTCTTACGGCAAGGACTCGACCAGCAACCACCGCAACCTTATTTTCTGCACGAAGAAGAAGTCCCGCGAGCAGGCGTGCAAGTCACACAAGCGTATCAGCGCACGCGCTGGAACAATGGCCAGGTCTTCTGCTGGCTGGGTGTGAAAAAACATACCGGCCGTGGCGAAGGCAGCAGCGGCTTGGCGTTTGATCGGGTCAAGCCGACCAGCGAGCGCCTGCGCCGCGCGCTGAAACCCGTGCCGAAATAATGTAACCGGCAATCGCAGCATATCTGATGATCCAAGCAATGATCGCTTTTTGTAATCGATCGATCTAATTCCAGGTTAAAAAAATTACAATCATCGGTATATAATTTCCGCTTTCAATTTTTTTGCTTATCAACATGCAAAAATCCGAACCACCGGTAATCGAACCGTTTAAATTCGTTTTTAGCTGGCGGCGTTTCCTGATTCATTGCGCCATTATGGGATTTTGTGTTCTTCTTGGGCTGATGACTTGGTATTTCGGCAAACCGCATAGTGTGCGGCTTTATGAAACGAAGTCGGAAGCGCTATTAGCAACGCCGATAGCACCGGGTATTGATATGGCTCTGGATGCGCGCAGCTCCGTCGCCGTCAAGGAAGGCCAACCGCTGCATGTGGAATTGTTCAAGGGAAATGTATATTTTGATATCCAAAAGGACGCCGTTCATCAACTGGAAGTGAAAGCCGGCAATACCCTCATCAAGGATTTCGGAACCCGCTTTAGCGTGCAATTACATAAAGATGGCACCGGTCATATCGCCGTTGCCGATGGGCACATCAAGATTCATACCCCTTCCGGCACTATTTTTCAGATCAATGCGCTTGAACAAGCCGAATTTGACGACACCGGCATCAGCAAACACCGGTTGCTCACCGAACGGGACATTGCGCCTTGGCGATCTCAGCAGTAATTCTACCCCGGTTGTTTGCCTAGGAGGCACTGATTAATTCGTCGAACAAGATGAGATGCAAGGCGGATGAAGCACAAGAAAACAATATGTATCAATAAGATAAGCGAGTTCCTGAGCACCACCCAACGCAGCAAATCGCTTGCGCAGGCCATCAATCAGCGCCTCCCTAGCTTACTGGCATTAAGAGCGCACCACCAAGCATCCAAAGCCTTGCCGGGTTAGGCTTTGGCAGGCGTTACGCGCCTGATTTTCCTGCAATCCCACCAATCGCGCCCGGTACAACTTGCGGTTACTGATTTCCACTTCGGTCACTGCCACTTCGCCGGGTATCAAGCGAGCTGCTGCCTGCGCATTGGCGCGCGCCCGGTCAGGCTCATGATAGGAACCGATCTGCACAGCCCAGCTCTCTTTGGCGGACGATCCGGCTTTTTGCGATTGCGGATGTGAGGACGATGTCTGTGCGCTTGGAGCCGCCGGATGATGCCGCGATGCCGCTACCACTGTATCCGCTTTACTAGGTTGTTGCTGATGGGGTTTTTGCACGGGCGCTGGAGCAGGAGCCGGTGCGCTCACTTTCGCCGCAGCCGCTGTTGTCACACGGGTTGGCGTTTTTTGACTGGCCACTGAGTTTGCGCGATTGCTCGAGCTCAAGCTGCGGTCGATTAATTGCGCCATATGCTGATCGCGGGCCGCAGCCGTATGACCGCCCATGACTACCGCCACGACGCGGCGGTTACCCCGTTTCGCAGATGTCGCCACATTAAAGCCCGAAGCGCGGATAAAACCGGTTTTCAATCCATCGACGCCAGGAACATTCCGCACCATGCGGTTATGGCTGTTATAAGTCACGCCTTTATAGCTGAACGATTGTGTTGAAAAATAATGATAGTATTTTGGAAAATCCTTCATCAGCCGTGTCGCCAAGGTCACCATATCCCGCGCCGTGGTTTTTTGCTCGCCGTTCGGCAGACCGGAAGCATTGCGGAAAGTGGTTGAACGCATCCCGAGCTGACGCGCCTTATCGGTCATCATGCGGCCGAAATTAGCTTCGCTGTTGCCCAACGCTTCAGCAACCACAGCTGCGGCATCGTTCGCCGAACGCACAACCAAAGCGGGAATCGCATCGCGCACTTTGAGACTGTCACCGGCACGCAACCCGATATTGGTCTGCGGCATACCGGCGGCATGAGCCGACACTTTCATCGGCGTATCCAGCGTCATTTTGCCCCGCTCCATCGCTTCGAACAGCATGTACAACGTCATCATCTTGGTCAGAGAAGCCGGATAGCGGATGGCATCCGCGCTGTCTTGGTGCAGCACGGCGCCGCTATCGGCATCGATCACAATGGAAGAATAGCGGGGATTCGCCTGCGCCGGATTCAACAAGAACAAGGACAACAATGAAACTGCAGCGGCGAGAAGTCCTTTTGTGATTGCGCGGTTTGAAAAGAACATGAATGAGTACCTCTTGAATATTGATCTAAAAATGGAAACCCTGCGGCTCACGCTGAGCCAACTTTTGCAAGTCAAGCTTGCAATTCCGGATATGACGATGGGCTTATTATTTTTTCCACTTTTTTATTGACTGCTCCCGTTCGATGCCATCGAACGCGCTGCAAGCATAAAAAAATTGTCCGTATCAATCCTTCATGCCATGCATTCTAAAACGAAAGCCTTATTACATAATCGTTAATAAATAGCACATTTTGCCTTATCTACAAAGCATTTTCTGCGATTACGCATGCCGTTCGTTACCTTGAAATCCAATCATTGCGGGCAAATCAAAGCTTCACCGGCGAACACCGCCGTCGTTCATATTCACTTAACAATCTGTAATATATATGTTTTTTCAGTATTTATGTAAGCTCCAAATACCATTTACCGCGTTCCCATCAACAAGATGCAGACCATCGTCACAAAAACATTGGAAAAATAAACACCGGCACTAATAATCAACGCAATGACACACCAGTTAAGAATCAGCTCGGTAATAAACCGACTGGGGCGTGCGCCCGATAATTGCAAGATTTCTTGTTTTGCATTGACTGACACCCCCCCTGCACAGCAGGCTTCAATGTTGGCATAGAGTGATTTGATGAATTTTTAGCGTCAAGAGGCGCCAGAAAATTCCTCATAAGGTTTTAAATTCCCAGATTGAGTCATAATTTTATTAAGTTCTGGATGATTTGTTTCAAAAAAGTAATGAAAAAGAAAATGATCATTTGCTTTCCAAATTGACTTTACTTGATCAACCTGAAGCATTAACAGTCGGTGTGGAATATACCCAATATGCTTCATTTCAATAAAATCACCGGCAGGAAATAAATCTTCAAAAAGTAAGCCAAGATACAATTTCTGGAGTGGAAAACGTGCGCAAACGATCATCCGATCAACTCCGAGTGTCAGGCACAGCAAATAAAATGCCTTGAAAAGCGCATTGCGCGCTTGTTGACCGAGCTGTCCGTCGGTTATCGCAAAACGGACCGCTTCGGCCAATGTCTGGTTTTCAAACTGTTCCGGTAGTTGGATGGTACTTTCAAGCGGCAGCGGATGATGGCGGTTGACATGAATCCGCATCGTCCCTAGACTTTTGCCCCCCCCCTCTTGCGCATCGTCTTTGGATTCGACCAGCAAAACATAGGTGTCCGGGCCGGTATCGGCGGCTTCCGGTGCGGCCAATTGTTCGGCAAACTCAGGAATATGCCGGGCATAGGCTTGCCGGCGCAAATCGGCGGCTTTTTGCAAATCATCCGGTGAGTTAATGATACGAACGGTGAATGGCAAATTTTCTATCGGGAGCATGTCCATATCACTTATTGGTTCCATCAGTCTTGGCAATGGCTAAAAAAGTTTGAGCATCTTGCAGTTGCATCAAGCTGTTGTCAATAAATCCCGGTATCCATTGACGCCCCCGCGCTGCTGCGGCATGATTCGAACCCGTAAGCACGCTTGGTTGCCTCTTGCGTTAACCAAATCGATGGAGTTTCTATAATGCCTATCATTTCAATGTTTTATGGAATCATAATCCGTATGTATTTGATTGATAATGCGCATCACCATCTCCCGCATATCCATGCGAAATATGCGGAGTTTGAAGCTTCCATCAGTATCGATGACGGTGAAATCATTTCGGGAGAATTGCCACGTAAACAATTGCGATTGGTGCAAGCGTGGATTGAACTTCATCGCGATGAATTGCTGGCGGATTGGGAATTGGCGGTGAGCGGTGAAATGCCCTACAAAATCGATCCATTATGAGGCAATGACGCTATGTACTGGGATGTAAAAACAGTCAAACCCTTGCCGGATTATTGTATTTACGTGGAAGTAGCGGACGGCCGCAAGGGGGTTTTCGATATGAAACCGTATCTCGATCACGGTGTTTTTCGCGAATTGCGCGATGTGCATTACTTTAATCAAGTCGGTATCGTCTTCGGCGCGGTCACATGGCCGCACGAACAGGACATCGCGCCCGAAACTTTGATGGCCGGATTGACTGAGGCTGATTGAAGAGCATCTCTAAAGGTTCTGAATC
The DNA here is from genome assembly GCF_054188085.1 of Nitrosomonas limosa. NCBI lineage: Bacteria > Pseudomonadati > Pseudomonadota > Betaproteobacteria > Nitrosomonadales > Nitrosomonadaceae > Nitrosomonas > Nitrosomonas limosa. The sequence goes on along the minus strand of NZ_CM135180.1, from coordinate 2,748,472 downwards.
AGCCAAAAGTTACAGAGCATTCATTGACGCCCCTGCACCGCTGCGGCATGATTCGAACCCGTAAGCATCTGGGTTTTCACAACTTCTTCCTTTTCACACAGAACTTATGACCATAACTTCCAATCGCGACTGGGCATTGATCGCCGGACCGTTGCAGGCAGGCGCGCTGTATTTCTGGATGCGTCAATCCGGCTGGGAATCGCCGGCTTGCTGGACAGGTGCAATCGCGATTTTATGTGTGGTGTGGTGGATATTTGAGCCGATTCCGATTCCGGCGACGTCGATTATTCCGCTGGCGGTTTTCCCGCTGACCGGTGTTTTACCACAAGACAAGATTGCTGCGGCGTACGGTAACGAATTGATCTTGCTGATGCTCGGCGGTTTCATGCTGTCGGCGGCGATGGAACGCTCCGGTGCGCACCGGCGCATTGCGCTGGGGATGGTCAACGTCATCGGCGGGCATAGCAGCCGCCGCATAGTACTAGGGTTTATGGTAGCGACGGCGGCGTTGAGCATGTGGATTTCAAATACCGCGACGGTGTTGATGATGCTGCCGATTGCGTTGGCGGTGATCGCACAAAGTCCGAACAAAAAACTGGCAGTGCCGCTACTGCTGGCCACCGCCTATGGCAGTAGCATTGGCGGCCTTGGCACACCGATCGGCACGCCGCCGAACCTGGTATTTATGCAGCAATATGAAAAATTTACCGGTACGGCAGTGAGCTTCTCGGAATGGATGAGTTGGGGATTGCCGGTGGTGCTAATCTTTATCCCGCTGGCTGGGTTATGGCTGACGCGTAAGCTCGATTACCGCGGCGCATTGACGATTCCCCCCGTGGGCGACTGGCGTCCCGAAGAACGCCGCATGTTGATTGTATTCGGCCTGACCGCACTGGCCTGGGTCACTCGTCTGGAACCGTTCGGCGGCTGGAGTACGTGGCTCGGTCTAAAAGGCGCGAACGATGCGATTGTCGCGCTCATCGCCGTGGTGATTCTGTTTCTGGTGCCGAACGGACGCGGCGGCAAATTGATCGATTGGCAAACCGCCGAACGCGTGCCCTGGGGCATTCTGATCCTGTTCGCAGCCGGTATTGCCATCGCGCAAGCCTTTATCGAATCCGGCTTGTCGCACGCCATCGCCGGTCATTTGACGATGCTGGCCAGCCTGCACCCGCTGATCATGATCGCCACCATCGCACTGATCGTCACCTTCCTGACCGAAACCACCAGCAACACCGCTACCACCATCCTGCTGATGCCGATCCTCGCCTCCGCCGCACTCGGCGCAGGCATCGAGCCCGCTCTACTGATGGTACCTGCCGCAATGAGCGCGAGTTGCGCTTTCATGCTCCCCGTCGCCACGGCGCCGAACGCTATCATCTACGGCAGCGGCCACGTCACCATCGCGCAAATGGTACGCGAAGGATTGGCACTGAATTTCATAGGTGTTGTGGTGATTACGCTGGTTACTATTTGCTTTTTGTAAATTGGGGGCACTATAGGACGTCTCTAGGAGTCTGCCGGACTTAAGACTAATCTACTACGCCGAGTGGGATAACGGTTCATATTTTTAAACACGACAAGGCGAGATAATTCCCCTAATAGGGGTATAATCTGCGAATGGAAAAGCGTATTCCACATTATTCATTGCCTGAAATTCATGCCCAGATGCTGACGGAGCAGGATATGAATCTCACAGCCACAGCGCTCGCTGGAATACGTGCAATTGGTATGTCGCAAGCAGACGCTTTATCGGTTATCAAAAAGCTGGCACGAAAGAATTTTTATAAGAGCATGACTACACATGGCGATAACCGCATTTGGCAAGATGTTTATCACAGTAACTGGAAGGGAATTGATCTCTATATCAAATTCCAGCGCCATGAGGAATATTTTGTGATCTCATTTAAGGAGAGAGACGGTGAGTAAATGGAATGGTAAGGCTTGTCATTTATGTGGCCTTGGTACCCTGCATGATGGCAAAAAAACTACGAATCAGTTTTACCGGGAGCATTGCTATACCACTGAGATTAGCGGAGCATTCTGTGATCACTGTGGAGATGGCGTGATCGATTTTGATCCTGCCGAGGAGGAAAGATGGTTGTCATTCCGCAGACAAGTTGATGCCGATGAAGCCGCAGAGCTGTTTCGTATCAGAAAGAAACTAAAATTGTCGCAGGTAAAAGCCGCTCGCTTAGCGGGCGGCGGAAAGAACGCATTTTCCCGTTATGAACGGGGCCAAGCAAAACCGGTTGCCGCTGTTACTAACTTATTCAAATTGTTGGATAAACATCCTGAATTGATTAAGGAGTTGCAGTAAACACGTAACCATCTGAAATATAACACCATCGCTTACCCATCCCCTTTTACACAAAACTGATGGCCATGACTTCTAATCGCGACTGGACCTTAATTGCCGGTCCGCTGCTGTCTATCGCAGTGTGGCTAACCATGAGCCAATCCGGCTGGGAGCCATCGGCTTGCTGGACCGGGGCGGTGGCGATCTTGTGCGTGGTGTGGTGGATTTTCGAACCGATTCCGATTCCGGTGACGTCGATTATTCCGCTAGCGGTTTTCCCGCTGACCGGTGTTTTACCACAAGACAAGATTGCTGCGGCGTACGGTAACGAATTGATCTTGCTGATGCTCGGCGGTTTCATGCTGTCGGCGGCAATGGAACGTTCCGGCGCGCACCGGCGCATTGCGCTGGGGATGGTCAATGTCATCGGCGGGCATAGCAGCCGCCGTATCGTGCTAGGGTTTATGGCGGCAACGGCAGCATTGAGCATGTGGATATCGAATACCGCGACGGTGTTGATGATGCTGCCGATTGCGCTGGCGGTGATCGCGCAAAGCCCCGATCGAAAACTCGCGCTGCCGCTGTTACTGGCGATTGCTTACGGCAGCAGTATCGGCGGTTTAGGTACGCCGATCGGCACACCGCCGAATCTGGTGTTTATGCAGCAGTACGAAAGTTTCACCGGCAACACGGTGAGTTTCTCGCAATGGATGAGCTGGGGTCTGCCGGTAGTGCTCATCTTCTTGCCGATTGCCGGATTATGGCTAACGCGCAAACTGGATTACCAGGGTGAATTGACGATCCCGCCCGCAGGCGACTGGCGTCCGGAAGAATATCGCGTGTTGATCGTATTCAGCTTGACCGCGCTGGCGTGGATCACGCGCCTGGAACCGTTTGGCGGCTGGAGCACCTGGTTCGGCCTGAAAGGCGCGAATGATGCGATTGTGGCGCTCATCGCCGTGGTCATTCTGTTTCTGGTACCGAACGGACGCGGCGGCAAATTGATCGACTGGCAAACCGCCGAGCGCGTACCTTGGGGCATTCTCATCCTGTTCGCAGCCGGTATCGCCATCGCCCAAGCATTTATCGAATCCGGCTTGTCGCACGCCATCGGTGATCATTTGACGATTCTAGCCAATCTACATCCGCTGGTAATGATCGCCACCATTGCTTTAATGGTTACATTTCTAACGGAGGCCACCAGCAACACCGCCACCACCATCCTGCTGATGCCGATCCTCGCCTCCGCCGCACTCGGGGCCGGTCTCGATCCCAGCCTGTTGATGGTGCCCGCCGCGATGAGCGCAAGCTGCGCCTTCATGCTGCCTGTCGCCACCGCGCCGAATGCTATCGTGTTCGGCAGCGGTCACGTCACCGTCGCGCAAATGGTGCGCGAAGGGCTGATGTTGAATTTGATCGGGGCGGTAGTGATTACGGTAGCTTGTTATTTTTTGGTGGTGTAGCAACCGCACTTCAAAAGAATGGAAATGACTGCTCCGGATTATGCGGTCTAAGAATGAAACTTCTAAGACGCTGGTCTAAAACAACATGCCGGACAACACCCAAGCCTTCCATCCCGCCAAGCATAGTAGGGTAAAGAAAGCGGCAATCAAATCGTCGAACATCACACCAAATCCGCCTTTGAATCGATTGTCGCAATAGCGGATCGGTTGCGGTTTGGCGATGTCGAAGAAGCGGAACAATACAAATGCCGCCAATTGCCAGGTCCATTCATCCGGGATGAAGAACAACACCAGCAGAAACGCGACGGTTTCATCCCACACCATGCCGCTATGATCGGGTTCGCCAAGCGCTTTGCCGCTGAGGCCGCAGGCCCAGATGCCGACGATGAACATGAGATCGATCACCAGCAGGAAAACCAGCGGGGTTAAGTAAAGGTTACACAGCCAAAACAGAGGAAACGCAACCAGCGTGCCAAACGTGCCGGGTGCTACCGGAGCCAGGCCGACGCCACCGGAAAACGCAATGATGTAGGCCGGATGACTGTAGACCAGTTCCAGATCGGGTTTGAATGGTGCGGATTGCGTATTGACTGTATTCTCGGGTTCAGGCGCGAAAGTGGTCATAACCTTTGATATCCATCGTTATTGGGTTTCCTTGCGCATCTCTAACGATCAGTCCGGTACCGCTGACGATTTCACCGATGTGGGTCAGCGGTAGCTGCATGGTTGCAGCAAGTTGAACAATCAGTTCATGCTGGACCTTTGATGCTGTAAAGCATAACTCATAATCGTCGCCGCCGGCCAGTAAACATTGTAAAGCGATCGATTGCGGTATCCGCTTTTTCAATGGAATGACGCACGGTATATCTTCCAGATAAATGCAAGCGGCTTGCCCGGAATTTTCAAGGATATGCCCTAAATCCGCCAGCAAGCCATCGGAAATATCGATGGCGCTATGCGCCAGCCCGATCAAACGCTGCCCCAGTTCCACTCTGGCAATTGGCGTCAGCAAGGCTGGCAGGCACTGCGCAACTTCGCCAGATTCAAGAGTAATTTGTTGTAATTCATGTTTGAGCGCCAACGCGGCGCTGCCAAGTTGACCGGATACCCAAATGTCGTCGCCCGGTTTCGCGCCACTACGGCGCAACGCTTGCCCTGCAGGAACTTCGCCGATAATTTGCACGCAAATAGCCAATGGCCCGGCGGTGGTATCACCGCCGATCAATTGCACCCGGTGCTTATCGGCCAGTGCGAAGAAGCCTTCGCTGAATTGCGCCAGCCAGCTAGGATGTTTCGCCAATTCTTCCGGCAACGTCAGCGCCAGCATTGCCCAGCGGGGGTTGGCGCCCATTGCCGCCATATCGGACAGATTAACCGCCAGTGATTTATGACCCAGTTGATGGGGATTGGCATCCGCAAAAAAATGCCGTCCGCTTACCAGGGTATCGGTCGATAATGCCAGCTCGTGACCGGGCGTCACGGAGATGAGCGCTGCATCGTCGCCGATGCCAAGCACTGCATCGTTGCGCGCTTTCTTGAAATAATGCTGGATGAGGTCAAACTCCGAGCACACGATGAGAACCGCTACGGATGCTTCCTTACCGTTTTTTGCGCCCGCGTTTCCACTGGGCGGAGCCGGTCGGCCAACTTATCCAGCACACCGTTGACATATTTGTGACCATCGCTGCCTCCAAACGTCCTGGCTAGCTCGATTGCTTCGTTGATGATGGCGCGGTAAGGAATCTCCGGGCAGTGCATGAGTTCATAAGCGCCCAGAAACAAGATGGCGGACTCAACCGGACTGAGTTCCTTCATGGAACGGTCCAGACATGGCTTTATCGCTTCCTCCAGTTCTTCAACTCGTTCTATCACGCCATGCAACACCAGTGCAAAATGCTTCTCGTCGACATGCTTGAATTCTTCGGATTCGCGCAATTGCTGTTCGATGTACGCCGCGTTCCCGCCGGCGACTCGCCATTGATAGAGACCTTGCAACACGAATTCCCGCGCAATCCGGCGGCGGCTTTTGTATTTCTCCGTTTTATTATCGGCGATCGGGCCAGTCTCAGTTAACATGTCATTCATATACCGATTTCATCTATCTTGAAATGCAAATTTGCCATCTCCAGGGCAACCTGCGCCGCTTCCGCTCCTTTAGTGCTCATTCGCGCAATCGCTTGATCTTCATTATCCGTGGTTAATATGCCATTGGCGATGGGTATCTCGGTTTCAAGTTGCACCATCAGCAGGCCGCGCGCCGATTCATTGGCGACCACTTCAAAGTGATATGTGTCACCGCGTATCACGGCGCCCAAAGCAATCAAGGCATCAAATTGATCCGACATCGCCATTCTCTTCATGGCCAAAGGAATTTCCAACGCGCCGGGAACAGTGACAATCAGAATATTCGAATCCTGCACTTGATTCTTTTTCAGCTCCGCGGTGCATGCGCTTAGCAAGCCTTCGCCGATATCGATATTAAACCGGCTCATGACAATGCCGACGCGTATATCCGATCCGTCCAGATTCGATTCAAATTCAATGATATTGTCGTAATAAGCCATGTTTAACTCCTGTAATTTTACACTTCATCACTGACTTTATTGCCCGATTCGGCGAATGGATCAGCGCTCCTGCTGCATGTTCACATAACTCGTCACTTCCAGGCCGAACCCAGTAACGCTCGGCATTTTTCTTGGCGCAGCCATCAACCGCATTTTACCAACATTCAAATCCTTCAGGATCTGCGCACCTATGCCGTGATCGCGCAGATCGGTTTTAATCGGACTGTGGCTATGCGGATCTTTTTTCTGGATGCGCTCCAGCAGTTTTGCAGCGCTTTCCTTACGATGCAATAATACAATAACACCTCGGTCCGCTTCCGCGATTAGTCTCATGGCATCATGGATACTCCAGGAATGGGTATTGTCATGGATATCCAATAAATCAATGACCGATAAAGGCTCGTGCACCCGCACCAGGGTTTCAGCGGACGGATCTATCACGCCTTTGACTAAAGCCAGATGAATCGTATTGGCGATTTCATCGCGAAAAGCGGTCAATAAAAATTCGCCATGCATTGTCTGGATCACGCGTTCGGCAACACGAGTCACGAGACTTTCCGTTTGACTGCGATATTCAATCAGATCGGCAATAGCACCGATTTTAAGCTGATGTTTTTTTGCGAACTCGATCAAGTCCGGCAATCGTGCCATGCTGCCATCTTCTTTTAGAATCTCGCAAATTACCGAAGCTGCGGTTAATCCGGCCAATCTCGCCAGGTCGCAACCGGCCTCGGTATGTCCAGCGCGCACCAGCACACCACCTTTCTGCGCCATCAATGGAAAAATATGCCCGGGTTGTACGATGTCTTGAGGTTTGGCGTCCGCTTTGACCGCGGCTTGAACGGTACACGCGCGATCCGCCGCTGAAATTCCCGTGGTAACGCCGCTGGCAGCTTCAATCGAAAGGGTGAAATTGGTACCCAGCGGTGACCGGTTAGCCGACACCATGAGTGGTAAGTCCAATTGCTGGCATCGCTCTTCGGTCAAGGTTAAGCAAATCAAGCCGCGCCCATAAGTCGCCATGAAATTAATCGCTTCCGGTGTGACAAAATCAGCGGCGAGTACCAGATCCCCCTCATTCTCACGGTCTTCTTCATCGACCAAAATGACCATCTTACCTTGTTTCAAATCGGCAATAATGTCCTGGATAGCGCTGATATTCATGCTCTCTTACCCCGGTTAAACTAAACGTTTAGTAATCTTGCCACATAACGAGCCAGCATGTCTGTTTCCAGATTTACCCGCGCGCCTGGGATGAGTTCTTTCAAGTTCGTCATTGCCATGGTATGTGGAATGAGATTGATTGAGAACGTGCGGGCTTCTGTTCGATTGATCGTCAGACTAACACCATTGACGGTTATGGAGCCTTTCTGTGCTAAAAACCGCACGGCGGATTCCGGCGCTTGAATGATCAATTCATGACTTTCCCCGACAGCAGCCAATTCGACCACTCTGCCAACGGCATCCACGTGCCCGCTGACCAAATGTCCGCCCAGCCGGTCGGACAAACGCATGGCCTTTTCCAGATTGACGCTTGCGGCTGGTTGATCCAGTCCGACGGTGCAATTCAGTGTTTCCACGGAAACATCGACCACAAACGAATCATGCGCCAGTGCGGTTACCGTCAGACACACACCATTCACAGCAATGCTGTCGCCGGGCGTGACATCGCTCAGATCCAGCCGTTGCGCGGAAATGGTTAATGACAAATCGCCATGACCTTTATCGGTACAAGGCTGGATACTGGCGATGACACCTGTGGCTTCTATGATTCCGGTAAACAATTCGATTCAAATTTCCAGTTTCTCAAACCGCATAGTTTAGCATTACCCGATACCAAGAATCTGTCCGGATGACAGTTTGGCGCTAATTACCTGGCCTAGCGCCCGAAACGGGGCGCAGTCAGCGTCACATCGGCGCGCTCCCAGGCTTTCTTGTAACGCGCTTCGATCAGAGCCGCTTGATCGTCCTTGTTTTGCGCGCGCATGGCCTGCATTAAGCCGTAAAGCGCCCAGCCATTATTCCGGTTGCGGCGCAGATCTTCCCAAAAAACCGTTTCTGCTTCTTCCGGCCGCCCTGATTCCAGCAAGATGGCACCGAGCGATAGCCGTGGCGGTTGATGAAATTCGGCCGGTTCGGTATAGATCAAGGCGTCTTCCAGCCGGACCGCTTTTTCAAGATACGCAATAGCCTGATCGAATTCCCCTCGGGCGGCAGCGATTTCGCCGGCAAGCACCTCCGGAGCGATGCGAAGCACTGTACTCGAAGTGTTTTTAGACAACAAAGGGTGGTCTAATCGTGGATCTTCCATGATTTTGCGCAGCGCCGCGAGCTCCTGTTCAGCTTGTGTCAACTGTTTCGTGGCCACCAGCGCGAGGCCTCGCACATAATGCCAGCTGCCGGTTAAGAAGGCATTGATCGATGGCGGCGGAGCAAGGTCTAGAACTTCCTTCCAATGCCCGAATCTCGCCAGCGCCCAATACGGCGTCACGCGGAAAACCGCCGTCAGCGGAATGGCTTTTAGCACGTCATCATCGATTTTCCGGGCCGTTTCTTTTGCCGCTTCGAGCGCAAGTTTACTTTGCCCATCCGACGTCGCCGCGAACCAAAGAAAGTGAATATTGTGCGGATAGTAAACCATCGGGTATATGCCGTGAGCATGATCTTGCGCGATGTAAGACTCGTCCGCCGCAATAGCCATTTGATTGCTTTTGATCGAATCGGCATAGCGGCCAACGCGCTGATAAATATGCGATGCCATATGAATCATATGTCCTGCTTCCGGCATTAATTTAAGCAGCGTATCAGCCGACTTCTCGGCGCGTTCCGGCGTCAATGTCGGCTCAATTAAATGAATATGCATGTGCAAGGCGCCGGGGTGTTCCGGGAAGCGCCGCAATACGTCTTCCGTCAGGGCGACAATTTCGGCAGTGCCTTCGTAAGGAATGCCGTCAAGCATCCAATAACCCCACGGCCGCAGATCCATCATCGATTCGACGTACAGCATGGCAATGTCCGGATCATCCGGAAAGCGCTGGTGCACTTCGCGCATTGCCGCCGCGTAGGCTTGGTCATTGGCGGTTCTGTGTTCGGCTTTGCCGGAGTAGCGTTTTTCAAGGGCGCTGATAAGCGCTTGCTCTTTCTCGGAAGCTCGCGTCATCAGGGATTTGGCTTGCTGGATGATTTCCAGCGCGCGGGGCTCTTCGTTCGGCTCCATCATGGCGTTAATATTCGGGCCGAGCACCAGCGCTTGTCCCCAATACGCCATCGCAAGCCCAGGATCCAGCCGGGCCGCTTCCCGGAATGCCTGACGCGCCTCGGCATGATTGAATCCATACGCGAGATTGAGCCCTTGATTGATGTATTGCTGCGCCAATGGATTATTTGTACTGACAGGGAATGCGTGCTTGCCGAGGTTCTGTAACCGGGGAGCGGGGTGATGCTTCGAATCAAATTGTTGCGCCGCGCCGGATACCGGAGTGTGCGATGGGCGGTTTTCTTTTTCAGCCGTAGCCCAGGATGTGACAGGACTTGTAACGGCTAGAACCGCAATCAGAAAGGGCAAAACGATAATTCTGGAATGCATAGCTACCTCCGTTAAAAATGTTAATGACCAGGTCAACAGGAAATTTCTCGAGACTATTCAGCCGTCGTGGGATCAATCACCGATCGGACTTGCGCAACACGAGTGACAGGAAATCCGCCCTGTTCCGCGTGCGCTCGAATAGCGGCCTCGTCCGGCGCAAGATAGAGGCAATATACCTTATCATCAGTCACGTAGCTTTCCAGCCATTGGATGCTTGGCCCCATGCTGTTAAGAATAGCGCAGGACTTTTGCGAAATGGCTTGGAGGTCTTGGGGCGTGAACGAACCAGCACCAGGAATCTCACGTTCAATCATGTACTTGGGCATATCTTTCTCCTTTATGGGAATACTGATTAATTGACCACACGAGCGAATTACTTCGTTGCACGGTATTCACTCCCTCGCCTATCTTGTTAATATGCTTCGGTTGCTGCATGCCATGCGCCTCGTGCTTCATCTCGTTTGCTGAATTAATCATTGTTTCCTTAATGTACATTAAAAACGACCGGTCGTATTTTTAAATATCAAAAAATAACTACCGTACAAAAAAATCATCCAGTAAATCATGACAGCATTGTTTGACCGGCGCGGACGATTTTTCTATTTGCATCCGCAGTAGCGCCCCCTGCCATGTATTAATCAATAAATCAGCCATTTCTTCGGGAGTCTTATCCGTTCTGACAAAACCTTGTTGCTGCGCCTGGGCCAGGCCGGATTGCAATAAATCCCGGTATCGTGCGATTGCCGATTGCAGGGATTGCTGACATACGTCGCTGTTGCTGCCAATTTCTCCCATGAGGCTGCCCAGCAAGCACCCCCCTTTAAATTTGTTTTCTTCAAGTTCCACAATCAGCTCGGCAAAATAGCGCCGGATAGCCCCCAGCGCATCGGAACCGGATTGCTGGAGATGCGTGGATAACCGCAAAATGAACGGCTCGATATAATGCTGAATGACTGCCGCACCGAATTCTTCTTTGCTGCTAAAGTAGTTATAAAAAGAACCTTTAGGAACATTAACCGCATCGAGAATCTCCTGCAGACCAGTGCCGTGATAACCTTGATTCATAAAAAAAACAACACCTTGATTCAACAGACTCTCTCGATTAAATTCTTTTTTACTTGATTTTGACATGCAGAAATAATACGACCAGTTGTCTTAAAAATCAAATTAAATTTGGTTTTAATTTTTAAGTAGCGGATTTTTTGATGGATTGGCGCGCCCAACACGATTCGAACGTGCGACCCCCGCCTTCGGAGGGCGGTACTCTATCCAGCTGAGCTATGGGCGCTTTTGGTGAACAGACGGTTACTGTTGTTTACCGGGCGACAGGATAACCGCTTTTATTTTTCCCGTCCAACTTGTATTGCCGGATATGATCATAATGAAAAAATATGAGGCGCATCACTCAATTGATCGACCGGTTTGCTCAGTAGTTTTTGTTTCCAATGCCATGGTTGCAACGGGGAAGATTTTAACAGTTTTTACCACACGATTCTTGGTTTGGATGATTTCCAAGGGATAACCGGCAATATTCAGGCCGATCCCTGCTTCCGGAATATCTTCCAGATACTCCAGGATGAGGCCATTGAGAGTCTTTGGTCCGTCCAATGGAAACTGAAAACCGAGTTTGCGATTCAGCTCTCGCAGCAAAGTGCTGCCTTCCACGATAAAACTGCCATCTTCTTGTTTTAGAAAAGTGTTTGCCTGAGTAGGCGCATGGGTAGTGAATTCCCCGATAATCTCTTCGATGATGTCTTCAAGTGTTACCAGCCCCATCCATTCACCGTACTCATCGACCACTAACCCGACTCTTTTTTGGTTTTCCTGAAAAAGCTGTAACTGCGAAAACAGGGAGGTTCCTGATGGAATGAAATAAGGTTTGCGCATAACTTTTTCCAGAACCGCTGCTGTGACCTTGCCATCTTGCATTTGATTTAAAACCTTGCGGACATGAACAATCCCGACAATATTGTCCATACGATCACGATACACCGGCAAGCGAGTATGATGACAAGTCAATAACTGTGCATGAATGACTTCATCATCCGCGTTTAGATCGATGGCTTCGATTTGGCTGCGCGGGACGATGACATCGTCAACAGTGATGGTGTCAAGATCGAACAGATTCAACAACATGCTTTGATGCTTATGCTGAATGAAATGACCGCCTTCCAAAACCAATGTTTTGAGTTCTTCGGTGCTAATTTTCTGTTCAAGTTCGCCTTTCTGCGGCTTTAATCCGAACAACAGCAACAGGCCGCTCACAAACAAATTGACAAACCACACCACGGGATAACAGATAATCAGTAGTGGCGTTAGTATGTAACTGGCTGTAAGCGCGATTCGTTCTGGATACGCGGCAGCGATCACTTTCGGGGTAATCTCGCTGAAAACCAGGATTGCGAATGTTACTGCAATCGTCCCCATGAATAACGCAAAGTCATCATGCGCGAACAATGTAGCAACAATGACTGCGACCAATGTTGCAGAAGCGGTATTGAGTAAATTATTGCCCAGTAAAATGACTCCCAATAGCCGATCCGTTTTATTGAGCAGTTTTAACGTTAACTGGGCGCCGCGATGGCCTTGCTTGGCGAGATGCTTCAAGCGATAGCGGTTAATCGCCATCATGCTGGTTTCAGATAAGGAAAAAAAACCTGACAAAATCAACAAGAACACCAATGCAATCAGCAAGATGTGTAACGGCAAATCTTCCAAGAATCACCTATCATGAAATCGTGTCATTGCTGCTAAGAGCAACCAATAAATGAACTGCATTCCCAGCAGCCAATCAGGTTGGCTTCGATCATTAACTGCAGCGGAGCATCCCTTCTAATCTTACGCGATATTGCGATTACACGTATAATAATTAGAAAATCGCAGACATGTATGAAATTAATTTTTCTCATGCATTGTTTAAAACTTTTTCCAATACATTCTTCTTTTCAGAAAAATAAATTAATTTCGACCTGCTTCCAACAATTGGAGAGACCATGTATCAACATATAAAAATACCTGCTGACGGAAAAAAAATTCAGGTAAACATCGATAATTCATTAACTATTCCCGATAATCCCATCATCCCTTTTATCGAAGGTGACGGTATCGGCATTGATATCACCCCGGTAATGAAGAAAGTTGTCGATGCAGCGGTTGATAAAGCTTATGGCGGCCAGCGAAAAATTTCTTGGATGGAAATTTATGCAGGGGAAAAATCAACGAAAATCTATGGTCAAGACGTATGGTTACCGGAAGAAACATTACAAGCCGCAAAGGAGTTCGTAGTTTCAATTAAAGGTCCCCTTACAACACCGGTGGGTGGCGGTATCCGTTCAATCAATGTTGCTCTCCGCCAACTGCTGGATTTGTATATCTGTTTGCGGCCTGTTCGTTATTTTAATGGAGTGCCAAGTCCTGTTAAAAGCCCGGAAAAAACAGATATGGTCATTTTCCGGGAAAACTCTGAAGATATCTATGCGGGTATCGAATGGGAAGCAGAATCAGAGAGTGCGAGGAAAGTTATTGATTTTATGATCAATGACATGGGAGTAACAAGCATTCGCTTCCCGCAAACCTCCGGTATCGGTATTAAACCGGTTTCAAAAGAAGGCACGGAACGTCTGGTACGCAAAGCCATTCAGTATGCAATCGCCAATAATCGCAAGTCGGTAACGCTAGTACATAAAGGTAATATCATGAAGTTTACCGAAGGAGCATTCAAAAAATGGGGATATGCATTAGCCGCTAAGGAATTTGGCGCTGAATTACTGGATGGCGGTCCCTGGATGAAATTGATCTTGAAAAATGGAAAGAGCATTATCATTAAAGATGTCATTGCAGATGCGTTCTTGCAGCAAATCTTGTTACGCCCGGAAGAATACGATGTAATTGCCACTTTGAATCTGAACGGCGATTACATTTCCGATGCGCTTGCGGCGCAAGTCGGAGGGATCGGAATTGCACCGGGCGCCAATCTGAGTGACACCATTGCCATTTTTGAAGCAACGCACGGAACCGCTCCGAAATACGCAGGCAAAGATCAAGTAAATCCAGGTTCCATCATATTATCGGCTGAAATGATGCTACGTCACTTGGGCTGGATAGAAGCCGCCGATATGATTATTAAGGGAATGGAAACAACAATCCAGCAAGGAATCGTCACCTACGACTTCGCACGCCAGATGGCCAACTCCAAAGAAGTATCCTGCTCCGCGTTTGGTAACGCGATAATTAAGAACTTAGCTTTATAAGCTGTTTAGTTAGGAAAATGCTGATAAATTTGGCGAACGAACGCAGCAACCAGGAAATATCAACAAGATAGGCGAGTGAGCGAGTGCCGCGCAACGAAATGTTTCGTTCGTGCAGTCATTAACCAGCGCTTTCCTTAACTCAGCGATCTGGATTTCATCTCGATTCTGATCCAATGCAGCGCGCAAAAAAGAATAGAAAATAGAACCCCTCACTATTAATTCTCAGAAAGGGGGATTGGGAAAATACTAAATATGGATTGTTATAGTTATTGACTTACCGGCTATCTAACTAAACTCTATCAATCTTTAAGCATTAATAGGGGTTCTTCTGCCAGAATTTATAGTAGTTAAGTGGATTGGATATTAGAGGCTTGCTTTCCTTTCGGTCCTTGAGTGACATCAAAGCTTACTTTCTGACCTTCTTTAAGAGTTTTGAATCCAGACATATTAATTGCCGAGAAGTGAGCAAATAAATCTTCGCTGCCATCATCTGGAGTAATAAAACCAAAACCTTTGGAATCGTTGAACCATTTAACTGTACCTGTTGCCATTTCTACTTCCTATATAAAAACTGGGCCGGAAACCCTAACACTATTTGAATTCTTGCATCCCGAGGAACAAAAAACATCTCAAAAAACTCGAAATCAAACGCCAAATGCAGTTTTACGCAAATCTAACGTTAAAGTCAAGCGGTTACAAAATTTTTATGGCAAACGAATATGTAATTGTCTTAAGATACTTGAAAAATTTGTCGTAATCGTCAAAGATGTCAAAATGCAGATTATTTTCAGTAGTTGTATGTTTCTCAAAAGCTGGTAAGTCGTAATGTCTGACAATCATTTAGAAGTCATTTCCCAAGTGCATGAGAAGGTAAAACAAAAACCTCCTCCACTTTATAAGATATTATTATTAAATGATGATTTCACCCCTATGGAGTTTGTGATAGAAGTGCTAAAAAAGTTTTTTTCCATGAATCATGAGCAGGCCACACAGATAATGTTGAAAGTACATACTGAAGGTGTGGGTGTGTGTGGAATTTATCCAAGTGATATCGCAAACACCAAAGTAAAGCAGGTTACTGACTTTGCGAGAATTAATCAGCACCCGCTCAGGTGTGTAATGGAGGAAAATTGAGATGATTGCTCCAGACTTGGAAGTCAGTCTGCATATGGCTTTTGTTGAATCAAGGCAGAAACGGTATGAATTTATTACAGTCGAGCATTTGTTACTGGCTATGCTTGATAATGCCAGCGCAGCAGAAGTGCTCAATGCATGCTTGGTCGATATTGAAGATTTACGATCGGCCCTATTAGACCATATCACACGGCATACTCCCGTAATTAACGGAGCAGACGAAGTTGATACGCAGCCAACGCTCGGATTTCAACGCGTGATTCAGCGCGCGATTCTCCATGTTCAATCTTCTGGAAAAAAAGAGGTGACGGGCGCCAATGTTTTGGTATCAATTTTTGGCGAAAAGGATTCTCATGCCGTTTATTTCCTCCATCAAAGAGGTGTCACACGTTTAGATGTAGTCAATTTCATCTCTCATAATATTCGCAAAGTCTCACACGAGTCCGATACCAAATCAGGCAGTGAAGCAGAAAATGAAAATGAATCCAGCACTAGTGGACTGCCCGAGAATTATACGATCAATCTTAATCACCTAGCTTTACTTAACAAAATTGATCCGTTGGTCGGGCGCGATAAAGAAATCGAGCGCGTCATTCAAACCTTATGCCGGCGCCGTAAGAACAACCCGTTGCTGGTCGGTGAAGCCGGTGTTGGTAAAACCGCTATTGCAGAAGGTCTGGCGAAGCGTATTGTCGAAGGTGATGTACCTGATCTACTGCTGAAGCATCAAATTTATGCACTCGATATGGGTGCTTTATTGGCAGGTACAAAATATCGCGGTGATTTTGAACAACGCTTAAAGACATTATTGAAACAGCTCACCGACAATCCTTCCGCCATCTTGTTTATTGATGAAATTCATACCCTAATCGGCGCCGGTGCGGCTTCCGGAGGCGTTCTGGACGCATCTAATTTGCTGAAACCTGTTTTAAGTTCCGGACAATTACGCTGTATTGGCGCAACTACCTACAATGAATATCGTGGAATTTTCGAAAAAGACCACGCCCTATCACGGCGATTCCAACAAATCGAGGTAAACGAACCCAGCGTGGATGACACAGTTGCTATACTACGTGGCTTAAAATCGCGGTATGAGCAACATCACAAAGTCAAATACACCGCTAGCGCGCTTGTCTCCGCAGCCGAACTGTCGGCTCGATTCATCAATGACAGGCACTTACCTGACAAAGCGATTGATGTGATTGACGAAGCTGGCGCAGCGCAACGGCTATTGCCTAAATCCAAAAAACGCAAAGTGATAGGTAAAAACGAAATCGAAAACGTCATTGCCAAAATCGCACGGATTCCGCCGCAAAATATATCCACAAATGATCGTAATCGATTAAAAAATTTGGGGCGCGATATGAAGGCGATAGTCTTCGGTCAAGATGATGCAATCGATGCATTGACAGCTGCGATAAAAATGGCGCGCAGCGGGCTTGGGAATCCCCAGAAACCAGTTGGTTCCTTCTTGTTTTCGGGACCTACAGGTGTTGGAAAAACCGAAGTTGCCAGGCAGTTAGCCTATGCGCTTGGTAT
Organism: Nitrosomonas limosa; assembly: GCF_054188085.1. Lineage (NCBI taxonomy): Bacteria > Pseudomonadati > Pseudomonadota > Betaproteobacteria > Nitrosomonadales > Nitrosomonadaceae > Nitrosomonas > Nitrosomonas limosa. The sequence goes on along the minus strand of NZ_CM135180.1, from coordinate 2,731,637 downwards.
CCATTTGCATCGTTTCGACATGTCTGAGTATATGGAGCGGCACGCCGTTTCCCGCCTGATCGGTGCACCACCAGGATATGTTGGTTTCGATCAAGGTGGATTATTAACGGAAACAGTGATCAAACATCCCTATTCAGTATTGTTACTGGATGAGATTGAAAAAGCGCACGCGGATATTTTTAACATCCTGCTGCAGGTCATGGATTATGGAACCCTCACCGATAATAATGGACGAAAAGCGGATTTCCGTAATGTCATTATCATTATGACGACGAATGCCGGCGCAGAATCTCTCACAAAATCAGCGATCGGGTTTACCAAAACCAAATCTACCGGAGATGAACTCGCGGACATTAAAAAATTATTTACTCCCGAGTTTCGTAATCGACTCGACGCGATTATTTCTTTCGCACCATTAAATGAAGACATCATTCTTCGCATAACTGACAAATTCCTGATCCAGCTCGAATCGCAATTACATGAGAAGAAAGTAGAAGCAACATTTACCGAAAAATTGCGCAGCTATCTTGGAAAACACGGATTTGATCCGTTAATGGGCGCCCGCCCAATGGAACGGCTGATTCAAGACACAATTCGCAGCGCATTAGCTGACGAGCTGCTATTCGGACGGCTTGTGAATGGCGGTAAAATTACCGTCGATATCGATAAACACGAAAAGATCAAACTTCTGTTCGAGGACGAAGCTGCACTTTTATGATCTATGTAAGGGCATTCATCACAATAGAAGCTCAAGACCCATTAAAAATGCAGCTTGCTCAAACTCATCATCCAACAAAAAATGTAAGGGTTTTTAGTTTCCCATTCCATACAATTCGATTTTAACGATAACCACAAAATTCAGTTGTTCTACTGATCTCCCAATCAGTGCCTGCATCTCAACATATATTCGAGTTACTCTGGATATAAGCACTGAATTCAGAAGGTTCTTGAAATACGCGATCGAGGCAATTCAACTCAATGTTTTTAGCGCTGTTGCGCATGCGTTTTTTTTAACTTTCCAATCGAATCACTCAACACTCCAGCAAAATACAGCCAGTAGCAACATTGTGTCTAATTGTTTACAAACAATTATAAATCTTTCAACAATCCCATCTCATTAAAAGGGCGGATTCAACATTGAAGTGCAACTTTTGTAAGGAAGTTTATAGGCAAGCTGCGGTAGTATCGGAGCTGCTTAAACGCCAAGTAAAAGGAGCACAGATGAAGCACTACAAGCAGCTCACCCGAGAGCAACGATACCAGATTTCCGGTTTGAAGAAAGCGGGCTTGAACCAAACGCAAATTGCGGATGAAGTGGGCGTACATAAGTCAACGATATCCCGGGAATTCGGGCGGAACAAAGGCCGGCGTGGCTGGCGTCCAAAGCAGGCGCAGGAATTGCGGGATGAGCGTCGAAAGAAATGCGTCAATGCCCAGCGTTTCTCATTGCCGGAATGGGCGGAGATTGAACGGTTGATCCGGCTGGACATGAGCCCGGAACAAGCATCTTGCCGGCTTACACTGGAATGCGGGTTGAGAATCAGCCATGAGACGGTGCACATTTATGAAGACAAACGCCGTGGTGGCGACCTGTGGCAACATTTGCGCTGCCAGAAACCGCGCAGAAAACGTTACGCGGGCGGTCAAGAGCGCCGGGGCACGATCAAGAACCGGATCGGCATTGACGAACGCCCGGGGATTGTCGATCAGAAGAGCCGCATAGGCGACTGGGAAGGCGACACCGTGATCGGCAAGAACCATCGAGGCGCCTTGGTCACATTGGCTGAGCGGAAGTCGCGCTACATACTGGCAGCCCAAGTACCCGGCAAACAGGCATCGGGTGTGACGGCGGCCGATAACGCGGCTGCTGCGTCCCCATAAAGACAAGTGCTACACCATGACGTTCGACAACGGGAAAGAGTTTGCAGAGCATGAAACCATCGCGGCGGAACTGGATGCAGATGTCTATTTCGCCCGTCCCTACCGTTCATGGGAGCGTGGCTTGAACGAGAACAACAACGGGTTGCTGCGCCAGTATTTCCCCAAGGCAATGGAGTTGATTGAGGTTACCCAGGAACAAGTGCAATGGGCGGTGGATAGACTCAACCACCGGCCACGCAAAGTGCTTGGATTCAGAACCCCGTTTGAGATATTCTTCGGGAAGACGGTGCGTTACACTAAATTACCGTTAGGTGTTGCACTTCGAAATTGAATCCGCCTTACCCTCGCTGTCGTAAACAGCTGGCTCAAAAGGTACTGAACACTTCGCAGCCAGCGCGGTCTCAAGGATATTGGTCGTAGTATGTAAATCGCACTGCGAGTGCCTGCAAACCAATTCCTTATCTTGAGTAAACGTGACATCGCACTCCAATATCCCGGCACCCATCCGCGCCGCTGCTTCGTATGATTCCTTGGTATGTTCCGGGAATTGCAACGCCGCCCCGCGATGCCCGATCGAAAAATCCGAACGTTTAAACGGCCCGTTTTCACAGCTTCTCATTTTATCTTTTAGCGGTCCGCTATCCATATCGTTGACCAGAAAATAAGGCCGCGGTCCCAATTGAACAGTCATGTTCCGATTTTGATTGTTACCGATCAAGGTGCCATCGCTGCTTGCAACCCAACCGGGTGTCGTTAGCGAAACAATGATCGCGATCGATCCCATCATCAGCGAACCAATTTGCATTACCTGATGCTGTCTCATAGCTTTCTCCTATCCATCGTTATTGATTGACTTAAAACTTCTGAGCGGATACCACCAACATATCCGTGCGGGATGTTAGCCAGAGGATGTTTCAACGATATGATTAGCCGGTTAAATTCTAATGAATCTATGATGACTTGATTGCGCGGATGATTTTTACAGTTCAGTGTTCGAAAACTGCCAACACTATATAATCAACGAATCCTTAAAACCAATCGGATTTCAAACAGGAAGCAATCATGAAAAAATTTTTTATCTGGTTACTGTTTTCTTTAAGCCTTAGCAATGCTTATGCCTTGTCGATCGTATATGACGGATTTGAATGTACGGATGAATCGGCAGCTTCCAGTGTTCCGGCGCAAAGCAGATTTTTAATCGAACAAGACTTGGGGAATGGCCATTACAAATTGTTGCTGGAGGGTGGTTACTTGGTCTTCAAAGATAAAGCCTGCCTGGAAATGCTAAATAAAATTTCAGAAGGCCTTGAACATGTAGCCGATCTTTCACGGATAAAAGCAGTCGCGTATTTTAATGGCAATCAGCTAGTGATCTCGTACGGTAGTATTGTGCGGAATAAAGACATTGTGCGCGGCGATCCGGTCTTGCTGGGTGACACTAGCTTTCCCAGTACGTATACACTGGTTTTTGATTACTTACCCTCAAAGCAGGCATTTACGCTTAAAAGCGTTACCAAGCTCGATAATTCATTTATGGCCCGGACTACTGGAGAAACCGGCGTCTCGCAATCTTTTTCGCTTTCTCAAGTAGATCCCATATTTCCAGTTGAAACCATTGAATTCTTTATTAAAGAATAGATTTGTTGATTGTTATTACTGGTTAATTCACGATAAGTTTCAGGATTGCTGCGATATTTGCCATAGACAAAAACTGGATAATTCTCTAAAAAGATTACTTGCCATGCACAGCTAAACTACCGGCCGGGGTGTTAGGGAGGAAACTACAAGCGCTTCTTTATATATTCACGCCGATCGATAAACAAGCTGTTTCCCGCGATTCGTTTTGCCTGATGTTTGGCAGCGGTGGCAATCGTCGAGATTTCATGGTGTGAGTTAAAAATACCCGGAGTAACCAGCAACGCTCCGATAGAAAGCGTTATCAACGGATGAAACGCGCGTTGACCTCGGCGGTCTATTGAATAGTAACCGCCTTGATCACGATGAATCAGCTTAAAGTGATACTCAATTTCATGGGAAAAACTCTTAAGTACATCGCGGCATCGTAATTCCCAATCATCGCTCTGAAACAAAATAATAAAATCATCTCCGCCGATATGTCCGATAAAATCCCGTTCGGAAGCACACGCGCGTGTCAGCAAGCTGCCGGTCGTCTGGATTACCTCATCGCCCTTCCGGTAACCGTAAATATCATTGAAAGGCTTAAATGCATCCAGATCGCAATAGCAAACACAAAAGCTGACATGATTCTCCAGCAACCGGTCGATGTGTTCATCAATCGGCACGTTACCCGGAAGCAGGGTCAGCGGATTGGCGTAGCGCGCGGCAGTAATTTGCAATTGCGTTATCTCGCGCATCAAATCGTGACCGGTTCCCATGCCCAGGTACTGCCCTTGTTCGGTAATGATAAAGCCATTGGATAAATGGCGCTGCCCGGCCGCCACCATTGCAGCACTCAGTTCCTGCAGGCTAATATTCTTGTCCACTATCAGCGGCGCTTCATCCATGAAAAGCGTGCAGGATTTCTTACCGTAAAGCTCACGCCAGTACGGTCGCGCAAAAGCATCGATCAAACGGTTGCGGGTGATGATACCCGTTGGAACGCCATCTCTGACGACCGGCAATGATTCCAGTAAGGATGAATCGCTAAAACGCCGGTACACTTCATCGTTGTCCATTTCCGGGGTGGCGGGAAGCACGATGCGCAGCAACCTCATGGTCGCCAAGGATTTCTGCATCACGCTATTTTTTCTGGGATACACCGAAATACCGTTGTGTTGAATGCTATGCGCCACTTCCATCGGCACAAGCTTGGCCGGATCGGCATTAGGCCTGGCAATGTAATAACCTTGCCCGTATAAAATGCCGAGATCCTTAACGATCATTAACTCTGCATGCGTTTCGATACCTTCGGCGATGATCTGGGTATTCGAGTTCTCAGCAATTTGCTGAATGGAACGGACAAATTGCAGCTTGATCGGATCCTGGTTGATGTTCTGGATAAAATGCTGATCAACTTTGACGTATTCCGGACGAAGTTCGAACCATAACCGGAGACTGGAAAAACCTTCGCCCAGATCGTCGATGGCAATTTCCAGCCCAAGTGAGCGGTAATGCCGCACTGCTCCCAGCAGCAAAGAATAATCATAGGCCGGCTGATTCTCCGTTAATTCGATTACGATCCGGTGCGGTTCCAGACCTATCGAACGCATCACCTCGAGAGTTTCGCCGTTTTGGAAATTCGTATCCAGCAAACACTCCGGACTCACATTCAGAAATAGTTTACCCTGAAGCTGCAACCGCACAAACGCTTCCATCGTAACCTGACGGCATAAACGTTCCAGCTCGGCCAACATACCAAATTGACTAGCCGCTCTAAACAGGCTCAGGGGAGAATGCAATGAACTGTTCGAGGGACCGCGTATCAACCCTTCGTAAGCGAAAATTTCGCCGCTAGACATGGAAATAATCGGTTGAAAATTTGCGGTAAGCTGACGCTGCTCAATGACTCCAACCAATTGCAAGAAAATCTCACTTCGGCTGGATTCGATTACTGTGCCCGCAGTAATATCTTTCGTTGACGATTTTCTAACTTCACATTCCATAACACTTCTGATTAAAGAATTCCTGCCGGCAACACTAACAAAGCCGAATGACTTTTTTATTACAATCCAATCAGTGTCAGCCTTGCTGCACGATGCAAAAAACACTGACAGCGCTGATTACCAATGCAAGCGCCGTAATAGCGAACTTTTTTTCTGTTGATGGGACTGCATGCGATGCAAGATGTCATCCAGCGATTGAATGGCTTTGATGATATGCGCTCCCTTGTTCAGCATCACGCATTCGGAACGCTCGCCCATGGCCGCATCGGATATTTCCGCGCGGCTGGGTTTGCCGGTTTTGGATAATCCTTCCAGAACCTGGGTCGCCCAAATTACCGGCAAATGCGCGCCTTCCGCTAACCACAGGATTTCCTCCTGCATCTCCGCCAATCTTTCGTAACCGCATTCCACCGCCAGATCGCCGCGCGCAATCATCAAACCGGCATTGTCCGAACGCAGCAATGTCAATAATAATCCCGGCAAATTCTCAAAAGCGGCTCGTGTTTCCACTTTTAGAACAATCCCGGGTTTTTTGCCGGCTTTCAACCGTTGCAAATGTTCTTGCAATTGTGAAATATCGGACGGCTGTCTGACAAATGACAATCCGACCATATCCGCATGCTGCGCGACAAATTCCAGGTGCTCGATGTCGTGTGCGGTCAATCCGCTTAACGCTAATTGACTATCCGGCAGGTTAATGCCTTTATCGGCGAGCAGTTTCTCTCCACTTTCTCGTGCCTGGGTGATTTCCACTACCAATTTCTGCATACAAACGCTGCGGATGATTCCGCCGATTCTACCGTCATCGATTAAGATACGTTCTCCAGGCTGCAAGGTCTGAAATACTTCCGGCAGCGTGCAAGCAATGCTGGCCGATTGCAACAGATGTCCATTAACATCGAATTGCGCGGGTCTTCCCGGCGATTGTTCGCGCGTGATGACCAAGCTATCGCCGGTATGCAAGCGAATGGTTTCAGGCATAGACGGTAATGCGCCAACCATACCGGTATATCCTGCACGGCGCGCATGTCCGGATGCCGACAGCCGCAACAAGCTAAGTGTCGTACCAGGCTTGAGATACACCGTTTGATAAGATTCCGTCCAGCACCCCCTGCCAATTTTATCAATTACCCGCAAGGTTCGTACCGAGCCTCTGGCATCGGTTAATTCGATGACATCGCGTTTCTTAACATTCGCCAGCCAGTCACCCTGCACGGGTACGCTGGCATCGGCCTCAGCCGCCTGCATCGAATCACCATCGATTTCCGGATAGAGCCAAATTCTCGCCGGAAAAGTAACTTTTCCGTAGATATCGCGCTGCGGCTTCCATTTCAACACCGGCGGTCCGTTGGCAATGCTTCCGGTGCGTAACTTGGGTCCCCCCAAATCCATCAGAATCCGGCACGGCTTCCCGGTTTCACGGTGCGCCTGATGGATTTTCTCGATCATGCGCAACCAAACTTCCGGCGAATCATGCGCACAATTGATTCGCGCGCAATCCATGCCGTTGACCAGCATTTCCTTGATCAAGGAATAATCGTTGGCGGTTTCCGCAGGCAACGTCACCATAATGCGAACCCTGCGATGCGCCGGGGGCTTGCCGAATAATTGGTTGGTATTGCTTTCCAGCTTGGTGATATCTTCCGTTGTTTCAACCGGTGCGCAAATATTGGCGATCGATTGCTTCCCAAGAAGACAGTCGAGCAGATTGATAATGGCGTTCAGATGCGACAACACATGCGATTCCATGCGGCCCAGCGATGACAATCCGACCTTCGCCAGCCGCGCCTGCAAATCCCGCATATCCCGGCGTCTCAAACCGAGATAATGAATCAGGTTGATCGCATCCTTTTGATGCAACGGACTGATCTGCCGTAATTGCGGCGCATAATGTTGCTCGATGTCTTTCAGCTCATCCTTCAAAGCTTCAAGTTCGGTCAACAAGCCGGCAAACGGCTGTAATCCCATATCATCCTGATCTTGTGCTCTTGATTGATGCTTGATCATGAATCAATTATTTCACTGACAGTTCGAGTGACAGTCCCGATGCATTAGCCGAACTTGCCGGTAATATAATCTTCCGTCGCTTTCTGCTTAGGCGTGGTAAAAATCGTATCGGTATCGCCAAATTCGATCAGCTCGCCCAGATACATATAGGCGGTATAGTCGGAAACGCGCGCGGCCTGTTGCATATTGTGGGTAACAATAGCGATGGTGTAGTCTTGCTTAAGCTGGAATATCAGATCTTCGATATGCGCAGTCGAAATCGGATCCAGCGCCGAAGTCGGTTCATCGAGCAATACCACTTCGGGTTTCACGGCAATGGCGCGGGCGATACACAAGCGTTGTTGCTGGCCGCCGGAGAGGCTGATGCCGCTGTGATCCAGCTTGTCTTTCACTTCATCCCAAAGCGCGGCCTTTTGCAATGCCCATTCCACGCGCTCCATCATTTCGTTGCGGTTTAGACTTTCGTACAACTTGACGCCGAATGCGACATTATCGTAAATGGACATCGGAAAAGGTGTCGGCTTCTGAAAAACCATCCCCATGCGCGCGCGCAACATATTGATATCCTGCTTGTTGTCGAGAATATTCAACCCGTCTACGATAATTTCGCCTTGCGCGACTTGCCCGGGATATAACTGATACATCCGGTTTAAAGTCCGTAGCAGCGTTGATTTACCGCAACCGGAAGGGCCGATGAAAGCAGTCACCTTTTTTTCCAGGATATTCATTTTGATGGCCTTCAGCGCATGCTGCTTGCCATAGAAAAAGTTTAAATCGTTGATGATCACTTTGACATCCGCATCGCCGGCAGGACTAGCCGTTATCCCCGGCTTCAATGTTGCGGCCGCATCCATCTGCGAAGCATCGGATGATCCGAACAATTTACTATCGAACATGATTTCTTGATTTATCATCATAAAAGTCTTTCATAGTGAGTGAATCAGTAGTCTTGCGGCACTCCGGCAACACCCATTACCGGGTGCTATCCACGCAAGACCTGTTTGCGCAAAAAGAACCGCGCAATGATATTCAGGCCCAGCACGCTCAACGTAATCAATAGCGCCCCGGCCCAAGCCAATTCCTGCCAGGATTCATACGGACTCATGGCAAACTGAAAAATCACCACCGGCAAATTTGCCATCGGCTGATTCATATCCGCGCTCCAAAACTGATTATTCAGCGCGGTGAAAAGCAGCGGAGCCGTTTCCCCGCTAATACGCGCAACCGCCAGCAATACGCCGGTCAATATCCCGACTTGCGATGCCCGCCAGGTTACCAGCGTTACCACTTTCCACTGTGGCGCGCCCAGCGCGGCGGCGGCTTCGCGCAGGCTATCCGGGACCAGCCGCAGCATATCCTCGGTGGTACGCACAACCACCGGAATAACGATCAGCGATAATGCCAGCGCTCCGGCCCACCCGGAAAAATGCCCCACTTTCGCCACATAAACGGTGTAAACGAACAATCCGATCACGATCGACGGCGCCGATAGCAAAATATCGTTTACAAACCGCGTGCTTGATGCCAGCCAGCCCTTTTGGCCAAATTCGGCCAGGTAGGTGCCAGCCAGTATTCCGATGGGCGTGCCGATCATGGTAGCGAGCGTTACCATCATCAAACTGCCGGCAATGGCATTCAGCAAACCGCCGCTGCTGCCGGGCGCCGGTGTCATCTCGGTAAACAATGCCGTGCTGATTCCATCGAAGCCCTTACCAAACAGTGTTACTAAAATCCAGGATAACCAGAACAAGCCGAAAATCATGGCCAACACCGAACAGGTCAGATGAAACGCATTGATCATGCGCCGCCGGGTATAGATGGGAATCTTCATGAAGTCTCTTTTAAGCAGTGACGCCTTCGCGTTTTTTCAGTTGCATCAACATCAATTTAGAACACGCCAGCACCACAAATGTGATGACAAACAGTATCAATCCGAGCGCAATCAATGCCGAGGTATAAAGCTCACCATCGGCTTCAGTAAATTCATTCGCCAGCGCCGAAGCAATACTGTTCCCCGGCATGAACAATGAAGCATGCAGTTGATGAGCGTTACCGATCACGAATGTAACCGCCATGGTTTCACCCAGGGCCCGCCCCAATCCCAGCATGATGCCACCGATGACGCCGGATTTGGTATAGGGCAAGACAATATTCCACAGCACTTCCCAAGTAGTGGCGCCGAATGCATACGCAGACTCCTTCAGCATCGGCGGCACGATTTCGAAGACGTCGCGCATCACCGCCGCAATAAATGGAATCACCATAATGGCCAGGATGATTCCCGCAGTCAGCATGCCGATTCCCATGAAGGCGCCTTCAAACAACAATCCAATTCCGGGTAAATGCCCCAATGTTTCCTGCAGCCATGGCTGGGCCGTCGCTGCAAAGAACGGAGCGAACACGAACAGTCCCCACATGCCGTAAATGATGCTGGGAATGCCGGCCAGCAATTCGATCGCGGTGCCCAACGGACGCCGCAGCCACAGCGGCGATAACTCGGTCAGAAACAACGCAATCCCGAAGCTTACCGGAATGCCGATGGCCAGCGCGATAATCGAGGTAATTACGGTACCGACGATCGGCACCAATGCTCCGAAACGCTCAGCGACAGGATTCCAATCCGAGCTGGTGATAAATCCAGGACCAAAAACCTTCAGTGCCGGCATGCTGCCCATGATCAAGGAAATAATGAGCGCTACCAGCAACACCAATACGATCACGGTAAAAAACCAGGTCGTTTTGCGGAATATCGCATCCCAAAGCCGCTGTTTGGTTAACATTGCATAAAATCTATTATTAAAACTACCGTTATACTCACATTGCAATCTTGGTATAAGTATCAGCCTTCAAAGCAAAATCGCAAACCCGCTTGCCACTGCTATCGCACTGACTATCACTGTCCACCGGGGTAAATAATCTGCCCATCTTTTCCTTTCACATTAGCTGTCCAGGATTCTTTTATCCGGCTCACAACATCGTCTGGCAACGGAATGTAATCAAGATCGAGCGCCATGGAACCGCCAGAGGTATATCCCCATTCGAAAAATTTCAGCACCGCCAGCGCCTGCCCCGGTTTCTTCTGAACTTTGTGCATTAATACAAAGGTGGCGCCGGTGATCGGCCAGCTTTCCAAACCCGGTTTGTTCGTAAGGATTTCATAAAAGCCGGCGCTATCCCATTGCGCATTGGCTGCGGCAGCTCTGAAATTTCCCTCTGTGGGGATCACAAAAGCACCGTCCAGATTCTGCAGTTGCACGAAATTCATGCGGCTTTGCTTCACATAAGCCGCTTCGACATAGCCGATCGAATTTTTAATCTGCTTGACGAAATTGGCGACACCTTCATTGCCTTTACCGCCGGTGCCTATCGGCCACGACACGGAAACATCCGCGCCCACCTTCTCTTTCCATGCCGGACTTACTTTGCTCAAGTAATCGGTAAACAAAAAAGTCGTGCCGGAGCCATCAGCCCGATGCACCACGGCAATATTGCTCGCAGGCAGGTTAAGTCCGGTATTCAGATTCGCAATGGCGGGATCATTCCAGCGCTTGATTTTTCCAAGAAATATATCGGCCAGCACCGCGCCGGTTAATTTCAATTGACCTTCCTGGATGCCTTCCAGGTTTATGACCGGCACAACGCCGCCGAGAACCGTCGGGAACTGTATCAACCCGGATTTTTCCAGTTCTTCCGGCGGCAGCGGTTTATCCGATGCACCGAAGTCGACTGTCCCGGCTTTGATTTGCTTGATACCGCCGCCGGAACCGATGGATTGATAATTCATCCGGATGCCGGTTGCTTTATGGTAGGCATCCGCCCACTTGGCATAAATCGGATAAGGAAATGTCGCGCCCGCACCGGTAATGTCGGCCGCACCCACGCCAACCGCAAATAACAAGCCGGTTGCAAACAATAGGACATTGATCGGAAATTTCATACCCTCTTCTTCTCCTATGAGCTATCAATGAATGGAATTCGAATGAAATGAAATAGTAACCCGCTGATGTGACAAATTGATGACCTTCACATTGCAATGCAATTCCCCCCAACGGCTGCCAGCAAGATGCTGGCTGGGAGGTGCGGTAAAGGAGGTAAAAAAAACATAAAACCCAATTCAACACGCCCACGGCCTCCGGGACCGTCGTGACACTTTTTAATTAAAGCGCTTGGGTCAAGCGATTATCTATATTGCTTAGAAGGAAGCGATATACAGAGAAAAACAAACCGCTACAAGGAATTATTCTTCGTCAGAAAACGTTGACTTCGTTGAAAGGCTATCAGCTAGATGGATGGCCTACGGTAATATTGTTGTACCTGATTCCAAGGTTTACCCGCCATAATCCCGAGCAAGCAATAGATTGAATAAAAATAAGTTCCTAGAAAGACATTAGTAACAACCGACCAGTTAATCATCCATTCAGAGCTTGTTACGAAAATGTAAATACATAGAAGAATAAAACAAGTAAAATAAAGTACTGGCCGGATATGATTACCATTTTTCATAAAAATCCTTATTAATATCTAAATATCAGCGGTTCAACCGTGACTAAGCGTTGACTGATTCTGAGAAGGCTATGAAATTTATTAGCCCTTTGTCACTAACATCACTAACCTTGTTAGCAACTTTTAATTTTCTTTCAGGCTAGTCAATCTACTCTCAAACATCACAACGGCTTTCCTTTTTCAGAACATTGATTTCCGCCTGTTAAGATAGCAAGCCGATATGAAATTCTTATGTCAGTGCAATGAATTTTTGATGAAGGTTGAACGTCGCTTGGCGATACAGACCTAAACCGCACAGATACGATGATTATATAATTTCTTATTGCGTGTAATAAACGCATGAAACTCCGTACTTAAAATTTTTCTTCAATTAGTTGCTGCGTCTCTTCCGAAGAAACTATCCCTGATGTGTAAAAAATTTGAGGGTAAAGATATAGCACTAGCTATAGGCAGTCTCTGAATGGTTATGGATTTCAATAATCTATAACGATATCATTCATCATCCGTGCAATCATCGGTAGATCTGCGCTGTGGGTATTGCGTTTGATTTCTATTTTTATTCATTATCTTCCGAAGAAAGAAAAAAGCAGAAAAAAGACATACCCCTGCAATAATGCTAGAGAGATTTCCCCAATTGGCAATCACAACATAAAATGCAACAGCCAAAGCAATACTGATTAGAATAAGGAATACACAGCATATAACCACGCGAGCCATTCGAATTTCAACTTTCATACATACCCTCGTTAATCATACGCTTATTAGCGACCTAAACGAGGTTCAATATAAGGTACAGAATGTTAAAAATTTGTAAATTATTACATCACTAACAAAAGCATAACAAAAATATATTTTTGCATCATGGTAACTCAAACTGAGGTTTCTAAACCGGCTTCTTAAAAAAGTATCGTCCTTGCTAGCCCCAAACTAGTACTCGAAAAATATTAAAATGGTTATTCTCGCGGTGCATCAGCCGAGTTCTGAAAATATACCGGCAATATATGAAACACTGATGTCAGATATATTAATGTTTAGTGAATACTCGATACCGCCAGTGACAGTAATAAACTAATAATTGCTGGTCAGCCTCGACGCCAGAGTATTCTTATGGGAAATGACTACTCTAAAGAAACGTTACGTCTTGATGGATAAAACCTGCGAATGCATAAGTCAAAACAAAAGAGACAAAATCGAATCGGATTTTCGCTGGCTGCAGAGAGATTAGCCGCGAAAATCCGGGGGAGGTTTAGCAAAGATTAATTAAAAGGGAAAGGTCCATTCTCTGGTCCAGTCGTTACCGGCATCTTTGAATGCTCCGGCATAGTCGACAATCGTAAAGAACGAATCACCAACTGCCGATCCGCCTGTTGTTAATGGCGATCCAGCGGCTGGTAAGTAGCCGTTTAACAAAGGATTGCTTGATTGATTGCCGGGCTGCGCAGCAAACCAGTCCGCTGTCGTGAAGGTTTTTCCTTCGCCATCGGAGAAGTCGCTGGTGCAATTCACAAAAGAATTCTCAATGGTTAAATTACCGCTCAGACTGCCAATTGCACCGGCATTATTAAAGGTTGAAGCGCCATCGATTCTCACGCAGGATGAAAAGCCGCCGGTTATCACGGAGTTATGAATATTGACACCGGTGCCACGGCGCAGCAATACGCCTTGAACCGCGCTGCCGTTACGGCCAATGATGGTCATATTGGACAGAATCGGCTGTGCGCGTGGCGCGCTGTCGTGGTTGACTTCATTGTTATCCGCTTCAATGCCACGATCGCCCGAATCCACCGCTTGCTTGATCAGCACGAATTGCGCGCGCCCTTTCCAGCCTTGCGTCCAATCCAGGGAATCGTCGCGAATATCGGTCAGAACGATATATTTCATTTGCGCGGTACCGCCAAATACTTCGATACCGTCGTCCAGACCGGCATGAACATGCACATGGCTGATAATGGTGCCGGAACCGACGCCGTTGAGCGTTAACCCGTTCAATTCTTCATCCGGGCGGACTTGCGCGCCGGCGAACAGGATCTGCACGTATTTGAGAACGCCGCTGTTATCGTTGGGATTGTTGCCGCCGAACTTTTCGGTCGTGATCGCTTCGAAAGGAATTTCGCAAAGCGCTACACCGGCGTTACAGCCATTTACCGGTGCATTACCGGCGATTACCAGACCCGCCCATTCACCGGGTTCTTGTTGCAGCGGCCCTGACATTACAATCGGATTATCCGGTGTGCCTTCCGCCATGATTTTGGAACCGCGGCGGATCCACAAATAATCCGCGCCGCTTTGTCCGAAAATTTTGGTGCCCGGATTAATGGTGATGGTTGCGTTCTGCACTTTATCGCCACCGACATACACCCCGCCCGATAATATCCACTGAATATTTTTGGTCAAGGTCACATTGGAAGTAATCGTGCCGCTTAAAATGCACGACCCTGCAACCGGACCGTTGGTTGAGAAACTTGGACAACCTTGGAAAGCATTGCTGACAACTTGATCCAGTGAAAAGCGCAACGGATTCGATCCGGGCACCAATTTCAATTTCACGTAATAATCATCCGATCCCACCAGTACTGAAGGAATATGCACTGCCGCTGTATCGGAATCAAATACATTGCGTTGCCCACTGGCTGCGCCGATCGGAGCCGCCGAAACCAATTGCAATTCGCTGCCGCTCAGTTGTAATTGCGCGCTGTAGAAAGCTGATGATCCGCCGCTTAATACTTCCACGACCGGAAGCTCGACCAAACCGGTTGACGGATTGTATGTCGCAGTTGCCGCGTGACTGTTGATGACGAAACCGCCCAGCAGCAATGCCGTCACTGCGGTTAATCGTTTTGTTACCTGCTTTATTTCAAACATGATGTACCCACCTTTGCGTGATAATTGTAATAAGGTGGCAACAATCTAACAGTCGAACATTACCGGAATATGACACTTGCGTGTCAATTCCTTCAATCAGAACCGCGACCAATGATCGTCAATGATTCTCCCATTCTCAATGACAAACCGGTAATTGTAATCATCGATTTTATAAAACCAGACTTCGCGCTTGATATAGGCAATTCCGCCAAAAGCTCTGGTTTGAATCATTCCCAGATCGGTTTTTTGATGCGGCTCGCCCATGTTGGCGATCAGCTTGTCGGCCAGCTCGCCTTTGGAAATGATATTGCCGTTTGGCGCACGGAATCCGCACAACAGTAAGACAGCGAGAATGATGATGAAAAGCTTTTTCATGATGAGCTCCTTGTTGATTGATAATGTTGTTGCATCGCCGCTGCGTCATGGTTGCACAAACAACATAGTCCAGACCCAATTAATACACGCTGAACCAACAAGGAAGCCCGTTATTCACAGAGGATTGTGTCCGTATCTCCCGGAGAAGCGTCGAATATTCCTCTTTACTGGTTAACTTCGATCAGAAACGGCAGGCCGTAATCGCCATAAAACCGCCAATAAACTGCCGATCAGCGAATGCATCACCGCCGATACCGCGCCCGCCACCGGCGCCAAAGGCAGCATTGGAAACGCTTGTTTCGCCAGCACGATCGATAAACCGGAATTTTGCATGCCAACCTCAACTGCGATCGTGCGAGCGCTGCGTACCGGGCAGCCCAAAAATTTTGCGAAATAATAGCCGATCAGGAAGCCACATCCGTGCAGCATCAACGTTGCCAGCAGCAAATCGGCGCCATGGGTTAAAATCGATTCCGCGTTGGCGGCAAATACAATGGCGCAGATAACGCACACGCCAAACACCGACAGCAACGGCGCGACCGGCAGCACACTTTGCACCAGCCTGGGCAGCCAGCGGTTCAATAGCAACCCCAGCGCGATCGGCACGATCACCACCTGAATGGTTTGTTTGAACAGCATCCAGGTATCGACCGGCACCAGTGCACCCGCAAATAATTGCGTCAGCAACGGCGTGAGCACCACCGCCGCCAACGTGGAGCATACCGTCATCACCACTGACAGCGCTACATCCGCCTTAGCGATGTACGACACCAAATTCGAAGCCGTTCCGCCAGGACAACAACCGACCAGAATCAATCCGACCGCGAAATGATCCGGTAACGCCAGTAAATAGGCGATCCCCCAAGCGAGCGGCGGCATAATGGAATACTGTGCAGCAAAGCCAATCGCAACAGCCCTTGGCATCGATGTGATTCTGCGGAAGTCATCGAAGCTCAACGTCAATCCCATGCACAGCATCACAAAACCGAGTATCAACACCACCACCGGTCCTTGATTCAAAAACATCCAGCCTTCAGGCCAGATTAATGCTGTCGCGCATAGCAAAATCATCCACAGCGGAAACAGCGAGGTGAGTTTTTGCAGCATATCAAACATGCTCCCGCGAGAAACCAACAATGATCCACCGTTCATCGTCAAGCCGGCAAGCGCGGGTAAAAAAGTTTTTCGAAAAAACAAATGTTAAAAACTCGCTAAGGTACGCCATAAAAATTCATCAAATTAGTTGGGTAGTTGATCATTGAAGCTGTTACCAATAATCCCGGATTGTGCAGGTTATTCGATAGCATGAAAAGTAGGCGCATGCGATTGCGGTCTGAAAAGACGCCGATACGCACTAGATTGATCTTAGGAAACCCTGATTAATTGACTATGCGAGCAAATCATTTCGTTACGCGATACCCGCTCCCCCCTATTTTGTTGAAATGTCACGATTACTGAGACCCGATTGAATGTAGGAAAATTACTATAAGAGATTACTGATATCAATTAATTCTATCTTTTGTTAATTTGTTGACCACTCACAGTTGATTTATCAGCTTCGAATGAATCAGTTAGAAATACACTGCGCTATTGGCTAGTCGGTCAGTAGAAATTATCACTAAAGAAAGGACAGCAACTATGAGTGGAAATATCAAGATCTTGATTGTGGAAGATGAAAAAATTGTTGCGCTGGACTTGAAGAGACGGCTGACCAAACTGGGCTATCAAGTTACCGGCATGGCTGCCAGCGGTGAGAAAGCATTGGCGCTAGTGGATCAGGAACTTCCCAACATTGTGCTGATGGATATTCATATTCAAGGAAATATGGATGGCATCGAAACCGCCGATCGACTGCAAAAAACGCATAGTATTCCAATCATTTATTTGACGGCTTACTCCGAGGAAAAAACCGTAACCCGTGCAAAAACAACCAAGCCTTACGGCTATATTCTTAAACCGTTTTCCGACAGAGAGTTGCACATCATCATCCAAGTCAGTATCGAGCGCTTTGAAAACGATTTCCAACTGAAAAAGAACGAAGAGCATTTCCGCTTAGCACTCGAAGCCGCGCGGTTGGGAACTTGGGAAGTCAAAAACTCGCACGAGATCTTTATGTGCAAGAATCCCAATGGAAATATCGAGCCAATAACAAATTGGCAAAGCTTCTTTCTCACCATTGATGACAACGATAAACAAAACGTAACCGATTTCATCAATAAGCTACGTGACAATAAAGGCTCTGCAGACGAAATCGAGTTCCGCGTTCATGCGGATAGCAATAAAACCCTCTGGTATAAGCTGTACGGCAAAGCATTTGCAACCAGCGATGCGACTGTCAATCAGATTGTCGGTGTCTTGCAAGAAACGACTGAAAGCCGGCTTACCAAAGACCGGTTAGCACAGGCAGCGACCGTGTTTAAGTACGCTGCGGAAGGCATCGTGATACTGAACAAGAATCGTCAATTCAGTTGCGCCAACACTGCCTTTTACAGCATTACCGAACTCAAGCCCCATCATCTCAGAAATAAAGAATTACCGTTTCTGACCAGTAAAGCCTTGGGCGACAGCAAGTATGAGGAGATCTGGCAAAATGTCGACCGGCACGACCACTGGTGCGGCGAAATCTCGACTTTCAAACGAAGTAAAGAGACGATGCATGCCTGGTTAACCATCGGATTCATTCCGGCAAAAGCCAACGAAGAGCAACAGTATGTGGTCATGATTTCCGATATCACGGTTATTCGCGAAACTCAGGAACAGCTATCCAATATGGCTTATTACGATAGCCTGACCAAGCTTCCGAACCGGATGTTGATCATGGACCGGTTGCAGCTGGCGCTCTCCAAGGCAACACGCAACACTTCGATACTCGGCGTGTTATTCATCGACCTCGATAATTTCAAGCTGATCAATGACACCCAGGGGCATGCACATGGCGACTCGATGCTGTGCTACGTCGCCCATCGCATGACCTCGATCTTGCGTCAAAGCGATACCCTGGGAAGATTGGGCGGCGATGAGTTTATCGTGATCGTGCCGGATATCGAATCGAACGATGCATTAGTCAAAGTTGCCGAGAAAATCCTCGATTGCTTATCGCAGCCGGTTGTTATCAACAACATGGAAATCGTGCTGTCATGCAGCATCGGCATCAGTGTTTATCCCGATCACTCGAAGCATCACGATGATCTGGTGCAAATGGCCGATACTGCAATGTATGAAGCCAAAAATAAAGGTCGCAACAGTTATGCTTTTTACCATCCGTCGCTGACGCAAAAAGCAGTGCATTATTTAACCCGGGAAAGAGAATTGCATCACGCCCTGATTAAAAATGAGTTTGTGCTGCACTATCAACCGCAATATTCGTTATCACAACGCCGAGTCACCGGCGTCGAGGCCTTGATCCGCTGGCAGCACCCTGTCAAAGGTTTGTTATCCCCGGCTGAAATCATTCCTGTCGCGGAGACCAGCCGGTTGATCGTCGAAATCGGCAACTGGATTCTGATGGAAGCTTGCAAGCAGCTCGCGCATTGGCGTGCCGAGGGTTTCACCGATCTTCGCATTGCCGTGAATATTTCGATTCGCCAATTGGCAGACAAGCATCTGCAGCAGTTGATCGCGGAATTATTAAAACAGTACGACCTACCGGCGCGCCTGCTGGAGCTGGAGGTTACGGAATCCTGCTTGCAGAACGAAGTCATTTATATCTCCAACTTGGAGCAACTGGAAAATCTTGGCATACCGATATCCATCGACGACTTTGGCACCGGTTATTCGTGCTTGAGTTCGCTGAAAAATCTGCCAATCCGGCGGTTAAAGATCGATCAAAGTTTCGTTAAAGGCATCCCGCACGACAGCAACGATTGCGCCATTGCCGCTGCAATTCTGGCAATGGCTCAGAAACTCAACCTGCAAGTCACCGCGGAAGGCATCGAAATATACGATCAGGCTTTCTTTCTCGGTAATCTCGGATGCCAGGAGCTGCAAGGTTACTTGCTCAGCAAACCGGTTCCGGCGGAACGGATTCCCTATTTGATCCGGAAGCTCCCGGATCGAATCGACGCTTTCAATATTTAATATCAATCCTTTAGAGCTAGCGCATTACGATGTCATCAACCCGATTCCGAAACTTCAGCAATACCGAGGAAATCATGCTTCTCGCCGTGGAAGCATCCCCCAATGGCATGATTATGACTGATCGCGATGGCAAGATTGTCATGGTGAATTCCGCAACGGAAAAGTTATTTGGTTACCCGCGGCAGGAATTAATCGGGCATCCGGTGGAAAAACTGATACCCGATCGTTTCCGCCACACTCATCCGGATTACCGCCAAGCGTATATCAACGAATCGAGAACGCGCCCGATGGGCCACGGCAGAGATCTGTACGGCTTGCATAAAAATGGCCAAGAGTTTCCGATCGAAGTTGGTTTGAATCCGGTTGAAACCGAACGGGACGGCACGTTTGTGCTCGCCGCGATCGTCGACATTACGGACCGCAAGCATGCTGAAGAAATGATATTGCTGGCGGTTGATGCTTCTCCGAACGGGATGGTTATGACCGATCAGCAGGGAAAAATTATCCTGGTCAATTCCACCGCGGAAGCGCTTTTTGGTTACAAGCGGGAGGAATTGCTCGGACAATTCATCGAAATCTTAATTCCCGTCGCGCACCGCGCGCATCACCCTGAATTAAGGAGTGAATACCTGAAAAACCCCAGTACGCGAGCGATGGGTCACGGCCGGGATTTGTACGGTTTACACAAAAACGGCAAGGAATTTCCGGTCGAGGTCGGTCTGAATCCGATTCAAACGCCCAGAGGAAAGATGGTGCTTGCATCGGTCATCGATATCACAGAGCGCAAGCAACAAGAAGAATTGCTCAAATCAGCGCTTAAAGAAAAGGAGCTGCTTTTAGCGGAAATTCATCATCGCGTCAAAAACAACTTACAAATAATCGACAGCCTGCTCGGCATGCAATCTGAGAAACTACCGGACGAAACGGCCGTATCTGTTTTTAAAGAAAGTCAGAACCGAGTAAAGTCAATGGCATTGATTCACCAGATTCTTTACGAATCGCTTGATTTCTCCCGAATCGACTTTTCCAGTTTCATTCAATTGCTGACAGACAATTTGTCGATTTCGTATGCGTTAGATGTTGAAAAAACCGCCATCATGATCGATGCCGATCAGGTTCATTTACCGATTGATATCAGCATTCCGCTTGCATTGATTTTGAACGAACTTTGCACCAATGCAATGAAATATGCGTTTCCCGGTGACCGTAAAGGAGAAATCAAAATTTACCTGAAGCAGCAAACGCCCGGACAACTGCTGGTGAGCGTGAGTGATAACGGGGTTGGCATTCCGGACGATCTGGATATCGAAAACACGACATCACTGGGTCTGCAACTGGTTCAACTGCTCAGTGAGCAGATTTCGGCGGAACTGACAATTCACCGCAAGAAACCGACCTGCTTCACGCTAAAAGTTCCCTTGCAGCAGTAGCCGTTATTCAAAATAGAAAAATCGCCTCGTGCTTTCCTGATCAATACGCCAAACGCACGCTCAAGTTGAAGAATCGTCCGCGGCGGAACTGACGGCTGATTTCGTCACCTTGCATGATCAACACATCGTCGTCCAGCAGATTTTGCATTGTCAGTTGTCCGGACAGGCGTTTGTATAGATGCTGGCTGATCACGAAATCGAGCTGATGAAACGGTTGCTCGTATTTATCCGGTGTTCCCAGCAGACCGGCAGAAACGATGCGCTTGCTGGAGACGTTGTAAAGCAGCGTCGCTTGCGTCTTGGTCGCTGGATTGTCATAGCCGAACTGAAAGTTGACGATGTGCGACGAATGTCCTTGCAACGGCCGCTCAGCGGTAGTCAGCGAAGCCAGATTTTCCTGGCTCAATTTGACATTCGATTTCGACCAGGTGTAATTGCCGCCGACGTAAAAATTCTGCAGCAGCGGATGCACATCATCGAGTTTCTTCAGCAGTTCGAATTCAAAACCGTAGAGATTGGCTTTGTCGGTATTCTGATAGGTATTGAGCACGCCGGATCCAACCTGCGTCACCAGTTCGATCGGATTGGTCAAATCTTTCCAGAAGAAACCCGCAAAAATGTTTTCACTAGGCGATAGGTAATATTCCCAGCGGGCATCCCAATTGGTAATGCTGGTCTGTTTCAGATTCGGGTTACCGATCACTTCCTGATTGATATTCATATCGGTGAACGGCGCCACGGATAATTCGCGGAAATCCGGCCGCGACAGCGATTGACTGAATCCGGCGCGCAATTGCTGCTTATCCGAAATAAACAGGGTCGTGGTTACCGAAGGCAGCATGTCGATACGATTCAGCCCTGCCACCGTCGGCGTCAACGCGTTACCCGATCCGGTGAAAGTATTGACCTTCTGATTGTTATCCTCCCAGCGTAAACCGCCGGAAATATTCAAGCGGTCGTAGAACGTCCAATCCAGCTTGCCATAATACGACAGCAAGTGTTGCGAAGCATTGTAGCTATCGCTGGCGCGCGTGCCTTCGCGTAACTGGAATCCGTTCGGACCGATATAGTTACGATTGAGGATACTTTCCAGCGACGATTGTCCGAGTATCGCATTATTTCTTCCATCGGGTCCGGCGGGAAAGAAATTGAAGCTGCGGATTTCCGAATCGCGGGTTTTTTGTTGTGTGATCATCCCGCCGATCAACGCGATTTTATGGTTGTAGTTCGGTTCCAGCGGCAACTTGCCATCGACGCGCCAGCTTTGATCACGGTCGACCAGATTCGAATACATGGTGCGGTTACTGTCGATTTGCCGCGAGAATGAAAATCGCCCGCCACCGCCGGTATCGTCAAAGCGGTAATCGCGTGTTTTCGGTTCCACGCGGTTCGCGGTGGCATCGGTAAACAACCAGTTCAGCGTGAAATCCTTCAACCAATCGGCGCGATGCTCACCACCAACCTGCGTCATCAATAATTCGTTCGAGAAAAACTTCAATTTGCTGCGGCGGATATCGAAAGTCTCGGCATCGGTAAATCCCTGGTCGATCCGGGCTTCATCGAACATTTGCCGCAAAAACATGGTTCTTGCGAACAACCGATGGGTATCGCGGAACTGCAATTCGGTGCCGCCGTAAGCCGTTACATGCACTTCACGGAGCGATCGCTTCACATCGAAATCGGTTTTCTTGACCAACTCACCGTCGGTAATGGCGAATTCACGGTTAATCTCATTTTGATTGCGAAATTCCTGCTTCCAGCCCAGCGCACCGATATAACCGACGGTAAAGTCACCAAAAGTGAATCGATCGCCCATCGATGCTTGCATCCCAGTATCCGGTCCGCGCGTGCGTTTGTTAATATTCCAAACACCCGATAAATCCTCACCGAATCTCTCGATCTGCGCTGGCGTAAAACCCCGCGGATTAAACGGTGTCTGTTGCTGCAACGGCCGGCCGTCCGCCGTTGCATCCGCAATCGAATCCGGCAATGCCCGCGCGCCATCGTCAAAACTGGTGAAATCCAGGCCACCGCCTTTATAGGTCAAACCATCCTGGAAAGTGGTGTTGTCATTCACCCCGGCTTGTAAATTGAGGTTAAAAAAGAACGCATCCGGTATACCGCGGGTGCGCATTTCCAGCGTACCGCCGGCAAATTCCGCAGGCCGGTCGGGCGAATAGGATTTTTGCACCATCACGCTTTCCAGAATATTGGTCGGGAATAAATCCAGCGGCACCACGCGCCGGGTCGGATCGGGACTGGGAATCGCCGCGCCGTTGACCAAGGTAGTGGAAAAGCGTTCGCCCAAACCGCGAATAAAAATATACTGCCCGCCGACCAGCGTCAACCCGGAGGCACGCCGTAGCGCACTGGCGACATCGCCGTCGCCGCTGCGGCTGAATTGTTCCGCGCCCAGCACCGTTGCGACAGATGTCGCGGTGCGTTGTTCTTCCATGATCGAAGCAATGGTGCCCGCCAGATGCGGTTCCAATACCACGTATTCGGCAAGCTCCACCCCGGCCGGCGTCAGTTTGAAGCCGAGTTCCGTGGTCTGCTTATCGGTTATTTGAACATTGTCTTGTGTCTGGCTGCTGTAGGCGCTATGCAGCAACGACACGCTATAGCTTCCCGCCGGAACGGTTGCAGTTACGCGCCCCTGATCGTCGGTTCTCAGTTTTTCTTTCAATCCGCTCAAAAATACTTGCACATCCTTAAGCGGCTTCTGCGTTTCCACCGAGAGCACTTGCACCGAAATCACACCTTCGCCCTGATCACGCGCGATAGTACCTGCGGCATCGGTACCGGCCAGCGTACCAGCTGCCGAACTTTCGATATTGAGCAGCGGCTTTTTTCTGCCCTCATAAAAGGTGATCAGAATTTGCACGTTCTCAGCAGCTGTTAAAGGCAAATCAAATTTAAACTGCTGGCCATCGGTGGTGCGGATCGTAAACTGATATTGTCCCGGCGGTAATTTTCCTGCCAGGCTGCCGCTGTCATTGGTCTTGAGCGGCGCATCGCCCGGCGGCTTCCATGCATAGGATGTTGGCGTAGATTCAAAGATCAGAATGGCGCTTGATTTCTCGAAAGATTCGCTGGTAATCAACAATTCCGCATCGGCAATCGGCAAACCGCTTTGAAACAAATGCAGCGAGAACTCCGCTTTTTCTTCATTTCCCCAAGCTGAATTACTGAATAAAACAACCAAGAGTAAACAATATAACCGGAAAAATTTTTTTATTTCTGTATCCATTCGGCGTAATCAGCCCCTCTCCAAATTTCTTGCAATCGCAGATGGAGATAAAATTTTAATTTTTAAATGTTGCAAACGTATTGCGGTTCGTTATGGCGGGATGAGGATCAATTGTTTCAGGTGCACTGCCAAGGTTCGGTTTTGCAGACTTCCATCAGTCGGCGTAACTCGGTCGCCTTGCGAAACAATTCCGCATCCTTGAGATGATCGAGATGTTTGCCGACTTCAGCAAAACGGCGCGTGGAAAAAAGCGCGTACGCCAAGGCATAGCGGACGCTTTGATCTTCCAATAAACCGGTGCGATACAAGCTGCTTTCCATATTGGCGGCACGCTCGAACTGCTTGAGCGCCAGCAAGATCGATAACCGTTGTTTGAGCTTTATCTTTTGATCCAGAATACTTTCATTCAACGTCAACGCTTTATGAAGCCGTCCGGCCCGCCGGTAAATTTCCGCCGCTTCCGATTGCAAGGCGGGATTGAGCAGTGCCGCTTGTTCCAGAATAAACGCTGCGGAATTCAATTGCCCTTGATCCAAATAAGTATGCGCCAGCAATTTTGCGACCAGTTCGTCATCCGGGTATTGCAGACGGGCAATTTCAAGAATATTGATTGCTTCCTGAAACTCGCTGCTCAGCCGCAAGGCATTGCCGAAAGCCACGTAATCAGCCGCGCTGGCTTTGGAACGCTGCAAAAAATCCCGGCCCAGCCGAACGGCTTCCTGATAGAGTCCCAGCTCGACCAAATAAAACACTTTGCGTTTCAGAAAGCGGAAATCCGATGGAAATGCCCGTTGACCGTCGTTCAGAGCGCTGATCGCCGCATCCGGCTGCTGCAAATGCCAATACGATTCCGCTTTCAAGCTGATCAGCATCGCGTCTTTATTCACCAAATCGCCCGCTTTGCCAATCGCATTCACGGTATTGCGGTAGTCTTTCAGTCCAAAATGGGCTTGCGCCAGATAGATGAAAATCGAGCGATCCTGCTGGCCGTTCTTGATCGCTTGCTGCAAGCTGTCCCGGGCAGCTTCGAGATCGTTCAATCCCAGATACGCCAATCCCTGCAAGGTATAAAACCGCGCCAGATCGGTTTTCTTATTGCTGAGATCGACGCTTTGCAAAGCCATCAGCGCCCGGTCATGATGACCGTCTCGCAACATCACTGCCGCCAGTTCGATAAAATCGGCCGATGCCGCTTTGTTATCCGCCGCCTGCACCGCGTGCGTGTAGCAACTGAACGCTATCGCAATATAAATGAGGCAATGCAAATGCCAGAACGACCGGTCTCTCATATTGGTCGATCAGGACAGATCAAAGCGAATTTTTTGTTTGGCCCAAACACGAACGTTATCGCCTTTGTATTTAGCCGGTTCGAAATGCCAAGCGCGGATACCTTGTAGCGCTGCAGCTTCGAAAATGCCGGACGGACTGGATTCCAGAACCTGCACTTGATTGATGGAACCATCAGCTTCAACCAGCACCGACAGCAGCACATAACCTTTGATGCCGTTCTTTTTCGCTGTTGGCGGATACTTGAACGATCCGCGTGCGATCGGTTTGGGCGGCACATCGACCAGATCGGCCGTCATCACGACATTGCCGGTTTTGCCAAGCAAACTGTCGTCGACATCCCGCGAACCGCCATCCAGCCCGAGCGACCCCAGATCGATACCGGACAGAGCGGTATCCAGTCCCTTGAAAGGCGCCGGCGCTTGCGGCCGGGTAACCTGTTTTTTGGGTTCCACTTTCTTGATTTCTTTTTTCGGTTCTTGTTTGATTTCCCGCGTCATGGCGATTTCCGTCACTTCCTGCGGCGGCATGCGTTCGATTTTTCCCATGTAGTGATTCAGAATCACAATCAACGCAAACACCATCGCCACACCGAAAAACATGGATACCACACCGGCTACATGCCGCTTCATTGTCATCGTAGTCATACTCATTACCCCGCTTCTTTTCTCGTTGCCACACCCACGCTCTCGGCACCCGCCAAGCGCGCCTGATCCACGACTTCCACCAAGCGCCCCGCTGGCACACCTTCATCGGTAACAACCAACACGATTTTGTTGGAAGACGCACTCAATAAATCCCGAAGTTTGCTTTGTATCAGCCACAACCGCACCGCCTCGCCGTCGACATAGGTATCGCCGTTACGATCGATAAACAGCCGGATCGCCTTACTGGATGCAGCGACCGCGCTATTGGCCTTGGGCCGTTCCAAATCCAGCTTCATGTCTTTGACGAAAGTCGTGGTCACCATAAAAAAGATCAACAAGATAAAAACGATGTCGATCAATGGCGCCATGTCGATGGTGGTTTCGGCTTCCGCCGGTTCGTTATTCCGCATCATGAATGACTCCCGCTTGAAGATTGAGGATGGCTTTGATGACACAGCAAATCCTTGACTTGCGACAGATCGAGTTCGATCTGCTGCTGTTTGCGTCTAAGGATGCTATGAACCAGCAGCCCCGGGATCGCCACGGTCAACCCCATTTGTGTCGTAAATAGCGCTTGCGAAATGCCGCCTGCGATACCGCCGGATTGCGAATGCAGCGTCATGGTCGCCAGCGAATCGAAAGTCTCAATCATGCCGATCACCGTACCCAGCAATCCAAGTAGCGGCGCAATGAGAATCACAACGCGGACCAGCACGGCAAACTTCCCGATTTCCCGTTCGTATTCGTAAAATGCTGCATCCAGATGACGGCGCAAATTCCGCACCCCTTTTTTTTGCAACCGCACGCCTTGCCGAATCGCGCGCGCGACGATATTCACCGCTGGCCGGTCAATATCTTGTTGATAGTATTGCAACAGATCGCGCACACCCATGCGTTTCGGCTCTTTCATCACCCAGAAGCGATAACCCAAGCCGTACCAGAGCAATAACGTGCACAGCACCAACGGCGGCATCACGATTCCACCCGCTGCGAACATCTCTTTGATGATCAACCAATGCTCTGCGATATCCATATCAGGCACTGCCTAACGCGAGTGAAGAGTTGCCGGTGTTCGTTTCAATTGCTTCGTCAACATCCACACCGCCACCCAAAAAGATGTTAATAATCCGCAGCGCCGAATGCTCCATATCGCGCTTGATATTTTTCGCCCACGCAGTTAACAGGGAACCCAGCAACAGCGTCGGAATAGCGACCGTCAAACCGAGCTGGGTGGTAACCAATGCAATCGAAATGCCGTCCGACAACAACTTCGGATCGCCGGTGCCGAATTCGGTAATCATGTCAAAGGTTTCGATCATGCCGGTGACCGTACCGAGCAGCCCCAACAGCGGCGCGACCGAGGCGATCACCAGAATCGCCGGGCCAAACCGGTCGAGCGGCCCCGATTCCTGCAGAATCGCTTCATAGACAATGCCTTCCATGTGATCGCGATCGTCTTTCAGATGACGCAAGGTATAGTGCAACACCCGGCCGATTGCAGAGGTATTGCTTTCGCAGTGCTTCTTGGCCGTTTCGAGATCGCCGGCAGTCAGTTGTTGAATGATTTGATCGGTCAATTGCGC
This sequence comes from Nitrosomonas limosa, assembly GCF_054188085.1. Lineage (NCBI taxonomy): Bacteria > Pseudomonadati > Pseudomonadota > Betaproteobacteria > Nitrosomonadales > Nitrosomonadaceae > Nitrosomonas > Nitrosomonas limosa. The sequence continues at coordinate 2,704,112 of NZ_CM135180.1, read as the reverse complement.
GTTATCGGCGCTATTGGTCCGCAACAATTGCGCCCGTATCATCACCAGTATCCCCGCAAGCCCGCCCAGTATCACGATGACCCAGCCAATCGGACCACCCGAATCAATGATGCTCAGCAGTGTTTTCTCCGGTGCTTCGTCAATCGAAGTGGAACGTGATTCGAATAAATACAACTGCAACACCGCCGGTTGTTCGTTTTTACTCAATGCTGCGGCGCTTTCCGCACCGGCGTTTTTCCATACCTTGAAATCGCCGCCGCCTGCAGGCACCAAACTGCCGCTGCCTTCCGCGCTGATACCAAATGCTGCAATATTGCCCAGATGAATCAGCGATCCTTCGGCTTGTTTACCGTTCGCAAGGAAAAAATGACCCGGTTTGGTTTGAATGCCGCCAAGCTTCTGCAGCAACGTTAGTGCTTGCTTGAAAATGAAATCGACTTTTTCCGGATCATTACCTTTTGCATCCTTCATTGCCTGAGGCATTTCAATCCCATGATTTTTGAGTGTCAGCTCTGCCTGCAAATAAGTGGTTTCGAGCGCGTCATGACGCTCCGATACCGCTGCCTCCCTGCGCTCCGACTCAGCAAGTTGTGCATTGAGCTGATCAATTTTTGATGAGCGTTCAACGGATGTGCGTTCGAGTGCGATAACCTTGGCGTTTAGCGCTTGTTCTTCACGTTGCGCGCTGGCCTGGTAATTCCTTAAACGCTCACTGAGTTCACGCTTCTGCGCTTCCAGAAATGCGTATTCGCGCTTGTAAGCGGTCTCCAGGCTGACGGCTTGCTGTTTTGCCTCGGGTTGTTTTTTGGCAGGTGCTGCGTCGGATTTCCCTTCCGGCGTTGATACCGTGACGTTCTCGCCGGCGGCCGCATCCTTGGGTTGTTGGGAATAACCGGAACCGGCCCAGGCCGCCATCAGCAACAGTATGGTAATTAACAATCTTTTCATTTGCTTAATGGGTTAGGTAATTCGAAATAACCCTGACGGATTTGTTTTTTGAGTGAATCAAATAGATTGCGGATACGTTCGCGATCGGCGCTATCGCTCACGGTTTCAAAAATCCAGCCACCGTCCTGGGATCGTTTCGCCATCCCGCCCTGGTTATCCTTGGTCTGGAAAAACATAAACACCGTACCGATTTTGGCAATGTCAACCAGTACCTTCTCGCCGTTCAGCAGGATCGTTTGCTGATAAATCCCGTTTTCCTTGCTCAGCCGCACTTCGTCTTCGATCAATGACCAGGTTTGATTGATCGCCTTACTTGGGTCAATTTGCTGATTCACCAAGTTATTTTCCAGATCGTTAATAGCTTTAATCCAATCGTCGACTTTGAAAGGAAAACCGCCTTGAATATGGCGTTTGTACTCCGCCAATGCGGAAAGCAAGACCGGTTTCAAATGCTCGCCGGATTGCTCGGCTTGTTGAGTGGTCACACCCAGTTTATCGATCGACTGTTGCAGCTTCTCGACACTCAATTTCTGGCGGCGCTCTTCAACGCTTAAATCCGCCAATTGCGAATTGAGCGCGGACATTTTGCTGCTGTGTTTTTCTTTCTCGATATCGAGCTGTGATTGAAGCGTTTCCACTTCTCCACGGATTTTAGCCAGCGACTTTGCAAGATTCTCAATATTGCTGGCCAAGACCGGCGATGCAAAACCAAGCAGCATCCAACTGCCCATCACCACGATTTTTTTTGATAACTGAATCTGCATACATCCCCTTTTACGTTGCCGTGAATACTACAAGGCGAATATTTCACTTTCATGACAATTCGATGTCATTTAACAAGTGCGGGGACGCATCCATGAATCCGTTCAGTCAGTACTGGATTGCGATTCTCAAAGAACGATTAATCGTCCCGGCAAAGGATTTATTCGTGCATAACCGACTGCAGGGAGAATTGGTAAGGTGATGATTTTCTGCTCAAACAAGAATGAATCACAGAAAATGCTTTTGTGGATTTAGAAACGAGGATGGGAGTCATAAAATTCTCTGCAAGCACTTATTGAACCCACTTTTGGCTTTTTCCAAGGATCTGACAATTTTTTGCTCTCCCGCTTAAATTAAGCCTTGATCCCTAGCAAGCTCTACCAGTCACGCGTTGCATACAGTACTCGCACAACTGATATGCCGTCAGGGTGTGGAAGATAGAAGATTCAGTGATTTTCAAAGTCTCTAACAGGCCATTTGCACATACCGGCTAATGCTGGATCGTGCAGTGATTATGGTGCGCCGATCTTCAAGCTGTTCTTCCGCTTTGCGCTTTTCATCAGCACGAATCAATTCGCGAATATACTCGCTGGCACTGCTATAACGGCCTTGGGCGATTTGTCCATCTACAAATTGTTTCAAAGGGTCGGGCAGAGAAATATTCATACTTTGCATGGGTAAATCCTCTTTAAAATGGCAATTATTGCCATATCGGATGCACCATAATAAAAGTTCCGATTACAATTTTAGAAGTTGTTATCACTATCAGATCTTCTGGGTCATTATTTTGCAATTTGACATCGCTACAATTGGTGTGTTTGAATACTGATACAAATATCAAGTATGGGAGCACTCAAACATGTCCAATCGAGGTGGAAAACGGGAAAACGCAGGTAGGCCACGAGGCCAGGGTAAATTTGGCGAACCAACGGAAGTGATGCGCATACCGCAAAGCCAGACGGCAACGGTCAAAAACTTTCTGGAAGCCTTGCAGCGTAAAAAAGCGAATGCCGAAAGTGAAGTTGATGATTTTTTCGCGCCTGCGATCAGTGAGCAGCCGATGCTATTGCCATTGTTTTCTACCAAAGTTGCTGCGGGGTTCCCCAGTCCAGCCGATGATCATGTTGAGAAGCGCCTGGATATTAGCGAATTCATGATCGATCATGCTGCTTCTACGTTTTTCGTCACGATCAAGGGAGATTCGATGATCGATGTCGGTTTGCTGCCGGGCGATAAGGTAGTGGTGGATCGTTCCAAAACCGCGAATATCGGGGACATTGTATTGGCTGTAGTCGATCAGGAATTCACCATCAAAATACTCGATTATGGCGCGAACAAAATGCCGCGTCTGCTGCCGGCCAATTCTACGGGTGCTTACCGGCCGATCTACATTCGTCCTGATACGCAGTTTGAGATATTTGGCGTAGTAATAGGATCGTTCCGCCGTTTTAAATGAGCACACTGTTACCGTGTTATGTGTTGCTGGATCTGGAAACGACTGGAGCCACGCCAACCCAGGATCGCATCACTGAGATCGGCTTGATCCGTTATGAAAACGGCGTTGAAGTCGGGCGCTGGAGTACGCTTGTCAACCCGGAAGTCAGTATCTCACCATTCATTCAGCGGTTGACAGGAATCACTCAGGACATGGTCGATCGTGCACCCACTTTTGCGCAAGTATGTGAAACGCTGCTGCAATGGCTCGATCAAGCGGTATTGTGCGCGCACAATGTGCGTTTCGATTATGGTTTTCTCAAAAACGAATTCAAGCGCATCGGCGTTACTTTCCAGAAGAAGCTGCTATGTACGGTCAAACTTTCCAGAACACTTTATCCGCAGCATCACTCGCATAGTCTTAGTGCCATTATCGATAGGTTTCAGTTGATCTGTAACCAGCGCCACCGTGCCATGGACGATACCGAAATGATGGCGGCGTTCATTGCTGTCGCAATCGGTGAATTCGGCGAATCAACCGTTCAGGAAACCGCAAAAACACTGCTGAAACAGCAAGCAACTCCAACGGGACTCGATCATCTGGATATTCATGCCATTCCGGAAACCTGCGGTGTTTACTTATTTCATGGCGATAGCGCATTGCTATATGTCGGCAAAAGCGTCTCGCTGCGTTCCCGGGTATTCAATCACTTCCAGGGTGATCACCGTTCCGCCAAGGAAATGCGCATTGCCCAGGAAATCAAGCGAGTCGAATACCGCATCACCAGCGGGGAGCTCGGCGCATTGTTACTGGAGTCGCGTTTGATCAAGGAGCACCAGCCCATTCATAACCGGCAGCTCAGGCGCGAGCGGCAACTCTGCGCCTGGCAAATATCGAGCGATCCCAATGCCAAGCCGCTGGTGACTTTGATCAATGACAGCGACATCGACTGGCGTATCGTAGACAATGTCTATGGCACTTTCAAAACCAAACGGCAGGCTATCGAGGTTTTAAACAAGCTGGCCGACGAATACGGGCTGTGCGATAAGGCGCTGGGATTGGAAAAGGGGGCCGGTGTGTGTTTCGCGCATCAGTTAAAACACTGCAAAGGCTTGTGTGCTGGTTTGGAATCTGCCGAATCGCATTGGCTGCGCCTGCTCACCGCATTACGCCACTATAAGTTACTGGCATGGCCGTATGCAGGCCGCATCGGCATCCGGGAGTATAACCCGCACTACGACATCACGGAAATACACGTGTTTGACCAATGGTGCCACCTAGGGAGCGTCAAGGATCAGCAGGAATTGAACGAATTGTCGGCACGCCCGTGTTTTGACCACGATACCTACCGCTATCTGCTTAAATTCCTGAGCAAAAAGAATCTGGAAATCATTGCGCTGCATTGATATGTCGCACCGTGCCATCGCCTTGATCGACGTCAACAACTTCTATGTCAGTTGCGAGCGGGTGTTTAATCCCAAACTGGAAGGTAAGCCGGTTGTCGTGCTATCCAACAATGACGGTTGCGCAGTCGCCAGAAGCAACGAGGTCAAGGCGCTGGGCGTCAAAATGGGGCAGCCGTGGTTTCAACTAAAAGATTTGGCTAAAAAGCACGGCATCATCGCTTATTCATCCAACTATGCGCTCTATGCCGACATGAGCAATCGCGTCATGAGCATTCTAGGGATGTTCAGTCCCGACCAGGAAATCTACTCGATTGACGAATGTTTCCTGGATCTTACCGGATTCAAAAGAATCGATCATGCCGATTATGGCCAGCGAATCCGGCAGCGTATCAAGCAATGGACCGGGTTGCCAGTGTGCGTCGGCATTGGGTCGACCAAAACACTGGCCAAACTCGCTAACCACATGGCCAAGAAAAATCCGCAATTCAACGGCGTGTGCGACCTGAATAGCGCCTCGCGCGAACAACAAGACGAATGGTTCAACCGCATCGAAGTCAGCGAAGTTTGGGGTATCGGCAGACGGCTCGCGCCCAGGCTGCATGACATGGGTATCCGCACCGTTCTTGATCTCAAACAATCCGATCCGGCACAGATGCGATCTCATTTCTCGGTAGTCATGGAAAAGACCATCCGGGAAATCAATGGCACATCGTGCATTGAACTGGAAGAAATGCATTTGCCCAAAAAACAGATTCTCAGCTCGCGCTCATTCGGCATTCCGGTATCCGATCTGGCCAGTCTGGAAGAGTCAGTGTCGCTCTATATCAGCCACGCTGCAGAGAAGCTAAGACGGCAACAGTCGTATGCCGGATCGGTGTACGTCAGTATCCGCACCAGCCCGTTCAATCCCAAGCAAAAATATTATGCCAATGGCATTAGCCTGCCATTATCACCGCCAACCGACAGCACCTTGCTATTGACCAAAGCCGCGCTATGGGGATTACGCCGCATTTATCGCCGGGGCTACTGCTATCAAAAGGCAGGGGTGATGTTATCCGAACTCGTATCCCGGCAATACCGGCAACTGGATCTCTTCGGCCCGGCATCAACAACGGTGGCAGACAAAAAATCCACGAATATGATGAACATCGTCGATCAGATCAATGCCCGCATGGGCAGAGGAACGATCAAACTCGCTTCCGAGGGCTTCAGGCAACCGTGGAAGATGAAGCAGAAAAACAAAAGCCCTTGTTACACCACGAACTGGGATGAGCTAATTTGCGTTTTGAAATGACCAAGCGTTAGGAATTAAGATCAATATCTGTTTATTTTTTTTGATGGTACTATTGATAGGAATATAAGTCTTATGTGTATGAAAGTAGAGTGAATACTGGATATTTGGCGGAGAGGATGGGATTCGAACCCATGTGCCAGGTTACCCTGACCATCTGATTTCGAGTCAGCGCCGTTATGACCGCTTCGGTACCTCTCCGGTATGCTGGAATTAATACACCCGTTTGACTGGTTAACGCCAAACGGGTGCTAAATAGAATTATATAGTTTTTAAACTGCTGACGTCATGCTACCGCGCATTTTTTGCAGGGCTTTGGCTTCGATTTGGCGCACCCGCTCCGCCGACACACCCAGTTCTGCGGCAAGATCGTGGAGTGTTGCACTGTCTTTCTCCCGTAACCAGCGCGATTCGATGATGTGCCGGCTGCGATCATCCAGGCATTCCAACGATTGTTGCAAGCTATGTTCACGCAACTGGGTAATTTGTACATTTTCCAAAATTTGCGATGGTTCAGCGCCATCGGTCAGATAGCTGATCGGACTGAATGTATCGTCTTCCTCATCGGAAAGCGGCTCCAAAGAAATATCGGAGCCATTGAAACGTTTTTCCATTTCCACCACTTCTTCCGATTTAACGCCTAATTGCGTTGCCATGGCTTCGACCTCTTGCGGATTCATGGTATCCAAACCTTGCTTCATGCTCCGCAAGTTAAAAAACAATTTACGTTGTTGCTTGGTTGTCGCTATTTTAACCAGCCGCCAGTTGCGCATGATAAATTCATGTATCTCAGCTTTAATCCAATGTACTGCAAACGACACCAGGCGAACACCACGTTCAGGATCAAAGCGTTTGACCGCTTTCATCAAGCCAATATTGCCTTCTTGAATCAAATCCGCTTGCGGGAGTCCGTATCCTTTATAGCCGCGCGCTATGGCCACGACAAAACGCAAGTGGGACAAAATCAGTTTTTGCGCAGCTTCGATTTCACCATAATTCCATAAACGCTGCGCCAAATTCGTTTCTTCCTCTTGTGAGAGAATTGGGAAAGAATTTACAGACTGAATATAACTTTCAATACTTCCACCAACAGCCGGTAGTGTCAAAGCATTCGTCATTGTAATAATCTCCTGTAAGGGTATTGTGCGAGCTTCTAATATTTTCATTCTAGCACTCCCTAGATGAGAGTGCCAAACTTTTGAAAAGTTTCACAGCAATAAGCAAGCTTAACGTGGCTCGATTTGCCAGAGATGATTTGCAACGGAAATGCGTGCGCCTAGCCATCCAAGCCAGGCTGAGAACAATAGCAAGCTCAAACTATCCTGTAACGACAAATGCTGCAGATGAATATCCACTTCATACATGCCAGCAAGCACCCCAAGCTCTTCATTCAGAGCACCAATGAAGAAAGTCACAATCAACCACGCTGCGATACCTCCGGCCAATCCTTGAATAGTGCCAAAATATAAAAAAGGCCGGTGAATAAAACTGTCGGTTGCGCCAATGAGTTTTGAAATTTCGATCTCATCGCGCTTAGTCAGGATTTGCAAGCGAATGGTATTAAACATGATGGCTATGATGGCGACGCTCAGCAGTGTCGCCAACATTAGAATTACCGCGCGTCCCAGTTGAAGCAGTGCATTAAGCCGTTCTATCCACTCGGAATCAAATTGCACATGGGCCACTTCCGGCCATCTTTGCATCTGCGCGCGCAACTGTTCCAGCGCATCAGAAGAATTGTGCTCCAAATGCACAATGAATGCATCGGGTAGCGGATTTCGCACCAATCCTGCCATGACATCAGCAAAACCGCTATCTTGCTGTAACTGCTTCAATGCAGCTTCTTTGGAAATGAATTGAAAACTTACAATTCGTGATTCTTCCTGCAATCGTTGTTTGACACGGTTGAAATCACTTTGCTGCGCATCCTGTTGCAGAAACACGCTCATTTGCGGTGCACCGGCTGCTTGCCCGGACATGGATTGCAAGTTTTCCATAAGCACATAAATTCCGGTTGGCAAACTCAACGCAATACCCATTACCGTAATGCTCAGCAAACTTGTGACCGGCGCAGAGACCAATCGCTTTAGCGTATGAAAAAATACAAACGCATGTTGTGTCAGCCATGCGCGCATCATGCAGCCAACTTTCCTTGTTTGAGTGACAAAATCCGATGCTGTGTATCTTCCAGCAACGATGCATCATGAGTAGCAATCAGCACGGTAACGCCGACTTGGTTGAATGATGTGAACATCGCCATGATATCGCGGGCATATTCCACATCCAGATTACCGGTTGGTTCATCCGCAATCAATATCGACGGACGATGCACCACCGCACGCGCAATACAGAGCCGTTGACGCTCTCCACCGGACAATGCGATCGGCATGGATTTTTCTTTTTTCAGCAACCCAACTTTATCCAACGCGGCTCGTACCCGGGAAGCCACAGTCTTGCTTTCAAAATTAGCAATTTGCAGCGGCAGCAACACATTTTCAAATGCAGTGCGATCGAATAACAACTTGTGATCCTGAAAAACAAAACCGATTTTGCGGCGCAGATATGGAATGGCAGCCGGTTTGAGCTGTGCAATATTTTGCCCGCTGATGGAAATCGTGCCCGAAGTCGGCCGCTCAAGGGCTGCGATCAACTTTAACAAAGTGCTTTTGCCAGCCCCTGAATGACCGGTGAGAAAAAGCATTTCACCGGCTTGCACTGTCAGATCAACATTATTCAGCGCAACGTAGCCATCTGGATAGCGTTTGCTGACATTTTTAAAAACAATCATGGTCGGCTTTAAATTCTCAGTTTGCTTAATCGAACATCGCTTCGACAAATTCTTTCGCGTCAAACGGCCTCAAATCGTCCACGCCTTCACCGACTCCCACAAAGCGCAGAGCCGGGGGATTTTGCGGATATTGCGCGGCAATTGCCGCGACCACCCCGCCTTTAGCTGTACCATCCAACTTAGTAAGAATCAAACCGGTTACCTGGAGCGCTTCGTCAAACGCTTTCACTTGCGCCAGCGCATTCTGGCCTGTGTTTGCATCCAATACCAGCAGCACTTCGTGCGGCGCATCGGGCAAAGCCTTAGCGATTACGCGTTTTACTTTCTTGATTTCTTCCATCAAATGCAATTGCGTCGTCAACCGTCCGGCAGTATCCGCCAGCACGATATCAATGCCGCGCGCTTTGGCAGAATTAACAGCATCAAAAATCACTGCCGCCGGATCGCTTTTTTTATCAGGATCGCTATCAGGTGCCACGACAACAACATTATTGCGCTCACCCCATGCGATCAACTGCTCCCGCGCCGCTGCACGAAACGTATCACCAGCTGCCAGCAACACCGTTTTTCCTTGATTCTGGAAGTACCTGGCCAGCTTACCGATCGATGTTGTTTTTCCCACACCATTCACACCAGTAATCATAACAACGAACGGGCTATGCGAGCTAATATCCAATGACTGCTCCAACGGTTTCAGCATAGCGGTCAAAGAATCCTTCAGTGCTTGCTTCAATTGCGCGGAATCGGTCAGACCATCGCGCTTAACCTGCTTGCGCAAATCCTCAAGGAGTTGCTGCGTTGCGCTGACGCCAATATCGGATGTCAAAAGTATAGTTTCCAGTTCTTCGTATAATGCTTCGTCGATCTTACCACCGCCGAACAGACCGGATAACTGCCTGCCCAAATTCTGCCGGGTTCGGGCAAGACCTTGTTTGAGCTTACTGGCAAAACTGACCGGTTCTTCCGGGTTGGATTCGGATACCGTATCTGATGGAGCCGGAATTTCAGTTGAATCTGCTGGATCTTTTTTAGATTTAAAAAAACTAAACATTCTGGTAGGCTCTAAGAGTAATGATATTCTCAAAACGCGATTTTAGTCTGTTTACTCACATTTTGGTTAGTAAAAATGAATTCTGATAACCGTAACACTTTTTTTAGCGTCTTTTCAATCTACAATTTTCTACTGATCATCGGCTTAACGATCGCTTCCAGCACACTGGCCAATCCGCATGAATTTTTGCTCGATAATGGCCTGAAGTTAATTGTGAAACAAGACCATCGATCACCAGTGGTGGTCACTCAAATCTGGTACAAAGTCGGCAGTATCGATGAAGTCAATGGTGTTACCGGTGTTGCGCATGTACTGGAACACATGATGTTCAAAGGCACGGAAAAAGTTCCGAATGGTGAATTCTCAAAAAAAATCGCAGCGGCTGGTGGACGCGAAAATGCTTTTACCAGTTACGACTACACCGGCTATTATCAGCAATTGCACAAAAAGCATTTGCCCATGGCAATGGAACTGGAATCGGATCGAATGCGCAATTTGTTGATTACCAAAGAAGAGTTTGAAAAAGAAATCAAAGTCGTCATGGAAGAAAGAAGATTGCGTACCGATGATCAACCGCGTTCATTGCTGTACGAAAAAATGATGTCAGTCGCCTATCAAGCGCATCCTTACAAAAATCCAATCATCGGCTGGATGAATGATCTAGAAAACATGACTGCCGAGGATGTGCAAGACTGGTATGATCGCTGGTATGCGCCGAACAATGCAATATTGGTAGTGGTCGGCGATGTTGATGCCGAAGAAGTGCATCAGTTAGCAAAAAAATACTACGGTGCAATTGAGTCTCGCCCATTGTTTTCTTTCAATGAGCGGAAACCACAATCAGAACCGCCGCAACTCGGTTCGAAACGAATAACCGTCAAGGCACCGGCGGAATTACCTTATCTGATTATGGGTTACCACGCTCCGGCGATCAAAAATACCCAGGAAGATTGGGAGCCTTACGCTTTGGAAATTCTGGAAGGAGTATTGGATGGCAACGCATCCGCACGGCTGAATAAATCACTAGTGCGTGAAAGCCAGATTGCCAGCTCGGCGAGCGCAGGCTATGGCGCTATGGCGCGTGGGCCGAGTTTTTTCTTCCTTAGCGCGGTACCAAGCGCAGGTAAAACTATCGCGGAGCTGGAACAGGCATTACGAGGGGAAATTGAAAAAATTGCTAAAAACGGAATAACCGCAGCAGAACTGTCTCGAGTTAAAGCACAAGTAATTGCCGGTCATGTTTATCAGCGCGATTCCATTTTCTCGCAGGCCATGCAAATCGGTCGATTGGAAAGCATCGGGCTATCCTATCGGGACACGGATCTTATTTTGGAGAAACTAAAAGCAGTCACTGCGGAACAAGTCCGCGATGTTGCTCGAAAGTACTTTAATGATGACAGCTTGACCGTTGCGGTATTGGATCCACAACCTTTGGAACAAAAAACGCCTTCACGGGCGCCGGTCGGATTAAGACACTAACCGATTGTCAAATTTTGGCAGCGGCCTAAAGGAGAAGAGGAGAAAAAAGCCGCTGCCAAAATCGCTAACACATACTATTCTTTGGTATCGCCATGCGCGTGACCTTTTTTCGTTTGATGGTCACCATGTTCATGTTCGTGTTTGTGCTCTTGCATATGCTGATGCATTTTTTCCATCATGCGATGCATTTCTTTTTTATCAATAAAACCATCCTTATTGATGTCCTTTTTATCAAACATCTGCTCGTGATGTTTCATAAACTCTTCTTTGCTGATCTTTCCATCTTTATTGGCATCAACCGCCACCATGTGCTCGCACTGGTGACCGTCATGCTGATCGTGGCTGTGACCGGATGTTGAGTTACCGTGTCCGTCGTGCTGTCCGCTTTGATGCTGATGGCTATCTGCCTTAGTTGCAAAAGCCACTGGAACACAGAATGTCAATAGCGCAATAGCAGCCAGAACCCAATTACTTCTTTTATGAAACATTTTATTTCTCCATAACAGTGATTAACCAAAGACCGGCGAAGCAAGCCCTTTAGAAATGAGGGTTCCATGAAAGTTCATGGGAAATTGCACCTTATACATTAATAAAATGCTGGCGGTAGTATTTGAGTTCATTGATAGAGTCATATATGTCCGCTAGCGCTTCATGCTTACTCTCTTTATTAAAACCCGATGCGATCCCCGGTTTCCAGCGTTTCACCAGCTCCTTCAAGGTACTGACATCGAGATTTCGATAAAGAAAATAAGCTTCCAGTTGCGGCATCGAGCGCACCATGAAGCGCCGATCCTGGCAAATTGAATTTCCACACATCGGTGATACACCGGGCGGCACATGCAACTTGATAAATTCCAGCAACTGCGATTCCACTTCCGCTTCATTCAGACGCGAAGCTTTCACCTTATCGATCAGGCCGGATTTGGAATGTGTCGATTGATTCCATTTATCCATACCGTTTAACACATCACCAGGCTGATGCACAACCAGCACAGGCCCCTCTGCGACCGTATTCAGCTGCGAATCAGTAATCACGACAGCCACTTCGATGATGCGATCGGTATCCGGATTGAGTCCGGTCATTTCCATGTCCACCCAGATGAGGTTATTGTTATCTTGTGCCATAATGTTTATAAAATTTTTGAATGCTAAGCGTTGAATTGTGTCATATCGACGACATACAGTCACTTTTAATCAGACTGAAAATGCAGACTCAAGATTGCAACTCCGCTTGAATCTATCTTGAATTCAAATCAATAAACTTTAGATAATGACTATGCAAACATTTACTTTGATATTCTTATTTGCACTTCTGGTCACCACACTGACGCAAGTTTGGCTATCTTTCCGGCACATCCGCCATGTTCGGGCACATCAGCACAAAGTACCGGAAGAATTTTCCAGCACGATCAGCCTGGCTGATCACCAAAAAGCAGCGGACTACACATGCGCCAAAACCGCTGCCGGATATCCCGGTATCCTTCTGCATGTTGTGCTGCTGCTGGCATTTACCCTCGGTGGCGGTTTGAATGCTTTAAGCGAAATCTGGGCTGGCTGGTTTAGCGATCCGGTCGTTCATGGCATGGCGTTGATTATCAGCACTTTCATGATCATGAGCGCAGCTGAGCTCCCATTAAGCTATTACCGCGTGTTTGTCATCGAGGAACGCTTCGGCTTCAACAAAATGACCCCGCTGATGTTTTTCATCGATTTGGTCAAGCAAACTGCTATCGGCCTGCTCCTGGGTGCACCGTTGTTATTTTGCATACTGTGGCTGATGGAAAAAATGGGGGATCTCTGGTGGCTGTACGCTTGGTTTGCGTGGATCGTGTTCAACCTCTTCGTGCTGGCGATTTATCCCGCCTGGATCGCGCCGCTGTTCAATAAATTCACACCGTTGCAAGATGCCGCTTTGAAAACGCGCATCGAGCGGTTGATGGATAAATGCGGTTTCACCGCCAGTGGCTTGTTCGTAATGGATGGTTCACGCCGTAGCAATCACGGCAACGCGTACTTCACCGGTTTTGGCAAAACCAAACGCATCGTGTTTTTCGATACCCTGTTGTCGCGCCTTGATCCAGGCGAGATCGAGGCTGTACTTGCGCATGAACTGGGTCATTTCAAACTGCGCCACGTCATCAAACGCATCGCGGTATCCTTCATCATCAGCCTCGGATTCCTTTGGCTATTGGGTTATTCGATGCAACAAACCTGGTTTTACGAAGGATTGGGCGTAGCTGTCGACAGCGTGCCGTCAACCGCGATGGCGTTATTGCTGTTCTTTCTGGTGATGCCGGTATTCACTTTCCTGTTGCATCCAATCTCCAGTCTGTATTCCCGCAAGCATGAATTCGAAGCCGATGCCTATGCTGCGCAAAACGCTTCCGCGGATGATTTGATACATGCGTTGGTAAAACTCTATCAAGACAACGCCGCGACACTGACACCTGATCCATTGCATTCGGCATTTTACGATTCACACCCGCCAGCATCGATCCGTGTCGCGCATTTACAAAACCAGGGACAAGTATGAATACAACCGTATGCGATTTATCATCGAAACAATGTAAACCTTGCGAAGGCGGTGTTCCATCGCTATCCAGCAGTGAAATAGCTACCTTCATGCAGCAAATTGAGGGTTGGCAATTACAGGATAAACAAATCAGTAAAACCCATACCTTTAAGAATTACTATCAAACCATGGCATTCGTAAATGCAGTTGCATGGATTTCGCACCGCGAGGATCATCATCCCGATATGCTGGTCGGCTACAATCAGTGCGTAGTCACCTACACCACCCATGCCATTGGCGGATTGTCCGAAAATGATTTCATTTGCGCGGCGAAAATTGACAAGTTATTCGCAATTTGAATATTAGCCGCAATCACAAGCGACAACCGCCCTGCCAGACCGGGCTGGTTGTTGCTGCATTTGGCAGACACTTTTCAGTTGAAACAGCTAACGGTGAAATTGTCTCTTGTGTCATGCGCGGCAAAAAAAGCGGTGTCGCATGCGGTGATCAGGTTGAATACCAATTAACCACCATCGGACAAGGTGTAATTGAGACAGTGCAACCGCGCACCTCATTGCTCTACCGCAGTGATGCCTACAAGGAAAAAATCATCGCCGCCAACGTTACACAAGTAATCATTGTCGTCGCGGCTATTCCAAGTTTTAGTGAAGAATTGATCAGCCGCTGTCTGGTCGCCGCCGAAAGTGAAAATATCGCAGTATTGATTGCACTAAATAAAGCTGACTTAATCGAACCGACTCAAAACGCACTTTCAACGCTGTCGCTGTATCGGGATTTAGGCTACCGCGTTCTGCCGGTCAGCGCTCTACAGGATGTTTCCGTGCTACGCCCATTCTTAAAAAATCATTTGAGTGTTCTCGCCGGACAATCCGGCATGGGCAAATCAACATTACTCAATGCCTTGATTCCGGAAGCACAACGCGCCACCGCTGAGATATCCCTGGCGCTGGACTCTGGCACCCATACCACTACGCATTCACAGCTCTATCACTTTGATAGTGACAGCGCCATTATCGATTCCCCCGGCTTCCAGGAGTTTGGCTTGAATCACATTAAGGAAGAAAATCTAGCGTGGGGATTCCTCGAATTTCACCCCTATTTCGGACAATGCAAATTTAGCAACTGCCGCCATTTCAAAGAACCTGAGTGTGCAGTGCTAGCAGCGGTGAAACAAGGAAAAATTACCGAGAAGCGGTTAGGCTTTTATCATAAATTGCTGTGCCGGGATCGTTCCGGCACGAGCTTAATTGGATAGGATTTATTATTAATAAAATGGAGTATCCCCGATCCTTCAGTGATACTCCAAGGCATCTTTAGAACTCTTCCCAATCATCGCCACCGCCACCGGCTGCAACTTTGCGAGGCGCCGGTTCACTGGCTGTGATTGCTTTGGGTGCTACGGCTGTTCTCTTCGTTGCCGGACCGCGATTCGGTAGCTTCGCTACTGAACCGGTGCGGCTACTTCTTGTTACTGGCACCGACGCAGCACTTCCACTTGCCAGTCTGAATACGCTGACCGCTTGCGTGAGCGATTGCGCTTGCTCTTGCATCGATTCAGCCGCCGCTGCCGCTTCTTCCACCAGCGCTGCATTTTGCTGTGTCACTTCATCCATCTGCGTTACCGCTTGATTGACTTGTTCGATACCTGAGCTTTGTTCCTGCGAAGCCGCGGAAATTTCGCTCATGATGTCGGTTACGCGTTTCACCGCGCTCACGATTTCGTCCATCGTCGCACCTGCTTCGTCGACCAGCCGTGTTCCATCTTCTACTTTTGCAACCGAGTCGCTGATCAGTTCTTTGATCTCTTTCGCTGCCGCCGCTGAGCGTTGCGCCAGGGTTCGTACTTCCGTTGCCACCACTGCAAATCCGCGGCCTTGTTCCCCAGCCCGTGCTGCTTCGACTGCGGCATTCAATGCCAGAATGTTGGTTTGGAACGCAATGCCATCAATCACGCTGATGATGTCGACGATTTTCTTCGAGCTTTCATTGATCGAACTCATGGTCTGCACCACTTGACCAACTACCGCACCACCTTTGACCGCAACCTCCGATGCACCTGCCGCCAGTTGATTCGCTTGGCGGGCATTATCGGCATTCTGCTTCACGGTGGATGTCAGTTCTTCCATCGACGATGCAGTTTCTTCCAGGCTCGATGCTTGCTCTTCGGTGCGCTGGCTTAAGTCCGAGTTGCCCGATGCGATCTCTCCTGATGCCGTAGCAATCTGGTCTGTACCCATGCGTACCTTTCCAACTAAGTCAACCAGATTGTCATTCATAGTTTTAAGTGCTTGCAGCAATCGTCCTGTTTCATTAGTCGAATTCACATCAATCCGGCTAGTCAAATCACCGGCTGCTACTGCATTGGCTACCGCTACCGCTTCGTTGAGCGGGCCTATCACGGCGCGAATTAGCAAGAATCCAATCACACCCGCGAGAAGCGTTCCAAGCACGATCGTTGTAACGGTAATCATAAATATCGTTTCATAATTGCTTTGCGCAGCAGCATATTCTTTTGCTGACTCAGTACGTTGCAGTTCGAGTAACTTGATCATTGTTCCATGAACTGCATCAAATTTTGGTCCAGCATCATTCACCATATTCTCAATTGCAGCATCAAAATTTCCTGCGGCAGCTAAAGCCATAGTGCGATTGCGCGATTCGGTATAGATTTGCCATTGCTGGTTAAAATTTTCGACTAACGCCCCCTCTTCAGATGTGAGATTTGTAGTCATATATTTTTTCCACATCTCCGAGATTTCCGCGTCTCGCTGATTCGTCATATTTTGACGTTCCTTTACAATTTCCGCGCTCCTGGCATAAGCAGCGATTGCCGCATTGAGACGAACCCGCTGCATACGATCCAGAACTAAGCCTAGATCTCCCAGGGGAACAGCGCGATCCTCGTATACACCTTTAAAAGAATCATTTGTTTGATTCAGGCCCATAATGCCCAAACCGCCAACACCAGCGAGTAGCACTGACAGCATGCCAATGACCAACATCAGTTTTGATTTAATCGTCATATTATTAAACATTTAACTCTCCTCAAAGTAACCTACCAATATCCAACTAGCCTTTATAATCAATTAGTGCTTGGTTCGATCAAACCCATATCACTGCTACTCATCATTTTTTCGATGTCGATTAAAATGAGCATTCGATCATCAATGGTTCCTAACCCCATGATATATTCGGTATCAATAACCGCCCCCAATCCTGGCGCCGCCCGTAATTGATCCGCTGTCAAATTGATCACATCAGATACGCCATCCACCACGATACCCATTACCCGACCCGCAACGTTCAGAATAATCACCACCGTGAATTGATCATAATTAACGTCACTCAGATTAAACTTAATCCGCATATCGATGATCGGCACTATGATGCCGCGTAAATTCACCACCCCTTTTATGAAGTTCGGTGCGTTGGCTATCTGTGTGATGGCTTCATATCCACGTATCTCCTGCACTTTGAGGATCTCAATCCCGTATTCTTCATTTCCCAAGCGGAAAGTCAGATACTCGTTTGTTGTGCCTGCAACTACTGCATCAGCGGATTCCGTCGCTTTATTTGCCGTTTGTTCCTGAAACATGGATTAGTGCTCCTTTTGTGCTATCTTAAAACCAGAAGAATCAATTAAAACGAAGTGTTAATTACGGAACCTCATTCATTAGGTTCTGCCAGTAATTTCTTATTTTTTCTAAGAAAAGTTCCTTTAAATCTGTAGGATAATTCCTTCACACAACATATTAATATAATAAACTGCTGAATATTAATGGATAAATTAAAATAAACCAGATTAATTCTGTTTAAAGCAAACACCAGCAATATTTAATCAACAACTAAGATTAATATAAACTATTCCGCCGCATCATGATCGCGGCGATATAATCGCGAAGAATACTTTCAGGAAGGTGGCAAGCGCCGGTCAGGGAGGGCAATACCGGTATGGAAAATGACACTTTAAAACGACAGGACTACGCGATTGAATCCTTTTCAACGGCTCTATCAGCTACACCGCATTCTGGCGGCCCATCGCCTGCCGGTCTCGCATAAGCGCCTCGAAGAACTGCTGGAATGCTCACGCGCGACGGTTACTCGCGCCATCGATATGCTGCGGGATAATTTCAACGCCCCGCTGGTATACGACCGCGACCGTAACGGTTATCACTACGACACCAAAGAAAGCAATGTTTTCGAACTGCCCGACGTCTGGTTCGACGCCAACGAATTGCACGCATTGCTGACCGCGCAGCAATTGCTCGAACAAATCGAGCCGGACCTGCTCGGCGCGCAACTCAAACCGGTCAAAGACCGGCTGGAAAAAATCCTCGCAGCGCAACATTCGAACAATCCGCCAATCACCGCCCATCGCATCCGCATCCTGAGGATGATGGGCAGGCAAACCGGATTGAAACATTTTCAAACAACCGCCAGCGCCGTGCTGCAACGCAAACAACTCAACATTACCTACCACAGCCGCAGCCGCGATCAACAAACCGAACGCACCGTATCCCCGCAACGCCTCACACATTACCGCGACAACTGGTATCTCGACGCCTGGTGCCACAAACGCGAAGCCTTGCGCAGTTTCGCGGTGGAACGCATCGCCGCGTCAACCCTGCTCGATACCGCCGCGCGCGAAATTCCGGAAGCCGAACTCGACGAACACTTCGCCACCGGCTACGGCATCTTCGCCGGCAAAGCCACCCGCACCGCCATTTTACGTTTCACAACCGAGCGCGCCCGCTGGGTCGCCGACGAGCAATGGCACCCGCGGCAGCAAGGAAAATTCCTGCCCGATGGCCGCTATGAACTCCACATCCCCTACGCCAGCAAAACCGAACTGGTAATGGACATTCTCAAGCACGGTGCGGCGGTTGAAGTCATCGCGCCGGAGACATTACGCCAAACCATCCTGTTAAACTTGCAGCAAGCGCAAGAATATTATGTGACAAGGAACAAACATGAAAACAGGACGTAACGACCCCTGCCCTTGCGGCAGCGGCAAAAAATACAAACAATGCTGCTTGCAGGCGCAAGAAACACAACAAACCGAGGATTTTTTATGGCACCAGATACGCCGTGCAATTAATGGACTGCCTGAAAAATTACTGAAATTCTCGCAAAACCATTGGGGCCAGCACGCCTTGCTGGAAGCATGGGGAGACTTTACGTTATGGAGTGAAGAGGAATTTTCTCCGAACACGCCGCACTTGCAGTTATTCATGCCTTGGTTCTTTTTTAACTGGCACCCGGACGATTCAATCCCCGATACCCCGCGTAAAAAAACAACCGGGGAAGCATTTCTCGGCAAGCATGGCCGGCAGCTCGATCCGCTCCTGAAACGCTACATCGAACAATGCTGCGTAACGCCATTCAGTTTCTTCGACATTGTGTCGGTGCGCCCCGGCGATGGATTCCTGCTGCGCGACATTCTGACCGGCGAAGAATGTTACGCCACCGAGCATTCCGCTTCGGTGCACGCCGAAGCCTGGCAAATCGTATTTGGCAAGCTGGTTAAAGTCGATCACGTCGCGATACTGGAAGCCAGCGCCGCTTTCTTTATTCCGCCCGGAGAAAAATTTGCCATTCTGGAGCTGCGCAAAAAATTACTCGAATCAGAAAATCCGCCGTCGCCCGCATTGCTCGGAAAATACGAACATGAAATGCTCGCCATTTATCAAGTAGTTTACGACCGGCTATTCAATCCACCCACGCCGTCACTGCGCAATACCGACGGCGATGCGATGGTATTTCAAAAACTCGTTTACGACATACAGTCTCCGCAAGCCGCTTTCACCGCGCTCAAACAGCTTTGCATCGACAGCGCCGAAGACGAACTTCTGCAAGACGCCGAATTTGACTCGGCAGGCGGACTGCACCGCATCGAATTTCCATGGCTGAAAAAAAACAATACCAAGAACAAATCCTGGGATAACACCATCCTCGGCCACATCAAGATCAACGGCCGCCAGCTCACCGTCGAAGTCAATTCCGACAAACGCGCGCAACAATTCCAGAAACTGATCAAAAAATTATTACCGGAAGCCCGCTACAAAACCAGCGTCATCGAATCTCCGCAAGCAAAGCTAGAGCACATGCAGGATCAAGGCGAAAGCGCCCAAGCCAGGAAACGCCGGGAAGAGTAGGAAAAACTTAACAACCACCCGGAAGTACGGAAAAAAATTACGGAACTCATGCGCGAACACTACCGCCAATGGCCGCATGAAAAACTGCCCGCGCTGAACGGCAAAACACCGCTGCAAGCCATCAAAACCGAAGATGGCCGTGAAATGGTCGAAGCGCTGCTGCGGGATTTCGAGTTAAGCAATGCAGATTCCAATTTACCGGTCGACTCATCCATTTTCGACGAACTGCGCGAGCGATTGGGCTTAAAGAAACGCTAAATCCGCATGCGTCATTCCGAATGCAGCGAGGAATCTTTAATAATCAACAAAATAGATTTCTCGCTCTTACTCAAAATGACACTTGCCCAACGTTTCTTCAAGAAAAATCAGAAAAACAAATTCACAGCCTCACGTTTTGAGCCTGTGACTC
The DNA here is from genome assembly GCF_054188085.1 of Nitrosomonas limosa. Lineage (NCBI taxonomy): Bacteria > Pseudomonadati > Pseudomonadota > Betaproteobacteria > Nitrosomonadales > Nitrosomonadaceae > Nitrosomonas > Nitrosomonas limosa. The sequence goes on along the minus strand of NZ_CM135180.1, from coordinate 2,683,855 downwards.
TGGATAATGCAAGGATGAGACCTTTGCACGGTGTCATGAGCGGTACGAGAATAAGGCAAAAATTTGCAAAAAAGCGGAGTTTACACGGGGTAAATGAGCATTTTTCGCGAATTTTTAACGCAATTAACATCCCCGCAAGAGACAACGCCGCCGTCTCGCAACTACTGGATCGCGGAGAAAAATTATCGGCTTTGATCGTAGGGTTGAAAAAAAGCAATAATCCGTGGGAACGGATTGAGGTGGAGGTGAGGTGGTGGACATGAATCATACATTTATCATGAACTTCCTGAAATCAAGATAAAAGGACCGCAACAAGATGGAACAATTGACCGATCTGAAAGCAATTCTGCATTCCAAGCGAGCCAATATTTACTATCTCGAAAAATGCCGTGTCATGCAGAAAGATGGCCGCGTTCTCTATTTAACAGAAGCCAAAGACGAGCAACTGTACTGGAATATCCCGATTGCCAATACCACGGTCATTTTATTAGGCACCGGCACTTCCATAACACAGGCGGCTGTGCGCATGCTGGCATCGGCTGGCGTCTTGATCGGTTTCAGCGGCGGCGGTGGCACGCCGCTATTGGCCGCCAGTGAAATTGAATGGCTCACGCCGCAGAGCGAATACAGGCCGACCGAATACGTGCAAGGATGGCTTTCATTCTGGTTTGATGAAGCGAAGCGACTGCAGGTTGCCAAACGCTTCCAGCTTATGCGCATCAATTACCTGCAAGACGTATGGCGCAAGGATAAGGATCTAAAAAATGAGAGCTTCTTTATCGACGACCAAGATGTTACACAAGCGTTTTCAGGTTTCTCAAACAAGGTTGAGCAAGCAAATAATGTCACCGAATTATTGCTGATCGAAGCGCAACTCACCAAAAACCTTTACAAAATCGCCGTCAGCCGCACCCTGCAAAAAGATTTCGTGCGCAATTACGACAGCACCGACAGCGCCAATGCTTTTCTGAATCACGGCAATTATTTAGCCTACGGATTAGCTGCGACTACACTTTGGGTACTGGGCATTCCGCATGGTTTTGCCGTGATGCACGGCAAAACCCGCCGAGGCGCATTGGTGTTCGACATTGCCGATCTCGTCAAAGACGCCATCGTCCTGCCTTGGGCTTTCGTTTGCGCCAAGGAAAAAATGAGCGAACAGGAATTCCGTCAGCAAATTCTGCAAAAATTTACCGAACACAAAGCCATGGATTTCATGTTCGAGCAAGTCAAGCAGCAAGCGCTGCGGGAATCACGACCATGATGGTCACCTTCATCAGCCAATGCGAGAAAAAAGCGCTCAATCGTACCCGCCGGGTATTGGATGCTTTCGCCAACCGTATCGGCGACAATACTTGGCAAACCGTGATCACGGAAGAAGGGTTGATCGCCGTCAAAACCCTGCTGCGCAAAACCGCAACCAAGAATACTGCCGTAGCCTGCCATTGGATCAGATCACGGAGCCGCAGCGAATTGGTTTGGATTGTGGGGAATCGCAGGCGGTTTAATGCACAGGGGATTGTTCCCGTGAATTCCACAGCTAAAAATCTGCTCAACAATCAATGGGAGAATAACTGGAGTTATTTGCCTGCTATCAAGGCATTGGTGGCTATTTCTGCTTTGTTGCACGATTGGGGTAAGGCAACCGCTTTGTTTCAAGCCAAGCTCAAATCCGGAACTGCCAAGGGCGATCCCTTACGCCATGAATGGATTTCATGCTTGTTATTAAATGCTTTGGTTCGACATGCGGGCGATAGCGATGAGGCTTGGTTAGGCTTATTGCAATCGGGTGAATTGGATGAGCAAGCTTTAAAAACAATTGTCACGCAGAATGCTACCAAACCCTTGGCGGATTTGCCGCCGATGGCGCAACTGATTGCCTGGTTGGTAGTTTCACATCACCGTTTGCCGCAGCTTCTGGATAAAACGGAACGTAACTTGCGTCAGGGCGAAGAAAAAAACACATTAAACACTTTGATGAAAAGTATCGCAGCAATGTGGGGTTATCAAAACAAATTCGACGAAACGGAGTATAAAAAACGCGTGGCCGATTGTTTTGAATTTCCCGATGGCTTGCTTTCTCAATCTCCGCAATGGCTCAAATACTTGAAAAAATGGTCAACCCGCTTATTGCAGACGCAGCCGCAAATTCAGCAATTACTCGACAATAGCGGTTACCGGTTGCTATTGCACCATGCGCGCTTGTGCTTGATGCTAGGTGATCATTATTACTCTTCCTGCCCGGCGAACAATGCTTGGCAAGGCTCTGTAACACTGTTTGCAAATACCGATGAAAATCGTAATTACAAGCAAAAACTCGACGAACATCTGGTGGGTGTTTGTGAACACGCACTGAGAATCAGTCAGACTCTATCGCGTTTTTCATCGGAAATGGAGTCAGCCTTCGATATTAAAGCTCTAAAGCAGAAAAGCCCTGTCGGATTTGAGTGGCAAGATAAAGCCGTTGAAAACATCAAGCAGTTCAAGATACAACACGCAGCTTTGCAAGAGCAAGTCTATGGCTGGTTTACTGTGAACATGGCCAGCACCGGATGCGGTAAAACCATTGCCAATGCCAAGATCATGCGCGCGCTGTCCGATGATGGTGAAAGCTTGCGTTACATTTTAGCTTTGGGTTTGCGTACATTGACACTGCAAACCGGTGACGAATACCGCTACCGAATTGGTTTGAAAAACGATGAATTGGCTGTTTTAATCGGCTCGGCAGCAGTTAAAGAGTTGCATGAGCGAGCACAGAAAGAGCATGAACCAAAACCGGCTTTTGAGGAATTAGGCGCGGAATCGTTGGAACAACTGTTAGAAGAAGATTTGGATTACGGCGATGCACCTACCGCAGAATTTCTTGATGTATTGTTTCCCAAAAAACAACCGAAGCTCGCCGAAAAACACAAAGCGTTTTTATATAAACCGGTACTGGCTTGTACCATCGACCATATCATTGCTGCCACCGAGACTTTCCGTGGCGGGAAATATATTCTGCCCTGCCTGAGGTTGCTGTCATCGGATTTAGTGATTGATGAGGTTGATGATTTTGACGGTGCCGATTTAGTCGCTATCGGTCGCCTAATTCATCTCGCCGGTATGCTCGGACGGAAAGTAATGATTTCCTCGGCCACTATTCCCCCAGCATTGGCTGAAGGTTTTTTTAATGCCTATCAGGCTGGATGGCAATTGCACGTCCATTTCAAGCAAGCAAGCCCCATAATTGCCTGTGCGTGGGTTGATGAATTCACTGCCCGCGTGGAGCGAGTCGATCAGAGTGATGCAGAGAAGCGTTGCAGCCAGTATCAGAGCCTGCACCGGCAATTTATCGATAAACGGGTAGCCAATTTGCAGCAACAAGTGGCTAAGCGCAAAGCTTTTATCGTACGTTGCGATGATCTGCTCGCAGAAAAAAATGATCAGTTGTCCCGGCAACAGCGCTATTTTGAAAAAATCCGCCAGACCATTTATCACCTTCACGGCAGCCATCATACGATTGATGAGAAAACCGCCAAGAAGGTGTCTTTTGGTGTTGTACGCACAGCAAATATTTCACCTTGTGTGGCGCTAACCCAATTTCTATTGCAAGCCGAATGGGAAGAAAACTGTACTCCCAGGATTATGGCCTATCACAGTCGACAGGTTTTGCTTTTGCGTCATGAACAGGAAAAGCACCTAGATAATGTATTAAAGCGTAAGGAGAAACCCGGCGAGATATCGGAAGGATTAAAAGATCCACTTATCCGGCATCACCTTGATAATACACATGCCGAGCATGTCATGTTTATCTTGGTAGCTACGCCAGTCGAAGAAGTTGGGCGGGACCACGATTTCGATTGGGCAATCATCGAGCCGTCTTCCTTCCGCTCCATCATTCAATTAGCCGGACGCGTGCGGCGACACCGGCAAGGCAGCGTCGAGCAGGCTAATATCGCTGTCATGCAATACAACCTGAGGGCATTGCGTCAGGATGACAGACCGGTTTATTGCCGCCCCGGCTACGAAACGGCGAAAACGTTACGGCTGGCTACGGCTGATCTTTGCCAGTTAGTCGATGAAACTGCTTTAAACCGTGTGGTTAATGCCATTCCCCGCATCCAGCAACCGGAATCCATGCAGCCCAAACAGCGTCTGGCCGATCTGGAACACCAGGCAATGCATCTGGTATTAACGCGATATGACCAAAAAGGCCCGCAATGCTTGCAAGCGTGGCTTAACGAATGTTGGTGGTTGACTGCCTTACCGCAACAACTGAACCGGTTTCGTGAGAGCGAGCCGGACATGAATTTGTATCTGGTTTGGCGAGACGGTAAAGCAGTGTTCTGTGAAAAGGACGAACGTGGCGAATTCATTCCTCGTCAATCAAGAAATGACATTACCAAACACGATGCAATGACAGAAACAATGCGTTCCAGGTTGTGGCTGGAAAGAGATTACCGGCAAGCATTGCTTGAACAAATTGGTACTGAAAGTCAATTTATTGATGACTTTGAGCAGTTAATCACAAAACAATCGGAGCGCTACGGAGAAATTACGTTTCCCAAACGCGATAACAATGATCGCAAGTGGTTTTATTCGGATCAACTGGGTTTGTTTCAATTGTAAAAAGCACAACACAATTAAACGGGAATATTATTATGAATCAAAATATTAAATCCTTTTTTGAAGAACGAAAAGCGAATTGGTTAAAAGCTCGAGTAAAAGCATCAATGAGCGATGAAGAGCAAGAAAATCTTATCGCGGAAGCAAATGAGAAATTTTTCCCGGCTACTTGGTTACCAGATGCAGCCAAACGTGCTGCTTGGTTATCGATAGTTAGTCACCCGGGAAAATTTAGTCATCCAAGTGCGAAAACAACTTCAATTATTGCAATAGGTAAACCAGGGCACGATGGCTATTTGCGGAGTGGTAATGTCGAGTATGAACTTGATGTGCTCGGTAACGCGGCTGCGATGGATGTATACAAATTCCTTAGCTTAACTATGGAAGATGGGGAAACCGTCTTACAACATTTAGAACGTGACAGTCCTGAAATTCAAGCTTTATTAGCTATACAGGTTGCCAGTTATGAAAGCCTTAGAGAAGGTTTTATGACTGTCAAACAAGTGGACGATAGGAACAAAACCGATCAACTGGTCAAGCAGGTTTACTTTCCAGTCGATGACACTTATCACTTGCTTTCTCTGATGACTCCTTCGGGTTTGCTAACAAAGCTAAAGACTAAAATCGATTATATGCGTTTCTCAGAAGCTACTCAGCAAGCCAAAGAGAATCGTAAAAGAAACGAGTTCCACGAACAGGGTTATGACGATTTGCTGGAGCTAACCGTTACTGCGTATGGCGGTACTAAGCCGCAAAATATCAGCGTTCTCAATAATCAAAATGCTGGGTTGGCCTATTTGCTGCCAAGCATTCCGCCTACTTTGCATCACCGCCAGATTCGACTCCCAACAAGCAACTTTTTCAGGAATAGTTTACGGTTGCGGCAGTTCCAGGAGAATTTCCAGACTCTGGATCGTCTCATCAAAAGCGGCATCAATAATAAATCGATTCGAGACGGTATTCACAACACGCTTAAATTTTTGATTGATCAGGTTATGCAACGCGCTTTCCAGATTCGGGCGACCGGTTCAGGTTGGTCGGAGGCGGAGCATTACCGGAATTTACCACTCGCTCAGCGGATATGGCTAGACGATGCCAAACTGGAACTGCGGCGGAATCAAAACGATTGGCTGAAGGAGGTTGTATCAGCTTTCGCGAAGTGGCTGTTGGATAGTTATGAATATCTGCACAAAGATACTCAAGTGAAACTAAGCGACGATGAGTTGCTTGAAGTGAAAAAACTCGTATTGGAGGCACTGGATAGTGACAAGGAGTTTTTCAAATGAACATGAGACGTTTTTTATTAATACCACATCTTAAAATCCACAACGCCAATGCCATGAGCAGTCCCTATACCATTGGCTTTCCGGCAATGACAGCCTGGCTGGGTGCGGTGCATGCCTTGCAGAGACATCTTCGCCAACAAAGCTTGAATGAGGTTGAATTGATCGGTGCCGCAGTAAGTTGTCATAAATTCGATTTGCAAACTTACAAAGGCTCGGGTGACTTCGTACATTCGATTGTCGCCACAGCTAATCCATTGGATAAAGACGGCAGTCGCCCTGCTTTCGTTGAAGAAGCGCGCTGTCATCTGGAAGTTTCTTTGCTAGTCGAATTTCATGGATTGGACAGTGACGATCATGATCGTTTTAAAAATTTAGTTGATACTCAGCTGCAGCGTATGAAATGGGCAAGTGGTGACGTATTGGCCGTCAAACCGATCGAAGTCCTGCCGGTGGATGAAGATGACGAGCACGAAATAAAAAAATTGCTCAATCGCTTGATGCTTGGGCATGTGCTGGTCGAACGCCGCGATCTGATGCGGAAAACTATGCAAGAAGAAAACAAAGATGCTCTGGATACATTACTCGATCACTTAAAGGTCATGCATCGCAGTACTCAGGACGAGAACGGCAAAGCCACCTGGAGCAGTCAACGCAAAATACCGGGTTGGTTAGTACCGATTGCCGTCGGCTTTCAGGGTATTTCCGAGCTTGGCATAGCCAGAAATCAACGTGACCGCAATACACCGCATCGTTTTGCTGAAAGCGTAATCACATTGGGCGAATTCAAGATGCCTTATCGCATTACCAAACTGGACGACATGCTTTGGCAATATCGTGTTGTACCTGAACAAAATTTGTATCTTTGCCAAACCTTATCATCAACCTATGGAGACTGAACATGGCTGTTAAGAACGACGCAACCGTATTGGCTTTTGAAAAGAAACTGGTACCTTCGGATGGCTATCTGTATGGCACAACATGGAATGAACGCCATCAGAGGGATAAAGCGACTGCATTGAAGCTGAATGAGAAATCCGTGCGCGGCACGATCTCCAATCGATTAAAACCGGCGCAACAAAATGATCCACTAAAACTTAATGCAGAAGTTGAAAAACCTAATTTGCAAACCGTTGATGCCTGCGCTTTGAGTGAGAATCAAGATACCTTGAAGCTGCATTTCACTCTAAAAATTCTTGGAGGAGTAGAAAAACCATCCGCCAGTAACGGCCCTAAGTTCAATGAATCCTATCCGAAAGTTGCGCAAACTTACATCGAACATGAAGGTTTTAAAGAATTATCCAGGCGTTATGCCACTAACATTGCTAATGGGCGGTATTTATGGCGCAACCGGGTAGGCGCGGAAAAAATCGAGGTAATTGCCGATACCGGAGACGGTCAGGCATTCACCTTTAACGCCAGAGATTTTGCGCTAAATCGCTTCGATTCAAGTAATCCGGATTTACAGGCACTCGCAAATAAAATTGCCGAGGCATTATGCGGACGCTTGCCTTATTTGCTCATTAGCATCGAAGCTTATGCATTGCTCGGAAAAGCGCAGGAAGTTTATCCCAGTGAAGAACTGGTTTTAGACAAAGGCAAAGGTAACAAAAGCAAAATCCTGTATGAAGTTAATGGCGTGGCGGCAATGCATTCTCAAAAAATAGGCAATGCTTTGCGCACAATCGATACCTGGTATCCCGGTTATGCCAGTTTGGAAATTGGTATTGGGCCAATCGCTATCGAACCTTACGGAGCAGTCACAAACCTTGGAAAAGCTTTCCGGACACCTAAAGATAAAGCTGATTTCTATACTTTATTCGACAGCTTTGCATTGGGTGAATCGCTTGCCGATAAAACTCAGCAACATTACGTCATGGCTGTTCTGGTACGCGGCGGGGTTTTTGGCCAGAGTGGCAAGGAATAGGTTATGAGGTACTATCAGGAAATTACTTTAATTCCCAATGCCGATATCAATCGGCATTTTCTCTGGTCCAAAACCTTCCAGCAAATCCACCTTGGGTTAGTTGAAACACAAGATGCACAAAATCGCGTGCCGATTGGTCTATCGTTTCCCGAATACAAGATGGGTGAAAAATTCAGTGTCCTGGGCAGCAAGCTTCGTTTGTTTGCTCCAGACGAAACTGCGCTGACACAGTTTGATGTCGCCAGCCGATTAAGCTGCCTGAGCGATTACGTGCATTGTACTGGTATCCGCCCGGTACCAAGTACAGTCAAAGGTTATGCGGTTTATCAGCGCGAACAACACAAAACTGGCCGGGAACGTTTAGCCCGGCGTTATGCGAAACGGCACAACCTAGATTTTGAAGCCGCGTTCACTGGCAAAGTTGAATTGTGTGCAAAGTACGATAATGTAGCCGAATGTCAACGAATGTTGATGAGCTACAGCGAAATGCCGCACAAAACCATCACCACACCGTTTATCCGGCTAAAAAGTTTAAGTAGCGGCAATACGTTCTGCTTGTGGATCAAAAAAAGGGAAATAGAAAACAGCGTTAGCGGAATTTTTACCACCTATGGTCTCAGCTCTGCTGCATCCGTACCCGAATTTTGACCCATTTTTTTGATGATCTTTAACAATTCAAATAAATCAGCCAGTTGCGATGCAGGTATTTACAGGATGGTTATTGATTAGGAAACATCTTATATACTGCACCACGACTGGCTTTAAGTTTTTTTATCGTTAGTTCGCTGCCGCACAGGCAGCTTAGAAATTGTGGTACCTGCTTGGCCGGTTCTTTCTCTTGTTCGCTGCCGCACAGGCAGCTTAGAAAATGATGCAACTTGATTACAAAAACTACCGCGCAGTTCGCTGCCGCACAGGCAGCTTAGAAAGTCAGAATCCCAATACAATTCTCTTTTGTATGGTTCGCTGCCGCACAGGCAGCTTAGAAAAAACGATCCGGTTAAGCGGTCCGCATATTGGAGTTCGCTGCCGCACAGGCAGCTTAGAAAGAATGGGGCCGCCGCATGATCGGCGAAAACATGTTCGCTGCCGCACAGGCAGCTTAGAAATGGGAAGTATGCGGCATTGACTGAGCGGAGCAGTTCGCTGCCGCACAGGCAGCTTAGAAAACCAACAACTAACCAGGACATTATCAACCATGGTTCGCTGCCGCACAGGCAGCTTAGAAATATGCAAAAGCCTGTGCATATCGTTCCGATGTGTTCGCTGCCGCACAGGCAGCTTAGAAAGACAACGGCTCTGGTAAAACAATCCGGATCTGGTTCGCTGCCGCACAGGCAGCTTAGAAAGATTCATTAACGCCGCAATTCATTCAGTATAAGTTCGCTGCCGCACAGGCAGCTTAGAAATGAAAACAGTGACGAATGGCGTCTTTTAAATGATTCGCTGCCGCACAGGCAGCTTAGAAAACAAGATCAGGCTGCTGCACAAACGGCGAAAAGTTCGCTGCCGCACAGGCAGCTTAGAAACCAAGCACCGCCGGACCTGAAACGATCTGATAGTTCGCTGCCGCACAGGCAGCTTAGAAAATGATCCGCACTGCAGGCATTCAGCTTTGTAGGTTCGCTGCCGCACAGGCAGCTTAGAAAGTAACGCCAATTTGAAAGCGAAACAGATGGAAGTTCGCTGCCGCACAGGCAGCTTAGAAAGCGACGGGACCGGCATTAAGCAACTGGCGGAGGTTCGCTGCCGCACAGGCAGCTTAGAAAATTGACTAATTAAAGATGCGTGAACATTTAAGGTTCGCTGCCGCACAGGCAGCTTAGAAAGCGACGCCATTGCGTTGGTGTAATTCCCCATGGTTCGCTGCCGCACAGGCAGCTTAGAAAAATAAAGGCTCCTATGCCTGCTATTATTATCTGTTCGCTGCCGCACAGGCAGCTTAGAAATGGCAGGTATGATATGCCGCCACCAAGCCGATGTTCGCTGCCGCACAGGCAGCTTAGAAAGCGAAGAAGGGTCTGAATTATGGGTTACATGGGTTCGCTGCCGCACAGGCAGCTTAGAAAAAAAGCCAGCGGGCCGGTAGCGGAACGCTTCAGTTCGCTGCCGCACAGGCAGCTTAGAAATTTTCAAGCACCAAGATCTTAGCTTTTCTCATGTTCGCTGCCGCACAGGCAGCTTAGAAAAAGGGCAAAGAAAAATGGCGGTGGTTGGGATAGTTCGCTGCCGCACAGGCAGCTTAGAAAAAGTAAGAATACCTAGTGTTTGTTCCAGGGATGTTCGCTGCCGCACAGGCAGCTTAGAAATTTAACGCATCAGACAGCCATTCTTCGACCGCGTTCGCTGCCGCACAGGCAGCTTAGAAACGTTCGGCGTGCCGGAACAGTGAATGACGATAGTTCGCTGCCGCACAGGCAGCTTAGAAAAGCAACGCGCCGATCTTGCGGATCAGCGGAGCGTTCGCTGCCGCACAGGCAGCTTAGAAAATCTGCCTGATCGGCACGGATCAATTTACCAGGTTCGCTGCCGCACAGGCAGCTTAGAAAAACTACAGGGCTGGTATGTTATTGGCTTGGCGGTTCGCTGCCGCACAGGCAGCTTAGAAAAGCTACATATCTTTTTATTGAAATTGTGTTTTGTTCGCTGCCGCACAGGCAGCTTAGAAAAGTCTGTGAGTTTCATCCCGCGTGATTGCGCGGTTCGCTGCCGCACAGGCAGCTTAGAAAGTTAGCACGATTATCCATTTTTACCTGCCAGAGTTCGCTGCCGCACAAGCAGCTTAGAAAAAACGAATCAACGCAAACTGAGAGTCAATACAGTTCGCTGCCGCACAGGCGGCTTAGAAAGTACGAGCGCAGTAAAACGGGCGCGATCGGCTGTTCGCTGCCGCACAGGCAGCTTAGAAACACCGGCGACAAGATAACCGACCTGTACGCCTGTTCGCTGCCGCACAGGCAGCATAAATAACACTGCATTTAACCGAGCAAGATTATTGATTCGCAGGTTATAAATCTTTCAATAACCAGGCAATGTTGATTTGTTGAACTTGAGTAACCGTATCTTAACTCCTGACCTCCGGCTTCTTTCCATAGCCATAACATAATGTTACAGTCGGCATGACAAATACTCAGCCAAAGAGTGAATTATGAGAATAACGATACGGATTGATGATAGTTATGCGCAAAAAATCAAAGTCATCCAACAGAAAACACAGCTTAAAACTACAAATATCATCAGACAGGCCATCGATCTGATGTATGAAAAAGTGAAATCAAACGCAAAGGAAAAAAACAGAGAACTGCTGGCTAAACTGGCGGGAATCGGTCATGGACCGAAAGATCTATCGATTAATTATAAAAAATATCTCGACCAGGACTGGAAAGAGAAGCATGGTATTAAATGATACTGGATTCTGGTTTGCATTTTTTAACGCGCGTTCCCCACACCCGTGGGGATGAATTGTTTAACGTGGACGAATAGCGTAATGAATCATACCGCACACGCCAAGAAATGCCCGCTCGACAGCTTCCATTTCGCTATCGTCGAGAGTGGCTAGCGGCCCTTCTTCAAAGCGGGAACGATCCAGGGTTCGCGGTTGATCGACGATGATCTGGCAATCCTTCAGCAAGCGGTGGCGGGCGGTGACGGTGATGCGCCATTGTTTGAAAGCGGGATAAACTTGCGTTGTCAGCGGCAGGATGATGATCATCGGTGTGCCGATCGCGGTCAGTGCGTTATCCTGAAAAACCAGAACCGGACGGATTTTGCCGGCTTCCTGACCGCGCGGCGGATTCAGATTGGCGACCCAGATTTCGCCACGGCGGATTACTTCCACCATTTTCCGGAAGATCCGGTTGCTGGTAAATCGCCGGATATCCGGTCTTCGGTATTCTCCAGCATGTCGTTCTCGATAGGCAGAAACTCTTCGGAAATGATCCGCGCTTCTTGCCGGATGCTTTCGTTTGAGTATGCTGCGCGGGCTTCTTCCAGGAGTTGATCCATGAAACGTTTTTTCTCGATTTCCAATAGATACCAGTTCAATGCATCGCGAGCGATTTCGGAACGGGTTTTATTTTCGCGTTCGGCTTCTTCCGAAAGCCGCTGTTCAATCTGCTCGGTCAGCCGGATGTTGAGCGTCGTCATATTGTAACTCCCGATAACTTGGATAAATTTCACAAATTGTAATACATAATGTATCAAATCCTCAACACACTTTATATCATGACACCCAATGCCTACGCGCACTTGGAAAACGATACCGTGCGTATCGACGTGGAGCGGCAAAAGAAACTCCAAGTGCCGCTGCATCATTTGGGCACGCTCGTTTGTTTTGGCAATGTCATGATTTCCCCGGCGCTAATGCATCGCTGCGCCGACGACGGCATCGGTTTGGTGTTACTCGATGGCAATGGGCGATTCAAAGCGCGGCTGGAAGGCGCGGTCAGCGGTAATATTTTGCTGCGTCAGGCGCAGCATCGCTTGGCTGCGGATACGTCGTTTGCCGTTGCGGTTGCGAAAGCGGCAATAGCCGGGAAGCTGCGCAATTCCCGCCAGGTATTGCTACGCGGCGCGCGCGAAACAAACGATGAGCAGGATCAAAAAATACTCAGCCAAGCCGCCGATGCATTGGCCGGTTCCATACGCAATCTGGCGGTGGCGGCGGATCTGGACGTGGTGCGCGGCATTGAAGGCGACGCCGCCAAAGTGTATTTCTCCGCATTGCCCAATTTGGTGCGGCGTAATGTCCGCGAATATTTCACCATGGACGGACGCACGCGCAGACCGCCGCGCGACCGTTTCAATGCGCTGCTGTCGTTTCTCTATTCGATGGTGATGAACGATTGCCGCTCGGCCATTGAAAGCGTCGGACTTGATCCGCAATTGGGTTTTCTGCACGCAGTGCGCCCAGGCAGAGCGGCATTGGCGCTCGACTTGATGGAAGAATTCCGGTCGATTTTGGCTGATCGGCTGGCGCTCACGCTGGTCAACCGCGGCCAGATCACCGAGCGCAATTTGCAGATACGCGAAGGCGGCGCGGTGTATCTGGAGGATGATTCGCGGAAAATCGTTGTAGCCGCTTACCAGGAACGCAAGCAGGAAGAAATCAATCACCCGTTGCTGGATACCAAAGTGCCGTTCGGGCTATTGCCGCAACTGCAAGCGCGCTTCATGGCGCGCGCCATTCGCGGCGACATGGAAGCGTATATTCCCTTTCTGGTGAAATGACCATGCTGATTATCGTCACCTACGATGTTTCAACCGAAACCAAGGAAGGCCGCAGAAGATTGCGGCGCGTTGCCAAAATCTGCGAAGGTATCGGGCAGCGCGTGCAAAAATCGGTATTCGAGTGTAAAGTCAGTTTGATGCAGTATGAAGATTTGGAACGCAGATTACTGGCCGAAATAGACGAAAAGGAAGACAACCTGCGGCTATATCGTTTGACGGAACCCGTCGATCTGCACGTCAAGGAATATGGAAAATTCAAAGCCGTCGATTTCGATGGATCGCTCATCATCTAACATCCGCGAGTCACAAGCAACGGCAAAATACCGGCCAGTTCGCGCAAAGAATAACCTCATGAAAAATCGTAACTTCCTGAAAACCTTGTTCGCAATCACATCCCAAAATCATTCCCCAAACCCCCAGTTCGCGCGTGAACAAAAAATTTCTTTGTTGTATGATCGGGTTGCAGTTGTACTGTAGCGCCCGGCCCCAAAGCCGGGCGAGGATTGAAACTCCGATATCGGCGCGATACAGCGTAGCCGCTGCGGTAGCGCCCGGCCCCAAAGCCGGGCGAGGATTGAAACTTTCATGCCGTGCGGGTACTCTTTGCACTGAAAATGTAGCGCCCGGCCCCAAAGCCGGGCGAGGATTGAAACATTGGCGGCGTGCAGATGGGAGCTGAAAATTTGCGTAGCGCCCGGCCCCAAAGCCGGGCGAGGATTGAAACTTCCACTTCCTGCACCCCGGCAAGCTGCACTTTTGTAGCGCCCGGCCCCAAAGCCGGGCGAGGATTAAAACCTAGCTTCGGTTCTTCGATCTACTTTTAATCGCCAGAACATAATGTTATAGTCTGTCCGACAATCAGTCAGACGAGGAGCGAATGATGAGAATAACGGTGCGGATTGATGACAGTTATGAGCAAAAAATCAAAGTCATTCAACAGAGAACACACCTCAATACCACGGACGTCATTAAACAGGCCATTGATTTGAGGTATGAGAAGGCGGAATTGAGCGCAAAGGAAAAAAACCAGAAGTTAATAGAAATGTTGGCGGGTACGGCTAAAGGTCCGGAAGATTTATCGACTACTTAGTCGCCCCTGAAAAAGTATCAGACAACAGTTGTTGTTCTGGAAAAGCCGCCCGAGGAAACGGCTACCTATCAAAATGCATACCCTTGTAGTTTAAATTTCCATCAAGGAATCCGTTCTCGCCACGGGAAAAAGAGCCAAAAAATGGCCAGCAACCATTGTTTCAGATTCCAGGCGCAAGCAGCCATCAGCAGGTTGATGCGATCACCGACAGCGCCTTTCAGATAGTTCCTTGCCATTCGATAATCCGACTTCAGGTGACCGATAATGGGTTCAATCGCGGCGCGCCTCCTGCACTGTTTTCGCTTCTTGTCTTTCTGGTACCGGGTATCCTTCTTGAGCGCCTTTCCGGGCAAAATGATCTGGGTTCCATTGACTTCACGTTTGCCGCGGTAGCCGCGATCGCATACGGCCTGCCTGGCAGCTTTCCCTCGCGAAATCTCAACATGTCGCAATATCTCCGGTAATGTATGGCTGTCATGCAGATTCTGTTCGTGACTGACAACCCCGACAATCAGATTGCCTTTTGCGGTACTGGCTATCGATGCCTTGCTGCCGTATTCATATTGTTTGTGGTCTTTTCCCTTGGCGACACAGTACACTTGCGGTTCGTGCAATGAGTAGATCTTGTTTTTATCGTTTTGTTGCTGCCGTAATACTCCCTCATACCGTAGAAAATCCTTTTGGTAGCATTCAAACAAACAGTATTGCGGCAGTTCTCTCCTGAGCTCCCGCATCAGAATACCTGCAATGGTTCTGAGTCGCTTCAACGCTCGTTTCGCTTTCGCTCTTTTCTTCACATGCCGGTAGTGCCGGATATCCAGGCGCAGTGACTTCACTTCTTTGACAAAAGTACGCCGCTGTAAAATACCATGGGATTTGGCAATCTTGTTGAGGCGATTGATAATTTTGATCGCCAGTTTGCTATCCGTTGGGTACGTGATGTTCTTCTCATGCACGGTCGTGTCAATATGAATGACGTCTTCCAGCGCCGATTCCCCATGCAAACCAACGCTCATCCGGAAAATCCGCTCTACGCCTTCCGCGCCTATGCGCTTACGAAAATGTACCAGCTCCGTGCTATGACAAGGCAACTTCTGCTGGAACTCTTTCATGCCGCAAAAAGCCTGGTAATAAGGATTACGCTTCCACTGCAGTACTATCGATTCGTCACTCAAATTCTCTAACTGTTTTAGAATCAATAACCCAACCATCAAACGGATCGGCTTACTCGGTGCTCCTGTCGCTGCTGTGTAATGAACCGAAAATGATTCCTCAAATCCTTGCCACGGTATCGCTGATGCAAGCTTCAGCAATGGATCACCGGGATCAAGCTGCATCAGTAAATCTGTTCCAAACAGATTCGGTTGATGAATCGTACTGCTATTTCTTAGCATTTTTAATCACCATTTCGACCAGAAATACAGCACTATTTTAACATTCCAGGTCGTTATGATCACTAATGAACAGTGTATTTATAACTAATATCAAGTGCTTAGGAATATTTCAGGACCGACTAACTACCTGGCCTGTCATTACTGAAACCAGTTATTTGTTAGGTAAACGCCTGGGGGTAACGTGGAAAAATTGAGTCTGCGGTTTACTGTGCGCATGACGAATAACGACCGTTACCCGGTCAATTTTTGGGATGAATCTTTCCGGTTGTTGATTGACGGCGCACCCATCGCGCCGGTGAGCGGGTTGAACAAGCTGCTGCACAGCCGCAGCGCTGAAGAGGGAGAGATCGAGTTTGTCATTCCGGTAACCGCTCGATCTGCCGTTCTAAAAATCGAGCATTTGAACGAATCGACCGAGATCCCCATCAACCTCCCGGCCCAGCCGCCCGTCGCGGAACCATAGCGAAGCCGCCTCACCATTAGGCTTGCGCTCGCTTGACATTCAAGTTTTCGAGGGATCTCGCAGAAATTTCGGCAGCGGCAATCCGTACCAGCTTTTAACATACAGATATCGCCGCACCGGGGTTTTAATCATCAGTAACAGCAATCCGATGGAGTACAGACACCAGACCGCCACCCCTTCGTTCAAGTCGTTAGTGGTCATGTATGCCAGCAACGGTCCCGACAGGAAGTGATAACTCACCATTTTCCAGGATCCGTACAGCAATGGCAGCACAAAAGCGGCATAACCGTAAACATTTCCCATAAAGACATTGCCGTTGGCGGGAATGGCCCAGGCGATATGCCAATCGCCGGAGGTCGAACAAATCTGCTCACCACAGAAAGGCATGGTGAATTTTGCGTTGGTGAAGAATGTCATGGTGTAGTTTCGTTCATAACAGTAAACGACCCAATCGAACGGATAAATCCGCATCATGAAAATGATCGCAGCAGCAGCGCACAATGTGTAAACCGCCGGTGCGATGCGGCGGCGCAAGTTTTCTGGGATGAAATGCATCGCGACTGCATTGACAAAAAAGGGCTGGAACGCGATATGCATATATCCCAGAAAAGTCGCAATCTGATTTCTTGGGTCCTGGCATTGATCGATCACCGTATAAGTGTACGCTTGCAGCAATTCCATCAACGAAAAGTACGCCAGCGCGGCGCATAATACGCCGGATTCGCCTTTCCGGTAAAAATATGCGGTACTCGCAATGCCGGCCACTGCTAACACCGCCGACGCTTCTCCACTCCAGCACATATAACCTCTCTAGAATTATTGAATATGCGCCTGGCAGATTTTTGGACTTATCGAAGGGTTTCAATGAAACGTCAACAGTCTGTTCACTCAATAACCGTTAACTTGAAAGAAATTGGGTCTCGGTAGGACAGGATTTACAAGGGCATTGCGGCCTATTGTACATGGCTGCCTTTTAAATAGACAGCCGCAGCTTCAAATAACGACCGGTGTTTCCTTAAATCCTCATCTGCTTTCGCACCGCCCAGGCAAACAGCCGCGCGCCTAACAACCAGCGGGAAATCACAGCGGTTTTCGAATCCCACGGCAATGCGTGCCGGACGGGCCGGATCGACCGGTTCACTGCTTTCAGAATTGCTCTGGCAATGATTTCCGGACCGGGTGCTTGTGGCCCTCCAGCGAGCAGCCGATGCAAACCATCGATGATATTGCGATACACCGGGGGATGTGTAACAGTCTCGAGCAACGCGAATTCCTTCTCGGCGAATTCGGTTTTAATCAGACCGGGTGCGATGACAACGACATCGATTCCCAACGCTTTGACTTCACCGCGCAGCGATTCCGATAAGGCTTCGACCGCGTGTTTCGACGCGGCATACCAGCCGAAACCCGGCAGTGCGATTTTTCCGAGAATCGAGGAAATGTTGACGATGCAGCCCGACCGCTGTTCGCGCATATACGGCAAGACGGCTTGGATGAAATGCGCGTAACCGAACACGTTCACTTCGAACTGACGATGCGCGTCTTCCATCGAGACGCATTCGAGCGTGCCTAGTTGACCGTAACCGGCATTATTGACGAGCACATCGATGCGGCCTTTGGTCGAGATGACATGCGCCACCGCCGCGTTGACCGCTGCGATATCGGTAACATCGAGCGGAAGCGGCTCGATATTATCCGAACGGATTTGCTCCAGCCGATGTTCCCGGCGCGCCATCGCAAACACATAAAAACCATGCTGCGCCAGCAAGCAAGCCGTAGCTTTGCCGATTCCGCTCGATGCGCCAGTCACCAATGCAATTCGTTGCATATCAGTCCTTTTTCACAATGCAGGTTATCGATCTTCCCGGGAAATCCGGGATACAATAAACCAATGCTTGTTAATTCAGCAATCCTGCGAGTATTTTATGCCACTGCAAAACATTTTTTCAGCGATTCCGCGCGATTTATCCGGCGAAGTTTTTGAGACATTGGTCGAAAGCAATTCGATCAAGATCGAGCGCATCGTATCAAAAGGCCAGCAATCGCCTTGGTACGATCAGGCGCAACACGAATGGGTCATGGTTCTGAAAGGACAAGCGGTACTATCGTTCGACGATCAAACGTCGGTACAGCTTGGAGAGGGCGATTTCATCAATATCCCCTCTCATAAAAAACATCGGGTTTCTTGGACGGATCCCGATCAGGAAACGATTTGGCTGGCGATTCATTATTAAGCCGATCAGGTATCTTCAGCCGATCCGGCTTAAGCTGAATCAAAAATTACTTGCTCGACAAATAACCGTATTTTTGGCGGAATTTTTCAACCCGGCCGGCAGTATCCACAATTTTCTGTTTTCCGGTATAAAACGGATGACATTGCGAACATACTTCGATACTTAAAGCCTTGTTCATGGTCGAACGCGTTTTAAACACATTGCCGCAACTGCAAGTAACGGTAATCTCCTGGTAGTCTGGGTGAATTTCTGCTTTCATTTACTGCTTCCTCAATGACTGATCCCAAAAGGGAAAATTAAAAAGTTGTGTATTATCCTTTATTACGGATGCCGGCGCAACTGCCGTGATCCAAACCTATACCCGCCGCATGGAATCAAAAAAATCCGAATTGTTCTTGGTTGCCTTGATTTTATCGAGCAAAAACGACATTGCATCCATATCATCCATTGGGTGCAGCAATTTGCGCAATACCCATATTTTTTGCAGCACTTCGGGGGGAATCAACAACTCTTCGCGGCGAGTGCCGGAGCGATTCACGTTAATCGCCGGATAAATGCGCTTCTCGGCCATGCGCCGGTCCAAATGGATTTCCATATTACCGGTGCCTTTGAATTCTTCATAAATCACATCGTCCATGCGCGAGCCGGTATCGATCAGCGCGGTGGCGATAATAGTCAGCGAGCCGCCTTCCTCAACATTACGGGCCGCACCGAAAAAGCGTTTGGGCCGTTGCAAGGCATTGGCATCGACACCGCCGGTCAATACTTTGCCGGAAGCCGGTACCACCGTGTTATACGCGCGCGCCAAACGGGTAATCGAATCGAGTAAGATTACTACGTCTTTTTTATGCTCGACCAGGCGTTTGGCTTTCTCGATCACCATCTCAGCAACCTGCACATGCCGTGTCGCAGCTTCATCGAATGTCGATGAAATCACTTCGCCTCTGACGGAGCGGATCATGTCGGTCACTTCCTCGGGACGCTCGTCAATCAGCAGCACGATCAGGATCACATCCGGGTAATTGGCCGCGATGGCATGCGCAATGTGCTGCAGCATCACGGTTTTACCGGACTTGGGACTAGCAACCAGCAAACCGCGCTGGCCTTTACCGATCGGCGCGATCAAATCAATGATCCGGCCAGTAATATTTTCTTCGGCTTTGATATCGCGTTCCAGCATCAACCGTTCATCCGGGAAAAGCGGCGTTAGATTTTCAAATAGAATTTTTTGCTTGGAGTTTTCCGGTGGTTCGTTATTGACTTTATCCACCTTGACCAGCGCAAAATAACGCTCGCCGTCTTTGGGCGGACGGATCTCTCCGTCGATCGAATCACCGGTATGCAAATTAAACCGGCGGATCTGACTTGGAGAAATATAAATGTCGTCAGGACCGGCAAGATACGAAGTGTCCGGGGAACGTAAAAACCCGAAGCCATCCTGGAGCACCTCCAAAGTCCCATGTCCATAGATATTTTCACCCTTTTTAGCCTGATTCTTTAGCAATGCGAAAATCAAGTCCTGCTTTCGCATTCGGTTGGCTCCGTCAATTTCGTTTTCGATAGCCATTTTTACTAATTCGGTGACATGTAAATTTTTAAGATCAGATAAGCGCATGGATGGGCTCGGAAAAGGGGGTTTACGTATTAAAAGATTAAAGTGCCGGGAGGAAAGCTATGACAGACGGGAAAGTATTAATTACGACCGTGGCCTACATCAAAGTTAGTCCACAAGACTCATTATTCAACAGGGTCAGTGGGTTAAATGTGGCTGTCAATAAACGCGGTTAACTGCGATTTAGAGAGCGCTCCCACTTTTGTCGCTTCAATATTGCCATTCTTGAACAACATCAGTGTCGGAATTCCGCGAATGCCATATTTAGGCGGTGTCGACTGATTTTCATCAATATTGAGTTTCGCAACTTTCAAGCGATCGCCGTATTCATTCGCGATTTCGTCAAGAATCGGGGCGATCATCTTGCATGGACCGCACCACTCGGCCCAATAATCCACTAAAACGGGAACTGTCGACTGCAACACTTCCGCTTCGAAATTTGCATCGGTTACATAATGAATATGCTGACTCATAAAATCCTCTTTTATTAAATTATTAGTTTCAGGAATAGTTACCTCAGTATTATCGCTGAGATGGGTTTACTTGATCGCTTGGAAAAAAGCTGTAAAAGAAAGGTATTAATACGAATTGGCAATGCTATAGAAAAACCTGCAAAAAGGGAAGTGGCACTCCCCCTAAAAATTCAATCCGGGAGTCAAATATACGAAAATTGTCAACACCGATGACAAAACCGCTGATCGTCACGGCAACGATTGCGGAAAAACTACCAAATGATGCGTTTCAAGTTTGATGCCAATTTTCTCACCAACCAGATGATTGTGATGGCTGGGAACCAACGCCAGAATCCGCTCACCCCCGGCAAGACGCAAGGCATACAAAATCTCCGCGCCCCGAAACGCCTTGCTGATGATGGTTGCCTGTAACGGACTGGCATCATCGTGAACGATATCATCCGGTCTTAGCAAGACCTCGACGACATCGCCTGTTACACAGTGGCGCGGAACTTCACCATTAATCACCCCGAGTTCGATCTCAACTTGCTGGGGATTTTTCACAGTGCCGGTCACAAAGACCCCTTGCCCGATAAAATCAGCAACAAACCGGTTGGCGGGGTGATGGTATAAATTAAAAGCAGTATCCCATTGCTGCATTGCGCCGTGGTTCATAACGCCGATCTCATCTGCGATTGCAAAGGCTTCGGCTTGATCATGCGTTACCAGAATTGCGGTTATTTTCTGATGCTTCAGAATCTCGCGAACTTCCATGCTCAAGCGTTCGCGCAAGCTGACATCGAGATTGGAAAAAGGCTCGTCTAACAACAATAACGCCGGTTTGGGCGCTAACGCCCGCGCCAGCGCCACGCGCTGTTGCTGGCCGCCCGAAAGCTCATGCGGATATTTTTTCGCAACGGACGCGAGATGAACAACATGCAGCAACTCTTCAACACGCTGTTCGCGTTCGTTTTTGGTTAACCGATGCAGGCCAAAACCGATATTTGCAGCGACGTCGAGATGCGGAAACAACGCATAATCTTGAAAAACCATCCCGATCCGCCTGCGTTCCGGCGGCACCTGACGCTTGGGATCACTGACGCACACGCCATTCAGCAAAATTTCTCCCGCCGATACCGGCTCAAATCCGGCGATACAGCGCAACGCCGTGGTTTTTCCGCACCCGCTCGGACCCAGTAAGCAACCGATTTGTCCTTGCTCCAGGGTCAGCGACAAATCATGAATAACGACCTGCGAACCATAGGCCTGGCGGATATTTTTCAGTTGCAACAGAACGTTACCCATACAATTACTTTTCAGTTTGGCGCATCAATAAGAAAATCGGTATCAATCCCGCCAATACCAGGGTGACGGCAGGCAAAGCCGCTTGATCCCACTGTCCTTCGGAAGTCATTTCGTAAATGCGGACCGCCAGCGTATCCCACCCGAACGGACGGGTCATCAGCGTGATCGGCATCTCCTTCATGACATCGACAAACACTAAGGCAGCCGCGGTAAAAATGCCCGGTTTTAAGATCGGCGCGTGCACTTTCTGGATCATAGTCCAACCATGCACGCCCAAACTCATCGCCGCTTCGTCGATACTCGGCGTTATCCGCTGCATTGCGCTATCAATCGGATAATGGCTGACCGCCATGAAACGGATCAAATAGGCGATCAGCATTGCAACCAGCGTGCCTTGCAAGATCTGGCCGGTATCCATCTGAAACCAGTTCAGCGCCAGTTCGCTGAGTCGCGCATCCAGCCACGTCAACGGTAGATAAACACCGATTGCGAGAACCGCGCCGGGTAATGCATAGCCGATGGTCGCGATGCGCACGGCATTTTTGGTCGCGGCATCCGGGTATCGCCGCGCCGCATAGACCATCGCAATCACCATCGCACAAATCAACAATGCCGCCATGCCGGACAACGACAGCGAATGCCATAGAAAATCCAGATAGCGGGCAAAATCATAATCATGCGCAAACGAATCGGCCGCCCAATAGCTTAACTGCATGACCGGCAGCAAAAAAGCCAGAAACAGCACACTGAACATGGATCCGCTCACCAATCCCCCCTGCCATCCGCTTAAGGTGATGCGCTGCGCACGTGCACTTCGTTTGGATTCTGCGTAACGCATGCGCGCGCGGAATTGCTGTTCCAGCACAATCACCACAAAGACGATAATAATTAACAAGGAAGCAAGTTGCGAAGCCGCTTGCAAGGAAAACATGCTAAACCATGCTTTGTAAATAGCGGTGGTGAAAGTATTGTAATTAAACACGGCTACCGTGCCAAAATCCGCCAGTGTTTCCATTAGCACCAACATCAAGCCGCCGGCAATCCAAGGACGCGCCATCGGCAACGCCACTTTGAAAAAGCCCTGCACTTTGTTTAAACCCAGCGATTGAGCGACTTCCAGCGAACGCTTACCCTGACTTAAGAAAGCATTTTTCGCCAGCAAATAGACATAGGGATAAAAAGCCAATGTCATGACCAGGATCACGCCCGCTCTGCCGCGTATTTCCGGAAACCACGGCAAATCAGAATCCAGCCATGCGCGCAAAGTCGTTTGCACCGGTCCGGTAAAATCAAACAAACCCAATGCGACAAAGGCTGTCACATAGGCCGGCATGGCCATCGGTAACAACAATGCCCAAGCGAAGAACCGCCGCCCGGGAAATTCATAGACCGAGATAAACCAGGCCAACCCGATACCGACCACCGCGGTGCCGCAGATAACCCCCGCGGCGAGCCAAAAGGTATTGATTAATATATCCGGAAGCGTGGTTTCAAGCAGATGCCGCCAGATGTCGCCGGCAGGCGCCAGCAATGACGACACTACTACAGCAACCGGCGCCAACACCAGCGCGGCTGCGATAAAAGGCACCAAGCGCCAGAATGTTAAGAACCGATAACGAGGAGACAGCGCGGACAGTTTTTCACCAGAAAGAGCATTATGCTTGAACACGCTGCAATTGGCTGATAACGCGATGAATTACCGCTCGTTTAGCGATAGCCCGCGCGATCCATCAGCTTTACGGCAGCCGTTTGTAACTCACCCGCTTTCGCCAGATTCATCGGATTCTGTTTGAAACTGCCCCATGATGCGACAAACGGATCCGCTGCAATCTTCGGATTAACCGGATATTCCATGTTCACGTCAGCAAAAAGGTTTTGCGCTTTATCCGACGATAAAAATTCCAGCAGCTTGATCGCGGCGGCTTCGTTACGGCCGTGACGCGTGACACCGGCGCCGGAGATGTTGACATGCACGCCGCCGTCATTCTGATTCGGCCAGAAAACCGCCAGCGGCAGCTTGGGATCCTTGCTCATCAACCGGCCAAAATAATAGGTATTGACGATCGTCACATCGCATTTTCCGGCGGCCACGAATTCCAATGCACGGGTATCGTCGGATAAAGGATCGGTGGCCAGATTCGCCACCCAGCCTTTCACGATTGCTTCGGTCTTGGCTTCGCCATGTTCGGCGATCATCATCGCCACCAGCGACTGGTTATAAACTTTCTTTGAAGTGCGCAAACATAAACGATTGCGCCATTTGGGATCGGCCAAATCTTCGTAAGTCGATAGTTCTTCCGGTTTCACTTTCTTGGTGTTGTAAATCAGCGTCCGCGCCCGGATCGACAAACCGAACCATTCATTGGCTGGATCACGTAAATGCGCCGAGATATTGCTCTCTAGCACATCCGACTTGACCGGTTTCAACAGCCCCGCCTGCGCTGCCGCCCAAAGATTTCCGGCATCGGCGGTGATCAGCATATCAGCCGGCGTGTTTTTTCCTTCGGCTTCGAGCCGCGCCAGCAGCGCGCCTTCATTGTCGGTCGTGTATTTGACTTTGATGCCGGTTTCCTTGGTAAACGCATCGAACATCGGTTTTATGAGTTGTTCGATACGCGCGGAATAAACGACCACTTCTTCCGCATGAACCGGTTGAATAGCAACGAACGTAAACAGGAAAAAAAACGCAGCCAAGAAATGGCATTTAATAAAACGTGACATGAAAAACTTCCAAGCAAAAATGTTGAAAAACCGGATTAACCTATGGCCGGTACTATAGTATGGATAAGAATAATTATCAATTATCCGCCACCGGTTGAAACCAACCGTTGAGTTCCTTGCGTCCGACCAGCGGCAACTTGACCGCGAGCGGATCCAAATCGACACCGAAAGACAACCCGAGAAAATTGAATTCGATGCCTTCGACTTCACTGGCCAATACCCCCATCAAACCGAATAACGAAACCTGGAAACCGCTGCCGCTGGGTGCTTGCCCAAAAATCCGGTAGCCGAGGTAATCTTTGCCGATCGCCGTCGGCGGTAAGTCCAACTGCAATTCCGGCACAGCGCGGGAAACCCAGGCGGTAAAAGTATTGGAATTCGGTCCCGGCCAGATCGTGTAATTCTTAGAATACGGATAATTGCGCGCCGCTTCGTCGATTCTTGCGATCAGCGCGTCCACGCCTTCGCCGCGCTTATCCAGCAGCAGTTCGGGCATATTGCCGTACCAGCGCCGGTCCGGCACATTGTCATAAATCACCAGAACCGGCAATTTGCGGCGCCGCATCCAGCCGATCACCTCATAAATCGTAAACGACTGCGCCGCAGTGGGTTTCACCGCAATCCAGGTATGAATCCCCAAATAGCCACGCCAGCTGAATGCGCGTGCGCCATACACTTGCACGACCGCTTCCGGCGTTGTGGCCGGATCCGGCGCGATACCGGCTGGTTCGCGGCTAGCATTCCACCAGTATTGCGCCTGCGCACGGTGCGGCGTCGCTGCAATCAGCACCACCCCCAGTGTCAGCAGTATAGAAAAAAAGATAGTGATCCGTTTCATTCAATCATTGACTTAAACTGTCTTACAGTCCGGTGCGCTTCCCCAGTATCTCTGGCAAATTCCGCAAAAACCGTCCGGCATCCAGCATTTGCCGCCGCAGCAATTCCCAATCCTCAGCGCGTTTCCTGGCATCCATGCAACGCATCATGCGCACCCGTAACGCTTCGTCCTGATGATTCAGGATCGCCGCCCACAAGGTATCGTCGACATTATAAACTTTACCTTTCAATAAACAGACCGGAATCACCTTTTCAACCGGCACCGCCAGATCGGCGGCAATCGCTTGCACCGCCGCGTTGATATTCAATGCCTTGGTATTGGACGGCTGGATCAAATCATACGGCGGCTGCCATTCATTCACCGGACGCAAGCGGTCGATAAAACTGGCGGCAACCAGTAATGGCGGCAAACGCCGGTCGGTCCACGCCGCTTGGGCCGATCGCAATTGCTCCAGGCATTCGCGTTCGCTCTGCCGGTCCGGGCGATTGGCCGCGCTGACCCACAAGATCAAGTCGGCGTTTCTTGCGGCTGCCAGCATTTTCGCCGGATCGAATCCGGCGCTATCGCATCCCGGGCTATCGAAAATCAACGCCTGCGTGAATCCCTCACGCGTCAGCACAGACGGTTTAAAGGTCTGCTTGCCGTCGGGCAATGGCTCGGTAGTGGCTGCCAGATTACCAAACATCGCATTGATCAAGCTCGATTTGCCCGCGTTCGTTCTGCCGAGCACCAAAATCCGCAGCGGTTCCACGGTTGCCGCCGCTTCTTGCGCTTGTTCCAGGTCGGTTTGGGATTCCGGCGTGGTTGATTCGATCAATGCTTCATCCGTTAACGTCAAGCGGCCGCTATACAAATCGATTGCGTAATAGCCGACCTTGCACACATACGCGCGCAGCAGCCAACGGTGCAGCTCATCCCTGGCCTGATCGAAACTGCGCTCGCGCAAATGCCGCCACGCTTCGCCCAGCAATGCGTTAAGCGGATTGATGAGAATGCTGCCGGCGCGATAGATGTCGACGATCCTTTCCGCTTTCGCTTTCCAGCGCTGAATCCGGAAAAAATCACCAATGGTCAGGCGCGTGCTGAACGGGATTTTTTCAGCGA
Source organism: Nitrosomonas limosa (assembly GCF_054188085.1). Lineage (NCBI taxonomy): Bacteria > Pseudomonadati > Pseudomonadota > Betaproteobacteria > Nitrosomonadales > Nitrosomonadaceae > Nitrosomonas > Nitrosomonas limosa. The sequence continues at coordinate 2,657,598 of NZ_CM135180.1, read as the reverse complement.
AATCACGGCGCAAATCGCGGCTCGCGCGTTCGATGATCAGCAAGGTGTGCGGAATCGTCAGCTCCAGCAGCGGCTTCTCGACATCGGGATGATAGCAATGCGCGACCGTCTCTAAGGTCTTCTGTCCCAATGCCAGCATCCAAGTACCTTCCTCGAGCGGCCAATCCTGCGGATTACAGGTTTCGGCAAGCGCTTCCACCCGCTGCCATACCGTATCCGCACTCGGCGGCCACTGCGGATTCGGCTCGGTCACGGGCGCATTCAGCAATTGCCGCTGCTGCCGCACCAGCCATTGCTGCAAACCATAACCCAAGCCGCCGCAGATCACCATCGCAATCAGCCAATATTGCAGGTTACCGCTTTGCCACAACCAGAAAAAGCCAAAGCCCAGCAAAGCCAGTAGCGGCAATAGCATCAGAATGAATACCAGCAACCGTAACGGATCGATTCGCGCGAGCACCGGCTTCATCTAGGATTGCCCCCGTAACCGGCTTTTCAGCAAGGCAGCGCCGCGTTCCAGTTCCTCGGCATAAATGCGGCGCAAGGTATCGGCATCGACGTTCAAACCATCCTTGCGCCGTTCGAAAAAATAAATCGCGATTTTACCCAATGCATAAGTGGTCGCGCCGCTGGAACTCGCGCCCCACACCGCGCCGATCGTTTGCCCCCAGAACGGGATTACCTTGACCACTGCCCGGCTGAGCCATCGCGCCACATAACTGGACGCGATCCCGGCGCCCGCAAGGCCCAGAAACTCGGTGACGGTGCTGCGATCCCAGCGTTGTCCGTACAATTGCGCCAAACTATGCAGCAGCTTCGCCTGCACCGCCGATACCGCAACCAAATCGACCACCGGCAGCGCACCCAATCCGGCAGCCGCCAGTGCATAACCGACAATGTGCGGATGCGCTGCCTGGGCGTATAAATCCTGCACATCTTTCTCGCCGCTCAGTTGGTGCTGCAATCCCAACGAAGTCAGCGTTTCAATCGCTTGCCACAAAGCTTCCAGACCGTAATCCGGCGGCTCGAAACCATCCTCGGGCAAGGTCAAATCAACCGCCACCCAGCTCACGGCCCCGAAACCCGGCAGCGGCTTCAAGGCTTCGCGTTGCGCCTGGATCGCGCGGCGCAAATCCAGCGGTATCGTTTCCGGCAGCGGTTCGGAACCATAAGGCCACGGTTGTACGTGTTCGCAACCGTCCGGGTAAAGATCATGCAGACCGGTTTGCACCAGCAACACCGGCCATTCCGGGTGACGCTTGCGGATCGCATGCAACACGTCAAAAATCGCGGCTTGATTGAGATCCGCCACTTTCATCACCGCCACCAGCAAATGCGCCTGTGCCTCGCAATATTGCATATCGTCGCTTGGATCGTAAGACACCACGCCCAAACCCGGCGTATCGAGAAATTTAACGATGGGGGTTTCTGCAGGAAAATCATAAAAGCGCGAACTGCGCGTGCATGGCTGAAAGCCGTTGCCGATCTCGGCGGTTTCGCTGCCGGTTAACGCGCGAATGATCGAAGTCTTGCCCGACTGGGTTTTACCCAGCAACCAAATCACCGGCACCGACATCTTCGCGCGCGCATCGCGCAGCGAAGCCTCCAGCAACGCCGGATCGACTTTGGGTTCGAGCAAAGCGGCCCGCAGTTGCTCCCAGTATCCCGTCCAGTTTTTTGAATCGTCCCATTTCATTGAGCCATCTTACCATCTTCGCCTCAAAAAATTGAAGCAGCCAGCCAATCGCATCAAGGCAATGGCTGATTGGAATCCCCATGGCAACAGCAATCCGGCTTTTTCAGGTCCAATATGTTGGGTTATCCGGGGCTACCTGGAAAAACCACCGATGCGGCGCTTGGAAAGGCACTCCCCGAAAATGCCGCCGGTCAAATTCGGACTCGTTCAACACTTTGTCATAACGCGCGAAGGCGGCAACCTCATCTGCGGGTGAACCGGCGCTGCCGGAAAAAGTAATCAAGCCCGTCCGAAAACGTCTTAATTGAGCGCAGCGCTCCACCGCCTGCGCAACTGTCATGTGACCGCTTTTCATCCCCAGATCCTTCAAGCTTTCCATTTTGATTCCGAGTTGCACGGTCGAGGGATGAATACCGGCGGCAGTGATCGATTGAAGAATTTGCAAGTGACGCTTCGTCAATCCATCTTGCGCCGTGGCTGTTTTCGAAACCTTATAACTGCCCGCTTGAACACCTTCGTCATACGCCATGATGCGCGCGATCACATTGGCCTGGCCTGCCGCTAGACTGAGCGGCTGCACCCGGGTATGCCCGAAAATATAAACCCCGTCCTCGAATTTCCCGGATTTGGCATCGACAAACGCCGCCGTCGCATACGACACGAACCGTTTCTTTGGAAGCAACAACTGCCCCAGCGTGCGATACAGATTTTGTAGATTATCCGCAGCCGCTTGCTCTTTCTTGGCCGCCGGATCGGATGACGTAGGTCTGGCTGCAACCCAATCCTTGATGGTTTTGCCTTGCTTAAACCAGTTTTTCATAGTGTCGCTTTTTTCGCTCGGACCAATCCCATTGACTTCGATATCAAAACCGACACCATCAAAACCCCAGGTATCGAGCACATCGCGAATGCGATTGGCATGATCGGTCATATCGGAATCCGGTGAAGTGATGAACGATACAAAATCACCTTGCGTTTGTTTTTTTTCATCGTCACGCACTTCGTAACCAGCGGTGATCTGAATGCCCAATGCATGACAGGCTTCAATCAGGTTGCGCAGCACGCGTTCGACAAAACGCCGTTCTGTGCCAGCCTGCTTGCCCACTTGGTGACCGAACACCGCCAATTCCGGTGACAAATCGACCGACCCGTCAGCACGGCGGCCGATCGTCGCGATCAGCGAAAGATCGTCCAGTCCCGCGCAAAATTTGTTCATAAACGACTCGTATTGCTGGGCTGATGGGACTTGTCCGTCGATTTTATGCGCCAAGGCGACACGCTTGGAAAAATTGGCCAATCCCGTCCACTGTGACAACCGGGCTCGCGCCGAAACCGCCGCTTGCACTGGCGTGCCTGCTTCGACGCGAGGGGTGAATGCAGCCTGATCCAGCAGGCGCCAGGCACTCGACACATTTTGCACCTGCCGGCGGATATCGGTTAAGCGCCACGGTTCCGCGTTGTCACTAGACCATTTGCACACACCGTTGGTATCCGGTTTCAACACTCGCGATTCCTGTGCGCCGCGTGACACGACGATTTCGTTATTTTTCCAGCCGAATGCCGCTTCTTTCGCTGACGGCTCAATGAACGACGGATCGCTCAGTTGAACCTCGAAATCCGCCATGCCTACAACTGCCGCCCGGTTTTCGGATCGTACGCGACCGGCACCGGCACAACCTGATCGGTCGGCAGCACTTCCACCCATTGATCGAACACTTCGAAATCCTCGCCCGCCTGCAACGCGCGGAAGCCGCCCTGCAGCGGATAAAAGCCGTGCTCGTAGACCTTGTCGACCGGAGTAGCCGAGACACGGTTATCGTCGTTGATCTCGTCGCCGGGATAGCGTCCCACTTGCATCGACTTGGCGTGTTTCTCCGCGACCACGTCGCACAAGTGGTTGATGGCGTCGCGGATCGTCACGTTCGGGCCGCTGTGCGGGATTTTGGCGAGTTCTTGCGGCGGCGCGACGTAATTGTCGTCCAGGCCATCGGTACCCTCGACATGCAAGCGTTGCAACCAATTCATCGCCGCGCGTTCCTGACCGGGCCGGATCGGAATCACCGCTTTGACCCACGGCGCATTCAAAAACGCGTTGCGCATGTTGTCGCCGTCGAGTTGCAGCAACCAGCCGAGCGACGCGCCGAGCTTGGCGGGCGCAGATTCTTCGGTGATGTAATAATTGTCGACGCGGTTATCGTGCGCCCCGCCCCAGGTAACGGTGTCGGTCGCCGCGATTTGCGCATCTTCGGCTTTGATCGCAGCGGACGTCACCAGATTCTTGCTCAGCTTGCCTTTGATCTGCGTGTAAACCGAACCGCTCGCAGTAGCGGGTACGGGTTCGACCGTAGAAGGTTTGCGGATACCGCCCAAGCCTTGATGGCTTTGATGCAAGCGTGGACGCCACCATTCCGGCGCGACGAAATACAGCATTTTGTCGATGTCGAAAATCGTATTGAGCAATTCCGACACCACATGCCGCGTGCGGTCGTCCGGCATCGGCAGACCCTTGGTCAGCATGTCCTGAATCAGGCAGCGGTACACCACAATGCGCTCTTCCTCGCGCAAATCCTCGTACTTGCGCGATTCGATGCGCGACATTTTGTTGATGCGGTCGCGCGCCGCTTCGACGAATGCCTGCTCGAATTCCATGCGGGTTTTTTCGTTGAATTCGTTGATTTTCTGATCGTTCTGCGCAGTGACATCGTCGCGCAGTTTCTTGGTCGGCTGCCAGGTAATCTTGGCAATCACGCGCAGCGGCGACACGTTGCGGAAATTGACGTGCTTAACCTTGACCGAAAAGCGGATCGAACCGGGTGAGACCTCGTCGACGTCATCGAGCTGCAAGCGGATGTCGTTGCCACCGTAATCGAAGGTGATGAAGCCATCCTCGCCGTATTCGTAACCCGGTTGATCGCATTGCGCTTTGAAGCCGCCGAAATGCCATTGAACCTTCTCCGGTTCGCCTTCGTTGTCATCCAGGTTCACTTCCTTGCCTTCGGCGTAGACTTCGTCCATATCGTCTTCCGGCAAGGTGTCTTCGGTTTTCGGCACGAATGGAATATCCATGCTCAATTCGGTAGTGACCGCCTGCGGCATCGGAATCGCTTCCGGCGGCGGCGTTTCGCCGACTTCAGGCCCTTTGGCCAAATGCACCAGTTTGGAAATTCCTAACTGCCGGCCCGGATCGTCGACATACGTTTGCCAGCATAAGTAAGTACCGATATCCTGCACTTGCACCCCGACCTGGCGCATTTTGCGGCGCATCTCGTAATTGAGCAGCTCGGCGGTGGTATTGTTCAGCACGTAACGCTTGCTCGACGTATCGGTGGTTTCGGTGACGGTGCGGAAGGTGGATTTGTAGTTCTTGCGGATTTCGGTGGAAATTTTCTCAGTTTGCTGGCGCATGTGCTTGTGCGTCACTTCGCGCGCTTTTGATTGCGTACTGGCCATGTCGATGCTCGCTGAAGCGCTGGCGCTGCCACCGATCCAGCTTTGGTTGGCGGTGGCGTTCATGCCGAATTTGGTATCGGATTTGTTATCCTCTTTCACTGCTTGCGACAATTCGTCTTCCTCGGTCAGCGATTTTTCGGTCTTCAGCACCGTTTCCAGCGAGGTTTCCAATGTGCGTTCAACCAGTGTGCGGCGCGTGCTGACTTCGACCAGCTCGACGCTGCTGCCGGGACTAAGCCACACATGTCCAACCGCCGGGCCGAGAAAGGTATCGAACTCGAAAAAATACTGGCGGAACAAATGCACGATGCCGATCGGCGACAGCCCGGCGCGGCCGAGATCCTTGAACGGATCCATGTAATCGAGCGGATCCTTGAAACTCAGCAGCTTTTGCAAATTCGCCCAGTGGTTGCCCGGCTTGTAGAACAACTGTTTCAGCGCTTCAAACTGCTTGGTTTGCTTCAGGTGCAGCACATAGCCCGCCACTGCCGACTCGCGTTGCAATTGCTCGGCTGCCAGTGCGTTGGTCTGCTCCACGCGACTGTTTGCGCGCGGCTCTTGCGCGCCGCGATACCATTCCATGATGTTCGGAATCACCTCGCGGTTCAACGTGGTCTTGATGCGTTCCTCGTCGATCAACCGGTCCCAAATGCGCTCGTCGTAACGCTCCAGTGGCGGCAACTCGCGCGTCAGATTCTCGATCACGAAACTGCCCATCGCCCCCTTGCGCGGCACCTCGTTGCTGCCGGCGTCCAGCCGCGTAATCTTGTCGAGCATGCCGCGTTCATTCAACGCCATCTCGAAATTGCCGCGATAGCCCTTGAACAACTGATCACGCACCTTGCGCAAATCCGCGCGGAAACCCTTATCGATACGCTGCTGAATGCGCTTCGATTTCCACCCGATCATCGGCTGATACACACCAAAAATTTCGCTGTCGTAGGGGAGGATATTCTGATACCTGGAATAGTCGCTGATTTTTCTCATGACCGGCGCTCCTTATGGTTGACGATTGTCATTGCGATGAAGAGGAACCTCTACTGGTGACTATAGGAGAAAGTGGCAGGGGCGTCAAACGAAGGGCATAAACTTGCCCTTTTTAGCAGGGCAGATTTGCTGACCAAAATATAAATGCAAAAGCATTGAATTATTTTTCTTATTGTATTGTGGCACTTGCTTAAAATTTTATTTCTAAAAAATATTTTTCTAAACTAAAAAGTTATCGCCTACTTTAATGCTTTTAGAAATAAACAAAATTCTATATCAATGAGCTATTTATTGTGGCAATATGAAGTGCCGTTCGTTATTGATTAGAACGGTAAAAATGCTTTGGAATTCAAATCGCATTCGATATTTGTAAATTCATTTTTTGATCACAACTGACCTAAGGAAACGCTGATTAATTGACTATACGAGCGAATCACTTCGTTGCGCGGTACTCGCTCCCTCGCCTATCTTGTTGATATGTCTCGGTTGCTGTGCGCCGTGCGCCTCGTGCTTCATCTCGTTCGCCGAATTAATCAGCGTTTCCCTAACTTTTAGGAGAAAAAAGAATGAACACCCAACCGAAATTATTCATAACTGCTTTGTTCTTCATAGGATCTGTTTCTACTTCATCTGCAATGACTCTGACTCCATTGGAAAGAGTTGGAGATCCTGTTACTTCGATTAATCGGATTGGAGATCCTTCTGCTACATCTGCTGAATTAAAAACTGATGTTTATTTTTGGGAAGGAGTACCCTATTTCCATGGTGAAATACTTGCGGATGCTGAAGTAAAAAATAATTTTTCTTTTGATCTAATTACGGGAAGCCGAATAACTAACAGTATTACGCTGACATGGGACATAACACTGAAACTGGGAGGCGATAGCTCTGCGTACAACGATGTGTGGGTTAAGTTTGTGCCTGGCACGGAAGGTCCAAATCATTATGATTTATGGGCTCAAACAGTTTTTAGGAGTGAAGCGACAGACCATTACGAAGTCAAGCTTAAAATGAATGAAGAAGGTTCCGCGCCCGTAACGCTAGTAGAGCTATCAGAAACACGGACAGCGAATCTTCTACCAGACGGCACTACAGGTTTTGATGATAGGAATCCAATTTATCTCGATACCGTGCATCTCCCCGGGCACTATTTAGGTGGAACAATATTTCATATCACAGGCTCTGCTACGGCTCTTGTAGATACGCATGCGTGGGGAACACTTGTTTCTATTTTTCCTCCCTTTACACTTCCGGGCATTGCATCTGGCAGAGTGGGTTCTAGCCTGACGTTTGAAGCATATGCCACCCCAGTGCCGGAACCCGAGGCATGGGCTATGATGCTCGTGGGCGGATTGCTGGTTGCATGGCAGGCGCGCCGGCGCGTTAGGAAGCATCTGCAGGCTGATGTACCGCTTCTGGGTTATATACCGAGCTGATTTGAAGTGGTGCCGCAAAACTGTACAAGTAACCAAGCTCTGTTATGAACAGTAAAGAGATCGTAAACATGAGCAAGAAACCAAACAATACTCGAGTGAATAAACAACCCCGTGGCAAGACCACGGGGTATTAGAAAAGCTCTTAGGCGTTGCACTCCAAAATTGAATCCGCGTTCTAAAATATTTAAACAGCTCCCTGCTAAATACCTTTTACACAGAATTTTTGCACTTCCCTTAATAAGCTTCTTAGACAGTCTCTCCCTTGCGTAGCCATGCGGTTTCGGGGTTGAAAGCAACATAGTCGCCTTCCGGTTCCGGTGTCAATACCGCGGATAATTCCATGATTTCATCCTCATTCAGTTTCTCAGGATTATACCGTAGAGATTCAACAATTATATTCCGTTCAAAACTGCTACCTGAAAAGCCGCTACTCGCATAACCGCCGGTCTTTGATGCTAGAATCCCGGCCATAACACAAACAAGAACCGCTCCAACCAAGGAATTTCCGCATGAGACGTGACCAATCCGCCGCTTTTTTATGGTTTATCCAATTCTTTTGCTGTGCCTTTTTGCTGCTCGATGCCTCCACTTCCCGCGCGGCGCGGGTGGATGCCAAAGCTATTGAGCAACAGCTTTCGAACCCCGCAGCGCTGGGATTGAATAAAACCGAAACCGCCGAATTACAAAAATTCTACGCGCAGCGCGGTTATCAACCGGTTTGGCTGACGGATAATCCCGGGCCGTCGTTGCTCGAATCCACGATGACGTTTATCGCCAGCGCCGATGACGAGGGATTGGATAGCCGCGATTACGGTTTGCCGGAGTTGCAGCAATTGCGGCAGCAGGCGGATCCATCGGATGCTGCGGCGGTGGCATTGGAGCTGCGCGTCACGCAGGCGGTACTGACTTTGGCGCGGGATGTGTCGCGCGGACGGTTGACCGCGACCGCAGCCGACCCGGATTGGCATATCACTCAGCCGGACTTTGACGCGGCGGGATTTTTGCAGACTGCGGTGCAATCCGACCGGTTGCCGCAGGCGTTTGACGAATTGCCGCCAACCAAGCTGCATTACCGGTTATTGAAGCAAACCTTGGCGCGCTACCACAAACTGGCGGAAGCACAAGTTGAATGGCTGAAAATTCCGGATGCGGCATCAATCCATCCGGGCGACACGCATCCGCATATTCCGTTGATCCGCCAACGCATCGCGCAAGCATACGACGCCGACGGTATCGCCGGATTCCAGGTTAAATCCTCGAAAAGCGAGCATTACGACGCGGAATTGGTCAGCGCGGTCAAAGCGTTTCAAGCGCAGCACAATCTCAATACTGACGGCGTGATCGGCAAAAACACCTTGCGCGCATTGAACCGGCCGCTGGCGTGGAAAATCCGCCAGTTGCGCATCAACATGGAACGTTTGCGCTGGTTGCCGAAGAAACTGGGGGATCGCTACTTGCTGGTGAATACCGCCGGATTCATGCTGACCGCCGCGGAACAGGATCAGGAAGTCTTGTCGATGCGCATCATCGTCGGGCGCGACTACCGCTCGACACCTACGTTCAACAGCGCGATGTCGCACATGGTGCTGAATCCCTATTGGAATGTGCCGCACAGCATCGCCACCAAGGATTTGCTGCCGAAGCAGAAAAGCGATCCGGCTTTCTTTTCCAACGGCGGATTCAAGATTTTTCCCGGCAATAACCGCAATGCCGAGCCGATTGACCCGGATGCAATCGATTGGCACGATCTGAAAGGCGGATTCCCCTATTTCCTGCGCCAAGACCCCGGCAAACAGAATGCGCTGGGCAGGATCAAGTTCATGTTTCCGAATTCTTTCAGCATTTATCTGCACGATACGCCGTCGAAATCGCTGTTCCAGCGAGACATCCGCACCTTCAGTTCGGGTTGCATCCGTTTGGAAAAGCCAATGGAGCTGGCAGCTTTTGCACTTAAAGAACAAAGCCTTCCGGAAAAATTCATGGCCGATTTGGACAGTGAAAACACCAAAACCGTGCATTTACCCAAGCCATTACCCATCTTCTTAGTGTATATTACCGCCTGGGTTGATGAGCACGAAATGGTGCATTTTTCACCCGATATTTACGACCGTGATTTACGCGCATTGCGTTATGCTCGCTGGTAAATTGTTTTTTCGCACACATTCGCAGATTTTTCAGGAGAAAGAATACGATGATACGAAAACTATTAGAGCAAGCTTATTTATCAGAAACAGAACCTGTGCAAAGCCGCCGCCGGTTGATTCAAGCGGGATTGGGCGCTTGCGCCATGCTGGCGCTGCCGATGACGGCCTCCACCGCGCACGCCGCCATCAAAAAACCTTACGAGAAAAAGCTGAGCTTTCTGAATTTGCATACCGGCGAACGCACCCGAGCAACTTTTTGGGCGAATGGCCGTTATGTTCCGGAAGGATTACGCGCGATCAATCATGTGTTGCGCGACCATCGCACCAATGAGCGTATGTCGATTGATCCCTACTTAGTCGATTTTCTGCACCAATTGCAATACCGCCTCAGAACCAACCAAGAATTTCACGTCATCTCCGCCTACCGCTCCCCCGCCACCAACGCCAAACTTGCCGAACTCAGCGACGGTGTCGCCAAAAACAGTTTGCATACCCAAGGTAAAGCCATCGATATCCGCCTGCCGGGCCGTAAGCTGGCCGATCTGCGCAGCGCCGCATTGTCATTGCAAATGGGCGGCGTCGGTTATTACCCTTCTTCCAATTTTATCCACTTGGATTCCGGACGCGTGCGCTTTTGGTAGCGTAATGGCGTATCCGCTTGATTTTACGTAGCAAATCAATCAATTTCAGCAACGAATGCGGATAGAACGCTCAGATAGCGCTCATCAGTTGGTTTGTGGTGTCAGTTTCAGTTCGGTAAATATATCCGGACTCCAGCGCACGCTGTCTCCCTGTTTGCGCCAAATCTGAGCGAAATACGCATCCAGCTCCGGGTTGGCGATCGTTTGTCCGGCGACGATATATCCGGTGGTTTTCACCGGATTGACCGTGCTGCCCGGCCCGATCGAACCTTCCAGCAGCACCTTCGGCCTGTCCTGCAACAGCCGGATGCTGCTCGCATATTCGCCCAACGTCATCTCGCCGCTGGCCAGCCGAGCCAGTAACGCCGGCAATTTGCTGACATCCTCGGCGGAGATGCGAGGTAACTGCACTTGTGTATATAAATCGGCCATGCGTTGATCAAAACGATCGCGTAAGCGCCGGGCCGGTACACCGGCATAAATGCCCAGCGGCTCGCACTGGCCGGTTACGACCGCACCGGCGCCGATGATTGACCCGGAACCGACATGCGCCCCACCGACCACAATTGCACCGGTCGATATCACCACATTGTCGCCGATGTGAACCGGCTTGACCGGTGCGACCGTGCACAGCGACCAATCCTGTTCCGTCATGAAATGCTTGAAAACATTCGCCGGACCGCCGAAGGTGTAATTCAACAAGGATTCGTTGCGATGTTCACCGCCGATCACGATGGTTGCATCGTGCGCAATTTCGCAAAAGGCGCCGGCGGAAAACACCCGCTCATCGGCGGGATTGGCGATCAAGCGGATGCGCGGCAGCAAACCAAGCGAGAATCGGCCGATTTCCAGCCGCACTTTCGGCGCCACCGTGATCACAAAATCATAAGGCGCCAGCAATGACCAGTTTAATTCCGACATTGCCGGAATATTGACGTTGTAGAGCATGTTTCAGATGCTAGCAGCCTGGGGGATGACTGTCACGCTTTTGCTCGGCGTTTAAGCAGCAACCCCGCAGCGCCTAGTTGCCGACGTGCCGATTGTCCCACTTGTTTAGCATCGCCACCAACAGATTCATATTGACGGGCTTGGAAAGAAAGTCATCCATGCCTGCTGCAAAGCAGCGCTGACGGTTATCCTCAAAGGCATTTGCAGTCAACGCAATAATCGGCAGGCGGGCGTTTCCGGTCTCCCGCTCCCATTGGCGGATTTTTTCTGTCGCTTGATAACCACTCATCACCGGCATTTCGCAATCCATCAGCAGAAGCGCCGGTTGCATTCCCTGCATGATCGCATTCACCGCTTCTTCGCCATTCTCAACCACCTTGCAGCGGAATCCTTGTTTCTCCAATAAAGCCACGATGACCGTGCGGCTGATTGCATTATCCTCAGCTACCAGAATCAACCCGGCTTCCGGAGAAGCTTTTCTTACCGCTATTTCTCCGGTAATGGCGTCGCCTGTAGCCAGTTTGCCGGCATCGCCGGCGTTGGCCGGATTAGCACGAACCCGGAACCATATTCTCGTGCCTTTGCCTTCTTGACTCTCGATACCGACGCTTCCTCCCAGCAATTTGGCCAAATTGTGCACGATCGACAAACCAAGACCGGTGCCGCCGTATTGACGGGTTGTCGAAGCATCCACCTGGGAAAAAGGCTTGAACAATCTATCTTGCTTGTCGGCGGGAATACCGATCCCGCTATCGGTCACGGTAAATTCCAGAAAAGTTTCCGCAGCCGGGCTCTCGAATTCGCGCGCTTCGATCCGCACGAAACCTTTCGGCGTAAACTTGATAGCGTTGTTAATCAGATTAGCCAGCATTTGGCTGATTCTGACCGAGTCGGAACTGTAGCGCATTCGAGGCTTTCCGTGCCATGATACATTGAGCGCCAGTCCTTTCTCATTGGCATTTTCGGCAAATAGAGCCGCCGCTTCCAGCATCAGTTGTTCGGGGTCAAAAACTTGACTCTCGAGCTTGATCTGCCCGGCTTCAATTTTCGACAAATCAAGGATATCGTTGAGTACGACCAACAAGTTGTTTCCGGATGTTACGATCACCCGGGCATAATCCAACCGTTCGCTATCTTTGATGTCCGGCAATTGGAGCAGGTAGGCCATCCCCAGAATGCCATTCAGCGGCGTTCGAATTTCATGCGACATGGTAGCCAGAAACTGGCTCTTGGCTAAATTGGCCGATTCTGCCGCAACCTTAGCCAGCTGTAGCGCCTCACTGTTCGCACGCAATTGCGCCGTCTGCTCATCCACGGTTTCCTGAATCAGCATGGTTCGGCCCGTCGTAACTAACATCAACATCTGCAGCATGCTGGCCACGAGCAACCCGGCAAAAGTCAGCGCCCATGCCTGCCATGGCCGGTGCGCACTCAGCCATTTTGCATCCGGAAAAAAAATTAGTTCCCAGTTACGGTCGGCCATCGTCAACGTTGTCCGCCAATCGAGATCGGCATCTGTTGCAATTCCTGGCGCTGAACTGAACAACAATTGATTGCCGTGTTGAGCGGCAGAATCCCGCAGTTGAAAAACAATGCCCGGTGTTGCAAGGTTCCCAACAGCAGAGTTGACCATATCGGGAATTTTCAATGCACCTACCACAAAACCGAAAAATTCCGGCGGATGCTCCGTTTCATTCCGGTCAAAGTTCTGGCGGTAAGCCGGGTGTAGCACCAATATGCCGGCTTTATTCCGTTGATCCTGCACCAGATTGATGAGACCGGTCGCCGCCGGATGGCCGGATTGCCGGGCGCGATCAATGGCTTCTGCCCGAACCGGATTGGAATAAATATCGTAACCGATCGCTCTTAGATTGCTGCTAAGCGGCGTGATGTAGGTGACAACAATATGCTCCGGCCGCTTGCTTGCTATTGTCAACTCGCCCTGTGCATCCATTTCGGTTATCCGGAACGGCTTCCCAGGAATATTTCCGGATTGAGCTTGTTCGAAGCGCGTCCGATCCTGGTCGCGTACGAGAAAATTGTAACTTAATCCTGCAATACCTTGAGATTCCTGCAATATTTCTTGCGTAAAGTAATCGAATTGCTGGTAGCTCATATCCGGATTCAACTCGGCCAAGCGCCGCAACGCCGATAGCGTTTCGTTGTAAGCGTTGAAACGCTCCTGTAGCTGAAAAGCAATGTTTTGCCCAGCGCTTTGAATTTCTGCTTGCTGTTGCCGGTTCTCGAGTTTCGAGGTATTAACAAACCCCGTCCCGATCAACACCACCAGTATCAGCGTAATGGGTGCAATAACCGCCTTTCGCGTTTTCCAGTAGGATTGATTGCCTAAGAAAGCCAGTGACAACGGTGCGAAGACGAGCACGCCGAAGGTATCACCAGCCCACCAGTTCCACCATGACCAGGAGATATCGGTAGCACTGACAGCACCAGAAAAAAACAGTGTCAGATGCGCGACACTGGCTGAGATCAAGCACGACAACGGACCGCCCAGCAGGAAAAAAATGAAAATCTCTTGTTCCCGCATCAAAATTTGCCAGCGATCTTTGACGAATCTGCGAATCAGCCAAGCCCCGATCGCGGCTTGCAACAATGCACCCACGCCTAAAAGTGCGGCAATCAGAACACTGTCGGTTGTGAGTTCGTTCTGACTCCAAGCAACCCAGGTATTGAGCCCCAACGAGCCAATCCAGATACCCGGTAGCGAGCGATAACCCGACACCAGAGTCAGTGCAAGCGCCAAACCTGCGGCTGGAAACACCGGACTCGCATAGCCCGGCGGGATCGCGAGCAACAATCCCAGGAAGCCCAGTAGGGCATAACCAGTAGCTGCATAAGCATTGTGCCGGATGATCTTCAAAGATGCTCCAATTGATGTTTGGATCTAATCCAACATGCAAATAACACTCTGTTATAAAAGAGAATTAAATGATCGATAGCGAGCTAAGCCTTGCGAACGATGCGATTATATTCGGAAATACAATCTTGAAGTAAACGGTTATGGATTTTTCTGATACCGGAAACAATGATAGATCCAGCGGGTGTGCTTTAATACAACAAGCAGGCGGTTAATTGGGGTTTATTTCTCGGCCTCCCGGAGAATCCGGGTTGATATTAATTTCATGAATTCGCGATCGGTTTGAATCTATCGCTCATGGCACAAATGGCTAATTGCGTCATGAGCGATGCCGCTACACTCACATCTGCGATTGCAAATAATTCTGTAGTCCTACTCTGTTGATCAATCCCAACTGTTGTTCCAGCCAATGCGCGTGATCTTCCTCGGTTTCGGCCAACATGCCTTCGAGAATCTCCCGCGATTGATAGTCGCGTTCCTGTTCGCAAATTGCGATGGCGCTGCGTAATTCGTTAATCACCGAGCGTTCCAGCGCCAGGTCGTTTTGCAACATCTCCGGCACGTCCCGGCCAATGCGCAATGGGCTGCGGTTGCCGATCACCGGCACGCCTTCCAGCAACAAAATCCGCTTGATCAACTGATCCGCGTGTTGCTTTTCATCGTCCATTTCGTGATTGATGCGTTCGTACAGTTTGTTGAACCCCCAATCTTCGTACATCCGCGAGTGGGCGAAATATTGATCCATCGCGGTCAATTCCTCCGCCAGCAGCTTGTTCAGCAAATCGATAATTTTTGGATTGCCTTTCATAATCGTAACCCTCTCATTCTATTGGATAACTGCCAACACCTGCGGATTGTTCAAACGGGCAAGCGTCAGCGACGTTTCATGCAAACACCCGGCATTATATGAATGATGCAACACAATTACAATAGGCAAATTGTTGATTATAAACGATAATAATTCTTGATACTGTTTCGATTGCGATTTCGCCGCTGTATCTTAGGGAGCGAGCACCGCGCATCGCAATGATTCGCTCGTATCGTCAATTACTCAGCACTTCCCTAGAACAGTCAAGCACCTCCAGCAAATAATCCAGATCTTTCGCGGTATGCTCGGCAGAGACCTGCAAGCGGATTTCCTGGTCGCATTGCGGCACGACCGGATAATTCAAACCGGTGGCAAGGATGTTGTGTTCGAACAAATGCGCCACCAGCGCAGCGGTTTTGGCGGTGTCGCGAATGAAGACAGGCACGATCGGGTGTTCGCCGTCGAGTGTTTCAAAACCGAGCTGCTGCAAGCCAGTCCGGAGTTTGCGGCTGAAATGGCGTAACCGTTCGAGCAAACGCGAACCTTCCTCGCTTTCCAGTATATCCAGCGCTGCCAGTGCAGCAGCCGCTTCGGCGGGTGTAATCGGATTCGAGTAAATATACAGCGGCGCGGTTTCGCGTAAATAGGCAATGGTGGTCGCGCTGGCCACGACATAACCGCCGTTGACACCGAACGCCTTGCCGAGCGTGGCAATCAATACATCCGCCTGAACGCCTGTGACTTCTTCGGTGCCGCGCCCGGTTTTACCGGATGCGCCGATGCCGTGCGAGTCGTCGACGATGGTGACGATCCCTTCCGGATAATCGCCCTGATGCTGTTCGCAACATGCAGCTAGCTCGGCCAGCGGCGCATGATCGCCGCGCATGCTGAAAATCCCGTCGGTGACGACACACACGCGCTGATAGCGGTCGCGGTTGGTGCTCAGAATGGTTTCCAGTTCGCTGATGGTACTGTGTTTATAAATCGCTTTACCGGCGGAGTGCGCCAGCCGGATCGCGTTGATAATGCAGTTGTGATTGAGCGCATCGCTGACCACCAAGGTTTGCTCGGAAATCAATTGCGGCAATACCCCGACCATCGTGGCATACGCGGCGCTGAACAACATCGCCGCTTCGCGCCCATGAAACGCTGCCAGCCGCCGCTCCAATTCCACATGCGGTGCGTAGGTTCCGCTGATGAAGCGCACCGCGCCGGGCCCGGCGCCAAATTCCTCGGTTGCCCGCATTTCCGCTTCGATTACCGCCGGATGCCGCGCCAATCCCAAATAAGAATTCGAGTTCATGCGCAAAAACGCGCGATCCTCATAACCTTGCAGCCGGTAACGCGGCCCGAAGCCATCGGACGGCGGCAATACACCGCTGACAATTTTCTCGTCGCCCTTGCGTACGCCTTGTTGCTGCAACTGATTGAGTTTTGCCTGGAACAACGGTTCGATTCTTGCAAGCGTCATGTCGCCCTCCGTTTATTCGTTACGCAATTTCGCCGTGATATGCCGCAGCATATCGCCCACCATCGCCGCCAAATCGTAGCGCGGCTGCCAGCCCCATTCGGCGCGGGCGGCGCTATCGTCCATGTGGCGCGGCCAGGAATCGGCGATTCCCTGACGCAGCGGATCGACGGCATAGCCGATGGTGAAATCCGGCAAATGCTGCTGAATCGCTGCCGCCAGTTGCGCCGGCGTGAAACTCATCGCGGTGACGTTAAAACCATTGCGATGTGTCAACCGGCTGGCATCGGTTTCCATCAATTGCACCGCCGCCGCGATGGCGTCCGGCATGTACATCATGTCGAGCTGCGTATCCGCACTTAGAAAGCAATCGTAATGCCCCTTCCTCACTGCCGCATAAAAAATATCGACAGCGTAATCGGTGGTGCCGCCGCCCGGCAGCACCTGGTTCGAAATCAATCCGGGATAGCGCACGCCGCGCGCATCGACGCCATAACGATGACAATAGTAGTCGCACAGCAATTCTCCGGTAACTTTGGTAATGCCATAGATGGTCGACGGATGCTGCACGGTATCTTGCGGCGTATTGAATGGCGGCGTGCCGGGGCCGAATGCGGCGATGGAACTCGGAAAGAACACTTGGCAACGATGCTGCCGCGCGCATTCCAGCACATTCAGCAAACCGTTCATGTTGATATCCCAGGCACGCAGCGGCTGTTCCTCCGCCACTGCGGAAAGCAGCGCAGCCAAATGGTAAATCAATGTAATGCCCTGCCCGGCCACCACCGCTTCGAGCGCCGCCGCGTCGCGCACATCGAGGCTGCAATACGGCCCGGCTTGTGCCAAAGCACCGGACGGCTCACGTCGATGCCCCGCCGCGATCACGTTATCCGCGCCATAGCGCTGGCGCAAAGCCTGCGTCAATTCCGCGCCGATCTGACCGGTCGCGCCGGTCACCAGAATTTTAACCATCGTCACCTCCCCAACCGGCATCATACCGGCTTATGCCATGAACTGCGCGGCAAACTGCGGAGGCAGCAAGGCTGAGAACTCAAGCCACAGGCTTGAGTTATTGAGCAACAGCGAATGCCTGATCTGTTTTTGACGGCAACAACCACCGGCCTTAGCCGATGATTGTTGAATCTGATTGAATGGAATCGCGTCCCGATTCCAGTGAAAAATTATCGAACGTTAACCCGGCTAAGCTTTCTGCGGAATGCGAATAACGCGAGTAAACCCGCGCCAAGCATGAACACCATATTGGGTTCAGGAATCGGTGCTGCTACAAATTCCAGATTATCGATGGAATAAAAACCGAAATTGGAGTCGGTATAGTTAAACGCGACATAGCGGATACCGTCCATAGCGATGGAAGCCGGTGTCTGATCATACAAACCTGGCAGGTTGGTAGTGCTGTAAACCTGGCCGATTTGATTTCCCGCCGCGTTATAAGCCGTTAACGTTACCGATTCGTCATCCGCACCGCCACTGGTGCCGTTATCGACCCCAACCAGCGACACGCTGTTCACGTCAAACGCAAAGCTGATCAAGATGCCGCCATCCCCATACTCGGTGATTCCGGGATACGGCATGCTGACTGCGACCTGAGGCGGTGAAACTGCGGAGGCAAACCCTTCGGTCCAGGTCGACACGCCGCCGCGGATAGTTGGCAATGTCGCTGGCGCCGGAAAAGCGCCGGAAAGCGGGAAAGGATTGTCGATGGCGTTCAAGGTCACTCCCAATGCCGCGTAGCGGTTGGTGATCTCAACCCTGGAGCCGGACACATCGTCAAAATCGATTAAAACGGGCGCTGCTTGGGTAACAGACGTAAACGCCAAGAGCGATAAACAAAATGTGGTTGTTAAAAGCGTTTTTTTCATTTGATACTCCTTCAAGTCTGAAGTAAAGAAAGCTTTCGTAGGCTGCTCGTAACGGCTGATCAGTTTCTATATCCTCAGCCATCATAGTCTTTTGAAAAATGCAATATCCATAAGGATATTGAAAAGAATCTTAATCGACGCCACTGGCCAACCCAATAGAACAACGCTCCTAGTTTACTAGGACATTTGTCCTAATTTTACGGGTTTTGGAGCATCCAACCTGCCTATCACCGAGAAATTCAGCGGCAATACTCGGCCGTTGTCACGGGGTGCTTGATTTCATAAGGAGCCCCTGGGCGCAAGATATATTCGCTAGCGCCGACTCGGTTATGCGGATTGCCCCAATCGTAGGTATACCCCAGCCCCGTCCACGGCACGCCGGGGCGGGAGCGGAAATCGTCAAAATAAAGATTTTTGTAAAACGCCGGATAATTGACAATATTCCGCACCTGCGGCACTTCATTCTCGGCAAATTTCAATTCACAACGATTGTCATGAATCTCCGGATCAACGCAAGGCCGGAACACATCCGCCGGATCGACCCACAACTCGATAAACACATCGTAATCCCGCTCGGCATTGAGCCCTAAATACTGTTTCAAGCGTAAATTCAAGTCTCCATCTGGATTATTTTTTACAAAGCTTTGACAAAAATCCTGTACCTGCGGCACCGCAGTCACCCAAGTAACATACTTTTCTTCCAGCGAGGTATGAGCCTTCTCATTGAAATTTTCACCAAACGACTTCCAACTTTTCCACGTCACCACCAGCACCTTGCCATCCCGCCATTTCAATGCTTGATTCTCTGAATTGATGGCAAACAGCCGGTCGCTGATCTCACTTTCCTCCGCCACCACCGCGTCCGTGACTGCGCGGGTGTAAGCGGTGGTGGGGTCATGCTGGAACGTTGTGCAGCCGGACAGGATAACAATCGAGACTATCAGCAGAAAAGGTTTTAACATCTCAAGCGGCTTAAACATCATTTAATATGCTCCTTACAACAATATCCAAAACATTATTAAAAGCATTAATCATCAATTCGATCGATCTGAAATTTGCTTATAATCGTTAAATCAAGACAATGCAAACATCCGCGATGCTGCGTGAAAAGTAAATGACCATGAATGACTTCGATATCCGCTGGCAACAGCGTTTCAACAGCTACCAAAAAGCCTTGCTGCAGCTGCAAAGCGCCGTTGAGCTCAGCCAACAACGCCCGCTTAGCGGATTGGAAAAACAAGGTGTCATCCAGGCATTCGAATTCACGCATGAATTGGCCTGGAATCTTCTGAAAGATTTCTTGCAAGCGCAAGGCAATCAAAATATCAAAGGCTCCAGGGATGCCACCCGGGAAGCTTTCAAGGTTGAATTGATTCAAGACGGTGAGCAATGGATGGCGATGATACAAAGCCGCAATGTTTCGTCGCACACTTACGATGAACGTACCGCCGAGCGATTGACCGATGCGATCATCCATCAGTATTACCCCTTGTTCGTCGCGTTAAAAGACGAAATGGGAAAATACCTATCATGACCGAAGAACGTCCGTTCGGCTTACCGCCCGTCACATTGGAAAAGCTCAACAGCGTATTCGCGCAACACGCCGCCATCGACTCGGTGCTGCTATATGGCTCGCGCGCCAAGGGAAATTACCGTGCCGGCTCCGATATCGACCTGACCATCAAAGGCAGCGAAATTCCGTTCGATGAATTGATGCAAATCGAAAATGAAATTGACGATCTGATGCTGCCGTATACCGTCGATTTGTCGCAATACCGCCAGCTTGAAAACACCGGTTTGATCGCGCATATCGATAGGGTTGGGGTTACTATTTATTGCAAAGAAAAATAACTTACTGCGTCAGTCTGGAACATCCTTCCGAATCCACTCCAGGCTTCCCGCATCAACACCCAAAATCATCAATTCGATCAATCTGAAATTTGCTTATAATCGCAAAACCAAGACATCGCTAGCATCCATTATGCCAACAGATCAGGTATTCATCAGCTACAGCCGAGCCGACCGCGCAGCTTGCGTGCAATTACGCACCGAACTGGAAAAAGCCGGTTTAAGCGCGTTTCGTGACGAAGATAACATCCAACCCGGTGATGAATGGATTGCCGAGTTGGAGAAAGCACTGGAGCAATGCACGGCGTTCATATTGCTGATCGGTAAAGACGGTGTGCAACGCTGGGTGAGCGCCGAGTACCATGTGGCGCTGCGGCGGCATTATGCCAAGACCGATGCGGCGAATTCGTTACCGATTTTTCCGGTTCTGCTGCAAGACGCGCAATCGGTGTCGCTCCCCGCATTTCTGTCGTCGTTCCAATCGGTTCGCTGGAACGCATCCGAATCGTTACCGCCTCAGTTGATTGCAGCAATCAAAAACCGCGCCACCCGCAGCGGAAACGCCATAACGTTCGAGGGTTGTCCTTTTCTGGGCTTAAGTGCTTTTGGCAGGCAACATGCGGCTTTATTCTTCGGGCGCCGCCAGGAAACGCTAAAAGCCTTGGAAGGTTTGGGCGACCAACAACGCATCGATCCGCAAAGAACGCAGCGCAGCCACGGCGAGAAATATTCTCGCTGGCTGCAAATCGAGGGCAACAGCGGTTCCGGCAAATCGTCGCTGGTCAACGCCGGCATGCTGCCGCTGGTCGAGCAAGGTTTCTTGCTGGAACGCACCGGTTTTGCGCAATGGCGCATCCTCGGACCGATGATGCCCGGCAAGACGCCATTGGAAAAACTCGCGGAAACGCTGGAACAAGGATTGATCGAGGATCCCGCCCGGCGCGATTCGTTGGGTCGATTGAAACGGCTCAAAGAAGATGCACGCGCGCTGGCGTTTACCCTCAAGGATTTTAAGCAGTCCAACAGCGCTTATCTTTTAATCGTCGACCAATTCGAAGAATTGTTCACTTTCGCCGATGAAACCGAGCGCAAACAGTTCGATGCATTGCTCGCCCATGCGCTGGCCGATCCGGAGTGTCCTTTGTTTCTGATCAACACCGTGCGCGCGGATTTTCTCGACCGGTTCGAATATCTGCCGCAACTGCAAACAGCCTATAACGAAAATTGCAAGCGCTATTTCCTGCCGCTGATTTCCGCGCAAGGCTTGCAAGACTGCATCGAGCAACCCGCCAAGCTGGCAGGTCTCGATGTCAGCGAAATCACCACCGCGATCCTGACGGACACCCAAGACAAAATCGGCGCATTGCCGCTGGTGGAAAATGCATTGTTGCTGCTGTGGCAGCAGCGGCAAGACCATAAGCTCAGCGGTCAGTTATATCAACAACTGGGCGGCATTGCCGGTATGCTCAGCAATCAAGCCGATGCATTGCTGGCTCGTATCGATCAAGCCGTTCCGCAAGGCAAATTGGCCGCGCTTGAATTGCTGCTGCGTCTGACGCGTATCAACGATGAAGGCCGCCATACCCGTCAGCGTATTACCTTGGACGAAGCGGTCTTTGTCGCAGGCAATGGTGATGACAAGACCGGGCGCAAAGTGGTCGAAATGCTTTCCGGGCAACACGACCATTCTGTCATGCAGACTGAACACCACGACGTGCTCCGTTTGATCACGATCAATCAAGAGCAAGACCGGCACTATGCCGACCTGATCCACGAAACGCTGATCCGCGCACGCGGCAGAGACATCGCAACGGGAAAATTAACCGGTTATTGGCCGACGCTATTCGATTACATCGACAACAACCGCGATCGCGACCAATACCGTCAACTATTAGCGCACGAAAGCAAGCAATGGCAGCACAGCAAAGGCTTTGGGCGCATCTGGAACTTGCGTTGGTTCGGACTCAATAAATTTCGCCAATTACGCACTCCCAAGCATTCGATCGAGGGGCGTTTTCTGGCATGGAGCCGGCGAGTACAGCTTGGATTGACATCCATACTCGCGATAACTGCTTTATATGGCATGGAATCCATTGCCTGGATACAGCAGCACGACCTATCCCCGGATATGATCTGGACGTTGCAGCGTTTTCGTTTTGGAGACCCCATACTGCCAGCTTTAACCGCCATTCCTTCCGGTTCCTTCAATATGGGCGAGCAAGATGCGGCATTCATCGCCAGTCTTGGCGAATATGAGAAACACTTCGGAGTACCCGGTAAATCAGTTTCTATCGAACAACCTTTCTACCTGAGCACAACCGAGATCACCTACGAGCAATACGATTATCATGTTTGGCAGCAACACCGCTCGGGTAATACGGCGATTACTTTTCCGAATACTGCCAAAGGCGGACGCGGCGACCGGCCGGTCGTCAATGTCAATTGGTTTGAAGCAATGGCCTATACACGCTGGTTAAGTGAACAAACAGGCAAGCAATGCCGCTTGCCGACCGAAGCGGAATGGGAATTTGCGGCACGCGCCGGTACCACGAGCGCTTACCATTGGGGTGACGAACCCGGCAGCAACAATGCCAATTGCAACGGCTGCGGCAGTTCCTGGGATAACCAGGAAGCGGCACCAGCAGGCAGTTTTCCCGCCAACCAATACGGCTTGCACGATATGTCCGGCAATGTTTGGGAGTGGACCTGTTCTAATTGGCGCGAGCGGTTTGATGGCGGCGAACAACACTGCAACGATGATAATGCTGACTCGCAATTCCGCGTGGTGCGCGGCGGTTCCTGGTACTTTGTTCCGGGCTTCGCGCGCTCGGCGGCGCGCTTCGACTTCCATCCGGACTATCGCTTCGACTTTGTCGGTTTCCGGGTGTTATGTGAGTCCCCCATCGAATAGCGGTTCGCTGGCGCGCTGAACGCTGATGCGCTGCAATGCTGTTCACTGTGCGCCGCGAAGCGGCGCCGCGTAAAACCGCATCATGGTGGATGACGCTCTGCTAATCCACCCTACCAAAACCCGACAAAAGTGAGGTGCAATAACCGCAGGGCATTGCACCGGAACAGTGGAATGGACAGGCAATTATCTGCGATGTTTCCAATAATCCGGATCGCGATGCAGGTTCATAATGGCCAGAATGAACAATCCATTGGGTTCAATCGAATACAAAACACCGTACGGGAAACGCCTGACCAGACAACGCCGGATATCGCCTTCCAAAACAGGCCATGCGTTCGGATAAATAAGCGAGCGTTGAATCGTTGCATATACCTCGATGGCAAAATCATAACCAAGTCCGGTTTCAATCTCCTCGTAATAGTCGATCGCTTGGTTAAATTCACTTTCCGCATCGAGGTGAAACCAGTAGCTCATTTTTGAAAACGCTGCCAAATCCTGTCAAAAACCTCGTTACCCGGTATTGCTGCACCAACCGATCCGGTACGCATTTCCATCAAACGCTGGCGGGCGGTTGCAATCCATTTTTTATCAATTTTGGATTCAGGTTGGTTGAGGCTGCGAAGCAGCGAATCGACGATCATCACGCGTTCTTCTATTGGAAGTGCGGTAATTTCTTCGATCATTTTTTTTGGATTCATCGTTATTACCTCCCATGCGAATCGGATACATTAATTCACGCAATAATAACATCCAAACTGCTCACGCTTACTGCTAACCCGAGCGATTACCAGATGTGAAATCATTCTCTGCAAAAAATTTTCGTGAATCGTCGTTTCGTAGCTAGCTCAATAGAATGAAAATAGAGCCAGAAGCCGTCCGAACGGCTTCTGGCTCCACCCGATTCAAAGACTAAAACTTATCCGCGGTTTCTGGCAGCGCCGAATCCAAGTAAGGTCAAACCGGCGAGCAGCATCGCCCATACGCCGGGTTCCGGCACTGGGTTGATGTAGAAATCGTCGATGAAATAGCGGTCACGGCCACCGGTAGCTGGAAAAACGTAATTGAGTCCGACAAAACCGTCGATCGGGTCCGTCGATACGATGCCGACGAATCCCGAGGCTTCGCTGCCAACCGGCACGATCGTCGAGCCGTTCAATTCGATGGAGCCCATACCGCCGCTGATGTAGTTAAAACCGAAGGCGTACACCGGATCGGAGAAGTAGCCGCCGACCGCTGCGACAAAATTCGGCGCGGCGACACCGCCGGTATCGGTGATGCCGTCGCTGTTATGAAACACGCTGGAGCTGCAGCTTGCCAGCCCGAGATCGCAGGTGCCGAAGGTGATCGCCGGGCTAAAGCTGCCGCCGCCGACAGTGACTGCCGGAGATCCAGCGAAGTCGATATAGGTGCTGGTGGCACCCACGGCAGCCAGATAAGCGGCTTGAGAAGTATAGAGTGTGACAGCGGCATGGGCCGATGTCCCGCCGATCAATCCCAACATCATAACCGCACTAACGATGGTTCTTTTCATGAAACGCTCCTATTGGAAAGTTTTTAAAAATAAACACTTTGTTGCGAGAAGTTAATGTAGCGAAAGAAGAATGCAGAGTCAAACCCGGCATGATCCAGCGCAATAGTTTCCCCGGGGAAATTGCGGAATTATTCAGAATCCGTCATTCCGGCGAAGGCCGGAATCCAGAGAAATCAACGGTCTGAAGATTTCGCCGGTGTGACGGACTAATCGGCGTTTACCTAGTAATTTACGCCGTATTGATCCCGGTAGCGCTGCACCGCATGCAAATGTTGCGACAGCTCCGGGTGATGATGCAAATACGCGACCAAATCGTCCAGATCGATGATCGGTGTGACCGTCAGGCCGTGCAGTTGCTGCACTTCCTGCACTGCCGAAAGTTCGCCGGTGCCGCGTTCCATGCGGTCGAGCGCGATGACGACACCACCGGGTGTCGCGCCCGCGGCTTTGATCAATTCGACCGATTCGCGTACAGAAGTGCCCGCTGAAATCACGTCGTCGACGATCAGCACGCGCCCGGCCATCGGCGCGCCGACCAGCACCCCGCCTTCACCGTGATCCTTGGCCTCCTTGCGGTTGAAACAAAACGGATAGTTTTTGTCCATTTCAGCCAGCGCAATGGCGATGGTGCTGACCAACGGAATGCCCTTGTACGCCGGACCGAACAAAGTATCGAACGGAAGCTCGGCATCAACGATCGCTTTGGCGTAAAATTGCCCCAGTTTGTGCAACGATTCGCCGTCGTTGAATAATCCGGCGTTGAAAAAATACGGCGACAAGCGCCCTGCTTTGGTTTTAAATTCACCGAAGCACAGCACATTGCGTTCGATGGCGAATTGGATAAACGCTTGCCGGAAGTCGGACATAACCAGAATCACTCTTAATAATAAAAAGATGCAAATTATAACGCTGAACTTAAACGGCATTGTAGGGTGGATAAGCGCAGCGCCATCCACCGATAATCCGGTTGAAATAACTGCCCTGGTGGATGGCGCTTCGCTTATCCACCCTACGGTATTTCCAAATCATGCAAATCATAACGCTTAACCTCAACGGCATCCGTGCGGCGGCGAAGAAAGGCTTTTTCCCCTGGCTGGCCCAACAAACCGCGGATGTGGTCTGTGTGCAGGAATTGAAAGCGCAGTTACCCGATCTTTCCGCCGAAATGCAAGCACCGGACGGTTATCACGGTTATTTTCATTGTGCCGAGCAGAAAGGCTATAGCGGCGTGGGTATTTATACGCGCAAAAAACCGGATCGCATCGTCGAGGGCGTTGGCGTTGCGGATATCGATGCTGAGGGGCGCTATCTGCAAGCGGATTTCGGGGATTTGAGCATCGTGTCGATTTATCTGCCGTCCGGCTCGAGCGGCGAGCACCGGCAGGCGGCGAAGTTTTATTTCATGGAGCATTTTTTTCCGGTGTTGCAAAGCCTGATGGCAAGCAAGCGGCAAATCATCTTGTGCGGCGACTGGAACATCGCGCACCAGGAAATCGACCTGAAAAACTGGCGCTCGAATCAGAAAAATTCCGGTTTTCTGCCGGAAGAACGCGCGTGGCTGACGAATGTGTTCGACCAGATCGGCTTTGTTGATGTGTTCCGCCGCCTGAACAGCGAACCCGAGCAATACACCTGGTGGTCGAACCGCGGACAGGCCTGGGCGAAAAATGTCGGCTGGCGCATCGATTATCAGATCGCCACGCCTGAGATTGCACAAACTGCACGGAGCGTTTCAATCTTCAAAGACGAGCGGTTTTCCGATCACGCGCCGCTGATCGTTGATTACGACCATACCCTATGACTGCCTCGACATCTGCCAGTTGGTTGCAAGCGTTGCGGGTTTATACCCATCCACGCGTGCTTGGCATGCTGTCGCTCGGTTTCTCCGCTGGATTGCCGCTGCTGCTGATCATGGGCACGCTGTCGTTCTGGCTGCGCGAAGCGGGCATCGATCGCACCACTATCGGCCATTTAAGCTGGATCGGACTGGCGTACAGTGTCAAATGGCTATGGTCGCCGCTGGTCGACCGGTTATCGCTGCCATTGCTGACATCGCTATTGGGGCGCCGGCGTGCGTGGTTATTGTTATCGCAAATCGTCATTGCTGGCGCTTTAGTAGGGATGGCCATGACCGATCCCGTTATGAACCTTCAGCACTTGGTGTTTTTCGCGTTGGCCGTGGCGTTTGCGTCTGCGACACAGGACATCGCATTGGATGCTTACCGCATCGAAGCGGTCGCGGTGGAACTGCAAGGTGCGATGGCGGCGACTTATCAAGCCGGTTACCGCGTTGCGATGATTCTGGCTTCCGCCGGAGTATTGTGGATCGCGGCGGCGGTCGATGTCAGCGCCGATGTGTACGATCACGCGCCGTGGCGCTTCGCTTATTTGATCATGGCGGCAAGCATGGCGGTCGGCATCATCACTACGCTCATCATCCGCGAACCGGATGTGCCTTATAGCCGCACCGTCAGCGAAAACGAGCAAATCGCGCAGCGCACGCTGGCGCATTGGCGCTTACCCGAGCGTGTCAAAGCGTTATTGGTTTGGTTGTACGGTGCGTTGATCGCGCCGTTCCGCGATTTTCTTGTTCGGCATGGCCGCAAAGCGCTGCTGATTCTCGGCTTGATTGCGATCTACCGTATCTCCGACGTCGTCATGGGTGTCATGAGCAATCCGTTTTACGTCGACATGGGTTACAGCAAAGACGAGGTTGCTACCATTTCCAAAGTCTACGGCGTCATCATGACGATTGTGGGCGCTGCGATCGGCGGCGTGCTCACCGCGAAAATCGGCGTCATGCGCACCTTGTTTCTGGGCGCGGTATTATCCGCCGCCACCAATTTATTATTTGTTTGGCTGGCAGGACGCGGCCACGATGTCAGCGGTTTGATTTTTACCATTTCCGCCGACAATCTGTCCGCCGGGATCGCTTCCTGCGCATTTATCGCTTATTTGTCGGGCTTAACCAATTCAGCCTACTCGGCTACCCAATACGCATTATTCAGTTCGGTCATGTTGCTGCTGCCTAAATTCATCGCCGGTTTCAGCGGGCAATTTGTCGATGCTTATGGTTATGAAACATTCTTCATAACCACTGCCATTTTGGGTTTACCGGTGTTGGTATTGGTCTGGCTCGCCGGGCAAGCGACTTTTACCATCACCGATTAGATATTGCTGCATTTAATATGTCTGAAGTTTCACACACAACAAGCCCTAAAACCGAATACCAATCGTTAATCCAGGCCGGCGAACTGAAACCGGACGCCGATCAGACTAATGCAGTCGATGCATTAGAGCGCTTGCACCAGGAACTGGTCGATTTACCGCTTAACAGCGCGCGCGGGGAACGATCCAAATCCAACTGGTCCACCGTTTTGTTTGGTTGGCTCAACACCGGCAAACCGGTTCCGAAAGGCATTTATCTCTACGGCGGTGTCGGTCGCGGTAAATCGATGCTGATGGATTTGTTTTATGCCGCGACGCCGATCACATCGAAACGGCGCGTGCATTTTCACGAATTCATGCTCGATGTTCACGATCGCCTCAAAACCTGGCACGAGCTTTCCTCACGCGAGAAAGTACAGCAAGGCGGGCGTGCCAATGACGACGATCCGATGCCGTTCATTGCTCGAAAAATCATCCAGGAAGCGCGATTATTGTGTTTCGACGAACTCCAAGTGACCGACATCGCCGACGCCATGGTGCTCACGCGGTTGTTCAAAGAATTGTTCACACAAGGCGTGATCGTCGTTGCAACGTCTAACCGGCCGCCGGATGAATTGTACAAAAACGGTTTGAACCGCCAGCGGTTTTTGCCATTTATCGAGCAAGTGAAGGAGAAACTGGAAATTGTTCCTCTGCAAGGCCCGGTCGATTATCGTTACGACCGGCTGCAAGGCGCGCAAACCTATTACTACCCGGTGAACGAAGAAACCAGCATGCAGCTGGCAACGATTTTCTTTCGTTTAACCGACCGCCAAATCAAAGACCGCGACAAGGTGCCGAGCGAAGAGCTGCATGTGCAAGGCCGGACTTTGTTCGTGCCTAAGTCAGCCCGCGGCGTCGCGGTATTCTCGTTTAAGCGGCTGTGCGCCAATCCGCTCGGCACTGCCGATTATCTCGCCATCGCCCGCGCTTATCACACCGTGATCATGGTCGCGATCCCGCAATTCAACGAACAAAACAGCGACCAGGCGCGGCGCTTTATTCATTTGATCGATGCATTGTATGAACATGGTGTCAAATTCCTTTGCTCCGCGGCCGTGCCATTACCGGAACTGTATACCGGCGGCGACATCGGTTTTGAATTTGAACGCACCGTTTCACGTTTAACCGAAATGCAGTCGGAAGCTTATCTCGCAAGAGGTCACGGCAAAACCATTACATAGCGGCGAATGCCAGTACACCCAGATAAAAGGAAACTTCGGTCAACTGTTGCATGGCGCCTAAACAATCGCCAGTGTAGCCGCCGATGCGCTTTTTCAGGATAAGGCTAAACCACCCCCACATAACCGCCACGGGAACAATACCCCAATACCAGGAAGGCGGCAGCCACAGCAACGGTAACAAACCCAATAGAGCGGCAACGGCAAGATGAGTAAGCGGCATGCTGGTCGCAAGGGGTTTGGATTTACCCGAATATTTCACATAGCGCTGCGTTGCCATCACCAGCACCGCGCATAAACGGCTCAAACTATGGCCCGCGATCAATAACACCGGCACCAGTAGCGGTGAAAAATGGTTCAATGCGGTAAATTTCAGCAATAGCACCATCACAAGACCCACCACGCCATAGCTACCGATACGGGAATCTTGCATGATTTGCAGTACTTGTTCTTTCTCCCAGCCGCCGCCGAGACCATCGATTGCATCGGTCAAGCCATCTTCGTGGAAAGCGCCGGTAAGCCATATCGTCGCAACCATGCTGAGCAGTACCGCAATGTCTTGCGGTAACACTTCGCTGGTCAGCAGGTAAACAATAGCTGCAAAAAAACCTACGATAATGCCCACCAGCGGAAAATACTTGGCAGCCGTGTTCAGCTCCTGTTCGTGAAAATCCGGCAATGCCGGTACCGGGATGCGTGTAAAAAAACCGATTGCGAGCAGCAAGCCGCGCCATTCTTGTTTAAGAAAGGAATGCTTTGGGGAAGGAAGGTGCGACGGAGTCGTCATGGCAACTGAGTGTAGCGGTATGCGGTTTTTTTGGCTAGAGGCGGCGTCAATACCATTGCATCGCGGTTGTGTGACAAATACCATAGCCTGTCAGTAGCACATGCCGCATAATAGCCCAGCATTGTTCCAGCAGTTCAATCAATCCTGGCCTTATAGGAGACAATCATGATGATTCTTAGAAAAAACACCGTTTTCCAAGTTTTTCTGATTTTTGTAGCGCTCAGCTATTTTCAGCCTGTGTGGGCAGAAAAAGCATCCGGCGAATTTACCGCACAGCAAACGTGCCCAGCTTTCGTATCAAAAAATAAATCGACCAATCCGGATAATGCGCAAATTCTGACCGGCAATAAGTACGATATTATCGAAGTGCTGACCGCCAATAATCCCAGCTGGTTTCGGGTTGTAGTGCCGAGTGCCACACCGAAAGAACGCTGGATCAATGCCAGTTGCGGGCAGGCGCAACTCAGCGGTGGTGGTGGAGGTGGTGGAGGTGGTGGTAATAACGGTGGCAATGGCGGTAGCTGCAATACTGCGGGACAAGGCGATAGCTATGTGCTGGCATTATCATGGCAGCCAGCCTTCTGCGAAACCAAGCCGGATAAAAAAGAATGCAACATTTCAGATCCCAAAGTGTATCAGGCCAAACATTTTACGTTACATGGTTTATGGCCGAACAAGAAAAGCTGTGGCACGCAATATGGTTTCTGCGGCGAGGTTAAGAGTAAGAAAGACGAATTCTGCGATTACCCGGCAGTTCAATTGGATAACGATTCGCACACTTCATTAGCCGAAGTGATGCCGAGCGTAACCGCCGGCTCTTGTCTGGAACGGCATGAATGGCACAAGCACGGCACCTGCGCTCAGTGGTCAATGGAAGGCTACTTCGATTTGGCAGCCGACTTGACTCGGCAGTTTAACGATGCCGGCATGGCTTATTTCATGAACCGCAGAATCGGTCAGCAAGTTCGCACCGAAGATTTCATCACTCGCGTTGCTGCAGTGCTTGGACCGGCCGCCAAAGACCGGATTAAACTCAGTTGCAGCCAAGGCATGCTGATCGAGATCCAATTGAATCTATCCGCCGAACTGGTGCCAGGCATTGATCTGGAGAAACTTCTACAAAACGCGCCGGTACAGGGTAAATCGAATTGCGGCGAGACATTTCTGGTTGATGCGATCGGTCAATGATTGAGATACTAACCGACCGTTGATGAAGATGAGGATCATGATTATTCACGCGTGAACCTCATCATCCCGGCTGGCAAGCATTTCAGAAACTAGCCGTGCTCAACTGAAAAAGCCTAAAATAGGCGTATTCTGAATAAATCTTTATCCTGTTTAAGGACTTTCAATCATGAATATTCTGATCACAGGCGCAACGGGATTCATTGGCCAACAATTGGTACGGCGCTTGCGGCAGGGGCATCACATCCTCACCGTGCTGAGCCGCGATGGCAAGCGTGCCAGCGAACAGCTCGGTGTGCCTGCGTTCGATTGGGACTATGCCACGCAGGATGTCCCTGTCGAAGCGGTTAAGGATTGTCAGGTTATCATCAACTTGATGGGCGAGAATTTGGGCGAAGGCCGTTGGACCAAAGCGCGCAAACACGAGATCTATGCATCGCGTATCCTCAGCACCCGTAAGCTGGTTGCCGCCGCGCCGGATATGTTGCATACCTTTGTTTGCGGTTCGGCGATCGGCATTTATCCCGGCACTGATGACGAATCCTACGATGAATCGTACACCATACCGGAACAGCTCAGTTTCATGCAAACGGTTTGCCACGATTGGGAACAAGAAGCGGCCAGAGTCGAAAGTAACGGTGTACGCCGGGTCAGCATCCGTACCGGCGTAGTGCTGGGTCACGGCGGCATGCTGCAAAAACTGTTGCCGGTTTTCAAACTCGGTCTCGGCGGCCCCGTCGGCAATGGCCAGCAATGGTTACCGTGGATACATATCGATGACATCGTATCAGTTTACATTGCAGCCGCGCTGGATTCGCGCTATCAAGGTCCGGTCAATGCAGTAGCGCCCAATCCGGTGCGTTACCGGGAGTTCGCCGAAGCTTTAGGTCACGCATTGCAGCGCCCGGCGTTTTTCCCGACCCCGGCGTTTATCCTGAAACTGGTGCTGGGTGAGGCAGCGGCTTTGGCGTTAAACAGCTATCGCATCTTACCGGAACGATTGCAAAAAGAGTTCGGCTTTCAATTCAAATTTACCGACTTACCGGCGGCTCTGGCGGATTTGTACCGGCAGCAGTAGGCCGCTTCGCAGCGTATGACTAAACCGCTTGCTGTCTTTTGGTTCCGGCGTGATTTGCGCTTGCACGACAACGCCGGATTAGCGCAAGCGCTGGCTTCCGGTCATGCAGTGCTGCCGATTTTTATTTTTGATACCAGCATCCTCACCGGGCTGCCACACGACGACGCCCGCGTCACGTTTATTTTCGACACCCTGCAAGCGATACGCACACAACTGGAACAAGATTATGGCAGCCCGCTTGCACTCTACTATGGCAAGCCGTTGGAAGTTTTCGAGCGCATCATGGATTCGTACCCGGTTACTGCGGTTTACACCAACCATGATTATGAGCCCTATGCGCGCGAGCGCGACGACGCCGTCCGGCAATCGCTCAATGCGCGATCGGTAGCGTTTTACAGTTTCAAAGATCAGGTAGTATTTGAAAAAAACGAAGTCGTCAAAGACGACGGCAATCCCTATGTGGTATATACCCCGTACATGCGCAAATGGCGGTCGTTGCTGAACCAGACCGCATTAACGGCGCATCCGAGCTTCGAGCGATTATCCGGACTAGTCAAGCAACTACCATTACCGAATCTGACGCTGGCTGATATCGGCTTTGTCCGAGCATCAATTACCGTTCCATCTTACCGGTTGAGAGTCGATATGCTCCAAAACTATGCGGCCAGCAGGGATTTCCCGGCTCGGCCTGGCACGTCGCAATTGTCACCGCATTTGCGCTTCGGTACCGTCAGTATCCGTCAAATCGTGCAGCAGACACTCGATATCAGCGATAGTTTTTGCAATGAGTTGATCTGGCGGGAGTTCTTCAGCCAGATTCTCTGGCATTTCCCGCAGACAGTAAACAAGAGCTTCAAACCACCCTACGATCGCATCCAATGGCGCAATGATGAAACCGAGTTTCAACGCTGGTGCGAGGGTACTACCGGTTATCCTTTGGTCGATGCCGGCATGCGTCAACTCAATGCCACTGGTGAAATGCACAACCGCATCCGCATGGTCACCGCCAGTTTTCTGTGCAAGCATCTGCTAATCGATTGGCGCTGGGGGGAAGCTTATTTTGCGCAAAAATTACTGGACTACGAGTTGGCCAGCAATGTCGGCAATTGGCAATGGGTCGCGGGATGCGGTGTCGACGCGGCGCCTTATTTCAGAATCTTTAATCCAACCACGCAAATCGAGAAATTCGACCCGCATTTTGATTACATCCAAACCTGGATTCACGACTGGCATACCCTCTCCTATCCGGCGCCGATGGTTGATCACGCAGCTGCGCGCGAACGCTGTCTTAAAGCCTACCGGCTAGCAGTCGGTTAAGCGCCTTCATGAAACAAGTTTTTTATAACCGCCTTCATAGAAACCGCTGGGTATCCGGCGGTCACAATCAAATGGCAATCCATGGATTTTATGGCGGCGGAACGGAAGACATCGCGCACACCGAACCGTTTGTCCTGGATGCCGATGCCAAGACATTGGAAGCACTCTCGAAAAATTCGCCGGTTTTTGACTTCGTCACCAATCCCGTTCCGGTATCGGTGCCAGTTATCGCAAAATAGTCGCCTCAGCTTGCCATCGAGATTCATGGGCAATCTGAAATTCTTTGATTGCCCTTCAACTTCCCTCCAAAGCCGCATCGCATTTGAGATCGCTATCAAATCGCGCTTCTCACCTCGATTCTAATTCCGTAATATCAATGACAAAAAAACGTTTCTTACGAGAAAACTTTACAAGCGCCAAAGCGGCAATTTACTTTTGGTTAGGCAACTACAATCAATAATCTGCAATTATCTGATGAATTTCAATTCCATCCTTTTTTTTTTAGTGTTATGCTTAATATGAATAAGTCGTTTTCTTATTCATTAAGAAACCATGTCTCTCTAGTTAAGGAGATCGAAGGTTGCATAATAATGATCTTCTAATAGAAGATCTTTCTCTGTGAAAGAGAAACTCATTCCAGATTAAGATTTTTGGGATATGGCTAGTAGCTGATGAAGTTTCAACGTGACATTAAATTTGTTGATAAACATTTTTATTTTAATAACAAAGGAGACTCTCATGAAATACACACTTTTCGCAGCCGTCCTGTTAGCCTTTATTAGTACAGCCGCATTATCTGGATGTGGCGAACCTAAGCCATATAATAAACCACCAAGCTTATATCAAGATCCTGAATCAGGCGAAAGATTGGGCGCCCCTGCAGGGGCCAAGTAATAATTGGCCAATTGACTCCAAACGGCTCCTGTCAATTTTCAGGGGCCGTTTTCTATTAGAGGTATCTCTAAATATTTTTATTTACGAGACCCGATCCTTAAATTGCTTGCCTAAGCGGCCTCTCCCAAAGCATCGTTATTCAAAAAAATTATTCTCCCGCCTATCAATAATATAAGCTGCGGCAATAATTATTGCAGTCACTCCTATTTTTAGAAAATCTTGACTTTATATTGATTTCCTTTGGATTTCTCAGCATTTCGCTAGATGTTCAATTTATGGAAGATAAAATTGGGTAAATGCTGAATAATCAACATAATCAACCTCCATTTTGGCGGTGCATAGACAACCGGTCGACCACGTTTAACGCCGTCCACAATATTTCTCGCAATCTCTTCGACAGGCGCCAATTTAGCGCCCTGAGCTTTCAGATGAGCAGTCATGGGCGTATCTGTCGGACCCGGTTTAACCAAAACAACTTTAACACCGGTTCCAGCGAAACGATGTTGCAGGCCCTGCGCATAGCGTGTCACCAAACCTTTAGCCGCGCCATACACATAATTGGATTTCCGCCCTCTGTCCCCAGCTACCGACCCCACCAGCACCAAGGTTCCAGAATCCGCTTTTGCCATGTGCTTCGCAAAAGCCTCGGCGAACAGCAGCGGAGAAATCCCATTGATCTCCAGCGCTTCGCGGCATGCCTTCAAATCATTCTGACAGGTATCCTGCTCCGGCAAAGAACCATGTGCGATCAAAACAATATCAATGGCATGCGGCTTGGCAATTTCATCGACCGCCGCTTGAATGGCAGCAACATCGAGAAAATCCACTTGAGTCACATGAATATCAGAGCCGGGACTACGCGCAGTTAAATCTGCAGCAACTCGTTCTATCCGATTGATATCCCTTCCAACCAAAGTCAAGTCCAGCGGTTGCTCTTGCGCCCAAAGCCTAACGCAGTGCTCGGCAATAGCCGATGTGGCGCCGATGATAACAATCCGTTTCTTATTATTCAATTCACACTCCCATTAAGCGGCGTGATAGTCCCGAGCTGATGCCAGGATCACGATATTTCAAAAATTCATTGAGCCGCGGATAGCCTGATTCAAACAAATCTCGCGGCATGCGGGCATCCTTGGCCGGATAGATTCTGCCCCGGGCTTCTCGCACAATCGCATCCAAGCACTCAAACAACCGCATTGTTTTCGCGCCCTTATTCGGAAAATCGAGCGCCAAGGTAACACCAGGCCGCGGAAAACTCATCATTCCAACCGGCTGTCTGTCGCCAAAAGTTTTTAACACGGCCAGAAAAGATCCATCACCGGATTTAGCAATCTCGTCTAACATAGCCCGGATCGCTTCTTGCCCGGCTTCTCGTGGAACCACGCTCTGGTATTGAAAGAAACCTTTGGGGCCGTACATCCGGTTCCATTCCAAAAGATTATCCAGCGGATAAAAAAAAGATTCGTAGTGCACGATTTCCGATCCTGCCTTCGATTTCTTGAGATTGTAGTAGGCCGCATTGAACGGCCGCAGCGATAAACTATTTACTAGCGAAACAGGTGGCACAAAGGGCATGGTTAGTTGACGTTTATTGGGTTCCGTCTGCTGCCTTTGACCGCATGGATTACCTCGCATGAAAAGCCCCCGCCCGCCCCCACCGGAGACACAATCAATCCAGGATACGGTATGCTCCCAATCAGCTTCGGAGCCGTCGGCCAACCGGAAAAACTCATCCAGATTGTCATAGGGAATCGTTTCGGTCTGCAACCACGGACTCGCAATCCGGCGCAATTGAATCTCCGCTTCCACGATTACACCTGTCAGCCCCAACCCGCCAACAGTTGCAGCAAACCAGTCCGGTTGAGTTTGAGGGCCGCATTCGATTATTTCACCATCGGTACGAATCAATTTGATTCTCTGAACATGGT
The DNA here is from genome assembly GCF_054188085.1 of Nitrosomonas limosa. Taxonomy (NCBI): domain Bacteria; kingdom Pseudomonadati; phylum Pseudomonadota; class Betaproteobacteria; order Nitrosomonadales; family Nitrosomonadaceae; genus Nitrosomonas; species Nitrosomonas limosa. Next base: position 2,621,398 of record NZ_CM135180.1, on the reverse strand, counting down.
CACCGAACGAACCAAGAAGATGGTGATTCTTGCCGTGTACATCGTTAGCGATCGCGCCGCCAACGGTTACGAGCTGTGTTCCCGGCGTAACAGGCAAAATCCAGCCTCGCGGAATCACCAGCCGCTGGATATCTCGCAATAATACACCGGCCTCGCAAACCAGCCTTCCGGTTTTATCATCGAAAGCAATGAAGTGATCCAGGCCGGTAGTAAGCCAAAGCACGCCATCTGGATTAAGGCAAGCGTCGCCGTAACTTCGCCCCATGCCATGAGCCAATCCTGAGGGATATTCACGGGAAACGATGCTCTTTACCCTCCCCGGATCATTCAGCACAACAACTCGGTGAAGAGGTGCGCTGAGACGACCCCAAGAGGAAACTACTCTCACGATTCCCCCTTGTCGCGAAAGACAAAACGCTTGTCAAGATGGTATTTAGTCAAATAGCCGATAGCCAAACCGATGACACCGCCTAAATAACGCATCTCTTTTGTTCCAAAAAGATAGTGAAAGCCAAACTCAAACCCCCAGAAAATTAAGGTTGTAGCCACCCCCATTAACACATAGAGCGTGAAAACTTGACCGTCATGCGCCACGCTACGGGCACGAAAGTTGAAAATATACCGTTTATCGAGAACATACTTCACCACTAACCCTACCCCGGTTCCTATCGCCACCGATAGCAAGACATCAAACGCTCCGGAGTACACGCGAATGACCAGATCCTGGGCGCCAATATTCGCTGCAGTCGCGATCAGCGCGAGAATCGCATAGGTTATTGCCAGTTTCATCAAGTAAGATTTTAATTAAACTGCAAGATCTTGCAGGTATAAGTGTATGGAAAGAAAACTTGTAAAAAGCTTTATTTTATTACATTTGCTATCCTAATACTTTGAGTATTAATAAAAATACTGCAATAATCATGGCCATTGACAATAAAGAATAATATTACCTCCAGCAATAATATCAGGACCAAAAAGCGTATACCTATGAACGATACCAAACAGACTTACACGTTTTCACAGCAGATGATCGGTGTAATTAAACTCATGCGGCCGAAGCAATGGATAAAAAATAGCTTTGTCCTAGCCCCACTTTTGTTTACCGGTGAATTTCTTAATCCCGAAGCGGTGCAACAAGCATTACTGGCAACATTGCTGTTCTGTTTGGCTTCCTCAGCCACTTATATTATCAATGATTTGCATGATATCGAGCATGACCGCCGTCATCCGAAAAAATCCAAAACACGCCCCTTGGCAGCCGGTACCGTGACGATTCCCACTGCATTATTCACACTGGGCGTGTTATACGCATCATTAATCTGGGGATGGTTTTACTTCTCAAACGTGGTATGGGTGATCGTTGTTTACCTCGTTCTCAACCTGGCCTATACATTTATACTAAAATATCAACCGGTATTGGATATTTTCACGATCGCCATCGGTTTTGTGCTCTGAGTCTACGCGGGCGCTATCGCCTTGTCGGTGCCAGTTTCGGACTGGATGTTTATTACCACCCTCAGTTTGGCACTTTACCTGGCCGCAGTCAAACGACGCCAGGAATTGAGTCAGATAGGCGTTAAAAGCCGTAAGGTTTTGGAAAAATACTCGGTATCGCTGGTAGATCGATATGCTGAAATCTCAGCAACCAGTGCACTGATTTTCTATAGCATGTTCGTAATGTCGGCCAAACCCCAACTGGTTATCACTGTACCTTTGGTATTGTTCGGGATGTTTCGCTATTGGTATATCGTAGAAAAATTCGAAGGTGGCGAATCACCCACTGATGCATTATTAACGGACTGGCAATTACTGCTCACGGTTGCGCTTTGGGTTGCTGCTTGCAGCTGGGCTCTCTGGCCGGCTTAAGGATATAACTATATGGACTTTTCTTATGCATTAACGCCATTTCTTGCTTGGCTAACGGCTGGCAGCCTGAAATTTATTATTAATAGCATCAAAGCGAAGCAACTGGCATTCGGTCAAATCGGTTATGGCGGTTTGCCAAGCAATCATAGCGCTATTGTCAGCAGCATGGCCGCTCTCATTGCGCTTAAAGAAGGCATCGCCCATCCCGCTTTTGGAGTGGCCTTAACGCTTGCGTTCATTGTGATACTGGACGCCAATAGTCTACGTCGCCAAGTTGGAAAGCACGCTGTAGTTATCAACAAGCTGGCGATCGCCATGCCGGATCACCAAACCCTGCGAGAACGCATGGGCCATACTCGTATCGAAATCGTTGCGGGTGTTTTGGTGGGTACTGCAGTAGCAGCAGTTATCATATTGATCTAAGATTAGTAACTATAAAATAGATGTTAGTCCTAACCAATGATTCTATTACATAAAGAATTCACTGTAAGTTAATAAAAATTAGTGCTATTCAAGATTAGCAAGCGGAGGTTAGATCTGATTCCGATAGCTATAGGTTTTCCTTCAACTCATTGAAATGTAATGACCCGGTAAGTAGTTACAAAATATTAAAGGTACCTTTATAATGAATAATGATAGATTACAATTTAAAATAATAATTGTTATCTTAATGTTTGCAATTTTGGGATCATTTGCGATAAGCATGACCATTGACGTTATGCGTGATGAGCAAATGTATATTGCCGCAAGTGTCCTCGTTGCACATGGAGAAGAGTTATACAAAGACTTTTCTTACCTACAAACACCATATCTCCCTATTTTTCTTGGGAATTTTTATCGAATAGCTGGCATCGAATCTCATTATTTATTAATCGGAAAACTAACCAACCTAGTATTTCTTCTTATTGCTTCCCTTGTTTTATTCGTACTCGCAAAGCGAATTCTGAAAGATCGTTTTCTTGCTCTCGGCATCACGACACTTTTTTTATTTAACATTACGATTATTGGCGCACCTGGCGCGGCAGGATATGCCACAAACACTCTAGCACCGGTGACTTTTTCATTTATCAGCTTTTACTTATTTTATATTTCGTTTCTCGAAAATAAAATCAAGTATTTCGGAATTACGATTGCTGGAATATTTCTGGCTCTTGCGATTGGAACAAGACTGACAAATATCACTGCCGTCATCCCGTTTGTAGCAATAATGATTTACTACTTTGCGATCAATAAAGATCCTGCTAGTGATGTCAGAAAGTGCATAGCAAAAAGTTTCTTTTGTTATTCAGCAGGACTCGCCGTTGGGTTGCTGCCTATACTTCTTTTTATGTCTGATATTGACACTTTCATATTTAACAATTTGAGATTTCATAATGTCACCACAGAATGGCGATGGACGACCGACTTTGAAGGGCCGATGTCACTCTACAAGAAGATAGTATTTGCGCACAAACAATATTTTAAGTCCGATAATTTGATTTTACTGTTCGGAATTATGTGCACATATGGAATGGCATTCAGAAAACCGCAATCATTTGAACAATTTCTACAACAATTCCCTGCAGGCGCATACTTGGCATTTTTCTTATTTTGCATTACTGCAATAACCGCCGTGCTTCCAACTCCTTCATGGCCCCATTATTATGTCACTCCTTTAAGTTTCCTACTTATTTTGCTCATCTTCTCTTTCGCTGCGAACTCGGGAATTACATCAAATTTTCAAAAGAGATTGATGTTGATTCTTGTATTAATGATCATGGCTTCCAATGGACCGCAAACTGTATTGCCTATTTCTCGATTAATTAATGTAGACGCTTGGACAGGCATAAAAGTACATAATATCTCTACCATGATACGGAAAACTCTTATAGAAAATGATATTGATACTAATAACAAGATCGCAACTCTGCATCCAATCTATGCACTAGAAACCAATCTTCCAATCTATCCTAAATTATCGACAGGCATATTTCTATATCGAGTAGGTGATTTTTTAACCGCTGAACAGCGCAAACACTACGTGGGAACTTCACCTGAAAGTATACACGAGCTTCTTTCAAAGGATCCTCCCGCAGCAATAGTTATTGACTCCAATGATGAGGCCGATATGCTCCCATTAAATAAACCTCTGATCGAATATGCGATAGCCAACAACTATAGAAAAATACCGATTGCCGGATTCAGTGGCGAATTTTATATCATGCCTTGAGGCTGATTTGTATTATGCATCTGTAACCTAAGAAGAAGCAGTTTCTTTTAATTGCGGTGTCACATGCTTTCCAGGCGCTAATTTGATGAGGTTATCCACTACAACGCGATCCCCTGTTTTAAGCCCATCCATGATTATCCAATCCTTGCCGATCCAATCTCCTACGGTCACCGATCGTTGCATAACCGTATTAGCATCATCAATTACATAAACATACCGTCCAAAATCAGAAGTCAAAACCGCAACCTGCGGCACTACGAAAACTGCTCTGGATTTTGTTGCAATCACACGAACACGCACAAATTGGCCAGGTAGAATGCGTTGATCGGCATTATCAAAAGTTGCGCGTAATTGTTGCGTACCCAGCAACGAATCAATTTTACTGGCGGCGAAATTAATTTCCCCTTCCTGCTGATACTCCGAACCATCCGGTAAAATCATGATGACTTTCTCAACGTTTTTGCTATGTAAATGACCGCCGAATTTCGTTAACTCATTATCCGAAAAACTGAATCGTACCCAGATTGGAGTTAATTGCACCAGTGTCGTTAACACGCTGCTATTAGCCGATACCAATGCGCCTTCGGAGAAAAGCGACCGGCCCGTAACACCATGAATAGGGGCCTTGACTGTGGTGTACGACAAATTGAGTTCCGCTTGCTGAACACGAACCTTCGCTGCTTGCAAGCCGGCTACTGCTATCGCCAGATCCGCCGTGGCCAAATCATAAGCCCGCTGACTGACGAAGTTTTGCGCCAATAATTGCCGTTGACGTTGCTCATCGCTTTTAGCCCGCATAACACGCACATCCTGTTCACGAAATTCCGCTTTAGCCTCAGCCAAAGCATTCTGGAAAGGTTCCGGGTCAATGAGATACAACGTTTGGCCCGCTTCCACCTCGGATCCTTCCGCAAACAGGCGCTTGAGGATAATTCCGCTGACTCGCGGGCGAATCTCCACTTCTCTCGCGCCTTCCGCCTGCGCGATTGTTTCGAGGCTCACCGGAAGGTCAATCGGTTGCGCTGTAATATAGGTCACTGGGATAGCAGCGTTAGAAGGCGCCTTTGACTGGTTTGTATCACTCGCATTGCAAGCAGCGAGCAATAAAATAATCAAGCAACATCCGAGAGAAATCACATTTTTCCTCGGTATTAACTTAATATTCTGCAAATATTGCTGGTGAATTCCAGCAATCAAAAAATAATGATTCGTCACCCGGAAATCTTCTTCAAGAATTAAAATTTAACATCAATTCGATAATGGAAAACCACAAAACCATAATAGGGTTCTGTATAATAACCTATGACAATAGCGTGATAGATGATGAAGTATTGCACATGTAAAGAAAAAACATTCCTCGTAATTCCGCCTGCCTGTGAATACGCTGCTATACGAATTTTATTCTTTCAGAACTGTCCTACGCAGTAAATTTCGGCTATTGGAACTGATAACTAAGTTAAAGAATTTCACAACCCAGTTAAATTTTTTTATTGTGATTAGATTACTAAAGGTGCGTTGATATGCCTAACCCTATATTTATTGCCCTATTGACTTTTTTTTTCATGTCAACAGCAATGACCGCGCAAGCATCTCTGAAGCTGCCCAAGACGGTAAAAGTTGATCGAGCCGCATTAACTTCGGAAGAACCATGCGATCCGATTATTTCACCAGCCTGGCGTGAAGCGCAAGAAATTGAAGGCGTGAAAATCGAAGCATCACCTGGCTGCAGTCCTGATAACCCGGCTTGGATCGCGGCAGCGGTCAAAGGCACCAATAATATTTCCATGGATACTCTGATGAAAACCGGTTTGTCACCGGATGCCATCATAAAAACCGACGATTTGGACGGCGATGGCGACCCGGATCGGATCATCATCAAACTGGAAATCATGGAATTGAACGGCAAATCGCCCGATTTCCCGGGATTGATACCGACATTCGACATTGCACCAGGGATTCAGCCTGGAGCATGGGTATTCGCTCCTAAAACCAGCGGCATGTCGACCGAAAATTTCGAAAGTGTTAGAGCCAACCCCTTGCTAAGACTGCCATCCCCGGTTATCCGCGTTGAAGTGGGTGATATTGTACAAATCGTGTTGGAAAACACGCATTATTTCCCGCATAGCATCCACTTGCATGGCGTCGATCATCCGTTTTCTCACGGCGAACATGGCGGTCAAGACGGTGTCCCGCAAACCAGCGAAGTTGAATTGATGCCCGGTGAACGCCGCATTTACCAATTCCAAGCGCGTCAGCCAGGAACGATGTTCTATCACTGCCATGTGCAAACGCATACCCATTTAGCAATGGGGCTGGCAGGTATGATCGTCATCGAAGAAAACCGCCCGAATAACTGGCTGCAAACCCTAAATATCGGCGCCGGTCATGTGCGTCACCCATCCGTCGCGGTGAAAGAACAATACGATCAGGAATACGATTTGCATTATCACGCGATGGATAAGGAATTGGGTGAAATCATCCAGAAATATAACGACCCCCGGCTGATCGCGCGCGATATGAATCAGCGTTACGACATTACCGATGCCAGCGAAGATTATTACACGTTAAATGGTTTATCTTTCCCTTACACACTCAGGGAATCGCTGATCATCGTGGAACAGGATCAAAAGATCAAACTACGCATGTTGAATAGCGGCGGCGAACTGATCGCCGTCCATACCCACGGACATCATGCCACGATCACGCATTATGATGGCGTTGAACACAATCCGGTTGCGCAGATCATGCGCGATGTCTTTGACATGGCACCAGCGCAACGACTTGATCTTAAATTAGAAACTATCGATGACGGCAAACACAGTTATGGTGAAGGCGATTGGTTGATCCACGATCACCGTGAAAAAGGGATTACCACTAACGGCATGGCCGAGGGTGGCAGCATGAGTTCGATAGTTTACAAGTCCTATTTGAATGGCAACGGCCTGCCCAAAGTCAGTCATTTCGGCATCGACTTGAGTGAATATTTTACCAAGGAATATTACCAAAGAAGGTATCCGATCTGGCAGGACCTTGACGATTGGGCAAGTCTCGGATCACCGGGCGAACGCGAAGGGTTGACACCTGCCGGGCAAACTTCAGCGATCTATGCATTTATCGGCCTATTGGCAGGGCTGCTAATCTATCTGGTTTTCGCCAAGCGGGAACATATCAAACAAAGCACGTTAGCGGCCGTTTCACGTTTAAGAAGCCCTAAAGGGGGTAATCAATAATGGCTAAGACTACAACTCTTACTTACTTATTCGCCGGTATTTTTGCTATCAGCATGAACAGTTATGCGCAGCAATCAACCAAACCTAGCGAACACGACCATAGCAGTCACAAAACAACGGAACAGGATGCACATGACCATAGCGGTCACGACATGAGTCATGACGGACATGATCATAGCGGTCACAGCATGAGTCAGCAAAGCGGCGCCGCCATCGATCATTCAAAAATGGATCACAGCGACCATGAGCACGATCATGACGTCGATCACAGCACACACGGCGTGCAAGCAACGGAACACGGTGACATGCATCACCACCACCACATGGATCACGACCATATCATGGATCACGAAGGCACCATGATCATGGGGCAAAATCTGGATCAATTGCCGAGCAGTTGCCGCAGCATTTCCGAGGAAGTGGAAATTACCGTCCGCGCCGGCAGAAAATATTCCGCGAAATTTCCCGGAACCGCTTTCGCTTTTGATCAGCAAGAATGGCGCGTCAAGCCTTGCGCCAAAGTCACATTTCATTTCATCAACGAGGACAACATCCGCCATCAATTCATGATGCACGGGCTGCCTAAGTATCTTTACAAATACGGTATGTTCCATCTGGAAGTAACCGGCCCCAAAACGGTATCCGGCACGATCATTGTGCCTGGCGGGGACGACACCTACCTGGTCCACTGCGATATTTCCCATCACATGGAGAAAGGTATGAAAGCGCAACTGGTCGTTGGAAAAGGCGGGACGGATATACCAAGCATCCCGGGATTAACCCCTTACAATATCAACGATACTTACGAAGCGGAAAACCTGCCAAAAATCTCGGACAAGGCCGAGCAAAGCAAAATGGTCAGGCAGATCACGCAATTTACTACCGACAATCTGCAAACCTACGGCATGATGCTGGCCGGTCTGCTGTTGGGATTATTCTGCGTTCCGTTGATCCGTAAAATCCCGTTGCGCCGCAACAAAGAAAATAAATCGTAGGATAGTAAATTCCGGATCGATACTCACTGGCCGGTTGTAACGATACAACCGGCCTTTTTATTTGTCATTTTCGATATTTGTGCCCCAAAAAAATAAAAAAACCCCGCCATTCGTGACAGCGAGGTTTTTTATTGTACCGGCTTAATAAAAATTAACTGCTTTTTCTCATCCGGCGACCGGCAAAACCGATGATGCCCAAACCTGCCAGCAACATGGCATAGGTTTCGGGTTCCGGAACCGGCGCGCTATATTCGACGATATAAGCAATTCCAGCGTCCGGCCGATCGTTCCAAAGTCCGCCGCCCCACGGGTTGTTATAAACCGCAAAATCTTCGTTACCGACGTTATTCGGCTCTCCCGGGCCCCAATTAGTATAAGTCAGCAAATCTCCCGCTTCCGGGCCGCTCGCCCAGCGCCATTCGCCCTCCACCGCTGCATCGCTGGCGCCCAACCAAGCAGCACCGCCGCCCGTGAGTCCATGCACAAAAGCATTTTCGTCAGCCGATGTGATAGTAACCAGATGCCCACCCAGCCCCAGATGTGTGCGTGTTGAAGCTTCCGCCACCGCATCGCCAAAACTAAGCGGAGTCGTTACCAATTCATACCAGTGACCGTTTCCGGCCCATTGCACCGGCGCCGCTACGACACCGGTCGCCGAAAGTAATCCCAATGACAAAATAACTGTTTTTAGTTTCATTTTAACTCCCAATTTCTTAAACCATGATTCATCAGACCAATTGCAAATCCATCAATATTTCATTGATCTCAAAGCAAAGCCCACTCACTCAAAATCTCGTTAATATTCGAAGAATCTCTTCGTCTTATTGATATTGATAACTCACACCTATGGAAAAATAAGCTTTTCTCCATATAACCAGAAGTTTAACTTTTAACCAATCATCCTGGCTATCCATTTGTCCTAATAAAATACTAAATTTGTCCTATTTTTAAAATTAATTTTCAGCTTGGAAGACGAGTATGCAGAAATATTATTCGGATCAATCAACCGGTTGAAACGATTCCCGTACAACTATTCAACATCTACCGGTATTTAACCTGCGACCATTCAACTTCCGTCGTTTTCAGCAAACCTTAAATCGCACCTGCACATCACCAATCACGGACCAGGTCGCAATGGCCTGTCTCAGTTCCTGTACCAAAGCCGCTGCCTGATCGATGTTTTGCAAGATAGTGATCGGCAGGTCGATGACGACATCGATCCGTCCGCTCAGGTAGTGCAGCGTCACTGCTTCGACAGACACCTCCGGTAATTGCGGCCAGCGTTGTTTGAGTTCTTTGATAACTTGTTCGCGTGGCGGCAGATCGCTGCTGGGTGAGCTGGATTCGTCGTTTTCCGGATCGATATGAATGGTCACGTCGGTGACTTCATCGATTTGCTCAAGTAACCGCTGGCGCACGGCATCGGCGATCTGATGACCTTCCGACACGCTTAAGCGGGGATCGACCTGGATATGCACGTCGACAAACGCATTCCCGGCGCTTTTGCGCGTACGCAGGGTGTGGGCTGAGCGCACGCCGTTGACGGCATGAATATGATCGCGGATCGCGGAAACCTTATCGGGTTCGAGCGCGCTATCGATCAATTCTTGCGTGCTCGAGCGCACCAGATCGAAGCCGATCTTGGCGATCATCGCCGCCACGATAACCGCCGCTACCGCATCGAGATACGCATGTCCGAGCATGACACCGGCAATCCCGATCAGTACCACAATCGACGAGAATGCATCGGAGCGGCTGTGCCAGGCATTCGCCATCAGCATTTCCGAACGCAAGCGGCGGGCTGCAGCCATGGTATAGCGGTAGATCCATTCTTTCGAGACGATCGACACCACAGCAACCAGCGCGGCAACCACGCTGAACTCCAATAAAACATCAGGTTCGTTGAGCCGTTGCACGGCGCTGTAGGCGATGCCGATGCCGATGCCGGTCAGCACCAAGCCAAGACTGACCGTTGCGACCGTTTCAATCCTGCCGTGACCGTACGGATGCGTTTCATCGGCGGCTTGATGCGAGTGCCTGGCGGCGTAGAGCACCATGAAATCTGTCAACAAATCCGAAAATGAGTGAATGCCATCGGCGATCAACGCTTGCGAATTGGCTAACCAGCCCACCAGAATCTTCACGATACCCAAAACAAAATCGAGCACCGAGCCGATCAGCGTGACTTTGCGCACTTCCCGGTAGCGTTGTTGGTGGGCGGTTTCCTGCGAAATATTCATCCTGGCACCTCGATAGCTGTGATCACAGCGTTTGACTTGTGCAAAAATAGTACGCGCTGCTACTTATCCAGCCTTGACGGCAACCGCCGGTGTTCGGTTTTAGGATGCTGCGTCAATTGGCAGGCGCGGCGGAAAGCCAGCAATGTCTTCTGCGCGTGTCCCATCACGGTATCTGACGAATAGCCATGCAGGTGCGCCGACTCTCCGCTTCCCGCCGGTAAACCGGCGAGCAATTCTAATCCTTGCGTGACATGTTCCATGGTGTAAATGGCAAACTGTCCTTGCTTGACTGCCTCAATCACGGCGTAATCCAGCATCAAGTGCTGACGGTTTTGATAAGGGATCAGCACGCCTTGATCACCAGTCAAACCCCGTTTCTCGCACAGTTTGAAAAAACCCTCGATCTTGTCGTTGATGCCGCCTACCGGCAGCACCTCACCATATTGATTCAGCGCACCCGTCACCGCGATCCCCTGCTTCAGTGGCACATCCGCCAGTGACGACAATAACGCATAAAACTCCGCACACGATGCCGAATCGCCTTCGATGCTGGTATATTCCTGCTCGAACACAATCGATGCACTGAGCGCCAGCGGCGCGATATGCGCGAACAATCCGGTCAGGTAATTTTGCAGAATCAACATGCCTTTGTCGTGAATCGGCCCGGACATATCCACTTCGCGGGCAATGTTGAGCACACCGTCTTCACCGGCAAACGTGCGCGCCGTCACCCGCACCGGCGTGCCAAAACTATGATCGCCCAAGTCGATTTGCGTCAATGCATTCAGTTGCCCGATTTCCGATCCTGTGACCGCAATCGTGATTTCATCTTCCAGAATGGCTTCCTGCAAGCGTAAGTCCGGATAATTGTGACGTTGCAGCCGCGCCTGCAATGCTGCGTCGATATCCATCACTTCCACCAAGCGGCCATGGCGGGCATTGCATATCGCCGCGCTTTCCAGAATCAGCATTTCCGTGCGAGCAAAAATGGCACTTTGGCGTTTCTGGTCTTCCACTTCCCGGTGCGATTCTTCAAGCAAACGCGCGACCGCAGCAGCGGAGAAATGCGGCAATTTAGCGACCTCGCAGGCATGTGAAACAAAAACCGCCGATGCCAGATAAGTATCCGCGCTGGCGATAAAGCTTCCGGCAAAATCCACTTTCACCCGGAAACGGCGCATGAATTCCGGATCGATTTCCTGCAAATCGTAGTATTGATCACGCGATCCGATTAAAACGATTTTGACGTTCACTTCGACTGCTTCCGGCTCGAGCGCAACCGGAGCGTTGGACGCCCAAGCGGATCCCGGTTCTTCAATTAGTAATCGCTTACTCCGCAAGAACCGCCGCAACTTCACCCATAATGGGCCATCGGTCAATAAGTCGTTGATATGCAACATTAAAAACCCTCCATGCGCCTTCAACAGGTTACCTGCGCGAATGCGCATGAAATCGGTTTTCAGTTTTCCATTCTCGAATTGATAGTCGATGCTGCCAAACAGAGCATAGGCCGATGGGTTGTCTTCGATAATGACCGGCGCGCCGCTTTCATCCGCATTGTCCACTACCAAATTGATTTGATAACGCGAAAAGATTTGATTTAATTCCGATTGCCGCTTTTCTTCATCGCTATTATCAGCGTCAAACAACGCCAAGTTAGCAAGAATATCCGCCTCCATCTGCTCAAAATAACTTTTTAGCCGGTTGTGCTGCTTGAGCTGTTTATGCAAACCATTTTGCACTTTTTTTAATGCCTGATTGACAATCGGTTGCACGATGCGCTGCCGTAGCATCGCCAGCGCCTGGTCTTTATCCCTCTCAATGCGTTTGAAATCCTCGAAATACAGAAGGATCGCATCTCGCAGCGCTTGTTCGGATTGTTCGATCGCAATCCGGCGCGTCTTGGGAAGCTTCAACAAATTTTCCGCCGTCAGAATCTCGCCTTTTTCGTCCAGCAAAGTGAAAACAATCTGCTCATCTTCGCGATGTATCGCAAAGCGCAGCGACTCGGCGAACTTATCCAGCTTGTTATAAGCCTGACCTGTTTCCAGCTTGAATTTTTTTTCGGCGCGTTCACTTTTAAGTTTGAAATCCTGTCCGCTAAGGCATTGAGTGATTTCCGCCGGCAGTGATTTAGCCAATTGCAGCAACGATTGCCGTAATACACGCCCTTGGCCTGCGGGTAATCGCACGGCTTGCGGTTTTTCCGGTGCGACAAAGTTATACAAGTAGCATAGATCAGGCGGCGCAGGTAGATTTGCCGCAGCGCTTAGCATCGCTTGATGCAACAAAGAAGATCGCCCCGACCCCTCCTCTCCGAGCACGAATAGATGATAGTCCGGCTGCATCATGCTCAATCCAAAACGTGCCGCCAGTTCCGCACGCTCCTGGCCGATCCACGATAATGGGCGTTGCCTTAGCGCCGAAGTATCCGGAAATCCTAAAGAAGCAGAATCGATGGTAAGGCGTAGCTGGGATGAATCAAGGGATTGAGTCGACATGTTGTTTAGCCACAATAACGCGATGATATTTCACCGCTTGCCGCTATTGTACCGATTTAAGAGCGACACCGTTACTGCGAAATTTCCGGTGGCCCCTGTCTGTTTCATCGTTGCTTTGAAATCACGGGAAAATTGTCTATGTTCCTCTCGCTTATCCAATTTTCTTCGAATCCATCGACGTTCCGGATGAAAACCTCCCAGTTTTAATAAACATAGGAAAACCGGTAAATTTAACCGTAAAGTTTTTTACGATCTGTCCGAAAAAACCACGCAAGTAAAACTTAAGGAAGCACTGACTAATTCGGCGAACGAGATGAAGCACGAGGCGCACGTCACACAGCAACCGAGACATATCAAAAAGATAGACGAGGGAGCGAGTACCGCGCAACGAAGTGATTCGCTCGTATAGTCAATTAATCAGCATTTCCTTAAGAAAGCTCTGAAAAATTCTAACTAATAATAAACAGCTTAAGGAATATCGATGAATCGTGTTCTAGTTTGCAACAGTCAACGCGGTGAACTTGAAGCCATTCAAGAAGTGCTGCGAAACAGCTATGCAGTGCATTTAATGTCGTCATGGGATAAAGCGCCTTTGAATCTTCAAGGAGTTGATGCGATTGTCCTCGATGTTAATTTCACGCCAGCGCAGGGACTCGATTTCCTGATGGAAGTATGCAGCAATCACTATATTCCGGTGCTCCTCATTTCCCCGCCGGACGATCCACAATGTGCCATCGAAGCACGCCGCATCGGCGCATTCAATTATTGCGTCAAAACCGAAAGACTTCATTCAGTGCTGGAAATGGCTGTGCGGGAAATGATCTTTGCTTACAGCGATCAACAAGAATTAAAGCATACGATCATGGCGCTTAAGGCGCGGATTGCAATCCTGGAAGGACAGTTAAAAGAAAAAACAACCCAAACGCCAGCAGCACCGGCAGCTGCGAAGACGCAACCGAATTCTCAGCAGCAACGCGCATCCATGCTGCAGGAAATTGCCAAACGATTGAATAATGGAGAAATAAACTTACCCAGTTTACCTAGCATCAGCTACGAATTAGAAGAGTTGGTTCGGAAAGATGCCGGCATAGATGCGATCGCCACATTACTCAGAAAAGACATGGCTGTCAGCGCCAAATTGATCAGCGTTGCCAATTCACCGCGTTATGGCGGACTTCGCCAGAGCAGCACGGTCGAGCAAGCAATCAACGTCCTGGGTCTTAACACTTCGAAAGAATTCGTCGACATCATCGCGAACCGCGCTCTATATATGGCAAGAAATCCACAATACCAGGCAATTCTCAAAGATTTGTGGAAACACGGTGTCGCCTGCGCGCACGCATCCTACTTGATCGCGGGACTGGCAAAGCTGTCGAGACCGAGAGAAGTGTTTTTCATGGGTCTGATGCACGATATCGGCAAGCTGTTTCTGATTCAAGTCATTTCGGAACTGCAAGCCCGCAATGTGATCGATCCGCCTTCTTCGAAGAAATCACTGGACGATTTCCTGGAAAAACATCATGGATTGTTTGGCCGGAAACTCCTTGAGATATGGAAATTGCCCGCTGAAATCGCGGTTGTAGCGCAGTTTCACGAAGCGCTCGAGCAAGCAACCACGGTTACCCGTGAATTACTGGCGGTCGCTTTGGGTAACCTGCTCGCGAAACGTGCCGGATACGGCCTATACAACCCGAAAAAAGATGATGGGGAAGTAGAACGTACGGCCAAATCCATCGGACTGGAACCAGCTCATATTCAAAAAGTTCTTAAAGAACTGGTGGTCTTCATGGAAGAAACCGGATTGAGCTTTGACTAAATCCAACAGTCGTTGCTTTTTCTTCCGAAAAAAACACAAGCACAGTGGATTAGGCCGAGCGGCGTTGTTGCGCACTATCCCCATGACAACCGATATAGCGCTGAAATTTCTTTTCCTTGATAGCATCGATATGCACCAGAATCAGCGCATCGACGCAATTTGAAAATTGCGGGTCGATATTAAATCCCAGAAATTCACAACCGCCCGGTTCGCACAATTCGACATATTGTTTGTACAACACCGGCAGCTTGACATCCAATTCCTCCAATCTCTCTTTCAGCGCTGCAACTGCTTGCTTATACTCAGCTTCGTCGGCCACTTTGCGGCATTGGGAAAATTCCGCTGCCGGGTCAAAATTAAATGGCAGCCTTGGTTTCACGAGTGATTCTTGATTACCGAATAATGCATGATAAAAACCGGCGATTGTCTGCTGCGCCGGTTTGGGCAGCGATGTGCTCATCGACACCGGCCCGGTCAAATAGCGTATTTCCGGGTATTGATGCAAATATGCGCCTATGCCGTACCACAAATAATCCAAACTGCGTTTATTCTGATAACGGGGTTGGATGAAGCTGCGCCCCAATTCAATCGACTGTTGCAGATACGGCAAAAAATCGGCGCCGAACTTAAACAGACTATGCGTATACAGACCGTCTTCCCCGCGTGTCTTAAGAATTTCCGCCACTTCACCGATGCGATACGAGCCGATGATTTCCAGCTCGTCTTCGTCCCATAAAATCAGGTGGCGGTAGTAACGGTCGTAACTGTCGATATCCAGCGCATTACCGGTGCCTTCCTGCACCTGACGGAACGATAGCTCGCGCAACCGGCCGATTTCCCGCATCACGCTGGAATTCGGCAGGTAATCGAACAAATAAATGTGCTTGCCATCCTGCGTTTTACCGATCAGCTGCGATGCTTTCAATTCCTTGCGGATCTGCTTGGTGCGGACCGGATGAATGATATTTTCAACCGGCTTGAACAACTCTTTTTTCTTTTTCTTGCCGAGCAAATAGACCTGCTTACGCATCAGCTTGGCCACGTCTTTTTTCGACAAATCCATCGCAACGATTGATTCCCATGGAATCGGCTTACCGATACGGAACGAAATCTCGCCGCCTTGCTTGTTGAACATTTCGTTGACCAGCATCATCGTGCCAAGCGGCTTGTAGATACTCGATAGGCCGTAAAACATCGCGGAATTCTTGCCGCCGATATGCACCGGCACAATCGGCGCTTTGGTTTTCTTCGCCAGCGAAACAAAACCCGACTTCCATTTGCCGTCGCGTACGCCCAGCGGCGAAATACGCGACACTTCGCCGGTAGGAAACACAATGACTGCCTGCTCTGCTTCCAGTGCCGCAATAATCTGATTCATGCTGTCGCGATGCTTTGTAACCTTGGAAAAGTTATCAACCGATATCAACAAGCTTTTCAACGGCTCGATGCAATTCAACAAACTGGTCGCTACGATTTTCACATCGGTGCGAATTTCCGATACCAGTTTCAGCAACGCCAAACCGTCCAAGGAACCCAACGGATGATTGGCCACAATCAGCACCCGCCGCTGGTCCGGGATCTTCGCACGATCCTTGCTGGAAACTTGAAACGAAAAATTGAAATGCTCCAGCACTGCGTCGTTGAACTCAAGTCCTTCCAAATGCCGGTGCGTCTCGATGAAACGATTGATCTCATCCTGATGCAGCACGCGTTTCAGAAGCGAAGACGCCGCCTTCATCAGCGGCTTATCATCCTGCGTAACCGCTCCCGGAAAATAACCTTTCAACATCGCATCGACATCCAACATCCAATGACTCCATAATAAAAATTGAATGCTGGATACGATAGTGAAGTTTTGTGACAGAATGATGACGATTGATACTCACATTGATTTATTTACTGAAACTTAATGAAATTAGGGAATTCATGATGAGCTCTAACTGAAGTCATACCGGCCACTGACAGTGATATACTTTTATAATGTATTCATTTGAATTCAATGAAGAGAAAAGTCAAAGCAATTTGGAAAAACATGGCATCGACTTTATACAGGCGCAAAAACTCTGGAGCGATCCATGCTTCATTGAAATTCCGGCAAAAACGATTGATGAACCCCGGTTTATGGTTATTGGCCGTATTGCAGAAAAACATTGGTCAGCGGCAATCACATATCGCAACCGGAAGATTCGAATTATTTCCGTCCGCCGTTCTCGTACTGAGGAGATTATGATTTATGAAAGCAAAGAAATTTGATACCGACTTTGACGATCACAAAGATATGACTGCGGTTCTGGATATTGCGCAGGCAAAGCGCCCACTGCAAAAACAAAAACGAATCAATGTCAATTTTCCTGATTGGATGATTAATTCTCTTGATAAAGAAGCTAAACGGCTCGGCGTCACTCGACAATCGATTATTAAGATTTGGTTAGCCGAGCGGCTTGAACGGTCTGTTTCTGGTGAATGACATAATGTTGTCACAGGAAATATGAAACTTTCTCTGCCGATTATTCAAACATAAGAAAGGGAAAGTGTTTCGGGCAGTTGAGTATTTATGTGAAAATCACAAAACCGATGCATCTTTAAGCTGAAGATGTGCAACCCATGGATCGAAATCACGATCGGAGAAAAGCAAAGGCGTTTTGGTTTCGACGCAATACGTGGCGATAAGGCAATCGATGGTTTTTCGGATGGTAATGCCTTGTTTCCTGAGTGCGCGATAATTTTGAGCAGACTTAATCGCCAGATCGGTATTGCACAGCGGCACTTGCTCAAGCTCGGTCAGTAATGATTTGACGATCCGGTAATCCTTGTCGCTCCTGAATCCTTGCAGCACTTCCGCCAGGATCAAATCCCCCACGACAATCACCGTGCTGGACAGATAGTGATCGAGCTTCTCGGTCTCATCAGTCATCTTGCCGTTGAAGAAATCCACCCATACGCTGGTATCAACCAATACCATCAGTCCGTTCTCATGTCATCGAGATTGCCGTCCCAGTTCAACTTACCTCGATATTGCCTGATTTTTTCCTGTTTTTTTATTCTGATCAACGTTAACAAACCGAGCTCTACCGCTTCCTTTTTGGTCTTTACTCCCGTAAGTTTGATGACTTCTTCCATCAATTCGTCGTCAATAACAATATTGGTTCTCATCAAACCTCCATGTGTATCGTTATGCTTTATTCTACACATAGAATACACAATTAACATATAGTTCACACGTTACTACTGCCCGGAAGTTGATTTACCGTTTATCAAACCACTGCTTAATGCGCTGAGTCAACCACTCCGGCTCATCCAGCGGCAAATCATGTCCGGCGGATTCGTGCTCGACATAATCAGCATTCCAAGTTTGCGCCAGTTTGCGGCTGCAACGGTAATCGACCAAGCGATCCGCCCGGCTGGCGACAACGAGCAGCAGTTGCTGCGGTTTGGCTGTCACTGAAAATTTCATGGCAGCAAGCAATTGGTTTCTAGCGCTGACTGACGATACCGGATTTTGCCGTTGCCATTGCTGCCAGGATTCAAGCAGTTTTATATCGTGTAGATGGCGATTGGAAGTCAACCGCAGAATGTCCGCTTCCCTTTGCTCGGCGGAATGAACAATCAGGGGTAGAACATGTGGATAAGCCGTCCAGCGCAAGCGATGATAAAACGGTGACAGCGGTCTGGCACTGGTATTGATCAGCACGGCCGTTTCGATTTCGGCAGGATAGCGCGTCATCCAATCGATGGCGATCATGCCACCCATCGACAAAGCGACCAGCCGGATCGGCTGGCTTAAATCGACTTGCTGTCGTAGCGCTTCCGTCATAGCGGCAATGGTATTCAGACTGGTTTCATGATTGCGTAAACCGTTGCCAGGAATGTCCGGCATACTGATCAACGCACCGGGGAATTGTTGCTGCAATTGGGCAGGAAACTCGCCCCAGTGCCGCGCTTCGCGCCATAGCCCCCGCAGCAGCACGAAATGCGCCGGACGGTTCATGGATACCATAGCGCCAGTGCTTGTTGTTCCAATTGCTTCGCATCGCTGCGGTCAAGCCAATTCTGGTATGACAATGTGGCGTGCAGTAAAAATTCCATCAAAATCAAATGACTTCTTAATACCCGGTTAAGCCGGTGCGGTTTGATCGGATGATACAGCCCGAGCAGTTGCCGCAGTTGCAGCGGATTCTTGCGGATCCAACGCCATGAACCCATTTCCAGCGTCAGCGGTAGAAAAATCGCGTCATTTTGCAGTGATTGCAAATATAAAAAATCCCACAAATCGCCATGCACCAGATAATGCTGCGATTGCGGCTCAAACAAATAATCCTGATGCGGATAGGTTTGCATGAACAGGTTTCGCAAGTAGCACACTTCCTTCAGATGCTTGATCGGTTCCATCCGGCTGCGGGCATACGGAAACCAGATTTGATTGCGGAATCCGAAGCCGGAATGACAGTCGAGCACCAGACTGAACGGCGCCGGAAACACTTCCTGTGAAATAAAATCGCACAGCGCCTGCGCTTCCAATTGCATCGGTTCATTGCTTTTACCGCGATACCACGGCAAAGCGGGTGAGATCCGGTGTCCACCAGCCAGTAAAATGGTTTTCTCAAGACTATCGACCGGTGCGTTACGCATCAAATCGACGCCTTGTGAATTGGCGCGGGTGTTATTCAACATTCCGGCAGGATTGACGATCGGCAGAAAATGAATCCGCACCCGCTGCAGGATGTCAGCCAAAACCCGGTCCCACTTCAGCCGCTCCAACAGTCCCTCGAGATACGCAATAACAACCTGAGTGCCGATACGCTCCAGTCCATGAACACCGGCGACATACGTCACGCTTGGCACACCCGGATCGGGGTTACCCAATGTCAGCGCGTAAACCGGCAGCAAATCGTCACGGCAAGGAACCTGACAGAGTATTTGGCTCTGTAAAAACCCGGCATGCGGCTCTTGAACAATCGCTTCAATTTGCTCGAGTTCGGGAAACGACCGGCTAGTGGTAGAGGGTGCGCGCATTGTCGATAATTGATTTACCGGAATCCCGATTATTAGAAAATTCAGATGTTACTTGAATCCGCATTGCCGAACCACCGCTACTGCGGGACGATATTCCGCTGCTACTTGCTGCGGCAACCTCTCTTAATCCGGCAACATCCTAAATCTTGGCAGCGTGCCTACGGCTTAACCCCGAAAGGTTCATTTCCAACTTACGCTTCAACGATGGCAGCCGGTTCAAGATGCGCAAAACAATGTTTCGTACACAGCGTTTCACAACATTATGCATCGTGGCCACCCCCATCAACCGCTCCGCGATCCGTAGAACTTCTTCCGCCGCCGGTTTGCGTTTGAGTTCGTAACAATCAAGGTAGCGTTCGTCGCAACGTCCCGATAAAACATCGTCCAGAATGCGACCGAGAAGGCAAGCATCCACCAACCCGGTATTCATACCCTGCCCGCCAGCAGGACTGTGCACATGCGCCGCATCGCCCATCAAAAACAAATGCCCTTTACGATAGCGCTCGGCCAAGCGATGATGCACCCGGAAGCGCGAACTCCAGATCACATTTCGAACCTTGGCGTCATATTCCGGGCCGCGGCTATCAATCAACGCTTGAATATCCACAAGCTGCGGGCGCTCCGGCGCAGTATCAACCGCTGCGACAATGCGGTAACGGTTTTCCTCGGGAAGCGGCGCCACCACGACCATGCCTTCGGGTGATAAGAACAACGATACTTCACTTTGCGACAAGGGCCAATCCATGTCGACATCTGCCAGTATAAAAGACTCATCGTAGGTTCCGCCTGCAAAACCAATACCTGCCGTTTGCCTCACTAAACTGTGCATGCCATCCGCACCCACTGCATAACGTGCCTGAACGGCACTGACACTCTGTTGACTTGCAATTCGCGCCGTCACACCTTCCGGTGTCTGCTCTATCGCTTCAACGGTTGTCCCCCAGCGCACCATCCCGCCTGCTCCCAATAAAGCTTCGAGCAGAATCCGTTCGGTGCGATCCTGCGGAATCATCAAAAGAAAAGGATGCTCGGTTGGGAGCTTATCGAAATTTAATTGCAGCAATTTCTGGCCGCGGTCTCGCATGCAGAAACGGGTGACCTTCAAGCCTTTCTCCACCAGCGGCTGCGCCACACCGAGTTCATCAAGCACATCCAATGTATGCGCATGAATAACCGCCGCTCTCGATGTGTTCTCTATATCCAGCCTGCGTTCAACAACGATGCAATCGATACCTGCTTTTTTAAGCGATAGAGCCAGTGCCAGGCCGGTCGGGCCTGCACCTATGATGAGTACATCAGTTTTCATGAAGTTCTCCTATGGCGGATTCAATTTGAAGCGCTTGCCACAAAATCACTGAAGACTTCTGCTGCGCGATTCACCAGCACCGACAGGTGTCCATCCTCCGGATAAACTTTAAGGCTGGCATCCGGAATCCGATCCGCCATGTGTCTGGCCATTGCGGGCGGCGTATGCCGGTCGTTACCGCCATGATACAAATGAACCGGCATACGTATCCCTTCCAGGGTATAGCCGTGATCTCGTGCAATCAGTGCAGCCTCCTGCATGGCGCCACGGATTCCCGGCTCGTAAGCTTCCTTGAGACTAATGCTCAAACGAATCATCGCCATTGTATTGCTCTCAAGCAATTGGCGGTCTGGTTCCGACAGCATCCCGGCCAATACCTTCACTGCTTTCTGCGCATCGCGCATGAACATCGTGCGATCTATAAGCATCAAAGGAGCAATCAACCAAGGATAAATGCGCGCAAGCGCGAACATTACTTTGAGCACGGGTAATTCACCCTTGCGAATGGTGGCATCCTGTCTCGGCGCCATCCCCGCCACCACACCGGCAAAGTTCAGCCGTGACGGAATGCTGTGGGCACATGCCAGCGCATAAGGTCCACCGCAGGAAGTTCCTAGCACGCCAAATCTTACGTGCCCGAGCTTATCAGCAAGCTGGCTCATATCGTTCGGCCAATCGGTTATTTTCCGATTCGGCATTAAAGTTGTTTTTCCAAAGCCCGGTCGCTCCGGCGCAACCACGAAAACACCGGCGGATTTGGCTTGTTCTTGAATGAGTGCAGCCTGATAACGGCTACCGGGAAAACCATGCATAAAGTACAGCGGATTTCCATCAGCCCGGCCGTAACATGCATAAGCCAGCGTCCTGCCATCGTTCAGTTTAAGCGTATACGTATCAGACAAGTTGATCCTCTTAGTTTCGACACAAATCGTGGATGATTCGGACCGCCATCGCCAAACCGTTTTCCATTGAAATCGCTTCGCCTAATTTTGCAGCACGCACCCTGACTTCGTCGCGCTCTATAAACTCGATAGCCCTTGTCAGTCCCGTCACGTTCATTTTGGCCGCTGTGACTGGTTCGGGCGCAACGCCCAGTTTAGCCAGCCGATCCGCCCAAAAAAATTGATCGCCGATGAAAGGCACAACGATGGAAGGCTTTCCTGCGCGTGTCGCTGAGTGTGTAGTGCCGACCCCGCCATGATGAATGACTGCGGCAGTCTGCGGGAATAGCCAATCGTGCGGCACATTGCCTATGGCGAGAATATTGCTTGGTAATTCACTGTGCTTCATGCCATTCCATCCAGGGTAGAAAAGCGCGCGGCGGCCACGTAGTGAACGCACCAATATATCAAGCATCTGCGCTCGATCGTATCCGCTCATGCTGCCGAAGCCGAAGTAAAGTGGCGGCGATCCTGCAAGTAGAAAGTCTTCCAATTCAAGTGGTGGTGTCCAGGATTCCGCGGAATGCAACCATTGTCCACACATGCGGACATGTTCCGGCCAATCGGCTGGCTGTGGCAACAGGTTTGGGGAAATACCGTAGAGCAACGGAAAATCATTCCAAAGTTTATTGCGCGCGGGCAAGCCGCACACAGCCGCTCGCGCTTTGTTCAGTTTGACCTTAAATGCCCGCCAAAACATACCATTCACAAGATTATGACTGACACGATTCAACCAACCGGGCACCAGATTCGGCGATAAGAACGGCGATGGGAATTCGCACGTCGGCGTCATTGGAATTAGAGCTGCACCAATCGCCGGAATATTTAGACGTTCGGCAACCGAAAGAGCCACAAATCCGGCCATCCCGGAAAAAATGATCGCATCGCTGCCGCGAGCACTGGCCAGAAGCTCGGCCATCCAGGCTTCAGTGTTCTCGTTGGCGATATCCGCTAGCAACCTGGCCGTACCCTTAAAATCGGATTTTCGCGGCATCATGTTTGTACCCGCCACGCCCGCGGCCAAGGTTTTACGAATATCGCCGGACAATGCTTGAACGGGCACATTCAAAGCATGTATCGATTCAAAAGTACCGATATCGGCCAGCATCAGCGTGTCATGGCCAACATCCATAAGCGCACGACTTAGAGCCGCTAGCGGACGAGTATCCCCCTCAGTGCCGTACGTCACGATTGAAAATTTCATGCTTCTACCTCATTGACCTCCGATAAGTATACGTCGTATACTTTATCACATCGTATACTTTTTAGTCAACATGATACAAATAACAGAAAAAACAAACAGGCGGATCCGGAAACGTGAAGCGATGCTGGAACAAATCTCAGGGGCTGCGACCCATTTGTTCAAAACCCGGGGCTTCGAGTCGGTAACCATGGAACTTATTGCAGCCGAGGCCGATGTATCCAAGCGTACGCTATACAAACACTTCCCATCTAAGGATGCGGTGCTGGCTTACATGCTAGAGGCCGAACTGGATCGTGACATGGCTACTTTCGAACTGAAGCTGAGCAAGGAATCGACTTTTCGCGGCAGCGTTTCGGCTCTGTTCGAACAATCGGCCGCATGGTGCGAGGCGCATCCCGACTATCTGCTGCCGTATATACGCCACAAGTTCGCTACTTTCGATCCAGCAGCCGAGCGGCTGAGCCGCGGCGATATTGTGCAAACCTGGATCATGCTAATCGCGCAGGGACAACGCATCGGCGAGTTGAATACCCGCCAACCAACTGAACAATTGGCAATCTATTTCCATTATCTTTATTTTGGAGCGCTGATGCGCTGGATCACAAATCCCGATCTCAAGCTGAAAAACGAATTTGATGCGGTTGTCACATTGTTCATCGAAGGCGCTAAGGCGTAAGAAATGTTCATTCGAGTGGCCGACCCGATTCGTTTGCGGCAATCTCCTTGAATGCCTCTCAACCAACTGAATCGTGCCCAGTATCACTTCACAAACTGCATTAATCAATCTCGCAAATAGGCTCATTTAAAACGTGATTCTTCTCACATCAATAGCATTTTTATTAGCGTATACTCGATCGGTTCCATGCAAGCAGAGAATTCATCGTAATTAAACAAGTAGTTACTGCCACATTCTGGAGAGAAATGTTATGCCTGCTGATTTAACGATCGAAAGACTAAATTCATTTGCGCAAAATTCAAAAGCACAAAATGATAATTTCCCGGATTTAAATAGCCGGAATAGCTACATCCTGGATGTACTGAAAAACGATCTGGGCGATCAATCCAAAGTTCTATGGTCGTTAGATGAAGGCAGCGGTGTATGGAATGAACCCGCCGATTTATTGAGCAGGGATGACATCAATAGCACCAATTCCAGCCAATTAGGCGCGCAAATCTCGATCACCCAGGATGGTAAAGTTGCTTATGTCATAACCCCGGAGTTGCAATCGAAGCTTCGGGATTTAGCGGTTGGCGAAAGTTTAGAAGATACCTTTATTTACGCTATGAAACAGGGTCAAGGCAGTAGTCCGCTGAATTGGGCCAAAGCCACAGTGACGTTGAGCGGATTGAATCATGCACCAGAGCTCACCGGAACAACGGTTATCCTTCCCAGCGGAACAAAAAATACTGACTATAAAATTCTTACCCGCGATTTGCTGCAAGGATTCACCGATGCGGATAATGACTCATTATCGATCATCAATCTAACGGCAACTCATGGTTCGTTGACGGAAACCACCGACGGGTGGATTTTTACGCCGGAAGAAAACTATACAGGCAATATCGAACTCCGTTATGACGTTGCTGACGGTCATGGCGGAAACGTCAGTGCAGCATTGCAGTTCACGCTAGCACCTTCCCTTTCAGATAATTTATCGCCAAGCCTGATCGCTTCCGAACCCATTGATGATTTTGAAGCATTTCCGGTTAACAATAACATTATCCTCCACTTTGATGAGGCAGTCATACCCGGTACCGGCGACATTATCATCAGCAATGGCTCAGATACCCGTTCCATTGCAATTAACGATCCTAATCAGGTGATGTTCAGCGGCGGCAAGGTCACCATCAACCCGAGTGTCAACCTAGTGCCGAATACGACCTATCATGTCGAGATTGCAAGTGGCGTAATCACTGACTTATCCGGAAACCACTTTGCAGGCATTACCGATCCTTCAGCTTTCAACTTTACCACCATCGCCGACACCGCAGCTCCACAAGCAATTTGGAGCTGGCCGTACGATGGAGCATCATTCAAGTTTGATGACAATTTCACCATCGGCTTCAATGAAGAGATCATGGCTGTTACCGGCAATATCATTATCAGCAATGGTTCTGATAGCCATACCATTGCCACGAATGACGCCAGCCAAGTAACCATCACTAACTATTCTAGTAGCAGCGCAGTCAATGGCGGTTACATTACCATCAATCCTAAGGAAGATTTAATTCTTGGCTCCACCTATCGCATTCAAGTTACCAGTGGGGCCATTACAGACACTTCAGGTAACGCATGGGAAGGATTCAGTGATGAGCTGAGTTTTACCACGATCAGTTCGGATCCGCTTTTGAACTGGAGCAACCCTGGGGATGAAGCCATCGATTTCCAGGTTGATAGCAATATCGAACTATACTTCGATGAAGCAGTAAAACCTGGCAACACCGGCAACATCCTCATCAGCAACGGTTCTGATACCCGAACCATCGCCATCAATGACGCCAGTCAAGTCACTTTTGACGGTTACAGTGGCATTTTCATCAATCCGTCTGCCGATCTGATTCCGGGCACCAATTACCACATCAAGATCGATAGCGGCGCAATCATCGACCTGACTGGAAATGCTTACGCCGGTATCAGCGACGATACCACGCTCAACTTCTCTACTACCTCATCGGAACCGTCGCTACTCTGGAGCAATCCTTGGGACAACACGCCGGATTTCCCGGTTGACGGCAATATTGAGTTATCTTTCAATGAAGCGATTCAGGTTGGCAGTAGCGGCAATATTGTGATCAGCAATGGCTCCGATACCCGCACCATCGCTATTAATGATGCCAGTCAGGTCAGCTTTGACGGTTATAGCGGCGTCACTATCAATCCCTCAGCCGATCTGATCCCTGATACCCATTACCACATCAAGATTGACAACGGCGCGATCACCGATTTGGCGGGTAATGCTTATGCCGGCATCAGCGACAACACCACGCTCGATTTCTCCACGGTTACGACCGAGCCGCGGCTGTCCTGGAGCAATCCTTGGGACGGTTTCACCGATTTCCAGGCCAATCAGAACATCGTGCTGTATTTCAACCAAGCAGTTAAACAAGGTGCCAGCGGCAATATTATTATCAGCAACGGCTCCGACACCCGCGCCATTGCCATCGATGACGCCAGCCAAGTCAATTTTGATGGTGATCGCACTGTCACCATCAATCCGCTCACCGATCTGGTACCTGGCACCCACTACAGCATTAAGATTGATAGCGGCGCTATCACTGACTTGGACGGCAATGCTTATGCCGGTATCAGCGATGACAAGACACTGGATTTCTTCGCCACCACGACCGAACCACGGTTATCCGGGAGCTATCCTTTGGACGACTCCACCGACTTTCAAGTGGACCAGAATATCCATCTGTATTTCAACGAATGGGTTCAAGCGGGCAGCACCGGTAATATTGTCATCAGTAACGGCTCTGACATCCGCACCATCGCTATCAATGACACGAGCCAGGTCACATTTAATGGTTATGGCGGTGTTACTATTAATCCGACAGCCGATCTGATTCCCAACAGCCATTACCACATCAAGATCGATAGCGGCGCTATTACCGATTTGGATGGCAATGCCCATGTCGGCATTAGCGATGATACGACACTCAACTTCTCCACGATCACAAGCGAACCTCGATTAACGTGGAGCAACCCCTTCGATAACGCTACGCAATTCCAGGCCGATCACAATATCGAACTGCATTTCAATGAAGCGGTTCAGGCTGGCGCCAGCGGCAATATCGTGATCAGCAACGGTTCCGACACACGTACCATTGCCAGCAATGACAGCAGTCAGGTCACAATTAATGGCGGCAAGGTAACCATTAATCCATCCGTTGACCTCGTTCCACATACGCACTACAGCATCCGCATCGATAATGATGCTTTCATCGATCTGGCTGGAAATGCATACACCGGCATCAGCGACGACAGCACGCTTGATTTTTCCACGGTTACAAGCGAACCCCGGCTAACCGGCAGCACGCCTTGGGACAACTCCACCGAGTTCCAGGTTGATCACAATATCGAGCTGTATTTCGATGAGGAGATTCAGGCTGGAAGCAGCGGCAATATCGTCATCAGCAACGGCTCCGACACACGCACCATCGCGATCAGTGACAGCAGCCAAGTGATTTTTAACGGTAGTATGGTAACGATTAACCCATCGGACGATCTGGTTCCATTTTCCGACTACAGCATCCGCATCGATAACGGCGCCATCACCGATCTGGCTGGTAACAAATATGCCGGTATCAGTGACAACGTCACGCTTAACTTCTCCACCGTTACGACTGAACCACGGTTATCTTGGAGCAAGCCTTGGGATGGTTTCACAGATTTCCCAGTGGATCAGAATATCGAGTTGTACTTCAACGAACTGGTCCAAGCGGGCAACACCGGTAACATGGTCATCAGCAATGGCTCCGATACCCGCACTATCGCCATCAATGACAGCAGTCAGGTCAGTTTCAATGGCTACGGCCTCTCCATCAATCCTTCAGCGGATCTGATTCCCAACACCCATTACCACATCCAGATCGATAGCGGCGCCATTACCGATCTCGATAGTAACGCTTACGTCGGCATCAGTGACGACACGACACTTGACTTTTCCACGGTCACAACCGAGCCACGGTTATCTGGGAGTTATCCTTGGGATGGTTTCACGGATTTCCAGGCCGATCAGAACATCATGTTGTCTTTCAATCAAACAGTCAAACAAGGCGTTAGCGGCAACATCATTATCAGCAATGGTTCCGATACGCGCACTATCGCCATCGATGACGCCAGCCAAGTAAGCTTCGATGGATACAGTAGTGTAACTATCAACCCTACTGCCGATTTGATTCCTGGCACTCATTACAATATCAAGATCGATAGCGGCGCCATCACCGACTTGGACGGAAATGCTTATGCCGGTATCAGCGACGATACCGCACTTGATTTCTTCACGATCACAACCGAGCCGCGACTAACGTGGAGCAATCCTTGGGACGATTACACCGGCTTCCAGGTTGATCAGAATATCGAACTGTATTTCAACGAATGGGTTCAGGCTGGCAGTACCGGCAGCATCATTATCTCGAATGGTTCCGATACCAGAACGATCGCGGCTAGTGATACCAGTCAGGTCACATTTAACGGCAGCAAAGTTACCATTAATCCGATTTTGGATCTCGTTCCCAATACGGGTTACAGTATCCTGATCGATAGCGGTGCAGTTAGGGATATAGACGGAAATGCTTACACCGGAATCAGCGACGATACCGCGCTTAATTTCACGACTGCCGCTGATGATGGATTCCTGCTGGTTAGTCCGGTAATCGTCGGATCGCCCGGTTTGACAGTTTCTGATATTGCCGGATCTCATTTCCCCATTATTTAGCAGAAAAATAAACCAGTAAGCGGTGTTATCGCAATCAGGATGCACCGCTTACCCGGATAAACTACGCTACAATCAAGCTGTCAATCATCGCTTGGACATGAATCATTGATTTCACCATTCAACGGCATGCGACAACTTTCCGAAGCTCTCCAAAAGGCCGTCCATCACCAGCATTCCGGGCAATTTTCCGAGGCGGAAGCGATCTGTCTTAAAATTTGCTCAGCGATCCCCAATCAACCCGATACCTTGCATCTGTTGGCTATCATTTACGCACAAACCCAGCGTTACCAATTGGCCAATGATTATTTCCAGAAAGCAATTGCAGCAGCGCCAACACGCGCAGACTTTATCGGCAACTACGCCAATGCGCTTTTGGAGCAAAATCAAATCGAAACAGCGATCGGCTATTGCGAGAAATCACTCGCACTCAACGCCAATCAAGCTGAAGTCCTGAATATATTGGGCAATGCGTATATGGCTCGGAGTCGTAATGAAAAGGCTGCCGAATGCTTTCGCCGGGCACTGCAACTACGTCCGCAATATCCGCATGCGCTCAATAACCTTGGAAATGCGCTGCAAAAATTGAATAAAACTGACGATGCGATTCGCTGCTATCAACGAGCGCTCGAATTGCAGGGTGGTTACGCCGAAGCCAGCAATAATCTGGGGCAGGCGCTAAAAAGCCTCGGAAGAATCGACGAAGCCAGGGCTTGTTTCCATAAAGCGCTCCTGTCGATGCCCAACTTCAGCCAAGCCCGCCATAATCTTGCCGAGGTCGATTCCAACTGGCTCGAACCGCTGCAAGGAAAAAAGCTTTTTCTTCGCCGTTACGAAACAGAGGATGCCGCTTACATCCATCATTGCCACCAAAACGATGTCTTCATGAGGCAGTACAATCAATATATTCCACGCAATCAACCGATCGATGAATTGGCGGCAAAGTTAAGCCAAACCCAAGCACAGCATCCGTGCCAAACCAAGACTGTCGATTGGGTCATTATCCGGAAAAATACCAATCAACCGGTTGGCATCGCGAATCTCGTTGACATTAACTTTCCGCATCGCCGTGCTGAATTTCTGATCGGTTTACCCAATCCCGAAGATCACGCACGTGGCACCGCCCTTGAAGCGACTTTGCTGATCCTTGATTATGCGTTTAACCGTGTCCGATTGAACAAGCTGACGACCAACGTTTATGCCACTAACGCCTATTCGCAAGAAAACACGTTAGCGCTCGGTTTTATTCAAGAAAGTTATTTGCGCGAACACTTGTTCAATCCTGCCGATGGAAAATTTCTGGATATTTATGGCAACGGCATGACACTCAGGGATTTCCGTTCCAATCAACGCATCGCCAGACTTTCCCGCCGTCTGCTCGGCCGAGATATCACCGCAACATAGCCAAACTCGCCTTGTATCGGCTGCCTCGAAAACGTTTTTCAACGGCCTGTTAGAACAAATTAGCATCCAATTGTACCTGTGTGGAATGGTGAATTCCCGATTAGGATCAGCACCCCATCGCTGACCTACCAGCTATCACCAATATTTGACCAATATCTGATCGCTAATCGTGGATTTAAATATAAATAATGGTATCGCTATAGCTGGACACCGCTCCATCGTGGGTTATAAGACGCATAGGCTCGACAACGGCCTGAGCGATTATAAGCCGGTCAAAAGGGTCTTGATGGTGTAATGGAAGATCTTCTACTGCTAAAGCATGTTCAGGCTCAATGGCAAGTATTCGATATCCTGCCCGATTAAAATGATACAAGGCATCCCGTCCTGACACCGGCATATCTCCCCGACCGAGACTGTGTTTAATGGTAATTTCCCATAGACTGACAGTGCTTACCCAAACCGTATTGCGAGGCGCTAGAATCAGCTCTCGAGCTTTATCTGATAAGTTTTTGTTATCCGTTATGGCCCATAAAGCCACATGCGTATCGAGCAAAATATTCAAACTTCAACTCGGCCAGTAAAAAGCTTTGCAATCTCATCATTACTCCCATCGATATTGTCAGGAACCTCAAACGCACCTTTAGCCACGCCAATACGCTGTCCTGGTGCAAACTTATCTATGGGGACCAATTTTGCCGCTGGATGTCCATTTCGGGCAATAATAATCTCCCGCTCTTCGCCCTGCTCAATGGCTTCAACCAGACGCGAAAGGTTGGATTTCGCTTGCAACATGTTCACTGTGCTCATCATAGCACTCCTATATTTAAGCTAGGGTGTTAGTCTAGTCTGGCTAAGCAAATAAATCAAATTCAAGTAACAACAATAAAGGGGTCAATCACTATTAAAAATACCCATATATTCTGATATTTTATAATTTCCATTATTGTTTCTATTTTCAGAGGAATCAGCGATGCGAATCGCATCAGTGTCCAAAATCAATCCCCTGGTCCCGGCTTTGAAATGCGTTGTTCAGGACGGACTAATTACTTTTCCGTAGAGACTATCCTCGCTTAAGGAAATGCTGATTAATTGACTATGCGAGCGAATCACTTCGTTGCGCGGTACTCGCTCCCTCGCCTATCTTATTGATATATCCCGGTTGCAGTGTGCCGTGCGCCTCGTGCTTCATCTCGTTCGCCGAATTAATCAGCGTTTCCTTAAAAAAGAAATACTCATTACTGCAAGTTTTCTTATACGAAAAAATGATAAGCAAATGAAAAACTATTAGTTCCTAATATAAAGAAAGCTGTGTAAATTTGCGGCTCTCGTAACTACGATCCTTGCAGAAATGACACAACTTTCAACCTCACACAAAAGCAGCCAGCTCAATGCGGATGTCATCCAGGAAATTGTGGATGCCGTCACCAGCATCGACTACGGATCAGTGGAAGTGGTGATTCATGACGGCAAAGTCGTGCAAATAGAGTGCCGCAAAAAAATCCGCGTCAATCACAGCGGATCCGGGCGCAAAGCATTGAAACCGGGCGCTTGATAAACCACCCGGATTCGAACACGGCAAATCAACCGGCACCAGCAATCAGTAATACCGGCCAGTAACACTGGAGGTAAAAACAAAAACAATATCAGTAACTCAACCGGCAAACCGGAGAGCTTACTCAGGAGAATACAGTGAAGTTTCTTTGGTTTTCGTTATCTACAGCGGCAGTAGGCTTACTCACCGCCATTCCGGCAGCAGCGTCTTCGGATGGCAAGCCCGGCATAGACTTTCAAGGCATACAGAAAAGCATTGTTCAATTGGCGCAGCAAATTATTGCCGAACCCGGCAAGCCATCGACGGACAAAGCAAAAGAAGTTGAAAAATCTTTACCGGCGATAGAACCGCAAGCGCAAAAACCGGCGACAGCACCAGCAGCTGCGGCTGCGCAATCAACCAGCTATCACCGGCGGGCAGACAGTTATGCCACCAACCCGGAATCGGATCCGCCCCGCTATGTCCGCCGGTTAAGCGATATCGGGGTTCCTGCTTTCAAGGATATCACCTGGCTGGATATCGGTTTCGAGCATCGCACCCGCTACGAGTGGCGCAACAATGACCTCCGGCGCGTCGAAGGCGGAGAAGACAATCCGATTTTTTTCCGTCATCGCGCCTGGCTGGGCATCCGCGATATTCTGGATCCGTTCCGTTTTGCAGTGGAATTTCAGGATTCCCGGGTTATTAACAATAAATACGTAACAACCGACCAGGAAAGAAACGAATACGACCTGATCAATGCTTACGGTGAACTCAACTTCAAAAAAGCACTCGGCGCCGACGACCGGGGTAATGACCGCCCAATCCGGTTTAGAGTTGGCCGGATGGCTTACGAGACCACCGACCGGCGCTTTATTGCCCGTAACGAGTGGCGTAACACCACCAATACCTTTGAAGGTTTCCGCTTGAATATAGGCCGTGAAGCAAACGATTGGGAACTGGATTTATTCGGTTACCAACCGGTAAGGCGCGCGCAAACCAAATTCGACATGTCCAACGAACGGCTATGGTTCTTCGGCGCCATCGGCCACTGGCGCAGATGGTCTGACATCCTCACGATACAGCCGTACTTCATGGGTCAAAAACAAAATGCCGACCCCGATGGCTTTACCGCCGCCAACCGCCTGGACCGGGAAATTTATATGCCGGGTTTCCGCACCTATGGAAAGGTTCTTGATTTGTTTGATTTTGACGTCAGCTATAACCACCAATTCGGCTACAGCGGGCCGCTGCGGCAAGATGCGCAAGGTTACACCATTGAAGTCGGCAAAACCTTCAATCACCCGTGGAAACCTCGCCTCACCGGCTTCTACGGCTACGCCAGCGGTGATAAAGACCCCAATGACGGCGTCGACAACCGTTTCGACCGCTTCTTCGGTTTCGCCCGGCCTTGGTCGGCGGATCACTACGTGGTCTACGAAAACTTGAAAGCGCCAAAAATCCGGATGGACTTGCAGCCCACGCAAAAACTAGGGTTTGAACTGACGTATGGCTGGTATTTTCTGGCGAGCAAACGCGACCGGATGTTCGATATTCTCGACGGCAATATCAGCCAAACCGTCAGAGATCCGGGTTTCAACCGGGATCGTACCGGCCAAAGCGGTGATTACGCCGGCCATGCGCTCGAAGGCCGGATACGCTACCAAGTATCGCCAAAAATCAATACCGTCTTGGGCTACACCCATTTCACCGCGGAAGATTTCGTCAAGAACCGCATCGCCGCAAGCCCGTCATGCGCAACCGGTCACGTGCATCCTTGCGTTGACCACCGCTCTGGAGATACCGACTTTCTGTACTTTGAAGTACTCATCAGCCTCTTATAAACCCTGTCTTTAATGGAGAAATAGTATGAATATTAGAAAACTGTTCACAACAAGCATTTTAACCGCAGGCCTCGTCCTTAGCGGTCACGCACTCGCAGAAAAAACCATTCTGAACGTTTCATACGACCCAACCCGCGAGCTCTACCAGGAATTCAATGCCGCTTTTGCTAAATTTTGGCAAAGCAAAAACAATGAAACCGTCAAAGTTCAACAATCGCATGGCGGTTCCGGCAAGCAAGCGCGTTCCGTCATTGACGGTCTGGAAGCGGACGTTGTCACATTGGCGCTGGCCAACGATATCAACGCCATCGCCGAGAAAGCCAAACTGCTGCCGGAAGATTGGCAGCAACGCTTATCGCTCAATAGTACCCCGTACACATCGACGATTATCTTTCTGGTGCGTAAAGGCAACCCGAAAGGCATCAAGGATTGGGCCGATCTGGCGCGTCCCGGCGTAGCCGTCATCACGCCGAACCCCAAAACTTCCGGCGGTGCGCAATGGAATTATCTGGCCGCCTGGGAATACGGCAGACGGCACTTGGGCGGCGATGATAAAGCTAAGGAATTCGTCACCAATATCTATAAAAATGTGCCGGTGCTTGATTCCGGTGCACGCGGCTCCACCACAACCTTTGTCGAACGCGGCGTGGGCGATGTGCTGATTACTTGGGAAAACGAAGCATTCCTGGCGTTGAAAGAATACGGCACGGATAAATTGGAAATTGTCGCTCCATCTCTCAGCATATTGGCGGAACCGCCGGTTGCAATCGTCGACAAAGTGGTCGACAAACGCGGCACCCGCCAGATCGCCGAAGCCTATCTGCAATACCTGTACTCCGATGAAGGACAGGAAATCGCCGCCAAGCATTTTTACCGCCCGACCAATGAAAAAGTTGCTGCAAAGTATACCGCCCAATTTCCTAAACTCGAGTTATTCCGCATCGACGATGCTTTTGGCGGTTGGAAAAACGCGCACAAAACACACTTCTCGGATGGCGGTCACTTTGATCAGATTTACTTGAAATAATCAAACAATGAACAGCCTCAAGCAACACAGCATTCTGCCCGGCTTCAATCTGGCACTGGGATTTACTTTGCTGTACCTCAGTCTGATCGTATTGATCCCACTGTCAGCGGCATTCATCCGGACTGCTGAGTTAACCTGGCCGGAATTTTGGGCGATTGTCACGACACCACGGGTATTGGCTTCGTACCGTTTGACGTTTGGTGTGTCATTCGCAGCCGCGCTCGTCAATGCGGTATTCGGTTTGTTAGTGGCGTGGGTGCTGGTGCGTTACCATTTTCCCGGGAAGAAAATTGTCGATGCCTTAGTCGACCTGCCGTTTGCATTGCCAACCGCCGTGGCCGGGATTGCACTGACCGCCCTGTATTCCGGCAATGGCTGGATCGGTCAGCATTTGGAACCGCTCGGCATCAAAGTGGCGTTTACGCCGCTGGGTATTTTTGTAACGCTGACTTTTATCGGTTTGCCATTCGTGGTTCGTACCGTGCAGCCGGTGCTCGAGGACATCGAAGCCGAATTGGAAGAAGCGGCGGCCACGCTCGGCGCTAATCGTTGGCAAACCTTCTCGCGCGTTATTTTTCCCGTGCTTTTTCCCGCCTTGATGACCGGCTTCGCGCTCGCCTTTGCACGCGCGATCGGCGAGTACGGCTCGGTCATTTTCATTGCCGGCAACATGCCGATGATTTCCGAAATCACGCCGCTGCTGATCGTTACCAAACTGGAACAATACGACTACGCGGGAGCCACGGCGCTGTCGGTGGTGATGCTGGTGATTTCTTTCATTCTGTTATTGATCATTAATCTGCTGCAATGGTGGAGCCGCCGCAGTGCGCAAACTTGAGGATACGATGACTACGACGATTACATTTCCGGTATCCGGTAAAACCTTCCGCCAACGCGCTACCGAAGAACCGGCCTGGATACGCTGGCTTTTGACCGGAATCGCGCTGATATTTTTAACGCTATTCCTTTTCGTACCGCTGATTTCGGTTTTTTATGAAGCGTTCAAGAAAGGCGTGGATGTCTATCTGGCGGCGATCACCGATCCCGATGCAGTTTCGGCGATCAAGCTGACCCTGACGGTAGCCGCGATTGCGGTGCCGCTGAACTTGGTGTTCGGGATTGCGGCTGCCTGGGCGATCGCCAAGTTCGAATTCCGTGGCAAGAATTTGTTGATTACCTTGATCGACTTGCCCTTCTCAGTATCACCGGTCGTTTCCGGACTGATTTATGTATTGGTGTTCGGCTTGCAAGGCTGGTTGGGGCCGTGGTTGGCGGAACACGATATCAAGATCATTTTTGCCGTGCCCGGTATCGTGCTGGC
The DNA here is from genome assembly GCF_054188085.1 of Nitrosomonas limosa. NCBI lineage: Bacteria > Pseudomonadati > Pseudomonadota > Betaproteobacteria > Nitrosomonadales > Nitrosomonadaceae > Nitrosomonas > Nitrosomonas limosa. The sequence continues at coordinate 2,585,512 of NZ_CM135180.1, read as the reverse complement.
GACAGTGTTTGTAACCGTGCCGTTCATTGCCCGCGAATTGATTCCTTTGATGCAAGCGCAAGGCACCGAGGAAGAGGAAGCGGCGATCGTGCTGGGCGCCAGCGGCTGGCAAACTTTCTGGCAGATCACGTTACCCAATATCAAATGGGGCTTGTTGTATGGCGCCATTTTATGTAATGCGCGCGCGATGGGCGAATTCGGCGCGGTATCGGTGGTATCCGGCCATATCCGCGGCAGCACCAACACCATGCCGCTGCACGTCGAAATCCTCTACAACGAATACAACTTTGCCGCCGCATTTGCCGTGGCTTCGCTGCTGGCTTTGCTGGCTTTGGTCACACTGGCGCTTAAAACGGCGATTGAATTTCACACCCAACAACATCAAACACAACGAGGTGATGCATGAGCATTGAAGTTCTTAATCTTTCCAAACAATTTGGCAGTTTTACCGCATTGCACGATGTTAATCTGCAAGTCCACTCGGGTGAACTGCTCGCGCTGCTCGGTCCTTCCGGCTCTGGTAAAACCACGCTGTTGCGCGTGATCGCAGGACTTGAAACCGCCGACAGCGGTCAAGTGTTATTTCACGGCGAAGACGCAACCGATCAGCATGTACGTGATCGTCAGGTCGGATTTGTCTTTCAGCATTACGCGCTATTCCGCAATATGTCGATTTTTGACAACGTGGCTTTCGGTTTGAACGTGCGCCCGAAGAAATTCCGCCCGGCGAAAGAGGAAATCCGCGAGCGCGTGATGAAATTGCTGCACCTGGTGCAATTGGATTGGCTGGCAGATCGTTACCCGCACCAGCTTTCCGGCGGTCAGCGTCAGCGCATCGCCCTGGCACGGGCATTGGCGGTAGAACCGAAAGTGCTGTTGCTCGACGAGCCTTTCGGCGCCTTGGATGCCAAAGTACGCAAGGAGCTACGCGCATGGCTTAGACGGCTGCACGACGATATGCACATTACCAGCGTATTCGTCACGCACGACCAGGAGGAAGCACTGGAAGTCGCCGACCGCGTGGTCGTCATGAACGAAGGCAAAATCGAACAAATTGGCACGCCCGATGAAGTCTATGAGCAACCCGCTAACCCCTTTGTGTACGAATTTCTTGGCAACGTGAATTTGTTTCATAGCCGCTTGCATCGCGGCCGCGCCTGGATTGGCGATTTCGAAGTCGATGCGCCGGAACACGCCGAGGCCGAAGAATTGGCAGCGATTGCGTATGTTCGTCCGCATGAAATCGAAGTCGAGCGCACCCGCAATGGCGAAACAGCATTAGCCGCGCAAATCGTGCACATTTTGTCCGTTGGACCGATCGTGCGCTTGGAAATGGTGCGCGACAACGATGAGCACAGGAATCCGGTACACGCCGAAATCAGAAAAGAACGTTTTCGTGAATTACAATTGAAAAAAGGTGATAAAGTCTTTATTAAACCCAAGCGGCTTGATGTGTTTCCGAATTATTCTCACAGTCAGTTAAAACACTAAAAACTAGATGGCTCCCGCTTATGAGAGCGATCGATTGCTAATACTCCGCTATTCGAGAGACAGGTAATGAATTTTCAACAACTACGCATTATCAACGAGACCGTACGGCGGAATTACAATCTGACTGAAGTGGCAAATGCCCTGTTTACATCGCAATCGGGTGTCAGCAAGCATATCAAGGATCTGGAAGACGAACTGAATCTCGAACTCTTCATTCGCAAAGGTAAACGGCTGGTCGGTCTGACCGAACCCGGCAAGGAGCTGGTCACCATCGTCGAACGGATTTTGTTCGATACCAAAAATATCAAGCGCTTGGCGGAGCAATTCAGCAATCACGATCAAGGTCAATTGACGATTGCCACCACGCATACGCAAGCGCAATACATCCTGCCGCCGGTTGTTACCGAATTTAAGAAAGCTTTCCCCAAAGTCCACTTAATCCTGAACGAATCGAAACCCGGCGACATTTTATCGATGCTGGTCGACGGACGGGCGGACATCGGGATCGCAACCGAGGCACTGGAAAATGCCGTCGACCTGGTTTCCTTTCCATTTCATACCTGGCAGCACATTGTCATCGTTCCTGCCGGACATCCGCTGCAATCCGTGCAACCGCTCACACTCGAAGCTATCACGGAATATCCGATCATCACTTATCATCACGGACTCACCGGACGTTCGCGAATCGATCAAACTTTTGCCAAAGCCGGATTGATCCCTGATATCGCGATGTCGGCACTGGATGCGGATGTGATCAAAACCTATGTGAAATTGGGTTTAGGGATTGGCATTATCGCTTCAGTGGCGTTTACCGGTGATCGCGATACCACGCTGGTAAAACTGGATAGCGAATATTTATTTGAGAAAAACACCACGTTCATTTCTGTCCGCCGCAATCACTATCTGCGCGGCTATGCCTACCGTTTTATCGAGCTGTGCATCCCCTCTCTAAGCGAAGCGGACATCCGCTTACGCGTGAATCCTCTCATTGATGCCGAGTAACATCCTCACTGATTATCAACGATAGCCGCAGTTTTCACCGGGTCACAAAAAACTAATTGACACATTCTACATTTCCAATATAATGGAAACATGGAAATTACAATTGCAATAAAAGCACTGACAGCTTTGGCGCATGAAACCCGCCTGACGATATTTCGGACGTTGGTTCAAGTCGGCGAATCCGGTCTTCCGGCTGGACAATTGGCGAAAGAATTGGGTATTCCGAATGCAACAATGTCTTTTCATTTGAAAGAATTAACTCATGCGGAACTGGTAACTGCCCGCCAGGAAAGCCGTTTTATTTATTATTCGCCAAATTTCGTAACGATGAATGCGCTATTGCACTATCTCACCGAGAATTGTTGTGCCGGGATTCCATGCAGCCCGCATGAATTTTGCTGTGCTGAAAATCCCGATCCCACATCAACCGCTATCGATTCAACAAAGGAGACAACGCAATGAAACGTTTTCATATCCATATCGCTGTGGATAACTTGCAGGATAATATCCGCTTCTACTCGGCGCTTTTCGGCATCGTACCATCCGTCAGTAAGCAAGACTACGCCAAATGGATGCTGGACGATCCATTAATAAATTTCGCGATTTCAGCAAGAGGTGCAAAACCGGGATTGGATCATGTGGGAATCCAAGTTGACTCGGAAGAAGCATTAAACGAAATGAATCGACGATTGGTTCAAGCCGGTTTGCCTGCTGCGGAACAACAGAATGCGCAATGCTGTTATGCCTCGTCAAATAAATACTGGACCGTCGATCCGCAAGATATTGCCTGGGAAGCATTTCACACACTGACAACCATCCCGGTCTTTGGGCAAGATACCGCCATTCCCACGAAAACCGAAAGCTGCTGCGCGGCCTAATCATGGATGTACTATTTCTTTGTACCGGAAATTCCTGCCGCTCCATCCTTGCGGAAGCCACTTTTAATCATCTTGCACCCGACGGCTAGAAAGCGATGAGCGCAGGCAGCAAACCGACCGGAAAAGTTCATCCACGCTCACTCGCGCTACTTGAACGCGAAGGTATTGCAACCGAAGGACTTTACAGTAAATCATGGGATAACTTGCCGGCAACGCCGGATATTGTGATTACCGTGTGCGGTAATGCAGCCGGTGAAACCTGCCCGACGTATCTTCGCCCTGCACTGCGTTCGCATTGGGGTGTCGATGATCCAGCCGAAGCCACTGGAACCGAGGAAGAAATCAACGCGGCGTTCATGCAGGCTTATCAAACCTTGCGCGAGGGCATCGAGACTTTTTTATCGCTGCCGCTCGATGATTTGCAGCAAAATCCTTCCGCCTTCCGGACGAAACTGGACTACATCGGTATTTTGAAATTTAAACAGACACACAAAGCGTGATAACCACTATCCAAGACGAGATAGCAATGTGTACATACTGACATACTGACATACTGACATGCTGACAGCCGTACTCATTTTCATAGCAACACTCGTTTTGGTCATCTGGCAGCCGCGCGGTCTCGGCATTGGCTGGAGCGCGCTGATTGGCGCAACTACGGCATTGCTTCTTGGCGTGGTGCAGCTCAGTGACATTCCGGTGGTGTGGCATATTGTCTGGAATGCAACAGCAGCTTTCATTGCCATCATTATTATCAGCCTAGTGCTCGACGAAGCGGGATTCTTTGAGTGGGCAGCATTGCATGTGGCGCGCTGGGGGCGCGGCAATGGGTATCTATTATTTGCCTATATTGTATTACTGGGTGCGGCGGTTGCAGCGCTGTTCGCCAACGATGGCGCAGCTTTGATTCTAACGCCAATTGTTATGGCGATGCTGCTGGCGCTTGGTTTTAGCCCGGCGGCCACGCTCGCTTTCGTCATGGCGGCGGGCTTTATCGCCGATACGGCCAGCTTGCCGCTTGTGGTATCCAATTTGGTGAACATTGTCTCGGTTGATTATTTCAAGATCGGCTTTACCGAGTACGCTGCGGTGATGATTCCGGTCAATTTCGCTTCAGTAGCGGGAAGCCTAGGCGTGCTTTTCATCTATTTCCGCCGCAGTATCCCGTCGCACTATGATGTCGGTCAACTTAGGCCCCCCAGTAAAGCAATACGCGACCTAGCAACGTTCCGTGCTGGATGGGTGGTGTTGGCATTGCTGCTGATCGGCTTCTTTGGTCTCGAATCTTTGGGTGTGCCCATCAGTCTTGTGGCCGCCACCGGCTCGCTAATACTGCTCGCGGTGGCAGCGCGTGGTCATGTGATTAACACGCGTAAGGTAGTACGCGAAGCGCCGTGGCAGATCGTCATTTTTTCACTGGGTATGTATTTGGTGGTATATGGTTTGCGCAATGAAGGCTTAACCGGGTACATTACCAGTCTGCTTGATATCTTTGCCGGTTATGGCGTGTGGGGTGCAACGCTCGGCACCGGTTTTCTGGCCGCCTTCTTATCGTCCATCATGAACAATATGCCTACGGTGCTGATCGGCGCATTGTCGATCGATGCAACCAGCGCGAGCGGTGTGGTAAAAGACGCAATGATTTACGCCAACGTCATCGGTTGCGATTTGGGTCCGAAAATCACACCGATCGGCAGCCTGGCAACTCTGTTGTGGTTGCATGTACTGGCGCGGAAAAATACGCTGATCACCTGGGGGTATTACTTCCAAGTAGGGATTGTGTTGACGGTTCCGGTATTGCTCGTTACGCTGGCTGCCCTGGCCATGTGGCTGAGTGTTCAATGAGATTATCATCGCAAAATCACAACAACCGAACAAAGTGAATTACATCAACCTCGTTACTTTTTTAATGGAGAATCAAAATGGCAACTATTCAAGTATTTGATCCTGCTTCGTGCTGTAGCTCAGGCGTCTGCGGTTCCGACGTAGACCAGGCATTGACCGCTTTTTCCGCCGATGTCGATTGGCTCAAGCAGCACGACGTAGCCATCGAGCGTTTCAATCTGGCGCAGCAACCCATGGCTTTTGCAGATAATGCTACGGTGAAAGGATTCCTGGAACGATCTGGTGCGGAAGCGCTGCCACTTATTCTGGTGGATGGTGAAGTGGCATTGACAGGCCGTTATCCGCAGCGCGGTGAACTGGCACGTTGGGCGGGAGTTCCGCTGCAAGAGAAAGAGGAAGAATCGAGTTGCTGCGGCGGTTGTTGTTAACGCATACCCGGGCCAATTTCATGGCACACCGGAAATTCCTTGATCAACCGCCACGTTTCCTATTTTTTACCGGTAAAGGCGGCGTTGGCAAAACTTCGTTGGCCTGCGCTTCGGCCATCACATTAGCCGATGCTGGCCGACGGGTTTTACTGGTCAGTACCGATCCGGCTTCCAATGTCGGCCAGGTGTTCGGCATGACGATCGGCAACACAATTACCGCGATCAGCATGGTGCCCGGTTTGGCCGCCCTGGAAATCGACCCGCAGGCAGCGGCGCAAATTTACCGCGATCGAATCGTCAATCCGGTGCGCGGCGTATTGCCGGATACGGTGGTGAAAGGTATTGAGGAACAATTATCCGGCGCTTGCACGACCGAAATCGCCGCTTTCGATGAATTTACCGCTTTGTTGGTCGATTCAGTGCTGACTGCGGATTACGATCATATTATTTTCGACACCGCGCCAACCGGCCATACCATCCGGCTGCTGCAACTGCCCGGCGCATGGAGTGATTTTCTTGAAGAAGGCAAAGGCGATGCATCCTGCCTTGGCCCTTTGGCGGGCCTGGAAAAACAACGCGCACAATACAAAGCAGCCGTGGATGCGCTCGCCGATCCGCAACGCACCCGGCTGGTATTGGTAGCCCGCGCGCAGCAAACCACGTTACGCGAAGTAGCGCGCACACAGGAAGAACTCACGGCCATCGGTTTGATCAATCAATTTCTCGTTATCAATGGCTTATTGCCACAGTCGGAAGCAACAGAAGATGATTTAGCAGCTGCAATTTTCGAACGTGAGCAAAAAACCTTGGCGGCCATCCCTGAAATTCTCAAACCCTTACCGCGCGATCACATCGCGCTGAAACCGTTCAATTTGGTTGGATTGGCTGCTTTACGGCAATTACTGTTGGATGAATTGACCGCTGTCGGCGGTAATAATGCGGCGCATCAAGCCATGCCATTCCCCGGCTTATCCGGCCTGATCGATGATATTGCCAAGGATGGTTGCGGCTTGATCATGCTGATGGGCAAAGGCGGTGTCGGCAAAACCACGCTGGCAGCGGCAATCGCGGTCAATCTGGCACATCGAGGCTTGCCGGTGCATCTCACCACGTCCGATCCGGCCGCGCATTTAAGCGAGACGCTTAGCGGCACGATGGAAAATCTCCAGGTCGACCGGATTGATCCGCAGGTGGAAACCGAGCGTTACCGCCAGCGCATTCTGCAAACCAAGGGAGCGCATCTGGATGCGCAAGGCAAGGCGTTACTGGAAGAAGATTTACGCTCGCCCTGTACCGAAGAAATTGCGGTATTTCAGGCATTCTCGCGCATTATCCGTGAAGCGGGAAAGAAATTCGTGGTGATGAATACCGCGCCAACCGGGCATACGTTATTATTACTGGATGCCACCGGCGCTTATCATCGCGAGATTGTCAAACAAATGGATAGCCATGCCATCGCGCACTACACCACGCCGATGATGCAACTCCAAAACCCCAAACAAACTAAAATGCTGCTGGTGACTTTGGCGGAAACCACACCCGTGCTAGAAGCTGCCAGCCTGCAAGCGGATTTGCGCCGCGCCGGTATCGAACCCTGGGCCTGGATTATCAATAACAGCATCGCCGCCACGAACGTCCGGTCGCCGCTGTTGTGCCAACGCGCTATAAATGAACTTAAGGATATCGAAGCGGTATCCACTGTTCACGCAAAACGCTACGCCGTCGCACCATTGCTCAAGGAAGAGCCTGTGGGCATTGAAAAGTTATTGGCATTGTCCGGCAGCAGTCGATCGTTGATCCAGCATTGATAAATCCAAGCAAAAGTGCAGCGTATTGCCTAACCGCAACAGCTCTTGCCGCTGTTTTTATCTCTCATCTGGATAGACGGGCATGACGCCGTGCCATAGGAACAATAGACACAACAGTCGCCAGGCTTCGGTTTAAGCACAGTGTGGCATTGTTCGCATTCGTAGAACCATTGGCAGGCGTCCGTGGGCATGGTTTCCGTTTTCACATGGCCGCACACCGGGCAAGTCAGCGTGGATTCAAGAATGACAGTGCTCATGAAGCGTTCCTTTCTCAAGTATCAACACTCGGGGCTTGTATCCACCTCACCAAGTGTTAATGATGGTGGTGATGCTCGTGTTCCTGGGTTTGCACCGGTTGTCCAGATGGTAATGCGGTTCTGATTTGATAGGTATCATGACAGGCGATACACTTGATCATCGCGTCGCTCAACTGCCGCAGCGTGAGCTTGGAATCCTTTTTGGATTCAGCATCCGCAGCCATTTGATCGAAGTCCCGATGCAAAGACATGCCCAGCTGCATGAATTCTTTGGGCAGCATGCCTTTGAGGTGATCCTCGGCTTTATGCGCCATGCCTAGCCCCAAAGGACGTGCATGTTTGGAAACCGACGCCATGTCATCGGTTGACAGCGCTGCCAGTATGCTTTGCGTACCCGACAACAATGCCCGCATTTCTTCCAGCACGTGACCGCGTTGTACTTCGGAAAGCGAGAGGGTTTGACGGTTGTCTATATCGGCTGCGATTGCTGAGGTGGCAATCAGCAAACAGGCAATAATCATTTGAATTTTCCGCACTTGATGCTCCTTGATAGTGAAGGTCGAAGCCCGACTTTACCAGTCTGGCGCGTTTGACTGCAACAGATTCAGATGTGATATTCCGCAAGTGTTGATAGCGGATTGGACTTGCTGCATTTAATCTTTTCCAATAACGCTCAAGTAAGATCTTCCGGTTCAACAATAGCGGCGGAAGCTTCCTTGAACAACCGGTCTGGCAGCCACCACAGATAAAACACCATCCCGAACAATTCCACCAGCGACTGGAACACAATGATTACCGCTGCCGCCTCCCACCCGGCTGGCAGCGCCAGCGCGAACGGCAACACGACGAAGGAATTGCGCGTGCCGAGACTGAACGCCAATGTACGCCCGGAATCCATCGGCAACCGCAGCACCTGGGTGAGCAGGCGAGCAATCAGCGCGGCCAGCACTAAAAAACTCACGAAAACAGGCAGTACTGTCAGCAACAGCGATGCGGCGTGGCGTACCGTGCCGATCTGCGTAGCGGCAATCAGAAACACCACCACTGAGAGCAAAGGCACCGGCCACCAGCCTAAACGTTCGCGCCAGACCACGCGTGCGGGTTTGGCTTCGACCCAGTATTCCGTGAATACCGCGGCCAGCAACGGTATGCCGATCAGAACAAGCGCGGCGGGCAACATGTCTTCGATTCGCAGCGCGGCGCTGAAATCCGCCGTCGGCAGCATCAGCCACAGATAAACCGGCAATAGCAGCAACTGCGCCAGCAGATTCAGCGGCGTGACGGCAACCGCCCGCGCTGTGTTGCCGCGTCCGAATTGTGCGAAGGTGATGAACCAGTCGGTACAGGGCACTAGGAGCACCAGCAGCACGCCGAGATGTAGAGCCGGGTCATCGGGCAGCCATTGCAGAAGAAACCAGACTACCAACGGTATCAGCACGAAATTACCGGTCATCGCGGCAAGCACGAAGCGCCGGTCGCCAAAGGCATCGCGGATATGCAGCAGCGGTACTTGCACAAAGGTGGCGTAAAGCAGCACAGCAAGCACCGGCCAAAGCCACATTTCCAGATACGGACCGATACCGGGCCAAGCCCCACCCAGCAGCAATCCGCACAGGATCGCAACAAGATAAATCCAGACCTGCCGCCGTTCCAGCATCACGCGATCCATTAATTGCGCACCCGCAGGATCAGCCATGTGCCGGCCAGCATGAACCCGGCGGCCAGGGTAAAGGCGATTTCCGGAGAAACCGCAGTCCAAACCACGCCGACGGTCGCGCTCGACACAAACTTGGCAATTCCGTTGACGGTACCGAGCGCGCCGATACCCATCGTCATGGTCTCCGCCTGCACCATGTCCGCGGTCACGGTCGATTCCAGCGCTTCCTGCACGGCCATGTACAACCCGGCGAGGAAGAAAATACCCGCCAGCGCTGCGGTGCTGTCAACCGCGAACCAGAACGCCAGCGCCGCCGACACCGCCGTGGCGGCGCCCAGAAAATAACCCGCTACAAGAACGGGCAAATGGCCGATACGGTCGGCCAGCCATCCCACCGGCCAGGAAACCGCAACCTGCACGACATTGCGCCATACATACAGCAATCCCGCCACCTGCGCCGCCTGCACCACGCCCATCGACGGGGTGAGCAACGTGGTCGCCGCGAGGATCAGCAATGCATGGGAAAAATCGCCGATACCGAAGACAGTCACTGCGCCCAGATACCGTTTGAAGCGTACCGGCAATCCGCGCAGCGTGCTGAAAAACTTCAGCGCCGGATTCGGCGAATGCTGCGGATCCTTGACCAGCCACAGAAACGCCAGCACCGCCAGCACACCGGGAATCACCGACAACCATAATACGAAACGGAACGGCCCGGCGGCATCTTCCCAGTGCCAATCTTGCGCCAATCCCAGCAACGCCACACCCAGCAAAGGGCCGAGCACCGCACCCACTGAATCCGCCGCGCGATGAAAGCCGAAAGCGCGTCCACGCGTGGCCGGGCTTACCGCCTGAATCACGATGGCGTCGCGCAACGGGCCGCGCAAGCCCTTGCCGAACCACGACACCATACGCCCGAGGAGAATGAGCAACCACCCTGAAGATAGCGCAATCAATATCTGGCCAAACGGCGTCAATCCATAACCGATCAGCACCAGCAGCTTGCGGTGCCCGAGCTTGTCGGCGATGTAACCCGAAACCATTTTGGTAAAACTTGCCACCGCATCGGCAATGCCTTCGATAAGACCCAGCACCGCAGCCGGAATGCCAAGCACCGCGAGAAAACCCGGCAGAATTACGGTCGTCGTTTCGTAGCAGAAATCGCCCAATGCGCTGGTAATGCCCGCACCCGCGACCGTGCGGTTAAACCAGCCTTTTGTATCAGTCGTTTGAACGCCGTTTTCCGGCATCAGGTTTCTCCGGTCATGCCGAACTCGATCGGCGTTTTGACGTAAAACACCTTTACGCCTTCCTGCCGCCGATACCCAGTTTCATCGCCGATTGCAGCAACCATTCTCCGAGCGGCTGGTGATTGTGCCGGCGGTCTTGCTGGGTGAAAAACGTCAGTTGATAGCCTTTCATGGCATTCTCCTTGAAATCAGACGGTTTTAAACGCGGCCACGGTCGCCAGCCCCAACATTGTCATCAGCAAAGAACCGATCAGATGCGCGCCGATCGCACCGGCAGCCCACAGTATGCGCCCTTCCTGGATCAGCACCGTGACTTCGGCGGAAAATGTGGAAAACGTGGTTAACCCGCCCAAAAAACCGGTGATGACGAACAAACGCCACTCAGGCATCAAACCGGGATGATGGGCAAAGACGGCAAGTGCAACACCGATCAAGTAACCGCCGATCAGATTCGCCGCCAATGTGCCAGGCGGAATCGCCGGAAACAATGCGTTGAGCGACATGCCCAACATCCAGCGCAGCACGGCGCCGAGCGATGCGCCCAAACAGATGGCTAAGAGAGAATTGAAAATAAACGAACCTCCAGTCAATTGAATTCGCAATTTACCAAGATCGTATTGTCACGGATGGTGGCGATGGCCGGAATCATGGTGATGCCCCGGCACGGCGTGCCGGGCATGATCGCTTAACTGCGCGTCAAACCATTGGTGAATTGCCCGTTTGAGCTTCTCGATGTGAGTGGCATAAGCAATTTCCGCGCCATCCGGCAATTCCCGGTAAACGATCTTCACTTGAACGGGGCTTGCCGCTTTTAATGCCGCCAACCCGGGCATCGTGGCGCCGTGAATCTTTTCCGGGTTGGAGTAATCGCCCTGCTGGAATTCCTCGGCAATCTGAGACAGATGCAGCCGGATCAAGCTGATTTGTCCGCTATCCGCTTTATCCTTCGCAATCACTTGTTGAATGCCGCCGGTATCGGTTTTGGAAAAAATATGCGTGGTTTTATCCAAATCGAACGGCATTACATGCGTCCCGCGCTCAGCGACTTCATCCAGACGCTGCTCGCTTGCCGGTTCCGCAGCGTGAACCGGCGTCGTTATCAACCAAGCCAGCCAGCCAAGCACGATCAAGCGATTGTTCATTGCTTTCTCCTTTATTCAGCGATGACGATCATTTCAAGAGAATATCGAAAATTCGGAAAGCAAGAGAGCTTACTGGTCTGCTTTATTATTGCCAACCCCGCGGATTTTCTTGGTCTCGCTCTCGATTCGTCCGAAATGCTCCTGATATTTACCCGAAGCCAACGCTGCCTCGAAAGCATCGGCTATTTTTTTCACTAAAGACGTATATTCAGGATTGGCCTCAGCGTAAATGTGCTTGCTGAATTGCAGTATTTGCGCGTCTTCCTTCATCGTGATATCGAATTTCAATTCACCGGAAGCAAAAGTAAGAATACGGCCAGTATATTCGTGAAATTTGTCCTCGACGATGTTGGCTTTTGTCCATCCCGTCTGTTGCTCCAAAAAAGCCAGAAACGTTGGCAACATCGACGCCTTCACCGGGAAGAGCGTGTAATAAGGAAAAGCGTATTCAACCTTGAATCTACCCGTCCAGTAGGGCGCCTTCTCCAATTTGCGAAGACGCAAGCGGTCAGCTTGTGCCGATTTCTCCCACTCGAAAAACTTTTCAAACCAGGGGAAATCCATGTCACTCACGTTGATCAGGCGCAATTCGGTATCGTTAAATTTAACCGCATAGCCACTGTCCTGTTCAATGTTATACACCACAAGGGCATGCTCGGAATCGGGCAAATCCTCGTCCGCAGTGTTCCAGCTCTGGAATGCGCCCCGGAATACGATACTCTTGCGGTCGGGTGAGAACGCCAACGCCCCGCGCGGCGAAGGAAAGGAGTAATTTTCAACATCGTTGTTGTTGGGATTAAAGCGCCGGATGCCGCGAGTCTGTACATCGAGAACAGCGTGCCCGCTGACCAGCAGAAAACGCCCGTTTGCGAGGCTGTCCAATTTATCCAGATCGTCGGTATTGTTCCTGGCAAACACCTCCTGATAGTCCCCAGGTTGACCGTTCTCGCTGTCCAGAAATTGCATGGAAGCAAAATCGTGATGCTGCTCCAGAATGGATTCGACGACAGGCGCGCCATTCTTCAGATAAATCAGGTACAAACTTTGGCTGCCTGCTATCAAAGTCGGATCGGGTGCGCCGGGAAGCGCATAGACACGCCACAAGTAAGGCAACCCCGTATTGCTTTGTAGCGCACCGGGAAAGGCAATCGGCTTTCTGTTGTACAAAATCGTGTAGGCCACGTTCGTATGGTTGACCATGCCGTAATTGATATTGAACTGCTTGCTCTTAGTCGCCGTGGCGCGGATGGTAAAGGGCCCGTAGGCGATGTCTTTTTCGATGTGGTTAACGCCACCTGAGCAGCTGGAGACAAAACACACGGTAATAAGCGCCATGACAGCTACGATGCATGCTATTTTCATAATTTTAGTTATTTATTTCTGGGATTTTTCTCAAGCGGGTTATACAAATAGATATCCATTGCCTGTAAAAACCATTGGGAAATTCATTATCAAGGTAAACCATCAATCAGTGCCGAAATTGTGCATGCAATCCTATCTGAAAAACATGGTTTAGGTTGTTTTCTTGCCTCGCTTAACCTTGTTTTCCTTCAATTTATTGGGTTGCCTAAACCTGTTTTTACCGGCAATCCGGAGAAGCCGGAGAAATTTCGGGCATTCGAAATGACTGGGCGCTTTGCAGACTGCAGCGTGACGAAGCCCATCCCGCATAGCGGACAGTGCTTCAATTGTTCTATCCAGTTCATCCGCCTTGGCTATCAGCAATGCGCGATTAATGTCAGGCCCTTCGGGGGTAAACATTTCCGCAATCTCATCGAGCGAGAAACCGGCGCTACGCCCCAGTGATATTAAAGCCAGCCGTTCAATCACATGAGCGCTGAATAAACGCCGCAAACCACTCCGCCCGCATGATTTAATTAATCCTTTTTCTTCATAAAATCGTATTGTTGAAGCTGGCAGCCCGGATACTTTTGCGACTTCAGTGATATCCACTATTTCACCTGTTGTAATTAATACTTGACTTCAAGCCGACTTGAGCTTTTATCCTAGCGCAGTACACAACTTAGTACAACACTTAAGTCATTCAGATGATGGCTTGTGATTAATCTTTTAAGAATTTAAGGAGCCGCTATGGAAGCAAGTTTTTGGCATCAGAAATGGGAACGGGGTGAGACCGGTTTTCACGAAAACGAAATAAATCCTTTTTTAATAAAGCATTTTGAAGCCTTAAATCCGCCAAAGGGCGGCCGAATATTCTTGCCGTTGTGCGGCAAGACGCGCGATATTGGATGGTTCCTTGCCAATGGATACCGGATTATCGGCGCGGAGCTAAGCGAACTGGCCATCAACGAGCTGTTTACAGAACTGGGCATAACACCGGAAATCTCCAAAGATGGAAAACTGACTCGTTACCGCGCTGAAAATCTGGACATTTTAGCGGGCGATTTTTTCGATGTATCCGCAGAATCTCTTGGACCCATCAGCGCGATATACGATCGAGCAGCTTTAGTCGCGCTGCCCGCCCCCATGCGCAAGCAATATTCCTCGCACCTGATGCATCTAACCGATGCAGCACCGCAATTGCTGATCACTTATGAATACAATCAATCACAGATGGACGGTCCGCCATTTTCGGTCAATGGGAACGAAATCAAGCAGCTTTATGCGGATGCTTATCAATTGGAATCTGCCGGTAGCAAGATAATTCAAGGTGGATTGAAAGGAAAAGTTGCGGCAACGGAAATCGTTTGGTTACTCCAGAAAAATAAGTAATAGGCTAAATTGATATGCCGGACATCGAATGGATTGTGTTGTACATGGCTTTGGGAGCCATTGCCGGTTTTATAGCCGGATTGCTGGGTTTTGGCGGCGGCGGGATGCTGGTTCCTTTGCTGGCATCCATTTTTACCATGCAAGGCATGAGTGCAGATAACGTTGTGCATTTAGCGTTAGGAACATCATTGGCTTGCATGATTATTTCTTCAACGGCAAGCATCCGCGCACACGCTTTTCGAGGAGCGGTCATGTGGCGGGCCGCCGGCGGCATGGCGCCCGGAATCGTCACCGGTGCCTTTCTGGCCGCTCACGCCGCAACAAATCTTAACTCAACCTTCATTGCCGTATTTTTTACGCTATCCATGGCACTGATAGCCTTGCAAATGTTTGTTGATTGGAAACCGGAACCCAGCAAACAACCCATCACGCTTCGCGGATTGCTCGCGGCCGGGGTTGGGATCGGATCCGTATCGGCACTGACCGCAGTGGGCGGCGGTTTTCTCACCGTTGCCTACCTGAGCTATAAGAGTTTGGACATAAAAACAGCGATTGGCACGTCAGCCGCCATCGGATTTCCCATCGCCATCGCCGGAACTGCCGGTTATATGATAAGCGGCTGGTCTATCACATTAAGCAATCCCTATACCTTGGGGTTCATTTATATGCCGGCATTCTTGGCGATATCGGTAGCCGGCGCCATTGCGGCGCACTATGGCGCTCGTTGTTCGCATCGTTTGCCTGAAGCCTTCTTGAAAAAAACACTGGCCGCTATCTCACTACTTCTGAGTATAAAAATGTTAGCCTCAATTGTCTGATTCCGGCTTGAGAGATAGTTTATGAAATCGCCAATTAGATCGCATCAACAGGCTTTCAAAATCCGCTTTATCTCTCGCAATCACCTGCTGAATGCCGCCGGTACCGGTTTTGAAAAAAATAGCCGCGATCATTCTCAGATCGAACGGCATCACATGCGCACCGCGCTCGGCGACTTCATTCAGCCACTGCTCATTCGCTGGTTCCCGGCGTCATTACCAATCATGCACGATCGAGCTGTTTTCTTTCATTTCTTTCTTCTCAATTTAACGATACCGATTGCCGGTCACATCAAAATAATATCAAATAAAACAACGGATAAATATTTGACAGACAAGTAACCGTCAGGGCTGACACATTGCCGCAATACCTGCGCAACAATCACACACTACCATATTTTACCGCGTCGCCGCCACGCCATTACCGGCGGCTGTTGCGCCATTGATATAACAAAAATTTGACTCATAAATTCAAATCATCTGGGATCTCTTACCATGAAACCGTATAACCAAATACTGGGCTTGACCAAAAAGGCCCTGAATACCGCAATATTGGCCGCACTTCCGGTCATCGCGGCCACCACGCCGTCGAACGCGGCGTCCCCCGCAACACCCTACTTTCAGCGTATCGCAACCTACCTCGTTTGCGAAAATACAAGCTGCGACCGGGACTCCGTTAAAGAAACCGTTGCTGAAATCATTGCCGTCAATAAAGACGGCAATATCTTGATTTACACCGACAGCCCGACCGGGAAAATAGGATTCGTCAATATCAGCGACCCAGCCAACCCCATCGGTCTCGGCACCGTTGATACGAGCGGTGAACCGACCTCGGTCACCGTTTCCGGCGACTATGCCCTGGTTGGTGTGAACACCTCTTCAAGCTTCGTGACACCCTCCGGCATGCTCTCGGTCTATCACCTGCCGTCTTGTCTGGTTGATGTCGCCAATTGCGCGCCGGTCCGGGACATCGATATGGGCGGCCAGCCGGATTCGGTAGCTGTCAGCCCCAATGGCCGTTATGCGGCGGTCGTGATCGAAAACGAGCGCGATGAGGCCGTGACTGTTGCCGGTGTCAAAGGCGGATTACCGCAATCCCCCGCCGGGTACCTGAATATTATCGACTTGATCGGCAAACCCGGAAACTGGAAAGTACGGCCAGTGGATTTAACCGGCTTGGCGGACTATGGCATTGACGATCCGGAACCGGAATTTGTCAGCATCAATCAGAGCAATATTGCCGCAATCACATTGCAGGAGAATAACCACATCGTTTTCGTCAATCTCGTCGATGGCAAGATATTGCAGCACTTTAACGCAGGTAAAGTAACACTTGAAGGCGTGGACATCGCGGATAACAAATTAATCGATTTTTCCAGCACTTTGAAAAACACTCCCCGGGAACCCGACGCCATCACCTGGCTGAACCACATGGTCATCACCGCCAACGAGGGGGATTTATTCGGCGGCAGCCGCGGCTTTACCTTTTTCAATCGCAACGGTACGGTTCTATATGACTCCGGTATGGAATTCGATTACCTTGCCGCCAGGATCGGCCATTATCCGGAAAAACGCTCCGACAATAAAGGCAGCGAACCGGAAGGCATCACGGCTGCCCGCTATGGTAATGAAAATCTGGTTTTCGTCGGCTCCGAACGCGCCAATTTTGTCGGTGTGTACAGTTTCCAAGGCCGCTCGGTGGATTACAAACAAGCACTGCCGACCGGTGCGGGTCCTGAAGGATTGCTGGCTATCCCGCATCGCCAGCTTTTCATCGCATCCACCGAGGTGGATTCGCCCATCCGTTCTCAAATCAACATTTTCCGGTTAGAACGGAAACCGGCCGGTTATCCGCAGATCGAATCCGAGCTGCTGGCTGATGGTAAACCGATCGTTTGGGGCGCGCTGTCGGCGCTCGCCGCGGATAAAGATGATGCCAACCGCTTGTATACCGTTCATGACAGTTTCTACAACAAAAGCCGCATCTATACGATCGATGTAAGCAGCCATCCGGCTAAGATTTCTGCGGTTACGCCGATTCTGAAAAGTGGCGCAGCGGTCAATTACGATCTGGAAGGTATTGCGCAACGCAGCGATGGCAGTTTTTGGCTGGCTTCGGAAGGCGCCGGTACATCGACCACGCGTAATCTTCTGATTGAGGCCAGTAGCGACGGCACGGTCATCCGCGAAGTCCGCTTACCGGCTGCAGTTGATGCGCTGCAAGTCAGCAATGGCTATGAAGGTGTTGCAGTCACTGGCCGCGCCGGTGCCGACGAACAAGTTTATGTCGCCTTTCAACGGGAATGGAAAGACGATCCGCTTGGCATGGTGCGCATCGGGCAATACACGCCGTCATTGGACCTGGATCCGGCGATCGACGAAGGCGAATGGAAATTCTTTTATTATCCGCTCGACCCCGTCGAGTCTCCCACCGGCGGCTGGGTAGGATTGTCCGAAATTACAGCGCTGGGCAACGGTAAATTTGCGATCATCGAGCGCGATAATCAAGCGGGACCGGATGCACGCATCAAGCGCGTCTATACCGTCGACATCTCGGGATTAACCCCCAAAACCCAAACGGAAGGCAATTTCCCGATACTCAATAAAAGCCTGGCAATCGATGTACTGCCGGCCATGCAAGCGGGTAAAGGCTGGGTGCATGACAAGCTGGAAGGTTTGGCAAGAACGATCGACGGAACCGTGTACGTCGTCACCGACAACGACGGTGTCGATAATTCAACCGGTGAAACGCAATTTCTTAATTTGGGCAATGCGCTGAATTAAGGTTTGTAAGCTACGCAAGAAAGGCGCCAACTGGATGGACGAAGGAGGCGCCTTTTCCGCTTGAACCTTCCGGAACGACCGGATCACTGTCATTCAAACTTGTGAATAATTCCAAAAGAACGAATTTACTTTTCCTGCCGCAGCATAGCGGCTTCATGATTAAACAATGCGATCGCTTATCGCCCCGGCTGGCAACAGTACGCGTCAACCGCTCGCGAAGCGCAGATTGAATCACCGACGTATGCCGACAAAATCCAAAAAAATTTACGTGCTGGATACCTCGGTCATTCTCTATAACCACCATGCAATCTACAGCTTCCAGAACAATGATGTGGCTATTCCGATCACTGTGCTCGAAGAATTGGATCACTTCAAAAAGGGCAATGAGACCAAGAATTTCGAAGCCAGGGAATTCATTCGCATCATGGACAAACTATCGGAGGGAAGCTCGCTGCAAAACTGGATTCCCATCGATCGGCCAGGTCACGGCAAATTCAAAGTGATTATGCAAAAGCCGACAAACGGCCTCGATGCAATCAAGATTTTCGGTGAAAACAACGCCGATCATCGCATCCTGAATACCGTCATTGCGCTGAGCAAATCTTGCTCCAAGCATAAAATCATAGGCTCTAGACTAGCAGAAACAATCTGTTAGTTTAGAAAGATGTTAAGAAATAGTAAATTAAGTGATTATTCTGTTAAAAAAATAATTCAATGTTTTAGCATTGATATACCAGCCAGCAAAACAGCGCTGCTGCTGGGTAAAAATCGTAACACGATTAATCGCTGGTATGGCATATTCAGGCAAGTAATATACCGCCATCAGACTGCCCTTAAAGACAAGCTGTTAGGTAGAGTGGAAGTTGATGAAAGCTATTTTGGTGCGAAACGGCATCGTGGTTATCACGGCAAACTCAAACGCGGTCGCGGTACATTAAAACAACCTGTATTCGGAGTGTTTGAGCGAGATGGCAGGGTATACACCGAAATAGTACCAGACTGTAAGCGCTTAACTTTACAAGCAGTAATACTAGGTAAAGTGTCCATTGAAAGTGTCATTTATAGTGATGGCTGGCGTGGTTATAACGGTTTGGTAGATGTAGGATACTCCAAGCATTTTCGAGTATCGCATGGTGACAATGAATTTGCCCGAGATGGGCATTGCCACATTAACGGTATTGAATCGTTTTGGAGTTTTACCAAGCGACGATTGGCAAAGTTTAACGGCGTATCAGTTAACTTTGAGCTGCATTTGAAAGAATCTGAATGGCGCTGGAAAAAACAACCTGATGAACTTGCTAGTGAATTATGGCAACTCGTTAAATATTTTTAACCTCTGATAGTCTAGAGCCAATCATATTGGTGACTAAAGACATCAACTTAAGGCTCAAAGCAAAATCTCTGAGTCTCGCTGCGGAAGACTTCCAAACCGGGAAAATCACCGATCTGGCGTCGCTGTATACCGGAAAAACTTTGATCACGGGATTGAGTAAGGAAATCATCGACCATATTTATACGCACGGCTATTGCTCCGCCGATGACATCGGTATCCGGAACCCTATTCCCAATCATTACTTTATCTTGAAAAATTCCCATACGTCGGTGCTGGTATTTTATAATTCCGTCACCCAGAGAATCGAACAACTGGAGAAACAACCCGCGTACCGGATCTGGCCGAAAAATGCCGAACAAGTCTTCGCTCTGCACGCACTCACCCATCCCGGCATCAAACTGATCACTTTACAAGGCGTGGCCGGCACTGGCAAAACCTTATTGGCATTGGCCGGGGCACTGGAACAAAAAAGACACTACAAGCAGATCTTGCTTTCACGTCCGGTAGTACCCCTCAGTAACAAGGATATCGGTTTTCTGCTCGGCGATATCGCATCGAAACTCGCGCCTTACATGGAGCCGCTATGGGATAACCTCAAATTCATTAAAAGCCAATTTAATGAAAAAGATAAAGAGTATAAAAAATTAACCGAAGCGGTTTCGCAGGAAAAAATCAAAATCACGCCACTGGCCTACATCAGAGGCCGAAGTATTTCAAATGTATTTTTCATAATCGACGAGGCGCAGAACTTAACGCCACATGAAGTGAAAACCATCATCACCCGCGCTGGAGAAAACACCAAAATCATATTTACCGGCGATATTTATCAAATCGATACGCCCTATTTAGTCGGTCCTGAAATATTCCTAAGCACTTGATATTAGTTATAAATACACTGTTCATTAGTGATCATAACGACCTGGAATGTTAAAATAGTGCTGTATTTCTGGTCGAAATGGTGATTAAAAATGCTAAGAAATAGCAGTACGATTCATCAACCGAATCTGTTTGGAACAGATTTACTGATGCAGCTTGATCCCGGTGATCCATTGCTGAAGCTTGCATCAGCGATACCGTGGCAAGGATTTGAGGAATCATTTTCGGTTCATTACACAGCAGCGACAGGAGCACCGAGTAAGCCGATCCGTTTGATGGTTGGGTTATTGATTCTAAAACAGTTAGAGAATTTGAGTGACGAATCGATAGTACTGCAGTGGAAGCGTAATCCTTATTACCAGGCTTTTTGCGGCATGAAAGAGTTCCAGCAGAAGTTGCCTTGTCATAGCACGGAGCTGGTACATTTTCGTAAGCGCATAGGCGCGGAAGGCGTAGAGCGGATTTTCCGGATGAGCGTTGGTTTGCATGGGGAATCGGCGCTGGAAGACGTCATTCATATTGACACGACCGTGCATGAGAAGAACATCACGTACCCAACGGATAGCAAACTGGCGATCAAGATTATCAATCGCCTCAACAAGATTGCCAAATCCCATGGTATTTTACAGCGGCGTACTTTTGTCAAAGAAGTGAAGTCACTGCGCCTGGATATCCGGCACTACCGGCATGTGAAGAAAAGAGCGAAAGCGAAACGAGCGTTGAAGCGACTCAGAACCATTGCAGGTATTCTGATGCGGGAGCTCAGGAGAGAACTGCCGCAATACTGTTTGTTTGAATGCTACCAAAAGGATTTTCTACGGTATGAGGGAGTATTACGGCAGCGACAAAACGATAAAAACAAGATCTACTCATTGCACGAACCGCAAGTGTACTGTGTCGCCAAGGGAAAAGACCACAAACAATATGAATACGGCAGCAAGGCATCGATAGCCAGTACCGCAAAAGGCAATCTGATTGTCGGGGTTGTCAGTCACGAACAGAATCTGCATGACAGCCATACATTACCGGAGATATTGCGACATGTTGAGATTTCGCGAGGGAAAGCTGCCAGGCAGGCCGTATGCGATCGCGGCTACCGCGGCAAACGTGAAGTCAATGGAACCCAGATCATTTTGCCCGGAAAGGCGCTCAAGAAGGATACCCGGTACCAGAAAGACAGGAAGCGAAAACAGTGCAGGAGGCGCGCCGCGATTGAACCCATTATCGGTCACCTGAAGTCGGATTATCGAATGGCAAGGAACTATCTGAAAGGCGCTGTCGGTGATCGCATCAACCTGCTGATGGCTGCTTGCGCCTGGAATCTGAAACAATGGCTGCTGGCCATTTTTTGGCTCTTTTTCCCGTGGCGAGAACGGATTCCTTGATGGAAATTTAAACTACAAGGGTATGCATTTTGATAGGTAGCCGTTTCCTCGGGCGGCTTTTCCAGATCAACAACTGTTGTCTGATACTTTTTCAGGGGCGACTATTTAGACTCGCAGAGCAATGGCTTATCTTATCTGATCGATAAAATTAAACATCATGACATCTATGCCCATATCCAGCTGGAAAAAGGCGAGCGATCCAATTTGGCCAATCTGGCGAATCAATTGCTTTGATTGCCGCCAAATAACTACTCAACCAGCTTGAGTAAATACAGTGGGCAGCAAGAAACCAAGGAATACTGACTCTTGGTTTCTTGCTGTGATCAGACATTAGTGAAGATAAAAGCTTTCGCTTTTCAAATCACTAATAAAGCACCCCGCCGCAAGCGGCGAGGTATTAAATGCGCTCTTCAGGCTGCTGGTCTTCAACCAACTTACGCCCCAAGGGGCGAGGAATTAAACCCGAAGAGATTAAATCTTTCTTCTTTTCCAGGCTGATGCGCTAATCAACCCCAATCCGGCCAGCAGCATGGCGTAGGTTTCGGGTTCCGGAACAGCCAGCATGATTAAGCGATCATCGCCGCTGGTTGGATGTTGCACATTCAAATAGGCGATATTGGGATTGAATTTATCGAAATAAAGGCCGGTCGGTTCAGCGCCTAAAGTCGATAACGATGCCCAGCGGCCAACCGATTCGGCGATACCATCGTGATTGGCATCAGTAGCAAACCAGATATCGGCGGAACCGCCCGGTTGATCTTCGACAATATAGATATTGCCTTCGGCATCGATCGCCAGATTATCCGGATTGTTGAATACCCCGCCTACACCAAGACCAGTCGCCAGATCCAGCGTAGCGGAATTGACAAACAGATTGGCGGTATTGCTGGCCAAGTTGAAAGAATACACTTCATCAGTGGTCGTAGTCGCCACGTAGAGGATCTGATCGCCGTTCGCCAATGTTTTAATTTCAAGATCTTCCGGACGCTGATAATTGGTACCATGCACGACATCGGCAGTCAAGCGGCCGTCGATGCTGCCGTCTGCGTTGAGTACCGATACGCCCGGAATCGCACCGCCATTGACATCGGATATCGGTTCCCAAGTAATAGCGCCGGTTGCATTGGAATTGCTGCCACCATCTACCAGCATTACGAATGTTTGCCCTGCGGCAAAATAATCGTCACCGTTAGTTGCATTGGGATTGGCCGATACAAATTTATAAATGCTACCGCCATTAAACTCATCGATAAAGTACATCGCATTGTTTTTATCAAACGCTAAGCCTTCGTGTGATACGCGTGGCAACAGGCTGCGATGGATAAAGTTGGAATCACCGGTGCCGGTCGCAGTCACGGAATTGGTCAATTCAAACAAGCGTCCTTTAGTACTACCGGCGCCCCACGATTCCTCTGCGGTCAGATAACTACCCCAAGGTGTCCAGCGCGATGCATCTCCCGCTACAAACCCTTGCGCACCGGGTGCAACCAGGGTTACGGTGCGGGTATTGTAATCAGGATTCCACAAATCAACCCGTTGCACACCCGCAGTACTGGTTTCAAATGGCATGAACAGATAGCGGCCCGCGTCAACACCGCTTTCATTGGCGGTAATCATATCCCAATTCCCGCTATTGGCTTGACCCTGTGCAAGCTGGTTGGCACGATTGGCAATTGAAATTTGTGTCCAGGATGCATTTCCAAGCTCTAAGGGGCTGGATTCCGGTAAAGATCCGCCGGGTACGCTGCTGGCCAACGGGGTAAAAGTATCAAAACCGGTGCTGGCCGCCATTGACTGTGTTGCTGCAACCATGCTGACGATCGCACCTGTTACTAATGTATTCAGTATTTTCTTCTGGAACATCATGTTCTCCCGAAAAGTAATCAAAAAATTCTTGTGGATAAGAAGTGATGTACAGGCAATCCGGCTGTCTGCGCTATCCGAACGGATAGATTTGTCATGCAGATCCTGGATTTTCCGGTGACCGGCTCACGCCGGAGATGGCTTTACAGTACGGAGGGCAGTATAGGCAGCCGGTATGACGTGGTTATTGCAGCGATGTTACGTAACGGAATTTTCGATGGACAGTTGCAAACAGTTATTTTTCAAGGAAATTCACAAGAATGGGGATCGAAAAACCACCTCAGCTGGTTATAAATTTTGTTCTCACCCTATTATCAGACTTTATTCCGATCAGCTATCAGCGTTTTAACAGGTAGTGATAAAATGCGATAATTGATTCTCAAAATTTCAAAGGATTGGTATCACCATGTTTTCGCAAAAACACACGATTGAAAATGTAGACCCGGATCTATGGCAAGCGATTAAAGGCGAGATGCAACGCCAGGAAGAGTATATCGAATTAATCGCTTCCGAGAATTACGCGAGCCCTGCCGTGATGCAAGCGCAGGGATCCGTGCTCACCAACAAATACGCAGAAGGCTATCCCACCAAGCGTTATTACGGTGGCTGTATGTACGCCGATCAAGTGGAACAATTGGCGATCGATCGCCTGAAAGCTTTGTTTGGCGCGGAATATGTCAATGTGCAACCGCATTCCGGCTCACAAGCCAATGCCGCAGTCTACCTCTCGGTGTTAAAACCGGGCGACACATTGCTTGGAATGTCCTTAGCCCACGGCGGCCATTTGACACACGGTTCGAGCGTCAGCATGAGCGGAAAAATTTTCAATTCTATTTCTTATGGATTGCATCCCGAAACGGAGTTACTCGATTACGACGAGGTGGAACGTTTAGCGCATGAACACAAACCTAAAATGATCGTGGCAGGCGCTTCATCGTATGCTCGCGTCATCGACTGGAAACGTTTCCGCAAGATTGCCGATGCTGTCGGCGCTTATCTGTTTGTCGATATGGCGCATTATGCGGGATTGGTCGCGGCTGGTTTTTATCCCAATCCGGTCGGCATTGCCGATTTCGTCACCAGCACCACGCACAAAACGCTGCGCGGACCACGGGGTGGCATCATCATGGCCAAGCCGGAGCATGAGAAAGCATTGAATTCAGCGATTTTCCCGCAAACCCAAGGCGGTCCGTTGATGCATGTGATCGCGGCCAAGGCGGTTGCTTTTAAAGAAGCTGCCAGCAAAGAGTTTAAGGATTACCAGGAACAAGTGATCGAAAATGCCCGGGTCATGGCGAAAGTGCTAACCAGCCGCGGATTGCGGATAGTATCGGGCCAGACCGACTGCCATATGTTTCTTGTCGATCTGCGCGCGATGAATTTGACGGGTAAACAAGCCGAAGAGTCGCTGGAACATGCGCACATTACCGTCAACAAAAACGCCATTCCCAACGATCCGCAAAAACCATTTGTTACCAGCGGTATCCGCGTCGGCTCACCGGCAATTACGACACGAGGCTTCAGAGAATTCGAGGCTGAGCAACTGGCGAATCTGATCGCGGATGTCTTAGCAGCGCCTGAAGATTCTGCGGTCATTTCCAGAGTGGCTGCCGAAGCCAAAAAAATGTGCGAGAAATTTCCTGTGTATGGATAAATTTCCCGTGGAAACATCAATCTGGCTTGATGCTTGTGGTCGTTAATCAATTATGAAATGTCCATTCTGCAACGCGGATGACACCAACGTGATTGATTCACGGGTAAGCGAGGATGGTCACAAAATCCGCCGCCGCCGCCGCTGCCCCGCTTGCGACAAACGCTTTACAACTTACGAAACCATCGAATTACGGTTGCCGCAAGTTGTAAAGCACGATGGCAGCCGTGCGGAATTCGACCGTAACAAATTGCTGACAGGTTTTCAGCGGGCATTGCATAAGCGGCCCGTCCCTACCAGCTATGTCGATGAAGCGATTGATCGTATCGTTCAAAAGCTGTTAGCGATGGGTGAGCGTGAAGTTTCGTCGCGAAGCATCGGCGAAAGCGTAATGGAAGAACTTTATAAGTTGGACAAAGTCGCGTATATCCGCTTTGCATCGGTATATAAAAGCTTCCAAGACGTTGACGATTTCCGCGATGCGATCAAAGAAGCGCAAAAGCAATACCCCACGATACCGACAAAAAAGGTATCTTGATTCCGCAAAGTATCATCACGACGCCACATACGGATCGTAGTTCAACCACAACTTCCTAGGGAAACGCTGAATAATTCGGAGAACAAGATGAGATGCAAAGCGGATGGAGCGCAGAAAATGAGATATATCATAGTGATAGGCGAATTTCCGAGCACCACCCAACACAGCAGATCGCCTGTGTAGCCAATTATTCAGCGTTTCTTAGATGTTTTCTTCCGCCGATCATGCTTTCATGTCTCATGCCCTGCGTTTGGCGGAAAAGGGGCTGTATAGCACGACACCGAATCCGCGCGTCGGCTGCGTCATCGTTCGCAATGAACAAATCATTGGCAGCGGTTGGCATGAGAAAGCTGGACAGCCACACGCAGAAGTCAATGCATTGGCAAATGCTGGAACTGCATCGCGAGGCGCAACCGCCTATGTGACTCTGGAACCCTGCAGTCATTTCGGGCGCACCCCGCCATGCGCCAATGCCTTGATTGATAGCGGTATTGCGCAAGTCATTATTGCTATGCAAGACCCGAATCCACGGGTAGCCGGGCGAGGCTGCGCGATGCTGGAGCACGCAGGGATCGCCGTTAAATCAGGTCTATTACAAGCACAAGCTGAAGCGTTAAACGTTGGCTTTATTTCGCGCATGGTGCGCAAGAAACCCTGGATCCGGCTAAAAACCGCCGCCAGCTTGGATGGCAAAACGGCATTGAATAATGGGATCAGTCAATGGATTACCGGTGAAGCCGCGCGACGCGACGGACATCGGTGGCGAGCGCGTTCTTGCGCCATTCTGACAGGTATTGGCACCATTCTTTCGGATGATCCGCAACTTTCCGTCCGGCATATCGAAACACCCCGTCAACCCCAAAGAATCATTGTCGATAGTCGCTTGGCGATACCGCTGGACGCTAAAGTGCTGCAAGGCGAAACCGAAACTTTCATTTTTACAGCGTGCGATCACGACCCGGAAAAAATCACCGCGCTGGAAAATATGGGAATCCGCACATTCATTTTCCGGAACACTGCGGGATCAGTGGACCTGAATAAAATGATGGCCCTGCTTGCCGAATTGGAAATCAATGAAGTACTGGTAGAAGCCGGCAGCGGCCTTAACGGTGCTTTAATCGAAGCCGGATTGGCAGACGAAATCATTATCTACCTCGCACCGCATCTCCTTGGTGATGCCGCAAGGGATATGATCCAGCTTCCTGAATTGACGAACTTGAATCAAAAAAAATCACTGAGGATCGAGGACTTGCGGTTAATCGGCACGGATATCCGCATAATCGCTTCTTTCAGTGCAAATTGATCGTTCACTATTCTTTGAGCGGCCTTTTGGCGAGTTTTCGTTGTAATGTACGGCGATGCATATTCAGTATCCGGGCAGTTACTGAAACATTGTTGTCATTTTCGGTAAGTATCCGCTGAATATATTCCCACTCCAATCTGCCAACCGATAACGGATTGGCACTGATCGGTATGCTGGATTCACCGGTGATCCGTTCAAAAGCAGCCATAATCTGGTCTGCATCAACCGGTTTCGCAAGATAATGGGTAGCTCCCAGCTTAATCGCTTCAACCGCAGTCGCGATGCTGGCATAGCCTGTGAGCATCACAATGCGGGTTCCCGGATCCAGCGCCCGGAGTTTTTCCACCAGTACCAGACCGGATTCACTGGATAATTTCAGATCAACGATCGCGTATTCCGGTGTCGATTGCTCGGAAAAATTCAACGCATCTTCAATGGTATGCGCGCAGGTGACATCGAAGCCCCTTTTTTTCATTGCTTTGGTCAATACTTCACAGAATACGGTATCGTCATCGACGATTAGCAAACTGGGTTTTTCGCTATTGTCGGCGGCCAGCAGATCATTCATAGCTGCGCCCCTCCTATCAACGGCAATACGACTTGCGTACAAGCACCGCCATTTTCCAGGTTAAACAATCTGACACTGCCGCCATATCGTTCAATATTGGCATTGGCAAGAAACAAACCTATCCCGAACCCCTGCCCAGGCGCTTTACTGGAAAAGAATGCTTCACCGGCACGCTGCAAGGCTTCGGGTGACAATCCCTTGCCATCGTCGATAATGTCAAGATTCAAAACCGATTGATCCCAATGACTGTTGATCGTGACGCATTCGGAAGATGCGTCGGCTGCGTTATTCAGTAGATTCAGCAATGACTGGCTCAATAATTGACTGTCCATAATTTTTGGTACCGGTTGCTCGCCGCTTGGCTGATAAGTAAACTTTACGGAAGGCCGGATCAACTTCCATTTATCGAGCACTTGCCGTAAAAACTCATCAATCGGCAACTCGCTGCCTTGTTCGGTCCTGCTTTGCCCCGCCTTGGCCAGCAAGTGGGTTAATGTTTGTTTACAATGCGTAATCTGATCCCGGAGAATATGAACATTGTTTTGAAACTCTGCATCATCCCGGTATTCTTGT
The DNA here is from genome assembly GCF_054188085.1 of Nitrosomonas limosa. Lineage (NCBI taxonomy): Bacteria > Pseudomonadati > Pseudomonadota > Betaproteobacteria > Nitrosomonadales > Nitrosomonadaceae > Nitrosomonas > Nitrosomonas limosa. The sequence goes on along the minus strand of NZ_CM135180.1, from coordinate 2,557,332 downwards.
TGCAATTCTCCGGTAATGACCGCCATCGTTGACAACGGGGTGCCCAGTTCATGCGCGGCGCCGGCTGCCAGCGTTCCAAGTGCGATGATCTGTTCATTGCGTAGCGCATGTTCACGTGCTTTGGCGAGGTCTTGATCCCGTTCGCGAATGGAAGCGCTCATTCTTACGACAAACCAGGCTATGATCACGGTACTCAACACGAAAGCCAGCCACATCCCGGATACATGCAACGCAAACTCAATCAAATGCTTGTTGTGATCATGCGGCAGCGGTATGTAGTTGAATAGCAACAAGGTATAGCAAGCGATCGTAATAATCGCCATGCTCCACGTATAGCGCCATGGCAACGTCGCAGCCGCAATGGTAAGCGGCAATAGAAACAAAGAGATAAACGGATTGGTAGATCCGCCGCTGAAATATAACAGAGCGCTTAACGCTAAAACATCAATCAGCAGTTGCGCAAAAAACTCCAAGTGCGATACCGGCCATTTCCGGCGTAATCGAATCCACGTTAACAAATTCAGTAAAGCCAGCAAGACCACGACACAAATCATCTCAGTCCAGGGTATTACAATATCAATCGTCCAATAGACGATGGCAAATGTGAGACATTGAGCAATGATGGCAATATTGCGAAGCAGAAATAAGCGTTGCAGGTTCTTGCTGAGAGGCGATTGACTTAGATCACTGAACATTCGATGGTAAGCACAACAAAATTTTTCCGGTTATCTTTGGAACATTAACGTAAATTCTTTGTTTTGGCTATGCGACAAATTGTCTCAGGTAGTTTTCAGCGCGAATTGACCGGTATAGGTAAAAATAGTCTTGAACCATCTATGAACCTTGTTGCTTTGGCTCTGAAAACTTTTAGAGATTAATGAGCACCGTCAAAATAGCCTGCATTCAGTCCCGCGTTGATCGTACATCCATCGAATTAACAAAGAGTGCTGTTCCTTTGCGTAGCGCTAACTTGAGTAGGTTTCAGAAAATGTTATAATTACAAGATAATTTGATAAATGCATCGTGCTAATCAAATTAAATTCGCACATCCCGTTTTGTGGTTTCGAGTTAACAGGCCGTTGAAAAACGTTTTCGAGGCAGCCGATACAAGGCTAAAACAGGCGAAAAAGCGCAGTTTATGCGGTATAAATGAGTATTTTGAGCTTGTTTTTAACACCGTAGCGGCAACGCAGATAGTTTTTCAACGGCCTGTTAAAGTTGGAAGTCGCTAAACGCGGGTGGAGGCTCAATCCTATAGGAGAAATTTATGTCAGTAACAATGCGGCAAATGCTGGAAGCAGGTGTTCACTTCGGTCATCAAACACGCTTCTGGAATCCCAAAATGGCACCGTATATTTTCGGTCACCGCAATAAAATTCACATCATCAATCTTGAAAAAACCTTGGTGATGTATGAAGAAGCCATGAAATACGTCCGCCAAATAGCAACCAAGCGAGGGGTCATTCTATTCGTCGGTACCAAGCGGCAAGCTCGCGACATCGTGCGCGAGGAAGCCATGCGCTGCGGCTCCCCTTACGTAGATCAGCGTTGGCTAGGTGGAATGCTGACGAATTTTAAAACGATCAAACAATCCATTAAACGCCTGCATGATATGGAAACGATGCTGAGCGATGGGACATTGGACAAACTCGTAAAAAAAGAAGCGCTGGACCTGCAAAGAGAATTAGATAAGCTTAACAGCAGTCTCGGCGGCATTAAGGAAATGAAAGGCCTTCCGGACGCGCTCTTCGTGATTGATGTGGGATATCAAAAAGGCGCTATTACTGAGGCCAGCAAACTCGGTATACCCGTCATTGGAGTCGTCGATACCAACCATAATCCGGATGGTCTGCAATACATAATTCCAGGAAATGACGACTCAAGCAGAGCTATCCGCTTGTATGCGCGAGGTGTTGCTGATGCCATTTTGGAAGGTCGGAATCAGTCTATCCAAGAGATTGTTGAGATGAGTGAAGAGGCGCAGCAATAAGCTTAAGCCTTCTCTATTCAGTCCTGAAATTGCTGGCGATTCGTGGCGGAAAGATCAAACATTTCACATTGATTCTTATGTATTCTGGTATTTGCCAGCAATAGAAAATGCTTTGAGTTAATTGAACTAAAAATACCGTCGCTATTTTTTCAGATTTAGTCCAGCAGCAATTTTTCATAAACTTTTCATTGTATTTGGAGCAAATATGGCGGAAATTACCGCGGGCATGGTTAAAGAACTTCGTGAGATGACAGGGCTTGGCATGATGGAATGTAAAAAAGCCTTGACTGAAACGAATGGTGATATGAAAGCCGCAGAAGATCTGTTGCGAATTAAGAGTGGTGCTAAAGCAAGCAAGGCAGCCGGAAGAATTGCTGCCGAGGGCGTGATTGGTGCATACGTCTCTGCGGATAATCAATGTGGCGCTCTGGTTGAAGTAAATTGTGAAACAGACTTCGTTGCCAGAAATGAGGACATTATCAATTTTGCCAAGAGCCTGGCGGAACTCGTAGCCACAAAGAATCTAACCGATATTGCTGCTTTAAGCGATGCCCCGTTAAAAAATGGCGAAACCGTTGAAGAAGCTCGCAAGGCTTTAATCATGAAACTCGGGGAAAATATCAGCATCCGGCGCAGCGGGCAGCATACAACCAAAGGCCGGCTCGCCTATTATCTTCATGGCACCAAGATCGGTGTGATGGTTGATTATACTGGCGGTGATGACAGCTTAGGAAAAGATATCGCGATGCATATCGCTGCCAGCAAGCCGATCTGTGTATCAAAAGATCAAGTACCGGCGGAGGTATTGGAACACGAACGCCAGATTTTTACCGCGCAAGCTGCCGAGAGCGGCAAACCCGCCAATATCGTTGAAAAAATGGTCGAAGGTAGAATCACAAAATATCTCGCAGAAATTACATTGCTGGGTCAGCCGTTCGTTAAAGATCCCGAACAGACTGTAGAGAAATTGCTGGCAAAAAAATCCGCTGCAGTGAATGGTTTTACGATGTTTGTGGTAGGTGAAGGAATAGAAAAGAAAGTTGAAAACTTTGCTGAAGAGGTCAAGGCGCAGATGGGGCAATCAAATTAAGATTCCCTTTCCACATACTTATCAAATAACTATCAATGACCGCTGCAGTTTATAAACGCATTTTATTGAAATTGTCTGGCGAAGCCCTGATGGGCGAAGACAAATATGGAATCAATCATGCGGTGATGGGCAGGATTGTTTCTGAAGTTCATGAAATCAGTAAATTAGGTGTTGAAATTGCTATCGTTGTAGGCGGTGGAAACATTTTTCGCGGCATGAAATCAGCCAATGATGGACTTGAACGCGTTACTGCGGATTATATGGGGATGTTAGCTACCGTCATGAATGCGCTGGCATTGCAGGACGCAATGAAGCTGGCGGGATTGGTTCCGCGCATTCAATCTGCATTGCACATCGAGAAAGTGGTGGAACCCTATATCCGTGGCCGCGCAATGCGCTACTTGAAAGACGGAAAAGTCGTGATTTTTGCTGCCGGAACGGGTAATCCATTTTTTACAACCGACACGGCAGCAGCATTACGCGGTATGGAAATGAATGTGGATATCATGCTGAAAGCAACAAAAGTTGATGGCGTCTACACCAGCGACCCGCAAAAAGATCCGGCAGCTACACGATTCGAGAAATTATCATTTGATGAAGCCATTTCAAAAAACCTGCAAGTAATGGATGCAACGGCATTGACATTATGCCGTGATCAGAAATTACCGCTCAGTGTATTTAGCATTTTTAAGACTGGCGCTCTTAGACGTATAATAACAGGGGAGAATGAAGGGACTTTAGTAACTGTTTGATTTTGACTGATCGTAAATGCTTGCGAATAGCTGTAAAAGGGATATAGACACTATGATTACCGAGGTAAAAAAATCTGCTGAACAGAAAATGCAAAAAAGCCTGGAAGCATTGAAAGTGGATTTGAGCAAAGTGAGAAGTGGCAGAGCACATACAGGCTTGCTTGATCATGTTACAGTGGATTATTATGGCGCACAGACTCCGATTAACCAAGTCGCCAATATCAATCTCATTGATGCTCGTACCATTGGCGTCATTCCCTGGGAGAAAAAAATGGCTAATGCAATCGAAAAGGCCATTCGAGACTCTGATTTAGGTTTGAATCCGATGCCGGTAGGTGACACCATTCGCGTTCCCATGCCCGCCCTCACTGAAGAACGCCGCCGTGATTTAATCAAGGTAGTGAAGCATGAAGCGGAAACAGTACGCGTTGCAATGCGAAATATCCGGCGTGACGCTAATGCGCATTTAAAAGAGCTACTAAAATCGAAAGAAATCTCCGAAGATGATGAGCGGCGCGGTCAAGATGAAATACAAAAACTGACTGATCGCTTCATATCCGAAATAGATAAGGTTTTGCAAGTCAAGGAAGCCGAGCTCATGGCTGTCTGATATGCTTGAAGGCCCTAGTTCAGCTCATCCCTCTCCTGAAGCAAACTCAGTACCAACGCATATCGCAATCATCATGGATGGTAATGGCCGTTGGGCGCAAAACCGCTACATGCCAAGAATCGCGGGACACAAACAAGGTGTAGAAACCGTTCGCGGTGTCATCAAAGCATGCATGGAACGCGGTGTCTCGTACCTTACGCTGTTTGCCTTTAGTAGCGAAAACTGGCGACGTCCATCCGATGAAGTCGCCTCTTTGATGCAACTTTTTCTGGGCGCATTGGAGCAAGAAATCACCAAATTGCATGAAAATGGCATACGCTTCAAAGTCATCGGTGATTTATCAAGATTCGAACCTAAAATCGTTGAGTTTATCGACATTGGTGAGAAACTCACTGCGAACAACACGCAGCTTACATTCACAATTGCAGCCAACTATGGCGGGCGCTGGGACATCATGCAAGCAATGCGAAAAATGATGGCTCAATCCAAAGAGTTGCCCGCCCACATTGATGAAGAGACTTTTTCCCAATATCTATCGATGAGCTACGCGCCCGATCCTGATTTATTCATCCGCACCGGCGGCGAATACCGGATCAGCAATTTTTTATTATGGCAACTGGCCTATACCGAATTGTATTTCACGAATACCTTATGGCCGGATTTTGACACGCATGAACTGGAACTGGCCATTCAATCTTATCAACAACGCGAACGGCGATTCGGGCGCACCAGCGAGCAACTGCAAATGGCATTATCTGCCGAAGGCTAATAGAATCTTTTTTCATGCTTAAGACCCGAATCCTGACAGCCGGCATCATTTTGCCTTTATTTCTTTCCGCATTATTCTTTTTTCAAGATATTTTCTGGGCCATCGTGTTACTCGCGCTGACCGTCATCGGCTCACGCGAGTGGAGCCGGCTTGCGCAATTCTCCGTAAGAGACACCATCGTTTTCATGCTATTGACCACGCTGCTCGGTGGCGAGCTCTTGCTTCAAATGAGCGAAACAGTAAAAATTAACCCGCTTTCTGCAGAGCTGGTTTGGATCTACTACATCTCTGCGATTTTCTGGATCGTTGCAGCACCGCTATACCTGAAACAATCTTTTACAGTTACCAAAACTTGGATCTGGATGCTGATCGGTTGGATTTTATTGCTACCCACCTGTCTGGCGCTTTATCAATTACGCTCGATCAGCCCACTGTTGTTGTTAGGGTTGATGGCGACTATCTGGATATCCGACACAGCGGCTTATTTCACTGGCCGTTCATTAGGCAAGCATAAGCTCGCTCCGCAAATCAGCCCCAATAAAACCTGGGAAGGCGTCGCGGGAGCACTCCTTGCAGTGTTAATCTATGGTTTGCTGTGGATTTTCTGGTCAGGAGAGGAATCGTTATTAGGGCTGGCTTTGGTACCGTTACTAATAATTATGGCTATTTTAGGTATTATCGGCGATTTATATGAGTCATTGGTTAAACGCCAAGCCGGTGTCAAAGATAGCGGCAACATACTACCGGGTCATGGAGGAATATTGGATCGAATCGATGCTTTGACCTCCGCCCTACCCTTTGGCATATTGGCCATCCTTGTATTTTACTCACCTCCGATATGAAGACTATTCGTCAAATAACCATTCTCGGTTCAACCGGCAGCATTGGAGACAGCACACTAGACGTCATAGCGCGCCATCCCGATCGTTTTAAAGCTTATGCACTGACTGCCAATCATAATGTTGAAAAAATGCTTTCGCAGTGCCGTCGCTTCCAACCCCGCTACGCAGTAATGCTTGATGCTAAAAGCGCTGAGCAATTGGCAGATGCCATTGACGCTGACGGAATCAAAACCGAAGTACTATCAGGAATAGAATCGCTTGAAAAAGTAGCGTCTCTGCCGGAAGTTGATGCAGTGATGGCTGCCATCGTCGGCGCTGCGGGAATTCGCCCGACATTTGCCGCAGCAAAATCCGGAAAATTGGTTTTGCTTGCGAATAAAGAAACGCTGGTGATGGCGGGACGGATATTCATGGACTTAGTCCGGGAAAACCACGCCACTTTATTGCCTATCGACAGTGAGCACAATGCAATTTATCAGTCATTGCCGCATCAATTCGATGGCAATTTCACCACTGCCGGTATCAGCCGCATCCTGCTTACGGCATCAGGTGGTCCGTTTCGTTGCGCGCCGGTTTCACTGGAACAGGTAACGCCTGAGCAAGCCTGTGCGCACCCCAATTGGGATATGGGAAAGAAAATCTCAGTTGACTCTGCCACCATGATGAACAAAGGACTGGAAGTCATTGAAGCGCACTGGCTGTTTGATGCTCCAGCGGACAAGATCCAGGTTGTAGTTCACCCGCAAAGTGTCATTCACTCTATGGTCTCTTATGTCGACGGCTCGGTAATCGCACAACTCGGCAACCCCGATATGCGTACACCGATAGCGCATGCGATGGGCTATCCGGAACGCATTGAAAGCGGTGTCTCGGCTTTGGATATATTCAAAGTTGCCCAACTCAATTTCGAAGAACCGGATTTTAAAAGATTTCCATGCCTGAGATTGGCTTACCAGGCATTGACCACTGGCGGTAATATGCCAGCCGTGCTCAACGCTGCCAATGAAGTCGCTGTGGAATCTTTTCTGCACAGGCGTATGCCCTTCACAGCTATCCCGGTCATGATTGAGAATGTCATGCAAAGGATCGAACCTGAAGAACTGAAAACCTTGGATGATGTATTAAGAACCGATCATTTTGCCCGTGAGAAAGCGCATGAATGGCTGGCAACTGCGCAATAATGTAAAAAATGATTCCGAGTTGCAATGATTGGATTTCATTTTTTTTTATTAATGATAGTATTTAGAATTTATACGGGCATGCAATCAAAGTTTCAAACAATCAGCATTTCCATATTAATCGTTTAATATGTCAATAACTTATACCATCATTTCTTTCATAATTGCGTTAGGTATCCTGATTACGTTCCATGAATTTGGCCATTACCTGGTTGCTCGATGGAGTGGTGTCAAGGTTTTACGCTTTTGTATCGGTTTTGGGCAACCTATTTTCCGGCGGCGTTGGGGAAAAGATCGCACAGAATGGGTAATCGCCGCCATTCCGCTGGGTGGATACGTCAAAATGCTCGATGAGAACGAGGGCAAAGTTGCCACTGCGGATTTACCCCGTGCTTTTAACCGTCAACCTGTCGGGCGGCGTTTTGCGATAGTGGCAGCGGGACCGATTGCTAATTTTCTGCTGGCGATTGTTTTATATTGGTTATTATTTATCCTGGGTGTCCATGGCATGAAACCCATTCTTGGACCCGTTGAACCAGGCAGTCCCGCAGCTTATGCGAAATTCGAAGAAGGCGATACCATCGTTCAGATCGAGAACGAACCTGTTTCCAGTTGGCAAGATGCGCGCTGGACATTATTGCGCTATGCGGTTGATCAAGCTCCCAATGTAAAAATACAAACGATTGATAAAAAAGGTAATAGCAATTGGCGGCAGTTGAACCTCAGTCAAATAGACCCGAATAAACTCAACGAAAACTTCCCAGGAATTATCGGATTAACAAGTTATCAGCCAACATTCGATCCCATCATTGGCCAGGTGATTGCCGATGGCGTTGGTTCTCGGGCCGGATTACAGGCAGGCGACGAAATTATTGCCGCTAATCATTCCGAAATCCTGACGTGGATGGACTTTGTTAAAGAAATCCGATCAAACCCGGGAAAAACACTGGAGCTAGAAATCTTACGTCATGGACAAATGCTTACCCTCACGGTGACCCCCGAAGCATCCACTGAAAATGGCATCCAAGTAGGTAAAATCGGTGTCGCACCGGTAGTAAACCAGGCTGAAATTGACGAATTGCTCGTTACAGTCAGCTACCCAATCGTCCAATCGTTACAGAAAGCAGTTCTTAAAACCTGGGAAACAACTGTCCTGACATTGCAAATGCTTGTTAAAATGATAACCGGCGATGTTTCTTGGAAAAATGTCAGCGGCCCAATTTCGATTGCCGACTATGCAGGTCAATCGGCCCAAATGGGTTTGGTATCGTACTTGGCGTTTCTTGCATTGATCAGTGTCAGTATCGGTGTTCTTAATTTACTACCGATACCGATTCTGGACGGCGGCCACCTAATGTATTATCTCATTGAAATTGTAAAAGGCAGTCCGCTCTCGGACAAAGCCATGCTTATCGGACAAAAAATCGGCTTAACCATGTTATTCATGCTGATGACTTTTGCCATTTATAATGATATCAATCGGCTTATTACTGGTTAAATGATGAAATTCCGGTTTTTGGTTGCACTTGTTTGTCTCTTCCAAACTTTCTCAACGTGGGCCAGCGATTCTTTCATCGTCAAAGATATCCGCGTCGAAGGCATCCAGCGAACCGAAGCAGGTACCGTATTCAGTTACCTGCCTGTAAAAGTCGGCGATCTGATGAATGAAGAAAAGGCAACCGAGGCAATCAAAGCACTCTATGCCACCGGTTTTTTCAAAGATGTCCGCTTAAAATACGAAAATGATGTATTGATCGTGGAAGTGATCGAACGTCCTGCGATTGCCCAGATTATCATCAATGGTGCCAAAGAGTTTGAAAAAGACAAGTTACTTGAAGGCCTCAAGCTGGCGGGGATTTCAGAATCGCGGATCTTCAGCCGTTCGCTGCTGGAACGTGCTGAATTGGAATTAAAACGCCAGTACATCAGCCGGGGTAAATACGCCGTCAAGATCACCACCACCACCACGCCGATGGAACGTAATCGCGTGGCCATCAATTTTGATATCAGCGAAGGCCGTACCGCGAGAATCAAAAAAATCAGCTTTGTCGGTAATGAGAAGTTTTCTGATAAAGAACTCCGTGGATTGCTCGTGCTCAGAAAACCCGATTTGTTGAGCTGGTTCACTAAAAACGATCAATATTCCAAACAAAAACTAGCCGCCGACCTGGAGACGCTTCGCTCGCATTATCTTGATCGGGGTTACCTGGAATTCAATATCGAATCCACGCAGGTATCAATCACACCCGATTTAAAGGATATCTATATCACCGTCAATTTAACCGAAGGTGATCAATACAAAGTCTCCGACATTAAAGTTGCCGGTGAAACCTTGATCGGTGAGGAAGAAATCCGCAAATTAATTTTAATCAAACCGGGAGAGGTTTTTGCACGCCAAAAACTAACGGAATCTATCAAGGCGATCACCGATCGTTTGGGCGATGACGGTTATGCGTTTGCCAATATCAATGCCAATCCGGAAATAGACGCCGAAAACCGGCAAGCGGCCTTCACTTTCTTTATTGACCCAGGCCGGCGCGTCTACGTCCGGCGCATTGATATCGATGGTAACGACCGTACCCGTGATGAAGTCATCCGCCGTGAATTCCGCCAGATGGAAGGCGCTTGGCATTCAACCAGTAAAATTAATCTTTCCAAAGTGCGCGTCGATCGTCTGTTTTTCTTTAACAGCGTCAATGTGGAAACGCCCGCTGTCCCGAATAAAACCGATCAGGTGGACATAAAGGTAAAAGTGGAAGAAAGGCCCACGGGGTCGATCATGTTTGGCGCGGGTTATTCTGATCGCCAAGGGCTGATCTTGAATGGCTCGATCTCACAGAACAATATTTTCGGTACCGGTAATTTCTTCAGTTTGGACGTCAATACCGGCGCGATCAACAAAACCTATGCGGCATCTTTCACCAATCCGTACTTTACGGTGAACGGCGTGAGCCTCGGCTTTGACGTGTACAAACGCGATATCGATACCCGACCGTTGACCCGATTCGGTGAATTTAAAACCGAAACCATGGGTGCGGGTTTCCGGCTTGGTATTCCAATTGCGGAAAATGACATTGTGTCATTAGGCCTGGCCGCTGAAAATACCGACATCAGTACGTTTAAGAACAGCCCGGCGCGTTATACGGAATTTGTTAGAGAATTCGGCAATTCCACTGTTAATTTCCCGCTCACGCTCAGTTGGGCGAGGGATCGCCGTGATAGTGCGATATGGACCACCGCTGGAACCACGCATCGCTTATTCGGTGAAGTCAGTGTCCCAGGCGGCGACTTGGATTATTACAAGGTCAGCTACCATCAAAAATGGTTTTATTCATTTACCGACTGGATGACGCTGATGATCAACACCGAGTTTGGCTATGGTGATGGCTACAGTGGCAACAGCCTGCCTTTCTTCAAGAATTTCTTTGCAGGCGGTAATAACTCGATCAGAGGTTACGACTTAAATTCCCTGGGTCCTCGCGACGAACTTATCTCTGGTATATCATCTGTAAATTCAAGGCTGTTCGCCATCGGCGCCAGTAAACGGGTGGTTGGTAATGCGGAATTGATGTTTCCATTACCGTTCCTGCGGGATGATCGTTCCCTGCGTTTCAGTTTCTTTGTAGACGGTGGCACGGTATTTAACAAATTCAACAAGCCTGGTCCTCAAAATGATTTTACCGAGCTTTTGCGCTATTCGACCGGGATTGCGCTTACCTGGGTGTCGCCGATGGGCCCGCTAAAAGTGAGTCTTGCTGAACCGCTCAACGATATCCCCAGCGATAATCTGCAAAGATTCCAATTCATGTTCGGTCAACAGTTCTGAATTCAGTCGAGATCCTGTCACGCGTGAAAAGACTAATAAGCAGCATTCGGCAGTATGCACTAGCGATGATACTCGCCACGATCGCAGGAATCGGTGTAACCGGTATCGCTTTGGCGGAAGCAATCAAGATCGGTGTTGTTAACACCGAGAAAATTCTGCGTGAATCCATGCCAGCCGTGCAGGCACAGAAGAAAATCGAGCAGGAATTCATTCCACGTGATGAAGATATCAAGAAAATGGCGCTTCAAGCCAAAAATCTTCAAGACAAACTCGAGAAAGACGGGATTGCCATGGAAGAAACGGAACGGCGGAATCTGGAAAGGAATCTTGCCAATCTGAGCCGGGAGTATCAACGTGCTCAAAGACAGATGCGAGAGGATCTCAGCGTGCGTCAAAACGAAGAATACGGCATCATTTTGGAGCGCACCAATCGCGCTATCAATCATATTGCCGAGAAAGAGCACTATGATTTGATTCTGCAATTACAAGACTCGGTATACCGAAGCCAGCGTATCGACATTACCGACAAAGTTATCAAAGTGCTCGAAAGCGAGCAAGCTACACAAAATTAGCCGAATAAAAAGAATATCGAGCAAAACTACACAGGGCCAACAATATTATGAATATTCACGAAATCCTGAAATATCTGCCGCATCGTTACCCGATATTGCTGGTGGACAAAGTCATCTCGCTCGAAGCGGGCAAAGATATCGTCGCATTAAAGAATGTGTCCATCAACGAGCCATTCTTCTCCGGACATTTCCCGCATTATCCGGTCATGCCGGGTGTATTGATCGTCGAAGCGCTGGCACAGGCAGCCGCGTTGCTAACGCTCAAAACCGAAAATAACGCTAACAACACCGACTCGGTGTATTACTTTGTCGGTATTGATGGCGTGCGTTTCAAAAAACCGGTTCTACCTGGTGACCAGCTTATTCTGAAAGTCGCCATCGAACGTCAAATCAAAGGATTATGGAAATATTCGGCGCGCGCTGAAGTGGACGATCAATTGGTCACCGAAGCGCAACTGATGTGCACCGCCCGCCCGGTTTAATCCCATCAGCGTCGATTGCAGCCGCTGCCGGTTTACGATAACGATGCAACCATCTGCGGCGTCGACGAGGCAGGCCGCGGACCGCTGGCCGGTCCGGTTTACGCCGCTTGCGTAGTGTTAAATCCGGCACATGCAATAGATGGTTTGGCCGATTCCAAGCAATTAAGCGAAAAACAACGCGATAGCCTTACGTCTGAAATTAAGCGTCACGCACTGGCCTGGGCAATTGCATCCGCTTCCGTTGAAGAAATCGACCGGCTCAATATCCTGCAAGCCAGCCTGCTCGCCATGCAACGCGCGGTAGCAAGCTTGCCTCACGTTCCCACTCTGGTTCTGGTTGACGGCAAACAAAGTCCGCGCCTCCCCTATGCAGTGCAAACCATCGTCAATGGCGATCAGTTGATTCCCGCAATCTCCGCTGCTTCAATTCTGGCAAAAACCGCTCGCGACGCAGAAATGCTGCGATTACACCATATTTACCCGCAATACGGCTTCGACCGGCATAAAGGCTACCCTACCAAAGCACACTTTGCAGCTCTACAACAACACGGCCCATGCGCCATTCACCGGCAAAGTTTCGCGCCGGTCAAAAACATCATTCGTAAAAAAGTAGGCTTTTTATAAAAGAGAACCCGCCAGAATGACGGGTTTTCCGGTAAGTTAAGAAAATTCAAATACTCTATTTTCTACGTCTCGCAGCAACACCCAGCAATCCGAGTCCTACCAGGAACATCGCATAGGTTTCAGGCTCGGGCACAGGAGAAATTTCCAGCGATGGGACCAGGAATTGCCCGCCGTAATAACTGATCAGATCATCAGGCGCGACGGTCGCCTCCAAACGTGCAGCAAAATACTGACCGCTGGACAGCGCGGCATTCACCAACGCAGTCACGTCAAAGTTACGGACTTCTCCGCCGGAGTAAGTAAAAGTGTCGATTGCACTTCCCATGAAACGATCGCTGGTAGAAATAACACCATCCGCATCGTTGCCAACGTAGAGCTTAATCTCTGCAGGTCCCGATCCGCCGAATAACGAACCGAAATTCCAATTCAGGATCGCACTTCCGACTGAAGACACCGAACCAAAATCAAAAATTGCATAAGGAATATCAATAAAGCTCGGGTGGTTCAGCGCATAATTTCCAGTCCCCAGACCATCTTCAGCTCCCTGGCTGTAAAAAGGGGAGCGATCGATAATCACCCGATTATCGACTAAGGGTACTGCCGCAGCTGCTGCGGTTGCTGGCAACAATACCGATAATGCGAGCATCCCTAACATTGTTTTATAGTTTGTTGTCATATACATCTCCTCACGAAATAGCACAATTTGATCGTCAACGAGTGATCATGTCGACTAGTCAAAGGTAACTAATTAGAGTATCCCAATCAATAGTATATCTTTAGGACAGTTGTCACGGATTGTCCTAGAACCAGACAACAACCCGCATCAAATAGGGATCATTGAGCACTCGTATAAGGGAATAAAACTTTAGGCGTATAATGCTGATCATTCCGGGTGATTCGAAAAATCGTCACTCGTGTTGAACGTTGTTTTCATTTTGCTTCAATCAAAAACTCAATAAAGGATCCCAATCAAATGCGTGTAGAAAAAAATACCGTGGTTTCACTGAATTATGAATTATCCGATGCCTCAGGAAAAATTCTGGAAAAAACCGATACCCCAATCAGTTATTTGCATGGCGGCTATGGGGGAATTTTTCCGTTGGTCGAGGAGGCGCTGCATGAGATGGAGGTCGGTTATTCTTGTTCGGTTCCAATGGAAGCGGAAGACACCTTCGGTGAGTACGATGCCGAATTGATTCGAGTCGAACCGCGCAGCTCATTTCCGGACAATGTTGCGGTCGGTATGCATTTTGAAGGCGGCGCGGAAGGCTCCGACGATTTTATTATTTACAAAGTAACCGATGTTACAGACGATTCGGTAATTGTCGATGGCAATCACCCATTCGCTGGCATGCGAGTGGTATTCGCTTGCACGGTAACCGATGTCCGTCCGGCAACCCCGGATGAAATCGCGCACCAGCATGTGCATGGACCGCATGGCCATGCGCATTAGCGAGAAACCGTCACTTGGAAAATCGTTTATTGGTTTTCTGTAACGTCAAGCGCCTTTCTCAAGATATACAGTTGTTCCAGCGCTTGCTTGGGACTTAAATCATCCGGAGAAAGGTTTTGCAGCAAGGTGATTGCGGGATGTTCCTGCTCGCGGTCTCGCTGCAGGTCAGGCATCGGAGTAGCGAACAAATCCATTTGCGGCGCGGACTGAATGCTTTCCCGTTCCAATTGAATCAAATGTTTTTTCGCCAACCGGATGACCGGTTCAGGCACACCGGCCAACGCCGCCACTTGTAATCCATAACTTTGGCTCGCCGGTCCTTCGGTTACTTTATGCAAAAAAACGATGCGATGTTTGTACTCGACTGCATCCAGATGAACGTTTTGCAACTGCTTGAATTCTTCTGCTAATTTGGTCAGCTCGAAATAGTGCGTCGCAAACAAAGTAAAACTGCGGTTCTTGGTCAATAGATGCCGGGTAATTGCGAATGCCAGAGCCAAGCCGTCGAATGTCGACGTGCCGCGCCCGACTTCGTCCATCAGCACCAAACTTCGCGCCGTGGCGTTATGCAAAATGTTGGCGGTCTCGGTCATCTCCACCATGAAGGTCGAGCGCCCGCTGGCCAGGTCGTCAGCCGCACCGATACGGGTGAAAATTTGATCCAGAATACCGATACGCACGTGTTTTGCCGGTACGAAACTACCGCAATGCGCGAGCAGTGCAATCAATGCAATTTGCCGCATGTAAGTCGACTTACCGCCCATATTCGGACCGGTAATGATCAGCATGCGCGGCTTACCGCTATATTCGGAACCCAACTGCACATCGTTGGCGACAAAGTTCTCTACTTGCCGCTCCACCACCGGGTGACGCCCGGTGTCAATCACCAACTCGTCGTCGTCAGTCAATTCCGGAGCGGTGTAGTCCAATGCCTGCGCGCGCTCAGCAAAGGCACACAACCCATCAATTTCCGCAATGCCAGCAGCCACTTGCTGCAGCACCTGAATATACCGTCCCAACGTATCGAGCAATTCGTCGTATAAATATTTTTCGCGCGCCAGCGCCCGGTCCTGCGCGGATAATGCCTTGTCTTCGAACGCTTTCAATTCCGGCGTGATATAGCGCTCGGCGCTTTTCAGCGTTTGCCGGCGTCGGTAATCATCCGGGATTTTTTCACTGTGCGCGTGCGTCACCTCGATATAAAACCCGTGCACGCGGTTATACTCGACTTTCAGATTCGGAATGCCGGTGCGTGCTTTTTCGCGCATTTCCAATTGCAGCAGGAATTCACCGCAATTGTTCTGCAACGCCCGCAATTCGTCGAGTTCAGCGTCATAACCATCGGCGATGACATTGCCCTCGCGCAATACCACACCCGGTTCCGGCAGTAATGCCTTGCTTAACAGCTCGGCCAACCTCTCATCAATGTGCAGCGCCAGCGACAATTGATCGATACGCTCGCTGGCACAAGTTGCCAGTATCCGGATAATTTCAGGCAACAGCTTCAGGCTGTCGCGCAAGCCCGATAAATCCCGCGGGCGCGCCGATTTAAGCGCGATACGGGCGGTAATTCGCTCCACATCGGCAAATTGCCGCAGCACACGCATCAATGCTACGTAGTAATTTTGCTGATTTTCGCCGAGCAAAGCCGCGATGCTATCGAGCCGTTGTTGTATCGCCACCCGGTCGCGCAACGGATGATGCAGCCAAAACTGCAACAAGCGGCTGCCCATGTTGGTTGCACAGGTATCGAGCAACGACAGCAAAGTCGGCGATCGTTCGCCACGTATCGTCTCGGAAATCTCCAGATTGCGGCGCGTCGCGGCATCCATCCGCACATACACACTGGTACGTTCGGCTTGCATTGACGTGATATGCGGCGCGGCCGCTCCTTGCGTCAAACGGACATATTCGAGCAAAGCGCCAGCCGCGCATAATGCAACCGGCAAATCTTCGCAACCGAAACCGGAAAGATCGTGGGTTTCGAATTGACGAATCAATCCGTTGACCGCGCTATCGTACTCAAATTGCCATAACGGCAAACGTTTCAACGCCCACTGCTGGCCTTGCAGATCATCAGAAAGCAATGACTCCGGCAGCAAGATTTCAGACGGCTGCAACCGCTCCAACTCGCTATGCAAATGCTTCACCGAAGTTTCCAGCACTTTCAGTTGGCCTGCGGCCAAATTCAGCCATGCCAGCCCCAGCGTTGAATCCTGCACAAATAATGCCAGCAAAATACAATCGCGCTTGTCATCCAGCAGCGCGGCATCGGTCAATGTCCCCGGCGTAATGATGCGGATCACTTTACGCGCGACCGGGCCTTTGCTGGTAGCCGGATCTCCCACTTGCTCACAGATCGCAACCGATTCACCCGCTTTTACCAACTTAGCCAGATATTGCTCGGCCGCGTGATACGGCACACCCGCCATCTTGATCGGCTTCCCGGCGGAAGCACCGCGCTGTGTCAGTGTGATCCCTAACAGTTTTGCCGCCTTCTCGGCATCATCGAAAAACAATTCATAAAAATCCCCCATGCGATAAAACATCAGCATGTCCGGATGCTGAGCCTTAATCTGTAAATACTGTTGCATCATCGGGGTATGCTGTTCTGGCTGGGATTTCATTTTTTAATGCTAACGGTTATATTGCAAAAAAATTGCTCATTCGTCACATCCGCTTAAAACATTCGATTAAGCGATGTTTACTGTTTGATAACAATGAATCATCCGTTTTGGATCAGGGATTGGAAAAACATTGACCTCCAATATTACCAAACACGCGAACCTTCAACTCAGTTATTGGGTTGATAGCAGTAACATTATCCGTAAAGTCGATGATCACTGGGATCAAGCGATGAATAGCAAGAGTTGGAGTGAACGGGCTTCCGCCAACGGGATTGTCGGCAAACCGTTATCCGATTTCATCTGCGATGATGTCACACGAATGTATGTCGCCACAATGATTGAATCGGTGCGAGTGATTCCACACACTTCATTCCGGCCTTATCGCTGCGATACACCCGATACAAAGCGCTACATGCAAATGATCATAACGCCTGAAAGCAATGGCTGGATTCGAGTTTCCCATGAGTTGCTGCGAACGGAACCGATAAAAAAACCAATGGCATTCACAACGATTGTAAATCGTACTCAATCGTTACATCCGGTTTCAACAAAAGACAACATTTCAACAATTCAATATGTCCGTTGCAGTATGTGCAACCGTCTGCATCGCATCGCCGATCATACAAGCAAATGGCAAGAAGTCGATCACTTTGCTGGCCATGAATTGGTCCCAATGCCGACAAAAGTTATTTATGGCGTCTGTCCGGACTGTCTTAATACCTTGAAATAAAACCACGGCAACGATAAAAATAGTGTCAAATTAAACATTCTGTTATGATCGGCAACGCTTCTACGTTAGGATTTTTCCTACATTTGTATCTCTGTTTATCTTGTTACACTATTCATTGAACTTGCGAAGCTTTGATCTCTATGGAAGATATCGAAACTGCGAACGATAAATTATCGCCTCCCGCCTCTCCACAATCACGCCCCTATATAGTCGGCATCGGCTCATCCGCAGGCGGTCTGGAAGCGTTATCGGCATTGCTTGCCGCCCTGCCAAGCAACCTGGGCATTTCCTACGTCGTGATTCAGCATTTATCACCGACTCATAAAAGCATGCTGGTGCAGTTACTGGGTAGAGAAACTTCCATGGCGGTTTGTGAAATTCAGGATCAAATGGCGCCCGAGGCCGATGTCGTTTATATTGCGCCGGCAAGCCGGAATACTATCTACCAAAATGGCCGGTTCACACTGCTGGAAACCAAGCGCGAAACGCTGCCCAAGCCCTCGGTAAATGTCTTTCTGGCATCACTCGCCAGCGAAAAAATCGAAGATGCCATCGGAGTCATTCTTTCAGGTACCGGTACCGATGGCACCGCCGGATTGCGGGAAATCAAGGTAAATGGCGGATTTACCTTCGCTCAGGAACCAAGTACCGCAAAATACACCGGAATGCCGCAATCTGCAATCGATTCGGGGTGTGTCGATTGGGTTTTGGCGCCCGAAAAAATCGCTGCAGAAATCACGAACATTGTCCGCAACCGCACGACCATTTCGCAACATACTGAGCTTGTACAGCCGCAATCCATCGCCACACAACTAAAAAAATTGCTGATCAGCGTAAAACAAAAAACCCGCATTGATTTTGGCGGTTATAAGGAAGGCACTTTGTGGAGACGGATCGAACGCCGCATGGCGGCGAATCACTTCATCCGCTTTGAAGATTACATAAAATTCACTGAAGAAACTCCTGAAGAACTGGAACGTTTAAGCAGAGATATTCTGATTTCAGTCACCGCTTTCTTTCGTGACCAAGAAGCATTTTCTCAACTGAAGCAAACGATCAAAACGATTGTCAGCAACAAACAAATCGGTGATGAAATCAGAATCTGGGTTCCTGCTTGCGCGACCGGGGAAGAAGCTTACAGTATTGCGATATTGTTAATGGAAATACTCGGCAGCCATATTTCCCGGTACAAAATCCAAATTTTTGCCACTGATATCGACAACAACGCCATGAATATCGCGCGGAAGGGAACTTATATCGAAGGCTCGCTCGCGGAAATTGACCATGAATTGATCTCCCGGTACTTTTCCGTGATGAATGATCGTTATGAAATCTGCCGCGCAATCCGGGATATGCTGGTATTCGCCCGCCAGGATTTGGTACTGGATCCGCCGTTCTTGCGGCTGGATCTGATCAGTTGCCGCAATGTCTTGATTTACCTGCAACCCGAGTTACAAGCAAAGATACTGGCTACGTTTCATTTCGGTCTCGCCGAAGGCGGCTACTTGTTTCTTGGAAAATCCGAGAGCGTTTACCAACAGGATAATCTATTTGATGTTGTGGACAAAAGCCACCGCATATACCGCCGCCGCACAAGCGCCGGCAAAATTCCGGTGACCTCTATTTACTTACCGCATTCCAGTTCCGAAAAGAATTCTCCTTCAAATAAAAAGAATACCGAGCACAAATTACTGGAAGCGGCTATCCGCATGTATATCCCACCGTCCATATTGGTTAATGGCAATTTGGACATACAGCATATTTACGGTGAGGTCAGCGACTACTTGGCAATCCCTTCGGGTAAACCGAGCACGAATTTGATGCATCTGATACGCCGGGAACTGCGTCCTGACTTGCAGCTTCTGCAGCATAAAGTTGAGCAGTCACTCGATTCGGCAATCGGCAGGCGACGCGATATCGACTTTGGAAAATCCGTTAAATCGGTACGATTGGCAGTTCACCCGACGGAAAAAAACTTGGTCAATGCCTATTTCCTGGTTTGTTTTGAGGAACTTCCAAATCAAATTAACCTGGAACAGTTACCTCAAAGTAATGGCCTGGAAATAAATGCTGACGCCAAATTGAATATCCGCGAGCTTGAAGACGAATTGATCACGACGCGGGAAAGACTGCAAACCGTGATTGAAGAACTGGAAACCTCCAACGAAGAATTGCAGGCGCTTAATGAAGAAGTGCAATCGGCCAATGAAGAATTGCAATCGTCCAATGAAGAAATGGAAGCAACCAATGAGGAACTGCAATCCACCAATGAAGAATTGACGACTGTCAACGAAGAATTGCAAATCCGAACCAACGAATTGGCCGAAACGCTCAATGATCTGGAGAAGGTGCAAAACAGCGTTGGTTTCCCGATTATTGTCGTCAGCGATCAGCTAAAAATTCTTCGTTTCAATTCGCCGGCAGCCGCGCTTTTTTCGCTTACCCAATCGATGATCGGGCAACACTTTGACAGTTTGCGATTGCCCGTGGGGATGAAAAGCTTCACTGAGCATATTCAAGAAGCGCTGCGAAAGAGTAAAGTTATCGAATCAGCCATCCCATCATTAGAGCGCCATTACTTACTTCATGCTGCTCCCTATGAAACAACCACCCCGAATGTACATGGGGTCATCGTAACATTAGTAGACGATACCGAACGCCGCGCCATTGAAGAAGAGATCAGTAGCAGCCGGGAAAAATTGTTATCGATCATGAATCATTCGACGTCGATTATTATTCTGAAAGATATCGCGGGCCGCTATGAATTCGTCAATCAACAGTTTGAAAAGATATTCAAAATTCAAGCAAAAGATATTATTGGAAAAACTGATAGTGAATTTTTATCGCAAGCCGTCGCCGATGATTTCCGGGTAAAAGAACTGGAAGTTATCCGCAAATTGCAAGCAATCGAAACCGAAGATCATATTCATTCCGACAGTAAAGATTTGTACTTTTTATCCATCCGTTTCCCATTGATCGGATTAGACAATCTGCCTTATGGAATATGCATGCAATCAACCGATATCACCACCAGGATCAAAGCTGAAAGTCAATTACGGCTCGCTGCAAGAGTTTTCGACCGGTCATCGGAAGGAATCATCGTAACCAATCCACAAAAACAGGTACTCACGGTTAATGAGGCATTTTCTAAGATCACCGGTTACTCGCCCGAAGAAGCTATTGGCAATCTCCCATCCTTTTTGACTTCCGGTTTGCAAGACAATGCGTTTCTGGATGCGATCTGGAGCAGCGTCGAAACGCAAGGATGGTGGCAAGGAGAAATTTTCAACCGGCGTAAAAGCGGCGATATCTACCCGGAATGGTTGACTGTTAATGCGATTCAGGATCACTCCGGAACAACCAGTAATTATGTCGCTATTTTCAGCGACATCACGATTGTCAAAGAATCTCAGCAGCGCGTTGAATTTTTAGCGACTCATGATTCATTAACCGAGCTGCCGAATCGTTTGTTATTCCTAGATCGTGTCAGACAAGCAATCGCCAGAGGCAATCGCGGCAACTATCTCTTCGCGATACTGTTCATTGACTTGGACGACTTTAAAATTGTTAATGACTCATTAGGGCATGCTGCCGGTGATCAGTTATTGAAAGAAGTCGCAAAACTGATGCGCAGCCTGGTACGCGCTGCAGATACTGTGGCGCGCTTCGGTGGCGATGAATTCGCATTATTGATCGAAAACACCACAGTCGGTGAAGTAGAAAGCACGGCCAGGCGTCTGTGTGCCGCTATCGGCCGGGCTATCTTCCTTGGTGAGCAAACGGTGCATGTCGGCGCCAGCGTTGGTATCGCAGTCTTCCCGGAAGACAGCAAGGATGCTGAAATATTGATGAAACATGCGGATACCGCCATGTATGAAGCAAAGGCAAAAGGTAAAAATGCCTATCAATTCTTTACCAAATCGATGATGGAACAAGTCGATAAACGGTTACGCATGGAGAATAGCCTGCGCAAGGCGCTAGAAAATAATGAATTGTCACTCCACTATCAGCCGCAAATCGACCTGACAACTGGGCAGTTGATCGGGGTTGAAGCCTTGGTCCGGTGGGTGGATCAAGAACCGGCCTCAAGGCTCCCGAACCAATTCATTCCAGTTGCTGAAAAATGCGGATTAATTGAGAAACTGGGCGAGTGGGTCGCCGACAATGCTTGCGCGCAACTGTCGCGCTGGTTAAGAAAAGGCTATTTACTGCCTCATTTATCGATCAATATCTCCATCGATCAATTCCGCCGCGGTAATGTGTTGTCCATGATGGAACGACTGCTGAAAGTCCACCAATTACCTGCCCAGAAGATTATGCTGGAAATCACTGAAAGCACTCTAGCCGATGACGATCAGATTATGTTGCAAAGCTTGCTTCGCCTGAAAGAGCTCGGCATTAAAATCTCGATCGACGACTTTGGAACGGGCTATTCGTCGCTTGCGCGCTTGAAGAGCTATCCGATTGATGAACTGAAAATTGATCGAAGCTTTGTCGATGAGATCACCGAGCAAGGGCAAGATCGCGCGATCGCGCAGACCATTATCGCCATGAGCAAAACCTTAGGTTTTTCGGTTGTCGCCGAAGGCGTTGAAACCCAGGAACAACTGAAAACCTTGCAAGAGTTAGGATGCGACATCGTGCAAGGTTATTTGATTTCGGAACCAATCTCGGCAGTAGCTTTTACCCGCAAGTTTTGCAGTAAACTTCAATAGCTGATACCACCGAAGCATGTACCTCCGGTCAGCAAGGGTTTTCCGTAAAATTACCGCTTTAATCTCACCCTGAAAACAATGATAGAATCTGTTTTTGGATCAAACTTCAGTTATCAAGAACAGTCCGCTTAATTAGAACACTGGCAAGCGTATGGTAATTGCCACACCGGCTCCGGCAACGAATTCCGGGGCAAAATTTACTGACTGAATGAACATGCAGTTCGCGCAACGTCAACTAAAAGGAAAATCATGGCAAATTGGTTTGAAGATAATTCATTATCGATTGGACGTACACCGCTAGTGCGTCTCAACCGGGTAACCGATGGCGCACCCGCGCTGGTGCTTGGAAAAATTGAGGGACGTAATCCCGCTTATTCGGTTAAATGCCGCATCGGTGCGGCAATGATCGATGACGCGCAACAAAAAGGATTACTAGGCCCCGGAAAAGAAATTGTCGAGCCGACCAGTGGCAATACCGGCATCGCATTGGCTTTTGTGGCAGCAGCTCGCGGCATACCATTGACCTTGACGATGCCGGAAACTATGAGCCTGGAACGGCTGAAACTGCTGGTTGCGCTCGGCGCAAAACTGGAGCTGACCGAAGGCGCGCGTGGGATGAGTGGTGCGATTGCCAAGGCGGAAGAAATCGTCGCTTCCAACCCCGGGCGCTATGTGTTGCTACAACAATTCAAGAATCCCGCCAACCCCGCGATTCATGAAAAAACCACCGGCCCGGAAATATGGAACGACACCGATGGCGCTGTCGATATTTTTGTCGCAGGTGTCGGAACCGGCGGCACGATTACCGGTGTTTCCCGTTACATCAAGCAAACCAAAGGCAAAGCGATCACCTCAGTAGCTGTTGAACCGACCGCAAGTCCGGTGTTGTCGCAGAAACGCGCCGGCGCTTCATTAGCACCCGGGCCTCATAAGATTCAAGGAATCGGCGCGGGTTTCGTGCCGGATAATCTGGATTTGTCGCTGGTCGATGAAGTCGAGCAAGTCAGCAATGAAGAGGCGATAGAATACGCTCGCCGCCTAGCTCGCGAAGAAGGCATACTCGCGGGTATCTCCTGCGGTGCTGCGGTAGCGGCTGCGGTACGCCATGCCAAACGTCCGGGAAACGCCGGCAAAACCATCGTGGTGATCCTGCCGGATTCCGCCGAACGCTATCTCAGCAGCATCCTGTTTGAAGGGATGTTTGATGCACAAGGTTTGACAGCATAGTGAACAATAGTAAAAGAACCCGAGAGCTCTTGCTGCGCAGCACGTACCTGGATATCGATAGCATCGTCGGTGAGCTGCGCGCACTGCGGATAGCATCGCTGGAAAGCCGTAATCGCCACGATCGGCCTCCTCGTCTGCCATCGCGTAAAATTCTGGCAAGTGTCGCAGAAGGTCTCAGTGCGGCGATGTTTCCAAATCGATTGGGTTCGGCAGAGCTGGCCGACGAAGGTATCGATCACTATGTCGGACATATTCTGAATATGACACTGCGCGAGTTGATGGTGCAAATTCAGCACGAATTACACTACAACTCCGGCCTGGAAATTCTAAGCGATGAAGATCGCGCGCAATCGGTAGCCATTACCCAAGCGTTTGCTAAAAGCTTGCCGGAAGTTCGCCGCCTGCTGGAGAGCGACATCAAAGCCGCCTATGAAGGGGATCCAGCGGCGCGGAATGTCGATGAAGTGCTGGTTTGTTATCCCGGCATCATGGCGATCACGCATTACCGGCTAGCGCATGTTCTGCACGGACTTGGCGTACCATTAATTGCTCGCATGATTTCAGAAATCGCCCACTCTGCGACGGGCATTGAAATCCATCCGGGTGCGCAAATCGGCGGCAGCTTTTTCATCGACCACGGCACCGGCGTCGTGATCGGTGAAACCGCCATCATCGGCCAGAATGTCCGCCTCTATCAAGCAGTGACGTTAGGCGCCAAGCGTTTCCCGGTCGATGAAAACGGCGCCTTGGTAAAAGGCAACTTGCGCCATCCGATTGTGGAAGATGATGTCGTGATTTATGCCGGCGCGACGATTCTGGGCCGCATTACCATTGGCCGGGGTTCAACCATAGGCGGTAATGTGTGGCTGACACGGAGCGTACCGCCAGGCAGCAATATCACGCAAGCCCATACACGGCATGAAATATTTGAAAATGGCGCCGGCATTTGACCCGTTTGCGAAAAATAAACACTGACGATCTACCATATTTATCATGACGACTCAAAAAATAATGCTCACGCTGGACGATGTAAAGCTAATCGCCGCAGCCTCCGAAAGCGAAGCGTTGCAGAATCAGTGGCCGGTAGTAATTGCCATCGTTGATGATGGCGGCCACTTATTGTACCTGCAGCGGTTGGACAATACCCAGTTTGGCAGCGTCACTGTTGCCATTGAAAAAGCCCGTGCTGCGATCGCTTTCCAGCGTCCGACAAAAGTTCTGGAAGAGAACATCACCGAGGGGCGCTTGCATTACCTGAAATTGCCCGGCGCGTTACCCGTGGAAGGCGGGTTGCCCATTATTGTCGATGATCAATTCGTCGGTGCGGTGGGCGTTAGCGGCGTGCGGTCATTCCAAGACGCACAGATTGCTCAGGCTGGTATTGCTGCGCTGCAATCTCACTTTGAATCTCGCTGAGATAATAGTATCAAATCAAATTGACGCTAGGCTGAGCAAGATTTAACAGGTCTCGATGATCATTTAGGCATGACGTTCGTCATCAACCTGAATCAGATAGACGAGCGTTACAGCGATGATCATTGCGAAGCGGAACGCGGCCTGCTGTCCATTGGCAACTTCCGATTGCCACATCAGAAACCATTCGCCGCCAATGGTCATGAATCCGGTAAACCACAACAGAAAACCAAGGGTTAGTCCCAGAATTGCTGTGCTTTTCGCTTGATTAAAGGATACGGGATCTTTGATACACCGGCACAAGCGCCAGCCACCGAGCCAGCAGAGCCCTGCGATCAGCGCTTCTACTGCAATAATAAAAATATACACGGCATGATGGATCAGCGGTGAGTCGATGGCGCGCCACAGTCCTTTGTTATCGGGAAAAGTGGTGTCCATCATCAGCACATGGCTGACAAAGAAAAAATTCGAGTCGTAATCGGTAATATTGCTGAACGTCACCAATGTCACGAATAGTGCTATCGACCATACCAGTATGACTTTCGAGCATCGCGTATACATAAGTAGATCGCTATCTCAACTCACATTCCATGGGAACAAAGCATTCATAGGAATCACCAGCGTGTGGTATCTGCAGCGCAGGAAACCTATTGTGAAACCCGGTGCAGCAAGTGAATTTTGCAACGACTTGCCGCCCGGGTTTTAGTAGGAATTGAAATTAGGGAAACGCTGATTAATTCGCTTGAGCAAGATGAGATGCAAGGCGGATGGAGCGCAAGAAACGAGACATATCAATCTGATAGGCGAGTTTTTGAGCACCACCCAACGCAGCAAATCGCTTGTGCAAGCAATTAATCAGTGTTTCCTTAGGAAACTTGCTGAATGCCCGCGAGTAACCAGGTTGCATCGGGATCTTTCAGATCTTTTTGCACGTGCCATATTTCATCGAACGCTTCAGGCTCGCCATCCGGTAAATCACGCAGTTGTCCGGTAAAGCGGACACTGGCAATCGCCATATCGCTGGTCGTTTCAACTTCCAGCAGATTGGCATCAATAAACATGACTTCGGTTTGCTGCTGCTCATCACCCCGTTCTTTGATCTGCGCGCTGATTTCAGCGAGCATTTCCGGAGTTGCATAGTCACGGATCTCATTCACATCACCGCGGTCATGCGCAGACTGCAAACGAATAAATGAGGTTTTTGCATTACGCAAAAATGGTTCTACTTTAAAGTCAGCAGGAATATTCGGTTGATTTGACGGGCTGTTGCTCGTTGTTGATGCGGTTCCCCCAGCAAACGGAGGCGCTTGAAAACGATCCTGTGTCGCGGTATTCATGCCAGAATATTGCATGGAAGCTGCTTGTCCGTCAGTTCTGGGTTTGCGCAGCATGCGGATAATGAAAAATACCGCGCCAATCAATAATGCCAGAACAACAAAATCCATCATATTGATGTTTTCAAACGCACCACCCATGAAAAGCGCCGCCAAAAGACCGCCGGCCGCCAGACCAGCCAATGCTCCGCCCCATTTGCTGCCACTCGATGCCGCCGCAGGTGCTGCAGCAGGCGTTTGCTGTGGCGTGGGTGCTGCTTGCTGTTTGTTTACCGCTTGCCGTTGTGTACCGATATTTTTACCGCCGCCCATGCGCTTTGCTTCAGCATCAAAAGCGAACAATCCAAAACTGAGAAAAGCCAGAGTCAGAAAGGTGAGTGTTTTTTTCATCGTTGTCTCCCAAACTGTTATTGAAAAAAATGAGTATAACATCCGGTTTGCGTTACCAACCATACCGAATCGATTTGATAAAAATTTCCGTAGAAAATTGCAAATGAGCTACAACTCATTTTACATGCTGTCAGCGTAACAAGACTAAACGAGGAACAGCATCCTCATCAATCCATAAAATCGCATTCTGCGAGTACTGTTGCCCGATAAATTTAGCGATATCAAAATCCAAACCCGCCACAAAAAAACTTTTTTCCACGGGCCAATTCTCCGATGGATCGAGATTAATGCATTCAAGGATAGGGTAAGACCGGTGGATTAATAACGTATGCAGCGATTGATGCGCTGTTTCGTTTTCATCATGACTTAATTGCTGACTGTAGGGATTATACGCACTGATAATTGCCGCACGGGTACATTTAAGTTCACTTAAAAGATTTGAAAGGGATCGTGAGAATTGATCGATTCGCAGAGCGACTGATTCCGAACCGGAATCAATCTGATAAATTGCACGGCGATAGCTATCAACAAGATCATCGGCTATTACCGTTGAAACTAACATAATTCCAAATATTGCGATAAGTTAATGTGCATGGTCATGATGCTCATGACTCGTTCCATGATCCTGAGTTGAATGTGTCAGCTCTTGATACTGCTCCATAGTCATGCCGCTCATTTTGAGAATAAATGCCACCATCGCCCAGATGGATGCATCATCGTGACTCAAACCCCAAGCTGGCATAGCCGTCATTTTTATACCATTTTTTATCACCCAGAAGTATGCCTTGGCCAAACTCAGCATTTCAGCTTGATCAACGATTGTTTCACGTTGATAAAAAACCGGCGCTTGCGGATAGAGACCGAGCGAGAGTTCGGTTGATTTCATGCCGGGAGCTAAATGACAGCTTGTGCACATTGCATGATAGTGCGTTGCACCGATCTTGAGCATGTCGTCGCCATCTTCTAACGATGGAACTTCAATATTTTCTGAGTGAGCATGGATAGAACTGATGCGCACCCACTCAATTAACTTTTCTGTAATAGGCCAGTGCTTCTCTGTAGCCGCAATGTTATACACGCCGGAACCAATGATAATTGCTGCTAAAATTGCCGATATCAACAACAAACTAAGGATTTTTTTCATTCTGTCACCTCGTGTAGTGTTTTGTATCCGGATCACTGACATATTCCTGTAATCAAGTTGTGGGACAACCCAAGAATCCGTTAAACAACTAAAAATACAAGGAAAATTGAGTGCAGTACGCGTGGACAAACGATCGATAGGCGCTCAGGAAAAGCAAGCACAGCAAATCGATCGCAGAGCCAAAATTCAGCATTTCCATAGTACTTCTATTCCAACCCGTAATCAAACAACAATTTATTACAACTATCAGAAGCATTGTCTAATTCAGCGGATAACGCTATGCTGATAACTTATATTATTATTTCTTTGTAAAGTATGGCCATAATGACACAAGATGAACAAAAGAAGGCAGTTGCAGCAGCAGCGATTCAACATATCCCGCTCGGTTGTATCGTGGGTGTAGGTACGGGTTCTACAGCAAATTATTTTATTGATGAATTAGCAAAAATTAAGCACAAAATTGAAGGCGCAGTTGCGAGCTCCGACGCGACAGCGCAACGTCTCAAGAGTCATGGCATTGAAGTGCTTGATCTGAATAATGTCGCTGATTTGCCGGTGTATGTGGATGGCGCCGATGAAATTACAGAACACCTGCATATGATTAAAGGCGGCGGTGGCGCATTAACCCGGGAAAAGATTGTTGCAGCAGTTGCACGTAAATTTGTGTGTATTACCGATCAATCCAAGCTTGTCAACATTCTCGGTAAATTCCCCTTGCCTATTGAAGTGATTCCGATGGCGCGGAGTTATGTTGCGCGCGAGATCGTTCATTTAGGTGGACATCCGGCTTTACGCCAGGGTTTTATAACTGATAACGGCAATGTCATTTTGGATGTCCATGGTTTGCAAATTATGAATCCTGTAGAACTTGAAGCAACACTCAACCAGATTACAGGTATTGTAACCAATGGACTTTTTGCGCAACGCCCAGCTAATACCTTATTGCTGGGAACAGATAACGGTGTACGCACTCTTACTGTTTGATCAGTGTAAACCGCTCAATCCCGCATATTTGATCTTGAAATGACAAAGGCTACATTTTATGGCAAACAAAGAACATATCTCTAAGCAGTTCGATGCAGATCTCGAAGAAGTACGGACTCGTGTACTGCAAATGGGTGGTTTTGTCGAAGAACAGATCGAATATGCCATTGATGCGCTAACCAGCGGAAATGAAGAATTGATCGATCAAGTAATCACCCGCGATCATCGAGTAAATGCTATGGAAGTATCGATCGATGAAATTTGCAATCAAATTATCGCACGCCGTCAACCCACTGCTAGTGATTTGCGCATGATTATGATGGTCATAAAAACTATTACTGATCTGGAACGTATCGGTGATGAAGCCGCGAAAATCGCGCGGATGGCTAAATTAATTTATTCTTCGGATCGAATGCATATTCCTCGCTTTAATGAAATTAAACATGTAGCAAGTATCGCCATGGATATGCTGCATAAAGCGCTGGACTCATTTGCACGGTTGGATTTAAACGCGGCCGCACAAATTGTAAGACAGGATGAATTTGTTGATGAAGAATTTCGCTCTATTTTGCGGCAATTAATTACATTTATGATGGAAGATCCAAGAAAAATTTCCACATGCTTGGAAATTGTCTTTATCGCCAAAGCAATTGAGCGTATCGGCGATCATGCCAAGAATATGTCGGAATATGTCGTGTATATGGTAAAGGGCAAAGATGTGCGCCATGTAACAGCTGATCAAATCGAACAAGAAATCAGAGAATAAGCAGAAACTTCTCAGAGCAGTAGACTTGTTCCGACAGCTTTCTCTAAATAAGCGTTTTCTTGCCTAAGCTAGCGATTCCAACAATCCGCGACATTCCCATCAGCGCCCTGAAGGCCTGTGTGAGTCAACGTTAGAGTCCCGCAGACATCACCCGCCATTGTCCCGGTTGGAATTGCTTGGAGGACAAATGTGTTATCCGTTACCGCTTGCAATGAAATATTATATTGAGCCGTTCCATTTCTAGGTGATTGTGTAATCGGCAATGCAACCGCGATATCATCCCCCCCCCTATTCGCAACACCATCTGCGCCAACAGTCGCGTCATACTGATTATTTTGTGTATAAAATCGTTCCATAAATTGTGCATTTTCATAGAGTAATGATTTTGCAACAGCGCGGTTAGATTGTCTTACGTAATTTTGATAAGAAGGTAAAGCAACCGATGCGAGAATACCTAAAATGGCAACGGCAATCATCAACTCAATTAACGTAAACCCTGTTGCTTTGATAGTGGAAAACTTTGAATTCATAGCTTTGATAATATCAAGAAGTGAATAAATATCTATTGATCAGATTGTTATTGAATTAGCTCACGCCAGGTAATTCTACCTCTCAGCCCCGCCGCACCCTTTGCTGTAGTCGTTTGATTCAATGAACCATCTGCGGTTGAGTACACGAAAATATCATGTGGTTCATTCGAATGTCCTCTTATTCGCGTAACACCACCCACTGAGAAACCAATTTCCATCCCGGCGGATAAGCCATCGTCAAGAGCCAGAACTCGATTTCTATTGGTATCAAATGCTGGAAATGGCAGCATTCCACCTGTCAGATAGTTAACTGCATTTACAAACCCTCTACCTCCAAAATCACAAGGTGATGCGGACGGTACAATCGTGGTGAATACTAAAATACCATCCTCCAAACTAGGAACGCCCGTAAGTCTTTCACCGCTAACTGGTAAATTAATATACCAACCTTTAACTGTTGTAGAGTACGATACTGCATTCAGTGTCAGTGTTCTTATAGAAGCATCTGTCATTACTTGTTGGACAAGTGAACTCACAGCTAAGGTTGCAGTTGTATTGTTATCCCACAAACCATAAATAGTTTGGGTACTTGTGGTTGTGGTATCTGCTGTCTCCAAATATTTACCTGTTCCAAACAAGACAAGCTGCCCCCCCTTGGGGTGGAAGCTTACCGATGGCGGAGAAATAATCGGTTTAGTTGTACCCGATGAAAATAATGGTGTGCCGCTAATAGCTACTTTCCAGCTAGCTGGAGTAGAAGAGCTTACATCAAATTTCCATAGATTTCCTTTAAGATCACCGGCATATATCACATCGACTTTACCATTCCCGTTTGAATCAAATGGAGTCGGCGTGGAAAGACCGTTTCCCGTTCCAGTATCAGCGATCAGCTTTATATAATCCGTACCTATTGTCCAAGAACCATCTTCTCCACCAGAAATAAATAAAATATACAGAACTGCTTTGCCACCCGTACTGTTATAACCATTACCAACAATCACAGCCCACTGATTATTTTCCATTTTAACGATCTGCATCGCCTGACTAGTAAATGGATTGATTTGAGGAAGATTATGGCTATACCCCATATCTGCATCATCATTACTCGTAAATTCCCATAACAATAAACTAGCTGCATTTGCCGCAGAAAAGGTTGGAGCTGATTTTGTCGCATCTGCCGGATTTGTTACATCAAGTGCAAAATAACCCTGTCCCCCTCCATTTAAGCTACTAACTAAAACAGTTCTCCATGTCGAAGTAGCGCTTGAATATACATCGCCCATCATTGGAGAACCATCAACAAAGTAACGATGATTAGCCGTGTAATCTCTATCTGATAATCTACTTAGGTTCTCATATGCTGTGCTGGGTACATAGACTAGTAATTCCTTGCCGGCATCCGCGCTGGAGCATCCAGGTGTTACGCCGGGAATACAAGCATTAAACCCATGCAACATCCCATCATTAGCTCCCACGTAAATCATGGGTACACGATCTTTATAATTATTTTTAAAAGCTGCATACCCAGGATGATCTACATTTGAATAACCAGCGATCGGTTTCCCTACATACAATGGACCTGAATTAATGATATCCCCCAGTTTTGTAGTGGGACGAACACGAAAATTATTGATAGCTGTCGAGCTGGCGCAAGTAAATGTTCCACTTGCATTTTCCCGCACTGCATCTCCTCGCAGAAATGCCACTCTCTCAGGTCCGCAATTATCGGTAACTCCCGAAGCATTTTTGTTGAGTAAATCTTTTTGCGTAGAAGTTAAATTACCATACTCGAATGAAACCCCATCGCTACTGCTTTTTGTAATGATTACCCGGGAAGAAGGACTTATAGATCCCGAAGCAAGAGATACTTCCCCGGCATTCCATTCGGTCGTTCCCATTACACCTGAGGAATTGATTGGAATTGATAGAAGCTGGCCACTCCAATCACCGCTGTTAAATTTTGCTTGATACACACGACCATTCGTCATCAATGAATTTGAATTAGCTGCTACTGCGGAAGCAGAACCTGTTCTGGCAACAATGGTTCTGAGCGCATTCGTTAAAGCATTCGTAAACGCTGCCGGATCAGCGGCGCTAAAAAATTCCCCGCGACTGTTCACTGCCGCATGCCATAAATCATCAATTTTATTCGCATCATTTAAGGTTGGATCTGGCCAGGCTTCTGACCCAGTTGGCAATGAAGAGCGGGAACCTTGGACGCCTAAACCGACGGTAAAATTTACCAAATGCTGCCAGAAAGCTGGATCATGCGGGTTGGTTGGAACCTTATTGGATAAATCTGTACGTAAATCATTCTTCCAATAACGCATTGCCACATCGGCTAAAGTATTGCTATAAGCATCAGAGTAAGGAAGTCCCGGAACATAACTATAAGTTGCTGGAACAGCCGGAGATGAGTTGTTAACAATTGAAGAGCCAGACTCATTATCGGAATTTCCCACGCTCGTGAAAGAAGTTTCGGACCAGTAACCATCCGTCATTAAGATATTATAATTTTGACGGCATTCGTGCTGTGTACCGCCGGTCGATCCCGGCGTTAGCCCCCAAGGCCCTTTATCATCGGTCCGTTGAAAGTATTCACCGACTGCCATCAATGCTTCCCGAAGCGGCGTACCTTCTTTCGGAATATCATGATCATAAAGATTATTAAAAAAATTTGTTCTGTCTGTTCCGGTAAATTGCCGAACACCTGTTTTTACAACCGTCGTAGCTACGCCATCGACCGTTGTAGAACCTTTATTGATCGCAGCAAAACCAACCCGCATAGTATTACCTTGCGCAGCAAAAGCCCGTCCAATCCCTGCGCGTGCCAACAATATGCGAGATCGATAATAGGTATACCAATTAGCAAAATTCTGAATTTCTTCAGCATAAGTGCAAGTTGGGGCAGCCGCACAATCGGTACGATTGGGTCCGCCGGTATAGGTTGAAGTTGTTGATATAATCTGAACTTGCGTATAACTGCTGGCAGCATTGATACTGCCAGAATTGTAATTAAAATAGACTGCAGGATAGAAGGTTCTAGAAGTGCTCGAAGATCGTGTTCCATTATCTTGCAACCAGCGTGCTGTTTGCGTATTGTTAACGGTAAGATTCCGGCAACCCGCCCCAGTGTTAAATGGATTATGGTAAGCACATGTGGGACTGGCGTTACTCATCAATGATCCATCCGCATTACTCCAAGGCAAATATCTGACCGTTGGATTGTAATAAATTTTGTTAGCATAACTGGAACGTAACTTTGCGGCATACCTATTTGCTGGATCAAAATCGACTACGTAGCTGTTGTAATCATCAGCTCCGTACACACCTGATGCACGTGGAAACATGTAACGCACTTCTTGGATGATCAACTCTTCCGGCATGATTTCAAACTGCATGGATCCTGAATCATCAAGTGTGAACATCACATTCGGAGAAATATTTCCTCCTAAAAAAAGCGGGCCATTTGATAACGGTGGAAGTGCATGGGACAAATTAACGGCAAAAAGTAAGGCTGCACCTGTCAAACTATCTGATAAGGAATTGCTAAAGAATTTTCTCTTCATGATATTAAGCCCCTTTCTTCTATCTCTAGAACTATGGTCTGAATATTTCTTGTAACCACACAACCGTACCTTGTTTTGCACCTTGAGCACGAATTGTTATCCGATAATAGTGCCGCAACACACCGCCAGGTGGTGTTTTTCTTATTCCCTCAATAAGATAGGTTGGTGCAGGCACTCCGACAGGCAGCAAAGGCGCTGTATATGTCACACCGTCAACCCTGAAGACAGTCCCTTCGACATAGGAAATCGGGCATGTCGGCGTACAATAGCTAGTCCATGACGGCACAGTATCAACCACCGCTCCAGGAGCCTCAACACCCGAACCGTAATAACAAAGTCCATCCGTGCAACCGGTATCAAATTCGGATATCCCTTCAATAGGTTTCGGTGAATTCGTTGTAGGATCGTTATCCCGAATATGTTGTTCAGCGTAACGCAATCCCATTTCAGCCGCTTGCATTGCCAACATGCGGTCGCGCATATTTCCGGACATCCGTTCTTCTACTGTCGCCATTCTCACCGCAGTGGTACCCAAAAGGGTTAGCACCATAAGAAAGATCAGGCCGGTAACAAACACGGCCCCTTTTTGCTTACATTGGAAATTGAGATTTTTATTCATGGCGCCGAATTTATACGGTTGCGCAAATTGATAGTTGCCGTAAATGCGCGTCTTAGCCGTCTATCAGATGGGATCGCTACGGAATCGCCGTTGCAATTGAGGTAATTTCCAGCAGATACCACATTTAGTTTCTCAGAACGAATCAATACACAAATACGCGTAGTCACGACTTGATTCCAATCTGCCGGCATCACCGTGTACTGATCGATGGATTGATTGCCGCTGGTATCTATCCCGTAAAGCACTTGTAAATCCTCGACATTCTCCAGCAGAACACTTCCGGATGGTGCTGCTGCTGGTGCAGGAGCTATATCTGCAATATCGCCTTTACACTGTAACTGTGCATTAAGTGTGTCAAGATTAAAATGATTCTGAATAATTCTTCCGGCAACAGTCACTCCAGTACCCTCGCAATCCCTATCCCCAACAGCGCCTTCATATTGAATAGTTAAAGTATCAGATGTACCTCCTGCTCCATTTGTACCACTGATAGCGGTTCCTTCGAAGGCAACCTTAAAGCCTGTAAAAGGAACCTCCACATGACCTGCTTGCTTGATACTTCGTCCAATAATTTCTAGTGCGTATCGGCCACTTTCTTGAAGCCTGGCATTATCCTCTTGCTCACGAAAAATCTGGCGGCTACTGACAAAGACTGTCCCGATAACTAGTAGCAAAATCAACCCCAACGTCATAGCTATCATCAGTTCAACCAAGCTAAAGCCTCGAAGACTGGAATATTCAAATTTATTAGTATTCATTTTATGGAGAAAATCTTGTCAAGAAGCAACGAGTATTGACCGGCGTTCCACCTGGACATGCGGGATCTGCCTCGCCATTCATTTCTTTTTCAGTCCACATTAGCGTAATCAGAAATCCAGCTGCCACATTGCCATTTACCGTTCCCATGCCGCCAGGTAGTAACCTGGAATTGGCAGTATTCCATTGCGCATGGTCATAAGCTGCTACTTGTGTTGCATTGCAAGTATTCGTCAAGCAGTCGTCACTTGCGGGGATAGTTGCTGTAAGTGCATTGTAAGACCCGGCAGTAACCCCGGCCAAATTCGCACGCATTCGATCGGCTATGTCTTCAGTTTGCTTACTAGCGATTGAACGATAGTGTGCGATATTATTGCTTCGCGCCCCCGACAAAATTAACGCCGCCATACCAAGTAAGCCAAAAGATACGACCAAGATCGTAATGAGAACTTCTATTAGACTGAAGCCGCTGTCATTCAGCGGCTTTCGTATCGAATATACACATTTCATTCGCATGTTCCCGTGCCTGTTTCAGTGCGAAGACGGCCCTGATTATTTAACACCAATGCTTTTGAATGCGTTATCCCCCTGCTGTCACATAATAAAAAGGTGCCATTAAATCCTGATGAAAAACCATTTGCTGCAAATGTAACTCTTGTGCGCAGCCCTGATCTCAAAGTGCTCCCACCAGAAAAAGCCGCATTTACATGCAAGATTTGATCTCCGGCATCAACAACCCCATTGCCGTTAGCGTCCGCAAAAACTAACCAGCCATTCGACCACACGTTACCTCCGGTACAACTGGTACCATTTGTACTCGGACACAAGGTTGTTTGACTACTACGTTTAATTGCCTCGCTCTTGGCTAATGCAATCGAAGATGCGAAGTTATTGCTTTGTGCAACCAATAAATTATCTTGGATAAACGTACGGTAACTGGGTATCGCTACGGTAAGCAAAATACTTGCCAGACTTAACGTAACAAGTAACTCAACCATGGTAAAACCACATTGATATTGCCACTGATTAAAAATATGATCCTTATTCATTCCCGAGATTCCCGTCACTCTCACTACTTTCTTTTAAATTAAGCCAGCTTATTTTTGTCTTTTTTTTTAGCGGATGTAATTGCAAAAAACTTTAGCGAAGTACAGATGAATTACTTCATTGATGACATGGATAATCAGTTAGGTTTTACTATGACCGGTATGAGTTAGAATTAGATTGACCTAGACTTTCCATTCTGGATATACAGATAATCAATTTTCATGAAACAGGACATTATTATCATTGGCGCTGGGGTCATTGGTCTTACATCAGCTGAGCGCCTTTTGGCAAAAGGCGCCAATGTGACGATTTTGGAAAGAAACAAAATTGGACAGGAGTCTTCCTGGGCTGGTGGTGGTATCTTGTCACCGCTCTTACCCTGGAACTATCCGAATGCGGTAACTCAGCTTGCCAGTTATAGTGCTGGACTATTTCCAGCATGGACGTCCAGCCTGAAGAAAAATACTGGGATAGATCCTGAATACCACAAATCCGGTATGCTGATATTACCGCCTATTCAAATAAACATTGCGAAGGATTGGTGCGTAGCACGCGGCATAAAAATAGAACACACCATCGCACCCCACACTCAAACTAACGCAGAGAATAATGATCGCGCATTATATCTGCCGGATATCGCTCAAGTACGAAACCCAAGATTATTGCACGCGTTATACAACCGAATTAAACAGTTGGGCGGGAAGATTATTGAAGACTGCAATGTTTACCCATTAAATACAAAGTCTCAACAGATTACGTCTATCAAAACATCTTGTGGAAAATTTAAAGCCGACCATACAATCATCAGCACCGGCGCCTGGAGTAAAGAGACATTAGGAATTCATGCACTCAAACTGGACATCAAGCCGATAAGAGGTCAAATGCTGTTATTTAAATTTGACACTCCACCGATAGATCACATTATTGTTAAGGAAAACTTCTACATTATCCCTCGCAAGGATGGCCATATCCTGATCGGCAGCACTCTGGAAGATGTGGGATTTAACAAACAAACGACCGCAGCCGCGTTCGAATATCTAATTGGAAATGCAGGAAAAATCCTGCCAGAACTATATCAAATGCCTGTGAAACAACATTGGTCGGGGCTAAGGCCCGGGTCACCTCAGAATATCCCGACTATTGGGCGGCACCCAAGAATCCGTAACTTATCAGTTAATTGCGGACATTTTCGCTATGGAGTAACTATGGCCCCCGGTAGCGCTGAAATACTGGTTAATGAATTAACGGGAACAGCACAGCCATTTGATACCACTTTTTATCAGGCCGGTTGGGATGGCCATTGATCAATTCAAGCTTTGGGAAGAGGAAACACCACGGATTCAACCACACCACTGAGTTCTTCGATCGTTACATCTTCACCGATTTGTTCAGCGCCAATCTGCTTAAGACGGGATATTACTTGCTGGACCAAAATCTCGGGAGCTGAAGCCCCTGCTGTAATACCAATATTTTTCTTCCCGACAAACCATCTTTCCTGCAACTGCTCGGCACGATCCACCATATATGCCTCAACATTCGCATTTCTAGCCACTTCGCACAACCGGTTAGAATTAGAGCTATTTGGAGAACCAACCACAATGACCAAATCACATTGATTGACCATTTTTTTCACGGCATCCTGCCGATTCTGGGTAGCGTAACAAATATCATCTTTTTTAGGACCGGTTATCATCGGAAACCGTTTTTTTAACGCATCGACAATCCTTGCAGCATCATCAACGGACAAGGTAGTTTGCGTAACATACGCCAAGTTAGCTTCATCTTTAACATTCAGGGTTTCGACATCCATTTCCGTTTCCACCAAGTACATACCCTTGTCATCACCCTCGATTTGCCCCATCGTGCCTTCCACTTCGGGATGCCCCTGGTGGCCAATCATGATGATTTCTTTTCCTTCCTTGCGCATTTTCGCAACTTCAACATGAACCTTAGTAACCAACGGACAAGTCGCGTCAAAAACTTTTAACTTGCGCTCCGCAGCTTCACGGCGTACTGCGTGCGACACACCATGCGCGCTAAAGATAAGAATGCTGTCTTGCGGCACTTCATCCAAATGCTCCACAAACACGGCACCTTTTTTCTCCAAGTTTTCAACCACAAAACGATTATGCACTACTTCATGACGAACATAGATCGGCGCTCCATGCATCGTTAGCGCACGTTCAACAATTTCGATTGCACGATCCACACCGGCACAGAACCCTCGCGGATTTGAAAGTAGTACTTTGATCATTTGATTATCCCTCCAACAATGGATATTTGTTCTTTTATTGCGTGCATACGTTTAAAGTCACACAATATGTATCTAAAAATAAATAAAACTCATTGATTGCTCAATCTCGGTAAATAGCGCAACATTTTTTGTAGCCTTAGAGCTGGTCAGTGCTTGCCTAGTTGCACATTGATTGGTTGCATCAAAGCTATACAGAGATTTGCTATTCCCTTAATTCTACAACAATAGAACTCAAGCCCCCGCTGAATCCCGATGTTCATAACTTTTGCCGAGCTGCGAATTCTAAACGAAGAAATTAATAGTTACCATAACTCTAATGAACACATACCCAATGAAATCATTAAACCCGACTCTTCTTCAATGATTTTACATAGATCTTCTTAGATACAAAACAAGCGCTCTACCCACTATCATTGCTAAGCCAACTTCACTGGCGCCCTGAACACGAATCGAACGTGCGACCTACCCCTTAGGAGGGGGTTGCTCTATCCACTGAGCTACCAGGGCGAATTCGGCATTTTACGCTAATCTCACAGAATGAATAAACCGGATATATGGATTTCTTTAAAGCTTCTGAGTCACTAGTTTCAGGATCCAACTAATAAATCGCTGAACTGACCATATTTGCAAATAACGCTGCAACGAGTCGCTTACTCATGAGAAGTGACTATTGTTCTGATACTGACTAGATTAAATTTCTGTACAGTAAAACGGTTTGTATTCTAATTGCGCCTTATCTGAAACTTTCATTTTATTGCTTGGTCCTGATGTAGAGTGCTATCCCAGTTCACCCATCGCGGAAACACAATATACCAACAGCATCCGATACAGCGCATTAATGTTCGCTACGATTGTTTATACTGTTTGATTATTTTGAATTTGATCCCGAATTAAATTGACAAAACTCAACACACCGATTAAGGAATCAATCCCATGGAATCGTTTACAATCATCTCGTCATTACTAGTGCTGGGATTCATGTTTTGGTTTTTTTCCACGAACAAAACACTCCAATTAGGCCAGCATGCACCGGATTTCAGGCTTCCCGACCAGCAGGGAAAGATCCATACTCTCTCGGATTTTCATGGAAAATGGCTGGCTTTGTATTTTTACCCTAGAGACGATACGCCGGGTTGCACCAAACAAGCCTGTTCTTTTCGCGATGGTTTGGAGGATTTGGTTCATTTAGGAGCTGCCGTCGTCGGTGTGAGCGTGGATGACAGCAATAGTCACGCCGAATTCGCACTGAAATATCAGTTGCAATTTCCACTATTGGCGGATACCACTACCCGAACCGCTGCTGACTATCACTCTCTGATAAATCTCGGATTCGTCAAGTTTGCCAGGAGAAATACTTTCTTGATCGATCCGGAAGGAAAAATTGCTCGAATGTATTTATCAGCGAACGCATCACGCAATTCAACCGAGGTACTCGCTGATTTGAGAAGATTACAAGCAAAAGAATCATATAAAAATTCTTAAGACTTACATCTTACTGGTTAAAAAAGGATTGAAAATAGTGATTCCGGCAATATTATTGGGAATGAATAGATAGCAATTAAGGAGATGGTATGGACGCCTCCCTCCCCACCGGGGAGTCGGGGTAAGCAATAGAAATTGAGTTAGAGCCCCTCGCGGACCTGACGGCATCTACGTGCCAAGGTGGAGATAATAGAATCTTTCCACAAACGGATGGAGGGGCTGAAATGAATTTTACAACCTATGGGTTGGATATCGCAAAGCGAGTTTTTCAACTGTGCTGGGTGACACACGAGAGCGGCGAGATACACAACCGCAAGTTTAGCAAGCAGGAATTGCTGGAATTTTTTGCGCAACGTGAAGCTGGGCTGATTGCAATTGAGGCATGCGGAAGCGCGCACTGGTGGCGACGCAAACTGATGGCACTGGGACATGAGGTTAAACTGATTCACGCCAAGTTTGTCCGGCCCTTTGTGCAAGGCAATAAGACCGATGCGGCGGATGCCAAGGCAATCTGGACGGCGGTACGGCAACCGGGGATGCGCATGGTTGCGGGTAAAACAGAAGATCAACAAGCGCTGCTGGCACTGCACCGGATGAGATTATCGCTAATCAAGTTCCGTACCATGCAAGTGAACCAGCTGCGCGGCTTACTCTACGAATTTGGTGTTACGTTGAAGGGCGGCAGACAAGCAGGTCTGTCAGAAATACAGCAGCGCATGACTGAACTGGAAGGAATCGTACCTGGTGTGCTGTTTGAAGCAGTCAAGGAGCAATTGAATCGGCTCGATGAAATCGAAGCGGACGTGAAGAACATTGAACGCAGAATCAAAGATTGGCAGAAACAGCAGGCTGCATGCAGGAAGATTGCTGAGATCCCCAGTGTGGGAATGCTGACGGCAACTGCCCTTGTCGCCACGATGGGTGAAGCAGATAGCTTTAAATCTGGGCGGGAATTTGCTGCCTTTGTGGGGCTTGTTCCAAGGCAGAGCGGCACGGGCGGCAAGATCAAGCTGTTAGGTATCAGCAAACGGGGCGACACGTATTTACGCACCTTGCTGATCCATGGCACCAGGGCCGTCATGTTCAACGCCAAAGATAAAGGCGCGTGGAGTGAAGCACTGCTCCAGAGGCGCCCGACGAATGTGGCCATTGTTGCGATGGCCAACAAGATGGCGCGAACGGCGTGGGCGATTTTAGCGCATGATCGAGAGTACCAAAAGGGTTATGTGAGCCAAGTGCTCACATAACAAAGAACAACCACTGAAAAGGAGTGGAATGCTGATAGGTTGCGCAGGTAGATAAATCCGTGTGATGGCGAAACAGGTCGGACCGCAAGAACGTAAACCTGAATTTTTACCAGTGCTTCGAGCACGACGAGGAGATGAGGGCGTTCTTGGCGAATTCCACCAGGGCCCGCAGACAGAAATCCAATCTGCAATAAGGCCGGATATAAGACTGCAGCCGATTTCCTTTTTACCAAAACACGAAATATTGCTTGCCAAACCGGGAGGTGTCCATATAAGTAAAAATGGCTAATTTTACCGAAGAACAATTAATTCAATTGAAGGCTGCACTTCACAAACGGTATCTGGATTTACAACAGGTAATCCGTGACGAACTCGCGCATACTCAAGATATCAGCGATTCTGAACTGGCCGAGTATCTCAATAATATCCCAGACGAAATCGACACTGCCTTGGTTGACCGGCAAATCAATGAAATGCGCGAGCTTGAAATATCAATGAAATACCTCAGTGAACTTGAGTTTGGCGATTGCATTGATTGTGGTAACGAAATCGGATTTGAGCGTCTGCTTGCACAGCCCTCCGCACAACGTTGCATTCAATGTCAGAATAAGTATGAAAAGGACTTCCCGAAAAAATCGACGCCTTCGCTATAGAGTTGCTGTTTACCGAATTCATTTTTTACTTCTGAGCAAGACCAACAGAGCCCCTCCTCCGCCATCAATTGGCCTTGCCTGGCAAAAGGCCAGCACATCAGCGCACTGAATCAACCAATTACCGATTTTTGTCTTCAAAACCGGTTCACGGTCTTTTGAACCTAATCCTTTCCCGTGAATAATACGAATACAACGGTATTGATTCCGTAAGCAATTTTCCAGGAAAAAAGTCAATTCTTGCCTTGCTTCATCACGAGTAAATCCGTGCAAATCCAATGTGTCATCGATTTTCCAGTAACCGCGGCGTAATCTCTTCAGCGTCTGAGCCGATAAACCCGGTCGCATAAAAGACCACGAATCACCTGTTTCCAACGCGATCGCAATATGGTCGGAAAAATTGTCCGCCAAGAGTGTTTCATTTCTAGATTTATACGGAATTGGCAAAATCCTCGCACGGCTTTGCGGCAGTTTGTCGGAAACTGGTAATGGCGCTACATCACACATCGCAGTATGAAATAGCGACTCATCATCGTCGTCGCTGGTAGAGCCGTTATGAGTCATTGCCTTATCACAGATTCACATCGATCCAGTTTCGAATTTATTTTTTGAGATCATCCAGGTACTTTTCTGCATCTAATGCGGCCATGCAACCACTGGCTGCACTTGTAACCGCCTGCCGGTAAATATGATCTTGAACATCCCCTGCTGCAAATATCCCAGGGATATTGGTTGCTGTCGCATTTCCCTGGCCTCCGCCACGAGTCACGATATAACCATTTTCCATTTGCAATTGCCCAGTAAAAATATCGGTGTTCGGCTTGTGGCCGATGGCAATAAAAACCCCCTGCAAGTCAATTATTTTCGTGGATTGATCTTGTGTACTCTTGATGCGCATGCCGGTGACACCGGATTGATCCCCGATCACTTCATCCAGCACATGGTTCAACGCCAGCTTGATATTGCCGTTTTGAACCCTTTCCATCAATTTGTCGATTAGAATTTTTTCCGAGCGGAATTGATCACGCCGGTGCACTACCGTAACACTTCGAGCAATGTTAGCAAGATATAAAGCTTCCTCCACCGCGGTGTTACCGCCCCCTATGACAGCAACATCTTGCCCCTTATAAAAAAAACCATCACAAGTCGCGCATGCCGAGACGCCTCGCCCCATATATGCTTCTTCCGATGGTATTCCAAGATATTGGGCAGAAGCTCCTGTTGCAATGATCAGCGCGTCACAAGTGTAGCTTGCTTGATCACCGATCAACATAATCGGTTTTTCAGTCAGCTTGGCGGTATGAATATGATCAAAAATAATCTCGGTCTCAAAGCGCTCGGCGTGCTTCTGGAATCGATCCATCAACTCCGGCCCTTGCACCCCCATGGCATCGGCTGGCCAGTTATCAACATCCGTTGTCGTCATCAATTGGCCGCCTTGCGCCAATCCGGTGATTAATACCGGTTTTAAATTCGCCCGCGCCGCATAAACCGCCGCAGTATATCCCGCTGGTCCGGAACCAAGGATTAGCAATGTACTGTGTTTTGTTGTCATAGTTTAGTTACGGAGTAAATCAAGAACGATATTGTACTCGTAAAAGATCAAATTTCCTTCCCGGGCTTTTTCCGTGGCTATCATCGCGGATTGTTCCTTAACCGATTTCCGGCTCAAAAGTAAGTCACTTTTATTTAGTATCTGATCGGGAAAATACATTTGGGTCGTTAACGCTTCATAACCAGGTTTAAAAACTTTCAAGTGAATGTGCGGCGGCCTTGTCCAAGTGTTGCTAGCCGGGTAAACGCCGGGCATTACGGTTTTAAATCGATACAAACCCTCATCATCTGTTCGAATCGTCGCCCAACCTTGAAAATTTTGATC
Source organism: Nitrosomonas limosa (assembly GCF_054188085.1). Lineage (NCBI taxonomy): Bacteria > Pseudomonadati > Pseudomonadota > Betaproteobacteria > Nitrosomonadales > Nitrosomonadaceae > Nitrosomonas > Nitrosomonas limosa. The sequence goes on along the minus strand of NZ_CM135180.1, from coordinate 2,513,781 downwards.
GAGCTTGGACTTGTTGGGATCACGAGGATGGCGGTAGCGCCCGTTGGCGTCCGCCTGCCAAATATCAAGCAGTGCATTTCCAATCGGCTGACTAAAAACATCCGTAACACGGCCACTGATCACAATATATTGCCCGGTCGCACGATCTGGATAACCCTCAATGCGTGTCAAATCGGCATCTTTATCTTTCTGATTTATCACCGGATAAAATGGACCTTCCGTTTCACTGGGTGTAGGCATTAACGCTAAAGCCTTTGCAAAACGACTGCCCATCCCTAAAAACCCGGCTACGCTGCTCATCAGACTTAACTGCAGTAATTTTCTGCGCGAATATTTTTTCATTGAACTTAATTATCAGTCTGTGTGGGAAAACTACTCACCAAACTCAAAAAAATCAGAATTATTAATCAAATGGTTGCTGAACCGCATTTGTTTAATCAATAATTTTGATGGCATTAACCGCAGTTTGTTCAAACCACAATTTTTGATATTCAGCAATTTCTGCAGTGCATCGAATAACTCCCTACTCGAAGCATCGCGATATTTTCTAAGAAAATGCTGAAAAATTTGACGGATGTAATGAAGTGCGAAGTTTACGGCACAAAGCGACTCGTTCGTGCAATCAATTAATCAGCGTTTCTCTAAGATTGAATTGGATTGTAGCACTATAAACAATTGATAATAAGGAAGAACCCAGATCTTCGTGCGATAATGGCATTCGCAACTTTCAACCTTCAGTTCTTCGCTGTATTTTAGAAGCAATCTATGCCGATATGATTCGGATGGACAAACTTGAGCACATGCAAGTTAAGATACAAGAATAAAAATTGGAATTGACAGCGACTTAGCGCAATTTACCGCGCACAACCCGAACAGATTCCGGGTTTCTCACAAATAGTTTGCCATCACACCCTGTCAGATTTCCACAGCTACAAGCTGATTTGATAAATGGCACTGAATTAACGATTTCCGTGCAATTCAAACATTCATAATAGATATCACCGCTGGTTGGAAGTTCCGCCGGATCTGGAGCGGGTTCAATGGGATAGAAATTATAAATCTTGCGCATATCGATTTTCAGCATTTTCTCTCCTACGATGAAGTTTATTTGTTTCGCTTGGTTAACGGCAATCATCTTCAAAATCGTAGGGGCATGCATCCGCATCGTGGGAAGAATCTACTGATGTCAGTTCTTTCGCATAAGAACAACAAGGTTTGATCCACATCAAATGGTGTTACAAACAAAGTACACAGACAATGGGATTAAGGTAAAATGATGCGGTTAGGTTCATGTGGCTGGGCCAACATCAAGAAACTGATAAATCAATAGATTCATCAAAAAAAGTAATTTCTATAGAGGAAAAATAAATGAAGTTTAATAAAAATGTTGTTGGCGTTATTGTTCTTGGAGCCGCTTTAGTTGGATGTAGTGGCGGCGGTCTTCCCGAAGCCGATTCAGTCAATTGTGCTGGGCGCGGCATGGAGAAGGCGCTGAGCGAGTTCAAAAACAATGAAGCCGCACGGCAAGCATTCTTAGATAAATGCAACGAAATAAACCAAGGAAAGTAACTTTTGAGAAGTTTTAAATTGAAATCACTTTCTCAGTGATTTTCAGCTTCTACAACTCAGTCAATGTAGGGTGAATAAACCGGATTGTTCACAATCGCAGTTTTAGTCTCAAGAAATTAAGATTACTCACCCTACACGTCGCTTCCTTCCGTAACGAAAAAGCCAGTATTCAGCGACCTTCAGACCGGTTGACTGCATTCACCCCAAGCGCGAAGGCAGTAGCACCCGGATCGGGCGGGAACTGATGGCAAACTCGATAGTACTTTCAGCCTCGATATCCCGATTCCGGAAATAATCGCCATCCACCTGTAACGGATAGGATTGTTCATGCAAAGTGCAAGCGATATGTTTGCCGGAATAGTATTGCATCGGCAGATTGGCAGGTTTGCGTTGTAAGATTTTCAGCGCCTTGATCAGTTCATGCTGATGCCGCGCGCCCGGTAAAAAACCGGCTACCAGTTCATTTCTCGAAGGATTGGCACTCGGCACCAGTTGTAAATTTCTGGCGTATGCCGAGCTATTGGCTACGATGAGATAACCGGATTGATGATCGATAACGGTTTGCCCGTCCACTTGCACGGAGACCTTCGGATGATGCAGCGAACACAACGCTTTCAAGCCGTGCCAAAGATAAATCGAATCGTTTAATGGGCCTTTGCGTTTGCCAATGTTTTTGACGGTTAACGAATCCAGACCCATCGAAGCCATATGAAAGAAAGGCTTGCTGCCTTTAATTCCTTGGCCGCTGATCAAGCCATAATATTGCTGTATACAGGAGCCAGCAGCAATCGCCTGCAAAAGATCACCGGCATTGGCGCTCATGTCATAAGAGCGGGCAAACAATGACTCATTGCCGCCGGGAATAGCATAAATCGGCATATCGGTTTTATCGATCAGATTCAGCAATTTTCTAACCGTACCATCACCGCCGACAACCACAATCAGATCATTTTCCGAGATCTTGTCAACAATACGCGAATATCCCTTGGTTTTTTTCTCGGATGGCAAAATCTCCACAACTTTATCCTGACGAATCAGTTCTTTCGCCAGCTCAGCCGCTGTTGCTTCAGTATTTCCGGCACTGGAAATCGGATTGAAAATAATCAGGATTTTTTGTGGCGTTGGAATCTTGATGACCAATGGACTCGATTGAAATAATAAATTCTCATTTATCAAAGAAAGCGACATAGCACAAAAGTATCTAAGCAAGATCCACTGGAATTATTTTGACTTCCGACCAAATCTGATGACACCAGGACTGATCGATCGGCGGCATCCCGGCTTTAATCCACTCCACCAAATGCTTGGCGGTATTGGGAAAAGTCACGCGGAGCGCTTTGTTGATATAGAGCCATTCCTCAATAATCGCCGCATCGACTGTCTGCATCGTATGCCCATAGCCCAACGCCTTCAAGGCAGCCGCATTGGATGCCTGTTCCATTTGCGCATGTACGGGTTTTACCAGAATTTTCTTGCCTAACTGCAACGATTCGCTCGCCAATTCAAATCCTGCATTACAAATAATACCGGCGCAATCCGCCAGATCTTTTTGAAATCCGGTGAGTGATAAGGGCTTGCAGAAAATATGTGCAAAAGGCGACGGGATCACCTCCGGCGAATAAATATGAAACTCGAAATCTTTAAAGCGCGAGAAAAGCTTGATGATATGTGGCTGATTTTCGAACGGTAAATAAACGACAATCTTGTTTTTGCGCAGTTGCTCCGCATTAAAAGGCGTTTCTATCACGGGCGGCAGCAGCGGTTGATCGAAATGATGCCAATGCAGACCGATACCTAAATCGACCGGCGCGAATTTTTTTAATACCAACTCGGACATCGGATCGCTACCGGCGCGCGGTATGGCGTATTGAAACGCGTATTGGTGGCTGAAACCAACGGTTTTCTTACCTTGCCGTCTCGCCGACCAAGAAGTAACCGGCTCGAAGTCGCAAATCACCAGATCGTAGCGGCTCAAATCCAGTGCGCGGATATCCTTCAGAAACCGCAGCGGCTTTGACTGAAGTACAGTCCTCAGATGATTGATCTTGCCGTTATTGGTACTGAAGGTTAGTCCTTCACGCCACTGATGGCCATTAAAAACTTCCATATCGAAGAACTTATCTTGCGGTCTCCCGGTAAATTGATACGTCACCTCCAGATCAGCCGCCCGGAATTCCTTCGCCATAATCCGTCCGCGCGTAATATGGCCATTACCTGTTCCTTGAATACCGTAAAAAATTTTCATTATGTCATTTCAGATCAGAGTTAATTATTCTAGAAATTATGAAGACGAGAAATTCTAGCGGCCCTGCATGACAATCCAATGACCGATTGTTGGCAACCGCATGACAATTGGGTTGCAATCACACGACCCAGCCATTTAGTACGCGTTGTTCAACCACTGCTGGATTTGCGCCCGGTGCCGGTGAAACCATGACACACCGATATCCAGCGCTTTCCGCTGAATTGCCGGATCCTTGGCCGAATCCATGTGATCCGGCATGTTGTAATCCTGCAAGTAGCCATTGATATACAGCATCTGATCGCCAAGCACTTGCATCGTATTATTGGCATTGGAAATCATCTTCTCGCGAAGAATCAACGAGGCGATACCCGATGCGGACCATTGCAGCCCGCCATAGCGGCAGGCTTTTAGGCCATCCAACGCAAATCTGCGCCAGCCGGATCCGATCGAAAGCATTCTGACGCCGGCGTCCGGCCAGTTTTTCTGCGCATGCAAATAAGCGCTCAACCCGGGATTATTCATCCCGACTCCGCCATCGATGCGCCAATCGCCGTCTTGTAACCGGACCGGTGCATAAAACGAAGGCGCTGCGGTACAAGCATCCGCAATCTCATGCAACAAAAAATCCGGTTGCACGAAATTGGTAAAAACCTCCAGGGAATCGCGGCTCAGATTGAAACAAGGGATAAAAAGCGGTTTCTCTAGCGAGGAAAGCCTGCAATCTTGCAGTTCCGTTTGCAGCACTTTTCTTTTAGGCTCACTTTGAAACTTTGGACGTAGCTGCAATCTGCTGAGAAAACGGCTCATGCCATGCTCAATCATCATTTCCTGCAGCAGCCGATCTTTGACAATTTTGTGAACGAGTGCTTCGGCGCTGGTTTTTTGACCTAAAATCAAACAAGCGATCAACCCGCCGGAGGAAGAGCCCGCAATCATATCGAACCGCTCATAAGTCGATACGCCGCTGTCTTGTTCCAAACACGCCAACACGCTCAGCTGTATCAGCAGATGGCTGCCGCCGCCGTCCAGACTCAGCAAGAATCTAGGCGGCTTCTCTGCTGGCAAGCAACTGTTCCTGCACTAAATTCTGGTATTGTTCAAAGCGTTCGTTCCAGAATACGAGTTCAAGCGAACCATCCGAATGTTCCAGCAGCGTCGAGCAGCTTTCCACCCAATCACCATCGTTACAGTATAGAACCGAGTTGATTTCCCGCAATTCGGCATGATGAATGTGGCCGCACACCACGCCATCGACACCCCGTTCCTTGGCAAGATGCGCCAGCGCGTCTTCAAAACTGCTGATGTAACTGACCGCATTTTTTACTTTCAACTTCAGGTACGCCGATAGCGACCAATAGGAATAGCCGAAGAATTTGCGCAAACCGTTCAAATAATGGCTCAGATCCAGCAACGTGTCATACGCGACATTGCCGAGCTTTGCCAGCCATCGGCTATGTTTGACGATCATATCGAATTCGTCGCCGTGCATCACCAGCAGTTTTCTGCCGTCCGTGGTGGTATGCACGTAATCCTGATGGATCTCGACATTACCGAAAACATGGCCGACGCAATCACGTAACGCTTCATCATGATTTCCCGGCACATAAATCACTTTGGTGCCGTGCTTGGCTTTCCCCAGAATGGAGCGGATCACATTGGTATGCTGCTGCGGCCAGTAAGGCGTTTTTTTGATGCTCCAGAAATCGACGATATCGCCAACCAGAAAAAGATAATCGGTTTCCACCGAATGCAAGAAATGCAACAATGCTTCCGCCTGGCAACCGTGGAAACCGAGGTGCACATCGGAAATCCACACACTTCTAACTTTGATCGGCGCTTTATCTGTCATCATGAATGCCCTTATAGGATATTGATGACACGGAAGTTTAGAGCGGTATTGTTAAGCGCATTTGAACAGTTGATGAAATATTCATGAACATTTGATGAAGCGATCAGACCCTGAAGCAGCAAGCGGAGAACGATCGCACGCCATTGACCGGATAAGTTTCACCGGCAACGATTTGAAAAGACGATACATCCAATCGGGTATCCTGTACCGGCAACGTATCGACCGCCAGTAGTTCAGTCGCAATATCCCCAGCATTCAAATCGCAGCGGACGCCGCGGATCAATCCAATCAGCTTCAACGCATCCACGCCAAACGATTCCAGACTCAACGATTCAAAATAGACTTTTTTGCCTTTGGAGTCGATTTGGCAGAAATGATCGTGCAGGTGGCACATCATTCGAATTTCTCTTTCATAACCCCAGCTTGAGAATTTTGTCGAGATTAATTGATTCAAGTCAGATTCTTCAAAACTACAGCGTTTACGTGCGGCATCAACATCCAACTTGAAGCGTTCAGGCTGATAATTGATGGCAATAGCTTTATCGTCGGGAATTTCAAACACCAACACAACACCGCGATGCCCATCTGCATAATGACTCCACAACACCGGATCCTGATATTGTTCTGAAAAACAAATCACACCATAGTGCTCGTTCGCCTGATTTTTGAATGTTTCCAATTTGGTTTGAGTATCGCTATCGGAAAAATCGGCAGCACAAAATTCAAACGGATCATTCAGTTCATTGATGCGCGAAATTTTCAAACGGCGGTCACGCAAGGCTTTGAGTGCGAATTCGGAAGACATGAAGTGGTAGACGATCATGAAGAATTGCTTGAAAAAATTATGTCATTGTCCACGGATTATGCAAGTTTGTTCGGGTTAATTACTACCTACTTTTTCGATACGTTTTACTCCAAGTGCTATCGATAAAAGATGTTGGCTAATAAGTACGGCATTCATAACAAAGCGAGTACGAGCATCGTCGAGTTGTCCTGGTTTAAACATCAATTCGCCATTATCCATATCCCAGCGTTCTAGGGTTTCGGCATACTTGAGAGAGGCACATATTTGGGAAATATCTGCCACATCAAAGTCCAGCATAATGTGATGATGTGCAAATTGGTTTCTTAATCCCGCCAACACCAGAAGATCCTGATAGATACGCTTAGATATCAACCCTAATGCATAGCAGATATCAGAGCGGGCAGAAAATGAGCCAAGCGCCCCACTACGTACATCCAGCAGCTTTGCTGACACGCCGCTTTGAATCAGATGTTTTTCTAATATCGCACCAAGACAAGCATCAAGATAAGCACAAGATACAACAACTACTGAAAAATCCGGTTCATTATTTAGAACATCATAGAATTTTTGAGTGTCAGCAGATAATGCTTCGATCGGAAGTATTGCGCGCTTTGTCATTGACCAGAGTATTCAATCACAATGAATAAACATTCAACCAGAAATCCATAGATTTACGTCTCGCAGTGCTCATCAATATACGCCTTCACCGCCGCCATATCCGCATCCTTCACCACAAACCGTTGCGGCAAGCTCTCCAGATTCTCGAAACCTGCCGGGCGTTCCGGTTCGCGGCCGATGGCTTCCTGGATGCTCTCGGCGAATTTCACCGGCAATGCGGTTTCCAGGCAAATCAGCGGCACGCCGGTTTCGCGGTGCGCTTGGCCGACTTTGAGGCCGTCGGCGGTGTGCGTGTCGACCAGTATCTGATAGCGTTGGTAGATGTCGCGGATGGTACTGATGCGCGCTGCGTGGTTGCTGCTGCCGGAGATGAAGCCGTAATCTTTGATTCTCGCGAACAGCGCCGTTTGCGATAGATCGAAAGGCTGGCCTTTGTCGACCGCCGACCAGAGTTCCTTGACTTGTTGCGCGTTGCGTCCGGTCAGGTCGAAGATGAAGCGCTCGAAATTGGATGCTTTGGAAATATCCATTGACGGGCTGCTGGTGTGCTGGGTTTCGGTGGTGGTACGCGGACGGTACACGCCGGTGCGGAAAAATTCGTCGAGCACGTCGTTTTCGTTGGTTGCGAGGATCAAGCGCTTGATCGGCAATCCCATCATGCGAGCGACATGCCCGGCGCAGATATTGCCGAAATTGCCGGATGGCACTGCAAACGACACCTGTTCGTCGTTGCTTTTGGTCGCGGCGAAATAGCCTTTGAAGTAATACACCACTTGCGCGACGATGCGCGCCCAGTTGATCGAGTTGACGGTGCCGATGCGGTGCGCTTCTTTGTAAGCATGATCGTTGCTGACCGCTTTGACGATGTCCTGGCAGTCGTCGAACACGCCGCGAATGGCGATGTTGAATATGTTTTTGTCTTGCAGTGAAAACATTTGCGCGGTCTGGAAACGGCTCATCTTGCCGAGCGGCGACAGCATGAACACGCGGATGCCGCGTTTACCGCGCATCGCGTATTCGGCGCTGGAGCCGGTATCGCCCGAGGTCGCTCCGAGGATGTTCAATTCGTCGCCGGTTTTGTCCAGTTGATACTGAAACAGGTTGCCGAGCAATTGCATCGCGATGTCCTTGAACGCCAGTGTCGGGCCATTCGACAATCCCAGGATATGCAGTCCCGGCTCCAGCGTTTTCAATGGTGTAATATCCGGCGTGCCGAATACCTCAGCGGTGTAAGTCTGGTTGATAATGCTACGCAAATCATCCGCCGGAATGTCGTCGATAAAGCGCGACAGGATCTCAAAAGCCAGTGCCGGATAGCTCAATCCCCGCCAGGCAGCGAGTTCCGCTGCGGTAATTTGAGGATACGTTTCCGGAATCGCCAGACCGCCGTCCGGCGCCAGTCCGCTCAACAGAATTTCAGAAAAAGGCTTGGGTGGCATACCGCCGCGGGTTGAAATATAACGCATGGTTTGTCTCTTCAGATTATGCAGCAGCGAGAGGCCGGGGATACGGCAAATACCATCGATGCAGTTTGCCGCGTTGTCGCCGGTTCCCACATTAATTATTCAGTTCTTCGATACGCAAGCGGAATACTTTGCCGGTAACAACCGGCAGCGCTTCGATGCGGCTGATGGCTGCATTGATGTTTTTCTCAATCGTCAAATGCGTCAGCATAATGACGCTGACTTGTTCGGATTCGTCGCTCGCTTCTTTTTGCAGCAATGCACTGATCGAAATATTCTGTTCCGCGACGATGCGGGTGATTTCCGCCATCACGCCGGGCTTATCAACAACTTGGATACGCAGATAGTAAGCGGTTTCGACTTCGTCCATCGGAATGACTGGTGTGTCGGACAGCAAATCCGGCTGGAACGACAACGGCGGCACGCGGTGTTTCGGATCGGCGGTGTGCAGGCGCGTGATATCGACCAGATCGGCAATCACAGAACTCGCGGTCGGTTCCGAACCCGCACCAGCGCCGTAATACAATGTCGCGCCAACTGCATCGCCTTTGACCACAATCGCATTCATCACGCCTTCGACATTGGCGATCAAACGCTTCATCGGTATCAATGTCGGATGCACACGCAATTCGATGCCTTTCTCGACACGCCTGGTAATGCCGAGCAGTTTAATGCGATAACCGAGTTCTTCGGCGTAGCGGATGTCTTCGCCGGTCAGCTTGGTAATGCCTTCAATGTAAACCTTACTGAATTGCACCGGAATACCGAACGCAATCGCCGACATCAACGTAATTTTGTGCGCGGCGTCGATGCCTTCGATATCGTAGGTCGGATCGGCTTCGGCATAACCGAGTTTCTGCGCTTGCGCCAGCACTTGATCGAACGGCAAGCCTTTATCGCGCATTTCCGACAGGATGAAGTTTGACGTGCCGTTGATGATGCCCGCAACCCAGGTAATACGGTTGGCGGTCAATCCTTCACGCAACGCTTTGATGATCGGAATACCGCCAGCTACCGCCGCTTCAAAAGCAACAATGACGCCTTTGGCGCGCGCAGCCGCGAAAATCTCGGTGCCGTGATTGGCCAGTAATGCCTTGTTCGCGGTCACCACGTGCTTGCCGTTAGCGATCGCTTCCAGAATCAGTTCCTTGGCAATGGTCTGACCGCCGATTAATTCGACGACGATGTCGATTTCCGGATTCCGGGTCACTTCGTGACCATCGCCAGTGACGATGACGCCGGTATCGGCCAGGCTGCGCGCCCTTTCCAAGTTAGTATCGGCAATCATTTTGACGACAATTCCCCGGCCTGCGCGACGCGCGATTTCTTCTTGATTGCGTTTTAAAACGGTGTAGGTTCCGCCACCGACGGTTCCAACGCCCAATAAACCTATTTGTATCGGATTCATAATGTTGTATCGTAAAAAAACTGAAAATGATGCGGTACCGAATTATAAGCGAGAAATAGAATTAGTGCCCGGTTAGCACCAAAACTTACCTCGCGAACCTGTGAAAGTGGAGAAAGCTGGATGAAAGCCGGCTAATTGGTACCGTGACGTTTGCGGTAACGTTGCAGGAAATGCGCGATGCGTCCGATTGCTTCGGTCAAATCGTCGGTGTTGGGCAGAAATACGACGCGGAAATGATCCGGATGTTTCCAGTTGAAACCGGTGCCTTGCACTAGCAACACTTTTTCTTCCAGCAGCAAATCGAGTACCAATTGTTGATCGTCTGACACCGGATAAATTTCCGGATCTAACCTTGGAAACAGATACAACGCCGACTTCGGCTTGACGCACGTCACACCCGGAATTTCGGTCAACAGTTGCCACGCTACATCGCGTTGTTTCATCAACCGGCCGGTCGGCATGGTCAAATCGTAAATGCTTTGATACCCGCCGAGCGCGGTTTGAATACCGAATTGCGACGGCACATTGGCACAGAGCCGCATCGAAGCGAGCATATTCAACCCGGCAATGTAATCGCGCGCGTGCGTTTTTTCTCCGGATACCACCGCCCAGCCGGAACGGAAACCTGCAGCACGGTAATTTTTCGACAACCCGTTAAACGTGATGAACAATACATCGTCAGCCAATGAAGCAATCGACGTATGCGCCGCGTCTTCGTAGAGAATCTTGTCGTAAATTTCATCGGCATAGATGATTAACTGATGCTGGCGAGCGATCTCGATGATGTCGAGCAACAGTTCTTTCGGATACAGCGCACCGGTTGGATTGTTCGGATTGATGATAACGATGGCGCGCGTTCTCGAATTGATTTTGGCGCGAATGTCATCCAGATCCGGCAGCCAACCATTTGCTTCGTTGCATTCATAATGCCGCGCGACGCCCCCCGAAAGTACCACCGCCGCCGTCCATAACGGATAATCCGGCATCGGGATCAACACTTCATCACCGTTATCGAGCAATGCTTGCATCGTTAACACCACCAGCTCGGATACGCCGTTGCCGATAAAAATATCGTCGAGCTGCACATTTTTGATTTGCTTTTCCTGCGTGTAATGCATGATCGCTTTGCGTGCGGCAAACAAACCTTTGGAATCGCAATAGCCTGATGCATCGGACAAATTGCGAATGACATCCTGCAAAATTTCTTCCGGTACATCAAAGCCAAAAGTCGCCGGATTGCCGATGTTGAGCTTGATAATGTGATGACCTTCTTCTTCCATTTGCTTGGCGCGTTCCATTACCGGACCACGGATGTCATAACATACATTGGTAAGTTTGCTGGATTTTAGAATTGGACGCATGGTAATAGCATGAACCGCAGAGAAAAATTACTGGCTGTAAAACTTGGCATTATATACGCTAACTCTGTTATTCCACATCGAAACACACAGATCTTTCTCCTCAAATTCTTTTTATGCGATCCTATTCTGAGAAAAGCAGAATCGCACTCCGGGTTATCTTGGGAGAAAACTGAACACTGTTGGATTAATCCACTTTATTTCTAATTGCAGGAGAAATGAACAGAGCCGGTATTGGTTTTCTTGGATGTTGCCGATGCGCTGCTTTTTGTACCTTTCCATCACCGCCAGCTAATACTGAGTCGATATCCGGATAACTTGAAACATAAGGTTCTGTGAATAACGGATCGATAATTTTGTTGGTTTTGTTCTTTCGATTGGTATTCCTTGTGGTTTGCCCTTTATTGAGTCGCACCACGTTTTCAATGCTTTTCACTGAAGTTAAATCGTTTTTATTGCGGCGTGCACCGGATTTGTTCTTCTGGCCAGTTACTGCGGTTTTATCATTAGAATCCAGCGATTGTATTAAGTCTGATTCATCTCTTCTATTCACTTGTTCGACTTTCAGCTTAAATCCGATAAGTTTCTCAATGCTCACAACCAGCTTACTTTCTTCCCTGCTAACTAATGAAATGGCGGTTCCTTTTCTTCCGGCCCGACCAGTGCGTCCGATCCGATGGACATAATCTTCCGGATTACCTGGCAATTCAAAATTAATCACGTGCGTCAGCTCTTCAATGTCTAATCCCCTGGCCGCGACGTCCGTCGCTACGAGTACGCGAACCACGCCTTGTTTAAATTCTTCCAGTGCTTTGGTTCGTTGCAACTGATTTCTATCTCCGTGAATCGCAGCACATGTTATGTCTCGACGGCATAACTGTTGTGCCAGCCGATCGGCGCTGTGTTTGGTTCTTGTAAATACCAATACTTGTTGCAATGCTTGTTGTGAGATTAACTCTACCAGGAATTCCTGTTTTCTCTTGCTATCAATGTGATATAGGACGTGAGAAATCAAATCGCTCACTGAATTCTGTTTCGCGACTTCTATCGTTACAGGATCAATTAAAATTTTACTCGCGAGTTTCTTAATTTCTTCAGAAAATGTTGCAGAAAACATCAAGTTCTGGCGCTTCTCCGGTAATAATTCAATTATTTGCTTGATATCTGGCAAGAACCCCATATCCAACATCCGGTCTGCCTCGTCTAATACAAATATCTCTACTTTTGAAAGTACTAGGTTTTTTTGCTGGAGATGATCCATTAACCTTCCCGGTGTCGCCACCAAGATCTCTACACCTGATCGGAGCTCTTCTATTTGCGCGTCAATATTGACACCACCGTAAATCACAGCGGATTTGAGCAAGGAATATTTTCCGTACGTCTTAACGCTTTCGTAGACTTGTATCGCAAGTTCCCTGGTTGGTACCAGAATCAATACTCGAACCGGGTGTCGTGCTGGCGAAGTGCTGCTATTCGCATGAATCTCCAATCTTTGCAGCATCGGTAAAGTAAAACTTGCGGTTTTACCCGTTCCCGTCTGTGCTGCACCCATTACATCTTTACCTGCTAGTATCACCGGAATTGCTTGTGTCTGAATTGCCGTCGGTGTTGTATAACCTTCTTCGGAAACAGCGCGCAACAAATTAGTCGCCAGATCAAGCTGCTCAAAAGATTCAATTTTATTACTACTCATATTTTACGAATGTTTTACCTTTTTTAGTTTTATGTTCTTATTTACATAGATTTACTTCGATTTCAAAACGAAAAGAACCCGTACAAACTAAATTTGTACGGGTTCTTTGATAGAAGAACTGTTCTCACTCAGATTCTTTGTTACGCTGAATGACGATTGAATCAAAACTTAGACGATAGTCGACCACTTACTCCTCATCTTCCTCATCTTCTTCATCACCTTGGGATTCAGCCTCGCTTGCACTCGCTCCAGCCTCTCCCTCGTCTTCATCTTCTTCGTCTTCCTCGTCTCCACCTTCATCACTGTCTTCATCTTTCATCAGTACCATCTTGCCCGCAGCTAAACTCGCATTCAAGTCCGTCTTCGCTACTTCTTCATGTACCAAATTCTGATGACAGTCTATGCACGTCGCGCCTTCCGTCTTCAGCTTCTTATGCGCTTCCTGTGCATCCGCTCCCGGTGGATTTGGGTCTTTATGACAATCCCTGCATGTCACGCTGTCCCATTTCTTCAGATTCATCCGCGCATCATGCGCCATGATCAACCGCCGTTCGTTAAACTTCTCCAGCGTCGAGTAGTCGTTGATCAGTTCCAAGTACAATTCACGCGCTCCATCCACCGCATGGGTGTATAACGCTAAGTGGAAGTTCTTGAAACCTTGCGGTATATGACAGTCTTTACAGCCAGGATTCACGCCCAACGCGCCATAGTGCGTCGATTGCTTCAGTTCCGTCTGTGTGTAGGTCATCGAGTGACAGCTGGTACAGAATTCTTCAGTCGAGAGCGCTGCTTCTCCACCAAATACCACCGCTACCAGCAATATCCCGAGTAACCCGCCTGTCAGTAGCGTCCCTATCGCTCCTTTTTGTATCCCTGTCATTACTCTTTCCCTTTACCTTTTTTGTCTGCTGTCTTTTCCTTGGCGCTCGCTTGGAATTCATCGTGATACTTGAATTTCGGTTCGCCTACGAAGGTGCCATCCAGCTTGTAGTGTTCGTGCATCGCTTTGACGTCTTTGACCATCTTGTCAAAGTCAAATTTGTATTTCGCGTCTACTTCCGGTGTGAACGGTGTATACGGGGCTTTCGCGCCTTTCCACGGTGAACCTTCGTAGTTTAAGTGACAGGCTGCGCAGGCTTCTTCAAAATGAAAGTCTTGTCCTTTGTCTGCAACCACTTTACGCTGTGTGGTGGTACCTTTGCTTTCAAATGCCTGGCCTGCTTTGCGATGATCCCCACGGTAGTTCTTGCCGCCACCATGACAGGATTCACAGCCAACTGCCGCGAGTGGCTTTTTCGCCGCTTCAATGGTGTAGCCGCCTTTCTTGCCCCAACCGTCAACGTGACAGCCTACGCAGTCTTTATCTTGGGTGTAGTCTTTGTCCGGATCCAATTTCGCTTTGATCTTGGCTTCTTTGCGAGTGCCAGGCTTTAATGATTCCATCGCCTTGGCGTGTGCCGTGTCTTTCCATGATTTCGCTTGCGATTTGTGGCAGGAGCTGCATTTGGTGCGTCCTTCAAAATCAGCATGTGCTGCGCTGGAAAAAAATACCGCTGCCATTATTGACAGTATGTATACGATCGGGTGTTTCATCCTTCCTCCTTTATGCTTTTTTAATCCAATTCCGATGGCTTCGTATTGTACGCTATCGTCCGTTTGTGTAAATGACTATGTGGCTGCTTTGCGCCTTTTTGTTGTGCCTGTGTTGTACTTTCTTTGAGTTCTTCCGGCTTCTTCGAGTTCTTTATTCTTTCTACGGCAGCTTGTATACCCAGTAGCCGCCTTGTTGATAGATCAGTTGCGCCAGCTCCAGTTCTGTCGGTGCCTGCTTGTCTACAAACGGCAGCATTCTGGCCAGTAGCGTTTGGCTGCTCTTTTCGTCGCTCAGGAAGAATACTCTGATTTCATTGTCCGACACCGATTGCAGGGTGTAGGTGTCAAAGTTGTTTTCCTTTACTTGCACTTTCATTTGATTGATCAGGCCGTGCATGTTGCCTGTCATCGGGAAGTTTTGATAGGCTACCCCTATTTCGTCCGGGTACATGAGTCCCAGTTTGTAGAGGTCGGTTACGTGCACTATCAGGTAGGTTTCCCGGTCCGATCCTATCAGTTGCCGCAGTTGTTTGATGCCTTCTTCCGCAGGTGACGCCAGGGCATGGCTGAATCGTTTGAAACTTTCCAGTTCTTTGGCGTCGGGTTTGCTTTCCCAGAATTGCTTTTCATACGCGCGTATCGCTTCACTTTGTTCCAGCCATGGAACCGGTATCATCAGCGGTTCGTTCAGGTGGTTGGTAAAGAAAGTGTCGCGTCCGGTGAGCAGTTTGATTTGCCGCGAGGTGTCCCACCAGGAGAGTATCAGTGCGTCTTTCGGTGCATATTTGTTGATCGCGGTCGCCAGTATCGTTAGTTCCGATGGCTTGCGGTCAAAGTTATAGAGTACTTCGTTGGTGCTGTTCTTCCAGTAAATCAATACTGGCGGTCCATCGCTTTGTTTGGCTACGATAAATTCCGCGATCGGTTTGTCTACGCCTTCCGCTTTGACTTTGTATTCGCTGAGCTTCAGCCCGGACCAGTCATCCAGTCCCATTTTGCTGAATTTCTGTGTCTGCGCGTCGCTTTCTTCAACCAGTTGGTATTGATAGGGGGCCGGAATCGGTTTAAACCAAAGATACGCAAACCAGCCCAGTAAAAGCAAACCTCCCGTCACCAGGAGTATCCCTAATGACGGGAGCAGCTTGTCTCCCGATCGCACTACCGGGGTAGTGCGATCTGTCGTATCAGCGCCTATCAAGCTTCGCTTTGCTTACGTCTGCGCCAGCCTGCTAATGCCAGTGTTCCGGCTAGTAGCATGCCACCACCTAAACCGCCCAGAGAGATTTTCTCTGCTGTGCCGTCCAAGTCGAGTAAGCTGGTTTTCTTGGTTTCAAGATTTTTAACACGTTCTTGCAGTGCAACCATTTCACGGATGCGGGTGTTTTCGTCTTGAATTTCAACGTAGGCACGGTTGATCGGACCCCAGCCTTCGGTGTAAGTCCAGCCGCCCGGGTTAACGTGTGCTAAGCCTACGTGCATTTTAGCCAGGTCGTTTTCGTGCATTTCCAGTACTTTCAGCTCGATCGCTGCCGGGCTGTTGCCTTTCGACCAGAACAGTTGCGCAAAGTAGGCATAGCCTTCTTTTTCCGGTGCTGGTGGTGCAGGACGGTTGGTTTTTTGTCCTGTCAACAGGCCTTCTTTATACAGTTGATGTACGATTGCGTTGGCTTCTTGATATTTCGCCAGTCCTTCCAGGGTGCCTTTGTCCATCAGTTCCAGGTAAGAACGTGCAAAACGCTCGGAGTGGCATTGGGTACAGGTAACTACCCATGAGTCCAAACGCGCTTCCGACCATTCGCTTCTGATGTTTTCCGCAATACCGGGTACAAACGGGTAGTTCGCCCAGCGGATCTTTCTCACCATGTTATGGCTGTATTCGCCTTCGTATTCCATGTGACAGCCCGCACAGGTCGGTGCGTTTTGTCCACCTACTGCGTAGGCGTCTTTCAGCGGCGCTTCCCAGTTCCATTTGTCGCCCAGCATCGATACCATCTTGCCGTGCTTGGACATTGAGTACGCTTCCCAGTTGTTGTGGTCTACACCGCTGTGGCAGGTAGCACAGGCTTCCGGTTTGCGGGATTCCGCTGCCGAGAATTCGTGACGGGTATGGCAGGAGTCGCATTTGTTTTGGTTGGTGTGGCACATCGAGCAGCCTTCCGCTACTTCACGTTGTGGCATCGCCGCCCATACCGTGGTTTCTACGTTGGCTTTGTAGTCCAGCGCGTGCGATGGACGTCCATCCGGCCATTGTCCGTGCGGCCATATCATCGTGTCTCTTTCCGATTCACGTTCGACAAATTCCGCCAAGTGACAGGTTCCGCATACGTCGGCTGTCGGCATGATGATGTCTTTGGTGTGATCCGCTTTTTTCTTCGCGTTCGGTTCTACGTGGCAGTCAATACACCCTACTTCTTTCAGGTTCTCGCCTTCCGCCAGTTTGCCCATCGAGCGCAAGTTCTTTTCTACTTCTTCTAACTTCGCTTTCTTGTAAAATGTCGGGTCGCTCGGTTTTAAATTACGTACCTTGTCCAAATTCGCATGGGTGCTGCGCTTCCATGCTTGTACCCATACCGGCGATTCGTCCGTGTGACATTCTACGCATTCCTTGCGGCTCGCTATCTCTTTGTTCGTGGTCGGCGATTTGTAAAATGTCGCTGGGTCCAAATAGATTCCATACGGTATCGGTTCCCAGTATTGCGCCAGTGTCCCGCGCCCAGCCCCTTGCTCAGGATCCTTGTAACGCTTCACTACCGCTTCATATAATTCCTTCGGCGATACCTTCTCACGATCCAGCTTCAGCGCTTCGTAAAGCTCGTTCGGTACCGTCGGTATGTTGCCCGCTTGTAATCCCCCTCCTAGCAAAAGCCCTAACATCAGCGCCCCGCTCTTCAGCCATCTCTTGGCATTCATCTCTCTCTCCTTTGGTTTTCCATTTTCTTCTCCTATTCTTCCAATCTTCTTATTGTTCTTAACCTGTCCCTACTTCTTCCTTCCTTACTCCATACCCTTCCCAGGGTCCGCCGACTAGACTACTCAGTCAGATAGCCACTGTCAAGATTTTTAGCCAAAACTAATCGAACTCAATTAAAAAACTTCTAAACCGCGCTATCAATTGATACATTCGATTCGAATCCAAATTCCACAGTTTTAATTTGACTCTTACGTTTACTATGGAACGTCAATCCTGTACCTGCTGGGACTAGCCTACCAACAATCACATTCTCTTTCAGTCCGCGTAATTCGTCCTTTTTACCCATGATTGCGGCTTCAGTTAAGACACGAGTTGTTTCCTGGAATGAAGCGGCTGAAATAAACGAATCCGTAGAGAGTGATGCTTTTGTGATACCGAGCAACATAAATTCATAGGTAGCTGGCAATTTCTTTTCGGCTATCAATCGCTCGTTTTCTATTAGTAAATCTGCGCGTTCTACCTGCTCACCCGTGATAAACGATGAATCTCCGGGACTAACGACTTGTACACGCCTCAACATTTGGCGCACGATAACTTCAATATGTTTATCGTTAATTCTAACACCCTGAAGTCTATAGACATCCTGAACTTCGTCAGTGATGTACCTGGCTAACGCTTCTACCCCTTGTAACCTTAAGATGTCCCGCGGATCCGCAGGTCCGTCAACGATGATTTCGCCTTTATTCACAACTTGCCCATCATGCGCCATTACGTGCTTATCTTTCGGAATCAAGTATTCGTGCGTTACTCCTTCAAGATCAGTAATTATTAGACGTTGCTTACCCTTGGTATCTTTTCCGAAGGAAACTATTCCAGTTACTTCTGCCAGCATGCCCGCATCTTTTGGTGATCTTGCTTCAAACAGTTCTGCAACGCGAGGTAAACCACCTGTGATATCTCTTGTTTTAGAAGTTTCCTGAGGAATCCGAGCCAATACCTCACCGACACTTACTTGCTGCCCGTCCCTGACCGTAATAATACAACCAATCTGGAAAGTAATACTTACGGGTTGATTGCTGCCAACCATTTTGATTTCATTACCGTCATCATCCAGAAATTTTACCAATGGCCGCAACCCTTTCGACTGAGTAACACCGCGACGTTTCGGATCGATAACCACCAATGTGGATAAACCGGTTACCTCGTCAATTTGTTTAGCGACGGTAACTCCTTCCTCCACATTCTCGAAACGAACTTTACCGGCATACTCAGTAATAATCGGACGAGTATGCGGATCCCACGTTGTCAATATTTGACCCGCTTTAACTGTTTCACCATTGCGAACTAGCAGTGTTGCTCCATAAGAAGCTTTATGTCTCTCACGTTCACGACCATTTTCATCTTGGATAATGATCTCGCCGCTTCGCGAAATGGCAATCAATTCATTTTGAGCATTGGTTACATAACGCATCGTCGATGAATAATGCACCGTTCCACTGGATTTACTCTCAACTTGACTAACTACCGCAGTCCTTGATGCAGCTCCACCAATGTGGAAAGTACGCATCGTTAATTGCGTGCCGGGCTCGCCGATCGATTGCGCCGCTATAACACCAACTGCTTCACCGACATTAACTGGAGTGCCTCGCCCAAGATCCCGGCCATAGCATTTTGCGCACAATCCATAGCGTGTTTCACATGTCAGCGGTGTACGGACCTTCACTTCATCAATACCAAGCGTTTCGATCAACTCGACGGCATCTTCATCAAGTAAAACACCTGCTGAAAAAACGACTTCCTGGTTTTCAGGATTGATCACATCACTCGCTACTACCCGACCAAGTATCCTTTCTCGCAAAGCTTCAATAATCTCACCACCTTCGACAAGCGCTTTCATGACAACGCCATTACCGGTGTCACAGTCATCTTCTGTTACGACCAAGTCCTGGGTAACGTCGACTAGACGTCTTGTCAAGTAACCTGAGTTAGCGGTCTTAAGCGCAGTATCCGCCAAACCCTTACGTGCACCATGCGTCGAAATAAAATACTGCAAAACATTGAGACCCTCACGGAAATTAGCAGTTATCGGCGTTTCAATGATCGATCCATCTGGTTTTGCCATTAATCCGCGCATACCCGACAATTGACGTATCTGCGCTGCTGAACCGCGCGCCCCGGAATCGGCCATCATATAAATTGAATTAAATGATTCTTGAGTCAGCTGTTTACCATCTCCTCCGAGTTGTACTTCGCCACTCACCCGATTAATCACCGGCTCTACCCCCAGTTGATTCATCATAGCCTTAGCCACTTGATCACCTGCACGCCCCCAGATATCGACGACTTTGTTATAGCGTTCACCCTGCGTTACCAAACCAGAAGTATATTGACCTTCAATTTCTTTAACTTCTTTCTCAGCTGCGGCGATAATTTCTCCCTTCTGAGTCGGTACTAGCATATCGTCAGCACAAATTGAGATGCCGGCTCTTGTTGCATAACTAAAACCAGCATACATCAATTTATCTGCGAAAATAACGGTCTCACGCAGACCGCAACGTCTAAAACTGGCATTAATAAGTTTCGAAATCTCTTTTTTCTTAAGGGTCTTATTAAGCAATGAGAACGGCAAACCAGGAGGAAAAATTTCAAATAATAATGTCCGTCCTACGGTCGTCTCATAGCGTGTAATTTTTTCATAACGTTCGCCTTCGGCATTCGTATCGTATTCTTTGATTCTAACTGTGATTTTCGCATTCAATTCGACATTCCTACTTTCATAGGCGCGCGAGACTTCACTAAAATTCTGGAAAAGCATTCCCTCACCGCGCGCACCCACTTTCTCACGCGTTAAATAATACAATCCCAATACAATATCTTGCGACGGGACAATGATTGGTTCTCCGTTTGCCGGAGATAACACATTATTTGTCGACATCATTAGCGTGCGGCATTCCATTTGCGCTTCCAACGAAAGCGGCACATGAACGGCCATTTGATCACCGTCAAAGTCTGCATTAAATGCCGCGCACACTAGCGGATGCAATTGAATTGCTTTACCTTCAACCAGAACTGGCTCGAAAGCCTGAATGCCCAGCCGATGGAGAGTCGGTGCCCTATTTAGCATAACCGGATGTTCGCGAATTACATCTTCAAGTATATCCCACACCACCGGACTCTCGTTTTCTACTTCACGTTTCGCAGCTTTTATGGTACTGGCGATTCCCATAATTTCGAGCTTATTAAAAATAAACGGCTTGAATAATTCCAGTGCCATTTTCTTGGGTAATCCACACTGGTGAAGTTTCAACTGTGGCCCCACAACAATAACAGAGCGCCCAGAATAATCAACACGTTTACCAAGCAGATTCTGACGAAAACGACCGCCCTTTCCTTTGATCATATCCGCGAGGGATTTAAGCGCACGCTTATTGGCCCCAGTCATCGCTTTACCCCTGCGACCATTATCCAATAATGAATCAACTGCCTCTTGCAACATACGTTTTTCATTGCGTACGATGATCTCAGGCGCTTTTAATTCAAGCAACCGCTTCAACCGGTTATTCCGATTGATCACGCGTCTGTATAAATCATTCAAATCCGAAGTCGCAAACCTTCCACCATCCAAAGGAACCAAAGGGCGCAGATCTGGCGGCAACACTGGTAAAACCGTCAATATCATCCACTGCGGTTTAATTCCGGATTTATTGAAAGCTTCAAGCAATTTTAAACGTTTCGAGATTTTCTTAATCTTTGTTTCAGAACCGGTTGCATCCATCTCGCGCCGAAGATTCTCGATTTCGGCAGGAATATCGAGATTACTCAACAAATCACGAATCCCTTCCGCACCCATACTGGCACTAAAATCATCCCCGTATTCTTCAGTTTTGATCAAATAATCTTCTTCAGTAAGTAACTGACAGCGTGTCAAAGGTGTCAGACCAGGGTCGGTGACGACATATGCTTCAAAATAGAGAACCCTTTCGATATCCCGGAGCGTCATGTCCAATACCATACCCAAACGGGATGGCAACGATTTCAAGAACCAGATATGTGATACGGGTGATGCCAATTCTATATGACCCATCCGCTCCCGACGTACTTTCGATAATGTCACTTCTACGCCACATTTTTCGCAAATTACGCCGCGGTGTTTCAGGCGTTTATATTTTCCACACAGGCATTCATAATCCTTGACGGGTCCAAAAATCTTGGCACAGAACAATCCGTCTCGTTCTGGCTTAAATGTACGGTAATTGATAGTTTCTGGTTTTTTGACTTCTCCATACGACCACGAACGAATTTTTTCTGGAGAAGCAAGCCCGATCTTGATGGCATCAAACTCTTCTTTATAGGTAACTTGTTTAAATAAATCTAGCAGTGCTTTCATTCGTCACTCCTGTAATATTCAGGGGGCTATCAACTCATAATTAAAAGACATGAACAGCCGGTTAAGGCTTAAATCTATTTTCTGAATTCAGAAATTTCAATGTTGTTCAAGATCGATATCCATTCCCAGTGAACGTATCTCTTTTACCAATACATTAAATGATTCTGGCATTCCAGCATCAATCTTATGATCACCTTTCACTATGCTTTCATACACTTTGGTACGACCGGTTACATCATCCGATTTCACTGTCAGCATTTCTTGTAGCGTATAAGCTGCACCATATGCTTCCAGCGCCCAAACTTCCATCTCGCCAAAGCGCTGACCGCCAAATTGAGCTTTACCACCCAGTGGTTGTTGTGTCACTAAACTATAAGGGCCTGTCGAACGGGCATGCATCTTATCATCGACTAAATGATGCAATTTCAGGACATGCATATATCCAACCGTCACCGGACGATCAAATGCTTCCCCGGTACGTCCATCATACAATGTGACTTGCCCCGATCTGGGTAGCCCCGCCAGTTCCAGCATATTTTTAATCTCATCCTCAGTTGCTCCATCAAATACTGGCGTAGCAAATGGAACACCTTCAGTTAAATTGCTTGCCAATGATAGGATTTCGTCATCTGACAATTCTGACAAATCTTCTCTCTTACCACTCGCATTATAAATTTTATCCAGAAAATCTCTTATTTCGCTCGCATTTCGTTGCGATTTAAGCATTTCATCGATTTTCTTACCTAACCCTTTTGCTGCCCATCCTAAATGAACTTCAAGAATTTGACCGACATTCATCCTAGAAGGGACACCCAGTGGATTTAACACCACGTCTACAGGCGTTCCATCCGCCATATAAGGCATGTCTTCCAGTGGCACAATCTTGGATATCACGCCTTTATTTCCATGTCTTCCAGCCATTTTGTCACCAGGCTGCAACCGCCGTTTGACAGCGATATAAATCTTGACCATTTTCTGAACACCCGGTGCAAGCTCATCACCTTGAGTAAGTTTCTTCTTCTTCTCATCAAAAGCAGCATCAAATGCTTTTCGTTTCTGAGCCATGCTCTCTCGTACTTGCTCAAGCTGAATACTTGCATCCTCATCGGATAGTCTAATATCAAACCAATAGTGCGGATCCATACTTTTTAAGTACTCAGTGGTAACTTCTTTTCCTTTTCCGAGCTTATTCGGTCCTCCCGTTGCAACTTTCCCGACTAATAAGCGTTCTAGTCTCTCAAATGCATCCTCTTCCACAATACGCATCTGATCAGCTAAATCTTTTTTATAGCGGACCAACTCATCGTCGATAATCCTTTGAGCGCGCTTATCACGTTCAATACCTTCTCTGGTGAATACTTGCACGTCGATCACCGTCCCTGAAATTCCAGACGGAACCCGCAATGAAGTATCTTTTACATCAGATGCTTTCTCGCCAAAAATTGCGCGTAATAATTTTTCCTCAGGAGTTAATTGTGTTTCTCCTTTCGGTGTGACTTTACCGACCAAAACATCGCCTGCTTCAACTTCTGCGCCGATATAAACAATACCTGATTCATCTAGCCGGCTCAGTTGATGTTCGGATAAGTTGGGTATGTCAGCGGTTATTTCTTCAGTCCCCAATTTAGTGTCCCGGCTAACGACTGACAACTCCTCGATATGTATAGAGGTAAAACGATCTTCCGCAACAACCCTTTCAGAAATCAAAATTGAATCTTCAAAGTTGTAACCATTCCACGGCATAAAGGCTACTAGCATATTTTGCCCCAAAGCCAGTTCACCCATATCGGTGGAAGCTCCATCCGCAATTACATCATCCCTGCTGATACTATCTCCCACCTTCACCAACGGACGTTGATTAATATTGGTATTTTGATTCGAGCGCGTGTATTTAATCAGGTTATAAATGTCAACACCGACCTCGCCGACACGGGTTTCGGCATCATGTACACGAACTACGATCCGGCTTGCATCTACATAATCTACGATCCCGCCACGCTTAGCTCTTACAGTAGTGCCAGAATGTACTGCCACTACCCGTTCAATCCCAGTTCCTACGAGCGGCTTCTCGGGTCGCAAGCATGGCACTGCCTGCCGTTGCATATTGGATCCCATCAAGGCGCGGTTTGCATCATCATGTTCCAGAAAAGGAATCAGTGAAGCTGCAACAGATACGATCTGAGCGGGCGCAACGTCTACATATTCAATTCGATCAGGAGATGAAAGTGTAAATTCATTCTTGTGCCGACAAGAAACGATTTCACTAATTAACCGATTATCCTGATCCAATTCAGCATTAGCTTGCGCAATCATATAATTACCTTCCTCAATCGCTGAAAGATAATCAATTTCTTCGGTTACCCTGCCATTTTTTACCTTGCTGTACGGCGTCTCAATAAATCCATACTCATTGGTTCGCGCATATAAAGCCAACGAATTTATCAATCCAATATTTGGGCCTTCGGGTGTCTCAATAGGGCATACGCGACCATAATGTGTAGGATGCACATCTCGCACTTCAAATCCGGCCCTTTCTCTAGTCAAACCGCCCGGTCCTAGCGCCGAAATACGCCGTTTATGTGTAACTTCAGAGAGCGGATTTGTTTGATCCATAAACTGAGATAATTGGCTTGATCCAAAAAATTCACGAGCAGCCGCCGATACCGGTTTGGCATTTATCAAATCGTGCGGCATTAGATTCTCTGATTCTGCTTGACTCAGGCGTTCTTTCACAGCACGCTCTACTCGAACTAAACCTGCTCTGAACTGATTTTCAGCTAATTCTCCCACCGAACGCACACGCCGATTTCCAAGATGATCGATATCGTCAATTTCTCCTCGGCCATTCCGCAATTCGACTAGAATTTTAATCACCGCAATAATATCTTCATTGGAAAGCGTCTGTTCTCCAGTAAGCTCAGCTCTACCCACCCTGCGGTTAAATTTCATCCTGCCTACGACTGATAAATCATATCGCTCTGGTGAATAAAACAATCCAAAAAATAACGCCTTAACAGCTTCTTCAGTTGGAGGCTCTCCGGGTCGCATCATACGATATATGGCAACCTGTGCATTCATTTCATCAGTTGTTTCATCAATTTTTAACGTCTGCGAAATATAGGCGCCATGATTCAGATCATTCACGTACAACGTATTGATCTTACTGATATTAGCATTTCTCAACTTAACCAAGCTTTCTTCAGTAATTTCGTCGTTGGCTAAAGCTATAATCTCTCCCGTTTCTTTATCAACTATATTCTGAGCAAGGATTCTTCCTAACAAAAATTCTTCGGGAACATCCAATTGATCAATTTTAGCTTCCTGCATCTCCCGAATATGTTTGGCAGTTATACGTTTATCCTTCTGAACAATTAGCTTTTTATTCTTGGTGAGGATATCAAAACTCGCCACTTCGCCACGCAAGCGTTCGGGAACTAACTCAAACTGGATAGATTTATCAGTGAAATGGAACGTGTCAAATATAAAAAACTCTTGTAATATTTGCTCTGCAGTGCAACCGATAGCCTTTAACAAGATTGTAACTGGCATTTTACGACGGCGATCTATTCTAAAAAATAAACAATCCTTAGGATCAAATTCGAAATCCAGCCAGGATCCCCGATAAGGAATAATTCTTGCTGAAAATAAAAGCTTTCCTGAAGAGTGGGTTTTGCCGCGATCATGTTCAAAAAATACACCGGGTGAGCGATGCAGCTGCGAAACTATCACACGCTCCGTTCCATTTATGACAAACGATCCCGTCTCCGTCATTAAAGGAATTTCACCCATATAAACTTCTTGTTCCTTGACTTCCTTGACAGTCGGTTTGGATGTTTCCTTATCCATAATCGTCAATCTTACTCGCGCCCGCAACGGCGATGCGTAGGTCAATCCACGCTGTTGACATTCCTTCACATCAAAGACCGGAGTTCCTAACTCATAACTTATGAAGTCCAATCGTGCATTCTTAGTGTGGCTTTCAATGGGAAATATTGAATTAAAAGCTGCCTGCAATCCGTAATTTAAACGTTTGCTGGGTACCACATTCTCTTGTAAAAATGTGGCATAAGATTCGAGCTGAGTAGCGAGAAGAAAAGGAATCGGTAAGACGCTTGCTCGTTTAGCAAAACTTTTACGAATACGTTTTTTCTCTGTGAACGAATAGCTCATGAATTATCTCCGAGAGAAGAAGATAGCGGTTCGAGGGGGTAAGGCTAAATAATTTTAAATTATTTAAGGCCCGCTTCTACATATCAACTCAATTTATAAAAATACCAAAGGCTGGTGGCTTAAATTGCACACCAGCCCGATCTAACGATATTTTTTATTTGATTTCGCAGGTTGCTCCAGCTTCTACCAATTGCTTCTGGATGCTGGTAGCTTCATCTTTCGATACACCTTCTTTGAGAGGCTTAGGAGCGCCATCCACCAAATCTTTAGCTTCTTTCAGGCCTAATCCAGTCACTGCTCTTACAACTTTAATCACATTGACTTTGCTTTCACCTGCGGAAGAAAGAATCACCGTAAACTCTGTTTGTTCTGCAGCAGCTGGCGCACTACTCGCCCCACCAGCAGGTGCAGCAACTGCTACAGCCGCCGCCGCAGCCGACACTCCAAACTTTTCTTCCATTTCCTTAATCAATTGCGAGAGTTCTAGTACCGACATACTTGCAATTGCATCTAAAATTTCATCTTTTGATACAGCCATTATTTCTCTCCTGGTTATTTTTAAACTAAATTTGGATCAAATGATATCGACAATTACTTGCTATCACGAATCATTGCCAAGCCACGTACAAATCTTGTTGGAACTTCATTAAGAGTTTGAACGAATTTAGCTACTGGCGCTTGCATTGTTCCAAGCAATCTGGCTAACAACTCTTCGCGACTTGGTAACGAAGCAAGTGCAACAATCTCTGTAACCGACATAACATGCTCGCCAAGCGCACCTACCTTAATCACTAACTTTTCGTTGTCTCTCGAAAATTCATGAAGCACCTTCGCTGCTGCTACCGGATCTGCGCTTATACCGTACACCAAGGGACCCACCATATGCTTGGCTAATCCTGCATAAGGTGTTTCTGCAACAGCTCGACGAACCAGTGAATTTTTGATAACACGAAAATAAACTCCAGATTCCCGAGTTTTCGCTCTTAACTGCGTCATTTGACCAACTTCCATCCCTCGATACTCAGCAATAATTATGGCTTTAGCATTTGCGACCTGCGCACTTACTTCCGCTACTATTGCTTTTTTCTCATCAAGATTAAGACTCAAGGTTCACTCTCCATCAGTAAAAATAGCATTTGGATAAATTAAAAATCCAAATTACTACAAACTGGCGACCTTAAACCAGGAAAAAACTCCTGTTCTGGGTACACCATCTGCGCTGGGTATTCAACTTAATTAGAAAAAAGAATCCTAATCGACCTATTTATTTCTAATTGCGGAATTATTAAGCAACAAAAAGAATATATAAACAATCAACTGCTTATCTGTTCTAAAATTGCCCCAGTGGTCTTTGATAATCTGCATGAATGTTGCTGAATATCATCCATGCAGCCCAAAGTTCTATTTACTACACAATATTTGTTTGATCGACCCTCACACCGATCCCCATGGTGCTCGATACGGATACTTTTCTAAGGTAAGTGCCTTTTGACGAGGCTGGTTTAGCTTTGTTGAGTGCATCAATCAGAGCTAATAAATTTTGTTTCAGAGCTGCGATTTCAAATGAAGCTCGTCCAATCGTACAATGAATAATACCTGTCTTATCCGCTCTAAACTGCACTTGGCCAGCCTTCGCATTTTTTACAGCCCCCGCTATATCCATAGTAACCGTGCCAACTTTCGGATTCGGCATTAAACTCCGCGGACCTAAAATTTGGCCCAGTTGACCCACTACTCTCATGGCATCGGGGCTTGCAATTGCCACATCAAAATTTATTACTCCTGACTTTATCTCGGCGGCCAAATCCTCAAACCCAACAATATCTGCACCGGCTTCTTGCGCTTCCTTAGCCTTATCACCCTGTGCAAAGACTGCTACTCGCACAGTCTTTCCTGTGCCGGCCGGCAACACCACTGATCCGCGCACCGCCTGATCCGATTTTTTGGCATCTATCCCCAAATTAACTGCCACATCAATAGATTCGTTGAACTTAGCAGTTGCCGATTCTTTTACAATCCCTAACGCTTCTTCGATCTGATACACTTTGTTACGATCAATTTTTGCAATAAGATTGTTATAACGTTTTGATGAACGTGCCATTTTATATTCCCTCTACTTCAATGCCCATACTTCTTGCACTGCCAGCGATAGTACGTACTGCTGCATCTAAATTGGCAGCTGTCAAATCGGGCATCTTCGTTTTTGCTATTTCTTCCGCCTGGCTACGAGTCAACTTGCCAACTTTATCCAAATGCGGCTTTGGACTCCCTTTTCCTACACCTGCTGCTTTCTTAATTAAAACTGTAGCAGGGGTTGTTTTCATTACAAATGTAAAGCTCTTATCAGCATAAGCTGTAATTATTACCGGTACCGGCAATCCCGGTTCCATCTTCTGAGTAGCCGCATTAAAAGCTTTACAGAATTCCATAATATTTAATTGCCGCTGACCTAAAGCCGGACCGATTGGTGGACTTGGATTCGCCTTCCCTGCCGGAACCTGTAATTTAATATAGCCAGTTATTTTTTTTGCCACAGAAATCTCCTTGTTGGGTCCATACGAATGGTCGCCCACTCTCCCCGTTTATAAATGAAAATATTAAGAAAGTTCTTAAACTTTTGAAGATATAAAAAATCAGGTCTTTTCTACTTGATTAAAATCTAACTCTACTGGTGTTGGACGGCCAAAAATTGATACAGACACTCGCAACTTACTTTTATCATAATTCACATCTTCCACGTTACCGTGAAAATCCGTGAAGGGTCCATCTTTTACACGCACAGCTTCACCAATCTCGAATAATATCTTCGGCTTAGGTTTTTCAACTCCTTCTTGAATCTGATGCAGTATACTATCAACTTCCTTTTGGCTGATTGGTGTAGGCTTAAGCGCTGAACCACCGACAAATCCGGTCACTTTGTCTGTATTCTTCACTAAATGCCATGTATCATCCGACATTTCCATTTCAACCAGAACATAGCCAGGAAAAAATTTCCGCTCGCTGATATTTTTCTGACCACTCTTCATTTCAATTACCTCTTCCACCGGCACCAAGATCTGACCGAATTTATCCTGCATACCAGCACGATCAATGCGATCTTTCAAAGCACGCTGCACACTTTTCTCATACCCCGAATAAGCGTGAACTACATACCATTTCTTACTCATTCTTTCCTCTGAGAGAACGTCAGGCATCCTGATTCATCATCAACTTTACTAGAGACATTAATGCCGCATCTATGAGCCATAGAAATAAAGCCATTGCAATAACAAACGCGAATACTACGCCGGATGTCTGGAGTGTTTCTTTACGGTTCGGCCAAACCACTTTTTTGGTTTCTTCAATCGATTCTCTGCAGAACACAAAAAAATCCTGCCCTTGTGTTGTAAACCGTGCAGTAATTGCAGCCAGAATCAAACCTATAAGTACGGATAAAACACGGACAACCATCGCGCTTTCATTTAGGTAAATGAAACCAGCTATACCCACTAAAATAAAAATGATTACAAGCGCAAGCTTTAATTTATTCATCACAACAATTTTATCCTTCGGACTGGATTTCTTGACTTTACGGTATCAATTCACAAAAAAATTATGCAACAAATTACAGATACTAAAACCAATACAGGTTATCTATTATTATCTGACTTTAGATTAGCCTATTACAATTATATTCAGAAATTCAGGTTAAAAAATATGGCAGGCCAGGAGGGCATCGAACCCCCAACCTTCGGTTTTGGAGACCGACGCTCTGCCAATTGAGCTACTGGCCTATACCCTTTAACCTCTTTTATAATGTAAGTAAAATAACCAAACAATTATTATTTCGAAAAAATTCAGGATTACTCAATAATTTTAGCAACAACACCAGCTCCGACAGTCCTGCCGCCTTCGCGTATTGCAAATCGCAACCCATCTTCCATCGCGATTGGCGCTATCAAATTAACTGTTACTGATACGTTATCTCCAGGCATCACCATCTCCGTTCCTGCCGGCAATTCAATCGCCCCAGTCACGTCTGTGGTTCTAAAATAAAATTGTGGACGATAACCTGGAAAGAATGGTGTATGTCTACCGCCTTCTTCTTTACTCAATACATAAATTTCGGCTGTAAATTTTGTATGCGGCGATATGCTGCCCGGCTTCGCCAATACTTGACCACGTTCCACTTCTTCCCGCTTCGTACCACGCAGCAATATACCGACATTATCCCCGGCTTGCCCTTGATCTAATAACTTACGGAACATTTCAACACCCGTACATACCGTCTTCAGTGTCGGTTTCAATCCAACTATCTCTATCTCTTCGCCTACTTTGATAATCCCTCTCTCGACCCTTCCCGTTACCACCGTTCCTCGGCCTGATATCGAGAATACATCTTCAACCGGCATAATGAATGCGCCATCGATTGCACGTTCCGGTTGCGGTATATAACTATCCAATGCTTCCGCCAGCCGCAGAATCGAGGGCTCACCGATTTCACTTTGATCTCCTTCCAATGCTTTTAAGGCGGATCCAATGATGATCGGTGTATCATCTCCAGGAAATTCGTATTTCGATAACAGTTCACGAATTTCCATTTCTACCAGCTCAATCAACTCCTTATCATCTACCATGTCTGCTTTGTTCATATACACGATGATGTACGGCACACCTACTTGCCGAGCTAATAAAATATGCTCACGGGTTTGCGGCATCGGACCATCCGCAGCGGACACAACCAGGATCGCTCCATCCATCTGCGCCGCTCCCGTAATCATATTCTTCACATAATCCGCATGACCGGGACAATCAACATGTGCATAATGGCGATTGGCGGTTTCGTATTCCACATGCGCAGTATTAATGGTAATACCTCGCGCCCGTTCCTCAGGTGCCGAGTCGATTTGATCATAGCTCTTCGCTTCACCTCCAAATTTCTTCGTCAATATCGTCGTTATTGCCGCCGTCAGCGTCGTCTTCCCATGATCCACATGCCCTATCGTCCCCACATTCACATGTGGCTTCGACCGCTCAAATTTACTCTTTGCCATTATGTTTCCCCTATGCGTGCTTAAACCATATCAATCCATCATAAAACCTATGGAGCCCATGGCCAGAATTGAACTGGCGACCTCTCCCTTACCAAGGGAGTGCTCTACCACTGAGCTACATGGGCAAGCAGTTACAATACAACCATATGACCCACATCATCAACTGGAGCGGGTGAAGGGAATCGAACCCTCGTCGTAAGCTTGGAAGGCTTCTGCTCTACCATTGAGCTACACCCGCGCTATCTACTGGTAAGGAATGCACAAGATTAGGACGAAAAACGAGCCACAATCTCATTCCCAAAATACTTATATAACTTGGTGGAGGGGGAAGGATTCGAACCTTCGAAGGCAGAGCCGTCAGATTTACAGTCTGATCCCTTTGACCGCTCGGGAACCCCTCCGAAATAAACCGGTGATTATGAATAGATTGCGATCATAAGTCAATTAGGTTCTTTGTAAATCCCGAAAAATGTCTTAATAATAAATTTTGACGTCTATTCTTTATTTTCAGAACAGACATATTAGCAACATAGATGATTAAATCACATCGACTAGAGCATGCGTTAAACCAAACGAATTCTAGGATCTACAAGCGTATATGAAATATCGGTCAATATTAATCCAATGATGTAGAGCATCGACCCTAAAAAGACCATTGCTCTGACTATCGCAAAATCTTGAGAATTAATCGCATCAATGGTATAGCTCCCAAGCCCGGGAATGCCAAAAAAAGATTCAACCAGCAAACCGCCTAAAAATAATAAAGGAATCACCACTACAGCACCTGTTAAAATTGGAATTAATGCGTTCCTTAAGACGTGTCGAAACAAAACAAGACGCTCTGACAGTCCTTTGGCTCTCGCTGTACGAACATATTCTTTGTTCATTTCTTCAAGAAATATTGTTCGATACCAGCGAATATGCGATCCTGCGCTGCTGATGATCCCGATGATAACCGGTAGCAGCAAAAATTTTGTCGCATCCAGACCACTCCCAAAACCCGAGATCGGTACCCAGTGCCATACTTTACTCACTAAAAATTGCCCAACGATGATGTAAAAAAGGCTGGAAATAGACATTAGCGCCACACACAATACAACTCCCCAGAAATCGATATTCGTCGCACGGAAAAAGACCATCAATAGCGCCACAGAAATATAAACAAATAATCCCAGGACAAAAACAGGCAGCGCAATGGCAAGACTTGGCACCATCCGCGACTTGATCTCATGCGCAATATCTCTTCCATCGTCTGCTCTTCCAAAATCAAAAACAAACATCGAAAGTGATTTCTCAAAAAAGATTGTTTGCGTCAGTCTCTGCAATCCCGCTTCATCCTCATTTAGCAGCAACGGTTTATCATAACCTCGTTCTTTTTTCCATTTCTCAATTGCCTCGGGCGTCACATATTTGATACCCAATTGCATACGAGCCATATCATCCGGTGTATTGACAACAAAAAAAAGAGTAAAAGTAATTAGATTAACGCCTATTAGAATCGGGATAGCATAAATGATGCGTCGAATGATATAGGTAAGCATTGTTAAAGAAAGTTAATCATTAACAACTAAGATGATAACGCACGAACACCAATACTGCGCTCCCGACGCCGCAATGCTACCGATGCAGGAACAACACCAATAACAATTACCGCAAAAATAAGCATAAGTGGCCATAACACCGGATCATTCCATTCGCGTTGTTTCTGTGACCTTAGTTTCGCATCAATTTTAAAATACTTATAGTTATTATTGGCCAATCTGTTTGGCTTAACATTCTGATACCATGAATGATATAAGCCGTAATCTTTGGGGTGATAACCCCATAACCAAGGCGCATCATAGCGCAATATTTCTATCATTCGATCAATTATTTGCTGACGTTGAATCCCATTCTCTAAATTTTTCATTTGTTCAAATAAAGAGTCATATTCAGGATTACGATAGTTGGCTGCGTTCTCGCCACTATTGGCCACTTTGCTCTGAGGGCCATATAATAAAAACAAAAAATTCTCTGGGTCCGGATAATCCGCATTCCACCCCCATTCAAAAATCTGCGCATTCCCTTTGCGAATTTTATCTTGGAACCGATTGTAATCAGTGCTTCGAACGACCAATTGAATGTTCAATTTTTGGAATTGTTTGCGCATCCAATCGAGCTTCGATCGATCCTCGGAACTTCTTGCGGTTACATCAAAATACAGAATTAGGGGCGCACCCGTTTTTTGATCAATCCCATTCGGGTAACCGGCTTCAGCAAGCAAATTTTTGGCAACTTGAATCGATTTACGCCGCGGCCGATCCTTCACCCAGTCATAAACAATGGTATTTATACCTTCTCTGCCTTCACGGTACCCGGCTATTCCAGGTGATATCGGACTGTGTGCGGGTATGCCGCGTCCATTCGCAAAAATTGAAATAAATTCCTCATAATCAACTGCAATTGAAATCGCTTGCCGAAGCTTTCTTGCGTTTTCAATCCCTTCGCTATTTCTACCTCCCACCACCGGATCTAGCATATTGAATCCCATATAATAGGTCGATACTGCAACTGTCGTTTCCAGTCTGATCCCTTGTTCCGCCATCGCATCCGTGACTGTCGCCTCTCCTTGACTAACCAGTTGTACAGCTTGATCGAAACTATCGGAGCCGATTCCGCTCGCATCATAATACCCTTGCAAAAACTTATTCCATCGGGGAATACTTTCTCTTTCTCGAGTAAAAATAATTTTGTCGATAAAGGGTAATTTCTTACCTGCGTCCACCAATAAACCCATTTCTTCGTCTTCTGGCATTCCTTCTGCAGGGTAAAATTCATTCCGAAAATTCGGATTCTTTTCCAGCACCATCCTTAAATTAGGATTGTTCTCTGTTAACATATAAGGCCCGGTTCCGATCGGATACCAATCCAGCGTTATGTTTTTTTGCACCAGACCGCTCTGCGAAAAAAATTGATCAGCTTCCCAAGGGATCGGCGCAAAAAAAGGCATCGCTAACCAATAGATGAACTGAGGGTATTTGCCATTGATTTTTACTCGATAGGTATACCTGTCAACTAATTGCACACCTTCCAATTGATGATTTCTAAGATCTAAAAATGTATCCTTGGAAGGATAATTTTGAACTACCTGCCTTAACTCATCCGCATAGTTCCTTAATCCCACAATGTAATCCGCCATCAATTCATAAATGGGCGAGTGTAACTTTGGATGGGCCAGCCGTTTGATCTGATAAACATAATCTTCTGCCGACAACTCCCGGGAGCTGGTTTGCAAAAAATCGGACAGCTTAAATATCGAAGCCAGTTCTTTTTGATTCAAATTATGATAAAGAAAATCTCCACTCGAGTTTTTTGCAAAAGCGGGATGTGGTTGGTAATAAAT
This sequence comes from Nitrosomonas limosa, assembly GCF_054188085.1. Classification (NCBI taxonomy): domain Bacteria; kingdom Pseudomonadati; phylum Pseudomonadota; class Betaproteobacteria; order Nitrosomonadales; family Nitrosomonadaceae; genus Nitrosomonas; species Nitrosomonas limosa. The sequence continues at coordinate 2,479,297 of NZ_CM135180.1, read as the reverse complement.
CTCAGGCTTGATCGAGATTTCATAAATACTGTAAGCAATCTTGTCGGCGGGCGCATCGGCTGATAACTGCTGATCCATCGCATCATAGAATGTCACGATGGGCATTCTAGCGGCTGTGGCAGTGATCAGTTCAAAAGGCCTCTTCAAATAATGGTACTGCAAAGGTGGTTCGTAGATCTGCGCGGTAAATTGAATTTCATTGGAACTGTATGACTGTACCGGATCCAGATGTTTAGGCCGTTCCGTAAAAACTGTATAAAGAATATTTTTCTCGCCATCTTCTGTTGCATAAGGGCTATTCCAATTCTTTTCACCGCAGGCGGTAAATAAAAAGGACACTATCACTAATAAACAGTTTGAAATACACGACTTTGTCATTGCTGAAGGCTTCGAATTATAGAAATTTTCCATTGGTTGTGCATCTACAATCTCTTATGCTTGAATTAGACGGAATTCCCCCTATCACCCCCTTACGCTATAATTTATCAATTCAATCCATTTTACAAGGAAAACTCATGGGATTTCTCGCAAACAAACGTGTTCTCATAACCGGGCTTCTCAGCAACCGCTCCATTGCGTACGGCATTGCAAAAGCAATGAAACGTGAAGGTGCTTTGCTGGCTTTCACATATCAAGGCGAAGAAGTTCGCGATAGAGTCGAGAAATTAGCCAAAGAATTTGACAGCAATTTGTTATTTCCCTGTAATGTCGCCAGTGACTCAGAAATCTCTATTTGTTTTGAGAATCTTAGCAAACATTGGGATAGTCTGGATTGCATTATTCATTCAATTGCATTTGCTCCTCGTGAAGCTTTAACCGGAGATTTTCTCGATAGCATTAGTCGAGAAGCTTTTCAGATTGCCCATGATATCAGTTCCTACAGCTTCTCCGCGCTTGCTAAAGCTGCACTGCCTTTGATGCAGGGTCGGAATGGTGCGCTTCTGACACTGAGCTACCTCGGTGCTATCCGGGTTATGCCGAACTATAATGTAATGGGTCTGGCTAAAGCGAGTCTTGAAGCCAATGTGCGCTTCATGGCTTCGAGCTTGGGTTCCAAAGGAATACGAGTCAATGCAATTTCTGCGGGACCGATCAAGACTCTGGCTGCAGCCGGTATCGGAAACTTCAGTAAGCTATTAGGTTACACGGAAAAGGTTTCGCCACTTCGCCGCAATGTAACCATTGATGAAGTCGGAAACGTAGCCGCCTTCTTGTGCAGTGATTTAGCGAGTGGTATTACAGGTGAAATAACTTACGTTGATGCTGGATTTAACACGGTTGCCTTCAATCTGTTTGACGAATGAAAGTTCGTGCAACAACCATAAAAAATTAAAAGTTATCTTGCTTGATTTTTACATCGTATCGCTTTCTGATTGCTGATAGATAAGATGCCATCTCTTCCTGAGCAATCATTTGCTGTAACTGTTTTGTGAAATTCTCATTCTTATCTTTGTCTTTTTCCTCTATCTCAGGCGCTACGACTTTACTGATTCGTATTAAATTAAATCCACCTTTGGGGTCAATTGCGCCGGTATATACAGGGAAGCCTTTTGTCTCGGTTCGAGAAATAACTCGCATCGTTTCGATATCTAATCCGCGGGATTGCAAGTAAGAAATTAACTGTGGCTCACTCCAGACTACATCATCCAGGTCTTCCCCGCGTTGTAAACGTGCAAGTTTGGCTTGACCTTCTTCAATCGCTTTTCTTTCCGCCATTTGTTTCCTGAGTTTCTCAACGATCTGATCTTTAACTACTGCCAGCGATTGTTTTGTTGCTGGTTTATATTCAACGATACGGGCAGCCACAAAGGTATCCGGTTGAACCTCAATTACTTCGGTATTACGATGATTGGTAACGCTATCTTCAGAGAATACCGCGGATAGCAGTTTCTCATTCGACAAAATTGCCGGCTGAGCTGCATTTCTTGTAATCCAATCGCTTTGCTGAATAGCTAATTCAAACTTCTCAGCTGCAGGTTGTAAACTTTCACCTTGCTCGTAAACTACATTGCTGAAATCTTCCGCAATCTCTCCAAAAATATTACCGGCTGCTTCCAGCTTCAGTTTCTTTTCAATCTGTTCCCGCACATCTGCGAGATTGCGGCGAACTTCTTGCTTAATATCAGTCAATTTAATTACGTGAAAACCAAAATCGGTTTCCACCAGATCGCTGATTTCGTCCGGTTGCATTGAAAAAATTTTATCCTCAAATGACTTTACCATGACACCGCGACCAAAATATCCAAGATCTCCACCTTGCGTCGCAGAACCGGGATCATCCGACTGCTCCTTCGCAATTTCTGCAAATCGATCAGGATCCTGTCTCACTTGTTCCAGAACTTTCTCTGCTTTTGCAATTGCCGATTGCCTTTCATCATCAGGTGCATCTGCAGCCACACCTATCAAAATGTGACTGGCTCTCCGTTCTTCTGGTTGAATAAATTCTTCCTCATGCTCCTGAAAGAAATGACGAACTGCATCCTCACTCACAGTTTCACTCTTGGCTACTGCCTCTAGCGACAATACCAGGTATTCGATCTTTGCACGCTCCGGCAAAGTAAAATCAGCTTGATGCTGCTCATAGTAATTGTCTACTTCCGCATCTTCTGGAAACATATCCGACAGAAACTGCTCGGGTGAAATTTTTGATTGACTGATCTCTCGTTGTAATTCACTTAAATAACGTACTTTTTCGACCACCGTTTTGGGTGCAAATACGATTTCACTATAACCATCGAGCAATTGTTGCAATAACAATTCTTGACGCACTCGCGACTCGAATATTACCGGCGTTAATCCCTGAGCGCGCAACAAGTCTTCGTATTGTTGCTTAGAGAATTTATTATCCCGCTGAAAAGCAGGTACTTCGCGAATTGTTTTGGCAAGCTGAGAGTCAAGCACCGTGAAGCCATTATCTATTGCCTCACGGTGTAATAATCGCTGTTGGATCAGCCTTTCTAACACTGAATTTCTGACTTCAAACGTATCAAGCATCGCGCTATCAAAATTTGCGCCAAGCATAGCTCTCATTCTTTCGTGATGATCCCGCATTGCCTGCTCATATTCACGGCGAGAGATCTCCTCACCTTCGACTATTGCGACGAAACCCTCACTTCCGTCTCGGTAGGACTCGACCCCCCAAAACAAAAAAGGCAGCACTGCCAAGCCTAAAATAACTTGCACAACCCGCTTTTTACGGTTAACTAAGTCAAACACAATTAAAACCTGTGAGTGTGTAAAAGACGAAAGAAGAAATCAAAAACCCAGAAAAAAGTTTGGCGGAGTGGACGGGACTCGAACCCGCGACCCCCGGCGTGACAGGCCGGTATTCTAACCAACTGAACTACCACTCCTCAAACCAGCAATTTGGCTGGTGGGTGCTGACGGGATCGAACCGCCGACATTCGCCTTGTAAGGGCGACGCTCTACCAGCTGAGCTAAGCACCCGATCAGAAAGTCCGCTAGTTTACTGCATCTTTGAGTGCTTTGCCAGCACTGAATTTAGGAACTTTTGCAGCTTTAATTTTTATGGCGGCGCCAGTGCGCGGATTACGGCCTGTACGAGCGGCTCTAGTACCTACTTTAAAAGTTCCAAATCCGACCAATGTAACACTTTCATTCTTTTTCAGTGCTCCCTTTATTGCAGTTAATGCGCCATCCAATGCACTGCCTGCCGAGGCTTTGGAGATTTTAGCCGATTTAGCGATCGCTTCAATGAGTTCGGATTTGTTCATATAATTCCCCTTCTTAGTTAATGGTAATTAAATCACAAGCAAGTACTGCAGTCGCTCTTATATCAAGCTGTTAACGCCTGGTCAAGCAAATTGAGGTTTTCCGTAGGTTTTTTACCAATTCGCACAACAATTCAAAATGCTGTCAATTTTCTCAAAAAAATCAAAACTCAATCAGAACATACCGTTACAAAAGACAGACAAATAAAAACATTAAGTATCAGGCAAATTCACCAAAATTAATAAACTTCTGATTTTTGTTCGCGATTTAGCAACACTTCTACAGCGGCTCGAGCCGAAAGACGGCCTTGCAATATGCCGCACACTGCGTCGGTAATCGGCATTTCAATGTTTAATCGATTCCCAAGTTCTGATACCGACTGCGCCGTATGCACCCCTTCGGCGACATGCCCCAATTCACCCAAAATATCTCGCAGCGATTTCCCTGAAGCAAGCAGCAACCCTACTTGCCGGTTTCGAGATAGATCTCCCGTGCTTGTAAGAATCAAATCGCCAACCCCCGCCAACCCCATGAAGGTTTCCATTTTTCCGCCCAGACTCAGCCCCAATCGAGTCATTTCCATCAATCCACGGGTAATTAAGGCTGCTCGCGCATTATGTCCGAATCCAATACCATCAGAAATCCCAACAGCTATTGTAATTACATTTTTGACTGCACCGCCCGTTTCTACGCCAATAACATCTGGACTGGTGTAAATGCGCAATCTGGAGCTGTGCAGTTCTGCAGCAATCCTGCTGGAAAAATTGCTATCGCTCGAGGCCAGAGTCAAAGCCGTAGGAAGCCCTTGCGCAACTTCTTCCGCAAAACTTGGACCCGATAAAACACCGCAATTCTGCAATAACGTTATCTCTTCCTCTACGATTTGATGAGGCAAGTAACAGGTTTCAGACTCAAATCCCTTACACCCCCAAACAATCGGCATGCTGACATTATTAGCCGCAATAGCTTGCAAAGTCTCGCGCATGCCGGCAACCGGCACAACAATGATTGCAAGATCAGCGCAATCCAGTGCTTCGCTGAACGTCGATGTTATTTCTAGCGTTTCGGGAAATGAATAGCCGGGAAAGAATCTTTGATTTATCCGCTGCGTTTTCATTTCAAACGCATGATCCAGATCTTTAGTCCACATACAAATGGAATGCCGGCTTGATAGACTGATTGCAAGCGCAGATCCCCATGCACCTGCACCCAGTACTGCTATTCTCATGAACCCCAAACCTGAGTGACTTTTACAAAACCAGTTTGACCATCGATATGACGCACTTTCACCCATCCAAGCGCATCAGACTCCAACCATTCCATGACCAAGTTTTCCTCCGCCTGGAATAGTAGTTCAGAATTGCTATCAGCTGATCGATGGATATTTGCAAGCGGAACTGTGACGATGACATAGCGCTGTTGATTCAAAAATTTTTTCTCAATCCATGCAAGGCTTCCGCTGCTGTCACGAACTTTCACCCAACCTTCAACATCAACAACTACCTCAATCGGTAGATATCTGTCTGCTACATAGAGTTTGTCGGCTTTCAGTGAAGGAGCATCATACATAACGACAGATTTCTCCGCGATCGAGAAAAACGCCATTTCTGCTTTAGCCGTAATCGACAAGATTAACATGCTAAAAAACAACAATGCTGTAACTTTACTGCTCATCCGGAGTTATCTTCACTGAACTTGTTGATTTATGAATATTTAGAATATTGAACTAATTAGAGCTTGTTTTTGCTTCGGCTTTTTTCTGCTGATAGATAGCCTCAAAATTGACAGGATTCAATATAACCGGGGGAAATCCTGCGCGCGTAACTATGTCTGAGACCACTTCACGCAAATAAGGAAAAAGTATATTCGGACATCCAATTCCCAACACAGGATCAATCTCATCATTCGGAATGTTGCGAATCCTGAAAATCCCGGATTGCTGCGCTTCCACTAGAAACATAATCTTGTCTTTAATTTTTGCGGTAACTGTCACTGTCAGCAGCACTTCATAGAGTCCAACGTCAATGCCTTGGCTTTTAGTGCCAAGCTGCAAATTAATTTCGGGAGTCTCTCTTTCCAAAAAAATATTTGGCGCATTGGGGATTTCTAGAGATAAATCCTTTACATAAATTTTTTCTATCACAAAAACTGGTTGCTGTTGCTCACTCATCTTTATATCCTAAGGTCAAAAATTAATATGAAACTATTGGCAATTTGTTAATACGAATAAATGCAAAATCTATTGTTAATTTGCCAGCAACTCAGTCAACTCCCCTTTTCGGTCAAGTTGCGCCAAATCGTCATAGCCGCCCACATGAATATCACCGATATAGATCTGCGGAACTGTACGACGACCGGTTTTATTCATCATTTCACCGCGTTGATCGGGCTCAAGATCAATGCGAATTTTCTCAATCTCTTGCACGCCTTTTGAACGCAACAAGCTTTCTGCCATCTTGCAATAGGGACAAAACCCAGTTGTGTACATGATTACTCTAGGCATTGATCAATTTACCTCTTAACCATCGGTAAACCCGCACGTTTCCAAGCATCAATCCCGCCCATTAAATTAACGATCTGAGTAAAACCATTCTTTTTAAGAACAAGGCTTGGATTATTAGACCGAACACCACCGGGGTAAATGACAACAATAGGCTTATCTTTAAACTTTTCCAATTCAACCCATCGGTCCGCTATCTTCTGCGAAGGCACATGTTTTGCATTCGGTATATGACCCGCCAAATACTCACTATCATCCCGAACATCCAGAACTAGAGCATCCTTATAATTGATCAATCGCACAGCCTCGCGTGTATCAATTTCTTTGATCCCACCTTGTGTAAACATCGGGATAAGTAGCAATATTGCACTGACTACTGCAGCAATTACAAAAAACAGATTTTCCAGCCTTAATAGAAAATGGTCTTGAAATATTGATAATTCCATATAGCCCGCTTTAACTCATTAAATGGTTAATTTTAACAGAAACATCAGCGATTCGGATCTCACTTCGTTTACACGATAAGCAACGCACTAATTTTATAACATTTTCTCCACCGATCTATCTGTAGTTAAATTGGGTGTTAATTCCCTATTCATTCAAGATCAAGTAAGCAATGTGGCGTTGATCATTACTAAAATTTTTTCACACAAAAGAATCAGTCGGATACTGTGTTTACAACTGAAAATATAATAAAATATCACTGTTTTTAATCCTGCAACACTCACGCATCCCCTATTAGTAAAGATCAATATGAAAAAAATTGTTCTCCTGAGGCACGGAGAAAGTACCTGGAATAAAGAAAATCGTTTCACGGGATGGACGGATATCGACCTGACCCACAAAGGCATAAAAGAAGCTCAAGAAGCAGGGCGGCTTTTGCGCGAACAAGGTTTTACATTCGATATTGCTTATACATCCGTTCTTAAACGGGCCATCCGTACCTTATGGATTGTATTGGATGAAATGGATCAAATGTGGACTCCGATCCAACATACTTGGCGATTGAACGAACGCCATTATGGCGCACTTCAAGGCCTTAACAAGGCAGAGACCGCAGCAAAATATGGCGATGAGCAGGTTCTGATCTGGCGCAGAAGCTATGATGTAAGACCGCCGGCTTTGAGTGTTGATGATGATCGCTATGCTGGCAACGATCCTAGATACAAAGGCTTAGCACAAAGCGATATCCCTTTGACAGAGTGTCTTAGCGATACAGTAGCAAGATTCCTTCCTTACTGGAACTCCATTATTGCACCTCAAGTTCAATCCGGGAAAAGTATTATCATTGCAGCACATGGGAATTCATTAAGAGCATTGGTGAAATACCTGGATAATATTTCGGATGAAGAAATTCTTAATTGCAATATTCCGACGGGCATTCCACTGGTTTACGAACTGGATGACAATCTGAAACCGATCCAAAACTATTATCTAGGAGACTTGACAGCTGTTAATGAAGCGATGCAAGTTGTCGCTAATCAGGGAAGATCAACCGTATAAAGTGCGCACAGATCCCCGATGACGAGTGAAAATCTTGCATCCTTACTCATTAAGAGCTTCTCTTCGAGAATCGATTCGGACAGTAAATTCAGCATTCAACGGCAACAAATCTTACGATTTGTTTTAGTGGTTGCATTATCTTATCCGGCATCAATCTTTCCTGATAATAATGAAAACTTAAAACTGTTGCGAGAACGCATTGATATATTACAAAAAGAATTAAACAGGAAAGTAACAATCAAGCAGGGAGCAGCAAATGCCTTGCAAGAAACCGAGCTAGCGATCAGCAAAATCACGCAGAGATTAAACAAACTACTTGAAGAAGATCGGCAAGCTACTGAGAATTACAAGCAATTACAATTACAATATAAGCAAATCAAAAATGATATTGATACTGAACGCGGGCAGCTAGAAAAATTGCTCTATCAACAATACACAAGCGGACATCATACTTATCTCAAGTTGACTCTTTATCAGCAAAATCCCAATCAATTGGCTCGAAGTTTATATTATTACAATCAGGTATCACAAGCTCGTTCAGAAATCATTAATAATCTTCAAATCAATCAAGAAAAAATTGAAACTCTGATTCAGATTAGCCGTCAAAAGAAAGACGAAATTTCAGCCATTCAAACAGAATACTTCAATCAAAGAAAAAAACTTGAACAAGAGAAAAATAAGCACAAAATTTTACTATCGCAGTTAAGTGATCAAGTTTCAAAACAACAGCAAGAATTGAATAAACTTAATGATGACGAAAGACGCCTTAGCCGTTTAGTAAAAGAAATCAATAAATTAATTGTCGAAAAATCTGATACTACATTAATTAACAATAAATTACCCGATGCTAATTTAACGAATGATGCGCTTTTCTCAACACTAAAGGGTAAATTAAATTTGCCGGTTAAAGGATCAATTGTTAATAGATTTGGTAGTCAGCGTACAAACAAGCAGCTAACTTGGAAAGGCTTATTCATCCAATCACCGGATGGAAGCGATGTTAAAGCGATATCAGAAGGAAAAGTTGTTTTTGCGGATTGGCTTAGAGGATTTGGTCATTTGATCATTTTGGATCATGGAAACGGCTATATGAGTCTTTATGGCAATAATGCAACACTCCAAAAAAAAATCGGTGATACGATCCGGGGCGGAGATACGATCGCAACGGTTGGAAATAGCGGCGGTAACTCAGATTCAGGTCTTTACTTTGAACTTCGTCATAAAGGTAAGCCGTTTGACCCTTTGACGTGGATAAAAATAGAATGAGCTTAATGTTTTTTTACATAAACTTGATCAGTGCGGAGATAGCATAATGAGTAACATAATCAAAAAAACTGGTTTAATTCTGCTCGGCGTAATCGCTGGAATGATGCTGAGTTTGAATTTTTCCGCTATCGCCAAGAAAGATAACATCGATGCGATTCATCCGCTGCCAATTGAAGAACTACGAACATTCGCGCAAGTATTTGGTCGCATTAAAAGCGACTACGTAGAAGCCGTCGAAGATAAAAAACTGATCACCGAAGCCATTAATGGCATGCTCGTTGGGCTTGATCCCCACTCATCTTATCTCGATAAAGACGAATACAAAGAACTGCAAATCGGCACACAAGGTGAGTTTGGTGGTTTGGGTATCCAAGTCACAATGGAAGATGGGGTCGTCAAGGTAATCTCTCCTATAGAAGATACGCCAGCATTTCGCGCTGGTATTAAGACCGGAGATTTGATCGTAAAGCTCGACGATACAGTCGTTAAAGGCATGTCGCTCAATGAAGCAATCAAGCTCATGCGTGGTAAGCCCAATACATCCATCAAAATCACGATAGTCCGCGAGGGTGAATCAGAGCCGCTGGTGTTTAATCTGGTTCGGGATATTATTAAGATACAGAGCGTAAAATCAAAAATAATCGAGCCTGGATATGCTTATATCCGCATCACACAGTTTCAAGAGCAGACTGGTGAGAATCTCGCTACCGCCATCAAAACCCTCTTTGCCGAAAACAAGGGTGATATGAAAGGATTAATACTCGATTTGCGTAACGATCCCGGTGGATTGCTGAACGGTGCAGTAGCCGTTTCCGCAGCTTTCCTCCCTGAAAATTCGCTCGTTGTTTACACTGAAGGACGCAGTGCGGATGCGAGAATGAAATTGCATGCTAATCCTGAGTTCTATTTGCGGGGACCTGATGAAGACTACTTAAAGGGATTACCTGCTGAAGTAAAAACTGTTCCAATGATTACGCTTGTCAATGGAGGATCTGCTTCAGCCTCAGAAATCGTTGCTGGCGCCTTGCAAGATCATAAGAGATCCATTGTGATGGGTTCCCAGACGTTTGGCAAAGGATCCGTGCAAACCATACTACCGTTGGGAAACAATACAGCTATCAAACTGACGACCGCCAGATACTACACGCCTAATGGTCAATCCATTCAAGCACAAGGCATCACACCTGATATTCTTGATGAAACAGGAAACAACGATGAACAGCGGCTGCGGGAAGCGGATTTGAATCGCCACCTTTCCAACGGCAAAAAAACAGAGAAAAAATCAGTTTCCGAAACTGGAAAAACAGAACTGAAACCAACCGATGAGAAAAATGAGAAGAAGAATAAAGATAAGAAAAATAAAGCACCTATCGAATTCGGCTCAGAAGATGATCTCTTGCTGAAACAAGCCATGAATTACTTCAAAGGCATTGTGACGCTTCCAGAAAAAAAGAGTGATGCCAAGACAGAAAGCTGATCTTTAGGATTGTGAATGATCATCAGCTACTTCGCTACAGCCGTCATATCCTGCTACCTCAGATTGATGTTGAGGGGCAGGAAAAACTCTGCCAATCAAGCGTCTTAGTTATTGGCGCGGGCGGGCTCGGCTCGCCTGCGCTCATGTATCTCGCTGCTAGCGGTATTGGTAAGTTAATTGTTTGTGATGGTGATCAGGTAGATCTAACCAACTTGCAACGTCAGATCATTCACGATAATCAGTCGATTGGTTTAGCCAAAACGCTCTCAGCGAAACAAACACTCACAAAAATTAATCCGGAAATTAATGTCACGACTGTTCAAGAAAAAGTTGATGCTGCACAATTACTGCATTTAGTAGCCACAGCGGATGCGGTTATTGATGCATGCGATAATTTCGCGACACGCTCCCTCATTAACCAAGCATGTGTCATCCATAAAAAACCATTGATTTCCGGTGCGGTTGTGCGTTTTGAAGGTCAAGTTAGCGTCTTTGATTTAAGCCAGCCCGGAGCCCCTTGTTATCACTGTTTATACCCAATGGAAGGAGAGCAGGAAGATATGCCATGTGCAATTATGGGGGTATTTTCTCCCATTGCCGGCATCATCGGTTGCGTTCAAGCTGCGGAGACAATTAAAACTTTATTGAATATCGGAGAAAGTCTGAACGGACGGCTATTGTTACTTGACGCCCTGACAATGAATTGGCGTTCAGCCAAAGTAAACAAAGATCCAAGATGCCCGGTATGTCAAATGCAGTCCTCTACAACAACCATTTCTCCATAAGCTTTCATTACCAGCCATATCAGCCGATACCGCCCGGTAACAAAACCAAACGCTGGATTTCCCAACCAGCTAAAGGGCTTCGATTGAATTCGCTTTTAACAAATTGATGCCAGCAACCAATCACGAAACACATAAGCAGATTAGCATAGGCCGCTGCATCAATCTGGTTGCTTATTTTCCCTTCACTGATAGCAAATCGCAATGCTTGCTTGAGCGTTGCTTCCAGACGATCATGTAATTGATTAATGCGTATTTGCAGATGCTCATTCTCGTTAACCAATACATCACCGATCAAGAGACGTGTCATTCCAGGATTCTTCTGCGAAAAACCCATTAACAGCAATAATAAATTCTCAATTTGCTTAACACCAGAACTTTCCTCTTGCTGGATTTTATTAACCAATACAAACAGAGTTTTTTCGATAAACTCGATCAGCGCCCCGAACATTTCCGACTTGCTCGGGAAACAGCGATAAACCGAAGATTCCGATACCTCCAGCCGCTTTGCTAATGCGGCAACTGTAATTTTCATGCTATGGGGGTGCTCCAACATTTCTGCCAGAGTTTGCAAAATCTGATCTTTTCTATCAGATGATTTTTCTAAATGATCGGAACGCCGCAATTTATTAACCATACCAAACAAAGGACATCAATCAATTATAAAGCTAATGTAGCACACAATAACCCTGTATGAACCTAGACCTTTGCGCATTAATCAAGATAAAATCAACATTTTTTGGATTCCTGTTCATGCATATATGGCGAAAAACATCGTCCCGTGTTAAAACGCCTGTCGCGCTAACAATTGGTAATTTTGATGGTGTGCATATGGGGCATCAAGCAATGCTCAAACACTTACAAAAAACTGCCAAAATGCTCGGATTGCCTGCTTGCGTAATGACCTTCGAACCCCACCCACGAGAGTTCTTCTCACCCGATCAAGCACCAACCCGCTTAACGGGTATCCGGGAAAAATTGCAGTACCTTATTCAAGCAAATGTCGATCGTGTATACATTTGTCGCTTCGATTACGAGTTTGCAAAAATGCCTCCGGAACAATTTATCACGCGGATTCTCAGCGAAGAGCTAAACGTGCGTTGGCTACTTGTGGGCGATGATTTTCGTTTTGGTGCACGCCGGGCCGGCGATATAACCATGCTGCAAACTCTTTCGGCTGCAAACGGTTATACCGTCGAAATAATGCCAAACATAACGGTCAATGATACACGTGTTTCAAGCACAGTTATCCGCCAGGCATTGGCAAATGGAGATTTGGCAGCAGCAGATAATTTTCTGGGCAGGCCTTTCAGCATGAGCGGACGGGTTATCGATGGCGATAAACTTGGCAAGAAAATCGGTTTCCCGACTGCCAATATTCAATTAAAGCATAATCGCCCGGTATTATCGGGTATCTTTGCTGTTTCAGTCCGTGGCGCCATTCCATCATCTCCCATGACACCGCTACCTGGAGTTGCCAGTCTCGGAGTACGGCCAACCACTCATCAGAATGGCAGTTATGTATTGGAAGTGCACTTGTTTGACTTTAACCAGGAAATATACGGACAACGGCTGCAAGTTGATTTCTTGCACAAACTGCGTGATGAGCAAAAATTTTCCGATATCAGCGCGCTTATTCAGCAAATTGAAAAAGATATTGTGCAAACAAAAAATTTTTTCATGACAAAACCCAATGCGCACAATTCCAGTAGTATTTGCATTGCACACTAACCCATTAATCTGAAAATTCCATGACCGATTATAAGAATACGTTGAATTTACTCGACACCCCGTTTCCGATGCGCGGCAATCTCGCCAGCCGGGAACCCGCGATGCTGAAAGCCTGGCAAGAAAAAAATCTTTACCAAAAGATTCGCACCGCATGCAAAAACCGTCCAAAGTTCATCTTGCATGACGGACCTCCGTACGCTAACGGAGACATCCACATTGGTCATGCCGTTAACAAAATTCTTAAAGACATCATCATTAAAAGCAAAACATTGTCGGGATACGACGCACCTTACATCCCCGGCTGGGATTGCCATGGATTACCGATAGAACATCAGATTGAAAAAAAACACGGCAAGAATCTGCCCGCTGATAAAGTCAGGGAGCTTTGCCGCGCCTTCGCTCTTCAACAAGTTGAACGCCAGAAAGCCGACTTTATAAGGTTGGGCGTACTAGGAGATTGGGAGAATCCCTATCTCACCATGAATTTCAAAACCGAGGCCGGAATCATTCGCGCCCTTGGAAAAATTTATCAGAACGGTTTTTTATATCAAGGGCAAAAGCCGGTTAATTGGTGCATTGACTGCGGTTCGGCACTGGCGGAGGCGGAAGTCGAGTATGAAAATAAAACTTCACCGGCCATTGATGTTGGCTTTACCGTTAAAGCGGAATTCCACGAATTACTAAGTAATGCTTTTGGCGTCAACATTCCCGCCGAAACTCAAACTTTTGCCATCATCTGGACCACGACGCCATGGACTCTCCCGGCAAACCAGGCAGTTTGTGTTCATCCGGAGTTTGATTATGTATTAGTGCGAACATCGCGTGGCTTACTGATACTTGCCAGCGAACTGTTCGAAGCATGCCTGGAGCGTTACCAGCTCACTGGCGCGACATTGGCTAGCTGCAAAGGCCAAGCTTTAGAGCATTTACCCCTGCAACACCCATTTGAAGCGCGTACTGTAAAAATTATCTGTGGCAAGCATGTGACACTGGATGCTGGCACCGGCCTAGTGCATACAGCACCCGCGCATGGCTTGGACGACTATTTTGTCGGCCAGCATTATGGATTACCGAGTGAGAGTCCGGTGGATGGCAGCGGCAAATTTATTGCCCACACGCCTTTGGTAGGCGGTCTCCCGGTTTGGAAAGCAAACGACGTCGTTATTGACGCTCTTAATTCCAACTCTCACTTATTTTGTCATAAAAAAATTGATCACAGCTACCCCCATTGCTGGCGCCACAAAACCCCCATTATTTTTCGTGCGACACCGCAATGGTTTATTGGCATGAATCTCCACAATCTATGCGATACATCGGAACATCAAAAAAGCTTGCGCGAATTAGCAATGCAAGCAGTCGATGACACCGATTTCTATCCCAGCTGGGGGAGATCTCGTTTGGAAGCAATGATCAAGAATCGCCCGGATTGGTGCATTTCGCGCCAGCGGAATTGGGGGGTCCCAATGACCTTTTTTGTGCATAAAGAAACCCATGCACCCCACCCGCGTTCTCATGAACTGTTGGAATTGGTTGCGCAAAAAGTAGAACAACAAGGTATAGAAGCTTGGTTCTCATTGGATGCTAGCGAGTTGCTCGGCGAAGAAGCTAAGGATTACATGAAATCAACCGACACCCTGGATGTCTGGTTCGATTCCGGCACTACGCACGACACGGTCGTTAAGACAAACGAACAGCTTGATTTTCCTGTCGATCTTTATCTGGAAGGCTCCGACCAACATCGTGGTTGGTTCCAGTCTTCACTATTGACCAGCTGCTCGATTGACGGCCTAGCACCTTACCACGCGTTACTTACGCACGGTTTTGTAGTAGACGGACAAGGTCATAAGATGAGTAAGTCAAAGGGAAATGTCATTGCTCCACAAAAAGTGATGGATACTTCCGGTGCTGACATATTGCGATTATGGGTAGCTTCAACTGACTATTCCGGTGAGCTCTCGATTTCAGAAGAAATTTTGAAGCGGGTTGTTGAAAGCTACCGGCGTATCCGCAATACGTTGCGCTTCTTACTTGCTAACCTGACCGATTTCGATGCGAGAAACGACTCAGTCGCCGTTACTGACTGCTTGGAAATCGATCGCTATATGCTATCGTTTACCGAAACATTCCAAAAAGAACTGATCGCAGCCTATGAACGTTACGAGTTTCATCAAGTTGTTCACCAGCTGCACAATTTTTGCTCGGAGGATTTAGGCGGTTTCTATTTGGATATTCTTAAAGACCGTCTTTATACGTCAGCAACAAAAGGCCTCCCGCGCCGTTCCGCACAAACCGTGCTGCACCATATCGCCCACAGTCTGGTACGGTTATTTGCGCCGATTCTGAGTTTCACTTCCG
Organism: Nitrosomonas limosa; assembly: GCF_054188085.1. Lineage (NCBI taxonomy): Bacteria > Pseudomonadati > Pseudomonadota > Betaproteobacteria > Nitrosomonadales > Nitrosomonadaceae > Nitrosomonas > Nitrosomonas limosa. Next base: position 2,463,951 of record NZ_CM135180.1, on the reverse strand, counting down.
AAGAAGTATGGGAATATCTGGCTAAAGATGCCAGTGATAGCGTTTTATTGCATCAGTGGCATACCTTCCCTACTCAATCGGCAACGGAGAGATTACAACAGCGCTGGGCAAGAATACGGATGTTACGCTCGCAAGTTCTGAAAAAACTGGAAGAATCCCGTGCACAAGGTGAAATCGGATCATCGTTAGCTGCAACGGTTGAAATATGCGCCAGCAGCGAAGACTTTCTCTTACTTAGCGAACTGGAAGGGGATTTACGTTTTGTACTGATCGTTTCCGAAGTCAGTCTGAAACAGGTTGATAACCCAATTCAGGAAGGCATCACGATAACATCCAGTATTCATAAAAAATGCGAGCGTTGCTGGCATTATCGTGAAGATGTAGGTCAACATGCAGAACATCCTACTTTGTGTACACGTTGTGTCACCAATCTTTATGGCGCCGGTGAACAGCGCCATTATGCCTAATACCAACACACATTGATCATGGAATTTTTCTATGAAGCTATCTATTAGTTTAAGTATTGCAGCGTTCATTCTAACCCTGGATCTTGCCAGTAAATACTGGGTTGAGTCCTCATTAGAATTCGGGCAGATAATCCCGCTTACCAGTTTCTTCAACTTGGTATTGACCTACAATCCAGGTGCGGCATTCAGTTTCCTGAGCGATCAATCAGGATGGCAACGTTGGTTCCTAAGTGGTATTGCTGGAACAGCGGTTCTGCTGATCATTTTTTTTCTAAATAGATACAAGCATGAGCAGTTATTCTGCTTTTCATTAAGCCTGGTTCTTGGAGGAGCATCTGGAAATTTATACGATCGCATCACACTGGGACACGTCGTCGATTTTCTGGATTTCTACATTGGCAGTTATCACTGGCCAGCTTTTAATATTGCCGACTCAGCCATTTTTGTCGGAGCTGCTCTTATGATTTATGACAGTTTTCGCAATAAAAAAGACCAAGAAAACCCCGCAGAAAAACCCGAATAATATCGTTTAAACCGACATTATCATTCGAAGCCTCATTTCTTCGACTTCTTTTCCTTGGTAATCGGGTTTTGCAAAGTATAGCCATGTTCCTTCATTTTATACCCGCCGTAAGCGCCCGCACCTGCTGCCACCAAGGTCCAGCAGCCTGATAACAGCGGCAGTATCATCATGCAAGCAATTGCGCTTACTATCTGTTTCCTTTTCATTCCAGCTCCCATTATAAAATTAAGAAAGTGCTGAACAACTCGCCGAGCAAGATGAGATGCAAGACAAGTAATGTGCAGAAAATTAGACTTTTCAAAGCGATAAGTTAATTTTCGAACACCAACTAACGCAGCAGATCGCAAAAACAACCAGACCGCTTTCATCCGTTTCTGCGCCAATGCAATTGCATTCCGCTCGACTGCAAAATGCGAGCTATAGTCAAATCTGGTGTACGGAGAATCAAGCGGCTTGCTGTTTTTGATCTCCTTTTTGTTTAACGCCGTTAACGAACTTGATGCCCTGCACAACGTCCGCTAACAGTTTATAGCCTCTCAGCCGGAACCATTTCTTCTGCGCCGTTTCCATCAGTTTAAACGCCATCGTCAAGGTTGTTGTCCGACTTCCACAGTTTTTGGTTCTGGCTGTTCTCAGTCGGACAGTTGCAAAAACTGATTCGACTGGATTGGTTGTTCTAATGTGCTGCCAGTTTTCTGCAGGATAATCATAGAAGGCCAGCATGGAATCTTTATCCTTTGCCAGGCATTCCATCGCTTTTGGATATTTCGGACTGAACCGTTCAACACAGTGATCAAACGCTTTATAAGCCTTTTCCCGTGTTTCCGCCTGCCAGATGTTATGCAATGCTTCCTTGACCTTGGGTTGCATGGCTTTGGGCAGCTTTTCCATTACATTTACGGTTTTATGCACCCAGCAGCGCTGTTGACCGGTATCCGGCCAGCATTGAGCTACAGCTTTCCAGAATCCCAATGCGCCGTCACCGACAGCCAATCTGGGAGCGTCTTTGAGGCCACGTTGTTTCAAGTCCATCAATACTTCAGTCCAGCTTGCTTCAGACTCACGATAACCGTCAGACAACGCCAGCAATTCTTCACGTCCCGTTTCATCAGAGCCGATAATCACCAGAAAACATAACCGGTCATCCATTCTCACCGTACTGTAGATACCATCAGCCCAGACGTAAACATACCGTTTGCCAGTCAGATCACGGCGAATCCAGTTTTGATAATCCTGTTCCCAGTTCTGCTTTAAACGGCCAATCGTTGCAGACGACAATCCGGGCGCATCTGCTCCCAGCAGGTGCTTTAACGTCTCTGTGAAATCTCCTGTTGAAACACCTCTCAGATACAACCAGGGCAAAAATTCCTCAATACTGCGCGTTCGTTTCAAGTAGGGAGGAATCAGATTGCTGTTAAATTTGATGCCGGAACCGCTGCGATCGCGTACTTTCGGCACTTTGATCCCAATATCACCAAGACCGGTTTGAATCGAGCGCTCCGGTAGATAACCATTTCTGACTACTACCGATTTTCCTTCGTCAGTTTTTAAACCGCCATGTTGCTTGAGAAAAACAGCCACTTCCGCTTCAATAGCGGTGGCCAGCATCTTACGCGCGCCTTCTCGCAGCACTTCCTGTAACGGATCATTTTGTTCTGGTTTATTCAGATTAAAAACATTACTATCTGTCATGCGGTGTTTTCCTCGTTTTGTTGATTGATCTGCCGAGATCCTCTACAACAGGTTACACCGCTTCCTTCTCCCTTGTCATACACCAGAAATAATCATAGCTCGCGTGACCTACCCGATGAGCGTGACGAAGAACTACGCAAACTGGCGAAGGAAGCTAAAGATGAGATCAGCCGCGTTGCGGACATTGGAGGTTTTATCCTTTCGGCTCAGGCGCTAGAGATCATCGGAGAGTACGAGCGGCGTAGCAGAGATACAAAACATATTGAATCTTGGCACGCGTACCTGGAACATGACTACGAGATCACCGATCATTGCCTCAAGTCATTCATTGCCGCAGCAAAACGCGATCTCGGCAATGCGACATAATCTCATGCACGAGCAGATTTTCATCGAGTTTATATTCGACTCGCGAGGCGCTCACTCTTACTTGGATGATTTCTTTTCCTTCTCCTTAGTAACAGGGTTCTGCAGGGTATAGCCTTCTTCTTTCATTTTATAACCACCGTAGGCGCCTGCCCCTGCTGCCGCAATCGTCCAGCACCCCGATAAGAATGGAACTACCACAACAAAAATACTTGCAATTAACAGTCGCTTGGTTCTCATGATCGCCCCTTACAAAACGATTTATAATCCTATCCGTTTTTTATGACTGCAAATCATCGTATAAAGTTACAAACTTTCATAATATCAGGAAGGTCGAGGCGGTACTTTTATCCATTCTCCCGAGCATTGTTTCACATAAGGGTAATATCCCTCTGGATTTCGGCAATAATACCAATAGGCTTGTTTCTGAACCGGGGCTGCTGCAGGCCCTGAATTATCGTTACGCTGTACGTAAGTAGGCGCCCTCACTGGTGTTGTAACTAACGGCCCTGAAATTACTGGGGAAGCGGCAAGCAATGCAGGGTAACCCCCTAAAGGATAGTAAGGTTCGAAATATCGACTCGGACCAAAACCTACATAGTTGCTATATACCCCAACTCCGCGCCAACCACCATAAAAACCGAATCCAGGAAAAGGCATGCCAAATCCATAATAGCCAAATGGCGCAAATGGGCTATAGTAACCAAAAGGCCCAAACCCCAAACCCAATCCTAGCCCCAGGCCGAATCCCAGTCCAAACCCATCATGATGGTGATGATGATGACCATGCCCATCATGATCATGATGCCCAGTATTCTGATCAACGTTTACATTATTGTTAATCACAGTTCCGTCCGAAGTTTGAGTTTGAGTTTGACCGGTACTTCCATCTTGAGCGGATTGTTCAGTAGTCGATACAACATCGCCTGTTCCGGTGGCTTCTGAAGTAGGAGTTGTCTCACTAGTCTCAACCGATTCATTTGCTACCGCAGCATCAGTAGCTGGATCCGCCAATTCTTTTCCGAGCGGTTCCTGTGGAGATTCCATGCTATTCGATAGCGAACCATCTCCTTGAGCTGAATTACTTTCCGAAGAAAGATCGTCTGTTTGATTGATTGTGTCAGCTTGTTGTTGATCACCAAATTGACTCGGATCTTCGGCTATTCCGAAGTCATCCGGCTGACCAAAATCATTTTCCTGGTAAAAAGCATCACCTTGATCGTAGCCACTTTGATCAGGATAGTCTGAATATCCCCCAGCGTCGTAATTATCACCATAATCGCCATTAAAGTCGGATTCATAGCCACCATATTCACCCCCGAAGTCCCCGCCATAATCACCGCCGAAGTCTCCACCATCGAATCCGCCACCATCAAAGCCTCCACCGTCGCCCCCACCGCCGTCACCATCTGCAACTGAATTGTTCGTTAGAAACAACCCGCAAAGCACGACGGCCAAACATGTTAACTTGAACTTTTTCATGTCAACCTCTGCATAATAAATTGCACCCTTCAATAATTTCAGTTTTCATTGATTATTTTTTGCTACCCACTTGACTATCAATAAAAACTACTATGTTCTTGCTAAACATGTTAAGAAAAAAACTCTGAACAAATACTGAATAAAATACAGATGTTGATTTGGTAAAATAGGATTTAGCATAGATTTAGCAATCCCGCTATCTGCATTTTTTATCAATATTCATCTTGTACAGTATTTATTACCAAGGAAGCTGCTTAATCCTTCAAATCATTCAATATCACTTTGTTTCCAATCTTGAATATTGATCCAATCGTTCCAATGCCAATTTGGTAAATTAAATTGAAATCCTATGAATTGCTTCACTTCTACTCGCAGTTCACCCAATTTGCCAAAATTTATAACTTGAAATTACAGAGTATTGATGCTCGTACTAATTGTTTTAAATACCGAGAGTAAATGATAGAGTTCCAGTGCATTTCCGAACTTATTCCCTTGCTACCCAAAACGTATGTGAGATTTCTTTCAATTTATTAAATTCCCTCTACTTTTTCAGTAATCCCGAATGACACACACCGCTCAGATCGGAGGATTAAACAACATATTGAAATATAATTATTATTATATTTCTTGATCGAACAAAGGAGAAAATTCGTATATGTGTGGAATTATTGGTGCAATCGCAAAAGCAAATGTTGTCCCCGTTCTACTAGAAGGATTGCAAAGGCTTGAATATCGAGGCTACGATTCCGCCGGACTAGTTTTTACCGATTACGGCCTAAAACGATTACGCACGGCGGGACGCGTCAATGAACTCGGCAAATTAGTAGAGCAACAAAAAGCTCATGGATTTGCAGGTATTGCGCATACCCGCTGGGCAACTCATGGCGAGCCTTCCGAACGCAACGCACACCCGCACTTTTCCGGGGAAGATTCACGCATCGCTGTGGTTCACAACGGTATCATCGAAAACCACGAAGCTATCCGATCCAGTCTTAAGGATCATGGTTACCGTTTTTTATCGGAAACCGACACCGAAGTGATTGCTCACTTAATCGCCTTAAAACTCATGGAATCGCCCGATCTATTCAGAGCAGTTTGTTTAGCAGTCGCTGAACTACAAGGTGCTTTCGCCATTGCAGTCATGGAAGAAGCGCACCCGGAGCGAATTGTCGTCGCCCGCCATGGCGCACCGCTGATATTAGGAATAGGCAAAGATGGCAACTACGTGGCGTCGGATGTCTCGGCACTACTGCAAGTAACACGCGATGTAATCTATCTTGAAGAAGGCGATATTGCGGAAATTAACAATCACAGCTTTCATATCGTTAATTGCTTGAAAAATCAATTGGGTGAGCCAGTGAAACGAGCGGTACACGAATCACATTTATCCAATGATGAAATCGATTTAGGTTCGTACGCGCACTATATGCAGAAGGAAATCTTCGAGCAACCCGCTGCGGTCGCCAATACCTTGGAAATGCTATCGAATACCCAGTCGATCACCCCCAATTTATTCGGAAGCGAGGCAGAAGCCGTATTTACCAACACCAAGCAGATTCTGATTCTGGCATGCGGCACCAGCTACCACGCCGGATTAGTCGCTCGATATTGGCTGGAAACAGTCGCAGGCATGCCTTGCACCGTTGAAATCGCCAGCGAGTACCGCTACCGCAGTCCCGCTGCGGATCCATCAACGCTGGTTGTCGCTATCTCGCAATCCGGCGAAACCGCCGATACGCTGGCGGCGCTCGATTATTCGAAAAAGCTCGGTCACACTTACAGCCTGGCAATATGCAATGTGCCGGAAAGCGCATTGATCCGCCAGGCCGATTTACGTTTCCTAACCCGTGCGGGTCCGGAAATTGGCGTAGCTTCAACCAAAGCATTCACAACCCAACTTGCTTCCCTCTTGTTGCTTACCGTTACCTTAGCCAAAATGCGGCATAAACTATCGGCTGCCGAAGAAAACCAATTGATAATGACCATGCGCCATTTACCCAAAGCACTGCAACAAGCGCTAAAAGTGGAGCCGGAAGTCAAGCTTTGGGCGCAAAGCTTTGCGCAGAAACGTCATGCACTTTTTCTGGGTCGCGGCGTGCACTATCCGATTGCAATGGAAGGCGCGCTCAAACTTAAGGAAATCTCTTATATTCATGCAGAGGCTTACGCTGCAGGCGAACTCAAACACGGACCGCTTGCATTGGTCGACAATGAAATGCCGGTTGTCGCCATTGCTCCTAATGATCAACTACTAGGTAAGCTCAAGTCGAACCTGCAAGAAGTGCAAGCTCGTGGCGGCGAGCTTTACGTGTTCGCGGATGCGGATTCACAAATTACACCCAGCGATCATCTCCATGTGATCCGCTTGACCGAATACGCCGGGTTGTTGAGTCCAATTCTGCATACCATTCCGTTGCAATTACTGGCTTATCATGTCGCCCTCGTAAAAGGCACGGATGTCGATAAGCCCAGAAATTTGGCCAAAGCGGTGACAGTTGAATAAAAGGATTTCAGAAAAAAATCCTATCTATTTTTAAGTTGTTCAATCACCTGCTGGCGGATGTCAGTGTTGTCCCCGGCATTCATAATTACAAAATCGGGTTTTCCTGGTTTCAGGTAATCTAAGCCACGTTCTCTCCCGGAAGCGAGAAAATCGTTAATCGCTAGTTGGTAAGTTTTCTTCGGATCGATTGCGGTACCGTTAATTTGCCAGACACCATTCACTTGCCGGGCGTTGGCGGACTGCAAAAAGCCGCCGGAGCCGGTATTGGTGATGCCTTGATTCAAAACTTTTAGCAATAATTCGCCTTTTATCGCGGCCAATTGGACTTTACCACCGAACGGCAGCACACGAATGATATCGTACACAGTGATCTGCCCAGGGGGCAGCACATCATCGATACGGATCGAGCCGCTGTTATAGAGTGAAAGTTCAGCTTCCGGATACGGTCGCAGCAGGCTTTTTGCAATCAATTCGGTCAAGTTGGTTTTACGCGTGCGCACGTTGGATTCCAGTCCGTCCAATGCTTCCGTGGTAGTTATGATTACCGCTTCGGGTTCAAATCCTTGTTTCCGGAATGCATCAAAAGCGATAGCCATCCATTTATTGACCACCGCTTTGACAGCAGCATCTTCCTTCAAGCTGTCGTTGATCGGAACGAACATGGGTTTGACTTCGGTTTTACCGGTTTGCGGATCAAAGTAAAGATCAACGACATAAACGGAACGGACGTTGGCATCCCCCTTCAGCAACGGTGTGAAATTACCGCGCCAGTTCTGGTAATTGACGTGTTCATGCCCACCGAGCAGTAATCCGATTTGTGGATATTTCTCCAGCAATTCAATATCGTCATCGATGGCCTGGTGCGTCAGCGCAATAATAAAATCCACTTGACCGCTCAGTTGCCCAATCTGTTCGCTTGCCGCTGCCAACGGATCGGAATATCGGACGTAACCCGGCTGATTGGCTGACAGTGTCAGCCCGAACATACCAACCCTGAAGGTTTTTCCGCTTTTTTTATCCACGACTGGAATCACCAGGTGTTGTTTCACACCTGCAAACGGTCTGCCATCAACAGCAAGCACATTGCTTGAAACCCAGGTAAATTTGGTTTCTTGCAAGCGCTGATTGAATTGATGTTCCTTGAGATCGAATTCATGATTGCCGAAGGTGGCGTAGTCGAGCGCAAAGTGATTCAATACATCAACCATCTGGCGCCCAGCCAACTGGTCGCCATCATACTGTGCTGTGCCAATTGCCGATGGACTAAACAGATCGCCTCCCAGTGTTGTAATCGTATTGGGATTGCGCGCCTGTAATTGCTGACGCAAGGAAGCGACTCGCGCGATACCGCCTTCTCTACCGCCGCTGACCGGTGTAATTTCATAAATATCGTTAAAATGCAGAATCGTGACATGAATCCTGCCATCATCGTCAGATACCGGTGGTGATGTTGTCGCACAAGCTATCAATAGGACAGCCAGCATGCCAGACAATATCGCGGGAATAATTTTTCTCATGGTAATAAATGGTTTCTATCTGAATATCAAGTGTTAAACAAAGCTCGCTGCTATTATTCAACCATTCAAAATTTTATGCCAGCAATCCTATTCGAATTGTCATTTTTTGAACGGCGAGTGATCTATTTCACAGCACATGCGAGTTTTACTGTCATCTGCAGCAATTTCTGAATATAATCCAAGGCTGATGCTGCTTATAAGGTTTAATACATTTCATCAAGGTTAGAAGCAACAGGCGGGGCTCGTGGATCGATAATCCGGAATCAAGTAATGATTGGAGCTGGAAAATAGTCTCAGACAAAACTTCTTCACTGTCATGCCTCTATTTCAGGTTCCTGCCATACCAGTTCAACAAATTCTAGTTAAAAGGGGAATCAACGTGGAACAATCATTTGTGTCATCATATCAGCGGTTTCTATCTTTTATTTCAGTTTTGTTTCTTTTATTCGGAATATCTTCCTGCACACTTATTCCGGAAACAGATCCTGATCGCGGCGCAACCACGGTCCAACAAGATCCATTCGGTGACAGTTATACAACTGTCAAATATCTGGATCAAGGCTGGGATATTACTGACAGCTTATGGTTTTATACCACAACGCAAGGTTCCAACCTGATGCCTTATGATTTTTTCATGGTACTGGAAAAACCAGGGGAATCCGAGTTGTTCCGTTCCAACGAGAACATGAATGCCTATCGCTACCTGCCGCAAAAAGCCACTTCCTACAATCCGGATGCATTGCCAGTCGGTTGGGTCAAAGACGACTATAAAGGTCAGCAGTATATTGGTCTTACCTGCGCAGCGTGCCATACCGGCCAAGTAAACTACAACGGTGTCGGTATCCGGATAGATGGCGGCCCGGCCAGCGCCGATATGGAAGAAATCATGATCGGTCTCTCAAAAGCACTGAAATACGTACGAGAGAATGAAGAAGCAAAAGCCCGGTTTGTCAAAAATGTACTGGCGCGCGGCAATTACAAGTCCGAGACCGAAGTGCTCGGTGATCTGGCGAAATACGAACAGCGTCTCACCAACTACACCATCATCAACCGCAGCCCAACCCCTTATGGTTATGCCCGGTTGGATGCATTTGGGCGCATTTACAACCGGGTTCTTGAGCATCTCATCAACGAAAGAGAACTCAGGGATTTATTGCGCGACCGCAAGATCATGCGCGACAAAGGCATGAGCGACGAAGAGCTCGATCAAATCATGGCCGATCTGGATAAGATTCCTACCGGCGATCAACGCGACCGGATGGTGGAACGCTTGACCCAGAATCTCACAAAATGGCAGTTGGGAAGATTACGGAAAGCAATCTATAACCCTGCCGATGCACCCGTCAGCTATCCGTTCTTATGGGATATTCCGCAACACGATTACGTACAATGGAACGGCTTGGCAGCCAATGCCGGACTTGGCCCGGTAGGACGGAATACCGGTGAGGTAATCGGTGTGTTCGGCACATTGGATTGGAATGAAGAAAAAGGAATGACGATTTCCACCTTGATCGGCGGACAAAATACCAGCACCAAGATCAGCTTCGATTCTTCAGTGAACGTCCACAATCTGCGTAAGATTGAATCGCACTTGCAGAAACTGCAATCACCCAAATGGCCGGAAGATATTCTCGGCGCCATAGACCGGCAGCGTGCTTCCCGCGGCCAATCGTTGTTCAACCAATACTGCGCGAGCTGCCACGCCAATATCGTACGCGATGATTCGGATCGCCGGGTAATTGCCAGCATGTCGAGAGTTAGTGATGTCGGTACCGATCCGGTCATGGCTGAGAACAGTTTCAACCGAACCGGATACTCGGGCATATTGCGTAATCAATATGTCGATGTCGGTGTAGGCAGTATTCTATTGGATCAAAAAGCACCAGTTGCTGCTTTACTGACCAAAGCAACGTTGAATGTGGTCGCCACACCGGATCCCGATAAATTGTTCTTCCAGCGTTGGGGGGATTGGATCACCGATATCGCCAAGGCATTTTTTCACAATGAAATCAAACCATCGATCAAGCATGGCAATTACGATCCAGATACCACTGCAAAGCCGCTGGCATCTTTAAATGCCTATAAGGCACGATCGCTCAATGGCATCTGGGCAACGGCGCCTTATCTACACAACGGTTCCGTGCCTACCTTGTACGATCTGCTGTTACCGAAAAAAAGTGATGGCGATCCGGAAGATGGAGAATATCGCCCGGATCGATTTGAAGTAGGTTCGAGAGAATTCGATCCCGGTAAAGTAGGCTTTAAAAGCAGCGGATACGCAGGTTCTACTTTCGACACCAGTTTAAAAGGCAATAGTAACGCGGGTCACGAATATACCACCGGCAAAACGGCGCAACTCAACGGAAAGATCTTGAAACCGCTCACTAAGGAAGAGCGGTTGGATTTGCTGGAATATTTGAAGACTTTGTAATCTGAGCTTATTTATCAACGAATAGGGAGCGATACAAATGAGTACCAATTATCTTGAGCAGTACGATGCAGTCCCTGATACAGAGAAATTTCCGTTGGTGCGCCGATGGATAGATACCGAACCGTTGCCTTTCTTCAAAGAATTGCGTGAAAAACGCCCCATTTTGGTAACACCGGATTGCACGCTGGTCACCCGGTTTGACGATGTCAGGGAGATCCTGAAAATGTATAAGGTTTTTACCGTCAAACCTTATGTTCCAAAAATGGATAATTATTTAATGGCGCATGATGACGATGCATTGCATACGCGGGAAAAGTCACTCATGCAATTTATGCTCAATCGCGATGACTTACCGAAAGTGCGCAACATGGTTGCGGATATCGCTCGCGGCATTCTTACCAAAGCCAACGGCCAGATCGAGATCGTGAACAGCTTCTGCCGCATGGTTCCAGCCACACTCGTCCAAGACTACTTCGGACTGACCGGCGCTAACCGGGAAGACCTGATCGAATGGTCCTACTGGAATCAATACGATACCTTTCACAATCATCCATTTGACTTGGTGCCTCCGGAATTGTCGCAGCGTATCATCGATCGCCATAATGAAACCTCCAAGAAGCTGGGTGAGTACATCACTATGCTGATTGCAAAACGTTTTCTCGCAGTCAAAGCTGAAAAACTTACTTTCTCGACCATCATCCGATTGCGGGACGATATCGTGACCAGAATGTTACGAACCAGCTTTGCCAAGGAACTGGATTTTGACATCAAGCGTTTGGGCGTGAATGCTGGCGGCCTGCTGATCGGTGCAATTGAAACCACTTCGCAAGCTGTTGCGCAGGTATTGCAGTATCTGTTTCAGCACCCGCAATGGCTCGAATCCGCAAAAGCAGCTGCACAAAAAGAAGATACCACGGAATTCGATGGTATCGTTTGGGAAGCGTTACGGTTCTCACCGATCACTCCTTATTTATTCCGCACGACCGCGAGCGACTATACTGCGGCAAAGGGAACCAATTATGAAACCGTTCTGCGTACCGGAACCTATGTGCTGCCGGTGACATTGTCGGCGATGTTCGACGAGCGTGCGTTTGAGTCCCCGGATGAATTCATCCCGCAGCGTAATTGGTACAACTATTTCCACTTTGGATTCGGAAACCACGAATGCCTGGGACGTTATGTCGGTATGGTGATGATTCCCGAAATGGTTCGCCAAGTATTGTTACAGAAAAACATCGAAGCGAAAGGGAAAATTGATTATAAGGCCGGCCCGTTTCCGGAAGCGTATCAGTTGTCCTGGACTACACAATAATGTTTTTCAGGCAGCAGGAATTGAAGTACTGTTTTTTCGAGCAGATATCAAACTACTGGTAACAATAAAAAATTAGTGTTCCCTGGAAAAAATTGTTTGCAATTTATCCAAGGAACACTAATTGCCCCCCACCAACGATTAGTAGTTGGATTTCTCTTCAGTTGAGCGAGCTTTTCCGCCGCCTTCCTGATCCCCTGAAGGAATTTGATGGAAAGGTTGGATGGTCTTGCCATAAGCCTCAGGATCTGGAGATTCGGGAGCTGTTGGTTTGCCACCGCACGCAACTAAAATCAAAACTGCTGAAATTGCCAATAAATGTGTGATTTTCATTTAGAAACCTTCTGTCTGTATGTTAATAATTCAATTTTTTGTTACGACAGTGGGAAGAGTACCGGGTAAGACAGGTTGAAACTTTGATCTGAATCAAATTAACGCAATCTCGGATTTAAATACTCCATCTTTGACTACGCTTTTTCATAGACTTCGTATTCGATGGCCCAGATCGGAATACATTTTTATCAAACGCTCAATGATTTCATCGCACCGGCAATCCGTGACCAAGAAATCAATCACCGTTTTTTTCGCAGAGCATCGATAAAGGATATGATCGAATCGTTTAACGTGCCGCATACCGAAGTTGCACTGATTCTGGTCAATGGCCATGCAGTTGATTTTGACTATCTTGTGCAAGATACCGATCATATTCAAGTTTATCCAACTCTCGAAAACTGCCCGCCATCAACACGGTTGCGCCTTCGTCCGGAAATACCGCAGCCGCTGACATTTGTGGTCGATACCAATCTCGGAAAACTGGCGCGTTATTTACGGTTGCTTGGTTTTGACTGTCTCTATCGGAACGATTATGACGACAAAAGCATCGCTGAAATTTCGCATGATCAGGAACGGATGCTGCTAACCCGGGATCGATCACTTTTGCAACGCAGAATTATTACCTTTGGTTATTTTGTAAGAGCGGATAACCCCAAAATACAGATTCACGAAGTTTTAAAAAAATTTGATTTGTACTCGACGATCAAACCTTTGACACGCTGCACGCATTGCAACGGCAATTTAGCGAAAATCCACAAACAACAAATAGAACACCGCTTGCAGCCCCTCACAAAAAAATACTACAGCAACTTTTTAACTTGCCCAAATTGCGGGCAGATATACTGGCAAGGCAGCCACCACTCGCGTATACAAGTCCTGATTGACGAATTCACCAATAACCGGCCAATTCCATAACACCTCAGAATAGTCGATCACTTTTCGGCTAGCACACCAAATCAATCAATACAAACTGTCTCCTCGATTTGCCGGAACATCGAGTTGGCAGAAAAGCCGAACCATTTAGAGGACTCGGTGCGATGTGCACCGATTACATCACCTGTGGCGTCCCGATCGGGATAAAGCAGCAGTGTGATCGAGCGTGCTTGGTGATGTTCACAATCAAACTCATACTGAGTTTTAACCGCACGGAAACCGCCTTTTTGTATTTCTTCGTAACTGGATAACACCCATATTTTGCGCATTACCCCATCCTTATGAATCGAGTCCGGATCAAAAAAATGCGACTCGTTGTTTTCTGCTGAAATATCCAATTTGATCCATTTCGCATAGACAGGGTTGGCGATCAACAGCAGCAACAACATAGATAAGCAATTTCTCATATTTTTACGATTAAAATCCAGTTTTTTAGCTTCTTCATCCGTTTGTACTCCCAAGTACGCAGTCATTCATGCACGCTTCGTGCCTTTCTGCAACAATGCAATAATAGTGAACCATTTTGCCATTAAATAGTTTTAACTGCAGGCGTTTTTCCACTATTCTTATCATCCAATCAGGCAGGTCAAACCGATCACTTAATTCGCAAAATTCTCTCGAATTATCACGGTCATAGATCTGTTATGGATTTGAAAATTTCTGACACGACAATTTTTATGGAAAATACTGCGTTGCATCTGGTTTGCGGTGCTCTTCTTATGAATTCTCAAAGGTACTGGTAACTACAAAAATCATGGATAGTCTTAATCTGGAGTTGAATATGATGGAAGAATTAAATCAGGCCTGGATAATGTTGAAACTTGGCGGGATCATCATCATCCCGCTGGTTTTATTGGGTGTAGTCGCAGTCGCGATTATGCTCGAAAAGGCATTTATCTATTGGCGGTATGCGCGGCTTTCTAGCGATTTGCTTAATCTGGTCGAAACCTATGGCTTCAAATGGAACGATCTGGAAAAAATTCTTTCCGGGCTGGACAGCCGTCACTATTACAAACGTTTTTTTGAAGTTGTCATTTCCAATCGCCATCAACCTGCCTGGTGGACGGAATCACGCGCCGCCGATGAAGCTCAAATCATTGAAGAAGCGCTGGCGCGCCGGCTCTGGGCCTTGGAAACCATTGTCACTGCTGCACCGTTACTGGGTCTGGTCGGAACCGTGATCGGCATGATGCGCGCATTCCAGGTAATCGGCAGTGAAGGCTTGGTGAATCCGACTGCTGTTACGGGCGGCGTTGCAGAAGCTTTGATCGCTACCGTCGTTGGACTGGCCATTGCGCTGGTTGCATTATTTGGTTTCAATTATTTCTCCCGTTTGCAGTCGCTGACCATGGATGAAATGGAGCGCCTAGGCACTCGGTTGATTGACAACATCCGTCTGGATCAACAGGGTAATCTCGATGAAACTGCGTAAATCCCGATCAATCCAGAAAGGCAAAATCGAGATCATCCCGATGATCGACGTGATGTTTTTCTTGCTGGCGACATTCATGCTGGCTTCGTTATCGATGCAAAACTTGGACTCGTTGCAAGTCGATCTGCCTGAAGGACAAGCGGAAAAGCTGAGTGCGGAAAAACCGGTCACGCTGACATTGACCAAAGACAGCAAAATCTACATTAATCAAACGGCCGTCACGCTCGATACGCTGGCTAGCACTCTAAAACCACTGCTTGCGGACTCCAAGCAAAAATTGATCGTATCCGCAGATACTGAGGCTCCACAAGGAATCGTGGTACAAGCCATGCTGCGTGCCCGTACTGCCGGCGCACAGCATTTCTTGATCGCCGTAAGACACAAATAGCGCAAATACATGGCAAGTTCACGATCGAGAGAAGTTCGCCTATGGTGGCCATTGCCGCTAGCCGCGCTCATTTGGCTGCTGATCGTCTGGGCTTTGGGGGTTTTTTTATCAATGCCGGAAGTTGAAATTGAGACACCACCGCCTATCGCGGCGAGTTTCATCGACCTGCACGAAGATGAAAACGCTAACAGCTCCATGCCCGCTGCTGCACCCAGCCCGCCCCCGCCGCAACCGGAAAAACCGAAAACTGTAGAGGAACCGAAACCAGCCCCAAAAACGCTACCCCGGCCGGCTCCAGCGCCGTCATCGCGACCGCAAACCAAACCGAAAGCCGCCGAGCAACCTAAACTCAAGACACCCATACCGGCAAAAGAAGTTACGAAATCTGCACCTTCAGCGCAACCACCCACCGATGCACCAACCGACTTATCCGAATATATTAAGGCCCGCCGTCAAGCAGCAGGAGTTTTCGATAACCCGGAAACAGCGGCTCCTAGTAGCGCCGCAAAACAGCCTTCCGCAGATGAAATCCGCATGGCCAATATCCGGCGTAATTTGCAGAATCCTGGCACCAGCGGAATATTTCAAATTATGCGCATAGGCCCCCGCACTGCCGAATTTTCGTTCCGCGCCTGGACAACGGGACAGAGCAATCCGCGCTTACAAATGATTCAAGTCACCGCTGGCCCGGAGGGTGATATCGAGCGCGCTATCATCCGCCGCATGATCCAATTGATCCGGGAGTATTACAAAGAAGATTTCAACTGGGAATCGCACCGTTTGCATCGCGTGGTTGTGCTATCGGCGCGAGAAAAAGATACCGCTGCGTTGGAGGATTTTTTGATGCGCGAGTTCTTTATAAACCCCGTTCGATAAAAATATTTTAAGGTTCCTCTCAGCGCGTCGTATTTAATAGAACTCTTCGCTTTTACAGTTCGTTGGATTCATCTGAGAAACAACTGTTTTTTTGAAATTTAATCATTCTAACTTTTTCAATTGTCCATAATGATCAGCAGCTCAAGTATAGAAATCCCCATTCTGGATTTAAAAGTGGGTATGTATGTCAGCAAACTGGATCGTCCATGGCTAGACACACCATTTCCACTGCAAGGGGTGCTGATGCGGACAGAAAAAGATATTCAAGCATTAAAAAATATTTGCCAGTTTGTTTTTGTCGACGTTGAACTTAGCGAGCCTTTCGTGGTACAGAAACATTTACCTTTCGCCGTTTCTAACATCGCAGCATCCGCAGCGAATCGGGTTCCCTCACACCCGAATAATAGCCAGAAACAGCTTCAACTGGATCCACTGCTGCAACGCGTAAAAACATACGAGGACTTCCGTACTGCCGAACAGGAAATACCTGCTGCCACAAAAGCTTACAATTTCACACTCAGCTTGCTGGACGATATTACAAACAATATCGAACGCGACATTAAATTTGATATACACGCTGCACATGAAGTCGTGGATACCTTATGCGAAAGTGTTATACGCAACCCGGATGCAGCACTGCTGCTGGCTCAGCTAAAATCAACCGGAAAGGAACTATACGACAGCGCAGTCAAAACTTCGGTACACATGCTCGCATTCGGCAGGCACTTGGGCCTTCCGCGCCGGGAACTATCGGTACTTGGATTGGGTGGATTGCTGATGGATATTGGCAAGCAACGCCTGCCTAAAGAAATACAGGTTAAAAGGAGCATGTATCTCAAACCCGAGGAACGAAAATTGATGAAACAGCATATTGCCTACAGTCAGGAAATCGTCACTCGTTTATGCAATGTCACCGATGATGTCATCAAGATCGTTACTCAACATCATGAACGCGAGAATGGTAATGGCTATCCGCTGAGTTTATATGCCAATCAAATCCACCCCTACGGCCGTATGGCGGCAGTCGTTGATAGCTATGAAGAATTGATCTGGGGCCAGCCTGGAATGCCTGGATTGCGGCCATTCGAGGCGATCAAGGAATTAAAAGGGAATGCCCAGAATGGTCTCAATTTTGCATTGGTGGAACAATTCGCCCATTGCATCAGTATCTTTCCGGTTGGCTGCTTGGTCGAGCTCAACACCGGAGAAGTTGCGATTGTACTCTCGCAGAATCGGACTCAACGGTTCTTGCCGCGCATTATGATCATTTGTGATGCAAAGAAAAAACCTTACGATAATCCCGCTACTATCGATCTAAAAAAATTCGACCTCAGTCCGGCCGGAGTTCCCTATAAAATCATCAATGACTTACCCCAGGGCGCTTACGGGATCGATCCGAAGAGATTCTATCTGTAGCACCTTCCACTATGCCGGTTTTAAGTTACTCAAATTTTTTCCAAGCTGCAGAGCGCAAGTTATCGGATAACCGCAGTGCCTGCGGAAATCATGCTGTTTTGACCGTAAATCTAGGACGACTTGCTGAACTCGACGGCATACTGGGTTATGCCGCAGTCGATCAAATCATACAGACTATTTCCAAGCAACTGGCAGACGCGCTTAATCCCGGCGATCTGATCGGTATTACTGGACGTCATCAAGTCAGTTGCCTTTTGGTTAATTTACTCGCGAATGCCCATGCCCTTTTAGCTGCTCATAAGATTACTAGAATTCTGACCGTGCCGTTTACTCTTGGAGCGCACAACATACTGTTGAATCCCTGCATCGGAATTGCGTACGGTAGCGAGAAAAATAGCACGATTGATCTGATGATGCGCAACGCAAGCCTCGCCATACAGCAAGCGCTGCAAGAGAAAGATCAGATTAAGCTTTTTGTGGAGAACCCGGAAGATGCCTATCTGACCCAACTCCACCTTTGGTCTGACTTGAACGAAGCAATCGAAACAAATGCGCTGCATTTACAATTCCAACCGCAATTCAACACTGCCAGCGGCAAAATTGAATCGACGGAAGCACTGTTGCGCTGGACACATCCACAGCATGGACCTATTAGAACCGATAAGTTGATTCAGGTCGCGGAAGGCACGATACTGATGCCCAAACTTACGCAATGGGTTTTACATACCGCATTACGCGAATGTTCTGCGTTCCGCACAGCAGGGATTGATGCGGGAGTATCTATCAATTTTTCCGCTGACGATTTGCGCGAACCGGACATCATCGATTTGACTGCGCAAGCACTGGAAATCTGGAACGTTCCTCCCGACCGTATTACCGTTGAAGTTACAGAAACCGCTGTAATGGAAACCAACCGGAATATTCTTGACACACTCAACCATCTGAAAGACATGGGATTGAAACTCTCCATGGATGATTTCGGTACCGGTTATTCGTCAATGTCGCGCATGCTGGAGCTGCCATTGGACGAGGTCAAAATTGATATGATTTTCGTGAGGGAAATGACAAAACACCCGAAGCACGAGAGAATTGTCGACTCCATTATTAACCTAGCGCATCAATTGAATTTAACCGTCGTTGCGGAAGGCGTGGAAGACCTCGATACCTTCAGACGGTTGGCGGTACTTGGATGCGATGTGATCCAAGGATATTTGATTGGCAAACCGATGCCGCTCACGGATTTCATCAAAACCGTCAGCCAGCAATCCTTCGAATTTCTTCAACCGGTAGCGCCCGAATCCGCAAACGGTTATCAATCGATTCCCGGAATGTTAAATTCACGTTGATCGATCAACAAGCCAGCCTCAGAAAAAAACGTTTCACTGAATTTTGACACCGGAATATCCCGGCATTCGTGATTCGTGATCAATCGTCCGTTCTTTTCCACCGCAACCCCGTCTTTCGGTCCCCAGCCCTTGCCGATCGCAGTATAAACAATGTAGTGGTATGGTCCGCTGATAAATCGCAGGTAGCCGCCACCGCCGCCGGAAAACATCAAAGTCCGGGCTTGTACGAATTGAGCGTTGGATGTTGATTGCGGCGCTGCCGGCAGGTTTAACTCAATTTTGCTTTTTTGTCCGAATCGATATTGCAAATAGCCGCTGTTTGCGGATAAATCGTTCGAAGCACAGACCGAAACCGTTTTCTTACCCAGCGAGCAAGAAAAAATGACTTGTTCCTGTTGCTTGCAGAGTGTCTCCGCTGCGCCAAATGGTGTCACGATCAAACCGATCAAACCGCCGAGATAAGTGATCGCTCTCACGTCAACAATGCATAATATTTTTTGAAATGACTGATCCGGTCATCCAATCCCAGCGTCCCGCCATTCACTTTCTTGGTAATTTTTGTCACAACATCGTCGCTCGCGCCTTGATCGGCCAATTCATTGAGTGCTTTGGTGCTCCAGAACCATGCGGCAGACAACAATGGGTATTTGGTTTTGATCCAATCCGGATTGGCTATCACATCATCGCCGATCGCTTTGGAAAACGCGCTGTAATTGTCTTTACCGGTGAGCTGGATATAACCCCGGCCACGGTATTTATAACCTTCCTTGCTGGCTTCGTCGCCGTTACCCATGCGATTGGCATACACCCGCGAGGCGATCTTTTCCGGTTGACGGGCGTACCCATTCGCCAGATCATCGGGAAAATATTTGGGAAACACCTTTTTCAACCCATCCGCGGAATAATTCAGATTTTCTTCCAGGGCCTTGAATTCCGCGCTTTCGTGCGCGCACTGCGCGAGAAAATGTGCCAGACGCAGCGGTGAATCGATAGCGAATTTGGCGGCGCAATCGGGAATTTGAACCAGTACGGCATCGGGAACATGCGGTTTCAGCTTGTCTACGGATAACATTTTCACCCTCCCAGATTGTTGACAGTTGAATATTCGTCCAACGTACAATGAACGCGTTGTCCTTCCGCATTATAATCACAAATTTTAAGTTACAGTTTCTTATGCCGTCGATCAAACCGCTGCCCGAATTACTGATTAACCAAATCGCCGCCGGCGAAGTGGTGGAGCGCCCGGCTTCGGCACTCAAGGAAATCCTTGAAAACAGCATCGACGCTGGCGCGGGCAAAATTACCGTGCAACTGCAACAAGGCGGTGTCAAACAAATCCGTGTCGCCGATGACGGTGCAGGTATTGCCAAAGATGAATTACTACTGGCGCTGACGCGCCATAGCACCAGCAAAATCAGCACGCTGGAAGATTTGCACAAAATCACCAGCCTGGGTTTCCGCGGCGAGGCGTTGGCCAGTATCGCCGCCGTTGCCAAGTTGACACTCACCAGCCAACAGCAAGGTCAAGCACATGCCTGGGAAATTAGTGCCGAAGGCCCTGTGGCTTCCCAACCGGCACCGGCGGCGTTGACGCAAGGCACCATTGTGGATGTCAACGATTTGTACTTCAATATTCCGGCCCGGCGCAAATTCCTGAAGTCTGAAGCCACCGAATTCGCGCACTGCGACGAAACCTTCAAACGCATTGCGCTCTCGCAAGCCAATATTGAGTTCGTGTTGCAGCACAACGGCAAGGTACGCCGCCATTTGCGCGCCGCCGGCATGCCGCAACGAATCTCTGCGCTTCTTGGCGATGAATTCAATCAAGCAGCCGCGTTGGTGGATGAGCAATCCGCCGGTATGCGCCTGACCGGTATGGTCGCATTGCCCGCTTTCGCCAGATCATCGCGCGATATGCAGTATTTTTTTGTCAACAGCCGTTTCGTCAGCGATAAGCTGATTTCACATGCATTGCGCGAAGCCTATCGCGATGTGCTGCATCTGGATCGGCATCCGGCATTTGTGTTGTTTCTTGAAATAGATCCTGAAAGCATTGATGTCAATGTACATCCGAGTAAAACCGAAGTCCGATTCCGCGAAGCGCGCGCATTGCATCAATTCATTTTTCACGCGATCAACAAGGTATTGGCATCGCCGCAAAGAGAACAAAAAACGCACACCAGCGAACCTGCGCCTGGAACCCGGCCGTTTGCGGCGTACCCGAGAGCCGATCCCATGCAGCCCGCCAGGGTATCGCAACCGGCCGGTTTTTACGGTACGTTGTTCGGTACGGAATCGCGCACGCCAACAACACCGAGAAATCCTTCATTTGCCGCCGCCACTGCGGCATCTCCGCGGCCTGCCGCAACCGATGAAGAAAAAGACGACTACCCGCTTGGCTTTGCCCTGGGGCAATTACATGGCATCTATATCCTGGCGCAGAATGCCCGCGGGCTGGTGGTGGTCGACATGCATGCCGCGCACGAACGCATTCTGTACGAACAATTGAAACAATCGTTCAATCGGGATCAGATTTCGATGCAACCGTTGTTGATCCCCGCTGTGTTTCATGCCGGTAGCTTGGAAGTCGCCGCGGTGGAAGAGAATCATGAGGCGCTGGCGCAGTTGGGATTCGATATCGCCGTCCTGTCACCCACCACCCTGACTGTACGCGCTGTACCAGCAGCTTTGAAAGAAGCCGATGCCGTTCAGCTCGCTCGCGATCTATTGCAAGAGATCCGTGAATACGGCGCCAGCCAGATTCTCACCGCCAAGCGTAATGAAATTCTTGCCACCATGGCCTGTCACGGCGCAGTCCGCGCCAACCGCAAATTAACACTTGAAGAAATGAATGCGCTGCTGCGCGAAATGGAGCAAACCGAACGCGCCGATCAATGCAATCACGGCCGTCCAACCTGGTTTGAAACCAATCTGGCGGAGCTGGATAAATTGTTTATGCGCGGAAAATAGCCGGTTTCGCTGATGAAATCCCGGTTTACCCGGAATTAATCATCTTTCCGGTTCATGCTCTCACGCAGTTCGATCAGAATCTGGTCCGCCGCATCGACGCGGATCACGCCAAACCGCGGATACTCGATGTCAACTATAACATACACCGCAATCGCCGTCATCGTCGCAAACACCACCGGATGAACCCAGCGATGCGGGCGATTTCTGGCCGCGCCGTAACCGGCGATGAACGAACAGCCGTAGGCAAACACAAACAACAACACAAAAATGATCTTGGGCGGATGCATCATCATCGCCATCTTACGCGTCGTGGTAATGTCGATCATCGCATTCAGCGCCGGAAGTAGCACCACGCAAGCGGACGGAGTATTTTGCATGCGGCAAGCAGCTACCGCTTGCGTCCAGATCGTATTCTGCAGCGTCATGCTGTTATCCCATTCGTGCTGTGCAGCAGCCATATCGGGAATTTTTTTATAGTACGCCAAACGGGAATCGGTATAACGGCGAAACAAAGTCTGCAATTCATCGCGCACATTCGCATCTATGATATCCAGCCGCAAGTACGCGGTACCGATGGCGTTGGTTTCCTCGGCGATCAGATGACGGCGGTCGTCAAACCTGGATGCGGCACCGGAGAATGTAAACGCAATCAGCAGTCCGAATAGCGCGAAAATGGCGGCTTCGATGGTACCGGCACTCGGCTTGCCGTCTGTTTCCGCATCTTTGTTCAAATGCTTGAATCCGAGTCGCCTGCCCATTACATAAAACAGCAACATGCCGAAAAACAGACTGATCCCGACAGTGATCGGAATGAAGGTAAAGTTCATCATGAATAGTTCCTAAAATGAGCGGTTCCGGAGAATTCCCGGCAATGCGGCCTACGGAATTTTACAAAAAATATCAACTGCATATTGCCAATTTTGCGAAGATACGATAAAAACCTTGGCAAGCCCGTTGAAATTGGACGGCTAATCGCTTCACCGGATTGTTTGACTCACCGTGGACAATAAGAAAGGATCAAGACGATGAATGACCATAAAACGCCCGACACCGCAAAAGCTGAAGTCAAGCAGCCCGATCAAGCCGGTAACCTGTTCGACCCCCTGATAACGCTTTTACCGAAAATCGTCCGCCAGCAATGGTTTTGGTTTCTGGCGTATGGCTTTAATCTGGTGTACTTTGCCATCGCCCTGTTTCGCGCCAACCAGGAATCGGATGCATTCGCCATTCCGATTTTGCCGGGTGTCATTTTCACCTGCATCATTTTCGTGCAAATATTCGCCGACCCCATCGTTTATATTCCGGCTGAAGGAATTACACCGGAGGAAAAGGAAACACTGGAAAAGCAACGGTCGCATCAGCGTTATAAATGGATGATCTTTGCTTATAGCTTCATGCTGCTGTCGCTGCTGCTGACTTTTTATCCATTTATCAATGAATTTAAAAACAAACCCATAGAAACACTGCGCGATCAGCCGATTGCAGTATTTATCGGTTGCTCGCTCGACAACAAAGATAAGCATTTAAGCTGCTTCAAACCGCGGATAAACACCAAAGGAGAACAACAACCGCCGGAAAAAGTGGTCGGCACCTGGGTGATTAACATCGGCGGCTATATTAACCATTGCGACGAAGAAGAACCGGGAAACAAAAAAGCAGCGGCCTGCCAGGTCAGCGATGGTTTGATGATCCCGCTTTATTTCATCATTCTGGCATTGATGGGGGGCAGCATCAGTCTGACCCGCCGCTTACCGGAATTGCAAAAGCAGGTCAGCGATGAACATATCGCCACCAAACATCAACCGCGCCTGACGCAATACGAATTCCGCGAGCACCTGATTTTTCAGATCGTGCAATTCATCTCCGCGCCTTTCCTGGCGATTCTGGCCTATTACTTGATCGAACCGAGCAATCTGACTAACTCGGTCGCGTTGGCATTCGTCGCCGGATTCGCGTCGGAAACCATCCTGCTGATGGTACGCTCGGTCGCCAATAAAATTTCTCCCGCAAGCGCCGAAGGACCGCAATACGGCGCGATTGCCGGGGTAATAGCATTCAAGAACGTCACCCCGCTGAAAACCGAGGTTTTCCTATCCGAATCGCCGCAAATTCATACGATAGCCGACGATCAAGGATTCTTCATGCTCAGCAACGTCCCGGTCGGCGAACACAGCATCAGCATCAAATACACCACTCAGGTGGACAGCAAAACAGTCGAGCAGATCAAAAAAGACACGGTGAAAATCGAACGGTCGCAAGCGATTGTTAAGAAGAATGTGGTGGTTGAAGACAAATAATTAGTGCGATTATAACTTTAGCATCCAATTGGCTCGCAGCATTTGTTCTTACTTATTTAAATTGAGTTCAGAATTGACAACAACATAGTGACATGCATCGGATATTACTCCGTGCAAACTGGAATAGATCAAACTTCAACAAAAAAAATAAATATATTATATAGTTGAATCTCTTGGAATGAAATTAAACCCCTTTCTGTACACAGTAAGTTACTAAAACGATCCCCAAGCTACTAATCTCCAAAAAGCGCGGGGAGAACCCAGAAAGAATTAATAAATTTTCTTACTTCTTAATGTATGAAAAGAATAGAAGCTACGCTACCTACATTGGGAAGTTATGTTATCCCTTTTTATGATGAATCCAAAGAAGTTCTCGAGTTTCTTAGTGACAATGAATTAAGTCGATTAGATAGAGTTCCTCATTTAGGCATTACTGCAAAAGTCTTCACGGGAGTAAATCATTCTCGATTGGAGTATTTGTTGCTTCAATGTGCAGTTATTAATTTATTGCCAAAGTTTCACAGAGGTAAGGAAGGATATGCTTTAAGTGGTAAAGTTTTTGTCCCCAAATTAAGCAATAAAATTTCCTCTGGTGAAGAATTATTGAAATGTTGGGCGCTTCTTAGTAATGCGGGACACGCACAATATACTTTTGGTGTAGAGAAATCTTTACTAAATCATGCGCGCGATAACCAAATATTTAGAAACGTACTTGTTTCCAGCATTCCTTCGAAACTTAAAAAGTGGACACAAAATGTCATTGATAACTATGAGGATGACAACTTTCACTGGATATTATCATTCCACAAAGTACTCCGCTTACCTCCACGATCAAGACTTAAAAGCAAATTGTTCAGAATACTCGAAGCCTTATTATTACCAATCCAAGAACTAGAAATAAAAAATTCTAGCGATAGGTACAAAATTTATCGATTACGAAGCTTATTTTCTAGAATAAGACTTATAAGCATAGTTGCGTTAGATGCGTATTACTCACACCATCCGATTAGATATCAAATTCCAGGTGTTTTGATGGATCTTGATTCTTTAATGCAAGGAACTAACGAGAAAACAGAGTTCTTGAGATTACTAGAACAAACAGCATCTTGGTTGGCAGATGAAATTTATTTACATCCACGTTCTGTTGCAGCTCAAAAATTGTATGAAGTTAACTCCAAGATAAAGCTGAATAAAAAATATGCTCCACGATTGTCAACAATTGACTCTTTCAATGAGTTCTTTCCCAACCTTATGAGTAACGGTTTCGGGCAACCTAAAGTAAACGAGCTGGGTAACTTAGCTAGATTGACTTTTCCAGATACACGTTTAGGTCATATCTTGGGAAAAGATTTATATGAAATATCAAGTACATTAGAAAAATTACTTAGTACAGAGGGTGATACGTATGTTTCAGTGGTACGTAATCCTTACTCAAGAAAGATACATATAGATCTTTTGTACAATAATTTTTCCAAAGGGACTGCTTCTATCTCCAATTTGTGTATCAGAACTTCAAAATGGATTATTCGTTTAATTGAAGCTCAAATAAAGCATAGATTACGAAACATAAAATTTCCGCCGAACGTAGATAAAGAACTTAAAAACAAAGTCTTACATGAATTTAGAAGAAAGTTTCAGGATGAGATTATTAAACCAACTCATCCAGCTCTGGAAAGTATATTTAACGGCCTTATTAAGTATATTCTTCCTGAAGAATTTGTTGGCACAGTCTCCGAAGCAATACCCCAACAAGGAGTTGACTCAATTGGATTAAAGTTACAACTTGTTGATGGTAGTGTTCACGACTCAATTACAAACAACTTATTAGAAATAATAAATCACAATCCCCAGAAATTAGAAAATGATAGGATTCATGAACTTAATGTATTACTAAATTATATTAAAAAATCAAAAGCTCTATTTCTTGCATGCTCGATTGAGAAGTTTCACATCAGTAAAAAAGATGGTGGTGACAACAGCATCAAGGATGATTGGGATGGAGTAATTTTGGAAATATATGATGAAAAAGTAACAGTTACAATTATTGAAGCAAAAAATACAAAATCTGATATATCCAGTGCAACACAAGCATTTAATCAGTTAAAAAGAACTCAGGAACTTGTTAATTCAAAAAATAAAATAACAAGTAGAAGAAGAAGATTAATTGGAGGTGCATGTTTAACATTTACACTCTAAAAGATTGTTATCCATACAACTGCCGTTTTAACCCGCAGCGGTCGAGAATTATTGCACTGATTTCCTCGATGGAGATGCGCGTGGTATTCAGATACCGGATATCGAACCGGTTGAACAGCGCTTCTTGCCACTGGATTTCCTGTTGGCATTGCGTCAGCGAGGCGTATTGGCTGTCTGGGCGGCGTTGCTGGCGGATGGAGTGCAGTTGCGCCGGGGTGAGCGTTAAACCAAATAGTTTGTGTTTAACCGGTTGCAGTACAACGGGAAGCTGTTGCACATTCATATCGTCCGGTGTCAGCGGATAATTGGCAGCGGCGATGCCATATTGCAAGCCTAAATACAGGCAGGTCGGCGTTTTTCCGGAACGCGACACGCCAATCAGGATAATGTCGGCTTGCGCGAAATGCTTGGGATTGATGCCGTCGTCATGCGCCAGCACATAATTAATCGCGTCGATCCGCTTGAAGTACGTCAGGTCATCCTGCAAACCGTGCGAACGTCCGGCTTTGCGCGCGGATGGTTGACGCAATTCTTCTTCGACCGGATGGGTAAACGCTTCGAAAAAATCGTAAACGCGGCAATTGCCTTGTTTAATCACATCGAGTATTTCCGGTTGCTGCAACGTGCTGAAAACCAGCGGGCGGTGACCGTCGCGCTCCGCAGCCTGATTGATTTGCATCAATACCATCCTGGCTTTGTCGAGATCGTCCAGAAACGGCACGTTCACGGCATTCCAGGCGATGCCGTCAAACTGGGTCAACAAACTGTGGCCCAACGTTTCCGCGGTGATGCCGGTGCGGTCGGATAAATAAAAAACCGTCCTTTTTTGCGTCATCAGTGCTTGCTCAAGCGGCCAATATCCAACCAGGTTTGCACCACCGTATCAGGATTCAGCGACAGGCTGCTAATGCCTTGCTCATATAACCAGGCGGCAAAATCCGGGTAATCGGATGGCCCTTGGCCGCAAATACCGATATATTTGCCTTGCTTGCGGCACGCATCGATCGCCATTTTCAGCAATTTTTTCACTGCCGGATTGCGCTCATCGAACACCTGCGACACCAGCGCGGAATCGCGGTCAACACCGAGCGTCAGTTGCGTCATATCGTTCGAACCAATCGAGAAGCCGTCAAAGTACTGCAAGAATTCCTCTGCCAGCACGGCATTCGACGGAATTTCGCACATCATGATCAGCCGCAAGCCGTTGCTGCCGCGTTTCAATCCCTGCGACGCCAGCAACTCGGTTACTTGCGCGGCTTCTTCCAGCGTGCGGCAAAACGGGATCATGATCTCGACGTTAATCAAACCCATTGCATCGCGCACCTTGCGCAACGCCCGGCATTCGAGCTCAAAACAATCGCGGAAATCGGGCGACACATACCGAGAAGCGCCGCGGAAACCAATCATCGGGTTTTCTTCGTGCGGCTCGTAACGGTTCCCCGCCAGCAGATTCGCGTATTCGTTCGATTTAAAATCGGAAGTGCGCACAATCACCGGGTGCGGATAAAACGCCGCCGCCAGCGTGGCGATGCCTTCGGTCAATTTCTCGACGTAAAAATCGATGGGGTTTGCGTAACCAGCAATGCGCCCGCCAATCGTTTGTTTCAAGTCGTCCGGCAAGCGTTCGAATTCCAGCAACGCCTTGGGATGAATGCCGATCATGTTGTTGATAATGAATTCCAACCGCGCCAGACCCACGCCTTGATTCGGCATGCGCGCAAAAGAGAAAGCGTGCGATGGATTGCCGACGTTCATCATGATTTTTAGCGGCACATCCGGTAACTCACCGGAATCCGCCACGCTATGCTCGAACGGCAGCAGACCCTCATAAACCAGTCCGGTGTCGCCATCCGCGCAAGAAACCGTTATTGGCGCTCCATCTTTAATCGACGCCGTGGCATTACCGCAGCCAACCACCGCCGGAATGCCCATTTCGCGCGCGATGATCGCCGCATGGCAGGTGCGCCCGCCACGGTTGGTGACGATTGCGGATGCACGCTTCATAATCGGCTCCCAGTCCGGATCGGTCATATCGGTCACCAACACATCACCCGGTTTTACCAAGTGCATTTGATCGGCTCCGGCAATCAAGCGGGCTGTGCCTTGGCCGATTTTGCTGCCGATGGCGCGGCCTTCCGCCAAAACGGTCCCGCTGCCGCTCAGTTTGAATCGCTCAAGCACTGGCGCAGCACGGCTTTCGACTGTTTCAGGCCGCGCTTGCACGATATACAGCTGCCCGTCCCGGCCATCCAGCGCCCATTCGATATCCATCGGACGGCCATAGTGCTGCTCAATGATCACTGCCTGACGCGCCAGGGCTTCAACTTGCGCATCTGTGAGCGAGAAGCGATTGCGCCGGGCGGACTCGACTTCGCGCGTCAACGTAAAAGCATCGCTGCCATTGTTTTTGTCGGCATACACCATTTCAATCGCTTTACTGCCTAGCCGCCGTGATAGGATCGCAGGCTTTCCGTCTGCGAGGGCGCGTTTATACACATAAAATTCATCGGGATTGACTGTGCCCTGCACGATGGTTTCACCCAACCCATACGCCGACGTGATAAAAATCGCATCGCGGAAGCCGGATTCGGTATCAAGCGTGAACATCACCCCGCTGGCGCCAAGATCGCTACGCACCATTTTTTGGATACCGGCAGACAAATACACTTTTTCATGCGGGAAATTTTGATGCACGCGGTAGGCGATAGCGCGATCGTTATACAACGATGCGAACACCGTTTTGACCGCCGCCAGAATATGCGGTATGCCCTGCACGTTCAGCAACGTCTCCTGCTGCCCGGCAAACGACGCATCGGCCAAATCCTCGGCCGTCGCAGAGGAGCGCACCGCAAATGAAATATCTTCGCCGCTGCTGGTGGCGAGTTTCTCATACGCCTGCGTAATTGCTGTCTGAATAGCGTCCGGTATTACAGCGTCGAGTACCCAACCGCGAATCGTTTTACCGGCGGCCGTGAGTGCGTTGATGTCATCGACATCCAACCCGGCCAGCAAACTGTTGATGCGCTCGACCAAGCCGTTAGTTTGCAAAAACTCCCGGTACGCCAACGTTGTCGTAGCAAAACCGTTCGGTACATTAACGCCGGCTTGCGACAAACGGCTGATCATTTCCCCCAGCGAAGCATTCTTGCCGCCGACCGAAGCGACATCGTGCATGTTCAACTGATCAAACCAAGCGATATACTGAGTCATCGCACCCTCCCTATTTCAACAAGTTAAAGTGATTATTCGAGAAATTCAGCAAGTCATTGGATTTAATCGCTTAACTATTCTTAAGCAGCGGACAATGCCCGGAAATGGCATGGCGGCACGATAAATCCTCGAGAAAATCATCGGCATGCCTTAGGTATTCCAGGAATGCCTGCGCCACAACCGATAGTTGCTTACCCGCCGGATACGCGAAATACCAGTGCCGTTGGATCGGAAAACCTTCAACGTCTAATTCCGCCAGTTGCCCCATCGGCGCATCCAGCGCCAACGTATGACGAGACAACACCGCTATGCCCAATCGTCCGACGATCGCTTGCTTGATCGCTTCGTTGCTGCCTAATTCCATCCGGACTTTCAGTTTCTTGTTATGGTCGTTGAAAAACCGCTCGGTTGCCATGCGCGTTCCGGAACCCGGTTCACGCATGATAAAAAATTCTTCGCAAATCCGATCGATGCTAATGTTCTTTTGATTGGCCAGTGGATGATCTGCTGTCGCCAGCATGACCAGTGGATTATCCAGAAAAACTTCGGCAACCGCATCAATCGATTCCGGAACCTGCCCTAGAATACACAAATCATCCTGGTTTCCGGTCAAACGCTCCAAAACTCGCTCTTGATTGGTGACTTTTAAGGAAACATCAATGCCAGGATACTGTTGACAAAATGTGCCCAATAGCCGCGGCGTGAAGTATTTTGCAGTCGTTACCACCGCCAGACGCAATTTCCCCGATTTCAAGCCTTTCATGTTCGAAACAGTCATCTCGAAGCGGGAAAAGTGTTCAAAAATTCCAAGGCAAGTTTGATATAACTCTTTACCAGCCTCCGTCAGATAAATTTTTTTGCCGACCTGTTCAAACAGCGGCAAACCAATATCATCGGTCAGTTTCTTGATTTGCATCGACACCGTCGGTTGCGTCAGAAACAATTCTTCCGCCGCGCGAGTAAAGCTTTTTAAGCGCGCAATCGCTTCAAAAACCTCCAGTTGCCGGATTGTACTGTGACGCATAGCAGCCTCCTCATTTCGATACAATAGGTTTTAATCTATCAATATCATTGAAACAATTTATTTTTGTTTATGGTTCAAAAATTCTACACTATTTTTAACCCGCTGGTAAAAACCTCCTGACTCAAACCATCTACCGTGCGGGTTCATTTCACAACCACATGGAGATCATTATGGCTTCAGAAACGATCAAAGAAGGTAAAGAACGTTACAAATCCGGCGTCATCCCTTATAAAAAGATGGGTTACTGGGAGCCGGATTATATCCCCAAAGATACCGATGTCATCGCATTGTTCCGGATTACGCCTCAAGCTGGCGTTGAGCCGGAAGAAGCGGCGGCCGCTGTCGCCGGTGAATCTTCCACCGCGACCTGGACGGTCGTCTGGACCGATCGCCTGACTGCATGCGAACTGTATCGCGCCAAAGCCTACCGGGTTGATCCGGTACCCAATACCGGCCCGGGCACGAAAACCGATCAGCAGTATTTCGCCTATATCGCCTACGATCTGGATTTGTTTGAAGAAGGATCGATCGCCAACTTAACCGCCTCGATCATCGGTAAT
This sequence comes from Nitrosomonas limosa, assembly GCF_054188085.1. Lineage (NCBI taxonomy): Bacteria > Pseudomonadati > Pseudomonadota > Betaproteobacteria > Nitrosomonadales > Nitrosomonadaceae > Nitrosomonas > Nitrosomonas limosa. Next base: position 2,432,683 of record NZ_CM135180.1, on the reverse strand, counting down.
GTATTCGGTTTTAAAGCGGTTAAAGCGTTGCGCCTGGAGGACATGCGCATTCCGGTCGCTTACCTCAAAACCTTTCAGGGACCGGCTACCGGTATTGTGGTCGAACGCGAGCGCCTGGATAAATTTGGCCGGCCACTGCTCGGCGCCACCACCAAGCCTAAGTTGGGATTATCGGGACGTAACTATGGCCGGGTAGTCTACGAAGGCCTGAAAGGCGGACTCGATTTCATGAAAGACGATGAAAACATCAATTCCCAGCCTTTCATGCATTGGCGCGACCGTTTCTTATTCTGCATGGAAGCGGTTAATAAGGCTTCGGCTGCTACCGGGGAGGTCAAAGGGCATTATTTGAATGTTACTGCAGCGACTATGGAAGACATGTACGAACGCGCCGAATTCGCCAAATCGCTCGGTTCGGTCATTATCATGATCGACCTGGTGGTCGGCTACACCGCCATTCAGTCCATGGCGAAGTGGGCGCGTAAGAACGACATGATCCTGCACTTGCACCGTGCCGGAAATTCGACCTATTCGCGGCAGAAGAACCACGGTATGAACTTCCGGGTAATCTGTAAATGGATGCGCATGGCCGGGGTTGATCACATCCATGCCGGTACCGTAGTCGGAAAACTGGAAGGCGACCCGCTAATGATCAAAGGCTTCTACGATACCTTGCGTGAAAGCAACACTCAAACGAGCCTTGAACACGGCTTGTTCTTTGATCAGGAATGGGCCTCGCTGAGAAAAGTGATGCCTGTCGCATCCGGCGGTATTCATGCCGGCCAAATGCACCAGTTACTCGACTATCTGGGTGAAGATGTAGTACTGCAATTCGGCGGCGGCACCATCGGTCATCCGCAAGGTATTCAGGCTGGCGCAACGGCAAACCGCGTCGCGCTCGAAGCCATGATCCTGGCCCGCAATGAAGGCCGCGACTACGTCAAAGAGGGGCCGAAGATTCTCTCCGACGCCGCCAAATGGTGCACACCGCTGAAACTGGCGCTAGATACCTGGAAGGATATTACCTTCAATTACGAATCCACGGATACTGCAGACTTTGTGCCATCCGCGACCGCCAATGTGTAATCTGCTCAAGGAGACAATATCATGATGACAAATACCGGAAATTGCCTTACGCAAGGCCAATTCTCGTTTCTACCGCCGCTCACGGATAAGCAAATTTCCGCGCAAATCAAATATGCGTTAAACAACGGTTGGGCGATCGGCATCGAATATACCGATGATCCGCATCCGCGCAATACCTTCTGGGAAATGTATGGCAATCCCATGTTCGACTTGAAAGATCCCGCGGGAATTCTGCTCGAAATTAACAATTGCCGCAAAACGTTTCCTAATCATTATATCCGCGTAACGGCTTTCAATTCGACCCGCGGCGTTGAAAGCCCGACGATGTCATACATCGTTAACCGGCCGGATAAAGAGCCCGGTTTCGGTTTGGTTCGCCAGGAAACGGCAGGCAGGCATGTTCAATATTCCATTCATTCTTATGCAACGGACAAACCGGAAGGAGAGCGCTACTGAAATAAATACCCTTCTCTTTGACAGCCGATGTATGAAAAACAGGCGGAAGAACAGAGCTTACGCCCGATAAATGAGCATCGCGCCCAACGCGATCGTTTCTCAGGCTTGTTGAGAGAAGGGTATGAAAACTGCTATCAGCTTACCGGCCGATCGCAAAACCGATCATTTTTCTTGCAAGAGGGTCACAAAGATGTATCGCAAATTCAATAAATTCGACAAGGCTGGCAATCTCTCAGTTGACTTGAAAGCTGAATTCCATCGATCGATTGACAGTTTCAAGTTGAATTTGCTTTGGTTACTTAAAAAAATACTCAGAATCTAATCACCCGGCTCAAAGGATCTATCATGGTTAAGCAATCTGAAAATCTGAAAGTGCAAACACTCGAAAAACCGGTCGACCTGGATGCGGAATTTCGGCAATCCAACATCCATGAAGTATTGGATAAACTGGATCGTGAACTGATCGGGCTAAAACCGGTGAAAACCCGCATTCATGAAATAGCCGCTTTATTGCTCGTGGATCGAGTCCGCAACCAATTGGGATTGTCAGCAGGCGCTCCGAGCTTGCACATGTGCTTCACGGGCAATCCGGGTACCGGCAAAACTACGGTCGCATCGCGCATGTCGGAAATTTTGCACCGCCTGGGTTATGTCCGGGAAGGCCATCTGGTTTCGGTCACGCGGGATGATTTGGTGGGCCAATACATCGGTCACACAGCCCCGAAAACCAAAGAAGTGATCAAACGCGCCATGGGCGGCGTGCTATTTATCGATGAAGCCTACTACCTTTACAAGCCGGAAAATGAGCGCGACTACGGTGCCGAGTCGATCGAAATCCTGCTGCAAACGATGGAAAACAATCGCGATGATCTGGTGGTTATTTTGGCGGGATACAAGGACCGGATGGATAAATTCTTTCAAAGCAATCCGGGCATGCGTTCGCGCATCGCCCATCACGTTGATTTCCCTGATTACGGCGCCGATGAATTGGTTGCAATCGCTAAGCTAATGCTGGCGGCACAAAATTACCGATTCAGCTCTGATGGCGAGAAAGCATTCGTCGAATATATCCAGTTGCGAATGACTCAGGAATATTTTGCAAATGCTCGCTCGGTCAGGAATGCTCTGGATCGAGCCCGTCTGCGGCAAGCCAACCGGCTATTTACGGGAGGGAAAAAATCGCTGACCAGTATTGACTTAATGACAATCGAGGCTGAAGACATCCGGGCCAGCCGGGTTTTTGTTGAAGGAAAGAAAGATACTGATACAACACGTAGCAAAACATAAGGGAATCGAGTCAATTGGACGATACGTTATCTCACCCATTGCGCATTTATCCCAAGCAAATTGATGCTTTCTGCTATAACCGGGGACGCCTTGCGTTGCTGCGATTAGGTTGTCCGCTGCGTGTCCCCTTGCTACAGCATCGCGGTTTGGAAATCATATTGGATAAGACCGAGTGGTTATGTGTCGATAGCACTGCGGAAGATCAACCGGTGATGGCTTGGCGCAAATTTAAGATTCGTGGAAGAGAGAACTTGCATCAGCCGATTGCATGCGAGTTATGGGTATATCATAGTTGCGCCGGGTTGGTTATGGGGTCAGCTCTGGATGATTTGGAAAAAACCCTGGAAAAAATGTGGTTTGTTTGAACCCAGAATTGATTATTCAGCAGCAACAATTTGGTTCTTTCCATTACTCTTGGCTCGATACAAAGCTTCGTCAGCCCGTTTAAACACATTATCTTGAGACTCACCAGGTTGATATTGAGCCACACCGGCACTAAACGTTATCAGCAACCGATTGTTCCCGTGCAAGAAAAATTTCTTGGTTAAATAACGCTTTATTCTTGCAATCGTAGATATCGCCTCTTTAAGCGAGGTATTTGGAAGCAAAATTGCAAATTCTTCTCCGCCGTAACGTGATATCACATCTTCCCGGCGCAATGTTTCCTTAACTGCTTCTACTAGATATATCAGCGCATCATCTCCAACCTGATGGCCGTGGGTATCGTTTAATTGCTTGAAATTATCAATATCCAGCAGTGCAAAACAAAGAAGTCCTTGAGTGTGGCTCAGGTAGTTCACTTCACGTCGAAATGCATTATCAAAGCCACGCCGGTTCAATGCACCAGTCAGGTGGTCTTCCTGTACCTGCTCATTCATTTCCTGCAACTGCGCCTCAAGCAGATTAATCTGATTCTGCGCAGCATTCATTTCGCTTTGTGCAGCCAATAAATCGTTACGATGATTCAGCACGCTCTTTTGTACTTTCTGAGTTTCTTGTACTAATTCGGCAAGTAACTGATTAAGGCCCTTAATATCTTTAGTTTGCTTAATCTTCTCTGAATAATATCCTAGCTGATCGTGATAGCCACCTGTCGCATCCGATAATTCTTCAAGACTCGAAATCAGTGAAGTGACCATTTTCCGCATGGTCTCCTTTGTCTCACCCAGATTTTGCTTGATATTAATTTGCCTTTGAACTATTTTTTCCAGTAAATTTTCTGCTTGGGTGATCACCTTCATATCCAGCGAACCGGACATCGCTTTCCTTAACTTTGTCAGTTGAGATTTAATCCAACGATCTTCCGAAAGTAATTCCCCCGTGCTGTCCATCAGCAGATTTAATAATTTAAGCAAGCCCTGTTGCACTTCGCTATTGCTATTTTCACTGGATTCGCATTTACTGCAAAATTCCTGAAAAGCAGCAATAAATCGTTCCATGCCAAGCTTATTTTGTATGCCGGTTACTTGGCGGGCCAATCGTTTTGCTTCATCTGCCAGAACTTCATCCTGAATTTGGCCTGCGATAATACGATCAAGCACCTGAGCCATCAATTCAAGCAATTGATCAACATACCCGCCAATATCATATTCTTTTGCCAGGATATCTTCTTTTTCACTCGTTCCTTGTAATTGAGGATCGACCAACTCATCGTGCGATAAATTTCCTTCGATTACTCCGGATTGCTGCTTGTTTCCGGTAGAAGTCTTCCATGAATGAATAAGCCCAACGAAGTTGGCATGAAGCAACTCAGAGTTATCTGAAAACTCGTTGAGTATTTTTTCTATCGATTCTTTTTTCTTCGCCGCAATGGCACTATTGGTGGAATTACTGGTTTCATTAACTAGCTGCCTGATAATTTCCGCCCAACTAAGAGATGCCTTATTTTTTGCTGGACCCGGAAGTGTTGCGCTATCCGTATCCAAATTTTCCGCAGTCAAAAATTTTAGTAAAGCAGATTTAAATTTCAACCAGCTTTTCTCGGTAACCGCTTGTTCCAAATTATTTGCACAGTTAAGCAATGGTGTTGTATGACGTGGAAACTCTTTCGCAAGCTCCGCAAGCATTTTTGCTGTCGAAACTGAAATTTGATGGCCAGGATTTCCGGCAATTTGTTCATATAGCTTGTGATAACTGTCTGGCGTAGGCGGGATTTTAAGTATCGCAAGCTGCTTCAACGTTTCGCGTGCAATAACAGAAGGATTTGCATTCATGTTTTGATTCATACCACTCTCATAGAGACTACACACTCAGCTGATGGGATTTTCAATCAACAACACAAGCTAATTGAATACCCGACAATTAAACTCATGATTCTTCGAAAAGCATTACCCAAATAAAAATATTGGCAAGGCAACTCACCTTAATTAGAATCTAAAATCGTACAGACACACCTAAACTACTATCAAGGTTCTTGTTTAAGCTCTCACTGCTAATAAGATTCTTCGCTCGTAATTATGAATCTGTTTTACGGAACAATATGGGATTCTCTTTATACTTGCAGGCTGTTCAAGTGGGACAATTTGTAACACTTTTTCCTATCGATGGTAAACAAACTGACAGTGGATAGAAAAAAAGTAACTCAATATTGAGTAAACAGGATAAGTGATATTAAAGATTACAGAAAGTCAGTTCGAAATTAACATCACCTTCATAAACTCTGCTTTTTTGCCCAGACTGTGTTGGGATAAAACGAATATTCAGGGCATATTTATTAGCACTGATTTCTGGCACACATGCCAACTGGTCACTCAAGTTGATTCTCAGCAAATGCGCGGAGTACTCTGATCCAGCTTGCTGAAAAACCCCCTGGTTTGCTATGACTTGAAGTGTTTTACCGCTTTTCCTTAAGAGGTGCAGCACAATCCCAAAGGCATTCCGTATAGGCTTGAATGGTGTCAACCACTCACTGAAGTCTTGATGCCGCAGAGCAGGATCCAAGTTAAGCCAATAATGATACGACGGTAAATCAAAAACACAGCAACCGCCAGGTATGCCCATGCGCTGCTTGATCGCCATTAACCACTCGTTCTCACGTAAATGCTCACCAACCTTCCCCGGGAAAACCAGCATTTCCCGAAAAGTAGTCTTAATATCGGTAAGCACACTATCCAATGCCGCTTCCGAAACTTCCGGGTTTTTCCTCAGCATCTCAAGGATCTGCTTTTGCCGTTCCAACTCTTGCAAAAGATCCGATTTAATATCGGCTCGACTTGTAATCTCAAGCACTTCAAATAGTGCAACCAATGAAGCATGGTGTTCTGTTGCGGTATCCTTGCTAGAAAAAAAATCTATTTTATTAAATAAATCCTCAAGCCTGAGAAGTGTACGGATACGCTCATTAAGCGGGTGTTCGTAACAAATCACAATATTAATGCATCCAAAGAAGAGTAAAGGAATTTTAAAGCCAAAATTAAGGAAACACTAAAAATGCCGGCATAAGGGATTTGCTGCGTTGAGTGGCACCCCAAAAACTCACCTATCATTATGATAGGTCCCGATTCTTGCGTTCTGCCCACCTTGCATCTCAACTTGCTTGGCGAATTAATCCGCGATTCCCAAAATCGATTTTTAATGGGATTATTTCATAAAAAAAATAATTTTCCCAAACTATTTCTCAGTGAACAACTTGAAAAAGTTATAAATTCCCACTCATAATCATATACTTACGATGAATCTGGGCGACCTGCATTTTTAAGAACTCAATATCCTGTCCGTTGAAAATGACATCATCGGCCTCGTGCAATCGATCCTTTCTGGTAACTTGGCTCACTATAATCGCTCTGACGAATTGTTCAGAAAGCTGATTTCTCGCCATGGTGCGAGAAATCTGCTGCTGCTCTTCACAATCAATAACAAGAACACGATCAATCAGTTTGTCGTAATCGTTTGTTTCTAATAATAACGGAATTACGACGACGACATATGGCGACTGGGCCTGCTTTACAAGCCGAACAACTTCACCGAGGATGAGTGGATGAAGAATCTTTTCAAGCTTTATCTTCGATTCAAGATCCGAAAAAACCAAGTTTCGCATTTTTTCTCTGTCCAGCGATCCATCGCGAGCAAGAAAAGTATCCCCGAATGTTTTTCTGATTTGATCGATAGCTGGCCCGCTGGGTTGAGTTAATTGCCTGGAAATGACATCCGTATCAATAACCACAATACCGAGTTCAGCGAAAAATTCGCTCGCGCTTGATTTTCCACACCCGATTCCCCCGGTTAAACCAACGACAAAAGTCATAAATTAGAACAAACCAAGGTAACTCTGGTTTAGCTTTTCACCCCAAAATAAAGCGATTAGAGCACCACCAACCAGATAAGGACCAAAGGGTATCGGGATATTTTTATGCAGTTTAGCTGCAACAATCAATCCAACACCTACAACAGCCCCCACAAAGGAAGAAAAAACGATCACCACTGGGAGCATACTCCAACCTAACCATGCCCCAATCGCTGACAGCAATTTAAAATCGCCATACCCCATTCCTTCTTTGCCTGTCAAAAGCTTAAAACTCCAATAAATTGACCACAATGATAAGTAACCGGCTGCAGCACCAATAATTGATGATTGAGAATCCGTAAAAACATCGTTCAAATTGATCAGCAATCCTAACCAAAGCAACGGTAACGTTATATCATCCGGTAGCAATTGTGTGTTTAAATCAATAACTGCCAGAACCATGAGCGCCCACACAAAAATTAAAACCGCTGCAGTCATAACGCCGAAACCAAAATGCCAGGCAACGACTCCACTTAGAAAAGCTGTAACCGCTTCAACAAGTGGATAACGCAAAGGAATCCGTTCATGGCATTGCGAACAACGTCCTCGCAACGCCAGATAACTGACAATCGGTATATTTTCCCATGCAGATATCTTATGTCCGCATTTGGGGCAAGTGGATCTTGGGGAAATAAGGTTAAACGTTGGCTGTCTCTCGACTACCTCACCTCGCAATTCCGCACATTGCTCTGACCAATTTCTTCGCATCATTTCCGGCAAACGATATATGACGACATTCAAAAAACTCCCAACCATTAGCCCAAGGATAGAAACCGCCGTGATGAATACTCCAGGCTCCTCTTGCAACATAGTAAGATAAGTCGTAGTCATATGCGAATGAACTCAATCGGATTATCAACCATTTGATTTAACTAACGACTGATCCCATTTTGAAAATTGGCAAGTACATGGCGACTACCATGCCACCAATTAATGTTCCCAGCACAACCATAATCATTGGCTCCATCAAACTTGAAAGCGCGGCAACCGCATCATCAACTTCCGCTTCGTAGAAATCGGCAATTTTACCCAGCATCGAATCCAGTGACCCAGCTTCTTCACCGATAGCGACCATTTGGATAACCATGCTTGGAAATACATTGGCGCCAGCCATTGAGGCCATCAGACTATTGCCAGTACTGACTTCAAGCTGAATGTTTTTTGTTGCTTCATAATAAATATAATTTCCAGCTGCTCCAGCAACCGAATCCAATGAATCAACTAGTGGAACCCCGGCTGCAAACATTGTGGAAAGCGTACGTGACCAACGTGCGATAGTCGCTTTACGGATAACTTCCCCAAAAATCGGCAGTTTTAACATGAAACGGTCCATAATGCGTTGCATCGGAACCGATCTCTTCCATGCATACATGAATCCATAAACGCTACCACCAACAATACCAAAAATGGCCCACCAATAATCCACAAAAAAATCGGAAATTGTCATGACCAAGAGTGTTGGAGCTGGCAAGTCAGCACCAAAGCCTTCAAACAAATCTTTAAACGCCGGAATCACAAAAATCATTATCACGGCAGTAATGATAAAAGCTACCACGATGATGGAGATCGGATAAAAAAGTGCGGATTTTATTTTTCCTTTGATCGCTTGAATTTTTTCTTTATAGGTCGCCAAACGATCTAAAATGCTATCGAGTATCCCTGCAGCCTCACCTGCACCGACCAGGTTACAATAGAGTGCATCAAAGTAAAGCGGATATTTTCGAAATGCATCCGTTAAGTTACTACCCGTCTCCACATCTGTTTTAATATCAATCAGAAGCTTACTTACAGCACGATTGGTATGTCCTCTGGCAACGATATCAAAAGCTTGTAATAACGGCACACCGGATTTCATCATGGTTGCTAACTGACGGGTGAACAGCGTGATGTCTTTATCGGTAATTTTACCGCCAGACTGCGTTTTCTTGATTTTTGTTACTTTTATGCCTTGCCGACGTAATGTCGCGGTTACAACAACAGTTCCTGCAGCACGCATTTCACCTTTTAGTTGCTTCCCAGTTTTGTCTTTACCTTCCCATGAATAATTAGTTTCTTTTAATTTCTTTTCTGATTGTGCTATGAGAGTCGCCATAATTTAACTCCTTAAAACTCCGGAATTTATGAAATCAACAGAACAAAATAACCAAACAAGCAAAATCAAGCTTCACTTCTGCTCGATAATCGCGGATGGTTATTCAATCTTGTCCCAGGTTAACGGCACAGTTTAAAGTCTTACTGAGAAAAAATATTTGAAAAGAAAATGCTGGATCTTAATTCAATTTATCTTTGCTAAATCTCTGGTTCTACAACATTTACGCCATCACTCACGGTCGGATACATAAATTTGACGCGCAATTCTTTTTTTATCCGAAGATTATTGAGAAGCCTGGATTCATTCATGAAAGACAACATTGCTGGAGAAATTTGTTGCTGTGCTTGATCGCGCGAAATACGGGGAGGCCGTGGCAAGCCGAAATGATCGGCAACCAAATCAAAATACTGCCCCATTTTAAGCTGTGAATTATCACTCGCATGATAGATCCGATGAGGTTTCGCATAATTGATAGCAGCACAAATGATACGAGCAAGATCATCCGCATGAATATGATTTGTAAAGCTATCCTCGACATCGATAAGTGCTGGGTGATTTTCTCGCAAACGATTCAGGGGCAATCTGTTCTCCGCATAAATACCTGGCACGCGTAAAATTGCCACATGGACATGTTCTCGCTCTCCCCAACGACGTACTTGTTTTTCGGCATCAACTCTACGAATCGCACGTTCATTTACAGGACGAACAGGATATGTTTCATCGATTAAGGCCCCATGGCAGTCACCATACACCCCGCTGGTACTGATATAGATAAGCTGTTGTGGTAGAATCCGTTTATGGGTTTTGGTTGGCCTGCTAAGGGCGGACAGCAAATGTGTCGTTCTGAGATCGTGCAATCCGTAACCGGGCGGCGGGGCCAAATGCAAAACAACTTGCACTATTCCTGCAAGTTTTTTTAGAGTCTTCGGGAAATCGAGATCACCGTAGATTGGAATAATGCCATGTGATCGCAAACGGTCAATGCTTTTCAAATTACGATACAAACCAAGCACCCGGTATCTATCTTGCAATAATGGTGCTGTTCTTAGAGCAATATCACCGCAACCAACCATTAATAGTGTTTTTTTCATTTAAATAATTTTTCTTCTATACCAATACTTAATCAGTGCTCAATGGCGCATCAAATCATCATTCAACCAAGCGGACATGTGTTATCTGCAGAACCCGGTGAAACCATTCTTGAAGCTGCTCTCCGTGAAGGCTTTGCACTGCCTTATGGTTGCCGGAATGGATCTTGCGGGGTTTGTAAGGGAAAAATCATCCAAGGAGAAGTTGATTACGGGGATCATAGCGATGAAGCTTTGACAGTGGATGAAAAAAAATCAGGCAGCGCCTTATTTTGTTGCGCCATTCCATTATCCGATTTGATCATAGAATGCCATGAAATCGATGCCACAAAAGAAATACAAATCAAGACACTACCGTGCCGCGTGCAAAAACTTGAGCTTGTCGCCCCCGATGTCATGGTTATTTCTCTCAAACTTCCTGCGAACCAACGATTGCAATTTTTAGCGGGCCAATACATCGACATTCTTCTCAAAGATGGTAAACGTCGAAGCTTCTCTTTAGCCAACCCACCCCATGACGATGAGTTATTGCAATTACATGCACGTAACTACCCCGGAGGCGCGTTTACCGAATTTGTTTTCAATCACATGAAAGTAAAGGATATCCTTCGATTTACCGGACCACTTGGATCATTCTTTCTGCGTGAGGCAGTTGATGAGAAAGCTACTTCGATCATCTTCTTGGCAAGTGGTACAGGCTTCGCACCTATCAAAAGCATTCTCGAGCATGTTTTTTATCAAGAAAACAAACGAAACCACAAACGCAAAATGATCCTTTACTGGGGTGCGCGCACAAAAGCCGACTTATATTTAGCCGATTTAGCGGCTAGCTGGCAACAACACGAAAACTTCTCTTTCGTTCCGGTATTATCGGAGCCATTAGCTACCGATGAGTGGAAGGGAAGAACCGGTTTAGTGCACGAAGCGGTTATGCAAGACTTCGAAACTTTAGCAAACCATCAAGTGTACGCTTGCGGCGCCCCTGCGATGGTTAAAGCTGCTTATCAAGATTTCACCAGCCATCGTAATTTACCCAAAGATGCTTTCTTCTCCGATGTATTTACACCTTCAACCAGCAACCCTTCCGCTGTGCAGAACGAACCCAAATAACCTAGCTCAGATGCTTCAGAGTCAATTCAAGTCCTTTATTATAATGACTCATTGCCAGCTCATGTTTACCTAACTTCTCATTTAACTGGGCCAACGCAAAATGCGCTTTATGTCCGGATTCAACTGATAAACTGGCTTCTAAATAATTCTGCGCCTTACCCCAAAGCTCACAATGCGTACATAATTTACCCAACGTCAATAATAATTGTGCGTTGTTGGGTTGAGATCGTAACCATACCTCGGCACATTCAATTTGTCGGTGAACATGATAGTCCAAACATTCCGAATAAAGTGCTATTAGCTCATTATCCCAAGTCATGGGAACGTTTTGCTCGATAATCTGATGAGCCATGGTGCAGTTCCCTAGCGCAACATAAGCACGAACCGCTGCGACGGATATTTTGCTATCCATTTTCTCAATAGGGGAAATACTTTGCCAATATTGGTTTAATGACTGTAAATCAGTAGCTTTGCTGCGAATACTCTCTATTTGCGCCTCATGCTTAATTTTTTTTACCCACGCTTTATTAGTCGAGGCGCGTTTTGCTAGAATTTCAGCTAACTCGATCACCGCATCCCAATTGCCCGCCTGTTTCTGAGCTTCCAATTCCAGTTGCAATACAGCCGTTGACTGCAACCCACCTTCAGAATACAAAGCATGCAAAGTATTTAAAGCATCTTGATAACGTCCCTCATCCAGCAAAAACTCTGTTTTTGCTGCAAGACACAACGATTTCTCATCTGGGGCTTCTGCTAGTGCCGATCGTAGATATTGATCACGATCTGCGGTTGCTCCGAGTACCTGTGCTGACCGAGCAGCAATGACAGCACCGAGTGCTTTGGCAATCGATGAATCCGCCAACTTTGATGCAATTGCAGCATTTTTTTGCGCTTTAGTGAAATCTCCGTCAAAAAAGGCTTTCATTCCCGAAAGTAACATTTCATCAGTTTTTTTATGCCGATGCCGTTCGTTGAACTGAAATATCCCGAGAATTAAGCGAACAAGAATGTAAAATACAAAAAAAGCTACGATAGCGCCAATAACAAAGTGATCAAGCGACAATTCAATTTGATAGGGCGGCATCTCGAGCAAAGCTCGCCCGGTCAGGTCTTTAGCAGCTAAAGTGACAGCTACAGCGGCAGCAAAAAGCGCCAATAGCCAAAGTATTAGTTTCATATATTCCCCTCATTGCAGTAGAGTCGATCATTGTTTATATTGAACTACAGGTTGCAAACTACCTTAATACCAAAAACAAATGCAAACGACTAATCCAATATTATGATTGCGCATTCTTATTAATTTGAATGCTTATTTCATGTCATATTATGCAGAGCTATTCTCAGTCGATTGAAAATATGTACAGATACTTTCCAACACGTCGGCATCGCCTGGTGACGGCGCTATAACAACTTTTTCCAATCCCAATTTTTTTGCTGCTTGCGCAATACGTTCATGTGTTGTAATTACTGGTGTTACTTTCAGTAATTGTTGGCCAAGCCCACCTATTATGTCAAATAAATTATGAAGCCCTTCGCTGCTGGTGACAATGACCGCATGAAGCTGGCCTTGCGACCAATCGGATAGCAACAGAGTGGTATCAATCTCGGGTTTTTTGCGGATATAACATTCGGCATACTCAACAACTGCGCCACGTTGTGTGAGTGTATTTCCCAACAATTGGCGGCCGCCTAAGCCCCTGAAAATAACGACGCGCTTGCCCGTCATATCCGCAAACTCTCTACACTCAAGCAATGCTTCGCTGTCAAACTTACCTTTGGGAATCAAAATGTCTCTGATACCATATTGCAACAAGGTATCTGCGGTGCCTTTACCGACCGCGGCTATTTTCAAATGAGACGGCAAGGTACACCGGGAAGTTATTAACGGCATTGCTTTGTTTACTGCATTGGGACTAACGAACAAAGCCCAGTCAAATTTGTTCAGCCGGTCAATTATTTCCCATAACAGAGAATAATCATCGATATCCGCTATTTCCAATGTTGGAAGGACTATCGGATTGCCGCCTAAAGAACGGATACTTGCGGCGAGAACAGTCGCCTGATGAATTGGGCGGGTTACCAATATATTCAGCCCGGCGAGTTGTTTATTGTCTGAGGATGTCATTACCATCCATCTGCTGGCACTAGCGCCGCTAAAATCTCGTCAGCACCGTCCGCAATCAATTTTTGAGCCAACTGCTGCCCCATCGCAATACCGGTTTCCGGTTTTCCAGCCAAAGCGCCGGTGACGATGCGCCGCCCATCGGGTTGCGCAACGAAACCGCGCAACTGAAGGGAATCCCCGATAATTTCTGCGAAAGCACCCAGTGGAACCTGACAGCTACCTCCTAGCACGCGGCTCATGGAACGTTCAGCCTCGACACAGTACGCTGTTTCCTGGTGATGGAGCGGTTGCAGCAACTCCACCAAGTCGGCGCGATCCGCCCGGCATTCGATCCCAAGCGCGCCTTGCCCAACCGCCGGTAAACTTTGATCAGGATCCAGCAATGCAGTGATACGGGCGGAAAGCTCAAGGCGTTTCAAACCCGCCGCTGCCAATATAATCGCTGCATATTGCTCTTCATCGAGCTTGCGTAACCTGGTCTGCACGTTGCCGCGTAACGGTTGCACCTGAAGCTGTGGAAACTTTGCGCGCAATTGACTCTCACGCCGCAAACTCGAAGTTCCCACCACGCTTCCGTGCGGCAATGCATCTAATGAAGTGTAGCGATTTGATACAAACGCATCGCGCGGATCTTCCCGCTCTGTAATAGCGGCCAACTGAAACCCTTCCGGCACATTCATCGGCATGTCTTTCATGGAGTGCACCGCAATATCGGCACGACCGTCTTCCAAAGCTTGCTCAAGCTCTTTGATAAATAAGCCTTTCCCGCCAATTTTTGATAGCGACTGATCGAGAATCTGATCTCCGCGGGTTGTCATACCAAGTATGCTGATTTCAGTTTGCGGGTATAATTCGCTTAAACGTTTCTGGATGTATTTGGCTTGCCACATTGCAAGCAAACTTTCCCGGGAAGCAATGACGATTTTCCGGGGTATTAATAGTGAATTGGGCATTACGATATAAGATGAAAAAAAATCAAGAAATTCCTAAAGTAAGTAATTTTAGCATGGCTGGTGCTCACTTGGCTTGCCGGAAGTACACACCGGGTTCATTTTTAACCGTGGAAGTGTCATGAAATGGAAGCTGCCGATTCAGGAAAATATAGCGTGAGTGATAACATTTTAGACGACAAAGATTTACCCCTGCGCGAAGACATCCGCTTTCTTGGGCGCATGCTGGGTGATACTTTGCGCGAGCAAGAAGGGGATGATGCGTTCGAACTCGTCGAGAATATCCGTCAAACCGCGATTCGTTTTCACCGGGACCAGGACCCGATTGCTCGCCAAGAGTTGGATACGCTGCTGAAACGTTTGAGCGATGATGACTCATTGCCGGTTGTGCGCGCATTCAGTTATTTTTCACTGCTTTCCAATATCGCTGAGGATGTTCATCATAACCGCCGCCGCCGCGCGCACCTGCGTGCTGGTTCACCGCTTCAGGACGGTAGTTTGACACTGGCGCTTGAACGTGTGTTGTCCAGCGACAACAACGCACCCGCTATTCTATTCGATTTCTTTAAGAAAGCGGTTGTTTCGCCTGTTTTAACAGCGCATCCGACAGAAGTGCAGCGCCGGAGTATATTGGATTGCCAGTTGACTATTGAGCGATTGTTAAGAGAACGGGCGCGAACCGAGCTGACACCTAACGAATTACGTCATAACGAAGAAAACTTACGTGCAACCATCGAGATTCTGTGGCAAACACGTATGCTACGGCCTAGTCGGTTATCGGTTAACGATGAAATCGAAAACGGCCTGGCTTTTTACAGTTATACATTCTTGTCCGAAATTCCCCATATTTATGCAAAGATCGAGGATTTTCTCGAACATCGCCTGAATAAGCACGATATTCCTGCGGTTACCTCTTTCTTACGAATTGGCAGCTGGATTGGCGGCGATCGCGATGGCAATCCATTTGTCACGCATGATGTAATGTTGCGCGCGGTTGAGCGGCAATCATCAGTTGCGCTAACTTATTACATAGAAACAGCACAAAAAATCGGCCGTTCGATGAGTCTAACCGAACAATTGGTTAACGTCAGCGATGACGTCAAGCGATTAGTGGCCAGCGCCCCCGATATTCCCAACCGATCCGATGAGCCTTATCGCCGGATCTTTCTCAGTATCGCTGCACGTTTGGTGGCAACCGCGCAACAATTCGGACACCAAGTTTTGCAACTGAGTACGGCGGAAAAGAGAGAACCGTATTCCGATTGCGCGGAGTTTTTGCGCGATCTCGATATCATCATTGACTCATTGAAACAGCACAAATCCGCTTGGATCGCCCGAGGAGCGCTACGCAATTTGCGGCGTGCAGCGGATGTATTCGGATTTCATTTAACTCCGCTGGATATGCGGCAGCACAGTAAGATCCACGAGCAAGTAGTCAGCGAATTATACGAACATCACAGCGGCAAAAACGGTTATGCGCAACTTGACGAGACCCAGCGCATCGAGTGGCTGTTGCAAGAAATCAGCCAACCCCGGCCGATACTATCGTCATATGATGATTTTTCCGAACTGGCTCAATCGGAATTATCCATTTTGCACTGTGCAGCCGACATTCACCGGCGATTCGGCCGTGCCGCCCTGCCGAACTACATTATTTCCATGACAACCAGCATCATCAATGTCCTGGAAGTCGCTTATTTACTGCAACAAGTCGGTCTATTACAAAGCGGTGAATCTCCGCAATTACACCTTAACATCATTCCATTGTTCGAAACGATCTCGGATTTGCGAAACTGCAACAAAATCATCGATCAGTTATTTTCATTGCCCTATTATCGCAAGCTTCTGATTTCGCGCGGCAATGTGCAAGAAGTAATGCTTGGTTACTCGGATAGCAACAAAGACGGCGGCTTTATCACTTCGAATTGGGAAATTTATAAAGCGGAAATCGAGCTTACAAGAATTTTTGCCAAGCACCAGATTGAATTGCGGTTGTTTCACGGCCGTGGCGGCACCGTGGGACGAGGCGGCGGACCGAGTTACCAAAGTATTCTGGCGCAACCGCCTGGTAGCGTCAACGGTCAAATACGGTTGACTGAACAAGGCGAAGTCATCAGCAGCAAATATGCCGAACCCGAAATCGGGCGGCGCAATTTGGAAACCCTGGTGGCGGCGACGATGGAAGCGACGCTGCTCAGTCACGATTCACTTGGCACGAATTCGGATCGCTTTTATCCTGTCATGGAGAAACTGGCATCCGCATCATTCACGGCTTATCGGAATCTTGTCTATGAAACACCGGGATTCAAGCAATTCTTTCTGGAATCAACACCGATCCGGGAAATGGCGGGCCTGCATATCGGCAGCCGCCCTCCGTCCCGGAAAAACTCCGATACCATCGAGGATCTACGAGCAATCCCTTGGGTATTCAGCTGGAGCCTTAGCCGCATGATGTTGCCGGGTTGGTATGGTTTTGGCCATGCGGTGGAAGCGTTTGTATCGCAATCCGGTCATGACGGGCTTGCACTGTTGCAGGAAATGCACCAGAAATGGCCGTTTATGCAAACGCTATTATCGAATATGGATATGGTTCTGGCCAAGACTGACATGGGTATTGCTTCCCGCTATGCGGAATTGGTCGAAGATGTGGCATTGCGCCAACAGATTTTTAAACGAATTCAGGAAGAACGTGACAGAAGCCAGAAATGGCTGTTTGCGATAACCGGCCGAACAGAATTACTGCAAGATAATCCGACCCTGGCTCGAAGCATCCGCAACAGGACGCCTTATATCGATCCGCTGAATCATTTGCAGGTCGAATTATTGCGCCGCTACCGTTCCGGAGAAGACAGCGAGGATGTCAAGCGCTCCATCCACCTTACGATCAACGGCGTCACAGCCGGGCTTCGCAATAGTGGTTAAATGCAATCGAGGTTTCAAAATTATTTGCGCTGACTGAGCGCACTTTAGGAGATTTTAGTGCAAATCAAGCAATTTTTTTTAGCCGTTTTGATTGGTTTATTTTCACCTTGGCTTTCAGCTTCATTATCAATTCAATACTGGGAAACATCCAGCGGCGCACGGGTATACTTCGTGGAGAACCATGATCTGCCGATTTTGGATGTCAGTATCGAGTTCGCTGCGGGCAGTAGCATGGACTCCCCCGATAAATCAGGACGCGCCGGTCTCGTGCAACATTTGCTGAGTCTGGGAGCCGGCGGATTATCGGAAGACCAGGTCGCCACTGCACTCGCAGATGTCGGCGCGCAGCTAAAGAATCAATTTGACCGGGACCGCGCCGGCGTTTCACTGCGCACACTCAGTAGCGAAAAAGAGCGGACACAAGCACTGGACATATTTGCACGCATCATTCAGCGACCTGAGTTTCCCAAAAACGTCGTAACACGTGAAAAAACACGAATCGCTGCCAGCATCAAAGAATCGAGCACCAAGCCGGACTATATCGGCGATCGCGAACTGATGAAAATGTTGTACGGGCAACACCCTTACGGACTTACTGAAACGGGTGAAATCGAAACGCTGAACCGCTTGCAGCGGGAAGATCTGATCGCCTTTTACCGCACCCATTATGTTGCAAAGAACGCGATTATCGCGATGATCGGTGATGTAACCCGGCAAGAAGCGGCTGCTATAGCGGAACGGTTAACCGAAAAACTGCCTGCTAAAGAAGCTGAAACGATGATTCCCGCAGTATCCATCCCTCAGGCAGGCATCAAGCGGATATCGCATCCGGCAGCCCAAAGCCACATTCAATTGGCTTACCCAGGATTGCGCCGGAATGATCCCGACTATTTCCCGCTGTTGGTTGGAAATCATATTTTGGGTGGCGGAGGATTTGTTTCCCGTCTGATGGAGGAAGTCCGGCAGCAACGCGGCTTGGCTTATAGCGTTTACAGTTTCTTTTCACCTTTTAAAGAACAAGGGCCTTTTTTAGTGGGCCTGCAGACTAAAAAAGAACAATCCGAAGATGCGTTCGCACTGGTGCAGCAAGTATTGAAAAATTTTGTCGAGAACGGTCCAACCGAAGCGGAATTAGTGGCGGCAAAGCAAAACATTATCGGCGGCTTTCCACTGCGGATCGACAGTAACAACAAAATATTAGGATTCTTGTCGGTCATCGGCTTCTATCAATTACCACTGACGTTTCTAACGGATTATCTGGTAGCTGTTGAAGCGGTGACTGTCGAACAAATCCGGCAGGCCTTTCAACGCAGGATTCAACCGGATGGCATGGTCGCCGTCATCGTTGGCGCGGTTGAATAATTCATAATGTGATGGCAGTCCGGGGGAAAATCCGCATTATCGGCGGCCAGTGGCGCAGCCGGCTGTTAACTTTTCCTGAGCACCCGGATCTGAGGCCTACTGCCAATCGGATTCGTGAAACGGTATTTAATTGGCTTGGGCAGGATTTAAGTGACCTGGCTTGCCTGGATCTGTTTGCAGGCAGCGGTGCATTGGGTTTTGAAGCCGCATCCCGCGACGCTGCATTGGTTGTCATGGTGGACAAGGATGCCAAAAATATTCAAGCATTGCGGGAAAACAAGGAAAAATTGCAAGCCAGTCAGGTGGAACTGGTAATGATGGACGCACTCAAGTTTCTAAATTCCGATACCCGTACATTTGATGTCATTTTTCTTGATCCGCCTTACCGCGCTGAATTAACTGACCAAATCATGCCTTTACTGCCACCGCATCTCAAGCAAAGCGGACTCGTTTATGCCGAAGCCAATCGCGACTGGGCTATCGATCAGCAGTGGCGCGCTTTTCGCAGTGCCAAAGCAGGAACGGTTCATTACAAACTGATGGAGTATGTTAATCATGGATAAAGCCATTTATCCCGGGACTTTTGATCCGATCACACGAGGTCACGAAGATCTTGTCCGGCGAGCATCTCGATTGTTTGACCAAGTCGTGGTAGCGGTGGCGGTTAGCAGCAGCAAGAAACCTTTCTTTACGTTGGAAGAACGAGTGGCAATGGCCCAGCAAGTGCTATCCGATTGCGCTAATGTTAAAATCCTGGCTTTCTCCGGTTTGTTGATGAATTTTCTGCAGCAACAGGACGCACGGATTATTCTGCGCGGCTTGCGCGCCGCTTCGGATTTTGAATATGAATTTCAAATGGCGGGCATGAACCGCAGCTTGTATCCGGATGTTGAAACGTTATTCATGACGCCATCCGAGCAATATATGTTTATTTCCGCAACGATCGTCCGGGAGATCGCATCTTTAGGCGGTAATGCGGACGCGTTTGTTCATCCGCTGGTCGCGCAAAAGCTGCGTGACAAGATAACCCAATCTTTTTAAGTGTAACCATGGCATTAATCATTACTGACGAATGTATCAACTGTGATGTCTGCGAACCTGAGTGCCCGAACGGCGCCATCTCGCAAGGTGAAGAAATTTACCAAATCAATCCGGATTTATGCACTGAATGCGTCGGGCACTACGACGTGCCGCAATGCGTGGAAGTATGCCCGGTCGATTGCATCACAACCAATCCCAATAAAGTAGAAAGCAAGGAACAACTCCACGCAAAATACCTTGGGCTGATCTCCACCAAATCCACAGAGAATAAAGCTAATTAGCGCTTTTCTTCGTCACTCTTTTTGAAATCCGGTCATTTTCACCGCTTAATCTTTGACTGCATTCCGGGTCGGTTGAATTAATCTTACGCAGGAAAATAATCCTGCTTCACAGGTTAATTATTCCCTTGAACCTTTCATTAGATCGGGCCAGATTTAATTGCTCTGCAATGTCTGGACAGCCTTTCTATGGAATTCAAGAAGCCATTGATTAAAATAACCTTTGCTTAATTCAAATGGATCCACAGACGATAGTTGCAAACGTTCGCTCAATCTTTTCATTACCTGACGTAGTCATACGCGTCAACGAGCTAATCGACTCAGGCGAAGAAACCAACTCCGAATTGGAGCGTGTAATTTCCAGCGACCCTGCATTGACCGCAAAATTACTGAAATTTGCCAATAGCTCTTATTTCGGCTTTTCCGGCAAAGTGGAAAACATATCAAAAGCCATCGCCATCATTGGCCATAAGGAATTGCGCAACATCGTCATCGCCACCTCCGTGACTTCCGCCTTCAAAGGTATTTCCACCGAACTGGTCGACATGGATACCTTCTGGAATCATAGCATTACTTGCGGTGTAACAGCCCGGTTACTGTCGTCCAGTGTGGCTGGCAGGGAACGATTCTTTATTGCCGGCTTGTTACATGCCGTTGGACGATTGGTCCTTTTTAATCAGTATCCGAAAGAATCCGTTGAGGTGCTGAGTTATATGCATAAGGGAGAAGAGGCGGTTGCAGCAGCGGAACGCAAGATTTTCGGTTTTACTCAGGCGCAACTGGGTGCCGAGCTTCTAAGACAGTGGAAGTTGCCGCCCAATATCTGGAAGTTGGTCGAATGCCAATGTAATTCCCCGAAAGACAAAGAATTTGAATACGATGCCAAAACATTGTGTGCCGCGATCTATATTGCCATGTCGATCAGCCCTTGCACCAATCAACAAGTTACTCTGGATAAAGCGGTATCCGACCGGGCCTTCGCACTATGGAGTGATATGGGATTAACCGCCGAAATTGTTGAATCGCTCATGACCGTTGCCAAATTGCAAGTGACCGAAATTATGAACGTCATACGATAGGAATGAAAAGCAGCGCAGACAGGTAACACTGGAGAATTTATGAAGGAAGTTTATCTCGGCAGGCTACCAATCCTTGATTGCAAGCAGAAATTGGTCGCATATGAACTCTTGTTTCGCGCCAATCATGATAATGCCGTCTCTGTTTCAGACAATTCTGCCGCTTCCGCGAATGTCATCATTGATACATACGGTCAATTAGGGATCGAAAACGTCATTGGTAAACGGCGCGGCTTCATCAAGGTCGATACAGAGATGCTCATGCATGATGCCATTTGCATGCTCCCGAAAAAACATGTCGTCTTCGAAATCTTAAGAAACATCGAAATTACCGACGAGCTGATCGAGCGCTGCATCTTTCTGAAACATAAAGGATACCAACTGGCGCTTTCAAATGTGATTGACATCGACAGCCGGCTGGATCGGCTCATGCCGCTGATCAACGTGGTCAAGATAAATGTCGCTGCGCTGAGCCATGAAAAGCTCACCGGTCTGATAAGAACATTGCGACGCTGGCCTGTGCTTTTATTAGCCGAAAAGGTGGAAAGCCAGGAGATTGCCAAGCAATGCATCGCATTAGATTTTCAAATGCTGCAAGGATTTTATTTTGCGCAACCGGAAATCATTTCCGGCAAACGCATCGATCCATCCAAATTATCGCTGTTAAAACTATTATTGCTGGTGGTGCGCGATAGCGAAGTCGGTGAAATAGAAAATGAACTGAAATATCAACCCGGTTTAAGCTATAACCTGCTGCGCATGGTCAATTCCGCCGCAAGCGGCCTCCCCAGCACCATCAATTCGATTAAGCGGGCAATCATGATCATCGGCCGCAAGCAATTGCAGCGCTGGGTGCAAATATTGCTCTACGCCGCCAAACAACGGGATGGCAGCACCTCGGACGCGCTCATGCAGGTTGCGACGGTCCGCGGTAAATTGCTCGAGTCGATCGCCAAAGCCGATCGTCCGCACGACAAAAATCACCAGGACCGCGCTTTCATGGTCGGCATTCTGTCGCTACTCGATACCTTGCTCGGCATGGAAATGTCCGAACTAGTGGGAACACTCAGCATCCAGAAGGACATGAGCGAAGCGCTGGTTTCCCGGCGCGGATACTTGGGACGGCAATTGGCACTGATAGAAGCCTACGAAAAAGGCGAAATCGAAATTGTCACCGCCATGTTGGCTGACCTCGGTTTTCTCAGCCTGAACGATTTCACCGCAATGGAACTGGAAGCCACCGCTTGGGCGAATCGAATCAGTGACACTTTAAATCAAACGTCCAAAACATAATCTTCGTTGATCCGCTTCGCTTAATTTTTAGCATTTCGTTCCGTTGACGGCTGAATCATTCAGTTCCAATCGTTTATTCAGGACCCGTAGCTTTCCAAACATGTCTAGTAATGACCAGCCATAAGAGGTATCGCGATGAATATAGTTGAGTTGCTCGCATTTGTAGTTAAAAACAGCGCTTCGGATCTTCACCTATCCGCCGGCATGCCGCCGATGATCCGGGTGCATGGCGATATCCGCCGCATCAATTTACCGGAAATGGATCACAAGGAAGTTCATGCGATGGTGTACGACATCATGAATGACAGCCAGCGCAAATTTTACGAAGAAAATCTGGAATGTGATTTTTCCTTCGCCATCCCCAACCTGGCGCGCTTCCGGGTTAATGCTTTCAATACCCAGCGCGGCGCCGCAGCGGTTATGCGGACCATTCCCTCGAAAGTTCTAAGTCTGGAAGATTTAAGAGCGCCGAAAATATTCGCCGAAATCGCCAAACAACCGCGCGGCGTAGTCTTGGTCACCGGCCCGACCGGTTCCGGTAAGTCGACCACCTTGGCGGCGATGATCAACGACATCAACGAAAATGAATACGGCCATATCCTGACGCTGGAAGATCCGATCGAATTCGTGCACGAAAGTAAAAAATGCCTGATCAACCAGCGCGAAGTCGGCCGGGATACGCACAGTTTCTCCAATGCTCTGCGCTCCGCGCTGCGGGAAGATCCGGACATCATTCTGGTCGGTGAGATGCGCGATCTGGAAACCATCCGTTTGGCGATGACGGCGGCTGAAACCGGTCACTTGGTTTTCGGCACGCTGCATACCAGCTCGGCCGCTAAAACGATTGATCGTGTCATCGACGTATTCCCAGCGGAAGAAAAAGAAATGATCCGGGCGATGCTGTCGGAATCGCTACGCGCGGTTATTTCGCAGGCTCTGCTCAAAACCAAAGATGGCAAAGGCCGGGTTGCGGCACATGAAATCATGATCGGCACCCCGGCAATCCGCAACTTAATCCGCGAAGGCAAAGTCGCGCAAATGTATTCCGCGATTCAGACCGGACAGAATGCCGGGATGCAAACGCTGGACCAGAATCTGAACGATCTGGTCAAACGCAATCTCATTTCCGTCGCCGATGCCAGAGCGCAAGCGGTCAATAAAGATAATTTCAGAATCTAGCCATCCTTTCCGCCCAACCCGAAATCAAGGAACACGCAATGGATAAAGAACAAGCCGCCAAATTCATGTCGGATTTACTACGCTTAATGCTCAGTAAAAAAGCCTCGGATCTGTTTATCACCACCGGTTTTCCACCGGCGATGAAAATCGACGGAAAAATGACGCCGGTATCGCAACAATCGCTATCGCTGCAACATACCGAAATGCTCGCCAAATCGATCATGAACGACAAACAAGCGGCGGAGTTCGATGCCACCAAAGAATGCAACTTTGCGATTAATCCAACCGGCATCGGACGCTTCCGGGTGAATGCATTCGTGCAGCAACAGCGCGTCGGCATGGTATTGCGGACCATCACTACCAAAATCCCCGATTTCGACGATTTGGGCTTGCCGCAAGTCTTGAAAGAAGTTGTGATGAGCAAACGCGGCCTGGTGATTTTTGTCGGCGGCACCGGTTCGGGAAAATCGACCTCAATGGCGGCATTAATCGGGCATCGCAATAAAAACAGCTACGGCCATATCATCACCATCGAAGATCCGGTGGAATATGTGCATGAACATATCAACTGCGTCATCACCCAGCGTGAAGTCGGCGTCGATACCGAATCGTGGGAAGCGGCGCTGAAAAATACCCTGCGGCAGGCACCGGACGTCATCCTGATCGGCGAGATCCGCGACCGCGAAACCATGGAACATGCGATTGCTTTTGCCGAAACCGGCCATTTGTGCATGGGCACATTGCACGCCAACAGCGCCAATCAAGCGCTCGACCGGATCATCAACTTCTTCCCGGAAGAACGCCGCCCGCAATTGCTGATGGATTTGTCACTGAATTTACGCTCCATCGTGGCGCAACGTTTAATTCCACTGAAAGACGCCAAAGGGCGCGCCGCCGCCATTGAGGTTATGCTCAACTCGCCGCTGATCGCCGACCTGATCTTCAAAGGTCACGTGCATGAAATCAAGGACATCATGCGCAAATCCAAGGAACTGGGCATGCAAACCTTCGACATGGCATTATTTGAACTGTACGAAGCCGGGAAAATCAGCTACGAAGACGCGCTGCGCAACGCCGACTCGGTAAACGAATTGCGTCTGAGAATCAAACTGGAAAGCAACGAAGCCAAATCGCAGGATCTCAATTCCGGCATTGCGCATTTGGAAATCACGTAATAATTCAATCCCGCCACTTCGGCCGACCGATTAACCGGGCACTCCGATGTGGCCTCAATAAGCAACCTCGTGGCAAGAACACGGGAAATCACCACGTAGAACGGAAGCCTGACAAGGATTTCCACCTTACAGGCTTATTTTTGTGAAAACTCCATTTTTTTATTGCAACCTGATATCGTATCGGCATGAAAGTCAACGAAGTTTTAAATATCCTGAAACAGGATGGCTGGTATCTTGCCACTACGCGCGGAAGTCATCGTCAATTCAAACACTCCGTAAAAAGCGGCCGCGTAACCGTATCCGGTAAACCCGGAGATGATTTGGCACCCGGCACTTTAAACAGCATACTGAAGCAAGCAAAACTCAAGGAGTAAATCATGCGTTATGCAATCGTTGTTGAAAAAGCAGGAAATAACTATTCGGCTTACGTCCCGGATTTACCGGGGTGCGTTGCAACCGGATCGACCATTAAAGAAACGGAGCGGGAAATTCGCGAAGCTATCGAACTTCATATCGAAGGAATGATGGAAGACGGTTTACCCATACCACAGCCAACCAGCATCGTTCAATACATCGAAGTTCCTGCATGATTGGATTTCACAACGCATCAGTTTGATACCGTACGTGACCCCAAAGAAATTACTTCTTTTTTTACCAAAGCAACTGCAGAGCGGAAGCCCGCTAGGCTATTCCGCTTTATGGGTTATTTATTCATAGTACAGCGGTTCTCGATATCCGCCGCGACGGCATCGGCGTAACTGAGGTCTGACTTCACGATGGCGCCAAAGTAGGGGTGCCGGTAGAGATCGGTAAAATCGCGCATGAGATCGCACCAATCTTCCAGCACAACGAACTCGTTGCTCCTGAGATGGTACGAGCTGATTCGCGGCTCAAGGAATGCCAATGCCCATTGATTGACGCGCTCAATATCCGCGGGACTGAAATCCTGCACATCGTTCCGCTTGGCCCGGGCGACCAAGTCCGCCAGTTCTTGATCCGATGCAACCGCCAGATGTGCTTGGCTCACTAATCCCGCGAGGGATAACTGATGCGCAATCTGAATCGCCTCGCGGTTTTGTTGCAATTCCAATACCACCAGCACCATACCTGCTACCACGGCGAGGTTAGTGATGATGGTAATCAGCCGTTCAAATTTCATCGGTGTTCTTGATTATTATTCTGCAACCAGTCTTTTGGAATTTTTTGCCAGCATCTTGTGCTGTGTCATGGAATAGCTTCCATAGCGCTCTAATGGACTTCTGCTTTACGAGTTACAAGTTAAAAAAACAAATAAGTCTCTTCAAAT
The DNA here is from genome assembly GCF_054188085.1 of Nitrosomonas limosa. Taxonomy (NCBI): domain Bacteria; kingdom Pseudomonadati; phylum Pseudomonadota; class Betaproteobacteria; order Nitrosomonadales; family Nitrosomonadaceae; genus Nitrosomonas; species Nitrosomonas limosa. The sequence goes on along the minus strand of NZ_CM135180.1, from coordinate 2,406,575 downwards.
TTTTGCGAAATTTTCGATAGTTTTAATCAAACTTTCAAAAGGAAGAAAATCATCAAGATTATTTCTGCTACAAACAAACTCACATGCTTCCAATTTCCTTAATTCCGTTTTAGTTGTTTTTATATGCCCTTTATCGTTTTTTGTTTTAGACCATAATTCAGGATTACCCGTTATCAAGTTGGCAATCTCATTTGACAAAGCATTCTCAATACCACTTGGAAAATGATGATTGTCTTGTTTAGTAAATTTAAAAATTTCAGTATTCTCATCAAGTGAACCTGATGGAACTCCCGAAACATCACAATCGAAAACAAGTAAGGCTTTGAAGTGGTAGTGATATGATTTATTTTTTCTAAGCTTTACAATTGCTTTTAATAAATCACATCCAGAGCCTTCCCCATTCGAGTTTGCCTCAATAATCTTAATACTTTCCAATAGTTCTGATTTTCCGTTAAGTTCTAAAGCCTTTTTAATGTATAGAACATCTGTTTTCCCTTCGCAAAGCACTATTGGCTTAGTAATTTCTTTAAAATTATCAAGCTGTTTATTGATAGAAGCATTTTCTTCATAAATTTCCCTGGCTCTTTCAGCGACAAGCGCAGTAATTCCGAGATTTTCATCTACTTCATCAAATTTTTGAAGTTCATTAATTTCTGATATGCTAAACGAATTATCATCAGAGTTATTAATTGATTTTTTTACTCCCCATTTACCTACGCTTGAGTGATCCAGGCTGTAAAATGCAGGTGAATGCGTAGTAACAAATATTTGGTTTCTCCTAGAAAAATCTTTTTGGAATTTCTCTGCCAATTCAAAAGCTTTTCTCATTTCTAATGAATTCTCTGGTTCCTCATACAACCAAATATAATGTTTACCACTATTTTCTTGCGAAACAAAATCTAAAATATAAGGAATATGTCCTACTTGAATTCCATCACCTCGCTGTTTTAAAGAAAGCTTTTCTGTTTTACCTATTTGTGTTAGAAAATCAAGATCCCCAAATAAATCTCTAAAATTTCTTGGCACTGCTATATTACTAGTAACTCCAATACCTTCTTTAATTCTTTCGGTCATCTGTGCGGTTGCAGTGTTTATAACTTCTGTGATACCACTTGATGCTTCTGACAATCTAATATCCTTCTGAACAAGGGTGTCATAAAGTAATCGCAAATAATGTTTAAAAATTTCTTTGCTTTTTACTGCTGGAACATAATGCAACTCGACTTTATTAAGAAATCTGTAAAGAATATTTTGTTTTATTTGCTTTGGAAAAATATAAGTTTCCGCATTATCTGAATATCTATTCCATTGTCTTTTAACTGCAAATGTTTCTGGCAAAGAACTATAGTTAAAAATATTATTGAATGTGATTTTTACACTGATAAATGCTTTGGTTTTACCTATTTGTGTCTGTTGGATACGTTTGATTGATAGATCTTGATCAAAATCATACGCTTGATTAAGGTCCGTTTGATTGTTGAAAAATAGATTTAATGCCCGAAGAACATTCGATTTTCCCGAATCATTCCCACCTACAATAATATTAAGCGGCGCGCAATTATTGAGTATTCCTGCATAAATAGAACGAAAATAATTAATTTCTATTTTTTGAATAAGTGGTTTTTGCACTACATAACTCCCAACTGAGTAAACACACTAGCAGTGTGATTATTGAGCATTTGATAAACAAAAATTTAATTGTGAGCTTGTAATTAGGTTTGATATAAACAGAGGATTGATTTTGTTGATTTTGTTGTTTTTACAATTCCATCACGCGAACATTAACCTGCCTTTAGGTTCCGGGATCACCTTGCCCAGTTCGCGGGCGGTTTCTATCCATTGTTCGATGACGGTTTTTACATTGGCAACGGCCAGTTCGTAGGTTTCACCATCCGCCATGCAACCGGGTAATTCTGGAACTTCGGCGATAAAAGCATGATCGTCTTCGCTCCAGTAAATGATTAATTCGTATTTAATCAATGTCACATTCTCCCATATGATACTTCGTCAATAGCATTCTAACCTGTTTGACTTGATACGGTTTTGCTTTACTGTGTTTCGGTTGCAAATTGATAATTTCTTCAATGTCTTCGCGAGTAAAAATGTGATGACTTCCTTTTATCCGCTCAGTGAATCCTAATCGGATCAATAATTGGCAAAGTTCGGAAAATGTAATGTCTGCGTCAGTACTACCCGTCAGAATTTTTATTCTGAGTTTTGAATACTTTCCCATTTTGATTATCCAAATTTAGCTACGTATCACAATGATCCGATCGTGATACGAACTGGATGCAGAATCAAGAATATTGCGATGATTCAGGCAATTTTGACTACTGCACGACTTTCGTTTCAACCCAATCTTTCACACCTCCGAGCGCCGCAGGCAACCGCTCCGGTTGAGTCCCGCCTGCTTGCGCCATGTCCGCGCGTCCGCCGCCTTTGCCGCCGACTTGCTGCGCGACGAAGTTGACCAATTCTCCGGCTTTGACTTTGCCGGTCAGATCGGCGCTGACGCCAGCGATCAGCGTGACTTTACCGTCGGTGACAGTGCTCAGCACAATCGCGCAAGATTTGAGTGTGTCTTTGAGTTGATCGAGCGTTTCGCGCAGCGTCTTGGCGTCGGCGTTTTCCAGGTTGGCGGCGAGCACTTTGATGCCGTTGACGTCTTGCGCTTGCGAGGCCAGGTCGGCGCCTTGCGAGCTGGCCATTTTGGTTTTCAGGCGCGCCAGTTCTTTTTCGGTTTGCCGCACGTTGTCGATGATTTGCGCGATTTTTTGCGTGATTTCTTGCGGGTTGGCTTTGAGCGTGTGTGCGATTTCGAGCAATTGCGCTTCGCGTTGCTGCACGTAATCGATCGCGCCTTTTCCGGTCACCGCTTCAACGCGGCGGATACCGGCGGCGACACCGGATTCGGCGACGATTTTAAACAGGCCGATTTGCCCGACTTGCGGCACATGCGTGCCACCGCATAATTCGGTAGAGAATTCACCCATGCCGATGACGCGCACCACGTCCGTGTATTTTTCACCGAACAACGCCATCGCGCCGCGCTTGATCGCGTCGTCGTATTTCATCGAAGCCGCTTCCACTACCCAGTTGTTGCGGATTTGTTCGTTGACCAGGCGTTCGGTTTCGCGGATTTCGTCGGCGCTCATCGGCGCGTTGTGCGAGAAATCGAAGCGCAGCCGGTTGGGATCGACCAGCGAGCCTTTTTGCGTGACATGCGTACCGAGTACTTTGCGTAGCGCAGCGTGCAGCAGATGCGTCGCGGAGTGGTTGTTGGCGGTGCTGACGCGCGTTTGCGGATTGACCCGGGCTTGCACGCTGTCTCGTATGACCAAGCGTCCGCTGCGCAATAGTCCCTTGTGTCCGAATACCCCGGCCTGGATTTTTTGCGTGTCGGTAACTTCAAAGGTACCGTTGGCAGCGAGCAATTCGCCGCAATCGCCGACCTGACCGCCGGATTCGGCGTAGAACGGCGTTTGATCGAGCACCACCACGGCTTCATCGCCCGCTTCGACAAAATCCACCGCGCTGCCTTGTTTATAAATGGCCAGTACCTGGCCGTCGTGCTGCAAAGTATCGTAACCGTAGAACGTGGTTTGGCCGCCTTTGTAGTCGAGACCTTCCTGCATCGCGAACTTGTTGGCGGCGCGCGCTTGTTCACGCTGACGCGCCATCGCTTGTTCAAACCCATCATGATCGACGGTGATGCCGCGCTCGCGGGCGATGTCGGCGGTTAAATCGATCGGGAAACCGAAGGTGTCATAGAGACGGAACGCGGTTTCGCCGTCCAGCATTTTAATATTCTGGCTGAGCGCGGCTTCCAGAATTTGCATGCCGTTTTCCAGCGTCTCGGCGAAGCGTTCTTCTTCTTGCAGCAACACCGCTGCTACGCGGGTTTTGGCTGCGATCAGTTCGGGATACGCTTGCCCCATCGCTTGACTCAAGTCTTCTACCAATTGATGAAAGAATGGTTGCTTCTGCCCGAGCTTGTATCCATGGCGGATCGCACGGCGGATGATGCGGCGCAGCACATAGCCGCGGCCTTCGCTGCCCGGAATGACACCGTCGGTGATCAAAAACGAACAAGCGCGAATGTGGTCGGCGATGACCTTGAGCGAATTATCGGCGAGATTGCTGGTGCCGGTCGCACGCGCTGCTGCTTTGATCAGGCTTTGGAACAAGTCGATGTCGTAATTGCTGTGCACATGCTGCATCACCGCGGAAATACGCTCCAACCCCATGCCGGTATCGACCGATGGTTTCGGCAGCGGATGCAATGTACCGGCGCTGTCACGGTTGTATTGCATGAACACCAGATTCCAGATTTCGATGTAGCGGTCGCCGTCGGCATCGGCGGAACCCGGCGGGCCACCGGCAACGTCCGGGCCGTGATCGTAGAAAATCTCGGAACATGGGCCGCACGGGCCGGTATCGCCCATCTGCCAAAAATTATCCATGGTCGCGATGCGCACCACGCGCGCCGGTTCGACACCGACTTCATTCAGCCAAATATCCGCGGCTTCGTCGTCTTCGGCGTACACGGTGACCCACAGTTTGTCGCGCGGAATCTTCAGGGTGTTGGTCAGAAAATCCCAGGCAAACAAAATAGCGTTGCGTTTGAAATAATCGCCAAAACTGAAATTGCCGAGCATCTCAAAAAAAGTATGGTGCCGCGCGGTGTAGCCGACGTTCTCCAGATCGTTGTGTTTGCCGCCTGCTCGTACGCAGCGTTGCGAGCTGACCGCGCGCGCGTAAGGCCGTTTGTCCTGACCGAGGAATACATCCTTGAATTGCACCATGCCGGCGTTGGTAAATAGTAAGGTCGGGTCGTTGCCAGGCACGAGCGGACTCGATGCTACGATGGTGTGGCCGTGCGATTCAAAAAATTCCAGAAATTTTTGTCGTATTTCGCTGCTTTTCATAATTTTTGTATCTGTTCGTATCGTTCAAGTTCGGTAACGGTCAAGCCAACCGCTTCGCCTTTGACAATCGCCAGGCTTTTGACGACTGCGCGGATGGTAATTTCTTCGTTCATATTGGGCAGATCGGCTTCGGTTAAAACCATGATCTCACCGCTGCTGTCTTCCAGCACGTAGGCTTTGAAGTTGATCAGCGGCAACCGCGTGGGACTTTTGGGAATGCCGCGCAACATCACTTCCTTGCCGTCAAAATTGACCGGTGCGGAAATGATCGCGTTGATCGGGGTCACCGTATCGGCGCTGACCGGCATACCGATCATTGTGCATACCAGCATCAGCAGGATAAGTACAAAACGGAACCTCATGGATTCTCCTCGCTCGCTTGCGTCAGTACTTGTTGAATTGTCTCCATCGAGAAACCTCTATTCATCATGAATCGTATTTGTTTAGCGCGTTCTTCACGGGTGGCAGGCGGATGATCGAATTTCTTTCGCCAAATGTGCGATGCCGTTTCCAGCTCGGTTTCTTTCAAATTTGGCAAGATATTGCGGATCAGACCGTCGTCGACCCCTTTGGATTTGAGTTCTTGCACGATACGCTGACTGCCGAAACGGGAACGCCGGACTCGCGCGACTTGTTCAACCATCCGTTGCTCGCTCAAGTAACCCTGCTGTTCCAATTGATCCAAAACCGCTGCCAGTTCTCCGGTTTCACGGCTATCCCGGTCAGCCGATAGTTTCTGCGCCAGCTCCCGGCGTGAATACTCGCGTTGCGCCAAATAGCGCAAGGCGCGTAATTCAATCGGCGAGCGGCTATCCATTCGGGTTAATTCTCTTTACCGGGTTTATCTTTTCCGGCTTTTTCCTTAATCGGCTTGGCCTGGTCGGGAATGCCGACGATCGCACGGATTTTTTGCTCGATTTCTTGTGCCATGTCTTTGTGTTCTTTCAAATATTCGCGCACATTATCCTTGCCTTGACCGATCTTCTCGCCTTTATAAGCGTACCAGGCGCCGGATTTATCGATCAGCTTATGCTGCACACCCAATTCGATGATTTCGCTCTCGCGCGAAATGCCTTCGCCGTACAAAATGTCAAAATCGGCTTGCTTGAACGGCGGTGCGACTTTGTTTTTAACCACCTTGACACGGGTTTCGTTACCAATGGTTTCCTCACCGTCTTTGATCGAACCGGTACGGCGGATGTCCAGACGCACCGATGCATAAAATTTCAACGCATTACCGCCGGTCGTGGTTTCGGGGTTGCCAAACATCACGCCGATTTTCATGCGGATTTGGTTGATGAAAATGACCATGGTATTGCTGCGTTTGATGTTGGCGGTTAATTTGCGCAACGCTTGCGACATCAGCCGCGCTTGCAAGCCCATTTGCGGATCGCCCATATCGCCTTCGATTTCGGCACGCGGCGTCAGAGCGGCCACCGAATCGATCACGATGATATCGACCGAACCGGAGCGCACCAGCATGTCGGCGATTTCCAAAGCTTGTTCACCGTTATCCGGTTGCGAAATCAGCAATTCCTGAACGTTGACACCGATCTTCTGCGCATACTGCGGATCCAGCGCATGTTCCGCGTCGATAAACGCTGCCGTGCCGCCCAGCTTTTGCATTTCCGCGATGACTTGCAAAGTCAGCGTGGTTTTACCGGAAGATTCCGGGCCGTAAATCTCGATGATCCGTCCGCGAGGTAATCCTCCGACGCCCAATGCAATATCCAGCCCGAGCGAACCGGTGGAAACGACCTGTATATCGTAGGCAACATCATTCGCACCGAGCCGCATGATGGAGCCTTTCCCAAATTGTTTCTCGATTTGCGCCAATGCCGCGTCTAAAGCTTTGCTTCTGTTATCGTCCATGCCAAATGAATCCTATTTGATGAGTGGGGGAAATTATCGCATAACCGTATCCGGTCTATCTAACTTGTTTTATATCATTGTTTAAACAAGAAAAAGAATAACATAGTAAAAAACTCGAGAATCAACCGCACGTGCGCTATAATTGCGCGAAATCATGCAGCAACGGATAGTAAATTGCGCTGCCCCGGTTTTCAGCAATCATTGGTAATTCAGGGAGAACAATCATTCGCGTCATTTTGTTAGGAGGCCCCGGTGCCGGAAAAGGCACTCAGGCCAATTATATTAAGGAACATTTTGGAGTACCGCAAATTTCCACCGGCGATATGCTGCGGGCTGCGGTTAAAGCAGGAACCGAACTCGGCGTAATGGCGAAAAAAATTATGGACGCCGGCGGGTTGGTTTCGGATGATATTATTATCAATCTCGTCAAGGAGCGCATTGCGGAACCGGATTGTGCGAAGGGTTTTTTATTCGACGGCTTTCCCCGGACGATTCCGCAAGCCGATGCGATGAAAGCAGCAGGCGTGCAGATTGATTTCGTCGTTGAAATCGATGTTTCGGATGCCGAGATCGTCAAGCGGATGTCTGGCCGAAGAGTGCACCCAGCGTCAGGCCGTACGTACCATGTCGATTTTAATCCGCCCAAAAATAATGAAGTCGACGACATAACGGGTGAACCGTTGATTCAACGCGATGATGATAAAGAAGAAACAGTCAGAAAGCGGCTTGAAGTGTATCATCAACAAACGAAACCGCTGGTTGATTACTATTCCGCGTGGTCGAGAAATGGTGAAACCGGTGCGCCTCGTTATATAAGAATCGCCGGTATCGGCACGGTTGAGGATATTCGTGATCAGATCCTCACGGCGCTAAAATAAGCTTATTTAGCTGATTTATCAATAACTTTGAAACTCGAAACTCAGGCTGTGATCCTCCGCGGCCTGGGTTTTTGTTCGTACCAATTTATACAATTTTTTTATAGGTTTACGACTTTGATTTGACCGTTCAGGAGAAAAATATGGCAACAAAAAATGCATTTTATGCGCAATCCGGTGGCGTTACCGCGGTAATTAACGCATCCGCTGCCGGAGTATTGGAAGCAGCGCGCCAGCATAAAGATAAGATTGGCACTGTCTATGCGGGCCGCAACGGCATCATCGGCGCTTTAACCGAAGATCTCATCGACACCAACGCGGAATCCGCAGCAGCGATTGCCGCATTGCGTTATACCCCATCGGGCGCATTCGGCTCATGCCGCTACAAGCTCAAAAGCCTTGAGCAAAACCGGCGCGAATACGAGCGCTTGATCGAAATTTTCAAAGCACACGACATCGGCTACTTCTTCTATAATGGCGGCGGCGATTCGGCGGATACCTGCTTAAAAGTTTCGCAATTATCCAGTACTCTGGGTTATCCGATTCAGGCAATTCATGTGCCCAAGACTGTCGATAATGATTTGCCGATCACCGATTGCTGCCCCGGTTTTGGCTCAGTCGCGAAGTACATTGCAGTCTCCACACGTGAAGCAAGCTTCGACGTAGCCAGCATGGCCAAAACTTCGACCAAAGTATTTGTGTTGGAAGTCATGGGACGCCATGCCGGCTGGATTGCCGCCGCAGGCGGTTTGGCATCAAGCCCGGATTGTGAAATTCCAATCGTGATTTTATTTCCGGAAGTTACATTCGACAAAGAAAAATTCCTCGCAAAAGTTGATCGTTGCGTGAAGGAATATGGTTATTGCTCCGTGGTTGTGTCTGAAGGTGTAAAAGGCGCGGACGGTAATTTTCTGTCCGATCAGGGGTTACGCGATGCGTTTGGGCACGCGCAATTGGGCGGTGTCGCACCGGTCGTAGCCAATATCATTAAAGATGGCTTGGGCTTGAAATACCACTGGGGGGTTGCGGATTATCTGCAACGTGCCGCACGCCATATCGCATCCAAAACCGATGTCGATCAAGCATACGCAATGGGTAAAGCCGCAGTTGAGTACGCCATCGCCGGCCATAATTCAGTAATGCCAACAATCGTTCGTGAATCCAATTCACCCTATAAGTGGTCAGTCGGCATGGCACAGCTTTCAAATGTTGCGAATGTCGAAAAAATGATGCCGGCGGATTTCATAAGCGCCGATGGTTTCGGTATTAGCGAATCTTGCAGGGAATACCTCGCACCATTGATTGAAGGCGAAGATTATCCGCCTTACAAGAACGGCTTGCCGGATTATGTACGGTTAAAAAATGTAGCTGTTCCAAAGAAACTGAGCGAATTCAAAATTTAACTATAAATATATAAAAACGATCACGGTTCCGGGTGTTGTAAGGAAGCAAAACTTAGCTAAATGCAATTACCTAACGATCTAAATTTTATAAATATTTGATGCACTCAACGAACAAGAACAGATAAAATACGTTTTGATTTTAGTCTGAAAATAAGTGGTTGATAATGTGAAATTAATGAGGCCAAGATTTCACATCTCTTTTTTATGGTCTGATTTTAATTGGAGTTCTCTATGGCTAGTGGTTTAGTTATCGCAATTATTAGCGCGATTGTAGCCCTTGTATTCAGTGGTATATGGATTAAGGGCATTTTTGAACAATCTACAGGTAATCAGCGGATGCAAGAAATTGCAAAAGCGATTCAGGAAGGCGCTTCCGCGTATCTCAAGCGTCAATATATGACGATTGGGATGGTTGGCGCTATCTTGTTTTTCGCGCTTTGGCTGGCATTAGGCTGGGATACGGCTGTTGGTTTCGCACTGGGTGCGGTTCTTTCCGGTGCCGCAGGCTTCCTGGGAATGACGGTATCGGTGCAATCGAACGTCCGTACAGCCCAAGCAGCGAGTGTCGGATTGAATGAAGCACTTGCGATTGCTTTCCGGGGTGGTGCGGTAACCGGTATGCTGGTTGTCGCGCTTGGTCTGCTGGGTGTGGCTGGTTACTGCGCGATGTTATTCAACGGCGCGGATGCCGATCAGGCAGTCAGCGATATCATTAAACCTCTGGTAGGTTTTGCCTTTGGCGGATCGCTGATCTCCATCTTTGCGCGTCTGGGTGGCGGTATTTTCACCAAAGGCGCAGACGTTGGCGCGGATCTGGTAGGTAAAGTAGAAGCCGGTATTCCTGAAGATGACCCTCGTAATCCGGCAGTGATTGCAGATAATGTAGGCGATAACGTTGGCGATTGTGCCGGTATGGCCGCTGACTTGTTCGAAACTTATGCTGTTACCATCATTGCTACGATGATTTTGGGCGCGTTGTTGTTTACAGCGAATGCGATCGACGCCGTGATTTACCCGCTGATGCTGGGTGCGGTTTCAATTGTTGCATCGATTATCGGTTGTTACTACGTCAAAATGCGCGAAGGCGGCAAGATTATGAATGCGCTCTACCGCGGATTGGCAGTTGCCGGCGGTATTGCATTATTGGCGTATCTTCCCGTGACAGTTTGGTTCATGAGCGGCATGTCGTTGGATCTTGATGGTACCGAAGTTGCGGGCGGCATGCTGGTTATGCGCGTTTTCCTGGCGGCTGCACTTGGATTGGTGTTAACCGGACTGATGGTTGTCATCACCGAATATTACACTTCAACCGATTTTCCGCCGGTACAACACGTTGCTGAAGCATCGACCACCGGTCATGCGACCAACATCATCGCAGGTCTCGGCGTTTCAATGCGCGCTACCGCTGCGCCGGTGCTGGCTGTTTGTATCACCATCTTGCTGGCGTATGCGTTGGCGGGTTTGTACGGTATCGCTATTGCAGCTACCTCGATGTTATCAATGACCGGTATCATCGTCGCATTAGATGCATATGGTCCGATTACCGATAACGCCGGTGGTATCGCCGAAATGTCGGAAATGCCGGATTCAGTTCGCGCCATTACCGATCCACTGGATGCCGTTGGTAACACCACCAAAGCGGTTACCAAAGGTTATGCAATCGGCTCTGCTGGTTTGGCGGCATTGGTATTATTTGCCGACTACACCCACGCATTGGAGCATGCTGGATTGGAGTTATCGTTTGATTTATCCAACCACATGGTCATTATCGGTCTGTTTATCGGCGGTATGATTCCTTATTTGTTCGGTGCGATGTCGATGGAAGCGGTTGGACGTGCGGCAGGTTCTGTTGTGATCGAAGTACGTCGTCAATTTAAAGAAATCCCAGGAATCATGGAAGGCACAGCCAAGCCGGATTATTCCCGTGCAGTGGATATGCTCACTAAGGCCGCCATTAAGGAAATGATGATTCCTTCGTTGCTACCGGTATTGATTCCGCTGCTGGTGGGTGTAATTCTGGGACCGCAAGCATTGGGCGGCGTATTGATGGGTTCGATCGTAACCGGCTTGTTTGTTGCAATTTCAATGACAACCGGTGGCGGTGCTTGGGATAACGCTAAAAAACATATTGAAGATGGTCATTTTGGCGGCAAAGGCAGCGAAGCTCACAAAGCATCGGTAACCGGTGATACCGTGGGTGATCCTTACAAAGACACCGCTGGTCCAGCAATCAATCCATTGATTAAAATTATCAATATCGTGGCATTGCTAATTATTCCATTGCTGTAATCCGATTGTTTTAAGCAGTAATAAAAAAAGCACATCAGAAATCTGATGTGCTTTTTTGTTTTATTGGTAAGCATTGCACGCAAAAGATGCCGCGCCAATAACAATGAGAAAAATGCAAAATCTACTTCGGTTCCCGGATCCGACTCATACTAACTAATTTTCCAAACAAGAACTAAAATCTACCAGCAATAGGTAACCGATGAACCGCCAATGATAATGGTTTTACAAGGACGCGTACTCGCAACTGGAGGGGTTCCGAGGCCACCTGCCGGATTGAGTGACGCAGCAGCAGTGGCTGCCGATGGCTCCGCATGTTCGACGATGCTGATGGTCTGAACCCCGGTTGTTGTGGTTGTAAGTGGACGAGCGGCCGTTTGGTCACTGTCATTCACGCCTGCTCCTTTCAGTTGATGGACTTTACCGGTTTTATCGATGCACAACATTACAACGACGTCGCTGATACCGGCATCACTCTTTAGCGCATTTAAGGCAGCAGCAGGAATAGATGGTTTAGACATTTCAAAACTCCTTTATTAATAGTTTAAAGTAAGGCGTACAAAGAACGTACGAGTCGGAATGAAACGGGAAGAAGTATTCATCTCGTTAAACTGGAAGTTATAGCTGCGATAGTAGAACTGCTCATCGCTGAGATTTCTTCCTTCAAAACTCAGAATTCCCCTGCGATTGGGTAATCGATAACCCAGCGCCGTATCCAGCAGCACAAAATCACTATTGCCTTCCGCCAGGCGAGGATCTGCATCCGGCAAACGCTTCAAGCTCTGCTGCAAATAGGTCGTGCTAACTTTGCCGAAAAACCCGGTCGGATGAAAATAATTGATTGTAAACGGGGCGCTGAGCGAGTGGATTTCATAAGGTTTGTTGGGATCGTTCACAGTGACTGCGGCACGATCATATTGTTCGTACTGGAACTCCCCGTTAACCGCCCAATGCGCGTGCGGCAGCCAGTACAAATACGAGCGATACAGCCTTTCCTGTTGCTGCTCACCGGCAAATTGCCTGAAATCGCCATTGAGGTAAGGAACTTTCAGATCCCGATCCGATACTTCCATGCCGCCGTATATATTTTTACTAAAAGCAGCATCCAATCCGGCGCCCATGCGCCTCGATCGTGTGCCGTTCAAATCGTCAAACATCTGATTAAATCCGGCTACCTGCGTCGGCTCCAGCGTCTGATTCGCGATCAGCGCGGATTTCACCGCCTCGAACCAAGCTAACCGCAGCCGAAGACCAGGCGTAAGATCCCATTGCAATCCGAACTTCGGATTTACCGCGTCAAAATTCTGATTGACAGCATCTCTGAAAGCATCGTAACTCACTCCCAAGGTTGCATTAATATTCTGAAAATAATTCAGATTCGAATAAAAATAGGCATTTTCTCGTTCCCGGGTGAAATTCACGGTATTGGAAGAACACACATCACCATTGCATCGAAGCTTCGCATCAATATCATAAGCGCCGGCGCCGGTCACCAGATTCATAAATTTATCCCGGTGCAAAAATTGTCCTTCCAGTTGATAACCTTGATCTTTCAGCCTGTTATTGAATGAGGGAAAGAGAACATCGAACGGAATCCCCGCGATTTTCATCAGTTCCGCCGGATGTGCCGTATTCTCGCGACGATCAAAATAAATACCAGAAATCAGAAAATCCTGCTTGGAAGAGAGCGAATAGCGGATACCGCCACGAGCGGTATCCTGATCCAACTGCCTCCGATCTCGCGAATGGAATGACGGATTGAAATCGAGCAGCAAATCGCCGTGATCCGAATTTCGCCTGCGAAACTCAGCCTGGACATTCAATTTCGGGGTTAGTGCATACTGCGCGAAAGCATTGTAGATATTATGATTCTGATCATTATTGGGACGGAACCCATCGGATTGGAAGTGATACTGACCAAGGCTGATCGACGCCTTGTCATAAACCGCCGAAAGCGTTGCTTCATTTCCAAACGTGCTGTTACTGCCGGCAACCCCGGAAGCAACCAGTTGCGGCTTGTTGCGCTCCATCAGCGGTGCAAATTCATTAAATCCTGCTCTGGCCGGACCGGTATTGTTGATAATGTTAAGATCCGCGACCGCCAAATGCGGTTGTACCGGATTCACGTTAATAGGTTGCAATAACTGCGCTTGCAATAACTCACTGACGCGCGCCACTTCATGCCGCGGAATATTCGCATAAGCATCTGAAAGAAAACGATGCGAAGAGTGATTCGCCGGATCGATGCTCAGCGATTTGGCCGTTTCCACCAGCGCGCGCTTTTCGAATCCCAAATTATCATAAATCCGCGCCAGACTTGAACCGCGCGCGGCTTCGTCCTGATCCAGCAAGAATTTCGACCGGTATACTGCACGGTTATTATTGAGCTCGATGGATTTCTGCAAATCCATCAAAGCCTCGACCGGTCTGTTTTGCGTTTGCTTTTGGATAGCGTCATAAAACCATGGCGTTGGATCTTGCGGGTCTTTTTCCTTAGCTAAATCAAACTGTGTAGCGGCCAGCGGATAGCGTCTCTCCTCGAAATAGGCTTTACCCAGGTAACTGCGAATTAAGGAATTGGCAGGATCCAAACTAGCCGCTATTTCCAGCTCAACCCGGCCAGCGTCGATTTCACCTTCACGGATAAGCGCCAACCCCATCCCCAGCCTTGGCATCGGATCAGCTTGATCCAATGCGATTGCTTCAGAAAATTCAGCCTTGGCTCGCTCTGTCCGCACCTGCAACAACTGTGCAAAACCTAAGACTGTCTTTGTCCTGGCAAAACGGGGGTTCAAGTTGACCGCACGTTGTGCAGCATCTAGCGCACGATCGAGATCCCCATGCGACATTTGCAGCTTGGCCAATCTCGCCCACGCCAGCGCATTGTCCGGATCGATTGCAATGGCTTGCTGAGTGCTTGCCAGCGCATCATCTATTTTAAAATGCGCCTGCTGCGCATAAGAAAGCGCTAGTTTTGCAGCCGGAGAATCCCCTTTTAAGGTAACGGCACGCGTGGCAAGTTCCAGCGCCCGATCTTTATTATTTTGAACGACTGCAATCATTGCTAATAAAGCATGCGCATCACTATTATCCGGTCGGGTGCGAAGTATCTCTTCAATCTCCACTCTGGCTTCGCTGGCCTGCCCCACTGCCAATAACAGTCCAGCCTGGAATAAATGGAGATTAATGCCGGAATCGCTCTTTGGGATGTTCTCGAGTATTGACAGCACCTCGTATGTTTTACCTTGCTGATAAAGCTCGACCGACTGCCTCAATTCCGGATGTAGCGCCAATTCATTGGTCAATTGAGCAAGTTGATAATCGATGATTACCGGATAATACAACGCCCATTGCACCGCATCAGTCGGATTAATAGTAGTTACGCGCTGCGGCGCAGCGTTGCGCGTAGCAATTGCGGCCTGATGATCTTCCAGCACCAAGCTGCCTTGTTCATTGCTGGCGGTAACCTTTCCTTCGTAAATCACCAGTTGCGTACTGGTTTCATCGACGCCGACAAAAAATTCGGTACCGTCGACACCCGCATTGACAAACGGCGTTCTGACTTTAAAAGGTTTCGGCGTGCGCGTAATGATATGAATAGCGCCAGAAAATAATTCCAGTATCGAACGGACCTTTTCCGGGTTCTCCGGTTTTGAAAAAGTCATACTGGTTTTCTGATCCAACCGCAGCACGCTCGCGTTGCTCAGCAAAAATGCCGCGCGGCTGTGCGTCCTGGCACGAACACTATCGCCCGGGCAGATAGCGGTATGAAGCGTCATCGCTTGCCAGGTTGAACTGGAAGCACGACGCAATTCGATGATTCCTTGAATTGAAATAATCTCTGCCACAGCCGGTTCACAAGCTTCTCCAGCGAAAGATTCATCAGCGCCCGTCAGCAGCATGACGGACAAACAAACAACAGCCAGTAAGCGCGCCAGACAATTCCGGTAACTTAAGTTAGGCTTAATGCTCTGGCTCGGTCTCATTATTGTTATTCTTCCAGATCTGAAGTATGTTGTGATGCGTGGCCCTCAGTCCAAAGGAAAGCGCTTTTACAAAACCCCTCTTTAGACAGAATCCGAATTATACGAGAGAAATAACCTTGGCACTAGCTTGGATATTTAATCTTTTGATAATAATCAAACTAACTCGAATTTTAGGCGGGATCGCATTAACTGCCTGTGACAAAACTCACATAAATCGCTTTAACAGAAAATCAACCGCTTCATTTGTTGCTGATGCGTATAGTCGGATCCCATGAATCGGCTGGAACAGTCGATCGATATTGCTGACAAGCAGCCAAGAAAAAACGGGCAGGACCGTCTTCGGGCATTGCATCCAGTATTTTATTAAAACCTTCGGAGGCTTCTCCCCACTGCTGGCGCTGGTAGGCATTTAAAGCTCGGCTGAAAGTTTCACATAGCCATAATTGCCGCTCACTGGCTGAATCTCTGTGCGTCATCAATTCAAACAAATTAACCGGCGTTGATTTTCCGATTAAGAGAAAATCACCAAGCGGACGCGTTAGAAATTCGTCCAGCCCTGTGATCACTTCGCTGGATACTAGAATGCGGGTACCCAAATATTTGTTGGCGCCCTGGATGCGGTTAGTCGTATTGACGATATCGCCGATCGCACGGTATTCGTAATGATGAAGCGCACCGATATTCCCTAATAGCATCTCACCGAAATGCAAACCTATCCGCGTCGGCAAAGGTAAATGCGTACTGAACTGGTTAAAGTGATCGATGGCCGCTGCAATATCGAGACAGGCATAGCAGGCTTCTTTTCTCAGATCGGTTTTCGATGAAGTCTTTGACCAGATAGCCAGCATCGCGTCTCCAACCACATCGGAAACAATGCCGTGATGCCGCCTGACAGGCTCAAACAAAGCCGCATAATAATCATTCATCAGTTTCGCCAGCTGCTGCGGCTCAAGCTTTTCCGCAAGCGCGGTATACTTCTCCGCGTCAGTCGCCAGACAAGCGCCATAAACCAATTGATTCGAAAATGCCATGGCGCCCGCATTTTTGACGATGTCGTTGACAACTCGCTCCGGCAAAAAGTAGCCAAATGCTTCTTTCAGCTGCTGACGATCGAGCTTAGCTTCGTAATATCTTAGCAATACGGCGCAAAAGAATGCCGCGGGTATCTGCACACAAAGCGGATTCACCAAAGGCAACCAAATGCCGGCATCTTTAAAGTAATAATACGCAGCACCTACGTAAAGCAGTACCAACGCCGTACAGGCAATCGCTACGCCCTGTTTCTGCCGGATTAAAAAAATGACGCCTAACGCAAAACCAAAAACAAACAATAACCCCAAGCTTCCCACCCGGGAGAGTGGTCTAATCGGCCTGTTTTCCAGCAAATTGGCAAATGCCGTTGCTGCAATCTCGACACCGCTGATGTAGAGCCCGTCCGGATTCGAGAAAACCGTATGATAATCATCCCGGACCACATCTTGCTCCGGTTGATTTGCAGCCGAGAAACCGACAAATATCACACTATCCTTAAAATCATCGATTTCGGATTGCATGTCGCCGGCATTGCCGCCTTTACCGTGTAATGCCTGAACATATGAAATAGTTTTGATACTGCGCGGCGGGCCATAGAAATTCAGGTATCGCGTATCCCCTCCCGAATACAAACTGATCAATGCCTGGATCGTTTGCTTGTCAGTGGAATCCAGAACGGAATCGCGATTTAATTCCGCTTGCAAGCGGGCAGCGATTTGAGGATCGTGACTGAATAGATCGTGCAGAGAAAAAATGAGGTCTTCGATATCAATCGTTGTTTCTTCTCGAATGGCTAGTGCCTCGGCATACGCTGGATTTACCTTATGCAGCAGCCGCACAAAATCATCGTAAAGCGGCATTGTAACCAGCTGAAAAACCACTGCGGGGATTGTCGGAATATCTCCGGCATCGGCTTTGAACACCCAATAATGATCAACCCTTGCGGATTTAGGCAAGGGGAACGGAGCATGAGCCTTAATCGCATTTGCTACCGCCGGCAGCAACTGAATC
Source organism: Nitrosomonas limosa (assembly GCF_054188085.1). NCBI lineage: Bacteria > Pseudomonadati > Pseudomonadota > Betaproteobacteria > Nitrosomonadales > Nitrosomonadaceae > Nitrosomonas > Nitrosomonas limosa. Next base: position 2,389,182 of record NZ_CM135180.1, on the reverse strand, counting down.
GGCCCCTCTTTGGTTACCCGATGTTCGTTCCGTTCCTGCAAATCGGGGTAAAACGCGCTGTCGTCATGAACCAAGCGTTCCACCAGAACAATATTGCCTGCCGCTTCCATACTGGCAACAAGCTGTTCATCATGCGCAATGATCTCCCCTGGTTTATCGAAAATAAGATCGAATACCACAATGCGCGCACCGGCTTGCGTGAGCCGCTCTATCAGTTGCGCATGTAAATTGCGCGGCCACAACCGTGGCGTCAGCGGTAAATCCAATTGCGTTGCAGAATATTGGTCGATCGCCACAACCATGACTTTCTCGGGCGCTGTCACCGCGCCGCGTAGGTGAAAAAGCCAATACAGCCCATATTTCTCTTCCAGCCAGAGACCTGCGGGAGATACATAAACCATAACGCCCAGCAAACCGATAAAAACGCCCAGATAAAGGTGTTTAAGCCAAATGGCCATAATTGTTATTTGTGACTAATAATTGGAAACTCAGATTAGCATCATTCCGCTATGCCGTCATTTTAAGGAATGTCGACTGAGAAATTAAATCGACATCCTCAGAAAAAATCTGCTTGGGAAACACTGATTAATTCACCGAGCAAGATCAGATGCAAGGCGGATGGAGCGCAAGAAACGAGACATATCGATAGGATAGACGAGTTTTTGAGCACCACCCGACACAGCAAATCGCTTGCGCAGGCAATTAATCAACGTTCCCCTTGACCTTCCCATCATGGCAAGGATCATGATCGAGACTCCTTTAACTCATCACTTAGGGAAACGCTGATTAATTCGGCGAACGAGATGAAGCACGAGGCGCACGGCACACAGCAACCGAGACATATCAACAAGATAGGCGAGGGGGCGAGTACCGCGCAACGAAGTGATTCGCTCGTATAGTCAATTAATCAGCATTTCCTTTGGAGCTCAACATGAAAACTCATTTACATCATCAAAACCCATCGCTCAATGAGATAGCAGCAATCGCCACTCTGCACTGTTTATCGGGTTGCGCCATCGGCGAAGTTGCAGGTATGGTAATCGGAACAGTGCTCGGTTGGAGTAATACCGAAACCATTGTGCTGGCAGTTTTACTCGCCTTTTTCTCCGGCTATGCGCTTACAATGTTACCAATGCTGCGTGGCGGCTACCCGCTTCGAACCGCGATGAAAATTGCACTCGCCGCGGATACGGCTTCGATCACGATCATGGAAATCGTCGATAATCTGTTGATGGTGATCATTCCGGGTGCGATGGATGCGCCGCTTGATTCGTGGCTGTTCTGGAGCAGTCTGTTGGCTGCGCTGATAATCGCCGGTATCGCCGCTTTTCCGCTTAACCGTTGGCTAATAGCACGCGGTCGCGGACATGCGCTGGCACACTGTCATCATTGAGAGGACGAAATGAACATTGGACAAGCAGCAAGCGCTTCCGGCGTATCAGTCAAAATGATCCGTCACTACGAAGCGATCGGATTGATTCCGAAAGTATCGCGCTCATTAGCCGGTTACCGGCATTATCAGGCGCGCGACATACATCTGTTGCGCTTCATACGCCGGGCGCGAGATGCCGGATTCAGCACAGCGCAAATCAAAAAACTGCTATCGCTATGGCAGGACCAGCAACGGCCTGCGCGCGAGGTGAAACAACTGGCGGCAGCGCATTTGGCTGATTTGCAAACGCGCATCACCGAACTGGAATCGATTGCGCAGGCATTAACGCAATTGGTCGCGCATTGCCACGGCGATGAGCGCCCGCAATGTCCAATACTTGATAATCTGGCCGGTGACGATACCGGCCGCTGATCCCTATAATTTGGAGATTGACTATGACATCACTGACACGCTTTTTTATTTCCGCAAGCTTGCTGTTACTGACCGGAGTGGCTCTTGCCGATGATGATCATCACCATGCGGGGGGCTTCGATCAGGAAAAACTCGGTAAAGTTAACTTTCCGGTTTCCTGCACGCCTGTTGCACAAACACAATTCAACCAGGCTGTGGCGATGCTGCATTCGTTCTGGTACGACGAAGCCGAAAGAACCTTCCGCCAGGTCACCATTGCCGATCCTCAATGCGCCATGGGCTATTGGGGCATCGCCATGAGCCTTTACCAGCAATTGTGGGCCACGACTCCGAGCCTTGGCGAATTACAGCAAGGGCGGGACGCCATTCAGCAAGCACAGTCATTAAATGTTCAAACCGCGCGTGAGAAAGCCTATTTGGAAGCTGCCGCAACATTGTATCCGGCGAACACCAGCAACGATTATAGCGCCCGGAAGCTGGCGTATGAGCAAGCGATGCAACGCATCGTCGCAGAATTTCCAGACGATCATGAAGCGGCGGTGTTTTATGCGCTGGCGCTGATTTCAAATGCTTCGCCGAATGACAAAACCTTTGCCAGGCAAAAACAAGCGCTGCAATTGCTGCAGCGTATCTTGAAGGACGAGCCGCAACACCCCGGCGTCGCGCACTACATCATCCACAGCAGCGATTACCCGGAACTGGCGGAACTTGGACTCGATGCCGCCCGGGGGTATACGAAAATCGCTCCCGCCGTGCCGCATGCCCTGCACATGCCATCGCATATCTTTATCCGCCTCGGCCAATGGCCGGATGCAGCGCAATCCAATTGGGTGGCGTACGAGACTGCACAAGAACACGCACGGTTGAACGCTTCGGATAATCACTGGGATCAGCGCTTTCATTTCATGGACTATCTGTTGTACGCATATTTACAAATGGCTGAAACCGATAAAGCCCGGCAAATTGTGCAACAACTGCAAGCCATTCATAACGCGCAACCGCAAAATACCACGGTTGCCTATGCCTATGCCGCTATTCCGGCGCGCTTCGCGGTCGAACGCGGTGACTGGTACGAGGCGGCAAAACTGAGCATCCAGCCAGCGGACTTCCCGTGGCAACGATTCGGCTGGTGCGAAGCGATTATCCATTTTGCCAAGGGGGTCGGCGCCGCCAGAACCGGTAACCTCGCAGACGCCAAAAACAGCTTGAAACGTCTGGAAGCATTGCGCGATAGAGACCGCTCCGCTGATAAAAACTACACCGCCGATCAAATCGAAATTCAACGCTTGGCGGTTGCCGCCTGGATCGCGGCTGCCGAGAATCGGCCCGCAGAGGCATTGCGATTGATGCGCGCATCCGCCGATCTGGAAGACTCGACCGAGAAAGACAACGTCACCCCCGGCGCCATCATTCCTGCACGAGAATTGCTCGGCGAATTGCTGCTGACGCTGAACCAGCCTGCCGCCGGACTGAAGGAACTGGAAGCCTCGCTGCAGCGCACCCCAAACCGCCGCAATGCGCTGTATCGCGCAGCCCAAGCGGCGAGAGAAGCCGGTAACGAGTTAAAAATAATTCGCTATGAGCAGCAATTGCATGAATTGACGCAAACCAGTTAATCGCATTGACCAATCAGCAGTTTTTACAGATTCGATTTGCCAAATTCAGGCATCGCCGATAATGAACATCGAATTTCAGGCGAGGTAGCGATGGTGAAGGGGATTCCGCTGCGGCGGGTGGCACGCAAGTAGGATGTCATTAAGCGCAGCGCAATGCACCATGCGGTAGTACAACATACGCCGAAAAGACCTATCGAGTCTGACCCCATTGCTGTGTGACCCCATTGCTGTGCAGCCAGACCCACCAAAAAATAAGCACTTAGCGCATAATTGCCTAAGTGCTTTTTCATTTTATGATTCTGTGTAGGCATCATGTAGGCAGAATGAGATCAACTTACTATGGAGGTTTAAAAATCGAAACCTCTGAAACAATATGGAAATGAAGCAATATCGCAGCCAGCTTATTCATAAGATAACTTTTCAAGCCGCTATGGCTGAATTAGATAAGTTATAGGCGTTTTTAATTGTTATCTTTTCGCGGATGATGAAAACAATTAAACCAGCTGTACCTTCTATTTTCTTACGAGTGAAGGTGTTACTTTATGCACTGCAATTTATTAGGTGTTGTGGATTTCGACGACGAAATAAGACAATTGAAATATGATTAGCCTTGCTATGTTTCTGAGCCATTAAACATCATGGGAGCTCATTTGAAATGATGGGCTAGTTAACACACTTTTTTCGAGTTTATTAATAACATTTCTAGAGCTAGAATATGCGCATGGAAGCGTACAGAAAGTACATTTAAATAATTCTGTGGTTTATAATGCATTGTTTACAGAGACATATTTCTGGAAAAAAATTATAATATCCTTACCAGTTAGTTTTGATCGTGTAAGTATGTATCCATTTATTGACGCGGCGATTACGAGTCAAAATGAATCAAAAGCTGGCAAAGTCGTTTTTGATTTAAGAAAATTAAAAACAATTACACCTACTGGAGTGATTGTTTTTAGCAATCTAATTGAATTTTTCAAAAAAAATAGAGTAAGAGTTGAATTTGAAAATTATGAGTCTAAATTCGACGCAATCAGTTTTCTAGATGATGTAGGTTTTTTTAAACTATATGTTGGTCAAAATTTAGAAAGAGCAAATAACTCTAAATTTAAAAATATGCCTTTGGAGCTGATTGCTAAGGATGATTATATTGGATATGTGCATTTTCAATTAATACCATGGATCGCAATGCAAGCAAGATTGGGGGGCGAAGGTTCATTAGCTCCTTTAAGGAGTTGCATTGAGGAAGTGTTCCTTAATATTAACGATCATTCTGGAGTTGATATGGGATGTACCTATACTCAATTTGACCCAAAAGAATTAAAAATGACAATCGCAGTTTCTGATTTTGGAAGAACTATCCCTGCTGTAGTAAGAGAAAATAATCCTAGTTTAAAGTTATTGGATCACGAAGCTATCGGTATGGCATGGAAGGAAGGATTTACAACAAAATCAAATGTTAGAAACAGAGGGGCGGGGCTACACAATTTGATCCAATATGTTACTCAACAGAACGATGGGACTATATTGATTGCTTCCGGAAGAGGTGAAATATCAGCAGTGAAACACACGGATTCTTACAAAGTAATAGCAAGGCCATCACGAGGTTACTATCCAGGAACATTAGTGAGAATAATACTAAAAACTAATAATTTCGATAAATTTATGGAGGACACCAAAGAGGAGCAATTTAAATGGTAATTATTATTAAAAATCATGTAAGAACGACATCCTCATACGAGGATGGGGAAAAAATATTTAACTTAATATATCCTGAAATAGCTAAAAATAAGAGTGTGTCTGTATCTTTTGATGGGATCGACTCTGTTCCTTCCGCCTTTATAAATGCGGCATTTATAAGACTGCTGGAAAAATTCTCTTTTGAACATATCAGAAATTATTTGAAAATAACTAATTCTACTCATCATATAAATACATTAATACGAAATAGATTCGCTTTTGTTGTAAAAAAATCTGAACCGGCATGAACTAGCTACCAAAAATTGGCTAGCTCTGTCGGAGTAGTGTTTAGTTCACGCACGTGCATTCCGTGCTATTTGCAAATACCGCAAATGTGCGCTGGAATTGGTTTTTGGTTTATCCATGATTAAGTACTGATCTGTCTCATTACATCCAATGCTAGTTAGCCATTCCTCGAAGTGTCGGTGAGACGATGTAGCGCTCTATCCGAAACGAAGGCGTTGGTTCAACCACCCTGTCGGGAATTAACGACGCCATACCCAAGTTAAAAACTTGGTCGAGCAGATTTACTAACTTTGAATTATTTGGAACTGACAGAACGAGAATTTTGCGTAGTTCAGGAGGGTGTCCTAGATTTTGTGTAAACGGTTGTTAATAATGCCGAGGCATTCTTTCGTTAAATTGAATAGTAAACCTGTTTAGTGCAGGTTTCCAATCTCTTAGTGGCATAGACCATTTTTTGGCGATATTGCTGAGAGCCAAATAGAACAATTTGATCACGGCTTCATCGTTGGGAAACGATCCGCGGTTTTTGCTGACTTTGCGTAGGCTCATATTGACTGACTCAATCGCATTGGTGGTGTAAATAATGCGCCGTATCTCAGGCGGGTAGTCGAAGAATGGAATGATGCGTTGCCAATGATTGCGCCAAGATCGGGCGATTGGTGGATAAGCATTGTTCCATTTATCTTCAAAGTCCGCTAGCGCTTGCTCAGCCTCATCAATCGTGGCGGCGCTGTAGACCAAACGTAAATCAGCAGCTACTTCCTTGCGTTTATTCCAGCCGACGTAGTTGAGACTGTTACGAACCATGTGCACGATACAGAGTTGTACAATGGCATGTGGATAGACGGTTTCAATCGCTTCGGGAAAGCCCTTTAAGCCATCAACACAGGCGATAAAGATATCTTGCACGCCACGATTCTTGAGTTCAGTGACAACGCTGAGCCAGAACTTGGCACCCTCGGTCTGAGCAATCCATAAGCCCAGTATTTCTTTATGACCCTCCATGTTAATGCCGATCGCCAGGTAAATCGCTTTGGTACGAACGCTACCAGCGTCACGAACTTTGGCATGGATACAATCGAGATAGATCACAGGATACACCGCATCGAGAGGCCGCGATTGCCACTGTTTTACTTCATCCATTACACCGTCAGTGACCGTAGAAATGAGCGTAGGCGATACTTCTGTGCCATACATTTCAGTGAGGTGCTGCTGGATTTCACGCGTCGTCATGCCACGGGCATACAGCGAGAGGATCTTGTCATCAAAACCCGCCCAGCGGGTCTGATGCTTGGAAATGATCAGAGGTTCGAAGCTGCCTTCACGGTCACGGGGGATCTCGATGGGTAACTCACCGAATTCACCTTTCAGGGTCTTACGGCTTTTACCATTTCTGGTATTGCCAGTGGCATTGTTTACCGTTTCGTGCTTATCGTGACCAAGATGCTCGGCCATTTCTGCTTGCAAGGCACGTTCAACCAACGCTTTGGTGAGTTGCTTGAGAAGACCATGCTCACCGATTAAATCTTCTGGCTTTTTGTAATCGGCTAGCAGGCTATCAATTAAGCCGGTCGGCAGGGGTTTGGGTGTGGTCATTTTTACTCCAAAAATATAGAAGCAGTTTCCTGCAATATGACCATTTACACAAAATTATTTACACCCCCTAGTTCAGATATTTCGAACTCGACTTGCCGCTTTTCAAGTGCCTCTTTAATCAAATCTTCAATGTGTTGAGTATCCATGGCGATCCTTTAGTATTTCTAATATGTTCTCAGAACACAATCCAGATAATTTCCTGCCCTCCGAAAGTACCCGTATTGCTTGCTGCATAAATTATCTACAGAGATTACTGATACTACACATTCGCATCTTGAATAAACCAGGAAGTGTTAATTACTTGTATCGACGACATTCTTTGCCGTCGCGTCGTACAGACTTCCAGCAGCGTATTTATGAATGATGCTGGCAATCAAGGTTTGATACGGCATGCCTTGTTCCATCGCCCGTCTTTGAATTGCCGTCAGATCTCTGCCGGAAATTCTGATGTTGATCCGTTTGTCTTTTTTGAACGTTTGCGCTGCCGCTGCCTCGATCATTTTTTTGCGCGACGGCGTCAATCCGGATTGAAATTCATCCGACTCGAAAGCTTCGAGCAACGCTTTTTCTTCCAACTCCAGCTTTGTTTTTTTCATCGTTTGTCACCAAAGTATTGTTTTGTCGCCTTTCGGCTAGGGATGATTGTTTTAAGGAATATTTCTTCTTCGTTTTCCACATAAGGAACCAAATAAACATATTCACCGATCGAGACTACAAAAATCCGTTGCTGCGGATACTTATCTTTATTCGGATGGAACATATCGTCCAGCAATCCACCCGATTGAAGCGAAAAAATAACGCTTTCAAATGAAATATTTCTTTCTTCGATAAGCTTGCGATTTTTGTCAGCATCCCAGTTGATCGGCTTCATGCGGAAAACTATAACACAATTGTGTGCCTATTGCCCTCAACTTTGATGCTACCGCCAAATTTGAATGATCGGTTTCCATTGGTCATGAGATATGCTGCAAAACTTGATGGCTTATGATCCCGGGAATTTAACTGACAGCTTAACCCGGAAACCACAAAGTTAATACCGATCGCTCAAACTCCCGGCAGGTTGAAACCATTGCGATAAATTTTCTTTGTAAAATTTTCGGATTGTTTATAATGAAAACCATGAAAGCGCACAATTTCAAATGGCTATTGGTCTTTTTCATGCTGTGGTTCCCGGTGCAGGGTGCCGTCGCGGCTATTTTGTCGGTGTGTGTGCAAGAAACCAAATTCGATCAACCGCGCGCGGCCATCGACAATCCTCATCACCACGATGGCTGCCACAAGCAAGCGGCTGAGAATACAACCGATCATTGGCTTGATAGTCTGCCGTGCGACGATACTTCTTGTAATGCTTACAGCAGCACGCCAATTGTTTCCGGCACCGCGCCATCAGTGACTGCTCATGCGATTTCCGCAATTACTCCCTATGAATCCGGCTTCACTTCTTTTGTACCGGATCAACCGCAACACCCTCCTCTGATCGTTTCCTTGTAACAGCTTGCCGGTCGTTCAGGCGAAAGAAAAACGAGTTAATTCGCATTCATTCCGTGCATTCTTTATGTCACGGAAAATGCAGCGCAGCGATGATCACTGGTTTTGGTGCATCATTGGCAGAATCGATCAAATGATGGTCAGGAGGCAAACATGTTCCTTCCAATTAAGGATAAGCATCAGCAATTGCAAAATTTCACTGGGTGGTTGCGATGAACCGCACCGAGATGCTGTTTTTATTGTGGATTGCTACCACAGCGCTCGCACAAGCCCAAGAGCAAAACATCCCACCTAACGGCACGGATTCCCGCGTTTTTTCACCGTTGATCAAGGAGACCACCGATGCAGCCCTAGTAGTGCATGATGTACCGTTGATGTCGGATCTAATCGCAGAAACCTTGGCAAACAATCCCGAAATCCGTGCGGCAGCGCAGGAGCGCGAGGCTGCGCAGCAGCGCATCGCCCCGGCCGGCGCGCTGGACGACCCGCAAGTCGAAATCGGCGTGTTGTATATGCCAATTGCCGCATCGCCGTTCCGTACCGAGGATATGACGATGAAAATGATCGGCTTGGCGCAAACATTGCCTTTTCCGGGCAAGCGCGATCTGCGAGAAGCGGTGGCCAGCAAGGATGCAGAGGCCATTGAATTCGGTTATCAGGAAACCGTTAACCGCATCGTGCACGACCTCAAAACCGCGTATTTCGATTTTGGATTAACGCTGGAACTGATCAAGCTGGTCGAGAAAAACAAGCAAACGCTCGAACATTTCTTACGCATCGCGGAACAACGTTATCAAGTCGGGCAAGGCAGCCAGGCGGATGTATTAAAAGCGCAAACCCAAGTATCGCGCATGACGGACAGGCTGATCGACCTCGGGCGCGAGCAACGCATATTCGAATCGAATTTGCTGCGCGCATTGGGACGTGGTTTCGGCAGCCAAGCGCCGGTGCCGTCGCAGGTACAGCTTTATCACGAACCGGCGCTGAAATTCGAGGCGCTGTATCAAGCCGCTTTGATTCAACGTCCGCGTTTGCTGGCGCTGGCAAGTCTGATCGCGCGCAGCGACAAGGTACTGGAGCTGGCGAAGAAAGATTATTACCCCGACTTCACGCCGCGGGTGATGTACGGGCAGCGCGACAGCCGCCTGGACGGCACCGGACGCGCCGATGAAGTCAGTTTCACCGTGACCATGAATCTGCCAGTGTGGCGCAAGAGCAAACTGGAGCCGCGCGTTTCCGAAGCACTGGCGCTGCGCGATCAGGCGATGAGCCTGCACCAAGCGCAAATCAACGAAATTGCCGCGACATTGCGGCAGCAATTGGCTATCGCCGAGCAAAGCTATAAATCGGCGCAACTGTATCAATCGACCATCCTGGCGCAAGCGCGGCTGACCGTCGAATCGTCGCTGGCGGCTTATAAAGTCAATCGCGTCGACTTCCTGACCTTGCTCGATAATCAAATGACGGTGTTCGATTACGAAACCAGCCTGGTCACCGCAGTCGCCACCTACCACAAATCGCTGGCCGAAATCGAACTGCTGGTCGGCAAGCGTCACGACAAGCACCGGTAAGGGAGATCATCATGAAATCAACAGCTAAAATTTTGCTGACAGTTTCAACCATGGCAGCCTTGCTGTTTGCCGGTTATTGGCTGGGCAGCACGCAATCCCAAAATGCCGCAAACGGTGTTGCCGAGGACACGGGGAAAAACAGAAAAATTTTGTATTACCGCAATCCGATGGGATTGCCGGATACGTCGCCGGTGCCGAAAAAAGACCCGATGGGCATGGATTATCTGCCAGTTTACGAAGGCGAAGAACAATCATCCAGCGATCCCGGCTGGGTAAGTATCAGTCCCGATAAAGTGCAAAAACTCGGGGTGCGCACCGAGACTACCGCGATGCGCGAGCTGATGCGCACGGTGCGTGCGGTGGCAACGGTGCAAACCGATGAGCGCCGGCAATTCACGCTGGTGACCAAGTTCGAAGGCTGGATACAGCGGCTATATGTCAATACCACCGGTCAAGTAGTGAAAAAGGGCGATGCATTGATGGATGTTTACAGCCCCGACTTGATTACCGCGCAGCAGGAATATCTGATTGCGCTGAAAGGCCTGCAATCGACCGCCGACGGTACGCCCGACGTGCGTCAGGCAATGCAGCGCCTAGTGGAAAGCGCGTTGCAGCGGCTGCGCAACCTGGATATCGCGGAAACCGAAATACGCCGCCTGCAACGTGAAGGCCAGGTGCAGCAATACCTGACGCTGCGCTCCAAAGCCGACGGCGTGGTGCTGGAAAAGATGGCTGTCGAAGGCCAACGCTTCATGCCCGGCGATACCTTGTACCAGATCGCCGATTTGTCGCAGGTATGGCTGCTGGCCGATGTGTTCGAGCAGGATCTGGGCATGATCCACACCGGACAATCGGCGACGGTGCGCGTCGACGCCTATCCCGGTAACGTGTTCAACGGCGAAGTGGCGTTCATTTATCCGTCGATCACCCCGGAGACACGCACTGCGGTAGTGCGCATCGTATTACCCAACCCAAACGGTTTATTGAAACCGGCAATGTACGCGCGCGTCGAGTTCGCTTCCTCGCATAGCAAGGACAAGGTGCTGACGGTGCCGGATTCCGCCGTGCTCGATACTGGCACCCGGCGCGTGGTGCTGGTCGAACGCGGCGCTGGCCTGTTTGAACCGCGCACCGTCAAACTCGGCTTTCATGCCGACGGCTACGCCGAAGTGCTGGGCGGATTACGTCTCGGCGAAGCGGTCGTGATCAAGGCGAATTTCCTGATCGACGCGGAAAGCAATTTCAAAGGCGCTCTCAGCGGCTTCGGCCACAGCAGTTTTGAAGCGGTGGCGCACGAACACGATGCTGCCGGATCGCACGCCGGTGAATCCACCCGCACCACGCATCGCGGCGAAGGCCTGATCCGCGCGCTGGATTTCGCGCACGGCGTGGTTACATTGGCGCACGAACCGATCGCCAGTTTGAATTGGCCTGCGATGACGATGGATTTCCGCGTGCTCGAACCGTCGCTGCTGTCAGCGTTCAAGCCGGGGCAACACATCGTTTTTGAGATGGCGGAAGAATCCGCCGGCGAATTCGTGCTGGTGCATATCGAAGCCGCCGAAGCGCATCACGATCATTCAGCCCATTGAGCGAGGGAATCATGCTGAAAACAATTATTGCATGGTCGATCCGGCATGTGTTTCTGGTGCTGCTCGGCACAGCTTTTATCGTCGGCTGGGGGATTTATTCGCTATGGAAAATGCCGGTCGATGCGATTCCCGATCTGTCCGACGTGCAAGTCATCATTTATACCGAATATCCCGGTCAGGCGCCGCAAGTGGTCGAAGATCAGGTCACTTATCCGTTGACCACGGCGATGCTCGCGGTACCACGCGCCAAGGTAGTGCGCGGCTTGTCGGCGTTCGGCGTGTCATTCATTTATGTCATTTTCGAGGACGGCACCGATATTTATTGGGCGCGTTCGCGCGTGCTCGAATACTTGAGCTTCGCCGCCAACCAGTTGCCGCGCGACGTGCGTCCGGCGCTCGGGCCTGATGCCACCGGCGTCGGCTGGATTTATCAGTACGTGGTGCAAGGCAAAGAGCGCACGCTCGACGAATTGCGCACATTGCAGGATTGGTTCTTGCGCTATCAACTCACCACCACCGAGGGCGTATCGGAAATCGCCAGCGTCGGCGGTTTCGTCAAGACTTACCAAATCACCGTCGATCCGCGACGTCTGCAAGCCTACAACATTCCGCTGAAACGCATCACCGAGGTTATCGCCGAGAGCAACCGCGACGTCGGCGGGCGCGTGATCGAATTGACCGAAACCGAATATATGGTTCGCGGGCGCGGCTATTTGCGCGGCATCGCCGATCTTGATAATCTTGTGGTCAACGCGCATCAAGGCATGCCGGTGTTGCTGCGCGATGTTGCCCGGGTGGAATTGGCGCCGAGCGAGCGGCGCGGCATTACCGAACTGAATGGCGAAGGCGAAGCGGTCTCCGGAATTGCAGTAGCTCGCTACGGCGAAAACGCGCTGGACGTGATTCACAATCTCGAGCAGAAACTCGAACAAATCCGTATCGGCTTGCCGGACAACGTGTCGGTGGAATCGGTGTACAACCGCTCGGAACTGATTCATCGCGCCATCGAAACGTTGCGCGAAGTGTTCATCGAACAAATCGTCATCATCGCGCTGGTGTGCGCAATTTTTCTGATGCATGTGCGCAGCGCCCTGGTCGCGATCATCATGCTGCCGATCGGCGTGTTGATTGCGTTCATCGCGATGACGTATCTGGGGATCAATTCGAATATCATGAGCCTGGCCGGTATCGCGCTGGCAATTGCGGAAATGACCGACGCCGCGATCGTGATGGTGGAAAACGCACACAAGCATCTGGCGCGCGCCGGGCCGGGGGAATCGCGCGTTCGCGCAGTGATCGCTTCATGCCAGGAAGTCGGGCCATCGCTGTTTTTCAGCCTGCTGATCATCACGGTGTCGTTTCTGTCGGTATTCGCGCTGGAAGCGCAGGAAGGCCGCATGTTCCAGCCGCTCGCGTATACCAAAACCTTTGCCATGGCGGGCGCGGCGCTACTGTCGATCACGCTGGTGCCGGTATTGATCTTGCTGCTGATCCGTGGGCGCATTCCGCGCGAGGAAGACAACCTGCTCGGGCGCATCATGATCCGCAGTTATAAACCATTGGTCGGTTGGGTGTTGCGTTGGAAAAAGTCGATTGTGGTGATCGCACTCGGCGTGCTGGCCGCGACGGTTTATCCGGCGATGCGGCTGGGCAGCGAATTCATGCCAACCCTGAACGAGGGCACATTGCTGTACATGCCCGTGACCCTGCCCGGCATTTCCGTGACCAAAGCGGCGGAAACCATGCAAACGCAAAATAAACTCATCATGAATTTTCCCGAAGTCGCGTCGGTGTTCGGCAAAGCAGGCCGCGCCGATACCGCCACTGACCCGGCGCCGTTGGAGATGACCGAAACCATTATCAACTTGAAACCGGAAAACGCTTGGCGGCCCGGCATGACCATCGACAAGCTGATCGCCGAACTCGACCAGGCGTTACAAATCCCCGGCGTCGCCAACGCCTGGACCATGCCGATCAAAAACCGCATCGACATGCTCGCGACCGGCATCCGCACGCCGGTCGGCATCAAAGTGTTCGGTAACGATTTGAACCAGATCGAAGCCATTGCCAAACAGATCGAAGCGGTAGTCAAAACCGTGCCCGGCACCACCAGCGCTTACGCGGAGCGCATCACCGGCGGCTATTACCTCGATATCGAACCCGATCGCATGGCGCTGGCGCGCTACGGCCTGACCGTCGGCGATTTGCTCGACGTGATATCGGTGGCTTTGGGCGGCGAAGTGATCACCACCACGGTAGAAGGCCGCGAGCGTTTCGACGTCGCCATCCGCTATCCGCGCGAACTGCGCAGCGACCCGCAAGCCATTGCCACGCAAGTGCTGGTACCCGCGATGGGCGGCACCATGATCCCGCTCGGGCAGCTCGCCGCGGTCAAGCTGATGCAAGGCCCGCCCAGCATCCGCACCGAAAACGCATTGTTGTCGGCGTATATCTTCATCGACATCCGCGACCGCGACATCGGCGGCTACATCGCCGACGCGCAACGGGCGGTGCGCGAACAAGTGCAATTCCCGCAAGGTTATTACGCCACCTGGAGCGGACAGTTCGAATACATGCAACGCGCCACCGAAAAACTCAAAATCGTCGTGCCGCTGACGGTGTCGCTGGTGTTTTTGCTGGTGTATCTGAATTTCGGACGCCTGACCGAGACGCTGATCGTGATGCTGTCAGTGCCGTTCTCGCTGGTCGGCGGCATCTGGCTGATGTATTGGCTCGACTACAACCTGAGCATTGCCGCGGTAGTCGGCTTCATCGGCCTGATCGGCATCGCCGCCGAATCCGGCATGGTAATGCTGGCATTCATCGACCAGGCGCTGACCACCATCGCGCGGCAGCGCAAAGCGATGGCCGAGCAAGTAACGTTAGCGGATTTGTACGACGCCGTGATTCAAGGCGCCGTATACCGCATCCGCCCGGTAATGATGACCATCGCCGGCAGCGTCATCGGCCTGCTCCCGGTCATGCTCAGCACCGGCACCGGCTCCGAAATCATGCGCCGCATCGCCGCTCCCATGGTCGGCGGCATGGTCTCCGCTACGATCCTGACGCTGATTATTTTCCCGGCGGTTTATGCGGTGGTGAAGGAGATTCCGTTGCGGCAAATGGGGCAGAAAAGAAGGCAGCAGTAGGGTGGATAAGCGTAGCGCCATCCACCGAAGATTATGCGTTAGTGTGGATGGGTATTAGGATTTCAGTTGTAAAGCCTGACCCCTTGTAAAAATATAGATGTAATGCCCATTCGCTATTGTTCTCTATCTACTTACATGTAAGAATTTCTAGCGTTGTTTACAGTATTCAGGAGAATACTGTAGATGAACATACACAAACGTACTCGCCTAACCTTATTGGATCGTCAGGAAATTTGGCGGCTATATCAAACCCGGCTGTGGAAGGTAGCGCATTTGGCAGAACACTTCCACGTCAGCCGTCCAACGATTTATGACGTACTGAAACGCGCCAGGCTACAGGAATTTACTCCGCGTGACAGTACCAATCAGCGGTTCAAGACGTTGCAGTATGGCCTTAAACGTTTGGCCAAGATCGAACAAACCATCCAGGAACGTCTCAAGCGTGAAGCCAAGCGCTATAACAAATCTTACCCAGGTGAGCTTGTTCACTTCGATACCAAGCGACTTCCCTTCTTGAAAGGGCAATCCGCCAATGAACCTCGCGAGTACCTGTTTGTGGCCATCGATGATTTCTCCAGGGAGTTGTATGCCGATATTTTTCCCGATAAAACCCAGCATAGCGCTGCTTCCTTTCTTACAAACACCGTTGCTCAATGTCCTTACCAGATCGATTGCGCTTATTCCGATAACGGTACGGAATATAAAGGAACTGACGACCATGCTTTCGGCAAAGCTTGCAGGCAGCACGGTATCGGTCAGAAGTTTACCCGTATCAATCGTCCGCAAACCAACGGCAAAGCCGAACGAGTCATCCGCACCCTGATGGACATGTGGCACAGCCAGATTTCCTTTAAAGACTGCGCCGATCGGCGTATTCAGCTTTTCCGTTTCATTAACTTCTACAACACTGTAAAACCCCATAAGAGTTTGAATAATGCCACCCCTTATGAAATACTCATCGCTTATTTCAATCAACCTCTCTGTAAACAACCCTGAGATTTCTTACAACTTACATGACAAAGGTCTAGTGTGTTTTGTAACCACGATACTAAAATGATTAATCGTTATGTTCAATATGAGTAATTTCTTCGCCTAAAATTTGATTGGCTTCATTGCTGAGTTCTAAAGAGTCAACACCGACTGAAATTGAACCATCGATATTACATGAAAAATTTACTATACTACCTATAGCTAAGGGATTATTATTATTACTGATTTGAATATTTTTAGGATTATTTTTTTCAGCGAGGAGGACTGGTGTACCTGAATATAAATTTCTATTGTTCATGTTTACCCTAAGTGATTTATTATTACAGACAAATTCTTTAGTTAAATTTGAACATTTAAGCGTGAAATAATTTATGTACGATTTCTCAATAATACAATCAAAATTTTCTCTACCAGTGAGTATGTCAGTCTGATTTACGCCAAGATAGACGTGTCTATTTTTAAACCCTTCTCTAGTTTCTCTGTTTACTAATGGGCTAAATCCTTTAATTCTTTCCAATTTTTCTTTATCCCCTGTTTTTAAGATAATATCAAAAATAGCTGTATCACACCCTCGCTTTATTAGTTTTGGGCTAAGCTTTGTGTCATCTTTTAAACTTTTATCCATATTACAAAATTTTGAATTTACGTCATCTAAATCAAAGTATGAAAACCTTTTGTGATTAAGTGGAATAAATCTTACTTCGTACTCATCCTGATCACATTTTATTTTTGTTTCTCTAAAAGGCATTGACTGATGTTGTTTGTCTTTTACCAATTTTGGTATTTCTTTATCCTGATCAAATAACTGATGTAAGCTTGCAAAGACTCTTCTCTTGTCATTAAGCTTTAGGCCGTAATAACTACCAGTTTCAATGCTTGTAATGTACGCAGCTCCTGCCTCTTTCCATTTACCATCTTTAACCCAAAGTTCGCACACGCCACTGTGTTTGCCTGAGTTAGCGAAACTATTTGAACCTAGTGTTATGATAGTAAAGATTGCTATTGCAAAGATTACTTGTTGATACATTTACTATCCTTTTTTTGTGTGCTGTTAAATATCTATTAAAGTACAGTAGGTTGGAGCGGCATAAGAGACTCCAGCATTTCCGTCATGCCGCTCGCAATCCTAGATTCCCACCTGCGCGGGAATAACGATGCACAACACCCTGATGATCAAGCATTATCATTTAAATAACGCTTCCCGAATCATAAGGGTCAGACTCAATTGATCCTGATAATGGATCTCTAATCGATATTCTGGCCCCGGCCTTGTTTTCCACTACTCTTAGCAAATTGCTGCCACAAATTCATTAAAAGCCAGCAACTTCTTTTAATTACTTGTATCGACGGCATTCTTTACCGTCGCGTCGCACAAACTACCGGAAGCGTATTTGTGAATGATGCTGGCAATCAAGGTCTGATACGGCATGCCTTGTTCCATCACCCGTCTTTGAATTGCCGTCAGATCTCTGCCGGAAATTCTGATGTTGATCCGTTTGTCTTTTTTGAACGTTTGCGCTGCCGCTGCCTCAATCATTTTTTTGCGCGACGGCGTCAATCCGGATTGAAATTCATCCGCTTCGAATGCTTCAAGCAGCGCCTCTTCTTCCCTATCCAGTTTTGTTTTTTTCATCGTTTGTCACCAAGGTATATTTTGGTCGCCTTTCGGCTGGGTATGATTGTTTTAAGAAAAATTTCTTCTTCGGTTTCCACATAAGGAACCAAAAAAACCATTCACCGATCAAGACAACAAAAATCCGTTGCTGCGGATACTTATCTTTATTCGGATGGAACATATCGTCCAGCAATCCACCCGATTGATCGGCTTCACGTCCAAAACCATAGCACAATTGTGTGCCTATTGCCCTCAACTTCGATGCTGTCGCGAAATTTGAATGATCTGCGCTCCATTGGTCATGAGATATGATGCAATACTTGATGGCTTATGATTCCGGGAATTTAATTTACATTAAGCACAAAAAATTATGCATTTGCGTCATATTGCACTGGCCATCGCGGTAGCGATGATTTGGGGATTTAATTTTGTGATGATCAAAGCGGGGCTTGAGGAGCTGCCGCCGATCCTGCTGTGCGCGTTGCGTTTCTTTTTTGCCGCATTTCCCGCGATCTTTTTTGTTCGACGACCGGCAATCGCTTTCCGGCAGTTGATGGCTTTCGGGTTCACCATGTTCGCATTGCAATTCACCCTGCTATTCTTCGGCATGGCTGCCGGTGCTTCCCCTGGTCTGGCGTCATTGTTGCTTCAGGTGCAAGTATTCTTCACGGTGTTGCTGGCGGTGTTTTTCTTGGATGAGAAACCATCGGGCTGGCAAATCACCGGTGCGAGCATTGCATTTTGCGGCATCGGTTTGGTCGCTGCCAATGTCGGCGGGGATATTTCGGCATTGGGCATGGCGTTGATCATTGCAGCGGCTGCCTCGTGGGGCGCGGGTAATTTGATTTCCAAACGGCTCGGTCAAATCGATATGTTCGCACTCGTGATCTGGGGTAGTTTCGTCGCGTGGCCTCCGCTGCTGCTGGTATCGTTCATGGTTGAGTACAGCGCTTGGAATCTTGACAGTCTATCCAGGCTTACTTGGCTATCAGCTGCGTCGATTGGATACAATGCCTATCCGGTTACCCTATTAGGGTTTGCGGCATGGAATTGGCTTTTGAGCCGCTATCCGGCCGCAACCGTGGCGCCATTCTCGCTGTTGGTACCGGTATTTGGATTCGGAAGCGCAGCGATCGTAATGAATGAGCCCATTCATCCTTGGAAACTCGGCGCCGCCGCTTTAATCATGGCTGGCTTGTGCATCAACTTGATCGCTAGCCGCTTAGCTTCGAATAAAGTGATGAAAAGCTAACAGAATGATGTGATGCAGCTTCTGCGGCAATAGTCAAAGGGCCTTGCACCATTCAATATCCACAAAGCGATATCTCAATTTCCAGCTTAAGATTCCTGTAATGGCATGACACGCAAAACCCGCATGAAATCTTGCAAAAGCTATCTCGAAACACTCTCAGATTATTAAGCTTCCTAGTTGTTTTATAGGAAATATTACTGAAGTTATTAGTACGAATTCAACACAACCTTACCATAGTCAGTCAAAACACAACGCTTTAGTATGCACAACCTAGAAATGACGAAAGTTATTTTTAAGAATTCAAAGTAAGCAGTTCAATTAATGATAATTCTAGGAGAAGACAATGCTACAAAACATCAAACTGAAACTTGTTGCAGCAGCCGCTTTACTGTTTAGCTCAACCGCATTTGCCGGTTTTGGCAACTTTCCAGGAGACGGATCTGTTGGAAATCCATACGAATTAGGTAACATCGGCCCAGCCCCAACAACATTGTCCGCATTGTTGATCGGTAGCACCGGAAGCTCATTTGAAGAATATGCAAATTTCACAATTCCAACCTTTTCATCCACTACGGGTTCTGCTTCAACCCTATTCCTGTCTTTAGGCGGTTTTGTTGTTAACGATATCACCGGCTTTGCAGTTGAAGTGTGGAATAACACCCATCCAAACGGCACGACTTTGATCGCATCCTTTACCGATGACGGCTTAACCCATTCGCTCGGCGATCTTCTTCCTGGCCAATATCATTTGGATATTAGCGGTACATTTGGTGCTAACTTAGGTCAATATTCCGTTTCATTGCAAGCGTTACCAGTACCAGAACCTGAAACCTATGCCATGTTGCTGGCCGGTTTGGGATTGGTTGGTTTCTCAGCACGCAAACGTAAATTCGCTTAATTAACCGGTTTAATCTAGACTAGAGCCGCGAGGAGTTATTCCTCGCGGCTTTTTTATTTCACTTGTCCGCAACCTATGTGAATAATCAACCTCATTTTATTCCGGCATTTCATTTTCACTGGCTGACCCGCTGGTACGATCCTGTGATGCGTTGGTTATTTCCCGAGGGTAGGATCAGCGCCGCGTTGATCGCACAGGCCGGTATCCAACCCGGGGAATCGATATTGGATATCGGCTGTGGTACCGGCACACTGGCATTGCTGATCAAGCAAGCCAATCCTGACACGGCTCTCTATGGGTTGGATGTCGATCCGAAGATCTTGGAAATCGCCCGGCAGAAATCCGAAAAAATAATGAAACTATTCTATTCCAGCGAGGCTTAGCGACTTGCTTGCCATATGCCGATGAAACTTTTGACCGCGTTTTTTCAAGTTTACTGCTGCATCATTTGACTCGAGAAGATAAGCAGCAAGCATTGAAAGAAATATTCCGCGTGCTCAGACCAGGCGGTGAATTGCATATCGCCGATTTTGGCCAGCCTCGCGATTTTACGATGCAGCTTGTTTCCTGGGTGACGCGCTGGTTTGAAGAAGTTTACGACAATATCCTGGGCTTAATCCCGGATTTCGCAGCGAATGCCGGATTTAATCCAGTACAAGAAACCGCTTATTACCGGACAATTTTTGGGACAGTTGTGCTGATCCGCGCTTGCAAGCCAGAGCACTGAATATGAGAATTGCAGTGTGAGCCGACTGCTACCGGTTTACCGCAGCCACAGTTGTCTGATCTCCAATAATAATTCGCCAAGCTGTCGCGTACGTACCGGTTTGTGGGGTTTATGGTGTTGTTCGTATTGGATCAGATTTTTGTCCATTTTCAGGAAAAGAATCCCGGCATCCGCCACACTCTGCCGTAATTTTTCCAGCGCCGGATCACTGGGGCCATTCGTTGGGCCATCCATTGTAAGCCACTGAATCACAGCTTGTATTGCGGCCAAATCGAGCCGCTTGGTTTGTGCAGCTATTACCGCGAGTGATTTCCACAAAGCGTTATGCCGGTCATGCAAATGCAAAAGCGGTGCATCAAGTGTGCCATGCAGCATGGCGCTTATTTTGTTGAGCCAGGCTGGTGGCGGCACATTGCTTTCATAGGCCTTCATCGGCTCATGTGCGATATGCACACCGAATTCATTGCCTTGCTGAATCTCAGCAAGGACGATAACCGCCAGTCCCCGGGCCAAATCTAAATTTGGCAAAATGTTGCTCAAAGGCGTATCCCCTTGCGTGTAGAGATCGACTAGCAGATCCGCCAGTGGTGGCGTTGAGGACCATAGTATTTGCGCCAGTGGCGCACTCGGCTGCGGACCGCGCACAGTACGCCAGTGCGCTTCGCAAAGCTTCACTAATTCGCTTTGCAACTGTTGGTTATTCGATCTTGGTATACGCCTGACCAGTTCTTCAGCTTCTGTTTTGATTAAGGTAAGACTGACCATGATTCACTCATTCCTTACAAAGATGCTATGAAAAAATCAACAAACTACTAATTCAGTTATCTGATTAATCCCGGAAAACCAACTGCAATTGCAAGAGAGATGGATCAATCTCCGGTAACTTCCGGGTAAATTCAACTGCAATATTTTTTATCCTGTTCTATGCTGTGATAACGATTGGCTCTATGAACGGGTATTATGGCGTTAATTGAGGTTAAATTCCGCTTGAGACAGTAATTCAATAAACGGATCATGTTACGTAATACCGTTTCTCGCTTGAGATCAACATCGACTCAATAAAACTGATAACGGCTGTTGATAAAGTAATATTTGCGTTCCAACGCGGGCATTAACGCGCTATCATTTTATTGTGCATTCCATTCGATAGGCTTGCCAGCAACGACATAGGGTTCATGTGTGCTGTAGCAACATGACACATTTTGATCAAAGAAATCAGCAAGAAAATCTGTACCGGAACAGCCACTGGCAAGATCGAGTAAGACAAGTTGGTTATTTTTCATATTGATCAGCACTATAGCATTTTTTGTAACACTTTCATTAATCGAATGATTGCTTCAATTGGAAGCGTCAAATCAATAGGAGATTTTGATGCATGTAATTTCAAGGCAGGCTTTTATAATAATTTCGTCATTCCTTATCTCAAGTATTGCTATGGCAGAAATTGAAACTACCGAGAGTTCACAATTTGATAAGTCAAGAACCAAATTGATAAGCGGCTTAGCCAATATTGCGACAGGGTGGATGGAATTCCCAAAAAATATCAATATCGTAGGACAACAAGAAAATACACCTGCGTCAGGTATGGCTGCTTTTGGCCTTGGTGTGCTTCAGGGCGGGTGGTATACGATCAATCGAACCGGATGCGGCGCCTTCGATTTACTTACTTTCATGTTTCCAACCAAACCATCGGTTGACCCTGTGTTTGTTTGGGATGATTTTTTGCGTGAATCAAAATTCATGGGATATTGATGGCTTTACAAATGGGCACCGTACTTATCGAATCCAATTTTTACAGACTCGCGTTTTCTTGAGGCGCGCATTCTTATGAAAGCATCAGCGTCGCTGTTGTATGCAACAACGATCAGTATCATTGCTTACTTCTGTTTTTGGCCTGTACCAATTGAGCCAGTCAGCTGGGAAGCTCCCGCCGCTCCAGGTTATACGGCCTCTCATGCACGCAATGAGCGATTATCAGGCTTACAATTGATCTCTCTCGGAGGCGAAGAAGGTCCGGAGCATGTGGCATTGTCGAAAGAAGGATTGCTTTATACAGCTGTGGCAAGCGGCAAGATTTTGCGTATGGAGCCTAACGGTAATGCGCTGGAAGTATTCGTAAATACCGGGGGTCGAGTATTAGGATTCGATTTTGATGCCGCCGGAAACCTGATCGCAGCCGATGCAATGCGTGGTGTTTTAGAAATTACACCAGATCGAGAAATCAGTGTACTGATCGACCATGTCAATGGTGACCCGATACGCTATCCTAACAGTATTGTTGTTGCGCAAAGCGGGAAAATTTATATCACCGATTCTTCTACGCGCTTCGCGCCATCGCAATGGGGCGGCACTTTTGAAGCGAGCATGCTCGATATCGTTGAACAATCGGCTAGCGGTCGCGTATTGGAATATGACCCAACAGAAAAAAAAGTGAGAATCGTAGCCAAAGGTTTAAGTTTCGCTAATGGTATCGCACTTTCGCAAAACGAATTGTCGCTATTTGTTAATGAGACTGGCCGTTACCGGGTGTGGAAAATCGCAACAGCAGCTGAAAATCTTGATATTAACTTAGATTCAATGCAAGCCATTATTCTTTTAGATAATTTACCTGGTTATCCGGATAATTTAATGCGTGGATTGGAAGGAAGAATATGGCTCGGCTTCGCCAAGCCGCGTAACTCGATCATCGACTTTTTAAGCGATAAGCCCTTCTTAAGGAAGCTGGTTCTGCGTTTTCCACGGGCACTTTGGCCTATGCCTGAGGCCTACGGCCATGTCATGGCATTTACCGAATCTGGCGACATCGTTGATGATATGCAAGATCCAAGTGGCCAATATCCCGAGACCACAGCCCTAACTGAAACCTACGATCGTTTTTTTATTCAGAGCATACACGCTAATAATCTTGGTTGGATCGCTAAGCGGTAATGAAGGAAGAGATTTGTAGCAAACTCTTAATGGCAACGGGGTAACTACTGATTACAAAAATGAAGTTATGACCACAGTATTGAAGACATGCTCGGCTTGCAGATAAATATGGGTTAGCTATGAGTATTTAATTCCTTATAAATAGCTAACACTAACGGAGTACTCATTGCTCCCAAAAGTTTCTGGTTTAAGTACAATTTTGGCAGAATATATAGAAATTATCTTATTAAATTAAATATGGATTGATAAAAAATAAAAACCCTTTTACATTTCTAAAATTTGAAATGCAAAAGGGTCATTTTATTGAATGCCTGGCGGTAACCTACTTTCACATGCGTATGCACACTATCATCGGCGCAGCTTCGTTTCACGGTTCTGTTCGGAATGGGAAGAGGTGGGTCCAAAGTGCTATGGCCGCCAAGCGAAAACGTAAATGGAAAATAAATTAGGGTTAGATAATTAAAACTATAGTTATAACAATTTTTGTAGTTATAGGATCAAGTCTCACGGTCAATTAGTATCGGTTAGCTTAACATATTACTATGCTTCCACACCCGACCTATCAACGTCGTAGTCTTCGACGAACCTTTAGGAGGGTTTAACCCTCGGGAAGTCTCATCTTGTGGTAAGTTTCCCGCTTAGATGCTTTCAGCGGTTATCTCGTCCGCACTTAGCTACCCGGCGATACGACTGGCGTCATAACCGGTACACCAGAGGTGCGTCCACTCCGGTCCTCTCGTACTAGGAGCAGGTCCACTCAAACTTCCAACGCCCACGGCAGATAGGGACCAAACTGTCTCACGACGTTTTAAACCCAGCTCACGTACCACTTTAAATGGCGAACAGCCATACCCTTGGGACCGGCTACAGCCCCAGGATGTGATGAGCCGACATCGAGGTGCCAAACTCCCCCGTCGATATGAACTCTTGGGAGGAATCAGCCTGTTATCCCCGGCGTACCTTTTATCCGTTGAGCGATGGCCCTTCCATACAGAACCACCGGATCACTATGACCTGCTTTCGCACCTGCTCGACTTGTCAGTCTCGCAGTTAAGCACGCTTTTGCCATTGCACTATCAGCACGATTTCCGACCGTACCTAGCGTACCTTCGTACTCCTCCGTTACAATTTGGGAGGAGACCGCCCCAGTCAAACTGCCTACCATACACGGTCCCCAATCCAGCTAATGGATCTAGGTTAGAACCCCAACAACATCAGGGTGGTATTTCAACGTCGGCTCCATAGATTCTGGCGAATCTACTTCAAAGCCTCCCACCTATCCTACACAAATGTTATCAAAGTCCAATGTAAAGCTACAGTAAAGGTGCACGGGGTCTTTCCGTCTAGCCGCGGGGAGATTGCATCTTCACAAACATTTCAACTTCGCTGAGTCCCAGGAGGAGACAGTGTGGCCATCGTTACGCCATTCGTGCAGGTCGGAACTTACCCGACAAGGAATTTCGCTACCTTAGGACCGTTATAGTTACGGCCGCCGTTTACCGGGGCTTCAATCAAGAGCTTGCACCCCATCATTTAACCTTCCGGCACCGGGCAGGCGTCACACTCTATACGTCCACTTACGTGTTTGCAGAGTGCTGTGTTTTTATTAAACAGTCGCAGCCACCTATTATTTGCAACCTTTTTCTGCTTTGCGCGCGAGGCGCTACACATACTAAAGGCACACCTTCTCCCGAAGTTACGGTGTCATTTTGCCGAGTTCCTTCTCCTGAGTTCTCTCAAGCGCCTTAGAATTCTCATCCTACCCACCTGTGTCGGTTTGCGGTACGGTCTTCGATTAACTGAAGCTTAGCGGCTTTTCCTGGAAGCATGGTATCACTCACTTGGCACTCCGAAGAGTGTTGCGTTATCACATCTCGATTTAGTCGCCCGGATTTTCCTAAGCAACATATCTACTTGCTTGAACCGGGACATCCAACACCCGGCTGAGCTAACCTTCTTCGTCCCCACATCGCATTAATCAAAGGTACTGGAATTTTAACCAGTTTCCCATCAGTTACGCATTTCTGCCTCACCTTAGGGGCCGACTCACCCTGCGCCGATTAGCGTTGCACAGGAAACCTTGGGTTTTCGGCGAGGGAGCCTTTCACTCCCTTTATCGCTACTCATGTCAGCATTCGCACTTCCGATACCTCCAGCAGCTTTTACAAGCCACCTTCGCAGGCTTACGGAACGCTCTCCTACCATCTACATTGCTGTAAATCCCTAGCTTCGGTGTATAGTTTAAGCCCCGTTACATCTTCCGCGCAGGACGACTCGATCAGTGAGCTATTACGCTTTCTTTAAAGGATGGCTGCTTCTAAGCCAACCTCCTGACTGTCTATGCCTTCCCACTTCGTTTACCACTTAACTATATCTTGGGGACCTTAGCTGAGGGTCTGGGTTGTTTCCCTTTCGACACCGGACGTTAGCACCCGATGTCTGTCTCCCATGCTCGCACTCTTTGGTATTCGGAGTTTGCAATGGTTTGGTAAGTCGCGATGACCCCCTAGCCATAACAGTGCTCTACCCCCAAAGGTGATACATGAGGCACTACCTAAATAGTTTTCGGAGAGAACCAGCTATTTCCAGATTTGTTTAGCCTTTCACCCCTATTCACAGCTCATCCCCTAGTTTTTCAACACTAGTGGGTTCGGACCTCCACGAGGTGTTACCCTCGCTTCATCCTGGCCATGAATAGCTCATCTGGTTTCGGGTCTACACCCAGCAACTGAACGCCCTATTAAGACTCGCTTTCGCTACGCTTCCCCTATTCGGTTAAGCTTGCTACTGAATGTAAGTCGCTGACCCATTATACAAAAGGTACGCAGTCACCCTTACGGGCTCCCACTGTTTGTATGCAAGCGGTTTCAGGATCTATTTCACTCCCCTTCCGGGGTTCTTTTCGCCTTTCCCTCACGGTACTGGTTCACTATCGGTCGATTACGAGTATTTAGCCTTGGAGGATGGTCCCCCCATCTTCAAGCAGGATTTCTCGTGTCCCGCTCTACTTTTCTCAATCTTAGTTCCACATTTGAATTTTCACCTACAGGACTATCACCTACTATGGTTTAACTTTCCAGATAATTCGATTAATTCAAATGCTAAATATTGATGGCTTTTCCCATTTCGCTCGCCACTACTTTGGGAATCTCTATTGATTTCTTTTCCTCTGGATACTTAGATGTTTCAGTTCTCCAGGTTCGCCACACTTAATCTATATATTCAATTAAGGTTGACTCTTGCCTAATAAGCTCTCAATTTTAATTTAAGAGCCAATTAGACAAGAGTCAGGTTTCCCCATTCGGACATCTCCGGATCAAAGTTTGCTTGCCAACTCCCCGAAGCTTTTCGCAGGCTTCCACGTCCTTCATCGCCTGTAATCGCCAAGGCATCCACCACTTGCACTTATTCACTTGATCCTATAACTTCAAAAATTGCAGTTATAGGCATGCTACTTTTTTGATATCTTTATTTTACAAAGATACAATCTAACCCTTACTTTTCAATTTTAAATTGATAGTATTTATTTTCCATATTTTTAAAGAACAAAATTTCTATAGACATATAAGCTTCGTTGAGAAAATTTGCATTTTCACCAATGATCTGATTTCAAGCTATTGGTGGAGGTGAACGGGATCGAACCGATGACCCCCTGCTTGCAAAGCAGGTGCTCTCCCAGCTGAGCTACACCCCCAGTTATGATGTTGGTGGGTCTGGGTGGACTTGAACCACCGACCCCACGCTTATCAAGCGTGTGCTCTAACCAACTGAGCTACAGACCCAAATAGTCTAAGCACCATTGATCATAGAACTTCCTTTAGCAAAACCCTGGTTCTTAGCTCTGTCTATTTAACAATCGATAGGTTGTGAGTACTTAAAAAAGTTATTTCTTGAAAGGAGGTGATCCAGCCGCAGGTTCCCCTACGGCTACCTTGTTACGACTTCACCCCAGTCATGAACCTCACCGTGGCAAGCGCCCTCCTTGCGGTTAGACTACCTGCTTCTGGTGAAGCCCACTCCCATGGTGTGACGGGCGGTGTGTACAAGACCCGGGAACGTATTCACCGCGACATGCTGATCCGCGATTACTAGCGATTCCGACTTCACGGAGTCGAGTTGCAGACTCCGATCCGGACTACGACGCGCTTTATGAGATTAGCTCCCTCTCACGAGTTGGCGACCCTCTGTACGCGCCATTGTATTACGTGTGAAGCCCTACCCATAAGGGCCATGAGGACTTGACGTCATCCCCACCTTCCTCCGGTTTATCACCGGCAGTCTCATTAAAGTGCCCAACTAAATGATGGCAATTAATGACAAGGGTTGCGCTCGTTGCGGGACTTAACCCAACATCTCACGACACGAGCTGACGACAGCCATGCAGCACCTGTGTTGCAGTTCTCTTTCGAGCACTTTCTCATCTCTGATAAATTCTGCACATGTCAAGGGTAGGTAAGGTTTTTCGCGTTGCATCGAATTAATCCACATAATCCACCGCTTGTGCGGGTCCCCGTCAATTCCTTTGAGTTTTAATCTTGCGACCGTACTCCCCAGGCGGTCAACTTCACGCGTTAGCTACGTTACCAAACCTATTAAGGTCCGACAACTAGTTGACATAGTTTAGGGCGTGGACTACCAGGGTATCTAATCCTGTTTGCTCCCCACGCTTTCGTGCATGAGCGTCAGTGTTAACCCAGGGGGTTGCCTTCGCCATCGATGTTCTTCCACATCTCTACGCATTTCACTGCTACACATGGAATTCCACCCCCCTCTGCCACACTCTAGTCCTGTAGTTTCAAACGCAATTCCCAGGTTAAGCCCGGGGATTTCACATCTGACTTACAGAACCGCCTGCGCACCCTTTACGCCCAATAATTCCGATTAACGCTTGCACCCTACGTATTACCGCGGCTGCTGGCACGTAGTTAGCCGGTGCTTCTTCTGTTGATACTGTCATGAATTGTAATTATTAGTTACAACCTTTTCCTCTCAACTGAAAGAGCTTTACAACCCGAAGGCCTTCTTCACTCACGCGGCATTGCTGGATCAGGCTTGCGCCCATTGTCCAAAATTCCCCACTGCTGCCTCCCGTAGGAGTCTGGGCCGTGTCTCAGTCCCAGTGTGGCTGGCCATCCTCTCAGACCAACTACTGATCGTCGCCTTGGTAGGCCATTACCCTACCAACTAGCTAATCAGACATCGGCCGCTCCAAAAGCATAAGGTCTTTCGATCCCCTACTTTCCTCCTCAGAGATTATGCGGTATTAGCGCATCTTTCGATGCGTTATCCCCCACTTTAGGACACGTTCCGATGCATTACTCACCCGTTCGCCACTCGCCACCAAACCGAAGTTCGTGCTGCCGTTCGACTTGCATGTGTAAAGCATGCCGCCAGCGTTCAATCTGAGCCAGGATCAAACTCTTAAGTTTAATTCTGGTAAAACTCTCGCTTGACGTCGATATTGATTAATTTACCAATTTCTACATTCTTGCGAATACTTAACTTTTCGGCTTTATGCCTTTTAACTTATTAAGTACTCACACCTATCGATTGTATTTTTTTAAAGAGCATCGCTACTTTTTTTAAGTTGCTCAAGCAGCGAGAAGCGGAATTATACAGACTCTAAAGCATCGGTCAACATTTTTTTTCAATTATTATGAAATAGCTTTTATTGCGATGATTACTGATGCGCAAATTTCACTTTAAAAATAATCCTTTCTAATAATATCTAGCATTTTTTCTCTCTGATACGCCATAGCAATTTTGCTAAACTAATTTTTTTACTACTCTTAAGGCATATACCTGATGCCGTTTTCTTAGGCATTTCCGGATTGAAATTTGTAACTTGATCTACCCTCCAATAAAAAACCCCGTCGATGCGGGGTTTTTTATTGATTGATACTTCTTGCAGTAACTTACTGCGGCATGATGTTCGCAGCCTGCTTGCCTTTTGGACCTGTGGTAACGTCGAAGGTCACGCGTTGAGCTTCACGCAAAGATTTATAACCTCCGCTATTAATTGCAGAGAAATGAGCAAATATATCTTCTCCACCATCATCCGGAGTAATAAAACCAAAACCTTTAGAATCATTGAACCACTTTACTGTACCTGTTGCCATATTTTTCCTTAATAATGAATAAAAACTACTTCCGCGGCATGCCGCATCGGTCATCGAATATCAAGGGAAAAGGGTCAACCCGTAGCATCACATTTAACAACTTGAATTCAAAAGACCTGAATACGATACACGATTATCAGGAAAATTAAATCATTTAATTACAATCAAAAACCATATCTTATTGAGAAAAAATATTTGCCTCTGATCAAAATGGGTTAAATTTTATTTATTTTCCTAACCTTATCGAACCGCATACGCCTACAAAAAACTTATACTATTCAAGAATTATTATGAATTCCCGATTACAAAAGCCGAATGTGTATTATCTGTCACACGCACCAAAACACCATTTTATGCAATACATTGTTTCTCAAATTTGTCAGTTATAAATAGTAATTTTATGCGATTAGGAATACTTGAAGACGAACCCACTCAAATAGCCATCTATGAGCTGTTATTTTCCCACGCGCACTACCATTGTGAGATTTATAGTTCGATCGCCACATTTCTCCATGCACTGAAAGAAAAAGAATTCGACTTGCTGGTACTGGATTGGATGCTCCCAGATGGCACCGCGGAAGAAGTGCTTAAATGGATTCGAGAAAACTACACCTGGCATATTCCGATCATTTGCGTCACATCGCGCGATAGTGAATCCGATGTTGTGCATGTTCTGCATATGGGCGCCGACGATTACTTTGTTAAATCGACCCGGCACTTCGAATTACTCGCCAGAATCGAATCACTGACACGCCGCAATCGCGAAAAACAATCATCTGTCGTGCAATTCGGATCCTACGCCATTAACTACGACAATCAAGAAATCACCGTTGCAGGTAAAAACGCCGGTCTGACACAAAAAGAATTCTCACTCGCAAACTATCTTTTTCAGAACCAAAACAAACTTCTATCTAGAATTCACTTACTCGAAAAAATCTGGGGATTGTCGGCTGAAATCGATACACGCACGGTTGATACGCATATTAGCCGCCTCCGCAACAAACTTCAGTTTACCCCGCAAAGTCAATGGGACATCGTCACCATTTACGGTTACGGCTACCGGCTGCAAAACGCCAAGATCGCGGAACTCGCGTAACGTTGTTATAGCCGCAAAAAAAACGGGAGCTGATGCTCCCGTTTTACATTCGAAAATACTTGCAACTAAGCCGCCATTGCTTTTCTGCGGCGCGTTACAAAACCAAGCAAACCAAGACCCGCTAACAGCATCGCATAGGTTTCAGGTTCCGGAATGGGTGCAGCATTAAACTCAACTTCGCTGAGGAACACCCAAGCATTGTTTCTGGCAATCGACACCACCAGATCGTTACCGCTAAACGATAAGCCATCTGCTACAAAAGCAAATGGTGCGGACCCGATCGGATCGGCAATCGCAAAATTAGTACCGCCCACCGTTACACTGGCTGGTGCACTCACGCCGCCCGCTCCATTGGAATCATCAAAATGAAACGTTACGGAGGTGATATTCACTGGCGTATTCCAATGAAATGTGATCACCGGATCGATGGTCCAGCCGACATAAGGACCGTTGCCCACCGGCGCTTCGGTGATAAACCAGTTTTCCGTCGCGATGATGCCATCGGTCAAATCACCACGTCCGCCCGACAAAGCCGCATTGTCACAAGTTACGCAACCGCTGCCATTATAGGTTTCATCCCAGTAGTTATAACTGCCGGTATTGCCGTTCAGCATGTCGTAGCTATCCGGCGCACCCCCCGCATAAGCACTGCTTGCTGCACCGACAAATGCCAGCATTGATAAATTTGCAATCATTTTAGTTTTCATCGATCAATCTCCATCGTTATATTTGCCAAAACAATCAGTACCGCTGCTATCGATTGAATTCCGGCTAGAAAAACTGCTGCACCATCACCTTTGTGCTCGTAATGTAAAACAATTGTTTAATAACGACTATAGGAATGACGAACTCTTTTTCTAGGACAAATGTACTAGATCGCAATCCCCGCATGCTGCATGATCACATCCCGCGCTCTCGCCGGTTCGAATACCACCTCAAAGCACCATTGCCCAAACCCCCTTGTTCGTTGACCGTCTTGATCCAAAGCACCATCGCCGCGCGTTTGATGCGGTTGCGCTCATCGTCAACACCTTTCACTTCCAGCACCAGCGTTTTGCCGTTATTTAATCGGATCAAATAATCCGGCACGAAATTGCGGGAAGAACCTCGCCACAAATAACGGATAACAAAATCCAAATGGTCGTTTTTGGCCCACGCTACCACCTGCGGCACTTTCTCGCACAAATCCGCTACTGCTTTCTCCCACGTGCTGTCGTACACCACATGACTGATCTGCGACCGCACCGTCGCCTGGCAGGGTTGGGTGGTCAACCACGAGCGCATGCGGGATGTGGAGCCGATCGGTTGCAATTCATCGAACACGGCTTCGAGCTTCTCGGTATTTTGCAATCGGACAAACCGGTTCACATGCCCGACCACGGTATCCATATTCAACGCAAATAAAATCTGCTGACGCATCGGGTCTTGATGCCACACGCTGGGAATATGCAATTTGTCGCTATGGAGAAATTGCTCGACGATGCGGATCAATTGCACCGCCAAAAACTGCTTATCGCCGCCGAAACTGTCGGCGTTTTGCAAAAACAACTTTCGTGCCGCGCGAAAGATCAGGTTTTGCAAACGGAAGTCGTCCAATGCCCGCTCCAGATCGATTTCCGATGCCATCGCCAGATTGGCGAAACCCGTTAGTGACGGCGCTACCTCGGCATTCAACGGCGTGTGCATCGGATCGAGCGTGAGCGCTTCGACGTTCTGCCAATCCAGCACCAGCTCCGGCTTCAACACCGCATCGATGCGCTGAATATTCGGCCAGCGGATCTCCAGGTGATTGCGGTCCGGCTCCACCTCGACGCGCACACTCGGTTTCGGTGGTCGAATATCGATCTCACCACCCTCGCTGATCTCCTGAAAAATCGACAGCAGCACGCCGAAAATATTGACGTATTCCGGCAGCAGCAAACCTTGCTCATCCATGTCATGCGCCACGCGCCGCAAGCCACGTCCGATCACCTGCTCGCACAGCAATTGGCTGGTAAATGCACGCAATCCCATGATATGTGTGACATTCGCCGCATCCCAGCCTTCCGACAGCATCGCCACCGAAATGACATTCTGCAACTGCTGCCCCGGTTGTCCGCGCTTACCGACGGTATCGACCAGCGCACGCAACTGTTCCTGTTGCTTCAAACTCAGCAAATCCTGCGTCTTATCGGATGGCAAGCCGGATGCCTCGATGATCGCCGTCAGCCGTGCCTCATAGTCGGCATCCTTGGTCACCGATTCGCCGCGTTCGGCTTTTTCCAATACGCGCGAATCGACCCGCAGTGTTTTTTCCGGTGCTTGCGTGCCTTTGATCAAACAATCGCCGCCATTGAAAAATTTTTCGATGCGCGCCGCTGTTTCGGTGCGGTTGCACACCGTCAGCAGCACTGGCGGAATGGTGTGCCCGCTATCCGCCCACGCATGTGCCGTTTCACGCCAATCGTAAGCCAGAATCGCGTACGCTTTTTGCACCAGATCCGGCAGCGGATCGGCAACATCGGCCCGGCGGTTCAAATCCTGGCTGACCTCAGGTTCGCGGTACAAATGGTACAGCTTGCTGCGATAGCTCTTGGCATTCGGAAGCGCATCGTCGCGCACCACGATGCGCGGTGTTTTGACTAGCCCTGCCTCAATCGCGTCGTTCAAGCCGAAGTCCGAAATGATCCAGTCAAATAGCCCGGCTTCGGTATTGGTTTTGCCCGTCGGTGCAAACGGCGTCGCCGACAGATCAAAGCAACGGCGGATGCGCCGGGTTTTATGGATGCGATCCAGTCCCTCGATCCAGCGCGTCGCTTCGTCCAGATCGATGCCCAGTTCCTCCGCGTCTTTTTTGCTGACTTTGATTTCCGCCGGTTTGCGGTAGGCGTGATGCGCTTCGTCGTTGATCACGATCAAATCCTTGCGCGCGGAAAGTCTGCCCAATACTCGCCGGGTAAACGCTTCGTCGCTTTCCCGGCCTTTTCTGACTACCGAGCGGTCTTGCTCTTTCAGCGGCATCAAGGTATGCCAGTTCTCGATCAGTAACTCGGCTTGATTGAGTTGCTGCCGCAGCGCCTCGTTCGGGCACAGGCGGAATTCGTCGTAAACGTTTTTATCATTGCCGGGATACAGCACCTGCAGCCGGCTTTTGACCGTCAATCCCGGCGTGACGATCAGCACCGCTTTGGAGTAACGCGCATCCTTCGGGTAATGGATGGCGTTCAAGCTTTGCCAGGTGATGATCAACGCCATCAGCGAGGTTTTGCCGGAACCGGTCGCCATTTTGCTGCAAATGCGCTCCCACGGCCCGCCATCGCCTGGCAGAAAAATGCCTTGCTTGAAATCCTGTGGCGCTTCCAGCCACCAGATCAGCGCTTCGATCGCTTCCAACTGGCAAAAATACAGCGGATATTGGCGCGGCCCGCCGTTCCAGCGTTTTTCATCGCTGTCCCATTCGCCGCGTTCATGCCAATGTTCCAGTAATTGCCTCGTCACGCTGGTGATGCCGGGCCAACCGGCATTGCGCCAGCTATCCAGACGCTCGCGGATAGCGTTGACGCGCTCCAGTTTTTCCACTCGGCGGGTGTTGGTGCGCGTGTCGTACAACTCGTATGCCGCCGGACGGCGGCCAGCACGGATGCTCAACAGCTTGCCGTTGTCGTCCTGGTCCCAATAGCGGTCGGGCTTCAGATACGGCGAATTGATGATCAGCGAAGACGGCTTGCCGGTCATGGCGGCGCTTACACTTGATCCAGGCGGATGACTTTAAGCGACTCGATGCCGCGGTCATCGACGATTTTCACCGCAATGCACTCGTTTTCCCCGGCCTCGAACGGCAACGACACCGTGCCGTGGAATTGCTCCAGCAATTCTTCGTTCAGTTCGGCGCGGATATCCTTGCGCAGCTTGCGCCAGCCATCGCCGCTCCCGGCCATCGGGAAAAACACCTGGCGCGGATACAGCGAACGGTTGTCGTAGTCGGTATCCAGCGCCCACATGGCGATGTTCTTCTTACCGCCGGATTTCAGTTCGCCGGTTTTGCTATCGAAATAATCGAAACCGCGCACTTCCACTTGGTAACATCCGGTTTTGATTTGTTTGACGATCACGTCCGGCTGGCCCATCAGCCAGAACGATTCGTTGCTGGCGCGGCCTTTTTTCAAATCCTCGGTCAGCAAATCGGTATTCATCTGCACTTTCAGCGCGGTGATGCCCTTGATGTTGTCGATATCCTTGGCCGCTTCCGGGTCGAAGGTAAATGCGCAGAACACCAGCAATTTCGGCAGCGGGAACAATTCGCCCGCCTCGCGCATCGCGATTTCCACCTGGCGCTGTTCCAGTGCCGCATGTTCCGGCCCGAAACTCACCGCCACCTTATCGCCACCCTCGGCCACGGTGCCGGTGGCGTGAATATATTTCGCGCCCGGCAGCGGCGCCAGATCGAGCAGTTGAATTTTTTGCCCGCCCTTGCCGCGGATGCCGGTTTTCAGCAACTCGTCGCGCCATTGACTCTGCCGCCAGGTTGCGCCCGAACGCGCCACGGCGACATCCGCCTGCTTAGGCCGCTCGGCTTCGTCCAGCCCCAGCACGGTGGCAAACGGCACCGCCTCGACCGTGAACGGCCCGGTGATGCGCAATTTGCTTTTCGATACCGCCGGTTGGTCGTACAGAATTTCCGTATCCGCATGCGCGGCAATCGATGCGTCCATTTGCTTTTGCATCGCCTGCCGTGCGGCGTGGAAGGCATCGAACGGTTTTCTCGCCGTTTCCGGCCAATCCGCAGGGAAGTCGAACGGCACTTGCCATTCCTGCAACATTTCATTGTAGGGTGGGTGAGCGGTTTCATCGCGTAACCCGCCATGCGCGGTATCATTCATCGTGACTCTCGGTGGGTTACGCGCTGCTGCCGCATCGCTAACCCACCCTTGTATCTTTCTTTCCGTAGTGGTTAGCTACCACTACCCGAGTTGGAGGCAGCTTGTGTCCACCCTTAAGGCAAGACCTTGTTCTGTAGATCAAGCCCTCCTTCTCATCTTCCACGCCAGCACAGACACTGAACGGTAGCCAAGGGATAAACCCTGCATGCACAAGGCAAGTGGGCGAGGTTGGTAAATATTGTAACAGGAGAACATCATGTTTTATCTCGGTATGGATATTGCCAAGGCAAAATTGGATTGTTGCCTTTTACTTAACGAAGCAGGTGATAAACGTAAATCCAAGGTCATTCCCAACACTAAAGCAGGCGTGAGCGCACTGTTGGAGTGGACGGCCAAACAAGGTGTGTCGGCTGCGCAACTGCACGCGGTAATGGATGCCACTGGCGTATATCACGAGCAAGCTGCTTTGGCTTTATTGACTCGGCACAATAATACTTGAAATTTATGAATCGCCCCCCATCTTGTTGAAATGGAAAAAGACGACGCAAGATATTCGACGCTGGAGCAACTGCATGAACGGCGCAAGCAAGTGGTGCGGTTGCATCGCAAGGGCTACGGCGTGATGCAAATTGTTGAGCTCAGTGGGCTTTCGTATCCGACAGTTCGGTTTGCGATAGATCGGTATGAAGAAGGCGGATTTTCCGCCCTGAAGCCAGGGATGCGAGGCAAGCGTGCTGGTCAAGGGCGGGCACTGACAGAGGAACAGGAACAAGCCATCCGCAAGATCATTTGTGACAAGCGCCCGGAGCAACTGAAGATGGAATTTGCGCTGTGGAATCGGGCGGCGGTCATGCAACTGATAGAGCGGGAGTACAGCATCAAGCTGTCGGTGCGCGGCGTAGGCAACTATCTGTCACGTTGGGGTTTCACTCCCCAGAAGCCGATCAAGAAGGCCTATGAGCAGCGGCCTGAAGCCGTACAAGCCTGGCTCAACGAGCAATACCCGGAAATTGAGAAGCGCGCCAAGGCGGAAGGCGGCGAGATTCACTGGGGCGATGAAACTGCCTTGGTCAATACCGATGTGCGCGGTCGTTGCTATGCTCCGGCAGGCAAGACGCCAGTCACCTACGCGACTGGTGGTGCGCGACAGAAGCTATCGATGATTGCCGCAGTGACGAATCAGGGCAAAACACGCTGGATGATCATCGACGAGGCCTTCAACGCCGACAGGCTGATCGAATTCCTCGAAGCGCTGATCAAGGATGCCGGGAAGAAGGTATTCTTGATTCTCGACAATCTGCGGGTTCATCACAGCAAACAGGTCAAGGCATGGGTCGCTGAACGACAAGACAAAATCGAGCTGTTCTACCTGCCCAGCTATAGCCCGGAACTGAATCCGGAGGAACGCCTCAATGCCGACCTCAAGCATGCCATCGGGACGAAAGTGCCGGTGCGCACCAAGGCCAAACTCAAACTCGCTGCCACCGAACACATGGTTAAACTTGAACAATCACCCGAACGGGTCAAAAGCTTCTTTCAAGATCCGAGGGTCAAATATGCCGCTTGAAACTTCAAACTTAATCTGACCGGATCAATAGTAGATGCTGGGGTAATGGTTTCGATCATCAATCCGGCGCAAGTTAAAGATTTTGGTCGAAGCTTAGGGATACGCACCAAGACGGATGGTATGGATAGTGTTGTACTGGCGAAATATGGGGCGCTGCTCAAGCCTGCGGCATGGCAGCCGCCATCGGTGGAAGTCCGTACATTACAAGCACTACTAGCCCGGCGTAATGCGGTGGCCGATGATTTGCGCCGAGAATTGAACCGGCAAGAAAAGAGCGAAGCTATCGAGACGCCTGAACTGATTGTCCAGTCTATCGCTCAATCTATCGCCTTTCTTGAAGCAGAATTGAAACGGCTGCAACAAGCGATAGACGATCACATCGACCGGCATCCCGGTCTGAAGCGGGATATGGTTCTGCTGACCAGTATTCCGGCAGTAGGTGAGCGAGTGGGAAATAACCTCCTGGCGATCATGCACGGCAACCGTTTCGAATCTGCCGAACAAGTGGCAGCTTATTTGGGTTTAGTGCCCGTAGAACGGCAGTCTGGAAGCACTGTGCTGGGCCGGGCCCGATTGTCGAAAGCTGGCCCGGCACGAGTGCGTGCTGTGCTATACATGGCGGCGGTAGTCGCCACACAATACAATCCGCACGTCAAGGCACTTTATGAACGGTTACTCGCCAGAGGCAAATCCAAAATGTCCGCTATCGGAGCTGCTATGCGCAAACTGGTCCATTTGTGTTTCGGCGTTATAAAAACACAACTCCCTTATCACCCAAATTATCCAAAAATTGCTTGACTTGAAAGACGGTATCTACGTGATCATCATGCCGGCCATTTCCTTGATCGTCATGCCCGCGAAGGCGGGCATCCACAGCCTTTGCCGGATCGCTGGATTCCCGCCTGCGCGGGAATGACGGTGAATCCGAAAGGGTGGCATTCAACGCCGCCAGCGCAGTCTCAATCGCCGGGTGCATTCGGGCATAAATCTCATCGATCTCGGGATTGTTGGCGATGGATTTGAGCGTGACGTGCGGCACGGTTTTGTAGATGAAACTGCTTTTCAAACCTTCGTGCGGGTATTTGAGTTCATAATAATCGTAACTGGCCGTCATCAGCCGCTGCTTAGCCAATGTCACGGCGACGCGGGACGTGTCGGTGGTGATCCAGCGCCGTCCCCATTTCTCGGCGACGAAAGCGGTAGTACCGGAACCGCAGGTCGGGTCGAGTACCAAGTCGCCGGGGTCGGTGGTCATTAAGAGACAGCGTTCGATAACTCGGGCGGGTGTTTCTACAACATATTGTTTCTTCTCACCTGAAAAACCAGCAATTGCAGTATCCAACCATCTATCAGTTATAGGATAAACAGGATGATCTTTTATAAACCTGACATAATTTGGAGTAGCACCATTAATAACAATACGATTTGCGCTAGCTAGTCTTCGCAAACCAGGTTCTGGAGGAGTTTTCCAATGATGATTCACTCCACAATCAAACTTACGGCCAAAAATCTCAAAATAGCGAATTGAATCATCTCCACCTCCTTGTGATCGTAGATTTTGTGCAGAGAATACATTCCATTCATCAGTTATTTTTTCAAAATTTGATAATTCCGCTTTTGTTAAAGATCGATCGAATCCTGTCTGATGTCTAGCATTCGAATAACTAGCTAAATCTCCGCTTGATTTATCATGAAATAGTTGACAATACTTAATTTCATCTCGATTTTTTGCATACCAAACAATATAGTCACCAGCTGATGGTAGTAATTTGCTAGATTGACCAGTTGTGGTTGCAAAGTAAATTAAAGAACAAAAATTCTCAGCACCAAATATTTCATCCATCAAATCTCGCAAAAGATGCACATTCTCATCCGAAATCTGCACAAACACGCTACCCGACTCATGCAGCAATTCCTTCGCCAGCAGTAACCGGTCGCGCAGGTAGGTCAGATACGAGTGGATACCGAGTTCCCAGGTATCGCGAAACGCCTTGATCATTTCCGGTTCCTGCGTCAGGTCTTCGTCCTTGCGGTCTTTGACGTCGCGCTTGTTGACGAACGGCTGGAAGTTGGAGCCGTACTTGATGCCGTACGGCGGGTCGAAGTAGACCATCTGCACTTGCCCGGCCATGCCTTCCTTTTGCAGCAACGAATTCATCACCAGCAGCGAATCCCCGGCGATCAGGCGGTTCGACCAGTCGCGTTCGTGCTTGTAAAAGTCGATGGCATCCCGCAGTGGCAGGTTTTCAAACGGTGCGTGAAACAAATCCGGCTGAATCAAATTGCTGGCGCTGCCGGTTTTGCCTTTGGCATCTTTCAGCTTTTTCTGCGCCGCCGCCAGAATCGTCGCCGGGTCGATGCGTTCGTGCACGTGCAGCGACACGGTGTCGACGTCAAAACTGGTACGTTCGGCTTTGCCCGTCCAGCTCAAATACGGCGACTGCATGCGTTTCAACTGCTCCAGCGCCGCTTGCATTTGGTCTTTATCACCGGACGCGAGCGCCTCGTCGATCAGGTTTTCAATAGGGGAGCGCTGGCTGTCGAATTGCAGCGCCGGATCGATATGCGGATCGTATTGCCACACGGTTTTGCCTTCCACGCTGTCGGAATGCGTGTCGACCATGCCGACATGCGGATTGTTGGTGCGTTTGTCGCCGTGGCGGTAGCTGAGCACTTCGGCGGCTTGCTGGCCGGTGGTTGCACGCCCGGTTACGGTTTTTGCCGCCGGTGCTTTCTTCGCAGCCGGTGTGCTTGGTGATGACAACTGCGGTTCAAGACCGAATTCATTATCCGGCAGTATTTCCTGCCGTGATCCCCGGCTACCGCTGGGTGGGTTGGTTTTGTTATCGTTTGTTGTCATCGCGGGATTCTTTGTCAAAGAAACATTGATTCAAGTGCCGGCCTGGTGTTATCACGCATCAGTTTTGCAGCAAATTATTCGCTTCCGCCAAATCAAAATGCTCGGGGTCGAACGGTTCGCCGAGCCATTCCAGTATCTCGGCATGTTCCGGATGATCGGGATCGGCAATCGCTTCGAGGAACATTTCATACCCTGGCGTTCCGCCGACATCTTCCGGTGGACAAGCGCGGCTTCCCTTGAGGCACGCCGGTAATTTGGTTTTGGTATCAAACGGCAGGATTTTTTCCAGCACGATGTCATGATCCCAGCCGTCGCCGAAGTCGTAGGTATAACGCAGTTTGTCTTTCTCCTGTTTCAACACCTGATCGATGCGGAATTTGGATTCATCGTGAATATCCGACGGAAAATCTTCGTCCGGCACACCGTAGCATTCTTTACCTTTCACAAACTCATGCAAATGCGAATCGGTCCAGCCCATCACGATTTGTACCACAAGATGCAGATCCGCCAGGCTGTCGGTGCTGGCAATCAGGAACCGGCGCCATACCGGCGGGCGGATGTCGCTCAATGTAACCTTGAATTGATAAATTGAACGCAAAGATTTGGTTGTTGCTGGTTTCGCCATTAATAACTCCAAAATAAGTAATCGAGACCTTTGCACGCTGTCATGAGCGGCACGAGAATAAAGCAAATGCATGGCTGCTGCCCACCGGGTCATTAGTCGCATTATAACTTTGAATGATCAATCTGACCTCGCGGACGTCATGTACCGGATTCCTTCCTCTGTTAGAATCACCCGCTTTGTTTCTCGACACTCACCTGCTTGTAATATGAATAGCCCTTGCCCGCTCGACCATATCCGCATTGTACTCAGCCATACCAGCCATCCCGGTAACATCGGCGCGGCGGCGCGGGCGATGAAAACGATGGGGCTCAGCTCGCTGTATTTGATTAATCCGGAGTCGTTTCCAGATAGAGAAGCGGATGCCCGCGCGGTCAGAGCGCGCGATATTCTGGAAAAAATTAAGGTATGTACCGAGCTGGATGAAGCATTGGATAATACCGTGCTGAGTGCTGCGATCACCGCGCGGTCACGCGATCTTTCGCCCGATGTGTTTGATGCGCGGCAGGGCGCGCGGGAATTATTGCGCTATGCCCGGCATCAACCGGTGGCTTTGCTGTTTGGTGCGGAAACCTCCGGGCTGACGACCGCGGAAGTGAGTAAGTGCCAGATGATCATTCATATCCCCGCGAATCCGGAATTCACGTCGCTGAATCTGGCCAGCGCGGTGCAAGTCATGGCGTATGAGTTACGCATGGCGCTGGTAGAACATGAAGAACCTGCAGCTCCGATTGGGTCGCCGGCGAGTTTTAATGACCTGGAACTATTCTATGCGCATCTGGAGCAGGCGATGATTGCCAGCGATTTCCTCGATCCGGAAAAACCCAAGTTGCTGATGCAGCGTATCCGCCGCCTGTTCTCAAAGGCGCGGCTGGAGAAAGAGGAAGTGCAAATTCTGCGCGGGATTTTAACGGCGCTGGGTAAACGCTGGTAACACCGGTCTGTCAATTTTCCTTGATCAGGGTACCGACCCCTTGATCGGTCAAAATTTCCAGCAACAAGGCGTGTTCGACCCGCCCGTCGATGATATGGCACGACTTGACGCCTTTCTTCACTGCATCCAGCGCCGAGCCGATTTTCGGCAGCATGCCGCCGGAAATGGTGCCGTCGGCAAACAATTCATCGACGCGT
Source organism: Nitrosomonas limosa (assembly GCF_054188085.1). Lineage (NCBI taxonomy): Bacteria > Pseudomonadati > Pseudomonadota > Betaproteobacteria > Nitrosomonadales > Nitrosomonadaceae > Nitrosomonas > Nitrosomonas limosa. Next base: position 2,347,719 of record NZ_CM135180.1, on the reverse strand, counting down.
TGCGCGGTCAGGCCGGTCAGGAGCTTACCTTCCTTGTCCATGACGCCGGGTATGTTCGACAGCAAAATTAATTTTTCCGCTTGCAAAATTTCCGCCAGCTTGCCGGCGACCAGGTCGGCGTTGATGTTGTAGGCTTCACCTTCGCTGCCGACCCCAATCGGCGCAATCACCGGAATGAAGTCTTGAGTATCAAGTAATGCGATCAGCGCCGGATCGATCGATTCGATCTCGCCGACTTGTCCGATGTTGATCCATTTGCCGGCGGTTTCGCGATCCGGCATCAGCATTTTCTTGGCGCGGATAAACGCGCCATCTTTGCCGGTTAGTCCGACCGCCTTGCCGCCGTGGCGGTTGATCAGATTGACGATGTCCTTGTTGACCGAGCCGCCGAGCACCATTTCGACGACGTTCATGGTTTCCGCGTCGGTGACGCGCATGCCTTGAATGAATTCACCCTGCTTGCCGACGCGCTTGAGCATGTCGTCGATCTGCGGACCGCCGCCGTGCACCACCACCGGATTCATGCCGACCAGTTTCAGCAGCACGACATCGCGCGCGAATCCGTGCTTAAGATTTTCTTCCACCATGGCGTTGCCGCCGTATTTGATAACGATGGTTTTACCGTGAAAACGTTGAATGTAAGGCAACGCTTCCGCCAGAATCTTGGCTTTTTCTTTTGCAGCAATCGAAGATATCGACATAATATAGAGTTGTAGTTTTGATGTTAACGGGTTGTAAAAAAACGCGGGGCATTCACCGGGCAATCTGCAGAAATTTATCGTCACGAATCAGCGCATATAAACTGAGCGCTTTCCAGATCCGCCCCTCGGCATCTTGATAGTGCGCCCGGATCCCGGCGGGTAGTTTCTTTTTGGACGATTTGACTTGAGTGAATTCCGATAGCTTGCGGATTCCGAGCATGCTATGCACAGCAAAGCCGCCATAAGCTTTGTTGTCGGTGAATGACAACAACACCCGCGACTTCAAATTGAATGGCACCGGTTTATCGCCGAGATACACACCCAGGTCGGTAATACCGTAAAGGTTGCCGCGCACGTTGGCCAATCCTAGAAACCAGGGTTGCGTCAACGGAACATGCGCAAGCTTCGGCATGACGATGACTTCGCTGACTTCCGTCATCGGAATCAAATAACGTTCTTCCCCGGCTGTCACGCCGATAACCGCTGATTCATCGGCGTACTTATCGGCACTGTGTTCTTGTCCGCTTTGCGCGGCATCCGTTTCTTTTGCGCTCATGATGGTTAATCGCAGATAACGCCGCCAATTGTTTATTCGTGATCGCGTTATTTTACTGTATTATCGCCCTTGAATTTTGAATTCTATGGAGTCCTGCAAATGAAATCTCTCAATAGGAATGGGTTGTTACTGCTACTCTGCCTGCCATTACTGTCAGGCTGCCCGATGTATTCTCTGAACACTGCACCCGGTTCGGGTTCGTATATCGCTGAAGACCGCAGAACCAGCGGCATTATCATTGAGGATGAAGGCATTGAGCTTAAAAGCGCACGGCGTATTCACCAACAATTCGGCGATAGCGTGCATGTCAATGTTACCAGTTATAACCGCGTGGTTTTGTTAACCGGAGAGGCATCGTCGGAAGAGCTCAAGCAAAACATCGAACGCGTGGTCATGGGCGTCGATAACGTGCGGCGCATTCACAACGAAATCGCCGTCGCTTCGATGACATCGCTGGCTTCGCGCAGTAACGACGTATTGCTGACGTCCAAAGTAAAAGCGCGGTTTCTTGCCGAGCGGAAATTTCACGTTGGCCACGTTAAAATCGTGACTGAAAATAGCGTTGTGTATTTGATGGGTATCGTGAAGCGTCAAGAAGCCGATCATGCTGCAAAAATTGCCAGCACCACTTCCGGCGTGCGTAAAGTGGTGAAAGAGTTCGAATACACGGATTAGCTTGCGCCGTTTTTTACGATGCTGCCTGCCGAGCTGATCACACAAATAGGGAAAATCTTCCCGCCCGAGCGTTTCTATACCGATCCGGTGGATTGTTACGCGTACGCCTACGACAACAGCCGCAAGATTTTTCCGCCGGATGCGGTGCTGTTTCCAGCCTCAGCCGATGAAATCCGGAAAATTTTAGGATTGTGCAACCAATTCCGAGTGCCATTAATTCCTCGCGGCCGCGGAACAGGCACGGCCGGTGGCAGCTTGCCTGAATTCGGCGGTATCGCATTGTCGTTGGAACGGATGACCCAAATATTAGCGGTTGACCCCGCAAATCGGGTCATCGTCGCGCAACCCGGCGCCTTGAATCAGTCGGTTCAGGACGCTGCCAAACCGCACGGGTTCTTTTGGCCGCCGGACCCATCGAGCGCGGCATTCTCCACCATCGGCGGCAATATTGCGACGGGAGCCGGTGGCCCGCATGCTGTTAAATACGGCACCACGCGCGAGCATGTCTTGGGTTTGAAAGCGATCACCGGCGCTGGGGAGGTTATTACAACCGGGTGTTATACCACCAAAGGAGTGGTCGGTTATGATCTCACTCGCTTGTTGATTGGTTCGGAAGGCACGCTGGCGGTGATTACCGAAGCCACGTTGAAATTAACCGCATTGCCTCATGCCGTTACCGGCATTACCGCGCATTATCGCGATCTTTCCAGTTGCACTGCTGCGATTGTTAAAATTATGACCCTACCGCAATTGCCCAGCGCTCTTGAGTTTCTCGATGCCGGATCGCTTAATTTGATTCGTGGCCGTTACCCCGACATGCTTCCGGCTGATACACATGCAATGCTGATGATCGAAGTCGATGGTTCAGGCCGCGACATGGCCGAATCGGTCGCGGCCATCTTAACCGCTTGTCAATCTGAGAATTTAATTTTTGCAGGAGAAGTCGACAACATAGCGGCGCTGTGGAAAACGCGCAAAGCTTTGTCACCACTCCTCCGCGAGATTGCCCCGAAGAAAATCAATGAAGATGTCGTGGTACCGGTCGATACCTTACCGCAATTCTTGGCGGGATTAACGCAATTAAGCAATCAGTACCGATTGCACAATGTTAATTTCGGCCATGCAGGCAATGGCAATATCCATGTTAATTTGCTAATCAACCCGGATAACCCAGAAGAAGTGGCGCGGGCTGAACAGTGCTTGGATGAAGTTTTCAACTTGGTGATTAATCTACGCGGAACCTTGTCAGGCGAACATGGGGTCGGCAGTGAAAAGCGCGCTTTTGTGACCAAGGAAATTGATGCATCGACGCTGAATCTGATGCGTGCTATCAAACGGGTGTTCGACCCCAATAATATTCTTAATCCGGGAAAATTGTTTCCCGCTACGGACTGAATTTAAAGTCACGCCTCGAAATAAAAAAGCGCCTGCAGTAGCTTCTGAAATGCTACTGCAGGCGCTTTTTTTTAATTAATGAATCAGTTCGTTTTAGAAATGGAAATAATGATCTACAAGCAATGCAACGAACAGCAATGCCAAGTACAGAATTGAATAGCGGAAAGCTTCACGCGCTAATTTATCGCTGTAATTGCGATAAATTTCGATAGCATAGTATAAGAAAATGCTATTCAGTATCAGGGCACTCCCTAAATAAATCAAACCGCTCATTTGAGTAACGTATGGAAGAATCGTGACGGCGCACAGAATGAATGTGTAGAGCAATACATGCAATTTGGTAAATTGATCGCCGTGCGTTACTGGCAACATAGGCATGCCGATAGAGGCGTATTCGTTTTTACGATACAACGCCAGCGCCCAAAAATGAGGCGGTGTCCATGCAAAAATAATCAAGAATAACAATAAAGCATCGCTTGCTATCTCGCCGGTAACCGCTGTCCAGCCCAACACCGGCGGCATAGCGCCAGATGCCCCACCAATTACAATATTTTGCGGCGTCAGTGGTTTTAATATCACGGTATAGATAATGGCATATCCGACAAATGTTCCTAACGTCAGCCACATGGTCAGTTCATTGACCCAGTAATACAAAATGAACAAACCCAAACCACCCACGATTGACAGAAAAAATAATGTTTCTGGAACGCTGACTTTTCCTTGCGGTAGCGGTCTTCCCTTTGTTCTAGCCATTACTACATCCAACTTGTGCTCGACCAGACAGTTTAATGCAGCAGCGGCACCGGCAACCAAAGCAATACCTATTGTTGCCAGTATGAGGGTATCTAATGGTACAGCCCCGGGTACTGCTAAAAACATGCCAATTACGGCAGTAAACACTATCAGCGATACCACGCGCGGTTTGGTCAATCGGTAGAATTGGTTTATTCTCGATGCCGTCTCTTGCCAAGTAATACTGGAAGCCATATCTTTGATCTCCTTTTCTAACTATTCTGTTATTACAGACTAACTTTTCGTTACGATTTAATAATTTAAATTCAATGCTCTAGTTGGGATACATGAAGCAGGCGTTTCAAGTCATGCCCCATTTTAGTTCCATCAACATTTTCAGGAAAACGCATCATTAAATTGCCAATCGGGTCAATTAAATAAATATGCTTAGTTTGCGATTCCTTCGTTTCGATTGATTCCAGAATCTCGCTATCTTTAGCGCTAACGAAGTAAGTTCCTTCGTATTCTTTTAATAATTCATCGCTGGGTTTGGTGTCATCGTTGATTAACCAAAGCCGTTCGATACGATGTTTCTCTTTCCCTTGTACCATCCGTACTTGCCGCATAAAGTAAAGCTTTTTTTTGCATGCCTCATCGCAATGTTCAGCCGAATCGATGGTGACTAACACCCACTTCCCATGTAAATCTTTAATTCTAAGAATAGTGCTATCTAACTGATTCGTTCCTTTACCGGTCAGTTTAACGATCGGTATTAAATCACCATAATTTTTGCTCTCCGGTCTATATTCCATAAAAAACAGTGCATATGAAATAAAAACCGGTGAACACATCAAAACCAACAGAAGAATAAATTTACGTCTGTTGCTCTTCTTTATTTCTGCGTTTGACATTCAATACTATAAAAATAATTATCGTTGTTGCTGCTAATGAAAACCACTGAACCGCATAACCTATGTTTTTCGAAGACCCAGACTCCGGCTTATGCCAATCCCTGATTAATCCGTCTTCTATCGTGCTTTTTTGCAAAATCAACAAAGGCTGTAGTTTTATTCCCAGTACTTGTTGATATCTTTCATGGGAAAAGCTGTTCCAAACTTGCTTATCCATTTGCTTGTCGGATAACTCAAACGTTTTAATATTCGGTGAAACAGCCGTTCCAGTAATATGAACTACGCCTTCGGTATTAGGAACAGGCGGTAAAATCGACCTATCGTACCCAGTGGCTACCCAACCTCTATTCACTGCGACATAAAGTGAACTATTATCAATTCTCAGCGGTGTAATCACATGATACCCCGCTCTACCCTGGTATGTTTTATTGTCCAGGTAAATTGTCATTTCATTGACAAACTCACCTTCCACTTCAACATCCCGATATTCAAACTCTTCCAATTTGACAAGTGTTGCAGGCAATAAGACCGGCGGTTGTTTTGCAAATTGTTCTAATTGCTGGTACTGCGTTTCTTTTTCTTCCGCTCTCGATAATTGCCATAACCCAAGATTTGAAAATACAACAGTTGCAATTAGGGTTAAGACAATTGACCATGCCTTTGGCTCAAACTGATACCCCAGAATATTCATTTATCATTACTGTCTTAGATTAGAAACGGATTTATTAAATCCTAAGGGTACATTTTCAGCATGAAAGCGGCACTGTCATTTTTTACATTCTTTAATGACAGATTCCAGCTTTTTCACCGTGCAGCCATTTAGTGCAAAAGCTGGAATCCTGTGCAGGAAACTGTGTTTATTCGTTACATTAGGTATACGAAAATAAACAGTCCCAGCCATACAACGTCAACAAAGTGCCAGTACCATGCAACACCTTCAAAGCCGAAATGATGCTCGGGAGTAAAATGGCCAGCCGCGCAACGGAAATAGATTACGATCAGCATAATCGTTCCAATTGTCACGTGAAAACCATGGAAACCCGTCAACATAAAAAATGTTGCGCCGTACGCACCGGTCGTTAATTTCAGATTTAAATCTTGATATGCATGAACGTATTCGTATGCTTGGCAAGCAATAAACGTTGCGCCTAAAGCGATCGTTGCCAACATCCAGAGCTTTAATCCATCTCGTCTGTTTTCTTTCAGCCTCCAATGTGCGATTGTCAATGTCACACCAGATGTTAACAGTAACAGCGTGTTAAATGCTGGCAATCCCCATGCACCCATTGGCGTGAATGGATCATAAGCGCCAGGTCCGGTTGTTGGCCACTTACCATCATACGCTGACCAGAAACTATTTCCCAAAACGGTACTTTCTTCTGCTAACCATGGTATCGAGAGATTGCGCATGTAAAATAACGCACCAAAAAAAGCACAGAAGAACATTACCTCTGTGAAAATAAACCAGCTCATCCCCCAACGGAAGGATTTATCAACTTGTTCTCCGTATTTACCGCCTTCACTCTCTCTAGCAACGGCTCCAAACCATCCAAATAACATATAGATCAAGATGGCAAAACCAATTGCTAAAAGCCAGTAGCCCGTTTCCATTTTATTCATGGTCAATGCGGCACCAGACCCCATGAACAAAATTGCAGTCGATCCAATGATCGGATACGACGATGGAGCTGGGACATAATAGTGTCCTGTTTCTTGACTCATTCTTCTCTCCTCTTACTTATGATTTTTAATTTCTAACTAACAACCAATCTGACTATTAACATTACGCCAAGTACGAAAAGTACTGCACCAATAATTCCACCTACAATCACTTGAGCCGGAGTGAGTGTTGCAGCATCATGCTCAAGGTCACTTTTTTTTCGAATTCCCATAAAAGCAAACATTACAGCTTTTGCTATTTGTATTACACCCGCTTTTGCTGGTTTGGCTGTTTGCTTATTCAACTTAAACTCTTACTTCTTAATGACATTCACACCTTCGGGCAACTCAAAAAATGTATATGAAATAGTTACAGTATTAATGTCCGCAGGTAAACCTGGTTCAATTACAAACTGTACTGGCATTTGTCGTGTTTCATTTGGCTTGAGCACTTGTTTCGTAAAACAAAAGCATTCGATTTTTTTCAAATATTTTTCCAGATTTCGCGGACTATAACTGGGTATCGCTTGCCCAGCAATTTCGCGATCTGAGTTATTTGTAATCTCGTACATCACTTCGATCGATTCACCGGGATGGATTCGGGCGCTGTTTTGCAATGGCTTAAAGCTCCACGGTAATCCTCTTGTGTTGGCATCAAACTCAACTGCCAACCAGCGCCCTTCATCCACCCAGTTATCCTTGCTTAGTACATCCGGTTTTAACAGATTATTTATACCGGTAACTTCACAAAACTTCTCATAAAACGGTACCAAAGCATATCCAAATGCAAACATAATTAATGTGAAAATCAACAACTTTTTCATCATCAACACATTTGTTACTTTGGTATTGTTGGTTACCATTCCCATTGCTTGATAATTACCGTTAAATAAAGCGCAACAACTGTTACTAGCAAAAACATCGCTGTTTTAAGTTTTTTGCGTTTTGAATCTGTTTCCTGTGACATACGAAACTCCTACTTGCTTTGTATTACTTAACAATAGGTGGTTTTTCAAAACTATGATATGGCGCAGGTGTTGGCAGATGCGTCCATTCCAGAGTTGTAGCTCCATCCCAAGGCATTTGAGGTGCTTTTTCTCCACTACGAATGCAATTGATCATAATGTAGAGGAAAAGAAGCTGTGTTAATCCAAATCCAAATGCACCGATGCTAGAAATCATATTGAAATCTGCAAATTGCAAGTTATAGTCTGGAATTCTACGCGGCATTCCTGCCAAGCCCAAGAAATGTTGCACAAAGAATGTCAAATTGAAGAAGAACATTGACAACCAGAAATGCCATTTACCCAATGTCTCATTGTACATACGTCCCGTCCATTTCGGTATCCAGTAGTAAGCACCTGCGAATAATGCAAACAAGGAGCCCGAAACAAGAACATAATGGAAGTGAGCGATCACGTAATAGGTATCTTGTACTTGAATATCAATTGGCACAATCGCGCAAATCACGCCGCTGAATCCACCAATCACAAACAAGAAAATAAAACCAACCGAGAACAACATCGGTGTTTCAAAACTCATAGAACCACGCCACATGGTCGCTGTCCAGTTAAATACTTTTACGCCTGTAGGCACTGCAATCAACATGGTTGCATACATAAAGAACAACTGGCCTACAGTCGGCATGCCTGCGGTAAACATGTGATGCGCCCAAACTACACACGACAGAATCGCGATCGATGCAGTTGCATACACCATCGACGAATATCCAAACAATGGCTTACGTGAGAAAGTAGGAATCACTTCTGACACAATCCCGAAAGATGGCAGAATCATGATATACACTTCCGGATGTCCGAAGAACCAGAAAATATGTTGGAACATCACCGGATCACCACCGCCCGCCGCATTAAAGAAGCTGGTGCCGAAATGACGATCGGTTAACAGCATGGTTACTACACCTGCTAAAACCGGCATTACCAAAACCAGTAAATAGGCGGTAATTAACCATGTCCAAACGAACATTGGCATTTTCATCAATGTCATACCAGGCGCTCGCATGTTCAGAATGGTTGTGATGATGTTAATTGAACCCATGATTGATGATGCACCTAAGATATGCACCGCGAAAATCATCAGATCAACACCCAAACCACCTTGCGTTGACAATGGCGGGTAGAATGTCCAACCACCAGCCGCTGCTCCACCTGGCACAAAGAATGAACTAACCAATAGTGTTGCAGCTACCGGCAACAACCAGAAACTCCAGTTATTCATCCGTGCAAACGCCATATCTGGCGCGCCGATCATCAGCGGCACTTGCCAGTTAGCAAAACCCACGAAAGCTGGCATGATTGCGCCAAACACCATTATCAAACCATGCAACGTTGTAAATTGGTTAAATAATTCTGGTTCTAAGATTTGAATGCCCGGTTGGAAAAGCTCAGCACGAATCCCCATTGCCAAAGTCCCACCAACCAGAAACATCGCGAAACTGAACCACAAATACATTGTTCCAATGTCTTTGTGATTGGTCGTTGTAATCCAACGCATTATTCCGCTTGGATGATGATGATCATCATGTTCGTGACCGTGTGCGTCACCATGTACTGCTGCCATAATTAATCTCCTTTTACTTGTTTTCTACATGCATTGATGTTTTTACCGCAGATGATTTTGCTGCTACCCATTTGCTATATTCACCTGCTTCCATCACTTCAACCACAATCGGCATATACCCGTGATCTTTACCGCATAGCTCAGCGCATTGTCCACGATAAATACCAGGTTTATCTGCAGTAAACCATGTATCACGTATAAAACCAGGAATTGCATCCTGCTTAATTCCTAAAGCCGGCACCCACCATGCATGAAGCACATCATTTGCTGTTAAGATAACCCGCACTTTTTTACCTACAGGCACAACCACATGATTATCCACCTCGAGCAAATAATTTTCCCCTTTAGGCGCTTTATTTTCTATCTGCGACCGCGGAGTGGATAACTTGCTAAAGAAACTAATACCTTCACCTTCACCTTGCAAATAATCATACCCCCACATCCACTGATATCCAGTTGCTTTAATAGTTATATCAGGACTTGAAGTATCCTTCATCGCAATAACGGTTTTTGTTGCCGGCCATGCCATTACTAAAAGAATAAGACAAGGTATTACTGTCCAAACAATTTCAACGGCAGTACTATGATGAAAATTTGCCGCTTTATAACCAAGCGACTTGCGGTGTTTTAGTACTGAATAAAACATAACACCGAACACACCAATAAAAATAACCAAACATATCCACAACAGCATAATATGCTGATCATAGATATCTTTCGCTATTACACTCTGAGGTTCGGGCAAATTATATTTGGACCCTACCGCCATACTTGAGTACAAAGCGAGAGCGGATACCCCCGCCAGGGCTGCTGCTGATTTACTTCTCATATTTCCCCCCACATGATTACTAATTTTACAGATTTCAGGTACGACTTAGAACGCTACAAACCTGAACGCTTACCCTGTTCAGCCAGCTCACGGAAGTCATACGCCAGAATCCTGTTTCGTTAAAACCACACCATGATTGACGATAATTTCATTTCCTTGGCCGAATTTCCTTTTTATCCGCAACTTAGATTTTATTAGTTATAGAACACTTCTACATGCTAATTAATCGAATAGAAATTCTAGCATGCCGCAGTTACTCAAACAAGGGAAAATCATGATTTTTATAGCAATATTCCCATGTTTACAAAATGGTATTGTTATAAATGACTATCGAAAACCAATTAATATTAGTCTTACAACTCAATAAATATTCAGCTCATACCAGCTTTATTAAAAGCATGATAAACAAAATTACTGCAGCAATTGGAATAATAAAGCTTATCCAGTCGGATGCTGTACCCTTCGGACTATTATTTACCATCGCACGTGCTGACGGCAACAGAAGCACAATAAAAGCCACCAAAGCCAAAGCTGAAACAATTTGCATCCAATCCATTTCAATTCACCCTGTCGAGCAACTGTGGTTAGCGAATAAAAACAAAACCCCGGCAAGCCGGGGTTTTGTTCGGTAATAACTAAGCATTAATCATCAGTCATCGTTATTCATGATGCCTAAAATTTGCAGCAAGCTAATAAAGATATTAAAAATTGTCATGTACAAACCGATTGTTGCCAATACATAGTTGGTCTCACCGCCATGAATGATGCGACTTGTATCGTAAAGAATGAAGCCGCTCATTATCATGATAACCACCGCCGATATCATCAGTGACATTGCCGGTATTTGCAGAAAAATATTTGCCAACGCCGCCAAAAGTACCAACAAGAAACCTACCATCAAGAAACCGCCCAAAAAGCTAAAATCTTTTCTAGTAGCCAACGCATACGCGGACAGGCCCATGAATATAACACCCGTGCCTCCTAGTGACAGCGTGATGATATTGCCACCATTCGGCAATGAAGCATACATTGTCAATACGGGACCCAAACCAAATCCCAGAAGACCTGTTATCAGAAAAACGATTCCGATGCCAGACGGTGAATTGGCAAATCGCGGCAAAACAAACATCGCAATCACCATACCACCGATGACCGAAATCAAATAAGTCATAGGCGGCATTTTCAATGCCATTGAAATTGCAGCAGTAAATCCACTAAACATTAGTGTCATTGCCAATAACATATAGGTGTTACGTAAAACTTTATTAGTAGCTATTGCCGATGAAGAGCTTTGAGCTACTGAAGAGAAATTTTGGTTCATTGTGATATCGCCTCCAAATTAAAAAACGAACGACTTTAATGGCAAATAAGACTACTATATCTGCGATATAGTTCAAGCGATAATATCATGAATTTTGTCGTTATTTATCGCAACTACTACTTGACTGCCTTCGCCAAAGCAAAATTATAGACAAGGAAGTACCCGCCACGTTCGATTAAAGTAATATTCAAACTCGCTAATCCAGAGTCAAATGTCGCTTCACCAGAGTAATTTATACGCTTTTCCCCAATCAACGAAAAAGCGCTGATTGTTCGTGAAAAATTAAGTTCATCAATCGAATGAAGCCGACCAAAACCACGATAGAAGTCCATCAATTTATCCAATTCGTTATCGTTGATCGATTGTTTGGCCTCTGGTGCCAGATGATGTAAGAAAACTTGTTTTTCCCAACTGGAAATTTCAGTGAGTATCTGCTTGATTGCAGGTTCCGCACTTTTACTATAGTAATCTTTCTCCCGGCTGGTATAAAAAAACAGCATAACAACCAATGTTAACAATACGGCTACAACAAAACGCAGTGTATGAACTTGCATATACTATTACTATGTCAAAAATTATTGAGGATCGTTTCCCCAAAGATTACTTATTGCACCATTGGCTGGAATCACGAAACCGAAATGCTTGAAAGCCGCTGCAGTCGCCACACGGCCCCTGGATGTCCGTTTCAAGAATCCTTGCTGTATCAGATAAGGCTCAAGCACATCTTCAATCGTATCTCGTTCCTCACCGATGGCTGCAGCCAGATTATCAACACCCACAGGACCTCCCTCAAATTTCTCTAAAACTGTCAGCAGCAATTTACGATCCATCACATCCAGGCCGATTGCATCGACATCCAACATAAATAAGGCTGCATCAGCCAGTTCGCGTGATATATTTCCGTCTGCTTTCACTTCCGCATAATCACGGACACGGCGCAACAAACGATTTACTATTCGCGGAGTCCCTCGCGAGCGTCGAGCTATTTCAAATGCGCCATCCGCTGAAATTTTTACATTCAGCAATCCGGCCGATCGCATTACAATCTTGCAAAGCTCTTCCGCGCTATAAAATTCTAATCGAGATACGATCCCAAATCGATCACGTAACGGATTTGTAAGCATTCCTGCCCGTGTCGTAGCACCCACCAGTGTAAAAGAAGGAAGATCCAGTTTAACGGACCGAGCAGCCGGCCCTTCTCCTATCATGATATCTAATTGATAATCCTCTAACGCTGGATAAAGAATTTCTTCAACCATTGGGGAAAGGCGATGAATTTCATCAATAAATAATACATCGTTCGGTTCGAGATTGGTCAGTAAAGCAGCCAAATCACCCGGACGCTCCAGAACCGGACCGGAGGTTTGCCGTAGATTAACTCCCATCTCTTTTGAAATTATGTGCGCAAGGGTTGTTTTCCCGAGCCCAGGCGGGCCAAACAGCAGCACATGATCGAGAGCTTCATGGCGTTTTTTTGCAGCTTCGATGAAAATTTGCAATTGTTCGCGAATCTTCTCTTGTCCAATATATTCTTGTAATTGCTTAGGACGAAGCGCTCGTTCTAGAACTTCTTCCTGTGAGGATACAGGCGTTGCGGTAATTAACCGATCAACTTCAATCATGTCTCAATCTCATTAGAATCAAGTCACTTTTCCTTGGATAGTAACTGCAGTGCTTGGCGAATTCCGTCCGTAAGTGATAGCTCTGGTGCAATTTGATTGATAGCCCAATTTGCTTCCCGATCATTGTATCCCAGTGATAACAATGCATTTAGCAGATCGTTACCGTTTCTCGATGACGAAGGTATAGTATCCGTTCCGATTACTTCAGAATCAAGCTTATCCCTTAACTCCAATAATAACCGCTCCGCAGTTTTTTTCCCTATCCCAGGAATTTTTATTAAACGCGCGCTATCTTGAACGCTAACAGCTTGATACAGATCTCGAACACTTAATCCGGATAAGAGCGCAAGCGCTGTTCTTGCTCCGATACCGGACACCTTTATCAACTGCCGAAAAACCTGCCGTTCCGATTCCGTCGCAAAACCAAACAACAAATGCATATCTTCACGGATCGACAGATGTGTATAAAGTGTCACTTCCACCCCATTCGCCGGCAAATCATAATAAGTGCTCATTGGAACATCGATTTCATAGCCAATGCCGTGCACGTCCAACAAAACCTGCGGCGGATGTTTCTCAATCAATACCCCAGTCAGACGTCCTATCAAACTAACCGCCCCCGTTTCATACGATATCCTGTTGTTGAAATTTTGCCTAAACCAAGCCCCCCATGCGCATGACACACCGCACATGCCAGAGCATCAGCAGCATCGGGGCTAGGATGGGCGGTAAGATTCAGTAGGCGCATTATCATTTGCTGCACCTGATCTTTGCTTGCGTGCCCCCTTCCAACAACTGCCTGTTTGATTTGCAATGCAGTATACTCTGCCACTTTCAAATTATTCGACACAGCTGCACAAATAGCAGCGCCTCGCGCCTGACCCAGCAAAAGTGTGGACTTAGGATTAAGATTGACAAAGACTTGCTCGATTGCAACGTGATTCGGTTGATACTGCTCAATCACATCACGGATATTATCTAAAATTTCTTTGAGTCTCGATGGTAAATCGTCTTCTGAGGTTCTAACACTTCCGCTACAGACATAAATCAATTGATTGCCATTTTTCTCGATCACTCCAAAACCGGTGATGCGCAAACCTGGATCTATCCCGAGAATACGAATTTTTTCACCTATCTAAACTGACAATTAGTCCAGATTCATCATGGCTGTAGTATAAACATTCTGAACATCTTCAAGATTCTCTAAAGCATCCAACAGTTTTTGCATTTTTACCGCATCGTCTCCAGTTAGCAACGCTTCACTACTTGGCTTCATCGTCACCTCGGCATGCTCCGCCTTGAATCCCGCTTTTTCCAACGCTTGTTTCACATTAATAAATTCATAAGGCGCAGTAATAACTTCGATACTGCCATCTTCATTGCTGAGGACGTCTTCGGCCCCCCCCTCAAGCGCTGCGTCAATGAGTTCCTCTTCATTGGTACCGGGGGCAAAAATAAGTTGACCGCAATGTTTAAATAGGAAACTAACTGAGCCATCGGTTCCCAGATTACCGCCATATTTAGTAAAAGCATGGCGAACATCTGCAACCGTGCGAACTCGATTATCCGTCATACAATCTACCATGACAGCAGCTCCTCCTATGCCATACCCCTCGTAGCGAATCTCTTCGTAATCCACCCCTTCGAGAGCCCCGCTACCACGTTTAATCGCCCGTTCGATATTATCTTTGGGCATATTTTGGTCATATGCTTTATCAACTGCTAAACGTAGCCGTGGGTTACTTTCCGGATCTGCGCCGCCCATTCTTGCCGCCACAGTTATCTCTTTGATAAGCCTGGTAAACACCTTGCCACGTTTGGCATCTTGTGCGGCTTTTTTGTGTTTGATGTTCGCCCATTTACTATGGCCAGCCATTGCTATTTGTCCTTAAATTAATAATTAATAATCACCAATAAGCCCAATTGCTTGCTGATTTGTGCACACATCGCTATTTCTATTGAATTGAAAATTGTAGATCACTCTGTTAGTGTAAATTTATACTATTCTAATTGAAATCGCAGTTAAGACTTGTTTGAGATTTTGGAAGTGCTTTCGCTTTTTTGCTTCTTACTTATATGTATTAGTGCAGCTTACTCGGATAATTTGTGCGCCGTGTTTTATTTCTTTTTTGTAGGACGCTTCCAGTTAGCAATTGTGACTTGCTTCGACCTTGACAAGGTAAGCTGATTTTCCGGTGTTTCTTTAGTAATTGTTGATCCGGCACCAATTGTTGAGCCTTTAGCTATTTTTACAGGCGCAATCAATTGTGTATCAGAGCCGATAAATACATCGTCTTCAATAATCGTTCGATATTTGTTTGCGCCGTCATAGTTGCAAGTTATGGTACCCGCCCCAATATTGACATTATGACCAACTGTGGAATCCCCTATATAGCTTAAATGATTAGCTTTACTTGATCTTCCGATTTGACTATTTTTTACTTCAACGAAATTTCCAATATGTACTTGGCTTTCAAGTTTTGTACCCGGGCGAATCCTTGCATAAGGGCCAATTCTACATTCCGCTCCAATTTCCGCGTCTTCGATCATACAGAAAGGTTGAATAATTGCACCATCTGCAATCATGACATTTCTTAAAACACAGTGCGCGCCAATCTGAACTGAATTACCAAGAGTTACAGAGCCCTCGAAAATGCAATTAATATCAATTGAAACATCTGAGCCGCACTGCAGTTCTCCTCGAATATCAATTCGAGCTGGATCCAGCAATCTCACACCTTTTTCCATTAAATTCAAAGCACAATTTTTCTGATAAATCCGTTCAAGGTCAGCAAGCTGCAATTTGCTGTTAACGCCTAAAACCTCCCATTTTTTCTCTGCCTCGATTGATTTTATATCGAGACCATCTCTGACCGCAAAATCTATAATGTCTGTTAGATAATATTCCTTCTGCAAATTATTATTATTTAGCTGCGGTAACCAAGAATGTAAAAGAGAGTTCGGTATCATCATAATACCTGTATTAATCTCACAAATTTTTTGCTGTTTCTGCGTGGCATCTTTTTGTTCAACGATCGCTAAGATTTTTGAAGTAGCCGGATCTCGAACAATTCTTCCGTAACCAAATGGATCTGTAAATGTTGCCGTAAGGAGCGTCACATACTTGCCCGCTGATGCAAGAATCATTTCCTCTAGTGTATTTTGACTAATTAGAGGCACATCGCCGTACAATACCAACGTAATACCATCCGCATCTAAATGCGGCAACGCTTGCAAAAGCGCATGTCCAGTTCCAAGTTGCTGAGCTTGATTAACCCAGCTTATTTCCGCAGAAGTTAATGATTCTTTGACCTGTGCAGCTCCGTGGCCAATGACGATACATATTTTTTCTGGTCTTATCGATTGCGCTGTGTCGACAACGTGCTGTAGCAACGAACGCCCAGCAATTTCGTGTAAAACCTTTGGCAGCGAAGAGTGCATTCGTTTTCCGGCACCGGCTGCAAGCACTACGACGTTAATTTTTATAGTAGTCTCCTGTAACTTACTCATTATCTTCATTACATATGAACGAAAGTATCTATTCTATAATCACTGGTATACGATAGAAACAAAAAAGGCGACCAAAGTCGCCTTTTTAATAAAAGTAGCTAATTTTTAATGTCTACGTTTTCTTAACTTATCAATCGCCGCTAACTGCGCCATAGCCTCTATCAATTCCGCTTGTGCTTTCGCATAATCCAGTTCGGATTCCCGATTTTTCATAGCTTCTTCAGCAGCTTTTTTCGCTTCAATCGCTTTGGCTTCATCCAGATCGTGGCTTCTCACCGCAGTATCTGCAAGAATAGTTACCACATCCGGTTGCACCTCGAGCACACCTCCAGATACATATACCAATTCTTCATCTTTTAGTTGCGCTTTGATACGAACCATGCCTGAATTAATTCTAGTCAATAGTGGTGTATGTCGTGGATAAATACCCACTTCACCCATTTGAGCTGGTGCAACCAAAAATTCCACTGGTCCGGAATAAATAGATTCTTCAGCGCTTACAATATCCAGATGAAATACTGTTCCCATTACATCACTCGAAAATTATTGAAGTGTTTTAGCTTTCTCGACTGCTTCTTCGATACTGCCAACCATATAAAAAGCTTGTTCAGGCAAGTCATCATATTCGCCTTCTACAATCCCTTTAAAACCTTTAATCGTGTCTTTCAATGATACATATTTCCCTGGTGATCCGGTAAATACTTCTGCCACGTTAAATGGTTGAGATAAAAAGCGTTGAATTTTCCGCGCTCTACTAACAGTTAGTTTATCTTCGGCAGACAATTCATCCATACCCAAAATCGCAATAATATCGCGTAATTCTTTATAGCGTTGCAAAGTTTGCTGTACGGACCGTGCGGTATTGTAATGCTCTTCTCCCACCACTTGCGGGTCCAATTGCCGTGACGTCGAATCAAGCGGGTCAACCGCCGGATAAATACCTAACGAAGCGATATCCCGCGATAACACAACTGTTGCATCTAAGTGACCAAATGTTGTTGCTGGTGACGGATCTGTCAAATCATCCGCCGGTACATATACCGCTTGAATCGAGGTGATTGACCCAGTTTTAGTTGAAGTAATCCGTTCTTGTAAACGTCCCATCTCTTCGGCCAATGTCGGTTGATAACCTACAGCGGAAGGCATACGTCCCAGCAGTGCGGATACTTCAGTTCCTGCGAGGGTGTAGCGATAGATATTATCTACGAAAAACAGAACATCTCTTCCTTCGTCACGAAATGCTTCAGCCATTGTCAAGCCAGTTAAAGCAACGCGTAAACGATTGCCGGGTGGCTCATTCATTTGCCCGTAAACCAATGCAACCTTATCCAAAACCTTTGAGTCTTTCATCTCATGATAGAAGTCATTACCTTCACGAGTTCGCTCTCCTACTCCTGCGAATACCGAATAGCCGCTATGCTCAATTGCAATATTTCGGATCAATTCCATCATATTGACGGTTTTACCTACACCCGCACCACCAAACAACCCTACTTTACCACCTTTAGCAAATGGACAGATCAGGTCAATCACTTTAATACCAGTTTCCAATAATTCGGTTGAAGCGGAGAGTTCATCAAATGCAGGCGCTTCCCGGTGTATTGACATTTGCTGATCTGCGCCAATATCACCCATCTCGTCAATGGGCCGTCCCAACACATCCATGATGCGCCCTAATGTCTTGGCGCCTACTGGAACTGAAATTTGCTTTCCACTGTTCGTGACTATCATTCCACGTCTTAAACCATCGGAAGAACCGAGCGCAATTGTTCTCACCACTCCATCGCCTAATTGCTGTTGTACTTCAAGCGTTAGTTCTGATCCTTCCATAATCAATGCATCATATACTTTCGGAAGAGATTCTCGCGGAAACTCCACATCAATTACTGCACCAATGCACTGTACAATTTTTCCTTGGCTCATTGTTGTTCCCTAAACTAATACAAAAATTTTTAAACGGCTGCAGCACCGCCGACAATTTCGGATAATTCTTTCGTGATTGCTGCCTGTCGCGACTTGTTATATATTAAAGTCAGTTCATCGATAACATTACCGGCATTATCCGATGCCGCTTTCATTGCCACCATTCGGGCTGATTGCTCTGATGCCATATTTTCAGCCACTGCCTGATAAATCAAAGCTTCGACATAACGAACCATTACATCATCTATCACTGGTTTTGCTTCAGGCTCGTAAATATAATCCCATGAAGATTTAGGTTTATCGTTGGCTGAGTCCGCACCCTGCATTCTTTCATCGGTCAGTGGAAGCAACTGTTCCATAACTGGCTCTTGCTTCATTGTATTGACAAAGCGATTATAAAAAATAAATACGCGGTCAAAACGATCTTGAGTATACCCATCCAGCACAACCTTGACTGCTCCAATCAACTTCGCAATATCGGGGGTATCTCCTAGCGCTACAACTTGTGAAATTACATTTGCACCAATTCGACTCATAAATCCTAAGCCTTTATTGCCAATGCAACACACTTCTATTTGCTCTCCCTCGGCTTCCCAACGCTTCATCTGATTAAGAGCTTTACGCAGTACATTAGTGTTCAAGCCACCGCACAAACCTTTGTCAGATGTAACGACAATGATCCCGACACGTTTAACTGTGTCACGTTCGATCAGAAACGGATGACGATATTCTGTATTCGCTCCGCTCATATGTGCGGCGACATTACGAATCTTTTCACCATACGGTCTTGCTTTTTTCATACGATCTTGAGCTTTACGCATTTTGGACGCGGCTACCATTTCCATGGCGCGCGTTATTTTTTGCGTATTTTTAACGCTCTTTATTTTATTTCGTATTTCTCTGCTACCAGCCATTGCTAATATGTTCCACTTTGCTTGAATTCTTGAATTGCTGCTGCTAAAGCCTTATCGGTCTCGGCATCCAGCTCTTTGCTCTGCTCGATTTTATCTAAAATTGCGCCGTGCTGAGCACGAATATAGCCCTTCAAGGCAGCTTCAAAAGCCAAAGCCCGATTTACTTCAACATCATCATAATAGCCATTATTGATCGCATACAATGTTAGCGCCATTTCGGATACGCTGAGCGTTGCATACTGAGGTTGTTTCATCAGTTCGGTAGCCATCTTTCCACGCTCAAGCTGCTTGCGAGTCGCTTCATCCAGATCCGAAGCAAATTGAGCAAATGCAGCAAGTTCCCGATATTGTGCTAGCGCCAACCGTATACCGCCACCCAGTTTTTTAATTACTTTTGTTTGTGCTGCACCACCCACACGTGAAACAGAAACACCCGCATTAATTGCAGGCCTTATGCCAGCATTAAACAAATCAGTTTCAAGAAAGATCTGTCCGTCGGTAATAGAGATTACATTTGTAGGAACGAAAGCTGTTACGTCACCTGCTTGCGTTTCAATAATTGGCAAAGCTGTCAATGAACCAGTTTTTCCCTTCACTTGACCATTCGTTTCCTTTTCAACATAAGCTGCGCTAACCCTAGCTGCCCGTTCAAGTAAACGCGAATGGAGATAAAATACGTCTCCAGGATAAGCCTCCCGTCCTGGCGGGCGCCTTAGCAACAACGAAATTTGACGGTAAGCCCATGCTTGTTTAGTCAAATCGTCATAAATGATGAGTGCATCCTGTCCTCTATCGCGAAAATATTCGCCCATAGTACAACCTGAATACGGAGCAATAAATTGCATTGCCGCTGATTCCGAAGCAGTCGCCGCCACAACGATTGTATACGCCATTGCTCCGCGCTCTTCCAATTTACGAACCACATTGGCAATTGATGATGCTTTCTGTCCTACAGCAACATATATGCAGAGCATATTTTGCCCTTTTTGATTCAAGATCGCATCTATCGCCACTGCGGTTTTACCTGTCTGACGATCTCCAATGATCAATTCGCGTTGACCACGTCCAACTGGCACCATCGAATCCACTGATTTCAACCCAGTTTGTACTGGCTGATCCACAGATTGTCTCCAGATTACGCCTGGAGCAATTTTTTCGATTGGTTCTGATCTTGCCGCTGTAATTGGACCTTTGCCATCGATTGGCTGACCCAAAGCATTAACAACTCTTCCCAGCAAACCTTCCCCCACAGGAACTTCTAAAATACGCCCCGTGCATTTGACCGTATCACCTTCACGGATATGTTCGTAAGCACCTAAAATAACCGCACCCACAGAATCTCTTTCCAGATTCAATGCCAATCCGTAAGTATTATTTGGAAACTCCAGCATTTCACCTTGCATCACATCCGACAAACCATGGATGCGAACAATACCATCGGTTACAGAAACTATCGTACCCTGCGTTCGGACTTCCGCTGTATCTGTTAGTCCTTCTATCCTTTTCTTAATCAATTCACTGATTTCGGATGGATTTAACTGCATATTATTTAACTCCTAGCTTTTAAGGGCAATGGTCATCGCTTCAAGTCTCCCGCGCACTGAAGCATCGAAGATTTCATCACCGATTTCAACCTTCACTCCGCCGATTATCTCGGGATCTACACTCACTTGAGCTTCAACCTTGCGATTGAATTTTTTTTCTAAATCAGCCACCAAATTATCTAATTGACCGCTTTCTAGTTTAAAAGCCGTAATGATCTTCGCTTCAAGGATCCCTTCGTTTTGTGCTTTAAGTTGCTCGAATAAATCCCTAACTTGAGGCAACACAAATACTCGCTTGTTCTCAACCATCAGCTTGATGAAATTACGGGCTTCCGGCGTAAATTTTTTTCCGCCAATTTCAAGGATTAGTTCACTTAATTGCGTTGCTGGGACTATCGGATTACCAATCAGCATCTTAATTTGTGTATCCTCAGCGATTTCAGCAGCAATTTGCAAAATTTTAGACCACTGCGACAATCCCTTATTTTCTAAGGCTAGCCTAAATACAGCCTCTGCATAAGGTCTGGCAACTGTAATTGCTTCAGCCATTATTTTAGATCATCCCGTATCGTATCAAGTAATTCAGCATGAGCACTCGCATTTATCTCGCGACGCAAAATTTTTGCTGCGCCAGCAAGCGCAATATCCGCAACTTGTTGCCTTAAGACCTCTTTTGCACTGAACATTTCGTGTTCGATTTCAGCTTTTGCTCCAGCAACAATACGATCGCCTTCCTCTTTTGCAACTTTTTTTGCTTCCTCAATAATTTCTGAAGCACGCTTCTCAGCTTGCACTATTATTTCCGATGCCCTTTGTTTCGCATCTTTCAAAACATCGGCTGATCGTTGGTTCGCCAATTCTAATTCATGACGACCACGTTCACCTGCTGCCAGCCCATCAGCAATTGTTTTTTGCCTTTCTTCAATCGCCCGCAACAGCGGCGGCCATACAAATTTAACAGTGAACCAAATAAAAACCGAGAAGGCTATCGCCTGAGAAATTAAAGTAAAATTAATATTCATGACAAGCCTATAAATTCAGATTGAAATGACAACTCTTTACTGAATCACTGCTAACAATGGATTACCAAATGCAAACAGCATCGCTAAACCAACAGCAATAATGAAAGACGCGTCAGTTAACCCCAGCAACAAAAATACCTTGCCTTGCAAGGTCGGAATCATTTCTGGCTGACGTGCTGCACCTTCAAGAAAACGGCTGCACATTACACCCACACCGATACAGGCTCCCGCCGCACCGAGCCCGATCATCAAACCAATACCAATTCCAGTATATGCTTGAATCATTGCTAAAAACTGCAAATTCTCCATTTTAATTTCCTTCTAAAAGATTAATAAAATACAACAAATAAAACTTTGGATTTTAATGGGATTCGTGTGCCATTGAAATATAAACTACCGTCAGCATCATAAAAATAAAAGCTTGCAAGGTCACAATCAAAATGTGAAATATCGCCCATCCCGCACCGAGAATCGCTCCAAAAATAGTTCCCGAGATTCCGGTCGCAGCCCACATTCCCAACAATAAAAATATAATCTCGCCCGCGTAGATATTTCCAAATAATCGCAACGAGTGCGAAAGCGGCTTGGATACATATTCAATAAAGTTGAACAGTAAATTTAATATCCATAATAATGGATTCTTTCCGAATGGCGTACAGAAAAGCTCATGCATCCAGCCACCAAATCCCTTAACTTTTACATTAAAGAACAGCATTAAAATCCAAACGGAAAGAGCCAGAGCAAAAGTTGTATTGACATCAGTCGTGGGCACGATCTTCCAATTGTGCAAACCAAAAACATTTTCAGTAATCCATGCCATGATATCAATCGGCAAAATATCCATGGCATTCATCATTAATACCCAGATGAATATAGTTAAAGCCATCGGCGCAACCAGCGCATGCCTATTACCATGAAAAGTATTCTTCACTTCATTATCGATAAACTCTACAGCCAATTCTACAAATGCTTGAGTTTTAGAAGGAACTCCTGCGGTCGCTTTACGAACAACCAACCAGATGAAACCCAAGCTTATAATGCCCAGAATAACCGAAGTTACCAAGGTATCGACATGAAGCACCCAGAACGAGCCTTCGCTTACTTGGGTTGTTAAATAGGTTAGGTGATGATCAATATATGATGTTGGAGTAAGTTCTGTTTCGGATGCCATGTACTGCCTACTTCGCTATGATGAATTTATCTTATTTTGACTTTGCTTCGTCAGCTATTAAAAGCGCTAGACTATAAATCAGAACCGTTAGTATAAATGTTCCAATAAATACAAACGCATTAACACTTTCGTAATATTTAAACACAATCCACAACAAGCCGACCGTCAATACTATTTTGACGGCTTCAGCTCTCAGCGCAGTTCTAAGTGCTGCACCTGCCGTATAACCACTGTGTTGAGAAACAATAATTGCATAAACCGCTGTAGTAGCCACGCTTATCATCCCTCCGAGCAATGCTGAAACCCCGCCGTGCCTATCTACTAACAACCAAAATCCGCACACTGCTATTAGCGTAACCAGGAATTGTATGCGAAGAACAATTTTGAGCGGCCTACTCTTTATCCAAGACATGTTTTCCACCTGCCTTTGGAATAGACAGCATAACTACACTTAAAAAAACCGCAACTATAGTCTAATAACGCTACACAGTCAACGTAGAATTCCTTTAAAACCCTTTTCTACCGAATAGAAACTAGGATTCGAGTCTTTCAAAAATAGCCGCAATCCCTTGGCCGCCGCCGATACACATCGTAACCAATGCATATTGCCCGCCAATCCGGTTCAGCTCATAAATGGCTTTGATGGTAAGGATTGAGCCAGTCGCGCCTATTGGATGACCTAATGCTACAGCACCACCGTTTGGATTGGTTTTATCAGGATCAAAATGTAATTCTTTTGCTACAGCACATGCTTGCACCGCAAATGCTTCGTTGGATTCAATAACATCCATATCGGTAATTTTAAGACTTGCCCGCTGAAGCGAATTTTGCACAGCGGGCACCGGCCCCATGCCCATGAACTTCGGATCCACACCGGCATGGCCATAGGAAACAAGACGCGCCATCGGTTTTAATTTTCGCTTCAATGCCGCGCCCCGTTCCATTAATACCAAAGCAGCAGCACAATCATTAATACCTGAAGCATTGCCCGCGGTAACCGTTCCATCCCGTTTGAACACGGGTCTCAATTGAGCAAGTTCCTTAATGTCCATATTCTCTCGAGGATGCTCATCCGTATCAAAAACAATTGTTCCCTTACGATTGGAAATTTCAACCGGCAGAATTTGTTCTTTGAAATAACCGTTTTTGATTGCGTGTAACGCACGTTTGTGGCTTTCAACCGCATAAACATCCTGTTCGTGCCGGCTGATCTCCCATTTCGATGCGATATTCTCTGCGGTAATGCCCATGTGCGCACGATCAAAAGGATCAGTTAGTGCGCCCACCATCATATCCACCGCATTGCCATCATTCATGCGCTGGCCCCAGCGCAACGACGGCAACAAATAACCGCCACGACTCATGGATTCAGCGCCGCCAGCCACAGCCACATCGGTATCATTCATCAGGATAGTTTGCGCCGCTGAAATAATCGCCTGTAACCCGCTACCGCATAGCCGATTCACGCTCAGCGCTGATACATGCTGCGGCAGCTTGCCTTGAATAGCCGCGACGCGGGCCAGATACATATCACGCGCTTCGGTATGAATAACATTACCGAACACCAGATGCCCGATCTCTGCTGCATCTACCTGTGCACGCCGGACAGCTTCGTCAACCACTTTAGCCGCCAAGTCAGCGGGCGCGATATCTTTCAATGAACCGCCATAATCACCGATTGCCGTTCGCACACCACTTAATATGACAACTTCTCGCATAGCATTAAGGCTTTAACTTCTCGTTACAATTTCAGCATCACTGCAATCTCAGTCGACATCACAAATCCCCCTGCAATTGCTGCAGCGCGTTTGTCACTGACCGGAACTCATTCTGCAATCGCAACAGCAAATTAACGATGTTATCGCTTTGCAAATGATCGCCGGATTCTTCCAACAACCGGCAAATCTCGGAAAGTTTCTCAGCGCCCACATTGGCCGCGCTCGATCGCAGTGAATGAACTCCTCGTACAAGCTCAGCACGATCACCCGCTTGAATGGCTGTTTCGATGTTCTTGACAAAATCGGGGGTAGACGCTAAAAAAATATTGACTAATCTCTTCAGAAACCCCGTGTTACCATTCGGATCCAGTTGCCGTAACGCATTCAATCTATCCAAATTGATTACAGCAGTCACCGGCATCCGACCGTCAGGATCAAAGCTCATACCGAAATGGCGCTATCCGTTGCATGATCGGCGGATAGCAGTACTATCCGCCAAATTTGTTCAGCAGTTGATTATTTTTTCACAAAATCAACCAGTTTCTGGTAAGTAAACAGGAAATCCTGCGCTTGCAATGGCGTATGGCATTGAACACAATTCAGTTCGTTGCTTTTCACGCTGCCATCCGGATTGTAAAGTGCAAAACCCCAATCGCCCGTCCGGTTTTCTTTTGGAAAAGATGCGTCCCAATCACTTCTGTTTTCCATTACAGCCACTGCTGCCAAAGAATCGATTTCAAAAAGACCATCGCTACCGGGAATCGGCTTACCTTCTGCATCTTTTTTCGGCGTATAAATTTCCATTACCACAACTGCACCCGACCCGCCATGTTTTCCTTGCTTATAGCTGGAAATGGTGGCTTCATTGGCATACAGCTTCGCCAGTTGCGTCTGATTTGCACGGTTCATCGTGGCATACAGGGTGAAATTTTTATCGTAATCTTTAGGAAATTTAACGTGTTCAGGATCGCCACCTGCCTGAACCAGCAATGGTGTAAAAGCCAATAAAGAAGCCACTGTTCTAAATATATTTTTCATGTCTTTTCTCCTAAATAATATTAAAGGTTACGAGGTAAAACAGATTTTCGATCGGTATCATACCGCATAAAGCGATAAAAATTGTTGGCTCGATAAAACTTGTCTATGCTGCCAGATCCAGCACCAATTTTGCCGATAAATAAAGAACCAAAGCAGCAAGCGCCAGGTGCACCGCAAAACTGACCGGTTTATCTCTAACCGATCCAAGAAAGGTTTGATTTTCCCCATTGCGTTTCGCACGTTCGTATGCTTCGCGCATTCGTGTGCTGCGATCCTGCTGATACGCATCCACGAGCGCGCGGGCTTTCTCGTACTGACTGTCATCCGCCAACCATATCGCTGCGATTGACACGCCCCAATTCCCCGCCGATGTCTCATAAAAATCAATCGCATTTTCGATCAGCAACTCGCGCACATCGTGTGCTTCGTCGTCAGGAACACCGTTTAACCGGAATAAAATTTTTGCCATGAATCCTCGTCGGTTGTGTTATTTTCTAAAAAAGCAGAGCCGCAATAGCGGCGAAGGTTGGCTTAGCGACGGGAAGCGACTTTAAGCAGCCAGCAACCTTCTTGCTAAAAATTATACAGTTAACTGATTACTTCAATGACAAAAACCATACTGATCACGGGCTGTTCCAGCGGCATTGGCCATTGCGTTGCAAAAGGACTGCGAGAACGAGGCTATCGGGTATTTGCCACGGCAAGGAAACGCGATAGTGTCGAATCATTGCTTGCCGAAGGCTTCGAGAGTTTCCGCCTGGATTTAAACGATTCCAATTCGATTCATTTTGCCTTTGAAGAAACGTTGCGGCGCACCGGCGGGGAACTCTACGCGTTGTTCAACAATGGCGCATTCGGCTTACCTGGCGCAGTTGAAGACTTGCATCGCGACGCATTGCGCGCGCAATTTGAAACCAATGTTTTCGGTTGGCAAGAATTAACCAATCTAGCGGTGCCCGTAATGCGCAAACAAGGCTACGGGCGAATCATCCAGAACAGCTCGGTGCTGGGTTTTGTCGCATTGCCTTTCCGCGGCGCGTACAACGCCTCCAAATACGCTATTGAAGGACTAAGCGATACGTTACGGCTGGAACTGCGCGGCAGCAATGTGCATGTCAGCCTGATCGAACCCGGTCCGATTGCCAGCAAATTCCGCGCCAATGCGGTTGAAGCGCTGGCAAAGTATATCGACATCGAGAATAGCTTCCACCGCGAAAAATACCAGGGAGTGCTAGCCCGGTTGAACAAACCCGGACCCGCCGTGCCGTTCACCTTACCGCCCGAAGCGGTGCTGAAACGCGTCATCCATGCGCTGGAAGCGGAAAATCCAAAGCCGCGCTACTACGTCACGGTACCAACCTATCTGTTTGGCTTTCTCAAGCGTATTCTTAGCACGCGCGCATTAGATGTGCTGCTCGCCAAATCCGGCAACAGCAACTAAGGATTTGTTGCAGACGCCGCACAGCTCTGCAGCATTTTCCATGCAATCTGACCGAAAAATGTATCGCCACGCAGCGAAGCTTGCACACTGCGGTCATCGGTTTGCTGCAGCAGCAACGCGAATGCGTAAGGCGCTTGGTCGTTTTTGCTACGTTGATCGGCCGATTGCACTTCCACTTCCGGGCTGCCATAAATCAGCACCGCATCGGGATTGGAAGGCGCATAGGTAGCAATAGCGCCGCGCAAGTAGCGGGTATCGTATGCATGAATTTCCGAAGCATGAATATCGGGGAATTGCCGGTTTCTGAATTGCAGCGGGCGCAAAAATGAACGCCCGTCGGATTGCAATTTAACAACGACGCATTGTGCCAGCACAGCGTGTTCTCCGGAAAATTTTTCCTCAAAACGCTGCGTGTTTTGTTGCGTATCCGGAAAATTGGCGCAGGCTGTCAGCAGCCCTACAACCGATAAGATGCTTAATATTTTCATGGTCAATAGCTGTTACGCCAACCCCTCAATGACATCGATGCCAATGAAACGCTGATTAATGGCCTGCGCAAGCGGTTAATCAGTTTTTCCCCAGCCACCAAAGTATACATACGGTTTCATCGGCTCAGCCGATTCCTGAAAACGCTTGTTTTCCTCAAGATTCTGTTCGCGATCCCACCAGCGGCTACGCGCTTCTATCCGCTTCTCCTGGATCTTCGGGTTTTTATCCAAAAATTCACGCATGAATTTGGTGTGATCCGATTCGTAACTGTAATCCATGATGATCTCCTGCTTAGAAACTATAAAAATGCGAACTTTAACATAGCTCGGTATTTCGATACAGCCTTGTCAACACCGAGGGAAGCGCTTAGTCATTCACCTTAGTGATAAAATACCGGCATGACGACACCCAAAAATCACAGTTGCTCACGATTGCCATGCTGGTGCTAGGCATTGAAACCTCGTGCGATGAAACCGGTATTGCGCTCTACGACACTGAACACGGCCTGCTCAGCCATACGCTGTATTCGCAAATCGCCATGCACCGCGAATACGGCGGTGTGGTGCCGGAACTGGCTTCGCGCGATCATATCCGCCGCGTGCTGCCGCTGATTACGCAAGCACTCGCCAAGGCCAATTGCGAATTACGCCAAGTCGATGCGATCGCCTACACCCAAGGCCCGGGATTAGCCGGTGCGTTGCTGGTCGGCGCCAGTATCGGCGCTGCAATGAGTTTTGCGTTGAATATTCCAGCGATCGGCATCCACCACCTCGAAGGTCACTTACTGTCGCCGCTGCTCTCGAAACCGGCGCCGGTTTTTCCGTTCATCGCCTTGCTCGTGTCCGGCGGGCATACCCAGTTGATGCAAGTCGATGCCGTCGGACATTACCGTTTGCTCGGCGAAACCGTCGACGACGCCGCCGGTGAAGCCTTCGACAAAACCGCGAAATTGCTGGGATTGGGCTATCCGGGCGGCGCGGCGTTATCGAAACTCGCCCGGCAAGGCCGGCCCGGGCAATTCAAACTGCCACGCCCGATGCTCAACAGCGGCGATCTGAATTTCAGTTTCAGCGGCCTCAAAACTGCGGTGCTGACCTTACTCAACAAGCAGGAGCTCACCGACCCAATCCGCGCCGATATCGCGCTGGCGTTTCAAGAAGCGGTTGTCGAAGTATTAACCGGAAAATCGCTGGCCGCATTGGCGCAAAGCGGACTGAAACAATTAGTGGTGGCTGGCGGCGTCGGCGCCAACGAACAGCTGCGCCACACGCTGACCCGCAAAGCGGCAGCCAAAGGCGCCACGGTGTTTTACCCGGAACTGGAATTCTGCACCGACAACGGCGCCATGATCGCGTTTGCCGGTGCCATGCGGCTGCAAGCGATGCCGGAATCCGCCCGGCAACCGGCGCGCAGTTTCAATGTGCATGCGCGCTGGAATTTGGAAATGCTGCGAACGCCCGAGAGCGATTGAGACTACTCAGGGGATTTTTTCTCGCCGATACGCCCTTCCTTGCCCGCCAGCAAATTGACGATATTCGACCGGTGACGCCAGATCAGCAACAACGACATCGCCGAAACCGCCAGCGTACCGGCGGCTTCAAAACCGAGCAGACCGATGCTGTACAGCGGTGCTAATGCCGCCGCAACCAACGCCGACAGCGACGAAATGCGCCAAACGAATGCCACCAGCAGCCAAGTCGCCATCGCCAGCAATCCGAGCCACAGATTCAAGCCGAGCAATACACCGACCGCGGTCGCCACGCCTTTGCCACCTTGAAAACGCAAAAACACTGGAAATACATGTCCGAGAAATACCGCCAACACCGCCACGGCGACCGCTTCATCGCCCAATCCCCATTGCGACGCGTAAGTTTGCGCCAGAAACACCGCCAGCCAGCCTTTACCGGCGTCGCCGAGCAAAGTCAGCACCGCCGCGGCCTTCTTGCCGCTGCGCAGCACGTTGGTCGCGCCGGGATTTTTCGAGCCGTAAGTGCGCGGATCGGGCAATTGAAAAATCCAGCTTGAAATCATCGCGAACGGCACGGAGCCGAGCACATAAGCCAGTACGGCAAATAGCAATAATGTCATGTCATCAGTACCACAGGGAAAAAATAGATTAGAATCCGCTATCGCTCACGCAATGACGCCCATTTTACCGCTGAATCACCGATGGATATTATTTTTCTGCATGACTTCAAAGCCAAAACGCTGATCGGCGTCTACCCGTGGGAACGCATCGTCCCGCAAACCATCCGCATCGACCTGGAAATAGCACTACCGACCAGCCGCGCGTGCCAGACCGACAACATCGACGACGCACTCGATTATGCATTGATCGTCGGCCGCATCAACGACATTCTGACGAACCAACATTTTTCGCTGCTGGAAGCACTGGCCGAGCATATCGCGCAAACCATTTTGACCGAGTTTCATTCGCCGTGGGTCAAAGTCAGCGTCGCCAAGCTCGGCATCCTCCGCGGCGTCAAACGGCTCGGCGTGCGCATCGAACGTAGCAGCATAAACAAACAATAGCGTTTTTCACGCTGACATCTTCAGATCGATTGGAATCGATGCAATACTTACCGGCGCAAAATGTCGAGGCGTCATGATGAACAATTAATTCGTGTAACAGTCTGAGGAACAAGGTTGGCGCGCTGTTAGCGTTGTCAGATCAGCACAATAACCGGGAAACTCAGCTATTTCGCAACTGGAAAATTTACAACCATTTGCCTGATAGTTGATAATAGCTTTCAAACGTCCATGATACGGAGGCATACCATGCGCACCATCCCAACCATTCTCATTGCCGCATTTGCAATTTCGATGGTCAATATTGCAGTGGCAGGGCAAGATGTCAGCGAGATACAGCGGCAATTCAACGCCGAAACCGTCAATAAACGCTTCAGCGTGCCGACCGATGCGGCTTTGAACTCGGCACTGAAGGAAGCCACGCAACGCGGCATGCCATCGGCAAGAACGCAACGGTTCACACCGGGGTGCGTCGGTTTGGGTTGCGGCGGGCTTGGTTATGGTAATTTCGGTTACGGCAGTTACTTCGGTGGTTACGCGCGGCCCTATTATGGCGGTCTGTATGGCGTCTCCAGCTATGTGCCGTACTATTACGGCTGGTAACCCGGATTCGCTCTCATCACGCGGCTTAAAGTCATTTACAATAGCGTCCGATTGTAGTGGCCGCTATTAAGTAAGCGTTTTTTCTTTTCAAACTAACAAACGGGAGATGCGATGGGATACGTAAGCAACAAGACAACTTGGGCAGTGGCAGCGATGCTGGTTTTTTCCTTGATCTTGAGCGGCTGCGCGGCGGTTCATACGTCGATTGCCAAAAAAGACCTGGATGTCCAAACTAAAATGAGCGATACGATTTTTCTCGATCCCGTCGAGCCGGATCAGCGAACGATTTATATCAATGTTCGCAACACCTCCGATAAAACCAACTTCGACATCACTGCGACTGTGGCTCGTGCACTCGAAGCAAGAGGTTATCGCATCCTCAACAATCCGAAAGAAGCGCATTATTGGTTGCAAGTCAATGTGTTGAGCGTCGATAAAGCCAGTCCGACCGCTGCTGAGGCTGCATTGCGCGCCGGTTATGGCGGCATGGGCAGCGCCGCGCTAGGCGCTGCAGTAGGTACCGCGACCGGTGCTGCGATTGACGGTTGGAGCGGCGCCGGTATCGGCGGCTTGGCCGGTGCCGCGGCGTTCGGTTTGGCGAGCACGCTTGCCGACGCAGCAGTGAAGGATGTGACTTTTATGGCAATTACCGATGTGGAAATCGCCGAACGGGTCGAAGATGGCGTAATTGTGCGTGAAGACCGGCAGCAAGATGCAAAACAAGGCATTGGTGGCGCCAGACGGCAATCCTCGACCAAAGTCAGTGAAATGAATAAATACCGCACTCGCGTGGTTAGCACTGCCAATAAAGCTAATTTGCAGTACGAAGAAGCAGCGCCTGAGCTGACAAATGGCTTGGCGCGCTCGATTTCCGGATTGTTCTAAACCATGCGGCATGCCGGTTGCTTAGGGAAACGCTGATTAATTCGGCGAACGAGATGAAGCACGAGGCGCACGGCACACAGCAACCGAGACATATCAATAAGATAGGCGAGGGAGCGAGTACCGCGCAACGAAGTGATTCGCTCGTATAGTCAATTAATCAGCATTTCCCTAGCAACCGGCAAAAATCTTCCAAATGCCTTTCCATTAATCAGGAGATAACGATGCAACGACCATTCATTCCGGCAGCGATGGTATTAATTTTATCTTGTAGCATGACTGTTGCGCACGCCCAGAAAAACCAGCCTGCTGACAGTCGCGAAGCCGTTAACCGTATGGCGAAAGAACTGAAGCTCAGTGAAGAACAACGCAATCAGGTTGAAACCATTTTCAACACCGAACGGAAAAAGGTGGAAGCGGTGTTTAATGAAGAAAGAAACAAGCTGCAGCAAATCCAGGAACAAACCCGCATCAGCCTGCAGGCGATACTGACGCCGGAGCAAATGGATAAGCTCGAAAACAAGATGCGTCAGCAAAATAATAAGAGCAATACTCAAAAAAAATAAACGCCACGCACTTATTGCCGCATTGATTTATACACAAAATTTTTCCGCTGAGAAAGATAATGGATTTTTTATTAACATTCTCAGCGGATCATGGAAGATTACTCACAAACCAGTTGCTTTTCCCTCCAGAAATCGCAGCGTATTCTCTATAGTATCTATACGCTGCGGGCCGAAACCAAATACATCCCCTAACACAAATACTTCCCCATTCTTAATGCCGATATAAGTTTTGGTCGCGGGATAATAGCGATAGACAAATCCTTCCAATAGTTGATCATCCACATTGGCAGGAGAGAAATATTCCGGGAATAGCTGTTCGGCCAAATTGAATATTTTTTGTTCTTTGCTGTCGTCAGTGATTAGGAAAATGCCCATACTTTTATCATCCAGCAAACCTCTAAATACAATCTGGCCGTTATCACTTATCCGGGTATACCTATTCCTGGGCAAATTTGAATCCAATGAACTACGAGAAAGATCCAACCAACGGATTGTATCAAGCGTGTTCTCCGTACCATTCTGAAATATTTTCATTCCTTCCTTGGCGATCAGTCTCGGACGGTTTTCGCCTTCACCACGCCAAATACCGTTAACTCTGCTTCTATCTACAGAGTGTTGAGCGCTTCCTACAAACACATACTGTTTCTTCTCATTAACTGCTTGCTCTTGGAATGAAAGAAACTGCCAATCGGCACTAAAGCCAAATGCAGCATCAAAAGAAGTCGCAATCACACCAAGTTGCGTTTCTCCAAGCGCTTCAAAGTTGGTATATGGCTGCAATTCCCTTGGTTTTCCTGCCAATAGCATACGACTCGTTCTACGAGGAAATGCATGAATAACTGCAAAATCATCATTGGTAAAATTTCGCAGTATACTGTCTTTGGATAATGCAAAAATCTCTCCAAAAAGTATTGATTCAACTGTATTTGAGCGGGTAGTAAAATCTTCCCCATTCAGCACGAACAATCTTGGCTCACTTGCTCCATCTGCCACCCATGCACTGGGACTTGCTCTCTTTATATCATAGCTAGGGTCTGTCGTTAATTCTGCATAAAAAATAACCGAACCCTGATCATTAATCATAGGCGATACACTACGATTATTGATACTGGTACGAACAAAGCGTGTACCAGGCATATCGGGTACCGGATCACCCTCACTGATCAGAAGCTGACTGCTACCGTTGCTCCATTTATTGATCCGGCCAGATTAAGTTTGAAGTTTCAAGCGGCATATTTGACCCTCGGATCTTGAAAGAAGCTTTTGACCCGTTCGGGTGATTGTTCAAGTTTAACCATGTGTTCGGTGGCAGCGAGTTTGAGTTTGGCCTTGGTGCGCACCGGCACTTTCGTCCCGATGGCATGCTTGAGGTCGGCATTGAGGCGTTCCTCCGGATTCAGTTCCGGGCTATAGCTGGGCAGGTAGAACAGCTCGATTTTGTCTTGTCGTTCAGCGACCCATGCCTTGACCTGTTTGCTGTGATGAACCCGCAGATTGTCGAGAATCAAGAATACCTTCTTCCCGGCATCCTTGATCAGCGCTTCGAGGAATTCGATCAGCCTGTCGGCGTTGAAGGCCTCGTCGATGATCATCCAGCGTGTTTTGCCCTGATTCGTCACTGCGGCAATCATCGATAGCTTCTGTCGCGCACCACCAGTCGCGTAGGTGACTGGCGTCTTGCCTGCCGGAGCATAGCAACGACCGCGCACATCGGTATTGACCAAGGCAGTTTCATCGCCCCAGTGAATCTCGCCGCCTTCCGCCTTGGCGCGCTTCTCAATTTCCGGGTATTGCTCGTTGAGCCAGGCTTGTACGGCTTCAGGCCGCTGCTCATAGGCCTTCTTGATCGGCTTCTGGGGAGTGAAACCCCAACGTGACAGATAGTTGCCTACGCCGCGCACCGACAGCTTGATGCTGTACTCCCGCTCTATCAGTTGCATGACCGCCGCCCGATTCCACAGCGCAAATTCCATCTTCAGTTGCTCCGGACGCTTGTCACAAATGATCTTGCGGATGGCTTGTTCCTGTTCCTCTGTCAGTGCCCGCCCTTGACCAGCACGCTTGCCTCGCATCCCTGGCTTCAGGGCGGAAAATCCGCCTTCTTCATACCGATCTATCGCAAACCGAACTGTCGGATACGAAAGCCCACTGAGCTCAACAATTTGCATCACGCCGTAGCCCTTGCGATGCAACCGCACCACTTGCTTGCGCCGTTCATGCAGTTGCTCCAGCGTCGAATATCTTGCGTCGTCTTTTTCCATTTCAACAAGATGGGGGGCGATTCATAAATTTCAAGTATTATTGTGCCGAGTCAATAAAAACTCCCGCAGATGGAGTGCATGGTTTATTATCTTCTTTTATCAGTTTTGCCGAAAAAGCAACTGCACCAGTCTGATTGATACTGACAAAACTTGGATATGCGAAATAACAATCGGCTATCGGCGAAGTAATAAGCTTCATACCTTGCTCACTCCAATGCCAGATACCCATACGCCCACTTAATATAAGCTCAGAAATTGAACCTACAATCACCATTCCAGCATCGGTAAATGCAAAATCCAAAATATCGCTAACCGTAAATCCTTCTGGAAATCCTGGCGCTTGATCGCCTGTTTTCATGACACCATAAGTTATCCCGTCAACATGTGCTAACAATCCTTTTGTATTGGGTGCACCACCTTCCAACGAGGCCAAAATACCCACTGCCCCCGATTGTGTTAGCACAGGCTGAGTTTGATTAAATGATGGCCCCAAATACAATTCTCTTGGAAAACCAACTGGAATATCGTTCTCCTTGATGATTGCCTTCAATTGCCCTGGCAATCCGGCCCACACAGCACGGGTATTAGTTCTTCTACTGTCTACTGTTGATCCAATAAATGCAATATGGCCTGACGAACCGATAACCGGTTCAAAAAAACCAGAATAACTGACATCAGAAGGATAGTCCGCTGCTGCCTGGTTAGTTCTGGCAATCACTTGAACCTCAGCCAATAACTGCGCAGAAAAGAATAACAAAACAAAAAATAATATTGTTAACGATAATCGCATTAAATTCATTACGTCTCCTTGAATTTAAAATTATGAATGTTCTCGATAAAATGAAAGCGCCATACCCGCATTTAACGAAACGAGCATGGCGCGCTTATTAGCTGCTTCTGGAAATTATGAGCCCGCTAGATTTTCCAGGAATTGAAGGGTGTTGTCGACGGTATCGATGCGCTGCGGGCCGGAGCCGAATGCATCGCCGAGAACGAATACTTCCCCATTCTTGATGCCGATATAAGTTTTAGTGGCTGGATAGTAACGGTAGACAAATCCTTCCAGGAGTTGATTATCAACATTCGATGGAGAAAAATGCCCGGGAAATAACTGTTCCGCCAGACCGAAGATTCTTTGTTCCTTGCTGTCATCCGTAATCAACAGAATGGCTAAATTGGCGCTGTTGTTTAAAGAAGCACGGAACACAATCTCACCATCATCGCTAAACCACGATGACTGCCCTCCCGCTGTCGATAAGGTCACAGCCTCGGTAGGAAAAAAATCGATATCTTTAAGTACGTATTCAACGTTGTTTATAGGCCATTTCATTCCGTCCTTGGCAATCAATCTGGGCCGATCCGTACCGGTTCCACGCCACAAGGCAAAAACACTGCGATTTTCTAGCGCATTACTAGAAAAACCCGCAAACACATATTGCCCGGCATTGTTGATGGCTCGGTTTGAAAAAACACTGTAATACCAGCTCGAATCGAAACCGGGTGGTTGATCATTTTTAGACGCAATCGTAGTCAGTTGGGAGGCGCCCGTTCCTTTCGGATCATCGTACGGTTGTATTTCTCTTGGCTTTCCGGCCAACAATACATCTAAACCGTTTGCAATAGCGGGAAGCATCGAATAACCATAATTAGCATGATTGAAATCGAGAATAGGCATAGGAAAAATAGACGAGAAGATTATATGATCCGGTTTTTCTTTCAATCCTTCCCCACTCAAGATCAGTAATCTAGGTTCATTCAGACCGCTTTTAACCCATACACTATTATTTGTAGATCTAGGAGTGGTCATTTGAATCAATTTTGCGTTAAAAATGATTTCGTCCTGGTCATTAATTTTTGGTGGAGACTCGGTCAAACTTACCCCAAATACTGCGTCCGGCATGCCGGGCACCGGATCACCATCCGCAACAATTAATTCTGTTTTTCCATTACTCCACTTAAAGATACCTCCGGAAGAACAGCTTTTTTTATCCCCTGCCGTGAGGAAAGCATTGAAAACTACACTACCAGTCTGATTATTGACTCGGCACAATAATACTTGAAATTTATGAATCGCCCCCCATCTTGTTGAAATGGAAAAAGACGACGCAAGATATTCGACGCTGGAGCAACTGCATGAACGGCGCAAGCAAGTGGTGCGGTTGCATCGCAAGGGCTACGGCGTGATGCAAATTGTTGAGCTCAGTGGGCTTTCGTATCCGACAGTTCGGTTTGCGATAGATCGGTATGAAGAAGGCGGATTTTCCGCCCTGAAGCCAGGGATGCGAGGCAAGCGTGCTGGTCAAGGGCGGGCACTGACAGAGGAACAGGAACAAGCCATCCGCAAGATCATTTGTGACAAGCGTCCGGAGCAACTGAAGATGGAATTTGCGCTGTGGAATCGGGCGGCGGTCATGCAACTGATAGAGCGGGAGTACAGCATCAAGCTGTCGGTGCGCGGCGTAGGCAACTATCTGTCACGTTGGGGTTTCACTCCCCAGAAGCCGATCAAGAAGGCCTATGAGCAGCGGCCTGAAGCCGTACAAGCCTGGCTCAACGAGCAATACCCGGAAATTGAGAAGCGCGCCAAGGCGGAAGGCGGCGAGATTCACTGGGGCGATGAAACTGCCTTGGTCAATACCGATGTGCGCGGTCGTTGCTATGCTCCGGCAGGCAAGACGCCAGTCACCTACGCGACTGGTGGTGCGCGACAGAAGCTATCGATGATTGCCGCAGTGACGAATCAGGGCAAAACACGCTGGATGATCATCGACGAGGCCTTCAACGCCGACAGGCTGATCGAATTCCTCGAAGCGCTGATCAAGGATGCCGGGAAGAAGGTATTCTTGATTCTCGACAATCTGCGGGTTCATCACAGCAAACAGGTCAAGGCATGGGTCGCTGAACGACAAGACAAAATCGAGCTGTTCTACCTGCCCAGCTATAGCCCGGAACTGAATCCGGAGGAACGCCTCAATGCCGACCTCAAGCATGCCATCGGGACGAAAGTGCCGGTGCGCACCAAGGCCAAACTCAAACTCGCTGCCACCGAACACATGGTTAAACTTGAACAATCACCCGAACGGGTCAAAAGCTTCTTTCAAGATCCGAGGGTCAAATATGCCGCTTGAAACTTCAAACTTAATCTGGCCGGATCAATAATACTTAGTAAGTCAGGAGCAAAAGAAGCAACAGAAGAATAACTACACTCGCCTATCGTTGCGGAGATACGTTCAATTTTTTCAAAATCCCAGAGCCATAACGCACCCCCGCCAGTAGTCATGCCGCCCAATACAAGTCCTGCGTCTGAAATGGCAAGCGGGGTAACTTCACCAACGACTGTTCCTGGCGGAAAACCAGGTGCTTGATCGGTTGCCTTTAAAATTCCTTGCGTAACACCGTTGCGGTAAACCAATGCGGTATTGCGGGTAATCGCTCCCTTCAATGTTGCTAAAAAGGCAACCGCTCCTGAGCGACTTATTAAAAATGTTCTAGGCGGCACCACATCGCTAAAAAACACGTTCCCGGGAAACCCCGCAATCGTGTCATTTTCCTTGATAATCGCCTCCAGCTCCCCCGGCAATCCTGCCCAAACCGCCTTTGTATAAGTTCTTCCATCAAAAGCTAACCCTGCAAAAGCGACATGACCGGATGGTCCAATGACCGGCTCTTTCAAATCCTTATAACTATAATGCGATGGAAAACCCGCTGCAGTTTGATCAACTTTAGCAACCAGCTTAATGTCAGCATCAACTGGTGCAACAAGTAAGAAACTCGCCAATCCCATTATTTTTATAAAACTTCTTAACTTCATAAGCTCCCTCAGATTTAGTGATAACAAATAAAATTCATTCTAAAAAATACTTACGCATAATAACTCGCTGGATCGATCTTTCCCACCGCCGCAAACCCTGCTTTGCGAATCCGGCAGGAATCGCACACACCGCAAGCGCGCCCCGCTTCATCCGCCTGATAGCACGAAACGGTCAGACTGAAATCGACACCCAATCGCAATCCCGTTTGAATGATGTCTTTTTTCGATAAATGCATCAGCGGCGCATGAATCGTCAGTTTCTTGCCTTCAACGCTCGCCTTGGTCGCCAGATTCGCCATCTGCTCGAACGCTGCAATGTACTCCGGGCGGCAATCGGGATAGCCGGAATAATCGACCGCGTTCACGCCCACAAAAATATCCTGGCATTGCAGCGTTTCCGCCCAAGCCAGCGCCAGCGACAGCATGATCGTGTTCCTGGCCGGCACATAAGTCACTGGAATTTCGGTTTTCTCTCCGGCTATGGGAATTTCAATTGCTTGATCGGTCAGCGCCGATCCGCCAAAAGCGGAGAGATCCAGTTTAATAATTTTGTGCGCAACCGCACCCATAGATTGTGCGACTTTTTTTGCAGCCTCCAGCTCTGAGCGATGCCGTTGGCCGTAATCGACACTCAATGCGTAACACTGAAAACCATGATCGCGCGCAATCGCCAGCGAGGTTGCGGAATCCAAGCCTCCGGATAACAATACCACTGCTTGCTTCATCGCCCCGGCCCTTCGCCCCAGAGCAATTTATGCAGTTGCAACTGCATCCGCACCGGCAGTTGATCGCGCAAAATCCACTCGGCCAACGTTGCCGGATTCAGATGGCCATGCACCGGCGACAATAGCACCGGGCATCGTTGCGCTAATTGCTTGTCTTGAATCACATCGCCAGCCCAGCGGTAATCGGCTTCGTCGCATAGCACAAACTTGACCTCATCTTGCGGCGTCAAATATTCAAGGTTGTTCCAGTTATTTTTGGACACTTCTCCCGAGCCGGGTGTTTTGATATCCATGATCTTCGATACTCGCGCGTCTACTTGGGATAAATCCAGCGCGCCGCTGGTTTCAAGCGATACCGAGTAATGCGTATCGCACAATGCTGTCAACAGCAGCAGACAAGCTTTCTGCGCCAACGGCTCGCCGCCGGTCACGGTCACATACCGGGTTTGATAGTGCGCTACTTGTTCCAGAATCTCCGCGATCGATAGGGTTTTGCCACCGGTAAAAGCATACGCGGTATCACAATACCCGCAGCGCAATGGACAACCGGTCAGGCGTACAAATACCGTCGGCAGCCCCACCCGGCTGGTTTCGCCTTGTAACGAAAAGAAAATCTCAGTGATGCGCAAGGTTGTCGTCTCTAGCGCTTGCATGATGTTGAGCTATTAACCAAAGGAAAAAGAAAAAGCGGACTGTACTACGTTGTGACGGCTACAGCAATTGACTGCTGCGGCTGATTACGTGCGGCGTTACTTGAGATTGGCCAGGCGTTGTTTGGCTTTCTTGCCGGCTTCGCTATTAGGGTATTTTGCCAGGATCTTTTCCAGGGTTTGCCGGCTTGCCTTGCTATCGCCCATTTGATTTTGGCTGGTGGCGATATTCAGCAAGGCATCCGGCACCTTGTTGCTCCCCGGATACTGCGCAATCAGTTTCTGCTGCGCGGCAATCGCTAGCTGATAATCGCGCAACGCGTAATGCGCGTTGCCGATCCAGTACGCAGCAGCCGGCGCTAAATTTGATTGCGGGTAACTCTGCAGAAAGTTTTCGAATTGCGCGATGGCATCCACATATTCACCACCATTGAATCGATCAAGAGCAGCCTGATAGACGCTGTTCTCCGCAGGACCGCTAGGCAGCAATTCTTTCGCCGAGGCACTGGTTGCACCGGCAGCCGCTGATGACTCGATTTCCTCATGTGTCGGTTCAGCAGCAGCGGCATTTGCTGTCGATGCCGCTGCTTGCTCCTGCGCCGATGGTGCAATTGCAGCATGGCTTTCGCCCTGAATTCCCGGCTGATCCGTTAACGATGAGCGCGGTTTCCCCGATGGTTGCTCAATCTGGCGCAACCGATTGTCCAAATCGATATAAAAATCGCGTTGGCGTTTCTGCAGCAAGGCATTGTCGTTACTGAGCATTTCGATCTGGCCGTTGAGCTTGCCCAATTCCTGATTGAGCGTTTCAACTTGCGCGTAAAGTTCAAGCAAAGCTTGGCTGTTTAGTGCCTGCTCCATCTTGGCTATACGCGCTTCCATCTCACTGACCTGTTTACGTAGCGCATTGATCTGCTCGCGCGCTTCGTTGTCGCCGAACAGCGATGCATAAGCGGCATGGCTGCTCAACAACATTACAAGAAGGAAAGCGCGTATCAGCATTATTCACCCCGATACAGAATATCGGTGCGGCGGTTCTGACTCCATGCCGATTCGCCATGACCGAGCGCACGCGGTTTTTCTTCTCCAAGGCTGACGGCTTCGATTTGGGAATCCCGCGCACCCGCTAATGTCATCATGTTTCTGACGCTGTCGGCACGGCGTTGACCGAGTGCCAGATTGTATTCGCGGCTGCCACGGTCGTCGGTATTACCCTGCAGAATGACGCTGGCATCGGGATTGTCGCGCAGGAATCTGGCGTGCGACAGCACCAGTTCGCGGTATTCACTTTTGACGGTATAGCTGTCATAGTCATAGTAAACACTGCGTTGATACAAAATGCTGTTGGGATCATTCAGTTGGCTGAAATAGCCGGGTCTACCGGATCCCGATCCCATCAAATCGCTACCGCCCATCCCGTCACCATACCCGGAACCCGCGTTTAAT
This sequence comes from Nitrosomonas limosa, assembly GCF_054188085.1. Classification (NCBI taxonomy): domain Bacteria; kingdom Pseudomonadati; phylum Pseudomonadota; class Betaproteobacteria; order Nitrosomonadales; family Nitrosomonadaceae; genus Nitrosomonas; species Nitrosomonas limosa. The sequence goes on along the minus strand of NZ_CM135180.1, from coordinate 2,306,495 downwards.
TCTTCATCCGGCTGCGTTGTTTGGCTGGCACATCCTGCTAACAGCACAATCAGTGTAATTCCCAATATTTTTTTCATTTAATTCTCCTATTGATTAATAAAACATTACTTCCACTTCGGTAGAGGACCCCAAGCCGGTTCGCGGATATCGCCCGTTTGGACAGTGAGATGCTGCCTGGTTTGTCCGTCTCTGGAAACCGCCGATAATATACCATGCCCGTTTATCTCGGTCGCATACAGAATCATCTTGCCGTTCGGCGCAAAGCTTGGCGATTCATCAAACCGGGAGTTGGTCAATATCTGAACTTGACGGGAACCAATCTCCTGAACCGCTACATTAAATTGATTGTTATGCCGGTGAATAAACGTAAAGCTTTTGCCATCCTGGCTATAGTCCGGACTGACATTGTAACTGCCTTCAAACGTCATCCGTTCGGCATTGCCGGACTCCGAACTCCCCACCGCCATGCGATAAACTTGCGGACTGCCGCCGCGATCGGATGTGAATAAAATGTACCGTCCATCCGGCGAGAAATTCGGCTCGGTATCGATTCCGGAACTTCTGCTCAACCGCTGCAGACCGCTGCCGTCCACATTGACCAGAAAGATTTGCGAACCGCCTTGATTAGTCAGCACCACAGCCAGCTTTTTGCCATCCGGCGACCACGCCGGTGCGCTGTTACTGCCTTTAAAGCTGGCGACCGCTCTGCGTTCCCGTGTCGCCAGTTTCTGCACATAGACGACCGGCTTTTTGTTTTCAAACGAGACATACGCCAACTGGCTACCATCCGGCGACCAGGCCGGAGAAATGATGGGTTCCGTGTATTCAATGATCGATTGCGCGTTATAACCATCCGAATCGGCAACCTGCAATGCGTACCGCTCACCGCGCTTCAACACATACGCAATGCGGGTGCTGAATACCCCGACATCACCGGTTAGCGCTTCATAAATGACATCCGCGATACGATGCGCCGCCGCGCGCAATTGCGTGGTCGGCACGGTAAGCGCCAGGCCGGTCAGTTGAGACTTCTTGGCAACATCCATCACACGGAACTGAATTTCCACTTGACCGGCAGACAGTTGCGTTACCCGCCCGATAACCAGCGCGTTGGCGCCACGATCGGCCCAATCGGAATACACCACTTCGACCGGCGCATGAGGCGACGATCCGGCTGGATCGATCAACCGGAACAGGCCGGTGCGCTGCAAGTCGGCGCTAATCACCGGCGTAAGGTTTTGCGGCAGCGCATTTTCATCGGCGAAAGGCACAATCGCGACCGGAATCCGTGAAGCCCCGCCACCGAAAATTTCGATGTTCAGTTGCGCGAAAGACGGCAGTGAAAATAACCAGAAAAAAACGATCCAGATGACGCGATGTGATTGGGAGCAAAGATTTGACATAGTGATTAACTAATTAATAATGCAAAAATTACCAATGGATTATAACAATCATTCACGATAATGCACCGTAATATTCAGATTGCGGAATTCATTAAATAACGCCGGGTCGGGCGGGATCGGCAGCGGTTTGGACAGATGAATGGCACGCTCCACCGCGCTGTCGAAAACTGCATGTCCGCTGCTCTTGCTAAGCCGCACGTCCAAAATATCTCCCCCCGGCAGTAAAGTCACGTTGAACTCAACGACAGGATTGCCCGGCAAGTCGGGCGGCATGACGATTCTGCTCTTGATCTTGGCAAGAATCATGGCCTTATATTTTGAGATCTCATTCGTCACCTGATTTCTGGCGGCAGCTTGCTGCGCGGCGCGTTGCGCTTCGGCTTCCCGCTGCGCTTTGGCTGCCTGCTCACGTTGACGTTGCGCAGCCTGTTCTCTTTCTTTCTGGAGTTGCAACTCTTTTTGCCGCGCGGCTTCCTTTTGCTTCTCGAGTTCCCGCTGTTTCTCTATTTCCTTTTGTTTCTCCAGCTCTTTTTGTCGCGCCAGTTCTTTTTGTTTTTCCAGTTCTTTCTGCTTATCTAACTCTTTCTTTTTCTCGAGTTCTTTCTGTTTCTCGATTTCTTTTAAGCGCTCCTGCTCTTTGAGCTTTTCTTGCTCTTTTTTCTTCTGTTCTTCCGGGTCCGGCTTTTCCTTCATCGCAATATCCGGTTTTTTCACCGGTGGCGTCGCGGCAGCTTTCTGCGGCGCAGGCTTGGGCGGCTCCGCTTTAGCCGGCTCCGGTTTCGGCGGTTCCGGTTTAGGGGGCTCAGGCTTAGGAGGTTCCGGCTTTGGTGGTTCTGGCTTTGGTGGTTCTGGTTTCGGTGGCGTTGGCTGCGGCTCCGGTTGTTTGGGCGGTGGTTGTGTTTTCACCGGTTCTGGTACCGGTTTAGGCAATTCCGTCCAAATCTCGACCATCATGCCTTCAGGCGGATGGTCTTTCCAATGCAACCCAAAAACCAACAATGCGACAAACAATAAATGAACCAGCCCTGCCAGCACACCTGCCGTTAGCGATTTGGGTTCTGCATGAGGGGTATTCCTTTGCACACTCACATTCATTACAAATTCATTATTTTTGTTGTGCCAGTAATCCCACTTTCGACACCTGATTTTGTTGCAGAATATCCATCACTTTAATGACTTCTTCGTAGCGTACGTTTTTATCTGCAGCAATTACAACCGGCTGATCGGCATTTTGCGCTTGTTTTTGTTTAATCGCGTTGATCAACTGCACCCGGTCGACTGGCTGTTCAGTAGCGGATACGGCCCGGTCACGTAACGTGAGACTGCCATCCGCCTTGATGATGACTTCCAGCGGCGCTGCCGGTGTCGCTAGCGATTTCCCGATCTGCGGCAACTCAATTTGGCCATGATTGATCATGGGCGCAGTCACCATGAAAATAATCAATAACACCAGCATCACGTCAATGTACGGAACTACATTGATTTCATTCATCAATCTATGCTTGGCTCGACGTGTCATAATCCACTCTCAATCCGGTTATTCGGCGGCACGCCGTTGCAATACATTGGATAGCTCTTCCATGAAACTTTCAAACCGGGTCGCCAATTGGTCAGTGCTGCTGGCATAACGATTATAGGCAACCACCGCCGGGATCGCGGCAAACAGCCCCATGGCAGTGGCGATCAAAGCTTCGGCAATACCGGGAGCGACATGCGCGATCGTTGCTTGCGTCACGCTCGACAAGCTGCGGAATGAATTCATGATTCCCCATACGGTGCCTAACAAACCAATGTAGGGGCTTACGGATCCCACCGTGGCGAGAAACGATAAATGCGATTCCAGATAATCCATCTCACGCTGGTAGGTCGCACGCATGGCTCTGCGCGTGCTTTCCATGACCGCATCCAGATCGGAACCGCTCGGGTGCTTGGTAAACTCTGCGAAACCGGCTGCGAAAATGCGCTCTAAACAACCTGACTGATAGCGCGAACTGGTGATGCGTTGATGAAACGCGTTCAGATCGACACCTCGCCAGAAAATATCTTCAAAATCATCGGTCTTCTTTATTTCACTGCGGATGACGAATAATTTTCTGAAAATATACCACCATGAAAAAAACGAAATCATTACTAAAATCAGCATCACCAGTTGTACCAACAGACTGGCGCTAGTGATCAGATGCAGAAATGACATATCTTGCGTAACGGTTGTACTCATGCGGAATTCCTAATTTTTTCACGTAATGGCGCAGGAATGCTCACGGGCTTGAGCGTTTCCGCGCCGACACATACCACATGTATTGTGGCACTCACTAACTTGACATGATTGCAAATTATTTCTTGTAATAACGTAATACGACTTCTACCTATTTCATTCGCCGTCACTGTCACATTCAACAAATCATCCAGCACCGCCGGCTTAAAATACACAACGTCAATCGACCGCACCATGAATAATGCCTTGTGTACCGCAGTCAACGAATTAACATTAAACCCAAGCGCCCGCAGCCATTCATACCGCGCGCGTTCCATGAAATTCAGATAGCAGGTATGGTAAACAACCCCACCCGCATCGGTATCTTGGTAATAAACCCGCACCGGAAATGAAAAATCAATTTTAGCGGCCGCTTTATCCATAAACGCATTTATCCGGCTGATTTACTCCGATGCAAAAACATTGGTGGACAAATAGCGATCGCCGCGATCGCAGACAATAAAAACAATGACTGCATTTTCCACTTGTGCGGATAATCTTAGAGCGGCAGTCAGCGCCCCGCCTGATGATATACCTGCAAAAATCCCTTCTTCCCGTGCCAGACGTCGCGTCATTTCCTCCGCTTCCGGTTGCGATACATAAATCATTTCATCCACACGAGACGCATCGAAAATTTTCGGCAAATACGCCGGAGACCATTTCCGAATTCCCGGAATCTGCGCGCCTTCTTCCGGTTGCACGCCGATCACCTTCACTTGCTTTGATTGTTCTTTGAAAAACCTGGAGCACCCCATGATGGTGCCTGTCGTTCCCATACTGCTTACGAAATGCGTAATCGTGCCACTGGTATCCCGCCAAATTTCAGGGGCCGTGCCTTGATAATGCGCCAGCGGATTATCCGGATTGGCAAATTGATCAAGAATATATCCTTGTCCTTCATCGCGCATTTTTTCCGCGACATCGCGGGCTTGCTCCATCCCCCCGGACTTTGGCGTCAAAATGATCTTGGCGCCATAGGCACTCATCGATTGCCGTCTCTCGATACTAAGATTTTCCGGCATGACAAGCACCATCCGATAACCCATCATTGCCGCTACCATTGCCAATGCAATGCCGGTATTCCCACTGGTCGCTTCGATTAAGGTATCGCCCGGTCGTATTTCACCACGTTGCTGCGCATGTAAGACCATCGACAATGCCGGTCTGTCTTTCACCGAACCGGCGGGATTGTTTCCTTCAAGCTTCGCAAGCACTACATTACTGGTTGATCCAGGAAGATGTTTCAGCCTGACTAAAGGGGTATTTCCAACAAAATTCTCAATCGTTTTATGCATGTGTGTCAGGGCTCGCTAATATTTAAGAAACTTTTCCGGATCACTACAGTGCTCCATTTTTTTACCCCAATAAAAAACCCCCTCTGAACATTGCCAGAGGGGGTTTTTGATTTGTGATATCTAAACCGCTACTTCTTCTCAGGAGCCTCTGCGCTTTGTTCCGTTGTAACTGTAACCGTTACCGCATCGCGTATTTGCTTGATAATGCCAGGTCCCACACCAGCAACCTTGGCTAAATCTTCTACCGAAGTAAAAGCGCCATTTTTCTCACGGTACTCAACAATTGCTTTTGCTTTAGCAGGACCGATCCCTTGCAAGGTTTCCAGTTCCGCTTGCGTAGCCGTATTAAGATTGACCGCTGCGAACGCTGTACCAGAGAACAGGAATAGCAGAGTTACAAAAATTAATAATTTCTTCATGGCATCTCCTTTATCAAAAACAAATACTGATGAACGGAATTACGCCCTTCAGTTTTTGTTTGTTAAAAAATACTTACGCCCAAGTTTATATGAACGCAAGTCGGGGTGATAACGGATGCCGCAGAAATTAATTTAGCAACTCACCTCAACAACTTTTAAATTCAGATAGATATATATACTGCACGAACCCTGCCAAATATTCTTAGCAGGGTTAAAACATCCCATCCATTCTAATTAATCAGCTTGTCTTCTTAAAAAAGCTGGAATATCCATTGGATCAACACCTGACTGACGCATCGCTGCGATGGTGGCATTACTTCTCCGGCCCGTTCTCATGACCGCCGGCTCTTCCGCGGAGAAAATTGAATCCCGGTCATCGGTTCCAGTGCGCGTATGTACAACCGTCAATGGAGAACTTTGACCTTGGCTCTGGCTTGCAACGCTGCCCAGTCCCGTAGCTACCAGAGTTACGCGCAGATTATCAGCCATCTCCTCATCGATAACCGTACCGACAATAATCGTTGCATCTTCGGCGGAGAGATCTTTAATGGTGTTCATCACTTCATGAACTTCGCGCATTTTGAGTGACTGGCTCGCGGTGATATTTACTAAGATTCCGCGTGCACCGGTCAAGGATATGTCTTCCAGCAATGGGCTTGAAACCGCACGCTCCGCTGCAACACGCGCACGATCCACGCCCACTGCAACCGCAGAACCCATCATGGCCATGCCCATCTCAGACATCACCGTTTTAACATCGGCAAAATCCACATTCACCAAGCCAGGACAATTAATCACTTCCGCAATACCCGCTACCGCGCCATACAGCACATCGTTGGCCGCTTTGAAAGCGTCGAGCATCGAAATATCATTGCCTAATACCATCATCAGCTTGTCGTTAGGAATCACAATCAACGAATCGACATGTTGCGCCAGCGCTTCCATGCCTGCCTTGGCGGCTATCAAGCGTTTTCCTTCAAATGCAAACGGCTTGCTCACAACGGCAACGGTCAATATGCCCATTTCCCTGGCTACTTGCGCAACAACCGGCGCGGCTCCGGTGCCAGTGCCACCACCCATACCGGCGGTAATGAAAAGCATATCAGCGCCTTGAATCAATTCAGCTATACGATCACGATCTTCCAACGCGGCTTCGCGTCCAATTTCCGGGTTGGCTCCCGCACCCAACCCTTTGGTAATGCCTGTACCTAATTGCAGTACCGTTGGCGCTTTATTACTTTTCAATGCTTGGGCATCAGTATTCATGCTGATAAACTCAACGCCTTGCATGCCGTTCTGAATCATATGATCCACAGCATTGCTGCCGCATCCACCAACGCCGACAACCTTGATGACTGCTTCTTGAGTTTCGTTATTCATGATTTCGAACATATTGTTTCTCCTTTAGTACATTGAAATTAAAGCCGCTTGATTACAAACCCTACCCGTTAATACCCGTAACTTTCCCTCTAAAAATTCCTTTGGAACCACCCTTTCATCCTGGAAAAAATCTGCTTCGCAGAGCCTCCTTGCAATCTTGAACCATGTTGATGCTGCAACTGTTCGATTCCCGCTAAAATTAGCCCGATTCCTGTTGAATAACGCGGGGTGTGGATCACCTCCTTCAGGTTGCCGTGATAATTGGGCAAACCCAACCTTACCGGCATATGAAAGATCTCTTCGCCCAATTCCACCATACCGCGTAACGAAGCGGATCCTCCGGTAATCACGATCCCGGAAGATAGCAGCTCTTCAAATCCGCTGCGGCGCAATTCAGCTTGCACCATGCAATACAGCTCTTCCGCCCGGGGTTCGATGACTTCCGCCAATGTTTGTTTTGAGAGCTGGCGGGATCCGCGGTTACCGACATCCGGAACTTCGACCATCTCGTGCGTATCGGCGAGACTCCTGAGCGCACAGCCATAGCGGCATTTGATATCTTCAGCACTTTTTGTAGGGGTGCGTAACGCCATCGCAATGTCATTGGTAATCTGATCGCCGGCGATTGGAATCACCGCCGTATGCCTTATGGCGCCATGTGTAAATACCGCGATATCGGTCGTGCCGCCACCGATATCCACCAAGCAAACGCCCAAATCCTTTTCATCATCGGATAACACCGCCATCGCGGACGCGAGCGGTTGCAGGATCAAATCGCGCACTTCCAGGCCGCAACGATGAACGCATTTAACGATGTTTTGCGCCGCAGAAACAGCACCGGTGACAATATGCACTTTCACTTCCAAGCGGATGCCGCTCATTCCTACCGGTTCGCGCACATCTTCTTGGCCATCGATGATGAATTCCTGATTCAGCACGTGCAATATTTGCTGGTCGGCAGGTATATTCACGGCCTTCGCCGCTTCCATCACCCGTTCTACGTCTTTCTCGGTGACTTCCTTGTCTTTGATAGGCACCATGCCATTGGAGTTAAATCCTCTGATATGACTGCCGGCTATCCCGGTATACACCTCCTGTATTTTGCAATCCGCCATCAATTCCGCTTCTTCCAGCGCGCGCTGAATGGCATTCACGGTGGTTTCAATATTGGCTACCACGCCCTTTTTTAATCCGCGTGACGGATGGCTGCCCAAACCGATCACTTCAAAACCGCCTTCCGGTATGACTTCCGCGACAATGGCGACAATTTTTGATGTGCCGATATCCAGCCCAACAATCAAATTCCTATTTTCTCTAGCCTTATTCATCTAGTCCCATCTCCCTGGTCTCACGTCTCTCTCCTCGTATCGGATTTACGAGGTACGTGCGGTGTCGTATCAGGCATACGAATCGCAAAACCGTTTGGATAACGCAAATCGACATAGGCCAATGGCCCTTGTTGATTTAACCAAGCGATACTGTGATTGAATACTGAAACATAGCGGGTCAATCGTTCCTCAGTTTCATTCCGGCCCAGCTCCAAGATTGTTCCGGTATCTAATTGAATGCGCCAAGCGTAGCGAGGTGTAAGGCTCAGCTCGGCAATTTTTTGCTGCAATGGCGCTAATATTTGATTAAAGCGCTGATATTGCCGCGTAACCTCCTGCGCACTTGCTTCATTGGGACCTGTAAAAACCGGCAGATCCATATCAGCGCTCACTCGGAACACCTCACCATAAGTATTCACCAGGGCCTGGCTTCCCCAATACGCAAACGCGCGATGTTCTTCCAACGTCACATTCAATCCGTGTGGCCATTCCCTATTAACTTTAGCTTCTCTCACCCATGGTAATTTTACAAAAGCTTCGCGCACAGCGGTTAAATTTACCGAAATAAAATTTCCATCAATCTCATTTTTCACGAGCTGCTCAATTTGTTCATTGGTAACACTCTGTAAAGCCAAATTTTTTGCTTCACCGCGAACAACCTTGATATTAATTTCCTTAATTGGGAAAAATGGCGGCCTGATCAACTGCAGGCTGACGGCGTACAACACCGCGATCACAACCATGCCGATCAAAAGCTTTGATAATAAATCCAATGCGTAAGGATTATTCCACATGCGCCAGTTCCAATATTTTTACTACCAATTCCTCAAAGGAGATTCCAGCAGCCTTAGCAGCCATCGGCACCAAACTATGACTGGTCATCCCGGGCGATGTATTAGCCTCGAGAAAGTAAAACTGGCCCGATGGCGTTAAAATCAAATCAACCCTGCCCCAGCCCTGACAACCCAATACCTGGTAGGCGTGCAGTGCTTGCCTTTGTATTTCTTCTTCCACATCAGACGGTAAGCCGCTGGGGCAAAAATATTTAGTTTCGTTTGAGAAATACTTCGCTTCATAATCGTAAAGATCCCCGGCTATCTCGATTCTGACGACCGGCAAGGGCACATCTCCCAACACCGCCACAGTCAATTCCTGACCGGCAATAAACTCTTCTGCCAGTACCAAAGAATCGTGTTCTGCCGCCAAATGATAGGCAGCTTCCAAATCCTTGCTGTCGAACACTTTACTCAAGCCTATCGTGGATCCTTCGCGTGCCGGCTTGACAATTAGCGGTAGCCCCAGTGCTTCTGCAACCGCAGCAAAATCGCTATCGGCCTGCAGCAGGGCATATCGCGGGGAGAGAATCCCGGCGGCTTGCCAGATCAATTTAGTGCGCCATTTATCCATCGCCAAAGCACTCGCCATCACGCCGCTACCGGTATACGGCAATCTGATCCATTCAAGCACGCCCTGCACCGTTCCATCTTCGCCAAAACGTCCGTGCAGCGTAATGAAAGCCCGTTTAAAACCTTGCTGCATCAACATTTCCAATCCCTGATCGGCTGGATCGAACGGATACGCATCCACCCCGCTGCGTCGCAACGCAGCCAGTACCGCTTCTCCGCTTTGCAACGATATCTCCCGTTCCGCAGATCGGCCGCCCAACAACACCGCAACTTTGCCGAAGTGATCGATTGTCACTATGCCAACCTCCTCGGCTCACCGACGATTCTTACTTCCGGAATCAAGTCGATGGCCATTGCTTTTTTCACCCTGCGTTGCACCATCATGATCAAGGCCTCGATATCCGCTGCGTTAGCATTGCCGGTATTGACGATAAAATTGGCATGCTTCGGTGACACCATGGCTCCTCCCAAGTGGCATCCCTTTAAGCCGCAGGCTTCTATCAATCGTGCGGCAAAATCGCCCGGCGGATTACGAAAAACCGAACCGGCATTCGGTTGATTCAATGGCTGACTGGTCACGCGTTGCGACAGCAATTGCTTAATTTTTTGCCGGGATTCCTCCTGATTACCCAGAGCCAATCTGAAAAACCCGCCGACAAACCATTCTGCCGGGTCTTTTGTGGACTGTTGCTGCAGTTTCACGCTGCGATAACCGATCGCATACTCCGCCGCCTGACGCGCAAAGATGTCACCGCTACGATTGATCACCTTCACCCGCTCAATAAATTCCCAGGTTTCAGATCCATAGCATCCGGCGTTCATCGCCAAAGCACCGCCAATTGTTCCTGGGATTCCGGCCAAGAATTCGGCGCCCGTCAAATCAAGCTTGGCAGCATACCGCGCAACCTTCGCGCAAGCTACGCCGGCGCCCGCATAAACCAGTCCGCTGGATTCATTTCTTTCGATCAACTGCAGATCGTTCAATCGCGCATGTAAAGCAATCACAATACCGCGCAAACCACCATCCCTGATCAGCAAGTTGCTTCCCAAGCCGATCACATAAACCGCTTGATACGGAAACGCCCGCAGAGCATTGGCAAAATCGTCCAGATCCGCCGGAATGTAATACTGATCGGCAACGCCACCCGCACGCCAGGTGACATGATCACGCATCGGTTCACTGAAGCGCATCTCGCCACGCAATTGAACCGCCCCAGCTTCACCGGTCATTCGGTCCATTGGCGCCATAATTGGCCTCGAATCGAGCAACAATGCGGTCATTTCCCATCAAGCCCCTGTTTTAATATCCATTCACAACTGTCAGCTTACTACCCATTTGCGCGATTTGCGGCGCCACTCGCGCCACCGAACCGGCTCCCATCACCAATACCACATCGCCGTCCTGCACTACGCCGAGTACCGCATGCGCCAGCTTATCGACTTCTTCGATGTAAATCGGCTCTACTTTGCCATGCACCCGGATAGCTCGCGCCAGTGATTTACTATCTGCTGCGATGATCGGTTCTTCACCCGCCGGATACACCTCGGTCAACAACAAAAGATCAGCTTGCGACAATACCCGCGTAAAATCTTCAAAAACATCGCGCGTCCGGGTGTAACGATGGGGCTGAAAAACCACCACCAACCGCCTGCCTGGAAATGCGCCGCGCGCCGCTAGAATGGTCGCATCCATTTCTGCCGGGTGATGACCGTAATCATCGACCAAGGAAAAACTTTTATGCACGGACAAGCGGATGTCCCCGAATTGCTGAAACCGCCGTTCTACGCCTCTGAATTCCGCCAGCGCTTTGACGATCGCAGCATCCGGCACGCAGATCTCGTTGGCAACCGCGATCGCCGCCAGTGCATTCTGAATGTTGTGAAGACCGGGCAAATTGAGCGTGATATCCACATGGCGAGCCGAACCGTTGACACCGATCACTGCGGTAAATTTCATTTGATGATGGTGATGTGAAATATTGATCGCACGGACCTGCGCAGTTTCGGAAAGCCCATACGTGGTAATCGGTTTGGTAATCGATGGCATCACTTCGCGGATATTGGCATCGTCCACGCAGATCACCGCCATTCCGTAAAAGGGCAAATGCTGGACGAAATCCACAAAAGTCTGCTTCAGCCGGTTGAAATCGTGCCCGTAGGTTTCCATGTGATCCGCATCGATATTGGTCACAACAGCCAGAACCGGCTGCAAATACAAAAACGATGCATCGGATTCATCGGCTTCGACCACTATGAATTCGCCACTGCCCAGCTTGGCATGACAACCTGCGGCCTCCAGCTTCCCGCCGATGACAAATGTCGGATCCATATCAGCAGCCGCCAATATACTGGCAATCAGGCTGGTTGTCGTAGTTTTTCCATGAGTTCCGGCAATCGCGATTCCGCTGCGTAACCGTAATAATTCAGCCAGCATCATCGCACGCGGCACGACCGGGATATTTTTACTTTTTGCTGCAATTACTTCCGGATTATCCGGCTTGACCGCAGTCGATGCCACCACTACATCGGCGCCGGCGATTTGTTCTTTGGCATGACCGATAAACACTTGAATGCCCAACTTCGATAAGCGCTGCGTCACCTGGTTACTCATCAAATCCGAGCCGCTGACTTGATACCCCAGGTTCACAAAAACCTCCGCGATCCCGCTCATGCCTGCGCCGCCAATACCAACAAAATGAATGTGTTTTACTTTATGCTTCATGAAGGGCTCCGCTTAATTCGATACATGCTTGCGCGACAACTTGAGTAGCTTCAGGTTTTGCCTGGCTGCGTGCGGCCTTTGCCATCTCGAGCAGTTTTTCCCGTGTGATGCTCATCAACAAATCCGCCAATTTCTTAGCATCCAGCTCCGCTTGCGGCAAAAGCACCGCAGCCCCTCGACTGGAGAGAAACCGCGCATTTGCGGTTTGGTGATCGTCCACCGCATGCGGATACGGCACCAGAATGCTGGCAACCCCTGCGGCGCTTAATTCGGCAACCGTTAACGCACCTGCACGGCACACTACCAGATCCGACAGGGCGTAGCGTTTGGCAATGTCCTCAATGAACGCCACAACATCCACTTGCAGATGCAAATCGGCATAGACTTTTTTAACTTTTTCCCAATGAGCGGCGCCGGTCTGATGTACAACGATTGGGCGCAAATGTTCCGGAATAAGTTTGAGCGCTTGGGGAACAGTATCATTCAGGATTTGCGCCCCCAGACTGCCACCCATCACCAGCACGTGCAAATTTCCTTGCCGTTCCCGATAGCGATGTTCCGGCGCATCTATCTGCGCAATCTCGGCGCGCACCGGATTTCCTGACCACACGGCGTTGCCCTTTCCAGTTTGTAAAGCATCGGGGAATCCGAGAAAAACTTTTTCTGCCAGCTTTGCCAGAATTTTATTGGTTAATCCGGGTACCGAATTTTGTTCATGGATCACCAGCGGTTTATTCAGCAATGATGACATCATGCCACCTGGGAATGCCGGATAACCGCCCATTCCCAGCACCACATCGGGCTTAACCCGCTGGATAATGCGCAGGCTCTGCAAAAATGCCCTGAGCAAACGCCACGGCAATAATGCCCAAGTCAGCAACCGCTTGCCGCGTAATCCTGAAAAATTGATCACCTCGGTCTGATAACCCCTTTGCGGCACCAGTTTTAACTCCATTCCCGCTTCGGTTCCCAACCACACCACATGCCAACCGGCCTGCCGCAGATAGTCGGCTACCGCCAGACCCGGAAAAACGTGCCCGCCGGTTCCGCCCGCCATAATCAGGATAGTGCGCGTATTCATACGTTCAGTCCCCGCAAGCGCTGCCTGTTTTCCCAATCGATCCGCAGCAAAACCGCCAGCGCGATGCAAATCGCTGTAATACTGCTGCCGCCGAAACTTAGCAAAGGCAATGTGAGTCCTTTGGTCGGTAAAACCCCCATATTGACGCCCATATTGATCAGTGCCTGCACACCGATCCAGATGCCGATCCCTTGCGCCACCAGTGCGGAAAAAGGACTTCCCAACTTGGCGGCCAGACGCCCGATCACAAAAGCGCGGGTTATGAGCCAGATAAATAGCACAATCACCGTAGCCACACCCACAAAACCGAGTTCTTCGGCAAGTACCGACAGCAAGAAATCGGTGTGCGCCTCCGGCAAGTAGAATAACTTCTCGACGCTGCCGCCCAAGCCCACACCAAGCCACTCACCACGGCCAAACGCAATCAACGCGTGGCTCAATTGATACCCTTTGCCGTATGGATCCGCCCACGGATCCATGAACGCAATGACCCGATTCAACCGGTATGGTGAACTCAAAATTAATTCGTAGAGACCAATCGCCAGGATACTGATCAAGCTGATAAAGATTTTCAGACTGACACCGCCGAGAAACAGGATCGACATAGCCAGCGCCGTCACTACAAAGAATGCCCCGAAATCAGGCTCCAGCAGCAATAAAGCGCCGACAACCGATAACACCGCGGTTATTGGCAAAAAGCCTTTGAAAAAAGAATTAAGGTCGATCACCTTGCGATTGACGTAATCCGCCGCATACAACACCATGCAGAATTTCATGTATTCCGATGGTTGAATATTAACCACGTACAACGATATCCAGCGTTGACTGCCATTCACCTCATGACCGATACCCGGAATCAGCACCAACACCAGCATCAACAAACAGATCATGAGCAAATAAGTCACATATTTTTGCCATACCTGCATGGGCACCTGGAAAGCGATCACCCCCAGCAACAGGCCGACTCCGAGATATGCGCTATGCCGCAACAGGTAATGTCCTGCGCGATCGGCTCCGAATTGCGCTTCTGCAATCGCAATCGAAGCAGAATAAATCATTACCAAGCCAATACTCAGCAGCAACAGTGCCGACCAGACCAGCGCCTGATCAAAATCACTCATGACTCTCGGTTTTTGGCTGTTAGCTTGATAAATCATTGCTTAATGCTTCTTTTGTCCAAAACTGAAAAATTTGTTCTCAATATCCTTAACTGCTGCTACGAATACTTCCGCCCGATGGATATAATTCCTGAACATGTCAAAACTGGCGCACGCAGGCGAAAGCAGCACCACATCACCCGCTTGCGCCAATAAGAAGCTTTTCTGCATCGCTTCTTCCATCGTAACCGCAAAATGCAACGGAACCCCGCAATCTTTCAATTCATTGGCGATAATCCCTGCGTCACGGCCAATCAGCACCACCGCCCTGGCATTATTGGCCACAGCATCGCGCATTAACGAAAAATCCTGCCCTTTACCATCCCCGCCGGCGATTAAAATGACATTTTTTCTCATGCCTTTTAGGGCTGCGATCGTTGCCCCTACATTGGTACTCTTGGAATCATCAAAGAAAGTCACGCCATTGAATGCTGCAACCTTTTCCATCCGGTGCGGCAAGCCGCGGAATTCGCGTAAAGCCGCTAATAATGGTTCCAGCGGGAGCGCCAGTGCGCGGCAGATTGCCAATGCAGCCAGCGCGTTAGTGGCATTGTGCAAACCATTGACGACGAGCTCGCTGGTTTTCATCAGCAGCCGGTCACCTTCCATCAACCACAGATCATCGCCATTATGCTGCATGCCGAAATCCGATGGCGTCGGTGCAATATCCACTCCGAAAGAGATGTGCCTCCGTCCCGCTAGCGCCATGCTCTTAACTACCGGGTCGTCACGGTTTAATATCTGTACGCCAACACCTTCTTCTTCGTGCAGAAAAATCCTTGCTTTGGCAGCAGTGTAGTCTTGCATATCGGCATAGCGATCCAGGTGATCTTCGCTTACATTCAGAACGGCTGCTACATCGGCATTCAGATTATGCGTGGTTTCCAATTGAAAGCTGGAAACTTCCAGCACCCACGCTTCCGGCCAATCACCGGCATCGATCCGGTGCAACAGCGCATCCAAAACCGCAGGACCAATATTGCCAGCCACTTCGACATTCCAGCCCGATTTTTTCAACATCGCGCCCACCATCGAGGTCACCGTGGTTTTCCCGTTCGATCCGGTTATAGCCAGCACTTTCGGCTTCGGCAAATCCAGTTCTTCCAGCGCCCACGAGAACAGCACCATATCGCCAATTACCGGCAACCCTTGTTTTACCGCTTGCTGGACGCAAGGATCCGCAACCGGCACACCCGGGCTGATCGCGATCATTTCAATGTCCTCCAAAATGGCATTGTCGAATTTACCGGTAAAAGTTTTCACCTGCGGATATTTTTCCTTTACTTCCTGCAATGCCGGAGGCTGCTGGCGGCTGTCAGCAATGCGCACGTCCGCGCCTTGCCGTATCAGCCACTTCATCATGGATAAACCAGTTTCGCCCATTCCAAGCACCAAGATTTTTTTACCTCTTACATTCATCGGTTCATCTTAATTTCAATGTCGACAGACCTATCAATACCAAAATAATGGTGATAATCCAGAAGCGCACGACCACTTGATTCTCTTTCCAGCCTTTCAATTCAAAATGATGATGTAGCGGCGCCATGCGAAACACGCGCCGCCCCAACAATTTAAACGATGCCACTTGCAACATCACCGATAGCGCTTCCACAACGAAAACGCCCCCCATGATCACCAGCACGATTTCCTGGCGCACAATCACGGTCACCACCCCCAATGCGGCGCCTAACGCCAACGCGCCGACATCGCCCATGAACACTTCCGCGGGATAAGCGTTAAACCAAAGAAACGCCAAACCTGCGCCGGCCATTGCTCCGCAAAATACCGACAATTCTCCAACGTTGGGGATATAAGGAATACCTAAATACTTGGCAAACACCACATGACCGGTGACATAAGCAAAAACCGCGAGCGCGCTGCTGATCATGACCGTCGGCATGATCGCCAATCCGTCCAGCCCATCGGTCAGGTTCACCGCATTACTGGTACCGACAATGACAAAATAGGTCAACACGACAAACCCGATTGTCCCCAAAGAAATCGCCACTTCCTTAAAAAAGGGCACGATCATATCGGTTTGTTCCGGCAATTCAGCGGTAGAAACCAGATACATCGCCACGCCGGTAGCGATAACCGATTGCCAGAAGAATTTTGATTTCGCCGAAAGACCCTTCGGATTACGATGCACGACCTTGCGATAATCGTCGATCCAGCCTATCACGCCAAAACCCAGGGTGGTTAACAGAACCACCCAGATATAGCGATTACTCAGATCCGACCACAGCAAGGTGGTCAAAACGATCGACATCAGGATTAACGCGCCTCCCATTGTCGGGGTGCCCATTTTTACCAGATGCGTCTGCGGACCGTCATCACGCACGGATTGTCCGATCTTGTAGGCGGTCAGCTTGCGTATCATATACGGGCCGATAATGAACGATAGCACCAGCGCGGTTAATGTCGCCATGACTGTTCGCAGGGTGATGTAGCTAAAAACATTGAATGCTCGAATATCCTGTGCCAACCATTGCGATAATGTCAGCAGCATGGCAGCCCCTCTGGCTGTTCCAACTGTTTAACCACCCGTTCCATATGCATAAAGCGTGAACCTTTCACCAGCAAAGTGACATCCTCTGCCAGTAAATTCTCAGTAACGCCCAGCAATTCATCGATCGATTCGAAATGCCGCGCGCCTTTACCGAACTCTTCCGCAGCATAGACACTCAATTCGCCCAAGGTTAACAATTGATCCAATCCGGCATTGCGCGCATCGCGTCCGATGGTGCGATGTAAATCAATCGCCGAATGGCCCAGCTCTCCCATATCACCCAGCACCAATATTTTTTTACCTTTCGCGGCGGCCAATACCGCCAATGCCGCTCTCACCGAATCAGGATTAGCGTTATAGGTATCGTCGATCAGCAACGCATGATGCAAACCGCATTTCTTCTGCAAGCGTCCCTGAACTCCACGGAACGACTCCAATCCGGCGGCAATCGATGCATTCGTTATGCCGATTGCATAGGTAGCGGCGGCAGCTGCTAACGCATTGTAGATATTGTGTTTTCCTAATGCGTACAGTTTTAATTCTACAGTTCCGCCTGGCAAATGAAACTGCATTTGATTGTTTTCCAGTCCGGTTTGAAACTGCGCGCGCACTTGCGCTGGTTCCTGTAAACCAAAATCGATGATTTGACGGTCACCGGCCAGCTCCCGCCACAATGCGGCATAGGGATCATCGGCATTGATAACTGCAATTCCTTGCGGCCCCAGTCCGTTGAATATTTCTCCCTTGGCTTGCGCTACGGCTGCAATGGAGCCTAGACCCTCGATATGCGCTGATCCGGCATTGGTAATCACCGCGACATCGGGTCTGGTCAATTTCGTCAAGTAAGCAATTTCACCGACATGATTCATGCCCATTTCAATCACGGCATAGCGATGGTGATGCCGCATCCGCAGTAGCATTTGCGGCACGCCGATATCGTTATTCAGATTGCCCTCGGTGGCCAGCACTCCTTCGTTCTGCCCGGCAAGCAAAGTGAATTCCGCCGCTGTTGCTTTGCGCAATATGGCTGCGATCATTTCTTTGGTGGTGGTTTTTCCGTTACTGCCGGTAACACCGATCACCGGCATTACAAAGCGATTCCGCCATTGTGCCGCCAGCCGTCCCAAACCCACCCGCGTATCCGTCACGCGGATCAATGGATAATCCTGCGGCAGATCAGCACTCGCGGTTGTCAGCGGAATCATCGCGGCGACCGCGCCTTTAAGTTTGGCGCTCTGCACGAAACGGCTGCCGTCGAATTTCTCACCGGTTAATGCCACGAAGAGATCGCCTGCTGCAAGCGTGCGGCTGTCGGTACTGACTCCCTTAATCAGCGCATCCAGGCCGTTCCACTCGGCTTGCAGGATCGATGCGGCTTCATGAACCGTCATCATGGCTGCACCCGCACCTTTTCGGCCACATCTTTCAATACTTGCTGCACCACATCCGCATCACTAAATGGAATTTTCTTACCTTTGATTTCCTGGAATTTTTCATGGCCTTTGCCGGCAATCAGGACAATGTCCCCTTTGCGCGCATTGGCGATGGCTTGATAGATTGCCAGCGCTCGTTCTATTTCAATTTGGTAATTCGTTTTCGCGGTGCCGTCAACAATTTCTTTAATAATCCCCATGGGATCTTCCGAACGCGGATTGTCGCTGGTAAAAATAACCTCATCCGCCAGCCGGGTTGCAACCTCTCCGATCAACGCGCGTTTTCCTCTATCGCGATCGCCGCCGCAGCCGACTACGCTAAACAATCTTCCTCGTTTTGTTATTTCGCCGGTTTGGTTCATTGTCCGCAATAATTCCCGCAAGGTGCACAGTACCTTCTCCAGAGCATCGGGAGTATGCGCGTAATCCACTATGACAATCGGCTGGTCAACCCCTCCGTATTTCTCCATCCTTCCCGGTATGGGTTGCACAGATTGAAGCGCCCGGACCACATCGGGCAATCGAATTCCGCTTGCCAGCAACGCCGCAGCGACTGCAAGCAAATTGGATGCATTGAATTTACCCAGCAAACCGACTTTTAAATGTCCGTGATTATCCTCAAATTCGATATCAAACTCCAGCCCATCGATATCAAATTTTAGATTGGAACCATAGACCATACTCAATGAATCGGGATAACGCTTTTCCGGGTAGTAAAAGCCGTAACCCAGGATTTTTGTCGATTTATCAGTGATCTGCCGTGATAACTCAACACCCAGCACATCATCCATATTGATCACCGCGTATTTTAATCCCGGCCAGAAAAACAAGCGCGCCTTGGCGGCAGCATAGGCATCCATATCCTGATGATAATCCAGATGGTCGCGCGATAAATTGGTCAGCATCGCGATGGATAAAGCCGTACCGTTGATCCGTCCTTGCACCAGGCCATGCGAAGAAACTTCCATCACGGCAGCTTGCGCGCCTTGTTCGACATATTGCGCTAACGATCGCTGCAGTACCGTCGCATCGGGCGTGGTATTTTCCGAAATATCCAGATCGCCGCAAAATCCGCTGCCAAGCGTCCCAATCACGGCGGTTTTCCTTCCCAAGCTCGACATTGCTTGCGCATACCAATGACTGCAAGAGGTTTTACCGTTCGTCCCGGTAATTCCGACCATCCATAATTTTTCCGATGGATGCCCATAAACATGGCTGGCAATCAACCCGGCATTCGCCCTTAATGATTCGATCGGCAACGAGGGTATATGCCAATTCGGATTCCAGGAAAAATTGTGCGGATCCCATAATATCGCATTGGCGCCCGCCATTATTGCCTGCGGGATGTATTTCCGGCCATCGGTTGTCTCACCCGCGTACGCCAGGAATGTATCCCCGGGTTTTACTTTCCGGCTGTCAACAACCAGATTTTTGATCACAACCCCCAATTCATCAATTCGCTGGGGATCAAACACGCTTGGTGTGTTTCGATTTGCCGTCATTACGCTCATCCCTCGTCACCTATTTCCGGCGTTGCGGTAAAAGTAATGACATTGTTTGCGGGCGCATCGGGCGGTATATTCAAAATGCGCAACGCGCTTGACATTACCCTGTTGAAAACCGGAGCTGCGACTGCGCCACCGAAATACTTACCTGCGGAAGGTTCATCGATCATCACCGCAATAATCAGGCGCGGATTCGATACCGGAGCAAAACCAACAAACGTTGAGATATAGCGTTTGTTAGCATAATTGCCATCAACCAGTTTATGCGCCGTTCCGGTTTTACCGGCAACACGGTATCCGCTGATTTGCGCCAATGGCGCAGTTCCGCCAGGTTTCGTCGCCATTTCCAGCATCTGGCTCATGGCCGTAGCGGTATCACGGGAAATAACCCGCTGTCCCATCACCGGCATGTTTTGTTTCAATAGCGAAACCGGCTTCAATTCGCCACCGCTGGCAAAGATTGTGTAGGCTCGGGCCAATTGCATCAGGCTGGTGGAAATGCCGTGTCCGTATGACATGGTGGCTTGTTCGATCGGACGCCATTTGTTGTAAGGCCGAAGAATGCCGCTGGCTTCACCGGGAAAACCGGAGTTAGTCAAGGCGCCGAAACCGGAGCGATTAAACATTTCCCACATGGTCTGCGGTTCCAGAGACAATGCGATCTTGGCAGTTCCGACGTTGCTCGATTGCTGAATGATTTGCGCAACCGTCAGATCGCCTTTGTTGCTCACATCCCGAATGGTTTTTTTACCGACTTGCCACGTCCCCGGTGCTGTATGAAATACGGTATTCGAGTTTACTTTTCCGACTTCCATCGCCATCGCCACGGTAAATGGCTTTAACGTCGAGCCGGGTTCAAAAGTGTCGATTAATGCCCGATTACGAAGTCTTTCATTGGTGATCGACGACCGCCGGTTTGGATTGTAGGCGGGCAGATTGGTGAGCGCCAAAATCTCCCCGGTTTGCGCATCCAGCACAACGATGCTGCCGGCTTTGGCGCGATTTTCCAGAACCGCGTTTTTCAATTCCGCATGCGCACGATATTGAATCCTGCGGTCAATCGATAACACCAGATCTTGACCGGGCTTGGGCGGGCGGATGTTTTCGACATCTTCAATAATCTGGCCTTTGTTGTCCTTCAATACCCGGCGGCGGCCCAGCTCACCCGCGAGCAAATCCTGCCAGCCGCGTTCGACGCCTTCCTGACCTTCGTCATTAATATCGGTGAATCCCAAAACATGCGCGGCAAACTCGCTTTCCGGATAATAACGCTTGGATTCATAGAGCAAATGGATCCCGCGGATCTTCAACTTCATGATTTTCTCGGCGGTATCCGGGACAATATGCCGCTTAAGATAGACAAAACGTCTGTTTTCTTTATTGATCAGCGCATTGATTTCTGCGCTATCCATCTCCAGCAAACGCGCTAAATGCTTGAGTTTCTCTGGATCGATTTCGATCATTTTCGGATCGGCATAAATCGAAGCGACCGGTGAGCTGATCGCTAGAATATGGCCATTGCGATCGGTAATCATGCCACGGTCCGCATTCATCTCGACAACCCGGCTATAGCGCGACTCTCCTTTCTTCTGCAAGAAGTCGTTGTGCATGCCCTGAAGATACGCCGCGCGCACCGCCAGACTGATAAGACCGAGCGCCAATAGGCTGAATAGCAGGATCGAACGCCATGCCGACAATTTGATTTGCGGGATCGCGGTTTTCATCTTAATCATCACGCCCTCCTGCTTTGGATCGATCTTCGGCGACGTTAATCGACACGATCTGAATACTCGAAGCTGGTGGCACCACCATCTTCAAATGTTCTTTCGCGATCTGTTCGATACGTCCATGCATGATTAAAGTACTTTGCTCCAGTTGTAATCGACCCCATTCAACTTCCAGTTTCTGCTCGATCTCTTTTTCTTTCTCCAATGCCATGAAAAGCTTGCGCACGCTGTGCTGCGATGTCACCACTCCCAGAGCGCATACGATCAGTATCAAGACAAAAAAAATATTCAACTTAAACATTCCGCCGATCCGTCAAATTGAATCTTTTCAGCCACACGCATCACCGCACTCCTTGCCCGGACATTTTCCGCCACTTCCAACGCACCGGGGCGAATTGCCTTACCGACCATCCGCAACGATTGCTTGCTAAATCTTTTCAGTTCGCTTTGCCGCAACGGCACGCCACGTGGCAGCTCGTCCGCGCTCGCTGCTTTCCGCATAAACTGTTTCACCATCCGGTCTTCCAGCGAATGGAAGCTGATCACCACCAACCGTCCGCCCGGCTTCAATATGTCCACACTCTGCGGTAACACCTGCGCCAGCTCCTCCAGCTCCCGGTTGAGATAAATCCGTATCGCTTGAAAGGTTCGCGTCGCCGGATGCTTGCCATGCTCGCCTTCACGTTGTTTGACGCGCACCACTGTCGCAACAATTCCGGCAAGCTGGCTCGTCGTAACAATCGGTTGCTGCACTCGCGCCGCCACAATTGCCCGCGCGATGGATTTTGCAAACCGTTCCTCGCCGTATTCCCTAATTACTTGTTCCAATTGCTCCGCAGTCACCACCGCCAGCCATTCCGCCGCCGTTTCACCGGCGGATGTATCCATGCGCATATCCAGTGGCCCGCTCGCACGAAAACTGAAACCGCGCGATATTTCTTCCAATTGTGGGGACGACACGCCCAAATCCAGCAAGATGCCATCAACCTGAGTCACACCAAGCATCTCTACCACCTGCCGCATTTGCGAGAAACTGCCGTGGCGTATGCAAAACCGAGAATCCTCAATTGCTTCCGCCGCTTTGACCGCCGCAGGATCTCTATCCAGCGCAATCAACCGGCCGCGCTCACCCAATTTTGACAAAATCAGGCGGCTATGCCCGCCGCGGCCAAAGGTTGCATCCACGTATACACCCTCCGGCTTGACCGCCAAGGCATCAACGGCTTCATGCAACAATACCGGCTTATGCATCCGCTGCTTTTTCTGGATCGCTTACAGCGAAAATCCATTCAGCTCAGGTGGCATATCGCCGCTCTTGAGCGTCACTGCAGTTTCAAGTTGCACACCCCACTGCACGGCATCCCACAGTTCAAATTTGTTGCCCTGCCCCACCAGCACCACGTCCTTGGATAAACCGGCAAATTGACGCAACGGCGGCGCTACCAAAATGCGTCCGGCGCCATCCATCTCGACATCGCAAGCATTACCCATCAACAGCCTTTGCAAGTTGCGGATTACTGGATCAAAACTGGAAAGATTATTGAGTTTTTGTTCTATCGGTTCCCAGGCTGGCTGGGGATAAATCAGCAAACACTTGGAAGGATCAACCGTCACGATCAAGTGCCCAGAGCAAGAAGACATCAGCTCGCTACGATATCTTGCGGGTATCGCAAGCCTACCTTTTGCATCCAGACTGAGCTGCGTGACGCCACGAAACATGCTGTCTCCTCATATTACGGAAAATTCATCGAGGCCCACCAAATTTTCCCACATTCTCCCACTAACCCCCACTTTAATCAAAAAATCCGCGTTAGTCAAGCAGGAAATTGGGTTTTTATAGTTATGCGACAAAGACTTAATGCTGTTGCGGCTTGCCGCCCGGAAGGCAATAAAATGTTCAAATAAATAAGATAGATAGGAGAAAAATGAAATGTGAGTTATCAATTTGATGGAAGCAATGGGAAAGAGCGGGATTGTTTTCTCGGGTAAAAAAATGCACACTCGCGGCTTCAATTTCCCACTTTAACCGCCGATGACACCCGCTTATTGGACGCAAGCGACCCAAGAACTGGCCGCCCGCGATGCCGTCATGCAGCACTTGATCGCGCAATTCGTCGATGCCACGCTGGAATCGCGCGGCTGTGCGTTCACCACGCTGGCGCGTTCGATCGTCGGCCAGCAAATCTCCGTCAAAGCCGCGGAAAGCGTGTGGCAACGGGTCATCGCAGCGATTCCCGCAATCACCCCGCACACGATCGCTGCAGCCGAACAAGAATTATTGAGATCGTGTGGATTGTCCGCGCGAAAAGTGATGTACCTGCACGACCTGTCGCGGCACTTCCGCGAAGGCGACTTGAATGAAACCGCATGGGAAAACTTGGACGATGAAACCATCATCAAGCAACTGATTCAGGTCAAAGGCATCGGCCGCTGGACCGCAGAAATGTTTTTGATATTCTACCTGCACCGCCCGGACGTGCTGCCACTCGACGACATCGGCCTGCAACGCGCAATCAGCCTGCATTACTTCGACAAGCAAGCCGTCGACAAAAACACCCTGATCGAAACCGCCAAACCGTGGCAACCGTGGCGTTCGGTTGCCACCTGGTACTTATGGCGCAGCCTGGATCCGCTGCCGGTGGCGTATTGAAGGGATTTGGTTATATGCTATCAATTATGTAAGGTACAATAAAAATAACATCATTTCTAAATTATTGATTATTTATGATTCTTATAAAAATTAACGTTCTAATTCTAGTTATGCGTCTTAGGCAACAGTATGTCATCTGTATCGCTTGAAGAACTGTGTCGGCAGAGCATCACATTTCCAGGCCCAAGCCTGCGAATGGCCGGGCTCCAAAAGGTTCGCGAAGCAATCGAAGAACAACTTGAACACCTTAAGGGCCAGCACACAATCCGCCTAGATGCACGTCTCAAACACAAAGCTCGCATGATGGCTGACGAGGACATCAAGTACGAACAACATCAGTTGAAAAGCATAGTGGACGAGCTATTTCCGAAGGTCCTTCGCGGGGGTTTCATCGTATCTCTCTGGTCCGTATTTGAGTCATGTGTTAAGGATCTCGCCGAATACACTCGCCGCGAAAAAAAGCTACCTTTTAGTCTTCAAGAGCTACGCGCCGGGAACTTCCTCAATCAGATGGATTTATTCTTTTCAAGAACACTGAACTTGACCGCATTTCCCGACAAGGACCTCCGTACCCGCCTTGACGAGATCATGAATTTTCGGCACGCGTTAGCTCACCACGATGGCAGTGTCGACAAGCTTCCAAATTCTCTCCATTGCAAGAGCGAATCCGAATACAAAAGCAAGGGACTATTCGTATACAGAGACCTTCACCATAGTTACGCAGTACCGTCAGCTGAGTACGCGAAAGAAAGCCTCGATAGCGTTAAGAAATTTCTTGAACACTTTTCAGATCAGGTCTATGTTGCTCTACACCCCATACCACTGGAAGACAATGCATAACACTGCAAAAACAGAAACACACAAACAGTTGACGAATCCGGCTGCTTGTATCCTCGTTACCTTCGACATTAGGCATCGCATAAATCGCACTTTCTTATTCTTCTCGTTATTGGCGCCGGTAGTTTGTGATGCCGGCCCATTAGAGTATGTTTGTACGATCAAACAAGAACTTTCCGTGACCAACGATGGAAATCTAAAGTCATATGAAAATCCTATCGAGGTCGGAAATACATTTGGTATCGATCGAAGAACAGGAAAAATAATTGGCCGCCCCCTCAGTAATTCGACAGCAAGAGAGGTAAAAATAATTACCCAAGGTGACAGTTCTCGGAACTTTGAAGTGCTGTCTGCTTCTTCACCGACCGGCAAGGCGACGACCGATCTCGTGATTGTCCATGAATGGCAAAAAGATCACGAAAAGGCGTTTATCGGTTTATCATCCGGCACAGTCTACTCGGGCACATGCAAATAGCAGCACCCACAAGCGCTACGAGACGGACTCGCTACATCGGTGCTCAAGCTTTTCGTTAGCCCCTTATTGGAGACTTCATCATGCGTACCCTAGCTTTGGTTTTAGCCCTATCATTTCCCCTCAGCGCGTTCGGTTACGACCGTGCTGAGGAAATCTATTCGAACTGCAGTGCCAATCCGGGTGCTGGCGTTCAGGAAGCGATGAAAAGCCTCCATTGTTCTGGCTACCTCACCGGGATAGTGGATGGTATTCTCATAATGCAAAGTATGAAACCAGATCAAAGGCAATTCATTTGCCCGCCGAGTGAAATTTCCGGCGAACAAACACTCAAGGCCGTCACTCGTTGGTTACAGCAAAATCCAACAGTCGCAGACATTTCAGCTCGCGCGGCTGTCCTCAAGGCACTCGTAGCCACCTATCCGTGCCAACAGCGATAGGCGATCTCGATTTTCTCTCGTACCATAGGGCTAATTTGGCAAGTGAGAAAGCAAAAGCGTGTTTGTCGCTGATGGGCGATTTTATTCGCGATGCCACTGCGCTTTATCAGTCGCTCAGCAAGCAGGCAGCGCGGTAATGCAAGCTCTTGATGTTACGCCGGATCAGCGCAAAATCCTGCTCGATCTGCTGAATGACTATCTGCCGGGCGTGACGGTTTGGGCTTACGGTTCGCGCATCAAAGGAACGGTGCGCCCGCAATCCGATTTGGATTTGGCGGTTTTTGCATCCGCGGAGCACAAGCGGTCTGTCGCCGCATTGAAAGAAGCATTGGAAGAAAGTCAGCTGCCGTTCCGGGTCGATTTATTCGTCTGGGATGAAATCCCGGCACAGTTTCGCGACAATATTCAACAGGCGCATGTGGTTTTGGTCAATGCGCGTTCGTCATAACTCACTCTTCAGGTTTATCATACGGTCTTTACCGATTGATCACATTCAAAATTTATGGAACCAGTCTATTTCGACCACAACGCCACCACCCGCGTCGACGATGCTGTACTGGAGGCAATGCTGCCGTATTTTCAGCAGCAATTCGGCAACGCGTCGAGCCGTCATAGTTATGGCATCCAAGCGCGGCGGGCGATTGATAAGGCGCGCAAGCAAGTAGCGGAGGCAGTCGGGGTGCAGCCGGTGCAGGTGATTTTCACCAGCGGCGGTTCGGAAGCGAATAATTTGTTCATTCGCGGTGCGGTGGATAGTTTGAAGCCGGGGAATCTATTCATCAGCGCGATCGAGCATCCGTGCGTGCTGAAACCGGCGCAGGCGATTGCGCGGCGTAGTTGCGAGGCATGGAACATACATCAGTTAGCGGTCAATGCGGACGGACAAGTCGATGTGGCCGCTGCCGAAACCGCAATGCAAGCGAATAAACCGGGGGTGGTATCGGTGATGCTGGCAAATAACGAAACCGGCGTGATTCAGGATGTCGCCGCGATTGCTGGGCTGGCGCGTTCACAGGGTGGATACGTGCATACCGACGCAGTGCAGGGGTTGGGCAAAATTCCGCTGGATTTTGCCGCGCTTCATGTTCATGCGCTGACCCTATCCGCGCACAAGATTTACGGCCCAAAAGGCGCGGCGGCGTTGATCGTGGATAAACGCTTGCTGTTGAGACCCTTGATTTACGGAGGCGGACACGAAAACGGCCTGCGTTCCGGCACCGAGAACGTGCCTGCGATCGTCGGGTTCGGCATGGCGTGCGAATTGGCGGTTGCTCGCCTGGCGGAAACCGAGCAGCATACCGCCCGGCTACGCGAACAACTCGAAGCCGGATTGATCGGCATGGGCGCCACGATTTTCGGCGGACAGGCGGCGCGCATTCCGAATACCTGCTATTTTGCCTTGCCGGATATCGAAGGCGATACACTGGTGGTGAAGCTCGACAAAGCCGGTTTTGCCGTTGCTGCCGGGGCGGCTTGTTCCAGTATCCATCCGGGTCAAAGCCATGTGCTGAGTGCGATGGGTGTCGATCCGATGCTGGCGCGCTGCGCGGTGCGCGTGAGCCTGGGCCGCGACAACACGCCGGAGCAAGTGGATGATTTTTTGCGCGCGGCGCAACGCATTGTTGCGGATTTACGGCAAATTGGCAGCATTTCGCTTTAAAAACGCATCGCGGCGATCAAACTTCGCTACAATGCCGGATTGATAAAAACGCATCAATTCATCGACCCAGTCATGACCATTCCAACTGCGAAACCGATCAAAGCCATCATTCTCAGCGCCGGACAAGGACGGCGGCTGCTGCCGCTAACCGAGAACACACCCAAATGCCTGTTGCCGGTCGCCGATAGACCGGTGCTGGCGTGGCAAATTGACGCATTACTTGCCGCCGGGATCGACAACATTACCGTCATTACCGGCTTCCAGGTGGGATTGATCGAAGCGCTGTTACACCAACAGTATGCGGAGTATCCCGGCATCAAAATCCTGTTCAATCCTTTTTACGAAGTCGCGGATAATCTCGCGAGTTGCTGGATTGCGCGTGGCGAAATGGACAGCGATTTTTTGATCCTGAATGGCGATACCGTGATCGAACCGGCTCTGCTGAGCAAAGTCTTGAATTCACCCCCGGCGCCGATTACACTCAGCGTGGATTTCAAGACCAGCTACGACGCCGACGATATGAAAGTACAACTGGATACCGCTGGTTGGGTGCAACAAGTCAGTAAAATCGTGCCACCGCATCAGGTCAATGCGGAATCGATCGGCTTGATTTATTTTCGCGGTGACGGTGTGCGATTGTTTCGGCAAGCGGTGGAAGAAGCGCTGCGCCACCCGGCGGAATTGAAGTCATGGTATCTGTCGATCATCGACCGGCTGGCCAAAGATCATCGAGTCAATTCCTGTTCAATCAATGGATTGCGCTGGTGCGAGATCGATTTTATTGAGGACTTATCGCGCGCGGGCATCATTTTCAGTTAGTAACCGGACATGACAAGCCATTCGATTCCATCAGAATTCAACGCCACGATGCGCAAATTCGGCGCACCGCACACGATTATCCGGTCTTATCAGCACTGGTCGGTACTGTTGCGCCCGGCGCAAGTCACATTGGGATCATTGGTGCTGGCCGCGCACGAACCGGCCACCGCGTTCTCGCAGTTGAGCACAGCAAGCTTCACCGAACTGCACGAAGTCACGCGCGCAATTGAAACAGCGCTGACCAAAGCGTTTCACTATGACAAGATCAACTATCTGATGCTGATGATGGTCGACCCGGATGTGCATTTTCATGTGCTACCGCGTTACGCGCAGCCGGAAACCTTCGCTGGTTTGGAATTTACCGACGCCGGTTGGCCGGCAGCGCCGAATCTGGGTCACGTCAATGCCACCGATGCCGCCGTCAACCAGCAGATCATCAATGTTTTGCAGTCTTGCTGGCCATGAACGACACTGCGCAACCGGCTGCTGCCGAAGAAAAAAAGCCTTACGTCAAGGAATTCCCGTTGCGCGAAGCGCATCATCTGGTGCGTGACTTGATGACGCCGAATCCGTGGATTTACTGGACCGATTTTCTGTTTCATATCACGCTCGGCTGGGCAGCATTTTTTACGGCGCTGTTTTCCCCGCTGTTTTCGTTATGGCAATTGGGCGGTTTTGTGGTCGCGGTCTTGGCCTTGTACCGCTCCGCGATCTTTGTGCATGAGCTGGCGCATTTAAAAAAAGGCACGTTCCGCAATTTCCGCCTGGTGTGGAATATTCTGAGCGGCATTCCGTTCATGATCCCGTCGTTTACCTACGATGGCGTCCACAACGACCACCACAAGCCGGATGTCTACGGCACGACCGCGGATGGCGAATACCTGCCATTCGCCACGCGCAAGCCGGCGGAAATGGTGGTTTACGTGCTGCTGTCGTTTTTGATCCCGATTGCATTGGCGGCCCGTTTCGTGTTGCTCACCCCCATTTCCTATCTGATACCGCCATTGCGCAGAATTGTGTGGGAACGCGCCTCATCGTTAACTATCGATCCGGCCTACCGGCGTGCGCCGGATGCTATCCGCAACGATCTCAACTGGCAACAGCAAGAACTCGGTGCTTTTGTATTCGGCGCCAGCGTCATCGCGCTGGTCTGGTTCGGCGTATTTCCGCTGTCGGTGCTGATATTGTGGTACCTGATCGCGGTATCCGTATTCATTCTGAATTCGCTGCGCACACTGGCGGCGCACGCATACCGCAACCCCGGCGACCGCAAAATGACATTGCCGGAGCAATACCTCGATTCGGTGAACATTCCCGGCAATATCCTGGTCACGCCGTTATGGGCGCCGGTCGGGTTGCGTTATCACGCCACCCATCATTTGTTCATGAGCATGCCGTACCATAATCTGGGCCGGGCGCAACGCCGCTTGGTCACCCGGCTGACCGACAACTCACAGTACATCAAAACCCTCCGCAGCGGTCTTTGGCCGGCACTTAAACAAATTTGGCGGGAATCCTCGGAAGCCGCCGCGAAAGCTTCACAGCAGCAAAACGGCTGATGCGACAAGCGCTAGCAGCAACTGATAATGTGCAATCCTTGATGACCAGACTGGTATTGCTACGGCACGGCCAGAGCATCTGGAACCGCGACAAAATCTTCACCGGCTGGAGCGATGTCGCCTTAAGTCCGAAAGGCGAGCAGGAAGCCAGACAAGCCGCTCTGTTATTGCAACAAGCAGGATTCACTTTTGATCTGTGCTTTACTTCGATGCTGCAACGCGCCACGACGACGGCGCGTATCGTGCTTGAGACCATGCGGCTCGATATTCCGGTTATTCAAAACTGGCGGCTGAACGAACGGCATTACGGCGCATTGGAAGGCATGGCGCGCTGGCCAGCCATCAAGCAATTCGGCATCTGGCCGATTCTCGGTTGCCAAATCAAATTTGACGCCATGCCGCCGGTGTTGCACCGCGACGATATCCGATACCCGGGTCATCAGCGGTTGTATCAAGGGATCGATCCATCACAACTGCCAGCTGGAGAAAGCATGCAGCAGACACTGGCGCGCCTTACACCCTACTGGCTGGATACCCTGCTGCCGGAAATCCAGGCGGGCAAACGCATCTTGATCGTTTCTCACCGCAATACCTTGCGGGTGATGCGGATGCTGCTGGATCAGCTGACACCGCTGCAAGTGATGAAGCAAAAACTCGCCACCGGACGGCCCCTGGTCTATGAATTGAATCATCAAGGCCGGGCATTGCGGCATTTTTATGTGGATCAACAGCGCTGAGTTTTGATTAGAGAAGATGCTGATTCACAGCTTTGCCCCGATTGCCGGCAGTCACGCCAGAATCCTGATCCTCGGCAGCATGCCCGGAGAAGCTTCACTCGCTGCGAAGCAATATTACGCCCATCAACGCAATGCCTTCTGGCCAATTATGGCGGCCTTCTTGCGGATTCCGGCGGATGCGCCGTATCATAAAAAAGTTGCTGTTTTGCAAGCTTCGCCAATCGCACTCTGGGACGTGCTGAAATCCTGCAAACGATCCGGCAGCCTGGATACCAGCATAGAAGCCGGAACCCAATCAATCAATGACTTCCACAGCTTTTTCTCACACCACCCCGCCATCTCTCATATATTGTTCAACGGCAGCAAAGCCGAAGCCTGCTTTAAACGCCACGTCCTGTTGCCGCATACGCTGACGTTCATGAAGCTATCGCGCTTACCATCGACCAGCCCGGCAAATGCCCGATGGTCGATTGAAGACAAGATTAAAATCTGGCATGAAACCATTAACCGGGTGTTAGCATCGGATGCTTCAATCCCCAAAACACAAAACGGGAATACTTGACGTCTCAGCATGGAATACGTTTAACTAATGCCCGCAATCAAATTAATTTCCAACTCAAAACAGGGAGGATTCGTGAAATGAAAAAACTCGTCATTATTGCTTTTGTCATATTTGCAGCCGGCTATGTGGCGTTGATGATTCAATATTTTTGATGAAGCTTTTTTATTTAATCGCTCATATCAAAGGGGCATATTGCGCACTACATGTTAATAACTGACTTTCACGGCTCATGCCGTCAAACAAGCAACGGTTCTTCCATGCGGATATATGCCCCTATTTAATTTCAATTGCCTGCTGTTTGTCTTCCTAGCCCTAATAACGCTGGTATTGCATACCCAGATTGATCAATATGAGCCCATCGGACCGGATATACGCGATGGTACTTGGAAATATCACCCTGCCCGCAGCGATAACGTCGATATTTCGGGCAATGTCCTCACAATCCATTCCAATGATGCAAAAACCGCTATCAGCGTGCAGCACGATTTATTTCCTGTCAAACCAGGCACCATGATTCTGGTATCTGCGGAGGTTAAATGCATCAATGTTATTCCAGGCAAACAATCCTGGAGCAAGGCGAGAATTTTGCTGGCGCAAAATGACGGAATAACAGATCGTTGGGGACTGCCGCATACCGTTGTCCAATTGTCTGGCGACAAAGACTGGAAAACCTATCAAGCGGCTTTTCCAATTGCCAAAGATACCCAGACGATCACATTGTATGCCCAATTAAGTCAGTCAACCGGGCTTATGAAAGTCAAACAACTTCAAGTTTTTCCGGTGCTGGAAAACGAAATCTATCCAACGGTGAAAAAAACTATTTTGACGGCTTGGGGTGGGTTTTTCTTACTTCTCACCGGCTCACTGCTTTTTACACGTCAAAACGCCCGGATGCTTCGTGTGCTGTTGCTGGCTGCTTTGATTGCTATCCTGGCTGGCACCACCCTCCCGAACGATATCAAGATTTCGTTGTTAGACGGCATCAACACACTGATCGGCGCGGACAACCAAGCTTTCAAAGCAATGATCCCGTGGGA
The DNA here is from genome assembly GCF_054188085.1 of Nitrosomonas limosa. Taxonomy (NCBI): domain Bacteria; kingdom Pseudomonadati; phylum Pseudomonadota; class Betaproteobacteria; order Nitrosomonadales; family Nitrosomonadaceae; genus Nitrosomonas; species Nitrosomonas limosa. Next base: position 2,274,103 of record NZ_CM135180.1, on the reverse strand, counting down.
TTTGGATAAAGCCGGCCATGTGCTTTTCTTTTTTCTCTTAGGACTGATTCTCCGTGTGATGATGGCCAATGGATCAATTTTTCAGATCATTGTAGTCATTTTGATGCTGGCAGCCGGAACTGAAATAACTCAGTTATATATTGAAGGGCGCACGCCGTTGCCAAGCGATTTTTATATTGATACCGCGGGTGCTGTTGCCGGTATCGCGTTGGCAACATTCCTGGGTTTTATTGGAAAAAAAGTCGTTATTGCCGGGAAATGAACCGCGACTATTAATCCAATCGCGCTTTCCCTTCCCCAACGGAAGAGTCGCTCAAAACTTCACCCGCACACGATATTTGAGCGCGGATGACCCTTCTGCAGGTACAGTCACTTTCCATTCCGCGGTATTGCTTACCGGTTTATGGTGCGGATGACTTTCTTCCAATATTTTCCAGTCGCCCGGAATGGGTTCTTGCACAATCACCACCACTGCCTCTTTCTTGGCATTCTTGATCACAATTTCATAGGCGCTTTCAAATTGATTGACATTGTTACCTATGTTCAAGCTTTTGAAATCAATTTGTTTTTTCGCAGCCGTCACATCGAATGAGTGGCCTAGTTTTAGACGCACCGTCTCATTTTTTGGCGTGTGATCAATGCTGTCTTCGCCGACAAATTGCGCATTGCCGGATTGATCGCGCTTATATACCCGGATGATACCCTTGGGTAACGGCATGCCTAGCCGGTCCGCTTGTTTATTATCAAACTGCACGATCACGCTTACTTTGTTTTTCTGACCCAGATCACTATGACCGAAATAGTAATAATGATCGTTTCCCGTCAGAATCAGTTCTTTGCGCACCGGAATGCCGGAGGCATTCAGTAATGCAACTTGTTTGGATTGGTTGTCATTGATCGTCGTCAATCTTTCCAAGCTGTACAAGTGATAGTCCATCAAGGATTCTTGCGTCATCGATGCGGCAACATCCATCGCGCCTTTTGCATGCATCGCCAGCGGCTTAATCATTTCGGGCTGGACCCGATTGACATCGCCAGCCACCAATTGCATTTTTGCATTCGCATAGCTGGTGCCGCTGGTATTGACCAATGTAACCCAACCGGACAGATCCATCCGCTCATCGCTATCGTTCAGTTCCGCAACATAATCCGCCTTCCAGGATAAACCGCCGGTCAAATAACTGAGCTCGAGCTGTTGCGTTGATTGACCGGTAACCATTCCTTTCATGACCAAAGTAGGACGATCGCGCAAATTTTCAGGCACATTCTCGAAGGTGATTCTACCCGGCATGCCGGTTTCGATACGGTCGGCTATTTTGAGCACGACGCCATCATTGACGGCCAATACCGTCGCACTTTCTTTAGTTTCCACACCGGTAGCCGGATTAATCCGCATCACGGACACCGACCTCCCTACATACTTATTCAGAAGACTTTGCGGCGTCAACAAGTCAAAATTGAAATTTTGCTCCACGACCGTGAGACCGGTTGGATCAATGATGCTTCGCAACAAAGCGGTTTCGGGCCGGATCAACGCGCTGACATCGCGCCAAGCCAAATTAAAATCGCCACTGGCAATGTCTATATGCCGCAGATCCTTTATCAGTGCCAAGTCATTGTTATAAATTGTGACGGCTACCGATTTTTGTTCTTTCAGAGTGCTTAACAACTCACCCGTTTCGGCAGTCGCTGCTGCATGGTTGCAGAATCCTGCAAAGCAACACGCAATCAAAACCTTTTTTAGCGAATTATGAAACTGGTTTATTTCCATCGAATTAATGTATCAGATTTATTTGCTGGATTTAGGTCTCTCGAAAGTCAATACTTTCGCGGTCGGCGCATTTTCAAGCGTTTTAAGTAATTCTTTCGGCTCTTGAAGTACTTTCAGAAGTCCATTATCCCCAAGGACATTGGCCCACATCTTCTGGGATATCTGCAAACAGGCAGCCATTGGATTATTTGCTTGCTTGCGAATTTGATCGACTTGCCATTGCAGCCCGGTCATCCGCTGCTTTAAATGCAACGGCGCCTGAGCGATCAACTCATCAATCATCTGCTGCCGCATGGCTTCGAATTTTTCCGGTTCCTGCCGTGCAAGCTGTGACCACAGATCAAAATCAAACTCTGAAGCTTTTTCTTCATCCATAAAAAATCACCAGCTTATCCTGATCGAATACGCTTGCATTTGATTAATGATATCCGCTGCAGCTAATCGAGAAAGCCAGTAAAAACTTTATCTTGGGAATTCCAAAATTACCAGACTAACTCGATTAAAGTCTGAGCAGTGTCTAAATCATTATATGCGAAAAATAAAAAAGCCGGAGTCCAGTATCATTTGAAATCCGGCTTTTTGTTGGATGCAGCTTAGCTGCAGGTTATTTAAATTGATCTGCCAAACCAGAGAGCATTTTAACTTTTTCAGTCATCGCCCGGCTTGAAGTCGACAATTTTTCAACCAACTGCCCATTATGCTGAGTAACCTCGTCAATCTGTGAAATCGCCTGATTGATCTGCTCGATTCCATTAGCCTGCTCCATGGATGATTGAGAAATCTCACCCACGATATCGGAGATTTTCTTGACACTGTTGGTAATCATCTTCAAAGATTCAGCGGATTGATTGACCAGCTCCGTACCACCCTCCACTTTGGAAACGCTATCGTTGATCAGTTCCTTGATCTGTTTTGCAGATTCTGCACTTCGGCCCGCCAAGGTACGCACTTCGTTGGCAACCACTGCAAACCCCCGTCCTTGCTCGCCGGCTCGCGCCGCTTCCACGGCTGCATTAAGCGCCAGTAAATTGGTTTGGAAAGCAATTTCATCGATGACATTAGTAATGTCAGCAATCTTCTTGCTGCTCTCGTTGATTTGCGACATCGCCTGAATGGTGCTGGAAACCACATCGCCGCTTTTCTCAGCCTGCTTGCGCGCTTCCATAACCAATATATTGGCTTGTTTAGCGTTTTCAGCATTCTGTTGCACGGTTGAGGTAATTTCTTCCATGCTGGAAGCAGTTTCTTCCAGACTGGATGCTTGATTTTCAGTACGGCCAGACAAATCAACGCTACCTGTAGCAATTTCATCAGCCGCATTTTCGAGCACTACTGATGATTCTTTTACTCGGCCAATAGCGGTACGCAGTTTTGCATTTTGGAAAATTTGAACATATTCCAATTGCCCGAGTTCATCAGTCCGTCCAGAATAGATATAGCGCGCCACCGGATCGTTGGCAATTTTTTCCGATTTCGCGGCTAATGCCCGGAGCGGGCTCAACATCTGGTGAATCGCTGCAAAACTGATCATGCTGCCCGATGCAAAGCCAATTAATGCAACAAGTAATGAAACTTGTTCTACCACTGCCAACCCGGTAAAAAGCAATGCAAAAACACCTGTCACTGCCAATGCAATTTTGGTCGAAATTCCAATTGGAAATCGTGTGAGCTTGACTGCATCCAATTTTGAACGCTTTTTGTCGTCCGGTGATTTTTTGGACATGATCTTCGCGTATAACGCTTCGGCCCGATCTATCCAGATTTTCTCAGCTTTAACCCGGACCGATTGGTAACCTATAATCCTACCATCTTCATACTGCGGACTGGCGAACGCATCAACCCAATAATGATCGCCTCCCTTGTGACGATTTTTCACCATCCCCATCCATGGATTTCCCGCTTTAAGCGCTTCCCACAGCATCGCATAGGCTTCAGGCGGCACATCGGGATGACGAATGATGTTGTGATTTTTATTTTCGAGTTCTTCCCAGGTGTAACCACTCATCCGGATGAAATCTTCGTTCACCGATGTGATCGCACCTTTCATATTGGTCGTCGAGATGATCACACAATCATTATTCATTCCCATATCGCGCTGGGTAACGGGTTCATTAATTCTCATAGCAAATTCTCACTCTAATGGACAAGAAAAGTAAGTTTTTTCTTACGACAAAAACTTCAATGACTTTAGTTTTTTGCAATGCTAAAGGAGAAAACAATAATGAATACGTAGAATAACGCGAAAAAACAAGTTTATTCAGTTGACTGATATTCAGAGTCGACGGCAAGTCTGTAATTTTCACTCCACGAAAATAAGCAGAATTTTGACGCCAACAATAACTACACGCTTGTAGGAATAATTACAGATCAGGTTGCGGAATTTCTTTCGGGAATACGCCAGAGATAAAATGCTAAAACGCTGCCGATTACAACCAGCATCACTTTCTGCCAAAGTTCCGGAACAATCAGAATGGAACTACCGAATGAAATTGCCATCAATAAATAAGCCCAGCGCTTAACACGTGCTGGAATACTGTGATAAAGCTGCCACTCTCGAATAATTGGTCCGGCAATACGATTTGCCAGCAATTTCCGGTGAAATCGTTCCGAACCTCGCGCAAAACAAGCGGCCGCTAACAAAACAAAAGGAGTCGTTGGCAACACCGGCAAAATAGCACCCAATACTGCCAGGAATAATGCTAAAAACCCCGCTCCCAAATATAACAAGCGCACGAAAGGCGACTCATGCAAGCACAACAAGTCCGCCGATTGGAAATCTTCGGCCAGTTGCACATTCTGATTTGAATCACGTGGCTCTGTCATACGCATTTGCAATGGATCAGCTTTTTGAACGGTTTGAAATAGGACAACAAATTATTGCCAGTTAGACAATATAAATCAAGCACTATCAGCACACGATATCGCTTGAAAACTATCGCTGAGATTGACGCGACGTTACCGGCTATAATATTAAAGCGCTATTCATTCATATTAACCAGATTTATTTAATTGTTGAGGACACCATGAATAAGACAAAATCATTGTTGAATTTTATTATCATCCTGCTTGCACTGACGATACCGCAAGCGGCCTTCGCTTATAAGGATTCGGCCAGCAGCGCGGACGATCCGGCATTCCAAAAAATTGACACAAAAATCGGTACCGGAGAAGAAGCGGAAATTGGAAAAACCGTCAATGTACATTATACCGGCTGGTTATATGATGAAGATGCTCCGAACAAGAAAGGCCCAAAATTTGACAGCTCGCATGATCGCAAAGAACATTTCTCGTTCATGCTGGGCGCTGGGCGGGTGATCAAAGGCTGGGATAAAGGAGTTCAAGGCATGAAAGTCGGCGGTCAACGCACATTGATCATCCCGCCGTCGATGGCCTATGGCTCACGCGGTGCGGGCAACATTATCCCGCCAGATGCCACGTTGATTTTTGAAGTGGAGTTAATCGGTTTAAAATCCGGCGCGTATCACTAGCCGTTGCCTGAATGATTCATCCGCTGGACGGATGAATCATCTGGGTTGCGATCTTCATTAGGGAAGAGCTGATTAATTCGACGAACGTGATGAAGTGCGAGGCGCACGGAACGCAGTAACCGAGGCCTATCAATTAGATAGGCGAGGGAGCGAGTACCGCGCAACAAAGCAATTCACTCGTGCAGTCAATTAATCAGCGCTTCCTTAGCTATGACCCGATCGCTTCACAGTATCCATAACGGAGCAAGTTTCACCATCGCTAGCTGATGACAGCAGCATACAAATTGATCAACCGGCTGCAGAAATTGAGGGAATTGCGTGATGACTTCAACCGGACAGCAGTTACACAATAAACGATTCCGCCGACTCGGGATCGGTCTTGGCATAGCAAGCGCGCTGATTGCGCTGCTGGCCGCACTTGGTGTGTTCTGGTTGCCCGGTTTTGCCAAATCGCAACTGGAAACACACTTGACCGAAATACTGCAGCGCCCGGTTACCGTCGCATCGGTAGAACTCAAGTTTCATACGCTTGAGTTGACCGTTAACGATCTCCAAGTCAACGACCATGCATCTTCTCCAGAAACGGCCGCTCCGCTGCTGTCATTCCACAAATTGCATGTCGACTTGAGTATCGAATCGTTGAAATATCGCGCTCCCGTCGTTTCTTCAATCACGCTCGCAAATCCCCAAATACGCCTGATCCGGGAAGCCGGCGGGCAGTTCAATATCGCTGATTTGCTGGAAAAATTCGGAACTACCGACACCCAGGAAACCGAAGCCAGTGATCAACAAAGCCCATTTTCTATCAGTAATATCAATATCCAGAATGGCCGTGTCGAATGGATCGATCGCAATAAAAACAGCGAGCACACCATCTCGGAAATAAATCTGAGCATTCCCGTCATCAGCCGCTTGCACGGTACCGGAACGGGTTGGATCGAGCCACGATTCGATGCCAAAATCAATAACGCACCGGTTTTATTGACCGGTAAATTACAACCCTTTGCCGCAAACCAGGAAGCAACACTGGATTTAAAATTCGATGCGATCGACATCGCACGTTATAAACCTTACCTGACATTACCGCAGGGTGTGCAGCTGCTGACCGGTTACTATGACGGCGATTTGTCCTTCAATATCAATCAAGAACCCGATCAAGCGCCAAAGTATCTGCTTAACGGCACGACCACACTGCGGCAGCTCACTTTCAGTAATTCCGCGGTGGCAACTCCTTATCAAGCCGGAATGCAGAAACTCGAAATCGCTTTCGCAAAAACCGATCTTACGGGAGCAGCGCCATTCCGCGTCCGAATAAACAGCCATCAAATTACGTTGACCCGTCAAAGCGACAGTGAACCGGTACTGGCATTGGGCAAGTTAAGCATCAATAACCTCAGCGTCAATATTAATAAACAACGCATCGCACTGGGTGACGTTGTGCTGGATGAGCTCAAAGCATCACTCCGGCGCGACGCTCAAGGCGCGATCGATATCGCTCAACTATTTAGCCCGCAGACCGCAACTGAGCCGGAAGCTAAAGTTACCGTTGCAATGTCACAATCACGCATCCCAATTCCGCCGCGCAAGCCTTCCCCAAGTTCAAGCAGCGCGATAACCGCCGAGAGCGAGCCTGCTGCAACAGCTACCGCCAGTGCGCAAGCAGCACCGGGCAACAACCCGTGGACACCCGAGATTAAAAGCATTCGGCTCAATAACGCCGCACTCCGCTATGAAGACCTTTCACTGGCGAAAGTCACGCCGATGATCATCGACTCGTTAAACTTAAGTCTCGAAGATATTGATCCACAGGGCATCAACCCGCTCCATCTTACGCTACAGGGACAAGTCAATCAGCACGGAAGTATTAAAGCCAGCGGTTCTCTGGCATGGTCGCCGCTGGCTTCGGATTTATCGCTCGATCTCAATTCCGTGGATATTGTGTCCTTGCAAAGCTGGCTGGGCGATCAATTGACTGCGTTATTAACGAGCGGGGATGTCTCCTTTAACGGCAATGTTAAAGCGGGCGGAAATCCGTTGAAAATTGAAGTCAAGGGACAAGGCAAACTGGCCAATTTCAATCTGATCGACAGCCAGAAAGCACATGATCTGTTGCATTGGAAAAAATTGGATATCGGCCAGCTCGATTTTATCAACGACCCGCTTCGCGTCAACATCGGCTCCATTCATCTGAGTGATTTTTTTGCACGCATGACCATCCTGCCGGACGGCACCCTCAATCTGAAACAAATTATCCGCCAGGAACAAAAAACGCCAGATGGAACAGCAAACACAACCACCGCTAGCGCCCAACCGGCCAGTTCCAAACATGACACACCGGTTCATATCGACAAAATTTTCCTGCAAAATGGCCGCATCAACTTTAACGATCGCTTCATTAAACCGAATTACCATGCCAATCTGACCGCGCTTACTGGCCAAGTCGGTCCGCTGTATCCGGGCAAATCCGGCAAAATCGATATCCGCGGCCTGGTCAGTAAAACCGCGCCATTGCAAATCAGCGGAACGATAGATCCATTCAGCGCCGAACTGTTGCTGGATATCGTTGCGCAAGTGAAAGACATCGATCTGCCGCCGTTGAGTCCTTATTCGGGAAAATACATCGGCTATGCGATTGAGAAAGGGAAATTGTCCGCCGATGTGAATTACCAGGTCGAGAACGGTGCATTGACCGCCGACAATAAAATCTTTCTGGATCAATTCACGCTTGGTGAGAAAATCGACAGCGAAGCCGGCGGATCGCTTCCGATCAGTCTTGCAATTGCGCTGTTGAAAAACCGCCGTGGTGAAATCGACATTCACCTGCCGCTCAAAGGATCGATCAATGACCCCGATTTCAATCTCGGAGACATTATTTTTCAGGCATTTATCAATCTGATCACCAAAGCGATCACTTCGCCGTTCTCGCTGCTCGGCTCGGTTATGGAAGGTAGCGAAGAGCTTTCGGAAATACCGTTTACACCCGGTTTAGCCACCATCGATGAATCATCCGTGCAACGGCTGCAAGCCTTAGCCGACGTGCTAAAAGACCGGCCATCGCTGCAACTGGAAATTTCCGGTCACTATGATCCGGTAAACGATCATGAAGGACTCAAACAGGCCATTCTGCAGAACACCATTAAAGCGCATAAATTGGCGGACGATGCCAAGAAAGGCGTTGCCGGCGGCACCATCGCGCAATTGACATTAACGCCGGAAGATTATGATAAGTATCTTGAAATTGCTTACAAAAAAGAAAACTTCGAGAAACCCAAGAACGCCATCGGTCTGGCAAAATCACTGCCCAGCGCGGAAATGGAACAACTCATGCTGGCGCATATCACCGTCAATGACAACGATTTGCAAGTATTGGCGGAGAATCGCGCGATCGCTGCCAGGGATTGGCTTATTGAAAACGGCGGTATCAGCAGTGATCGGGTTTTCGTCGTCGGCAGTCACGAAGACACCGGCAGCGAACAGCGCCCAGGCAGCCGGGTCGAGTTTGTATTGAAGTGAGAAGGCGCTTTGTTCAGAAAACCCTGAACAAGCGTCATTTCAAGCAAGAGTGAAAAATCTATTGCGCTGATTATTAAAGATTCCTCACTGCGCTCGGAATGACAAATGCAAGTTATTCAGTTTCTTTACGCCGCCCACTTCCTGCCATGACTGGCATATTCCAGCACCAGATGAAACACATTGTCGCATTTCTCGCGAAACAGCACACGGTCATAACTTTCCGGCAAATCGCGGTCCAGTATTTGTTCGACCGCCGATCGCACCGTTTTCTGCGTTTGCGTATCCTTGTACCAATCTTGCACCAGCACGCGGGGACGTTCTTCCAGTAAGCGGCGCAGTAACGATTTCGCGGCTAGTTTTACTTTCTGTGTTTCGTCCTGCGTCATTTTGTCTTTTTTCAGCAAATCGAACAATTCCAGCTCATCCTCGCTCAAGCCTTCGCGAATATGGCGCTTGTCTTCCGTGCGCAAATCCTCGGTGAATTGCATCAGATCTTCATAGTAGTTTTCAGTGGAAGAACCACCGGCATTATATTGGTCAATAATCTGCTGCAAGCGCTGGGCGAAATCTATTCGCGTTGCATTCTGTTGCAGCATTAATTCCAGTTTATGTTGCAAAAAAGCGCGCAGATCGGCGATCTCGATATGTTTGTAAGCCGCCTGTTTAAATTCCTCACGCAGCTTATCGAAATTGATTTTGCTCAAATCCCAAGTCTTACCTTTCTGAATTATCCGATACTCTGGATCTTTCTGTTGCGCTGTATGTGCATCCGTACCATCCACCACCACACTTTCATCCAGCAACTCGGCAATCTTCAAGCTGATCGCGTCGATGTCCTTCTGCTCGATATGCGCCTCGATCACGCCGCGCAGATACTGAAACGCTGCCACCTCGCGCCCCTTGCCATACCCCAGAGCCTCCGGCTTGCATGCCTCATAGAGCGACGTGATGGTGTTCTCATACACGTTGAAACTCTTGCGCCATTCATCGTTTGCCAGCAAGGTGTTAGCAAAAGACTCAAATCGCCCGACCTGCTTGAAGACATCGCCGCTTCCCAAGACTTCACGCAGCGCAACCCCTTTCTCGTGGCAAAACGCAAAGCCCTGTTCAATCGCATCGTCCAGCAAACGAAACAATTCTGTTTTTTCCTTAACTGGCGGTTCGGTCTCGTCGCCGCCTTGCGCGTAATCTTTCAGCGCCAGTTTCATGTTGCGGAATACATTGTAGTAATCCACGATTTCGCCATTGCGCTTCTCCACTTCGTTGATCTTCCACGACGTCACGCGATTGGCGCGGGCGATGGTCTGCATCAGCGTATGGCCTTGCATCGGCTTGTCGAGATATAACGTGGAAAGTGTCGGCGCATCAAAACCGGTCAGCCACATGCCGCAGACAAACACCAGTTGCAGCGGATGCTCTGGATCTTTGTAGTTGTATTCAATATCGTGCCCATGTTCATCCAGCTTGTCCATGCGTTCGCGATGCGGCTTGATGGTCAAGCCCTGCTCGGCGAATTTTTCTTCCTCGCCTGCGTCTGCGCTAATCACCACGGCCATTTCAACAGAACTCATGAATTCAATGCGCTGCTCCAGACGCCGCTTCTCAATTTCGCTGGCGGTTTTACTGATAGTCCCTTTCAGGACTCTTATCTCTTCCTTCCACAACCGCTGCACCTTGTCGTACATCTTCACGGCGGTGAATTTATCCACCGACACCACCAGCCCTTTGCCGAGATAACCGCGCCGGGGGAAATGATAAACGATGTCCCGCGCGATTTTTTCCAGCCGGTCGTCGCGTTTGATGACTTCTATTTCCGTGGAGAAACGCTTTTCCAGCTTGGCCTGTTGTGCCTCGTCCAGATTCTCATCTTCCAGAATCTGATAAAACTCCTCGCTCAATTCTTCATTCTGAATCAGCACCTCCGGCACGCGCTTCTCATAAAACAGCGGCACCGTCGCACCGTCGTCCATCGACTGCTGAAAATTGTATTCCGACACGTAATCGCCAAACCACGCATTGGTCTTGCGCTCGCGCCCGAGCAGCGGCGTGCCGGTGAATGCCAGATAGTTCGCCCTAGGCAGCCCCTTGCGCATGTTCTCCGCCAGCGATTTGTATTGCGTGCGGTGCGCCTCGTCGACGATCACGATGATGTCGTTGCGCGCTGACAGCTCGGGATATTCCCGGCCTTTGTCCCAGCGGAATTTCTGGATCAGCGTGAAAACGATGCGTTTGTTCTGCCCGAGAAACTTGCGCATCTCCTCGCTGTTCTTCGGCTGCGCCGCCTCGGCCTCGCTCACCGTGCGGGTGTTGAGGAAATTACGGTAAATCTGCCCGTCCAGATCGTCGCGATCGGTCACTACCACGAACGTGAAATGGCCGGTTTGTTTGCGGAAGATTTTGCGCGCATAAAAAATCATCGAAAAACTTTTTCCCGACCCCTGCGTATGCCAGAACACCCCGAGCTTTCCCGCCAGTTCCTCGCGTTTGAGGAAGACGTCATACGCGCGATTCACGCCGATAAACTGATGGTTCTGCGCGATGATTTTCTGCGTGTCTTTGTAAAAGAGAACGAAATTCTCCACGTAATCCAGCAGCTTCTGCTGCGGCAGCAAGCCTTCGATGACCCCTTCCAGACTGGTGCCTTGCGCACGAATTGCCGCGCGGTCAATTTTTTGTTTCTCATCGTCGGTGCGCAGCCAGTTGAAATAATGCTCCCACTGCGCCGTGATGCTGCCGACCCTGGTTTCGACGGCGTTCGACAGCACGCAAAACGCATTGGTCAGGAAAAGCTGCGGAATCTCCGCCTTGTAATTCGTCAGGTTGTCGTCATAAGCGTTGCGCAGCCTGACATTCGAGTTTTTCAGCTCGATGAACACCAGCGGAATACCGTTCACGTACAGCAACACATCCGGGCGGCGGAAGCCGCGCTCGCCCTTGATCCACAACTGCGTCACGGCCAGAAAACGGTTATTGCCCGACACGTTAAAATCCAGCAAGCGCACGCGCTCCTGCTGAGACTGCCCCTGCGCATTGTCGAACGTTACCGCAATGCCGTCGCGCAACAGGCCGTAGATTTCCTGGTTTGCCGCAATCAGCGTCATCGCCTGCCGCCGCTCGCACAGTTTTTCCAAGGCGCTTTCGATGGCTGCTTGCGGAATACCCGGGTTTAGACGGAGCGCGGCTTCGCGCAGCCGGTCCACCAGGATCACATCGCGCTTGCTGGCGCGGTTGGAACCGTCGTTCAAATCCTCCGCGTTGTCCGTATGGCAATCGAGCACGTCGAAGCCGTGCAGATGCTGGAGCTTCTGCACCAGCGCTTGTTCAAGCTGATTTTCGGAAATAAAGTTAGGCATTCAGTTTTCTATCCGGATTGTTTTTGCTTTAACTTAATCGCCGTCTAAGTTAAGGGAAATCGATTTCCCTTAACTAGTGAACAAACTTAAGTAACGATCAAACACGTAAGCGCGTCCCCACCTGTCATTTCGATTCCCTCGATTTCACCCGGAACAGACTCCAGAAGAAACCCTACTCCCACTCCACACTCAAATCTCTCCATTCAGGATTCATTCCGACTACCAACTGATTCTTCTTCTCACGCCGCCATTTTTTGATCTGTTTTTCCCGTTCAATAGCCGCCAGCACATCGCTTGCAGTCTCGAAGTAAACCAGCTTCTCAACGTTATGTTTTTTGGTAAATCCATCAATCAGCTTATTTTTGTGCTCATAGATCCGGCGTTCAAGATTATTGGTGACACCGACATACATCACCTGATTGTTCCAGTTGGTCAACAGGTAAACATAATAGGTCTTTTCCATCAGCTTCACCCCTCATTTCATGCACCCCAGTCGTAAAACCTGTCATTTCGTCCCCACACTATCATCCCATCTCCGTATTGTCATTCCGACCTTATACGGTCATTCCGAACGAATGTGAGGAATCTTAACCACACACCATAAGATTTCTCCATGCTGTCGAAATGACAGGCGATTTGCGACCACGTTTGATGATGCCATCAAACACAGGCCGATTCCTCCATGCCGGGTGGGAACTGGATATCGAGATGCTCGACGGAGAGTTTGCCGGAGATCAGGCGGGGAAGCAGTTGATCCCGTATTTTCCGGAGATAGGTATTTGTTTTCATTAATTGCTCAACCTGGATGAATATTGGTTCTGCCACTTTAGAATACTCAGTGATTAAATCCTTGGTTGGCGTCAGTAGCGGAAATCCCTTTATCAACTCCTGGCTGAGATTTTGTTGCGCAGCACCATGCGCAAAGTTGATCATATGCTTTTGTGCGAATTTGATGAGTAAGTAACTATAAGAGTAATGAAAGTAGTCGTTTTTGGGAAAAAATGCACAACAAGCTTGGTTAGTCGCAGAATCTACGGCAAGTATGCTGATATCAGGCATCGCACAATACATGGCAATCACAATGGTATAGCGGGGATAAATCTTAGCAGCTGAACTATCAATACCAGATTGCGAAATTCTTTCCTCCGTATCCAGAACAAATGTAGACTTCAATTCACCAGTCTTTGCCCAACAAATTTCTCCATTAAAGTTAGAGGTATTTTCTCTTGGCGGCGTGCCACCAGATGATGTATTAAAAAGTTGGCCGAGCTTCTGAATCTTCCAGCCTTCCGGCAAGCCTTTGACCTTATTCACCTTCTCATGACCGGGAAAACGCATGCGAACAAACCATTCGCGGTAGATTTCCTCGGCCATCTTTTCCAACAACGTAATGCGCCGCCGGTTGTTTTCGATCAGCTCGTCGTAGGCCGTGAGAATTGCTGCAATTTTCTTCTGAACAGAAAGATCTGGAACTGGCACTGGCACTTGCTGGATCTTGTACAACCCCAACTTTCCTTGAGCTGCCCCAGATGCAATTAACTGCATTAACTCCCAAACGTTTTGAGTCTGCAGATAATAATTTAGAAATGGTGGAAAAGTATTTTTGTAGTTCGTTAATTTCGCAGCATTTTCTGTTAAATTGGCGTCATCCAAGAACACCGGAATAATTCCAACATCTCCAATATTAATTCCGACAATCGTTATGCAAATATCGTCTTTTTTTACCTTATATCGCTTCAGCTTTGCTCGTATTTTCTCGTCGATATATACCGGTTGATCAAAAGTAACGCGCCCACCTCGTATATCCCTGGCTCGGATATATGGATAACCCTTATTGGAAAACTCTCCACCTTTGGGTAGTCGCTTACCGCCCTTTACGTCACATAAATCACCCAGTTTTTTCTCGATCCACATAATTGCTATTCACCAATAAGGTTGCGAATATTACTGACAATGATTCGTTCTAAAGAAACGGTTTCTTGATTTAACGCCACGAACTCGTCGGTGAGCTTTGCGAGTTCTTCAGCAAATTCCTCCTCGCTTTTGCCATCCTCTTCAATCACCACACCGACATAGCGCCCCGGATTCAGCGAATAATCCTGTTCTTTGATGTCCAGTTTGTACAGGCCGGTGACGATTCGGTATCCTGACATTAAACACACTATGGGCCATTTGTTTGCAAGGCTCATTCTTCCTCTCCCATTTCACCCCATCCGCTTAACCGCTCCGCAATCTCGTCCTCGCTTGGCAGCAGCTTGTGATAGCTGTCCGGCAAATGCGGGGTCAGGCTGTAGGTGGCAACACCGATAGGTTGGGTTGAGGTTTTCAACGCGTATTCAACAACAGTCTTTTTCTTGCTCTTGCAGATAATGATACCGATGGCATCATTCTCGCCAGGCAATTTGATCTGTTCGTTGAGCGCGGTCAGATAAAACTCCATCTTGCCTTTGTGTTCCGGCTGGAATTCACCAATCTTAAGTTCGATGGCAATCAAGCTTTTCAAACTACGGTGATAAAGCAGCAGATCAATAAAATAATCATTGCCCTCAACGGTCAGCCGATATTGATTGCCGACAAAGGTAAACTGCGCGCCCATTTCAATAAGGAAGCGCTGGATGTTGCTTACCAGAGCCTGCTCCAGTTGGCGTTCTTCATGTTCTTCGGCCAACTCCAAAAATTCGAACGTATAATGATCCTTGACCGCAAGTTTTGCCTCCTTGGCCATCGGCACAGGCAGAGTGGCATCGAAGTTGGTTTGGTTCAGCAGATATTTTTCGTAGGTTTTATTGTCTATCTGATGATCCAGAACACGCTTGCTCCAACCGAAACGAGCCGTGGAGCGGAGATAAAATTCACGCGCCAACGGAGATTTGCAGCGGCTCATGATGATGAGATGTTTACTCCAACTGACTTCTCCAACCAGCGGCTGGAGATTTTTCTCGTTCTGATATTCGCGATAAAACTGGCGCATGTACCAGAGGTTTTGCACAGAAAACCCGCTACGCTCGCCAAACTCCGCCTTGAGGTCAATGGAAAGCCGCTCAACGACTGATTTGCCCCATCCTTGCTGTTCCTGTTGGTCGGCAATCATTTTGCCTATATCCCAGTAAAGCGCAATCAACTCTTTGTTAACAGCTCTGAGCGCGGCGTATTGCGCGGTGAAGATACGCTGTTTTAGTCCGGTCAGTAGCTGGCCATAGTTTAGAAAGTGAGCAGGTTCCATCGGGTAATTACTCCTCTCCGGCGATTTGCACGATGTTATGTGCAATTACCGCCTCCAATCCTCGTGCAGCATTATTCAAGCCGGACAACTCCTCATGCATCGCCAGCAACTCCGCAATAAACTCCTCCTCGCTTTTGCCATCCTCCTCGATCACCACGCCGACATAGCGCCCCGGATTCAACGAATAATCCTGTTCTTGCACTTCCTCGGGCGTGGCGAGTTTGCACAAGCCGGTGACATCCTCGTATTGGGCATTGGGAAAGCGTTCTTGCAGCCAGTGAATATGCTGAAAGTACAGTTCAGCATTTTTCACATCCTGATGCAGTTCTTCCAGCGCGGATTTGAGCGCTTTTGTTCTGCGGTCGGATGCGGTGCGCTTGCCTTCCCGTTGTGCCTGCTCGGTTTGCTGCTTTTCGTGCTGGCGCACGGTTTTATCCAGACACTTCAAGCCTTCGTGCAGCGTGGAAAAGAAAGGATCGAATGCATGGCGCAACTGGTGTTGTGCCTGGTTTTGCTTGTCGATTTCTGCCGCAATCGCGTGTTCTTCGCGGTATTGCGTGTAATGGGTCTGTAGCTTTCCCAGTTCTTTCCAATGCTGTAGCAGTTCAGCCACCGCCTGTTTGCCGCCCGCATCGTCCAGCACATCGAGCAATTGCGCGCACACGGGTTCGATCTTTTCGTTGTTTTCAACCAGCCGCTCCATACCGGCAGCGAAATAACGGTCGATGAGCCGGATGAATTTCTCGTGTCGGCCTTTGTGCAGGTGACTGATGACGGCGATGTTTTGGATCTGTTCTTCGGAAAATTCGCGGTGGGCGCGGTCGATCTGGGTGAAAATGTTGCGCGCGTCAATGAACAGAATCCTGTCGTCACGCTTGGCTTTGTCGAAAAACCACAGTGTGGCGGGCAGCGTGACGGTGTAGAACATGTTCGACGGCAGTGTCAGCATGGCATAGATCAGGTTTTGCTCGATCAGTGTTTTGCGGATGTCGGCTTCGGAATGGCGCGCATCGGAGGCGGAATTGGCCATGACCAATGCGGCGCGGCCTTGCGGTTTGAGCGAGGTGGCGAACAGGCTGATCCACAGGTAGTTGCCGTTCGGCACGGTTTCCTTGCCTTCGTCGCCTTTCTTCACTTTCGATTTGTTGCGCGGGATGCCGTAGGTGTTGAAGCGCCGGTCCTTTTCCACGCTGGAAAGGCTCACGTCGTCGACGTTGAACGGCGGATTGGCGAGTACGTAATCGAATTTGTCGAAACTGTCATACGGGTCTTCGTAATAGGTGTTGGCCTGTTTGATTTCGCCGCGCAGGCCGTTGACCGCGAGGTTCATCTTGGCGAGCTTGACTGTGTCCTGGGTTTTTTCCTGGCCGCAGACATACACGCCGCTGTCCGCGCCTTTCAATTCCTCGCGATGCGCTTCGATGAACTGCGCGGATTGCACGAACATGCCGCCGGAGCCGCAGGCGGGATCGAACACCTTGCCGCCGTGCGGCTCGATAATTTCGACCATCAGACGCACCACCGAGCGCGGCGTGAAGAATTCGCCGCCTTTCTGCCCTTCGCTGCGTGCGAATTCGGACAGGAAGTATTCGTAAATCTGCCCGAACAGATCGCCGGTCGCGTTGGCGGGAATGTCCGCGAACGTTCTCAGCAATTGTTGCGGGATGGTTTTGTCGGTGCGCGTCAGCGCGGCGTATTCGTCCTTCGGCAGCACGCCTTCAAGTTCCGGCTTGTATTCCTCGATCGCCTTCATCGCTTCCTTGAGCGCCTTGGCGATGTCCTTTTCTTCCGGCAGATTCAGCAGATAATCGTAGCGGGTATGATCCGGCAGGTAAAAACCGCATTGCTCGATGGCGATTTCGGAAACCGGTTTCTCGCGCCGGGTGCCCTGCAACTGCTGATATTCGGCGAGAATGGCCTTCTCATGACGGCGGTAATTGTTGTCGGCAAATTTGAGGAAGATCAATCCCAGCACCGGGGTCGCATATTCGCTCGATTTCAGGTCGGAATTCGCACGCAATTTGTCGGCGGCGCTCCACAGATCGGCTTCTAGTTTTTTCAGTTGCTCTTTGTTCATGAATCCCGCTGATTATTCTTATTAGTCTAAAATACGCAGTTATAGTAAATCATTCATGCCGCGTTATGATAATTCTTGATTGGATGAAAACCTCGCCACTTAATGTAACTTTTCAATCCCTCAGCAGATTCGTTAACAGGCTGTTGAAAAACGTTTTCGAGGCAGTCGATACAAGGCAAAAACAGGCGAAAAAGCGCAGTTTATGCGGTATAAATGAGCATTTTGAGCTTGTTTTTAACACCGTAGCGGCAACGCAGATAGTTTTTCAACAGCCTGTTAAGTTAATTCTAATTCTTGCCATGAACTTATGGATTCTTGCGCAGGCCAATGCTTCCGGATCGTTCAATATCAATCCGCATGAGCAACCGGATGTCTGCAATCCAAATATTCCTCAAATCCGTGTAACCGTAAACGGCGTAGGGGCGGGTGGCGTGCTCAATGTCGAGCTGTACCATGACCCGGATTATTTTTTGTTCAAAAAAGGACGTTTGCGGAAAACCCGTACTCCAGCCATTAAAGGACAGCAAAAAGTCTGTATGAACCTGGCCCAGCCAGGTACTTACGCCGTGGCGGTCTATCAGGATATGGATGGCAATCGCAAATTAAAAAAACAGTGGAATCAGCTCCCGCTTGAGCCGTTTGGCTTATCGAACAACCCGGAGCAGCGCTTCGGTTTTCCCAAATTCAGCGATTCGGCTTTCACCACCGGCCGCTTCGGCGCGGATATAACGATCGACTTGAAACAACCGCTGAATCCTTAACGCCATGCGCATGGTAATCAATTTTTTTATTTTTCTGCTGGCCGCTTATTTATCTCTGGTGTTACTGGTGTATTGGGTGCAGTCTCATTTGGTGTACTTCCCTGACAAGCAGCTCAGCAACACGCCCAGCGCATTCGGCCTGGAATACGCTTCGGTCGACATCCCAACCAGTGATGGCGAAACCTTGCACGGCTGGTGGGTGCCGGTGACCGGCGCCAAAGGAACGGTTTTGCTGTTCCACGGTAATGCCGGCAATATCTCTCATCGTATCAACTACCTGACGATGTTTAGCAAGCTTGGCTACAATGTTTTATTGCTCGATTATCGCGGCTACGGCCAAAGCAGCGGCAAACCGTCCGAATCCGGCACCTATCTGGACGCGCAAGCAGCGTGGCGGTATTTGACTGAAACCAAAGGCATTGCACCGGAACGCATCGTTTTGTTCGGCGAATCGCTCGGCGGCGCAGTGGCCGCCTGGCTGGCGGCTAAGGAAAAGCCGGGATTACTGGTATTGGCTTCGGCATTTACTTCCGTTCCCGAGCTGGCTTCGGAACTATATCCATTTTTGCCGGTGCGCTGGATCAGCCAATTTAATTACAATACCTTACAAACCTTGCAAGCGGTTCATTGCCCGGTTTTTATCGCGCATAGCCCGGAGGATGATATTGTGCCGTTTCATCATGGCCAGCGGCTGTTTCAAGCCGCTCATGAACCCAAGCAGTTTCTGGAGTTGGAAGGCAGCCACAATACCGGCTTCATTTTCATGCAACCGATATGGAAAAAAGCATTGGGCGTTTTTATGGATGGGCAGCTCAATGTTCACCCATGACGGATGCAATGCCGGTTCCCGGTGTTTTCAATTGCACCGGTAATCGCTATCGGTATTAAAACAATTTTTTGATAACAATCCATGAATTCATCACCGCAAGCAATCGAGCAAACGATCACTGATATCGCAGCCGAAGCCGGTAAACGTCTTGCCGCTCATGGCTGGATGCTGGTAACGGCGGAGTCTTGCACCGGTGGTTGGGCCGGACAGGCAATCACTGCGATATCCGGCAGTTCCGCTTGGTATGAGCGCGGTTTCATCACCTACAGCAACGCTTCAAAGCACGAAATGCTCGGTGTGCAACAAAGTACATTGGATCAATTCGGCGCGGTTTCGCCGCAAACAGCCACTGAAATGGCAGCGGGTGCGCTTGGCCGGAGCCATGCTCAAATCAGCGTCGCCATCACCGGCATTGCCGGCCCGGATGGCGGCACAGCCGCAAAACCGGTCGGCATGGTGTGTTTTGCCTGGGCGCATAAATGCGGCTTGGTAAAGCAAGAAACGCATTACTTCAGCGGGAATCGCAACACCATCCGCGGTCAGGCGGTTATCATCGCGTTGCAAGGTGTGTTAAAACTGATTGAGGAGACACCATTGATTGCTTGACGAGCATGAGCATTAACCAGCAATTAACACCGGTCACTTTATTTCTAAGGGTTTCCCCTAGAACAAAACCAGAGTTTCCCCAATATGAATTCTTCACTCACCTCGTTATGATGCGCACCATGATCAATTTGGAGCCATCCATCATGAACAAAAAACTATCTTTCTATCTCGCTATTGTACCTATCTTCATGCTATTGATCGGCTGCGCGCAAGTCGGTCCGGTCAATCCGCAAGACGTTGCTGCCAAAAATGCCAAAACCCATCAAGAGCATAATAGCCTGGCTTCATACTACGATAACGTGGCTAAAGAAATGGATAGCAAAGCGGCGCAAAATAAAGCATTGCTTAATGATTACGAAGGACATAGCGAATACTATGGTAGACGCGGGCAGGATTTCCATTCGCATGCAACCGCGAATCTTCGTCATTATGAGCAAGAAGCACAAGATGCCCTGAGGAAAGCCGAGTTTCACCGCAAGATCGCAGCCGAATTGCTGAAACGTGAATTCGCTCAACCGTCGGACACAACCGATCCTGCGGCAGCACGTAAAGTTAAAGTGAAACTGAAATCAGATTCAGACAACCTGAATTAATTTGCGGATGAAATAATAGATTTATTATCTATGCGATTATAAAGAAGCGTAGCTAAGCGCGAATTTAGAAAATTCCATTCCCTTGCTGTTCCGGTCTTAATAAGGCTGGAAGCAGGGGAATGGAATTTTTGCGTATGCCGGAAACCATACAATGCTTACCAAGAAATGATGCGAACATTTAAACTGCTGAATGCAGTAGCAAGCAGTGCCTTACTCAGCGCCTTGCTTTGTGTTTTTTTTCCAGGAACCAGCCAAGCCGATTCGTTACAAAATTTTATCAAATACAGCCGGTTGGAATTGGGCGGCTGGGTTAATGGCGGCGCAACCTTCAATCCAAGCCAATCGGGCGGATACAACGGCCCGGTGATATTTGCCGATCAAGCAAACCGCTTTCAATTGAACCAATTCAATCTATTTTTACGCCGCTCGGTCGTATCCGAAGGAAAAACATGGGATTTCGGCGGGCGCTTCGACTTCATGTTCGGAACCGATGCCATTTTCACGCAAGCCTTCGGTGTGCCAACCTTCGATGTCAATTCCGGCGAAACGATGAAAAGAAGCAATTGGGATTTGGATTTATGCTGCAATTCATCGCGAACCTACGGTATTGCATTACCGCAAGCGTATTTGGAAACCTTCGTGCCAGTCGGTAACGGATTGAACGTCAAGCTCGGGCATTTCTATACCCCGACAGGCTTTGAAACCGTTCCGGCGCCGGATAATTTCTTCTATACACGCGCCTACACCTTGAATGTCGGCGAGCCTTTCACGCACACCGGCATGCTCGCCAATTACATCGTCAATAAAAACTGGGAAATCCTGGGAGGGCCACTGACCGGCAGCGCCAACGGCGGTTGGGATGGCGGCTGGGACAAGCAATTAGGAAATTGGTCCGGACTCGCCGGTTTTACTTGGAAAAGCGATAGCAGAGCCACCACGTTTCATTTTTCCGGAACCTACGGCCAAGTATCCAGCCGCAGCGATGAAATCTGGGCATTCTACAACGTCGTCCTGCAACACAAAATCACTCCGAAAACCTTACTGGTTTTGCATCACGTCTATGGCGAAGCCAGCGGGATACTGCTGAACAACCTCAAATACTCCAATGTTGTCCAGGATGCCGAATGGATGAGCGCCATTGCGCACTTGTACTACGATGTCACCGACAATCTGGCCATCGGCGCGCGCGCCGAATGGTATCGCGATCAAGACGGCTTCCGCAATCCGTCGCCATTCCGTATCGCCGCCGCCACCAACATCGTCAACGGCGCCGCAGAAAGTTACGCAGGCAACCTGAGCCGGGTTACGATCACCCCCGCCGACTATTACGATGTGACTGTCGGTTTAAATTGGAAAGCCGCCAAAACGCTAGGACTTAAATCCAAACTATTACAGAAATTACGCATCCGCCCCAACATCCGCTACGACCGGGTCGATGCCTACCGCGCTGAAGCCTACCGCCCTTTTGCGGGCCATAAAGACCAAATATTGTTCTCTTTGGATTTTGTGTTGCCGTTCTGATTTCTCAGTGATTCCCGGATTGCTGCGCCGTTTGTGCGATCAGACGATCACAATACGCAATCGCAATCGCCGAGAGTAAAAAAGCCAAGTGAATACCGGTTTGCGCGATCAGCGACTTTTCGTCGTAAGCGCTCGCATTGATGAATGTTTTCAATAAGTGAATCGACGAAATACCGATAATTGCAGTTGCCAGCTTAACTTTTAGTACCGAGGCATTGACATGGGACAACCACTCCGGCTGATCGGGATGGCTTTCCAGATTCATCCGCGATACAAAAGTTTCATACCCACCGATGATGACCATGATCAGCAGATTCGAAATCATCACCACGTCGATCAGACCGAGAACAACCAGCATGATGGTGGTTTCGGTCAGCCGGTCTGGACGAGCCGTACCTTCAATGGTGACTATGTCGAGGATATGATCCAGCGCATCCTTGTTGCCCATCACGGCACTGATCAGATCCGTCAACTCAACCCAGAAGTGAAACACGTATACGCACTGCGCCAGTACCAATCCGAAATACAATGGCAATTGCAGCCAGCGGGTTAGAAATAAAAAATATGCAATCTGAGGTATTCTTTTACGAGGCGTATTGTCGGGATTATTGTTGGGTTCCATGTTGTTCATAGTTCATTAAAAAGTGCGCAAGATTATCATAGTGCTTACTAAAACGAAATTTGATGCGCAGTGGTTGACAATGGGTTTTCTGGGCGAGAACCAAACCGTCCGCGCTGGCATATACCGCCCTTTCGCAAGCCATAAAGACCAAATGATGTTTCATTGGGTTTTGAACTGCTTTTTTGATTGAGTCGGTGCGTGCTAATAACGCATCGCATCGCTTCCAAATACGACGGGCGACAAGTTGATCAACTGCTTTCCCGCTTCTGTTGCCACTTCAGCGTCCCGTAAGCGCCCAGATAAGTACCGATGAATGCAGCGACCACATACGCGTGATTTTCAACATAACTGGTAATAGTAAATGCATTGGCAAGAATCAGCGTCGCCGACCAGAACGCCGCAGCATGCGGGTTTTTATTACTGAGGTTGATGAAATACAGCGTACCGCAAACATTGGCAAACCCCATGGATAGGGCAACCAGGCAAAAGGTAACAAACGAAAAATCCATATTATCGCCCGCTAATCAGGCTGCTCGCCATCTCATACCTTATTATAATTCGGCGCAATAACAATTGCGCGCTGCCTTGCTTTCAATATGTCCCATGGGTTGAAAATCCGTATCGTCCTGCGGTAGCCTGGTAGGATGTGCCGACCACAAGGAGGCGCATCGAACGTATCATTCAACCCCCTCGATATCATAGCTCACATGACCACCCCAATTTTCTGGATAAACACCTTGTTCAACATAACGATGAAAGCTGGAATAAGGCCAATCGCGCACACTTTTTACCCAGCCATGCTTAACAGGGTTCCAATGAATATGGCGGATTCAACATTGAAGTGCAACTTTTGTAAGGAAGTTTATAGGCAAGCTGCGGTAGTATCGGAGCTGCTTAAACGCCAAGTAAAAGGAGCACAGATGAAACACTACAAGCAGCTCACCCGAGAACAACGATACCAGATTTCTGGTTTGAAGAAAGCGGGATTGAACCAATCGCAAGTTGCGGCTGAAATAGGCGTAGACAAGTCGACGATATCCCGGGAATTCGGGCGGAACAAAGGCCGGCGTGGCTGGCGTCCAAAGCAGGCGCAGGAATTGCGGGATGAGCGTCGAAAGAAATGCGTCAATGCCCAGCGTTTCTCGTTGCCGGAATGGGCGGAGATTGAACGGTTGATCCGGTTGGACATGAGCCCGGAACAAGCATCTTGCCGACTTACACTGGAATGCGGGTTGAGAATCAGCCATGAGACGATTTACGTGCACATTTATGAAGACAAACGCCGTGGTGGCGATCTGTGGCAACATTTGCGCTGCCAGAAACCACGCAGAAAACGTTACGCGAGCGGTCAAGAGCGCCGGGGCACGATCAAGAACCGGATTGGCATTGACGAGCGCCCGGGGATTGTCGATCAGAAGAGCCGCTTAGGCGACTGGGAAGGCGACACCGTGATCGGCAAGAACCATCGAGGCAGAACTGGATGCGGATGTCTATTTCGCCCGTCCCTACCTTTCATGGGAGCGTGGTTTGAACGAGTACAGCAACGGGTTGCTGCGCCAGTATTTCCCCAAGGCAATGGAGCTGATTGAGGTTACCCAGGAACAAGTGCAATGGGCGGTGGATAGACTCAACCACCGGCCACGCAAAGTGCTTGGATTCAGAACCCCGTTTGAGATATTCTTCGGGAAGACGGTGCGTTACACTAAATTACCGTTAGGTGTTGCACTTCGAAATTGAATCCGCCTATAATCAACATGCCGGTTAAAATCATTTTGGTCACGCAAAAGATGCTCCCAGAACCGGCGTTGCCATAGCCCTCTTTCCCGTCGCGATTTCCGGCTGGTGGAAATTCTCTCTCCGGTTGCTATGTGACGGGAAAAGTAACCTTTGAGCAGATTCCATCGGGTTGAGAAATCCGCATCGGCTGGCGGCAGCGTCCAGATACAGTGTAAATGATCCGGCAAAATAACGACCGCATCCATGCGGAAAGGGTGGCGATGTTTGGTGTATTCAAATGCGCTACGCAGTAAATCGATTTGCTCGACTAACAGCCGATTGGTCTTGCGTTCGGCAAGATTGACCGTAAAAAACCAGGAACCGCCGGGAATATAGGCACGCCGGTATTCCGTCATTTCGTTTGTTTTCCTGTTATTAAACGTTTTTTTGATTGATGCGCCTCCTTGCGATCGGCACATCCTACGGATGTTTGCGCGATGGTAACCCATTAGATACTATTAACCTACTAATTTAAAGCCTAGAATATTTTTTGAAAGGAGAAAAAGATGAACAAATTCCAACAACATATTGCACTTACATTGCTGCTTTCATTTGGTGTATCAAATATTAATGCGGCTCCTGAGGAAATCCCGGGAACGGGTTTAGCGGTAGATTTTGCAGAGTCAGTTCTTTCTGGCGCTGGCCGTCTAATCCGAGCAACAAACATTCCGGTTGAGTCTGCAGGTACTACTGTTTACTATGATGTTGAAATGGACTTCACTCGATTATCTGATGGATCATTCGGAGCGAAACTTATTTCAGCAACACCCTCAACCGGGGCCGCCTCACCAACTTCCGTAAGTACTATGAATTTCTTGCCCGGAACTTATGCTGGTATTGCCCCGGGATCTGCTGACTCCGCCTTACCCTGCTTTTTCAATTTGGATGCACCCTCGATTGGCGCAGATGGGCGTCGCACTTACTTATTGACTGTGACATCCAACGGCACTGGTTGTCCAGAAGGGATAACCTCATATACTTGGCAAACTGGCCCCGCTTTCAAAAACAACATTATCGGTTCAGTTGGAGCTTCAGAATTAAATAGTTTTGTAAAAGCATCGTCGCTGACATACGCTTATGGGTTAGATTCAGACAATACTTATTTACGAGTATTACAAATTGAAAACACGCTTACACTTCAGGAAGTAAGCGCATCAGGCTCCACATCTTCAAGAAAAATATTTACTCTGAAAAAACAATAAAGCTGATTTCTTATAACTTCTTCACTTCATGTGACCTTCAAACTAAAGGAAAAACAACTAAGTTTTTTGGCATCCAACCAAACAAAAAACCCGGAAGTACCAGCTCCCGGGTTTTTATTTTAACAACAACTACAATTACAGAATTACAGCTTCGCCAGCACTTCCGCAACCGTTTGTCCCATCAACGACGGGGTTGGGCAGATGGTGACACCGAGTTCTTTCAGCATCGCGACTTTTTCCGCTGCGCTTTCACCAGCAGACGAAATGATCGCGCCGGCGTGGCCCATGCGGCGGCCTTCCGGTGCCGTTAAGCCAGCGATGTAGGCCACCAGCGGTTTGCTCATGTTTTCCTTGGCGAATCGTCCGGCTTCGACTTCCTGCGGGCCGCCGATTTCGCCGATCATGAGTGCGACTTTAGTCTCGGGATCTTGTTCCAGCCGCTCCAAAATATCGCGGTGCGAGCTGCCGGGGATCGGATCGCCGCCGATGCCGACGGACGTGGTAATGCCGATACCAAGCGCGCGCATTTGATCGGCAGCTTCATAGCCCAGTGTGCCGGAACGGCCGACCACGCCGACATTACCACGGATGTAGATGTGACCAGGCATAATGCCAAGCATGGCGCGGCCGGGGCTGATGGTGCCGGCGCAGTTCGGGCCGGTCAGCAGCATGCGGTCTTCTTTCGGGAAACGGCGCAGGAAGTTTTTCACTGTCATCATGTCTTGCGTCGGGATGCCGTCGGTGATCGACACGCAGTATTTGATACCGGCGTCGGCGGCTTCCATGATCGAATCCGCGGCGAATGCGGGCGGCACGAACACAATGCTGGCTTCCGCGCCGACTTGATCGACTGCTTCCTTAACCGTATTGAACACCGGCAATCCCAAATGTTTTTGTCCGCCTTTGCCCGGCGTGACGCCGCCGACCACGTTGGAACCGTAGTCGATCATTTCCTGCGCATGAAAAGTACCGATTCTGCCGGTAAACCCTTGAACGATGATGCGTGTTTTTTCGTTGATTAATATCGCCACTTTATACTCCTAAGCTTTCGCGACGACTTCGTTACGGGCGCGCACGACTTTTTCCGCGGCTTCCGCTAACGTATCGGCGGTGATGATCGGCAGGCCGCTGTCCGCTATGATACGGCGGCCTTCTTCCACGTTGGTGCCCGACAAGCGAACCACCAGCGGCACTTTCATATCGATGTTTTTGACCGCTTGCACCACGCCTTCGGCGATCCAGTCGCAGCGGTTAATCCCGGCGAAAATGTTCACCAGCATGGCTTTGACGCCGGAATCGGCGAGCACCAGGCGGAACGCTTTCTCAGTGCGCTCGGCGGATGCGCCGCCGCCAACGTCGAGGAAGTTGGCGGGTTCGCCACCGGCCAGTTTGATCATGTCCATCGTCGCCATCGCCAGGCCTGCGCCATTGATCATGCAACCGATGTCGCCATCCAAGCCGACGTAGCTTAATCCGGCTTCCGCTGCGGCAACTTCACGGTGATCGACTTGGGTGTTGTCGCGCAATTCAGCGATGCGGTGGCGGCGGAACAATGCGTTCTCGTCGAATACCATTTTCGCATCCAGCGCCACGATGTCGTTATTGGCGGTAATCACCAGCGGGTTGATTTCCAGGATATTGGCGTCCAAGTCGCGCAACGCGCGGTAACAGCCTTTGATGGTTTTAACGGCATGATTCAGTTGCGCCGGATCGATACCCAAGGCAAACGCCATTTTGCGCGCCTGAAAATCCTGCAAACCGACCGCGGGTTCGACATAAATCTTGATAATCGCTTCCGGATTGGTCACCGCCAGTTTTTCGATTTCCATGCCGCCTTGCGCCGAGCCGATCATGATGACGCGTTCGCTGACGCGGTCGATCATGAACGACAGATAAATTTCCTTGGCGATGTTGGTGCCCGCTTCAACATATAAGCGGGAACAGACTTTTCCTGCCGGGCCGGTTTGATGCGTCACCAGTTTTTTGCCAAGCAGGCTTTCGGCGGCTTGTTCGACTTCCGCGTGTGTTCTGCAAACTTTGATACCGCCTGCTTTACCGCGTGCGCCGGAATGGATCTGCGCCTTGACGACCCAGACGTCGCCTTCGATTTCGCGTGCGCGTTGCACCGCTTCCTCAACGGTGTAAGCCAGACCGCCTTCCGCAATCTTGACGCCGTATTCCGTCAGTATTTCTTTTGCTTGATATTCATGAATATTCAATTCAATTTCCCCACTAGTTGCTATTACTGCGTTAATTATTCAATTCATTGCAGCATAAAGATAAAGGCCGCTCAGCGCGGCCTTCAGTCATTAAACGTTAACCGTTTTTGGCGGCAATCGCATCGGCGATTTTCACCACATTATTGGCCATTCTTTCGGATGCCGCATCAATCAAGCGACCATCCAGCGCCGCAGCGCCTTTGCCTTGCGCGGCGGCTTCCTTGAGCGCTGCGAGAATGCGCTTGGCTTTTTCGATCTCGCGCTCCGGCGGCGTAAACACGTCGTTGGCTAATGGAATCTGCGTCGGATGAATCGCCCATTTGCCTTCGCAACCCAGCGCGGCAGCACGTTTGGCCGCCAGTACGTAACCGTCAGGATCTTTAATGTCGCCGAACGGACCGTCGATTGGACGCAAACCGTAAGCACGGCAAGCCACGATCATGCGGCTGATGGCAAAATGCCATTGATCGCCGGGATAATCCGGGTTCAAGCCGCCGATATTGGTGGTTCTGGCGCGATTGCTGGCGGCATAATCGGCGACGCCGAAATGCAGCGCTTCCAACCGGCCCAACGAGCCGTTACGCGCGATGTCTTCGACATTCGCCATGCCGAGCGCGGTTTCGATCAATGCTTCCAGTCCGATGCGGTTTTTCAATCCTTGCTGCATTTCAAGCTGGGTAACCATCGCTTGCACCATGTAGACATCCGCGTACACGCCGGCTTTCGGAATCAGCAGCGTATCGATCTTGCTTCCGGCTTGTTCGACCAGATCGACCACGTCGCGCACCATGTATTGTGTATCCAGGCCGTTGATACGCACCGATACGGTAATGCCGTGGCCTTTCCAGTCCAAATCGTTGAGCGCTTGAATGACATTTTTACGCGCCTGAATTTTATCGTCCGGCGCAACCGCGTCTTCCAAATCGAGGAAAACAAAATCAACACCGCTATTCAGCGCTTTTTCAAACATGCCGGGACTGGAACCTGGAACCGCCAGTTCGCAGCGCTGTACTCGCTGAATCTTGGTTTCATAAAGCGTGTGACTCATTTTTCCTCCAGAATTAATAAATTATCTATGATCAAAGGCCCATCAACAACTTGCCGGACACATGGCTTGTTTTCGCAGTGTCATTTCACCGGATCCGCTTAAAAGCAAAAAAGGAAAGGAAACATACGGTGGTTCGTGATTTAACAACGCAGGCAATTGTGAAGAGAGAATGGATTGATGTTCTTATGCTTCTTTTAAGGCTATTTATTCAGCGGATTATATCCATTCTGCAAGAATATATCTACTGAGCCGTCCATGTGGAATACCGCCGGGGGAAGCGGAAAGGGTATTCAAATAGCTGATCGCGGCAATATGCAGGGAAAAACCGCATGTTCAACGGCAAATTCTTGATGATGCGCGGAGCCTGGGCATTATTATTTGCGTGAGCAGCGTTTACGATCCTAAATGGCGCAAGGCTATCCGGCTGTTAGTTAGTTGTCAGGATTTATTGAATATTTTGGCGGAAAATGATGTTTCCTTGATTGTTCGGGCAGCATGGTTGCCTCAACATTTGGTTTGCGTATAATGAAAAAGGGGAATGGAGGTATTTTTTTCTACGCGCCTATATTCTCTGAGGATCTCATGAGAGGTGGTTACTCGGCGTTTTTAACGCTTAACCAATGAATGAATCCCTTCCCTCTCTGATGAACAGAATATTCGATAGTCGTCCAGAGGACACCGAATCATCCAAATGGAGGAAAGTATGGACCTAAAGATCGTATCAGGAGTAATCGTGACAAGAGGGCATCAAGAAGGCCGGGTCGTAATCGATTTTGGCTCGAATAGTATCGTCATCGGTAGCAGCGACTTAGCTCCCGAAGATTTGCAGAAAGAAGTAACGATTGCACCAAGGGAACCGGTAGATTTGAGACGCAGCTACTTCGATCAAACCCCGTGCCATACCGTAGGTTTGCGAGAAATTAGCGTAGCTCGCACGATACAGGATAATACAATAGGGCCGACGACACTCATTTTGATCGAAGATGAGTACCAGATAAACTCAAGCGCCGACAGCCAGCGGCTTACGATTTCTTGGAAAGGAAAAGACAAGGCGCGGATCGCGGAAATCACTTACATGGCAATCGGCCCCGTTTCACCGCCTCCCCCCGGTCCCTATTGATTACGTTAAAGGTCGGTTTGCGATTAGAGTTGACCCGATGAACGAGCTATTTTGTTCTTTATATTCGGGATTCTGCAACCGACCCGGGCGATGCTTGCGTCAGTTTTGTACGTGTTTGCTTGCCACGGTTGATCCTGAATGACACAAGCTTGTCCGGTTATTTGCTTACTTGCATTAATTTGATCATAGCGAACTGATCGTTCTTTACCTCCTGTTAAGAACTCTTTTACCAGCAAATGAATCCGCATAACGCAGATTAAATTTCCGCTTCATTACCAACGATTCATTAGAACCTTCATAGTTATCAATTCAGCTTATTGCGATACCGTTCTTGAGACGATGTTACCGCCTGGTTTTCCGCTGGCCGGATCAATCCAGTAAACATATCCACCTGGTTGCCGGGTTACTGGATCGATCCAATAAACTTTGCTCTTTCCTGACCTGATGTTGCCGTGAGCGGCTTCTTGCAGTGATGAACATGCCGACAAAAAAACCAATACCACTAACAATGTAAGAAGATTTTGTTTCATTTGTATGACTCCTCGAAATGAATTAAGCCTTTAATCAAACACCTGATTAATAAGCGGTTGCCTCGATATTTTTTCAGTTAAGTTGAGTTCCATTAGCACCCAGATTTATTGCCTGTACGCCAGTGATCTTTTCCGGTAATTCCTCTTCGCATTCCTCAGTAAATGTCTCACCTTCTCATCGTGGTACCGTGCATTTCTTTTTGGTTTAACGAATTAAAGTAACTTGCAAATGACAAGTTACTGCAGTATAAGCTTATGACTTGTATTATGCAAGTATAGCTATTACACCTACTCTCACCGACAAAATTTTCTTTGAAGCCTTTGCTTGGCAGATAGCTGATATTTAGGAGAAATTCGACTTACCTCTCAGGAAATGCTAATTAATTCGTCGGGTAAGATGAGATATAAGGTGGAGGAAGTAGAAAAACAAATATGTCGATCTGATCTAATGATCTCTGGGTGTTTACTAGAATTCGATGCGGGCACCGAGCTTGCAAAGGAATTACTTAATACAGATCAAATTGATCGACGAAGTACTATTGAGAAAGGAATCACAGTCCAAAGAGATTTGGGCCGGTGGCGGCGGGTTTCTTGATCACGCCGACCGGAATATCGCCCATAGCCAGATGGTTTCTTGTCTGACCAGCCAATCGTCGGGTTGTGCCGTGGTTGCATCGTCAAGGTATTCGATGATCAATCACCCATTGGGATCGTAGAAGAATAAATACTTCGAACTCAGCGGGTCTTTTTTGATGATGCGTTAATCCTGGATGGCGTAAACTTATCCAGGCTACTTGCTACTTGCTCTGTGGCAGCATAATTATCGAAGAATTTATGCATTGAGTAACGCATGATTCCGGACCTAAAGCCTAATTGCCACAAAGAGTAGCGAAGTGATTAACAAAATATTTATGGTTTAGTAGTATTATTGACAATTCTAGTAATTACCCGGAATGAATCGTAACTGTATCAAGCTATATTGCAACAAGCTCACCAATGTCGTTTTTTCATGAAAAAACCATGCAGCGCATAAAATTGTGTGCGTTTAGATCCAGAGCACAATTTCACTTCATTCAACGAGAATAAATTATGAGCGAAAAGACAAAAGTTTTTTTATATACACTCCTTTTATTAGCTTTATTTGTTGCTTCGTTTGTATACGCCAATAACGAAAAAGAAGCTTGTGAATCCGATGGCGGTGTTTATACCAGGCAATCCATGACCTGGTCCTATGAATGCATAATACCCAACCCCATAGAGGTAAAATCGTGAGTAACTGAACCTGGATCGCGCTAGGGCGATAGGCTTCGTGATCACGCCGACCAGAATATCGCCCAGCCAGACGGTTTCTTGCCGTACCAGCCAATCATCCACTGGTGTCGCGGTCGATGCATTGTCCCGGTATTCCCCGATCAATTGTCCATTGGGATCTAACTTTGGACTCAACGGGTTATGTTCGATGTCGCGTTAATCCTGGATGGCTCAAGCTTGGTTGTTTGTTTTCCAAAATTATCACAACATCAACTCTATCGACTGCAAATTTTTTTCTGTACGAAACTCATCAAAATCAATTTCATCAACATCAATCCCATAAAAAAAATGAAGCCTTCGATCATTAATTTCTTTCAATTCAAAATAATCTGCCCCATCTGGGTAAGATAAATTGATATTTTGAGGACCAATGAGCCTTCTTAGAGATGGCTGCTCATGAGCACAAGTAATTTCAAAAATTCCAGGTTTTCCATAAATTGGACCTGACGAAAATACTAGAGACTCTTCGTTTATCCATAAGAAACCGGCAACATCATCTGCCACATGAGTCAATTTTCCATTAATGCTTTGAACTGATAATTGCAGAAAACCACCTTGTGCAGACACTGTTAATACCGCTGTGCACATCCTCCCAGGGGATGGATAAGCGCCTTGTTCCTTCAATGCCGTTGCTGCCATAGAACAGGTAATAATGGAAAACAAAAAAACAAAACCTGAAACTACTCGATAACCTATAGCCATAATTTCTAACGAATTTCGATAGTGGTCAAAGGATCGTTGATGGTGCGCTGGTACAAATCAAGAATATCTGCATCATTCATTCGAATGCATCCTTCTGTGCGAGACTGATAGCTACGACGCCCTCCATGTAAACCGATACCACATTGACGTGCGACGTCTGCGCGGTTACCCCGTGCATCAACCGCCCCAATAGGCCAGAAGTAAGGCCCATACCTAATATCCCCGGAATCCCCGGAAGTATTTAGTCGGCCCTGCAAAATTCACATGACCGTGGTGGTAGCTTTGTATACAAGAAAGCTTCGCCCATATATGGTTGTTTTGCGCGGAAGCGGTTGATCAACTGCAGCAAGGCAAAGGGCAACAAAATACCTTTTAGCCCCAAGCGGAGTACTGCCCTCATCAGCCAGCGCAGGTTGTATCCCGCCGCACACAACACAGCATGGAGCGCATCTCCCAACTTGCCCTGCAACCAGCAGCGGTCCATTCGGTGATTCGACTTTAAATGCCCAATCGCAGGTTCCACGGCCTGACGACGTTTGAGCCAGCGCCGCTGCGGCATTGTGAGTGACTTGTACTTGCCACGATGGATGATGTTCACGTCCGGGTTGTCGGTATCCACGCCTCGAAATCCGAGATCGACAATGACCTTCTTCGGCGTTGATCCTGCGTTTTCGAGTAACGTCTGTGTCTGTGTGAGTTGCTTATGAAGGATATGGCCATCGTAGGGATTGCCGGGGAAGGTTTTTGCACCGACCATCAGGCCGTTCTTGTGCGTGATCGCAATGCTGGCTTTAACGCCGAACTCGTAAGGCTTGCGCGCCTTGCCCTTGCCGATACATTCGACTTCCGGGGCATGCAGTGCGTAGAGTTTGTTTTTGTCTTTCGGTTGCTGCTGGTGAATCCGCTGTACTCGCTCCAGCAGCGTGTTCAGATGTTGGAACGATGCGGAGCACTCCAGTTCTGCCGTCGCCAGTTTCCGATTGATCTCTCGCAGCACGATACCAAGGATCGTGCGTTGGCGTTTAACGGCTTTGCGCATGCGGCGCAATTCCTTGCCTTCCTTGGCGTAACTCTGCTTCAAGGTGATGCCGCTTCGTTTGGCCGCCTGTACGATTTTGCTGCGCGCAATTTCCAGCAAGCGACTATCCACCGGATGCGCAATCGCTTTTTCCTGTACTGTCGTATCGACGATGACACGTTCGAATTCAGCCGGTTTGACCACCTTCGCTCGCACAGCTGCGTCAATGGTTGCTTGCAGCAGCTTTTCGACACCGGACTCACCAATCGCGGTGCGAAAGCGGCCTATCTGAGTAGCATCACAGGGCAGCTTCGGTGTGTAGTACGCCTGCCCGCTGAAATACTGCCAGACCACATTCTCGGACCAGCGAATCACCAGTTCTTCATCACTCAGATTGAATGCGTGCTTCAGATACAGCAAGGAAGCCATCAACCGGATGGGCAAACGAGGCCGGCCCGCAGCACTCACTCCTGTGCCCGCAGTCGCTAACGTTGTACCGAAAATATCGCTGAACTCTACCATGCGGCCTTGACGATTCTTGCGCTCGAAAGCTGGTGCAAGGGCTGCTTCAATAGCGGGCCACGGTAGTCGATTTGCCAATACCGCCAAGGGATGGTGCAGATCGATCATCTGGTCGAGACGTGCACGAAAAAAATCATCAGTCGGCATTTAAATTTCCTCTAATTCCCTCAGGTTTTGATGCCTATATTATAATTTCCCAGGGATTTCAGCGTTTGCTAATTCGCATGAATTCCAATATTTATAGGGTCTCCAAGCGTTTTGCAGGACTGACTATTTATCGGTAACTGAACAGGCCAGGTGCCTGCCGGAGCAGGACCATTACTTCCTATTTTATTGGGATCACCTGATGGATTTATCGTGTTATTTCCAGCTGCATAAGTAGTCGCCCCTGAAAAAGTATCAGACAACAGTTGTTGATCTGGAAAAGCCGCCCGAGGAAACGGCTACCTATCAAAATGCATACCCTTGTAGTTTAAATTTCCATCAAGGAATCCGTTCTCGCCACGGGAAAAAGAGCCAAAAAATGGCCAGCAGCCATTGTTTCAGATTCCAGGCGCAAGCAGCCATCAGCAGGTTGATGCGATCACCGACAGCGCCTTTCAGATAGTTCCTTGCCATTCGATAATCCGACTTCAGGTGACCGATAATGGGTTCAATCGCGGCGCGCCTCCTGCACTGTTTTCGCTTCCTGTCTTTCTGGTACCGGGTATCCTTCTTGAGCGCCTTTCCGGGCAAAATGATCTGGGTTCCATTGACTTCACGTTTGCCGCGGTAGCCGCGATCGCATACGGCCTGCCTGGCAGCTTTCCCTCGCGAAATCTCAACATGTCGCAATATCTCCGGTAATGTATGGCTGTCATGCAGATTCTGTTCGTGACTGACAACCCCGACAATCAGATTGCCTTTTGCGGTACTGGCTATCGATGCCTTGCTGCCGTATTCATATTGTTTGTGGTCTTTTCCCTTGGCGACACAGTACACTTGCGGTTCGTGCAATGAGTAGATCTTGTTTTTATCGTTTTGTCGCTGCCGTAATACTCCCTCATACCGTAGAAAATCCTTTTGGTAGCATTCAAACAAACAGTATTGCGGCAGTTCTCTCCTGAGCTCCCGCATCAGAATACCTGCAATGGTTCTGAGTCGCTTCAACGCTCGTTTCGCTTTCGCTCTTTTCTTCACATGCCGGTAGTGCCGGATATCCAGGCGCAGTGACTTCACTTCTTTGACAAAAGTACGCCGCTGTAAAATACCATGGGATTTGGCAATCTTGTTGAGGCGATTGATAATCTTGATCGCCAGTTTGCTATCCGTTGGGTACGTGATGTTCTTCTCATGCACGGTCGTGTCAATATGAATGACGTCTTCCAGCGCCGATTCCCCATGCAAACCAACGCTCATCCGGAAAATCCGCTCTACGCCTTCCGCGCCTATGCGCTTACGAAAATGTACCAGCTCCGTGCTATGACAAGGCAACTTCTGCTGGAACTCTTTCATGCCGCAAAAAGCCTGGTAATAAGGATTACGCTTCCACTGCAGTACTATCGATTCGTCACTCAAATTCTCTAACTGTTTTAGAATCAATAACCCAACCATCAAACGGATCGGCTTACTCGGTGCTCCTGTCGCTGCTGTGTAATGAACCGAAAATGATTCCTCAAATCCTTGCCACGGTATCGCTGATGCAAGCTTCAGCAATGGATCACCGGGATCAAGCTGCATCAGTAAATCTGTTCCAAACAGATTCGGTTGATGAATCGTACTGCTATTTCTTAGCATTTTTAATCACCATTTCGACCAGAAATACAGCACTATTTTAACATTCCAGGTCGTTATGATCACTAATGAACAGTGTATTTATAACTAATATCAAGTGCTTAGGAATATTTCAGGACCGACTAAGTAACGATCTGACCATTTTTGAAAGTAACTGATATTGTATTGTTGTCTCGATCTACTAAAGCCGTTGACATTCCTGAGTAATCAACAAAACTCAGCGGATTCCCCCCCACATACCCCCAAACATTCATCCCTCCCATCAACCCAATCGGGTCTGGCGAGATGTATCTTCCGGTCTCCGGTTCATAATAGCGGAAATAGTTGTAATGCAGGCCGGTTTCCTTGTCAAAATACTGCCCTGGAAATCGGGGGTGGTATTCAAATAACTGGCCGTTGCTGTCCGGGTCTTCGTTGGGCAAGTTAGCACCAAATGCATGCGTGTTCTCCCAGCGCCAGACGATGGTGTTGGTCTGGTCCACGATCACCCTCGGCGTGTTGAGGTGGTCGGCGTGGATGTAGTGCACCTGAATCGGGCCGGTGACGTGGTCGATACACTATTCCGGCATTCACCGATCAATTGTCCATTTGGATCATAGAAGAACAAAAACTTCGGACTCAATGGGCCGTTCTTGATGATACGTTGATCCAAGATGTTGTATTTGTTGCATGCTCATTGGAGATCGGGATGGCACAAACTTATCCAGGCTACTAGCTATGGTGCAAATCCGCGTACATTCCAAATGATTAGCATTGCAATCAGCTCAATGAGCCACCATTGACCAGTGATAAATATAACTACAGCGCCTAGCCGCAACAGAAATTTATCCGGATTTTCTTTGATCATCACGATACTAACAATGACATGCAGCAAAGCAAGAACACTCAGTAGCAGAAAAAAATTTGAATAGCCAATATGCCAAAAAAATCTTTCAGCCAAGATGGTGCTCAAAGCAATAAACACACTTACTGCGTATAAGGTAAATGGTTTTTTTGGAATGCTCATGGGCTAAAAATCAAAATCGCTCCCATTAGAAATAATATCGTATCGACTTCAGTTCCAAGTTTTGGCGGCACTGGCCATTTCCTTGGATTCGTAGGCAATGCCTTCAGCTCACTAACTAATCTAGCATCACATAACTTCTTTGCAGTTCCTGAGTCATAACATAGATCATGTCTCATATAACAAGCATCCGCACTGTCGAGCGGCAAAGCATTTCCTGTGCCATTACCTGATATTCCGCCACTCCACTTGCCTCCACCCCAATTTCCATTCCGAGGACCATCAACAATACTTCGCCCGTCACCGAGTGGAAACCAAATTGTCTTATCTAAGCCAAGTCGATCCACAAAACTCAGCGGATCCCCCCCACATACCCCCAAACATTCATCCCTCCCATCAACCCAATTGGGTCGGGTGAAATGTATCTTCCGGTCTCCGGTTCATAATAGCGGAAATAGTTGTAATGCAGGCCGGTTTCCTTATCGAAATACTGCCCGGGGAAACGGAGGTGGTATTCAAATAACTGGCCGTTGCTGTCCGGATCTTCGTTGGGTAAGTTTGCACCGAAGGCGTGGGTGTTTTCCCAGCGCCAGATAATGGTGTTAGTCTGATCCACGATTACCCGCGGGGTGTTGAGGTGGTCGGCGTGGATGTAATGCACCTGTATTTCACTGGTAGCGGTGGGTTTCGTGATCACGCCGACCGGAATATCGCCCAGCCAGACGGTTTCTTGCCGCACCAGCCAATCGTCAGCCGGTGTCGTGGTAGCCGCATTGTCTTGATATTCTCCGATCATTTGCCCCGATGGATCATAGAAGAACAAAAACCTCGGACTCAACGGGCCGTTTTTGATGATACGCTGATCCAGCGCGTTGTATTTGTAGGTGTGTGTCTTGCCGCCTTTGACCGTAGTCGCGAGTTTACCGGCGGCGTTCCAAGTGAAGGTCGCAGTACCGTCGCTCAGCGGATGACCGGCGGCATTGTAGGTATAGTTCTTCGCAACCGGCCCGGCAACGTTCGTCAGACGGTTACTGGCAGCGGCGATGGCATACGGATAAGTGGTGCCGCCAAATTGCGCCGCCGTGCGGTTGCTGTTGGCGTCATACGCCCACAATTTGAATCCATCGTTGTCCGATTGGCTGATCAGACGATCCAACGCATCGTAATCATAGCTGCGGTTATAGACCGGATAGTTGGTATCGGTCGTGTGAGTGATGCGGCTCGCAAGATCGTAGATCAGCGTGCGGGTGTCGTTGCCCACCGGATGGGTACTAAGTCGCCCATCCAAGTCAAAGCTGCGTATGTAGGCTTGCCCGTTGCCCCATACCCAGCTCTTGGCTTCGCCAAACGGATGATAGCTGATGTTGTTGAGCAACACATTCAAAGCTGTCGTATTGGTAACTCAATGTTTGAATGTAGTTGATGGTATTGCCAGCACCACCACTCGCAATTTTGGCGGTTTGCGTCTTGGTGAGCAACCGGCCGTACGCATCGTAGCTGAAACCGGTCGAGCCGGATTCATCGGTCATGCCGGTCAGCCGTCCGATACCGTTCGCGCCGGTATCGTAACTCCAGGTAAGTTGGATAGCTCCCGGTACTCCTGTGACGGTGGTGTGGGTGCGTTTGGTCGGACGGTTTAACGCATCCCAAGTGTAGGTGTGCTTGACGCCTCGTGCGTCCAGCACAGTTTTGAGATTACCGGCGGAATCGTAGGTGTACGTAGTCGTGCCGCGGTCGGCGGAGACTTCTTGCGTCACATCGCCGAAACCGCTGTAGCTGTAGGTTGTGGCGATATTGCGCGGATCGGTCAGTTGCGTGATTTGATCGAGTCCATCGTATGCTTGCCGGGTGAAGCCGTTCGCCGGATCGGTGATTTCTTTCAACCGGTTACGTGCGTCGAATTGGAAATTGACCGCGCGCAGCAACGGATCAGCCATTTGCTTCAGGTTGCCTTGCGCGTCGTATTGGTACTGCGTGGTCTGGCTTTGCGCGCCGATGTCTTTCCACAGCCGGTTCAGCGCATCGTATTCGCGCTGTTGGGTTCTGGCCAGGTTATTGCCGGCATCGAATAATTCTTCGCGGATACGATTGCCCATCGCATCCAGCGTGTATTGAATGCGGTTACCCGAGTTATCGGCAATGGCTGTCAGACGATGCGCGGCATCGTAGCTATAACCAAGGAAACTGCCGTCCGGGAAGGTGATTTTCTTGAGTTGTCCGGCGTTGTCATATTGATACTGGGTGATTTCCGTGCCGCTGGTGCGCGATAGCAACCGTTGACGAACATCGTAAGCCAGTGTTGTGGTAAGACCATTCGGGTCGACGATTTCTTCGGGCTGACCGTGAGCGTTATAGCGGGTGATTTGCGTGACGTGACC
The DNA here is from genome assembly GCF_054188085.1 of Nitrosomonas limosa. Taxonomy (NCBI): domain Bacteria; kingdom Pseudomonadati; phylum Pseudomonadota; class Betaproteobacteria; order Nitrosomonadales; family Nitrosomonadaceae; genus Nitrosomonas; species Nitrosomonas limosa. Next base: position 2,235,144 of record NZ_CM135180.1, on the reverse strand, counting down.
CAAGGCGTTGGTGACACTGGCGACTTGTCCGCGGCAACCCGAATGGCCGCCGCTGCAGGCGGCATCCGGTGCGTAATATTGGGTGATGGTGATATCGGCTACATCGGTGCGCGGACCGTCGTCGGTTTTTTGCAAGATCACGCCGGGAATACCCGGATGGTAGGCATAGCTGGTATTCCAGATGCGTACGTCGTTGGTGGCGGTATCCTTGATTTGATGCTGCGTGACGTTGCCGTATGCGTCATACACATAACTGGTTTCACGGCCCGCCTCGGCGATGAGCGTTGGTAACCGGAAGTTTGCATGCCAAGTCGTGAGAATCTTACGCTCGCTGCTGTTGGCGGCGGGTGTATAGCCCAGCAAGTCGCCCGGGCAATTGCTGCCGCTGCTTAAGCCTTCGATCCGGGCGACTTCGAGATTCCGGGCCAGGTCGTAGGCATAGCAGGTCTTGTTGCCGTTGAAATCGGCGCGGCTAATCGCATTGCCGTTCACATCATAGCTGATGTGGCTCGACGCTGCGCTGCATCCGGAACCCGCCGGTTGCGATTGACCGGTGCTTTTGGCCACACCCAAAATGGTTTGAAAATTATGCGTGTATTGACTGCCCAGGGGATCGGTGACAAGCGTGTGACTGTGATCGCCGCTATAGCCCAGCACATACCGTTCCACTCCACCCGCATGCTCGGTTACCACCGCACGGCCTTGCGCATCGTAGGTATAAGTCGCAAAACGCATTCCGTTCTCATCGGTGATGCCGGTCAGCGCATTCGGAAGATTCGCGCCGCTGGTGTAGGCCGGCTCGTTGTAGTGATAACTGCGAACCTTGCCGTCGGGAAAGGTGACTGAAGCCAGGTTGCCGATCGCATCGTAAGCATACTGGTATATACCAGCCGCTGGATCGGTCAGAGTTTGGATGCGGCTGGAGCCATCGTAGGTGAAACTCAGTGTGCGCCCGGTATCGTCGGTGACCGTATTTAAACGCCCATAGTCATCGTACGACAGCGTTTGCGTGCGGCCTTCGCGAGTCGTGATGGTCAACAATCTGCCGGTCGTGTTGTAGGTCTCGATCGTATCGTCGGCTGTTATCAACTGCCAACCGCTACCAGAAATCTGAACCAGCCGATCGCCGCCGGCTTGTTGATTTACCCAAGAAGTTCCAACCAATCGGAAGTAAGCAGATTTTCCGTCAGGACGTGTGGCCGTTGCTGTCGCAGCATTGATAAAGAAGCTGCGTTGATAATTATGGCTCCAGGCAGAACCGACCTGCGAGCTGCCGGATAGGCCGAGCGAATTGTAGTAGCGGGAAAAGCTTAAGTTACCGGAGGAAACAATGTCGACTTCTTCAGCGTATTTATTACCGGTAGCAGTATTCACGGGATTACCGGCACATGAACCTAGCTCAGGTGGGCCTGCGTTAAGGGCTTTGTCGGGAATGGTGTTAGGAATGGTGCAGATGGTATTACTTGTGATATCAGCTGAGTAACTTGCCCCAACGTGTTACATGCAGACAGAGCTCCTCCTGCATATTTAATGTCAATAATCTGAGTCGGTGGATTATAAGTTGGGCCATAAATTCGTAAAATCTTTACGGCACAACGGTAATAAGATGCTGGACCAGATGTAATTGGATGACCATTTTGATCTACAGGATATGTCCATATACTAAGAATTTCTGCATCATCGGGGCCCAGAACAGGATACCAAGGCTTACCTCGGAAAGAAGCTACTGTGATTTCACAAGCAATTTGTGGATTTGATACATATTCAAAAGTGGTTGGGCCATTTGATGCCATCCAAATCGGCCCCCGCTCAAACCCATAAACAAGTGAATTCCCGCACAAGAAAAACAAACCAATGACATTAACCAGATACTTCTTCCAGTTAACCCATACTATTTCTCTTGCCATAGGAATTCTCCTTTATAAGGACAGACTTATAGCGACCCAATACTTATTCGGCCGCAATCGGCATACACATGAAACCACAAGAAGTGCAAATTTCCAGAATTACTTAAGAATTTTCTTATTTGATGATTTCCGCGATGATAAGATAGAAGATCGCTGGGAAAACGCTGAATAACGGTGACTTAACCCGCTATTTCTGAGAACTGAATTGCGTGACCAGGTGTTGGTCGGAATGGAAATGCCTGTCAGGCAAGCAACGGTGAAATAATGACGGTGATACCGTTTTAATTCGGTATCACCGACAATTCAAATTCTAATTGTTGTTGTATTTATATTTGATGTGGGCGGAACTGAAGCTATCAAGCCTGTCACTCCCGCCCATTTGATCCACTCCTTGGATAGGAATGGTTTTTACTGCTAATTTTTTATGTTCTCGCAACTGGTTAATGCTGATCGTTCCTTACCTTGCTTGTGACGAACAATTCACCAAACTATTACCAGTTAACAAACGCATATTGCCAGAATATTTACAAAGCCTTAGCCAGTGGTAAATTACCGGCTGATTACTACTGATTCATTTGCATCGGCATAGCTGTCATTTTTAGTTTTTTGCGATGCCGTTCTTGGAACAATGTATCCACCTGGTTTACCTGTAGCCGGATCAATCCAGTAGACATTGCTTTTACCTACTTTAATGTTGCTCTGGCTCTGAGGTGCTTCAGGAATCGTTGAACATGCAGATAAGAAAGCCGATGCAGCTAACAATGTGATAAGTCTTAGTTTCATTTGTTTTACTCCTCTAATTAAAAACACCTTTCAAATAAAAAACGGGATTAAGAAACTTTAATCTGGAGCTACTGACTGTAACTACTCAGATTTTATGTGCGAACTATAGCGGGATAGAATCATATTAACAAATCAATAATTCTAATATTTATCATAGATGAAAACTTATGGATTACCGAAGAAGGCCTGCTAACCACTTACAGACATGGCGGACAAAGCACTATCCTGCCGTTTTCCGCTCAATTTCCTGGCAAGACCGTAGAAGATAAAAAAAGCCTGGAGCTAACGAACCAGTCGTGATGATGTACTAATCTTGCACATTGGCGTTGTAAGTGGAGATGTTCTTGATGAATCGGTTTATCCGGCTATTTCAGCCTTTCGTAACACCTTCCCAATTCAAATAAATGGCGTGATTCTATTCGACAACAACTTCTCGCGTTGGCGTTTGATAAGAAGAAGCGTTTCCAGAAACGATTACTAAGAAGAAAGCCGCGCGCAAGAATCCGCAGCAATCTTCAAATTACGCAAACGGCCCAGCCACTCCAGCGGTATCGAATTGAAACCGTTTTGCTGCGCGGTATGCGCAGCCATAATCGCACCGAGCATAATCGAACGGCCGCAGCTATCGCCGCCGATGCGAATATTTTCTTCGATGGCGGTGCGGTAATCGTTCGCGTGATTGGCGATGTGCGCAATCACCGGTAAACCCTGCGGCACATGGCAGGCATTACCGAAATGCTTGGCAACCGCCGCGCAATCGAGTGTTTTGACTTGCAACGCTTCTTCCAGCAACGGTTTTAATTTCTCGCCGGCATGCGGAAGCGAATCGGCCAATGCCTGTTGGACGGATTGACCGTTCAACACCCCCAGCAATACGCAACCGGCATATTGTGCCGCCGCAACGGCGGTATCGTTATGATTGGTCAATCGCACCACTTGCTCGATTTTGGCGTTCAACGCATCCTGCGATTCCCGATGGGTCGCGACGATCGCCGGTAATGCCGCCAGTGCTGCAAATTGATCGTCGTCGGCGCCGGATTGCAGCGGAAAATCTTCCGGTTTGAGTGGTAACAACGTTTGCAAGGTTTGCCGCGTCGGCGAATCGATATAGCCTTGATACCCGCCGCCAGGGCCGAAATAGCTACGATATTCGCTTTGATAATCGACGCGATAGAATTTGCCGTGCCGCGCAATATGCCGCAGCATCAACAAGCATAATTCACCATAAGCCGATGAATCGCCTGCTTGCTTCTTGCCGTGCGCAAAGTAACCGCTGACACCGGCATAATCATCCGCGCACGGCGGCAAAAACATCAAGCCTTTGGTTTTCTCTATTTGTGCGATGCGCTCGGTATCGTATAACCAATGCAACCCGAGCGCGGCAGCATCCGCTGTCAATGCGCCAATAATCGCGGCAACGCGCGGTTCCAGCCGGATAGCGGTGTTCATCGCTTACTGAATCTCAACTTCATCGGGAATCCGGCGCGCCTCGTCGGCGAGCATCACCGGTATGCCATCCTTGATTTGAAACGCCAGCCGGTCCGGTTTGCAAATCAATTCCTTGTCTTCCTTTTTGTAAATCAGCGGCCCCTTGCACAGCGGGCAAACCAGAATATCCAATAATCGTGCGTCCATAATCTTCCTTGCTCTCTTAAATTTATTGACCGGCTATATTATAGCTTGCCTAGGATGTCATCCAGCTGATCCAGGCTCGTATAATGAATCACAATATTGCCTTGGCCATTTTTCTTCGGTTTGATCGCTACTTGCGCCCCCAGACGTTCGGACACATCTTCTTGCAGACGCAGCAGATCGCGGTCGGGCTTGGTCATTTTTTTCGCCACCGGATGTTCCAGGTGATTGACCAACTTCTCGGTTTCTCGCACCGACAATTGCTTGTGCACAATCACGTTGGCGATTTTGATCTGCTGCGCGGCATTCAACGGTAATAGCGCCCGGCCATGCCCCATGTCGATCTTGCCTTGCATCATCAATTCCTGCACCGGCGTGGATAAATTCAATAAGCGCAACAAATTGGAAATGGTGCTGCGCGAATTGCCCAGTGCTTCCCCGGCAGTTTGATGGGTCATGCCGAATTCGTTGATCAAGCGCTGAATCCCGAGCGCCTGTTCAAGCGGATTCAAGTTTTCGCGCTGAATGTTCTCGATCAGCGACATCGCCAACGCCGATTCATCCGGCACTTTGCGGATCAATACCGGGACTTCCGCCAATCCGGCCAATTGCGCAGCGCGCCAGCGGCGTTCACCGGCAATGATCTCAAAACGATCATCGGTGACCGGCCGCACCAGAATCGGCTGCATGATGCCTTGCGCCTTGATCGACTCCGCCAATTCCGCCAGCGCCGCCTGATCCATATTGGTTCGCGGTTGATATTTACCCGGTTGCAACCGGGTGATGGCCAAATTTTGCAGCGGCTCGTCCACCACGCCCTCGGCGCCGGTGCTCGCCAGCAATGCATCCAAACCGCGTCCTAAACCTATTTGTTTGGTCATAATGCCGGTTCCTTGTTATCGTCATCACGCATCTATAATCTCCTTCGCCAAATCCAAGTAGGCCTGCGCGCCCTTCGATTGCCCGTCGTGATACAACACCGGCAAGCCGAAGCCGGGCGCTTCCGCTAAGCGCACATTACGCGGAATCACGGTGCGGTAGACTTTATCGCCGAAATGCTTTTGCAATTGATCGGATACTTGCTGCGCCAGGATATTGCGCGGATCGAACATGGTGCGCAACAAGCCCTCGATGCGCAACCCAGGATTAAAGCTGCTGCGCACCCGCTTAATGGTGTTGACCAGATCGCTCAAACCTTCGAGTGCATAATATTCGCACTGCATCGGGATCATCACCGCATGCGCCGCGCATAACCCGTTCAGCGTCAGCAAATTCAACGCAGGCGGGCAGTCGATCAAAATATAATCGTACTCATACTGAATTTCTTCCAAGGCTGTTTTCAACCGCGCTTCGCGCTGCTCGAAATCGACCATTTCGACTTCGGCGCCGGCCAGATCGCGATTGGCGGGAATCAAATCGTACTTTCCCTGAGTGTCGCTCACCAATGCCTCGCGGATATTCGCACTGCCAAGCAACACATGATAAACCGTGGTTTTCACCGTTTGCTTGTTGGTGCCGCTGCCCATCGTGGCGTTACCTTGCGGATCGAGATCGACCAGCAACACGCACTTATCCACTGCGGCCAGACTGGCCGCCAGATTCACGCTGGTAGTGGTTTTACCGACACCGCCTTTTTGATTGGTAATCGCAAGTATCTTGGTCATGGCTGTTCGTGCTTGATGATGATTAATTGCCGCATCGCATCCAGTCCCGGCACATGCAGCGTCACGATATTTTCAATTGCAAACGGCGCTTGCACCTGCCGCCGCTCTTGGTCTGAACATTTCGCTTTCATCGCCACCCAGCGGCAATCGCTGTTTGCCGCCGCCCATTGCCGGGTTAGTGCGATAAATTCACCCAATTCTGAAAAGGCGCGCGAGATGATGGTATTCACCGGTTTTGCTTCGACCTGCTCGATGCGTTGCGCCATGATCTGAACGTTATGCAATTTCAATTCAATCTTCGCCTGCTGTAAAAAAGCGGTTTTCTTTTGGTTGCTTTCCACCAGCGTCACCTGCCAATCCGGCCTTGCCAGCGCAATCGGAATCCCCGGCAATCCCGCGCCGGTGCCGACATCGACGATCTGCGGCCCGTGAATATGCGGCAATACCACCAGGCTATCGAGCACATGCTGTATCAGCATGTCACGCGGATCGCGGATCGCCGTCAGGTTATGCACCCGGTTCCACTTCTCAATCAGCAATAAATAGCGCTCAATGCTTTCGGCAAGCTGCCTGGATTCAACGCCGAAACGGACATCCAGCGCCTGCAACGATTGTTCGATTTGCAGCAACAGACTCATGCAGTCTGTTGTTTGCCGTCCGGCGCAAATCCGCGTTTTAAATGCACCAGCAACAACGAAATCGCCGCCGGGGTCACGCCGGAAATGCGCGATGCCTGCCCGACGGTTTCCGGCTTGTGCAGATTCAATTTCTGCTGCACTTCGTTCGACAAGCCTTTTACCGCGCGGTAATCGATATCCTTCGGCAACAGCGTATTTTCGTACTGCGCCTGGCGCGCTACTTCTTCCTGTTGGCGCTGAATATAACCGTGGTATTTGGCTTGAATTTCAACTTGCTCGGCGACTTGCGGGTTGGTGACCGCTTCACCCGCGCCGGGCAGGGTCATCAATGTGGCATACGTGACATCCGGACGTTTCAGCAATTCGGCCAAAGTGTATTCGCGCTCGATAGACTTACCGAGCACGCGGATCGCATCCTGCTCAGGTAGCGTGCCGGGCAATACCCGGATTGAATCGAGCCGCTGCTGTTCCTTGATAATTGCTTCCTGTTTAGTTGAAAACGCTTCCCAGCGCCGATCGTCGATCAAACCCAGTTTTTTGCCGGTTTCGGTCAGGCGCAAATCGGCGTTGTCCTCGCGCAGTTGCAAGCGGTATTCGGCGCGGCTGGTGAACATGCGATACGGTTCGGTCACGCCGGACGTCACCAGATCGTCGACCAGCACACCAAGATACGCTTCATGACGCTGCGGCGACCAAGCCTCTTTTTCTTGAATCTTCAGCGCGGCATTGATGCCCGCCAGCAAGCCTTGTGCGGCAGCTTCTTCGTAACCGGTGGTGCCGTTGATTTGTCCGGCAAAAAACAGATTCTCGATGGTTTTGGTTTCCAATGAGCGCTTCAAATTGCGCGGATCGAAGTAATCGTACTCGATCGCGTAACCGGGGCGCGTGATATGCGCATTTTCCAACCCGGCGATCGAATGAATCAGCTTAACCTGTACGTCGAACGACAAACTGGTCGAAATGCCGTTCGGGTATATTTCATGCGTATGTAACCCTTCCGGTTCGAGAAAAATCTGATGCGATGCACGCTCGGAAAAACGCACTACCTTGTCCTCGATTGACGGGCAATAACGCGGCCCGACGCCCTCGATTTTACCGGTATACAGCGGCGAATCGACTAAACCATCGCGAATGATGTCGTGCGTATCGGCATTGGTATTCGTGATCCAGCACGAAATCTGCTGCGGATGCTGAATGCCGGTGTCGATCAGCGAAAAAAACGGCGCCGGTTGATCGCCGGGCTGCTCCAGCAGCTTAGAATAATCCATGCTGCGGCCGTCGATGCGCGGCGGCGTACCGGTCTTCAAACGTCCCGCCGGAAATTCCATTTCCCGTAACCGCTGCGCTAACGTCAACGCCGGCGGATCACCCGCTCGACCCGCTTTGAAATGGGTTTTGCCGATATGCGCCAATCCGGCGAGGAACGTGCCGACCGTCAGAATCACAGCGCGCGCCCGGATTTGCAATTGCAACTGCGTCACCACGCCAACCACGCGATCCTGCTCGATAATCAAATCGTCGACCGCTTGCTGCATCACCCGCAAATTCGGCTGATTCTCAACCCGGCTGCGGATCGCTTGCTTATACAATACCCGATCGGCCTGTGCGCGCGTCGCCCGAACTGCCGGACCCTTGCTTGAATTCAACACGCGAAACTGAATCCCGGCCTCATCCGCCGCCAATCCCATCGCACCGCCGAGCGCATCGATTTCCTTCACCAGATGACTCTTGCCAATACCGCCGATCGACGGATTGCACGACATCTGCCCGATGGTTTCGATATTATGCGTCAACAACAACGTCTTGCAGCCCATCCGCGCCGCTGCCAGCGCCGCTTCCGTCCCGGCATGCCCGCCGCCAACTACGATAATGTCAAAATCCGAATGATGATTCATTGTATTAAAGCTGTTGAAAATCCGTGTGATACGAAAGAATATTATGTGGAATGTTTCACGTGAAACCTTTTTGCATGATTAGCCAAAAGGTGAAATATCTGAGTGCAATTATAGGTGGTAGGCAAGAGCCCAGCAAGATAATTTCTACAATTCGTACCGCGGTTGAATTTCTTAAATGAAGTCAGTAATGTAAAATAATTAAAGCTTACTACACGCCTTAACTTTCCGATCCTTTTGAATGCATATTTCTCTCTTAATGATTAGGAAATCTAAGGCGCAGATTTTGAGGTTCTTTTTTTCTTAATCCCGCGTGATTGCTCTGAAGTCATGTTCTGATTATTTTCCTTCTTGATTTTGTCAAGAAAATTCACAGTTGGGAGAATAAATAAGCCGCCATAACTTCTCGAGGTAATCGTCATCACTTGCTCTCTGATTGCACTGTAAAGAATAGCGCAACCATTTACAATAGCCATTTCTTCATGCTTTTCTTTTGGCACTGATTCACTGATCACAAACAGTCCTGAAGCCTCAATATCGATCGCATAAGGTGCAATTTTGCCTTCATTATTGCTAATGACGATACGAAGATTCACGCCATAAGTTAATTCATTATTCTTAGTTGAGAAAATATTGAATTTGATTGTTTCCCCAATATTTACTCCATTGAAATCAAAGCCTCTTGCAAATCCAGGACCGGGAACTTCATCAGCATTTTGCGGAAACTGAGGTACTACTGAAATCCCAAGGTAGTACATTTCCATGAGATGGATTGGGCTAGGCTGCATACAAATAAGTTGGATCGTTAGCAGATTGGTTTATAGTGGTCAATTTTTGATATTCACTGCTCAATATAGATTCAGTTGTTGATATCATCTTTTTTTCAGATAACGATTGAAGTTTTATTTCCAGATTGTAGCCCACCGCGCGAGAAAGTTTGACCATACTTTCAATGGTTAAATTGGTATCTCCTCGTAGTACTTTGGAGATATAGGCATTGCTTGTATTCAATGCACGAGCTAATTCAGCATTACTCATGCCGCATTCCCTGCGTTTAGCTTCAATAGTGATTGCAAAATCAAGTTTTGCAGAATTTATCCAGTAATCATCTGTTTTTTTGAATTCTTCCAATCTTTCTTTGAGTGATTTGCTTAATGCCATGCTATTCCTCCCTTATTTCTATCAAACTATTTTTCATTACCGAATGAAAATAATCTCTGTATGCACTTTTAGCTCTATCTACAACATGCGGGTCTGCTTTCTGGCTCTTTTTTATAATTACTTCAGTGCAAACAACTATGGTTTTACCCTCTCCATGGAAGTAAACAAGCCTTAATTGCCCATGGATTAATTCATAAATATTCGGGTTCCTATGAATGAGATGAGATAAACTACTTGAAAAATTATCAAATCCATCAGTAGCAATCCTATCCAATTTAACTATTGATCCGGCCAGATTAAGTTTGAAGTTTCAAGCGGCATATTTGACCCTCGGATCTTGAAAGAAGCTTTTGACCCGTTCGGGTGATTGTTCAAGTTTAACCATGTGTTCGGTGGCAGCGAGTTTGAGTTTGGCCTTGGTGTGCACCGGCACTTTCGTCCCGATGGCATGCTTGAGGTCGGCATTGAGGCGTTCCTCCGGATTCAGTTCCGGGCTATAGCTGGGCAGGTAGAACAGCTCGATTTTGTCTTGTCGTTCAGCGACCCATGCCTTGACCTGTTTGCTGTGATGAACCCGCAGATTGTCGAGAATCAAGAATACCTTCTTCCCGGCATCCTTGATCAGCGCTTCGAGGAATTCGATCAGCCTGTCGGCGTTGAAGGCCTCGTCGATGATCATCCAGCGTGTTTTGCCCTGATTCGTCACTGCGGCAATCATCGATAGCTTCTGTCGCGCACCACCAGTCGCGTAGGTGACTGGCGTCTTGCCTGCCGGAGCATAGCAACGACCGCGCACATCGGTATTGACCAAGGCAGTTTCATCGCCCCAGTGAATCTCGCCGCCTTCCGCCTTGGCGCGCTTCTCAATTTCCGGGTATTGCTCGTTGAGCCAGGCTTGTACGGCTTCAGGCCGCTGCTCATAGGCCTTCTTGATCGGCTTCTGGGGAGTGAAACCCCAACGTGACAGATAGTTGCCTACGCCGCGCACCGACAGCTTGATGCTGTACTCCCTCTCTATCAGTTGCATGACCGCCGCCCGATTCCACAGCGCAAATTCCATCTTCAGTTGCTCCGGGCGCTTGTCACAAATGATCTTGCGGATGGCTTGTTCCTGTTCCTCTGTCAGTGCCCGCCCTTGACCAGCACGCTTGCCTCGCATCCCTGGCTTCAGGGCGGAAAATCCGCCTTCTTCATACCGATCTATCGCAAACCGAACTGTCGGATACGAAAGCCCACTGAGCTCAACAATTTGCATCACGCCGTAGCCCTTGCGATGCAACCGCACCACTTGCTTGCGCCGTTCATGCAGTTGCTCCAGCGTCGAATATCTTGCGTCGTCTTTTTCCATTTCAACAAGATGGGGGGCGATTCATAAATTTCAAGTATTATTGTGCCGAGTCAATAATAACGCATTTCCATGTTTCTGATATTGAGACTGCAAACCACCATTTAATGAATCATATGTTGGACAGCTATCGCCCTTCATGATCGCAGCTATTGTAAATTTCCCATTCGCCAGGATTTTTACTTTCATTATTTCTAGTTTAGGTAAATATTAACCTATAGGTTAATATTGTCAATGATTATGGTCAAATGTAAATAATAAATAAAAGAGATAAATTCCTGCTTTATCTCGAATAAAAAGTTGAAATGACTGATTTGCAATTTGATAATTCTACGATAAAAGTGTCGGGAATACGTTGATAGTGAAATTCAATCACTCTCACCCAAAAACCAACTCCACACGCTGGCCGGTGCGGGTAGTCAATGTAATCAGCACGTCCAGGCTGAATTTTTCCCATTTACTGCGCATAAAGCCGGATACGCGGGATTGCCCGATGCCCAATTTTTCTGCGGCTTCTTGCTGGGTCCAGCCGCGTTGCTTGATAGTATCGCGCAAACGCGCCATCAATTCCGCTCGCATGGCCAGAAGTGTGGATTCCTCGGCGGAGAAACCCAGATCGGCAAAAATATTACCACTGGAATTGGTAGCCGATTGTTCGTTCATGATCTAATCTTCAATTTGTCGAAGCGGCGAATCGCTTACATGCAAACAGATTTAGTAAGCGACTGTATCAATAGTTAAAAATGCATACTGATTCTTACACAATCCCAGAAAACACGTCCAGATCTCGTCGATGGTTTATAATCTCGTGATTATCAATTTTTGTAATCCATTTAGCCGTCATCTTTAACGCTTAAATAAATCCCATGCACCGCTGGTTTCGCACCTTAATCGTCTTCCCCATTCTGTTCCTCACCGCTTGCGCGATGGGACCCGATTTTATTCGCCCGCAAGTCGATGTCGCGGAGAAATTCCGGCTCGATCCGGTCGAGGGAGAATCGATTGCCAACATGCGCTGGTGGGAGTTGCTACAGGATGAAACGCTGCAGCAGCTGATCCGGCAGGCGTTGCAGGAGAATAAGGATCTCAAACGAGCTATCGCCAGTGTCGAGGAATTTCAGGCGAAATCGCGCATTGCGTTCATGGATTTTGTACCTCATGTGGATTACGATGCGAACGCACCGGCATTTGGCACACTGGGGGGTTTTGGAATTCCCGGCTTCCCGACGCCTTTCAACTATTTCGGGCGAGGCACGCTAAACTGGGAAATCGATATCTGGGGCAGGATTCGTCGCTCCAACGAAGCCGCCCGCGCCGAACTGATGGCACGGGAGGAGAATCGCCGCGCGATCGTCCTGGCGCTCATCAGCGCAGTCGCGCAATCCTATTTCGATCTTTTGCAATTTGACATTCAGCGGGATATTGCGCATCGCGCATTGTCTTCATGGGAAGAATCCGTTGCTATTTCGCGCGCGCAACTGCAAGGCGGCATCATTTCGCGCCTCGATCTGGATCAATTCGAAGCGGAGCGCGCGAATGCAGCTTCCCGGGTAGCCGAACTTGAACGCCGGGTGGTGCAAAAAGAAAATGAACTCAGTGTGTTGCTAGGCAGAAACCCGGTAACGATAGCACGCAGGCACCTGCTGACAGAACAGGTGGTTCCGCCGGAAGTACCCGCCGGCCTGCCGTCCGAATTGCTGCAACGCCGCCCCGATATTCTTCAGGCGGAACAAGCTTTGGCAGCCGCCACCGCCAGAATCGGCATGGCCAAAGCCGCACGATTTCCAAAACTTTCGATTACCGGTTTTCTCGGCGTGGCCAGCCCGGCTTTATCCAATTTGCTCCTTTCTAGCAGCGAGTTCGGTGTCGGTGGTCTGGGTTTAGCGGGTCCATTGCTCAATGCGCAGAGTCTCGGTTTTGAGCAGCGTGCCGCGGAAGCGCAGGCAAAACAGGCGTTAGCGCAATATGAACAAACGATCCTGATTGCATTCAAAGAAGTCGAAGACGCATTAGTGGCGATCAGCACCATCAGCGAGCAACTTAAGGCGCAGCGGCAGCAAGTTGACGCGCTGCACTCAGCTTTGCACATTGCAAACCTGCGCTATCAGGGCGGTATTACCAGCTATGTCGATGTGCTGCTCGCCAAACGCAACCTGTTTGACGCTGAATTCTCCCTGAGCGCGGCACAGCGCTTTCATCTGGTATCCGTTGTTCAGTTATACAATGCGCTGGGTGGCGGATGGACACCGGAAAGCGGCCGCGATAATGATACCAAGTAAAACTATACTGAACTCACACGCATCAACACGGAGGGAATCATCATGAATGACTATCAAATCGCTGTCATTACGGGCAGTCTTCGCCGGGATTCATTTAATCGCAAGCTGGCGCACGCCATGGCAAAATTATCGCCCCCGGGGTTTTCATTCAAACACATCCGGATTGATGATCTACCGCTTTATAATCAAGATGATGACAGCAATCCGGCGGAACCGGTAAAACGGTTAAAAGCCGAGATCGGCGCAGCGCATGGGTTATTGTTTGTCACACCGGAATACAACCGCTCAATCCCCGGCGTACTTAAAAATGCCATTGATCATGCTTCCCGTCCCTATGGCCAAAGCGCCTGGCCGGGCAAACCCGCCGGTGTTCTCGGCGTATCGGCAGGCGCTATTGGCACAGCGATGGCGCAGCAGCACTTGCGCAATATTCTGGCGTATCTGGATATGCCCACACTGGGGCAGCCCGAAGCGTTTATCCAAATGAAAGAGGGGTTATTCGATGCAAACGGGGATATCGGCGCGGGCAGCAGACAATTCCTGCAAAACTGGATGGATCGCTATATCGCCTGGGTTAAGAAACATGTTGCCGGCGCGTGATTTTATAATTCTGATGATTGAACATGATGCTTAATAAAGAATGTAGAACCATGAAGTTAACGATGCGGCGAAATATGGATAGAATCTTTTGGTGTATCGGGCTTTGCCTGATTCTTGTGACCGGCTGCGCCGAGAAAGCGCCGATGAATGTTGCTGCGCCGGCCCCGCAAGTCGAAGTCATCACGGTAATCACGCAAGTGATCCAGGATGAACCGGAATTCATCGGGCAAACGGAAGCTTTCCGCCCGGTTGAGATCCGCTCGCAAGTTAGCGGGATCATCAAAAAGGTTTTCTTTACCGAAGGCCGCAATATCAAAAAGGGCGATCAGCTATACCTGATCGATCCGGTTCCGTTCAGAGCCATCTATCTTAGCGCCAAAGCCAAAGTGGCGCAGGCTGAAGCGCGGCTCGATCTGGCCAAGCAGGATTTGGCGCGCGTGCTGCCATTGCTGGAACAGCAAGCGGTCAGTAAAAAAAATGTCGATGACGCGCAAGCCGAGGTTCGAGGTGCCAAAGCATTCCTGGAAGCGGCCCAGAACGATCTGATCAAAGCCAAATTTGACCTGGATAATACAGCGATTTCCGCGCCGGTCAACGGACGCATTGGCCGCAGCCATTTCTATGAAGGAAGGTTGATTTCCGCTCAGGAAACGCTTCTCGCAACCATCGACCAGCTGGATCCGATGTATGTCAACGTCAGCGTTCCCGAGAGCTATCTTCTGCGCCGCCGCCGCGAGCTCGCTGAGCAAAAGGTGCAGCGGCCGGATATTTTTCAGTTACGCGGCGTCATGACTTTCTCGGATGGCAGTGTCTATCCGCAGGAAGGCGTGCTCGATTTTGCGGATGTTGCCTTGCGGCCTGAAACGGGCACATTGCAGGGACGGTTTGTATTTCCCAACCCTGAAGGCGCTTTTGCGCCGGGGCAATCCTATTTTTATCCCGGCCAGTTCGTCAAGATCCGCATTAAAGGCTATACCCGCACCGAGGCCATCCTGATTCCGCAACGCGCTGTACAGCAAGGACCCAGCGGTTCGTTTGTGTATGTCATCGACAAGGAAGACAAAGCGGAACTCAGAGCTATCCGCGCCAGCATGTGGCGTGGAAAGGAATGGCTGATCGAAGAAGGTCTGCGTCCTGGGGAGCGGGTGGTGGTGGAAGGTTTCTTCCGGATCCTTCCAGGCGCCCAGGTCGATCCTGTAACCAGTCAGAAAGAAACAGCCTCATCAGCCCATAGCGCCGAGGAACCCAATCAACAAAGTACGCCATGAATTCTCATTTCTTCATTGACCGGCCCATTTTCGCCTCGGTCCTGTCCATTATCATTGTCGTCATCGGCTTAGTTGCTTTGCAGAAGCTACCCGTCGCGCAATTTCCGCAAATTACGCCGCCGATGGTGCAGATCGACGCGGATTATCCCGGCGCCAGCGCGGAAGTCGTGGCGGAAGCGGTGGCGCGGCCCATCGAAGTGCAACTGCCGGGCATCGATAATCTTTTGTATTATGAATCGACCAGCACGAACGACGGGCATATGACCATGAAGCTCACGTTCGAGATTGGAACCGACGTGGATATTGCGCAGGTGCAAACGCAGAACCGGCAACGCTTGGCTGAACCGCAACTGCCCGATGAAGTTGTACGGCAGGGTATTACCGTCAAAAAAACATCGCCCGATTTACTAGCGGTGATTGCGTTGAGCTCCTCCGATCCCAAGCATGACACCGTTTTTCTCTCAAACTATGCTTTGCTGCGCGTTCTCGATAACGTCAAACGGCTTCCCGGTGTTGGGGATGCGATTATTTTCGGCGGACAAAATTATTCCATGCGGCTGATTCTCGATCCCGTCCGCATGGCGCAACTCAATATCACCCCCACCGAAATTGCATCCGTGGTCAGAGAGCAGAACCGGGATTTTCCAGCCGGCAGAATAGGCCGCGAACCTACGCCCAATGGCACGGAATTGACCATCCCGGTGATTACCCGCGGCCGCATGAGCGAAGTCAGGGAATTTGAAGACATGATTATCCGTGCTTATCCGGATGGCGCCATGGTGCGCATGCGCGATGTCGCGCGCGTGGAATTGGGTGCGCAATCCTATGATTTGCAGGGACGGTGGAATGGAAAGCCCAATACGTTCTTACTCACCTTTCTGTCGCCGGGCGCAAATGCGCTCGACACCGTGCGGCGGGTTCGCGATGAAATGGATAAAGTTTCCAACAGCTTTCCGGCCGGGGTGTCTTACGACATCCCTTACGACACGACGACATTCATTGATGTATCTATCAGGGAAGTGGTCAAGACACTCGCCGAAGCATTGATATTGGTCATTCTGGTTGTTTTTCTGTTTTTGCAAAGCTGGCGCGCCACGCTGATTCCGGCGCTCGCCGTGCCTATTTCACTGATCGGAACGCTGGCCGGCATGGATATGCTGGGATTCTCGATCAATACCCTCACGCTTTTCGGTATGGTTCTGGCCGTCGGTATCGTGGTGGATGATGCGATTGTCGTCGTGGAAAATGTCGAGCGGCACATGACTCAAGGCGGGCTTTCGCCCCGGGATGCCGCAATAAAAGCCATGACCGAGGTAACCGGACCGGTAATTGCCATTGTGCTGGTACTGGCCGCGGTATTTGTGCCCGTGGCGTTCTTAGGTGGAATCACCGGCGAATTGTATAAGCAATTTGCCATCACCATTGCGCTATCCGTGGCCATTTCCGGATTTGTCGCGTTGACGCTCAGCCCGGCGCTGTGCGCCTTGGTGCTCAAGCCAAACCATGGCACGCCCGCGCGATTCTGGGAAACATTCAACCGGTTTTTTGATTGGGCTCAGGCAAGGTATACCGGAGCGGTCGGGGCCGTCATCAAACGATCCGTGATTTCGCTTGCCATTTTCACGATGCTGATACTGGTTATTGTAGGTCTGTTCAAAACCATTCCAGGAAGCTTTCTGCCGGAAGAGGATCAAGGGTATTTCATCACCGTCGTGCAATTGCCCGAAGGCGCTTCCATGACGCGTACCATCGAGGTGCTGGAAAAAATTGAAGGGTACTTTCAAGCCAATCCGGCGGTGCATTCCACCGACACGCTGGCCGGACAGAATTTTGTTTTCGGTACTCGCGGAACCAATCAAGCCACGATGTTCATCCCGTTGCATCATTGGGACGAACGTGCGCATGCCGACGAACAAGTGCCTGGCCTGATCGCGGCAGCTTATCAGGAATTCGCCAAAATTCCGGAAGCGTTGATTCTGGCTTTTAATGCGCCTTCGATCCCCGGTTTGGGCTCCACCGGCGGTTTCTCAGCGCAATTGCAGGATCCCGGCGGCGGCGATTTCGCTGAATTTGCCGCAGTGGCGCAGGAGTTTGTCGCCAAAGCCACGGAACATCCGGCAATCGCAGTCGCCAGCACCAATTTCCGCATCAGCGCGCCGCGACTGTTCGCGACGGTAGATCGCGAACGTGCCAAGGCACTGGGTGTTCCGATTTCGGAGGTGTTCGATACCATGCAGGCTTATTTTGGTAATCTGTATGTCAATGATTTTGTGAAATTCGGCCGCATTTACCGGGTGCAGACGGAAGCATTGCCTGAATACCGCTCCAACCCGGATGACATCAGCAAGATTTATGTACGTGCCCGGTCGGGTACCACACACACCATGATTCCACTGGATTCGGTGGTCACCACCGAGTTCAATAGCGGGCCGGATCCGGTGACGCATTTCAACGGATTCAATTCAGCGCTCATATTGGGCGGCGCGGCGCCCGGTTACAGTTCGGGACAAGCGCTTGAAGCGTTGCAGCAAGTCGCCGACGAAATTTTGACACCCAAAGGATATTCGATCGATTGGAGCGGAATATCCTTGCAAGAACGGAAGGCGAGCGGGCAATCGACTTACGTATTCGCTTTCGCCTTGCTGATGGTATTTCTGGTGCTGGCTGCCTTGTACGAAAGCTGGTCTATTCCATTCGCGGTTATTTTAGCGATCCCTTTTGGAATTCTGGGCGCTTTTCTGGCAATTTGGGCGCGGGATTTAACCAATGATATTTATTTTCAAATCGGATTGGTGACCTTGATTGGATTGGCGGCCAAAAACGCCATTTTGATCGTGGAATTCGCCAATCAGCGGCATGCGGCAGGAATGCCATTGATCGACGCTGCGCTGGAAGCGGCACGGCTGCGCTTCCGCCCCATCATCATGACGTCGATGGCCTTCATTCTCGGCGTATTTCCATTGGTGGTCGCCTCCGGCGCCGGTGCGGCGAGCCGCCATTCGATCGGTACCGGCGTGTTCGGCGGTATGCTGGCGGCGACATTCCTGGCGATTTTTTTCGTGCCGTTGTTTTTTGTGCTGATCGGCAAACTGACACGGCGTAACAAGCCACCACTGGCGGAAACCGAACCGCCGCAAGCCGTTGCACTACCGCAACCGCAACACGATGCGCCCGATCAAACCGATGAAGGAAAGCCAACATGAAAAACCCTGGTTTGCGGCTCATTGTTATTGCGTGGAGCTTGCTGATGACGACTCATGCTATCGCACAAGACGACCCGCAACCGCGCCTGCCGACAGTCGAATTGACCGCCGGGATGTACGTGATTCAGGCTGAAGTGGCGCAAACGCATCAACAGCACAGCATCGGCCTAATGCACCGGCAGTCGATGGGGGTCAACGAGGGTATGTTGTTTGTTTATCAAGCGCCGGAAATACGCTGTTACTGGATGCGCAACACGCTGATTCCGCTGACCATCGCGTTTCTCGACGATGACGGCACGATTGTATACCTGAAAGATATGGAACCGCGCACCGAGCGCTCGAACTGCTCGGTCAAACCGGTGCGCTACGCGCTGGAAATGAATCAGGGCTGGTTTGATCAGCGCGGCATCAAACCAGGTTTTAGATTACGCGGTATCCCGCTTGTTTCTAGGATCGGTTTGTAATCCCAACCAAATCCTGATGCTGCCGGTTTCAAGCGGCATGGCTGGATCCGCGTCCCGCCGCGGCGCGGCGTGGTTCGCTGAAACGTCTTCGGGATGAATTTGCAACATTCCCGTTCGCCGGTTTTTGCCCGAATTGCTTTTTGCTGCTCTGGTTTTTGGGAGGTTGGCGCAATGGCGCGGCACTCCGAGGCTCACGGCCACGGCCGTTGGTAATCGGCTCGGCTTTAATCCGGGGATCCGGTTCAAAACCGGCCACAACCCGGCTTGGCAATTCATGTTTGACCAATCTCTCAATCGCGGAAAGCAGTTTTACTTCATCGACGCATACCAGCGATACCGCATCACCTTCCGCGCCAGCTCGGCCGGTGCGGCCTATGCGGTGAACATAATCTTCGGGAACGTTAGGAAGTTCAAAATTCACGACATGCGGCAGCTCACTGATATCGATACCGCGCGCGGCGATATCGGTAGCAACCAAGACTTGCAAATCGCCCGTCTTAAATTTTGCCAATGCCAAGGTGCGCGCCGACTGGCTTTTGTTGCCATGAATCGCAAGCGCCGGAATTTCGTTTTTGACCAGGAATTCCGACAATTTATTGGCGCCATGCTTGGTGCGGGTAAATACCAGCACTTGCGACCAGCGATGTTGCTTGATCAAATGCGCCAGAAGATCGCGC
The DNA here is from genome assembly GCF_054188085.1 of Nitrosomonas limosa. Classification (NCBI taxonomy): domain Bacteria; kingdom Pseudomonadati; phylum Pseudomonadota; class Betaproteobacteria; order Nitrosomonadales; family Nitrosomonadaceae; genus Nitrosomonas; species Nitrosomonas limosa. Next base: position 2,215,631 of record NZ_CM135180.1, on the reverse strand, counting down.
TTACGTTCACGATCCACCGGGTGCACCACATGCGTTACCTTATCGGCAACTGCATTCCGGCGCGCCGCTTCGATCAAAACCGGCTGGTTGAGCAGACTATCCGCCAGCGCCCGGATTTCATCCGAGAAGGTCGCCGAAAATAGCAGGTTCTGCCGTTGCTTCGGCAGTAGCGCCAGTATTTTTTTAATATCCCGGATAAATCCCATATCGAGCATGCGATCGGCTTCATCCAGCACCAGGATTTCAATGTTCGACAGACTCAGCGTTTTTTGCTGCACATGATCCAATAACCGCCCTGGGGTGGCTACCAAAATATCGACACGGCTTTTCAGGCGGGTGATTTGCGGGTTGATATTCACGCCGCCGATCATCATCATCGAGCTCAATTTCAGGTATTTGCCGTAGTCGCGCACGCTTTCTTCAACCTGAGCCGCGAGTTCGCGCGTCGGCACCAGAATCAGCGCCCGTATCGGCGGACGTCCGCTGGACGGCCCCTTGATACTTTTGTCGGAAAGCCGGTGCAGAACCGGCAGGGTAAAACCGGCGGTTTTGCCGGTTCCGGTTTGCGCACCGGCGAGCAAATCGCCGCCCGCCATCACGGCTGGAATGGCTTGCGCCTGGATAGGTGTTGGGTTGGTATAGCCGCGTTCGGTTACGGCACGGATAATTTCATCGGACAAGCCGAAAGTAGAAAAAGACATAGTACTCCAAAGAGGATTAAAAGCTGTCATCCCGCAATGGGAGGACAATAGGGCAAACGGATGAGGAAAACTGCCAAAAGGGCATCAAAAATCAAAGTGCTACGCAATAAGAGGTGTTAACAGAGATGTCGCAGCATCAAGTTGATAGGTAAGGAAGCATTCTAGCGAAACAGGCTAAGCAGGCAATCAACATTCGGTTTGCTCACAAATTTGTGATCATTAGCGATGTTCGTAAATCCAAATCTTGTAAGGAGTATAATACGGATCGAATTTAAAATCTCAACTATCCTCAATAAATTTCTAATTCTTCCATGTATTTATCTGCGGCAACTTTGCTGATAGCACCATCAGCGCGATCATGAGCGACTATCCGATTATCCGCTGGCACGAAGCCGACGAGGAGCAATCCGCCCGCTGGCAAAGCGAAAAAGGCTTGCCGCCGCCGGAACGCGTGCAAGCCGCCGACGATCGCATGCCCGCCGATACCGCTTACCGCTTGGCTTGCGAAGGAACCGCCCTGTTATGGCGCGGCGATTTCCAGAACGCCAAGTTATTGCTGCAAGCCATCGCGCGGCGTATCGACAACAAAAAACCGGCTCGCAGGAAAAAGCCGGAAAACCTGACGCCTGTAGAATTATTTCACCGGCACCGCCTGGTGCAATCGCAACGCGCCCGCATTCTGGAAAAATTGCTGATCCCGTTCAACGCCGATCTCAGCATTCCACTGCGTCGCGCACCGGATGTGCAGAATGCTTGCGCGGATGCATACGGTTCACGTACCGAAGCGTTTATCGCGCCGCTGCGCGAATTGTTAGGACTGATCGGCGCGCACGAATGGCGCAAGAAAGGCATCGACATCCCGGCGCTTGGCATCACGATTCATCCGCATTACGGCGTGTTCGCCCCGATCCGCAATGAGTACATCCAGCTTGTCGCACAAGCCGCGCCGCCGAAAATACTGTCCGCGCAATCGATCGCTTTCGACATCGGCACCGGCACCGGCGTTCTGGCCGTAGCACTGGCGCAGCGCGGCGTTCAGCGCATCGTCGCCACCGATCACGACCCGCGTGCACTCGAATGCGCACGCGACAATCTGGCGCGGCTGAACTTGACCGATGCGATTGAATTAGTTGAAGCCGATCTGTTTCCACCAGGACAAGCGGCATTGATTGTATGCAATCCGCCGTGGATACCGGCGCGTCCGAGCGCACCGCTGGAACATGCCATTTTCGACCCGGAAAACCGCATGCTGCGCGGGTTCTTGCAAGGCTTACGCGATCACCTGCTGCCCGGCGGCGAGGGCTGGCTGATATTGTCGGATATTGCCGAACACCTGGGGTTACGCAGCCGCGAAGAATTACTGCAAATGATCGATGCCGCAGGTTTACAGGTTTTATCGAAATCCGACGTCAAACCGCGCCATCCCAAAGTTGCCGACACCAGCGACCCGCTGCACGCCGCCCGCGCGGCGGAATTGACGTCATTGTGGCGGTTTGCAGCAAAATAACCGCGATACACTTACAATTCCGTATATTTTTTAGCGCTACCCTTCGATTTCTCCACTGGATACTTGCGCGCGTTTTTCTCCATTTTTTCCAGCACGATTTGCTTCACATCCAGCTCGTATTTGTCGGCGAGCAGCAAAGCGAAGGTAATCACATCGGCCAGCTCTTCCTTCACGCTGCCGATATCCGCTTGCTCCGGCGCTTTCCATAAAAAAACCTCGAGCAGCTCGGCCGCTTCGATGTTCAACGCCATCGCCAAGTCTTTGGCATTATGAAACTGCGCCCAATCGCGCTCATCGCGGAACTTACGTAATGTTTCGGTGAGTTGCTGGATGTCGTTCATTTTTATGATCTGCTATCGTGTAGCGCCTTTTCCGGTTTCCAGCTCGGCGATTGAGTCCAATAGCCGCCGTGCGTTAGCAGGCGAACCGAGCAAATACAAGGTTTCTTCGAATGCTTGATAATCTTCCAGCGATATCAATACAACCGGTGCTTGTCGCTTGCGCGTGATGATAACAGGCAAGTGATCGCTACAAACCCGTTCCATCATTATGGTCAAATTGGTACGGGTGATTGGGAAATTGATTGTATTCATAGAAATACTATTTATAGAAGTATTTTAAATAAGCAATTCACTCACCCAATTTTGAGCTAACTCCTTTTCTTTAATATATTCTGATTCATCACACATTTCTAAAAATTTCTTAAAGTTTTTTACCGCCAAAATCTGATCGCCTTTAATTTTCATATTTATAAAACCAAGACAATAATATAGTTGATATTTAGCAGGCTCTTGTTCAATTAACCAATGAATGAAATCTTCAATTTGAAATAATTTTTCTTGTTGATGATCACAACGATCTGCATAACGATAATGTTGAATGGCTTTTTTTAAGTCTCCCTTATACGCATATAAGAAGGCCATATTACACTGCCAGATTTGATTATTACTTTCATTTACTCTTCTTAACATGGCGATAGCTTCTTCAACAGAACGAGTAGTTAAGAATGTAGTTATTGCTCTCAGAAATAAAACCGATTTACTATCTTTTATCACCTCATCAATCTTATCAAGCCATTCATCGACCTCAGTCAAATAATCTGGATCGCGCGTTTCAGACCATTTGGAAAAACAAGTAGAGGCCATTGCTTCGTAAAGCTCTGCCAATCTATATGGAATGCGTTCTTTTAGTTTCCTATAAATTGGAAAGTTTTGATCTTTGCTTTTAAGCCCTAATTGAACATCCTGAAATAGCCTTTCAGCATAGCTAATATCTCCTGAGTACGCGGAAGCAACGCCAATTATGTAACGAGCTACAATCTCAGCCCATTCAGAGGTAAACTGAAAAGCAAAAAGATCGTTTTCAGTTGGTATATGTACATTTCTCGGTAAAAGTTCTGAGAATTCTGCTGTCAAATTTTCACGAACTTCATCTGAAACTGGCTGATGAGCTACAGCTCCTTCTAGCTCAATAATGTGGTTTTCTTGCTTGTTGATAAATTTTCGACGTACGCGTCCATAAATCATAAAATGCGCTTTACATCGAATTCGCATTTCAAGAGCAGAATCTACATCAATTACTTGGTTAGCCAATCGCTGAGGTATTTCGATAAAGTGAAAGGAATTCCCGCTTATACCGGTTTTAATAAGCTGTCTAAGCGGAATAATAAAATCCTCAGTAATCGCTTTTAATTCTTTCTCATCCGAACATGTTATACATACCAAGAATCCAATTTTGTTTTTTGGAACAACCGGCGGTTTCGTTGTATAAAACCATATAAACCAAACAACGAAGCTAATTACTGGTATTGAAATCCACCAAATAAATTCTGCATTTGCTGATATTAAAAGAAAAAATACTGCACATATAGAAAATATTTCAGTACTGATTAACCCGATTTTTTTGTGCCAATATTCTTCTAAGAATTGAGCTATATCTTTAGGTGATTGCACTTGCCTTACTTGTGCCTCTCAGGATTAGAGTTTTTTTGTAATGGTTTAGAAGAAATAAAAGTGATTATCTTGGAACACACCAAGTTCCATTTTTCACAATCTCCTCGCGCAACCATACTGGATCAAGATCCGCATCGTTCGGCCATGTAAGCGCACCGAGTTCTATACGAACCTGATTAAATAATTGCACATCTTTCAATGCTGAAAAAATACCGGCTTTTTCACTGAAAATAAGTTGCGACATATCGACGGTACCAGCCGTACCATCGTTGCAAGTCACTGAAAGGCAATAATCAGGCAGTACAGCAATAGTGCGTGCTCGCCACGGCGCTGGTGCCGTTACTTCACTGGTGCTGGATGGCGAGTTAACTTTTTCTGTCGGCATTAATTCAAGTTGCTTATTTATATACATCTTTACGATGACCAACAGTTAATACCAATACTGTCAGTTTCTCGTCTTCGATATGACAAATCATGCGATAGTCTCGCACACGATAGCGCCACAAATTGGAAAGATTGTGAGTCAATTGTTTTCCAAATCTGCGCGGATCTTCATCGGTTGCGATACGCTCACGAAAATATCGCAGAATATCCTGTTGCGCTGGATGATCAAGTTTTCGCAGCTCTTTTACTGCCGCATCATCAAACTCAACCTTCCAGATCAATACCTTTCTCCACTTCGTCCAATGTCCAGCGTTTATCCGCTTTTTCCAAACGCTCTATCGCCAGGTATTTATCTTCCAATTCATCGAGATGCTCCAAAATCGCTTCGCGCACGTAATAAGTTTTAGTGCGGCCGGTTTTTGCAGCAAGTTCAGCCAGACGATTTTCAATTTCTTCCGGTAATTTAATTGCCAGCATGTTCTTCTCCTGCGTTGATCTGTCTATTACATAGAAAAACCAAAGTTTACCTACTAATCGGCTTATACCGTATCCGTTTCGGTTTGGCGCCTTCTTCGCCGAGGCGTTTTTTCTTGTCGGCTTCGTATTCCTGGTAGTTGCCGTTGAAGAAGGTCCATTGCGAGTCGCCTTCGGCGGCGAGGATGTGGGTGGCGATACGGTCGAGGAACCAGCGGTCGTGCGAGATCACCAGCACGCAACCAGCGAATTCGAGCAAGGCGTCTTCCAGTGCACGTAGCGTTTCGACGTCGAGGTCGTTGGACGGTTCGTCGAGCAGTAGCACGTTGCCGCCGGCGATCAGGGTTTGCGCCAGGTGCAAGCGGCCGCGTTCACCGCCGGAGAGCTGGCCGATGATTTTTTGCTGGTCGCTGCCTTTGAAGTTAAAACGGCCCAGATACGCGCGCGCCGGGGTGGTGTATTTACCGACCACGAGGTTGTCGTTGCCGCCGGAAATGGCGTCGAACACGGTTTTATCGTTTTCCAGCGTGTCACGCGCCTGGTCGACATGCGCGATTTTGACCGTCGGGCCGATTTTCACTTCGCCGGAATCGGGTTGTTCCTTACCGGTGATCAGTTTGAACAAGGTCGATTTACCCGCGCCGTTCGGGCCGATGATCCCGACGATCGCACCTGGCGGGATCTTGAAGCTCAGATTGTCGATCAGCAGCCGGTCGCCGTAGGATTTCGATACGCTGTCAAACTCGATGACTTCATTGCCGAGGCGGTCGCCGACCGGAATGAAAATTTCCTGCGTTTCGTTGCGCTTTTGATATTCCATCGAATTGAGTTCTTCAAAACGGGCCAGACGGGCTTTGGATTTGGCCTGGCGGCCTTTGGGATTTTGCCGCACCCATTCCAGTTCCTGCTTCATCGCTTTCATGTGCGCATCGATCTGCTTGTTTTCCTGCTCCAGGCGCGCTTCTTTCTGCTCTAGCCAGCTGGAGTAATTGCCTTTCCACGGGATGCCGTGACCACGGTCGAGCTCGAGAATCCATTCCGCAGCATTGTCGAGGAAGTAGCGGTCATGCGTCACCGCGACGACGGTGCCGGGGAAACGCACCAAAAATTGTTCGAGCCATTCGACCGATTCGGCGTCCAGGTGATTGGTCGGTTCGTCGAGCAGCAGCATGTCGGGTTTTTCCAGCAGCAGCTTGCACAATGCCACGCGGCGTTTTTCCCCGCCGGACAGGTTTTTAACCACCGCGTCCCACGGCGGCAAGCGCAACGCGTCGGCGGCGATTTCCATTTGATGCGCGGTATCGCTGCCCGCGGTGGCGATGATCGCTTCCAGCCGCGCTTGCTCTTCCGCCAAGGCATCGAAATCCGCGCCTTCTTCGGCATACGCGGCATACACTTCGTCGAGTTTTTTCTGCGCCTGCATCACTTCGCCCATGCCTTCCTCGACTTCCTGGCGCACCGTGTGTTCGGGATTCAGTTGCGGTTCCTGCGGCAGATAACCCACGCGGATATTCGGCAAGCGCTGCACCTCGCCGTCAAATTCCTTATCGACACCGGCCATGATGCGCAACACGGTGGATTTACCGGAACCGTTCAAACCGAGCAGGCCAATCTTGGCGCCGGGAAAGAAACTGAGCGATATGTCTTTGATAATCTGACGTTTTGGTGGAACCATTTTGCTCACGCGGAGCATCGACATTACATATTGAGCCATGAGAGTGATCTTTGTTGATTGATTGAAAATAGAAAGGAATTAAGGAAACAGCGAAAGTGTAGCGCACGTAACCGTGCAATGAAAGCCGCGATCAGCCCGCTTGCGAAGCGTGACCGACGCGGCGGATCGACACAAACTTATTACTTTCGTCGAACACCAGCTCAAACGTGCCATACACGCCGTGGCTTTGCACCACCTGCCGCAGCACATTCGCCGGGAAATAGATAACACGGCCGTCGGTGGTTTCAGCCGCTACGGTATCGATAGTGCCGTCGTAATAAAGCTCAAGTTGATACGCCGGGATTTTCAGCACGACGTGGACGCGTTGATGCATGTGCGTACATAAAAATCAGGGACGTTGAAGATAGATGCAACCCATCGGAAAAAGGGTTTCAAAAATGGACCGCAATTCCGAGCGAATTTTTTGTTCACTGTCACCGCATTTCATTTTTACTTTGCGAATGATGCTGCTAATGGGCGTTTTTCCATCCATATAGCGGAAGCACGCTTTATTGACTTTGTTGCCACTTAACTGAAAAACCGTTTTTTCATGATTGATGGTAAACGTAATGCTGAGGGTTTCTCCGGGCTTGATCGCTTCATGGATGGCCATGTTTTGATTCGCCAGCTCGTGCTCCAGAATAATCGCATTGTCTTCATCGTCCATCGAGGCCATGCAAACCGCTTGCCGGGAAAGATAGCATTGATGCTTGATGTGATTGGAAAACAGTTTTTCCGCGATGGATTGTTGCTCTTGCAAGCTCTTTTCTCGCCACGCCGTCCGGATACTTTCCTCGGCGATCAGATGCGCCGGATCGTAATATCGCTTGTCGGTGCCGAGAAAGGTCACCAGCCTTAGCTCTGCCGCTGCCGCGAGTTCATAGACTTCTTTAACGTTGTAACAGCGGTCAACGCTGTGCAGCAATAAATCATATAAACCTGGATCGCCATAGCCGCTGGCGGTAATTTCGTTCGCCCACTTATCCAAGTCTTTGATAAAGGCATGATGCGCAGGCAACGATCCGATAATCCGGCGCGCCATGTTCACTTTTTCTTGAATGCTCAAGTGCTGGGGAATCAATTCGCGAAACAGCGTCTGCAGTAAATATACGGCGTGTCTGCCGTATTCGGCGTACACCATCAGGTACATCGCGCCATCGTCCTTGAGCGCGCTTGCCAGCGCCCGGGCGCCTTCCACGGGATCACTCAAATGATGCAAAACCCCCGAACAGTTGATGTAATCAAACTTTCCGATGTCCAGTTCCGGGATGGACAACAGGGATTCGGTCAACCAGGTAATATTGTTCAATCCACGAACCGCAGCACGTTGTTCGGCAATACTGCGCGATGCTTCCGACATATCCAGGTAAACAATTTCCGCCGAAGTCCCGCGCAGTTGTTCCGCCAGATAAATGACGCTGTCTCCGGTGCCGCCACCCGCGACCAGACAACGGAAATCCCGGTCGAAATTTCTTTGTCCTTTGAAACAGTAATGATTCAACTCAGTCAGCGAATCGCCCACGGTGCGCAACAAACGGCTTTTTTCATCGCCGGGATTTCTGGGGGGATACGGTAATGCTTCATACTGCTGCTTTACCGAGGAAATTATTTTTGATTCGTCCATTGCTTGTTCCCGCTTGAAAGGAGTGATTTGTGCCCTGTCATTAAGAAAATGCAGTGCACCAGCAATAAACTACCACATCAAAAAATTTCACCATCCTGCAAATAACGCCACTTTCCCTCCGGTAAATCGCGCAATCCAATCTTGCCGATGCGCACCCGCTTCAAGCCGGTAACTTTAAGACCCACCAGTTCGCACATGCGGCGGATTTGGCGTTTCTTGCCTTCGCGCAGAATAAAACGCAATTGATCGCGGTTTTGCCAGCTCACTTGCGCCGGTTTCAATGCCTGGCCGTCGAGGCTCAAGCCGTGATTCAGCAACGCCAGCTTGGCGGGTGGCAGGTTGCCTTCGACCCGCACCAGGTATTCTTTTTCAATGCGGGAATCCTCACCGATCAGTTGTTTGGCGATACGGCCATCCTGCGTGAACACCAGCAAACCTTGCGAATCGATATCGAGCCGCCCTGCGGGTGCCAGGTTTTTCAGGTGCGCAGGTTGAAAACGTTTGGCCGGCTGCACCGGTTGCTTCGGAGTAAACAGATTTTCCGGCTTGATCAGCACCACGGCGGGCTGATAACCCGGTTCCGGCTGCCCGGATACATAACCGACCGGTTTGTTGAGCAAGATCGTGACCAGCCCGGTTTGCTGCGCTTGCGCGGCTTTGTTCAGGGTAATTTTTTGCGTCGGGTAAATTTTGGTGCCGAGCTCGGACACCCGCTCGCCGTCGACAAACACCCAGCCCAGTTCGATAAACCGATCGGCTTCACGGCGCGAGCAGATACCTTGTTCCGACATCAGTTTGGATAAGCGGATTTTTTCCATGAAGCGCTATAATATTGAGGAATTAACGGTAATTGGAAAATTGGCGGCTACTATTATAAAGCCATTCCAAGCGTCATTTTTTATAACCTCAGCGAGTTACTTATGGAAACAACCGAAACAATTTTGGCAAGAGCGCAGCAACGCGCGCAAGAACTGGGACTTCCCTACAAAGGCGCATTACTGCCGATGGAAGCATACCGGGTATTGCAAGAGCATGCGCAAGCACAATTGGTCGATGTGCGTTCGCGCGCCGAACTCGATTGGGTTGGCCGCATCCCTGGTGCGACCGAAATCGAATTGCGCTCGTACCCCGGCATGCAACCGAATCCGCATTTTTTCGATCAACTGGCCAGCGAAGTTGATAAATCATTACCGGTATTATTCATCTGCCGCAGCGGCGCGCGCTCGAATCAGGCCGCGGCGATGGCCACCGACATGGATTTCGCCGAGTGCTACAACATTCTGGAAGGTTTTGAAGGCGACCGGGATGAGAACGGTCAGCGCGGCAAAGCTTCCGGCTGGAAAGCGGCTGGTTTGCCGTGGATACAGAGTTGAGAGAGCCTGAAAAAGCGTTTAAATTGGCGCAAAAAACCTTATTTTGTCGATATCTGTCACTAAAATTTAATAAACGAGCTGAATGATCAATGAATATTTGCTGTCATAGAGTGATGAATCTATTGTATGCTTTGACACACTGACAATATGAAGCGCTCACCAATATCCATGCGAATAATCCTTTTGTTACTCTTGTTGATCATGGCACATCCAGCGTTCGCCGATGTTGAAAAAACTGCCGAACAAGAGCAGTTGCAGCAGTTGGAAACTGCATTGGACCGGGTGCATCAAGAATCACAATCAGTTTATCAGCAATTCTTGATGGTTCAGGAATTACGCCGCAACGATGCTTCCGAGCCTTCGATGAACGTGCCGCTGCCCAGCACACCCGGGCAAAGCATTCCGATACCGAACTATAACGATTTGATGCAACGTCAACAAGCGAGACAAGCACGCGTCAATCAATATTCCGCTGACTTAGACCGGCTTTATGCGCGCTATCAGGAGTTGGAAAATGAAAAGCAGCAGATTTTGGAACAAATGAGTTTACTGAAAAACAAGAAACCGGAGGAATAGCTTTTTGTCTGCGTATTAAATCCGTGCCGGAGGGTTATTTACCTTCAAAATTCTTATACCAGAGATCATAAATTTCGTCAGACCAGAGTGATTTGATCCAAACGACCACATCGTCGACTTGCTGTTCCGTTAATTTGCCTTCCCATGCGGGCATCGAACCGATCTCTGGGGGAGTTCCTTTCAGAATCGTTTTTTTCAGCACTTCCGTTGAATGGTGCCAAGCGTGCGCCGAGCTATCCAACGGCGGAGGCGGGTATTTTCCGTCCGGTCCCGGTTTGCGCCACTCCGGCGTGGCGGTGCCACCAGGACCATGACAGCCAACACAGTTAGCGTTGTAAACAGCTTCACCACGCTGGATTTGCGCCGGATCGAAATTTCTTTCAACCAACGCGGTATCAGCACCGCTTAACTGCTTCCAAGACAACGGCACTGGCGGCGCCGCATCGCCGCAGCCGATTACCAATGCTGCGGCAGCAATGCCGCCCATAAAATTATTACGACGTATGCTCATCTAAAACCGGCATTACTTGATGCGCATCACAGAACCGCCTTTCTCGGCTTCAGGTTTGACAGGCTCCGATTGCATTGCTTTCTTGGCATAAGGATCGTAGCGGTTGTAGATGGTTGCATCCTTACGGGATTGATCGCGCTCGGTAATCAATAAGACATTATAGGGGTCGCTACGTGCGCCTTCCATGCCAGGCGTACCATGCGGCATATCGGGCACCGACAGGCCGATTGCTTTGGGTTTCTCCTTCAACAGCCGGATAATATCCGGCGCCGGCACGTGACCTTCAATCGCATAGCCATTCACTAATGCCGTATGGCATGAGCCGACGGATTCGGAAAGCCCGGATTTTTTTCTGATTTCCTTGTTACCGACATCATGCGTTTTTACGGTAAACCCATGATCCCGCATATGATCCACCCATTTCGCGCAACAACCGCACGTTGGACTTTTATACACTTCAACAGTCGTGGTAGCCGCAGCCTGCGATGCAACGCTCAACAATCCGACCGTCATCAATGATCCAACTAAAAGGGTTTTGATTTGTTTGTTCATTTCTTCTCCACAATAATTTTTCCACGCATCTTTTTAAAATGGCCGGGCAACGGGCAAGCAAAATCAATAGTGCCAACGGTGGTAAATTGCCAAACCAATTCTTTTTGCTCTCCGGGTTCCAATTGCAGCAAATGCGCTTCCGTATGTTCCTTATCCGGATACATGCGCCGCATATTCGCAGCCTTCTTGAGTTCCGCCATCGAACTGATCAACATTTCATGTTTGTGATCACCGCCGTTTTTGACCACAAACCGCACCGTTTCGCCTTCCGTTACTTTCACTTCAGCCGGTAGAAACATGTTATCCACCTGCGTCAGCTTAATAATACGCGTTACCTTAGCGGCATCGCCTGGCTTGCCGAAATCGAGTTCCAATTGGGAATGATTTGCTGTCGAATAGCTATTGGTTGAAAACAAGACCAAGATTACCAATGGTATAATTCTGCTCATCGAATTCTCCTGAATAACAACCCTCGATCCAACTATCAGTCCTGATTAGAATTCGGCTATGCTAAATTGTTCCAAACCGTTTGTCGAATATCTGCAACGCCCCTGATATCGTTTGAACAATCCTATTGGTTATTCTTTCATCAAATTTATCGTCCAGCATGCAAAAAAAACAACAATATAATGTCAACAAGCTGCAAAAACGCTTGCGAAGATTAGTAGGCTCGGCAATCGCAGATTTCAATATGATTGAAGCCGGCGACCGGGTGATGGTATGCCTGTCCGGCGGCAAGGACAGTTATGCACTGCTCGATATCCTGCGCAATCTGCAAGCGCACGCGCCGCTGGATTTTGAATTGATCGCCGTCAATCTCGATCAGAAACAACCCGGGTTTCCCGAACAAGTGCTGCCGACCTACCTGACTCGCATCGGTATGCCGTTTCGCATTGTCGAACAAGACACTTACAGTGTCGTAAAACGCGTCATCGCGGATGGCAAAACCACCTGCAGCCTGTGCTCCCGATTACGGCGGGGCGTGTTGTACCGGGTTGCCGGTGAGCTGGGCGCTACCAAGATCGCTTTGGGGCATCATCGCGATGACATCCTGGAAACTCTGTTCTTGAACATGTTTTATGGCGGCAAACTTAAAGCGATGCCGCCTAAACTGGTGAGTGACGACGGCAAGCATATCGTGATCCGGCCATTAGCTTATTGCAAGGAAAAAGATTTGGCAGCGTACGCCGCCGTCGCCGATTTTCCCATCATTCCATGTAACTTGTGCGGATCGCAGCCGAATTTACAGCGTCAGGTCATTAAAGAGATGATGCAGCAATGGGATAAAAAATTTCCGGGCCGGCTGGAAACCATGTTCCGTTCACTGCAAAACGTGCAACTGTCGCATCTGGCCGATACTTCCCGCTATGATTTTGCAAACCTCAAAGTACAGGATCGGCCGTTTGAGAACGGCGATATCGCCTTCGATGAGGAAACCTTCGAACCCAACATTGAAGAATTATTGCAACCCGGCAGCGAAGACGCCATGGAAATCGGCAATCAATTCCTGGCTTCTGGGAGCTGATCGCTATTTTTACGCCTCGGCGGAACCCATTTGAAAGTCATCGCCACCAAAGCGGCAAACGCGATATAAACCGCTGTCAGCACCGATTCAGACACTTGATAGAAAATGATACGGTGCAACCAGTGCTGAATGAAACTGACGTCCGACCCCATTTGGCGCAGGTTGTTTTCCCAAACAGTCAGCGGACAAACAATTCCGAGCAATGACTCGGCCACCACCAATAAAATAGCGGCAAGGTGCAAATAGCGAAACCACGGATTAGCCACAAACGTAAGCCCCAGCCAAGCGCCAATCCAGATCACCGGCAAACTCCCGACGACAAACAGCACGTACAAAAAATGAACGATCAGAACAAGATCGGCACTCATTTTATTTGTCTGTTTTATTGATGACGATCATTCGGTCGCCGATGCCGGTGATGTCGGTTTATTGCAAATCGAACCGGATCGATGCATCCTCATCTTGCAATCGATCCTCTGATCAATAATCGCCGGTTCCATAAGTTCGCATATCATTTTTGATCAGCTTAATACCCTCTACCTTACGGGCAATGGCGATGGCTTTATCCATATCATCCCGGGAATTGACCAGGCCGCTCAATTCCACCACGCCTTTTATGGTTCTGACATTGATATCGAACGGTCTTAAGGACGGTTCGTCGATAATGGCTTCATGTACCTTCGTGGTAATGACAATATCGCTGAATTGCTCGCGGCTGCCCTCATATTTCTGAGTGGATGCGCATGCAGGGAAAAACAGCACTTGAAACGACAAGAATAAAACGATGAAACGATGATTAACCGTGAGCTGTGTCATGATAAGGTTCTCCCAAATGATTACGGAAAAAATAACCCCATCACATTGCGATATAAACCCTTGCTTTCCTACCTTCAGTCCCTTATCCAATCAAAATCAGCAGCTTTTGAATCCTCTGGTAAGTATTCGCAAACATCAGAATGCGCGAGGCCTTGCAAGGACAGAGTAGCTCGCTTGTATGCTAACGATTAAAGCATTCCATTCCTGTTGAACATATTACATGATTCGTTCCAGCAGAGGCAATGATTACGACGGCATTCCCCTCGACTGCAACAGCTTCTTGTTTAAGACTGCACCGGTTGCTCGGGCACGGGTTGTTGCTTCAACAGCGGTTCAATCAGTTTTTCCAGCTTTTTCAAATTAACGCGGCCTAGATAGGTGTCAACAATTTCACCCGAGCGGTTTAAAACAACCGTATATGGAAGTGCGGACATGCGGTTTCCAGCGGCTTCGAGCAACGACCAAGTATTAAAGCTGCCGATCAGAACCGGATAATTGATGCCGAACTCCTGACTGAACATTTTCACTTTGTCAGGCTGATCAATCGCAATACCCACAAAGATCAAACCTTGATCGCCATATTTACTCTGCGCTTCGATAAACTCCGGAATTTCCTCACGGCAGGGGGTACACCAAGTCGCCCAGAAATTTACCACCATGACCTTTCCAAGCCATTGCGAAACCGCCTGATCGTCGCCTTTTAAATCCGGTAAACTGGCTTCAAGAATCGCTTTCGCGCCTTGCTGACTTTCTTCACTGGTTAATTCCGTTTGATAAATATCCGACAACAATGAACGGAAAAACGAACCCGCCCCCAGCGCAATGACGGCAATACAAAGATACAAAAGAATCTGCTTAAATTTTGACATCGACCCATCCTAAAATTATTTTTTCTTCCTGAATCGCAGCTTGCAATCCGGTTTGAATATTCCTCAAATCAGCACTGCATTCAGCACTGTCAGGAAATCGTTATGATTGAGGAATCCAATGACTTTGATGTCCGGCACATCGCGGCCCTGACGATCAATAAATAGAATACCCGGCGGCCCGAACAACTTAAAGCGTTTCAGCAGCGCGGTATCATCCGGCGTGCCGTCGGTCACGTCGACTTCCAGCAGCACCACATCTTTCAGCCGGGCCTGCACTTTGGTATCGGAAAAAGTGAAGCGATCCATTTCCTTGCAGGAAACACACCAATCGGCATGAAACCGCACCATGATGTATTTATTCTTGGAGCGTTCAATCTGCTCATCAAGCTCCGCAAGGCTTTTTACCCGCTGAAACGGTAAAGCCGGATTTCCGGCAGCTCTCAATTCCGCGGTATCCACACTGCTCTGGACGATACCGATTTTGGAGAGTGGCTGCAGCACATCGCGGCTGCCGGATAACACCCCGACCAGCATGGCAACGCCGATCAGCAGCGCAATAACGCCGACACCTTTAAAAAATTTCTGCAACCCCGTCGCTCTTTCCGGCAAAGGATCGATCGCATGCAGGTAGATGGCGGATATGATCAGCAGCGCCGACCACAGCGACATGTATACCACCTCGTTAATCACCGGCGAGACAATCCAGAGTGCAACCGCCAATAGCAGCACGCCGAAAAAGCGCTTGATCGATTCCATCCACGGCCCCGCCTTGGGCAGCAACGCACCCGCCGATGTGCCGAGCAGCAGCAGTGGCACGCCCATGCCCAGCGCCATGACAAACAACGCCGAACCGCCCAGCACAACATCGCGGGTTTGACTGATGTAGAGCAACGCACCCGCCAGCGGTGCCGCAACACAGGGGCCGACAATCAACGCGGATAACGCACCCATGCCGAATACGCTGGTCAAATGCCCGCCTTTCAGATGCCCGGCTTCCTCGGATAATTTGGTCTGCAATGCCCCCGGTAATTGCAATTCATACAAGCCGAACATCGAAAACGACAACAGCACGAAAATCACTGCAAAAGAACCTAAAACCCAAGCATTCTGCAGCGCAGCCGACAGCATCGCGCCCGACAATCCCGCCGCAACGCCGGCAATGGCATAGGTAATCGCCATGCCGAGCACATACGCCAGCGCCAGGATAAAGCCATGCGATTTGGTCACATGCTTACCGCGATTGGCGATGATGCCTGACAAAATCGGAAACATCGGAAACACGCATGGCGTAAACGACAACAGCAAACCAATGCCAAAAAACCCGGTCAGGATCAGCCAGTAATCGCCGGTTTCGAACATCCGCTCGATTTTGTAGGATTCGGTTTCGATGGCCGGAGCGCGGGAGGGCATTTGAAACAATTCCGCGGTTGCATCGACCGGTGCCGCCGTTGCCGGATTGCTGACGGCATCGGCAACTGCGCCGATCGCCGCGGCCACTGCCGGCAGCGTTAATTCGATGGCTTTGTGAATCGGTGCGTAACACACGCCGACCGGTTCATTGCAACCCTGATAATTTGCCACCAGCGTCAGCGGCTGTTCACTGGCGGGGTCTTCCCGTTTTAACGAAATCACCGCTTGAATCGGGTTGAAATAAACTTCCATTTGACCGAAGGTCATGTCGTCTTTCATTTGGCCCGGCGGCAACGTCACTTTCTCGACGGTCAATCCTTCCTGCTTCGGCTCAAAAGTAATCTTGTCACGGTACAGATAATAATCCTTGGCCGGTGTCAGATGGGCGATCAGCGTCTGGCCGTCACGTACTTCCACCGTGATTTTGAACGCTTCATCCGGCGGCAGCAGTTCCTGCGGATTGCTTTGCCCGAGATTGATGCCCAATCCTTGCAATTTCTGCAACAGGCTGAAAGAACCGCTTTCCTGCGCAACGGCTTGCGTACAGGACATCGCTAATAACAGTAACAATAATTGAATTAATCGCATCGGTATTCTGTAGTATTTAGTCTGATAAGTGAGTTTCGTCGGCTACCCACTGCAGATAGGCAGGTAATCCGCCCAATATAGGAACCATAATCACTTCCGGAAGTTCATAAGGATGCATCAACTTGATCAACTGTTCAACCCGGTCATAATGCTGATGGCGGGTTTTGATCAGCACCGGAATCTCCGCCGCGGATTCAATGGTATCCTGCCAGCGGTAAACCGAAGTGCAGGGGCTCAAAAGATTGACACAAGCCGCCAAATGCTGATCAATCAGAGCTTTCGCCAACGCATCGGCGCTCTCGTGATCGGGAAAATTAGAAATGATCAGTACGGATTCCATACATAAGATTGCTGCGTCAAAGGTTATATTTTACCTTGCCTGGCGTTGCATTGGGAAAGCGTGATTTTGTTCATGGCCGCAATCGGCATATACTTTAACAGGTCGTTGAAAACGTTTTCGAGGCAGCCGATACAAGGCAAAGACAGGCGAAAAAGCGCAGTTTATGCGGTATAAATGAGCATTTTGAGCTTGTTTTTAACACCGTAGCGGCAACGCAGATAGTTTTTCAACGGCCTGTTAATAATAATTTAGTGAAAGGATATATACCATGAAAGGATTATTCAGATTAGTCATTGTCTTGGCAATTATTACCCCGGTCACCATTTTCTTCGGTTACATCATCATGGACGAAGGCGATCAATTCACATCAGAACATTATATGGTGACGGGCTTGAGCATGGTTCCGCTGATTTTCGCGCTGTTGGTTAAATTCCTGATGACCGGCGCTGAAACCAATAAGGAATAATTAGCTGCTGAGTAATTATTACACCGGAGAATCCGGCAACTGCTCGCAAGCACGTTGGTAAGCCAACCCGGCGACGGCCAGATCTCCCAATGCCATGCCGCGAAATACGAAGGCTGTCCGTTCAACATTAGTTTGCCGGGGTAGTGCAGCTCCCGTCGCCAAATCGGTCAGATCGCCGCTTACAAACGCCGGATCGACCAGCGGCTTGGGCATACTGGCCTCTTGTTCCAGATCGTCGACGATAATGCGATCGAGCGCTGACATGCTGTCCTTCAGCCACGGCGCTGCCAGGTCGGTCATGGTGACAAACGCGCCGGGTTTCAACCAATGCGCATCGAGAAACGGAACCAATTGCGGCGACAAGGTCACCGATGTAACGATCAAATCCGCATCGCGGATCGCTGCTTCGGCTGCTTGGCAGGCAATTGCGGGCAATCCCATGTTTTCAGCGAATTGGCAAAAGCTATCGCGGCTCGGGCCGCGTGCATACGCACGCACCCCGGTTAACGGAAACAATGCGGCAAATGCTTGCAAATGGCTATGCGCCTGCACCCCGCAACCGATAAACGCCGCGACGGAAGCATCCGGCCGGGCCAGCCGTTTGGCTGCGACCGCGCTCAAACCGGCTGTCCGTATCGCCGTGACCCAATTGCCGTCGATTACCGCTAAGGGTAATCCACTGCGGCTATCGAGCAACGTCACCAGGGAATTGATGCTCGGCAAGCCTTGCTGCGGGTTATCCGGATTCAGTACCAGCGCCTTGACGGCCAGAAACGGCGGATCGTCGGCAGCCGCCAATGTCGCCATCATGTAGCGGCCATCCGGCGGGGTAATGACTGCTTTGGGTGCATTCCATGACTGTTGACGGCTGCGTGCCAGTAGCAAATGTTCGATACTGGCGGCAATTTCGTGGGGATTTAACTGCAAAGATTGCAACGAATCTGCCGATAGATAGCGCGGATTTGAACTTTGCGGCTGACCGCCGGATTCATGCAAGATTCCTGCCGCGCTTCCGGGTTTTTGAAAATTTGTCATCGTATTTTAACCATCGGCTGCTATAATACCGCCCCCAAAGTATCAACTAACAGCTTATTTTTTGAGGAATTATTATGTCTCGTCCTATCCGCAATATCGCCATCATCGCGCACGTCGACCACGGCAAAACTACCATGGTTGACAAGCTCCTGCACCAGGCCGGCACCTTTGCCGCGCATCAGCAAGTTTCCGAGCGCGTGATGGATTCCAACGATATTGAGCGCGAGCGTGGTATCACCATTTTAGCCAAGAATTGCGCCATCGACTACGAAGGCGTTCACATCAACATCGTCGATACCCCCGGCCACGCCGATTTCGGCGGCGAAGTGGAACGCGTATTGTCGATGGTCGACGGTGTGCTGTTGTTGGTCGATGCCGTGGAAGGTCCGATGCCGCAAACCCGCTTTGTGACCAAAAAAGCTCTGGCGCAAGGATTGCGCCCGATTGTGGTGATCAACAAAATCGACCGTCCGGGTGCGCGCGCCGGTTGGGTAGTCGATCAAACCTTCGATCTGTTCGATAAACTCGGCGCCAGCGACGAGCAGCTTGATTTTCCGGTGGTGTACGCTTCCGCGCTGAACGGCTTTGCCACCTTGGACCCGGATAAATCCAGCCCGGATATGCGCCCGTTGTTCGATACCATTCTCAACCATGTGCCTGCGCCTACCGGTAATCCCGATGAACCGCTGCAACTGCAAATCAGCGCGCTGGATTATTCTAGCTTCGTCGGACGCATCGGTATTGGCCGCATTCATCGCGGCAAGCTGAAAGCCGGTCAGGAAGTGATGGTGCTCGCGGGCGATAAACCGCCGAAAAAAGCCAAAGTCAATCAAGTGCTCGGTTTCCGCGGTCTGGAGCGGATACAAATGAAAGAAGCCTTGGCGGGCGACATTGTGCTGATCAACGGCGTGGAAGAGCTGAGCATCGGCGCTACGCTGGCCGATATCGACCAACCCGAAGCGCTGCCGATGCTGGCGGTTGACGAACCGACCCTGACCATGACATTCCAGGTCAATACCTCGCCGTTTGCCGGCCAGGAAGGCAAATTCGTCACCAGCCGCCAATTGCGCGAACGCCTGGAAAAAGAATTGCTGACCAACGTCGCGCTGCGCATGGAAGAAACCAATGAAACCGATTCGTTCCTGATTTCCGGCCGTGGCGAATTGCACTTGACCATTCTACTGGAAAACATGCGCCGCGAAGGCTATGAACTCGCGGTATCGCGCCCGCACGTGGTGATCCGCGAAATCGACGGCGTCAAATGCGAGCCGTTTGAAATGCTTACTGTCGACGTCGACGAAGCCAATCAAGGCGCAGTGATGGAAGCATTGGGCGCGCGCCGCGGCGATTTACAAGACATGGTATCGGATGCCAAAGGGCGCGTGCGGCTGGATTACCGTATTCCGGCGCGCGGCTTGATCGGTTTCCAATCGGAATTCATGACCATGACGCGCGGCACCGGTTTGATGAGCCACGTATTCGACGAATTCGCACCGATGCGCCCGGAAATCCCGCCGCGCAGAAACGGCGTACTAATCTCCGCCGAACAAGGCGAAGCTGTCGCGTATGCGCTCTGGAAACTGCAAGACCGCGGCCGCATGTTCGTCAGCCCCGGCGATCGTCTGTACGAAGGCATGGTGATCGGCATCCATACCCGCGATAACGATTTGGTCGTGAATCCTATCAAGGGCAAGCAACTGACCAATATCCGCGCATCGGGAACCGATGAAGCGGTGACGTTAATCCCGCCGATTCAACTCACGCTGGAATCCGCGATTGAATTTATCGCCGACGACGAATTGGTGGAAATCACCCCGAAAACCATCCGCATCCGCAAACGTTACTTGCTCGAACACGAACGCAAACGTGCTTCACGAGCAGCGGCATAATCGCTGATCTTCAAACGACTGCGCCGGTATCACCCGTACCGGCGCATTTAAATCTTATTGCAGCAGCGGCGTCTCAGTCCGCCTTAGTTGCACTGCGCTTCAGCAAATTAGGCGGCAATCCCATCGGCTCGAAATCCTTCAGCAATGGCACATCGTTTTTATTAATCGAACGGATGTCCATATCGTAGGTGCCGTGCGGTCCCCAACTGCCGGTAAATTGCTTGCCGTCCGGCGTAAACGTCCAACACATATCCTCGCCGCCGGTATTGACCGCATCGCCAAGATTCACAGGCTGCTGCCATTCGCCGTTGGCGTTTTGCTGCGAAATCCACTCGTCATGCCCGCCGCGCGAACCCAAATCCGGCCGTGTGCTGGTGATGATCAGGCTCTTGCCGTCTTTCGACAGTCCGGTCCAATGCAAATGGTCGCGGTGCGGCGAATTGATTTTCAGCCCCAGGCTCTCCGGTTTTTGCCACACACCGTCCTTTTTCTCGACCTTCCAGATATCGCTGTCCTGGGTCACGCCGGGCTGGTGGTAGCTGAAATAAATCAGGCTGTCGGACGCGATAATCGGGCAATGCTCCTCGCCGGTCGGCGTGTTGATGTTCGGCAATTCCGGCACATCGTTCCAGTTTCTGGCTTCTTGCCACACGCCATCGACTTTTTGCACCACGTACAAATCGCCGGACAACATATTGCCCGGCTCGTAGCGGGTGAAATAAATCACATTGCCGTCGTCGGAAAAGCTCGGCTCCAGCTCCCACGCCGAAGTATTGATGTTCGGTCCCACCTTAGGATCGATGCCCGGCCCCAAATGAACCGGCTCCTGCCATTCGCCGTCGACCAGACGCGACATCCAGATATCGAAACTGTAATTACCGCCGGGCGATTGGATGCTGCCCTCGCGCGTCGACACAAAAATCGCGGTCTTGCCGTCGGCGCTGTAAGTAATCTCCATCTCCGAACCGGTCGAATTGATTTTCCCGGCGATGCTGTTCGACACCCGCGGATGCTCCGTCGCCGCGCCGCTGCCGGAACCGTGCATACCGGGCACGGCGTGGGAAACGCTCTGCGCCACAACAAATGCCAGCGGCACGGCTAAAAGTTTTAGATTGATAAATTGCTTTTTCATTGATAGGCCTCCTGTTTCAGCGAATATGCTTTTACAAGAATAGGCTGGTGTGTTTGTTATTGCAATTCAATTTTTATCGCTATTCTTTTCCTGCCATGCCGCAAATTCCAACGGTCGCAGACCGAATCGAATAACATTACCGGAATGAAGATTCTGAAATTCCTCCATCGCCAGCGCGACAAAACGTTCACGATCGGCCTCGGCCACGGTACCGCGTGCTTGGGCGCGGATCGTTGCTAAATCGGCTTTAGCGCCACTACGGACAATAGCTGCAACAAGTGCTGACAACTGGGTGCGATAGCGCAGGCGCACAGCGTCCGGCGGCACCAGCTGCTGGCGCACGGCGACGTATTGCTGGCAGGAACGCTCGTAGGCGCGCACGAAGATATCGCGTAGCAATTCCATACGATTAAGTTCATAGACGCCGAGCAAGGCTTCAATGTAATCCTTCGCGGCGACGTCAATGAAAGACAGTGGCGAGAGGTTATACCGGATAAAGGGAATGTTGGCAGCCAGCCGGGAAACCCGTTTATTGACATCCTCAAACGGTTGCAGGTACGGCAAATGCACCATCAGAAAGAAAGCTTGCTCAAAGGGATCGAGAATTTCGACCGCCATCTCAATAACGACGCCGAATAGCTCTTCGATACGCTGGGGCAGGGCAATTGGCAGATAAACACTGCCACCGATTTCGACCGGCCGGTTACGGAGGCGGCCGCAAGTTGCGGGATCGGGCATGAGGCCATCCGACAAAAAGGCATGCAGCGCAATGACGGTTTCCGGATTAACACCCACATGCTCGGTATCGCGCACCAGATATTCAATCGCCGCCTTGTGATTGAGGATCATCTGGGTTTCCAGCGCATCCTTACCGGCGGCGGCTTGCCCGTATTCGATGAGGCGTTCGGTATCGAGCCGCGAATAGGTGTTGCCCTCCAGTTGCGACGAAGCCCAGGAAAGATCAATCAACAAACGATTGAGAATGTCACGGGCAAAAGTACCCGCCGGAGCATCGTCAGCCGCCGTCACGGACGGACGGCCGAGATTGTGCAATTGCGTGCGCAGGGATTCGGGGAGATAGGCCGTACTGTTCGGGATATATTGCTCCAGGAAAGACTGCTTGTAACTGACCGGCGCCCGCTGTTGCCGGGGCTGACGCACATAACGCCGGATTTCTTCCCCTTCCGGCGATACCGGGATATCAACCTCGATGCCCGGCGAGGCTGCGACTAAAGCCGGTTCATGTGTCCGGGCGTAGATTATTTGGGATTGGCGGTAACGCAGACTCGGGCCTTTACCGGAAACAAATACCCTTTTCTGATCGGCCAAGTTTGCAAGACGGCGCTGCAACGTACGGCGGCTGACTATTTCTGCCAATGCCGCATGCAGCGCGTCGATACCAACGCCTTCGATGTGCCGGGCAATCTCGGCTTCGATCCGCTCGTTCAGATCATCAGTCAGTTTTTTGGGCATAACAAGATTATTTGGCGCGATAGAAAGATTATTACGCCAAAAGATTAACTTTATTGGCGCGATTTGTCAAAATTTGCGCCAATAAACGCTATGAATCGGCATGATATCCCCAGCAAGACTACCTTTAGCACTTCACTTCAAAGCGCAAGAAATCGCTCAGACGTTTTGATTCGGTAATCTCATCGTGCGGAACCAGCAAATACTTCCAGGGTTTATTGCCAACCGTTGCGGCATAATCCGATGCGTACTTGCACCAGCGCATAGCCGCAGCCGCCTTGGCTTCAACTTCCTGAGTATCGATATCGTTACGCGCTTTGGTTTCCGCCATGAAGATTGCCGAATCGGTTTCGGCGACAAAGTCGGGAATGTATTCCGGTTGCTCGGAACCCAGTTTGTAGTAGATCTGGAACTGCCCCTTCGCCGGTTTAATCCACTTGAGAGCGTCACGTTCCAGAATAATGGCAAAGCGGCGTTCGGTATCCGAATCGAATTTCTGCAGCGGATACAAACAGCGCGTGAAACCGCCGAACAGCATCTGCTTGATGCGGCCAGTTTCAGCCACGGTTTCGCGGAAGTGGTGCATAGTCTGCCCGGCAATCGCCGTATAGTTGCAGGGCTTGAGTTCGGTGAAGCCACGGCTGACTTGTACTTCGTATTCCGTCGCTTCCTCCCAAAAGTGAGTCAACATTTGTGCATGGATTTCGCGTGCAATCAGGCGGCGATCCCGACCCAGCACGTTGATAGCCTCTTCCTCGGATAGATAGCCACGCAGGTGCTGCACCATTTGGCTGGCAAGATCGTAAAGCAAATCGGCATGCGTGAAGTAGTCGATATCGTCGAAATCCACCAGGGCATGAACGATAGTATCCTCCAGGCGCTGCTCCTTCAGTCCGGCTTCTGCGGCTAAGGTGAATTGCTCGTTGGTGCGCAGCATTTGACCGACGATCTCGCGCTCACCAGGCTGCAAGTGAAGCTGGCTGACATCCAGTGCAAACGGATGAAAACCCGTGGTGACTTCGCCAGTCGGCACCACGGCGATGCGCGGAATGTCGATGGTTTGTTGCACCACGATTGCAGTGGTTTTTGCCACCACAGCGGATAGATCGAGTGCAGGAACCGATTCATCCACGCCTGCCAATAAATCCCCCTGCACGGGTTTCAGCCGCTCAGCCACTTCGGCCAGGATTGCCGATTGGACTTCGCGATTGAGCAGTGCGCTACTGGCGGGCACCAGGTCGCGCTTGACCTCGTATTTACCGATCACCTCCATAACCACGCGCGCGGCTTGTTTTTCCGCCTCGCTGGTAAACACCGGCACCGATGCAGCAATAATTGCCGGTTCGTCCGCCTGAGTTGCTGTTCCGGATTGCGCAAACGGCATATCCGTCAAGCCGAGCCGGGCCATCGCGCCCGATCCGACTTGAACGCTGACCTTCCGGTCGTCCGCACCTGGCGCATCGAGAATGAGCTGCTTCAGACGAATCGGTGAATCGCCCCGGTTGGCTTCGTCGATGATCTCCTGAAACTTGTCGTGTGCGACGATGTTCAGGCGATCCACCGCCGCCACACCGGTGCGCTTGCCGTAAGGCAGGCGCAAGCCCCGGCCGATGGATTGCTCGATCAGCGTGCGGGCATTGGCAGCGCGCAGCGGCACAATGGTGTAAAGATTGGTCACGTCCCAGCCTTCCTTGAGCATATTGACGTGAATCACAATCTCGGTTGGTTCGTCGACGCTTTCTACCGCCAGCAGGCGTGCGATCATTTCCTCCTCTTCGCTGCCTGAGCGGCTGGAATCGACCTGAATCACCTTGCCCTTATATCTTCCTTCGTATAATCGCTCTTCAATCAATTCCCGGAGTTGCCCTGCATGCGTAGTATCGCGTGCAATCACCAGCATGAAAGGCTTGACCGGTTTGACACCGTTCTCACGAGCGTAGGTCAGCAACTCGACCTTGGTCGTTTCATGCAGACGCACGCCGTCTTCCAGCTTAATCTTTTCGATTTCCTCCGGCGTGTGTGCTTTCGCATCAAAATTACGCTGCGTGACAACGGCTGGCTCTTTGACGAAGCCGTCTTCCATCGCCCGCGCCAGCGGATAGTCCACGATCACATTCTTGAACGGAATCGGCTTTGGGTTTGCCTCCACAAACGGGGTGGCCGTCACTTCCAAGCCGAATAACGGCTTTAACTCGTTGATCGCCCGCATCCCCGCCTGGGCGCGGTAGCGGTGCGATTCGTCCATCAACAGCACCAGATCCGGCAAATTGGCCAGATGATTGAAGTAGCTGTCGCCCAGCACCTCTTTCATGCGCTTGATGCGCGGTTCGCGGCCACCGCGCACTTCGGAATTGATCTTGGAAATGTTGAAAATATTGATGCGAACTTCACCCAGCAACTCACCGCCTGTGATGTTTTGCTGATCGTAGTTGTCACCGGTAATGACGCGCGGCGTATGGATGGCAAATTCACCGATGCCTTTGAACACGTATTTCGGTGTATTCGGCGTGAAATCCGTAATCAGCTTGTTGTAGATCGTGAGATTGGGCGCAAGCACGAAGAAGTTATTGATGCCGTGTGCCAGATGCAGATAAGCGATAAAAGCCCCCATCAACCGCGTTTTGCCCACACCGGTCGCCAGCGCAAAGCAAAGCGAGGGAAACTCGCGCTCGAAGTCTTCCAGCTTAGGAAACTGCGCCTTGAGCGTGGCCAGCACCGCCGGAACATTGCGCTCCTGCGTCAGCATCTCCGGCGCGGCATCCAACGCCTGTTTCAGTCTTTCCAACGATTCGGCTTGCGGCGGGCGCAGCGACAAACGTCCTATAATATGGTTCTGGATGCGGACACTCATGCTTCATTCTCCTTGTTGTCCAGCAGCTTCAGCATGCGGTCAAAGTCGCTCTCGAATAGCCTGTCCTGCACGATGCGGTATTTTTCAAACTCAGCTTCAGCATGAGTGCGTGCGATTTCCGCCGTGACCTTACCGGCATCCTGTAATACCTCACGATCGGTCATTTCAATGAATCGGTTTAATCGAATTTCCCAATCCTGCATGGTCATCGGAATCTTGTTCTGCGCCATCAGCTCGGCCATATCCAGGTAGGCGTTCACCAGCCGGGAAAGCTGAGCCATTTCGCTTTCGCTCAGGTAATTTTTGGCAATAACCACGTCAAACTTCTGAATTTTTCCACGTGGCGCATCCTGCCAAGTGGTCAACCCCATATTGGGCTTTTCCGCATCCGCACGTGCGACGATGACTTCCGCCGCCGTCTGTCCATGAATGGCCCAATGCAGTTTATTCTGCACGGTGGCGAAAAATCGTTTGGTGGCCTGTGCAGCCACATCGTAATCAAGCGACGTGGCATAAAGATCCGTGATTTTTTGATAGAACTTGCGCTCCGAAAGGCGAATCTCACGGACACGCTGTAGCTGTTCCTCAAAGTATTGATCTGTCAGGACAGAGCCGCCTTGCTTTAGGCGCTCCACATCCATGACCCACCCCTTGATAGCGAATTCCTCGACGATGCCCGTGGCCCACTTGCGAAATTGCACCGCCCGTTCGGAATTGACCTTGTAGCCCACCGCAATGATGGCGGCCAGATTGTAGTGCCTGGTGTCGTAGTTCTTGCCATCGGCGGCAGTTATCCGAAATTTTCGGATAACTGAATCTTGCTGCATCTCGTTGTCTTCAAATACTTTTTTTAGATGATAGTTGATGGTGCGCACATCCACATCATAGAGCGTGGCCATCATCTTCTGCGTCAGCCAGACATTCTCGTCGGCATAGACCGTCTCCACACCCCCCTGGCCACTGGCCGCCACAAAGGTCAGATACTCCGCCGCCGAAGAGCGGACGATGGAGACTTCTTTCTTTTTCTTCGCCATCACGCCTCCTCCCCATCGCCAAACAGATCGGCGATGCGCCCATCCGTCTTGGTCCGCCTTCCTTTGCTCACGGCAGGCTCGGTCAGTTCAGGCTGCGCCATCGGCAGATTCGCGACATTCAGGCTGTAATCGTCATGGCCCCACTCGCAGCGCGCCAGCACCATTTTGGGAATTTTTTTCAGCGTCAGGTTCGGCCAGCGCTCGGCGGCTTGCGCCGCGCCATTCGCACCCAGGCCACGGAACGCGGCACAGCACACCAGCAGGCTTTGTTCGCCGCCCACCTCATCGGACAGCGCCTGCAACTGCGCGGCGGATAAATTTTGCGTGGTGACGTAGATGAAATCGCGCTCGCTGGAATGGCCGTGCTGCCACCAGCGGGTTTCCGACGGCGCGTAGGTGAAGCCTTCCAGCTTGGCCAAGGCTTCCGCCAGCATCGCCGCATTGTATTCCGGGTTGATCACCGGATTGCCCCAACGGTCGTTGACGATCAGGCTGGGTGCGAGTTTGTAGTAGCGGAACCCGCCGCCGCCTTGCCAATTCACCGCCTTGCTGATGCCGCCCTGGTCTTCGCCATCGATGACTTTCTTCAAGCGGGGAATGATGTGCGTGTGGCAGTGTTCGCCCAGCTCCACCATGATCCAGGGGCGGCCCATTTTGTGCGCCACCGCGCCGGTGGTGCCGGAACCGGCGAAGGAATCGAGGACGAGATCTCCGGGATTGGTGGAGATGTGCAAAACACGCTCAAGCAAACCTTCGGGTTTTGGATTATCGAAAACTGAAACGTGTGGCAGTAACTGAAGCAATCCCTTCTTTGCCTCATCGTTTGTGTTCACCTCTGCTGCTGGCCAAATCGTTTCCGGGGTGAGACCTTTATCCTCGTTATCACGTAGGAATTTTTTGATTCGAGGTGCGTTGTCGCCATTTACACCAAACCATATATTACCGCCTGCAATTTCTTGCTCCATGCGTTCTTTCGTATAAAGCCAGCATCGACCCTTAGGCGGATCGATTTCTCGGCCAGACGGTAGCTTTAACTTATAGAACTGAGTAGGTGTTGCATGTCCTGCCTGTGCATTAGCAGATACGGATTGCCAAGGACCACGCGGATCGTTATCGGGATTCTTGTAACGAGAAAGCACTTCACTGTTCAATCCCAGAGCATTGCGAACTTTCTCGAACTCAGGCTTATTTTTCCCATATACAAGTAAGTGGTCGTGATTGAAGGAGAAGACGCGACGATTCTCACGCGATGTGCGCTTTTCCCATATCATGTTCGCAACAAAGTTCACCCGTCCAAACACTTCATCACACAACACCTTCAAATAATGCGCTTCATTATCATCAATCGTGATCCACAACGAACCATCCTCCGACAATAACCGCCGGATAATCTCCAGCCGGTCACGCATCAATCCCAGCCAGATCGAGTGCTCCAGCCCGTCGTCGTAATGCGTGAACGCGCTGCCGGTGTTGTACGGCGGATCGATGAATACGCACTTCACCTTACCAGAAAACTCCTGCTCCAGCGCCTTCAACGCCAGCAGGTTG
Source organism: Nitrosomonas limosa (assembly GCF_054188085.1). Lineage (NCBI taxonomy): Bacteria > Pseudomonadati > Pseudomonadota > Betaproteobacteria > Nitrosomonadales > Nitrosomonadaceae > Nitrosomonas > Nitrosomonas limosa. Next base: position 2,187,290 of record NZ_CM135180.1, on the reverse strand, counting down.
TCGCCGAAGATCAGCCGGTTGTCGAAGCTGTCGTTATCCGACACCCGATGCCTGGCATGATACGACAGCGAAGTGTCTTCGAGCAGGATGCGCGGCTCCAGCTTGGGCCGCTTGTCCTTGCCGATCCAGGTGAGTTCGAGTTTTTGTTTGCCGCTCATTCTTGTGCCTCTTGCCGTTGCGCCAGCAGGAAGTTTTGCAGGTTGTCCATGATGGCTTGCTCCAGATCGCCTTCCAGAAAGCGGCCGGTGTTGAGGTTGAGAAAATCCAGCACATACGGATCACGCAGGAAATCCTTGCGGGTTTCCGCCAGGGATTCCGTGTGCTGCGCCGCTTCGGCCTCGATCAGCGCCTTGTCCTTGCTGCTCAACAGACGTTCGTAATAGAGCACGCCGATTTGCCTGTCCAGCGCCCGCACACTCCAGTTCTGATCGATGGCTTCGCGCAGGTACCATTGGCGGGCGGATGGATTTTCCACCTTGGTCAAGACGTTGTAATGCGACCAGCTCAATTCAGGAGACACTGTCTCCCGAATCGGAAAAGCCAGATGAAACCGGCGCATGTTGCGCAGATTGCTGACGTCAAACCCCTTACCAAACAGATCTGTACGGCGGATGGATAACTCGGCCAGCTGGCGTTGGCCATAGATAGCTCGCGCTTGCCCCTGCTGCTCGTGCTCGACGATCAGACGGCCAATTTCCCAGTAGCTGGCTACCATGGCCTGATTAACGCTTTGGCGTACCTGGTTACGCGCCTGCTGAACGATCTCGGCAATCTGACTGGCCAGGAATTCCAAGGTGTCGTGTTGCGGAGGTGGGATGTGCTTCATTTCAACGCCCATTCGACGGTGAATAGCGTCTGTTCTTCACGCAGGACACGCGATTCTGGATTTTGGCGCTTATCCTTGCCGAGCTTGGTGGGTTGGAGTTTTTGGTAGTCATTGTTCGATCAGGTGGGCTTCTTCAATGGATGCAGACGGCGAGTATCACCGCCATTTCTCCAATAACTTCCTGTGTCCTTCATTGGACGACCATGATCGGGACAAACCAACGCATCAGACAGTTGTTCAACCAATTTAGCAAATCTAATACCTTCGGCAGGATACAGATCGAAAGCCATCGCATTGAAATGTGCACCAAGCACATTTCTGGCTTGAGCAATCTCCGCTATATCGTCAAAGATTGGCTTAAGCTCTGTAGACACTAAAACTTGACCAGGGGTATTTTGGTCTAGCGTTTCCGCCTTCAACGCCGCTAACAATTTGCCATTAACCGCACCGAGCAAATCACTTAGCACATAGGCATTCCCATGCCGTCTTGGAACAGCACAACCATATTGCAGCGTAATGAAGTCCAACAGAGCCTCCAGAACGACCCCTGCCTTACCGCATATCGCCTGAACATCAGGATTCGGATCAGCCAGTAGAGTTTTGAGACGTGAGATTTCAGGAATTATTGCACCGCTTAGAGTAATGCCTTTACCGAATGCCCATTGATTGAGTTCCACAAAATGACAAGTCTGATCCGGTTTGAGGACACCCCATCGAAATTTCTCCCGCCAAGGCCGGTAGTGCGTAGTGACGATCGAGTGCCTGAACTTTTGGCTCACATCGTAAATCACGCTGATGATTCGTTCGACATGTGGCTCATCAACGCTGCCCAACACGTCATCCAACACCAGAATTTTCTGTTCTGGTACTTCACGTTCGGCCAATGCAATGAATACACACAGACCTAAAGTATCCAGATGGGAATCGCTAAAATACGCCTGCGGCGGAGTATCCTGCCGTCCTGCGAACTCGGTAGCGATATCCAAGGAACCACGCTTGGCTGCATCTAGTGCCAGGACAATCTTGTTCAATCCCTCGCCCGAATGAATAGCTTCATAAAGTTCACCTACACGAGTCGATATAGCTCCGAGAACTGCATCAGTGTATTTCTTCCGTTCCTCCTCCATGATCCTCAGGATTTCACGAAGACGGGGAAGTACGACCTCCAATTCTTTTGCGACCGCTTCATTCTCATTTAGGTCTTTCAGTGATCGCCGTAGTGTTTCCACGAAATTCTTACTATCTACACAAGCATCTGCAGCCTTTTTCCAGCTATCACGCTTGTCCTTGTTACCATCAATCCAGCCTGCCCATTTTTCTGCTTCACTGGGTACAGGAAATGCAGGAAGCTTTAGATCGGAAATCTCCTTGGAATTAGCACAATAGGATTCCAGTGCTGCAAAGTCTTTTGCAGCACCTTCCAGAAAATCCTCCAGACGCTGTTTTTCCCTCTGCACAACAGCACCATGACTGGCAACAGAATTTCTGGCTGTATTCAGCTTCGTATGTAGCCCTTGCACTTCAATTCTGCGATTGACTTCAGCAACCAAACCTTCGACCTTCTCACCGCTTTCACAAAGTGGGCAAACATCAGGGGAGGGATGTGTCGCAAAATGTTTCTGTGCTGCTTTCAAGATCTCTAGAACCTCTAGATAGTCATTGGCTGCATCACTGGTTATTACCTCCATAGAAGTCTTGGCAGTTTCTAATGAAGATTTAGATGACTTGAGATTGCTAGCCAGTTCTTCCAACTTCCCAGGATGAGGAACGATTTTGTCCCAATGCAAAATCAGGTCATCAACAGCGACCTTCTTTCGATCAAATTCTTGGTGGTCTTTCAGCACTTCGAGCTTTGCCCATGAGAAGGCATCAGGTGCAGGATTACCGACTTGATTCCAGAAGTTCTCGATAGTCGTTCTGTTTGCACCAAGGCGAGTTGTTGCAGCCTCGTAATCCTTAGTCTTGTCATTAATCAACTTGCGCAAGGTCATCTCGGAAGTCTCGATCCCCGACAAATCGACAAACCGACTAATTTCTTTGTAGCGATCGGCTGGTTGGGCTGCAATTAAGCTTAATATCTGGCTGCGCCGCAACACGGCCACCTTTGGTTTGAGTTGCTCGTTATCCACCGCCACATTTGTTTTTCCAAGCGATAGAGTGCATGTACCGGATGAGGTCGAAAAGATCACTTTGACATCACCATGCATTTTCCCAACGGACGGCCAATATGTACGCGTAGCACCACCAATGCCTCTATTCTCCAAAGATCCGACCTTTCCGTTTCCAAGCAGGTCAAAGGCATCTGAAATCGTTGACTTTCCAGTTCCGTTTTCGCCATAGACAATAGTCAGTTTCTTTCCCTTCTCGAAAATTAAGGTAAAAGGTGTCACAGAACCTCTGAGGTTTTCGACGACCAAGCTGATGAGCGAAGGGATTGTCATAGGTTTTCCCCTTTTTCTACTGCTTTTTCTGCCACAAGGAGCCAATCCTCAGACTTCATAGTTCCTGCCGCAATCTTGGCTTTAATCTTGTCGCTATCATCTGGCAGCAACAACTTCTTTCTCTTTATGACTTGAATAACCACTTCGGCTACTTCTTCTGAAGGTGTCCTCATACGTTCCCCCGTCTAACATCAGCTTCCACTCGACAGCAAACACTACCTTTACCATTTTTTGCAAAAGTCAGCATTGGAGGAATGGCAATAATAGTCATGCCAACTCCCACTCCACGGTGAACAATGTCTGCATCTGCACCTGCTGCTGAAGCTGTTCTTCCAACTGACTGATAAGGTCATTGTGATGCTCTTCGACCTCATCCTGCCGGGTAAACAGCTCGCGGCGCAGTTTGCTGCGTTTGCTTTCCAGCTCGCGCTGATGCTTTTGCTGCACCAATTTCTCTTCCAATGTGGCAGAAACCGCAGCCATGCGGCGTACTTCCTTGATTTCGACATCGATAGCCTTGATTTCCTGCTCCAATCCCAGCTTCAGATCGTCCGCCCAGGCGTCGAGCTTCTGGACTTCCTGCTCGAAGTACCCGAGGTTGCGCTGGTTTATGTCGCGCAGCAGCGTGGTCTGACGAGCTTCAAGCTCGACTTGTAAAACTTCGACATTATTATACAAGTTTGCATCTTGTATAATTGCAGGCAAGCGCAGTAGTTTTTCAGGATCGTCTTCAGCCAGCACCTCGCCTTCGGCGGTACTGGCAGCAACCAGCAGATGCTGTTCATTTTGTCCAAGCGCCATGACTGAAACCAGCTTCACACTTAGCCATCCGCTCTTGCCGCGGTACGGTTCAAGGGTACTGATTCTTGTGCCGTGGGCCTCGTAATCGAACACCAGCCGAGCTGCAGGAAGATCGCGGGTTTTCGCTTGCTGAATAACCCATTCAGCAAGCGGATGACCGATGCGGTATAGATGCGCATCGCCGGAGCGGCGCGGCAGTTCGTAACGTCCAAGTTCGACCCCTGCCAAACCGCTGTTCTCTATGCTAGACGGAACACGATGGAGCTTGAACCCCCCATCGTCGAATGCAGCACAATCGCCCAATTCCGCCCGGGTCAAATCCATCAGCATACGTTCGAAGCGGTTGCGGGTGTTGCGGCTATCCTCGGCACGAATGCGCAGTTTTTCCTGCACTTGCTCATCGAAGTTTTCAAGCAAAATTTGGCGCGTTTTGACCATCGCCTCGTTAATTTCTCCGGATAGATCGCGCTGAAGTTGCTCAAAGCTGGCTTTAATCTCATCGGGTGCTCGGCAGTTCTGATATATCCCAGCAATGCGTCGCTCGAAATCCACTCCGGATCCGATAGCGCCCAGCACTTCGTCGCTGGCGCCGAATACACCCTCGAAAAGCTGGAATTTCTGCGCCAGCAGTTCGTACACCCGCGCATCGGCTTCGTTGCTGCGGTCAACGAAATTCACCACCACCACGTCGAACTTTTGCCCGTAGCGATGACAGCGCCCGATGCGCTGTTCGATACGTTGCGGATTCCAAGGCAGGTCATAATTAATCACCAGCGAGCAGAATTGTAGGTTGATGCCTTCAGCGCCTGCCTCGGTGGCAATCATGATCTTGCCATATTCCTTAAAGTGTTCGACCAGCGCCGCTCGCGTATCGGCGGTCTTGGAGCCAGTCACGCGGTCGCTGCCTTGGTGGCGCTTCAACCAATCTTTGTAGATAGTCTGCGCCCGTGCATCGCTGTTGGTGCCGTTGAAGAGCACGATGTTCTCGCCATAGCGGGTTTGTTCTAACAAAGAAAGCAGATAATCCTGCGTTCGTTTCGATTCGGTAAAGATGATCGCTTTCTTGGCCGCGCCGAGCCGATCCAATTCGGCGAAAGCACGATCCAGCGCGGTGAGTAACGCTTTACCCTTGGCATTTTCGTGAATGCCGCTTGCCAATGTTTTGAAATGGCGCAAATCGGCGATTTCCTGTGAAATGGCTTCACGTTCGTTGCATATAGAAGAGGGGGCATTACTCGCTAAATCGTTCCATTCGTCGGCGGTCTCGTCTAGCGATTCATAGTCTTCATCCAGATCTTCCGCTAAATCAGGCAGATTGACCGTATCATCCAGTATTTTCTGAAGCCTGTTTGCCATAGTATCCAGCGCACCTGCAATCGCAGGTGTCGACGATGCCAGCAATTTCCACAGCACCAGAGAAATCAGTTGGCGTTGGCCTTCCGGTAATGCCTTAAGGTTTGGGCGGCGCAAATAGTCCGACACAAGATGGGACAGCTCCTGCTCTTCACTTGAAGGTGTAAATTCCTCAACAATCGCTTTACGAGAGGTATACGAGATATAGGGCTGTACTTCTTTGCGCAAAGTACGCTTACAGACCGGTGCCAAGCGATGACGCAAGTTGGCGAAATTTTGATCTTTTCCAGCCGCAGTGAATTGGGTGCGAAAACTATCGATGTCGCCAAAAATCCGGTCATCGATCATACTGGTAAGCCCATAAAGTTCCAGCAAGGAATTCTGCAGCGGCGTTGCTGTGAGCAGCACCTTGGAATGGACGTGCGCCAACGCTTCCTTCAGTGTTTTGGCGATGACATTGCTGGTTTTATAGACGTTGCGCAACCGATGGGCTTCGTCAAGCACGACTAAATCCCATTCGATGGTTTTTACATTATCCGCTTTGGCCTTGGCGAACTGATAAGAGCAAATCACCGGGCCAGAACCATGCTCAAACGGATTCCGATCAATCTGCTTGCGGATGGCTTTGTAGCTTTTGGCTTCCAGGATCCGGCCTTGCAAACTGAATTTATCCTGTAATTCCTGATGCCACTGCTTGCGCAGGTTAGCTGGAACAATAATCAGAATGCGGCGGCGGCGCTCGGCCCAACGCTGTGAAATCACCAAACCTGCTTCGATGGTTTTACCCAGCCCCACCTCATCGGCAAGGATCACGCCGCGAGAGAGCGGATTACGGCATGCGAAGAGCGCTGCTTCGACTTGATGGGGATTGAGGTCAACTTGCGAATCGACCAACGTCGAAGCTAACGATTCGACCGAATCACTGGCAGCCCGGCGCGTGAGCAGCCAAGCAAAATACTGACTTTGATGCGGTGTTAATTGCGGTTTCGTAATCAACAACGACCCTCTTTACTATTTGATTCTGTCAATCCTTGAAGGATTTTGAAAATCCCGGTAACCGCTTAATGACTGGATAAACCGGATTTAAATATCAATATTCGTCGCCCTCAGCGCATTCTTCTCAATAAATGCCCGGCGTGGTTCGACGACGTCGCCCATCAGCGTGGTGAAAATTTCGTCGGTGAGGATGCTGTCTTCGATTTGCGCGCGCAGCAGGCGGCGGTTTTGCGGGTCCATGGTGGTTTCCCAGAGCTGGCTTGGGTTCATTTCACCAAGGCCTTTATAACGTTGAATGTTGACGCCTTTTTTGGCTTCGTCCAGCAGCCATTCCAGCGCTTGTTTGAATTCGCTGACCGATTGCTTGCGTTCGCCGCGTTGCACATAAGCGCCTTGGCCGACCAGGCCGTCGAATACTTGCGCGGTTTTCTGGATTTGCGCGTAGTCACCGCTGTCGAGAAAATCGCTGTCGAGGTAGCTGGTGACGATATTGCCGTGCGACAAGCGCATGATTTTGAGGCGGTAGCGTTCATGTACCTCGTCGTATTCCGCGACGATTTCCACATCCTTGACGCGCGCGGTCAAGCGGGCTGCGCTATCACTGGCGGCTTGGCCGTTGCTCAGGTCAACATCGGGCTGGCGCAGCAATTCGTGCATGACGGTGCTGTCGATTGCCTGGCTCATGCGCTCAATCACCGCTTCGGCGAGAATATATTCATTCGCGATTTGCGCCAGCGTGTCGCCGCTCAATGGCGGCTTAGCTTCACTGGTGTGCAGTTCCGCGCCGTCGAGCGCAAGACTCAGCATGTATTGCTTCAACTCATGGTCATCCTTGACGTAGCGTTCCTTTTTGCCGTGCTTGATTTTGTACAGCGGCGGTTGCGCGATGTAGACGTGGCCGCGTTCGATCAATTCCGGCATTTGGCGGTAGAAGAACGTTAGCAGCAACGTGCGGATATGCGAGCCATCGACGTCGGCGTCGGTCATGATGATGATGCGGTGATAACGCAGTTTGTCCGGATTGTATTCATCCTTGCCGATACCGGTGCCCAGCGCGGTGATCAGCGCAATGATTTCCTGTGATGAAATCAGTTTATCGAAGCGGGCTTTTTCCACATTCAGAATCTTGCCCTTAAGCGGCATGATCGCCTGGAATTTACGGTCGCGCCCTTGTTTGGCGGAGCCGCCGGCGGAATCACCCTCGACCAGATACAGTTCGCACAATGCCGGGTTTTTCTCCTGGCAATCGGCCAGTTTTCCCGGCAATCCCATGCTGTCGAGCACGCCTTTGCGGCGCGTCAGTTCGCGGGCTTTACGCGCCGCTTCGCGGGCGCGGGCGGCGTCGATAATCTTGTTGCAAATGGTTTTGGCGTCGACCGGGTTTTCCAAGAGATATTCGGAAAACTTTTGCGAGACCACTTCTTCGACGACCGGCCGCACTTCCGACGACACCAGCTTTTCCTTGGTTTGCGACGAGAATTTGGGTTCGAACAGTTTTACCGACAACACGCACGACAAGCCTTCACGCATGTCGTCGCCGGAGGTTTCCACCTTGGCTTTTTTCGCCAGTTCGTTCTTTTCAATGTAACTGTTCAGCGTGCGCGTCATCGCCGCGCGCAAGCCGGTTAAATGGGTGCCGCCGTCCTTTTGCGGGATGTTGTTGGTAAAACACAGCACCTGCTCGGTATAGCTGTCGTTCCATTGCATCGAAACTTCGACGGTAATATTGTCTTTCACACCACTGGTGTAAAAAACCGCCGGGTGCAGCACAGTTTTGCTGCGGTTGATATATTCGACGAAATTTTTGATGCCGCCGGTAAAGGCGAAATTTTCATCCTTGCCGGTACGCTGGTCGATCAAATGAATTTTCACGCCATTGTTCAAAAACGACAGCTCGCGCAGGCGTTTGGCGAAAATATCGTAATGGAATTCGACAAGGCCGAAAATCTCCTTGCTGGCGAGAAAATGCACTTCGGTGCCGTGACGTTCGCTTTCGCCGATCACTTTCAGCGGCTCGACCGGCACGCCCATGCGGAATTCCATGTGATGCACCTTGCCGTCGCGGCGGATGGTCAATTTCAACCATTCCGACAACGCATTCACCACCGATACGCCAACGCCGTGCAAACCGCCGGAGACTTTGTACGAGTTGTCGTCGAACTTGCCGCCGGCATGCAGCTCGGTCATAACGATTTCCGCAGCGGAGCGTTTCAATTCGTCGTCTTGCTTGATGCCGGTCGGAATACCGCGGCCGTTGTCGAGCACGCTGATGGAATTATCGGGATGAATGGTCACGGTGATTTCGTCGCAATGTCCGGCGAGTGCTTCGTCGATGGCGTTGTCGACCACTTCGAACACCATGTGATGCAAGCCGGTGCCGTCGCTGGTATCGCCGATATACATGCCGGGGCGTTTGCGTACGGCATCCAGGCCTTTCAGGATTTTGATGCTTTCGGAATCATAGTCGCTTGGATTGGAATTGTGATTAGTCATCGGGTTTTATGTATCTGTCTATGAAATATTGAAAAAAGGTTTTGCAACCGCGGCGGCGGGTTTTATCGAGCTTGCCTGAGACTAAATCCGCATCGGCATGACGATGTATTTGAAGGCTTTATTGCCGGGAATCGTCATCAGCACGCTGCTGTTGGCGTTTTCAAAGGCGCATTGCACGGTTTCACTGGACACGTTGTTCAACAAATCCAGCAAGTAAGTGATGTTCAAGCTGATATCCACCAGCTCATCCTGATAGGCTATTTCCAGTTCTTCTTCAGCTTCTTCCTGCTCGTTGTTTTTGCAAATGATGCGCAGGCTGCCCTTATCGACGATTAAGCGCACGCCGCGGAATTTATCGCTTTGGTTCGAGAGAATCGAAACCCGCTGCAATGCCTGTAAAAATATCAGCCGGTCGATATCGAACACTTTGTTGTTGCGGGTTGGAATGACCCGATTGTAATCGGGAAATTTGCCGTCGATGACTTTCGAGGTGAGCACAACGTCCGCAAACGAAAAGCGGATTTTATTTTGTAAATATTCGATCTTGACCGGATCTTCGCTGTCTTCGAGCAGCTTGGACAATTCAAAAACCGCCTTGCGTGGCAAAATCACTTCCTGTTTTTTCTGCGCGGTTTCCAATGGCGTTGCGATATAAGCCAGGCGGTGGCCATCGGTGCCGACGCTGATGAGTTGCTTGCCGTCGGCCAGCAATAATAAACCATTCAAATAGTAACGGATATCTTGTTGCGCAATGGCAAATTGCACGTGATGAAAAAGGTTTTTGAGCTCCTTTTGCGATAGCGTGATCGCCGATTCGGATTCGGGCTCATCCGCGACTTCCGGAAAATCCTCGGCGGGCAGGATTTGCAGGTTGAACGCGCTTTTTCCGGATTTGACGTAGAGATGATCGTCTTTGCGCGTTAGGCTCACTTCCGCGCCGGTTGATAGCGAACGCAAGATATCCTGAAGTTTCTTAGCGGAGACGGTTAACGCGTAGGGCTGCTCGCTCGCTAAGTCTTCACTGGTCTCGGTTTTGATTTGAATTTCGAGATCTGAGGTCAAAAAGGACGTTTTTTTCCCATTTTGACGAATGAGTACATTTGATAGGATGGGTAATGTCTGGCGACGTTCCACAATACCGGTTACCGCTTGTAACGGTTTCAACAACGTATCTCGATTGGTTTTAATTAAAAGCATTTATTTAAAAAATAATAGTGATTAATTAATGTTTTCAAACTACGGGATAATTCATAACTTCAACGAAGTTTCAAAAAGATAGCATAAATTCCTTGCTTGTATGAGCGCTGTATATCGCGTGAACAAATTGTGGATAAAATCGGTTATTTTTTTTATTCCACAGTTATGCACAAACTATTCAGCGGTTATCAGCCTCTTAAAATCAGGATTAAAGCATTAAAATCGCGATTGACGATTGGATCGGAAACACGCAGTTCGTTAATTTTACGATAACCGTGCAATACCGTCGTATGGTCCCTGCCGCCAAATGCTTCGCCGATATCCGGCAGGCTCAGCGACGTCAATTCCTTGGCGATCGCCATGGCCATTTGCCGTGGTCTGGCAACGATGCGCGACCGTTTTTTCGAATACATTTCAGAGACTTTGATTTTGTAATAGTCGGCGACGGTTTTCTGAATATTTTCAATCGAAATCTGCCGGCTTTGTACCGCAAGTAAATCTTTCAATGCCTCTTTTGCCAGATCCAGCGTGATTTCCTGATTGATGAAACGGGAAAAGGCCATGACCCGCTTGAGCGCGCCTTCAAGTTCGCGGACGTTGGAGCGGATGTGCTTGGCGATAAAAAATGCAACATTTTCTTCCAGCTGAATTTTTTCCAGCTCGGCTTTTTTCAATAAAATCGCGACCCGCATTTCCAGTTCCGGCGGTTCGACGGCAACGGTCAAACCCCAACCGAAACGCGAAACCAGCCGTTCTTCCAGCCCGGTGATTTCCTTGGGATAGGTATCGCAAGTGATGATCACTTGCTTGTGGGTTTCGATCAAGGTGTTGAACGCGTAAAAAAATTCTTCCTGGGTACGGTTCTTGCCGCCGAAGAATTGCACATCGTCGACCAGTAACAGGTCCAGCGAGTGGTAGTACAACTTGAATTTGTCGAATGCTTTGTGCTGATAGGCGCTTACCACGTCCGACACGTATTTTTCCGCGTGCACGTAGCGGATTTTTGCGCTTTTGTCGTTTTCGTATACGTAATTGCCAATAGCCTGAATCAGATGGGTTTTTCCCAAACCAACTCCGCCGTAGATAAACAGCGGGTTATAGGCGATACCCGGTGATTCGGCCACTTGAATGGCGCCCGCCCGGGCCAGTTGATTGGCTTTGCCGGTCACGAAGTTATCAAATGTGAATTGCGGATTCAGGCCGTTAGGATCTTTCCGTGGAGGGTGATGGATCGCTTTGGGCGCCGGTTTGAATTCTTGCTGTGATTCTCCGGGTTGCGCTTCGGTTTGGCTGATTTTGGTTTCCGCAGGTTCGGAGAGTTTCAGCAGAAACTGGATTTTTTTGTCGAAGTAAGACTGCGCCATCTTTTCGATATGCGCGATGAAATTATCCTTGACCCACTGCGATACAAAGCGGTTTGGCGCGATCAACACGACTTCATTTTCGTTATCCAGGGCGGAGTCGATCTGCAACGGTTTGATCCAGGTATTAAACTGCTGCGCATTGAGTTCTCTTCTGAAATGATCTAAGCAAGATAACCAGAAAGTATTCAGTGATTGCGTCATTTTTTGATCTTTTTATGTCTGGCCGGGTTAAAAAGTAACGTTAAATTTCCAGGTTATCGATCAGCCGCGTGCAATTGAGCCATGCGGCGCCTAAAACGACTAGATCCCGATCTTGTTCGTGAGCCGGCATCAGCGAGTCGCGATTGTGAATACTGATGTAATCGACGTTCCAGCCATGCTGAACAAGATGGTTGATTGCGCTGGTTTCTAAAGCATGAAAGTCTTTATGACCGGCAATGACTTCTTGTTTGATCTGTAGCAGTGTTTGATAAAGCTGGCAGGCTTGTAATCGCTGCGTTGCGCTTAGATATTGATTGCGAGAACTTAAAGCCAGCCCATCTTCGGCCCGTACGGTTTCACCAGCAACAATTTCAATGGGAATGTTTAATTGTTGAACCATTTCACGCACGATATGCAACTGCTGATAATCCTTTTTGCCAAATACAGCCAGGTCAGGTTGAATTATATTGAATAATTTCAATACAATAGTCGCAACGCCACGGAAAAATCCTGGCCGAAATTTTCCTTCCAAGATATCTGCTACAGGTGGTAATGCTAACAAGAATTCCTGCTTCGTTGGAAAAAGAATTTTCTCATTCGGTACAAAAACAGTCTTGACATTTGCTGCGGACAGCAACCTGCAATCTTCTTCGAGCGTGCGCGGATAACGGTCAAAATCTTCGTGCGGCAAAAACTGCAAGCGATTGACAAAAATGCTTACGACCACGTCGTCGCATCGCTGTTTTGCTTGATCAATCAAAGACAAATGACCTTGGTGAAGATTGCCCATGGTAGGAACAAAGGCAAATCGCGGTTTATTGCGCAAATGATCACGCAATTCTGTAATTCCGGTGATTATTTTCAAGTCAGCCTGCCGGTTAAAATTGGTGTTCCTTGCCGGGGAATTGCCCGGTTTTGACAGCGCTTACGTATTGGGTTATGGCTTCCTGGATACTGTTGGAATTAACCATAAAGTCTTGGACAAAGCGCGGTTTTTTACCTTGCGACAAACCCAGCATATCGTGCAAAACCAAAACCTGGCCGGCGCAATCGGGTCCGGCGCCGATACCGATGGTCGGTATGGCTAAGGACTGCGTGATTTTCTTCGCCAGCTTTGCCGGAATGAGCTCCAGAACTATCATGCCGGCCCCGGATTTTTCAAGGGCTTTGGCGTCTTCCAGCAATTGCTTGGCAGCTCTGTCGGTATTGCCCTGAAGCTTGTATCCGCCGATTTGATGAACCGATTGCGGCGTTAAGCCGATATGCGCGCAAACCGGAATGCCGCGTTGCGTCAGGAAACTGACTGTTTCAGCCATCAACTGGCCACCTTCTATTTTGACCATCTGCGCACCGGCGGCCATGAGCGTTGCCGCATTTTCGAAAGCTTGTTCCGGTGATCTTTGATAACTGCCAAACGGCATGTCGGCGACGATGAAGGCATTGCTGGCGCCTCGGGCCACGCAGCGGGTGTGATAAATCATGTCGCTGAGCGTAACCGCTAAAGTCGTGGTGTGGCCCTGTAGCACATTGCCAAGGGAGTCGCCGACCAGCAACACGTCCACACCCGCATGCTCAAGCACCGCAGCAAAGGTCGCGTCGTAACAAGTCAGCACCGCGATTTTCTCATGGCCTTCCGCCATTTTTTGTAAGGTACTCAATGACATTTTCATGATTCAATCCGCTCGAGTTTTTGATCCTGGCATGATGGCAATAAATGCCGAACCTGTCCGTATCCCGGGATATGACAATCCGGCGCAATTTCAAACAGCGGCATCAACACAAAGGCGCGTTGCGTCATGCGCGGGTGCGGGATGGTCAGGTCGGCATCCTGGCATTGCAAGCTATCGTACAGTAATACGTCGAGATCCAGCGTTCGCGGCGCGTTGAGCGATTCCCGCACGCGCCCGTGCCGTTGTTCGATGGCCAGCAAGGCTTGCAGCAGTTGCTGCGGCGGAAGCGCGGTTTCAACCAAGGCGACGGCGTTGATAAAGTCGGGTTGATCGAGCCGTCCAACCGGTGCGCTTCGATAGAGCGACGAGCGTTTCTGCAATCGGGTTTCCGGAAGTTGCGCCAGTTCGCCGAAAGCACGTTGCAGTTGCACAATCGGATTTTCCAGGTTGCTGCCTAACGCGATAAACGCTTGAGCGGTTTTTGTATTCATTAAAAACAGTTCAGCCGGTTTCTTGATTCGTGGTTTCAGCCGTTGAAGCGGCAGGCTTGGCGGATGCTGCGGTTTTGCGGCTGCGTCTTCTGCGTTTTTTCTTGCCGGTGGATGGCGTGATCAGCATTTTTTCACGCGCATCCGGGTCTGCGATGATAAATTTTTTCCACCATTGGCCAATTTCCATATCCAGTTCACCGCTTTCGCAGCGTAACTGCAGGAAATCGTAGGCGGCGCGGAAACGTGGATGCGCGAGCAACCGGAAAGGCTTGCGGCCAACCCGCGCTTCAAAACGCGGCTGCATAGACCAGATTTCTTGCATCACGGCATCGAAGCGGCGGGGTATCGCCAGGTTTTTGTGCTGTTGCGACAGGATTTGATCCATCGCGCTGAATAAAGCCGGCATCGGTTTTTCACCGGCAGCTTGGCGCGCATTCCAGCTCGATAGCACCTCATGCCATAGTAACGTAGCAAACAGGAAGCCGGGCGAGACGGGTTTGTCTTGCCGGATGCGCTCATCGGTATTTTTCAGCGCGATGGTAATGAAACGTTCGCCTAAGGGCTGTTCCAGAATGATATCGAGCATCGGCAGCAAACCGTGATGCAGTCCGCGGGCGCGCAATTCCACCAGGCACGGCAACGCGTGGCCGGACAGCAGCAGCTTCAGCATTTCGTCGAATAGGCGCGATGGCGGCACGTTTTGCAATAGCGGCGCGAGATCGCCGATCGGCTTTGCGGTGGCTTTTTCGATTTGCAATCCGAGTTTTGCCGCTAAACGCACCGCACGCAACAAACGCACCGGATCTTCGCGGTAACGTTGTTCCGGTTCGCCGATGATGCGCATTTCTTTGGCGTTGATATCTTTAAAACCGTTGAGATAATCGAGGATTTCTTCCTTAACCGGATCGAAGTACAGCGCGTTGATGGTGAAGTCGCGGCGCAGCGCATCTTCTTCCTGAGTACCGAACACGTTGTCGCGCAATAACCGGCCGTGCTGGTCGGTTAGTGGAACGGCAATCGAATCGTCGTCATTGTCCGAGGAAGGTCCACGGAAAGTCGACACTTCCACGGTTTCCGCGCCGCACATGACATGCACCAGGCGAAAGCGCCGTCCGATGATGCGTGAGCGGCGGAATAGTTTGTGCACTTCCTCGGGAGTGGCGTTGGTGGCGACATCGTAATCTTTCGGAACCAGCCCCAATAAAAGATCGCGTACCGCGCCACCGACGATGTACGCCGCGTATCCGGCATTTTGCAATTGCTGGGTAATTTTCAAGGCGCACGGGCTGATTTGGTTCCGCCGGACGCCGTGCCGTTTGCCAGGTATCACCGTCAGCTTGGTGGCCGGTGTTGCCGCTACGGAAGAGGGTGAATTCCGACCGAATACTTTGTCGAGTAATTTACGGATCATCGCTGTGGTTATATGTGTCCGGCGCAGATTATCCTAGCAGGCCGTTGAAAAACTATCTGCGTTGCCGCTACGGTGTTAAAAACAAGCTCAAAATGCTCATTTATACCGCATAAACTGCGCTTTTTCGCCTGTTTTTGCCTTGTATCGGCTCCCTCGAAAACGTTTTTCAACGGCCTCCTAGGGAAACGCTGATGAATTGACTGCGTAAGCGATTTGCTGCGTTGGATGGTGTTCAAAAACCGGCCTATCATACCGATAGGTCTCGTTTCTTGCGTTCCGTGCGCTTCGCGAGCCATTCCGTTTGTCGAATTATTCAGCATTTCTCCAGAAAATCAAAAAAAGTGAAGTCAGCCGGTAAGCCGGATTCTGTCGTGGACAGTCATTCCTCTAGACGCACGGTTGCCCGTGCATTCAAGCAACCCACCCGCAAGCTCCGCGAGCCGCATCATCGCTTGCCTATTTGGTCTTGCTCCGGATGGAGGTTACCGCGTTTCACCGTAACTGAATACGCTCGTCTCTGTGGCCCTATTCCTCGCCTCACGGCGGGCGGCCGTTAGCCGCCATCCTGCTCTGTGGAGTCCGGACTTTCCTCCCCCTGCGTTCAAAAAGAACGGCAGGCGGCGACTGTCTGGCTGGCTTCTCCGGTTATTCTATCATTTGCAAGAATGGAAGATGGATCAAATAATAGGGCCGATTGTAGCGCTGACAAAATTCCGGATGGCCGCTTGAATACGCCACGCTTTATGCTTTAAGCGGATTTTTACTTAAAAATTTTTGAACCGGCCGTATTTTTTATCAATCAATCAGTTTTGTTGTCGGAATCAAAAATGCGGTATCTTCCAGACGTCCGTATCGCGGGCTATGTGGAAGAATGCCTCCTTCCGGGCCAGCGGATTTGTTCCGGTTTGTTTGATGGTTTCACTTTTTTATCACGGCTATTTACATTCATGTTGTCAAAATCTCGATGCTTTTATAAACCGGTTTTCTTTGTTTTTTTGTTTTGCACGTTAGCGCTATTGTGCTTATGGCCCGGCGGCGCTTACTCAAAAAACCAGCCGTCCGCACTTAAAGCCATTGAGGCTGCGCGTGCCGCAGCCGCACGCGGCAAAATGGATGAAACGCAGCGGCAGGCTGCGATGGGTCATCTGGATGCCGCGCAAGCGGACGAACGCGAAGCCGAGATATTGCGGGAAAGTTTGGTCAAGCTGCGCGCCGAGACGGCGGATCAACCGGCGCGCGTGGCGCGTTTGAATAAAGATCTGGCGATCGATCGCGAACGGGAGTTACTGGAATGGTCCCGGCGCATTCCCGCCGACGCCGATGGAGAAACCCTCGAGCAGCTACTGGAGCAGGAACGCACCATCATCGCGGATCTGCGCGGTCAGATCAGCGCAGTCGGCGCGGACCTGGCGCTGGCGCTGTCGCGTCCGGCGCAAACGGCGGATGAAATCACTGCGTTGCATCGCCGCATCGATGAATTGTCCATGCCCTTCGCCGCCCAGAAAGACGAGCCCGCCGCCGTGTTCGAATCCCGCCGGCTGCGCCGCAGCGGCGAGCAGCACAGGTTGCAGGCCACATTGGAATTACGTCTGGCCGAACAGGATACCGCTATTCAGCGGCAGCGTTTGTATGAGTTATCCTTGCGAGAATTTCGTAACCAGTTGAAATTGCATGAAAATAGAGTTGGGCATTTACAGCAGCGCATTGTCGATCGCGGCCGGCGCGAGCTGGAATCACTGGTTGAGCAATTGGTCAAGCGTGAACAAGAACTGGCGGGCGGTGCCGCGATTCTGGCAACAGCCGCAGCGGCTAATCGTCTCACCGGCGAGCAGTTGATACAGCAAAATGAGCATCTGGCGCGGGATCGCGTTGCGCTGGCTAAAATGGAACAGGCGCGCGAGCATATTGCGGCCATATTGCGCGATAGCCGGACCCGGCTGGATGTGGGCGGAGCCAGTGAACGCGTCGGCCGCTGGTTGTGGAGCGAGCGGCGCCGGCTGGAGTCTCATGCCGGTCTTTTGCAGCGCCTGAAATCGATCCGTAATGACTTGGCCGATTTACGCTTGGAGCGGGTGCTGCTGAGCGAGCAGCAGCGGGAGTTGCTGGATATCGGTATTGCTGCCCGGATGCTGACTCAGGCGTATGTGGAGGAAGGTAATGAGGAACGCAGGGATACCGCTGCGCAAGATCAGCTGCTTCCGCTGCTGCACAAGCGCGCCGAGCTGCTGGCTTTGATGGAACCGTTGCTGCAACGGCGGATCGCGGCGCTGGAAAAAAGCGAACAAACGCTGCAAGAGCAACTGCAAGTGACACAGGAATTGCAGCAGATGCTGGATCGCCACCTGTTATGGATTCCTAGTCACAGCATGATCAATAGCGGCTGGATTCAGCGGCTGCCGGAAGGATTGTACGACTTGGTCAAACCGTCGCGTTTCGTGACTTCGATCACTCTGAGCTTGCGCGACTTCCGCCAGCAACCCTTGTCCTGGGCGGGCAGCTTGCTGCTGGTGCTGATTTTGCTGGAATTGCGGCGCCGTGCCCCGGCGCGTATTGAAGCATTGGCATTGAACACCTATCAGATCCGCAACGACAGTTATCAAAACACGCTCAAGACATTCGGCTGGACCTTATTAGCCGCTCTGCCCGGGCCGGTTGCGTTGGCGCTGTCAGGTCTATTGCTGCAGGATATCGGCAATCCCGGGCGATTCAGTCATTCGCTGGGCCAAGCCTGCATGCTGCTGGTGCTGCCGCTGCTGGCCGTGCAACTGATGCGCTGGGTCAGCATGGAGCGTGGTCTTGGGCACGCCCATTTCCGCTGGACACGGCAGCGCCGCACAGCATTACATCGCTGGCTGCCGGGAGTCGCCGCCACGGTGATTCCACTGTATTTCATCAGTTCACTGGCATTCATCCGCAGGGTTGACCTGGCGATCGACATACAGGCGCGCGTGGCGATTGTCCTGAGCTGTCTGATTCTTGCCTGGGCATTGTGGCGCTTGCTGGATGCCGGGCGTGTGTGGGTTGTCAGAGGTGTGATCAACGAGCCGTCGGCGCTACGCAAGCTGTTGCGTCTGCTGCTGCCTGCGGTGTTGCTGGTAACCGCGGTATTGGCCTTGGCCGGGTATGTGTATTCCGCCGGTATGATATTGCAATCGTTGCTGGCCAGTTTTAACATCATTGTCATGGTCGCCGTTGTGATGGGATTGCTGGCGCGCTGGTTTCTGCTTGGTGAACGGCGACTGGCGCTGCATCGGCTGGAAGAGCGCCGCGCGGCGGCGGCGCAGGCCGTGCAAGAATCCGGTGAAGTCATACCGGAGCCGGAAGATAACATTACACTGGAGCAAGTCAACACACAGACGCGGCGGTTATTGCGGGTGCTGCGTTACAGTTTGCTGACACTCGGTCTGATCTGGGTCTGGGTTGCCATATTACCGGCGATTGGGCGTTTGGATGAAATCGCCCTGTGGCATTTCAGTGACACCGGAGCCGATGGCAACCCGATTCAGCAGCCGGTTACCCTGATGGCGGTATTACTGGGAATTTTTGTCTTGGCCTTGACCACGGCTGGCGCCAGAAACTTGCCGGGATTGATCGAAATCAGCCTGTTATCCCATATCCGCATCGATGCGGCTTCGCGCTATGCAATTACCAGCGTGCTGCGCTACGCGATCGTGATAGGCGGTACCCTGGTGGGATTGAGTTTTCTCGGTATGCGCTGGTCGCAGTTGCAATGGATGGCCGCGGCTTTGACGGTCGGGCTCGGCTTCGGCTTGCAGGAGATCTTCGCCAACTTTGTATCCGGTATTATTCTATTGTTTGAACGGCCGTTCCGGGTGGGCGATATCATCACGGTGGGCGATCTTTCCGGCCGGGTTACCCGTATCCGTACTCGCGCAACCACGGTTCTTGATTTCGATAACAAGGAAATCGTCATTCCGAACAAGACATTCATCACCGGCCAGCTCATCAACTGGACGTTGACCGATACGGTTACCCGCGTCGTCATCCGCGTCGGGGTTGCCTACCATGCCGATACCGACAAAGTTCGCACGCTGCTATTGCAGGCGGCCAGAGAGGATGAGCGGGTGCTGGCGGAACCGGAGCCGGTGTGCTGGTTCCTGACTTTCGGTGCCAGTTCGCTCGATTTTGAGCTGCGCGTATTCGTCAACACCATCAGCCATCGGCTGGAAGTTCAGAATTTCCTTAACAACCGGATTAAAGCGCTGTTTGCCGAGCACCATATCGAAATTGCTTTCCCGCAGCTCGATTTGCATGTCCGCGATCTGCCTGCCACAATCAATGGCACGGCGAAAACAGAAAAAGCCTGATGTGCCGCAAGCATCCGGCAAAGGCGTGCGAGGATATGCTACCTGATCAGCATTGCGTTGATTTGCACCAGCGTTTCTTCGTCCAATTCACCGGCTTCGGCGCTGAGGCGCAGTCTTGACATCAGATAACCGTGGTAGGCTTTGGCCAGGTCGCGTTTGGCGGCATATAGTTGCTGCTGCGCGTTGAGCACGTCGACTTCAGTGCGCACGCCGACTTGTTGACCCAGAACGGTCGAATCCAGCTGGCTTTGACTGGAGATCAACGCTTGTTTCAGCGCCTTGACCTGGGCGATGCCGTTGGTGACATTCAGAAATTGCTGCCGCGCTTGCAGGGTGATGTTGCGGCGGGTGGTTTCCAGGTCGTGCAGCGCTTTATTTTGATTGGAGAGCGCTTCGCGCACGCGCGATTGCACTGAAAAGCCCTGAAATAACGGGACATTCAGTTGCACGCCGATGGATTTCGAGGTGAGATCGATACCACGGCCGGTGATCGCGCCGCCGACGCCGGTTTGTTCGCTGTACTGCGCGACCAGATCGACGGTCGGATAATGTTGCGACCAGATTCTTTTGACTTCCTGGCTGGCGAATTCATAGGCGGATTGCTGCATTTGCAGCGTGAAATTCTTATCCTCGGCGGCGCGCACCCATTCGTCCATGGTGCTGTAGTTTAATTTGGCCAGATCCGCGGCGATTTCCCTGGCGCCCAAGAGATTTTCAGGAAAACGATCGATAATGCCTTGCAACGTGCGTTTGCGGATTTCCAAGGCGTTGCGCGCGGCAATTTCCTGTGACGTCGTCAGATCATAACGCGCCTGTGCTTCGTTGGTATCGACAATGGTGGCAACCCCGACTTCGAAATTCCGTTTGGCTTGTTCCAGTTGTTTCAGAATCGCCTTTTTCTGCGCTTCGGCAACTTCGACATCGACTTGCGCGTCCAGCACGTCAAAATAGGCTTGCGAGACACGGAGGATCAAATCCTGCCCGGCCACGATAAATTGGGCATCCGCTTTATTGACTTCGGTTTTCGATTGCTGGTAGATGACGAAATTTTCCATGCGGAAAATCGGCTGCGTCGCCGATATCGTCATGCCTCCGGCATGAATTGTGACCGGCGCTGGATTGATCGAGGTGCCGGTCGCCGGGGAAAAAATATTGTCAGCGTTGACCTGTTGCTCGGTGCGGTTAGCGGATAACGTGACATTCGGCAGAAAACCGGCGCGCCCTTGCACCAATTTTTCCTGCGAAGCTTGGTACGCCGCCCGTGCCGAACGGTATTGCGAATCCTGCGCCAGCGCTTCCTGATAAATGCTCATCAAGTCTGCGGCTTGCAGCACGGAAACCGGCAGGATGCCGATGACGGCGGTGAAAACCCATTGCGCCAGCTTCATGGATTTTTCCGGTAGCAATCCGGTGCTGCTAAAGTCTCAGCAATCCAGTGATCGCTGCAGATGTATCGCCACGTGGTTGCATGGATACTCAAAAGGTAAACCTTGTGGGTTGCAGTGCATTGATCAGCGGCGCAGTGCTGGTTTCAAACAGCGTGGCCGAAGTGAATTCGCCGGGTGCGACGCAGGTAATGAGCATGGCTTCCATCACCGGATCTTCGCCGACGATCGCAAATAACCGGCCGCCGGGATTTAAACTGTTCTGAAAAGCTTCGGGTAACACCGGGGTTGAAGCGGTTAAAACGATGACATCATAGGGTGCATGCTGCGGCCAGCCGCGTGCCGCATCGCCTTGTTCGAGCGTAACGTTGGTAATGCCGTGCGCTTTTAGATTGGCTTCCGCCATGGCTTTCAGTTCCGGGATGATTTCAACGCTGTAGACATGTTCGCCGCGCTCCGCCAGTAGTGCCGTCATATAACCGCTACCGCTGCCGACTTCAAGAATTTTGTCGGTTTTGCGGATATGCAGTTCTTGCACGATACGCGCTTCCATTTTCGGCGTCAGCATGACTTGACCGTGACCGAGCGGGATTTCCATGTCAACGAAAGCCGCCGTGCGGCTCTCCGCCGGCACGAATTCCTCGCGTTTTAGCTTGTACAACAAATCCAGCACATTATCGTCCAGCACATACCAAGGACGAATTTGCTGCGCAACCATATTAAACCGGGTTTGTTCAATATCCATTTCTGTTCCGTATTCTTCAATTAAGGTAAGACTTGCAATTATTTCATATTTCCATTAGCTTCACAGCATCAGCTAGGGGTCCGTTTTCAGAATTCTCTGATAATCTGGTGAGAGAGTCCCTTTTTACCTGACGCGGATAATGCCGCCGTAGGGAAGCTGGGATTTATCTTCCCGCTCTTTATGGCAATTTCTTAAGGAGCTTCCATTTTATGAGCATTACAGTTTTAAACCAAAAAAGTTTTTCCAGCGCGACCGCGCAAGTCGACGAAGCCGCCATCAAGCCGCTGCCCAATTCCCGGAAAATTTACGTGCAAGGATCGCGGCCCGATATTCAAGTACCGATGCGCGAAATCTCTCAGACCGATACCCATACTTCGGCAGGCGGAGAAAAGAACCCGCCGATCTGGGTGTACGATACGTCCGGACCGTATACCGATCCTGCTGCTAAAATCGATATCCGCTGCGGTCTGGCGCCATTGCGCGAACAGTGGATTACTGAACGCAATGACACGGATATTTTGCCGGAACACAATTCCACGTATAGCCAGGCACGGTTGCAAGATCCAAAGCTGGCGGAAATGCGTTTCAACTTGCAGCGCTTGCCGCGCCGCGCCAAAGACGGCATGAATGTGACGCAAATGCATTATGCCCGCCGCGGCATCATCACGCCGGAAATGGAATTTATCGCGATCCGCGAAAATCAGCGCGTCGACACGTTCAACGCGCAACACCACGAGTTATTGACGCGACAGCATCCCGGCCAGGATTTCGGCGCGGCGATCCCGAAAACGATCACACCGGAATTCGTCCGCGCGGAAGTCGCGCGCGGACGCGCCATTATTCCAGCGAACATTAATCACCCGGAAGCGGAACCGATGATCATCGGCCGCAATTTCCTGGTCAAAATCAACGCCAATATCGGTAATTCGGCGCTCGGTTCGAGCATCCAGGAAGAAGTGGAAAAAATGACCTGGGCGATCCGCTGGGGCGGCGATACGGTGATGGATTTGTCGACCGGCAAGAACATTCACGAAACCCGCGAATGGATCATTCGCAACAGCCCGGTGCCGATCGGTACGGTGCCGATTTATCAGGCACTGGAAAAAGTCGACGGGCGCGCCGAGGAGCTGACCTGGGAAATTTTCCGCGACACCTTGATCGAACAAGCCGAACAAGGCGTCGATTACTTCACCATTCATGCCGGTGTGCGTCTGGCGTACGTGCCGATGACCGCGAAGCGCATGACCGGCATCGTGTCGCGCGGCGGTTCGATCATGGCGAAATGGTGTCTGGCGCATCACCAGGAAAGTTTTCTGTATACGCACTTCGAAGAGATTTGCGAGATCATGAAAGCGTACGATGTCAGCTTCTCGCTCGGCGACGGCTTGCGCCCCGGCTCAATCTATGATGCCAACGACGAAGCGCAATTCGCCGAATTGAAAACCCTCGGTGAATTAACCCAAATCGCGTGGAAGCACGACGTGCAAACCATGATCGAAGGCCCCGGTCATGTACCGATGCATCTGATCAGGGAAAACATGGAACTGCAATTGAAGTATTGCGACGAAGCGCCTTTTTATACGCTCGGTCCATTAACCACCGACATCGCGCCGGGGTACGATCACATCACTTCCGCGATCGGTGCGGCGATGATCGGCTGGTACGGTACCGCGATGCTGTGTTACGTGACACCGAAGGAACACTTAGGCTTGCCCGATAAGGACGACGTTAAGGACGGCATCATCACTTATAAAATCGCCGCGCACGCCGCCGACTTGGCGAAAGGTCATCCCGGCGCGCAAATCCGCGATAACGCCCTATCCAAAGCGCGCTTTGAATTCCGCTGGGAAGATCAATTCAACTTGAGCCTCGATCCCGATAAAGCGCAGCAATTCCACGACGAAACCTTGCCGCAGGAAGGCGCCAAAGTCGCGCATTTCTGCTCGATGTGCGGCCCGCATTTCTGTTCGATGAAAATCACCCAGGATGTGCGCGACTATGCCGCCAACCAGGGGGTTGCCGCCGATGAAGCGCTGGCGGTCGGCATGGCGCAGAAATCGGCGGAGTTCAAGGAAAAGGGTGCGGAAATTTACAGCAAACTATAGGGCATCTCTAAAAAATCAGATTTTGTTACAATACATCGTTGCTCACAAAAAATATTTCCTCACATATCAATCATATGCTGCGTCAATATTTTATGTTCCCGCCTCGTCTTGTTTAAAAATCTGAATTTTTAGAGACACCCTATGATATTTTGATATTCTCATGGATCCTCTATTATTGTTAAAAGCGCTGATCCTCGGCGTGGTGGAAGGGCTTACCGAATTCTTGCCGGTTTCGTCGACCGGGCACTTGATATTGTTCGGCGATTTGCTCGATTTCACCGGCGAACGCGCCAAAGTTTTTACCATTTCGATCCAGCTTGGCGCGATCCTGGCGGTTTGCTGGGAATATCGCAGCAAGATTGTTGAGGTGGTACGCGGCATTGGCACTAGCCCATCGGCTAACCGGTTTGTCATCAATATCATGATCGCGTTTTTACCGGCTGCGATCCTGGGGCTGCTGTTCATTAAAACGATCAAATTCTACCTGTTTCACCCGATTCCGGTAGCAACTGCATTGATTGTCGGCGGGGTGCTGATTTTATGGGCGGAACGCAGGAAGCATGTGATCGAGGTTGAGCAAGTCGACGACATGGATTGGAAGCACGCCTTGAAAGTCGGGTGCGCACAATGTCTGGCGTTGATTCCCGGCACCTCGCGCTCGGGCGCCACGATCATCGGCGGCTTGCTTTTTGGCTTGTCGCGCAAAGCGGCGGCGGAGTTTTCTTTTTTCCTCGCGATTCCGACCATGTTCGCCGCCACATTCTATGATTTGTTCAAAAATCGTGAATTGCTGGACGCAAACGATCTGGGTTTGATCGCGGCGGGTTTTGTCGCCGCATTTTTCAGCGCCTTGCTCGCCGTGCGTGGACTGCTAAAGTTTGTCAGCAATCACGACTTCACGATTTTCGCCTGGTACCGGATCGTGTTTGGCCTGGTGATTTTAGTCACGGCTTATACCGGCGTGATCGGCTGGTCGGAGATGTGATCGCCGGCCTGCTATGTGTTTGACGCTTTGTTGGGCTTTCAGTACATTTGTCCGTGGGAAAATATGTTTTTTCCTATAACGCGGAGATAAAAATCATGAATATTGATAAATTAATTTTAGGCTTCTTTGTTTTGATCAGCACAGCGCTACCGGCCGCAGCGCATTAGGCGAAATACGCCGCGCCTTTGCTCGGCAGCAGTGAAGTACCCGCAAATGGGTCGCCTGCTATCGGCTCGGTGTTGGTTACGATCGACTTTGACTTGGTAACGATGCGAGTCGAAGCCAATTTCAGCGGTTTGCTGGGGAATGTAACGGCAGCGCATATCCATTGCTGCACGGATCCCGGGACCAATGTCGGTGTTGCAACCCAACTGCCATCTTTCATCGGTTTCCCTCTGGGTGTCACAACAGGCACGTACGATCATACTTTTGATATGGCGCTGGCTTCCAGTTATAACCCAACCTTTGTCATAAATCACGGCGGCTTGGTGAGCACGGCTTTTAATGATTTAGTGCTTGGTCTTGATGCCGGAAAAGCGTATTTTAACCTTCACACGAATCTGTTCCCGGGGGGCGAAATCCGCGGATTGTTAAGCCCTGTGCCGGAACCCGATATCTGGGCGCTGCTGATCACCGGGTTAGCATTGATTGGAGTGTCAGCGCGCCGCCGCTAAAGGTTGCTTGATTCTGTTGTATTACATTCAGCCGCCGCCACTGTCGACAGTGGTTGACGGCTGGATTTATTTTGTATGCTGAAATGGGCGCTTTTCCGCTTTTTTTCTTCCTTAAGTAAGTTTTATCTTTAAATCTACTTTTCAGGACATTGATTTTCATGAGAAAATATTTTTTCAAATTACTATCAAAAGTTGCTGAAATGGTTGGAAAGCATGGGTGCGCATGAAGTAAACGGTAAACGGCAGCGGTTTGCTTCTGCAAAAAATTCCGAAACAGAGCACGTAAAGCGGCTGAAAAAGCTCTATGAGTTGAGCATGACCTTGTCCGGCGATCCTGCGGAAGTGTTTAAGCATGTCGCTCGCATGATTGCCGAGTTGTTTAACGTTCGTGTGGTGTGCTTATCGGAGATTCGTGGCGATCAGCTTCACTTCCTTTCTGTGTACGTTGACGGCGCGGTTTTCCAGGATGCGGGTCAATGCGCTTTGGCGATAACACCGTGCGCCACGGTTGAGCAGAGCAAAGATATCCGTGTCTATGATCGCGTCAGCGAGCTTTTTCCTGAAGCGTCGTTTCTGCAAGAGCACAATGCTCAGGCTTATTGCGGCTTTCCCGTGCTGGATAATCATCAGAATGTGGTCGCGATTACCTGCCTGCTGGACGATAAGCCGCATGAATTTACCGATGAAGATCAGGCGCTGTTACGCATTTTCGGTCAGCGGATTTCTATGGAGCTTGAGCGCCAGCGGCATATCGACGAGCGTCTCAAATCGGAAGAGAGTTTGCGCCAGATTCAGGCGATGCTGCTGCAGGCGGAACAATTAGCCAGAGTGGGAAGCTGGGAATGGGATATTCCTGATGGGGTTATTTACTGGTCGCCGGAGATGTACCGCTTGAATCAGATCGACTCAGTGGAACATCCCACGCTGACCCCGGAAATCGCAACGTCAAAAGTTGATCCGGCCGATTTGGAGCAAGTGCAGGCGAATATCACGCAGGCATTGGTGCATGGTATCTGGGAACCGATAGAGTATCGCGTGCGGCTGAAGGATGATCAGACACGCTCGCTGAGAGCGGAAGGATTGGCTGTCCAATTCAAGCAAAACCTCCCTACCAAGCTGATCGGTTTCGTTCAGGATATTAGCGAATTGAAAAAAGCGCAATCGGAACTGGAGCGCAATGTGGTGTTGTTACGAGGCGCGGAACAACTGCAACGCGAATTGAAGATTACGGCGCAACGTGAACAACAGCGCATGGGTGCGTTGCTGTCGGCAATGAATATCGGGGTGTTATTTGAAGACCAAGCCGGGCGCATCGAATTCGTCAATCCGGCATTCAAGCAATTGTGGGCAATCCGCGATACCTTCGATCTGACAGGATTTCCATCCCGGGATATTCTGACCCATTCCTCTCATCGCCTGGCGCGCCCGGAGCACGCTTCGCAGCTTGTCATGCAAGTTTCGGACAGTAACGAAGCAAGCGAGCGCTTTGAAATTGAACTGCACGACGGGCGAATTCTGACGCAACTGTCCTATCCGGTGGCAGACTACGACGGCACGATTTTGGGCCGCTTATGGATTTACGAAGATATCACGCAAGAGCGTCAGACCGCGAAGCAATTGCTTTATCTGGCGGAGCGCGATCCATTGACAGGATTGTTGAATCGCCATCGCTTTCAGGAACAGTTAGCGCAATACTTGCGCATGGCCAAACGCCATCACATCAAATTTGCGTTGCTATATTTTGATCTCGATGAATTCAAGTATGTCAACGATACCTTCGGGCATCGGGTGGGTGATACGGTTTTAGTCCGCATCGCCGGAGAAATTGCTGCGCTGGTGCAGTCCGGAGAGATCATTGCGCGGCTGGGCGGCGACGAATTCGCCATCGTGATCGAGCATAAGCAGGAGACCGAGCCGTCGATGCTGGCGGCGAGCATCGTGAATGCAGTCTCGTCGATACCGTTCCGTTTTCGTGGCGCAAACATCCGTCTGACGGCAAGCGTGGGTATCGCGCTATTTCCGGATCACGGTACGGAGATGGAGGATTTGGGAGCCCATGCCGACGCCGCGATGTATCAAGCCAAATCCTTGGGTAAGAATAATTGGTGTATTTACGATGCAGACCGGGATATGTCGGCGGCGATGGCCACTCGCATGACCTGGAAGAGCCGTATCGCGCAAGCGCTTGAGCAGAATTGTTTTGAAATTCATTTTCAGGGCATTTACGAAACCCGGAACCGCAGCCTGCAGCATATGGAGGCGCTGGTTCGCATGCGGGATCCGCGGCAGAAGAATCAATTGGTCATGCCGGGACAATTTATCCCGGTAGCGGAGAAGAGCGGCCAGATCATCGATATCGATAAATGGGTGGTGCAACGCAGTATCGAGGTGCTGGCAAAGCATCCGCAGATGCCGCCCGTAGCGGTC
Organism: Nitrosomonas limosa; assembly: GCF_054188085.1. Classification (NCBI taxonomy): domain Bacteria; kingdom Pseudomonadati; phylum Pseudomonadota; class Betaproteobacteria; order Nitrosomonadales; family Nitrosomonadaceae; genus Nitrosomonas; species Nitrosomonas limosa. Next base: position 2,159,397 of record NZ_CM135180.1, on the reverse strand, counting down.
AATATTTCCGGGCGTTCGTTTGACGATCCATCGCTGCCGCGGTTTATTCAAACGCAACTGAATAAGCATCAGGTTGATCCGGGGCGGTTGATCATCGAATTGACCGAAACCTCCGCGGTATCGGATATTCAGGATGCGCAGCGCTTCATTGAAGCGATTAATCAAGCCGGCTGCAAGGTGTGTCTCGATGACTTTGGCAGCGGTTTTTCAACATTCAGCTATCTCAAATACCTGGGTGTGGAAATTTTGAAAATCGACGGTATGTTTATTCGGGATCTGGCAAATAACCGTGACAATCAGATTTTCGTCAAGGCGATGGTCGATGTCGCGCGTGGGTTAGGCAAGGATATCGTGGCAGAGTTTGTCGAAGACGCGATAACGCTGGAAATGATTCAAAATCTTGGCATCCAGTATGTTCAGGGGTACTATCTTGGCAGGCCTTCAGCGGAGATTGTTGAGTCCGGATCACGTAACGCAGGATGAGTTTCCCATTTTCAAACGCAGACGGGCAATATCGTTAATTTGAATGCGTTTGTTATCAACCGTTATGATATGTTCATCTTGCAGTTTTGAGAAAGCACGGCTAACGGTTTCAAGTTTAAGACCCAGGTAGCTGCCGATTTCTTCCCGCGTCATGCGCAGGTTAAATTCGCTTTCGGAATATCCGCGCATCAAAAAGCGGCGCGACAAATTCAATAAAAAGGTTGCCAGGCGTTCTTCCGCTTTCATGCTGCCGAGCAGCAACATCACGCCATGATCCCGCACAATTTCACGGCTCATGATTTTATGAAAATGACGCATCAGCGATGGAATAACCAGGCTGATTTCTTCCAGTTTGGCAAAGGGAATTTCGCAGACTTCGCTGTCTTCAAGCGCTATCGCGTCACAAGTATGAAGATCCGAACTGATAGCGTCCAGTCCCAGTAATTCGCCGGTCATGTGAAAGCCGGTGACTTGCTGGCGTCCATCTTCTTCCAGTACGCTGGTTTTAAAAAAACCGCTGCGAATGGCAAAAAGCGACTGAAATTTAATGCCGGTGCGATGCAAATATCCACCGCGCGGGATTCTGCGTTTATGGCTGACAACATCGCCAAGTATATGGATTTCCTGATCGTTTAACCCTACCGGCAAGCATAACTCCCGCAAACTGCAAGTTGCGCAACTCGATCTGATGTGTGAAATATCCAGATGGGGTGAAGGAATGTCGTGAAGCAAATTAATATCCCTGAGACGAGTAAATTACATTTCAAGATTTGAATTGATCTGAATCAAACTATTTTGCAACATCTAGCCCCATAATTTTACGTGAATATCCAGAAGGATGGATATTCTTTTTTGCGAGCGTTATCCAAGCAGATATCAGTAAATATTTGAAAGGGCTTGAGATTTGCAGTTTTTTGCATCCTATCTTCTGATTAAGATCGTTATCCAGTGAAGTGTGTGATCCATGCGCCCATTATCATTTTCACAACCGTCATCAAATTTGTTAACCATCAACTCCGATCTGTTTCGTTGTTTCGGCGCGGATAGTGCCGATTATCGTATCTATCCGGCAACCGAATATTTTATCGAAGCAATCGATGTGCATACCTATTTGGCTTGGCTCGGTCGCCGCAAATCGGGGTATTTGCGCCGTCCGCTATCGCTGTATGTGCATATCCCTTTCTGCAGTTCTTTGTGTTATTTCTGCCATTGTAATCAAATCGTTTCACAAGATAGTGACATGATTGAGAATTATCTGAACTATCTATCGCGTGAAATCAGGCTTCAAGGGCGGTATTTGAAAAATGATCCGAGAGTCGAGCAAATTTATTTTGGCGGCGGAACCCCGATGGTTTTGGAAGAACCTCAATTGCACAGTCTCATGCAGGAAATCCACCAACATTTTAATTTGATCGAACCCGGTGAATTCAGTATTGAAATTGATTCACGGCTAATGGCCAATCGTTCAATGCAAGCACTCAAAGAAATCGGGTTTAACAGCGCCATCATCGGTGTTCAGGATTTTGATCGATCGGTACAGCAGTCGATACACCGCAACCAAACGGAAGAGGAAACGCTCCATGCGATCCGCGATGCCCGGCAAGCCGGATTTAAAACGATACGGGTGGAGCTGATTTTCGGGTTGCCGAATCAAACGGTGGAGAAGTTTGCCTACACCTTAGGAAAGATTATTGCATCCAGTCCGAACCAAATTTATTTAACAAATTACAACTACTCCCCGGAAAAATTTAAAGCGCAGCGGCATATTGATCTGGCTAATTTGCCAGCGAGCGAAACCTCGCAAGAAATGCAAATACTGGCGATTAATCAATTGCTGGAGGCCGGCTATGTGCATATCGGCATGAATTACTATGCGCAAAAAGACCATTCATTAACCCAGGCGCAACGCCAAGGACGCCTGCACTATGGGTTGCAAGGTTATTCTGTCTATCCCGAGAGTGATCACATTGCGATGGGCATTTCAGCCATTGGCAGCATTGGTCCGACGTTGAGTCAGAATCATTGCGATCTTTCGAAATATTATGACAGCATCGAGCGGGACATACTTCCGGTGATGCGCGGCATTGAGCTGAGCGCCGACGACCTGGTGCGCCGTTCCGTGATGCAAGCGCTGATTTGTCATTCCGTGCTTATATTTGAATCGGTCGAAACATTTTTTCCGATTGATTTCAAGCGCTATTTTGCGACGGAATTGCAGGAATTGTTATTTTATGAAAGGGCTGGATTGATTACGCTGGATGATGAAGAAGTGACCGTCACGCCGAAGGGTCAATTGTTTATTGGCAACATCTGCAAGGTTTTTGATAAATATTCGCGCAATCACCAGCAACGCCGGAATCATTCAATTCTTATCTGAAGCGATGTTCCCTGAGGATCTGTCAATCCTCAGGGGCTTGGATTATTTAACTTCGCTATTCGTCAGAATATATTCAGCCAATCGATTGGCTGACTCTCCCTGGATATTTTTGAATGCCGGCATTCTCATGCTGCCGCCTTGAAATTTCTTGATGATCGCGTCTTTATTCGCAACTTTCTCGCTCAATATCATGGCAACATTTGCGCTCAGAGGCTTATGACATTCCGTGCAAGCGGTGCTGAAAATTTGTTCTCCGGTTGCATCGGCAGGCGGCGTATAGTCTTTGCTCGCGCCGCAACCCGTCAGAATGAATAATGCTGCGATGGTTGAAGCAATGCTTATTTTTTTCATTTACTAACTCCAGTTGATTGATTTCATTCGTTCGAAAATACTTTTGAATTGTAAGATGTTACTTCGGTATTCGACCAGCAATTTTGATCGCCCTTACGGTTCTACCTTACCCATTCTCATGACATCTTGTCAAACGAATGTTGGGTGAAATGCTGATTAATTGTGTGCATTTTTCTTGACAATTCCTCGACAGTATCGTTGTTTTATTGCCACAAAAATTTTTGCACATTTTGCCATTTGTCGAGTTAAATACTTGAAAAACATTGATGATTGGCGGCAAAAACACCAATGCAAATATGCCTAATTCTTAACAATTTCTTAACATTTACTATGTTACTGTTCGCCTCGATCAACTTAAGCTGCAATAATTGTTGAAAAAGAGTCAATTGCAGGAAGGAAACGAAACTGGTTGTTAACGGTGATCCAAGGTGTGATGAGGTTTAACCGGCAACCGAAAATAATAGCTTAAGTAATTCACAACATATTTTTAGGGAGATTGCATGTTTAAGAAGCTAAATAAATTTATTTTATTGGCAGCGCTTGGTTTGACATTCAGTAATCCAGCTGCCGCCGATGCAACAGCCGAAGATTTTCAAGTGTGGGGAGGTATTTTCTCACAAGGTAATTTTGGTTTTGTGAATCCAAACAATCCGGACTTAAAAAAGTTCAGATGGTGGATGGAAGGCCAAGGCCGTTTTGGTAATGATGCGACGCAATTCACCCAATCGCTGATCCGCCCGGGTGTCGGTTATGCCTTGACAGATAAGGTGGTCGCATGGGTTGGCTACGCTTGGGCTCCAACTGCTGAACCGTTAACATTAAAAACAGGACATCCATTCGATGAGCAACGCATCTGGCAACAAGTGACTTGGGCCGATAATTTTTCATTTGGCAGATTGTCGGCGCGTAGCCGTTTTGAGCAGCGCTTTTTTGATAATGATGCACCCCTTCGTGGTGGGGATGATGTAGGTCATCGATTCCGCCAATTGGTTAAACTGGCGGTTCCAATGCCTTCAATAGATCCGAATCTCAGTTTTATCGTTCAAAGCGAGTTGTTTATTGCGATGAATACGGTTGATAATCCTGGCTTTATTTCTCGTGGCTATGATCAAAACCGCGCATTCGTCGGATTGGGGTATAAATTAAATCAATATGCCACGGTTGAAATGGGGTATATGAACCAATTTATCAACCGGCCGCACAGCGCCCGTCCCGATCAAATGATGCATAACTTTATTGCGAGTTTGTTCCTGAATTTCTAGGAATCTGATGTCTCATCATTGATCCTTTAATTTAAAACCGTTGTAATTTTCGCCGGTTAACTTCCTTGAGTTAAAGGAAGTTAACCGGCTTAGTTTTTTCCGGTCCCGGCAAATTCCGCGGGTGCTGAATCCTAGCAGGCCGTTGAAAAACGTTTTCGAGGCAGCCGATACAAGGCAAAAACAGGCGAAAAAGCGCAGTTTATGCGATATAAATGAGCATTTTGAGCTTGTTTTTAACACCGTAGCGGCAACGTAGATAGTTTTTCAACGGCCTGCTAGCGCGTGACATCGGCTGCGCAAGGCCGCTTGCTTCGGCTATCATAAGCGGTTTTGGCAAGTTCGCTGCCATTTCAACCGGAATTCTCTATCATGATGCAAGAGTTTAAGCCAGGGCAACGCTGGATTTGCGATGTCGATTTACAATTAGGGTTGGGTACGGTGCAAGCCGTCGAACACCGGATTGTCACCATTTTGTTTAAAGCAACCGGCGAAAGCCGTGCGTACGCGAAACATTCCGCGCCGCTGACGCGGGTGATCTTCAAGCCGGGCGATACCGTCAACAGCCAGGACGGCGTCGCGATGATTGTTTCCGGCGTGACCGAACGCAATGGGCTGGCCGTCTACACCGGTACCCGCGAAGACGGCAGTAAGATGGAACTCACGGAAGACCAATTGGCGCCGCAGGTGCAGTTGAACCGCCCGTCCGAGCGTTTATTCACCGGTCAATTCGACCAGGACAAATGGTTCCGCATCCGTTATCAATCGTTGCTAATCCGCAACCAACTGGCGCAAGCGCCGCTGTACGGCCTGGTGGGTACCCGCACCAGCCTGATCCCGCATCAACTGTATATTGCCCACGAAGTGGGCCGCCGTTTTGCGCCGCGCGTGCTGTTGGCGGATGAAGTCGGACTGGGAAAAACCATCGAAGCCGGACTGATTTTGCACCAGCAATTGCTCACCGAGCGCGCCAAGCGCGTGCTGATTGTGGTGCCGGAAACCCTGGTACATCAATGGCTGGTGGAAATGCTGCGGCGTTTCAATCTGCAATTCAGTATTTTTGACGAAGAACGTTGTCTGTCGCTGGAAGAAAGCGAAGAAGACGAAGACGGGGAAGATAACCGCAGCAGAAAAAATGAAAACGGCGAAAATCCGTTTCATAGCGAGCAACTGGTGCTGTGCAGCCTGCATTTTCTGCGGCAATATCCGAAGCGCTTCAAGCAGGCGCTGCAAGGCCGCTGGGATTTGCTGGTGGTTGACGAAGCGCATCACTTGCACTGGTCGCCGCAAGCCGCCAGCCCGCAATACGCCATGATCGAGCAGTTGGCGATGCGCACCCGCGGTGTGCTGCTGTTAACCGCAACCCCGGAACAATTAGGCAAAGCCAGCCACTACGCCCGCCTGCGCTTGCTCGATCCGCACCGCTTCAGCAGTTTTTCCGAATTTGTGGCCGAGGAGCAATCGTACGAACCGATCGCCCGTGCGGTTGAAGCCTTGCTCGAAGGCCAAGCATTGAATGCTGACATTAGCCAATTGATCGCCGAAACGCTCGAATCGGATCAAGCGCAAAGCTTACTGACGCAACTGCAAGATTCTTCAGCGGATCAGCCGCAGATCGAACAAGCCCGAAATCAGCTCGCGGAATTACTGCTCGACCGGCACGGCACCGGGCGCATCCTGTTCCGCAACACGCGCGCGGCGGTCAAAGGATTCCCCGAGCGCAAGCTGGTCGCCAGTCCGTTGCCGATACCGGCGGAATACCTGCCCTGCTTGGTAACGTTTGAAACCACGCCGTTATCCAAACCGCAATTGCTGCTGTGCCCGGAATTGATCTACCAAGTGCGCTCCGAAGACGGTCAGCCGTACTGGACCGAAATCGACCCGCGCGTGAATTGGCTGATCGCCACGCTCAAGCGGGTAAAGCCGGAAAAAGTGCTGGTCATTGCCGCCAATGCGCAAACCGCACGCGATCTGGCGCAAGCGCTGAAAGAAACCACCGGGCAATTCATCCCGGTATTCCACGAAAGCATGAGCCTGGTCGAACGCGACCGCGCTGCGGCGTTCTTTGCCGACAAGGAAACCGGCGGCCAGGTGCTGATCTGCTCGGAAATCGGCAGCGAAGGCCGCAATTTCCAGTTTGCGCATCATCTGGTGCTGTTCGATTTGCTGCTCAATCCCGATCTGCTCGAGCAGCGCATCGGCCGGCTCGATCGCATCGGCCAGACCGACACTATCCAGATCCATGTGCCCTACCTGGAAAACAGCGCATTGGCGGTGATGTTCCACTGGTACCACGAAGGCCTGAACGCGTTCGAAAAAACCTGCCCGGCCGGTCAAACGGTGTTTGTCAAAGTCGAAGAGCAGCTCATCGCCGCGCTGCATCAACGCCAGACCCAGACCGAAGCATTGAGCGATTTGATCGGTGTCACGCAAACGGCGCTTCAGGAATTGAACGAAGCGCTCGATCGCGGGCGCGACAAGTTATTGGAATATAACTCGTTCCGGCCGCACATCGCCAACCGCTTGACCGGCCAAGCGCAGGCGCAGGATGACGATGCGCTGCTGCCGCAGTACATGGACACAGTCTTCGACTGCTGCGGCGTGCATATCGAAGAACACCGCGCCGGCAGTTTTCTGATCGAACCGAGCGAACACATGAGCATGCCGTTTCCCGGCCTGGACGACGAAGGCTCGATCATTACCTATTCGCGCGCCGTGGCGCTGAGCAATGAGGATGTGCATTTTCTGACCTGGGAACACCCGATGGTCACGCACGCGATGGAGCGGATTCTGAGCCACGAAAACGGCAACGCCGTGGTGACCATGATGAAACACAAACGTGTGCAGCCGGGCACCTTGCTGCTCGAAACTCTGTTTGTGCTTGAAGCCAGCGGGCACAACGTGCAACAGAGCAACCGCTATCTGCCGCCCGCGGTGATTCGCATTTTGCTCGATGAGCAAAGCAGCGGCGATTATCCGTATCTCGATCACGACTCGATCAATCAGCACCTGCAACCGGTCGCAACCGGCATCGCCAAGCAAGTGATCCAACTGAAAGAAGACGCCATCCGCGAGCTGTTAACCGCCAGCGAACAACAAGCCAGCGCGCAAGCCCCGCAACTCATCGCCGCCGCCGAAGCGCGCATCCGGCAAACCTTCACCCCGGAAATCGAACGTCTCAAAGCGCTGCAACAAGTCAACCCGAACGTGCGCGACGAAGAAATTCAATTCTTCGAGCGGCAACTGCAACAACTGACCAGCGCGCTGAAATCCAGCAATTTGCGGCTTGATGCGGTGCGGGTGATTGTGGCGACGTAAAGGCTGAGGCGGGCTGCGGAGTCGAAAACACTGGATTCCCGCCTGCGCGGGAATGACGAAAATAGGTGGCGATGTTAAACAGGAGAGGGTGTGAAGGATCCATACGTTTATTTATTGGCCAGTCAAAGAAACGGGACGCTCTACATTGGCGTGACATCGAACTTGATCCAGCGCATTTGGCAGCATCGCGAAGGTTTGGCGGAAGGGTTTACCCAAAAATACGGGGTGAAAACCCTGGTCTGGTATGAACAGCATGCGACGATGGAAAGCGCTATTGCCCGGGAAAAGGCATTGAAAAAATGGAACCGCGCCTGGAAATTAAAACTGATTGAAGAAACCAATCCGCAATGGCGGGATCTCTGGCCGGAAATAAACGGAGAGACCGAACCTTAATCTCCCCGCACTGTACATTTCATTACTCTCCCGCAACTCTACGGCCCGTCATCTCCCGCACACATGGCTGTTATCCCCACGCATATACCGTCATCCCCGCGCATATACCCGTCATTCCCGCGAAGGCGGGAACCCAGAACCACCGGACACGCTCCCGCGATTGGATTCCCGCTTTCGCGGGAATGACGAAAAGTAAAGTGGCGATGCGGGAATGACGAGAAGTGAAGCGGTAATACGGGAATGATGAAAAGAAATGTAGCGACGCGGGAGTGACGGAGAGAAAAGCGGTTGCCTCAATCGCCGGCGATGTCCAGTGGTGGCAGGCTGTTCACGATTTTCATCGTTTTCACTTAGTATTCGGCGTTGGTGGGTTAAGACGCGATCCGCGAACTGTTAGCTACCAGCGAACAACAAGCCAGCGCGCAAGCCCCGCAACTTATCGCCGCAGCCGAAACACGCATCCGGCAAACCTTCGCCCCGGAAATCGAACGCCTCAAAGCGCCGCAACAAGTCAACCTGAACGTGCGCGACGAAGAAATTCAATTCTTTGAACAACAGTTGGCGCAACTGACTGGCGCGCTGAAATCCAGCAATTTGCGGCTCGATGCCGTGCGGGTGATTGTGGCGACGTAACAAAATGCAGAGTAATCTGCGCCGATCAATCCGGCTATAATGCAAAATCTTTGTTAATACTGGGTTAATGCCGGTCCGATGCGATATTCCATTTTACTGCTAAGCAGGGAGAAACACGCGTGAATCCCGAAATTCTCCTTCTGGCTGCATGTGACCTAACAATAAATAAGGAACCAAAAATGGCAAAACGAAAACCAGTGGTTCTTGAAACCATAAGCTTCGACAATCAAAGCCTAGCTCATACCTTTTTCCAGGAAATGCTTCAACGCTATGTACCGGGAGAGTTGGTTTCACCTGAGGACACAATTCATCTTGCTGAACTGTTCAAGAGGCACCCGAGTTATCCAACAAAGATTGGACCTGGCGTCAACTATTTCGAAGTCATGCCGGAAAAATTTGGTTCTCAATGCTTTTGCGCGGTATTAAAGGATGGAACTAAGGAAGGTTTCTCCTACAAGAAGTGCGTGACACAAAAAGGCGATTGATCCTTTAATTGGATGAACTCGATGGACTTCGAAATTCTCATCAATGACGACTACCTGAATCTGGTTCAGAACACAGAGCTTACTCCTGTCGATAACAAGACCGTTCTTAGCCTCGTTAACGATTTTGAGGATGAGAAGTGGCGACGTGAAAAATTTGAGAATTTCGTCTGGGACAACATAGCCTTGACCGCATTGTCGGCACAGGAGCGGGAAAAACTGGCAGGCAAGAGTGCTTCGACTCTACGGGCAGCAGCAAAAAACCTGCGGCTAACCGATAAAGGCGACATTGGGCAGGGCAGCGAGCTTGCCGAAATCGTGCTCTATGGAATCATGCATCACTACTACGAGGCATTGCCCGTCGTCCCCAAGATTTTCTACAAGCAAAACACGCAAGACAACGCCAAAGGGGCTGACAGTGTTCATATCGTCCTCGAGGGCGATGACGGTTTTCGCTTTGGTTCGGAGAGGCGAAATTTTACAACAGCATTGAAAACGCAAGGCTATCATCTGTCGTCGAATCTGTCGGGAATTCTCTGAAAACTGAAAAGCTGAAAAAAGAAAACAGCATCATCACCAACATGGCAGACGTTGATCGACTGGTCGAGAACAAGGATCTGGTTGCCAAGATTAAGCTTGCTTTGTCCCCCGATAATTCGATGGACAACATCAAGCCGATACTTCATATCTCCATCCTGCTCCTGCATGAATGCACACTTACAGCCAAAGCAAAGGAGATGGGTGACAAGTATAGGGAAGAAATTCGAGAGCACCACCTTGACCGTGCTACTGCCTATTTCAAGAAGCAAATCGAAGAGCTATCCGACAAGGTTGCCAAGTATTCATCAATCAAATTCCACATCATTCTGTTTCCTGTTCCAGACAGGAAAGAATTGGTTGAGCGGTTCTCAAGTGCGGTCACGCATCACAAGGGATAACGAGCGATGGATATCTTCGAGGAATGTTCTGTCATTAATGACTTGCTTCAAGCCGATAAAGGAGTTGAGGCAAGAAACCGTCTTATTCTTTTGCTTGATAACTTCCGCAAAGAAAATCAATCCTACGATCCGTTGCTAAACCACCTGATTCGAGAGTCAGGGCTTTATCCCTATCTCGAGCCCGAAACATCGAGTTGGCAAGATCGGTTCGTTTACGAGTCGTTCAAAGTGGACATTGGGCAGGATGAGCCTGTAACGCTTCACAGCGAACAATCGTTAGTCTTGAAACATCTTTTGGATGGCGACGATCTTGCAGTCAGCGCACCGACGAGCTTTGGCAAAAGCTTGATCATTGATGCCTACATCGCAATCAAAAAGCCTACGAACGTCCTGATTTTGGTTCCCACCATTGCGTTGACCGATGAGACCAGGCGTCGATTGAGCAAGAAGTTTTCTGCCGAGTACAAGATCGTGACAACATCGGAGGTCGAGCTTGGAGAGAAAAACATTCTCATCTTTCCACAGGAAAGGGCGATTCATTATTGCGACAAGCTTGAGCAATTGGATTTGCTTGTCGTCGACGAGTTTTACAAGGCAAGCCGAGCGTTCGACGAGGAAAGGTCGCCAGCTCTCTTGAAAGCCATGCTCAAACTGGGCGAGAAAGCTGCACAGAAGTATTACTTGGCGCCGAATATTTCTGAGTTGAAAGACAATCCATTTACAAAGGGCATGCGGTTCTTACCTATGGATTTCAACACCGTATTCCTTGAAAAGCATGAGCTATACAAGGAGATCAACAAGGACGCGCAAAAGAAAAATAATGCGTTGCTGGAGATTCTTGGTAAGCAAGAAACGAAGTCCCTGATATACGCAGGCAGCTATTCCAACGTCGATAGCGTAGCAACACTGCTCATAGAAAACACTGAAAGGGAACACAGCAAATTGCTTTCAGATTTTTCGGCTTGGCTTGCGACGAACTACCATCCGAACTGGAAGCTGACCAATTTGGTGAAGCGAGGTGTCGGCATCCACACCGGTCAGCTTCATCGCTCCCTAAGCCAAATACAGGTTCGACTCTTTGAGGAAGAGAAAGGTGGGCTGCAAACGCTGGTTTCAACTTCATCCATCATTGAAGGGGTGAATACATCGGCGGAAAACATCATTGTCTGGAGCAACAAGAAGGGACACCTGAAACTTGACGACTTCACCTATCGTAACATCATAGGGCGAGGTGGACGGATGTTCAGGCATTTTGTCGGCAATATTTTTATTCTTGAAGAGCCTCCATCTCCTGTAGAAATCCAATTGGAATTGACATTCCCCGATGAATTGCTTGCTGATGTCAACGATGAGAAATACAAACAGGAACTCACCAAGGAACAGTTGGCAAAGCTCTTGCACTACAAGGAGGAGATGGCACAGCTAATGGGGCAAGAGTCATTTGAGCGCCTGAGAAATGAAGGGATGCTGATTTCCAGTGACACGGAACTAATTGCCACGATAGCTCTTGCGATCAAGAACGACCCCAAATTTGTAAGAGCACTTGCTAGTCTACATGCGTCATCAAACGACTATTGGGGTTGGGCGCTCTCTAATAAAGTCCTAAAGCTTGTCCCTAGTGGATGGGATACTACTTACACGAAATTTCTGAATTCGTGAGGGCGTTATCCAATAATTGGAGCCTTTCAATCCCTGAACTTCTAGATCAGCTATCAGAGCATGACGTTACGATCGACGATTTCTTCAAGATGGAACGCAATGCAACGTTCAAATTGACCGCATTGCTGAACGACATCAACGTTATCCAGAAGGAAATAACGCCCGAACACAAGGTGGATATCTCTCCCTTCATCGCAAAGTTGTCCAAGGCATTCCTGCTATCATGTGTGATGGAACTTGAAGAGTACGGATTACCTCGAATGCTGGCTAAACGGATCACTGCATCCGGCCTTATCAATTTCGAAGATGAAAAACTTGACCTTCATTCTGCAATCAAGCTTTTGCGCGAATTGAAGCCTGAAATTCTTGCAAAAATCGAAGGACTTGATGATTTTGATCGCTATGTCCTAGATTATTTTTATGAAGGTATTGCAATCCAGTAGTCGAATGCTGAGCACCAGAAAAGCCTTGTTGCTCAAGGATGGGGTGCACTCCCGGTAGCAAAAATTAGATAGCAATGCGGCGCTGACGGAATCGGATTGACGGTGAGCCAATGCAGGTGTTTCTATGGAGTTTCTTGTAGTACTGAACAAGAGGAGGGACAAATGAACGGCAATTACGATACCCTCCTTCCGTCGCTAATCCGGTGATCCAGGCAGGTCGCAACGAAGCTCATACACGAACTGAACTCATCGACTCGCAGCTCGCGCCCGCTGGCTGGTACAGTGAGTTGCAATGGTTGTCGTAACCGATAATCTTGTGCAGATTATATTGGAGAGAGTATATGTCTGAAAAAAAGATTCCAACCGAGAAACAACCCATCATGGTTACTGAAGGTGCCGAAGCTCCTTTTCTGCTTTATTTCGGCGATGATGAGAAAGTACATGTGCGAGTGCTCATCCACGCTGAATCTCTTTGGTTGACCCAACGCCTTATGGCCGATTTGTTCCAGACTAGCGCGGACAATATAAACTTACATCTTAAGAATATATTTGCTGAGGGTGAGCTGGAGGAATCGGCAACTACCGAGGATTTCTCGGTAGTTCAGAATGAGGGTGGGCGAGCTGTCCGGCGCAAGCTCAAACACTACAGCCTTGACGCCATTATTGCCGTTGGCTATCGTGTGAGCTCCAAGCGCGCTACCCAGTTTCGCATCTGGGCAACCCAGATCCTCAAAGAATATATTCGTAAAGGCTTTGTGCTGGATGATGAGCGGTTAAAGCAGGGAAAGCGGGTTTTCGGCGAAGATTATTTCCAAGAATTGCTCGAGCGGGTCCGCTCTATCCGGGCCAGCGAGCGGCGTATCTATCAGCAAATCACTGACATCTTTGCCGAATGCAGTATTGATTACGATCCAAAATCGGACATCACGCAAAACTTCTATGCCATGGTGCAAAACAAGTTTCACTACGCCATTACCGGCCAGACCGCAGCCGAGATCATTCTGCAGAAGGCTGATCGTACTGCTCCTCATATGGGCTTACTTACTTGGAAAAATGCACCTCATGGCCGTATCCTCGCCTCAGATGTAACGGTCGCTAAGAACTATTTGACCGAACCGGAAATCAAGCGATTAGAACGTACCATTTCCAGTTTTTTCGACTATATCGAAAACATCATTGAAAACCGGCTTCAAATGAGAATGGCTGATATGGCCGAAAGTGTAGACAAGTTTCTAAGCTTTAACGAATTTGAAGTGCTGACACATAAAGGCCATGTGAGCAAGACGCAAGCTGATCAGAAAGCTTTATCCGAATATGCGGAATTCAATCGGACACAGAACATCGAATCCGATTTTGATCGAGTGTTGAAAGCAGCCAAAACTCTGGAGAATGGAAATCAGAAATCCAAAAGAACGAAACCTAATTCAGGGAAAAAATGAATACCTTTGCGTGCTGGGTGGATAGGGCTTAATTTTTGTATCTTATTGATCCGGCCAGATTAAGTTTGAAGTTTCAAGCGGCATATTTGACCCTCGGATCTTGAAAGAAGCTTTTGACCCGTTCGGGTGATTGTTCAAGTTTAACCATGTGTTCGGTGGCAGCGAGTTTGAGTTTGGCCTTGGTGCGCACCGGCACTTTCGTCCCGATGGCATGCTTGAGGTCGGCATTGAGGCGTTCCTCCGGATTCAGTTCCGGGCTATAGCTGGGCAGGTAGAACAGCTCGATTTTGTCTTGTCGTTCAGCGACCCATGCCTTGACCTGTTTGCTGTGATGAACCCGCAGATTGTCGAGAATCAAGAATACCTTCTTCCCGGCATCCTTGATCAGCGCTTCGAGGAATTCGATCAGCCTGTCGGCGTTGAAGGCCTCGTCGATGATCATCCAGCGTGTTTTGCCCTGATTCGTCACTGCGGCAATCATCGATAGCTTCTGTCGCGCACCACCAGTCGCGTAGGTGACTGGCGTCTTGCCTGCCGGAGCATAGCAACGACCGCGCACATCGGTATTGACCAAGGCAGTTTCATCGCCCCAGTGAATCTCGCCGCCTTCCGCCTTGGCGCGCTTCTCAATTTCCGGGTATTGCTCGTTGAGCCAGGCTTGTACGGCTTCAGGCCGCTGCTCATAGGCCTTCTTGATCGGCTTCTGGGGAGTGAAACCCCAACGTGACAGATAGTTGCCTACGCCGCGCACCGACAGCTTGATGCTGTACTCCCGCTCTATCAGTTGCATGACCGCCGCCCGATTCCACAGCGCAAATTCCATCTTCAGTTGCTCCGGGCGCTTGTCACAAATGATCTTGCGGATGGCTTGTTCCTGTTCCTCTGTCAGTGCCCGCCCTTGACCAGCACGCTTGCCTCGCATCCCTGGCTTCAGGGCGGAAAATCCGCCTTCTTCATACCGATCTATCGCAAACCGAACTGTCGGATACGAAAGCCCACTGAGCTCAACAATTTGCATCACGCCGTAGCCCTTGCGATGCAACCGCACCACTTGCTTGCGCCGTTCATGCAGTTGCTCCAGCGTCGAATATCTTGCGTCGTCTTTTTCCATTTCAACAAGATGGGGGGCGATTCATAAATTTCAAGTATTATTGTGCCGAGTCAATAGTAACGCATTGTCAGTTTGTGTCGTTCGCAGCGACAGATCAATGAAATATGTCGCAAATTTCTTGTTTTTGCGACACATCACAATCAGACATTGAAGCGGAAATGTATCACATCGCCATCCTTGACGATGTATTCCTTGCCTTCGAGGCGCATTTTTCCGGCTTCTTTGGCGCCTTGCTCGCCATTGTACGCGATGAAGTCGTCGTAGCTGATGACTTCGGCGCGGATGAAGCCTTTTTCGAAATCGGTGTGGATGACGCCGGCTGCTTGCGGGGCGGTGTCGCCTTTGTGGATGGTCCAGGCGCGGACTTCTTTGACGCCGGCGGTGAAGTAGGTTTGCAGTCCGAGCAGGTCGTAACCGGCGCGCACGAGGCGGTTGAGACCGGGTTCTTCGAGGTTCAAGTCGGCTAGAAAGACTTTTTTGTCTTCGTCGGATAGTTCCGCGATTTCCGCTTCGAGCGCGGCGCAGATGGCGACGACCGGTGCGCCTTCCTTGGCGGCGTATTCTTGCACGCGGGTGAGCAGCGGATTGTTTTCAAAGCCATGATCGTCAACATTGGCGACGTAAATCGCCGGTTTCGCGGTCAATAAACACAGCGGCTGCAATAAGAGCTTTTGCTCTTTATCCAAGTCCATTGTTCTGGCGGGTTTGCCTTCGTTCAGGTGCGCTTGCACTTTTTCCAGCAAGGCGCACAACTTGATTGCATCCTTGTTGCCGGATTTGGCGACTTTTGATTCGCGCAGCAGTGTTTTTTCCACCGTGGCGAGGTCGGCCAGCGCCAGTTCGGTTTGGATCACTTCGATATCGGAGATTGGATCGACTTTGCCGGCGACGTGCACAACATTGTCATCGGCGAAGCAGCGCATCATGTTGACGATGCCGTCAGTCTCGCGGATGTTGGCGAGGAATTTGTTACCCAGCCCCTCGCCTTTGGAAGCGCCCGCGACCAGCCCGGCAATATCGACGAATTCGACGATGGCCGGTTGCACTTTTTGCGGTTTGACGATATCGCTGAGTTTTTGCAGGCGCGGATCAGGCACTTCGACGATGCCGACATTCGGATCGATGGTGCAGAATGGATAATTTTCCGCGGCGATGCCCGCTTTGGTCAACGCATTAAACAAAGTGGATTTGCCGACATTGGGCAGGCCTACGATTCCACATTTCAGACTCATGACCGGTTTCTCATTAAAAAGGGTTAAATAACAAAATTATGATGGGGTTATGCTTTGGTATGAAGCTTCAGCATCGCGGCTTCGCACGCGCCTTGCGCAATGAGCGGCCAGACTTCCAGGCTGCGGGCGATGGCTTCGTCGATCAGCGGTGCTTCTTCCTTGCGCGGCGGATGCAGCACATAACCGACTACAGCGCTACGTTCGCCCGGATGACCGATGCCGATCCTCAATCGCCAGAAATCCTGAGTGCCCAATTTGGCTGCGATATCCTTGAGGCCGTTATGTCCACCCAAACCGCCGCCTTTTTTTAGCTTGGCAACGCCGGGCTGCAGATCCAGTTCGTCATGCACCACGATGATTTCATCCGGCAGGATTTTATAAAACTGGCACAGCGCGGCAACCGATTGTCCGCTGCGGTTCATAAACGTTTGCGGTTCCAGCAGCCACACGTCGAGATCTTTTTGGCGGACTTGCGCGCACAAGCCGTGAAAGCGCGTTTCCAGCTTGAGCGATACTTGCAGCATGCGGGCGAGCTGGTCGACCCAATCGAAACCGGCGTTATGCCGGGTTCCATCGTATTCCCTGCCCGGATTACCCAATCCAACGATTAATTTCATGGCAACCATTGATTTGACTGAGACCAACACTCATAAAAGAAAAATCTGCTGGATTGATAATCAACGCCAGCAGATTCTCCCAATTTTCAGTACAACGCGTGATTGTTTTCCGATACCGCTTATTTCTTCTCGCCGCCTTCAGCCGTAGCTGCTGCTTCTTCAGAGAGCGCCGAGCGCGGAATCACGATCGTTACCACCGGTAAATTTTCACCTTTGGCTAACGATACGGTTTCAACGCCTTTAGGCAGTGTCAAATCGCTCAAGTGCAGCGTGTGACCAGCCGTCAGCTCGGCCAGATCCACCGAAATGAATTCCGGTAAGTCCCCTGGCAAGCAACTGATATCCACTTCGGTCAGAATATGCGACACGATCCCGCCGGAGGTTTTCACACCGGGTGCAATTTCCTCGTTGATGAAGTGCAATGGCACCTTCATATGAATTTTCTTATTCTTGTCGACGCGCTGAAAATCAACATGCAGCACTTGCTGTTTGAAGGGGTGCATTTGGATGTCGCGCAACAGCACGGGTTCTTTCTTACCGTCAACGCTGAGCGTCAGGATTGACGCATGAAAAGCTTCAAGTTTGAGATTGTAAAACAAATCCTTATGATTCATTTCGATTGCTTGCGCTGGGGCTTCGCCGCCGTAAATAACCGCCGGAACGACGCCGCTGCGACGCAGGCGGCGGCTCGCACCCTTTCCCTGCACTGTGCGCTTGTCGGCGCTGATTTCAATTTTCATGGTAAGACTCCTGAGTGATGGTTTGTTCGCGACCAAACAAACCGGTTAATAAAACTATTATGGCTATTCCATGAATAGCGAACTTAATGAACTTTCATTGCTGATCCGCAGCATCGTTTCTGCCAGCAAGCTGGCGATGCTTAACTGGCAAATGCGGTCACACGCCATCGCATCCGCGCGCAGCGGAATGGTATCGGTGACGACCAGCTTGTCTAATGCGGAGTTTTGAATCCGATCCACGGCATTGCCGGATAAAACCGCATGGGTGGAATACGCAATGACCGATTTTGCACCGTGTTCTTTCAAGGCGTTGGCCGCCTGACAGAGCGTATTGGCGGTATCCACCATGTCGTCAATGATCACGCAGGTGCGGTCTTTGACTTCACCGATGATGTTCATGACTTTTGCTTCATTCGGCTTGGGGCGGCGCTTGTCGATGATGGCCAGATCACATTCCAGGCGCTTGGCCAAGTGCCGCGCCCGAACCACACCGCCAACGTCGGGCGATACCACGATCAGATTCTGGTAATTGTGTTTCCAGATGTCGCCCAGCAAAATCGGCATGCCGTAGATATTGTCAACCGGCATATCGAAGAAACCCTGAATCTGATCCGAATGCAAATCCATCGTCAGCAAGCGGTCGATGCCCACCGTTGTGAGCATATTGGCGACGACTTTTGCGGTAATCGGCACACGGGCTGAGCGCGGTCTGCGATCCTGGCGCGCGTATCCGAAATAGGGAATGGCAGCGGTAATGCGGCTCGCCGATGCGCGTTTCAGGGCATCCACCATCACCAGTATTTCCATCAGGCTGTCGTTGGTGGGTGCACAAGTCGATTGCAGCACGAACACATCTTTGCCGCGCACGTTTTCGAGTATTTCAACCATGACTTCACCGTCACTGAAACGCCCGACGGTGGCGCGCCCCAGATGGATATTGAGATGCTTGACAGCATCTTCCGCCAATTTAGGATTGGCGGTGCCGGTAAAAACCATCAAACTGTCATAGGCCATATTATTTTTCTGCAATAATCAGTTTGAAAAATAGTAAAGGTTTTTCACTTAACTCGAATTTTTCTCAATAAAAGAAGCTGGCAGGGGAGGTAGGGATCGAACCTACGAATGCCGGAATCAAAATCCGGTGCCTTACCACTTGGCGACTCCCCTAAATCTTTGATTCAATGATTTTATGAATCGGATGGTAATCTAACCCTTTTGCTACAAACCCTTTGACATCCTTTGGAATTTTTTCCAATGCGGCTTGTGCTGCCGGCTCTGAAGCAAATTCTGCAAAAACGCACGCTCCCGAACCGCTCATGGCCGCTATTGTAGTATTTTCCAGTTTCTTTAGCCACTCCAAACATCGAGCGACTTCAGGGTATAAGCGGCAAACGACCGATTCCAAATCGTTATGTCCTTGCCAGACGGAAAAGGGCGGTATTGTGATCGGTATTGTGTTTCGTGTCAATTCCTTACTGGTAAAAATCTCTGCGGTCGATACATGCACCGGCGGTACCAGTATCAGATACCAGGCCGGCGGCAGTTCGATCGCGGACAGCTTTTCGCCGACACCTTCGGCAAACGCATTTTGACCGAAAATAAACACCGGAACGTCGGCGCCCAATTGCAATCCCAGTTCGAGCAAGCGTGCTTGACTCACACGGGCTTGCCATAAATGGTTCAGCGCCAGTAAGGTGGTCGCTGCATCCGAGCTGCCGCCACCGAGACCGCCGCCCATTGGGATTTGTTTGTGCAAAAAGATATCGACGCCGGCCGTGACAGCGGCTTCACGCCGCAATAACGTGGCGGCGCGAACGCATAAATCCTTGTCTTCGGGCACGCCCGGAATCGGGGTGTGCAGTTTGATAATACCGTCGGGTCGCAACCGGAAACTCAGTTGATCCGAGTAATCAATCAGGCGGAACACGGTTTGCAACAAATGATAACCGTCCGGTCTGCGGCCGGTCACGTGTAAAAAAAGATTCAGTTTTGCCGGAGCGGGAAAGGTATGCATAGGCGGATTAGTTGACTTTCCAGTTATCAACAATCAAGCGGATTTTCAGCTTCTGATTTTCGAAGAACAAGTGGATGTTTTTTGGTAATGGCGCCGAACTGAACGAGGTTTGGGTAAAACTGTTGTAATGGATGTGCCAACCGTCTTGCCGGATTGCGAGCAACTGATTTTGCCGGTCCAGATCTTTTTCAGCGGCGGTCAGCGGTGAATGCATTCCCTGAATCCAGTATTTCAAGCCATCGAGCGGCAATCGCCAGCCGAGAATCTGTTCCGTCAAAGCCTCCGTATCGTTGGCATAGTAACCTTCCATTTTGGAGGTAATCAAACGAACCCCTTCTTCGTCTTTGGTGATTTCCGCCACTGCCTGGCCTAACGGTGCAAATAGCAGAATAACGTCATTGGTGGTCTGATGTTCCCAGCGGAAACTGCCGGAAAAACTTTGTTTCTCATCTTGAATGGCAATGCGGCCTAAGATATTAAAATCGTAGGCTGGAGTTTTCTGTGCGGAGGTTGCGGGGTCGAATAATACGGTGGTTGCAACCGTGTCGGTTTGTGTGACCGTCGGGATGGTTTTACACCCGTGCAGCAGAATTATCAGGCAGCCGATCAAAATTCCCGGAAGAACGTTCCGCTGGTTAATTCGAAGCCGCATCGCAGGCCGTTTGAATTTTCTCAATCATTGCAACGATCATCAATTCCGCTTCATCAGGCAGCGCTCGCTAAGCGGGAGACGCTAATTATTGGCGGTTCTATTGGTTTGTTGATAATCCGGCAGGATAATATTCAGTTCCAACGTTTCCTGATTTTCGTCCTGTTCAAAATTTATGGATATCGCGTCTTGATCGACATTCACATATTTGCGGATGACTTCGAGCAATTCCTTTTGCAATTGCGGTAAATAAGATGGCTGATTACGGTATTTACGCTCGTGCGCGACAAGAATTTGCAGCCTTTCCTTGGCTACTGGCGCAGTTTTGGGTTTGGAAGATCTGAAATAGTCAAGTAAGCTCATTTTCTTCCTCCAAAAAGTCGCTTGAGAAACCCTTGTTTGCCATCGATAAACCGATGCGGAAGTTTCTCTCCAAGATATCGCGCCACGACATCGGCGTAGGCCTGACCGGCTTCGCTTTTTTCATCCAGTATGACCGGCATCCCGGCATTGGATGCGGATAAGACTGATTTTGACTCGGGGATAATGCCCAATAATTCCAAGGACAAGATTTCCTGCACGTCCTCCAGGCTTAGCATTTCTCCCAATCTGACCCGATCCGGATCGTAGCGGGTCAGCAATAAATATTCCTTGATCGGTTCTTCATTTCTCTCAGCCCGGCGTGATTTACTGGAAAGAATACCGAGCATGCGGTCGGAATCCCGCACCGATGAAATTTCAGGGTTGGTCACGACAAAAGCGTCGTCCGCGTAATAAAGCGCTAAATTGGCGCCCTTTTCAATACCGGCGGGTGAATCGCAGACAATGTATTCAAAATCCTTGGATAATTCATCTAAAACCTTACCGACGCCTTCTTGCGTCAATGCATCTTTGTCGCGCGTTTGCGAGGCCGGCAGGATATAGAGCAAATTGCAGTTTTTATCGCGGATAAGCGCTTGATTGAGACTGGCTTCACCATTGATTACATTGATGAAATCATAAACCACCCGGCGTTCGCAGCCCAAAATTAAATCCAGGTTGCGTAATCCCACGTCGAAATCGATAACAGCCGTTTTGTGGCCTTTTTTCGCTAATCCCATGGCAATCGCTGCGCTCGTTGTGGTTTTACCGACGCCCCCCTTGCCTGATGTCACGACTATAATTCTTGCCAATTGCGCCTCCTTTACTGTTTGGTATTAAGCGATTTCTTTAATGATCAATGCATGATCCTGTAGATAGATCTGTACCGGATTTTTATAGGTTTGCTTGTTGATATCTTCACTGGTTTTATAGTCGCCAGCGATGGATATAAGCTCCGCCTGTAAATCAAAACAAAAAATTCTGGCGGCGGTATTGCCATGCACACCCGCCAATGCACGTCCACGCAGGGTATTATAGACATGAATATTACCTTCAGCCATTATTTCGGCACCGGCGCTGACTTGCGACAGAATGATCAAATCACCGGATGCATAGATACGCTGCCCGGAGCGGATCGGATGAGTCACCAAGGTTGCGGCCGCTGGTACCGGGGGAATCGCAACCGGTTTTACCGGTTCTTTAGGCGGCTTGATTTCAGGTTGAACGCTGGCTTGTTGAACGGGTTCCTGTTTGGGTGGTTCGCCAATGACGATGGAACTCCCAAGATCGCGTACGGTATCGATAGGAATGAACAAGGCGCGAGCTTGCTGGTTTTGGTGTTCATTGCCGCCGCGGATGCCGACCGGGAAAAAACCTATCCTGCGGAGCAGATCAATGATATTGGAAAGATTCAATTCCAGATTCTGCTTATTAAGTTCCCGCAAATCGACGATGACCGGAGAATCTTTGAAAAATTCCGGAGCCAGATTTATCTTTTCATGCAAAGTTTGTTCAATGGCAGCGATGTTATTGGTAAAAAGAATCAGGATGGGAGAAAAAAAAGTGCTGCTTTTAAATTCCAGTGCTGGCGTTGAAGAAGTATTTAACATTTTCAGGGTTTACGATCGATAAGGGCACGGGTAATTCACGGCTTGTCGGAGCCGTTGCCGTTGTCAGGATGATATCACCGAACATGCCCGGTTTATGAAAACTTAATCGATGATTTTCTTTTTGGTAAGCCTTTTTAATGTTTCCAGCAAGACATCGTTATCCGGGTCTTTTTCCAAAGCGGCGCGCCAGATATTTTTAGCATCTTCTTTTGCGCCTTGTATCCAAAGCACTTCGCCCAAATGGGCGGCAATTTCAGGATCAGGCTTGGCGGCAAAAGCCAGATTCAAATAATTCAGACCTTCTGCAATATTACCCATGCGGTAGTATACCCACCCCAGACTATCCATGATATAGGGATCTTCGGGTGACAGTTCCAGAGCCCTTTTGATCAGATTCAGAGCTTCGGGCAATTGCTTGCCGCGGTCGGCATAGCTGTACCCCAGCGCATTGTAGGCATGGGGGTTGTCGGGCCTGAGCTGAATCAGTTTGTGTAAATCTCCTTCGAGGATATTGAATTTGCCCAGTTTGTCGGCAGCCAAGGCGCGGTCATAGAGCAACTCGGGATAATCGGGCAGTTTCTTTAAGCCGTCGTTCAGTAAGTTGAATACTTCTTGATGGGCTTTGGTTCTGCGCAGGATTTGCGCTTCCGCCAGAATTAAATGCGCCGTTTGCTGATCATTGGCGGCCGGCAGGTTTTGCAGATGCATCCGCGCTTCTTTTAAAAAGCCCTTGGTTGCAAGCAAATCGGCATAGCGGATTTGCGCCGGTAGAAAGCGGCTGCCGCTTTTTACCATTTGATACGATTGCATCGCCATATCCGCGCGGCCGGTTTCTTCGTAAATCTGGCCAAGGTGAAAATGCACGGCGTTGGCATCTTTATAGCCTAAATCCAATGCCTTTCTGAAACTCGATTCGGTTACGTCGAAATCGCCCATTTCCGCGGCTAATAATCCTGTTGCGAGCGTAATTTCCGGGTCAGATGCATTCTTGTCCAATAACCATTGCACTTGTTCGCGTGCTTGCTCCAACTGGTTATTGCCGATCAATAGCCGTGTGTAAGCAATCCGCACTTCGTTGGAGGCAGGAAATTTCTGCAAATAGTCGCGGTAGAAATTGCTGGCATCGGCGATTGAAGCTTTTTGCAGTATTCTGCCATTATGAACAGCCGCAACTTCCCAGTCTGGGCGCAGCGCCAAGGCACGTTGCATTTCGTCTTGTGCGAGCTGATGCTGATTGGCGAACCAGGCGGCCTGCGAAAGTGCAAAATGGACCTCCGGTGAGTCTTTATAAGGCTGGGACAAGTGTTGCACCAGCCGCAGCGTCGCCGCTCTGTCGGGATTGCGAGACAACAGTTGATTGAGCTGCATGAATGCATTGCCGACTTGATCGGTTTGCGATGCCAATAATTTTTCAAGGTGCGGTTTGGCTGCATCCAGTTTGCCAAGATTTACCAACAGCGCGGCAATGGTTTGGCGAGCATCCGAAGAATCCGGTTCCAGCTCAACCCACATCGTTGCCGCTTGCTCGGCAGCTATGGGATTGCCCGCGTGCAGGGAAATTTCTGTTGCGCGTTTGGCAAGCCGCGGATCTTTCGTGGTCTTGGCAAGTTTTACGTAGCGATTGACCGCGATATCCAGATTGCCGCGCTGCAATGCGGTTTCACCGACTAAAAAATCGAATAGGACCGGGGCCGTCAGCTCTTGCTTGGGTAGGTTTCGATGACCCTCGTCATCTTGCTCGGCGGATTCCCCGTTTTTATCTGTTGCCTGATTCGCAGGCATCTGCGCGCAGGCAGAAAGTCCAGATAGCAATAACACATATAGAAGTTTAAATTTCATGAGAAATCCGTTTGATTTTCGAATATTGGGTAAACCGTATCAGTTATTTACAGCGCTAGAGAAATATATTAAAGCTCATCAATCTATTTGCATATCGTTTAATATCGCTGCGATTTGAGGCTGGGTGCTATTGTAACAAAGGCCTTCGATTACTATTGCCGGATAATAAAGTGAATAAATAGCTATTTAGCATAAGTAGTACTGATTGTCATCACGAAAAGCAAGATTAAAAATTATGCGAACGGGAATCGCAGGATACTTTATGATTCATCAAACGCTGAGAACAATATTAGCTTATGAAAGTTCACAGGTGTTACCGCGTGTGGAGAAGCGTACTATTTCCGCGATGTATTTTTGATTCATTTTCTACCTTAGACACCATTGAAGAATCCCTATTTCAAATTGCTGCTGGTCTATCTGGCGGGCGCACTGACGGTACTTGGTTTTGCGCCTTTCTATCTGTTTCCGGTGCCGGTCATGACGTTGGCGTGGTTGCTGGCATTGTGTCATAAAAACCAAAGCCCGATCAAAAATGCCGCATTGGGATTTTGGTTCGGCATGGGATTATTTAGCGCCGGTGTTACCTGGATTTATGTCAGTTTGCACGATTTTGGCGCGATGCCGGTTCCGATCGCGGTGGTGGCATTGATCATTTTATGCGCGTACCTGTCGTTGTTCCCGGCTTGCGGTTTGTGGCTGTTAACCCGGCTGCGCGTAGCCTCGCCCTGGCTTTGGGGAGCATTGGCTGCGGCATTGTGGATGTTATCCGAATGGCTGCGAGGCACATTGTTTACCGGTTTTCCTTGGCTCGCGCTGGGCTACTCGCAAGCACCGTATAGCCCACTGGCAGGTTTTGCGCCGATTGTCGGCGTGTATGGCATTTCTTTGATTATCGTATTCAGCGCCACCTTGTTATTTTTCTGGATCGAGAATGTTCGCAGAAACTGGCGCTGGGGAGCGGCTTTGCTAACGATCTGGTTATGCGGCTTTGCGTTGCAATTAATTGATTGGGTAAAACCCGAAGGCGAGCCGGTCACGGTGAGTCTGCTGCAAGGGAATATTTCGCAAGATCTGAAATGGCGTGCGGATCAGATCGAATATTCAATGGAAACTTACGCACAGCTAATTCTGGAGAGTGACAGCCAGTTGATCGTGACACCGGAAATATCGATTCCGCTATTCAACGACGTGGTGCCACCAGCGTATCTGACGTATATCGCCGAACACGCCCGCAGTGTCAAAGGCGATGTGCTGATCGGCCTGGCCGAGCGCGATCATACAGACGGCGATGCGTATTACAACACCATGTTCAGCTTCGGCACTTCGCCCGAACAAAGCTACCGCAAACATCATTTGGTGCCATTCGGCGAATACATTCCGTTCAAGCCGCTGTTCGGCTGGGTGATTCAAGTGCTGCAAATTCCGCTGTCGGATTTCTCGCGCGGCGGATTGGATCAACAGCCGATGGCCATCGCCGGGCAGCGCGTAGCGATCAATATTTGTTACGAAGACGTGTTCGGTGAGGAAATCATCAATCAGCTACCGCAAGCGACGCTGCTGGTCAACGTCAGCAACGATGCCTGGTTCGGCCGTTCGATCGGGCCGCAGCAACATTTGCAGATTTCGCAAATGCGCGCGCTGGAAACCGGTCGTTACATGTTGCGCGCGACCAACACCGGTGTGACCGCGATCATCGACGAGCGCGGACGCGTGCTCGAGGCTATCGAAATTTTCACCACAGCGGCGTTGCACGGTGTGGCGCAAGGGTTTACCGGCGCAACCCCGTACGTGCGCATGGGTAATTATCCGGTGCTGGGATTGGCGGTGTTGTTATTGAGCATCGGATTGTTATCCGCCTTCCGCGCCGCGCAGAAAACCCGGTAAAATCCGCATGTTTTTAATTTAACGATATAACTCGACATTTCATGCCGACACTGACCTTTCAGGAAATCATTTTTACCCTGCAGCGCTACTGGGCCAAACAGGGCTGCGCCATTCTACAACCGTACGATATGGAAGTCGGCGCGGGTACCAGCCATACCGCCACTTTCTTGCGCGCTATCGGCCCGGAACCGTGGAAAGTGGCGTACGTGCAACCTTCGCGCCGCCCCAAAGACGGCCGCTACGGCGAAAATCCGAACCGTTTGCAACATTACTATCAGTTTCAAGTGGTGCTGAAACCGGCACCGAAAAACATTCTGGATCTATATCTCGATTCGTTGCGCGAACTGGGATTCGACCTGACGCAAAACGACGTGCGGCTGGTCGAGGACGATTGGGAAAATCCGACGCTGGGCGCGTGGGGATTGGGCTGGGAAACCTGGCTGAACGGTATGGAAGTGACGCAATTCACGTATTTCCAGCAAGTCGGCGGCATTGATTGCAAGCCGATCACCGGCGAAATCACCTACGGATTGGAACGTCTGGCGATGTATTTGCAAGGCGTGGAAAGCGTGTTCGACCTGACTTGGACCAAGGGACTGCGTTATCACGATGTGTATCATCAAAACGAAGTCGAACAATCGAAATACAATTTTGAAGAAAGCGATGCCGAGTTTTTGTTTCTGGCGTTCGGCAAGCACGAAGCGCAAGCCAATCATCTGATCGCAAAGCAACTGGCATTACCGGCTTACGAGCAAGTATTGAAAGCTGCGCATACTTTTAATCTGCTCGATGCGCGCGGCGCCATTTCGGTGACCGAACGCGCGGCCTATATCGGCCGTATCCGCAACCTGTCGCGCCAAGTCGCCAAAGCGTATTACGACAGCCGTAAAAACCTCAATCCGCCGTTCCCGCTGGCGCCGCGCGAGTGGGTCGCGCAAATGCCCGATATGCAGGAAGTTGCATCATGAGAAAAAACCTGCTCGTCGAACTCCTGGTGGAAGAGCTGCCGCCGAAATCATTGAAACAACTGGGCACAAGTTTCTCTGAATTACTCGCCGCGAGTTTAAAAGTGCAAGGCTTAATCACGCCCGATGCAGACGTCACGCCGTATGCCACCCCCAGACGATTAGCGGTGCATATCGCCAGTGTCGCTGCGCAAGCCGCCGATCAAGCGGTTACGCAAAAACTGATGCCAGTCAAAGTCGGCCTGGACGCTCAAGGTCAGGCAACACCCCCTCTATTGAAAAAACTGGCCAGCTTCGGCGCGGATGCCTCGGTCGTGCCGCAACTGAAACGCGCGCTGGATGGTAAAGCCGAAACATTGTTTCTGGACGTTGTTGTGCAAGGCACGTTGTTGGCCGACGGGCTGCAAAAAGCCTTGCAAGACGCGATCAGTCAATTGCCGATCCCGAAAGTGATGACCTATCAGCTGGCGGACGGCTGGCAAAGCGTGCATTTCGTGCGCCCAGCACATTCTCTGGTGGCGCTGCACGGCGCAGATGTGGTGCCGGTCAGTGTGCTTGGCCTGCAAGCCGGGCGGGAAACGCAGGGACACCGCTTTGAAGCGAAAGTCAGCCCGATCGAACTGCACAACGCCGACAGCTACGCGCAACAACTGCAAACCGAAGGTGCTGTTGTTGCCAGCTTTGCCGAGCGCCGCACCGAAATTGCGCGCCAGCTGGCAGCTGCTGCAGCACATGAACACCTGACACCGATTGACGACGAGGCGCTGCTCGACGAGGTCACCGCGCTGGTCGAACATCCGAATGTGCTGGTTGGCCAATTCGACGCCGAATTCCTGCAAGTGCCGCAGGAATGCCTGATTCTGACGATGAAAGCGAACCAGAAATACTTTCCGCTGCTCGACACTAACGGAAAGCTGGCCAACAAATTCCTGCTGGTTTCCAACATCTGCCCGATCGATCCGGCGCAAGTCATCGCCGGTAACGAACGCGTGGTACGTTCGCGCTTGGCCGATGCCAAGTTTTTCTTCGATCAGGATCGCAAGAAAACGCTGGAGTCACGCTTGCCTGAACTGGATAAGGTGGTTTATCACAACAAGCTGGGCACGCAGGGCAAACGTATGTTTTTTGTTCGAAATATCGCAACTGCGATCGGTCATCAATTGAATGGAGATACCCTGGGTGATCGGGCTTATGAAGCTGCTACGTTAGCCAAGGTGGATTTGCTGACCGATATGGTCGGTGAATTTCCCGAACTGCAAGGCATTATGGGGCGCTACTATGCACAGCATGAGGGTTTAAGCGACGATGTTGCGTTTGCGATCGAAGATCATTACAAACCGCGCTTTGCCGGTGATACATTGCCGCGTAACTCGGTGGGTGTTTGCCTGGCATTGGCAGACAAACTGGAGACCTTGGTGAATATGTTCAAGATTGGCGAAGTGCCAACCGGTGACAAGGATCCTTTTGCGTTGCGCCGTCATGCATTGGGCGTTATAAGAATTTTAATCGAGAAAGACTTGCCGCTTCAGCTGGATGAATTGGTTGATCTAGTAAAAAAAGAAATCCTTGATCCACTAGAATTCAATACAAGTGAAAGTACATCAGATTTACATGATTTACACATGTTTGTTTACGAACGTCTCGCTGGCAATTTACGCGACCAAGGCTACACGCCGCAGGAAGTCGATGCCGTACTCAGTCTGAACCCGCAATTGCTCAGCGACATCCCCAAACGTCTCGCTGCCGTGCGGGCGTTTGCCGCATTGCCGGAAGCGGTTAGTCTGGCGGCGGCTAACAAGCGGGTCGGCAATATCCTCAAGAAATCCGAAGGCACTATTAGTGACACCGTCGATACCGGTTTATTGCAGGAAGCCGACGAGCAGGCGCTTTATCAAGCGTTGCAAGAAATCCAACCACAAACCGAAAAAGCTTTTACCGCCGGTGATTACACCGCTTCGCTGCAACTGCTGGCAACGCTGAAAACTCCAGTCGATACGTTTTTCGATCACGTGATGGTAAATGTCGATGATGTGAAGCTGCGTAACAACCGGCTGGCATTATTGGCGCAATTGCACGGTATCATGAACCGCATCGCCGATCTTTCCAAACTCGCGTCCTGATATGAAACTGATCATCCTCGACCAAGCCGGTGTCATCAATGAGAGCAGCGAAACTTTCGTCAAAACGCCGGAGGAGTGGATTGCGATCCCTGGCAGTTTGGAAGCGATTGCGCGGTTGACACATGCCGGTTACCGCGTGGTAATCGCCACCAACCAATCGGGCATTGGCCGCGGGTTGCTCGATATGGCGGCTTACAACGCCATCAACGACAAGATGCACAAAGCGGTAAATCACGCAGGCGGGCGCATCGACGCGATTTTTTTCTGCCCGCATACCAATGCGGATCAATGCAATTGCCGCAAACCGGCAACCGGGTTATTTCAGGAAATCGTGCAACGCTACGGCGTCAATCTGAAAAATGTCATGGCAGTCGGCGATTCGTTGAAAGATTTGCAAGCCGCGGCGGCGGTCGGCGCAATTCCGGTGCTGGTGTTGACGGGTAATGGGCAGTTCACGCGCGACTCCACGGAAATTCCGGTGCACACGCAGATTTTTGACGATCTGGCGGCGGTGGCCGATGAGCTGGTTGGCGAAGAATGAGCAAGTGGCCGGCCGTTGCGCGTTCGGCGCTGTATATGCTGCTGCAGTTCATCATCACGCCGCCGTATGCGATTCTGACGCTGGCGTGTTTCCCGCTGTCGCCGCATAACCGCTACCGCGTCACCTCGAGCTGGACGCGCATCATGTTGTTTCTACTGTGGCACCTGTGCGGGCTGCGTTACCGCATCATCGGCAAAGAAAACATTCCGGCATCGCCGAGCATTATTCTGTCCAAACATCAATCGGCGTGGGAAACGCTGGCGTTTCAGGAAATCTTTCCGCCACAAGTATGGGTTTTGAAAAAAGAATTACTGCGTATCCCGTTTTTCGGCTGGGGTTTGGCGATGACCAGCCCGATTGCGATTGACCGCAGCGCAAAGAAAAAAGCCCTGGAACAAATCGTCGATCAAGGTAAAGACCGGATCAAACAAGGTTTCTGGATCGTGGTGTTCCCTGAAGGCACGCGCATTCCGCCGGGACAGCGCGGCAAATACCGCATCGGCGGCGCCTGGCTGGCGACGCATACCAACGTGCCAGTGGTTCCGGTCGCGCATAATGCCGGGGAATTTTGGGGCAAGAATTCGTTTGTCAAACATCCCGGCACCATCACCGTCAGCATCGGCCAGCCGATCGACCCCACCGGCATGGAAGCCGGGGAATTGAACGCGCAGGTGGAAGCCTGGATCGAGGCTGAGATGCTGCGCATCGGCCAGACTAATCCGCAACAACCGTAACCGTGCCAACACAAACCGCTACGCTTAACGGTCAGGCAATCAGTTACACCCTCACCCGCAGCCGGCGCAAGTCGATCGGCTTACAAATCAGTCAACATGGCCTGCGCATCAGCGCGCCGTTGCATACCCCGCTTTCCCATATCGACAGCGTATTGCAGCAAAAAGCCGGTTGGATCACGAAGAAGCTCGCGCAATGGCATGAGAAAAAAAGCTTGGTGCTCGACTGGTCGTTGGATTCCACCTATCCCCTGCTCGGCGAACCCTGGCGCATCGCATTGAAGCCGACCGGCGAAATCGTAATGGCGCAATCATCCGGCCATGAACCGCTGCAGCCGCTTGTCATCGAACCCACGCCCCGCCAAATCGAAATCTTTGTGATGAACTGGTATCAACAGCAAGCCATCGACTGTTTCCAGCAGCGTATCGCAATCTACGCTCCGGCATTGAATTTAACTCCCCCGCCCTTCCGCCTCTCCCAAGCCAAAACCCGCTGGGGCAGTTGCAACAGCCGCGGCTTCATCACGTTAAACTGGCGCTTGATCCAATTGCCGCTGCACTTGATCGACTACGTCGTTACCCACGAATTGGCACATTTAATTGAGATGAATCATTCGAAGGCGTTTTGGGCGGTGGTGGAGAAGGTTTTTCCGGGGTATCGGGTGGCGCGGAAAGCGCTCAGAGGATATGGTCGATTTTAGTAAAACTAAACATTATCAAGGCTATTAATGTAATGAATCAGTTCAGTGTCAATTGCCCCTTTCGATGCAATCACATTGGCAAGGCAACCACGCATTTCTTCCCACGAGCGGATACTGTCAATTTGGAGACTTTCGGAAAGATGGCGGCATAATCGCATTAAACTTTTTTTTCCATCCAAAATTCGCGAGAGCTTATTCCATCTTTCCTCTGGACTGCCAGAAATTTGATCAAATGCTTTAATTCTATTTGAATCGTCATCTATTTCTGGACAACTATCAACAGGAAATTGATGCCTCAGATACTTTCTAATCTCATCATTCAAACTCTGACCAGATGACTGGCTACCAAAACCGGGGCTTGGGGATGCTTTACCGTTAGTTACTGAAATTGTTGTTAGGGCAGTTATCTTGATAATATCCTCAGATTGGTCCAATAATGTTTGTGCTGAAATATTCGGTGCAGGAGAACGGGAAACTCTTTTGGAAACTTCCGTAGAAAATGCCTCCGGCTGGAGTAAATAATTTTCCAATTCCCAGCGACGCAGGACATAAATTTTATCGCCATAGGGTCGAGTAGCATGGAATCTCGTATCGTCAGTTTCCCAAAATAAATCAAGCTTTTTATCTGCTAGCAAAACATCTCGATCCACGATACCGTAGGCTTTTATGTCATGCGTATTTGCTTCGTTTACTTTACTGATAACAACCTGACAACCGCCACCCCCTGATTGATCACCTTCCGCGCTAACAAAACGCAATCTGTCTTGTTTGTCGCTAAACCAATGCTCACTGAAAATTCGGACATCTTCCGCCGATTCAAGAAATATTTTGATACCGCCTTCATATTTGTCATCAACGAATTCTGCTTGTACTTTTTTAAAACTGGGCATGGTTTTACCTCAAATCAGTTTCTTCAATCAGATTTCCGCCAAGAAAAAGTTTCTCTCTTTCTTGTCCCATGGCGGCAGTAAAGCGACGCAATATTTCAATGGAATGCGTGGTCATAATCACCGTAAAACCGGGATTATCTCTCACTAAATTTTCCAACGCATTATAAAGTCGATGTTGCCAACGAATATGCAAATGAATGTCCATTTCGTCGATCAGAATGATCGTATTGCGAGTGCTATGCGCACCGATACGCAGAAACAGATTTGTTAAGCTCTTTTCACCGCTACTTAGTCTGTCCAGTCGATGTGTTTGATCGTTACCGGTATCGACAATTGCTTCCGGAGGATTCTTTCGAACACCTTTTAGGTTTTTTACGGTACCGACAAATATTTGTTCATTGATTAATTCTTGCGCTTTCTCAAACGAACCGTTATCCAACCACTTCAACCAAACCAGTAAATTATCCAGCGAATCCTTCCAATGTGCGCTATGCGCTTCAAATGCATGCAAAGGACGATAATTCCAGTGATTCGGGGTCGTGATACTGCGCTCGCGCTGATCTAGTGCAGGATGCTGAATACAATCGTTGCTCTCGTTGTTCGGATAGGGGATATCCCGATAAGCGGAGAAATACAAAACAGTCGGCAAATGAAAGCTTGGTTGCAGAAAATTCTCTTCCGCTACCGATTCGCTAGCTGTACGCAAAGTCGCCAGTAAATCCTGCAACAAGTCATCATTTCTTAGTGCCACACTTTCGTAACGACCAATAACCTGGCTACGGAAACCACATTTATGCCAACTCTCTGCGTTATACTTTTGCAATTCATCGGGTGTCCACGGCTTTAAAAGTATTTCTTCGCCGAGCGTTCCCGCCAATACTGACAATACAATGCCGATATTTCGGCCCTGCCAGTGAAGTCTAACCCAAAAATCGAGTTGTGCGCGGCCGCCACGTCTATCCAAATCCTCATGACCATAGCTTTCTATACTTTTCTGTCCGAGTAAGCTCATGAGATATGAGAAAATTTCCAAGGTGGTGGTTTTACCTAGCCCATTGGGTGAGACCATCATGTAGAAATTACAAGACCGATGGTTAGCGTCGGTAAAATCGATGGTATAAATATTCTGAAAAGGCCCAATTCGATCCAGAGTTAGGAACAGTGGTTTGAATTCATGAATCGTAAGTTCATCCATTACTAGTTCCCTCTTCTGATTCGGTTATTGGCAATAATGTGAAATCGCTTGTGCAATATCATCATCGGTGAGTTTAGCGCCGTGCAAACGTATCGGATCGGGCCGGTCGGTTAATTTAACCAGCATATCGCCTTTACCCAGCAAGGATTCTGCGCCTTTTTGATCCAGAATAATGTTGGACTCGGTATGTTTCTGAACACGTAGCGCAATTCTTACCGGAATATTACTGCGCAATAATCCGCTGAAGGTGGCCGCATCCGGTCTTTGAGTTGCAAGAATCAAATGAATGCCGGTTGATCTTGCTTTTTGCGCCAGTCTTACAAGCGGAGTTTCCAAGTCACGCGATTGCAATAGCAAGTCTGCTAATTCTTCTACCACAGCAACAATTCTAGGCAATGAGGTTTTCAAACTTGCTTCTTCGAAATTCCTAACACCCAACTGGACAAATCGTTGATTGCGTTTCTCCATTTCGTCAACCAAGGTGTTAAGAATTTCGGAGGACTCAAGAATATTTCTGGCAATCTTTTCCCCAAACAAATTGGGCAATTTTTCGTACAACGAAAATTCCGTACCTTTAGGATCGATCAAAGCAAACTGGACTTGGCTGGGTGTTAAAGTATGCAACAACGAACATAGCATGCTGTGCAGACATACGGTTTTGCCGCTCCCAGTTGCACCGGCAATCAAGACATGAGGCGCTTCAGCTAGGTCCATGGAAAAATCGTCACCCATAATCGTACAGCCCAACCATACTGGAAGCTTTTCCGTTCGGCCCGTTGCAGCCCACTCATGCAAACGTTGCGGTGAAACAATTCGCCAAAATTCTGGCGCTCTGGGAATATAAAGATTGGCAATACCCGCTTCCGAGCCGATTTCCAAAGTGACGCTGTCATCCGGTACGCCGAGCCGAAAAGATAATTTGCTCAAGCCTTTTTTCAACACGTCCAGATGATGAATGTTCGCTAGATAGAGTGCATATTTGTTAAGCCGAATGCCTTGCTTGATCTCTTTGATTTGTACTGTCAGGCCGATTTCTTTTAAAGCGGCTTCCAGATTTTCCTGCGTAACTGTATTTTTGTCGGTACTCTCATTATCTAAAGGAGATTGTAAAATCAATTCTTCGCGCAACCAGTTAATAAAGCTATGACTGCGATTCCAACTGGTGCGAATTTCTCTCAATCCACGCCGAATATGTCGTTGCAGCAGTTTTTTATAAAGACTATCAGATCCGAACAAGTCTTCATTATGATAAACGCTTAATATGGCGCGAACCGCATCGTCGTAATCCAATACACTGCCATGTTCCGTTTTGCTATAACCGGTAATCTGTTCCAAAGAATATTCCGAGCCTCTGCCGATAAGCGTATCCAGATCGTCATCCGGTGGTGTTTCTATCGACAACGACTTGGCCAAAGCCAATCGCAATACCCGATATTTCGGTGCCTTGGGGGTACGAAAGCCATAAGTTTTAACTTGTTCAACGATATTCTCGTCATCATGACTGGTATAAATATCAGCCATGGTGAGGCTCCTTAATCGGTGTTATGAGCTCAATCTCGGTATTTTCTCCATCCGGATTATGCAGATGGAATTCCCGATAAATGTGTGGTTCGAGTACACGATGCTTGCGTTCGTCCAATTCGGAGTCCGTTGGCAACAAAATGACTTGCTTGGCTGCATGCGGATAATAGCGAGTCAGTAAATTGTCTTGATGCTGTTTATCGATACGCCCCAAAGGGGTATCGATAATGACTGGCAATTGCTTACCGCAGGCATCTTTTAACGCCCATAATAAAGCGGTGGCTGAAAGTTGTTTCATTCCGGCGGATATGCTGCTCATCGCAACCGGATTATCGGTAGCATCCAGATAATGCAGTTGAAAAAGTTCATCAATTTTGGTTTTGACAATTAAGCGATTCGAGTCCAATAAGCTATTGAGATGACGATTGAAATGTTTTTCCAGTGCTTCGCGCTGCTGTTCTTTAAGCGTTTGTTTATAGGCATCCAATAATTTCTGCATATTTTCCAGCACATCGAGTCTTGCACGGCCTTGTTCGGATTGACGCGCCTGATTGCGTAACTTATTGGTTTCTTCGTCCAATGGTTTTATTTCTCGATCAATAATCGACAGCTCGTGCAAAATTTTGCGTTCGTGATCTTTCAATTTCAGAAACTCTTCTTGTAGTCGGGTTTCCTTCTCTTTCAACAATTGAAATTGCCGTTTATTTTCATCGGAAAGCTGATGTACATCTTCTAACGTTTTGTCGATTTCAGTAATTTTATGATCGGCTTGCAAGGCACGAGATAATTCGTCGTGTAATAGTGCTTCGGGATGATGTTGAGGGGAATAAGCTGCAAGGACAGTCAGCAATTTTCTCGCTCGACTGGAATCCAGTTCAAATGGTTTTTTTTCCTCATCATCGACATCGCGAGAATCGAGCAGCTTGGTAATGCGCTTTTGGTAAAAGACCACTTGCGAGTCGTCTAAACGGTGTTCCGGGTAAGGAGGCGTGGTAAAAATCGCCTTGAGCGGTTCTCGAAGCGATTGTAGCATTTCCGCAGTTGCGCCTTGTTGACTATGAGCGCAGCGCTCGACTTTCGAGAGCGATTTTTGGATCAGCTTTGCATTCAGCCTTAGAAAAGCATCTCGTTCAAATGCTTCGGAGAGCGCGGTTAATGCAGTTTCCAGATTGGCTAATTCGATTGCTTTGGTAGCTTCCAGTTTGGCATTGTTTTCGATAATTCCTTGTCCGCCAAGTAATCGGATTTTTTGTCGAGTTTCGCGCAATTCATCTTCAAGTGCTTCAAGATCGGAGTTAAGGGTTTGTTGCTGATACAGCAGTTCAGCACGTTGAATTGCTATTAGCTTTTTACGATTCTCGGCTTCTTGTAGGCGTTGATGAACATCTTTGGCGATGTATTTACTTTCGATTCTTCGTCTTAATTCTTTCAAGCACTCCTTAAGATTCTCTGCGGGGCGAATATTTAACAGCTGCTCCATCTTTTCAATCACTTGGTTGCGATTGGCTTCGGCTAAATAACCGATGTCCTCGGCATCAAAAAAAAAGAATGGAATATAATCCTTCGGCAGCAATCCGGAGATATATTTCTGGGCAGCCTCATCGATCAAATGAGGAACTCTTGGCGCTTTTACGCGAAGTTGACTCTCGTAATTTTCGTTGTGTAAATCCCAAGAACGTTCTATTTCTATTTCGCGATTATTTTCATCCAGAAGGATGGCAGAGACGGAGCATTTCAGGTCGCCTTGGCTTTTCGCTCGATGATTCAAAATGCCCCACCAGTCCTTATTGTCACCACGAATATAGCTTTTAGGAGAAGGCATTCTGTCGCGCTGGACATTATTGCGTAATTCCTCGGTTACCCCACCAAACAATAACTTGACACTGTTGAGTAAGCTGGTTTTTCCAAAACCGTTGCGCCCCATGATCACAACAATATTGCCGTGTTTATTGGCAGAAGGTGTTAAATCGAAAGTACGAATGCCATAATACGAAAAAATATTGTGCAGCGTGAGTGTCTTAAAAATCATTCCACTTCCACGACCTTATTTTTGAAAGCCGACTCTAAGATTTTTTCTAATTCATCGATTAGCTCGGCTCTGCTACCCGTTAAACTCAAGTCCGGATAACGTGCCATGAGATGAGCCATTTGCTCAGCAATTTCTATAGGAACCTGATGCTCCTTAGCCAAGGATTTGAGTAATTCCGCAGCGCTTAGTTGATGTTGTGTAATATCTTCCATGGTTCCCTTCCAAATTCTTCCGCGATAGTATAAGCACTATCCATAATATCGAAGTCCTCTGTCCATTGTTTCTGAATTTCAACAATTTCCTCATCCGAAATCAAAGGGAGATTAACGAGCTTCTCGGTCATCAACAAACGTTGCAGCATTTCCTTGCGGGTGGAAGCTATGAAAGGACCGTAACCATCAGTACCATTTCTTCTCACTGTACTTCGTCGCGAGCTATCTTCACGGATAACTTTGAGCCAATTTCTGTAATCGTTGAGCGGTTTCATCCATTCTTCACCGTTTTCTATGAAGCTTTCCATGGATTTATCGGCTCTTACGACCGTGCATGTCCAGCAACCGAAACGACTACCGCCACAAGATGGTGTGTTTAGATCCATAACGACAGGGCATTCGCCGCCATTCGCTTGCCGATACAAATTCAGCATAAAGTCGTGACTGCCGCCCCAAGGCGGAGGATTATTGGTAAAAAGATACTCCCATACTTCGTCGCTTGACCAATCGGCGATCGGTGATAAAACCAAAGCATTGGCAATCTCATGATGAGGATTAAGTTTTCTACTGCTTAATTCTCGTTTGCTCATGCTTTTTGAACGCTGACTGCTTTCCGACATGCGGGTACCCAGCAGTATAATAACGCTACCGTATTGAGTAATTACATTTTCAATAGCTGCTTTTACCGGTTTGATTTTCATTTTCGAAGTACACCAACGAAACCACCTTGTTGGTGGAGGATATCCTTTGCCTATCAAATTAGGCCAAAAACTAAGCTCTACAGTGGGTTGAGCCAGTTTTGCATGTATAGGCAGGGCATTTGCAGATGCATGCAGATTGATTTCTGAAATGCGCTGATCTAAATAGGTTTCAACATTAGGTGCTTCTACTTTCGTATCGGAAGCAATAATGAATACTGGTTTTCTTTGCGATGGTTGCAGGCTGTAGATCAGTTCATAAACTAATTGCAGTACCAACGTTGAGTCTTTACCACCGGAATAAGCAACAACCCAAGGTCGATTATCAGCTAAGTAATTGGTTAACAGTAATTCCTTTGTTAAATTAATATGGAGAGCTTCTTTGCCAGAAAAATTTAGTGCGCTATTTGACATACGGGTTACTCCAATTGATTTTCTGGAATTATGACGTAGAGTGTTTATTTTATTTCAATCAAAGTAGTACAAAAAAGCGCATTCTTATTTAGCTTTCAACTCAGAGAAGTGAAGCGATAAGAAAGCAAGTTTTAATAAAGCCGAATTATACTGCCAGCTTTCACTTCTAATCCATGAATTAACTTTGCCCTGAATTCTTAAGTGCAATCCATTGCGAAGACACCTGCTGACTTCTCTATAAATGTATGATTTCTGAGCTTTAATAATGAAAGCGGCAGGCAATGATCACCAGATCGGTATCGGTCGCTCGGTACACCAACCGGTTAACTTCGTCGATGCGCCGAGACCAGTAGCCGGAGAGGTCGCCGCGCAAGGGTTCGGGCTTGCCGATTCCCGCGAATGGTTCACGCGCGGCGGCGGTAATCAGCAGGTTGATTCGCTTGAGTGTTTTTTTATCTTGATCCTGCCAGTACAAATAATCTTCCCAGGCATCGGGAACGAATCGAATGGTACGCAAGATTAATCGGTGGAATGCAGCGGATGTTCTTGAGCCATTCCGGCTTTGTCTTGTGCGATGGCTCTGGCCAATGCTGCTGCGTTTGCAGGGCTGCCGGTCAGGTGCAGCGTTTCCATGATGCTGTTGTAGCTGTCGAGCGACATCACCACGGCATCTCCCTCCGCATCGCGGCGGCTGATGATCGTCACATCCGCGTCTTGAACTACCTCGTCCAATATGGTTTTGAGCGCATTACGCGCATAGGTATAGGTGACGACTTTCATAAAATCCCATCTAACATGATCAATAAGATGTACAAGTATAGTCAGGTCAATGCAATTCTGCAAACCATCCGATCAACCAGTGGAGATTATTTTTGCCGCAACAATGCAAAATCATAGCGCCCTAAAGTGATAAAAGTAACATAAGTCCATTTATATTTTACTTTTGACTATAAAACTAATATAAAGGATTTTGTATATTACTTTCCTTACGGATATGCCATGACGATTCAACTTGAGCAGTATCAGTCCGGTCACTACCAGAAAGGTTATGAATACCGGTATTTCCTGCCATCCACGATTAACGATGAATGGGTGTGGCAAACGCCGCAGATAAATCTGTTGCTGGAGAAGGCGGCGGTCAAGCTCGGGGAACTCAATTCATTTGCACGCTTGGTGCCGAATATCGATTTGTTCATTCAATTACATGTCACCAAGGAAGCGGTGGTTTCCAGCCGTATCGAAGGGACGAAAACCAATATTCAGGAAGCGGTGCTGCCCGAGTCGGAAATTCTGCCCGAGCACCGTAACGATTGGCGTGAGGTGCAAAATTACACGCAAGCGTTGAATCAGGCAATCGGCCATTTGCAAACATTGCCTTTGTCATCACGTTTATTAAGGCAAACGCACGCGATTCTGCTGCAGAACGTGCGTGGCGAGCACAAGCTTCCAGGCGAGTTTCGTACCAGCCAGAACTGGATCGGCGGCCATAGTTTGGCGGATGCGGTGTTTATTCCTCCTCATCACCAATATGTCAATGAGTTAATGGGGGATTTGGAGCAATTCTTGCACAACCGGGCTATTCATGTTCCGGCATTGATCCGCATCGCAATCGCGCATTACCAGTTTGAAACCATACATCCGTTTCTGGATGGCAACGGGCGTATCGGGCGGCTATTGATTACCCTGTTTTTGGTGAGTGAGGGGATTTTGGATAAACCGTTGCTTTATCTTTCCAGCTATTTTGAGAAGGATAAAGGGCTGTATTATGACAATTTAATGTGGGTTCGTGAAAAAAACGATATGTTACAATGGCTTAAGTATTTTCTGGTCGGGATCGAGCAAACGGCAAACTTGGCAGTGAACGCCTTGTCTCGCATCATTAGTTTAAAAGCCGGCTTGGAACAGAATCTGCAGACGAGCTTCGGGCGCAGAACTGCAAGCGCGCAGCGATTACTGAATGCATTGTTTACGCACCCCGCCATCCGCATCGAGGAAGTTCAGAAAATTTGCGATCTTAGTTACAAGGCGGCGAATGAATTGGTTGCGCAAATGCGCGAACACGGCATTTTGCGTGAGATTACCGGACAGAGCCGTAATCGCGTGTTTATTTTTGCTGATTACTTAGCGGTTTTTAGCGATTAAGAAAATTGGCCGTCTGCAAGCCGTTTTGCAAAAAATTTCTAAGATGAGTTTCGATAATCAGCAAAACTTACTGTTCTGATTTACTCAGCTTCCTCTCCAACAATGTTATGATTTGCTCCTAAAACGAACTATTGCTGGAGTAATCATGCGTGAAACGGAACCTCAATCCGGTTTGAATTTTAACTTTCTTGTGCCCGTCGCGATGTTGGCGGTTTTGTTGCTCGTGCCTTTTTCGATCAATGCGTTGTTGCATTTGATGGCGAGCAAGAAGGTAATGAATCCAGTGGTGATGAAATTGCCGGTGGACAGTTCGATGATTTCAATCCCGTCGGAAGTGAAGCAATACGAGAGCTTCGACGTGGCATTGAATCTGGAAACCAAGCGTTTGGCGAAGTTTTTGAACGAACTTGTGTCCACTGCTTCCGAAGGCACGTCGATTCAAGGGATCACCGGTGTGGTGTCGGCCAATATGAAAGCTGAGATTGATGGCGCGGCGTTTGAAATCGACAAGGTAGGACCGCAAGAGCCGTTCTCGGATTATGACGGCACGGCAAGATGGCGTTGGCGCGTGACACCGGGGTCATCCGGCGCGCAGGCGTTAACAATCCGTTTGCACTTATCGACACAGAGTAATGTGCAGCTCGATAGCCGAGTGCTGGAGCTGGCGGAGACCAATTTTGCGGTCGAGGGCAATACCACGGAATGGATGAAGCGCAATATCCTGTGGGTTGTACTGGCGTTGTTGGTGCCGGTCGGTATTTTTTATGCGGTGCGGCGGCGATTTGCGCAATAAATTCAGATAACTGATGATCCGGCTGATTCCAATTAGCAGTTTGTAAGGCTTGAAAAAAAGCGAAAGATCCCTATATCCGGAGATGAAGTGTATTGCATTGCAGATGATTAATACATCGACCGCATGATTTACGAAAGTAGTGATGCGGAAGCGAATACACAGAATGTGCTAATTTCATCGACTAGGAGAATTTCATCATGGCTATTACACGTTATGAACCTTGGGGATTGTTGAGTCAACTGCAAAGAGAATTGGAGCGCGGCGCTGCCGAAGGTTCCACTGCAACTGCCGAATGGGCGCCGGCCGTGGATATCAAAGAGGAAGCAAACCGCTTTGTGATTTACGCGGATATTCCCGGCGTAAAACCGGAAGAAATCGATATCAGCATGCATGATGGCGTGTTGACTATCAAGGGCGAGAAAAGCTCGGAAAGCAAAACGGAAAAAGAAGGCTACAAACGCGTGGAACGTACTTATGGCTCGTTTTATAGACGTTTCAGCTTGCCTGATACTGCCAATCCCGATGCCATTTCGG
The DNA here is from genome assembly GCF_054188085.1 of Nitrosomonas limosa. Lineage (NCBI taxonomy): Bacteria > Pseudomonadati > Pseudomonadota > Betaproteobacteria > Nitrosomonadales > Nitrosomonadaceae > Nitrosomonas > Nitrosomonas limosa. The sequence continues at coordinate 2,118,080 of NZ_CM135180.1, read as the reverse complement.
CTTCGTCCAAAAACGGCGTCCTGGAAATCGTGATTCCTAAACGGGAAGCGGTATTGCCCAAGAAAATTAATGTTTCAACGGTCGAATGAACTAACCGGCGATCGTTGAATTACCGCGGTAACGAATGGAGCCTTCGGGCTCCATTTTTATGTCCGCTGGTTTTGCCAAGCCGGCTGAAGCATGACAAAATTGCACCCCTACTTATAATCTCATGCAACCGCTTCTGTAATCTTCTTATATGCCCCTCATCACGCTGGAAAATGCCTGTTTAGCCTTTGGTCATCACGCTTTGCTCGATCATGCAAGCTTGCAACTCGATGCGGGTGAGCGAGTCGGTTTGATCGGTCGCAACGGCGGCGGCAAATCGAGTCTGCTGCGTGCTTTGGCGGCTGAAATCAAGCTCGATGACGGTAAATTGTGGCGTGCACCGAACATCAAGTTGGCGTATGTGCCGCAAGAACCGCTGCTGAATCCTGCCAATACCGTGTTCCAGGAAGTATCAACCGGCTTGGGCAATATCAGCCGTGTTTTGCAGGAGTATCATGCGGTATCGCATGCTTTAAGCGAAACGCCGGAAAATACCGAGGCGCTGTTGCAGCGTTTGCAAGCGCTGCAAAGTGCGCTGGAAGTGGAAGGCGGCTGGAGTCTGCAAGCACAAATAGAAACCGTGATCGATAAACTCAATCTGCCTGCGGATACATTGATTGAGCATTTGTCGGGCGGGCTTAAAAAGCGCGTGGCATTGGCACGTGCATTGGTGATTTCTCCGGATGTATTGCTATTGGACGAACCGACCAACCATTTGGATTTTTCTTCGATCGAGTGGCTGGAAGGATTGTTACAGAGTTTTGCCGGCAGTGTGTTGTTCATTACCCATGACCGGCGCTTTCTCGATCATGTCGCAACCCGGATCGTCGAACTCGATCGCGGGCATTTGCAGTCATTTGCAGGCAAATTTAGCGATTATCAGCGGGAAAAAGCCAAAATGCTCGAAGTGGAAGCGATTCACAATCAGAAATTCGATAAGATCCTGGCGCAGGAAGAGGTATGGATCCGCAAGGGCATCGAAGCGCGGCGCACGCGCAATGAAGGCAGGGTGCGCAGATTGGAAGCGTTGCGGTTGGAGCGCGCGGCGCGGCGGGATAAAACCGGCACTGCAAATATCAGCCTGGATGCTGGCGAGCGCTCGGGGAAACTGGTCGCAGAGCTGGAACATGTCAGCAAGCGTTTTGGCGATAAAGTGATCATCAACGATTTCTCCTGCCGCATTCTGCGCGGTGACCGGGTAGGATTACTAGGACCCAACGGCGCCGGGAAATCGACGCTGTTAAAATTGATTCTGGGTGAGTTGCAGCCTGATTCCGGCACGATCCAGCAGGGAACCAAGCTGACGGTGGCCTATTTCGATCAGATGCGCGAGCAGCTCAATGAAGAAATGATATTGACGGATACCATCAGCCCAGGATCGGATTTTGTTGAGATTAATGGCAAACGCAAGCATGTCATCAGCTATTTGGAAGATTTCTTGTTCCCCTCGGAGCGTGCGCGTTCGCCGGTTAAATCGCTATCGGGCGGTGAGCGTAACCGGTTGTTGCTGGCGCGGCTATTTACCCGTCCCGCCAATGTGCTAGTGCTGGATGAACCGACCAACGATCTCGATATAGAAACCCTGGAGTTGCTGGAAACTTTGTTGCAGGACTATTCCGGTACTTTGTTTCTGGTCAGCCATGACCGGGAATTTCTGGATAACGTGGTTACGCAAGTAATTGCATTTGAAGGAAATGGAAAATTGTGTGAATATATTGGCGGTTATGAAGATTGGAATCGTGCAAAACATTTTGAAGATTCTACCATTCCGCAGAAAATTGCAGCGAAGCAGCCAGATGCTTCAACAGCCGGTATTTCCAAATTACCGAGGTCTACTCGAACTAAAAAATTGAGTTACCAAGAGGCGCGTGAGCTCGAAGGCTTGCCCAGTAAGATTGATCTTTTGGAACAAGAACAAGCGAACATTACGTTGCGTTTAAATGAACCGATCATTTATCGCGATTTTCCGGATGAAGTGAAAGAATTACAAACACGGTATGCTGCGATTGAAAAAGAACTGGCCGATTGTTTAGTCAGATGGGAAGAATTGGAGTCAAAATCCACCTCAAAAATGTAATGTTTGAACGGCAATTTCCCTATAAACAACATGGACATGCTTACACTTTTCATTGACCAAATCGAGCGCATCGTTTAAAGTTCAACTTTTGAGAGAAGGAGGCGTATATGAAACAAAAATTGGTTATGAATTTATTACTTACTGTGGGTTTGCTCTTGGCATTTTCAGGGATGACCCAAGCGGCTGGAGATGCAACAGCGGCAAAAGAAAAACTGTCCATGTGTGAAGGTTGTCACGGAATTCCAAATTATAAAACGGCATTTCCAACCGCTTATCACGTACCGAAACTGGGCGGGCAGCACGCAGAATATATCATTAAGGCACTGGAAGGATATAAAAACGGCACACGCAGCCATCCGACCATGACCGGTTTAGCTAAGACATTATCGCAACAAGATTTCGAAGATTTCGCTGCTTATTATTCTAAAAATTAATTGAGTTAACTACGCAAGGAAGGAATTATGAAGAATTATGTAATAGCCGCATTAAGCGGTGCAGCCTTGATAATCTCTAGTCAAGCAGTGGCTGCGGATATCGAAGCTGGTAAAAGTAAAGCAGCCGAAGCCTGTGCTTCATGTCATGGCGCCGATGGTAACAGCCCTGCTCCTAATTTTCCAAAAATTGGCGGCCAATATAGAACTTACCTGGTAAAAGCATTGAAAGATTATAAATCCGGTGCGCGGCAAGATCCTATCATGGCTGGAATGGCAGCAAATTTAAGCGAAGCGGATATTGACAACCTGGCTTTCTATTATTCAAGCCTGCCTGGCAACCTGAATTCGAACAAATAATCTGTAACTGGGTTTTTAATCTACCCGGTTAAAATCTAAAAAGCCTTAGCATATATTGCTAGGGCTTTTTTTTTAATTTGCTGGCCGAGTGAGCTGCTTGTCCAGGCAGGCGAAGTAAATATCCGCGTCCGGTGCGGATTGATTGCGCTGCGCTTGCCAAATCATTTCTGCCAAGCATTCCATGACCTGATGAGCGGCAACATGTTCGCTCCCGGTTTTTTTCTGCAAGCGCGCAAATCGTTCGCAAATTCCAATTGGCTGATTAATCGATAACTGTTCCTTAATTGCAACATGCATGCTCATGTGCAGAAAAGGATTGGTATCGCCCATTTCGGGTAAGTAATCTTTATCCAGAAAGCGCTCGGAATCGTCGAGAATCGCATGATATTCGGGGTGTTGCAAGATGACTTCCAGCGCAATTGTTTCGATGCCGGATAAAATTTCTCGTTGGCGGTATTTGCGCCAGGTTTCAAAAAATAATTGCCGCGCTTGGTCTCGTGTCGGTTTAAACATGATCGGAATCAGATAGTTTTATCAGGGAATTCACACAAGTGATTGATTTTGCAAATCGCGCACTCCGGTTTTCGCGCCTTGCAAACATAGCGACCATGGAGGATCAGCCAATGGTGCGCATCCTGGCGATATTCCTTGGGAACGGCTTTGAGCAGTTTCAGCTCGACTTCCAGCACATTCTTGCCGCGAGCGAGTCCGGTGCGATTGGCAACGCGAAAAATATGCGTATCCACCGCAATTGTAGGCTCACCGAACGCCGTATTCAAAATCACATTAGCGGTCTTGCGCCCGACGCCCGGTAATTTTTCCAGTTGCTCGCGGGTTTGGGGCACCTTGCTATCGTGCAGTTGTATCAATAACTGGCAAGTTGCCAATATATTCTTGGTTTTGGTCTTATACAGGCCAATTCTCTTGATGCACTCGGTCAAGCCGGTTTCGCCGAGCGCCAGGATTTTTTCCGGGGTATTCGCCTGCGGAAAGAGTTGCCGAGTCGCCAAATTGACGCTTTTGTCGGTCGCTTGCGCGGAAAGAATGACGGCAATGAGCAGTTCGAAAGGCGTGCGATACTCCAATTCCGTGGTTGGGTACGGATTGACTGCTTTCAGGCAAGCGAAAATTTCATGCCGTTTAGCTGAGTTCATGCGGTTTTGCTGCAGGATTGCCGGTATGCGTTTGTGCGCGGATCATTTTAGCGCGTGCCAGCGCTGCTTCGATCATGGCTTTCTTGCGTTCATCAGTGATTGTTTTGGTGTTTTCAGCCGTAGAGCCGGGTTTGGATTTGATCGGTTTTTCTGCGGCGCGCTGTTTGTCGCGTTCGAGCCGTTGCTGCCTGCGTTGAAACCGGATACGCGCACGATCCGCAGCTTGCTGTTTGCGCTCCGCGGCGTCAAGGCTGTTCGTGCCGGCAGCGTCTTTAGCGGCTGGGATTAGGCGAATGCAATCCATCGGACAAGGCGCGATGCATAACTCGCAACCGGTGCAATCCGCTGCAATGACGGTATGCATTTGTTTGGCGGCTCCGACGATGGCATCGACAGGGCATGCTTTGAGGCAGAAAGTGCAGCCGATGCACAAACGCTCATCGATCATGGCAACGACTCTGCAAGGCGATGGAAAACCGTGTGCAGTATTCAGCGGTTTAGGCGGTACATTCAGCAATTCTGCGATTTTAACAATGCCGGCCTGATCTCCCGGAGGACATTGATTGATATCAGCCCGGCCTTCAACAATGGCCTCGGCATAAGGTCTGCATCCAGGGTGACCGCACTTGCCGCACTGTGTTTGCGGCAAAACCGCGTCTATTTGATCAATCAATGGTTGATTCATGGGAATTTGATTTGAGCGGAATCCGATCGGTGCAGAGTCCCTGCGCAATCGTGCGGATCAGCCCCGGACCATGATAAATCAGCCCGGTATATAGCTGAATCAGGCTGGCACCGGCGTTCAGTTTTTCCTCTGCATCTGCAAGTGACTGTATGCCGCCGACACCGATGATAGGAATTGCATTTTGCAGGAAGCCGTGCAATTGCTGAACGATGGATGTCGATCTCTGTTTCAACGGCGCACCGCTCAGTCCACCGCTTTCTTGCGCAACCGGCAAATGCGCGATGCCATCGCGTGAAAGCGTGGTATTGGTGGCAATGACCGCATCCATGCGATGTTTCAGCAATAACGCCGCGATTGATTCGATCTGTGCGGTATCGAGATCGGGGGCGATTTTAACGGCAACCGGCACGTATTTTCCATGAGTCTGCGACAGTTCTTGCTGCGCGGATTTGAGTTGACTGAGCAATTGATCCAATGCATCGGCAGACTGCAAATCCCGCAAATTCTTGGTATTGGGTGACGAGATGTTGATTGTTACATAACTGGCATAGCGATAGACTTTGTGCAGGCAGATCCGGTAATCCTCGGCCGCTTTGTCAATCGGTGTATCGAAATTCTTACCGATATTGATCCCTAAAATACCGTGGTAGCTTGAGCGCGTGACATTTTCGATCAGCCGGTCGACGCCGTGGTTATTAAAGCCGAGGCGATTAATGATGGCATTGGCTTCGGGCGCGCGGAAAAGGCGGGGCGCCGGATTTCCAGGTTGCGGTCGGGGCGTGACCGTGCCGATTTCGATGAAACCGAATCCGAGCCTGGCGAGCGCCTCGAGATGCTCGCCATTCTTATCCAAACCGGCCGCCAATCCGACCGGATTGGGAAAAGTGAGTCCCATGACGTTCCGGGGCTGACAGTCAATCTCGGCGCGGGGCAGCAAACCTAATCTTGTTAGCTGATCGAGCGCAGCCAAGGAGAATCGGTGCGCGGACTCGGGATTCAGTTGAAACAGCAGCGGACGGAAAAATTGATAGAGCATGCCGGATTTTATCCTGAAATGACCTTTGTCCTATGAAAATTACGAGAAAATGCTGTCGTCCAGCAGTTGCCACCGACCATCCAGCAATACTTCCAGCGGCTGGAAGTTAATTTTGTAGCGCATTTTCCGGTTTTCCTGGATCCAATAGCCTAAATATAAATAATCCATTCCCAGATTCCGGCATTGTTCAATTTGCCACAGAATGCTGTACGTGCCGAAACTTGCATGGGCAATATCCGGATCAAAGAATGTGTAGACCGATGAAAAACCATCTGGCAACAAGTCAATGATGCTCACCATGCGCAGTTGATCAAGGTCGCGAAACTCAATCAACATGGAATCGACATGGCTTTGCAGTAAAAAATTGTGATATTGCTCGCGGCAATCCTGATCCATACCGCCGCCTGCATGGCGTATCGTTTGATAGCGCTGATAGAGCGCGAAATGTGCCGGATCGTAATGCAGCGGATGAGCGGTAACTTGCAAATGCTGATGCTGTTTCCAGGCACGGCGCTGAAACCGTTTGGGCACAAAGGATTTCGCCTTGACGCGCACCGACAGGCAGGCTTGGCAATGCTCGCAATGGGGGCGATAAATGTAATGTCCGCTGCGCCGGAAGCCGGTTTGTATTAATTTCGCGTAAGCGCTAATGTCGATGCTATGCTCCGGCGTAACGACTTCCGAGCAAGCCAATTTGCCGGGTAAATAACTGCAGGAATAAGGGTTCGTGGTATGAAATTTAATCACGGCATTATCCGGATGTTCCAAGTAGCATGCGATCGAAGTTCCATTTGGCGCCGCTTATGCAATTGCTTATCAAAGTTTCCAATTGTCGGCTGAAGCTGGCGCGGGAAATTTCCCGTGCGCCAAGCGATGACAGGTGATGGGTTTTCACTTGGCAATCGATCAAACCGAATTCCCAATATTGTAGTTGTTTCACCAGATGTACGAAGGCAATTTTCGATGCATCGGTGCTGCGCGAAAACATTGATTCGCCGAAAAACACTTTTCCCAAAGCAACACCGTAGAGACCGCCAACCAACTCGCCGTCGATCCAGGTTTCCACCGAATGCGCCAAGCCCATGTCGTGCAGCGCCGTGTACGCTGCGATCATTTCCGGATGGATCCAGGTACCGGATTGTCCCTTGCGAGGCGCAGCGCAAGCTTGCATGACTTGCGTAAACGCCGTATCGGTGCGAATTTGGTAATACTCCTTGTGAAGGGTCTTGCGCAATGACCGGGAGATTTTCAGTTCTCCCGGAAACAACACCATTCTTGGATCCGGACTCCACCAGAAAATCGGTTCGTCTTCGTTGAACCACGGAAAGATACCGCTGCGATACGCCTCGATTAATCGTTGCGGCGACAAATCACCGCCAACCGCCAATAAACCATTGGGATCATCCAGGGCTTTTTCAAGCGGAGGAAACGATGAATAAAGGTTTTTTTCGTTGATCATAAATTTATGTAAAATCGCTGATTGCTACTAAGTTGATATAGATCAAGGTTGCACCAAAAATATTTTCTTATTCTCCATCGACTAGGGCAAATTGTCACACCTCAATAACGAAACCTAAGAAAGGGAAATTATATGAAGTATTTTTTACAAAAGAAAAAGCTTGCCAACAATATGCTGGCAAGTTCGCTGTTATTGACTTTTACACTGGCCTCACCGCAATTGTTTGCACAGGATGCGGCTAATCAGCGTATCCGGCAATTGGAAAATGCGTTGCAACAAATTCAGCAAGAGCTAGCTAATATCAAAGCGGAAGCGGCTAAGACGCAGGAAATTCAGAATGAACTCAACCGGGTAAAAGCGGAATCGGCTCAAACCACGCAGAAAGTTGAGAGAATTCAACAAGTCACCGAACGTAGTCAGCCAGCAGGAATGGATTTCGAAGGGGTCAGCGAAAAGCGGACCATGCTGTTTTTCCGGGGCGGTTATGCGCGTAGCGATTCGCTTCGCAACGGCGCCACGCTGGAAAGCCGTGTTGTACCGCTGGGTGCGCAAGAACAAGCTGGAAGGGATGCCTGGTATGTCGGTGCCGGCTTTGATTATCAATTGACCCGCGATGGCTGGGGCTTTATTCCTAAAACCGAGATCGATGCGGAGTTGATGTTTGAATACAAACAATTTGGACATGTTCCTGGTAATGCGCTGGCGAACGAGCCCAGCATCTTGGCGGGCGCGCCGCTCAACCCGCGAAGTGTGACGGTGAATCAATTTACCTTGACCGCTGCGCCCAAAATCAAGTTTAATCATTTTGCGAAATATAAGATCAGACCCTGGCTCATACCGGCCGGTTTGGGCATTCATGTGATCAGCCCGCCGTCCGAGTCGGTTACGTATATTTCTCCCGGCATTATGTTCGGCGGTGGTGTTGAATACAATATTTGGCGCGATTTCTTCGTCGGTGTCGATGCGCGCTACCATTATGTTCCCGGCGGATTGGACGGTTCCAGCTTTAGCGGTTTGACCACCGGTGGTTATGTCGGTATCGGCTTCTAAGATCCGCATCATTCAGAATCAACTAATTTATGTTTGATTGAATTATTAGATTATTTTGTTCGTTCGCAGCCAGATAGCGCGAAACGAAGCCTTAGCACCTCACTATTTGCTTAGTGGGGTGTTTTTTTGGGCGCGATTGATTGTGAGTGTTGCGCCGGTGAGAGAATTTTCACCTCAACCGAAAGTGCAAAGCGGCTAACACTTCCGTGTTAACCGCTTCAGGGCATCTCTAAGCAATACTTCGTTAATCAAAAAATATTTCCTTACATCTAACTGAATTTTTAGAGACGCCCTTCATTCAATTGGAAACCGCTCAAGCAGCTATCAGTGGTAAAGCAGCTGGCTGCTTGAGCGGTGTTGGTGACTTAGACTTAATCCCCGATCGGATTTCTTTGGGCCGCAGTCAAACCGGCTTTCCATTCGTCCGGCAGGTTTTGCACCCAGCCGTTGTAGACGTTAGGAACCGCCAGTACCCCTTGTCCGCCGAATCCCGGCAAGCTGCTGACGGTATCGTCTTTGGCAGTAGCTGCGGTATCCACCAGAGAAACATAACCGACAATATCGGCGTCGCTGAGATTGCCGTCACCGTTCGGATCCACATCGACCACCGTCAACCGGTTACCGAATTTGGTCGTCACGTATGCGTAATAGCCGCCACCCTGTTTCGCGCCGAAGTTGGCGCCGTGGCAACCCGGATCGCACGGCAGCATTTTGACAATGGCATCGGTTGCGGTATCGACGATCACGATTTGACCGCCGGTTGAAGCGATCACCACGGCTTTGCCATCCGGAGAAACCGGCGTTTGAATCGGCAATACACCAACGGCTATCGCGCCGTTGCCGTCATTATCGGCAAAGCTGCCATCGATCGGATTGTAGTCCGCGATCAGATTGATGGTTTTCAGCAATGCGCCGCTTGCGCCATCAAGCACCGATAGCGAATGATGCAACAAGTTGGCTGCATAGATTTTGCTCGAATCCGGCATCATGCCAATCGCGATCGGATGAGCACCCGGTGCATTATTACCGGTTGGCGTGCGCGCCAGTATGCCGCCGGAAGAACCATAAACACCAATGTCATTGGTATTGATGTTCGGCGTCACAATCTTGGTGCCGTCAGCGCTTACCCAATGACCATGCGGGTTGGCTGAGGTATGGCCATGCGCTTGCGTCGGCAGCATTTTGCTCAGCGTGGTCGTGCCGGCAGGCATGATTGCAATACCGTTCTCGCCATTGATTGCAATGGTAAGGTCATCGTTGGAAGGCAATGTCACCACATGCGACGGGGTATCGCCAACTCTGATGTTTTTAATCAATGCGCCGGTTTCACGATCAATGATCGATAATTTGGTATCGAACCATTGGGTTTGATATATCACCGATTGATCGCGGCTTGGCCACATATTATGCGGATTGTTGTTGTTGATTTCCGGCAATGCGACTTTGCGTTTAACCGTCCAGTTGCTGGTATCGATAACGGTCGTGGTACCGGGTTTGTACTTACCGGCGGTTTTCTCGAATTGCGTGTTAACCCATACTTCCCCAACGCCAGGCACTGCCGGTACGGTACCAGCGTCTAAAGGCGCATCGATCACATTCAACGCGGATAACGCCAAGGCTAGGCCGCCATCCGTAACGTTTCCAAACGGAGCGCCGGAAATTCTAACCGGCAGGGTTGGAAATTTTAAGTTCCAGATACCGGATGAATAATCCTGCCAATTGCTGGGTGATGTAGCCACGAAGAACGTTCTGAGCAAACGAACTGCGAGATCGCTGCTGGTTGGCAAGCCGCTGATGCCGGTCACCAGATCGATCTTATAGTCCATTGCCGGATTACCTAAATCGAGCCCTTCGGTTTCAGGATCATCGACAATCACCGCGCCGAACATGTACGGATGCACTTTACAAGTAAACACGTACAGTCCCGGTGTCGTCAGTTTGACGATACCGCCGCCACGGTAGGCGGCACTTTGATCGAATGGCATATGGTGCGCGCCGGTAGGCCATAACAGCGTACTGATAGTGTGCACGCCATGGGTATCGGACATGATGAAGTTTACGCTGCTGCCTGGATAGATCACTTCCAGCGATTTGGTTTTGATATCGAAAGGCAATCCAACGATGGCATCGCCACGTGGACTTCTAAACCAGCTCGCTGGTTCGTCGCTGACTTCCAATGTCACCAAACCGGGTTCTGAAGGACGCGCGCCCAGCAGAATATTGCCATAAGGCGATGCGCCAACAACGCTGTGGCCGTCGCCACCGGCAGGATCAACCCGGAAACTGCCGTGCATGCCGGCTTCCATGTGCGCGATCAAGTGACAGTGGAATTGCCAATCGCCGGGACCGACGCCGCTGCCGGCTTTAATCGTGAAGCTGTGGGTATCGGTGCCATCGGCCAGCAATTTGGTGTCGATCACGGTGGCAGTGCCGGTCTTGAGCCAGCGGTGCGCATGTAGATGGAAGGTGTGTCCAGGTCCTACCGACAACACATGGAAACGTACCAGATCGTTCTCAACGGCGCCCAGATCGGGGGCTGCCCAAAGCGGTTTTTGCGCGCCATCCGCTGAGATTTCGGTACCCCAGAAGGTCGAACCGACCATAAACAATACAAATTGTTTATCCAGATCGGCTTGCGTGACCGGAACGATGCTGCCGTTGTCATCGACGAAACTGTCGATCGGACCGTTCTTCTTGTCGACGATGATGGCGCCAAACAGCCCTAGCAACTCTTTGCCATTGTTGTCGCCGTGATACACATAGGTACCGGTTTTGTTGGCATGTAACGTATAGCTCTGGGTTTCACCCGGTTTGGCTTTTGCGGTATTGCTGTTGACTAGCCCCGGCACATTGAATCCAACGTCGACTGCGGTGGTGTTGGTCAGCGTAACCTGAATGGTATCGCCTTGTTTGACGAATACGGCTGGCCCGGGAATCACGGCTTCGGCAGCGCCCACTGCGTAGCCTAATTGCCCGTTAGGTAAGGTTTTGGCGGTAAAACTAAAACTATGAATCGCGGCCATTGCCATCGATGATGACAACAAAGCGATGGCAAATAGGATATGGATTGCCATTGCCGCAATGTGTTTGTTGAATCTTATAATCTGTTCATTCATGATGTGATCCTTAATATTGGGATGCGTATTTGCTTATTAATCAACAATAAAGTTGCCTTTCATGCCCAGTAATTTGTTTGAAAAGTTGTTATCCATGTATTGCGTGCTGTTTTTGGCTCTGACATAGAAAACGTGTTTTTCCAGAGGGCCGATTGCGGCTTGATTGATAAGCTTGGGTGTACCCGGATCGAGCCATTTATAACCGTTCAATGTGAATTGATGGAGATCCGTGCCTAAAGCAATGAGATGAAACCGGACATCAGTGTTTTTAGGTGCGTTGAGCGTTGGATTGACACCGTGCTTGGTTTGCTTTTTGGTGGCGCTATCGATTTCCACACCCCAGAAAGCATCGTCCCCGAGATAGAGCACATATTCTTTCGAATATTTAAATGCATTGTGGGGTTTGGGATTGGCTGCCGGATTGACGATGATTGCGCCGAATAAACCTTTATGCTCCGCACCATTATGGTTTTCGTAATTGTGATCGTGGTATGCCCAGGTTCCTGCGGTTCCGGGCGCGACGTCCCATTCATATTCGTACGATACGAAGGTGTTTTCCGGGCCTTCACCGGCGCCCTCGTCGAGGATCCGATTGATGACTTTGAGTGTGCCATCGCTCAGGATTCTGTAATGAACGCCATGCACGTGTACGCTCACCTGCTGGCTGATTCCCTTGACCGGATAATCACCCGAGATCGCATTAAAAAGTGTCAGCTTGACTTTGTCGCCCTCGGTTAATTCGATGATCGGTCCTGGAATGGTGGCATTGGGACTGTATCGGTCGGTGACGTCCAGGCCATCCACTTTATGGCTGAGCATTTTATAAGCCAGCAATTTGTTGCCGAAGCCATCGTCTGCAATATCTTCTGCAGTCATCTCGATAACATGTTCGGCAGCATAGCTTTTGTCGATGCCGATAAAAGCGATCGACATTGCCAACGTAAAACCGGCGGCAGCTCGTATGCACAACGAGCGGTATGAAATCTTCGCTGTTTCGATGCCGCGCTGCGAGAGCGGCATGTCACAACTCGATTGATTTATTTGAAACGACATTTAGGTTCCCTCCTGTGGTGAAAAATATTTCGTAGTCAGGGAATCATGAAGGGAAAATACATCGCGGTTGGTTCGTGCGGGTACTTTGAATGAAATTCACAATTCTCTTGAAACCTACGATTTGAGTAATAGATAGCAGAGGTAAAAGATTGCTATCTATTTAATCAGAGAGGGATTTTAGCAAAGATAACTTCGGCTAAGTAGATGTCATTTGTCCCTAAGATGCCGCTAATTTTCAGTATCTTGCAGGATAAATAACTTTTATATGGGTTAATTATCCGTATCCGTCGGGTTAAATGTCCCGATTAAGTAGGATTCTTTGAAGTAATTGTACAAAGGTGCTTTCAGGCACAGTTCGATTTGCTTCTTGACGCCGATTTTCTTATAGATAACCGACAATTGATTCCGCACGGTTTTCTCGGTGACCAGCAATTGCGCGCTCATTTCCTTGGCGGATAAGCCCTTACATGCCAGGTAGGCAATATGGCGCTCGCTGTCGCTCAGTTTAGGCTGATTGGGCAGTTTTGCAGCGGGGTGCGGTTCCGTGCTGGGTTTTGGGGTAAATTGCGCTTGCCAAAGCAATTTGGTGACATTGCGATCAAACCAGATTTGCCCGGCATGAATGGCATAGATGGCTTTAAGCAGCATGTCCGAAGGATGTTGCTTGCTGATAATGCCGGCGGCACCCGAGCGGAATGTTTGCAGGTGCGTTTGTTCGTTATTGTGATGAGAAAAAGCAAGCACTTTGCTTTGCGGGCTAATTTGCAGTAACTTGGCGATATCCTCAGCATAATTCTGGTCGCAGAGGAGTAAATCCATCAAAATCACATCGGGGTTATGCTGCGACGTTAAATCGAACAGATCTTCTATGGAATTCGTGTCCGCAATCAGACGGACAACAGCGTCCTTTTCAAACAACGATCGTAAACCAAGACTGACTAACTCAAAACTCTCGGCAACCAGAATGCGTATTTTTGTACTAGACGGCTCAACCATGTTTGTTATTGTATTTATAAATTGAATAAATCCCTTTTAGCGGGACTTAATTAATTATTGACCGGGCCACGTTGTTCTTAAGTAATTAATTAATTTAATCAAATACTTGTGAAAATTTTTATAATCTATTATTCTCTAAAGCAATTTTAGCAAATCCATTTAACAATAAATAGATGATGTTTATCCCGATAAATGACCATTTTCTGGGTTTCGCTTCAGAAAATATCCCGATTGTTGGTGAAGCTTACAAAAGCTGACGGAATCGGAAGAAAACTATCCTGAAGCAGTATGAGAATTGTAATTTGTATCCTTGTCCGAAATTCGTAACCGGATCGTTCAAAATCCTACAAAAACAAGCAGGCATAATCGATTCATATTAGAATCGCAGCCTTTGCTAATTTTTACGAATCAAGTTTATGCATCCGATGTTGACCATAGCGGTGAAAGCCGCGCGCCGTGCCGGTAGTATTATTAATCAAGCTTCGCAAAATCTGGATTTGCTGACGGTATCGAAAAAATCGCATAGTGATTATGTGAGTGAGGTGGATGGTGCAGCGGAAGCGGCGATTATTAAGGTGCTGCATGCGGCTTACCCGGATCATGCGATTCTGGCGGAGGAAAGCGGGCGGCAAGGTGATCACGAAAAATCGGAATTTTTGTGGATCATCGATCCGCTGGATGGCACCACTAATTTCTTGCATGGTTTTCCCAAGTACTCGGTTTCGATTGCGCTCAAGCATAAAGGCGTATTAACCCATGCGGTAGTTTACGATCCGAACATGAATGAGTTATTCACAGCGAGCAGAGGAACGGGTGCATTTCTGAATGACCGCCGCATTCGTGTCAGCAAGCGCACCAAGTTAGAAGACTGTCTGATCGGAACCGGGATTCCATTCCGCGACTTGACGCATTTAGACGCGTACCTTGCCATGTTTAAGGATATCGTGCCGCGTACCTCAGGCATCCGCCGGCCTGGTTCCGCCGCGCTGGATCTGGCCTATGTAGCGGCGGGCCGCTATGATGGTTTCTGGGAGATTGGTTTGGCGCCTTGGGATATGGCGGCCGGTTGCTTGCTGATTACCGAAGCCGGTGGCTTGGTGGGTGATCTGGAAGGCAACGGCACATTTCTGGAAAGCGGTCAGATCATAGCCGGCAGCCCTAAAGTATTCTCGCAACTGCTGCAGTTGATCACGCCGCATCTGACACCTGCATTGATTGAAGCGCAGCGCGCCGCTAAATCCTAGCGCTGTAAATTGACTATTCGAGCAACTTACTCTGCGGTGCGCGGTGCTCGTTTCTTCGCCTATCTTGCAGATAGGTCTCGCCCGCGGTTTTAATCTGCGTTTTCCTTATGATCCGTTGAATCGGTTTCGGTAAAAGGCAGCGCTTGATTCCGGTTATCCGGTTCGATCAAGGATTTCATTTCGTCCAGCGGCGGCAGTTCGTCTAAAGTCCGTAAATTGAGATCATCGAGGAAGTGCAGCGTGGTGGCGAATAGCGACGGTTTTCCCGGCACATTGCGATGCCCGACTTCTTCAATCCAGCCGCGTGCCATCAGCGTTTTAAGTACTGAACCGGAGACGCTGACGCCTCGGATTTCTTCGATATCCCCACGCGTAACCGGTTGCCGGTAAGCGATGATGGCAAGCGTTTCCAGCACCGCCCGCGAATAGCGAGGTGTTTTTTGCGGCGCGAGCTTCTCCAGGAACGGTTGCATTTCGGGTTTGGTCTGGAAGCGCCAGCCGCTGGCGACAGTCACCAGTTCAATCCCGCTGTCGCGCCATTTGTCACGAATTTCTTCTAACAGTTTCGAAATCACCGGATTGCTTAATTCCTGGTCGAATAATTTCCGCAATTCACTGATCGGCAGCGGCTCTTGCGTGGAAAGCAAAGCCGCCTCCAGAATTTGTTTTGCTTTTTCCGGATTGAGAGATTCTAAAGTGACAGGATTACGGGACGTCGACGGCACGGACATAGATTGTTCCGGAATCTTGAGATTGTGAAATTTCCAGCAGCAATTCCTTGGCAAGCTCCAACACTGCCAGGAATGTCACAACGACCTCCGCGATGGTGGCGGCGGGACTGAATAAATCGCAGAATTCCAATTGTTTCCGCACGCGCAAGTCGCGTAAAACCTGGCTCATATAAGCGCGTACGGAAAGCGTTTCACGCTTGATCTGGTGATGCCGGTTAACTTTGGCGCGCGTCAAAATGGCGATCCAGGCATTCCGCAGATCGTCGCTATTGATATTTGGCAATTGAATGGTTTCATGGCGTTCAATCCAGATCTGGGCAATGTTGAAATCACGCTCGGCCTGGGGTAATCCGTAAAGCCGGTCCGCCGCCTTCTTCATTTGCTCGTATTCGAGTAAGCGCCGTACCAGCTCCGCGCGTGGATCGCGTTCTTCTTCCGTGACGGTTTTGGGTATCGGCAGTAGCATGCGCGATTTGATCTCAATCAATAGCGCGGTCATCAGTAAATATTCCGCTGCCAGTTCCAATTGTTCGATCCGCATCATTTCGACATAGGTCATATATTGCTGTGTCAGTTCCGCCATCGGGATGTCGAGAATGTTGAGATTGTGCTTTCGGATCAGGTACAACAGCAGATCGAGCGGCCCCTGAAAGGTATCGAGAAAGACTTCCAGCGCATCCGGCGGGATATATAAGTCGTGCGGAATTTCCAGTAACGGTTCGCCGCAAATCCGCGCAACCGGCTGTGGTTCGGGGGAATCAATGATCGGATTCACCATTGGCAAACGGTTAATCCGGCTCAGGAATAATTCAATCCCATCGCTTCACGGATGTCCCGCATGGTTTCTTCCGCCAGCTTGTTGGCTTTTTCGCAGCCGTCGGCGATGATGTTGCGCACCAGCGTCGGATCTTCTTCGTATTTTTTGATGCGTTCATGCATCGGTGCTTGTTCCGCGAGAATCTTATCGATCACCGGCGATTTACAGTCCAGGCAACCGATTTCGGCGTTCTTGCA
This sequence comes from Nitrosomonas limosa, assembly GCF_054188085.1. NCBI lineage: Bacteria > Pseudomonadati > Pseudomonadota > Betaproteobacteria > Nitrosomonadales > Nitrosomonadaceae > Nitrosomonas > Nitrosomonas limosa. The sequence continues at coordinate 2,101,587 of NZ_CM135180.1, read as the reverse complement.
TCCTTTCTGCACCCAATCGCGGGTGGCGTCGTCGGAGTAGACCAGATGAAATTGCCACACCGGGCATTTGGCGGGATCACCCGGATCGCTGCGGCGCACCCGCGCCGGATCGGTCGGCATGGTGCGTACTTTCTTGCGGATGCTTTCAGGGTCTTCACGCAGGCTGATGGTGTTGTTGTACGACTTGGACATTTTCTGACCATCCAGTCCCGGCATGCGTGAAGCTTCGGTCAGCAGGGTTTCGGGTTCGGTCAGGATCATTTTGCCGCCGCCTTCGAGATAACCGAACAGGCGTTCCCGGTCGCCCAGACTTAAGTTTTGTTGTTCGTTGAGTAACGAGCGCGCTTCTTCCAATGCATGCTCATCACCTTGCTCCTGATACAGCGTGCGCAGCTCGGTATACAGTTTGGATTTTTTCGAACCGAGTTTTTTGATGGCGGCTTCCGCCTTTTCTTCAAAACCGGGCTCTTTGCCATAGATGTGATTGAAACGGCGGGATATTTCGCGGGTAAATTCCAGATGCGGCGCTTGGTCTTCGCCAACCGGCACCAAGTTCGCGCGGTAAATCAGGATATCGGCGCTTTGCAACAAGGGGTAGCCAAGAAAGCCATAGGTGCTCAGGTCTTTTTCCGATAGTTTTTCCTGCTGATCTTTATATGTGGGAACACGTTCCAGCCAACCGAGCGGCGTCATCATCGACAGCAATAAATACAACTCGGCGTGCGCCGGGACTTTGGATTGAATGAATAAAATCGCCTGGGCCGGATCGACGCCAGCGGCCAGCCAGTCAATCACCATATCCCAGACATTTTGTTCGATGATTTCGGGCGAGTCGTAATGGGTCGTCAGCGCGTGCCAATCCGCTACGAAAAACAAGCATTCATATTGCTGCTGCAGTTTCACCCAATTTTTCAAGACGCCGTGATAATGTCCTAAATGCAAGCTCCCGGTGGGACGCATACCCGATAAAACGCGATCAGCAAACATATGGATATCCTAGTATTGAAATGTTGTTAACAGGTCTTTGAAAAACTATCTGCGTTGCCGCTACGGTGTTAAAAACAAGCTCAAAATGCTCATTTATTCCGCATAAACTGCGCTTCTTCGCTTGTTTTTGCCTTGTATCGGCTGCCTCGAAAACGTTTTTCAACGACCTGCTAAGGAAATGCTGATTAATTGACTGCACAAACGAAACGCTTTGTTGCGGGGTACTCACATCCTTCTCTATCTGATTGCTATGTCTCTGCTGTTGCGTTTCGCGCGCTTCGCGCTTCATTATGTTCGACGAATTATTCAGCATTTCCTTAAATATATAACTCAAAAAAAGAGACGATAAAAATTTTCACCCACAGAATGACCGGTCCGATCAAGGCTCCCAATACACCGCTGAATAACAATAGCAGTAGAATCATGAAGCCGTAAGGTTCGATCCGGGAAAACTGATAGGCTAAGCGATGCGGCAGCAGGCTGACCGTCATCCGGCCACCGTCCAGCGGCGGCAATGGCAGCAGATTCAGCACCATCAGGATAACATTGATTTCGATTCCCGCAATTCCCATCAGTGCGAGCGGTTTTGCATAGCTGCTCTCGGGCATTAGCAACGCCAATTTGATCATCAGCGCCCAGAAGAATGCCATGAGCAGATTAGCGCCCGGCCCGGCGGCGGCCACCCAGAGCATATCGCGTTTCGGATGGCGCAAATTGGAGAAATTAACCGGCACCGGTTTGGCCCAGCCGAATAAGAATCCGGCGCCGATGGTCAATTTACTGAGTATGAATAATGTCATCGGCACCAGAATCGTGCCGACCAAATCGATATGACGAGCCGGATTGAGGCTGATACGCCCGGCATTGAAGGCGGTCAAATCGCCGAATTTCTTGGCCATATAACCATGCGCTGCTTCGTGCATGGTAATGGCGAGTATGACCGGCAATGCATAAATGGCGATGCCTTGAATGATTTCATCCATGGTCGATTCCAAACGGCTCAAGACTGCCTTTGCCAAGACGCACCAATTCCGGCACATCGGTGGTCAGGTCTATAACCGTAGTCATGTCGATCCCGCAAGATCCGGCGTCCATGATCAGCTCCACCTGATGTTCCAGGCGTTCGCGGATTTCTTCGGCATCGTTCAGCGGGTATTCGTCTCCAGGGAGAATCAACGTGGAACTGAGCAAGGGTTCGTCGAGTTCTTGCAGCAATGCCTGAACCACTGGGTGATCCGGAATACGCAGACCGATGGTATTGCGTTTCGGATGCTGCATGCGCCGTGGCACTTCGCGGGTAGCTTGCAAAATAAAGGTATAGCTGCCGGGTGTCGTGGCCTTCAGCAAGCGGTACTGACTGTTGTCGACTTTGGCGTAGGTGGCGATTTCCGCCAGATCGCGGCAAACCAGCGTGAAATGATGGCGCTCGTCCACTTGCCGGATGGCACGGATGCGTGTCATCGCATCTTTGTCGCCCAAATGGCAACCCAGCGCATAACAAGAATCGGTCGGATAGACAATAATGCCGCCGCTGCGCACGATGGCGACCGCTTGTTTGATCAAGCGCAAATGAGGGGTGTCGGTATGAATCGCGAAAAATTGGGCCACGGCAAACGGTTGTACGGTGGATAAGAGAGTTAAATCAGTGCGTCAATCGATAAGCTCGGCGGTGGCTGAGGTTCTAAAGTGATGCCAGACGGGTGTGCACTCCAGCGGAAATTCCGGTAATTGTCCCAGATCGAAGTGACTTTCTCCCGGCCCGTGAAAATCCGAACCGCAGGAGGCCAATAAATTCCTGTCGTTGGCATGACGTGCAAAAAGCTGCATTTGTTCTCGGGTGTGGCTGGATGTGACCACTTCAATGGCCGAGCCGCCCAGCGCGGAAAATTCATCGAGCAGATCGTTCAACACGTTTTTACCTAGATCGTAACGCCCTGGATGTGCAATGACCGCCCGGCCGCCGCTGCCCCGTATCCAATCAATGGCATCGCTTAACGGCGCCCATTCATGCGGAGTGTAGCCGGGTTTCCCTTTGACCAGATATTTTTTGAACACGGTTTTAACATCTTTGGCATAGCCTCGTTCGACCAGAAAACGTGCGAAATGCGTGCGGCCGATGAGGCTGCGGACGCCGACAAAGGTGTAGGCGCCTTCCAGGCTGCCCTGAATGCCGATTTTTTCCAGTTCCGCGGCGATATTCCGGGCACGCTGCGCGCGGCCCTCCCGCACTTTTGCCAAACCCTCGGCCAATGGGGCATAATTCGGGTCGATATCCAATCCGACAATGTGGATCGTGCGTCCGCGCCAACTGACGGATATCTCAACACCATTGATAAAATCAATGCCTTTGGCTTCCGCGATCTGACGCGCTTCCGCAAGTCCGGCAATATCGTCGTGATCGGTCAAGGCCAATGTTTCAACGCCGCGCTGCGCAGCGCGCTCGACCAATTCGGCCGGGGTTAATACACCATCGGAAATTGAGGAGTGGCAATGCAGATCGATATTAAGCATGAAAATTCGTTGAACACCAGCGGGACACGCATGATAGCAAATATCCGCAGTGAAGAGAAATAATTGGATTGGATAATGAAACAGATAGTTAGCTCCATCAACCACTTACAATGGCAGAAAAAACGCTATGGAAAACCCAATCGACAAACCGCTCAACTTTCGTGATTACCTCTCTGCTGCGCCGCATCGCAGCCTGTTTCTGGCGGGCGCATTGCAAGGCGTGCTGACGGTGCTGTGGTGGATTTTCGATCTGGCTGGCCGTTACGGCATCGCCGGTTCGATGACCTTCTGGAACGTCGCGCCGACCTGGGCGCATGCGTTTCTGATGGTTTATGGTTTTTTCCCGTTTTTTATTTTCGGTTTTCTGTTCACCACCTATCCGAACTGGATGAACGGCGACAAAGTAAAGCCGCGCGAATATGTCACGACTTGCGTGCTGATGGCAGGCGGCGTGGCGTTGTTCTATGTGGGATTATTCACACACCGGATCATCAGCATTACCGGCGTGGAACTGATGCTGACCGGCTGGAGCATCGCGGTTTACGTGCTGCTGCGTATCCTGTTCACCGCGCCGGCGGAGGACAAGCGTCATGCTCGCGTCACCAGCGTCGCGCTGGTCATGGGTTGGTTTGGTGTCGCGGCGTATTTGTTGTGGCTGGTCAGTGACAGCCCCGCGCTTATCGATTTCGCCCGCGTTGCCGGGTTCTGGTTTTTCCTGCTACCGATTGTGCTCACGGTGTCGCACCGCATGATTCCGTTTTTCTCCAGCCGCGTATTGGATAACTACGAAATGGTGCGGCCGTACTGGATGCTGTGGCTGATGCTCGGCTGCATTGCTGGGCACGGTTTGCTGCAGTGCTTGGAACTCACCGCCTATCAGTGGCTCGTTGACTTCCCGTTGGCCGCGTGCGCGCTGTATTTGTCGTACCGCTGGCAATTGCAGCGCAGCTTTAAAGTCAGCCTGCTGGCGGTGCTGCACATCTCGTTTGCCTGGCTCGGCGTCGCCATGCTCATGTATGGTGTGCAAAGCCTGGTGTATTTCACTTCCGGCAGCTTTATTTTGGGACTCGCCCCGCTGCACGCGCTCGGTATCGGCTTCTTCTCCGGCATGATCCTCGCGATGGCTTCGCGCGTTACCCTCGGCCACTCCGGCCGGCCACTCGAACTCGACCGCTTCACCTGGCTGCTGTTCCTGGGTTTCCAGGCAACCGCCGTAATCCGCATTCTGGCGGATCTCATCCCGGCGATTGCGCCGATGTTCTACGTGCTTGCGGCGTTCGTTTGGCTAACATGCTTTGGATTGTGGGCGGCCAAGTTTGCGCCGATTTATTGGAGTGCAAGGGTGGATGGGAAGGCGGGGTAGTTGTCTTAACAGCTAACAGAGTTATTTGTAATGTGGATCAAGTGTTACTGGAGTTAAATTATTTATGGATAGAGACGAGTTTATTGAAAAAGGGCGTGTAAAGTTTACAGACAAGATTGATACTTCTGTATGTGATACTTGGTTCTATCTTTTAAGTAAAGAAATGCCATCGTACAAAATCACAGGAAAATATCTTTTCTTTTCAAGCGATCGCGATTTCTTGCAGCGGATTGCAATAAATGAAATAGAAAACAATGGATTTCATAAAGCTAAAATTCCACTGAAGGGTTTTTCAGCCGATGGTGATTACGTATTGTGTTTGTACTATAAAGATGATTCGAGAAAAAATGAGCTTGCAGAAAAGTATCGAAATATCGATGGAATTAGTTATAGATACTGGAAAAGCGATCAAGCAACACGCAGTGGTCATTATTCTGCACAATTTCTTGGAGCGACTCGCGTTCCTTTTGATGACACAAACAATTCATCAAAGAAAAAGCCTTAGTTTCTTTAGAATTTTAACCAATTAATAAAAAATCTCTGATAAGAGTTTTGCATTTTGCGATTGCTATACTACTAAATTCAATTTGTTTTCTAATAAAAGCTTCTTGAAGGCGATAGGCACACAATTGTGCTACAGTTTTGACCATGAAACCAATCAATTGGGACTCCGATAAGAATCGCAAACTAATTGAAGAGCGAGGTATTTCATTCGAAAATGTTATTTTTTCTCTGCAATCCGGTGGATTGCTGGATGATATGTTTCACCCGAATCAAGACAAGTATCCGCATCAGCGGATTTTTGTCGTTGCGATCGGTGACTATGCTTTTTTAGTTCCCTATGTGGAAACCGAAGAAGAAATTTTCCTTAAAACCGTGGTACCCAGTCGGAAGGCAACCAAGCAATACCTTGGAGGTAAATGATGAAAAAAATTCAACTCGATAAAGAAGAGCAAGCGCTTGTTGCGGCATTTGAGTCAGGGGAATTTCAATCGGAGCTTTCGCTTGACCGCAAGAAATTTATTGAAACAGCCGCTGCGCAAACATTTAAAAAAGATAAGCGGATTAATATCCGGATATCCGGCAGAGACCTCATGGCAATCCAAAAAAGAGCCATGGAAGAAGGCATACCCTATCAAACTTTAATCGCCAGTATTATTCATAAATATGCTTCCGGAAGTTTGTACGATGCAACCGCCAACAACGCTACGAATTCGAATAGTTGATCAGCGGTTTAAGACGTTGAAGTGACTGAACTTAGCTAAGTTAGCCCACACAATACGGAAATCAATATGCTGACCGTCAATATACATGAAGCAAAGCTTCATTTATCCCGACTTATCGAAAAGGTAGCAGCCGGCGAAGAAATTATCATCGCGAAAGCCGGGAAGCCGATTGCCAAATTAGTGCCGTTGCATAGTGCACCTTCTGCTCGAAGTTTGGGCATTTTCCAAGGAAAATTGAAAATACCGGGAGATTTTGATGCTGCATTGCCTGGGGAGGTGGTGTTGCAATTTCAGAGTGGCGCTATCGAACCATCATCCAAGAATAGCTAGCGCTGGAATGATGGGTTGCTGTAAAGAAGCCTCGCTATTCTCTCCGATACACTTCGTCATGACTGCCGACATTCACCAGAATGATTTCTTTTTCAGTAATCATGATTTCCAACGTGATGCGGTAACTGAGATTGATCGATACCGAGTGCAATCCGGTTAACTTGCCGGAAAGTGCGTGGATTCTCAGTGAAGGGTGAAAAGGGTTGTAGCTGAGCAACTCCAGCACTTTGCGGTAGGGTTCTTTAAGTTCCGGGTGTTTTTGCGCGAAGCGGCGCGCGCGTTTTTTGTAGCTATCGGTGAAAATGAGCGTGTAGCTCATTTGGCGAAAATATCTTCGACATGCTGATCGACAGTTTCTTTGCTGAATTGTCCGGTTGCGATGTCCTGCCGAGCTTCGAGAACGGCGGCTTCCAGCTCCATTTCGCGTAGATAGTGGTATTGCTCGATTTTCATTACGACGTAACACTCTTTGCCGCGCACGGTGATGATGTCTTCCGTTTTATCCGTCAGACTTTCTTCCACGCAGGCGATCCCTTTGGTTTTTAAATCGTTGGCTGTAATCATGATCAATCGCATTCCTAATAATGCGATTGAATATACGATTGATAAACGGATATGTCAATGGAGGGCTGGAATATTCAGCTTCTTAGAATTTATTATCTTCAATAAATAGCACCTGACTGCTGCTGCGATATTGAGTCAGGCGCTATCCCTAGGGAGTCAGTTCGGAGGTTGCTAATTCTGATTTTCTTCCACCGGCAGTTTTTGCACCCAGGTCAAACAACTGGTGTGGGCTTCGCCTGCCATCGTGACGCATTCGTTATAGCCAGGGATATTGTTCTGAAAAGCATACTGGCAGTTGCGTACGTCGACTTCAAGCTCGTAGAAGCAAATGCGCAATCCTTCCTGTTGCGTGATATTGTTAACAAACTCAGAAAAAGAACCGGGATTACCAAAGGAGGGAGAAATGTCGGAGTTGGTAATCCCGGGTTGCAGCAACAACGTGCGCGGCACTAAGAAACGGCCTTGGGTGCCTTCCGGTGGGTTGAATGCGTAGAGACTGGTGGCGTTCATTAACACAACGAAAGCGATCATCGGGTGTAATACTGTTCGTGCGAGTTTCATGATGGTTCCCCTGAATGATTAATCGGATATACAAGCGGTGCATATTTGCGATTGTTGTCACCGTCATTAGGAGATACGCAGTAACTGTTTTTTTGGATGCAGGTGCAGCGTAATTTTTTTCCGGTTGAACGATTTGCGGGTTTGAAGTATGTCAGTGGATTTGAATTGGAAGAGCGTCTTGGGCGATCACTTCGATGCTCGTTGAATCTTACCGGGAATCGGCGGGAGAACACTTCTGAAATGCGTTTCCGGTTGATTGGAAATATTGGGTTGGAAAGGAATCATGCACTTTTACTGTATGCGCCACGGGCGCACGAATTATAATGATCTGGGATTATGTAACGACGATCCGGCTCGTGATGTGTATTTGACCGAAACGGGGATTGCACAAGCGGAAACGGCGGCGCAGCGGTTACGACATGTAGCTTTAAGCCGTATTTTGGTTTCGCCGTTGCCGCGCACCCGGCAAACGGCGGAGATTGTAAGTCGCTATCATGCCGTTCCGATTGAGGTGCATGACGATTTGGCCGACATTCGTTCGGGTTTTGAAAGTCAGCCGGTGGCGGATTACTTTGCGGCAATTGATCATGATCCGCTACGCGCTCGGATAAATGGCGGCGAATCGTTGCTGGATCACAAGCAGCGGGTATTGCGTTTTATCGACTGGCTGCGTGTTCAGCGAGATGAAGCGCTGCTAGTGGTTGCGCATGAAGAGACCATGCGGGTTTTTATCGCCCATTTCGAGGGCGGTATCGAGGACGCGCAGTTGCGCGATATCCATGTTGGCAATTGTGAATACCGACAGTACGCGTGGATTCGTTAATTTTCGGTTTGATGGTTTTTGAGTTTTGCCTGGATCGCCGCATGGTCGAGATGCGGTGCGAACATTTCGATAAAATCGAAAACGTAACCGCGGATATAGCTGTTACGGCTGATACCGATGCGCGTTGTGCTCGGTTCGAAGAGATGGCTGGCGTCGATTGACTTTAATTGCTTATCCCGCTTGGCGTCAAAAGCCATGTTGGCCAGAATCCCGATCCCTAACCCTAGTTCCACGTAAGTTTTGATGACGTCGGAGTCAATGGCGGTGAGTACGACATTGGGTTCCAATCCCTTACGGGCGAATGCTTGGTTGATTTTTGAACGTCCCGTAAAGGCAAAATCGTAAGTGATGATTGGATATTGATTAATTGCTTCCAATGTGAGTTTTTTTAGCTTTAATAGTGGGTGTTTCGGTGGCACCACGACGCAGCGGTTCCATTCGTAGCAAGGCAGCATGACGAGCTCTTGAAAATGTTCGATTGCCTCGGTCGCAATCGCAATGTCCGCTTCTCCGGAAGAAACCAATGATGAAATTTGCATTGGATTGCCTTGCCGCAGAATCAGTCTGACCTTGGGATAGCGCGCGGTGAATTGCTTGATCACGGGCGGCAGTGCGTAGCGTGCTTGGGTATGGGTTGTCGCGATAGTCAATGTGCCCCCGGCTTCATCGGTAAATTCCTGGGCGATTCTTTTCAAATTATCTGCGTCGCGGAGCATTCGCGTTGCGATTTTTATGATCTGTTCGCCGGGAGGGGTAATGCGGACGATGCGTTTGCCATTGCGCAGAAAAATGTCGACGCCGAGTTCTTCTTCCAGCAACTGGATTTGCTTACTGATGGCGGGTTGCGAAGTATGCAGATTCTTGGCCGCCCTGGATAAGTTCATATTATGATTGGCGGTTTCGCAGAGATAACGGAGTTGTTGTAGTTTCATTAAATGATGTTCGGTAATAATAAAAAATTATATCAGTCTAATATAATATTATTTTGAATTATAAAAATGAATTGCTATGATGCAGCCCGGTTAAAAAGGCAATAAGAATATAACTGATTGTAGTGCTTCTGTAGCTGCGTTTTGGATGAGGATCCAATTGTTTTTTTGAAAGCGGCGCGGTTCGTGCCAATGATATTGATCCTTAGCGGTTGAGGTATGTTTTTTTTGGTAAAATGCCGGGTTTCACGCGCAGAATGTTGTGGCACGGAAGCAGTTTGATGAATTTTCCCTCGATTGTTCATTACAATCGAACAAAAAGAATAATATTGCAATCAGTTAACAAACAAGGATTGAGATGAGTACAAATATTGAGAATAAGCCTAAACAGGTAACCTGGTTTAATGGTTGCGGTGGACGCATAGGCATTGTAGTTGGCCAATCCGGCGAGCATGCCTATATTGGCATGGCATTGAGGCATGATGAAGATGATGATGTCGACCATATCATGAAGTACGGCGCCAAATTTCCGTTGGAAGCTGCGCTAAAACTGCCGGTGTCCAAAACCTATAGCAATGAGAACAGTTAGTGCCTTAGTTCCTAACTTTATGAATCCTTAGTGAGGAAAACAACGATGTATCGCTATGATGAATATGACCAGACAATTGTGAATGAACGGGTAAAACAGTACCGTGATCAGGTACGCCGCCGCCTTTCCGGTGAATTAAAGGAGGAGGAGTTTATTCCTTTGCGTTTGCAGAACGGTTTGTACATGCAAATTCACGGCTATATGCTGCGTATCGCGGTGCCGTATGGCTTGATTTCATCGAAACAAATGCGCATGTTTGCTCATATTGCTCGCAAATACGACCGGGGTTACGGCCATTTTACAACGCGCCAGAATATCCAGTTCAATTGGTTGAAGCTGGAAGACACGCCGGATATTCTTGCGGATCTCGCGTCAGTGGAGATGCATGGGATACAAACCTCAGGAAACTGTGTGCGTAATATTACCTCGGATGAATTTGCCGGCGTGGCGCAAGACGAGATCGTTGATCCGCGTCCTTATGCTGAAATCTTGCGACAATGGAGCACTTTCAATCCGGAATTTGCCTATTTGCCGCGTAAATTTAAAATCGCCATCAGTGGCGCGAAAGATGATCGCGCCGCGATATACGCACATGACATAGGCTTGGCAGTGACCAAAAATGCACAAGGTGAAATCGGTTTTCGCGTGCTGGTCGGTGGCGGATTGGGCCGTACCCCGATTATCGGCAGTGAAATACGGGATTTTTTGCCGTGGCAACATGTGCTGACCTACGTCGAATCGATTCTGCGGGTATATAACCAATACGGCCGCCGGGATAACAAATACAAGGCGCGCATCAAAATTTTGGTGAAAGCATTAGGGATTGACGAGTTTAAGCGCCAGGTTGAAGCCGATTGGGCCGATCTCAAGGATGGGCCGGGCACATTGACAGCCGAGGAAGTCGATCGCGTTGTCTCATTCTTTGCCGATCCGGCGTATGAGACATTACCTGATCACGATTCGCGATTGAACGAATTTAAAGCGGACAGCCGGTCATTTTCGCATTGGCTGGCGAAGAATGTTCTACCTCACCGGGTTCCTGGTTACGCCATTGTGGTTTTGTCATTGAAGAAACCGGGCAATGCGCCGGGTGACGCCACGGCCGAACAGATGGATGCGGTTGCCGATTTGGCGGATCGTTACAGCTTTGGCGAATTACGTATTACGCATAAACAAAATTTGGTTTTGGCGGATGTACGCCAGAAGGATTTGATCAGCCTGTGGCAGGAAGCCACCCGCTACGAATTGACGACTCCGAATATCGGCATGTTAACCGACATGATCAGTTGTCCGGGCGCGGAGTTCTGCACGCTGGCCAATGCCCGTTCAATCCCGTTGGCGAAGTTGATTGCCGAGCGCTTTGAAGATTTGGATTATTTGTATGACATCGGTGAAATTTCGATCAATATTTCCGGTTGTGTGAATGCCTGCGGGCAGCATCATATCGGCAATATCGGTATAACCGGTGTGGAAAAGAAAGATCATGACGAATGGTATCAAGTATCGATCGGCGGATCGGAAGGCAACGACAGTTCCATCGGCAAGATTCTCGGTCCGTCGTTTACCTTTTATCAAGTTCCGGAAGTGATTGGACGCTTGATCCAAGTGTATCAGCGCGAGCGCGTCGACGGGGAACGCTTTATTGACACGGTGCGCCGCATTGGTCATGCGCCTTTCAAAGACCATGTATATGCATCGGAATTTGTCGCGCAAGAAGAAGTAACGGATCCGCACGTCGTGGTCCCCGCGCAATATGATATTCCCTACTATTCACCGAGGTTCTAATGGGTGCGATCATTAAAAATAAAACCATTGTGACGGATGATTGGGTGGTATTACGGCTGGAAGCGGATCAAGCGCCTGAGCATGTGACTGTCGCGCCGGGAAAGATCATCGTTCCGTTGAAAGTCTGGCAAGCGCAACGCGAAACATTGCAGCAGCGTCCGGAAATCGGGGTGTGGCTCGCCAGTGATGAACGTCCCGAAGAATTGAAGGGTGACATTCAAAAATTCTCGGTGATTGCAGTCGATTTTCCTAAATTTTCCGATGGGCGCGGTTATTCGATTGCGTACAATCTGCGCGCCCGCCTGGGTTATAGCGGCGAATTGCGCGCCATCGGTGATGTGTTGCGCGACCAGTTGTTTTACATGCAGCGTATCGGCTTTGACGCTTTTGCAACACGCCCGGATCGAAGCATTGAAGAGGCATTAAAAGGGTTAAGTGATTTTTCCGAGGTTTATCAAACTGCGATCGATCAAAAATTACCGCTATTTCGGCGCGTGAAGCGTAAGGGTAACTTGGTTGCGGGCACCACTAATGACTGAATTACAAGAAAAAATTGATCAAGTGGTGGCAATTCTGAAAGAAACTATTTCGGATTTCGCGCCCGTAACGTTTGCCAATAGCTTGGGGGCGGAAGATATGGTATTGACCGATATCATTGAACGTTTTCAACTGGATATTGATATGTTCAGCCTGGATACCGGCCGTTTACCGCAAGAAACCTACGATTTGATGCAAATCGTGCGGAACAAGTATAAAAAACCGCTGCGCATTCTTTTCCCTAATGTAAAACAAGTTGAGTCCTACGTTGCGGAGCACGGCGTTAACGGTTTTTATGAGAGTATCGAATTGCGTAAAGCATGCTGCCATATGCGCAAAGTCGAGCCATTGCGCCGTGCCTTGCAAGGAAAACGCGCCTGGGTAACAGGAATTCGCCGTGAGCAAGCGGCTACCCGGACCGGTTTGAAGGTTTCGGCTTATGATGTGGATAACCGCATGCAGAAGGTAAACCCGTTGCTGGAATGGTCGAATGCGGAGGTTTGGCAATATCTCAAGCACTTTGATGTGCCATATAACGCGTTGCATGATAAATTTTATCCCAGCATCGGTTGCGCGCCTTGTACACGTGCAGTCACACCTGGCGAAGATATCCGTTCCGGACGCTGGTGGTGGGAAGCGCCGGAAACCAAAGAATGCGGACTGCATACCGGGAAAGTCATTCCATTAAAATAATAGGGTTGGATTGTGGTAAATCTTTACTGCAATCTGATCAGAAATGATCCTTTTTTATCAGTTGAGAGAAAAAAATAATGAGTCATCACACATTTACCCATCTTGACGCATTGGAAAGCGAAGCGATTCATATCATGCGTGAAGTGGCGGCAGAGTGTGCCAATCCGGTGCTGCTGTTTTCCGGCGGCAAGGATTCCATCGTGATGTTAAGGCTGGCTGAAAAAGCGTTCCGCCCTGGCCGCTTCCCGTTTCCGCTCATGCATATCGATACTGAGCACAATTTTCCCGAGGTCATCGAGTTTCGCGATTACCGCGCCAAGCAATTGGGGGAACGCTTGATCGTGCGCAGTATGGAAGATTCGATCAAGAAAGGCCGGGTGGTGTTGCGTTCAGAGACACAGAGCCGGAATGCTTTCCAATCGGTCACGCTGTTGGATGCTATCGCCGAATTCAAATTCGATGCATGTATCGGCGGTGCGCGCCGGGATGAAGAAAAAGCGCGGGCGAAAGAACGGATTTTTTCTTTCCGGGATGAATTTGGGCAATGGGATCCGAAAAATCAGCGCCCGGAATTATGGGATATTTATAATACCCGCACGCATCCAGGTGAAAATATCCGGGTTTTTCCAATCAGTAACTGGACGGAATTGGACGTTTGGGAATATATTGCGCGCGAAAAACTGGAAGTCCCGAGTATTTATTTTGCGCATAAACGCGATGTTATCCGGCGCGATGCCGGGATACTCCCCGTATCCCATTTGGTGCAGCCGCAAGCAGGCGAGCAAACGGAAAAAATCATGGTGCGGTTCCGCACCGTGGGAGATATGAGCTGTACCTGTCCGGTGGAATCGGAAGCAGCTACCGTAGACGAGATTATCGCTGAAACCGCAATGACCCGGATTACTGAGCGCGGTGCTACGCGTATGGACGATCAAACATCGGAAGCATCGATGGAATTACGCAAAAAAGAAGGATATTTCTAGCATTGTTGCAGTGACGGAAACCGATGACCGGGCTCGTGCCGCTTTCAGCCAATTACTTCCATTTTCATGCTTAACAAATCAAACGGTTTGTTTGAAATTTAATATTACGCGCTACGATTTTCCGAAGGATATCTAAATGTCGATCATTGAAAAAATATCGCTTGATCAAACAGAATTACTACGCTTTATCACGGCTGGCAGTGTTGATGATGGCAAAAGCACCCTGATCGGCCGTCTGCTGCACGACTCGAAATCTATTTTCGAAGATCAATTGACATCCATTGCCAATACCACGCGTAAACGCGGTTTGCAGGGCGTTGATTTGTCGCTGTTGACCGATGGTCTGCAAGCCGAACGCGAGCAAGGAATTACGATTGATGTGGCTTATCGCTATTTCGCGACACCGAAACGTAAATTTATTATTGCGGATACGCCAGGCCATGAGCAATACACACGTAACATGGTCACGGGAGCATCCACCGCTAATCTGGCAATCATTCTGATTGACGCGCGTAAGGGAGTGCTGACGCAATCCCGCCGTCACGCTTACCTGGCCAATCTGGTCGGCATTCCGCATTTGGTGGTTGCCGTCAACAAAATGGATTTGGTCGATTATTCGCAAGCGGTTTTTGAAAAAATTCGCGAGGATTTCTCAGCTTTTGCGGTTAACCTTAATTTGCGGAATATTACTTACATTCCGATGTCGGCTCTCAACGGCGATATGGTGGTTGAGCGCGGCGATCATCTCGATTGGTATCAAGGCACGACGCTCATGGATTTGCTCGAAACCGTGTCGATCGAGGATGACATCAATCGCGACGATTTCCGTTTTCCGGTTCAGTGGGTATGCCGGCCGCAAACCAAGGAGTTGCATGACTTTCGCGGTTACATGGGGCGCATCGAATCGGGTTCGATCCGAGCCGGTGATTCCATCACCGTCTTACCTTCGGGCTTGACATCCCGCATCAAAGAGATTCTCAACTATGAAGGTCCCGTCGATGAAGCATTTGCTCCTCAGTCAATTACGTTGACAATCGAAGATCATTTGGATATTTCACGCGGTGATTTATTAGTCAAAACCGGTGATACGCCTCTGGTTAACAAAGAGTTCAATGCCATGCTCTGCTGGCTATCCGAGCAGCCGCTGGATACCGCTCGCAAGTACCTGATCAAGCAGACGACGCGTATTGTAAAGGCGGTAATCACTCGAATTGATTATCGTGTCGATGTCAACACCATGGATCGAGAGACGGTCAGCTCACTGAAAATGAACGACATCGCGCATGTCGGGATAAAAGTGCAACTTCCGCTTGTTTGCGATGATTATGCGCGAAACCACGCAACGGGAAGCTTTATTATTATCGATGAAAGCAGCAATAATACGGTTGCAGCCGGTATGATTTCAGTTTCTGGCGATTGAGATCCCAGTGATTGACTGAGAATTATGCATCAGCGGTTAAAAGGCTTTAATATCCTGGTAGTCGAAGATAATGAGCTGAATCAGCAGGTTGCAAAATGGCTTCTGGAATATCACGAAGCGACGGTTGCAATTGCGAATCATGGTAAGGAAGCGTTGGATATTCTGGAAAAAGAAGTTTTTGATTGCATCTTGATGGATATTCAAATGCCGGTTCTGGATGGTCTGGAAGCGACTCGCATGATTCGCGCTAATCCGCAATGGTCCGAGCTAATTATTATCGCAATGACAGCGAATGCCGATGAGCATCACAAGCAATTATGCCATGTTGCGGGAATGAATGATTTTTTAGCAAAGCCAATCGACCCCGATCTGCTGGTTGAAGTTCTTTTGAAATGGCTGAAACCGGGAAGCGCCGATTAACGGAACTGCGTGTTTCAATTGCGCTGCGATTTCTCGTACGATGCGGCAGGTAATTGCCAGTGTTTCCTTTGGGAAGGTTTAAAGGTTAAATTATTGATAATAACAATGAGAACAAATGGTAATAGCGATATTGAATGAAAAATCAGGGATGGTACAAGGCATTTGTTTGCAATGCCTATGATCGATTGATTTTTCAGGTGAGGATAGAATAATAACGATTAAAAATTGGATTAATGACAAACATGGATGCAACGTTGCACACACAACAGGGAAAAACCGCTTCTTCGAACTTTAGCTTTGGTTTTGCAATTTCCGATTTGTACCAGCGCAATGGCTTGGCAAAATTGGATCAAATTTTTCTGGATTTTTTGCGTACCGGTGATGACGCGCTGTACAAGCGGCTTGAGTCTGCGCGCAAGAGTCCCGATGAATTATTGCCAAAAGACGAGTCGGCTTTATTGATCGATATTGCCCCTTGGCTGGAAGATTTTATTGCCCGGCTGTTCAATATCGAAAATGACGTGCAGCAACTGGCCGCAAAACATCATGAGCTTGCCCCGCTCTATTTTTGTAAGCGTCAGTTTGTTCAGCGCCGCGCCAAAGGAAAAGTCAGTGATGAAGAATTGGCGGGCATTGATGGCATCGCTTTGGAAAAAGAGCTGGCGGCGGAATTTGGCGAATCCTTTTCGGAGCTGGCTTTTGCGACCAAAGTCGCGCAATGGATGGATGCGGAAGCTGACAATGAATCGCGTTTGAATAAGGCATTGCACTATGCCGCTTGGGCATTGAGAACACCTGAAGGGCAGCAACATACACGGCAAGGTATTTTATTCAAATCACCCGCGAAGCTGGATTTCAAGCATTTACTGTCTCTGGAGACAGATGATTCCGCAGGCTATCCGGTGCATCGTTTAAGCCATGTGCGCGAACGTAATGGCTTTGCTCTGACCGATGCCGGAACGGATTTAATGGGCGCGTTGGATGAAGCGAATTATTGCATCTGGTGTCATGAACAAGGCAAGGATTCCTGCTCGAAAGGCTTCAAACAAAAACCCAAATCGCCGGATGAACCCGTTACTTTTAAACGCAGCGAACTGGGCGCTTTACTTGCCGGTTGTCCCCTGGAAGAACGCATTTCCGAGTTTCATAAACTGAAGACGCAAGGTGTGGCGATTGGCAGTTTGGCGATGATTGTGCTGGACAATCCGATGTGTGCAGGCACCGGCCATCGAATCTGTAACGATTGCATGAAATCCTGCATTTATCAGAAGCAGGAACCCGTGGATATTCCGCAAGCTGAAACACGAACGCTAAAAGATGTGCTGGCGTTGCCGTGGGGTTTTGAAATTTATAGCTTGCTAACCCGATGGAATCCTTTGAATTTGCGCCGGCCCGTACCGAAGCCTGCCTCCGGTCGTAAAGTACTGGTGGTGGGCATGGGACCGGCCGGATATACGCTGGCACATCATTTGATGAACGAGGGGCATACCGTGGTTGGAATTGACGGCCTTAAAATTGAGCCGTTGCCGGCGGATATCTCAGGCGTGGATCAATTAGGCCAAAGGGTGCCGTTCAAGGCAATTCAACAGGCCAGCATACTTGAAGAAAATCTGGATCAGCGCATAGCGGGCGGTTTTGGCGGTGTGGCTGAATATGGCATCACGGTACGCTGGAACAAGAATTTCTTGAAATTGATCCGCTTGCTGCTTGAGCGTAGAGAGGAATTCGCTTTGTTCGGCGGTGTTCGTTTTGGCGGGACTTTGACAACCGATGACGCTTTTGCCATGGGTTTCGATCACGTTGCTTTAGCGGCTGGCGCGGGAAAGCCGACCGTGCTGGATTTACCGAACGGATTGGCCCGGGGAGTCCGCGCGGCATCGGATTTTCTGATGGCTTTGCAGTTAACGGGCGCCGCGCAGAGCGATTCGATTGCGAACATGCAGTTGCGCTTGCCGGTTGTCGTGATTGGCGGGGGCTTAACGGCAATTGATACCGCGACTGAAGCATTGGCTTATTACCCGGTGCAGGTTGAAAAATTCTTGCAGCGCTATGAAATTTTGTCGGCGGCGCAAGGCGAAGCGGCAATTCGTGAGCTATGGGATGAGGAAGAAAAAGAAATCGCCGATGAGTTCCTGGCGCATGCGCGCGCGATCCGTGCAGAGCGGCAGGCGGCCGAACAGGAACAGCGCCCGGCGCGAATTGTTCAATTATTGCAGTCATGGGGTGGTGCAACCCTGGCTTACCGCAAACGCATGATTGACAGCCCGTCTTATACGCTGAATCACGAAGAAGTGGAAAAAGCATTGGAGGAAGGTATCTGGTTTGCTGAAGGTATGACGCCTGTGCGGGTGGATGTCGATGTCTGGGGTCATGCGCAATCGGTGCAGTTTGCCGTGCAGAAATGCGACGACAGCGGGCAATGGCATGACGCCGGCAAAGTGCAACTACCGGTACGGGCATTGCTGGTAGCCGCGGGTACGCAACCTAACACGGTGCTGGCGAGGGAAGATGAAAAATTATTCAAACTGGATGGCCGCTATTTTGCAGCGTGCGACGAAGATGGCAATCCGGCGCAACCGGCTTACGGCAATCCCAAACCGGAGGTGCCGATTGTATTGATGAGCCGGTACAGGGATAGTCAGGATGGTCGTTTTATTAGTTTCTTCGGTGATTTGCATCCTTCGTATTCGGGAAATGTCGTGAAGGCGATGTCGAGTGCGAAACAGGGTTATCCGGTCGTCAATCGCGTGCTGGAGCGTATCAAACCGGCATCCGGCCAATCGGCGGAACAGTTCTTTGCACAACTGAATAACCGGTTGCGTGCAACGATCCACAAAGTGGAGAGGCTGACTCCGAATATTATTGAAGTGGTGGTTCATGCGCCAATGGCAGCAGAACATTTTCAGCCAGGGCAATTCTATCGTTTCCAGAATTTTTCAACATTAGCGCCGGTCGCCAAAGATACCCGATTGGCGATGGAGGGGCTCGCTTTAACCGGTGCTTCGGTAGATGTTGCGCGTGGCCTGGTTTCACTCATTGTATTGGAAATGGGAGGATCATCCAATCTCTGCGCATTGGTAAAACCGGGTGAGCCGGTTGTGCTCATGGGACCTACCGGTACACCGACGGAAATTCCGGAGAATGGAACTGTGGTCTTGGTTGGCGGTGGACTTGGCAATGCGGTGCTTTTTTCTATCGGCGCCGCGGCACGTGCAGCCGGGTCGAGAGTATTGTACTTCGCGGGTTATAAAAAATTGATCGATCGTTATAAAGTCGCTGAAATTGAAGCGGCGGCGGATATCGTAGTCTGGTGCTGCGATGAATCGCCCGGTTTCACCGTTACCCGTCCACAGGATAAAAGCTATGTAGGCAATATTGTGCAAGCCATGGAAGCTTACGCCAGCGGAAAATTAGGTGAACAACCAGTGGCATTGTCGGATGCCGATCATATCATCGCAATTGGTTCGGATCGCATGATGGCCGCTGTCGGAGTTGCCCGCCATCATCAGTTAAAACCGTATTTGAAAGCGGATCATTTTGCGATCGGCTCAATCAATTCGCCGATGCAATGCATGATGAAAGAGGTCTGCGCGCAATGTTTGCAGCCGCATCAGGATCCAGATACCGGAAAAATTACTTACGTCTTTTCGTGTTTCAATCAAGATCAACCATTGGATCAAGTTGATTTTCCAGGATTGGCAACACGTTTGCGTCAGAATACGGTACAGGAAAAATTGACAAGCCGTTGGATCGACCGTTGCTTAAAAACTGGAGTGTGAATTCAAGTGACAGGTAATAAAGAAGCAATGCCGGATGATGTTTCACCCGTTGATATCGCGGTAATGCGCCAGATGTTTCATAACAATGCCACGCTGGTTTCGAAATTTGCACTTAAATTCATTGAAGTGGCCAATAGCACTTTAATAGAGATGCGGTTGGCGCAGGCCGAAAAAGATTTATCCGCCCTTGGACGTTTGGGGCATAAGCTCAAATCATCGGCTAGAACCATCGGTGCATCGGGTTTTGCAGAACTTTGTGAGGCGCTCGAAAAAGCAGGTTTGAATAATAACTGGGATGAAGCAGAGTTGTTGTTGACTAAAATTCCACCTGCATTAGACCGGATTACTCAGCAATTCCGGAATGAGTTCGGTGAAGTTTCTTAAAAAAGTTGAAAACAGTCAAAAAATCAAGCCATACCAAAGTTTTTTCCAGATCCAATTAATGCATTGCGCATAAATTGATTTATAATCCGCAATTCATTAAAAAATGAACACAATAGAGTTATTTTTTGCGAGCAGGTTGGAAAGAATAGGGAGATAATCAATGCAAATAGGCATACCAGCAGAGATTCGCGGTGGTGAAACGCGCGTAGCGGCGACACCGGAGACCGTGAAAAAATATACTGCCAAGGGTGTTCATAAGGTATCGGTACAGTCAGGCGCTGGCGCGGGTGCCAGCATACCGGACTCGGCATATCAAGAAGCAGGTGCGACAATAGTAACCGATGTTGCTGAATTATATGCGCAATCGCAAATTGTCCTTAAAGTGAGAGGTCCGGAGGCTGCGGAATTAGCGATGATGCGTAAAGATGCGGTTTTGATCGGTTTGTTAGCACCTCATCAGAAAGAGGGTGTAGAGGCTTTAGTTCAGCATGGGTTAACGGCGTTTGCGATGGAGAAATTGCCACGTATTTCCCGCGCGCAGAGTATGGATGTGTTGTCATCGCAAGCGAATATTGCAGGTTATAAAGCTGTCATCATGGCGGCAAACGTATACCAAAAATTCTTTCCGATGCTGATGACTGCGGCAGGAACCGTGAAAGCTGCACGGGTTTTGGTTTTAGGGGCGGGTGTTGCCGGCTTGCAAGCGATCGCAACAGCGAAAAGGCTGGGTGCCGTGGTCGAGGCTTTCGATGTCAGACCTGCAGTGAAAGAACAGGTCGAAAGTTTGGGCGCTAAGTTTGTAGAAGTGCCGCTCAGCGATGAGGAAAAAGCAAAAGCCGAAACTGCTGGCGGGTATGCAACAGAAATGTCCGAGGATTACAAACGCCGTCAGGGCGAGCTGGTTCATGAACGAGCAGCTGCGGCAGACGTTATCATCACAACTGCTTTGATTCCGGGCCGTCCAGCTCCGGTTTTGCTTAAAGAAGAAACTGTGAGAGTCATGAAACCAGGGTCGGTGATTGTCGATATGGCGGTTGAAGCGGGCGGCAATTGTCCATTGTCTGAATTAAACCAGACGGTTGTTAAGCATGGTGTGCATTTGATCGGCATTGCGAATCTTCCCGGACTGGTGGCAGCGGATGCGAGTTCATTGTACGCACGAAATCTGATGAACTTTCTTAACTTGATGCTTGATCCAGAAAATGGCGCTCTCAAAATCGATCGAGAGGATGAAATTATCGCCGGGACATTGCTTTGTTCGGATGGAGCAGTTGCTGGTTAATTTATTAATTTCATTTGTTTCATTGCGATCGATCAGTAAACGAATTATTAAGGAGTCAATATGATTGGTGACGTTGATCCAGTTATTATCAATCTAACGGTTTTTGTGCTGGCAGTTTTTGTTGGCTATCATGTGGTTTGGAACGTTACGCCAGCATTGCACACCCCATTAATGTCCGTGACCAACGCGATTTCAGGGATTATTCTTGTCGGTGCGATGTTGGCGGCGGGACCGGCGGAAACCGACTGGGGCGTTTGGTTAGGCGCTGCGGCAGTAACGCTCGCTGCGATTAATGTATTTGGTGGATTTCTGGTGAGTCAACGAATGCTGGAAATGTTCAAGAAAAAAGATAAAAAAGGAAGCGCATAAATGTCAGCAAATATGGTAGCACTTGCATATTTAGTAGCTTCAGTGTTTTTTATACTGGCACTAAAAGGTTTAAGCTCGCCTGAATCCGCCCGTCGTGGAAACTTGTTCGGTATCGTTGGTATGGCGATAGCGGTTGCCACAACCTTAACGCTTACCCAGAATTGGTTATTGATCCTCGCTTGTATCTCAGTCGGCGGCATTATCGGCGCAATTGTCGCGCAGCGTGTGCAAATGACTGCAATGCCCGAACTCGTCGCATTTATGCATTCACTGGTGGGCTTGGCGGCAGTTTTCATTGCGATTGCGGCGGTCAATAATCCGGTTTCGTTCGGCTTGCCGGAGGTACTGCCTGCCGGAAGCAAGCTGGAGTTATTTCTGGGTACGTTTATCGGTGCCATGACCTGGTCCGGTTCTGTGATTGCGTTTCTGAAACTTTCCGGGCGGATGAGTGGCACACCGATTGTATTTGGTGGACAGCACGCACTCAATTTGATTTTAGCGCTTGTGATGATCGGATTCGGTTTGTGGTTTTTCTTTAGCGATACCACCAACTGGACAGCTTTCATAGCGATGACAGCCATCGCATTTGTATTGGGGTTCCTGATTATCATCCCGATCGGCGGCGCCGACATGCCGGTAGTCATTTCAATGTTGAATTCTTATTCCGGCTGGGCTGCGGCAGGTATCGGTTTCTCCTTGGGCAATCCCATGCTGATCATTGCCGGATCGCTTGTGGGCAGCTCCGGTGCGATTCTTTCTTACATCATGTGTAAAGCGATGAATCGACCATTCCTGTCGGTGATTTTAGGCGGCTTTGGTAGTGATGGCGGTACGGCAGCCGCTGATAGTGGCGTTCAGAAAACCTATCGCAGCGGTAGCGCAGATGACGCAGCATTCTTGATGGGAAATGCGGATAGTGTGATCATCGTTCCAGGGTATGGTTTGGCAGTAGCTCGTGCGCAACATGCTGTTAAGGAGCTGGCTGAGAAATTACATGCAAAAGGCGTTAATGTTCGTTTTGCGATACATCCGGTTGCAGGCCGTATGCCTGGTCACATGAACGTGCTGCTTGCTGAAGCTGAAATCCCGTATGAGCAAGTTCAGGAAATGGAAGAGATCAACAGCGATTTTTCTAATACGGATGTCGTGCTGGTCTTAGGTGCAAACGATGTAGTTAATCCTGCTGCAAACGTGCCTGGAAGCCCTATCTATGGTATGCCCATTTTGGATGCGCATAAAGCTCGCACAGTCATGGTTGTTAAAAGAAGTATGGCTGTTGGATATGCCGGTTTGGATAATGATCTGTTTTATATGGATAAGACAATGATGATTTTTGGTGACGCGAAGAAAGTTGTAGAAAATATGGTCAAGGCCTTGTAAGAAAGCATTCTTTAATTGCGTCTCAGCAAAGGGTGATTATCCGATCAGGATCATCACCCTTTTTGATTTTCTTGATCAAGTTCCGTGAATGGGTGCGGTTTACCAATACCGAATCCTTGCCCATAATCAACGCCTATATCCCGAAGCTTTGCAATAATCTCGTCGGTTTCGACCAGTTCGGCGATTGTTTTGATGTTGTTTTGGTGAGCAAAGCTATTAATCGCTTGTACTTTGGCTAGATCTTCTTCATCGCGCAAAATATTGCAGATTAAGCTGCCATCAATTTTTAAACAATCAACCGTGAATTTACTCAGTAACCCGGATATTTCTGAATCATCGCTGACGCTGCATAGCGATACGAGACAGCCAATATTTCGGACTTTCTGAGTAAAATTAACGGTATTGTTTACATCGGATTCAACATCAGAAGCTTCGATTTCAAAGCAGATATTGGCAGCTGAAGTTTTTGTTTTATTAATCTGGTCTTGAATAAACAAGGGAAAAGTATGATCGCTCAAGGTATCTTTTGCCACATTGATATAAAAAACCCGATCGGAATTAGGATGAGCCGCGAGCCATTGGAGGATGTGATTCATTATCCAGCGATCCAATTTCGGCATCATTTTAAATTGATCGACCAAAGGCAAGAATGAGCCGGCTGGCATCAGATTACTCTCTTCTTCGTGCATGCGTATTAAAATTTCATAATGTGACGATGCGGTAGACGAATTTATCGAGGCTATTGGTTGACAGTAAAGATTAAATTCTCCACCTTCAATCGCTTGAGCTATCCGTGCTGCTGAAATCCCTGAGCTTGCAGCTTGTGTATCGATTTGTTGAATACTGGCGTTGTCTTTTGTAGCACTTCCAGGAGATTCACTAGGCTTGGCTGATACGATATCATTTGAGGCTTCAGCTTTACTCTTGGGAGATATTCGGCTTTTTTCCTGGGCACGTGGCGTATGCAATGTGTAAAACCCGACCGTTTTCCCTTTATTATCGAGATGCGGGAGATATTGTTCCGTGAATATGTATGGGAATCCTTTCGTTGATTTGAGGATGCGCTCATTATGAATCGTTTTTCCTGCCAGGATCTCTTTCGAACGATTAACGATTGCAGAAGAAAATTCCTCTCCGGAGAATTCCTTTAATGGCTTGCCGTCAATTTGATCTGCTGTGAGGCCAAACCATCGACGAAAGATGCGATTGTGATAACGGCAACGAAATTCAGTATTGAAATAAGCTAACATCACCGGAATATTTTCGTCGATAAACTGTGATTTTATTTTATTTTCAGAAGCGGTTTTTTCTGCCCACAGTCGATGTTTTATTTCGTTACCAAGCCTTTCTTTACTGATTTGGAGTTGCACGGAGTAATCTGTGATATTTTTTTCTGCACGCGATATTTGAGCGATGGTAGCTAAGATTGCCAGTATCAAAAGAAGCCATAATGCAGCCGATCCATAAAATGATAAATCCAGTTCTGCTGAAAAGAATGAATTGAGTGCAAGAATTATTGCGGGTATGAGTGCGAACGAGATCGCAATATAGGGTTTTATCTTAATGACTGGATTGTTCTTTTGCACTGTAATTCCTTCTCTATAATGACTGCTTTTTTAACTGGTCAAGCAGTTGAAATTCTGATTATCAGTATCGTCAAATTATTATGTACACTAAACTAATGTTTCTGGCTGTGTGCCGTGAGTGGTTGATTGAGGTGCCAGAATTTCCACAGATCAGCCGGTCGGATAGTAAAATTCAAAGTGCCGGTTTCATTTAATGCGGTAATTGTTAGTTGACTAATTTTTCTCTCTTTCAATGCGCGGTAGATAGGTGAAAACCATTGCTGCTCAAGTGTTCTGAGTGTTTCTCGCCAATCGTAACCATTTCGATATCTTGCTTTGCTGTGTAAAGCATCCAAGACGACCAGCTGGGTGCCGGAATGTTGTATTGGTATCCACTCGAAAACATTGCCGGGAAGCTCAGAACTATTGATTTCTGCTGCCAATGCAAGCGCTTGCGGTAAATCATGGTTGCTATAAATATGTGCAAACACTGTAGTTACTGATTGCGGCATTTGTCCCGCCCCCCAAAACCAAACACTATTGATGGCCAATTCTCCTCGGGATGCTCGCGCTTGATTAACCGGGTGATCATGCAACAACATCTGAATTTCATTGAATAATTTGTGCCAGCGGATGCTGTCGCTGCCGGAAGGAAGATAGCTGTTGATATTTCTGCAAGTTACTTGATCAAGGGAAAATGTGCGCATTACTGGCAGGTTAGGCATTCGAGCGTACCAGCGATCAGGGCGCAATGGCATGACAGAAAAATCCTGATCCGCAAGATTGCGATTAATGCTATCGACTATTTCTTCGGCTTCTTGCTGCGAGATTTGGAAGGCTTGACTATCCGCTAACATAATATGATTTTGCTCGATCCTCAGGTGCACAGGATCGGCACGTAACCAGAAATCTTTATTGGATTTTGTCAATTCGGGGGCGTCCCGATGCAACATTAGAGGCGCAATTGGCCAATTGCACTGTTGCTGGGATATATTGAATTGCTTGCAAAGCCATGATTCCATATCTTCCGCTGGTTCGACGGCAAGATCACTTTTAGATAGTAGCTTCGATAAGCACGGAGCTGGCAGGTCCTGATAAATTTCAGGCTGAAATCTATCGGGCCAGAATAGATCCGGGATCAGTAAATGTAATTTCATCGTTCGGGAAATACTCTTGAATTGGTTTTTTTCATGTAACTTTGCGTTAGTGTCTATTGTTCTTACGCAAAGCTTTGGTGATTACTATTTACTATTGCAGACTGGATGGTTGCGACAATGGTTCCGCTTTGCCGTCAGACAGCATAAAGACTCGGTCGGCAGCATTGATGACTGCCGGTTGGTGAGATACTGCAATAATCGTTAAATCCTTGGCCAGATTCTGCAATGTTTCACAAATCGTTTGCTCGCTTTCGGGATCCAGTGCGCTGGTAGGCTCATCCAGAATCAGGAATGACGGTCTATGCGCTAATGCGCGAGCGATAGCGATACGTTGACGTTGTCCGCCGGAAAGCAGTCCGCCACGTTCCCCGACAACCGTCTGCAACCCTTCCGGCAAGGCATTGACAAAATCCCATGCACCGGCTTGCTGCAGCGCTCGCTCAGCATCGGCAGCCGTCAAGGCTGGTTCTCCGACGAGGATATTATTCATCACGGTATCATGCAATAAAATCGTGTCTTGCGAAACATAGCCGATCATATGGCGCCATTGCCGCAAGTTGACATCCTGTAAAGGAACATTATCAATCCGGATTTCGCCGGACTGTGGTTCGGTCAATCCGCATAGTAAGTCCAGCAATGTGCTTTTACCGGTACCCGAAGGTCCCATGACTGCTGTAAACGAATTGACCGGTATTTCGATGTTTAAGTCGTTAAATATGACTTTTTGCCCATAATTGAACTTAACATGATGCAGGGTAATACCTTGATATAACGTTGGCTGTATTACGCCAGTTGTTCTTTCCGCTGCTTTACGCGCTTCTTCGGCGGCTTTTCTCAAAGCCCAATAAGCGCTTTCTTGCGCTGCAAGCTGCTGATGGCGGCGCTGTGTTTTATTGAGTAATCCCAGTATGCGAGTCAGCAAAAAAACCATCAGCATTACTTCGGGTAAAGACAATTCCCATACTACCAAGGCAATGTATAAGCCGCTGGCTGTTAATGCAGCCAAGATCGGCTCTTGGAGAGCAGTTAGAGCGGCTCTATTCATCACTTCACGGCGCGTGGCTTTTTCCAGGTGCTGCGTCTGTTCGTGCAATATGGCATCAGCGACATTGTCTCTTGCCATGGCTTTTAACGATTTTACCGAGCCCAGCACATCGGACAGATAAGTCAGCAAATCGCGCAATAGCCGGGTTTGTTTGTTTCCGGCGCGGCGGGTTGCGCTGACCAAACGATTCAGCACGATCAATAAAAATAAGCCGATGACTAAAGATGCCAGGGTGGCTTCCCATGAAATGAATAATGCTACGACGGCGTATACCAGTACTTGAATGGCGAGTGCTAAGACATTGACACTGTGTTCGAAGCCGTTAGCTGCTCTGTAAGCCTCCGTAGCGACCGAGTTGGCAAGTGAGCCGACGGGTTGGCGTAAGTAATATTGCCAGCGGCTGGCGAGCAAAGCCTCGATCAGGTCAAGCCGCAAAGCGGTGGCGACATGCGCGACGGTATATCCGACCTGGCGGTTCGCTAACAGCAATACCAGCCCTTTAAAAAACATACCGCCGACAATAATGATTAAAATTGTATCCAGAGCCGGCTCAATTCCAATATCCTGGAGTGTTTTTTCCATAAACTTGCCAATACCGGAATCGCTGGTGTTGCCTGAGTCACCTACCGCAATCGAGATTAAAGGCAACAAAGCAGTCAGGCTCAAACCTTCTGCAATACCGGCAATCAATAGCGCCGCCAGCACAAAAATACTGCGCCGGGGAAAAACCATAATGTACGTAAAGAGTGTACGCATTTGAGGGAGTTACATAAATGAAGTCATCATTGATTGAAACGATCCTTACGACCTGGGAACATCACTTAACACACCGTCAATAAGTTGCAGAATTCGTTGCGCGCGATTGGCCAGGCGCTGATCGTGCGTCACGATGATCAGACTGGCGCTGATTTTATGATTCAATTCCAGCATCAGATCAAATACTTTTTCCGCAGTTTGCCGATCCAGATTTCCGGTTGGCTCATCGGCCAGGATACAAGACGGGTTCGTGACCAGCGCCCGGGCAACGGCAGCGCGTTGACGCTCGCCACCCGATAACTCACCGGGTGTGTGCGTAAAACGATGACCTAAACCAACCAGTTTCAGCATCTCTGCCGCGCGATCGTAGGCTTCTCCGGAGGCTAAGCGACGGATTAGCAGAGGCATCGCTACATTTTCCAATGCACTGAATTCTGGCAGCAAGTGATGAAATTGATAGATAAAACCAAGTGAGCGGTTGCGTAACTGGCAACGCGCCTCTTCATTGATTGTTGCGATATTTTGACCGAGGATGCTGATGTCTCCGCTTGTAGGCGCATCTAATCCTCCCAGTACATGCAGCAAGGTGCTCTTGCCGGAACCGGAAGCGCCTACGATTGCCAGCATCTCTCCCTTCTGCAGGTCCAGGTTGACCCCTTTGAGCACTGGTACCGACAAATCGCCTTGTGAAAATTGTTTGGTCAGATTGCGGCAAGCAATAACGGCATCACTCATAGCGGAGCGCCTCCGCCGGATTAACTTTGGAAGCCCGGTAGCTAGGGTAAATAGTTGCCAGCAGACTCAATATAAATGAAGTAACAGCAACGGTGGTAATATCCGACATCTGCGGATCCGTTGGAATCTTACTGATGTAGTAGATTTCACGAGACAGAAATTGAATATTGAATAAGCTTTCTATAAAAGCGACTACCTCACCGACGTTATACGCCAGCAGCATACCGCCGGCAACGCCGAGCACGGTACCGAAGACACCGATAAACGTGCCTTGAACGATGAATATTTTCATAATGCTGCGCGGACTGGCGCCCAGCGTTCTGAGAATCGCGATATCCGATTCCTTATCGGTGACCGCCATTACCAAGGTGGAGACAATATTGAATGCAGCAACTGCGATTATCAATGCCAGAATTAACGATAACATGCGTTTCTCAATTTGAATGGCGCGGAAATAGTTCGCGTGTTGTTTGGTCCAATCGCTGATATAACTGTCGATTGACAGCATCGCGGGTAATTCTTGCACTACTTTTGGCGCCAAAAACAAATCGGTCAATTTTAAACGCACTCCGGACACATCATCGTTATCCATGCGGTACAGTTTTTGCGCATCGAACATGTGAATCAATGCCAGACCCGAATCATATTCGAAATGACCCACTTCAAAAATTCCGACGACGGTAAATTGTTTTAATCTGGGCAGAATACCTGCCGGTGTCACTTGTCCTTGCGGCGAGATCAATACAATTTTTTCGCCGACAAATGTACCCATGGTGCGTGCCAGTTCCATGCCGATGATGATACCGAATTCTCCCGGCACCAAATCATCGAGTTTACCGCTGACCATCGTCTTGGAGAAATCAGCAACCTTATCTTCCATTGCAGGCAGGATTCCACGCACCAGAATGCCTTGTACCACTTGATTGTGCGACACCATGCCTTGAGCGCTGACGAAAGGCGCCGCAGCTTCCACCGCCGGATGCTGGATTGCTTCGTCGGCAATCTGCTGCCAATAGCGCACATTGCCTTGAAAACTGCCAATTTGAACATGCGACGCAACCCCTAAAATTCTGGCGCGAACTTCTTTCTGAAATCCATTCATCACCGACATGACAGTAATCAGCGCTGTCATTCCCAATGTGATGCCCATCAAGGAAATTAATGAAATAAACGAGATGAAGTGATTACGTTTTTTGGCGCGCGTATAGCGTAATCCAATGAACAGTTCATAGGGGGACACGAATAAAATACCCGTAATTTAATTTGACAACGAAGTTTGCCACATTTAGGCGTGCCCTCACAAATAATTAGGCGTTGTGGCGAAAAGATTCCGATTAGAAACCGCCCCGTACTTCATTGACCATTTCGATCAGTTTGGCGACATCGAGAATATGCAGATCGTGTCCCTGCCGCATAATCAACTTGTCTCGGACCAGATTATTCAGCTCTCGTGATACCGCTTCCCGGTGAGTGCTCACCAGATTCGCGATTTCAGTTTGTGTTGGCGCCGGAGAGATGATGGCGGTGTTTGACGAAGTGACGTGATCCCTTGCAAGGCGTAATAATTCCACCTGGATGCGGTTACGGACCGCCAAGGTGCTGTAGTCATAAACACGTTCGGTCAGGCGGCGCACTTGGCCCGTTAAGCGTTTAAGGATGGTTTCCGCAATTTGGCGATTAGAATATATCAAGTTCTGGAAATCGGTTGCAGACATCGATGCCAATAATACGCTGGTTCTTGCTTTGACAGTGGCCGAGCGCGGGTGACCGTCAATCGCGGTCAGCTCTCCAAACATTTCGCCAGTCGGTAAATCACACAAAATGACTTCTTGTCCCGATAGTCCGTGATACATCACGCGAATTTCACCTTGCACGATGAAAAAGGCGCTGTTGGTATGATCATGATAGCGTACGATTTCACAGCCTGCCTCGTAGCGATGCCACTGGCAGGCATTGGCAATGATTTCAATGTCTCCGGGCGCTAGATATTGAAATTCCTTGATCAGCGATAGCATCGCGGTAGCACGTTCAGGCGGTATATTTCGTGTCGTCATTGTTATTACCCACCTTTAAGAGAAACTAATGTTGTCTATTCATTCTAAACAACTCTGAGAATCGCTTAAAGAGGTAATATAATGATATATCTTTGAAAAGAATGTTTAGCGCTGAGCTAGAAGAGCTACTTCAAGTGCGATTGCCAGGGTTTATTTTTCAATTTGACTGATTTTATCGCTCAGATGTTCGACTCTTACTTTGGCGATCCCGTGCAATCCAATTTTTTTCGCCGCACCGTGCGATAAGTCGATGATCCGGCCTTTTTTGAAAGGCCCCCGATCGTTCACTATAACATCTACATAACGGCCATTGTGTAAATTGGTGACTCTGACCCGAGTCGGTAGCGGTAGTGTTTTGTGAGCGGCTGTTAAACCATGCGGCACAAAACGAGTGCCCATGGCGGTGCGATTGCCGGATTCCGAGCCATACCAGGAAGCATGGCCGATTTCCCGATAACCGGATGCAGAACGTAATGGATAATAGGTAACCCCTTTGACTTTATAGGGCCTGTTATAAGCTGCATTAAGATTCGGAGTGCGATGATCGCGTATTTCAGGGCCAGGCGTTGAGCTGCCGGGAAACATCGAAGCGCAACCGCTCACTAATCCGGCTGATAGCAACATCGTAACGATATACTTGGGGTTAATTGGAAATTGCATAACATTTAGAAACATTCATTGCTCAAACGCAATGATTATAACGTCAAGCCATCATAGAGATCCAACCACGGTTCTTTATTTGAACAGCAGCACTTGAATCTGTTGCGTGCAAAAACATATGATGGACAACTTGGGATGCAAATTAACCGAGAAATTTATGCCGCAGTTAGCAAAGGAACCCTTATGACAAGCGATGATTCAATCAAGATCAATGGCGCGATCGCGCGTGATAATCCCTATGGCATGTTACGCGAGCCGACTTTTTCGGGCGTGCTCTCTTTTATGCGGCGCAATTACAGCAAGGACCTGAGCGGAGCGGAATTAGTGATCAGCGGTATTCCGTTCGATCTGGCGGTGACTTATCGTTCCGGCACCCGGTTCGGGCCGCAAGCAATCCGTTTGGCATCTGCCGAGGTTGCTTCTCTGAAGCCATACCCTTGGGGATTTGATCCATTTGAAAATCTGGCCGTGATCGATTATGGCGATTGCTATCTCGATGTGCATCATCCGATGACGATTCACGAAACGATTGCCGATCACGCCCGGCATATTTTGTATTCCGGGGCGCGCATGCTGACTTTTGGTGGCGATCATTATGTGACTTACCCGCTGCTCAAAGCGCACGCGGAGAAATTTGGAGAGCCACTGGCTTTGATTCATTTTGACGCACATAGCGATACCTGGTCAGACGAATCGCCAAATTCATTGAATCACGGCTCGATGTTTTATAAAGCTGTCCGGGACGGTTTGATTGATCCGAGGCACTCGGTGCAAATCGGTATTCGCACTTGGAATGATGATTTTATGGGCATTCATGTTCTGGATGCGACCTGGGTACACCGCCATGGCACCGATGCGGTCATCGCCGAAGTTGAACGGATTGTGGGGAATCGTGCAGCCTATTTGACTTTTGATATCGACTGTCTCGATCCGGCTTTCGCGCCCGGCACCGGTACACCGGTTTGCGGCGGTCTCTCGACTGCGCAAGCGCTCAGTATTATCCGTGGCTTCACTGCGATTAATCTCGCCGGTATGGATGTCGTAGAAGTGTCGCCGCCTTATGATCATGGTCAAATCACTGCATTAGCCGCAGCACATATTGGTTGCGATCTCATTTGCTTGCTGGCCAAGCGCAAAGCGGACGGTTTACTGGGTTCATGATTGCATTTATTGAATAAAAGCGTTCGCGAGCGGCCCTTATTCTAAAAAACATAGCGCAGATTGATGCCGCCGCCCCAATCAGGACTGCGATCCGAGAAACCGCGTAAACCGTAAATATTGAGCCTGAAATGATTGGTTACTCGCTGCGACAAATACAGTGTTAAATCCCTGCTGTCTTCCAATCTCACAGGTGATTGCCCCATGTGGTAGCTGGTACCGACAGTGACCGTCGGTGATAGTTGATAGCCGACACCCGCGCCACCGTATATCACGTTATGAAACGTAATCCCGCTGGGATTACCCAGAAAACGGTACCCCAAGGTTGCGCTGAGCGTGAATTTGGAGATTGTTTTAAACAAGTCGCCCTGAATCGCGTAGTCGACCTTGCCGGTTCCCATATTCTGACTTTCGCTGGCAGTAGGGATTTTCAAGCGTGCGGTAATATCGAAAATGATGCCGGTCGGTGCGTGATCAATCAGGTTGTAACTGAATGCGGCGATGATGTCACCTAAACCCGAGCGTGTGGAATTCGGCAGATCCGGTCCTCCCAGTGGGATGCCGCCAACTAAACCGGCAGCATTGACTTTGCTGAGTTTTATTCTGGAAACTCCGCTGCCGGCGTCTTCATCGTCATCGTCGCCACCACCACCACCGGAGTCATCGTCACCGCCGCTTCCACTTCCACCACCGCCGGAATCATCATCGTCGTCACCGCCGCCTCCACTCCCACCACCGCCGGAATCATCGTCGTCGTCATCGCTGCCTCCGCCACCACCGCCGGAATCATCGTCGTCATCTCCGCCTCCGCCACCACCGCCGGAATCGTCGTCGTCATCACCGCCACCGCCACCTCCGGAGTCATCGTCGTCGTCACCGCCTCCGCCACCAGAATCATCATCGTCGTCATCTCCGCCACCGCCAGGCCCCGAATTGTCGTCGCTCCGCCCCGGGTTTTTTCCTGAGCAATTTTCTTTGTCTTCATCGCAGACGACGACACCACCGCCACTGCCAGAACTCACTCCGGTAAGCCCGCCACCGATAATGGTTCCGCGCCCATCAACGCCACCGATACCGGGTCCCAGTACGTTTCCGGGCCCCGAGATGTTGAGATAGGGGATCGTTAACCGAAAAGAAGCGCGATCCTTGTCGTAGCGCGCGGTAAAAGGGACGTACCAAATATCTGTTGAACTGGCGCCACCGTAATTACCGGTGGTGAAATCGGTTGCCGTACTGAAACTTAATCCATTGGCAACGGCAGAGAATGGAACTAACAAAAGTATGACAAGAGCAAGTGTTGATAAAGAGCGATACATAAGAATCTAGTAATGTTTGCAGTTACTTCAAAGCTGATTGGCGTACTCGGATTTTCTCGAGAATGAATAATGAATATTTGCTGGAAATAAAGAAAGGAGCGTTTCCTACAAATTATCTGCTCATATTCCTACGCAGGATAAATATATTTTATTAAAAAGTAAATGAATAGTTTCCGCAGATGCAATCTAATTGATTGAATACTAAAATATTAATTCATAAGTGATAAGTAACTTTGTGGGTTATCGATCGAAATCCCTGTCACGATGGCTAAAATCCCGGTCGGGAATTTCGGGGCGATCACTGACGTTCTCGCGAACATCGATATCGCGGATATTATCGCGAAGATGATCGGTATCGCGATGGCCGGAATCCCGATCGGAGTGTCCGACCTGATCCCGATCGTTTCGATCCTGGTTTTCCCCATCACGGAGCGAATCGCTGGCTTTTTCAGATCTGTCTGAGACTTGACTGTCACCTGATTTTTCGTGTCCGGACGATTCGGATCGATCGGATTTTCTTTCATCTCCGGATGGCTTGTCGTGATCGTTTAAGCGGGCGTTATTGTCAGAATTACCTTGTTTGTCGGACGAATGACCGCTTTCCTTTTTCAATTCGCCGCTGCCGGAATTTTTCTGATCGCTGTCTTTATCGCCACGGTCTTTTCCGTCTTTGCCGCTATCGAGCGACTTGAGCGCCGGCTCGTCTTTGCTAGACTTGTTTTGATCTTGCTGACGGCTATCGATGGTGTCGTGATCAATTCGCTGCTGCAAATACAGCGATTGTTCCTGTTTTATTTCAATTCGTTCGGGGGTAATGCGCTGATCAGATCCTACCGGACCGCTGATTTGAATACGCTGATCAGGCCGCAGTTCGTTTCTTGAGGCACCCGCAATCTGAGCTCCGGAATCAAGTGTCACAATCCGGTTGCCCAGGCTGATTGATTTGTCATCCAGCGCATGAATATATCCTTCAATGACAATGTTTTGCACATTTCCGATGCTTTGGCGGGTCGGCTCTAATGCGAAATCGTGTACTCGCAAGTTGTCACCCTGCCAGTGACCGCTAACCGAGATTTCCATGCCACGGGAAATTTCCGCAATTGGCGATTGCGTTCCATAATTGACACGCGTGCCGTTGACTTCAAAGCCGTGGCTGTCGATGTGGGTGATGTAGCCATTGATTTTCGCTTCCGGTCGTGGCGGTATGGCGTCAATCCGCGATGCAACGATTGCGCCGCCGGTAAGCCTGTGGCCGCTGACCTGAGCCCAGTCGCCGGTTTTTAAAGCGGATAGACTGTCGCGATCTTCCGGGCGGGTAATTTGTACGGTCTGATTTAATACGCGTATTTCACCTTTGTCATGATCGATCGAGCTGACTGGACCAATCGCGGCATGAGTGACTGCGATGTGACGGGCGGTAAGTTCCGTTCCACTGCCAAGCGCTTGAGCGGCGATGAGTTGCCCTGCCGCGAGATCGCGAATGGTCGCCGAACGGCCGTCAATTTGAATCGGCGTGGTGTTATCGTAATGTACTTCGATACCGTTCACGCAGATGCTGGCGAAACCGGTGATAATACCGATGATGCCAGTACCGCCGATACCGCCCTCGCTTGCAACCTGGCCGGTTCCTCCTATACCGCCGGCGAGGTTGCCGGTGCCACCGATACCGCCTGCATGCAGCCCAGTGCCGCCAATGCCCGATTCGGCGGGCGCTATGCCGGTACCGCCGATCCCGGAATCCGCCTGCGCAATCACTGCAGGGTTAATTGTTGACGCATGGGTATCGCAATTATTCTTGGCAAATGCACTGCCAGAAAAGCACAGGGTGATCGCTACAGCGCTTGTGAAATGTGCAATGAAAAGCCGAAGGGCGGGCGGGAGGTTATTGTTCATCTGGCTTGGGGGTGATCGTCTGGCGTGGGCGATGTTTCTTTTGTTTTTTCATCGACCGGTGCTTCGGGTTTAAACGGTTCGGTGTAGTAATAAATACCGAAGGTCATACGATGCTGCGGTATGTTTTTGCCGGTATCGTTTTTTTCAAACTCCATTGCCGATTTGTTGATGGAGAGCAGCGCCTTCATTCCATGTCGTTCCGATATTTCTGCAAGATTCTTGACAGAATCGGCGCTGAGTCCGTCGTAAGATACGCTTCGTTCTAAAAATGGCGGATTGTCGCCGAGCAGATTACTGGTTGCTGCTGCTGTGTGATCGTGCAGGTTATGACTGAAATAATAAACTTTCTCCTCGAATCCGTTGGCTGGGATAAATGCTGCGGTATTCAGGCACACCCGGTTGTTTTCGTCAAAATGGGCAACACCCAGCCTGAGCCACTCATCCAGCACCACCCGTGAGCGGATATCGCAGCTCACGCTGGTGACCAATCCTTCGAAAGAAATGTCACCGCCGTCTTTGCAAAAACGCGGCAATGGTCTGGGTTGGTTATTTTCGTCGAGAAAACGCGGATCGCTGCTCCATAAGTTAATCAGACGCGTACCCAGAGATACAGCCTGCGGGATTGTTTCGGCATCGCTATGCGAACAAGTTCGTAGCCGCTTGATATCTTTACGGTGTATGCCGGTCAATAAGCTCAAATGGCTGTCAGTCGAAGGCTTACCGTCGATTCTGAATTCGCTGTCAGCAACTTCTACAAATAAACCCTTTAGTAATTCAGACAAGAACGGGAAGGTAATGCCTTTTGCCAGCATCAGTTTCACCAACGGCCGCAATATCCGGCGCAATGCCACGATCACAATTGTTGAATAGGAATTGGTACGAACGCCATGCATAAATTGATTGATGGATGAAAAACAATTTCACATAAAAATGCAAGCATTATAGTTGATTGTGGGAAATTGTTACACAGAATATTGACATGGAAATTTTTCCCACGTATAGTTCAGTTGTGCGGGAGATTTTTACACGGTTATCTGCCGGCAAATTTTAAGCGGATTGTTATCCGGTAAACCCAATCATGCTTTTTGCATATTTTAAAGAGGGAGGTTTTTATGTTCGAAGTGTCCGCAATAAAGAAGGCTTGTATCTCGATTGCGTTGCTGACCTTATCGCTAATAATGTTGCTGGCAAATACCGCTTTTGCTGGCGCTAATGAAGTCAATTTTGAATTAACCGATCATCCGGGGCGCTGGTTTGACACCGGCACGGTAGTTGCCGGTAATCGTTCAATTGCCATTGCGGCACCCGGGGTGCGGGTTAATTTTTCTGGTAATTCGAATACGGTGCATACCCGGACCAGTTTGATCTACCCGACCGGAGCGACCGGCATGCCCTTTAACACCAAACCCAAGAAAGGCGGCGACAGTTTGACGCTGACAACACCGGGATTGTACGTCTTCACTTGCAGCATTCATCCCTACATGTTCGGTGCAGTGATTGTCGACGATCCAAGCACCGCAGGTTTGGATCTCGGAGCCAATCTCAGTCTGATCAATGGTATCAAGATTCCCAGCAGTAGCGATCTGGCCACGCGGTTATTGCGCACCTTCTTTATCGCGACCAATCCGGGAAACTGGCAGAACTATGCAAGCAATGCGCCTTGGCATATCACCTACCCGAATGTCGATGTACGGGTCGACATTGGCGTTGTGAACCTGCCCGCGGTACTCAATGCCCGTTACGGCAACGATATTGCGCTCAAACCCCTAGCTAAGCCAGCGACACCTGCTGTGGGTGAAATTTGGGTCGCCACGCAGTTCGAAGAAACGATGGGAAAATCAAAACCGGGAACGGTGACTGCAGTGGATGGCGCATCCTGGCAGGTCAAACGCAAAGTGGCGTTACCGTCGATCAAAATGAACAATCCGCATAACATGTGGACCGATAAAGATCAAAACGTGATTTATGTGACGCAGTGGTTTGATAAGAAATTGACGGTCTATGATCGCGCAACCGGCCGGTTGATCCGCAATGTTTCGGTCGGCGAAGCGCCGGCTCATGTCATGACGCTGACCGATTCCGATCTGATTCATATCACCAACAATGGCGACGTGCGGACCGATTCGGTGATGGAACTTACGCCGCTTGCCACGCAAGTATTGCGCCGCGTCGATATCGGCAGAGGCAATCCGCATGCGCACTGGATGAGTCATGACGGCAAGATCATGGTAACCCCTAATGTATTGAACGGCGATTCCACGCAATACAATTTCCACAGCGATCGCATCGAAGCCATTTTGCCGGTCAGTGGTCCGCTCAGCCATCCGTTGGCCACCGGGATGATGCCGGATGCCAGCAAGTACTACGTGGCGAATCTGCTCGATAGCACCATCACGGTCATCAATATGGACACCCATCGGGTAATAAAACACATCAATCTGATAGCAAACTACAATCCCATTACTGGAGCCATTACAGGCCCGGTTGGCGCATTGCCGATTCAAACACCGGTATCACCGGATGGAAAAAACATGGTAACCGCCAATACGCTGACCGGTACGATCACAATCGTGAACACCGTAACCGATGAGGTGGTAGCCATGTTACCTTGCGATCCGGGTTGTCACGGCGTGCAATACGGCGCTAAGCAAGGCGGCGGTTATTATGCCTACGTCACCAGCAAATTTTCGAATCGGATGCTGATCATCGATGTCGATCCGAACAACGATGGGAATCCAGCCGATGCGGTCATTGTCGGCGCAGTGGGGCTCTTTGCGGCAGGTAACACTGCCATTGATGACACCATTTCGGCGCATCCGGGCATGGGCGGACAAGGGATATTGCCAATTCCGCTGGTTTATAACGGCTGGGTGCAAAATTTACCGGCCCAATGGGGCCGCCAACTGACAGCGGCGCAACGAAATCCGGTTCAGTGATTCTTAGCAATCTGGGCGGGATAGTTTATAAATAGGTGTAATATAGATGCAAAGTTGTATTTATCACATTAATAGCGAAGGAGATAATCATGAGTTCAG
This sequence comes from Nitrosomonas limosa, assembly GCF_054188085.1. Taxonomy (NCBI): domain Bacteria; kingdom Pseudomonadati; phylum Pseudomonadota; class Betaproteobacteria; order Nitrosomonadales; family Nitrosomonadaceae; genus Nitrosomonas; species Nitrosomonas limosa. The sequence continues at coordinate 2,063,298 of NZ_CM135180.1, read as the reverse complement.
GAAGTGATGATTTTGATGATGATGACAGTTCATCCGGACACAGTCATAAAGTATTTAAATTCGACATTGTGGACGGTAAAGTCACTGCGGTGTATGAACTGAAGGATGGCGTTCTGAAGCCAAAATCCATCGATGACGACGGCACCGAGACGTATGTCGTAGAAGCCAATGGTGATGTTGTGCGTACCGAAGTAAAACCTTTTGGTACTGAGATTACGCGCTATGCAGATGCGGATGGCGATAAGTTGTTTGTGCGTATTTCAGAACAGTGGCAAATATCGTCAGATGCCACAGGTGTCGTGCCGAAGTTTCCCGGTACGCTGCGGTATTCACCTACGGACGGTGATGATTTTATCGCGGTACGCGCGGGTGAAGACTGCAGCGGCGGCAATGGTTCCGACGATTTTGTGATTCGCGAAGCATCGCACTTGCGCATTGTCGATTTTAAATCGCTGGATGATGATTTGGTATTCGATACTGGTTTGGGTTTGACCTCACGCGATCATCTGGCCAGTTTCGTCACAAACTTACGCCATGACGGCCAAAACTTCATCGTCGACTTTGGTTCTGATGTTTCAATCACCCTTGTCGGTGTCATGCCGGACCAAATCAGCTGGGATGATGTGAGTGTGTTGAGCTAACCATCAACAGTCAATCGGAAGGGGCGCAAGCCCCTTCCATCCAAAAATCGTTTCTAACCGGATAGTAATAGCGCGGTCATTCACTAGGGAATGTTGCCGCAGAGGGGATTGTTGCGCCTTTTTTCAGTAACTCGCCAAAGCTTAAAGGCTTATTGGAAAGTTTTAGAGGCGATTCTCTTAAATTGATCAAATGAATTCCAATGGAGTGGGATTCTGTTTATAAAGGAAAAACTAAATGAACCTCTCTTTTATTACCCAAGAGCGCCTATTGAAAGCCAAATTGGCGTACACCCCACGAAATCAGAAATTGGATACAGCGGTAGCATTGATGAGTGGAGCGAATGTGATTCCTCATGTCGGTGATTTGGTGCTGGCTAAGGTCACCAAGATTGGCCATCATTCCGGCCTGGAGCTGTCGCACGGGCGGCGGGCAGCGTTGTTCGTAGGCGATGAGATTATCGTATGCTATGGCAATCGTTATGCGCCGGATCAGTATGAAGCGCATGTGCCGGACGATTTGGGATCCTGTGATCTGGTTGCTTCCGGAGGTCTAGCGGCGCGCATGAATTACCGTCATGCAAGTGTCAAAACACCAACGGAAATTGAGCCGATTGGTTTATTAGCGGATAGCAATCACTGCCGGATCAACATAAAAGATACGGCGCTGCCGAAACTCGTCAATTTGTTTCCCCGGCCGTATACCGTCGGGGTCTTCGGTACCTCAATGAATGCTGGTAAAACGACTACGGCTACTTGCATGATTCGTGGTCTGGCGAATGCGGGTTTCCGGGTGGGGGCCGCCAAAATCACAGGCACGGGTTCTGGCCGGGATACATGGCTCATGACCGATGCCGGTTCACAATTAACACTGGATTTCACGCATGCCGGCTATCCATCAACCTACCTGTTATCGGCCGAGCAAGTCGACCAGATTATTGAAATCCTGGTGACAAATCTAAGCGCCGCCAATATCAACGCAATTGTTTTGAAATCGCGGATGGTTTATTGCAACGGGAGACAGCCGCATTGCTGAATTCGAAGGTTTTTGCAAAAAACATTGACAGCCTGATTTTTGCGGCAGGCGATGCCATGGGAGCCGTGGCGGGAGCAGAACTGTTAGAGCAAAAAAAATTACCGCTCAAAGGGATCAGTGGCCGATTGACCGCATCGCCGCTAGCGATTTTTGAAACAGAAAAGGCGCTTGGATTGCCGGTACTCGATAAGGCAGCACTCTCATCGGGTACTATTGCTGATGTTTTACAAGTGCAGCAGAGACAATCGCTCGGTTATAGTGTGCTGGCCGGCTAGCGGCATCCAGTCTCAGCCACTAAATCCGATTCATGTTCATATCATAATGAATAATATGAAAATTCCTTCGGTTTTCCACGGATATCGCCGAAATTTGTTTATCCGGCTGGTTGGCAATGGTTTGGCACAAGCCGCACTGGCGGTTGTAACCGCTTGGTCGGTCAAGGAATTGTTTGATGGGTTTTTGACTTCTGAGTATCCGGCCTTCAATCTTTACGTATTATTGCTGATGGCTGGTTTGATTGTTGCAGCAGCTAGCATTAGCTGGTTACGCATGCTTGAGCGTGTAGACGCAGAATCGATAGGACAGCATTATGCTGCGGAGGTCCGGGTGTTGCTGTACGACTGCCTTAGTTTGTTGACACCTAGAATCTTGCAGACGACGGAGTCGTGGTGGCGTTTCCTTGCGATTCGTCGGCGATATGACTTCGCTGCGCCGTTGGATCAGCATGGGGCTCGCCAGGTTGTCAGTTGCGGGGGTATCGACCGTAACAGCACTGGTTTTGCTTGGGATTATTCACTGGCAATTAGCTTTAACTGTGACTGTATCGCTGGCCACAGGTGTCTGGCTTACGTATCTTTTTGGGAAACGGATGCGGGCTGCTGCGATTGAATCGCGTCGCCGGCTAAGCAATTTGGCTGCCAATGTTAACGAGAAAGTTGCAAGTATCGCGGTGGTTCAGGTATTTGGTCAAGTCGATCGGGAGCGGCAACGCCTTATCCGCCAGGGACAGTTTTTACAAGAGTCGATGATCGCGCGTGCGCGCGTGGCCGGTCAGATTTTGGGAATTACCGAATTCTCGGTGGCGATGACGTCGGCAATGACACTACTGGCAGGAATGTTTGCCATATATGCCGGTATCGCCAGTGTCGGTGCGGTAATGGCTGCTATCAGCATCGTTGGAATACTGTTGCCGCCATTGCGGGATCTGGGGCGTGTTCAGGAGTACTGGCATAGCGCATCGATTGCACGAGAGAGGATTCAGGAATTTTTGGACAGTCCTTCACTTGCTTCACAATCGGGAAATGCACCTGATTTAATCAAGGGTTCCGGGCGATTGGAATTTGATGCGGTTTGCGTTACCGGGGGGTTGAACAAATTTAGCGCGGTAGCTGAGTCCGGCAGGATAGTCGCGATTGTCGGGCCAAACGGAGCGGGTAAATCTACGCTGCTGTCGCTGGCAGCCCGGTTGATGGATCCACAGGAAGGTCGCGTAATGCTTGACGGTCAGAATCTTGCTGAACATAGCCTGGATTCAATCCGCCGTGCGATCGCTATGGTCAGTCCTGATTTGCCGCTATTACGCGGCACTATTGATCGCAATCTGCGCTACCGTTGGCGTAAAGCACCGGATAGAGAGGTTGCACGAGTTTGGCGGTTGTGCGGTATTGATGAGCTGTTGGCGCAATTACCAAATCGCGAAAAAACACGCGTTACCGAAGGAGGGTTGAGTTTGTCGGTTGGGCAGCGGCAAAAGATTGCATTAGCGCGCGCGTTATTAGGAAATCCGGCGTTGCTGCTGCTTGACGAAGTGGATGCCAATCTGGATCAACAGGCCAGCAAAGTCTTGGATGTGATTCTTGCGGATTTTCAAGGAACAGTACTAATGGTTACACACCAGTTGCAACGTCTAATGGCGGCTGACGTGATCTGGTATGTAGCTGCAGGGCAATTGCTCGAAGCAGGTCCGCCCGCAGAAATTCTTGCCGGAAACGGTCCGGCCGCGCGGTTGTTCGGGATTCAACAAGCAGTTGCTGTTTGAAACGAATTGTTTGGAGGGTAACGTTGATGATTTTCTTGATGTCTTCCGCAAATGCCACGACTACGGATGGTAAACAGAGTGCAGCTCTTTCGCGGGTGGCACTGGAGCGTGGAGTTGCAATGAAACGCCGCTTGCAAAGCGATTTGCAGCAAAGCTATTTTCTTTACATCCCGCAGCGGGTCGAGGATCACGCTAAAATTTTTGTCACCGTGCATGGGATTTCCCGGAATGCCAAGCAGCACGCCAGGAAATTCGCTGCATTTGCTGAAAAATATGGTGTTGTTTTGATTGCACCGTATTTTCCAGAAGATCAGTTTCCCGATTATCAGCGCTTGGGACGTAAAGGGAAGCGCGCGGATATTGCACTCAATGCCATCGTAGCGGAAGTTGCTCGGCTGACTGGTGCGGATGCAAGTAAGTTTTATTTGTTTGGTTATTCCGGCGGCGCTCAGTTTGCGCATCGTTATATGATGGTTTACCCGCACCGTGTAGCCAAAGCCGCGCTCGGAGCCGCAGGTTGGTATACCTTCCCCGATCAATCGTTGAAATTTCCGAAAGGGATCATGCAATCCTATAGCCTGCCGCTGGTGCGCTTCGATCCGGAGCAATTTTTACAGATTCCCGTATGTGTTTTGATCGGAGAACGAGATAGCCGCCGTGATAATGAGCTTAATCAGTCATCGAAGATTGACCACTTGCAAGGCAGCACCCGCATCGAGCGAGGAGAACGATGGATTGAAGCGATGACGATACAAGCCCGTGCTTTAGGATTGTCGACAAATTATTCGTTGCAACTGCTCCCCGATTCGCCGCATTCGTTTTCCATCAGCATGCGGCGTGGTGAAATGGGTGAGAGAGCCTTTGATTTTTTGTTTGCTGACGATGCAACCATTCCCTCCTGCGAGCGTCGTCAGCTTACTTTTTCAAGCGCATTGACAATTAATTGCATCTAAGCATGCGGTAGTCATGCACCCGGAAGCTAGAGTTCATGATGAAAATTTTTCTGATAAGCATGCTGATGGCTATTGCATACTGCTTACTCGGATCAACGGACGGATATGCGCAAGAAGATACATCCGATACCTTCCAAAACCCGTCGGTCAAGAAAAATACTGCTAACAAGAAAAAAAGCAAAAGAAGAAAATCCGGATTTTTCTTTAGAGACTCCGGTACCGGATATCGCTGGAACAAAGGACGCAATGAAATCCGGTTAGGTGGTTTTCTGCAATTGGATTCGCGCAGTTACTTTGAAGATGGTGTCGACCTGGGAAAAGATAATTTGCTGTTACGGCGTATTCAACCATCGCTAGAAGTTAGATTTGGCAAGGCCTATAGTTTCTATATCATGCCGAGTTTTGCCGCAACACCGGGCATTTTAGATGTTTATGCCGAGCGCCGTTTCGTGAAGTCGTTAAACTTACGCGCCGGCAAGTTCAAACCGCCGTTTGGCTTGGAGCGTTTGCAATCAGCTACGGCGCTGGCTTTTAACGAACGCGCCTTTCCAACTAATTTGGCGCCCAATCGTGAAATCGGTGCACAAATTTTCGGTGAAATTCTTTGGGACACGACCGAGTATCAGCTCGGCATTTTTAGCGGAAACGTTGATAACAGTTCCGGTTTGCGTGGCAGTATCATCAATTCAGATAGCAGCGGCATTGATTTTGTCGCTCGCGTATTTGCGCATCCGTTGAAACATAGCGGACCGGAATTTCTGGAAGGATTGGGACTGGGTATTGCCTATAGTTATGGAACACAGCACGGCAGCAGCCAGGCCGGTGATGCAAACTTACCCGTCTTTATTTCACCGGGACAACAATTGATTGCTACATACGTGCCGGGGGCTTATGCCGATGGCAGCCGGGAGCGAATTGGCCCGCAACTCTATTATCATTTAGGGCCGTTTGGAATTATGAGTGAGTACACGATCTCTCAGCAGAATATTAGGCTCGGCGCGGCTAGCGACAAAGTTACGAATGATGCTTTTCAAGTTCAACTATCGTGGGTGCTGTTAAATGGCAACGCTTCTTTTCGAAGAATGCGGCCTAACAATCCCTTGTCTCTGGAAAGTATCGGATCGCTTGGCGCTGTGCAATTGGTGACGCGATACTCGGTGCTGAACCTTGATACCAAAGCATCTGCGCATGGTTTATTCGATTGGGACCACTCGGTGAGTAAAGCCCAGGATTACGGTGTCGGTATCAATTGGTATCTCAACCGGAATGTGAAATTTCAAATAGACTACAATCAAACGCATTTTAACCAGGGGGCAGTCGATAGTCATCGGCCTACCGAGAAAGTCTTGCTTTCTCGCATGCAAATTGCGTTTTGATTCTTCAAGGCAGTGACTGCTGCCGATTGAGTGCTTACTTTGCCATTTCAGAATTGTTTACTGGCTTATCAACCGCAATATGCCGGATCAAATCAGCTGGGATGGCGTAAGCTCCTCTCTTTTTTGTGATCATTAAACAATCAGATATCTATCAGGAAACTTTAATCTGGGTGTAATTAAGCTGCCATCTTCATCGGGTAAAGTGCTACTGGGCTTTGACTCAATTAAGGAGGAAACAATGAGCAGCAACTTGCACCCGGATAGCAAATTAAAAACCAATGATTCGACAACAAATGACAGCGGCAATCTATCGATGTTGGAGATTATCGAACAACATACGTTGTCACGCCGTGATTTTCTCAAATCATCCGTCAGCACCACTGCGGGCATTACCGCAATCACCGTATTGGGAACAGCCGTGGTTGGCAGCATGACCGATCTTGCCGAAGCTGCGCCATCCCCGCTTGCGCCGATCAGTTTCAACCCGGTTGCGCCGAATTTACTACCGATGACGGATGCAGTGACCGTACCGGAAGGTTACACCGCCAAGGTATTGATCTCCTGGGGTGATTCTATTACCAAGGAACCGCATTGGGATACCGTTTCGGCGATGGACGAAACCACTCAGTTGCATTGCTACGGTGCGCATACCGACGGCATGCATTATTTTCCGTTGCCGGGATTGGCAGGCAACCGCCGCGGGCTGTTGGTCAGCAATAGCGAATACTGCGATCCGCCGTTGGTCAACAATATCGCTCCGGCTTCCGATTACGCCAAAACTTCTATTACTTTGGAAATGGTGCGCGCGCAACAAGCGGCGCACGGCGTGAATATCGTCATGGTAGAGAAGAAACGCAATCAATGGTCGGTGAATCGCAACTGGCCGCTTAATCGCCGCATTACTGGCAACACGCCGTGCCGGATCAGCGGTCCGGCAGCGGGTCACGCGCTCATGAAAACCGCTGCTGATTCCAGCGGTAAGCGTGTATTGGGGACCTTGAACAACTGCGCGCATGGTTTCACACCGTGGGGCACTTACTTGACCTGCGAAGAAAACTGGAACGGTTATTTTTCCAATGAAACCGGCGATGTTGTCGGTGAATTGGATATCGATCGCAAATTCAATATTCTCAAGGGACAAACACGCTACGGCGTGGTGAAAGGCGGCTTCGGCTATCGCTGGCATGAAGTGGACGAACGGTTCCGCGCAGATTTGCACCCTAATGAGCCCAACCGTTTCGGGTGGGTGGTTGAGATCGATCCGACCAATCCCTGGAGTATGCCGGTCAAACGCACGGCAATGGGACGCACAAAGCACGAAGGCGCGCAAGTGGTGATCGACCGCTATAACAACGTCGCTTTTTACATGGGCGACGACGAGCGGAATGAGTATATTTACAAGTTTGTTTGCGCCAAGAAATGGAACGGCAACCCGCAAGCCACCGATCCCAATATGCTGGATCAGGGCACGCTGTACGTTGCCCGCTTTAATGCCGACGGCAGCGGCGAATGGCTGCCGCTGGTTTGGGGTCAGAACGGGCTGACCCCCGAAAACGGTTTTGGCAGCCAGGCGGAAGTATTGATTAAAACCCGTCAGGCAGCCGACCGGCTTGGCGCGACCATGATGGATCGCCCCGAATGGGGTGCGGCGCACCCGGCCACCGGCGAAATCTATATGACGCTGACCAATAACAGCCGCCGCGGCAATAAGCCCGCTTCCAGTAACAAGGCCGATGGCACCAGCAATGCCGGCAGTTCCAATCCGCCGGTGGATGCCGCCAATCCGCGGCCGGATAACGATTACGGTCATATTATCCGCTGGCGGGAAAACAATGCGGATGTCCGTGCCAGCGGTTTTAGCTGGGATATCTTCGCGCAATGCGGCGATAAGGCGTCAGTCAAAGTGCTGGGCGGCAGCTACAATTCCACTGGCGCCGACGGTTACAAAGGTAATATCAACGGTGACGATTACGGCGCTCCCGACGGTTTGTGGTTTGACCGGGATGGCCGCTTGTGGATTCAGACCGATCAGCAAGGCGATGCCAAAGGCGATTGGGTCAACATTGGCGGCAACGTCATGATGTGCGCCGATCCTGCCACCGGCGAAACCAAGCGTTTTCTGACCAGCCCGCCGAATTGCGAGGTAACCGGCGTGGTCACTACCCCGGACGGACGTAGCATGTTTGTCGGCATTCAGCATCCGGGTGAAGACTGGCGAACCAGCTTTACCGATCATTCAACCTGGCCGGATAACGGAAACAACGGTCCGACCACCTTTACCGGTACGTCCGTAGCGAAACCGCGCTCCTCGGTGATTGTGATTACCAAGGATGATGGCGGCGTGATCGGAACTTAGGGAAATGCTGATTAATTGACTATACGAGTGAATCACTTCGTTGCGCGATACCCGCTCCCTCGCCTATCTTGTTGATATGTCTCGGTTGCTGTGCGCCGTGCGCCTCGTGCTTCATCTCGTTCGCCGAATTAATCAGTGTTTCCTTAGGGAAGATCTGAAAAACTACTGCGCTCGGTCATGCTGCGTTGAAATCAGGTTCGAAATGCTCATTTACTTCTTGTAAATTGCGCTTTTTAACCTGATTTCGCCTTGTCTGGCCGTCGCTCGCTACCTTTTCAGAAACTCCTTATTGACTCGGCACAATAATACTTGAAATTTATGAATCGCCCCCCATCTTGTTGAAATGGAAAAAGACGACGCAAGATATTCGACGCTGGAGCAACTGCATGAACGGCGCAAGCAAGTGGTGCGGTTGCATCGCAAGGGCTACGGCGTGATGCAAATTGTTGAGCTCAGTGGGCTTTCGTATCCGACAGTTCGGTTTGCGATAGATCGGTATGAAGAAGGCGGATTTTCCGCCCTGAAGCCAGGGATGCGAGGCAAGCGTGCTGGTCAAGGGCGGGCACTGACAGAGGAACAGGAACAAGCCATCCGCAAGATCATTTGTGACAAGCGCCCGGAGCAACTGAAGATGGAATTTGCGCTGTGGAATCGGGCGGCGGTCATGCAACTGATAGAGCGGGAGTACAGCATCAAGCTGTCGGTGCGCGGCGTAGGCAACTATCTGTCACGTTGGGGTTTCACTCCCCAGAAGCCGATCAAGAAGGCCTATGAGCAGCGGCCTGAAGCCGTACAAGCCTGGCTCAACGAGCAATACCCGGAAATTGAGAAGCGCGCCAAGGCGGAAGGCGGCGAGATTCACTGGGGCGATGAAACTGCCTTGGTCAATACCGATGTGCGCGGTCGTTGCTATGCTCCGGCAGGCAAGACGCCAGTCACCTACGCGACTGGTGGTGCGCGACAGAAGCTATCGATGATTGCCGCAGTGACGAATCAGGGCAAAACACGCTGGATGATCATCGACGAGGCCTTCAACGCCGACAGGCTGATCGAATTCCTCGAAGCGCTGATCAAGGATGCCGGGAAGAAGGTATTCTTGATTCTCGACAATCTGCGGGTTCATCACAGCAAACAGGTCAAGGCATGGGTCGCTGAACGACAAGACAAAATCGAGCTGTTCTACCTGCCCAGCTATAGCCCGGAACTGAATCCGGAGGAACGCCTCAATGCCGACCTCAAGCATGCCATCGGGACGAAAGTGCCGGTGCGCACCAAGGCCAAACTCAAACTCGCTGCCACCGAACACATGGTTAAACTTGAACAATCACCCGAACGGGTCAAAAGCTTCTTTCAAGATCCGAGGGTCAAATATGCCGCTTGAAACTTCAAACTTAATCTGGCCGGATCAATAGTAAGCGAAGTTGATAACCGCTCCCGGCAAATTGCCAGGAACGCGCCCAATTGTTATTCCACTGAGTCTGAAACATATACGGCCTATGACCGATTACCGCCGTTGTTATGTTCGTTTGAAGTTGAGGTCACATCTGCATTATTCCTCCGGTTTGAACACGGCAATATGCCGGATCAATCCTTCCGCCGTGAAATAAATCCTCTCCAAGCCGTGCCGCTCGGCTTTCTCGCCGGATTCGGCATTGCTGCCGGTCATGGTGAAGGCGAATTCAACACCATCGTTTTCAATCTCCCGATAATCGGGAACAGACCAATGCGCGTCGGGAAAACGGCTAAAAAAGCGAACCATCATGTCGTGGATCGCCTCGCGTCCCCGGTATTCGCCGAAGAAGGCGGAAGTGTACGTGGCATCTTCCGCGAATAATGAATGAATAAGATCGAGCCGGTGATCGTTGGATAAGTTCACGTAGTTTCTGGCCCATTCGATGAGCGATCGGTTACTCATGGTGTGTCGGATAAAAAACGTATCATGATTACGATAATCAGGCTGCTTTAACTTCGGCGCGGGTAAACACCCATTCGTCAGCGCCGCTGTCGCTCGCGCTGAAGCGATAACCGGCCACGGTGAAATTCTTGATGCCTTCCGGGTCGGTCAACCGGTTTTGAATGATATAGCGGCTCATCATGCCGCGGGCTTTTTTGGCGAAAAAACTGATGATTTTGTATACGCCGTTTTTCTCGTCCTTAAAGATCGGCGTAATGATACGGGCGTTCAGTTGGTCCGGCTTGATCGAGTGAAAATATTCGTTCGACGCCAGGTTGATCAAGACGGCATCCTGCTGTTTTTGCAATTCCCGGTTCAATGCTTGGGTGATGGTGTCGCCCCAGAATTCGTAAAGATTGTTGCCGCGCGGGTTCTTGAACGCGGTGCCCATTTCCAGCCGGTACGGCTGCATCAAATCGAGCGGCCGCAGCACGCCGTAAAGCCCGGACAAAATGCGTAAATGATTTTGCGCGAACGCCAGATCAGCGGCTGTTAGGGTATCGGTGTCCAGGCCGGTATACACATCGCCTTTGAACGCGAGGATCGCCTGCCTGGCGTTATTCAGCGTGAACGGCCGTTTCCAGGCGAAATAGCGATTGGAATTGAGCGTTGCCAGTTTTGGGCTGATCGACATCAGTGCGCCGATTTCGCTGGGCTCCAGTTTCCGCAAGGCATCGATCAACAGCGCTGAATCGTCGAGAAAATCCGGCTGTGTATGCGTTTGTGTCGACAAAGGCGTTTCAAAATCCAGTGTTTTTGCCGGTGAAATAACAATGATCATGCGTTTTCCCCTAAAATGAAAAAATACTACCAGATTTGCTGATTGCATATCGCTTGCTTGTAATTTGGAACCAAAACCCCCAATTATGGCAAGCTGGGATCGTAACGAAATTTGAACATAGGAGCGAATAAAATGATTCGGTATCGTAATTTTTTCATTGTGTTAATTGCCGTTTTGCTGATGCCGCTCGAATTGCAGGCGCAAGGAAACGGCGTTGAAAGTCTGCGGCAAACCAGTAAGGCGTTTGCCGCGGTTGCGCGCAAAGTATCACCGTCGGTGGTGCTGATCCAGGTTGAGCGGGAAACCCAGGCGGCGCAGATGACACCGTTTGGCATTCCGTTTGGAGACGGTCAGCAATTTCCGTTCGGCGATGACTTTTTCAAGCGGTTTTTTGGCGACCGCTTTCCCGACATGCCACGTTTTAACGAGCCGGGCAAGAAACAACCGGGACGGCAGCGTTCCGTGGTCGGGCAAGGCTCGGGGTTTGTATTTGCCGCGGCCAAGCCGGGTAAAAAAACCTATATCCTGACCAATAATCACGTGGTCGAGGGCAACGACAAAATCAGCGTCAAGTTTCTCGATGGCCGGGAATTCGATGCGACCATCAAAGGCACCGATCCGAAATCGGATATCGCGGTGATCGAAATTGACGCGAGTGATTTACCGGCCATTCCGCTTGGCAATTATTCCGAATTGGAGGTGGGTGAATGGGTGGTGGCGATCGGCAATCCATTCGGCCTGAGCCATACGCTGACAGTCGGGGTGGTCAGCGCCAAAGGCCGCACTTCGCTCGGCATCAACGATTATGAAGATTTCATCCAGACCGACGCGGCGATCAATCCCGGCAACTCCGGCGGGCCGCTGGTTAATCTCGACGGCGAAGTGATCGGCATGAATACCGCGATTTTCAGCCGCAGCGGCGGTTATATGGGGATCGGTTTTGCCATTCCGATCGACCTGGTGGAACGCATTGCCAACCAGTTGATCGAGAAGGGCGAAGTGGTGCGCGGTTATCTTGGCATCATGATCCAGCCATTGACGCCGGATCTGGCGAAATCGTTCGATTTGAGCACCGACAAAGGCATTCTCATCGCGCAAGTGACCAAGAATTCACCGGCTGAAAAAGCGGGTCTCAAGCCCGGCGATGTCATTCTCAATTTCCAGGGCCGTCCGGTCAGCGATACCGGTGAGTTCCGCAATCGCGTCGCGGCGGAACAACCGGGCAGCAAAGTAACGTTCGACATCATCCGCGACGGTAAGCAGCGCACGGTTTCAGTGAATATCGACAAGCTTCCCGACAGCAAGCAAGTGGCGCAGGAAGGCTCGCAAGCCAGTGACAAGCTGGGTATCACGGTGCAGTCGATTACCGCCGAAGTGGCGCGGCAGTTTGGTATCAAACCCGGCAAAGGCGTCATCGTCACCGAAGTGGCGCCCGGATCGGTCGCGATGATGGCTGGTATCAGCCGCGGCAGCGTGATTCTCGAAGTCAACCGCAAAAGTGTTAACAGCGCCGCCGAGTTTGATCAGGCGGTGAAGAGCAGCACCAACAATAAAGTCTTGCTGCTGGTGCGTGACGAAGACGTATCGCGTTATGTGGTGCTGAGCTGGCGATAGTCTGAGCAACTTTCCCTAGCAGGCCGTTGAAAAACTCTCTGCGTTGCCGCTACGGTGTTAAAAACAAGCTCAAAATGCTCATTTATACCGCATAAACTGCGCTTTTTCGCCTGTTTTTGCCTTGTATCGGCTGCCTCGAAAACATTTTTCAACGGCCTGCTAGACCTTCCGGAGGATTTATTTCCTCCGGGCGACAAGGCCGATGCTGGGTAAAGTAAGTGTAAATATCGGCTACAATGCTTGAGCTTTTCTTGAGTGTGAACATCGCCATTGTCTTCAACTACCGAATCGAAGGTTACCCCCCATGAACGATACCGGCAATTGTAATAAATCCAAGTTTAAACCGCCTGTTGCATGGTTGCTGGGGCGAGAGCTGCTGGCAGGGCTGAAATTGATCGCGGCTTACACCTTCATGGGGGACAAGCAAGATCCCAAAGACTGGATGAAAGCGACGGTCATTCAAGCGCCGGATAAAGACCACGCCCAGGATGCTTACTGGTTCGATTTCATCGCCGATACCGGCGATGGCATGCGGGCTGTCTACAACATCGGTTATTTGTGCATGAGCGATCTCTGGGTCGTTGACAGCACCGACCAGCGCCCGGAAGACGCCGTTGCCTTATCCGGGGACGCCGGCCACGCGCAACGGCTGCCGCGCGGGGAATTTCTGTTTGTCGGCGGCGATACTGCCTATCATGTCGCCGATACGGTTTCGTTGATGGAGCGCTTTCAAACCCCGTTCAATTGCGCCTACGACGATCTGGTCAAAAACGGTCAAATCGTCGACCGGCGGCCGATTTACGGTATTCCCGCCAACCATGATTATTACGATGCGCTGGATGGCTTTAACCGGCAATTCCGCGAGCCGGTTTCACTGGATACGGGAACTGACAACGATGAGAAAGACCCGCAGCTTGGTTTGAAAGGTTTCGTTCGTACGCAAGATGCGAGCTATGTCGATATGCAATTGCCGTTCGGCTGGCGGTTATGGGGGCTCGATTCGCAAGATGGAAAGCTGGACAAGCGTCAGCAAGCGTTTTTCGTGTCCAGCTTTTGTAAGAAGCTGGTCGAAACCGGCGAACTGTTCGATAGCAGCCGTGAGGAGGCTGTGCAGCGGGAATTGCAGCAGCACGTTCCGCCAAAATTAATCGTCGTGACCCCCGAACCGAGCACGGTTTTCGGCAAATGGGCGAAACCGGATGGCGCGCTGGTGAATACCTTCCAGCGACTCGGCCTGGAGCCGAGTTTCATCGAAAGCCACGCGGGCAAATTGGAGGACGGTAAATGCCGCCTCGATATTGCCGGGGATACGCATCACTACGAGCGCTATTGGGGCAGCGACCAAAAAAATGCCACGTCTGCCAATTATGCGTCGGTGGTGGCCGGTGGCGGTGGCGCGTTTCTGCATCCGAGCCATACCGATATGGCGGAAGTGCCAAGGCGCGTGCATTATCCGCACCGCAGAGATTCGCACCAGTTGTTTACGCGGGCTTTGCTCAATCCGCTGACGGTCTGGCAAGGCGGTTATATCTGGTTGTTTGGTGGCCTGGTGGCATTCCTGAGTTATTTTGCGCTGACGATTCCGCAAAGCACCGTATCGGTTTTTCAGCAGATTTTTAACGGTTTTCATCCGGTGCTTGCAAATAATGACGGGCTATTGTCACGAATCCAATCGGCCCTGCACGTCGATCTTTCCGGGGCGAATGCCGGCTTTTTTAATAGCAGCTATTGCTTCCATCTAATCGCCATCGGCTTATTCGCGGCTTTGCTACTCATCATGTGGCGAGCGGCGAAACCTCCGAAGCAGACGGGTGAGCAAAAGGAATCCGGCAAGCTGCAGAAATTCATGGCAAAAGTCACGGCGCCGGTTGTGTTGCTGGAAGCCAACCTTAAGGCCGACGCCGATGCATGGCGGAAAAGCGTTGCAGTATTCATGGCACCGGTGCTGGTTGGTATGTTGTTATTGATGTTACTGATGATCAACCGTGATCAGCCGCATCCGTTGATGGCCGGTCTGCTGATGGTGATGTCGAGTGTGGTCGCGATATTACTGCTTTGTATAAGCCGCCGCTACCGGGATATATTGAATCAACGCAACAAAACGCACCGTGACACCTCTGTTTTTCCTGCCGGTTTTTATGAAAAACTTGGAATCGCACCGGAGATGGCTCTGGAAGCGCTACCCTTCTGGGGATACGGCGTATTAGCCGCCGCCTATCTGATTTTCGGCATGTTGCGTTATGGGACCTATTCGACGTCCGTCATGACATTCAATTTGTTGATCGTCATCGTGTGGTTAATCATGACAGCCGGCTTGATCGCGGTTGCCTATTTCTGGGGCGGACAATTATTCAGCAAGGCAGCCGGTAAAATCCGGCTGGCGCTGATTGCCGCTTGGTGCACGTTTTTGTTGTTAACGGTGCCGGTCTGTTTGGCGCTATATGCCGATTGGATGAGCTTATTGATCATCGCCGCCGCAGCAGCAGCGGCAACATGGCTGGCCGGGCGGATTTTTGCGCTGGATCATTTGGTAAATAAAGAATTTCCTTTGAGCGATCAAACCAGGCTGGGATATTTTCTGCTGGCTGCATGGTTTGTGGTCGGAATTTTTGCGTTGATCGCCGCAACTCATGGCCAGCCTATCCCGGTCGACGGATTGCGGCTGCTGGCTGCATTTCTCGCAGGTGCGGTTTTTAGTTGTATTTGGCTGGGCTGGTATTTTGCCGCCGCTTTAGCATTTAACGGTCACAATAACGAAGCCGGCGGCGGCAGCCGCTCCGAACGTTACCGGCACATGATCCGTTTCAAATTGACTGACGATAGCTTGACCGGCTATGTCATCGGCATCGATCAGCCGGTTGAAGATTTTACCCAGGAAAAATCGCCGGTTTTCCGCTTGGTCGATGTGTTTACCATCCGCTGCAACGGCAGTAAATCGGGCAACGATGCGGGAGCGGCAAACTGAAACACCGGCTTGTTCTATCAACCTAAGGAAACACTGATTAATTCGCTTGAGCAAGATGAGATGCAAGGCGGATGGAGCGCAAGAAACGAGACATATCAATCGGATAAGCGAGTTTTTGAGCACCACCCAACGCAGCAAATCGCTTGCGCAGACAATTAATCAGCGTTTCCCTAACCGTAAACCGTCATGACCGATTGGTTCGAAACGAATGTCGAGTCGCTGAAACTCGACGGCAAAGGAATTACGCAGCACGGCGGCAAACCGCTGATCATCGGTGGCGCGCTGCCGGGCGAGCGGATCCGGTACGAAGTGGTGAAATCGAAACCGCGTAACCATATCGGTCGGCTTATCGAACTGCTGCAGCCGAGTTCGCAACGAGTAACGCCAAGTTGTCCGCATTTCGGTTTCTCGCAAGGCGCGTGCGGCGGCTGCTCGTTGCAGCATCTCGATGCAACGGCGCAACTGGCGCTGAAACAGCAAGCGCTGGAAGAAATGCTGTGGCATGCCGCCAAAATCCAGCCGGAAAGTCTGCTGCCGCCGGTCGACGGCCCTATTTGGGGTTATCGCCACCGGGCGCGATTGTCGGTGCGTTTCGTGCGGTGCAAGGGTATCCAACTGATCGGATTTCATGAACGCGTGCGCGGTTTTGTCGCCGATATGCAATCGTGCGCGGTGTTGCCGGAAAAGGTTTCCAGCTTATTGATGCCGCTGCGCGAATTGATCGCCGGTTTGTCGATACGCGACCGCTTGCCGCAGATCGAAGTGGCGGTCGGCGCCCATGCCATCGTGTTGGTGGCGCGCGTGCTCGATCCGCCCAGCGATGAAGACCGCGAAGCGCTGCTCGCGTTTGGCCGCCAGCATGGCGTGTCGATGTGGCTGCAACCCGGCAATCCGCAGACCGCGGCACCGATGCTGGAAGCCGATGCCGATCTGTTAACGCTGGAATTGCCCGGATTCGGCATTACCCTGCCCTTCGTACCGGCCGACTTCACCCAAGTCAATCATCAACTCAATCGGCAGTTGGTCAGCCGCGTGGTTGAACTGCTGGCACCGCAGCCAGACGAGGTCGTCGCCGATTTTTTTTGCGGTCTGGGCAATTTCACCCTGCCACTCGCCACCCGTGCGCGCCAGGTAATCGGTCTGGAAGGCGCGGATACGCTGGTCGCGCGCGCCGGACAAGCCGCACGGCAAAACGGTCTGGCGGAAAAAACTGCATTCTTTGCACGCGATCTGTTTAAATGGACGCTGGGTGACTGGAATCAACTGCTGCAAATCCACGGCCGTATCGACCGCGTACTGATCGACCCGCCGCGCGCCGGTGCTTTGGCCGTCGCCGAAACACTGGCGGCGACACCCACTAAACCACAGCGCATTGTTTACGTCTCGTGCAACCCGGAAACGCTGGCGCGCGATACCGCCATCCTGGTGCAGAAAGGCGGCTGGCAACTGCGCGCCGCCGGCGTCGTCAATATGTTCCCGCACACCGCGCATATTGAATCGCTGGCGGTGTTTGAACCGGCGGGATTGGAAAAACCTTGATTCATAAATGACAGGCTAAGATACTTGCAGAATTCCGGGATACTTGCTGTTTGCGGGATCAATAGTTTGTCAGCTTAAACAACCTGTTTCTCCTGAATGCCATCAATCCAAGCCCCGCCAACAACATCACGTAGGTTTGAGGTTCTGGAACTGGGGTTATAGGCGTTAGCAAGAATGCAGATTGACCTGTAAACGGAATGAGTCCGTTACCGATAACTTGACCTTCATCGTTGATTCCATTTGCAAATAGCATGAAAAATTCGAAAAGAATGGGTAAGCTTAGTAGATTTGTGAAAATTCCATCACTATATAACATTGCATTACTGAATTCGCCGGGATTAAATATTACTTGCCCGAAATTATTGATTTCTCCGTCCGATGGAGAAAAAGTAGTATCCATGATTGGGCTTAGATAATCCATATCTTCACCATTTGACTCCGTGATAAATGGAGTATAGGCATTGGGATAGAACGGATCATCTACATTGCCAACAACTTGCCCATGATCGTTAATAGAGCTAGCATAGCTATTACGTGCACCCAAAGTGCCTAAATCTCTCATGCCGATCCCGTTAGGGCCTGTCATGAATGCATGAACAGATCCATCAGCGGTTTCTGACCATCCCACCACTTGCCCTGATTCATTGATCGCCCGTGCATAACTGTTCTTCCCGCCAAGAGTCCCTAGATCAATCATTCCAACACCGTTCGGTCCGGTCATGAACGCATGGGAATCACCCCCGAGCGTACTTGATGTACCGATGACTTGCCCAGAATTATTGATATCATATGCAAAAGAATCCTTTCCCCCAAGTGTTCCGATAGAACGCAAGTTTTCGCCATTTGCATCGGTAATAAATGCGCCGATACCACCACCGATACCAGTGATCTGCCCTGAATCATTAATGGCGCTAACCCACCCACCACTCAAATCAAAAGTCTTGATGATTCCTTCACCGTCTGGTCCGGTAATAAAATGCTGGTTTGTTCCGGTATATCTGCCAACAATTTGCCCAGAATTATTAATATCCGCCAGTTCAACGCCATCAAATATTTTGATGGTCCATTCTGTTCCTGCATTGGCAGACATTGCGATTGATGCCGATAAAATTCCGGCAATCAGTATTGAATAATGGTTTTTGATCATTTCTTTTATCCTTTTCGATTGGTTTTTATTAAGTTCTCTCTCGGTACCCAGAACCGCCATGAGATCATTTGCCTCGTCTTGAGGCGGTGGAAAAACTGGCATGCGAATTTTGGAAATTTTATTTTAAGGCAAATGATTTCGCTATAAAAGATATATTCATCGGTAATCTGTATTTTCTGATATAAAAAGGCCATGCAGAGGCATCCCGTGCAGCGTCATGCGCCAGGGTTTTGTTTCTTATCTTGCGTAGCTTGGTTGGTGGCATTGATCCACTTGGCATGCTCGGTCGAGATTTGTTCTTCGATTCGTTCGGCGAGCAAGGTCAGGCGCGCGGGTTCATCCTGGTCACGATACGGGCCGGCGGCAGACAGGAACAGGAATTTTTCGTGTTTGAGGCGCTCGGCGGTTGAGCGGTAGGCCGTCCATAAGGTGGAATATTGGTTGATTTGCTCGATACCCGCGAGGAGCGCAATGGCGGCACCGGACAAAGCAGTCAGCCATTTGGCAATGCTCGGTTCGGCCAGATTGAAAACCGGGATCATCACCGCGCAGGCGACTTGTGCAATGCGGAGTCCTTGGTACCTATTTTTGCAGGATGCGCTTTTGCTCGCATACCATTTGCGCTGCTCTTCCAGGCGTTGCCATGCCGGATGCATTCTGATCGGTTCCGGGATATTCAATTCGTTGGCATCAGGCTGACCGGGTTTTGTCATCGCTTTGTCCTCGCTGGAGTGGATGGGTACGGTAATTGAGGTGATAAGCATAT
Source organism: Nitrosomonas limosa (assembly GCF_054188085.1). Lineage (NCBI taxonomy): Bacteria > Pseudomonadati > Pseudomonadota > Betaproteobacteria > Nitrosomonadales > Nitrosomonadaceae > Nitrosomonas > Nitrosomonas limosa. Next base: position 2,044,135 of record NZ_CM135180.1, on the reverse strand, counting down.
ACCAACCGGTGCGGCGAAATGCGCTATTTTGTTTCAATCAGTGGAAGTGCAAGGTGTTCACCGCGACAAAATCATTGCTATCGATTTTCGCTTTCGCGTATCATTACGCCCTCAAAGACCTGACAGTGATTTAGAATCCAAATCCATGTTTCTTGACTGTTTTCTCGAGTTCCGATGGTTTCTGTGCGAGTGCTGATATGATGATACACCTGCGAATCCGGTTATGGGGTCTGGTGGTGCTGTGCGCTTTGTTGGTGCAACCGGCGATGGCGCAGCAAACGCGCAAGTTTCCGGAAGACAGCAGGCTCGGCAATTTGACGGCGGTGTCGTTTCCGCAGTTCACCATCGACGGGATGCAGTTCATCATGGGGCCGGGCGGGCAGATTCGCGGGGTGGATAATCTGATTATTATGCCGTCGATGGCGAGCTATTCCGGGTTGATCCGCTATCAGCTCGATATGACCGGTTATTTGCAGCGGGTGTGGTTTTTGACGCCGGACGAGGTCAAGGATGCGGAAAGTCAAGGTCAGCAGTTGCCCGCGCCGCAGCGGCGGTTTTTATTTTTTTAAGTGGATGTCAGTGGATTCGTGAGTAACAAGCTTTATATCAAAACTTTCGGTTGCCAGATGAACGAGTACGACTCGGAGAAAATGGCCGATGTGCTGCATGCCGCGTACGGTATGGAAGCAACCGACGATCCGGCGCAAGCCGATATTATTTTGTTCAATACCTGTTCAGTGCGCGAGAAAGCGCAGGAAAAAGTGTTTCACGACCTGGGCCGGGTGCGTCACTTGAAAGAGCGTAATCCCGATTTATTGATCGGCGTCGGCGGTTGCGTCGCCAGCCAGGAAGGCAAGGCGATTGTGAGCCGCGCGCCGTTCGTCGACGTGGTGTTCGGGCCGCAAACGTTGCATCGCTTGCCGCAATTGATCGAAACCCGCCGTTCCACCGGCCGTTCGCAAGTCGATATCACGTTTCCGGAAATCGAGAAATTCGATCATTTACCGCCTGCGCGCACCGAAGGCGTCACTGCGTTTGTTTCGATCATGGAAGGTTGCAGCAAGTATTGCAGTTATTGCGTGGTGCCGTACACGCGCGGCGAGGAAGTGTCGCGCCCGCTTGGCGACGTGCTGACAGAGATCGCCGTGCTCGCCGATCAAGGCGTGAAGGAAATCAATTTGCTCGGGCAAAACGTCAATGCTTATCTAGGCGTGATGGATGACGGCGAAATCGCCGATTTTTCGTTATTGCTGGAATGCTTGCACGACATTCCCGGCATCGAGCGCATCCGCTATACCACCTCGCATCCCAAAGAATTCACCACGCGCCTGATTCAGTCGTATGCGCAATTACCGAAATTGGTCAGTCACTTGCACTTGCCGGTGCAATCCGGTTCCGACCGGATCCTGGCGGCGATGAAACGCGGTTACAGCGTGCTCGAATACAAGTCGATCATTCGCAAGCTGCGCGCAATCCGTCCGCATCTTTCGTTATCGTCGGATTTTATCGTCGGCTTTCCCGGCGAAACCGAAGCCGATTTCGAAGCGACCATGGCACTGATCGAGGAAATGAATTTCGACGAATCGTTCAGCTTTATCTACAGCCAGCGCCCCGGTACACCGGCGGCGGATCTGTCCGACGATACGCCGCAAGAAGTGAAGCTGGAACGGTTGCAGCGGCTGCAAGCGCAAATTCAGCAACAAGCGCGCAAAATCAGCCAGCAGATGGTGGGGACGGTGCAGCGCGTGTTGCTCGACGGGCCGTCGAAGAAAAATCCCGAAGAGCTGGCCGGTCGCACCGACAACAATCGCGTCGTCAATTTGCCGGGTGATCCGGGGTTGATCGGCTGTTTCGTCGACGTGCGCATTACCGAAGCGCGCGCGCATTCATTGCGCGGCGAAATGGTCGATGAATAGCCCTTTGCAGCGCCATCGATGAAGCCATTCCGGGGAAAAGGCCTGTTTTAAACAGGGTTTTGGTACTTGCAAAGTATCGCAACCGCTGAGAGAATCACGTTATTGTAATAACACAGCTAGATTTTGAAACCAGCACCTCTCGAAATTTCTTTCACACCGGCCGACAATCAACGCCTTGCCAATTTGTGCGGGGCTTTGGATGAAAACCTGAAACAGGTTGAAACCGCGCTGGATGTCACCATTTCACGGCGTGGCGAACATTTCAGCGTATCGGGCAAGACCGGTCAAACCAGACTGGCGGCGCAGGTGTTGCGCAATTTTTATGACCAATCGCAACAGCATCTGAGCTTGGAGCAGATCCAACTCGGTTTGATCGAAGCGCTGAACCCGCAAGAAGCGCCGGAAAAAAGCGATGATCCGATGGGTAATCTCATGGAGAAACCAGCGGCATCACCATCGCTGTTGACCCGCCGCAGCAACTTGCACGGCCGAACCCCGCGTCAGACGCAATACTTGCAGCAAATTCAGGAGCACGACATCACTTTTGCGATCGGGCCCGCCGGGACCGGCAAAACCTATCTCGCGGTTGCCAGTGCCGTTGATGCGCTGGAACGCGGTTTGGTATCGCGGCTGATTTTAGTGCGCCCGGCGGTGGAAGCGGGTGAACGGCTGGGTTTTCTGCCCGGCGACATGACGCAGAAAGTCGATCCGTATTTGCGGCCGTTGTACGACGCGCTGTACGATCTGATGGGATTTGACAAAACCAGCAAGCAATTCGAACGCAATACCATCGAAATCGCGCCGTTGGCGTTTATGCGCGGACGCACGCTGAATCAATCCTTCATCATTCTCGACGAAGCGCAAAACACCACGCCGGAGCAAATGAAAATGTTTTTGACGCGGATCGGACTGGGATCGAAGGCGGTGATTACCGGCGACGTGACGCAGATCGATTTGCCCAAGCATCAAAAAAGCGGACTGGTGGATGCGCAGCAAGTGCTTAAAGAGATCCGCGGCATCGCGTTCACGCATTTTTTGACCGATGATGTCGTGCGGCACCCGCTGGTGCAGCGGATTGTCAATGCTTATGACAAGCGCGACAAACAACAGCGGAATTCCGACTGACATTGAAATCGCTCAAGCTGATGGTGCAATATGCGACAGAATCCAGTGAAGCGCCGGCGCGGCCGCAATTCCGCCGCTGGGTTAAAGCCGCATTGCAGCGCGACGCCGAAGTGGTGCTGCGGTTGGTCGATGAAGCCGAAGGCCGCGACTTGAACCGGCAATTCCGCGGCAAGGATTATGCCACCAATGTATTGACTTTCGTGTACGACGATACCCAACCCCTGACGGGCGATATCGTGTTGTGCGCTCCGGTGGTGCAGCAAGAAGCGCAGCAACAGCATAAGGACGTGATTGCACATTATGCGCATCTGACGGTGCACGGCATTTTGCACTTACAGGGCTACGATCATATGGCGGATGCCGAAGCCGCCGAAATGGAACAATTGGAGATAGCGATTCTGGCGAAGCTCGGTTATCCCGATCCTTACGCAGAGCAGCGTTAACACACAGACTACTATGATGAGGCCTTTGCACGGTGTCATGAGCGGTACGAGAATAAGGCAAAAATTTGTGAAAAAGCGGAGTTTACACGGGGTAAATGAGCATTTTTCGCAAATTTTTAACGCAATTATCGTGCCGCGTAGTAACCGTGCAAGGCCTCATGATCAGGTTTTTTTACTTAAACACTAAAACTATGGACGAACCCCCACCTAAAAGCGGCTGGTTTGAACGGCTTGGCGCACTGCTGATCCGCAAACCGGAAGACCGCGAACAACTGATTACCCTGTTACACTCCGCCTTTGAGCGCAATTTACTCGATTCCGACGCGCTCAGCATGATCGAAGGCGTCATGCAAGTCTCCGAAATGCAGGCCCGCGATATCATGGTGCCGCGCTCGCAGATGGACATCGTAAACATCAGCAAGAAGCCCGAGCATTTCATTCCGTTTGTGATCGAAGCCGCGCATTCGCGTTTTCCGGTGATCGAAGGCGATGAAGACGAAATCATCGGCATTCTGCTGGCGAAAGACCTGCTGCGTTATTACGCCGACCCCGAAGAATTCAATATCCGCGACATGTTGCGCCCGGCGGTTTTTATCCCGGAATCGAAGCGCTTGAATGTGTTGCTGAAAGAATTCCGCAGCAACCGCAATCACATGGCGATCGTGGTGAACGAATACGGCGGCGTCGCCGGTTTGGTGACGATTGAGGATGTGCTCGAGCAAATTGTCGGCGAAATCGAGGACGAATACGATTTCAATGAGGAAGAAGACAATATTGTCATGGAAGCGGACGGACGCTATCGCGTCAAGGCAATCACCGAGATCGAAAACTTCAATGACGTGCTTGGCGCGAATTTCAGCAACGAAGATTACGATACGATTGGCGGCCTGGTAATGAACAAGTTTGGCCGCGTGCCGAACCGCAACGAATCAGTGGTGATCGAGCCGTTCAAATTCACCGTACAGCGTGTCGATAGCCGCCGCTTGCATGTTCTCAAAGTGGAAAAACTTGCGGCGGCTGCCGAATCCCCGGCAAAATAACGGGATTATCCCGATAACTTCTGTACGTTCGTTAAGGAAATGCTGAATAATTCGGAGTACAAGATGAGATGCAAGGCGGATGGAGCGCAGAAAATGAGACATATCATAGTGATAGGCGAATTTTCGGGCACCACCCAACGCAGTAGATCGCTTGTCTAGCCAATTATTCAGTTTTTTCTTAAGTGCCCGGACATGTCCAAAATCACTACTCGCCCGTATGATCCGCAATCGTTCGAGACACTCCGCGGCAACGGTTTGCCGCCGGTGCTGGCGCGCATTTACGCCGCACGCGGCATCGACAATCCCGATCAGCTTGAAACCGAACTGGCGCAACTGATTCCATTCGCGGAGCTGAAGAATATCGTAACCACCGCTGCTTTTCTCGCAGACGCCATCGCGGAACGGAAGCGTTTGCTGATCATCGCCGACTACGATTCCGACGGTGCCACCGCTTGCGCGGTTGGCATCCGCATTTTGCGTAAATTCGGCGCGATCGTCGATTATCTGGTGCCGAACCGGTTTGAATTCGGTTACGGCCTGACGCCGGAAATCGTGCAATTGGCGCATGAAACTAAGCAACCGGATATTCTGATTACTGTCGATAACGGCATTGCCAGCGTTGCCGGCGTTGACGCAGCCAACCGCTTGGGCCTGCAAGTGGTCATTACTGACCACCATCTGCCTGGCGACGAACTGCCTGCCGCGGTAGCCATCATCAATCCCAATCAACCGGGGTGCGAGTTTCCAAGCAAAAATATCGCCGGTGTCGGTGTCATTTTCTATCTGATGCTGGCTTTACGCGCGGAGCTGCGGCAGCGTGGCGCATTCGGGCCTGCATTGCCGGAACCGAATCTGGCCGGTTTTCTCGATCTGGTCGCGTTGGGTACCGTCGCTGACGTGGTCAAGCTCGACAGCAACAACCGGATTCTGGTGCAGCAAGGTTTGCAGCGGATCCGCAAAGGCCGTGCTTGTACCGGAATTAATGCTTTGATCGGAGTGTCGCGGCGCGATTTCCGGCAGTTGTCGACGTATGAATTGGGGTTTATGCTCGGGCCGCGTCTGAACGCCGCCGGACGGCTGGACGATATGTCGCTTGGCATCGAATGCCTGATTACCGATGATGACGCTTATGCCGCCAACATTGCCAAGCAACTGGACGATCTAAACCGGCAGCGTCGCGAAATCGAATCGAACATGCAAGATAGTGCGTTGCTCAAGCTCGACGAGCAGCTTAAAAACCGTCGCGCGGAATTTCAGGCTGCTTATAGCATCTGCTTGTTTGATCACGATTGGCATCAAGGTGTGATCGGTATTCTAGCGTCACGCATCAAGGACAAATATCACCGGCCGGTGATCATTTTCGCGCCCGGCAACGAGGGTGAGCTGAAGGGTTCCGGGCGATCGATCAATGGTTTTCACTTGCGTGATGCGTTAGATCTGGTTTCGAAACAACATCCCGGATTGCTGCGTAAATTCGGCGGTCACGCCGCCGCGGCGGGATTGACCATCCAGAGTAACGATTTCGAAGCATTCCACGAAGCTTTTGAACAAGTCGCGCAAACTTTGCTGACGCCCGCCGACCTGACGCGAGTGATCGAAACCGACGGCGACCTGGCGTTTACTGACATCAATCTGGAGTTGGCGGAAACGCTCGAACGCCAGGTATGGGGGCAAGGTTTTCCGCAGCCTTCTTTTAACGCGCGTTTTTTTGTCGAAAGCCAGCGCATCGTCGGCGAAAAACACTTGAAGCTGAAATTACGCAAACTAATATCGAGTAACCAGGATCAATCGGTGCAAAGACCGCAAAAATCGCCGGAATCTTTCGACGGCATTCTGTTTTTTCATCACGATCCGCTGCCGGATGTGATCGATGCGGTTTATCGCTTACAAATCAATGAATATAATGGCAAGACATCCTTGCAATTTCTGCTGGAGCATTGGTTTTATACGGATAACCAGGTAATTGACGATGCACACTGAATTTACATTGAATGGCGAATTGGAAGCTTTGCCGCATTTCGTAACCAGCCTTGCAATCGGTTTGCTGATCGGACTGGAACGCGAGCGCAGCCCGGGGTCTCGGGCTGGGTTGCGGACATTCGCTTTGGTCGCGCTGTTCGGCACATTGGCCGCAATGCTGTCGGAAAAAGCCACGCCGTGGCTGCTGTTAGGCGGCTTATTGATTGTCGGCGTGATGATGATTGCCGCCTATGCGCGAGCCAAAGACGACAGCGCCGACCCCGGAACCACCACCATCGCCGCCGCATTGGTTTGTTATGGTTTGGGCGCGGCGGTGTGGTACGGCAACGATACGCTGGCGATCATGCTGGCCATCATTACTACGGTGTTGCTGTACTTCAAAGCGGAATTGCACGGCATCACCGCCAAACTTAGCCGCCGTGATCTGATTTCCGCGCTGCAATTCGCGGTGCTGACGTTCATTATTTTGCCGGTGTTGCCGGATAAGAATCTGGGGCCTTATGAAGCGATCAATCCGCATCAAATCTGGCTGATGGTGGTGTTAATTTCCGGCGTCAGTCTGGCCGGATACGTAGCGATGCAATTAATCGGTCAACGTCACGGTGCGGTTCTAGGTTTGTTCGGCGGGCTGGTATCCAGTACTGCCACGACCTTGGTTTATGCCCGCCGCAGCGTGGAAAACCAGGATTTCACCCAGCTTGCGGTCGTCGTCATCTTGATTGCCAATCTAACGGTGCTGATCCGTTTGGCGATTCTGAGCGCGGTCGCATCTCCGGCTATTTTGCCGCAATTGATTCCGGTACTGGGCAGTGGTTTCTTACTTGGAACCGGCGTGATGGCATTTTGGTGGCATAAACTCAACCAGCAACATGAAGTCACCTTGCCGGAAGTCAAAAACCCTACCGAAATCCGAGCCGCCGCCGCTTTTGGATTGATCTACGGCAGCGTGCTGTTTTTATCAACCTGGTTGTCGGACATTGCCGGGAGCGGCGGTTTGTACGCCGTCGCGTTGATTTCCGGCTTGACCGATGTCGATGCCATCACGCTCTCGAGTTTGCGTTTGTATGAACTCGATAAATTGGAGGCCACGCAAGCGATCACCGCTATTTCTCTGGCATTTATCTCCAACACCGGTTTCAAGCTCGGTTTGATCTTCTTCGTCGGCAATCCGTTACTGGCGAAACAATGCGTTTCCGGCATGCTGGCAACTGCTGCCGGTGTCGGTCTGGCATTATTGTGGCTGGTTTAATCGTTGTCAGGCGGTCAGTAACGGCGCGTGGAATAGTTTGCAGGTCGTTGGAAAACGTTTTCGAGGTAGTCGATACAAGGCAAAAACAGGCGAAAAAGCCCAGTTTATGCGGTATAAATGAGCATTTTGAGCTTGTTTTTAACACCGTAGCGGTAACGCAGATAGTTTTTCAACGGCCTGTTAGCGCCTGGATTTGATCGGCACGCGAGCAGTTGCTTGTGTTCCGGTTAACGATCCAACCGTTTGCGGTTTTTTGGCTGTGTTTGTATCGATGCGGTTACGGGAGCGTTCGGCGGCGGCGATTTCGGCGCGGATTCTGGCGGTCGCGGCTGCGGTCGCTTCCTTATCCGCTTGCGAGCGTGCAAAAAGCGCTTCTTTCGCCATCGACTCCACAGCCTCCCGTGCTGCGGCAACTTCCAAAGCTGCGGATTCCAGCGTGATGCGTTCTTGCATGGCGGCGAGCGCTGCCGATTCTTTCCGGGCTTTTTCAAGCGCAATGCGGGTGGCGTTTTTTTCCGCTTCCAGTTGCGCTCTGGCCTTATTGGTTGCGATGATTTTCGCTTGTGCTCTGGTGATCGCCAAACCGGTAATTTTTTGTTCGATTTCCAAACGTTCGGCAACCGCTTGTTTGGCATCGGTCATGGCTTTGGCGCGCAGCTCGGCATCTTCCTGCAAACGAAGTTCCAAATCCGCTTTTGCCTGAATTTCTTGCGCGATCAGCGTGTCTGTTTGGGCTTTTGATTCTGCCGCTGCTTTTAATCGTTTTTCCGCAGCTAACCTTTCATTGGCGGCAATTCTTGCGGCTTTCTCGGATTCTTTGCGCAATGTTTCCGCCTGAAGAGCAGCTTCATCGGCTTTGATGCGCTTTTGATATTCTTTGGTCGCAGCAGATTCGGCCTTGTTTTTTTTCAAAGCCGCTTGATTGGCGGCTTGTTCGGTTAGCAAAGCTGCTTCGGCAACTGCCAACGCTTCCGCTGCAAGCTGCCTCCGGTGTTCGGTTTCCACGAGCAATTGGTTATCCGCTTGCAGCTTCATGTTGATAGCATCCACCGTTGCGCGCTCTTTTGCGGTAATGGCTTCTGCTATTTCCGCTGCAGCTTTTTCGGCTTCAGCGCGATCCCGTGCGGCAAGGATCGCTTGTTTGTCCAATTCGACCCGGATTCGTGCTTGTTCCGCTGCGGTTTCCTCCGCTTCGACTTTTTCCAAAGCTGTCCGGGTGGCTGCCGCTTCTGCTTCCAGCCGCGCTTCTTCCCGTTCTTTGGCTTTGCGCTCGGCTTCCAAGCGTTGGATTGCTTGCGCTTGCCGCTGCGCTTCTAATGCGGTGCGGATTTGAAGGGTTTCCAGTGCTTGTTTTTCCAATTCTTCACAGGCGAGGGCCAACGCCAGTTGCTTTTGCGATTCCTGAATCTTTGCCGCAGCTAATGCAGCCGCGTTGGTTTCAGCTTCGATGGCCGCAGACGCTGCAAGACGCGCTGTTGCTTCTGCTTGGGCGCGTATTCTGGCAGCTTCGGCAGCTTCGTTTTCTTTGAGTGCTGTCGCATGTGCCGCATCTAATTCGGCAGCTTCTTGCTCGATACGGTTTTGCGTTTTCTCGACGATCGAAGCTTCTGCTTTGATCTTGGCTTCGAGCAATGCGCTGAGCGCCTTCTCGGCTTTTATCTTTTCATCCGCCAGTATTTTGGCTTTTAATTCCAATTCCCGCCGGGCGTTGGCTTCCCGCGCCGCTAATGTCTCTGCTTTTGCCCTAGCCCGGGCTTGGTCGGTTGCTAGGGTTTCGGCCTGATTCCTTGTCTCCGCTGCAATTCTGGCGTTTGCTTCAGCGCGCGCCCTGGCTTCGGCAGCTACGCGCGCACGGTTTTCCGCTTCGATCCGCTTATGCGCTTCTTTGATCGCATGATCTTGGGCGTTGATGCGATCGCGATAGGCGGTGTCGAGGAGATGCTTGATATCATCAGCCGACGCTAATTGTGGCTCACCATCCGGTGTATCGCCGGATGGGGTATCGTTCGTGGACGCAGCAGTATCTTCGCCGAAATGAATTTCTTGCGAAGCGGAAAGTTTGCGCAACGAGCTGAAGAGCCGTGACTTAAATGTCATATGTCTATAACCAAAGCGTAAAATCGAATTTGTTGCTGGTATTTGCAACTTTTACCAAACAGAGAATCACTGTAACAGTATTTGAGCGATGGGCTTGTGATGATAAACAGGGGAAAATGTCTGTATATCTTTTGCAAAACCTGTGTTTTTCCGATTCGCGATAATTGCTTGTAAAAGAAACGGAAATTTTATGGCATAGGGATTTCGGTCACATTCGCAACGCCCATCATGAGATTCAAACCTTCATGCACCAACTGTTCCAAGATGGGGGTATAAAAAGGCATGCTGATCGCCAGGACCAGAAGCCCGATTGATAGTGTTAACGGAAAACCAACAGCGAAAATATTTAATTGCGGCGCCACCCGGGTCAGAACCCCTAATGCCAGGTTGGTGATTAATAATGCGGTTAATACCGGTAGCGACAATTGCAAGCCGGATTTAAAAATTTCGCTACCCCATTGCGCCAGTGTCGAAAAGGTTGCATCGGTTGTTGCATCGACTCCGACGGGTAAGGTGCTAAAACTTTGCGAAATCAACGCGATCATCATCAAATGACCGTCAATCGCCAGAAATGCGAGGCTCGCTATTACACCGAGGAATCGGCCGATGATATCGATCTGACCGGAGTTTTGCGGATCAAAGAAGATGGCGAACCCTAAACCCATTTGCAAACCGATTATTTCACCGGCCATTTCTACTGCAACAAAAACGATGCGCATGACAAAACCAATGGCGACGCCAATCAGCACTTGTTGCAACAGAATGATTAGGCCGGCGCCGGATGCGGGGTCAATTTGCGGCAACGATTTCTCTACCATCGGCATAACCAGAATGGTGATCATGACCGCCAATCCCAGTTTTACCCGAACCGGGATGCTGGGATTTCCCAGAATCGGCGCGGAGGCTACCAATGCGAGAATACGGCTGAGCGGCCACAGGAAGGCGGCGAGTAAAACGTTCAGCTCCGCTGTTGAAATATTAATCATGATACGGATTCAATTGGATGGCCGGTGCAACCGCTCATGAATCGGATCTGCGAAATGGCCGTACGGATACTAACCGACCGCCAGCCAGGGAATGCCGGAAAACAGCCGGTGCATATAATCCGTCATGATCGCGATCATCCATGGCCCGGCCAATACCATTACCAGAAACATCACCAATAATTTGGGAATGAAAGATAAGGTCATTTCATTGATTTGCGTGGCCGCTTGGAAAATACTCACCAATAAGCCGGTTGCCAGCGCCGACAGTAGTAGAGGCGCGGAAATCATGAAGGTAATCTCAAGCGCTTGCCGGCCGATTGTCATTGCACCTTCTGGAGTCATGATAAGTTTCCTCTCAAGTAAAAAAGCTTTGCGTCAAAGAACCGATGATCAGGTGCCAGCCATCCACTAATACGAAAAGCATTAATTTGAACGGCAATGAAATAATCATCGGTGACAACATCATCATACCCATGGCCATTAACACGCTGGATACCACCAGATCGATAATTAAAAAGGGAATGAATACGACAAAACCGATCTGGAATGCAGTTTTTAATTCACTGGTGATGTATGCGGGCACCAATAATTTCAGCGGAACGTTGTCACGACTTTCGATTTCCTCGCTGCCGGAGATCTGCACAAAAAGGGCCAGATCCGTTTCCCGAGTTTGGTGCAGCATAAACGATTTTATCGGGATACTGGCTTGTTCGGCTGCTTGCATGATATTGATTTTATCTTCGGAAAACGGCACATAGGCTTCGTGATAAACCCGGTCGATTACAGGCGACATGATAAAAAAAGTCAGAAACAGCGCGATGCCGAGCAGCACTTGATTCGGTGGTGAGGATTGCGTGCCCAACGCAAGGCGAAGTAAGGACAATACAATGATGATCCGGGTAAAACTCGACATCATCAGCACCACGGCGGGTAGAAACGTCAAGGTAGTCAGAAATAGCAGCGTCTGCAGACTCAGCGTATAGGTTGCGCTACCGTCAGGATTGGGTGAGCTGGTAAATGCCGGGAAGCCGGATTTTTGCGCAAAAACCGGAACAGCCACGCAACCGAGTGCAAGAAATAGGATTTGTAACAACCGGCGCTTACCCAGGATGCGGACATTTCCGCACGGTAAAGTATTCGCTTTGCAGCGGAAAAGATTCATGATGCGCAGAAAACAGGTATGAAGGGCTATACTGGCTCGATTAAGCATGATCTTTATGGATACTCTGATTTAGTTGATCGGCAAAAGCATCCGCCGCTGGATTCGCTTGAGCGGGACCGGGGGTTTCTGAAGGCTTTTGTAGGGTGTGCAGCTTGTTTACCCGGCCCGGCGCCACGCCCAATACCAGCCAGGTGTTATCAATTTCGACCACGACCACGCGTTCTCTCTGGCCGACACCGCTGGCCGCAACAACCTTGATGACGCCCGCTGCGGTTGCCGGTATCAACGAGAAGCGTTTCAGCAACCACGCAGCGGCGCCGATGATCATCAGCACCAATAACAAGCCGCCCATCATTTGCAGCATGTTATCCGTGGATATGACAGAAGGCGGCGGCACATAATTTGGTTTTGCGGTATCGGCAAATACCGGAAGGGAAAGCATTAACAGTAAAGCCGGGGATCGGTTCAACATGGTTCAGTTCTAGCGGTTGAGTTTGCGGATGCGTTCGCTGGGGGTAATGATGTCGGTCAATCGAATACCGAATTTGTCATTGACCACAACGACTTCGCCTTGTGCGATCAAACAGCCATTAACCAGCACATCCATCGGTTCGCCGGCCATGCCGTCGAGCTCGACCACAGAGCCTTGCGCAAGCTGCAGCAAATTCTTAATGGCTATCTTGGTGCGGCCCAATTCAACCGTCATCTGAACGGGAATGTCGAGAATCAGATCGATGTCATGACGGGTATTATTGTCACCGCCGTCTTTTGAAAATTCCTGAAAAACTGATGCTGATGCCGATTGCGCATTGAGCGCTGAACCTGAGGATTGCGAATCCGATGGGTTGGTGGCCGATTCTTGCTCAGCCATAGCAGCCGCCCAATCATCAGCCGGATTTTCTTCATTTTGCGCATCACTTTGTGTGGCGGCTGATTGCTCAGCCATAGCAGCTGCCCAGTCATCGGTTTCCGCTTGATCGCTGGTGGTTGGTTCAGTCATATTTGCTCCAATTAATTTTCAGTTTCCGATTGTGAAATCAGAGAATTTACTTTTAGCGCATAGCGCCCGTTCATTGTGCCGTAGCGGCAATCCAGTACCGGTACGCCACTGACATTAACGGTAATCGTTTTAGGGATTTCCAGTGGAATGATATCCCCCACTTGCATGCTTAGAATTTGCTCGAAGGTGACCTTCGTATGCCCAAGATTTGCAACCAGTTCAACTTCGGCGCCTTGAACCTGTTGTGACATTAGCTTGATCCAGCGTTTATCCACTTCCATATGATCGCCTTGCAGCGCGCTATACAAAATGTCGCGGATCGGTTCCACCATGGAATAAGGAATGCACACATGCAGTCCGCCCCCTTTGTTTCCCATATCGATATCGAATGTAACGGAAACGACCACTTCATTCGGCGTGGCGATCGTGGCGAACTGCGGGTTCATTTCGGAACGGATGTATTCGAAATTGACCGGATAGACTGATTTCCAGGACTTCTCATATTCTTCGAAGACGACATCCAACAAGCGTTGAATGATTCGCTGTTCGGTCTGAGTAAAATCTCTTCCTTCAACCCGCGTGTGATAACGGCCGTCACCGCCGAACAGGTTGTCAACGATCAGAAAAATCAGATCGGGATCGAAAACCAGTAAGGCAGTACCGCGCAACGGTTTCATGTGAACCATGTTCAGGTTTGTCGGCACCACCAAGTTGCGCACGAACTCGCTGAACTTAATTACTTTTACGGGACCGACGGCAATATCTACCGTACGCCGCATGAAATTAAACAACCCGATGCGCAGTAACCGCGCAAAGCGTTCATTGATGATTTCATAGGTCGGCATCCGTCCGCGAACGATCCGTTCCTGTGTCGCGATGTTGTACGGACGGACACCACCTTTATCTTCCTCTTCCTGAGCTTCATCGCTATCACCCGTTGCACCTTTGAGGAGTGCATCGACTTCTTCTTGTGAGAGGAAATCTTCGGACATTTGCGAATTACTGAATTACAAAGGAAGTGAATAATACTTCCCGGACGTCTTCCTGAAGGTCTTCGGAATCGAGCGATTGCCTGATTTCATCGGCAATTTGCTGGCTTAACTGCTGTTTTCCGTTAATCCCGGAGATTTCCACGGCTTTCTTGCTGGACAGTAGCATCAGGATGCGGTTGCGTATGGACGGCATCTGCTTGGCTATTTCTTGCACTACTTCGGTTTCTCTGGCTTTCACAGTCAAACCGACTTGCAAATACTGGCCGCTTTCTTCCGGTTGGAGATTGACCGTAAACACCTCCAGGTCAATGAAGGTAGTGGGTTTTAGTTTTGCTTTCGGTTTTGGTTTTTCCTCTTCGGCTTCCTCATCGCCAGCCTGCTGCATGAAGTACCAAGTGCCGCCTGCGCCTGCGCCGATTGCGAGGATTGCGATCAATATGACTATGATGAGTCCTTTTTTGCTTTTGCCGCCTTCGGCGGCTGGTGCTGCTGTTGCGGTATTTGATTTCGACATTTGTTTAACTCCAAATTTGACGAAATCAATTATCTTTGACTGTGGCATCCATTGATGCCGCAAATAACAATGAAATAATATCGCTTATTTCCAGTTATCCCGATTTACGTGAATCACGGCCTGAAGTCGCTGAGCTATCGTCCTCAGATGGAATTAAGGTTGAGATTTTGAGATGGAGATATTCAGCGCGCTATCAGCGATTGATAGCGCGTGGTAAGTCGCGCCAGTGGTTAAACTCGAATTCATCGATGGAGACCTTTGCACGGTTACTACGCGGCACGATAATTGCGTTAAAAATTCGCGAAAAATGCTCATTAACCTCATGTAAACTCCGTTTTTTCGCAAATTTTTGCCTTATTCTCGTACCGCTCATGACACCGTGCAAAGGTCTCCGATGATCACGCATAGGTGTTCACAATGCCTTGATGTCTGGCAGGTGCCGCTATTGCTTCGATTTGATTGGTGGATTTTGATTGGGTCGAATCCGTCATATGGGGATTACCCCGATCGGAGTAACCGGCGTGCTGCTGTCTATTTTCCTGCTGAAACGAATCGGAGCCGACCATTACATTACCTAATTGAATGCCATTCTCAGCCATCATTTCGCGTAATTTCGGCAAGGCTTGTTCAATGGCTTCCCGTACCGCTGAATGAGGTGATAAAAACTGTGCAGTTGCCTGATCTTGGGTAATCGTCAGCATTACTTCAACGGGGCCTAGATGCGCAGGATTCAGATGAATTTCAGCAACTTGCTGCTGCTGTGAGGTCAACCATACAACTTTCTGCGCAAATTCGCCTCCCCACTTGGCTTGACCAACAGGCTGATGCACGTGAACTTCGCTTGTGGAAGCGGTGGATGAGCTCGTGATCGTTGTATTACTTAAACCCTGCGATTGTGAAGCATTCGATTCTTCGAAAATTGACGGAAGCGATTCATTGGTATCAATTGTGATGGCTTCGCTCAATTCATTAGCTAACGGTAATAATCTGCCGTTGGCGGCAGAATTTGCCGTTTCCATCATTTGCCAGAATTGGTTGGCCTGGGAATTCAAATTCCCAGCAGCTTGGGTTTGCTGCAACAATTGGTTAACGGCAGGAAATGCTGGATTGAGCGCCGCTTCACTGTTGTGAGAAGCCATTGGATTCAATTGGGTTGGTAGCTTTGTTCCCAATATATCCGCTAAAGGCGCTTTCAATACCGGCTCCGGCAGTTTACTCAATTGATCGATTGGTTGGTTGGATCTGAATCCCAGTGTTGGATCGGTCAACAGATTCTGGATAAAGCTGGTGGGGTTTTCAGCCGTTGAAGTCTTGGCTGTCTCGACATTGACATTCTCAGCCGTCGTAGTTTCAGCCTCTTTGGGTTGATCTTCGGTTTTGGCATTGTTGCCATTAGTGGATTGCTGGCGCGAATCGGCTGTTTGTGAAACTTCACGTTCCAAGATGTTGCTGAATTCTTCCGAAACAGGCTCCGAGGCGCCGAGTAAACCAGAATCCGGCATGGCGGCGGGATTACCTGCTGGCGCTTTTATTGAAGGTGCAACCGACATGTTTAGCATAAATTTTTCTCGCTGATTGGGTTAATTTCAGATGAAGTCCTGCAATATCCATACCAGTTCAATGGAACCCAGTTAAATTATGAATCGGATTTAGGCGGATAGGGAGCTTGTCGCGTCGTGTTTGAGGCAAATTCGTCTTGCAATTTTTGTTCAATTTTCAGTTGCTGTTGCATCATGGTGCGCTGCTGGCGATGAACGAGTGTGTCGTAGCACTTTAACTTGCGTTGGCAGGACAAAAACTCGTTGTTTCCCGCTGTTTTCTTGTTTTGCATATACAGTACTGCTTGCTGTTGTTCGGCAATCGCAGCATCCAATTTACTCATGAAAGCAATGAAATTGCGCCACTGGATATGGTCAATTCCTTGTCCGCTGGTATTTTCAAGGTTTGATTGATAGCCGCTGCGATATTGCAAAAGCAGTTGTAATTTTTTTTCCGCTTCCTGCTGTTGGTAATTGAGCTTGCCAAGCTGTTTGGCCGCGGCGTCAGCTTGCTGTTTGGCTAAATCCTGCAGAATTTTTAGAGATGACGGTTTGGACATCTTGCTGAAGCGTTCGATTAGCGGCTGCCATCGAACTCAAATAGCTTCGATAGCTTTGCAATACTCGTATCAAAACTTTCCTGCTGCGTCATCGTTTGTTGCAAAAATCTCTCAAATGCTGGGTAGAGTCTGATCGCCCGGTCCAATTCAGGATCAGAGCCAGCAACATAGGCACCGACACTGATCAAATCGTGGCTGCGTTGATAACGTGAATACAACGATTTGAATTGCCGTGCCATATCGACCTGCTGTTGCGGGACAATGCTGGTCATGATGCGGCTAATTGAAGCTTCTATATCGATGGCAGGATAATGGCCTGCTTCAGCAAGTCTGCGCGATAACACCACATGACCGTCCAGAATGGCGCGTGCGCTATCGGCGATCGGATCATTCTGATCATCACCTTCGGTCAATACGGTATAGAAAGCAGTGATGGAGCCATTTTTCTGATTGCCATTGCCGGCGCGCTCGACCAATTGTGGCAGTTTGGCAAAAACCGATGGCGGGTAGCCTTTAGTCGCGGGCGGTTCGCCGATTGCCAGGGAAATTTCCCGTTGCGCCATCGCGTAGCGGGTTAAAGAATCCATGATCAACAGGACATGCTTGCCGGAATCGCGAAAGTATTCTGCGATTGCGGTGGCGTAGGCCGCACCTTGCAAACGCAGTAGCGGCGAAGTATCGGCAGGTGCCGCTACGACGACGGAACGAGCGAGTCCTTCTTCACCGAGAATATTTTCAATGAATTCCTTAACTTCGCGTCCGCGTTCGCCAATCAATCCCACCACAATGACATCCGCAGAGGTGTAACGCGCCATCATGCCGAGCAGCACGCTTTTGCCAACGCCGCTACCGGCAAATAATCCCATGCGCTGACCTCGTCCGACAGTCAACAGCGTATTGATCGCGCGCACACCGACATCAAGCGGTTCAGTCACGGGGATCCGCTCTAAGGGGTTATAAGGGCGGCTGTATAAGGGTACGCTATGTTGCGCATGCGTTGGACCGAGGCGATCAAGCGGTTCGCCTAAGCCGTTCAATACCCGGCCTAACAGCTCAGGTCCGGCGGTGATATGTTTGGCCCGGTCGGCCGCACGTCTTCGCGGGTGTTTCAAGTGTCCAAGCTGCGGCGGCTCTACAGTGATTTCGGCCGGCACAACTTTGGCGCCCGGCGATAATCCGTAGACATCGCTAGACGGCATCAAAAAAATCCGCTCGCCCGCGAATCCGACTACTTCCGCCGATACCTGGTGACCGTTTGAGAGAGATATTATGCAGCTGCTGCCGACCGCTAACCGGAGTCCGACGGCTTCCATGACCAATCCGGCAACTCGAGTAATTGTTCCACTCAATAGATATGGGTTTGCGGGTGCAACCAGTTGTGCAGAGTTTCGCAGGAAACCGCTCCATTGTTCAAGGCGGGTCATATTATTCTGATCCATCGAACCAGTCACTGTTCTGACCGATCGCAGCAAGCGCTCTATGCCAACGTGTTTCCAGGGTTGCGTTGATTTCACTGCCGCCCGCTTCGATACGGCATCCGCCTCTGACGATTTGTGGATCTTCGCGAACTTGCCAGTTATCCTGTTCCATCCGATCGCTTAGATGCGCATTGATCAGGGCTGCATCGTCCGGGTGTAAAAAAAGCCGGGGATGATTCATGACGTTAGGCAAATTTCGGATCGCTTCTTGTACGACCGGAATGATCAGCTTGGGATTTAATTCCAGTGCTTGTGCTACGACCTTTTTGGCAAGTGCGATAGCCAGATCGAGTAAATCATTGGCGACTTGTTGATCGATCTCATGAAGATCATGATCCAGCTTTGATAACAGCATTTGAAGCCGCGCAATTTCCGCTTTAACTTCGGTTTCCGCGATTTCTCTGCCCTCTTTATAGCCCGCTGATTTACCTTCCTGGAGGCCGGCTTCATAACCTTCTTCTTTAGCGTGCTGAAAAACCGCTGCTATTTCTTCTTCGGTAGGAGGTACAACCTTGTTCAGTTCTTCCTCGATAGGATTTTCGGTTTCATGATCTTGATCTTTCTCCTGGAACTCGGGCGTTTCCAAGGAATCCAGCTCCCAGCGCTGATAGCCGTTTTGTTTGTCTTTCGGAATAAAGTCGCTTGTAATCATTTTGCTCAACCTTCAAATTTGTGCCGAATAGCAGGTAAATATTGGAGCCGGTCGATTATATGAATCCGTCATCGCCCTTGCCACCCAGCACAATCTGTCCATCGTCAGCCAGCTGGCGAACCACCTTAAGAATTTCTTTCTGTTCGGCTTCAACTTCAGAGACACGAACCGGTCCTTTGCTTTCAAGGTCTTCACGGAGAGCCTCAGCGGCACGCTGCGACATATTCTTAAAGATTTTCTGACGCAATTCTTCTTGCGCGCCTTTCAACGCGATAATCAGGGATTCCGATTGAACTTCCCTGAGCAGTAATTGGATACCATGATCGTCGATGTCGATCAGGTTATCGAACACGAACATCTCGTCCATAATTTTCTGAGCCAGTTCTTCGTCATACTGTTTGATGTTTTCAATGACGCTGGCTTCTTGAGCGGATGGCGCGAAGTTGAGAATCTCAGCCGCTGCCCGCACCCCTCCCATGGCGGATTTGCGAATGCTGGTGCTGCCTGACAGTAATTTTGTTAATACTTCATTCAGTTCACGCAATGCATTTGGTTGGATACTATCGAGTGTAGCAATACGTAATAAAGCGTCGTTACGCAATCGCTCGGTGAAAAGACTTAAAATCTCGCTGGCCTGATCTCGTTCCAAATGCACTAAAATTGTTGCGATGATTTGCGGATGTTCATTTTTGATCAATTCGGCTACCGATGGCGCATCCATCCATTTCAATCCTTCAATGCCGCTGGTATCGCCGCCTTGCAAAATGCGATCGATCAAGTTGGCCGCTTTTTCATCTCCTAGCGCACTGGTTAGTACCTTGCGGATATAATCGGCGGAGTCCTGTCCGAGTGTTGTTCTTCCTTCCGCCTCACTGCAGAATTCGGTGACGACGGTTTCAATCTCAGTGCGCGTGATGTTTTGTAATTTTGACATCGTTTCGCCCAACCGTTGTACTTCCTTAGGTCCGAGCAGCTTGATGACAGATGCGGCTTCCTGTTCTCCCAGGGTCATCAGCAAAATTGCACTTTTTTTAATTCCTTCGTCATCCATTTTTAGTCATCCAATCCTTGACAACATTCGCCACGATGGCAGGTTCATCCATCGCGAGCTGTTTTGCTCGTTTCAAATTTTCTTCGAATATGGATCTTTGTAATGCTTGCTGCATGGAGGCGCCATCCATTTGTTCGGGCAATCCTTCTATGGGTGTTCCATCGGCTGCTAAAGCCGCAGTCTGATCCGTTAATTCAGGAGCCGGCGGTGGAGGGGGTGCCAGGCTTTTCAAGAACGGCTTGAAAATTTTCAACAAGAAAAATAATACCACCGCGGCTATTAACAATTGTTTTCCAAAATCTTTCGCGAACATAACGACATCCGGATCTTTCCACAGCGGTACTTCCAGTACCGGCGCGGTGTCGTCGGTAAATATGCTATTCGTAACCGTCAATGAATCTCCCCGTTTTTCGTTAAAGCCCATGGCTTCCCGGACAAGATTATTGATCTCCTTAACTTCATCCGCGCTGAGCGGCTCGTAAGTGACTTCTCCGTTTTCATCGACTTTTTTCCTGTAGTTGACTACGACAGCCGCTGATAATCGCTTGATGTTGCCGCTGGATTGCTGGGTGTGTTGAACGGTTTTATCGACCTCGTAATTAGTGGTCGATTCTTTTTTCTTGTCGGTAGGAATCGGAGGCACTTCCTTATTGGCACCTTCTTCACCTTCCGCATTTTCATCCCCGGGTTTTTTTCCTCCGGCTTCAATTGGCGCAGTTGCTGGCTCAGGAGGACGATTAGACAACGCGCCTGGGATTCCGCCGTCGAACTTTGAACCAATCGAAGTTGATTCATGAGTTTGCTGACTTCGAATCGAAGCGCCTTCGGATTCAGTATTGTTGGGCCGGTAAATTTCCTCGGCACGATCAACCCGGGAAAAATCGACATCGGCGGTTACTTGAGCCCGGACATTGGCCGCTCCCGTAATAGGCGACAAAATGGCTTCGATTCGGCGTATATAGTTTTCTTCAATTTCTTGGATATACTCTAATTGCTTGGCATCGAACCTGGAATCGTGTTTTTTGTCGTTTTGAGTGCTTAATAGATTGCCGTTCTGATCCACAACCGTTACATTTTTTACGGGCAAATTGGGGACGCTGCTTGACATCAGATGCACAATGGCACTGACTTGTTCTACGCTCAGCACTCTGCCTGGGTACAAATTGAGTAAAACGGAAACGCTGGGTTGCTGCCGTTCCCGGGAGAATACTGAAGGTTTAGCGATGGCTAAGTGCACGCGTGCACTTTGTACTGCGGACAACGATTGCACCGAGCGCGCCAATTCACCTTCCAGTGCCCGTTGATAGTTCACTTGTTCAAGGAATTGACTCGAACCGAACTTCTGATTTTCCATGATTTCGAAACCGGTAAGGCCGCCTTTAGGTAATCCCTGCCCTGCCAATTTCAACCGCACCTCATGGACTTGTTTATCAGGAACCAGGATAGCGCCGCCATTATCAGAAATCTTATAAGGCACGTTCATCTGCTGGAGTGCGCTGATAATCGCCGCGCCGTCTTGGTCCTGGATATTGGAATAAAGTACGCGATATTCCGGTGTTTGACTCCACATCAAAGCGCCCACGAGTAACGCGATAGCTGCCGCAGCAGATAAAATGACCCCGAGTTTCTTTTGATTCGACAACTGATTGAACTGTTCCAGCCTGAATGCGGAGGTAGGTGTTGTCGTATTAGGTTCACTGGGTACTGTTGCCACGCGCTGCTCTCCTGCTTAAATGCTCAATTTCCGTTCAATATGGAAATCCAGTTCGTTCGAAAATAGGCTTTATCAATCGAACTGGAATCCTCAATCTTGCTATTGCGCTGCCGTAAAAAAATTGGCTGTCAATCTTTCAGTCTTAATAGACTTTTTAGAATTGATGATTATCGGCAACTTTGTAAGTTCTGATTGTTTAAAAAGAATAGGTTTGTCCGCCTTATTCGCATCAATAGCGGGATAGTCTTCAATGCTAAGCTACAGTTAGTTTCTACTCACTGAATTTAAATTTCGTGCAGATAAATAAAATTAGCAAAATCAATAATATATTGGATGATCAAGCGCAGCTGCAACGCGCATTTGCAGCTTTTAATGAGGTCTCCGAGCAGTTATCGAGCGTCTATCAGGAATTGCAGGGTCAAGTTGCGCACCTGACCCGGGAATTAGCACTTGCCAATGGAGAATTGCATAAGCAACTGGTTGCTAAAGAGAATCTGTCGCAACGATTGGGATTGTTATTAAATGCACTGCCAGGAGGGGTTGTCGCATTGAACGCGCAGGAATGTATTGAACAAGTAAATCCTGCAGCTATCAGCTTGTTGGGAGAACCTTTGCTTGGTCTGGGATGGAGTCGGGTCGTTCAGGAACGCTTGACAGCTACGATGCTCGTCAATGAGTGGTTGATCAAATCGGATAAACCTTCAGAGTCTCGCCGGATCCGCGTAGAAAGTAGCGCCGCGGATACGCTTGGCAGAAGAATCTTGCTGATTAATGACATTACGGATGCATACGCATTGCAGGAACAATTCAGAAGAAATCAGCGGTTGACTGCTATGGGGGAAATGGCGGCGAATCTTGCGCATCAATTGCGTACGCCGCTGTCAACCGCACTCATTTATGCGAACCATCTCGGTAGCGATGCGCTGACTTCCAGTGAACGGCAAAAATTTGCAGCGAAAACAATTGAGCGCTTATTGCATTTGGAGCAATTAACCAAAGACATGCTCCGCTTTGTAAAAGGCGAGTCAAATCAGCTTGAAACGGTTGAGATAAGCAGTCTGATAGCAGAATTGCAACAAGTCATTGAGCCGCAGGTGAAGCAAAAGAAACTGCAACTGAATATTTCGGATTGTTGCGGATCTGAAAAGATCATGACGGATCGGCCGGCACTGTTCGGAGCATTGATGAATCTTCTCGAGAACGCTGTACAGGCAACACCGACTGGTGGTGTGATTTCACTGTCCGCCAGCTTGGAAAAGGGGCGCATTACCCTGAATGTTCATGACACTGGTCCTGGTATTGATTCGTCACTGCAGGAAAGGTTGTTCGAGCCTTTTTTTACTACCCGATCAGAGGGCACCGGGCTTGGTTTGGCTATTGCCAGAAGTGTTGTCCAGTCAATGGGCGGCAGCATCCAGATTCATTCTGCGCCTGACACGGGAACTGAATTTATCGTGCATCTGCCCAGAAGCAAAGGAGATTAATGTATGAGAACACTGCCGATTCTGGTGGTAGAAGATGATCAGGATTTACAAGAGGCAATTTGTGCTACCCTGAAACTATCCGGTTACCAGACGTGGGCTGCATCTAATGGTGTTGATGCAATGAAAATACTTAAAGAGCGTCAAATCGGGATGGTTGTCAGCGATGTGCAAATGAAGCCTATCGACGGGTTTGCGCTACTACAGGAAATTAAAGCTTTTGAACCCGAGTTGCCAGTTTTGTTAATGACCGCCTATGGTGACGTCAAGCGGGCAGTGGCTGCAATGCAAACTGGGGCCTGCGATTATTTGCTAAAACCGTTTGATCCAGGGAGCCTTTTAGCGCATGTCAAGCGCCATGCGCTGCCGGAGATTGAACAAGATGATAAAGTAGTCGCCAAAGATCCGCGGACACGATCGTTGTTAGCCCTTGCCCGGCGTGTTGCGCAATCGCCTGCGACGGTGTTGCTGACAGGCGAGAGCGGTTGTGGCAAGGAGGTAATAGCCCGATTCATTCATCTGCATTCTTCACGTTCGGCTAAGCCATTTGTCGCAATCAATTGTGCTGCTATTCCGGAAAATTTACTCGAGGCGACTTTATTCGGTTACGAAAAAGGCGCATTTACCGGAGCTTCGCAGGCTCAACCGGGAAAATTCGAGCAGGCGGAGGGCGGCACGTTATTGCTGGATGAAATTTCAGAGATGCCGCTGGAACTACAGGCAAAATTGCTGCGAGTGCTGCAAGAAAGGGAAGTTGAAAGAGTCGGCGGGCACAAAACGATTAAGCTGGATATCCGGGTGCTGGCAACATCAAACCGCGATATGCCGGCGATGGTTAAAAGCGGCCGGTTTCGCGAAGATCTCTATTATCGTCTCAACGTGTTTCCGATCGAAATTCCGCCATTGCGCGAAAGACCTTTGGACATCGAGCCTTTGGCACTTCGTGCGCTGTCTGGCAGTTCTTCCAATACAGATAAACCGGCGTACAGGATGACTCCGGCAGCCATTGATAAACTGACCCGGTATGCCTGGCCCGGCAACGTGCGGGAATTGGAAAATGTCATGCAGCGAGCGATGATTCTGGCGACAGACAATCTAATTGATGCGGAACATATTCATTTGCCGGTGGCGGCAAATGAAATTGCCGAGATAGCTGAGGCAAAAAATCAAACAGCTGAGCCAGCAGCGGAAGCAGATATTAAATCGCTGGAACGCAAACATATTTTGGAAACATTGGCTGCGGTTAATGGTTCCCGGAAACTGGCCGTTAAGAAGCTCGGAATTTCGGAAAGAACATTACGATACAAATTACAGCAGTATCGCATGACAAGTTAACTATCATTTTCCTATAGACAGATAAACTTGATTTGATAGAATTTTCGGCCGGGTTAGGGGTTGCCGGTGCTTTTAAGATGCGCGTAGGGATAAATCATGGATAAATCAGGGATTGACAATATATTGCAGCAACTGCAAGCAGCTTCGGAGCTGGCTTCCGGGGTTAAGAAACAACCGAAAAGCGATGAGGTTGCAAGCGTTGATTTTAGCGAAAAGTTGAAAACGGCGGTCGATCAGGTCAATAAATCGCAGCAGAATGCGGACAGGATGACTGAGCAGTTTGTCAGCGATCAAGCCAATGTTGATTTGCATGAAGTAATGATTTCCCTGCAAAAAGCCAACGTGTCGTTTCAGTCCATGGTCCAGGTGCGGAATAAATTAGTCACCGCCTACCAGGAAATCATGAATATGCAGGTCTAATCCGTAGCGGCTTGTTACGTAACGGCTTATGCCGTTGACTTATTCTTCCAGGGCTGATTCCAGCTCAAGCCAACTTTCTTCCAGATCCGCTATTTTTTTCTCAAGCGCCGAGTAAACTGCATTAAGTCGGTCAATTTCTTCCCGCGGGCAATTCGCATAAGTAGCCGGATCCGCTAACCGCCGGTTTATCTCGGATAATTCTTGCTGTGCGTTGGCTAAGGCGGTCTCAAGTTTTGATTGTTTCGACAACAATGATTTTTTGTTTGGCTTGGCTGCGGCCAGGGATTGTTTTTGCTGCGCTGCAGGTTTCGTTTTTGTTTCTTCCGTCGCGCGACGGGTTTCCAGCCAATTTTTATATTCCTCCAGATCACCATCCAGTAGCTGTATTTTACCGTCTGCGACCAGCCACAATTCATCGGCGACTGCGCGTACCAGACTCCTGTCATGCGAAACCAATATGACCGCGCCGGTATAATTTTCTAGCGCCAGCGTCAGTGCGTCGCGCATATCCAAATCCAGGTGGTTAGTCGGTTCATCCAGCAACAATAAATGCGGTTTTTGCCAGGCGAGTATGGCCAGTGCCAACCGGCTTTTTTCACCACCGGAGAAACTGCCAACCGGGCGGTTCTCGCTATCGCCGCCCAACCCGAACCGTCCCAGAAAAGTTCGTAACTCCAGTTCGGTTCGCAGTGGCGCGATTTCCTGCAGATGTTGCAGCGGTGTTTTCGAACCATCCAGATTTTCTAATTGATGTTGTGCGAAATATCCAATTTGAATATTTTCGGCGTGTTCCAAAGTGCCGGAGAGCGGTTTTATCTCCCCGGTCAGCAATTTAATAAATGTCGACTTTCCAGCGCCGTTGGGGCCCATGAGGGCAATCCTCGAACCCGCTTGCAATGTGAGGTGAACCTGTTGGAATAACATGACATTGCTATAGCCGAAGCTGATATTTTTAATGCGTAGCAGTACATCAGGGCTTCGTTCAGGCGCTTCTATTTCAAGATCGAAATGACCATCTTGCACATGAGCTGGCGCAAGACGCACCAAACGTTCCAGGGCTTTGATGCGGCTCTGTGCTTGTTTGGCTTTGGTGGCCTTGGCGCGAAAACGCCGCACGAAATCTTCCATGTGTGCAATCTGTTTTTGCTGCAGTTGCCAGGCCTGATTTTGTTGCGCCAGATGTTCCGCACGAGCGCGTTCAAAATCGTCGTAATTGCCGCTATAAGTTTCAATCGACCGGTTATGAATGCTGGCAATGCGATTAACGCAGGTGTTGAGAAATTCGCGGTCATGGGATACCACTATCAAACTGCCCGGATAGCGCAATAAATATTGTTCCAACCAAAGAATCGCTTCCAGATCCAGGTGATTTGTCGGTTCATCAAGCAGCAGCAGATCGGCGCGGTGCATCAATGATCTCGCAAGATTCAAGCGCATCCGCCAGCCACCTGAAAAATGGTTGACTGTACGTTCCAGCGCCGAATTCTCGAACCCTAACCCATCGAGTAGCTGCGCCGCCCGTGATCGAGCGGTGTAACCGCCGATCGCTTCATAACGCTGCTGCGCTTCAAACCAGGCGGTATCGTGCTGCGCCCGCGACAATATGCTTTCGAGCTGCCGCAATTCAACATCGCCATCCAACACAAATTCTATTGCGGGCAACTCGGAATTGATGATCTCCTGCTCAACAAAAGCAATTGTTTTGCCCGATTGCATGCTTACCTCGCCGCTATCCGGTTTGATAACACCCCGGATTAACTTGAATAATGTGGATTTTCCACAACCATTCCGGCCGACCAGGCCGATACGCTGATTGGAAAAAATTTGCAGATTACAGTTTTCCAATAACGGGACACCGCCTTGCAAGTAAGTCAACGACTGGATCGTTAGCATGGCATGTCAGCGACGATAAACATTTATAAATTCCTGAAATCAGTTAAGTCTGTGTGATAAACCGCACAGGGTTTGTAAAATCCTTGTTGCAAGGTTTGTTAACTTCTTCGATACTGTATAGCTCTATCGTGCGATTGCAGCGCTTCGGATTAAGATTCAAGGAAATTGCTTGCGCGCTGTTAGTTAAGGTTTTCCCAAAAATAGGAAAACCGTCAATCACGATAATATAAAAATTTTCACGGCCATTATTTTAATCCATTCAATGGGCAAACTACTAAAAGCCGTATTGCTGGCGTTCATCAGCCTTATCATTGTGGCCGTATTAGGGCTTTATTTATTCCGTTACGCCATCGTTGAATCCATTATCAGCGATCAATTGCGTCAGCGTGGTTTTCCGTTGCAGTCGATTGAAATTCCAGATGTTTCTTTTAATTCTCTGCAATTGCAGGAGATAGCGGCTGGGAAAAACAGCGAATTTCGCCTCAAGAAACTTCAAATTGCGTGGAATTTTCAAGATCTCCTGGCAGGAAAGCCGGTTTTGGTTTTGATCAGCGGTCTGCAAGTCACTATCGATTTAACTGATGGCGCTTTCAATTTCACCATACCACAATCCCAGACATCGGCTGCACAATTAAAAATTTCCATACCGTGGTTGCCGGAATTAGATCTCAGCGACGCCGCCATTTATCTGCGCACCGCAGCGGGAGACATCACGCTGGCTCTATCCGGTCATATCGGCGCGATACAATCCGGTAAGCAAGAGATACACTTGAGCGCGGCAACTGCTGCTGCATTTTTTCAGGTAACGACAATTTTTAAAGCCTCTTTTGATCTTCAGGGGAATCTCCAGGGCAAAGTCATTGTTTCGGAGGGTAAGCTCGATTTACCGGAAGCTAAAATCGCAAATTTCTCCAGTGAAACATCCTTTACATTTTCAGCGTTGCAACCGCAGCAAATACTCACAAATACGACATTATCGGGTATCCAGTTGTTGCAAAAGGTAGAAACATTCGCGTCCGAATTGTCATTTGATGAAATTTCCCTGACCGGGGAGTTGCAGAGATCATCCGATGCGATGCTGGGTGATGTGGATTTCAGAATCGTTGACGGTCAAGTCACTGCCGATACACTGAAACTCGAGCAACTCGCAGTTTCCATTCCGGTTCAGATCAAATTCGATCCATCTTCCTTGCAAATGGGATTGCGCGAACCAGGGCGCATCATATTGGGAGCAATCCATACCGGCTATCCCCTGCAAATCAGGGATTTTCAAGGCCTTTCTATCGATCGGGCAGACCTGGAACTCGCGAAAGATACGCATGGACTCAAGGTCAAGCATACTATTTCGATTCTTCCTGCCAATTTGACAATACAAGATGAACGCTCCGATTCAAAATTGACCAAAGTTCAGATTTACCCTGGGAAAATTTCTCTGATTGGAGAACTGGATGCGGATGAAAAATACCGGGGAACATTGGCGATCAGTGATGCAGCTGTTAACTTGCCATCGCAGGTGCAGGCATCTGATATTTCGGTTGTCCTGCGCCTGAATGATCAGGAAGATGACGAAGTCGCAAGTTTTGCGATTGGCCGCTTGCATCACCTCGCGCCGGAACCGTTGTTTGCGGCAATGTCTTTTGCCGGCGCGATTCGTGATATTGCTAAGAGCGGCAAACCTGCTGTTTATTCGCTGGCGTTTTCGGGCGGCGTACCCGGGTTGGACTATTTCAAACTGACAGGGAATTATTCGACTGATACAGGCAAAGGCAGATTGAAAGCTGAGATCGTGCCGCTCAGTTTTTCACCAGGTGCTTTGCAGCCCGGCGATCTTTTGCCAGTCCTGGCAGAGTTGCAAGATGTCAGTGGAAAAATTAATGCATCCGCAAAGCTCCGATGGGACCAAGACGGGGTGCAAAGTAGCGGCGCCGAATTCGAAATACGGGATCTGTCTCTGACGCGTGAAACTCTAAAGTTAAGCGATTTGAATGTGTTGCTCAATTTGGATAATTTAATCACCTTAAGCAGTGCGCGGCATCAATCGATTACGATCCGCCGGATTGATTCCGGAATTCCGTTGGAGAACGTGTTGATTTCTTATCATATCGAAGGTACGACGCCACCCCGTCTGGCAATACAAAAAGCGCAATTTTCCGTGATCAACGGTATGGTGTCTTTGGTGCCGACGATTATTGATCCGGCGGCGGCACAGACCGATATCTTGCTTCGCATCGAAGATATCGATCTCGAAACCTTCTTCAATTTGATTAAGATCGAAGGGTTGGCCGGAAGCGGGCAGCTCGATGGTCAAATTCCGATCACATTAAAAAATAATGTATTGACGGTCACAAACGGGCACCTTGCAGCGAGATCACCGGGAATTTTGCGCTTTAAATCAGAGAAAGCCTCGAAAATGCTATCTTCCGCGGGGAAAGAAATGAATCTATTGCTGCAAGCGGTGCAAGAGTTTCATTACACAGAACTTTCATTGAATCTTGATAAGTCGGATTTGCATGATTTGGTGGTCAAACTCTCAGTATTGGGGAATAATCCCAACGTTAAAAATGGACAGCCGTTCCGGCTCAATATTAAACTGGAAACCGATATTGATAAAATTCTGCAAACGATTAACCAAGGGTATAACCTGTCCCATGAAATTCTGCGCGGCTCATTCATACTCCGTTAATTCTGGCGGCGCTAAATTGTAGCCATGGAGCACATAATGTTCATAACTGGCTCCCATCGAAAAGTACAACAGGGGCTCATTACAAAAAAGGAGTGCAATCATGCGCAACATTGATCAAGTGGCTAAAATAGTGATCGCGAAGGTTAGCCTGATTCTTGTCTGTTTGGTAATCACAGCTTGCGCGCCAACAGTCAAAGTGGA
Organism: Nitrosomonas limosa; assembly: GCF_054188085.1. Classification (NCBI taxonomy): domain Bacteria; kingdom Pseudomonadati; phylum Pseudomonadota; class Betaproteobacteria; order Nitrosomonadales; family Nitrosomonadaceae; genus Nitrosomonas; species Nitrosomonas limosa. The sequence goes on along the minus strand of NZ_CM135180.1, from coordinate 2,014,625 downwards.
ATCGCCGCAGGAACCCATCACGATTAATTTGAATATCAAACTGGATGCTGATATCCGAGTCAAGCTTGAGGAAGAAGCCAAAAAAGATATTGCAGCCAATCCCGGCATCTTCTAGAAGTAATATTACAAGGAGACTAATGTGCAGCCTATTGAGACAACAAATTTAAAGAAACCATTACCCAGCCTTACGATCGTTTTTGTATTGATTCTGACACTGTTTACTTCACCGATCCAAGCGGGAAGTCTTGAGGATCTCCGTGCTTCAGGTGCGATTGGCGAAGGTTATAATGGCTATGTCATTGCGCGGCAACCCGAGGCTCAAGCGGAAGCGGATGCGATCAATGTAAAACGCCGGGCCATTTATCAAGAGAAAGCCGCTGCTCAGGGTATTGATGTTGACGAAGTGGCCAAGGTATATGCAGCTGAAATCTTTAAAACCGTTCCTGCGGGGACCTGGATTCAAATTGACGGGCAGTGGAAAAAAAAGTAACGCCACTGATGTTTAACAAAAAACCCTAAAACTTACTTATTTACCTAAGGAAATACCGAAAAATTCGGAGAACAAGACGAGATGCAAGGCGGATGGAGCGCAGAAAATGAGACATATCATAGTGATAGGCGAATTTTCGAGCACCGCCCAACGCAGCAGATCGCTTGTGTAGCCAATTACTCAGCGTTTCCCTAATTTTACCTCTGGAGGGCAATACCATGACATACCACGTTTTCCACCTCAACGAAGTCTATTCAAATGCGGATGGCACCATTCAATTTATCGAGTTCATGGGTGACGCTGATGCGCAGCATTTGTGGGCGGGACGTACCATTACATCAACTGATGGCAGCGTTACTAAGACTTACAACATTACGACCAATCTTCCCAGTGCTGCAACCCTCAACAAAACGGTGCTGGTTGCAACTCAAGGATTTGCAGACTTAGGCATCGTGACGCCGGACTATATCATCCCTAACGGTTTTCTGTTTTTATCCGGAGGCACTGTCAATTTTCCGGGGATGGATAACGGCAGATTGTCGTATGCCAATTTGCCGGTGGATGGAGTGACTTCCTTAAATCCGGATAGTTCGACCGGCATCAACTCGCCGAAAAACTTCGCAGGTAGTACCGGAACGGTGCCGAGTAATATCTTTACGGGAACAGACGGCCCCGATAATTTGACCGGTACCTCCGGAGATGATTTTATTGTCGCATCAGGCGGCAACGATACACTGAATGGTAACAGCGGCAACGATAAATTAAGCGGTGGTTTCGGTGCAGACACCGCGATCTTCAGTAGCAGCCGGGGGAATTATACCGTTGCTGGCACCAGCACCGGTTTTAGCGTGACCGGTCCCGATGGTAATGACACGCTTTTTGGAATAGAGCGGTTTAGATTCACGGATAAGAAAATAGCCGTGGATCTTAGCGATGGCCAATCCGCTGGCAACACGGTCCGCCTTATCGGTGCGGCTTTCGATGCGCCGACCATTGCGCAACATCCGGATTATGTCGGTATCGGATTGAATCTATTTGATTCCGGGCAAAGTATGCTTGCGGTATCGCAACTGGTGGTTGGCGTCATAGGGTTGTCCAATGATGCCTTTGTCGATAAGGTCTACCAGAATGTTGTGGGCAGTCTACCGTCTGCTTCCGAGCATGATTTTTACGTCAAGTTATTATCCGGCAGCGGCGGAACCTTGAGTCAAGCGCAGTTGCTGGAAATTGCCGCCAATACCGATATCAACGAAATCAATATCAACCTTACCGGTTTGCAACAAACGGGTGTGGAGTTTATTTAACACCCGCAGTACCTTGGTGAATCCTGTCTCAAGAATCCGGCGGGTATTGTTTGATAGATTCTTCCGATACCTGCAGGTTTTAGAGAAATTTTCTTTTGAAAGTGGTTATTGCTGGCACACGGAAAAGAGAGCGTGTCGCACTAAAAAGTGATGCGCCTGTGCTGCAAATTAATGAGCATTTCCCTCGGGTAAACCACAATTTAGAAAGCAAGCCCGTTCTGAATCAATGTTAAAATAAATTCCGCTTAAGATATTGGTTTTGTATGGGTCATCACCCCAAGAAATCCTTCACTATCGTTGCATCGCGGTTTTTATTGCTGACCGCAGCTTATTTCATCGGGGGAAAGCTCGGCTTAAGCATTCCATACATGGGTTCCAGCATTACGCTGTTCTGGCCGCCTTCTGGCATTGCACTTGCAGCACTACTAATGTGGGGATTGTGGTATTGGCCTGCCATAGCGCTCGGGGCGTTTGCGGTTAATTACTCGATAGGCGGTCTCGGTTTGTTGACCGCAATGGAAATCGCTTTCGGTAATGCGGCCGGCCCGTTGCTCGGCGCCTTGATGCTCAAGCGGCTGAGCAAGTTTGAGAATAATTTTGTGCGCGGGCGGGATGTTTTGGCTTTCTTGCTGTCTGCGCCCGCCGGTATGATTCTTACCGCGAGTATTGGCGTTGCCGCGCTGTTTGCAGATGAAAAAATAACAGCGGATTCAATACCGCAAGCTTGGTTCGGCTGGTGGCTTGGGGATACGGTTGGCATTATGGTATTTACGCCATTGCTGTTATTTTGTTCCACTCGGCGGATCATTTCCCTATTTCATTCGAGACCAATCCGGTTGGAATATCTCATTGCTTTAGGAATCTGTGTTGTTCTGGCATGGCTGATATTTGGCGGTATCTTAATGACCGATCAATTCATGCTGCCGCTGGCTTTTATGGTATTTCCCGCGTTGGTATGGGCAGGTTTACGATTTAACGCGCTCGGTGCATATATCGCGGTTTTGGCTATTTCCTTCTTTGCTGTCATCGGAACCGCGAACGGTTCCGGGCCTTTTGCCTTGGGAAATCCGCGAATTGATCAATTGATATTGTGTATTTTCGTATTAACCATCACATTGATCACTCTGATGATGATCGGCATTCAGTCACGCCGACGTCAAGTAGAGCAGCACTTGCGCGATAGTGAATCCCGGTTGCGTTTAGCCTTGCAAGCAGCAAATCAAGGTCTTTATGATCTCAATGTGCAAACCGGTGAAGCCATTGTTAATCCTGAGTATGCGCAAATGCTCGGTTATGATCCGCAAACCTTCACCGAAACAAACGCCAGCTGGCGCGAACGCATGCATCCCGATGACCGTCATCCTGTCTATCAAATTTACCAAGACTATATCCATGGTAAGCGCGACGATTATCAAGTGGAATTCCGCCAGTTGACAAAGCAAGGCGATTGGAAGTGGATTCTCTCGCTAGGAAGAATCGTTGAATGGGATCAACAAGACCGGCCATTACGCATGTTGGGGACGCATACCGACATCAGTGAACGGAAAGCCAAAGAAATTTTTTTGCAGCAAAGTGAGAAAACACTCAATCGCGCCCAAGCGATCGCAAAAGTTGGCAGCTGGCATATAAATTTGGTGCAAAATATCATTACATGGTCAATAGAAACATACCAAATGTTCGGGATCGAAAAAGACATTCCCCTGACCTACGAAGACTTCATGGCATATGTCGTTGCGGAAGACCGGGCGCTCGTCAATCAATCCTGGCAAGCCGCTTTAAAAGGCGCTGCTTATGATATCGATCATCGCATCAATGTACATGGACAAATTAAATGGGTCAGGGAGCGCGCTGAGATTACCTTCGATCATGCTGGTGTAGCCACTGAAGCAGTGGGTACGGTGGAGGATATCAGCGACCACAAACGTGCGGAAGAGGCGATCAATCAAGCGAAAAATCTATTGCGCACTATCATTGATGCCACGCCGGATTGGATTTTTGCAAAAGACAAGCAGCATCGTTTTATCCTCGTCAATGAAGCCTGCGCCAGTAGTCGGGGGTTGACGCCGGAAGCCATGCTTGGCAGAGCCGACACCGATTTCTGGCCTGATTATTTGTGTTATGGGGATCCTCTCCAGAATATTCGCGGTTTTCACGCGGATGACGATCGGGCCATTGCCGGTCAGCGTATCCATAACCCGAACGATTTCGCTACTTTAGCGGATGGGCAGTTACGTTGTTTCGATACCATCAAATTACCGCTGCGTAACTCGGCCAGCGGTGAGATCATCGGCATCGTCGGTTATGCACGCGATATAACCGAACGCATGAGCATTGAGTCGAAATACCGCACATTGATTGAACAGATTCCTGCAGTGACCTATATCGCGGCTTTTAATCCTGATGTCCTGACAATCTTCGTCAGCCCGCAGATTGAATCACAGCTTGGTTTCAGCGTGCAAGAATGGCTTGATAATCCGCGATTGTGGCTGGACCAAATACATGCCGACGACCGGGAGCGCATTACAGCCAGTTTGTCGGCCAGTTCGACCATTGGTTTGCCTTATCGCGCTGAATACCGTATTTTTAAAAAGAATGGCGATGTTACCTGGGTTCGTGACGAGGCGGTTTGGTTGAAAGACACGGAAGGCAAGCCCTCATTGCTGCAAGGCATAATGGTGGATATCACGTACCAACGGCAGACTGATGAGCAGCTCAGGCTTGCAATATCCCGTCAACGTGAATTGCGGATACTTGCAGAGAGGGAACAAAGCCGCATGAGCGCGCTGCTTTCCGCCATGAAGATCGGAATCTTGTTTGAGGATATCGAGCAGAGGATTGAATATGTCAATCCGGCTTTTCTGCGCATGTGGAATATCATTGATCAGCAAAACTTATTAACGCAATCAGCCCAAACTGTGCTGGAACACTCTCTCCAACATGTCGTGCAGCCGATGCACGCATCGGAACATATCTTTAAAGCGCCGGATCTGCGCGAAATCAGTGAGCAGTTTGAATTTGAGCTCAATGACGGCCGGCTGCTCACACAGTTTTCGTACCCCGTCAATGATATTGAGGGGCAAATGATCGGACGGGTATGGATTTTTGAAGATATTACCCAAGAACGGCAAACCGCGCAGCAACTGCTATACTTGGCCGAGCGCGACCCGTTGACCGGTTTGTTTAACCGTCATCGTTTCCAGCAAGAACTCGATAGCCTGATTGCGGTATCGCTACGCAGCCATCAAAAATTCGCCTTGCTGTATTTTGATCTGGACGACTTCAAATACATCAATGATACCTTTGGTCACAGTGCTGGCGATACGGTATTGATTCGCGCCGCAGGTGAAGTTTCCAGCATCGTCCGTCATATCGAAATTTTCGCCCGCTTGGGTGGCGATGAGTTTGCCATTCTCAGCTTGCTGCAACCGAATGATGATCTCAGCAGGCTGCCGGGCAGAATTGTTGAATCAATTGCATCCATTCCGTTACATTTTCGCGGAACCAATATTCGCCTGACAACCAGTGTCGGAGTTGCGATTTTTCCGGATCATGGCGAAACAGCGGATGATTTGGTCGCCCATGCCGATACCGCCATGTATCAAGCAAAAAATCAAGGCAAAAATACCTGGGCGATTTACGATCCGGCCCGGAAAACCTCGGAAGCCATGATGCATCGCTTGACGTGGTATAACCGAATTGCGCAAGCGCTTGAACAGGATTTGTTCGAAATTCATTTCCAAGGTGTGTATCACACCGCCAATCATACGTTGTCTCACTTGGAGATATTGGTAAGGATGCGTGATGCCAATGATCCTGATAACTTGATATTACCTGGCCAATTCATTCCGATTGCAGAGAAAAACGGGCAGATTGCCGCCATTGACCGGTGGGTGATTCAGCGCAGCATAGAATTGCTGGCGCAGCATCCGGACATATCACCGGTGGCCATTAACATTTCAGGAAGGACTTTCGATGATCCGACGATTCCTGGATATATCCGCCATTTGCTCAACGAAAAAAACGTAGATCCTTTCCGGCTTATCATCGAGTTAACCGAAACTGCGGCGGTATCGGATATACAAGACGCGCAGCGCTTTATCGAAGCCGTTCACCAAGCCGGTTGCCTCGTATGCCTGGATGATTTCGGCAGCGGTTTTGCAACATTTGGTTACTTGAAGTATTTAGGCGTCGAGATTCTGAAAATCGATGGCAGTTTTATCCGTGATCTGCCCAATAATCACGACAATCAAATTTTCGTCAAATCCATGGCTGAAGTCGCGCGCGGACTCGGCAAGATAGCGGTGGCGGAATTCGTCGAAGATGCCGCTACTCTGGAAATGGTGAAAAACCTGGGTATTGATCTTGCGCAAGGGTATTATTTTGGAGCGCCGCAAATAAAGATTCCGGGAACATCATAAACTGGCGGATCCCGGGTTATCAGCGCTGTCACTGGAGAATTCAGCTCTGATGCGGGCAACCCGCGCGTCGCGCACTTTATTGTGGATGGCGGCGGGTAATTCCGCAGTATTGATGACCACTTGACTCAGTTCGGCGGCAATCGCGCCGGCGTCGACTTGTAGCGCCGCCCCCAATGCTTTCTTTAAACGCTCCGCCTGGTTATAAGGTTTGCCGGCATATCCGGGGCGGCCATGAAAATCGCAAGCGCAAGCTTGCAGAAATTCTTCAAACCTGGCCGGTTTTCTATACGCATCGACGCTTTGCAACATATCCGCAACGGTTGCCGGCCGCAATTCTTCCGCGCGGTGGACATCGCCGTGATAACGGGCGACCAGTAACGCCAGATCGCGGGCATCCTTGGGCACCCGGATGCGCTCGCACAAATTTCTGGTCAATTCGATGCTGCGTGCTTCATGCCCGATATGGCGCGGCCATTCTTCCGGCGGCGTGGTGCCTTTGCCGAGATCATGCATCAGCGTTGCAAAGCGCACCGGCAGCGAGAAATGTTTCGATGCCGCATAATCAATGGCCATCATGATATGCACGCCGGTATCGATCTCGGGATGCGCATGCGCCGGTTGCGGCACACCGAACAGCACATCGACTTCCGGCATAATCCGCGCGAGCGCGCCGCATTCCCGCAACACATAAAACATGCGCGACGGATGTTGTTCCATCAATCCACGCGCCAATTCCTGCCACACACGTTCCGGTACCAGCGCATCGACTTCGCCGTTATGCACCATGTCATTCATCAATGCCAATGTTTCCGGCGCAAGGCGAAAGCCGAATCGCGCGGCAAAACGCGCGGCTCTGAGAATACGCACCGGATCTTCGGAAAAAGCCGGGCTGACATGACGTAATATTCCCGCTTCCAGATCGGCAACGCCATTGAATGGATCGATGATATGACCGGTTTCATCCTTGGCGATCGAATTGATCGTCAAATCGCGCCGTGCCAGATCCTCCTGCAGCGTGACTTGCGGGGAGGTGAATACTTCGAATCCTTTGTAGCCGCGTGAGATTTTCCGTTCGGTACGTGCTAACGCGTATTGCTCATTGGTTTGAGGATGCAGAAAAACCGGAAAGTCTTTCCCTACCGGACGGTAACCCAATCGTTCCATATCCTCGGGCGAAGCGCCCACGACCACGTAATCATGATCCTGGACAGGCAACCCTAACAGTTCGTCACGAACCGAACCACCCACCAGATAAGTTTTCACAGTTTTTTCTCAAGTTAAAAAGGACGGAGCGCTGCTCCGGCGGTTATTTTGCAGCCCGCACGACACCAAGGCGCTGTTTGAGGGTCGGTTCATTCCGGTGATCCAGAACTTTGGCGTAATACATCGAATTCTTCAGAACCTTCTTGACGTAATCGCGGGTTTCGTTAAATGGGATGGTTTCGGCGTAAATCGCGCCTTCCAGCGGCAGGAAATTGTCACGCCAGCGCCTGGCCCGGCCAGGCCCGGCATTGTACGCGGCGGAGGCCAGCAGCGGCTGGTTATCCAGGGTGCCGAGCACATGTTTCAAATAATACGTTCCCAGCCGCAAATTCGTATTGACATCGACCACCAGGCTTTGGCGGAAATTCGGTATTCCCAATTGCTTGGCAACCCATTCGGCAGTGGCCGGCATCAGTTGCATCAGACCGGCGGCGCCAGCGTGCGATTTAATGTCGGCGATGAAACGGCTTTCCTGCCGGATCAATCCGTACACCCACGCTTCGTCGAGTTCATGTTGCTGCAATACCTTGCGCAGCATTTCGCGATGCGGCGATAAAAAACGCAGACTGAAATCATGCTGCGCCACCGTGCGGTTGGCGGTATTGATCGCGCGATCGTATAAACCTTGGCGGCGCGCGACTTCGGCAGCCGCCAGCAATTCGGCGTCGCTGAAATTGCGGATAGTCCAGCTCCACTCGCGCATCGCCTCGGTGCGCAAATTCATGCGCGAAAACGCCAGCGCGCGTTGGATCCCCGGGTTGCGTTCCATCGCTGCAACTTCTGCATTGCTGACGCGGTAAGTTTTGTCGGCGATGGTGAGCATCGTGCCCAGCTCTTCCCGCGCCAATTGTCCATAAAAACTATGCTCATCGCTGAGCGGCATCAGGATCGTGTTGGCGTCCAGCGTATGACCTTTCACCAACAAAGCGCGCGCTTTCCAGTAGCGCCAGGTATCCACTTGCTGCTCGGTCAAGGACATGCGGTTAATGGTTCTCAACACCTCATCCCAGTTTCCAACTCGTAACGCCGCCCGCACCTGCCAGCCGAGCACCAAATCCGAGGGAGGATACAATTGCGTGGTGTTTTGCGCTTCACTGAACCAATCCAAAGCACGAGGATCGTGCCGCATGGCTGCGCGATAACCCAATCGCGACAAGAAATAGGAACGATCGGAAGCGGTCAACTGATTTTTTATTTTCAGCCATTGCACATACGTTGGATTGGTATCGTTGCGCAATAGGCGCAATAACGCGAATAAGGCAATCTCACGGTCGCTGCGGGTCTTGATGGTTTTTAAGGACTCGAGATAGCGGAGGGGATTTTTGGCGGCATTGTTCAAGTCGGCGCTGTTGAGCGTCTCACTGCCGGAAAGATAACGGTTGATGTGCGTGGCAACACTCGTCTGACCCTCTTCCAGCGCCAGCCGGATGCGCTTCCAGATATCATCTGCGGTCAGTTGCCCGCCGTAGATGAGTGACTGAAACACCGGCGTGCAGCTATCGGGCAGGCTGGTCGGCGTGAGCCATAACGCGCGGATATCCGGCAGCACCGAAATATCTTTATGGTTGAGTTGGCGATGATAGTAATAACACAGCAGCTCGGTATCCTTGTTGACCACCAACGGGTATTCTTCGTCGAATAACGGCCATTGCTGGTTCTTGCCTAAAACCTTAAGCCAATCGCTGCGCATCCGGTCGGCGACCAAAGTGCCATCGTAACGCGCAATAAAATAGCGGATCGCCGCAGTATCGGCGGTGCGCAATAACATGCGCTGCTGATAATAATCGACATACGGCCACAACACGTGGCGTTTCAGTCTCGCAGCGGATTCATCCAGGCGTTTGGCATTACCGGACTGAAACGCTTCGCGAGCAATGAGGAAATCGCTGTCCTGGCTTGCCGTTGATGTGCCAACGAACGCTAATAGTATCAATGTGAAAACAAAATTTTTCATAGCGATTAACCGTGCGGATTCACTGACAGGATGAAAAAAACGTTGTATCGCTATTCTACAATGAAATCGGGCTCTTCCGGCGGCGCGGAAAGAGCCCGATATCTCGTTCAAATCTAGGAATTCAGACGGCGGTTCTCAGAATTCCCTTAACAGCCTGTTAAATAACGCCTTGTCCCAGCATCGCGTCCGCCACTTTGACAAATCCGGCAACATTCGCGCCATCGACATAATTGACGCTGCCGTCAGGCTTGGTGCCGTATTTCAGGCAGGATCGGTGAATCGCCTGCATGATTTCCTTCAGGCGTGCATCCACTTCCTCGCGTGTCCAAGAAAGACGCATCGCATTTTGGCTCATTTCCAGGCCGGAAGTCGCAACGCCGCCGGCATTGCTGGCTTTGCCCGGCGCATACAACACTTTGTTATGAATGAAACATTCGACCGCTTCGGCAGTCGACGGCATATTCGCGCCTTCGGCCACGCAAATCACGCCGTTCTTGACCAGCGTTCTGGCGTCGTCGCCGTTCAATTCGTTTTGCGTGGCGCATGGCAGCGCGACTTGCACCGGGATATGCCACGGTTTTTGGCCCGGCAGGAAGGTGACGTTGACACGTTTGGCGTATTCATCCAGGCGCGCGTACAAATGATTTTTCACTTCCGCCAGCACCGCCAGTTTTTCCGGCGTAAAGCCCGCTTCGTCGACGATCGTGCCGCTGGAATCCGATACCGTCACCACTTTGGCACCTTGCGACATGGCTTTTTCCACTGCAAACTGCGCCACATTGCCGGAACCCGACACGGATACACGCATGCCTTCGAGCGAGCGCCCGGCATGCTGCAACACTTCCTGCGCAAAATAAACCGTGCCGTAACCGGTTGCTTCCGGGCGAATCAGCGATCCGCCGAAACTCAAGCCTTTGCCGGTAAACACGCAATCCGCGCGATTGGATAATTTCTTCATCATCCCCGCCATAAAACCGACCTCGCGTCCGCCCACGCCGATATCTCCGGCCGGTACGTCAGTATCGGAACCGATATGACGGAATAACTCACTGATAAATGCCTGGCAGAAACGCATCACTTCGCCGGGGCTTTTACCTTTCGGGTCGAAATCGGAACCGCCCTTTCCGCCGCCCATCGGCAGCGTTGTCAGCGCGTTCTTAAAAGTCTGCTCGAATGCCAGGAACTTAAGAATCGACAAATTCACTGATGGATGGAAACGGATACCGCCTTTATACGGACCAATCGACGAGCTGTGCTGAATGCGATAACCCCGGTTAACCTTCACTTCGCCATGATCGTCCACCCAGGAAACCCGGAATATAATCACCCGTTCCGGTTCAACCAGCCGATCCAGCAAACCATGTTCGGCATAGCGCGGATGTTCCGTGATAAACGGCCACAAACTTTCAATGACCTCCGTAACCGCCTGCATATACTCTGGTTGATTCGGATTGCGCTCAGCCACGTAGGCGCTGAACTCGTCGAGACTCTTATATTTCATTTTTATTCCCCCGGTAAGTGAAAGGTTATCTGCAAATAGGGCAATTTTGCCAAATAAATGCACCGGGCGCACTGTATTTTTGTCAGAAAAGGGGATTTTTGTCACTGCTGCTTGGATAAAGGGGATATTGGGTTAGTAACTAGACCGGATATGCTTGCGTCATCCGAGGTTATTATGAAATTTGCTTACGTGGTATTAACAGACCACGGCAAACATTTTTGAGCGAAGCGTTGCAAGGCAAATTAAAACGGTGGTAGCTTTTTGCGATAAATAATTGTGATAAGGATTTAATTTTATTGATCTTATATGCATCATTGTCTATGCTCATAGGAATGATATAGGAGACATGATGAGAACCACCCTGGATATACCGGAAAACCTTTTAAGCGAGGCCATGCGAATAACCCGCACTAAAACTAAAACGGCGGTGATCATATTGGCGCTGGAAGAGTTAATTCGTAAGGAAAGAATCTCGGAACTCAAGCAATTCAAGGGAAAAATCGGACTGGACATCGGCCTTGATAATCTTCGGGCGCGCCGGTAATGGCGGTGTTGGTGGATACCTCCGTCTGGATCGATTATTTCCGATGCGACCAGCAATCCGCTGAATTGAGTTATTTCATCATTGCGCAAAATGCTAAGGCTAATCAATGCGGGACTTCCAAATGCTCGCGCAAGCGATTAATATCAAACTTTATCAATTATCGGGATGAATACCATTAATCTTGTAACGATGGAATTTTGAGCTGTGGATCTAACATTTTTATGCAATGAAACCTAAATCTACAGCAACGCAATAAAATTAAGGAGATAGAATGAATTTTGCATTTTTAGACATGACTTGTGACGCAATATATCACGTCATTTCGGACGTCTAATTGTAGTTAGAACTCGCTTCCGTTTGCCAAAATGACCGAGACCGCGCCCTCTGAACGGCAATACAACGTTCTTGCTTTCGGAATCGAAAAGCTGCGCCTTCCTGTACCCGCAGAGCCCCTTCGAGGGCGCAATTTCTCAATATTCTTTGAGGCATATGGAACCCCTCGTAGATTCCATGAGTACGACGGGGTTGTAGTGTTCCAAGGCGTATTTGAGAAGTTTGAACGCAAATCCGACTACATGAACTCGTACTTGAGCCATGCATACGACGTGGATGAGTTGGACAAGCGAAAGAAGGAAGCTCGCCTTCTTCTCGGGTACTGATCTCGCAAAATACCACCTCAACTACTCTCACTTCTATCGTGAGAATTTCCGCAACCGCGCTGCGCACGTCAAGCCAATACTTGATGAATTCAAGCGATTCCTTGAGGTCTTTGGCGCTGCTAGCACCTATTTCAAGAACCACAACGACTCCCTCGAATGTCGCGTATTAGCTACGGTGGGGCAAGCTCCTGTAGGTTTATTACTTGAACGGGCAGAGTATTTCGTACCATCTCTAGTACCCGACGCACGCCCTGAGGTTGTCTCCGAGTATTTCAATCTGCTCATTGACGCGATTACGTCTATCCACAACAAGATCCACGTAGTTGTACCTGAATGGGCAACTGATTTTCAGTTTTCCGAAGAACCTTCGCTAGACAAAGAGCGAGCCGCACTATCGAAAGAGATATCACGCATTGACCAGCGAATTGAGCAACTGACAGCATTCAAGGCTGCGTTAGTGCAAACGGGGCCTGAGCTAGTTTCAAATGTCAGTGCAATGCTAACGGCCACCCTTGGAATAAAAGTCGACAACGTCGATGAGTTCCGCGAAGACGTGAAACTTATCGGGGAAGACGGCAAGGTAATTGCCGTCTGCGAAGTCAAAGGCATTAACCGCGGCGTCAAGCGCGAAAATATCAATCAAACAGACTCGCATCGAGAACGGTCTGGGTTTGACGAGGGATTTCCGGCAATTCTCATCGCCAATACGAACATTAAGGCTGCTCGGTCTCTTGCGGAGAAGAATCAGGAGATTGCCACAGAACAGGTTAAGCACGCTGTTCATATGCGTGTTTTGGTAATGCGAACCATTGATCTCCTTGGTTTGCTTCGCCTTGTTCTTTGTGCAAAGCAAACACCGGAAAGCGCCCGCGTCTTGGTGTTGTCAAATGCCGGTTGGCTGCGGGTCGACGGCGATGATGTTTTGGTTCTCACCGGCGAATGACTCACGCGAGTTCTAACCCATCATTCCACCGGACCTTGCGCATAAAGCCGCGCAAGTCCGGTGAATTCAAACATTCGGCGACACAGTAATGGCTCTCAGCGAGATCGAGCTGGCTCGTGTTCGGAAGGCGCTGGATGCGTTCATGGTCAAGCGTAGGCCGCCTGTTCACATCCGGGAAAAACTGGACCTTGGTTCACGTATCTCCGGTCAAAGCGTTGAGATTTTCGAGGTGCGACCTGCATGGCATGGCAAGCCGGGGGAGAAGCATGAGAGTCCGGTTGCAAAGGCAACGTTTGTGCGCAGCCGCAGGGTGTGGCGGGTATTCTGGATGCGTGGCGACCTCAAATGGCACGGCTACGAGCCGGCCTTGGAAGTGGACTCGATCGAGGAATTCTGTGCGCTTGTCGATGAGGACGCCTATGCGTGTTTCTTCGGCTGAAGAGTCGAGTGCGGTGCCAGCCGCCGAACAAGCAATTGCAGCGGACCGTGATACGTCAGCGTGCAGCCGCTAAATTGCTGTGTTGGACAACGTGGAAGACTGCGGATCAAAGCAAACTCTCGAGGGCGATAACGCATGAAAGCAGTTGTGTATGAAAGATATGGGTCGCCCGAGGTCCTTCAATTGAAGGAGGTCGAAAAGCCCACGCCCAAGAACAATGAAATCCTGATAAAAACATATGCGACAACGGTCACATCAGGCGACTGGAGGGTGCGAAGTCTCAATGTACCTATCGGCTTCAGGCTCATCATGCGTCTGGTATTTGGAGTCTCGAAACCCAAGCAACCCATACTAGGGTCGGAACTGGCCGGGGTTGTTGAATCGGTCGGCGAAGGTGTCAGGAAATTCAAAGCCGGTGACCAAGTTTTTGCGTTCAGCGATGCCGCCATGGGGTGTCATGCGGAGTACAAATGCATGCCGGGGGACGGAGCGGTGGCGCTAAAACCCGCCAATCTGACCTACGACGAAGCCGCTGCACTATCTTTTGGCGGAACAACGGCGCTGGATTTCCTCCGAAGAGGAAAACTTCAGAGCGGGGAAAGAGTGCTCATCAATGGCGCTTCCGGAGGGGTGGGCACAGCTGCGGTGCAGCTTGCCAAGCACTTCGGGGCAATTGTCACTGGGGTGTGCAGTACCGCGAACATGGAACTGGTGAGATCGTTGGGTGCCAGTCATGTCATCGACTACACCCGAGAAGACTTCGCACAGAATGGTGAAACCTATGATGTCATTGTCGATACCGTCGGCACGGCCCCGTTTTCCCGTAGCAAAGCTTCGTTGAAGGTAGGAGGACGCCTTCTTATGGTTTTAGCCGGGCTGCCAGACATGCTTCGGATTCCATGGGTGTCGATGACGAGCAGCAAGAAAGTCATCGCTGGGCCAGCAACCGGGCGCGCGGAAGATTTGCGTTTTCTCGCGGGGCTGGCTGAGGCGGGAGAATTCAAACCGGTTATTGACCGGCGCTATCCGTTCGAGCAGATCGCCGAGGCGCACCGCTACGTCGACACCGGGCGCAAGAAGGGAAATGTCGTCATAACTCTGGAGCATGACGATTGAACCCAGGAGCACGGATCACGTATGCGACCATCTGAGAGGGCATTGTCCAACATGGTGCTCAAGGGGGCGCGCCAAAAGCGGCGCGCCCGTTAGCTTTATGATAGGCTTGTTGCGCAACGTCTTCGCCCATTAGCCAATTAACCAATGAGGAGATAGTCATGGATCTGTTTCAGATACAACGCGAACTTCGCTACGGCGCCCCCGTGTGCGACGAAATACTGCCTGGGCGGTACTTTACCATCGGTTATTCGTGGTACTTCAGGCAGGCCAAATGGGTGCTCGAAATTGTCAATCCGAACGCAATGTTCGAGTGGGAAGTAGAGGATCGAAGCGATAACTTCCGGGCAGACATTCGAATTCCTCGCAGATTCCGTGCCGGCCTTAATGCGTACAAGGGTAGCGGATACGATCGCGGCCACCTTGTCGGGAGCGCAAATCATGATGAGCTGGAAATTCAGAACAGCGAAACGTTTCTTCTCTCCAATATGTCGCCACAGCAACCAGACTTCAATAGAGGCATGTGGCGTGAGCTTGAGAGCGCCGTTCGCAAGTTGAACGACAAGAAAAGCATTCTCGAAACCTACGTCCTAACGGCCCCGGTTTTCTACTTCGACAGAGCGGTTGAAACGATTGGAGACGCCAACGACAAGTATGGAATTGATGTACCGATCCCCCATGCGTTCGTAAAGAGCATACTGGCGGAGGACAACCGAGGCCGTCTCAGTCTCTGGACCTTTGAAATGGAGAACAAGAAGCTCACCGGAAGTCTCGAGGACTATTTGGTTGCAACCTACGACGCCGAGCAGAAGGTGGGTGGTCGATTCTGGGACCGCATTGCCGGTGCCGATCTTCATGAGCAAAAGCGAAAGCCAGGTAAGTTGTGGAGCATGGACTAACCGTGCAGTGGGCTATGCGAACGGCGCTGCCGCGCCGCTGCTGATGCTGAGCGTTAGGTTTTTCCATGCGCGCCATTCTTGCTGTAATTCTCGTTGCATTGCTTACGCTCAGTGGCAACTCGTTTGCCGGTGAGGGTATCGGTTGTCCTGCCGGTACTAAACCGAACGGCGAGACCATCCCGGATGTTTCTGAAGCCTGGCGTGAAATCGTCAGAGATGGCAAGGTCGAATATCACGGCCCATATCGGGCATGGTGGCTAAATGGAAAACTAGGAAATGAAGGACAGTACAGCAAGTAGCCGGATAATCTTGCGTTATCCAGAGTTATTATGAAATTTTCCGACGTGGTATTTACAGGCCACGGCAAACATTTTATCGACCTCGACAATCTTCGGTCGCACTGGTAATGGCGATGTTGGTGGATACTTCAGTATGGATCGATTATTTCCGAAGCGGCCAGCAATCCGCCGAATTGAGTTATTTCATCATTGTGCAAAATGCTAAAAACACTGATTAATTCGCCTGAGCAAGATGAGATGCAAAGCGGATGGAGCGCAAGAAACGAGACATATCAATCTGATAGGCGAGTTTTTGAGCACCAACCAACGCAGCAAATCGCTTGTGCAAGCAATTTCAATGTTTCCCTAGCAGGCCGTTGAAAAACGTTTTCGAGGCAGCCGATACAAGGCAAAAGCAGGCGAAAAAGCGCAGTTTATGCGTAATAAATGAGCATTTTGAGCTTGTTTTTAACACCGTAGCGGCAATGCAGATAGTTTTTCAATGGCCTGCTAAGGCTAATCATTGCGAGGTATTTTCGCTCCATAAACACTTCCAAATACTCGCGCAAGCGATTACTATCAAACTTTATCAATTATCAGCATAAATACCCTCAATCTCGCAAAGTTAGAGTTTTGAGCTGTGGATCTAACATTTTCATGCAATGAAACCTAAATCTACAGCAACGCAATAAAATTAAGGGGATAAAATGAATTTTGCATTATTAGACATGACTTCTGACGCGATATATCACGTCATTTCGGACGTCTAATTGTAGTTAGGCCTTTGTGGAGAATCTTTAAATGCTCATAGATTGCAACCTTTGCAGAGCAAAAGTTGATGCAGAAGTGCTATTTGAGCACAACGATCAAGACCTGTTCGCAACAAAGACATTTCTCCTAAAATGCCCTTCATGTAATTCGGCTCTCGTAGCGAAATCTGAAGAAGACTATGTAAATGACAAGTCCGTTTGGTCGCGCCCCGTTCGGGTTTATCCTCGGCCAACACGCGCTCTCGGATCGGATATTCCTGAAATTGTAAAAAAATCAATCGAAGAGGCTGAAAAGTGCATCCAGTCCGGCGCTTATTTAGCCGCAACAGCAATGTGCGGAAGATCACTTGAGGCGATTTGTAGACATTACAAGACAAAAGATAGTTACTTGGGCGGAGGCTTGAAAGAATTGCGTGACCTAGGAGTTATTGATGCTCGGCTTTATCAATGGGGAGAAGAGCTTCGGGATCAACGTAATAATGCTGCGCACGCTACCGACACCGAAATCAGCGCCCAGGATGCGAACGATGTCATGACCTTTACATATGCAATCATTGACTACGTTTTTCTGCTTGCGCAAAAGTTTGAGCAGTTTCAGAAAAGAAAGGCCGAGCGCGCCGCAAAGAAGGCTCAGGCTGGAAAACCGGCAAAGGCCTAACAATTCGTTCAAGCCGACCCCGCATCGTGGCGTCGGCCACGTGCCTACGCTACGCTAGCACGCGTCCGCCACCCCGCTGCGGGGCGGCTTAACTCAGGCGTTGAACGGCAATGTCAGTGTGTGAGGTTCGGAATGAATAAGCGTGAGTTTTTGAAATTGCTGGCCTTGGTACTGCTGGGTGGCAGTACCGGCGCATTTGGCGGCGGGCGTGATAAGGGCGTTATGAAAGGAAGTCAGCGAGTTCTGGTCATCGGTGCTGGGCTGGCCGGGCTTGCTGCGTCGAGAGAGCTCAAGCGGGCAGGACATCAGGTGGTTGTATTGGAAGCGCGAGACCGGATTGGTGGACGCATCTGGACCAGCAACAAATGGCCTGATTTGCCCCTTGATTTAGGGGCAACCTGGATACACGGGGTCACAGGCAATCCGATTACGGATTTGGCCGATCAATTGGGAGCGAAGCGCTTGGCCACAAGCTACGAGCGAACAGCCATTTACAATACCGATGGCCGGTTACTCTCGGAGGCGGAAGAGTCCCGGCTAGATAGTATCAGGAAACAGGTGTTCGACAGCTTGCGCAAAGCCCAGAACTCGGATGCAGATACTTCTGTCAGGCAGGCGGTCGCTTTGCTGGAGCGAAACTTTGCAGGCGATCCGGCAGCGCTGCGCTTCCTGAACTTCTGCATATCGGGGGAAATTGAGCAAGAGTATGCGGGGAGTGCCAATCGCCTTTCATCACACTGGTACGACAGCGCAACAGAATTCGACGGTGATGACGCTCTGTTTGCTCAGGGATTCAAGGTCATCACCGAGCATTTGGCGCAGGATGTTGACATTAAGCTATCTCAGGTCGTCAAGGAAATCCAGCGGCAGGAGCCGGAGGTCAGAGTCCACACCGCAGACAACGAGTTTGTCGCTGACCGCGTTGTTGTCACGCTGCCACTTGGCGTGTTGCAACACAATGATGTGCGCTTCGTTCCGGAGTTGCCCGAAGCGAAGCGAAATGCCATCAGCAAGCTGGGTATGGGGGTGTTGAACAAGTGCTACCTTCGCTTTCCGCAAGCATTTTGGCCCGATGACATGGATTGGCTTGAGTATGTCCCGGAACGCCACGGTGAATGGACCGAGTGGGTGAGCTTCAAACGTGCAACACAATTGCCCGTACTGCTAGGTTTCAACGCAGCTGACCATGGGCGCGAAATTGAAGCGTGGTCAGACGAAAGCATTGTTTCAAGCGCTATGGCGACGCTGAAAACGATCTTCGGAAACAACATACCCAATCCAGTTGACTATCAGATCACGCGCTGGGCATCCGACCGCTTTGCCCGCGGCTCGTATTCATTCAATGCGCTGAACTCAACACCCGCTATGCGTAACGCACTGGCGCGTCCTCTTGAGGGAAGGCTCTTTTTTGCTGGGGAAGCATGCAGCGAGGACTATTTTGGAACAGCCCATGGTGCGTACTTGAGTGGCTTGCAGGCAGCAAGAGATGTTCTTTCGCAGTGAAATTTTGCCGCCCAAATCAACCGTTCATGCCGGTGCCAGCTTGTCCATGCTGTCTTTGCGTAACGCTCATCGGTCGGAAACCAACGGGTACCCGGATTTAGAATGGCAGAAGGGGAATTTGGAAAAACGAGGTGAAGCGCCTTTTGGGTTCTGCATAGGTCCCCTTTTTTCTCAAGGGTGATTGCCACGCGGATGATGTCGCGCTTTTCGTGGTCTGTGAATTTCATGATGCAAGCAGCCTTTACCGGAGGTTATCGAGTCATTGCTAAATTTACATTCAATCAACATTTCTCTACACTAACAGCTCATTTCTGAAAGTCGTGCAATTGCTGTCTGTAAATCATTGATTAGCCGAAGATCTCTAATCTGGCGTTTTTGATAACACTGAATCACAGGAGGTTGCAATGAGCGAGAACGGTGCCCCTTTTATTCGCTTGGGAGAGGATGCTGACGAAGCGCCCCGGCTGAATTACTCGATCCCTGAATCCACCAACCATGTCGGTGTCAGCGTCATTTCCATCGATATCGATGAGAATGTTCTTAACGCCGCAACTCTGAAAGAACTCCGGGAGAATGTTGAGAAAAAGAAGGTCAAGCGGCCTCGGCCGGTCGGACCGGATTTACGCATCGACAATCTGACATTGGTATCCAAGAGCGATCGCGTAGCGACGGTGAACACGCTCAAGGCGGTTGCGGAAGTTTACGAGCAATATCCCGCGAGCTTCATTTATAAACCGAGCGAAGGCATGCTCGGGTTTTCCGGAAATTTCGACATTATTCAACCGAAACCGCGCCCGCCATCGCGGGTGTTTCCAAAAATCCTGTTCTTCGAGAAGCTGCAGATTTCCACTTTTTTAGGCAACTATGGCGCGGGCCGGGTGATTAAAACCTTTTCTTTATTTCCCGGCGAGAAAACCAAGATCTCGCTCAAGACCTACCAGAAAACCATTCAGAAGGACGAATCCAAGGTCAATTTCGGATCGTCGGTGCTGGATTCCGTGACCGAGGAAGCGGCCATCGACTTCGAGAATAGCCTGCAAAGCGAGTCGTCGAACAAATACACCGAAACCGAAGCGGATATTCTGAATTCGCAGAAAAACTATAACAAAAAAGAAGGGAGCGGCAGCGCCAACGTGCTGTGGGGGTTGGTCGAAGCCGGCGGCAGCGGCGGCTCGGAATCCTCGGAAGAAGTCAGCGGGGAATGGGGCACGCGAAGCGCGCGTGAATCCTTTGCCAACACGGTATCGAATGCATTGTTCAAACATTCCGCCCGCGCTTCGTCAAAGCGCGACGTGGAAATCAATACCAGTCAGGAACAAAGTTCTTCGACAACTTCGGAAGCGGGCTCGGAAAGTACCATCGAACGCCAGATCGAAAACGTCAACGTCAGCCGCACGCTGAATCTCGTGTTCCGTCAGATGGTGCAGGAATACATCTCGGTGTTGCATCTGACCGACGTGAAGATCGCGTTGTACGATGAATCGCCGGGGCCCTATCCGCAATATGCGATCCACGAGCTCGATAAATTCCTGGATGCGTATTTCTCCGACGATCCGCAGACACGGCAACGCATCCTGAGCGGCATCATCCGCGAACTGTTCTTTATCTTCGACTACCGCGATACGCCGCAGCAATTTCTGGAACAAGTGAATCTCGAATTTCCGGCGGCTTCGATTGCGGGATTGAATATCCGCTTGCCCAGGAACGTATCCTACTTGCGGGTGAATAAATCGCTGAAAACACGGCTGGAAGGACGCGAATTCATCGAAGTGCCAGGCGTGGTGCTTAAGGAAAACGTCATCACCATGCGCACCGATGGGGTTGTGGTCGATGGATTCCTGGGCCGCGGCGGCGATCCGCAAGCAGGGCTGCTCGATACGTATTCGGCGAGCTTGCAAACCGAGACAATCCGCGAAATGGCGCTGAAGAATTCGTTGCAGCAGGAAGAAATTTCCAGGATAGCGCTGGGGCGCGATGTCGTAGCCAATGGCGACGAGCAGCAAGCGGAACGGTTCCGCAAGGTTTTCTGCTGTGAACCGGAAGCCGTGAAGGAAGGCGAACAAGGCGGGCAGGATGACAACAACGCTTGAACGCATTCTAAACAAAGCGGCTATCCGTTTCGATGCCGTCCGCGACCGGGTGACGGATAGAGCGGAAGAAGTGCTCGGCTCAAAAAAACGGGTGCAAACACTGGAAATCTGGGCGGTGGGGGATTTTCCGAATCCCTGGCCGTCGGAACAAGCGGAAATCGATGCATTACTAAACGACGAATGGTTTCCCAGCACCAAGGATTTTGCCGCGGCAATCAAAAACAGCGGCGCGAAGGGAAAGAGCTATGACATCGTTAATCACTCCGCCAGCTTCATCAACCTGGTATACCTGCAACCCAAAGGCAGCATTGCCCGGTTAAACTTTGTAACCCACGGCGCCAGCGACAGCATCGGGTTGCAAGGCCGGATCGAAAACGACGGTGTCTATTTCGACGAAGAATTGGAAGCCGGGGTTCTGGAAGGATTTAAGGAAAATGGGATTTTGAAGGATGACGGAACCGTGGTCCCCTGGTCAGACGTTAAAGCCCGCTTCGCGAAAGATGCGGTGATAGTCGTCTATGCCTGCAAAGCAGCTCTGTCCGAGGATTTTCTTCAGTATCTGGCGGATGTGTTTGGCGTGACCGTGCAAGGATTTACCGCCGAATTGCATTATACCTATAGCGAAGAAGCGCTGCAGAATGGCAAGATCGATAGAAAGCAGTTGAAGGTCGACGGCCAATCCGGCATAAAATTACTGAGCCCTAATGTCACCAAAAAACCATTGGCACCGGTGGAATCGATGCCTCCGTAATGTCTTCATGTGATGAAATCTGAATCAGTTGCATTAAGGAAGTAAAGGAATCTTACATTACTGAATGTGATTTATGATGCAATATGATTACTTCATTTCAGACATCTAGTTCAAGTTAGGTATCAAAGCGGCTGTAGCACAGCACATAAGGAAGTTAAAGAAATCCGATGTTTTCACTCATAGAATCCAAAGAAGAAATCGCGAAGGCGCAGCGCAAATTGGAAATGACCATTCGCCACGAATTCAAAACGAAATCAGTAAAGAACATCGGCTACCCCGGTGGTACAACTTTCGATGCGAAAGTTCTTACCGACGGAAGCTACTGGTACTGGTCTTCGGATTACGATGACGAAGATATCCCGAATCCGCGACGACTAAACTGGTTCGGCATATTTAGAAATGACGCCGATCTACAAATTGCTGTCGAGATCAATACCGCATACGAAGGCCGTAATGACCAGGTTGCCGGCTTCTTCGCTCGCGACAGCGACACAGGCTCAATTTATCTCCTGCACTCGGGTCGTGTTGGCGGTGGGACCAAGGGGGTTGGGAAGGCTGCCTTCTTGGCATGGAGCGATCAGCGCCCAATCGACGTTGTGGACTCGTCTGGGGGTATCAGAGAGGGCGTAGTGGTAATGCCTATCGAAGGTGTCGCAGCAAGCCGATCTGCTGTTCGTTACATCGACATTATTGCCAATTTCAAACAAGCCGTGCGGGCGGGTGATTTGGATTCGCCCGCGTTCCAGAGCAAGAAGAAAGAACTCGAAGACTTTTTCTCTGAGTCCCGAGGTAGGCGTAAAGGCAAACGATCACAAGAAATTGACTACCTGTCGCGACATGGTGAGGTTGTTGATGCACTTTATTCCTGGCGAAGCTCGAGCCTATTGCCAAAAGGTGGTCGCTTGGTCAAAAATATCCTAATAGACATGGGGGTTGCGGTTTCCGACGAATTAGTGGAGGTCTTTGAAGTTAAAACCAGCACAGCGCGCTCCGACGTTTACGCAGCTATCGGACAGCTTATGGTTCACGGCACATCGAATGAATGCAGAAGAGTGATAGTTCTGCCAAAAGATGAACTCCTAGCTTCCGACCTGAAGGAAGCACTGGAGCGACTCAATATCGAGTTGCTCAAGTTCAAGCTGGATGAAAAGGCGGCAACCATTGTTTAACGATTAACCTGTTGATCAACACGGGCGCTGCGTGGCTTTCATCGCGCAGCACCCCTGAGCTTGGAAGTTATGCAACCAGTTGAAGTGCCACTCGATCTGAACGCCGTCATTGTCGCCGTAGCGGCACAGTGACGCAATTTGTCCATCGCTCGGGACACGCACTATGACGCTTTCAATATTGAGCTGCGGTGGTGGATCGGTAATCATCTCCACCGCCTGGACTTTCAGCCCTTCCCTGAGGGGCATGTCGTTGTTACGAAGCTGATCGACATCTTTCCGGTAGCTGGGCGCTTGCTTTATTGGGCGCGCAATGCGATACCGATGTTCCCGTACTTAGCGAAAACAGAATCCACAGACCTGGGAACACTGACCCCACCGTTCACGAAGCAGGAGCTTCAGGGAGCCGTCGATGGGTTCTTGGCAAGGGCTGCAAACAATCACATAGCCTACAGTTTTTCAAATCTCGCAACGGGTACCCTTACCTTCAACTCACTTCCTCCGCGCTACCACCAATCCATCGCGCGTTGGATTGATGAATGCGTCGAAGTCCGGGTCTTTGAAAATCAGCCGGTTATGTTCGGCGATGGCTGCGGTGGAGCCTGGGGACGCGTCTTGATACGTGTCCATCGCGACTCGTCCGCGCCATAGCACGTTATCCGCAATATACAGTCCGCCCGGGCGGATCCGGTCTTTCGCCAGCCGCCAGACTTCCGGGTAGGCGTGTTTGTCGACGTCGTTATAGCAAATGTCGAACAGTCCTTCGGTTTGGGCAAAAACTTCCTGCGCCATGCCGGTGTTGAACTGCACGCGTTGCCACAGCGCCGCTTGCGTTAAGTATTGCTGCGCGCGCTCGCGGTTCTGTGTGTCTGAGTCGCTGTAAATCACCAAGCCATCGTCGCCGACCGCGCGCGCGAACCAGTAGGCCGAATAGCCATAACCGCTGCCGAATTCGAATACCCGTTTGGCGCCGATCATTTTCGCCTGGGTTTCGAGAAAAACACCCGCCAGCCGGTTGACGATCGGAAAATTATTGCGCCGTGCATAATCTTCCATATCCAGCAACACCGGGTGATCGGTATGCGCCAACAGCTCGCGCATATAAGTTTCGATGAGCGGATCGACCGGGGCAATGCCGGATCGGTTAGATTGATTGTTCATTTTTAAAATCAGCGAAAGTTAAGGGCGTCTCTACAAATTCAGAGTTTTAGACAAGACGAGGCAAGAGCTAAAAATATTTTCGTAGCATATAATTGATATGTAAGGGAATATTTCTGTGATCAACGAAGTATTGTAACAAAATATGAATTTTCAGAGATGCCCTTAAGAAATTTTCTTGGCGATTAGCACACATTCTTCGCCAGAGTTTTTATCGAACCGGAAACGCAAGCTGGCAGCGACTTGAAACCGGAATCCCCGTAGCACATCGCGAACCGTGATACGACCGGTGTTTAGCTGCGCGGTATCCGCTAATTCCGCCGCTGACCGGCTGCTTTGCCCGATGCCGTACGCGCCGACCGGCGTGGTCCAGGTTTGCACGCCGCCGAATCCGGCTTTTTCCACGAGCTGCGATAAAGTTACACGATTGAACAAATGCAAATGCCGCGGTGGTTCGAGGCCGCGCCAACCGGCGGTGAAGGTGCGATGACCGTAACTGGCGGTATTCGGCGTCAGCAGCACGATCACGCCATCCTTTTTGAGCAAGCGGTGGCAGGTTTGCAGCATTGCCAGCGGGTCGTGCACATGCTCGATCACGTGACTCATGATAATCGCATCGTAGGGTTCTGTGGCGTCGATCGTTTCCAGCGATCCCAAATGCACCGCGATTCCATATTTTTGCCGCACGTGATCTGCCGCGAGCGGATCGACTTCCTGTCCGGCGACCAGCCAGCCGGATTTTTGCATTCGCGCCAGGCGCTTGCCGTTGCCGCAGCCCACTTCCAGTAACCGTCCCGGCAATGTCTGATCGAGATAAATGCGTTTGTAGCGGCGGCGTTCCTGGCGCAATCCCAACAAGATCACGCTGAGCGGGTGCAACAGGCCGCGCACGATGCGCGCCATGCGCGTGAGCTGCCGGTGACCGGCATGATCGTGGGTATAGTAAGTTTTATAGGCTTTGCCAATGTCTGCGATGGTTGGCCGGGGATCCAGCCAGACCAAACCGCAACTTGGTGACGGGCATCGTTTAAGTGTCCACTCACCTGGTGCGCCAAATAACCGGTCGGTCAGATGGGGATATAACACTTCACCCGGCTGTCCGCACAAATAACAAACCGGGTTTGACTCAGTAGCGATCGGTTCTGGTTGCATCGCGTTCAAGTATCCGCTGGTTGCCGTTGCCAGGCCATTGCAATGGCGGTAATGCTCAGCAATAACACCGGCATCCGGCTAAAAATCAGAAAAGCATCGGTTTGCCCCGCCAGCATCGCATAGCTCACCAAGCCGATGCCGAGCACCACCAGCCCATTCCGGTGAAAAGCCTGATACCAGCCCCAGTAAAATAACAACAAGATCAGTATTCCCGGTATCCCGATATGCATGCCGATCTCGATCCAATCGTTGTGATAATGCGAGGTTTTCTGAAACGCCGGTAAATCACGGTACAAGCCGTCTTTGTACGTCTGGATCGTGGTATCGAAATAACGCGCTGGCGCACCGGTTCCGAGTCCTGTCCACGGATGCTCGGCGATCGCGTGCAATCCCACATCCCACATCGCCAAACGATAACCGAGACTGGAACTGAAATTGCCTTGTTGCAGCAATTCGATATCGCCTTGCGCCAGTTTTATCCGCTCCTGAAAAGCCGGGCTGGTGTAGGCAAAAATTCCGGCGGTGATCACAATCGCGATAAAAATTGCGGCAAATTTACGCAGGTTGATACGATAGCGCCAATAAACCTGCAGCACGATGGCGCCCAGCGTAGCCAGCAAAAGCACCCGCCCATACTGATGAAATTGAACGTAAATCAACGCGATGGCCGCCGTCCACAACACCAGTTGCAATAGCAGCGACCGGCTCATGCAGGCAAGCCCGGCCAGCACGATCGCTCCGGCGCCGAGCATGGCGGAGAAACTCAAATACGACATGTTCAATGCTTGGATACCTTGTTCGCCGATCACCAGCCACTGATGAATACCCAATCCCAGCGCCGTCAGATAACCCGCGATCAAAGCCCCAATTGCCCACGGCAAACGTGCTTTGGTCAGCAGTGCAAAAAGAGGAATCAGCAGCAGCCAGATAAAATATTTCAGCCACTTTAACCGGCCATCCCAAGGCTCGTCGCTCCACATCAAACCGCCCAGCAACCATAAACAGAGTATCAAAATCGCCTGCATCAGCGGTTGTTTAAGTGCGTGAAGCAATCGATTCAAACCACCGTCGAGTACCCAGGCAATGACAAGCAAAGGAAAAGCAACGAAATTCAGTTCGTTACGCCAAAGGCCGGCGCAAAAAACCACCAATGCAAGGCGGATCAACCACTCCCGGCGATTGTCAGTCAGTATCGATCCGGTCATTGCCATGGTCGTATTTCCAGCCGCCGCAAACGGCCAAATAGCATCAACAATCCTCGCGCCCAAAAAGCAACCGGTGGCGATAACCAGATGGCGGTGATGCGCTTATCTTCTCGCGACCAGCCGCGCAACAGGATTTTCAGCAGCCCGCGCAAACTCAATTCACTATTCTGCATTTGCAAGCAAGATAATTTTGGCAGCCGTTCCGGCGTCAGCCAATGCAAGCGTCCGCCTTGGCGCATCACTTGTTCGATCGCGTTGCTTAATTCAGCCGATACTTCGGCGCCCGATACCACCAGCACATTGTGTTGCGCTTGCGGATAGCGTGAGAAATACAGCTTGCGGTTGCGCTCCACCAATTCCCGGTATGCTTTGCCGCGGCCAAACGAAGCACCGGTTTTATGCCGCACTATTGCTTCCGGATGCAACCCCATGCGCCAGCCCTGCTGATCCAAGCGGCGTCCGAGATCGGTATCTTCGTAATAACCTCGGCCAAATTGCGCATCGAACCCGCCCATCGCCAGGAAAACCGCGCGGCGGATCAGGAAACCGTAACCTCTGAAGCGATAAGTCGCAATATAACCGCCCGGTTGCCGCTGGTAGCGGTTGATTTTTTCCGCAGGCATCGCTGTTTCACTCGGACTGATCACAGCCAACTTGGGATCGGCCGCCAATGCGCCGCACAGCAGCGGCAGAAAATTCGAGCTGATTTCGAGGTCGGAATTGAGCACCAGCACCAGTTCGGCATCGGAGCGCGCCACCGCATCGTTCACCGATTTGCCGTAGCCTTGATTGACCGGCGCGTGAAAAACCTGCACTGACGGATACGGTAAATGATCGAGCATCGACCGCGTTTCTTCGCCGGATGAATCGTTCTGGATATGAATGGTGCGGATCGACGAGCTGAGGTGGGTGATAACGGAATCGATACAGCGCCGGGTCAATTCCGGCGCATTGTAAACAGGAATGACAACATCGATGACAGGAGCAATGCGATCACTCATCGGTTAGCCTAAAAATTCATAGAGACCTTTGCACGGTTACTGCGCGACACGATAATTGCGTTAAAAATTCGCGAAAAATGCTCATTTACCTCGTGTAAACTCCGCTTTTTCGCAAATTTTTGCCTTATTCTCGTACCGCTCATGACACCGTGCAAAGGTCTCTCATATTTCGTCACAATACATCGTTGCTCACAAAAATTATTTCCTTACATATCGTCCATGTGCTGCGTCAATATTTTTTGTTCCCGCCACGCTTTGTTTAAAACTCTGAATTTCTCGAGGTTCCCTGAGAATCATGCTCTGCCAAAAATCAAATACGATTCACCCCAGTTCTTCGACGGCCGTTGCGTGACTATCAGACCGGCTTGCTGCATCAAAGCGATGGCTTTTTCCTGTTCGGTCGCGGTGCCGAGTTCGATGATGACCGATTTCAGCGCCGGGTTTTTCAACACCGCCGCTGCGCCTTCGAGGATCGGAATTTCGATGCCGTCAACGTCGATTTTCATGTAATTCGGGTACGGAAACCCCCAGCAACTGCACAAATCATCCAGCGTCACGCCGAACATGCCTTGCACATGCGTGGCCGCCATTTTCATGTTCGTCAGGTCTTCGTGTCCGAATTGCGAACGATTGCCGCCGGGGATGAATTTGGGAATATACAATTTGGAAAATTCGCTTTTCCCGGACACCGCGACGCAGTAGGACAAAATATGTTCGCTCAGATTGTTCAGATAAATATTCTTGTTGAGCGCGTAATAGTTATTGCTCTGCGGTTCAAACGCAAACGTTTTTACCTGGCTGCCGTATTTCTTCGCCGGATACAATGAGTATTGGCCGATATTCGCGCCGATATCGAAATAATTCGACCCCGGTTCAAAGCTATCCAGCCAGTCGAGGGTATCGGGTTCTTTTTTCGAATAGGTTTGGGCGCGATTAAGCGTGCGCAAGTGGTCGACGGAAATGCGCAGATGCTGGCCTCTGACCGTGACGTCGGTATAGCCGCCTTTTAATTTGTAAGCCGCCACCACCAGCTCGTTCAGTATATCTTTTGCTCGCATTTCACCACCTCAGGGTCTGACGTTTTGTTAGCGGGTAAATCTTGGCCAAGAAGATGCAGTCAGCCCGCCGCTTGTTCCAGCAGCGCTACATAGCGCGGCAATACGTTGGCATCCGGATAATCCAGCATTTCATCCAAGAAACGTTGCCGGTGCTCTTCGATGTAGAAAGCATCGGTTCCATTGGTTAGAAAACCGTTGATTTTTTCGTACACATCGTCGCGGCATTTCAGTTCCGTTTCCGGCATGTAATAGGCCACGGCGGAGCGTGCGGCAATCAGATAATCCGCAGCCAGCACCGGTTTTTTCGCGCGGACTGCTTCGAATACCACGGACGTGGCTAAATCGATAATGACATCGGCCCAGTTCATCAAATGCACCGAATGTGCATCGTCGCTGGCAACCCGGATATTTGGCAGTTTCTTGATCGAGCTGTCGGTCGTCAGAGATTGTTTCCAGCCGCTACGGGTATGCGGTTTGATAATCAGTTCGACATCGGGAAACTCGGCGATCAGATGTACTACCTCGCTGACTTCTTCCCAGAAGGTGGTGAAGTTGGCTTTGCGCAGGAACATGACAATTTTCAACCGGCTGTTGGAGCGCACCAGCGGCGACGGCGGCATCAAGCCGGACAGAATTTTCAGCCATTCTTCGCAATAGCGGGGTGAGCCTAATACGGCCAACTGGCGCTCGTTCATGAATGGACGGAAACGCACCGAACATAACTCATTAGGCACGACCACCCGATCGAAGATGGTTGCTGCCGAAAACGTGACATCGGGTTCGACGCGCCGTTCGCCGCGGCGGATCAATTGACTGTAATGCGGACTGTCGCCGTGCGGCAGCGAAACCGTGCCGAAACCCCGGTGCCTGGCAATCGCCACGACGACTTCCACCCATTCGACACAGATCACCGAATTGCGCTCGATCCAGTCAAATGCCACCACGCCTTTGGTATCGTTGCCAAAACAGCGGTTTAGTAGAAATTCGGCGGTGTGCCGCCACAGCGGTTCGCGTTGGCGTTCGTCGAAGCGTTCGGCGAGTTTTTCAGCGATTCTGCCGATCACTTTGATACGCCGGACATTGCGCGTCAGCATCAGCATTTGCAAGCGCCATTTGACGTACTCGAGCAGCGGGAACAGTTCTTTCATGTGCGCAACGCGCACGCCCTGTAGTTGACTCAAATATTTGACGCGGAAGTCGCGGCGGAATTGCGTGGAGCCGATCAACACCACATCGCATTGATGGCCGGAACTGATCCATTTGTAAATGACCGGTGTCACATGATCGATATCGTTATAGTGACGTAGAAAAAAAAGAGCTTTCATGACTGTGTTTCGGTGGTCATAATATTCAGGAAACGCAACATCTCAAGTTTTTCCTAGATTTAACAGTAGATTCCGTAAAGCGCGCCATTTTACTCTGGCAACCTCTCAATTACCAGCAGCGCATCGAACTCCTGCGAAAAATAATGCCACCGATGCAACAAACCCGCAAAAATCAACAATAAATATTGCTCAGAACAGTAGAAAAACCTGATAATCAGCACATCGTTTTTCACCTAATTTTATTAACCCGCCCATTCATTCAACCTACGAAATTTTCATGAAAACAATCGCTGTTATTCCCGCCCGCATGGGTTCATCCCGTTTTCCGGGCAAGCCGGTCGCGAAAATCCTCGGCCGCCCGATGATCGAACATATTTACAAGCGCGTCGCTATGAGCCAATCGATCGATGCTACTTATATCGCGACTTGCGACGAAGAAATCCGTGAGATTGCGGAAGGTTTCGGCGCCAAAGTCATTATGACTGCCGACACCCACGAACGCGCCAGCGACCGCGTTGCCGAAGCGGTAACAAACCTGGATGCGGATTTGATCGTGATGGTGCAAGGCGACGAGCCGATGACGCACCCGAACATGGTCGATACCGCTGTTGCGCCGTTCAAACACGATCCGCAGTTGGGTTGTGTCAATTTGGTCAAAAAAATCGACCAGGAAGCCGACTATCTTGACGTCAATACCATCAAAGTTGTGATGGATCAGAAAGGTAATGCGTTGTATATGTCGCGCCGTCCGATTCCGACGCTGGCCAAAAGCGGATTTGCCAATACCGCCGCGTACAAGCAAGTGTGCATCATTCCGTTCCGCCGCGATCTGTTGTTTCAATACACCCGCCTGACGCCGACGCCTTTGGAACAACTGGAGTCGATCGATATGTTGCGGTTACTCGAACACGGCTTGCCGGTGCGTATGGTGCATACCGAATACAACACGCAAGCGGTCGATACTATGGCCGATCTGCAGCGCGTCGAGAAATTGATGGCGTCCGATCCGTTGCTCTCCCATTACTAGAATCAGGGATCGCCATGTCATTAAAAGCAAAATTGAATCGCTCGGAATTAACCATCGGTTCGTGGGTCACGCTGGGGCATCCGTCGATTGCCGAAATCATGGCATCCGCCGGATTCGACTGGTTGGTGCTGGATACCGAACACAGCGTGCTGGAACTGAGCGAAGTGCAAGCGATTATCCAGGTGCTCGATGCCAAGCAATGTCCGGCGATAGTGCGCCTGACGTCGAACCATCCCGATCAGATCAAGCGCGTCATGGATGCCGGTGCGACCGGTGTTATGGTGCCGATGATCAAATCGGCCGCCGATGCCAAAGCGGCAGTCGACGGCGTCTATTACCCGCCACGCGGACAACGCGGCGTCGGGCTGGCGCGTGCGCAAGGCTACGGCGCGAGCTTTCAGGCATACCGCGCCTGGCTGGAAGACAATGCGGTGATCGTCGTCATGATCGAGCATGTCGATGCTGTCAAAGCCATCGATGAAATTCTTGCGGTGCCCGGCATTGATGCGTATATCATCGGTCCGTACGATTTATCCGGTTCGATGGGCCGCCCCGGCGACTTGAATCATCCCGACGTGCAAGCCGCCATCGCGAATGTGTTGGAAGCCGGATGCCGCGCTGGAAAACCCGGTGGTATTCATGTCATCGAACCCGATCCGCAAGCCTTGCAGCAGCGCATCGCAGCCGGTTTCAATTTCCTCGGATACGCATTGGATATCCGCATTCTCGACGCCATTTGCCGCAATCACTTACAAATCATTCGCGCTGCACTGAAAAAATAATGAATACTTTGGTTATTTCCACTTCGTCGTTCGACATCGACAACAATCCGCCGCTGCAACAACTGTTGCAAAAAGGCATGCGTATCGTCACCAATCCGCACAAACGCAAACTCACCGAAGATGAAATCATCGAGTTACTGAGTAATGGCGCAACCGGTTTGATCGCCGGTATCGAGCCGCTCACTGACCGGGTATTTCAGGCATCGCCGCAACTGAAAGTCATTTCCCGCTGCGGTGCCGGCTTGGATAGCGTCGACTTGAATGCCGCCAAGCAGTGCGGCATTACCGTGTTGAACACGCCGGAAGCACCGGCGCAAGCGGTCGCGGAATTGACGATGGCATTCATTCTGAGTTTGTTGCGGCAAACCGCTGCCATCGACCGCGCTGTCCGCCAGAAAGAGTGGCCGCGGACGCAAGGCCGGCTGCTGGCGGCGCAAACTGTCGGCATTGTCGGCTTGGGCCATATCGGCCGCCGCGTTGCACGCTTGTGCCAGGCATTCGAAGCCAGCGTGATCGCGCACGATCCGTTCACAACGCAAGTGCCGGATGGGGTGGAGCGGGTATCGCTGGAGCAGTTGCTGGCCAGCGCCGACATCATCACATTGCATTTACCGTATTCCGCCGATAGCCATCATCTGTTGGGCGCCAAGGCTTTTGCCGCAATGAAGCCGGAAGCGATTGTCATCAATGCTGCGCGCGGTGGACTAGTCGACGAGAATGCGCTGGTCGATGCGCTCAAATCGGGTAAGGTCAGCGCCGCCGCGCTCGACGTGTTTGAGCAGGAACCGTATCAAGGTCCACTGCTTGAATTCGGCAATATCACCCTGACATCGCATGTCGGATCGTTGGCGCGGGAATCGCGTCAGCGCATGGAAATTGAAGCGGCGGACAATTTATTGCAAGGACTCATTCAAACAGGCGTCATCTCATGACAGCAATCTCCAATGAAAAAGTAATTGTGTTTGGTGCCAGCGGTTTTCTCGGCAGCCATGTCGCCGATGCCTTGACCGCAGCCGGTTATCAGGTGCGGTTGTTCGACCGGGTGGCGTCGCCGTTTCTGAAAGGCAACCAGGAAATGATCGTCGGCGACATCATGAATCTCGAACAAGTTGTCGAAGCCGCCAAAGGAACTTCGATCGTGTATAACTTTGCCGCGATTGCTGACATCGACGAAGCGCACGACAAGCCGATTCCGACCGCGACCATCAATGTGCTGGGCAACATGCACGCGCTCGAGGCCGCCCGCGTCGCCGGCGCCCGGCGGTTTGTGTTTGCCAGCACGGTGTATGTTTATTCCGAATCCGGCTCGTTTTACCGCGCCAGCAAGCAAGCGGCGGAACGTTTTACCGAAACTTATTTCGATCGCTACGGCCTGGAATACAACATCCTGCGTTACGGTTCGCTGTACGGACGCCGTTCCGACCGCCGCAACGGTATTTACCGCATGTTGCGCGAAGCGGTGGAACACCATTCGATTACCTATAAAGGCAGTGGCGAAGCGATGCGCGAATATATCCACGTCGAAGACGCCGCGCGCATGAGCGTACAAGTGCTGGCACCGGAATTCGCCAATCGCCACCTGATACTGACCGGTCAAGAGAAACTGCGCATCCGTGATGTGATGACGATGATTTCTGAAATGATGCCGTGGCCGGTGGAACTGCATTTTGACGAAGCCAACACCGTGCATCATTACAAAATCACACCGTACGCGTTTCAGCCGCGCATCGGCCGCAAGCTGGTGTTGAACGAACACGTCGATCTCGGGCAAGGCTTGCTCGATTGCCTGCGCGAAATCCATCAGGATCTGCATGTCGGTAACGGCAGCGACGATACCACGCCGGCAACCCCGGATAACCGCGCATAACGCATGAAACACTTCGACTGGCAAGCCATCATCTTCGATTTCGACGGCGTCGTGGTCGAATCGGGAAAAATCAAAACACAGGCGTTCGCGGAACTGTATCGCGCTTACGGCGAGGAAATCGTCGCGCAAGTAGTGCAATTCCATACGCAAAACGGCGGCATGTCGCGTTATCGCAAGTTCCGCCACTTCCAGGAACATTTCCTGCACCAGCCGCCATTGACCGAAGCGGAAGAGCAACAACTGGATATCCGCTTTTCCGAATTGGTCGTCGAAGCGGTGATCGCCGCCGAGCCAGTGCCCGGCGCGATCGAATTGATCCGTCAGCAGTCTGACAGAATCCCGCTGTTTGTCGCTTCCGGCACGCCGGAAATCGAACTTAAAGCCATCGTCGAACGCCGCGGCCTCGCGCCTTATTTCACCGATGTGCGCGGCGCTCCGGCGTTGAAAAAAACCATCATCGCGGAAATCCTGTCGGCGCACAGCCTGAAGCCCGAGTCGGTACTGATGATCGGCGACGCGATGGCCGATCTGGAAGGCGCGCAAGCCAACAACACCGCATTCCTGGGGCGCGTCTTTCCCGGCGATCCCAATCCATTCCCGGCGCATATCGAAACCGTGCCGGATCTGCGCGGTCTGGTGCAATAACGCTCACATGCCGCTGCAGCGCCAGGTTTATCCCGATATTGAATCGCTCAGCCAGGCTTTTGCCGACTTCGCCGCAACCGCGCTGCTCGATAGCTTGAGCCGAAAACCGCAAGTCACGCTCGTCGTCCCTGGTGGCAGTACCCCGCGCCATTACCTGCCGGTACTTGCCAAACGCCCACTGCCGTGGGACCGGATCACCGTCACATTGTCGGACGAGCGCTGGGTTGATGTTGATGACGAGCAATCGAACGAACGGCTGGTAAAACAGTGCCTGATGCAGTACCTTCCGCAACACGCGACGTTCGTCGGGTTGAAGACCCAGCATGACACTCCATTCGACGCCATCGAAACGATTCAGCAACGACTCGATCGTCTGCCGTTACCGGTCAGCCTGACCGTGCTTGGTTTAGGTGAAGACGGCCACATCGCCTCGCTGTTCCCCGGCATGAACCCGAATTCGTTGTCGGCGCATCACTGCGTCGCCGTCGCCCCACCGATTGCGCCTTCGCTGCGTGTGAGTCTTTCAATGGAAATGCTGGCAAACAGCGAACGGATTGTGCTGGTGGTGACGGGAGAAAAGAAGCGGCGGTTGTTGGATCAGTTGGGTAAGAATCCTAATCCTGGGTTACCGATTATTTGGTTGTTACAACATAGCCAATCGCATATTACATTTTTAGAGACAAATACTCATTAAAATAAGTATATTAGTCACTTGAAATATGACAACTAGAGAAGTTAAGACACCCAAAAAGTTCGAGCAGTGTATTAAACGTATTCATGACTTATTGGAGCAACCGGGATCCGAGGTTACTTGGAACGAACGTATTTCAGATCCCGATAACTCTGGGCAACCTAGGCAGATCGATATAACCATTAGATGTGAAGAAAAACTAACTCTTGTTGAATGTCGAATTCATCGAGAGAAACAGAACGTCAAGTGGATTGAAGAGTTGATAGGACGTCGGATCAGTCTTAGGGCAGATGCTGTCATTGCTGTATCTGCAACTGGATTCACAGAAGGCGCAATAAAAAAAGCAGAAGCATTTGGAATCATATTGCGTGACCTAGTAACGTTAACAGAAGAGGAAATTTCCTCCTGGGGCCAACTTACACAGATATGGTTAACCTTCTTCGAATTTACAGAAGTAAGTCTGATCTTCCGATTCCTCCAGGAACACCTCGATAGCGTGACGATTACTCAAATAGAGCAATATTTGCATGCAGAGTCTGATGCAATTTACGGTATTTTTGAAATAGCATCTAAAAAAATTAATGAAAATAACCCCAAAAGGTATCCCGGCAAGTTCAATGCTAAACTTCGCGATGAAAAATTAGTAATTAATGGGAAGCCGGTAGCTGCTTTAGATTTCTCCGCAAATTTCACACTACGAAAACAAGAACTCAGAATTCCATCAGTAGTCGCTTATGCTGCACCAAAGATAGAGCCTACTATGCGGGATGCTTATGTTGAAAAGATCGATTTAGGCGAATTTGAAATAACTCAATGCTCAAATGACGTTTTCGTTACACTCGATCTTTCACAAATTCAGATTCCACCGAATTGCAAATTTCATACGGTAGAATTTGACTTTCAAAGAATAGTTACCATACGTGGTTTTGAAATTATTGGACTTCCAAGAATGCAAATACCGCTCAACGAATTGCTTTTAAGAGTCGCTTCTGCTTAGCCCAGCAAATTCCGGTGCAATACCTTTGCTTATTGCTCTACTATTCGCGATAGAGACTAAACCACAAATCACATCATTGGTACCGATATTAAGGAAAAAGCACCTTCACTTCCTTTTGTTTCCGGATGATATTTGCTCAATAACGACGTTATTCACATTAACGGTTCCGCCAATACCCTGCTACCGGGAATAGTGCGCCATCGCAATGGCAATAATTTTATCGGAAGTCCCGTACAGCTATATCATAGGGAAAACGTCTGAGCATGGGTCTTTTGATCTCGCTGACACCTGTTGCACTGGATAAGTTTGTGAGAGGAACAACTTCATCTTCGAGAAGATCGAGTGCAGATTTAAAAGCATTGTCAAAATTAGGTGCATCGAAGCTTTTAACCAAAGCATGCGCCAATTCGGCACGTTCTGCTTCCGGTCGCATTACTTCAGAACGAAGCTTGTTCAATGTCTCAGCTACCATCACTAACCGTTAATAAAATTAGACCCATGATATTCTCGTTGTGTAACCCCATCACGTTGATGGTTAAGCCGCGTCAAAATTTACTCCTCCGGCACCACCCTTGGCTTACGGTTGTTGTCGATGGCGACGTAAGTCAGCACCGCTTCGGTGACTTTGATGCAGATTTCCTCGCCGCCTTCGCGCACGCCGCGCTGGGCGTAGACGGCGACGTCGACGGTGATCGAGGTGCGGCCGATTTTGACGATACTGGCGTAGAAGCTGACGAGATCGCCAACGAAGACCGGTTGCTTGAATACAAACGAGTTGACTGCAACCGTTGCCACCCGTCCGCGGGCGCGGCGGATCGCTGGGATGCTGCCTGCGATATCGACTTGCGACATGATCCAGCCGCCGAATATGTCTCCTGCGTAGTTGGTATCCGCCGGCATTGGCACCGTGCGTAAAACCGGTTGTCCTTCCGGCAAGCAGACATGCAGAGCCGGATCGTGAGGAATGTTATGCATGGCGGCAGGTATGTGGTTGGAAAGATGACAGACTAGCAGATTATCGCTGCTTGTCCAAAGTCAAAATAAAAACGCGAAGGTGAATTCACCTTCGCGTTTTCCTTTGAGCTTTTTACTTAACTAATTGCTAACTTATGCTTGCAAGCTTTTGCGTCCGAATTTCCAGCCGAGCAGACCCAAGCCCGATAACATCAGCAAATAGGTCGATGGTTCCGGTACTGCGGGAATTTCCACGGTCAGGCTGTACAGTTTGAAGTTATCTTCGCTGCCGCGAGCACCGATATAAAAAACGGAATCGGTCAAATCACCGCCTACGGAAGTAAAGTCGAACGTCGCCGTTCCATTGCTGGCGCCGGTTACGATGGTTTGATCGGTAAATACCGGCGTAGAACCCACGAACAAGGAAAAATCGTCCATGTTGCTGGTACTGGTTCCTTTGCCGTCCCAATATTTAAAAGTCGCTGAAA
Source organism: Nitrosomonas limosa (assembly GCF_054188085.1). Lineage (NCBI taxonomy): Bacteria > Pseudomonadati > Pseudomonadota > Betaproteobacteria > Nitrosomonadales > Nitrosomonadaceae > Nitrosomonas > Nitrosomonas limosa. The sequence goes on along the minus strand of NZ_CM135180.1, from coordinate 1,977,532 downwards.
GCAGTGTCACTTCTTGCGAGAAAGTAAATTTCACATCTTCATCCGAGCCATTGCTGTCGATGGTATGTTCGTCTCCGGAGCAACCAGTTGCCGAGCCGCCGGCATTGGAACCGCCGCCAGAACATACGACCAATCCTGCGGAATTGGCGCCGATGAATGACCGAGTGCTTGAAACGGTAGTATTATTTCCGCCGCGGAAACCGCCAACGGTGACTGAGTCGGATCCGGAAGTGAATACCAAATCGCTGGTTGTCCATGCATTGCTGCTGGAGAAATTAAATGTAACCACCGCTGCTTGCGTTTGCGAAGCAGCGAATAAGCCTGCGAGTACAAGCGCAGTTGTTATGATTGTTTTTGATTGTTTCATTTTCATCACTCTAAAATAATAAGAAATCAAATGCTTGCTAAATAGTTAGGCAGTATTGGAAAATAGGAAACCAAAATGCTGGCACGATTCTATCTACACGTTCAATTAAAACCTATAGTCTGATGTTACTGATTTGGTAGTACATTTATGCTAAATTTGTACTAATTCTCTGATAGCTGCCCTTTTTTTTGCGTAGCTAGCCACCTTGTTATTGCGCTATGAGTACTTTGTTCGATTCCGCGAAACGCTGTTTAATGACTGGCGATGTCGAGGAAAAATTGCGGCTGACACAGCAAACCGCGGAAGCATGGCGGATGGGATTGTTAACATTACAACCGGCAAATAGTCCTGAGTCTATTTCGTTACCGGGGCATCCGGCCAAACCGGAGTTAGTAATGCCGGGCGAGGTGCCGAAACGTCGGCTTGGCACCAAAGCAGGGCTTATTGCGTTGATCCACGCGATCGCGCATATCGAATTCAACGCGATCAATCTGGCTTGGGATGCGGTGTATCGTTTTCGTGACTTGCCGGAGTTGTTCTATAGCGATTGGGTAAAGGTTGCCGCGGAGGAGGCTTACCATTTCCAATTGTTACGCCGGCGATTGAACGAGCTTGACCACGATTACGGCGATTTTCCGGCGCACAACGGTTTGTGGGATATGGCGGTGCGCACGGCATCCGATCCCTTGGTGCGCATGGCGCTGGTGCCGCGCGTCTTGGAGGCCAGGGGATTGGATGTGACGCCGGGGATGATCCAACGCCTGCGGCAAGCGGGCGATGGTAAAACGACGGCTATCCTTGAAATCATCTTACGGGATGAGATAGGGCATGTCGCGATCGGTTCGCATTGGTTCAAGTATTTGTGCGAACAACGCGGACTCGATGCCGAGCAAACGTTCCATCATTTGGTATCGCAGCATTTCAGCGGACAAATTGCTGGCCCATTTCATTATGAGGCCAGACAGCAAGCGGGTTTTAGCGCGGCGGAAATAAATGCATTGGAAAGTTTAGGATCGTCGCAAGCGCGTTTTAGCAGTATGTAATGGTGCTGGTGTTTCTAAAGCGCACAGCACTGATCAACTATGCCGTTCGAACCGGTAGAATGCCAGCATGCCGCGCAGGTTCGGCAAAAAATTAACCGGGCGGTACAGATTGTTCATCACTTTCCGTTCCAGAATCCGCGCATCGCATTGCTGACATAACGCCTCGAAATCGCCCAAGGTGCAAAGATGAATATTGGGGGTATCGTACCAGCGATACGGCAATGTTTCCGATACCGGCATATGACCGGCGATCACCTGCATGCGGTTTTTCCAGTAACCGAAATTGGGAAACGACACGATGCCTTCCTTGCCGACACGCAGCATTTCCTGAATGATACCTTCGGTATGACGCATCGCCTGGAGGGTTTGCGACAGGATGACATAATCGAACGAACCCGATGCAAAACTCGACAGCCCGGCTTCCAAGTCATTCTGGATGACATTGATGCCGTTACGGAAACAGCTTAGCAAATTGTTATCGTCGATTTCCACACCGTAGCCGAAAACGTTGCGGGTATCGCGCAAATAGCGCAACAGTGAGCCGTCGCCGCAGCCCAGATCGAGTATTTTCGATCCCGGTTTGATCCATTCGGCAATCGCGGCAAAATCCGGGCGTAACGCAGCAGTCGAGGGAGGAGTGGTTTCAGTCATAACATTGCTTAAATAGGAATATTGTCCATATAGGCGCGAACAAGCTGATGGTAACAAGGCGTTTCCATCAAAAACGAATCATGCCCGTGACTGGCGGTGATTTCCGCGTAACTCACATTGATTTCATTATCCAATAGCGCTTTGACAATCTCGCGCGAGCGTTCGGGCGAGAAACGCCAGTCCGAAGTGAACGAGATTACCAGAAAATTCGCCTTGGCCACCCGGAAAGCGGCGCTCAAGTCGCCGTCGTACGCTGCCGCCGGATCAAAATAATCCAGTGCCTTGGTCATCAGCAAGTAGCTGTTGGCATCGAACATATCGGCAAACTTGTCACCTTGATAGCGCAGATACGATTCGATTTCAAATTCGATATCAAAACCAAAAGACAGTTCGCCTTTGCGCAGACTGCGGCCGAATTTCGCCGCCATGGAATCGTCGGACAAATAAGTGATGTGTCCCAGCATGCGCGCCAGCCGCAAGCCACGTCGCGGCAGCGTGTTGTGTGCATAGAAATTGCCGCCGTAAAATTCCTGATCGGTCATGATTGCCTGACGGGCGACATCGTTAAACGCGATGTTCTGGGCGGTCAGCCTGGGTGCTGCCGCAATTACCAACGCATGGCGCACTTTGTCCGGATAATCCAGCGTCCATTGCATGGCCTGCATACCGCCGAGGCTGCCGCCCACGATTGCGGCGAATTGCTCAATGCCCAAATGCTCGGCTAGTTGCGCTTGTGCCTCGACCCAATCTTCCACTGTGACGATCGGAAAATTCGCGCCGAAATGCTTGCCGGTGCGCGGATCAATGCTGGCTGGGCCGGTCGAACCGTGACAACCGCCCGGATTGTTCACGCCGATCACAAAAAAACGATTGGTATCTATCGGCTTGCCAGGACCCACCAGATTATCCCACCAGCCGATGCTTTTCTCGTTATCCGCGTAATAGCCCGCTACATGATGATTGCCGGACAGCGCATGGCAGATCAATACCGCGTTAGAGCGCGCGGCGTTGAGTTGTCCGTAGGTTTCATACACCAAATGATAACTGTCGAGCGATGCGCCGCTTTTCAGAAGCAGCGGTTTGTCGACCTGTACATACTGCGGTGTTACGACACCGACTGATTTTGAATCTTGCATTTATCTTATTGCTTACCGGGAAATTTCTAAGTAACGGCTGAATAACAGACGGGTCATTATATCGCCAAAAAAAAGGACATTCACTAAGGAAAACTCTGATTCGACCCTGTGAAACATTTAATGCTCATTCATTTTGGCAAGTAATGCGTTCATTTTTTCAGGCTGATCGGCTTTCAAAATTTTTTGTGCTAACGGAATGATATCGGGTAAATGACTTTTCAGGATCTGGTTCTTGACGTTCAATAACTGTGCCGGATACATGGAAAATTGCTTTAATCCGAATCCCAGTAACAGCCGGGTGAAGTGTTTATCACCCGCCATTTCTCCGCAAATCGATACCGGCACTTTGGCGCGATTGGCGCTCTGAATAATATGTGAAATCATCCATAAAACAGCAGGATGGAGCGGATCATAAAGATGTGCGACGGTATCGTCGATGCGATCGACTGCCAGCATATATTGAATGAGATCATTGGTGCCGATCGACAAAAAATCCAGTTTGCGCATGAAAATTTCCAGGCTTAGCGCAGCTGCAGGAATTTCGATCATGCCGCCAATCTTAATGTGCTCGTCGAATGGAAGCTTGTCGTCTCTTAGCGTTTGTTTTGCATAGTTGATGTGATGCATGGTCTGATCGATTTCTGTGACATTCGACAGCATTGGCACCAGAATGCGCACATCGCCATATTTTGAAGCGCGCAAAATCGCGCGTAGTTGCGTATGAAACATTTTTGGTTCCGCCAGACTTAAGCGGATTGCGCGTAAGCCCAACGCCGGATTGGCTGCCACTTGTTCACTGCCTTTCAGATTTTTATCCGCTCCGAGATCAAATGTGCGGATGATCACCGGCTGTTTTTGCATTTTTGCGGCAACCGTCCGATAAGCTTCGAATTGTTCATCTTCTCCCGGCAGATCGTCGCGATTGAGAAATAAAAATTCGCTGCGGAATAATCCTATACCGGTTGCACCGCTTTCTTTGACCTGAACAATATCGTCAGGTAGCTCGATATTGGCGAAGAGATCGATTGGTGTGCCATCCAATGTTACCGCCGCGACGGTTTTAAGACGCTGCAGCTTTTTCTTTTCCAGTTCAAGCTGGCTTTGCCGCAATCGGTATTCATCCAGCACGCATTTATCGGGGTTGACGATGATGATGCCTTGCGTGCCATCGACGATCAGACAGTCATTCTCTACAATCAACTGATGGGCGTGATGCAGGGCGACAATTGACGGGATATTAAGACTGCGTGCGACGATCGCGGTATGCGAGGTTTGGCTGCCCAAGTCGGTCAGGAATGCGGTGAATTGGTGTTGTTTGTATTGCATCACATCGGCGGGACTTAAGTCATGTGCAACCAGGATGCTGTCACCGGTCAATTTCGATGCGACCGGCAAGTAACCGGGATGACCCAGCATGGCTTTGAGCACACGCTCAACCACTTGCATCACGTCGGCTTTGCGTTCACGCAAGTAAGCGTCCTCGATTTCTTCAAACTGCGCCAATAACACTTGCATTTGTTGCGTTAAAGCCCACTCCGCATTGCAGTATGTTTGTGCGATGATGCTGCGCGTGGCTTCTGACAGTGTCGGATCATCCAGAATCATTAAATGCAAATCCAGAAAAGCACTGAATTCAGCGCGTGCATGCCCGTCAGCCACTGATTTTTGCATGGTTTCAAACTCTTTGCGTACTACCGCAAATGCGCTATCGAGCCGAGCGATTTCTTTATCGACTTGCTGCTTGGGAACCAGGTAATGAATTACCTCGAGCGCAGCGGGTGCAGCTAAATGCGCATGCCCGATGGCTATGCCTTCCGATACGCCGATGCCTTGCAGAATAAAGCTCATTCACCCTCACCAAAATAATCTTCAACCAGCGCAGTTAAAGCAGCCATTGCTTCCACTTCGTCGTCTCCTTCGGTTTCAAGTTGAATGCGGGAGCCTTTGTTGGCCGCAAGCGTCATCACCCCCATGATGCTTTTTGCATTGACACGCCGGTTATTGCGGGTGGCCCAGACTTCGCATTTAAATTGACTGGCCAGCTTGGTCAACTTGGCCGATGCGCGTGCGTGCAAACCGAGTTTATTAACAATTTCAACTTCTTTGATTTGCATGATCACGATTCCGCTTTGATGTGCACCACCCCGCACTGACCGCCGCTCAATCCCTTCTCAGTTACTATCGAAAGCGGCTCGGTGCGATACGTCAATACCCTTACTAGCATTGGCAAGTTAGCCCCTGCTAGACATTCCACTTTTCCCGCCTGAATCAAACGACTGGCGATATTACAGGGTGTTGCACCAAGCATGTCGGTAATGACCAGCGTACCTGCTCCGCTATCCAGTTGTGTTAATAAGTCGCGCGCTTTGGCAAGCACGGTATCGGGGTCATCTTCCACAAAAACACCGAGATGCGCGAGCTGCGGCGGTCTCGTTCCTAGAACATGACTGGCGCAGCGAATTAGATGTTCGCCCAGATCTTCATGTGTAATCACTAAAATTCCTATCATTTTATTGTTTGCATAAAACCGTGTTTTGGTTCATTTTAGCATTGAGAGAGTTTATAAATATTCAACTATCAAGCACCATTATGAAAATCTTTTTGAAGCGCGCGTTTTTCTTAACAGCAGAGCGATTCATTGCGGTATATTTTTGAATTAATAATTTGAGAAAAACTCAAATCAATTGAATTTGTAAATGAGGGTGATTGGCAGCGATTTGTTCTAACTTACTCCATGAGCGGTTAGCAAAAAATGAAAAAGAATGATCGGATTCTTGCCTTGCAAAAAGCTGCGGAAGCGATGGCGCGCGGTGATTTTGCGCCGGATATTCCAGTTGGCGACGATGAAATCGGACATTTGGGCAGGTCTCTGAGAGCGCTTTCCGATTATCTTAAGAGACAGTCGGAGAGAACACAGTCGCTTTATCAAATAATGCTTGAATGCAATCTCAATCTTCACTTGATTGATGTATTGAATCATATTTTTGAGTCATTTAAGCAACATTTATCTTATGACCGCATCACTCTGGCGTTACTGGAGGGTGAAGGGAGTAAACTGAAGGTGCATTGGTCGCGAGCTTGTTATCAGCATTTGATATTGAATATTGGTCAATCAATTCCAATGACCGACAAGGCGCTGCGGGCTATCCTCAATTCTGAGGAAATGTTGATTATTAATGATCTGAGTTCCCACCTTGAAGAGTATTCCTCGTCCCGGCTGACACAGGCAATTTTGCGTGAAGGAATACGTTCATGTCTCATTTGTCCATTGCTTGCAGCGGGAAAGGTAATTGGATTTGTTTTCTTTTCCAGTCGTAAAAGAAATGTCTTTAAAGATTCGAACCTGCATCAAGGCTTGCCATTACAAATCGCCAGTCAGCTGTCTGCCTTAATTGAGAAAACACAGTTGTATCGAGGTATCAAGCAGAACAAGCAACTCATGGCGCAAAAAAAATCGTTGGAACAGCGCGTTACTCATGATGTGTTGACTGGATTACTTAACCGCACGGCGATATTCGATATTTTGTACAAGCAAATACAGCGAGCTAAACGCGGCGGTTATGAGGTTGCGGTCATCATGATTGATATTGATCATTTCAAAAATATCAACGACACATACGGCCACCTTGCTGGCGATGCTGTATTATGCGAGATCGCCAACCGATTAACCCAGTCAGCGCGTGCGCATGAGTATATAGGCCGCTACGGCGGTGAAGAATTTCTGGCGATCATTTCTCCCTATGATCGGGATGGTGCAATAAAAGCAGCCGAAAGGCTTCGTGCTGCCGTTGCATGCAAGGCAATTCAAGCCGACCATTCATTGATTCCGGTCACCATAAGTTTAGGCATTGCCATTGGTTCACTTCCAGACACCTTAGACGCTACTACGCTATTACGTCGTGCTGATAAAGCACTCTATTCAGCGAAGCATCGAGGTAGAAATCGTGTTGAGATTGCATTAGAAAATAATCTGGAAGAGAGTTGCCTGAATGGCCATAAATAAATCGAAGGTTTTTGTGTCGCATTAAAGAAGACCTAGTTATCGAAAATGTTGTTTTGGTGCAACACTATTCCCAATATTGCCTTGACATGAAAAAGCTCCTTATATAAGCTGCGGTGTGGTCAAATATGACACACTCATATTTTTAAGCAATGTAAAGTGGTGAGCGTTTGAATGAAAATTTTTCAGCCAGCAATAAAATCGTCATCAGCAATTAATAATAAGAGTTGGCACGCTCAACCGGTATATCTTGCTTTGGAAAGTAAGATAACAAGCACTATTACTTCGAGGGGAAGATCTTGAGTTCGACAATAACCAAGTTGAACGCTCCGCTAACGCAAGCGTTTGATTTTCAACCTTCAAGCGAAATTCAACTAACGCCAACACCAACCCTTAACTCGCTGTCTCAGAGGTTGGCTGGTTTTGATACTCTTACGAGTGCATTGGAATACGCAGCAAAAGGCACGACAGGTTATAATTTTTACGATGCCAAAGGTAATTTACGCTCGGTACTGCCCTATAGCAGACTCAGAGAAAATGCTCGCGCTTTAGCGCAAAATCTAGCTGGTTTTGATTTGCTGCCGGGTAGTCGTGTTGCGATAATTGCTGATACTTCGCCAGAGTTTATCGAATTGTTTTTTGCATGTCGCTATGCTGGTTTAGTACCTTTTGCAATGCCTATACCTGTTAATCTCGGTAGTCATGCAATCTATGTTCAACAGTTGCGCGGTATGCTTGACAGCAGTCAGGCCAGTATTGCATTAGCAAATCTTGATTATATTAGTTTCCTTGAAGAAGCGGCTGCTGAAGCAAGTCATGTCAAATGGGTTGGAACGCCTGGAAAACTCGGTGAAGCGCCAGCGAAAGAGATTGATTTCCTTCCGAATCATCCTGATGAAATTGCATATTTGCAATTTACCTCGGGTAGTACTCGCACACCTCGGGGGGTTGTTATCACTGAGCGTGCTTTAATGAGCAATCTGCAGGGGATTGTTCGGAATGGCTTGCAAATCAGACCTACTGATCGCTCAGCATCATGGTTGCCTTTTTATCACGATATGGGATTGGTTGGATTGGTTTTGGCTCCAATGGTGACACAAATTTCCGTCGACTATTTGGCAACCCGGGATTTTGCAATTCGACCTCTACAATGGCTTCGATTAATTAGTCGGAATCGTTGTACCGTTGCGTTTAGCCAACCTTTTGGCTTGAAACTTTGTACCTTACGGGTGAGAGAATCTGATCTTAAGGAACTCGATTTAAATTGCTGGCGAGCGGCCGGTATTGGCGCTGAAATGATACGTCCCGACACTTTAAGAAACTTTGCTGAGAAATTTGCATCGGCGGGTTTCGACAAAAACGCATTTCTTCCATGCTATGGTCTTGCAGAATCAACACTGGCTGTAACCTTTTCAACAATTGGTGAAGGATGCAAAAGTATTCAAGTTGACAGTAAGACACTGATCGATAAGAAGATGGCTGCGAGGCTGCAAGCAGATGGGCGCAAATACAATGAATTCGTTAATTGTGGACGTCCTTTGCCTGGTCATACTGTTAAGATTGTAGATGAAGAAGGCCAGCAGTTATCTGAAAAGATGGTTGGTAGTGTGTTGGTACAGGGTGATAGTCTAATGACCGGATACTACAATAATCCGGAAGAAACCGATAAAGCGCTTAAAGCTGGTAATTGGCTCGACACTGGAGACATTGGTTTCTTATTTGAAGGAGATCTGTATATTACAGGGCGCCGGACAGATGTCATTATAGTCAATGGCCGTAATATTCGTGCACAAGATATTGAAGAACTGGCGGAACAGCAACCAGAAGTAAGATCACGCGAAGCCTCAGCTTTTGGTATCAACGACGAAGATGGCATCACAACTATTGTGTTAGTGATTGAATGCAGGCTTGCCACAGTTGCAGAGCGACAATCATTGACAACCAGGTTGCAACAACTTGTTTATATGGCATTTGGTGTAAATTGTGTTGTTGAACTGGTTCCACCTCATACTTTACCAAGAACTTCGTCTGGAAAGCTTTCTCGCTTTGCCGCTAGGCAAGGCTATATTCAAAGAACAAATGTTTCTAGCCAGCTTTCTTTTGTAGAATCGGGCGACAGATAAGCGGTATATGCCTAAATTAGTAGCCGTTACAGGTGCTACTGGTTTCATAGGAAGCGTACTAGTACAAGAATTAATCCGGGAGGGTTGGTCGGTTCGAGCACTCACACGAACAGACCGACCTTGCCTGAAAAAAGAAATTCAATGGATTCATGGTGATCTTGATAATCTCAGCGCTTTGGATCAATTAGTCAAAGATGCAACGGCAGTCATTCATTGCGCAGCTAGCGTAAGAGGAAGCTCCCTCGAAGACTTTTCACAAGTCAATATCAAAGGAATGGAAAACATTCTTTCTGTTCTTCCCAATCGGAAACCCTATCCGCGTTTTTTATTAGTTTCATCCTTGGCAGCACGTCAACCTGATTTATCTTGGTATGCACGCAGCAAATATTTATCTGAGCAGAAACTGATGAAATTCTCAGATGAACTGCAATGGCTTATCTTACGTCCTACGGCCGTTTATGGACCGGGCGATAAAGAGCTTAAGCCGCTATTTTCCGCCATGCATCGCGGGCTTCTACCCGTCGTGGGAAGTATCAATAATCGGGTTGGATTACTTCACGTGTTTGATTTAGTTGCTGCCATTCTGGCTTGGCTCGCAGCAGAAAATAATGTTAGCGGTATCTTTGAGCTTGATGATGGTATACCGCATGGTTATAGTTACCAGCAATTGGCGAATATAGCAGAACAAAGATGGAAGCGACCGGTACGCTGTGTTACGATACCAAATAGACTCATTCGCTGCATTGCGTACTCAAATCTCATGCTGTCCCGTATATTTCGTTATTCTCCGATGCTGACACCGGGGAAAGTAAATGAATTGCAACATAGCAATTGGGTTTGCGACAATGCTCCTTTAATGCAAGCGCTACCCGCATGGAAGCCCAAAATTCGCTTGCAGGATGTTCTGACGGAAATGGTCTAATTATTCAAAAATATAATCATTCTATTTATGACTGACAGTAATTATAACGAGATCACAATACTTCTCTGTGATCGGCTAAGCGCTCTGACCAATTCTGATGTAAATATTACACCCGACACTAACCTGATAAGCCAATTATCAATAGACTCAATTAAGTTACTTAATCTTATTATGGAAATTGAGGACACATTTGATGTTTCAATCCCAATTAATGCATTAGCGGATGTTCAAACAGTACGAGAACTCGCTGACTTAGTTTATAAAATTAAATTTGCATCATAATGAATCTGCTTGAGAAACTGGATGCTGCGGCTGCAGCAAGAAAAGCACTCCTACCCGATGGTGTCGGCGCATTCGGGGTTCCGATTGAAGAAGTATATTCCGCAACCGAAGCCAGAATTGGGAATCGTCGCGTGCTTTTATTGGGTACCAATAATTACTTGGGATTAACATTTGCACCTGAATGTATCAAAGCTGCTCATGAAGCGATTGATAACGAGGGGACCGGAACAACCGGATCGAGAATGGCTAATGGCAGTTATTCCGGCCATCGTGCGCTTGAGCGTGAGTTCGCCGAGTTTTATCAGTGCAATTCCGGCATTGTGTTTACGACTGGATACCAGGCTAACTTGGGTACCATTTCCGGATTGGTCGGACCAGGAGATACAGTACTGATCGATGGAGATTCACACGCCAGCATCTATGATGGTTGTATTTTAAGCGGCGCGGATATTATTCGTTTTAAGCACAATGATCCGGCCGACATGGAAAAGCGGTTACGCAGACTGGGTAGCCGGGTTGAAACGACACTTGTTATCGCTGAAGGAATTTACAGCATGCTTGGAGACCAAGCGCCTTTGGCAGAGATCGTGAAATTAAAGAAAGATTATGGTTGTATTTTACTTCTCGACGAGGCACATTCTCTGGGGGTATTAGGAGAAACCGGGCAAGGACTGGTCGAGAAAACCGGACTGCTGGCAGACGTTGATTTTATCACGGGCACTTTCAGTAAAAGCCTCTGTAGCATCGGTGGCTTTTGTGTCAGTAATCATCCGCAACTCGAACAACTGCGTTATGTCAGTCATCCCTATATTTTCACGGCTTCGCCATCCCCTGCAACGATCGCTTCCACTCGTGCCGCACTGGAATTGCTGAGAAAAGGAAATCATTTGCGCGAGCAGTTATGGCGAAATTGTACACAACTTTATACGCAGCTTAAAGAAGCCGGATATGCGCTCGGCCCCGATCCAGGACCGGTGATTGCAGCAATCGTCGATACCCCTCAACAGGCTTTGATGCTTTGGCAAAAATTGCTTGAAAACAATATCTATGTCAACCTGATTCTCCCGCCAGCAGCACCGGAAGGGAAGTCTCTGGTTCGTTGCAGTGTTAATGCAGCGCATACACAGGAACAAATTCAATACGTCGGCGATGTGTTTGCCCGTCTACGCGCTCTGATATAGTTTTTCCGTTCTCCACGTTGAGTATATAATCCCAAGCGTTTACATAGCAGAAATGGGGGCGATTCAATGAAATTACCGCTAATACTGTTGTTAGTGTCTTGTTTATTGCATGAGACTGCTTTGGGAACCAGCATTACTTACAGCGGATTCAAATGTTTGAACGCGACGGATGCAAATGATCCAACCCCCAGCAGCATTGTCGTTCAAAGCAGATTCGAAGTGATAGAAGATGTTGGCAGCGGACTGTATCGACTCAATTTAACAGGTGGAATTCCGCGAATAGTTAATAATAATCCGGTGATATGTATTGATAGCGAAACTGCGATTGGATATGCTGGGATTCCCGAATTTGACGGCCTGCCGAAACCGCTTGACTCAATAACTGCAACCGCTTTTTTTAATGGCAAAGATTTATTAATCGTTGTCAGTTCAATCTATACCGACTTGAGTGCCAGAAGAAATCCGCTTTCAACATTTAACACCAGCCTCATTTTTGCATTCACCAATAACTTGATATTGGAATACAACGCTGCTGGGTCTATGTTTAAACTGAAAAATATCGTGCGCAATCGTGGTTTTACGCATACCAGCGGATCAACCAGTTCAATAGTCCCTTTTCTTGAAACAGTCCTGCCTTCTTTTAATGTAACAGCTCGCGATCAACCCAAAATTTTAGAACCAATCGTGGATATCAATTACTTCCTAGAACCATAGAAGATCTAGTAACACTAAAAAACAAGCCACAGAGATATTCTCTCTGTGGCTTGTTTAAATTACATCTCTTAGCTTTTTTCTTTGTATATCTAACTAAGAATTAAGCATTACGACGGCGCAATGAGAAGCCAATCAAACCAAGACCAGCCAGCAACATGGCATAGGTTTCTGGTTCTGGTACGGCCATCACATATTCATAGCCAAAGGTAACCGTCTCGCCTGGAGCAATGTCGCCCAGATCAAACGCCAGATTGATAGAATGATCAGCAAAACCGTAAGAACCTACACCTTGTGCAGTTGTGAAAATAAATGCTGGATCGATTGGTGCGCAGCAGCTGCCGAAAACCGTATCAACATAAGCAGCAATATCGTCCGCACCCGCGCTGGTGGTATTTCTCAGCGTTAAGGAATAGCCATCGGAACTTGTTGCTCTAACTGCGGTTCCGGTTACGCCAGTAGCCAGAATTTCATTGGTTGTACCAAAGCCGCCGCCGACAGGGATACCTTGATCCGGATCAACACCAACGCCCCACAACACATCCGAAGCAGTTGCGCCAGAATTGTTGGTCAGGTTAACCATTACGGAAACGTGACCATCAGCAGGAATTGATACGGTTTGGGTAAAGGTCCAGCCATTCACGCCAAAAGGCAGATTGGTATTAACTTCAGCTGCAGTGCCAACCGGTATTGCAACAGCACCCAATGGGTTGCTGGTATCGCCACCAACAGCTTCATCAGCCACTGCAACAAGCGCTCCACCAACGCTTAAAGAATAGTTGGAAGCCCAAGTGCCGTGGTTAACAAACTCACGGCCCATGAAGCTCATACCTAAACCGCCTGGGGCTGTAGCAGAAAAGTAACCTGCGTCAGCGATTGCAGCTGAAGTATTGAAATTGCTGATAACAACTGGTGCAGCTTGAGCTGCAGCCGCGAAGGTTCCGCATAATGCAACCGCTACCACTTGTGAAATAGTATTTTTCTTGAAAGTCATAATTGAAACTCCTTTTTCTTAAGGTTAAAGCATTTACAGCAAATAAAACAGAAAACCGTTGAATTTTGAAGCCAAATATAGTTTATTAACTACGCTGAGAATGCTAACTTAATTATTAGATTAAAAAAATAGTACTGTACAACCTTTTATCTAGGACATTTGTACTAGAAATTGTCCTGGTGTCGATGATAATCGCAAACGAAATGTTTGCTTGAATTTCGTTCATCCATCGGATGAAAGGGAAAAAAGCAATTAAACTATAACCTTTACCCCTTTTGATATTTTAAACGATTTTTTTCTTTTTAGCATTTAAACCAGCTTAATAACACTAAACACCGCTATGGATTTATTGACTCAAGGGTTACTGGGAACCGCGATGGCGCAATCGAATGCGCATCGGGATGAAATTCGCTTAGCAACAGGCATCGGTTTTATTGCAGGGATTGCAGCGGATGCGGATATTTTGATTCAGTCAGAAAACGATCCGCTGTTGAATATCGAATTTCACCGGCATTTTACCCATTCTTTATTTTTTGTTCCGCTCGGCGCTTTGGTGGTTGCACTGGTGCTATGGCCATTCTTGCGTAAGCGCTTGCCGTTTGCTCGAATATATTTGTTTGCTTTTCTGGGTTACTGCTTGAGCGGCGTACTTGATGCATTCACCAGCTATGGCACGAATCTGCTCTGGCCGATCAGCGATGCACGCATTGCGCTGAATATCATCTCGGTACTAGACCCGGCCTTCACGCTGATTTTGCTAATCGCAGCTGTGATCGCTTTTAAAAAATACAACCATGCCATGGCACGCATCGGTTTAATGCTTGCTGCTGCTTATTTGTCGTTTGGCTGGACACAAATGCATCGCGCCGAAACCGTTGCTCAAACATTAATTGCCGAGCGCGGACATCAAGCTGAACAGTTACTGGTTAAACCGACACTCGCTAATCTGGTGTTATGGCGATCCATCTACGAATTTGAAGGCAGGTTTTACGTGGATGCCATCCGTGTCGGCTTATTTTCCGAGCCGCTTATCTACTCTGGCGAATCGGTCAAAAAATTTGTGCTTGAGCGCGACTTGCTGAGACTACCGGCATCATCGGTGCTGGCGCAAGATATCGCGCGCTTCAGTCATTTCTCGTCTGGCTTCCTCGCGATTCGCCCGCAACAACCGGACGTGCTGGTCGATGTGCGCTATTCCAATTTACCGACGACAACCGCACCGCTGTGGGGTATCGAAATCAACCCGGAACAACCCGATCAGCATGCGCAGTACAAACTCTATCGCGATTCATCCAGTGCGACGCGAGAGAAGTTTTTGAAGTTGCTGCTGGGTGAGCATTTTTTAGACTGAGCAAGTTCTGGATAATAGAATTTCATTGATAACTCATTATTTATCAGTTCTTATAGCTCTCTTCATTTGATTAAAAATGGCATTTCAACCTTGAATCTAATTATATTGATAATTATCAATATAATTATTCTACAAAGATAAATAATACAATAAAAAATTGTGATTACTCTTTGTGATTAGAAGTTTTTTCATTGAATTGTTGAATTAAATTAAATCTTAAATGGAGAGAACTGTCATGGCAAAAACTGAAAATCCAAAATCCGGAAATAAACTGCAAGCACAGAATGATTTGTTCACTAATACAGGATTGACGGAAGATTCAAGCAATATTGTAACGCTCGATGTGATGAGCAATGATGGCGGTGGAAAAGGAATATCACTATGGTCTTTAGATGATGGTGTTAATGCTGCTACTGATCTATTAACTCAAGATGCCGCAAGAACCCGGGAAACCAGCACAGACCGGAGTAACAACGGCGCCCTTATCTGGATCACACCCGATGGCAGGGTTGGCTATGATATCAGTACGGTTTCCGAATCCTTTAAGACTCAGCTACAGGGACTAACAACAGGCGAGACGCTCACAGATACTTTTACCTACGCAGTTACGCGCGGCAACACGCTCAGTTGGGCAACTGCAGCAGTACAGTTCAATGGGATAAACGATCCATCCGTTTTAAGTTCGGCAATCGTTCCTTTGGCCGAAACCAATGCACCACTGAGTACTTCCGGTACCCTTAGCATTAGTGATATTGATACGACTGAGTCTTTCTTAGCGCAAGCAGGCACTGCGGGCACTTATGGTACTTTTGCAATTGATGCCAGCGGGGTTTGGACTTATACGGCTGGTGCGCACAACGAGTTTGTCGCGGACACTATTTACACAGAAGTTTTTAATGTTGCCAGTACCGACGGCTCCACCTCCACAGTAACGCTCTACATTGTCGGCACCAATGATGCTGCGGTGCTGAGCTCGGCAATCGTACCGCTGACCGAAAGCAACGCAATATTGACCACCAGCGGCATACTCAGTATTAGCGATATTGATAGTCCGAATACCTTTGTTGCCCAAGTCGCTACGGCAGGTGCGTACGGTATTTTCAGCGTCAATAATGCCGGTGCTTGGACTTACACAACTGACAGCGCACATGATGAGTTTGCAGCCGGCACCACTTATACGGATAGCTTTACTGTTACCAGTGCCGATGGTACAACGACAAATGTAACCATGAATATTCTCGGTACAAGTGAAGTGCCGGTTATTTCCGGCGTGTCCAGCGCCAGCGTGACGGAAGATACCAATCTGGCTAATCAAATCTTATCTTTTAGCACGCCCAGCGTACATAGTGTGAGCGCTTCTTATCCACAAAATGTCGCGGTAGCAGATGTAAGCGGGGATGGCAAACCGGATATTGTGGCGGTTGATGCAGGTAGCAACGCCGTGTCCGTATTACTTGGTAACGGTCATGGTGGTTTTGGCGCAGCCAGTCTCTATGGTGTGGGGGCAGTTAGTCCCTTTGGAGTAGCAATAACGGATATTAATGGCGATAGCAAACCTGATATTGTTACAGCCGATACTGGAAGTGGCGCCGTATCGGTGCTATTGAGCAATGGTCCAGGCACTTTCAGCCCGCCCAGTGTATTTGGTGTAGGTGCATCCATCCCCTATAACCTTGCCGTGGCCGATGTGAATGGCGATGACAAGCCGGACATTGTTACCTCAAATTATAATAGCAACAACGTGTCGGTGTTATTGGGTAACGGTCTCGGAAGTTTTAGTGTGACAGGTCTGTATAGCGTGGGTTCCGCCTTTCCTTTTGATATCGCAATGCGTGATGTAAATAATGACGGCAAGCTTGACATTGTTACGACAAATGTAGGTAGTAACAATGTGTCGGTACTGTTAGGTAACGGCATTGGCGGGTTTGGCGCGGCCAATATTTATAGCGTGAGTGCGGTCCAACCCAGAAGTGTTGCTTTGGCAGATGTGAATGGTGATGGCAATGCAGATATTGTCACGTCGAATTATGTTGGTAACAACGTATCGGTACTGCTGGGTGATGGACTAGGCGGCTTTGGTGCCGCGAACGTATATAGCGTGGGTGCATTCAGTCCCAATAGCGTTGCATTGGCAGATGTTAATGGAGATTATCGTCCTGACATCGTTACAACCGATGCAAATAGTCATGCTGTGTCAGTGCTATTAAACGATAGCCGGGCTGATCTTTTCGCGATCGGGTCGTTGAGTATTAGTGACCTAGATGCCGGAGAATCCAGCTTTATACAGCAAACCAACACGCTGGGTAATCACGGTTATGGCCGATTCAGCATCGATGCTTCGGGTGCATGGCAGTACATGGCTGACAATAATCAAAGCGCTATTCAAGAATTGGATACCGGGGAAACGCTGACTGATAGCTTTACCGTTTCTAGTTTCGATGGTTTAGCGCATCAAGAAATTACAGTTACCATCGTGGGTGTTGCTGAAATGGTAGTTTGAGTGTAACCGGGAGAATGTACAGATATCTGTCATTTCGAGTACAGCGAAAATTTATAGTTTTGATTGTCAGCATCTTTCTCTGTGTTCGAAATGACAAATAAGGGTAATTCAGAACTTCCACTTGAATGGTTAGCGAGCTTGGAATGAACGGATTGAATTCTGCAATACAATATTTCATTTTCTTTTAATCTCTTCCGGGTTTAATTCCTCGCCCCTTGGGGCGAAGGCTGGTTGAAAACCAGCAGTCTGAAGAGCGCTTTTAATACCTCGCTGCTTGCGGCGGGGTGCTTTATTTTTCAAATAAATTATTTCAAATTTCTAATCCATTTGCGGTACAACCCCTCTGCTACCGTATTCAGTGCAGCGATACGTTCCGGCAGATTCTTTTCAATCTCCTCCAACGACTGCACCGAAGGTTGATTCAGGCTGGCGAGTTCTTCCGCGCCGACGCTGCACCAGTCGATGACCAGGCGTTCGGTCATTTCGACGTGGCATTGCATGCCCATGTGCATGCCCATTGCAAATGCCTGATTTTCGCAATACGGACTCGACATAATACAGGTAGCGCCCTGCGGGATGCTAAACGCTTCGCCGTGCCAGTGAAACGAATTGAAGCTGGTCAAATCACCGAACCATTCACGCGCCACCGGATTGTCCGGCACGGTAACCTCGCCCCAGCCCATTTCCTTGACCGGATTGGCGGTAACGACGCCACCCAGGGCTTTGGCCATGAGCTGACCGCCCAGACAATGACCCAGCACCGGCACATCCGCGGCGACCGCTTGACGGATCAGCGATAATTCCTGTTCGATCCACGGCAAATCGTCGTTGACACTCATGGTCCCGCCCATAAATACGAGGCCGCTGAATTCTTCGACACTGTCCGGTAATTTTTCTCCGGCGTCGATTTTGATCAAGCGCCACGGAATATGATTGTTATCGAGAAATGTGGCAAAATAGCCGGGCCCTTCGATCGGAATATGTCTGAAAATTACTACCGGTTTCATGAAATTTCCTGCCATAATTTTGAATGTTGATTACGAATTTTAGCCTGTTTTACGCAAAAATCTGATGCCTATTGTATTTGAACCGTGAAGTGTCTTCCAATCAGCCGCTGTAATGTTTTGACTCTCACCATTTGGAATTAACCGGGAAATGTCTGTAAAAAAGTATGTTTTTGCTGATCTGGTACGCATTGAACAATTGCGAGCAATCGAATCGGCGAAGCCGGAGCAATTATCGTATGCCGGTATTCGCGATATGCCTGGTACCGTCAACGGGAATTTCAACTATCGTCAGTTTGTTAACCGGCTTACTTTTCGCGCCCAGCAGTTGATCCGCGAAAATGCGCTGGAGGATGCGTTGCAGCAGCCAAATAAGCAATTTGTCCGTGCACGTTGGATTTGCTGGACGCTCGCGGTGGTTTTAGGCGGCTTGGCGGCCAGCCAGGCGGTCAGCGAGTCGACGACATTGAATATCTACTGGTTGCTTGCAGTGCTGCTCGGATTTAACACGATTTCTTTATTATTGTGGCTATCGGGCATCACGTTAAATTTGCAAAGCTTGAGTAGCGGCATCGTGGCACAGTTTGTCAGTTGGTGGCCTTACCGCCACAAAAAAGACCCCACGGTTTCTTCATTGGCGTCACATGCCTGGTGGGAAAGTTGTTTAACCGGCGCTGTCGGCAAATGGCGCATCAGCGTTCTTACGCATCAGTTTTGGCTGGCTTACCTGACAGCAGGATTGGTCTTGCTGATCATGATCATGATGGCTAAACAATACAACTTCATCTGGGGTACAACCATTCTGCCCGATAGCGCTTTGCCGCAATTGACGCAAATAATTGGTAAGCCGCTGGAAGCATTGGGATTAAAAATACCGAATGATCCGCAGACCGCGGCGAGCCGCATTGGAGCAGGTAAACAAGACGCGGAAACGCGCACGGCATGGGCGGTTTTCTTAATTGGCGCATTGCTGGTTTATGGCATTTTTCCGCGGCTGCTCCTGCTTGGTTTTTCATGGATCATGCAGCAATGGGCTGAAAGACGCTTTAAGCTGGATCTCTACCTGCCTTATTACATTGAATTGCGTCAGCGCCTCATGGCGCGTGAAGTGAAAGCCGAAGTCATCGATGCCGATCCGCTGGCCGGCATTAAGCCTGCGGAAATTGCCCGACCGCCGGAACATGTGGCCATTCCAGCCAATGCGCAAGCGATTGGCGTGGAACTGGACGACAGTACGCATTGGCCGGAATCGGTCACTTGCCGTCTTAATATCATTGATCAAGATTCGCATGATCAAGCCATAACAATGATTAGGAACTTAAGCGCTCCCTTGCTGCTGGGTGTCGCTGCGCATCGCTTACCCGATCGGGGAATTCAGCGCATGATCAAAGAATTGGTCGATAGCAGCCATGCGAAACCCTGGTTGATTTTGTTGAACAAACCTTCGGCAACGGTCACCAGCGCTCGTGAGTTTGCCTGGTTCCGGCTGGCCGAGGCTTGCGGTATTCCCGCAGAACATGTTATTACGCGATAAATCATGATTGTCCATAATCCCCGGCAAACGCAAACCGATGTGCTCCTGCACATTGCGGTGGTCGGTCATACCAATACCGGCAAAACATCGCTAATCCGTACCATGCTCCGCAGCACGGAGTTTGGCGTGATTGAAGATGCTGCGGGCACCACCCGGCATGTGGAGCAAGCCACGATTTCCGCCGACAATACACCGGTTTTGAATTTGTACGATACCCCCGGTTTGGAGGATTCCCGGGCATTATTTGCCCATATAAAAAAACTTCAGGCTAAATCAGCAACATTACGGCCTTCGCAAGTTCTGGAGCAATTCGTTACACAGGTCACGGTCAACGATCCGTTGGAGCAGGAGGCAAAGGTCTTGCGCCAAGTGTTACGCAGCGACATTTTGTTATACATCATTGATGTCCGCGAACCATTCCTGGAAAAATACCGCCTGGAATTGGAAGTTCTGACGCAGGCTGGAAAACCGATAATCCCGGTCTTCAATTTCATTGCCGGTCATGAACGGGAGCTTGGCAAATGGCGTGAATATCTGTCGGCCTATCAAATGCACGCAACACTGGAATTCGATACGGTCGCTTTTGCATTTGAAGCGGAAAAACGGTTGTATCAGAAAATGCAATCGCTGCTGGAATCGCAGTACAGTCATTTGCAAAAACTCATCGACTACCGCGCCAGGCTTTGGAATCAGTTGTGCCTATCGGGCGCCAGGCGCGTTGTCGAATTGATTGTCGAGGTTGCCTGCTACCGTGAAAGCAAAACGGTTAACAATCACGCAATCGCGCATACTTTGCTTGAAGACCGGCTGCAGGAATTTGTCCGCAAAGCAGAACGGCAGTGTCTGCATGATTTATTGACGATTTTCAACTTCTCGGAAAAGGATGTGGCGATTCAGAACATTCCTGTTAGCAATGGTCAATGGCAATTGGATATTTTCGCACCCGGTATTCTAAAAGCTTATGGCTTGGATGTTGGTAGCGCGGCCGCCAAAGGCGCTGCTGCCGGTGCCGGGATTGATTTAATGGTTGGTGGCATGAGTCTTGGAGCTGCCAGTGCATTGGGTGCGCTTGCCGGCGCCGGCTGGTCCACTTTCAAGCGATACGGCGATGAAATCAAAGCAACCGTCAAAGGTGCCAAATGGCAATGCGCCGATGAAACCACGGTACAAATTTTGTACCTGCGCCAGAAACACTTGCTGAAGAAATTGATGCATCGTGGTCATGCCGCGCAAGATACGCTGCATGTGGATAAAGCGGATACCGA
This sequence comes from Nitrosomonas limosa, assembly GCF_054188085.1. Classification (NCBI taxonomy): domain Bacteria; kingdom Pseudomonadati; phylum Pseudomonadota; class Betaproteobacteria; order Nitrosomonadales; family Nitrosomonadaceae; genus Nitrosomonas; species Nitrosomonas limosa. The sequence goes on along the minus strand of NZ_CM135180.1, from coordinate 1,956,468 downwards.
GAAATTACCGGATCAGTGGCAAAAGATGATCAGCACTTTGCGGCAGAACCCCTCATGGCAGGAGCCTTCACCATCCCGCAATGGCAACGCGCAATATCAGGAAATAGAAACCAAGCTGGTTACGGCGTTGCTGGATGCCTAGAAGCTTAAAATTTACGGGATTATATCGAATAGCTGCATCCGGCCTATCGTTACCGTCCGGTGATTATGGGTTGAATCGTGAAATGAATGAGCGATCTATCAGATTTTTCCAATACCATACCCACTTACCTTTGGCAAAGAAGTTTCCCCAGGAAGCAACGGCATAACGCTCACCCGCGGTTAATAAGTTTAAATAACGCCGTTGAGGTTGATAAGGAGAAAGTGGCTGATTCTGTAACAGCGCGGCAATATTCTTCGCCAGGACGGGGCCCTGCCGTACCGCGTATACTCCCGCTTTGGGCAATGAGACTGGGCAAAACGACGCTGCATCGCCACTGGCGAAAATTTCCGCATGCGAAATACTCCGTAGATTCTGATCCACCATGACGAATCCTTTTTCGTCACATTGAATACCGCTTTCTTTCAACCAAGGTGAGGCTGTTGCATGAATGCACCAGACAGCGAAGTCGTATTGCAGTGAAGTCTGATCATCGAGAAATATCTGCTGCCCGTCGATCGCTATGACCCGCTTCCCGCGGATTATTTTAATACCCGCCGATCGTAAGTTTTGGTCAAAAAAATCCTGAACTTGCTTGTTATGCGTGCCGAGAATTTGCCGATCGGCGCAGACCAGTGTGAAATCCGATTGTCTTGAATACTGGCGATGCATTTTGTAGTGCATGGCTAGTAGTATTTCGATTCCGGCAGCTCCTCCTCCGATTACCGCCACGCGCGGCGGCTGATGGGAATACCAGCTTGAGCCGAGCCAGGATTGCCATCCTTGTAAAAAACTTTTGATCGGTTTGATGGGATGACCATAGTGCGTGGCTCCCTGAATTTGGTGAAGCGCCGGTTGTGAACCTGTATTGATGGACAGCAAATCATAATGCACAGGAGGGCGGCGATCACAAACTACCTGTCTGCTTAGAAGATCCAGCGCATGAACCTTGCTTTCGATAAATTGCACCCCGGCCCATCGGCAAAGTTTCTTTAAGTTTATGTGGCATTCATCAAACGCATAGTGTCCAGCGATCAATCCAGGAATCATTCCGGAATAGGATGTCAACGCATCCGGGCTGATAAGCGTTAAACTTGCGCCCGGAAACGGGTGCATTCCAAACTGCTTAATGACGGCAATATGACTATGTCCACCGCCAACTAAGCATATGATTCTTCTATTTTTTGTGGCGTTAAACCCCTCATTGGTCAATTTTTTTTAGATTGCGTTATGATTAGAAAAGTGTGATAGTTCGCATCGCAGTAGGATGCGTTAGTTCATGACGCTATAAATATAACAATTAAATGAATATGGTTTCGTGGATTATTCGGAGACAGATGGAAGATAAAGAAGCTGGTCATTAGAATGCGTAACTTGCGTCATTTAATGATTTTTTTAAATTTTTCATGGAGAATAGTAATGAGAATTAGTAAAACCAATAAATTAACAACTTACACGATACTTTTTTTGTCAGTGGGATTGTTATTTGGTTGCAAACCTATTTTTGAAAAAAAACCGCTACCCCCAAAGGATGATCAAGCTGCTGCTGCACCGGCTGCAGCACCCGCAACACCTGAGCCGGCACCGGCTGCTGCACCAGCTGCGGAATCAACTCCGATTGAAGACGTGCAGAGTTTACAAAGTATCGAATCAACCGACGAAGCCGCCGCTGCTACTGAAGAGGAATCCGCTAGTGTTGCCGCTGTTGAAGTAGCGGATGACGGTGATGATGTTGTCAAAACGACCCCGGCATTGATGAAAAAAATTCAGCAAGCGCTCGTGGATGCAGGATTGAATCCCGGACCTGTTGATGGAGTGAGTGGTGCCAAAACAGTTGCCGCCATCGAAAGTTTCCAGAAACAAAATGGTATAGCTCCCGGAAAAATTAACAAGAGAACGCTTCGCGCACTCGGTGTTTCGTTCGAATAACGCGTCAAGCCTTATTGCAGGATCATTCACACCAGGAGCTTACAGTTCCTGGTGTGTTGTTTTGTTTCATAATAAATTTACGCTTGATTGGTTTTTTTGATAGTTGCACGTAATAAATTCTCTAAGCTGTTATAAAATATTTGCTATCGAAGGGTTCATGTTCTATAGTTGAATTTGGAATGCTGATTTTAATGCCTTTTCAGCTAATTATAGAGCTGTAAATGTTCGGAATATTCAGATTGTAGTTACATTTATTACAGCGCCTTTTCAGTGTTCAAGAAGCCATGTAGCAACGCCAGATCGTCTGATTGCTACCGCGCAAACCAGGTTATGTTTGCCTTTCGGTTTTTTTCGTACCAAAATTTTTGGTCATTCTTTTGCTTTAGAAGTATTTTGGGAGGTTATATTCATGGGTGTTCCTTTACGCCAGCAGATTGCGGTCGGTACTTATCTCATTAAACAAAAGATAAGAGGTGTTAAAAAGTACCCGCTGGTGCTGATGCTTGAACCTTTGTTTCGCTGTAATCTGGCGTGTGCCGGATGTGGAAAAATCGCTCATCCGGAAGATGTTCTCGATCAGCGGCTTTCCTATGAGGAATGTATGCAAGCCGTCGATGAATGCGGAGCTCCGATGGTTTCGATTCCTGGTGGCGAACCGTTGTTGCACAAGGAGATGCCGCAAATTGTCGAGGGCATCATTAGACGTAAGAAATATGTTTATTTGTGCACCAATGCATTGCTGCTGAAGAAAAGAATCAGTGACTACACGCCTTCTCCTTATCTAACTTTTTCCATTCATCTCGATGGCATGAAAGAGCGTCACGATGCTTCGGTTTGTCAGGAAGGTGTCTTTGACCGTGCGGTTGAAGCAATCAAGTTAGCTTTGGAAAAAGGATTCCGGGTTACCGTGAATTGCACGCTTTTTCAAGGAGAAACACCGGAAGATGTGGCTGAATTTCTTGATTACGCTATGGAGCTTGGTGTTGAAGCTGCGACCATCGCACCTGGATTCAGTTATGAAAAGGCACCCAAGCAAGATGTTTTTATCAAAAGCCAGGATACCAAAAAATTGTTCCGCGGCATTTTTGAATTGGGTAAAAAACTGAAACGCAAATGGCGCTTGAATCATTCCGCGCTGTATTTAGATTACTTGGCTGGTAATCAAAATTATAATTGCACCCCTTGGGGCAATCCGACTCGCAATGTCTTCGGCTGGCAAAAACCTTGCTATTTATTATCAGACGAAGGGTACGCCAAAACGTTTAAAGAGCTTCTGGACGATACGCCTTGGGAAAAATACGGCACCGCCAATAATCCCAAATGTGCTCAATGTATGGCCCATTGCGGATATGAAGCCACCGCTGTTGAAGATACCCTGAGGCATCCATGGAAGGCGCTCATAGCTTCTATGAAAGGCCCGAGAACAACCGGACCGATGGTTGAGGAACCTGCTCCAAAATGGGCCGCGGAAGATGCGCAAACAGCCAAAAAGCTCTCTGACATCAGGGTATCTGTAATCAATAAGTAATCAGGAAAAGATACGCAAGCGCTTTTTGGGTCTACTGAATGCGGGAATCAGAGTGGAGGTAGGTTTATATCTGTCAATTTTCGGTGCAATATGCTGGTGGTCATTGATGCTATTGCCGTGGAAACCTTGGAGCACTCGGGAAAAAATTGAAGCGCAACGGACAGGAGCATTGAACCAAGCCCTGCAGGATATCACCGTGCTTGTTCCGGCTCGTAACGAAGGTCCGTATATTCAGCAGACCCTCCGTGGTATCGGGTCCCAGGGTAGCGGTATGACGATCATAGTAATTGACGATCAATCGACAGATGATACTGCCGCACAAGCCCGGCAAGGCGGTGCCACGGTCATTTTAGGTACAGCGCCCCCGGCAGGCTGGAGTGGCAAATTATGGGCGCTGGAACAAGGATTAAGAGCAGTCAAAACGCCTTATACGTTATTGTTGGATGCTGACATTGAACTTGCTCCAGGAATAATCTCAGAGCTGCATCAAAAAGCCCGCCAGGAAAATCTTTCTTTGGTATCGCTGATGGCTGAACCGCCGATGCTGAATTTTATCGAACGGTTGCTAATGCCCGCTTTTATTTTCTTTTTCAAACTGTTGTATCCTTTCGCATTGGCAAACAAACCCTCCTCGCGGATAGCAGCCGCAGCCGGCGGGTGTATTCTGGTCGAGACTCAAGCGCTGCGTTTGGTGGGGGCTTTTTCAAACCTGCACGATGCCTTGATCGATGATTGCACATTAGCCGCTCGTATCAAGCATGCCGGTTTACGTACCTATCTCGGACTCAGTCATGCCGCGCGCAGTCACCGTGGTTATGATGGATTAAAACCGATTTGGGAAATGGTTGCCCGAACCGCTTATACCCAGTTAAGATATTCGATAACCTTGCTGGTTATTTGTACATTGATCATGACCGCCATGTTTTGGGCGGCTCCTTTTGCATTTGTGTTTGCGCCCGAGCAAGAAATTCTCTTGATGTGCATGCTGGTGTGGGCCGCCATGTTTTTTACCTATCTACCGACTTTATCTTATTATCAGCGTTCTCCTTTCTGGTGTCTTGGATTACCTGTCATTGGCACGTTATATTTAGCAATGACATGGACATCAGCGCTGCGTTACTGGCGTGGAGAACGCGCTAGCTGGAAAGACCGCCGTTATGAAAGCAAAACAAATGGTTAATATTTTTGGATGGTGCTTGGTACTGGTTATGCTTTTGCCGATTTCATCGGCGTTTGGCACCGCTGAATCAGAAAACAGAAACCCGGAACAGGTGATTCAATATTTGCAATCATCGTTATTGCACGTCATGCAGGATGGCGAGAAACTGGGTTATGACGGGCGTTATAAATATCTGGAACCAGTGATCGATCAATCTCACGACGTCGATCTCATTATCAAGACGATCTTGGGCGCGACGTATTGGTCGCAATTAGACGCAACGCAACAAGATCTGATGGTGGACACATTCCGCCAGCTCAGTATCGCCACCTACGCCGGACGATTTACGCATCATGAAGGTGAACAATTCCGAATCATTGAACAGCGCGAATTGCCGCGCGAGCAGGTTCTGGTGCGCAGTCAATTAACTCAATCGGACGGTGGAACGGTCAATTTTGATTATGTGCTTCATCAGGATCGCGGCCAATGGCGCATCTCCAATATTTTATTCGATGGTGTCAGTGATCTCGCGATCAAACGTGGTGAATATCGCGCCATCATGCAACGCAGCGGAATTCAAGCGTTAATCGATATGCTGAAGGAAAAAATCGCATCGACCCGGCAGAATCCGCAATGAGGATTATTCATTTTTCTCCAGGCGCAGTAAAAAGTGCCTAGCCAGCAAAGCTTCAGTGTCCGGTTTTTTTCGCGCTGGGCTATATTTTCGTACCGGTATGCGGTCTGGATTATTTTATTAATCTTGGCTCTGACAGCATTCAGCGCGATGTATACCGCTGAAAATCTTGGTGTGCATACCGATACCACCGATATGCTTTCTGAGGAAGTTCCTTTCCGCGCGAACCATATTCGCTATATCAAATCATTTCCGCAGTATGAAGATACCCTGTTGATCGCGCTGGATGCACCCACCCCTGAACAGGTGCACGAGGTTGCCAAAACATTCACTGCTTTTCTGAATAATGATCATCCGCATTTTTCCGGTATCTATTATTTGGCGGGTGAGCCTTTCCTCGAGAAGAATGGCTTATTTTTTAAAGACCTAGATGAGCTAGGCCGCATTTCCGATTATCTGGCAGCGGCCCAACCGTTGATTGCCCGTATCGCGGAAAGCCCGACACTTTATACGTTTTCTGCCGTCTTGACGGACGCTGCGGAAGAATTACGCAAAGGGCGGAAACTCGACCTGGAATCCGTCTTCACAGCGGTCAGCGCGACACTGGATGCCCGGGTTGCAGGGCAATCCCGTGCCTTATCCTGGCAGGCGTTGCTGGGCGGCGAAGCGCAAAAAGATACCTATCAAGAGTTGATCATTGCCAAGCCTAAACTGGATTATTCGCAAATTTTTGCCGCCGAAGAACCCATCGCCGCTATTCGAAGCGAAGCCGAAAAGATGGGATTTGCATCCGATGCATTTAAAAAACTACGTATTACCGGCGAAGTCGCGTTGGCACATGACGAACTTAACAGCGCGATGCACGGAGCGCAAGATGCCGGCTTGTTGGCGCTGGCTCTGGTTGCTACAGTCTTATTACTGGCTTTTCGCTCTGCCGGAGCAATCGTCTCAGTGATTATTGCTCTGATTCTTGGATTATTATTGACCGCGGCATTTGCGACCGTCGCCGTCGGGCACTTGAATCTGATTTCCATTGCTTTTGCAGTGCTATATATTGGTCTTGGGGTCGATTATGCGATTCATTTCCTGCTGCGGTTGGAAGAACTAAGAAATCCTGATCAACCATTTGCTGAGGCGTTGAACCAAACCGGCGGTGATATGGGGCAATCGCTGCTGGCTTGCGCGATTACAACAGCGATCGGGTTTTATGCTTTCATGCCGACCACGTATCGCGGAGTTGCAGAGCTGGGTTTGATTTCCGGCACCGGCATGCTGATCAGCTTCCTGATCACAATGACATTGCTACCTGCATTACAAAGAATTTTTCCGATAAAAACCAGAAAATCACCGGACTCAACCCAATCTATCAATCATTTATTGGATTTGCCGCGACATTCGCGCAAATTAGTCTATAGCCTGACCGTAGTAGCGATTGCAGCATCGATCCTGGCGTTGCCGAAAATCAGATTCGACTATAATTTGCTGAATTTAAATAACCCTCACGCGGAATCTGTGCAGACATTCCAGGAACTACTCGGCAGCACCGAGGATTCTCCTTGGCATATTAATATTCTGGTGAATGATCCTGAAGAAATCGAACCGATCGTGAAACGCGTCAGCGCCTTGCCGGAAGTTAAAAGCGTGATCAGCATGCTGGATATGGTGCCGCAACAACAGGAAGAAAAAAGCCTGTTGATTGAAGAAATGGCGATGATTTTGGGACCGATCTCGTTTTCGCCGACAGCGTTCTTGATTGCCGATCACTATACGGTTGCAGAGCAGCGTGGTGCGCTGGAGCGGCTGAGAATCTCACTCGAACGCTTTGTTAATGAACAGCCGGAGCATGTGGCGGCCAATTCCGCCCGCAAACTGCACGGATCGCTCATTAATTTATCGCGGCATTTGGATGAATCTACCGCCACAGGGGGTGTCAGTGATGGAAAAGCGCAACAGCTTCGTGTGCTCAATGATGATTTATTGAGCTTACTGCCAGGCTCGATCCAGCGATTGCAATTGGCGCTTTCAGCGCAGCCTTTCGACGAAGCGGCGCTGCCCATCGCGATTAGGGAGCTTTGGCATGGCAACGATGGCGTTTATCGCATCGCTGTGTACCCGCGAGAAAACATCAATGATAACGATGCGCTGCGACGGTTTGTTCGTGCTGTGCAAGAGATTGCACCGTCAGCTACCGGGATTCCGGTGATCAGCCTGGAGGCCGGCGAAGCGGTCGTGGATGCTTTTATTCATGCATTTAGCTTGGCGTTATTGGGTGTGATCGTGGCGCTGTGGATCATGCTCAGAAGCATCAGTTCCACGGTACTGGTATTGATACCGTTGCTGTTGTCGGCGTTATTCACCGGCGCCGGTACCGTTTTGCTGGATTTACCTTTCAATTTTGCCAATATCATTGCATTGCCGCTGTTACTCGGAATCGGGATCGACAGCAGCTTGCACATGGTGCACCGGAGCCGTTCCGGCGTGGTTTATGAGAGCCTGTTGCATACCAGCACCGCGCGTGCAATTTTTTACAGCGCATTGACCACTCTGGTCGGATTCGGCAGTCTGGTATTTTCCATGCACCAGGGCACCTCCAGCATGGGGTTGTTGTTGACGATCGGATTGTTGATAACGATTGTTTGCGTGCTGATTATTTTGCCGGTATTGCTGCAATCCGCGGACAAATCGTCGGAAAGTTCTGAAAAATCGTTTTCGGGTTAAAGATTTCCGATGCGTTCCAACGCTGCGGCAAAAAAGCCGTCGGTTTGGTGCTGCTTAGGAAACAATTGCAAGAATTCGCCGGTATCTAATGGAATTTTTTGCTGCGCCAGGATTTCTGCGCAGTTCAGGAGTCTGAATTGCGGATGTGTGTCAAGAAAACCCCGTACCACTTGCCGGTTTTCATCCGGCAAAAAGCTGCAAGTGGCATATACCAAACGCCCGCCCGGTTTGAGCAAAGCAGCGGCGGCATTCAGAATTGCCGTTTGTTTGACTTTCAGTTCCTCGATGCTTTGCGGCGATTGACGCCATTTCAAGTCGGGATTGCGGCGCAGCGTGCCAAGTCCGCTGCACGGCGAATCGACCAATACCCGATCGATCTTTCCGGACAGGCGTTTAATTTTAAGATCATTCTCATTTTCTATCCGCTGCGCGTGCAAGTTCGATAAACCGGAACGTTTGAAACGCGGCTTCAGATTATTCAATCGTTTTTCCGAAACATCAAAGGCGTACAGGCGACCCTTGGAATTCATCAGAGCTCCTAGCAGTAGTGATTTGCCACCCGCTCCGGCGCAAAAATCGACGATCATTTCACCGCGTTTGGGCGCCAGCAAATACCCCAGTAATTGACTGCCTTCGTCCTGAACTTCGATTTTTCCTGATAAAAACAAAGCATGCCGGTTAATCGCCGGTTTGCCATTCAAGCGGATACCGCATGGAGAATAGGGCGTCGCTTGCGCTTGAATTCCTTCTTGCTGAAGGTTGTCAAGCACTTCGGCACGTTTCGCGAGCAACGTATTGACACGTAAATCAAGTGGCGCCGACTTCTGTAGCGATAAGCCGAGGTCCAGAATCCCGCTATCGGGCATAAATGCCTGCAATTTCTCCACAAGCCATGCGGGGAATTCCGCTTGGATCGCTAGCGGCATGGTATCCACTTTGACGGCCTTAATTTCTGTCAGCCACTTTGCTTCCGCTTCGCTCACCAGCGATGTCAGTTCACGCAAATTGACTCCTTGAAACTTCACGAGATAAGCCAATACCAGCGCACGGGGTGTCGGCAGCTCTGTCAGGCGTTCAAGAAAAAAACGGTGACGCAGAATACCGAAGACCGTTTCTGCAATCCATGCGCGATCTTGCGCGCCTAGATTCGGATTGTCTTGAAAAAAACGCCGCAGGATCGCATCGGCAGGATATTCCAAAGGCAATACGGTGCGCGTGGCAACGATCGCTGTATCTAGTTGAAAAGAAGTTAAACGCATGAATTTTATTAAATATCTGAGATCAATTACGGGGTAGGACTAACGTCCCGGTTTATAGCTGATATTAATTCGTCTAGCTATTTTCTCGATTTCACGGCCGTTTTCCTCGACCGAAACGATGCGCACCGGCAGCATGTGATTGTTCAAGGCCAGCCATATTTTTCTTTTAAGCTTGGAGCCTTTTTCTTCCTGCCGGGTTAATGCGATCGTTTTGATTGCACCCATTGGTGTATCGAGGGTTTCTTCGGTCACGGTGAAACGTGATAACCGCAAACTATGACCTTCGGCGACGTAACGTTCCACATGCTTTTTAGGAATCGCAGTAAACATAAAGTTATACGAGAAACTCAAACGATCCAGCGTACCGTACGGTAGTTTCTGCGTGATCTCGTGACCCGTGTGACTGAGCGCGATGTTGTCATCTGCCCAATCGAAAACAGCCACGCTGGGTGTGTCTTTTCCGCGCTTTTCGTAAGCGCGGGCCGGTTGCAAGCCTTGTTCAAAAACAAAACCTTCGCTATGGCGAACGATTCTATTCGGCTCGATCAACTTGTACATACCGGTTGCCTGTGCAACGCTGTTAATCGTATAACGATAGTGATCGCCGGTATGATGAATTTCCATGACTTCATGGATTTCACCTTCGCCGATATCGGTTACCACGTGATAGTTGATTTCAATACGGGACGGCAGATCCGTCGCAGATGCCGGAAAACTGAGCAACCATGTAATAGCCAACAAGGCCGCGAGTTTCATTCGGGCAATTCCGGAGAATAAAGCACTGTTTTGTTGATGCTGGAATGCATGACTTCCACGCAGTTATCGGCCAGCCGGATGCTGCCGTCCATAAACCAGCGGACCGCTTGCGGGTAGATGCGATGTTCGAGCGTCAATACACGATTGGCCAAGGTTTGTTCGGTGTCGTCCGGCAGCACTGGGATGGCGGCCTGAATCACAATCGGACCATGATCCAGTGCCGGCGTGACAAAATGAACCGTGCAACCGTGGATCTTGACGCCTTCTTGTAGTGCTCGCGCATGGGTTCCTAGACCGGGAAATGCCGGAAGCAAGGAAGGGTGAATATTCATTAACCGGCCCTGATAACGTTGTACAAAGCGATCGCTCAGTATACGCATGAAACCGGCCAGTGCAACCAATTCGGGCTTACAGGCATCAATTTTTTCCGCCAGAGCGATATCAAAAGTCTCTCGATCCGGGAAAGAACGGTGATCGAGGATAATCGTCGCAACACCATACCTTCTGGCAATTTCCAGCCCGGCTGCATGAGGATTGTTAGAGATCACCGTAATGCTATCCAAAGGATGACCCGCCTCCAGCAGTGCTTGCATATTGCTGCCGCGGCCTGAGATCAGGATCACTAGGGATTTCATTTCGGAGCAATCACTCGCTACACCAACACCGTAGCTGCGTGATCTGCCATACGCGGTTTAATTTCACCGATTTGCCAAGCGGTTTCACCATTCGCACGCAAACTGTTGAGTGCATCAGCCGCATGCTCGGGCGCAACGACGATCACCATGCCGATACCGCAATTAAACACCCGCGCCATTTCCGCATCGGCTACGTTGCCTTGCTGTTGCAACCATTGGAATAATGGTGGAATCCGCCACGCATCTTTTTGTAATTCCGCCATGAGCGAATCGGGCAAAATACGCGGCACATTTTCTACTAGCCCGCCCCCAGTAATGTGCGCCAAGCCTTTCACCGGTAATTGTTTGATCAATGCCAGCACCGGCTTCACATAAATGCGCGTCGGCGCCATGATGGCATCTGCCAGCGTTTGACCATGAAAATCCATCGATAAATCGGCGCGGCTGTTTTCGATAATTTTACGGATCAGCGAATAACCATTCGAATGCGCGCCGCTGGAAGCAATGCCCAGCACACAATCGCCGGCTTTGATCGACGCGCCGCTGATGATCTGATCTTTCTCGACGACGCCGACAGCAAACCCGGCCAAATCATATTCATCGTGCGGGTACATGCCCGGCATTTCCGCCGTTTCGCCGCCGATCAACGAACAACCGGCCGATTCGCAGCCTTTTGCAATGCCGCCGATCACTTGGGTCGCAGTCTCTACATTCAATTTGCCACAGGCGAAATAATCCAGGAAAAACAGCGGTTCTGCGCCTTGTACCAGAATATCGTTTACGCTCATCGCCACCAGGTCGATACCGATCGTATCATGCCGGTTCAATTGAAAAGCCAGTTTTAACTTGGTGCCCACGCCATCCGTGCCGGACACCAACACCGGATTACGGTATTGCTTGGAAATTTCAAACAATGCGCCGAAACCGCCGATGCCGGTCAGAACTTCGGGGCGTAAGGTGCGCCTGGCCAGTGGTTTGATATTTTCTACCAGGCGATCGCCGGCATCGATATCGACACCGGCGTCACGATAAGAAAGATGTTTCGCGTCAGGGGGATTGGAATTGCTGGAAGTCAAGTTGAACTCTCAAACGAATAAAAGATTTGTGTTACGCTCAAGCGCAATTTTACCGCAAATGCCGGACCCTCATGGTACGGAAATGCGCGATCAGCAGCGCTTAATTTACTTTACTTCAGTTCTCCAAGGGATTAGACTGATAATTCAACTGAAGATATATGATTAAGTGCATGATAGATCAAAAGTTTTTATAAATTTTATGAGGCGGGTATATTACTCGGCCCCGGTGTTGGCGCTGTACCAGTGAGGCAAGTGATCCACTTTTTTTGGAGATTAAAAATGAAATCAATTCATGGTCTTAGTTTAGGTTGGCACAGAGATTTGCCGGATATGCGCGATCATACGCAATCGACCGAATCCGTCGCCAAAGTATTAGCGAAATCTTCGCCGCTGAAAAAAGCGGCCAAATCGTTACCGGCCAGCGTCGATCTGCGTAAATATTGTTCACCGATCGAAGATCAAGGCTCGATCGGTTCTTGCACCGCGCATGCCGGAGTGGGTATGGTCGAGTATTTTGAACGCCGTGCTTTTGGAAAGCACATCGACGCCTCGCGCTTATTCCTCTACAAGGTTACGCGTCAATTGATCGGTTTTACCGGCGACGACGGCGCTTACCTGCGCGACACTATGAAAGCGCTGGTGCTGTTCGGCGTGCCGCCGGAAAAATACTGGCCGTACGATGTCAAACGGTTCAACGACGATCCGTCCAGTTTCTGCTTTTCATACGCGCAAAGCTACCAAGCGATCGACTACTACCGGCTTGACCCGCCCGGTACTTCAACCAGCGCGTTACTTGCGAATGTCAAAAAGAATCTGGCGGCCAATCTGCCATCGATGTTCGGATTCTCCGTTTATAGCTCGATACCCGGCGCTGGTGACGGCAAGGGAGAGATTCCATATCCCGGCAAGGGCGACGCGCTGGAAGGCGGACACGCAGTGCTGGCGGTCGGTTACGACGATCAGAAAAAGATCGGCTCCACCAAAGGCGCATTGTTAATTCGCAACTCATGGGGCAAGGACTGGGGCGACCACGGCTACGGCTGGCTGCCATATGCCTATATCGAAAACGGCCTCGCCGACGACTTCTGGTCACTGGTCAAAGCAGAGTTTGTCGACAGTGATTTGTTTAAATAAAAAAAGATTGTTTGATTGTTGCTGAGCGAGCCGAGCCTCATCAACATCCACGGATCGATGATGCAATCCAATTCTTGAAATCCAAAGATTGGATTGCATTTTTTCTTGCCGCATAATGTTGCTGATCCCTTAAAAAAAGGGTTTTAATCCAGTTCAATAACAGTCATACTTCTTTTTAAAGCCTTTCAATTGATCGCATCGCTCGTGTTTGAGCAAAAAATAGTTTAGATGATTGAATTCGTGGTTTTATTACATCGACATCCGGATAGACGCAAGCGGACTTTCTTTTCCCGAACGATCTCATGTTTTTAACAGCAAAAATATGTGTAGGAATGGTATGATCTGCGCTAATTTTTGTTGTCAACTTATTACATTGCAGCAGTTCTTTAGTGGAGCCGATCAATTCTTTTTCCAGCTTTGCTGGCCGTTCTTCCTACACCGAGGTTGTTCATGTCTTTCAGTATCGCTCATTTGTTATCCCAACATCGTACCGATAAGTTTGATTTGCACGAGCATTATTTGAATGCGCAGATGGTGCGTGTGCTGAAGACGATCGGTTATGACCGAAACTATCAGCGCGCGGTGGGGCAGTATATTTACGACGATCAAGGCAACGAATATCTCGATTTGTTGAGCGGGTTCGGTGTGTATGCATTCGGACGCAACCATCCGGTGATTGTCAATGCATTGAAAGAAGTGCTGTCGCTGGAAATGCCGGATCTGGTGCAGATGGACGTGTCAATTCTGAGCGGTTTGCTGGCCAAGGAGATTCTGGCGACGGTGCCGGATAATCTGGAGCGTGCGTTTTTTTGTAATTCCGGTACCGAAGCGGTCGAAGCCGCGATTAAATTCGCCCGCTATGTAACCAGGCGTAACCGCATCATTTGCTGCGATCACGCGTATCACGGTTTGACCATGGGCGCGCTGTCGCTGAACGGCGAGCAGATTTTCAAGGACGGTTTCGGGCCATTGCTGCAAGATTGCGGGTCGGTGCCATTCAACGATCTGGCAGCGTTGGAACAAGCGCTCAGCGGCCGCAATGTCGCGGCGTTTGTGGTCGAACCGATCCAGGGCAAGGGCGTCAACATCCCGGATGATCATTACCTGCCCGAAGTCGAGCGGTTGTGCAAAAAATACGGCACGATGTTTGTCGCCGACGAAATCCAGACTGGCCTGGGCCGTACCGGGAAATTCTGGGCAGTCGAACATTGGGGCGTGAAACCCGACATGATTTGCATGGCGAAAGCGCTGTCAGGCGGTTTCGTGCCGGTCGGTGCGGTGATGATGACGCAACAGATCATGGAAAGCGTGTTTAATCGCATGGATCGCGCAGTGGTGCACGGTTCGACATTCTCGAAAAATAATATGGCGATGGCTGCAGGTCTAGCAAGCCTGGAAGTGATCCGAACCGAAAAGCTGGTCGAGAACAGCGCTAAAATTGGCGCGGACATCATCGGCCGGATCAATGCATTAACCGATCAATACGAATTTCTGAAAGAAGCGCGCGGCAAAGGCTCGATGATTGCGGTCGAGTTCAAATCACCCGATAGTTTCTCGCTCAAAGCTGCATGGATGATGCTGGAAGCGGCTAACAAAGGATTGTTCTGCCAGATGATCACGATACCGTTGTTCAAAGAACATCGCATCCTGACGCAAGTCGCCGGACACGGCATGAACGTGATCAAGCTGCTGCCGCCGCTGATCCTGACGCAGCAAGATTGCGACCGTGTCGTGCGGGCATTGACTGAAACCATTGCCGATACGCATCAAGTACCGGGCTCGATCTGGGAGCTCGGTAAAAATCTCGCCAGCCATGCGCTGAAATCCAAAGCAGGCCAAAGCTAACTCTGCCGATGAATAGCGAAGAACACTCCAACGACTTGCATTATCTCTGGTGGTTGCTGCTGGCATGTGTGTCCGGCGGGTTGCTGTATCTGCTCAGTCCGATCTTGACGCCTTTTTTGCTCGCCGCAGTGATCGCTTACATCTGCAATCCAATGGTATCGCGGCTGGCTCGCAACAACATCCCGCGCACCGCGGGGACTATTTTGGTGATGTTGTTATCGCTCGTCGCATTCGGCGCTTTGATTCTGATCATGGTCCCGCTGTTTCAAAAAGAAGCAGGCCGATTGCTGGATAAAATGCCGGCGTTTCTCGACATGCTCAAAAATCATATTATTCCGTGGCTGGAAGCAAGGCTGGACATCAGCCTTGAACCGGATATGGAAGTTCTGAAAGAAGCGGTATCGGAGCATTGGCAAAGCGCGGGCGGCGTCGCGGCTAAAATCCTGCCGTCGTTAACCAGCGGCGGCATGGCGGTCGTGGAATTTTTGGTCAATTTGCTGCTGGTGCCGGTGGTATTGTTTTACCTGCTGCGCGATTGGGATGTGCTGATCGCACAAATCGATGAAATGATTCCGCGCTATTGGCACCAGCAAGTCTCGAAACTGGCGCACGAAACCGACCGGATTCTGGCGGAATTTCTACGCGGCCAGTTAGCGGTTATCGTATTGATGAGCATTTGCTACATCACCGGCCTATGGCTGGTGGGGCTCGAATTTGCACTGCCGATCGGGTTAGTGGCGGGAATCCTGGTGTTCGTGCCGTATCTCGGCATGATCGTCGGTTTGACGCTGGCAACCTTCGCCGCAATCATGCAATTCCAGGATTGGTCAGGCGTGATCCCAGTATGGATTGTTTTCGGTGCCGGGCAATTGCTCGAAGGCATGCTGATTACGCCCTGGCTGGTCGGCGATCGTATCGGCTTGCACCCGGTCGTGGTCATTTTTGCGTTGATGGCGTTCGGGCAATTATTCGGGTTCTTCGGCATTTTGCTGGCATTGCCGGTCAGCGCGATCATGCTGGTTTGGTTGCGCCATCTGCATCAACGCTATATCAGCAGTAATTTCTATAATTAGGCGGTTACGTAACACGCATTGCGCAACGATCATGCACCAATTGCTGTTAGACATTAAACCGGTGCCGTCGCCAACACTGGCAAATTTCCAACCCGGCCGCAACGTTGAATTACTCCAGATGCTGCACAATCTTCTGGCGGAACGCGAACCGGAACGCTTTGTCTATTTATGGGGCGCGGGCGGTTGCGGTAAAAGCCATTTGCTGCAGGCAACCGTCACGGCCTATACCCAAATGAACTTAAAAGCGATATATTGCAAACCCCAGAAACACGGTAACTTCTCGATTGTCGATGAAAGCGATGCCGATTGCATTGCAATCGACGATATCGATAGCCTGGATGAGCCGTCGCAAATCGCATTGTTTAATCTCTATAATCGCGTACGCGACGAAGGCCGTATACGATTGCTGATGAGCGGCTCCGCCGCTCCCATGTTTCTCAAGCTGCGTCAGGATTTAGTGACGCGCATCGGTTGGGGATTGGTATACCAAGTTCACGAATTGACCGACGAAGAAAAAATTCAGGCGATGAGAACGCATGCTGCGGATTGCGGCTTTGAGTTATCACACGACATTTGCAGGTATCTGCTGCGGCACGGACGGCGCGATTTGCCGTCACTGCTGATGACGCTGGAAGCATTGGACCGCTATTCGCTGGTTCATCAGCGTCCCGTTACCATTCCTTTATTAAGAGAATTATTACAGGTGGCTACATGAATTTAGCTTTATTTGATTTGGACAATACGCTGATCGCCGGCGACAGTGATTTTCAATGGGCGCAATTTTTGATTGAAAAGAAGGCATTGGATCGCGAATTGCACGAAGCGAAAAATATCGAGTTTTACGAGCAATACAAAGCCGGAACCTTGGATATTCACGAATTTCTCGACTTTCAACTCAAGCCGCTGGCGCGTCATCCGCGCACGCAACTGGAAACCTGGCGCAAAGAATTCATGCAGAAAAAAATCACGCCGCTGATCGCGCGCGGAACACGCCAATTGATCGAACGGCACAAGCTCGACGGTGACTTGTGCATCATCATCACCGCCACCAACAGCTTTGTCACCTCACCCATCGCCCACGCACTCGGCATCGAACATCTGATCGCCACCGAACCGGAAGAGAAAGACGGTGAATTCACCGGCCGGGTCACCGGCACGCCGTCGTTCCGAGAAGGCAAAATCGAACGGCTGGAAGCCTGGCTGGATGCGCACAATTTGACCTGGCTGTCGTTCTTGCGCAGCTGGTTTTACAGCGATTCGTTGAACGACTTACCACTACTCAGTAAAGTCACGCACCCGGTCGCGGTCGATCCCGATCCGACCTTAAAAAGCCACGCGGAAAGAAATAGCTGGCCGATTATTAGCTTGCGTTGATGGGGTGAATGCGGAGGAAGTGTCGGTTGAAATGTGGAGTGAACGAAAGATCATTGCTTTTATCAAAAGCCTGACATACCATTCATGGTATGTGGAAAGTTTACGAGCATAAACGTGTTGAAAAGCAATTAAGATTATGTCCGATAGCGGTATTGAAGAAATACGAGAAATGGAAGGATGTGGTCACAATCTCCGGACAACAAGGATTAGCGCTGATCAAAGGCTTTGCTGACGAAGCGTTAGCCGGTGAATGGAATGGCTATCGATCTTCACGGCTAAATCAGCAGTACCGGGTTATTTATAAAATCATCAACAATGAAGTGTATGTTCTCGTTGAACAAATTTCACCGCACGATTACCGGAGGAAAAAATGAACGAATATCAACTGGCAAAAAAAACATGCGACGTATCGGTCGGTGAGTCGGTAAAAATTATCCGCGAACTCCAGGAATTAAGCCAGAATGAATTGGCTGCCCTTACCGGCATTCCGCAATCGACCCTCTCCGCCATCGAGCATGACAAAATCAACTTGGGAATTGAGCGCGCCAAAATATTGGCTAAAGCCCTCAAATGCCACCCTGCGGTACTGGTTTTTCCCGGGTGGGATATTGAAGCTGCTGCATAACATTCCCATACAGTGTGATGTTGGGCTTTCTTCGGCAGCCCAACCTGCTGCACTGCACTAATAGCAAGGATACATCGGTATTTATGCATTTTGAGTGGAATGCGAAGAAAGCTGTGCTTAATCACCGTAAACATGGCGTCACTTTTGAAGAAGCATCCAGTGTATTGCGTGATGCATTTTCCGCAACTACCCGCGACCCCGATCATTCGGAAGATGAAGAAAGATATGTAACGTTTGGCATTTCTTCTCAAGGTCGTTTACTGGCGGTGGCACACACAGAAAGCGGCAATTCGATCCGGATCATATCAGCGCGATTGGCTACAAATTCTGAGAGGAAAATTTATGAAGAAGGTTAAACCTGAAATGACGGACGAACTCCGGCCAGAGTACAAACGATCTGATTTCGATAAAATTATACGCGGCAAATATGCAAGCCGTATCAAAGCAGAAACCAATGTCGTGGTTCTTGAGCCTGATGTTGCGAAAGCTTTCCCCAACGATGAAGCGGTTAACAAGGCATTGAGGCATTTGCTGGAAGAAGTGAAAACTTTGTCCAAATTAACCCGGCAATCTGAAAAAACGGAGTAATAGATTGAAGTGCGCACCAAGTTGTGTGACGAATTGGCATGGGTTGCGTCGATTCAAATGGGAAGCGGGTAAGGATATAACGCCGGAACCCTTTTCCGAATTGAGGCCATACACCAGGAAGTTCGGCGATGGCTGCATAAGCGCTTTCAAGCTCATTGATGAAGTCACCGCCTAATCCTTTTGCCTGCGATTCATGCCAGACGATCGATTCATTTATGTCTCGTGCAACTTCAGGATGAAAGTAAACGTTTGTCACAGCTCACGGTTCAATTTCAGCTTTATTCCTTCCCAGCTAACCGGTTTCACCGCACCGGATTCAAGTTGCGCGAACCGGCGTTCTGCGATTTGAATCCACGCTTCATCGACATGTTCCTCGTTGGCATCATCCAAGCTTGAAATCAGGCAATGCGCAAGCGTCGCTTTTTCATGGAGCGACAATGTCTTGATATTTTCCAGAATCCATTTCATCTTATCGGGCATGATATCTCTCCGAAACCTTCATTAACAGGCAGTTTATCATTGAATGACGAGTTTGATTCCGGTATTGAAGTTTGAAAATTTATCCCGGATGACGCAAGCTTATCCGGGCTACCTGCTTCGGCAGACCAACCTACCGTGCTAAAGATTCTGATCGAGCTCGGGCGATTGCGCGATTGCTACAAATGCGTTTCCATTGGCTTGATGATGCGACAAGAAGCCCAAGAAGTGCTTTTGATTAGTATGCGAGGCGATGTGGTGCTGGCTTAATAGACTTGAGAACTTCATACCCCATGAGAGTGCACGCTCAACCGCTGGCGGTTGCTTCGGTTTCGCAGTGTGGAATATGCTCGATAGACTACCCCGGTGGAGGTGGCCACCACACTTGTGATAGAGGGAGATTAATTCTTCTTTGGTTAAGTATCCCGACTCGACGCGCTCAATATGGATACTATCTGGAGAGAACGTGCAAATGATTGGATGAGGATAAAAGTTTGGGTGAAGTTGTTCGAGACGTTTGAGGATGTCGTCAGCCCCATATTCCTTTTGAAGTTTCTTTTCCTTGGAGGCCTCGATGTCACCATGGGCCAATAGGCACCCCAATGCAACAAGTTCACACAGCATGCGCAGTTGAACATAGCAAAGTTCAGCAGTGATCCATGTCGGAAGCGATTTCGTTCCAGATACGATTGTGTTTATGCTGAGTATCCGTATGCGCACCTCATCAAGAATGTTCGCATAGGCTGTAATATCTGTTTGCTGTGCGTTTACTGATACTGGCATAAGTCTTCGACGTAAGATATAAGCGCTTAACTAAAATTAGCTAAATTTATCCTTAATCCTTATTCGTCACTCCGAATGAAGTGAGGAATCTTTGTTAGTCGCGCCATGCGAAGCCATGTCTAAACATCATTCATCCTTAAATAGTGTGCTTCATAGTCGATGGCGAATTACTCGGCATTTCCCTAATCCTCGCGCCGCAACTGTGGAAACAAAATCACGTCACGGATGCTGGGGCTGTCGGTCAATAGCATGACCAGCCGGTCGATGCCGATGCCTTCTCCCGCCGTCGGTGGCAGGCCGTATTCCAAAGCGCGAATATAATCCGCATCGTAGTGCATGGCTTCGCTGTCGCCGGCTTCCTTCGCTTTGGCTTGTTCCAGAAAGCGCGCGGCTTGATCTTCCGGGTCGTTCAATTCCGAGAATCCATTCGCGATTTCGCGTCCGGCGATGTAGAGTTCGAAACGGTCGGTGATTTCGGCATTGCTGTCGTTGCGCCGCGCCAAAGGGGATACTTCCGCTGGGTAATCGACGATGAATGTCGGCTCGAACAGCAAATGCTCGGTGGTTTCGTCGAACAATGAGAGTTGCAAGCCGCCGATGCCGTCTTTGGGGTTGTAATGAATGCCGAGCGCTTGCAGCTTGTTGATCAGGAAGTCTCGGTCGTTCAATTGCGCGTCGGTATATTCCGGGTGGAATTGCTTGATCGCCGCGGTAATGGTCAAGCGGGCGAACGGTTTCGCCAGATCCATGGTTTTGCCTTGATAGGTTACTTCGGTGGTGCCGAGCACTTTTTGCGCGATTTGCGCCAGCATTTTCTCGGTGAAATCCATCAAGTAGGTGAAATCCTGATACGCCTCGTAGAATTCCACCATGGTGAATTCCGGATTGTGCCGGGTCGAGATGCCTTCATTACGGAAATTGCGGTTGATTTCAAATACTTTTTCCATGCCGCCGACTACCAGCCGCTTCAGATACAGTTCAGGTGCGATGCGCAAATACAGCGCCATATCGAGCGCGTTGTGATGGGTGACGAAAGGCCGCGCCGTAGCGCCACCAGGAATCGGGTGCATCATCGGTGTTTCGACTTCGAGATAGTCGTGCGCGACAAAAAACTCGCGCATCGCCTGGATCACTTTGGAACGTACGGTAAAAACCTTGCGCGCATCTTCGTTGGTAATCAGATCGAGATAGCGCTGGCGGTATTTTTGTTCCTGATCGGTTAAACCATGAAATTTTTCCGGCAGCGGGCGCAGCGATTTGGTCAGTAATTGTAAATCCGTGACGCGGATCGATAGCTCATCGGTCTTGGTTTTGAATAACGAACCTTGCGCCCATAGAATGTCACCCAGATCGTAATGTTTAAAGGCTGCGTGCGTCGCTTCGCCGGTCAGATCGTTTGAGACATACAGCTGAATGCGCCCGCTCATGTCCTGAATGGTGGCGAAACTGGCTTTGCCCATGACGCGCTTGAGCATCATGCGCCCGGCCACTTTGACGGTAACCGGCGATTCTTCCAGTTGTTCCTTGGTTAAGTCATCGTATTGCCGATGCAGATCCGCTGCCAAATGCTCGCGCCGGAAAGTATTCGGAAAGGCATTGCCTGCTCGGCGTAATTCGGTCAGTTTGGCGCGGCGCTCGGCAATAATTTGATTTTCATCGAGTGGTGTAGCCGCCGATTGGTTTTCTTGAGTCATATTCGATTTATTTGTATGAGATGTCTTTCAGGCAGTGGCTGCAACAATTTTTTCAATGATCGCAGCCACGAAATAATTCGCGCAATTATACGCTGCTACGGCAGATTTTCCGAAATGAAATCAATCAGACCGGGTAGTGTTCGCGGGTTTTGTTACGCGCTTTCCTAGCGAAAAATTCTATCGATCATGCTTCGGAATACCGGGGATAGCGATAATAAGAGGATAAATCCGACAGGGAAAGCAATGCTCCAGGAATAGAGCCACTGTTCGAGATATTCATCAGAAAAACCGAGATTGACGGCGGTTACGGTTGCAGATACGCAGCCGGTCATCGTTGCCGACATGATGAAACAATAGAGGCAGTGTTGTAACAATTTGCGCTTCAAAAAATTATCCTTATTATTCTTTGCGTTGTTACGTGGGATATCTTACATGCCGCTCGTGCGACCGTCAGTTCTTGGGATTTGAACCCAGCAAACGGCTGTTGTAAAGCTCTCCAGTGTAGCTTTGTAATATTTCTAATGATTGCGGCCGCATGATTCCGGTGGTTACAGCAATGCCTCTTCTCTGCAGTTCCTGAATCCAATTTGCGGGACGAGGACCTTCGTCAAATCCGATTGCCTGCGCATCCTCCGAGCGGGCGCCGCAAACGACCGAAGCGACACCAGCCCATATTAAAGCTCCCAGACATTGACAGCAAGGTTCCACGCTGGTGATCAGTTCAAATCCACCAGACTGAGCCAGTTCATGATCGCCGAGCGATTGCTCAGCCAAAGCGAGCGCCATAATTTCGGCATGCAGCAGCGAGGATTTTCCCGGGACAACCCAATTGACACCCGGCGCTATCAGCTTTCCGGTGGCAGATTCAAAAACAGCCGCCGCAAAGGGGCCACCCCCTTGTTGCACGTTGATTTTTGCCAAATCGATTATCAATGCCATTCGCTGGTCTATCGTGGGAAAGTGCGTGGGGTTGTTCGCAACCCAGATATTTAGCCAATCCGGGATCGGCAATAGGATATTGGTCCATTTTTTCATAAAACCATCAACGGAGTTAGGTTCATCATCAATCATCGTAAAATTTTTTTCGAGAAAAGTATTGAATCGTTGATTGGGAAAATGATCCGCTACATTTGGTGTACTCGTAAATCACTTTGGCCGGTTTCGGGGACAGCAAGCCATCTGTCTTACATTTTATCTCGCATTCAGAATTTTTCCGAATTTTCCAGGGAGAAATCCGCCGTTATCGTCTTCCTGCTTTGTTCCGGTAATTGGGTTCAACAAGCGCGCGGATTTCATGCAAGCGCGGTGATTCGAAGACAATTCAGGCATTGGTAGTCTGACTATATCTCCTGGCAGTTTGGTGTATTAATTGGTATAGTTGGGGATGAAAAATGCACGGAGCGGTATGTCGTAGCGCTGCACAAGATTTATTTATCAATCTATTTATTTGGAAGGAATGTTATGCAAATTCATGTTTATGATACCTATGTAAAGGCAAAAGATGGGCATACGATGCACTTCGATGTGTTTACTGCCGTGAAAGATGATCAAAAAGCAGTTGAATACGCTAAACAATGGCTTGCAACGGTCGGAGAAGGTGATGCTGTCGTTACGAGCAGGGAATGCAGCTTTTGTCATAGCCAAAGCGCGCCCCCAAATGTCATTGATGAAATTAACAAAAATGGTTTTTTCATATATAAAATGGAAGGCTGTTGATCATTGCTTACCCATGACTGGTAAGTTGGACTTAGGGCTGGCGTCTTAAGTCGGTCAATTGCTGAAGTCGTAACGATATAGTTTTCAAGGCCATTAGAAAATGAAGCTGAAATTTAAAAAATTGATATTTGCGAGTGCTGTTTTAGCATTTTCTGGTTCGATACAAGCCGCCGAACCGAAGCTTTTAGGACAGCATGGCGACTGGACCGCCTATATGTTCATGGAGAACAATAGTAAAGTTTGTTATATGGTGAGTCAGCCGAAAAAGTCTGAAGGCAATTACACAAAACGTGGTGATGTTTATGCGCTGGTTACGCACCGCCCTGCGGAAAAAAGTACGAATGTTTTCAGTTATATCGCCGGCTATCCCTATAAACCGGGCAGCGATGCGACTGTAACTGTGAATAATCAAAGCTTCCGGCTTTTTACACAGGATGATTCAGCCTGGGCGCCTGATCAAGCCACTGACAATAAAATTACGGACGCGATCAAGCGCGGTAATTCACTGGTAGTTAAGGGGGCATCGGCGCGCGGAACAAGCACGGTTGATACTTTTGGGTTGAGCGGATCGACTGCGGCCTATAAAGCAATCTCGGCGGAATGCGGTATTAAATAATATTAAAGAGATGCTTTTTTATTACTATCTCTCTGTATCAGTTGCGTTGCTATGAGTGAAAAGATTGTCATTTATCAGAAACCTACTTGCAGTAAATGCAGGGCGACCATTTCCTTGTTACAAGAAAGCGGCCAGGAATTTGACTCTGTTAATTATTATGAAGCTCCTTTAACAGTCGAGGAATTGCGCAAGCTTATTCAAAAACTGAATTTGCCGGTGCGTGATGTGCTCCGTAAGGACGAGCCCGCGGCGCGTAACTTAGCTGGGGCGTCCGATGACGAGATTATCAAAGCAATGGTCGAGAATCCGGATTTGATGCAGCGCCCTATCGTGGTCCGGGGCGATCAGGCTAAACTATGCCGGCCTCCCGAGAATGTGAAGGAGTTACTCAAGTAAGATAAGAACAGCGGCTAACTATCAAATCCCCGTCAGTTATTAGGAATAATGACGGGGATTTTTTATTGATGTGATTGGCTTTCTACTGCTGTTGCTGCGTTTGTTTGGTCTATTACTTATTCTGATGCAGCAGAATCTTGTTCCACTGGTGCGCTATTGGTGGTACTGCCAAGGCGGGCCGGAAGTTTTTCGCGAATACGGGCCGATTTACCAGCGCGATCTCTCAAGTAATACAGTTTTGCGCGGCGAACGGCGCCACGGCGTTTGATTTCAATGCTTGATATTAATGGAGAATATGTTTGAAAAGTGCGCTCCACGCCTTCTCCACTTGAAATCTTGCGAACTGTAAAAGCTGAGTTAAGGCCGCGATTGCGCTTCGCGATAACAACTCCTTCATACGCTTGTACACGTTTGCGATCGCCTTCAACCACATTGACGTTGACAATGATAGTGTCGCCCGGGGAGAAATCAGGTATTTCTTTGTTTAGGCGTTTTATTTCTTCTGCTTCTAATTGTTCAATAATATTCATTTCCTTCTTTCTCCTCTCAGCTGATTCTATCTAAATTTACAAGTCCGTTTAAATTCTTCCAACAACTCTTTTTCGTCTAAGGTTATACCGCACTGTTCTAATTTTCGCTCCAATAGATCCGGGCGTTTTAACCATGTTCTACCCAGTGCCTGCTGCAAACGCCAGCGCCGGATTTGCGCGTGATTTCCAGACATCAATATTTCAGGGACATGATCATCTTTATATACTTCAGGACGCGTGTAATGCGGGAAATCCAGTAATCCATCAACGAATGAATCTTGATTTGCCGATTCCGGATCACCTAAGCTACCCGGTATTTGTCTAATGATACAATCAATTAGAACCATCGCGGCTAACTCGCCGCCGGAAACAACATAATCACCAATAGAGATTTCCATATCCACTTGGCGGCTGATTAAACGTTCGTCAATACCCTCATAGCGGCCGCATAATAAAATCAGGCCCGGCATCCTGCTCAGTTTTGTAACCTTAGGATGATCAAGCCGGTTTCCCTGAGGCGTCATATAAGCGACTACAGTTTGCGAAATGCCTAATCCGGTTTGTCTCGTTCTTGCCTGAACAATGGCATCCTCCAACGGCTGCGCCATCATCACCATACCTGGCCCTCCGCCGTAGGGGCTGTCATCTACGCTATGACGATTATCGTATGCAAAGCTACGCGGATTCCAGGTATTAAGGTTGATGATACCGTTTCTGAAAGCTTTTCCTGTTACACCGTAATTGGTAACGGCATCGAACATTTCTGGAAATAACGTGATGACATCGCATTCAAAAGGCATTATTCGGGTACCTTAATAATCCATGCCCCAATCAACCGTAATTCTGGAAAGTTTCAGATTTACTTCAATAACAAACTGCTCAATAAAAGGAATGAGGATTTCTTTTTGTTCTCTATCAGCTGCTTGAACACGTAACACATCGTTGGCGCCCGTTTCAAACAAACCGACAACGTTACCTAACCGCTCACCTTTTAAATTAATAACTTCAACCCCGATTAAATCAGACCAGTAATAACCATCTGTACCGTCTTGAGAAAGCGCTGGTAACTGGCTTCTCAGAATCGCAACCTGCAATCCTTTAAGTTTTGTAGCTTGCGTACGATCAGAGTATTCTCTTAGTTGCGCTACCAGTACTTGGCCATTAATATGGCCGTCTGTTACATGTACTTGTTGCCATTCTATATCATCGTTGCCGAGCCACCAGGTTGAATAATCCATGAGACCATCAATGAGTTCCGTGTATGGATTTATCTTTATCCAACCATATACACCAAATGGACCCATGATGTGGCCCATGATGACCATCGATTCAGTTGGCTTATTTGTTGGTGTTGCTGGAGGAAGCTTCTTTATTGGCGACAAATTGTTTGACGAGCCGGGATACGGTTGCCGATAATTGCGCACCTTGCGATTGCCAGTACGCAATTCTATCCAACTGAACTCGCAGCGGTTCTTCACCACCTGCTGCTCTGGGATTATAAAATCCAATACGTTCTAAAAATCGACCATCACGACGTGAACGTGAGTTCGCAACCACCATGTTAAAAAAAGGACGTTTCTTTGCACCACCGCGCGCCAATCTGATAATAACCATAGAATTTTGTAGCAAAAGTGTTATGTAATCTTCTATTTTACAATAATTTTTGTAAAATTGACAAGTAATAAGATACCTTTGGTTGTTATCATGTTCTGGTTTTCAAGGATAGATAACACTGCGATAAATAGCCATTTTCTAAAAGAATTGTTTAATTGTCTCAAGATATAACAAAAAATAAAATTATTGAAGAATCCAATCGATGTGTATCTTGCGGATTATGTTTGCCGCATTGTCCAACCTATCGATTGCTGAAATCGGAAGCCGACTCTCCACGCGGGCGTATTGCTTTAATGAATGGGGTTGCAAGTGACCGGATTCCGCTAAATTCGAAATTTATTCAGCATATGGACCGGTGCTTGACATGCCGAGCATGTGAGGCTGTTTGTCCGAATGATGTTCGTTATGGCGTATTGATCGATGAAGCACGGCATCTGATACGGCAATCAAAAATTGAAAATTCAGGCGGAGGAACGAGTCTGCAAGATTGGTTCTTGCGGTTGTTGCTATCCCATCCGGCTCGGCTGGATTACTTGCGCCGCTTATTTTCTTTGGCACAAGAAAAAGCCTGGTTTCAGTTGGCCAGAAAAATAGAATTTCTAGCGGACAATACGTTGCTTAAATTGATGTCGCAACTTCCGCCGGTAAAGTTTCCGCTTGCGGCAGTAAAAAAAGGCGAAGCTACAATCGGGAATCAATGGCAGAAGCAATATCCCGCGATTGGAAACTGTCGCGGCGAGGTTGGATTGTTTTTAGGCTGTGTGGCAAGGTTGACGGATGTTACAACATTAAATGCGAGTATCGCTGTGTTGAATTACTTGGGTTATACCGTACATGTGCCCAACGATCAGACTTGCTGTGGTGCGTTGCATCAGCATCGCGGTGCGATCAATGAAGCCGGCTTATTTACGAGAATCAATCAAACTGCCTTTGCCGGTTCCCATATTCAAGCTATTATCAGCACGGCATCCGGATGTGCAACGCAACTGATCGAGTCTGGCGTTGACAAGCACAACGGCCGGATAGTCGACATCAGTCAGTTTCTTGTATTTAGTGAAGGATGGGAGCGCATTGAAATCACCCCGTTGGCGGAGAAGATTCTAGTGCATGATCCTTGCAGTCTTCGTAACGTACACGATGGGCAGCGATATCCGTATCAATTGCTCGAACGCATACCGGGTGTGCAAGTAGAACCGCTAGCCAATAACGATCAATGTTGCGGTGCTGCCGGAACTTACTTTATAGATCAACCGGAAATCTCAGAAATGTTGCGCGATGACAAGATAACTGCGATCAAGGAGAGTGGAGTCCGCTACTTGGTAACGTCAAATGTTGGTTGCAGCATGCATATCGCAAACGGATTGCTTGAAAATGGAATAGAAGTTGAAGTATTGCATTCGGTTACATTACTGGCAAGACAGATGGGTTTGGAATTATAATAAAAACAGATTTTTAGTCGGGGTATCTCAGAGATTCTAGATACTTGAATAACCATCTTGTGTCGCAGCAGAACCTTTCTTTCCTTACGTGGATTTTAAAGATTATGATCAATATTGATAAATTAATCATTGGCTTTGATAGTGCTTTGCGAACTTTATTGACCCCGGCTCAAACCGCCCGGCCTGTGCCCGGCAATAATTTGCCGGAAGCCGATTTGACCGATGCTGAGAAAAGGCTTTCATGTGCATTGATGCGGATTAATCATGTTGGTGAGGTTTGTGCTCAAGCACTGTACCAAGGGCAAGGTTTAACGGCGCGAAACGAAGTGGTGCAGCAGACCTTGATGCAAGCAGCCAGAGAAGAAACGGAACATCTGGCATGGACTGAACGCCGGATTGCGGAGCTGGGTGGCCGTAAAAGTTTTTTGAATCCATTATGGTATGGTGGATCGTTTACAATCGGTGTTATCGCTGGATTGCTCGGGGATAAATGGAATCTTGGGTTTCTTGCGGAAACCGAGCATCAAGTAGGGGAACACTTGGCAGGACATTTGCAACGTTTACCCGATCAGGATGAAAAAAGCCGTGCAATTGTCGCGCAAATGAAAATTGATGAAGCGAGCCACGCAACAATGGCGTTGTCTTATGGTGGGGCGGAATTGCCGCTCCCAATAAAAATTACGATGAAACTTGGATCAAAAGTAATGACTCATACGTCATATTGGGTATAAGCTAACTTCGTGATTTAGACGGGAAGTTAGGCAGTGAATATTCACGTCACAATTTAGAGTCTTTGCTATGAAAAATGTCAATTTGACACACCATTTTTTGATTGCGATGCCAACAATGGTGGACACTGTCTTTTCCAAAACATTGACTTATATTTGTGAGCATAACGAACAAGGAGCGCTCGGTATTGTCATCAACCGTCCTACAGATTTAACATTGGTGAATCTTTTTAAACAGCTCGGAATTCCGCAAACCATTTCACAAGCCGAAGCAATACCGGTGTTGTTCGGTGGTCCAGTGCAATTGGATTGCGGATTTGTGTTGCATCATCCTATAGGAAACTGGCAGTCGACGCTTGTGGTTAATAAGGAAGTGGGGTTGACGACATCCCTGGATATCTTGAAAGCGATTGCGAATGCAGAAGGTCCGGATCAAGTTCTTATAGCAATGGGCTATGCGGGCTGGGCTGCTGGCCAAATCGAGCATGAATTAGCGCAAAATGCATGGCTGACCGTACCGGCCACGGCTGATGTTTTATTTGACTTGCCATCGGAGGAACGGCTGCCGGCAGCAATGCAGTTGCTGGGGATTCAAGATGCGAATATCTCCAATGAAGTCGGACATGCATAACAATTCGTCGTGACGGTGACGGATTGTTTTTCCCGAAGTTTGACCAAGTATCAACAAACAGAGAAACAATTGTCTGACGGGGTCGTTTTGGCTTTTGATTTTGGCAAGAAGCGTATTGGTGTTGCGATAGGCAATACGGCACTAGGTGTGGCAAATCCGTTATCGACCATTGACACGGAAGTGACGGAGCGGCGCTTTGCCAAGATTGCAACATTGATTGAAACCTGGCAGCCTGTGTTGCTGGTGGTGGGATTGCCCGTGTATAGCGACGGAACCGTACATGAGTTAACGCACCTTAGTCAGCGTTTTGCGCGCCGATTAGAAGGCCGATTTAAAATTAAAGTGATTATGATTGATGAGCGGTATACCAGCGAAATCGCAAGTGCTTCTTTAAATGCGGCCGGGATATTCGGAATAAAGCAAAAACCTTTTTTGGATCAATTTTCTGCGCAACAAATTCTGCAATCATTTTTTGATGAACAACATGCAACTGCCAGACGCTGAGGAAGTTTTCAGAAGCTTTGCACAAAAGATTCGGGTGAATCAATCGAAAGATTTTTCACTCGTGGGTATTCGCACCGGCGGTGTCTGGCTGGTGGAGCGGTTGCACCGGGAATTGGCTATTGCGAAGCCGTTTGGCATACTCAGTGCATCTTTTTACCGGGATGATTTTGACAAGATCGGCTTGCACTCACAAACGAAGCCTTCAGAAATACCGTTTGAAGTTGAGGGGGCGCACATTTTGCTGGTGGACGATGTGTTGAATACCGGGCGTACGATTCGCGCAGCGATCAACGAGCTATTCGATTATGGCCGCCCTGCCTCAATCAGTTTGGCGGCTCTGGTAGATCGCGGAGGCAGAGAACTGCCGATTGCTGCGCAATATGTCGGGATCGAGCTCGCATTGCCAGCGGATAAGATGTTGGAGCTCAAGCGTGATGAAAACGGGAAGTTGAGTTTTGATCTATACGATAAGAACCTCCCTGAATGATTAATAGAAACCCACAGTTGGATGAGCATGGTGTGTTGCAGCATTTGCTGACCACGGAAGGTTTGCCGGCTTCAATTTTGCTGAATATTCTGGATACTGCGGAATCATTCGTAGGCGTGACCGAGCGGGATGTTAAAAAAATCCCTTTGCTTCGAGGTAAATCGATCTTCAATCTGTTTTTTGAACCCAGTACACGTACACGAACAACATTTGAAATTGCTGCAAAGCGGTTGTCCGCGGATGTCATCAATTTGAATATCGCGGTATCGGCACAATCGAAGGGTGAAACATTGCTCGATACAGTGAATAACCTCTCGGCAATGAATGCCGACATGTTCGTTGTCCGGCATGCGCAGAGCGGCGCAGCCCATTTAATTGCAAAACATGTTCGTTCGGACATCCATGTCATTAATGCGGGTGATGGCAGTCATGCACATCCGACGCAAGCGTTACTGGACATGTTCACGATCCGCCGTTATAAACAAGATTTCCGTAGCCTGCGTGTGGCGATAATCGGCGATATCCTGCATTCCAGGGTAGCGCGTTCGCAGATCCATGCGTTGACAACTTTGGGGGTGCCGGAAGTGCGTGTAATTGCACCAAAAACATTGCTCCCGAAAATGGTCGAGCGTCTTGGTGTGCATGTTTACCATGACATGTCGAAAGGGTTAAAGGATATCGATGTGCTAATGATGTTGCGCCTGCAAAATGAGCGGATGAAGGGCGCCAATTTACCCAGTGCTGAGGAATATTTCAAATATTACGGATTGACCCCGGAGAAACTGTCCCTAGCGCGGCGCGATGCTATTGTGATGCACCCCGGGCCGATGAATCGTGGGGTAGAGATCGATTCCGCTGTCGCTGACGGCGCGCAATCGGTGATTTTGCCGCAGGTGACATTCGGCATTGCTGTTCGCATGGCAGTGATGTCTATCTTGGCAGGTGCTTAACGTTATACGATGAAAATTCATATTAAAAACGGACGGCTGATTGATCCTAAGAATGGGGTTGATGGTATTCAAGACCTGTTCATATCCAAAGGTAAAATTTTAACCATCGGTGCAGCGCCGCATGAATTTCAGGCGAATCGCGTCATCGATGCGCAATCATTGATCGTGTGTCCGGGGCTGGTTGATTTGTCCGTGCGTTTGCGCGAACCCGGGTTTGAGTATAAGGCAACTTTAGAGTCCGAAATGAATGCAGCGGTTGCCGGGGGTGTGACCAGTATTGCTTGCCCGCCGGATACCGATCCGCCGCTGGATGAACCCGGTCTGGTGGAAATGCTGAAACATCGCGCGAAAAGTTTGAATCAGGCGCATGTTTACCCGATTGGTGCTTTGACGCAAGGGTTAAAGGGCGAACGATTGACAGAAATGGCCGAGTTAAATGATGCCGGATGTGTGGTTTTTGGACAACCGGATGGTTTATTGGATAATTTGCGGGTATTGATGCAGGCAATGCGCTATGCGTCGACATTCGGGTTTAGTGTATGGTTACGCCCTCAAGATATCAGTCTTACGAGAGACGGTGTCGCTCATGACGGAGAGGTTGCAACCCGTTTGGGCTTGCCGACTATTCCGGTTTGCGCCGAAACTGTCGCCATCTCCAATATTATTCTGCTGACTAAAGAGACAGGTGTGAGGGTGCATTTGTGCCGGATTTCCAGCGCCGAAGGCCTGGCAATGATAGGCGTGGCGAAGCAACAAGGATTGCCGGTGACATGTGATGTATCGATTAATCATCTACATTTATCGGATATGGATATCGGGTTTTTTGATTCCAACTGTCATCTGATGCCGCCGTTGCGAAGCTCCAGTGATCGGGATGCATTGCGTTATGGTCTGTTGGCCGGTACTATCGATGCCATTTGTTCGGATCATGCGCCGGTTGATGAAGATGCGAAATTGTTGCCATTTGGACAATCCGAGGTCGGTGCGACAGGAGTGGAATTGCTGTTGCCCCTTACGTTGAAATGGGGTCAAGAAATGCGTTGGCCGTTAGCGAAAGTATTAGCTAAGATTACTTCCGAACCAGCCCAAATATTGGGGATTGATGCCGGTCATCTATCGGTTGGAAGCGCTGCGGATATTTGTATTTTCGATCAGGATCAGTATTGGAAGGTGACTGCACCCGCGATTTCGAGCCAGGGGAAAAATACGCCGTTCATGGGAATGGAATTGCCCGGGGTTATTAAATATACCTTGGTGAACGGTCAAATTGTTTATGAAAACTGACACACTTTTGTGCAATCTCAAATAAATTAATCATTCGTTATTAACTGAGTAGTTGAAACTCTTATGTCAAATCCTTTGTTAGATTTTTCCGGGTTGCCGCATTTTGCTGATATTAGAAATGAGCACATTACGCCAGCCATTGAGATACTGTTAGCAGAAAATCGCGCAGTAATCGAAAAAGTAAAAACGGACAGCGGCAACCCGACTTGGCAAACATTTGTCCAGCCGATTGTAAATGCTAATGAACGATTATCCCGAGCCTGGGGACAGGTATCGCACTTGAATGCGGTCATGAATAGTCCGCAATTACGTGAAGTTTATAATGCTAATCTTCCAGCAATCACGCAATTCTATGCCGAGTTATCGCAAGATGTGCTGTTATTCGAAAAATTTAAGAAATTACGAGCAAGCGAAGAATATCAACAGCTAGCACCGGCACGCAAAAAAATCATAGACAATGAGCTGAGAGATTTTCGTTTGGGTGGTGCGGAATTGTCGGTGGAGAAAAAGCAGCGGTTTTTGCAAATCCAGGAAGAATTGTCGAAGTTGTCCTCCGAGTTCAGTGATAATTTGCTTGATGCTACCAATGCATATTCATTGATCATTGAAGATGAAGAATCTGTGGCAGGTATTCCGGCAGATGTGCTAGAAGCAGCGCAGCAACTAGCGGCAGCGGATGCTAAGCAAGGCTGGAAATTTACCTTACATATGCCATCCTATCTGCCAGTAATGCAATATGCGGATAACCGTAAGCTTCGTGAGCAGATGTATCGAGCGTATGCAACCCGAGCCAGTGAATTTGATAACCAAGCCGGTCTAGGCAAAGACAATATGCCGCTTATCAATAAAATATTGGAGCTCCGGCAGGAAGCGGCTCAATTGCTGGGTTATAAAAATTATGCGGAAGTTTCATTAGCTACGAAAATGGCGACGTCTCCCCAGCAAGTTCTAGAATTCTTGAGAAAATTGGCGGATAAGGCTAAACCGCACGCTATGCGGGATCTGCAAGCACTGCAGGAATTTGCTGCGGAGAACTTAAATCTGACAACACTCGAAGCTTGGGATCTGGCTTATGTTAGCGAGAAACTTCGCGAAGAGCGTTATGTATTTTCTGACCAAGAAGTTAAACAATACTTTCCTGAAAACAGGGTGTTAACTGGTATGTTCAGTGTGGTGGAAAAACTCTATGGTATCCGCATTACCCAAGCGGACCCTACGCGTAATATCCAATGCTGGCACCCCGATGTTAAGTTTTTTGATATTCATGATGCTGATGGCCAATTAATCGGTCAATTTTATTTGGATTTATATGCGCGCCCGAATAAGCGTGGCGGAGCTTGGATGGATGATGCAATTACACGCAGACGGATTGATGGACAAGAGGCCGAGCAGCAATCGATACAGATACCCGTTGCGTATCTTACGTGTAATTTCTCAGCGCCTGTTGCAATAAACGGTCAATCGCGTCCGGCATTATTCACGCATGCGGAGGTGATTGTTCTTTTCCACGAATTTGGACACGGATTGCATCATTTATTAACGAAAGTTGAAGATCTCGGGGTATCCGGTATCAATGGCGTAGAATGGGATGCAGTCGAATTGCCGAGCCAATTTATGGAGAATTTTTGCTGGGAATGGGATGTGCTAGTTGGAATGACCCAGCATATTGACACCGGAGAAACTCTGCCCAGAATGTTGTTCGATAAGATGCTGAAGGCAAAAAACTTTCAAAGTGGATTGCAAATGCTGCGGCAGATTGAGTTTGCTCTGTTTGATATGCTTGCGCATTTCGAGTATAAAGCGCATGTCGATAAGACAGTACTGCAGTTGCTCGATGATATCCGTAGTGAAGTCGCGGTGGTTATCCCGCCAGCTTTTAACCGTTTTCCGAACAGCTTTGCGCATATTTTTGCAGGAGGCTATGCGGCCGGTTATTACAGTTATAAATGGGCGGAAGTACTATCGGCCGATGCCTATAGCATGTTCGAAGAAACTGCTGCCGATGGTGTGGTCAATGCTTCAACAGGTTCTCACTTTCTTGAGGAAATTCTTGCCGTGGGTGGCAGCCGTTCTGCATTGGAGTCATTTATTGCTTTTCGCGGACGCGAACCAGAACTGGACGCGTTATTGAGGCATAATGGAATGGAAGTGTCTTGAGGCTAAAATGGTATTGTGTTACGGCGTTATTTAACGTATTAATAATTTAATCAAGTATCATAATCGCATTGTCGTATATACATAATGCTTAATGTTTGGTTTAATAAATGCTAATAAATTTTTGAGATTAAAGAAGAGTGAATCAGCTTAAGGTTCAAAATGCCTTAAAATTTAAGCCTATTGAACCCGTTTTATAAATGTGGCAAGATCTGCCAAATTTTTACTAAAAGAAATAAGAACATGACTAATATTTTTCGTTCCAAAGCTATTGCGATACTTGTTTCCGGCTTATTTTTAAGTGGCTGCGCTTCAACAAAGATGAATGACCAAAATGGTCCCTATGATCCTCTGGAGCCAATGAATCGCGCGGTTTTTAATTTCAACGAAAGGGTCTACGATAATGTGTTTGATCCGGCAGTTAGGCAATACAAGAGGATCATGCCGGATCCACTGGAATTGATGGTGGGGAATTTTTTCTCAAATCTCAATGAAGTTGTGGTGATCACCAACTCCGTGTTGCAATTAAATTATGAAAGTGCGCTGGCTAGTAGCGCAAGACTGTTGGTTAATACAACATTCGGAGTATTTGGTCTGATTGATATTGCAAGTGATATCAGCGCGGTCAGTGATGTTAATCTGAATAAACGAAATGAGGATTTCGGTCAAACTTTGGGACGTTATGGAGTCGCAAGCGGGCCTTATATTGTATTGCCCTTCTTGGGACCAAGTTCGGCTCGTGATACATTCGGACTGGCGGTGGATAGCTTCTTCATGGATCCCGTTACACAAGGGGTGACAGGTGTGTTCTTGAATAATGTCAGTTATATTAACTCACCGGCATTACGCTTCCCAGTTGCAACAGCTCGGACATTTAACAATCGTGCGCAATTCCTTGAACAAGACAAGACACTTGAAGAAGCTGCTTTAGATAAATATGAATTTATTCGCGATGCCTATACCCAGAGGCGGGAAAGTCTGGTTAAAAACAGTGGAGAGGATAAATAGGGTAATAATTTCTTTTGAACTTTGAATGCTTATCTATTGTGGATGTGTATTCAAGTTTAATGGTTTAAAAACAAAACACACTGGTTTTTTGGATTAATATCCATTAACCAGTGTGTTTTGTTTTTGTGGTGTAGTAAGAAATGATAAAAAATTATCAATATAAAATTTGTGATTTAATGGATGACACATTGATTCGTTATGTGAGCATTCAATGAGCAGTGATGAATAAAGGGGCTTAAAAGTCGGGTTCCTTAGAGATTTGTAAGAAATTTAGAGAATTTAGAATATTTGGAAAATAAGTTAATGGTCAATCAGATAGTGATAGTTGGAAGTGGCTTGGCTGGCTATGGAGTAGCACGGGAACTTCGTAAGCTTGATGCCGAGATACCAATATTAATGTTGTCAGCCGATCATGGTGGTTTTTATTCCAAACCAATGTTGTCGAATGCTCTATCATCAGGAAAAACCCCTGATATGCTATTGAATAGCGACGCCACTCAAATGGCGACGCAACTCAAAATTGTGATACGTCCTTACTGTCGTGTGAAAGCGCTCGATCATCTAAAAAAAGAGTTGATTTTGGCTGATGATGAGAGCGTCTTTTACGACCGGTTGGTTTTAGCTTTAGGTGCGGATCAAGTTCGTTTGCCGTTAACTGGCAGTGGTGTAGAAAAAGTGCTGACGGTTAACGATTTGGATGATTACAAAAAATTTCGCGCAGCATTGGATGAGAGAAAAAGAGTAAGCATTATTGGAGCGGGTTTAATCGGGTGTGAATTTGCAAATGACTTGGCATTAACCGGCCATCACGTGGATATTATTGATATTGGCACACAACCCCTAGGGCGCCTTTTACCTCCTGATAGTGGGGCGTTTTTGCAGAAAAGGCTTGAGAATGTGGGTGTTGTCTTTCATCTAAACACTTCAACGAACGCGATTGATCAAGTGCAAGAACATTTGCGTTTGATTCTGGCAAATGGCAACTCTATTGAGTCGGACGTTGTCTTATCAGCAGTTGGATTGCGGTCGCGTACTCATCTCGCGGCAGCAGCGGGGATTCCGGTGAATCGAGGAATTGTTGTGAATAGGTTGCTGCAAACTCAGGTAAATGATATCTATGCTTTGGGTGATTGTGCTGAGGTTGAAGGAAAGGTATTGCCGTTCGTGATGCCTATATCGCATGCAGCTCGGGCGCTGGCTGCAACACTTGCTGGACACGCTACGCCTGTTCATTATCCGGCAATGCCTGTGATTGTGAAAACTCCGTCATGCCCGACCGTTGTTTCACCGCCTGATTTTGGGATTAACGGTGCATGGAGGGTGGAAGCAGATGAGCATGGCATTAAAGCGTTCTATGAAGACAATGCTGGGAATTTACTCGGATATGCATTAATGGGTGAAGCAACGAAGGAAAGAAACAGTTTGACTGCGCGATTACCCGCGGTATTGTTGTAAAACGAAATTACACGGCTACTCCTCTGGTGACTTTTGCAAACAATTGATGGTGGATTTTGATGAAACTGTTGTTTGATCTATTTCCAGTTGTATTATTTTTCTTAGCTTATAAATATTACGATATTTTTGTTGCAACCGCTGTTGCAATAGCTGCAACTTTTGTGCAGATTGGCTGGCTGTGGATACGCCATCGTCAAATCGAGAAAATGATGTGGATCAATTTGGCAGTAATTATCGTTTTTGGCGGTGCAACTTTAATTTCACAAGATGAGACCTTTATAAAATGGAAGCCGACAGTTTTTTATTGGTTGATTGGATCAGTGCTGCTCATATCCAATTTGTTGTTTGGTAAGAATCTGATCAAGACGGCCCTTGAGAAACAGATGATATTGCCAACGACTGTGTGGAATATCCTCAATCTTAGCTGGATTGTTTTTTTCGCGATCATGGGCTGCATCAATCTCTTTGTCGCTTTTAGTTTTCCTTTAGATACTTGGGTATCATTTAAGCTTTTTGGAGCGACCGGCTTAATGCTTGTTTTTATAGTGGCGCAGATAATTTTCCTAGGAAAATATTTAAAAGATACAACGCTATTGGCAACCGAGAATGCGGATGATATCGATCAAGGGACAGTGAAAAGCGAAATCAATAATCAAGTGAGTAAAAAATAAAGATGTTATATATGATCAACGGAGAGGATGTGCCGGATAGCCTGGAAAAAAGGATGGCGGTTCGTTCGCAACATCTAAGCAGAATTCAAGCATTGCAGGATGAAGGCCGGTTAATTTTAGCGGGCCCATTTCCAGCAATTGATAGTTTGGAACCGGGCCCCGCGGGTTTTTCAGGCAGCCTGATCGTCGCCGAGTTTGAATCTTTGGAAGCTGCGAAGACTTGGGCAAATGCGGATCCCTATGTTAGTGCCGGAGTGTATCAAAAAGTTACTGTTAAGCCCTTTAAAAAAGTTTTACCAAGCTAAATTTTGATGAGTGTTAACCGAGTGTTGCTTTTTCAGGAACTTAAAATACTTATGAAGATAACAGGTTAGGTAAATATTCACGTGCATTCGGTTAAAGCGTATACTTTCCATGCACTAGTTTTTTAAGAAATTTTTTTTAATTACAGTAGAGGAAATTCCATGCGTTTGATGAGAGTCTCACAAATAATAGTAGCTAGTTTTCTAGGCTTTACCGCCGTCTCGGCTCATTCTCAGGGGGTGATGGCAAAAGTTAATGGTGTTGCGATTCCGCAAGCGCGTTTGGAATTGATGGTTAAAGCAAATGTAGCACAAGGGCAACCTGATGGACCTGAAATGAGAAAAGCGCTGCGTGAAAATTTAATTGCTGAAGAAATTCTGGCGCAGGAAGCCGTTAAAAAAAGATTGGATCTGGATCCGGAAGTCATATCGCAACTTGAAATCGCGCGTCAGGCCGTATTGGTAAGAGCGTATCAAGCCGACTATATTAAACACAATATTGTCAGTGACGATACCTTGCGGAAGGAATATGAAATGCTAAAGGTGCAAATGGGGGATAAAGAGTACAGAGCCCGCCATATTCTGGTCGGTAGCGAGAGTGAAGCACTGGATATCATTGCTCAGCTGAAAAAAGGCGCCAACTTTGCTAAATTAGCGGAACAAAAATCACTGGATGACGGTAGTAAAGAGAATGGCGGTGAACTTAACTGGAGTCCACCGGCTGCCTATGTCCGGCCTTTTTCTGAAGCGCTGGTGAAATTATCGAAAGGGGGTAGAACGGATTTACCCGTTCAAACTTCTTTTGGCTGGCATGTGATCGAGTTAATGGATATCCGTCCGATGGCGGTGCCGCCGTTTGAGGAAGTTAAACAAAATATTCAACAACGCGTGTTACAACGTGAATTCGCAACGGTGGTGCAAGATTTGCGTAGTAAAGCAAAAGTCGAATAATTTGTTGTTACCGGGGTTGAATGGGGTCGGATGCGCTCCTACGACGCAATTTTCCTTTCAACCCTTGGAGCAACAGCGCAAAGTAGCTCATAGCTGTTAGTGTTGGCATAGTGAGCTACTTCGTCAACAGGCAATCCCTCTCCCCATAGGATCACCGGGCTATTCAGCCCTGCGTTATTGATATCTGTGAGGTCTACCGCGATCATATCCATAGATACCCGCCCCAATAATCTGCTCCGCTGATTGTTGATTAGTACTGGCGTATTAGTAGGTGCGTGTCGCGGATATCCGTCAGCATAGCCGCATGCTACGACTCCGATGCGCATTGGTCGATCTGCCTCGAAGAGACCGTGATAACCGACTTTGTCGCCGCTCTGTAAATCATGAACCGCAATAATTTTGCTCGCGAGCGTCATTACTGGTTTTAGCTGAAGTTCGGATGCGGTTTTATCTGAAAAAGGTGAAGACCCGTATAACATGATTCCAGGGCGTACCCAATCGGATTGCGCTTCTGGATAGCGGATAATTGCCGCAGAGTTTGCGACAGAACGGGGAAAATGATAGCCCTGAGTAATGGAGAGAAAACTTTCAAATTGACGAATTACATTTTCTTTTTCCGCAGGGATATCTGCGCTCGCGAAATGCGTCATTAACGTTAGGCTTTTGGTACAGCGACTCTCGATGAGGCGGTCGATGATTTTAGAGAATCTATCAGGAACTAGGCCAAGGCGATTCATCCCGGTGTTGATTTTCAGGAAGATGTCCAATGCATGCTTTGACTTTGTCAGCATGGCAACTTGTTCCTCGTGGTGAATAACCGCGCTCAGTTGATAATGCTGAAATTCAGCTAATTCTTCAGAAGAAAAGAAACCTTCTAATAAAAGAATCGGTTGCTGATAACCGGCCTTCCGTAATTCGATGGCCGCATCCAGTTCGAGCAGCGCCAAACCATCTGCAGCTTTGAGTCCGCTTACTGCCGAAAATAGTCCATGTCCATAAGCATCCGCTTTTATCACAGCCATGATTCGTGCTTTTGTTGCATATTGACGGACAACTGCTAAGTTCTGACTCAAAGCGGAAATATCAATTGTTGCTTGTATTGGACGTGGCATCGATTTAGAAAGATAAATAATTCAACTAAGCCAGGATATAACGATCGTAACCTTCATTTGGTGCACCAAATATTCTTTGAAGCGTTCATGCGATGATAATCAGCATAATGTGCTAATCTCTCGGGCTGAAAAACGTTAGGTGGCTAATACTATCACTCTGACTGGTTCCATGGGAAAGTCGGATCTTAAATGGCTTGTCTAAAATAAAAAAATTACAGATTAAGGAAAAAGTTTGGAACGCGGTTTTTATACAATCATGGCAGCGCAATTTTTTTCATCGCTGGCGGACAACGCGCTGTTGGTTGTGGCAATTGCATTGTTGATTGATTTACATGCTCCAGCCTATCTAACACCGATGCTGAAGTTTGTTTTTGTGGTGTTTTATGTCATTCTCGCGCCTTTCGTCGGCGCTTTTGCAGATTCCATGCCGAAAGGGCGGGTCATGTTTGTTAGTAATACCATCAAAATAGCAGGCTGTGGTTTGCTATTCATGGCCATGAATCAGTATTTCGCGTTGGCTGCCTATGCAGTAGTCGGTTTGGGAGCGGCTGCTTATTCTCCCGCCAAATATGGCATCTTGACGGAGTTATTGCCACCC
This sequence comes from Nitrosomonas limosa, assembly GCF_054188085.1. Taxonomy (NCBI): domain Bacteria; kingdom Pseudomonadati; phylum Pseudomonadota; class Betaproteobacteria; order Nitrosomonadales; family Nitrosomonadaceae; genus Nitrosomonas; species Nitrosomonas limosa. Next base: position 1,915,896 of record NZ_CM135180.1, on the reverse strand, counting down.
GAAAAATTAGTGATTGCAAATGGCTGGATTGAAGGGTTAACAGTGGCATCGATCGTTCTGGGTACAGTTTTGGGCGGGGTGCTGATTACGCCAACCGTGGCTAGTGTGCTTTTGGAGATTGACTTTCCTTTGATCAATACAGGTATCGATAATGTGCTGGAAAGCAGTATTCTCATCATTGCTGTGATCTATTCCATAGCAGCGGCATTTAATCTGTATATTCCGAATACCGGTGTCGATCATCGAATTCCCAAAAAAAACCCGCTCTATCTGGTGCATGAGTTCAGTCACTGCGTGAAGTTATTATGGTCCGACAAACTCGGCCAGATATCGCTGGCGGTAACCACCTTATTCTGGGGAGCCGGCGCCACATTACAATTTATTGTGCTGAAATGGGCCGAAGTGGCGATGGATTATCCATTAAACCAGGCAGCCCAGCTTCAAGGGGTGGTGGCTTTGGGTATCGCCGCAGGCGCTATCTTGGCCGCCAAGTGGATTTCACTGAGGCAATCGGTAAAAGTTATTCCTTTGGGAATAGCAATGGGGATTGTCGTAATCGTGATGATACTTGTTAGAGATTTATGGATTGCGATTATGTTGTTAATGTTAATCGGTGGCTTGGCGGGTTTCTTTGTCGTGCCGATGAATGCGTTGTTGCAGCATCGCGGCCATATCCTGATGGGCGCCGGACACTCGATTGCGGTACAAAATTTTAACGAGAATTTAAGCATCTTGATGATGCTGTCACTTTACGCATTATTGATTTTCTTTGAAGTACATATCTATATTGTGATCGCAGCGTTCGGTTTGTTCGTGTCAGTCATGATGACTTTGATCAGGAAATGGCATTTAACGAATCAAAGTAAAGAAGACTCGCTGCATTTGATTGGTGCGAGAAAGGTTCATTAATTTTCTGCGAATAACCAACAGCTTCGGCTCGAGAATTTTATTTTAATGATTGCATCGTCGCATTTGCGAAACACAAATCCTTCCATGCTTTTGCTTTTTCCGGCAGCGATCGCAACAAATAAGCCGGATGATAGGTAACAATCAGCGGGATGTTAGAGAAATGATGCACTTTTCCGCGCAAACTTGAGATGCTGTCGTCACATTTGAGCAGGTTTTGCGCAGCAACCTTACCCAATGCAACGATGAGTTTGGGCTTGATTAATTCTATTTGACTCATGAGATAGGGTTCGCACTGCCGGGCTTCGTTTAAAGAAGGGTTTCTGTTGCCGGGCGGCCTGCATTTGACGATATTTGTAATATAGACGTTATCACCTCTTTTTAACCGGATCGCCGCTAACATTTGATCGAGCAGCTTGCCAGCCTGTCCGACAAAAGGTTCTCCGGTTTCATCCTCTTTCGCACCGGGTCCTTCACCAATAAATAGCCAATCCGCATTTTCATCGCCAATACCGAAAACCGTATGAGTTCTGGTAGCACTTAATTGACAGCGGAAACAATCGGTAACTGCCTGTTTTAAAATAATCAAAGTCGCTTGATCGGATGCTTGGATGGGTTGGTGGTCCCCGGCTGAGTGAATCATACCGGAGGATTCTTCCTGGGTATCTGATGCTTCACGCGAACGGTTATCCCGCTCTGAAACATTCGATTTCTGCTGCCATACCGGAAGCAAGTTCAGTTCTTTGAGGACGCGCGTGCGTCTGCTATTCATAGTATCAATTGCATGACGCGCGCATCTTCACGTCCACACATCGCCGGGTAGTAGCCCTTACGCGTCGCGATTTGCTGGAAACCCATTTGTTGATAGAGCTGCGCTGCGCCGTGATTAGATTCTCTCACATCCAGCAAGATCGATTTAGCATTCAAATTGCGGGCGCTTTCGATGAGGTATTGCAGCAATTTTCTTCCAAGACCTTTCTTTTGCCAGTCTGCGGCGATTCCTAATGTGAGGATATGTGCTTCATCGGGACTCATCATCATGATTCCATAACCCACGATAGCATCGGCCAGCTCCATGACGTGACAAAGATAACCGGCTTTAATTGAATCCGCAAAATTTCCGGGTGACCACGGGAAAAGAAAGATTTCCCTTTCGATCAGGATGATTCGATCCAAATCGGTCGGGTGCATTGCTCTAATTTCAAAGGCTTGTTGCAAAGTCATACTTTTCGTTCTCTTTCTGTCAAAGCGACTTTATTACGTATATAAACCGGACTGGCATCAGCAGGATGCCAGCGGATTCCTTCGCCGAATTGATACCTCGCGAGTTGCGCTATTTCTGCGGCATGAGGATGAAATCCACGGTGAATTTGCTGGATAGTATCACAATAAAATGTGGATAACTTTTGGTGATAAACATCAAAACCGCTGCCGCACGCTACCCACTCATTACCCGGTAGTAAAGGGGCATCTTCTGGTGAACACAGCATAGGCGAGCTAATAATCTTCCAATGGGAATCGGAAATTTTCTGATACGCGGCATGATAAATTTCACCCATGCGAGCATCAAGCGCTACAACCGCAAATGGCGCTGCCGTTTTCTGCGCTAACGCTTCGAGCGTATTAATTCCAACGATGGGCAGGTTGGCGGCATAGGCTAAGCCTTGTGCTACGCCGCATGCGATGCGTAAGCCTGTAAAGGAGCCTGGACCGGCGCCAAAAGCAATTCCGTCCATTTGGCGTAAATTTGAGTTGGCAGTTGATAATAATTCTTGAATCATATCCAGCAGCATTTCAGAATGCTGTTGGCCGGCCTGGAGTTCTTTTGCAATGATTCCATTGTTTGACAATAATGCAACGGAACAGAATTCCGTTGAAGTTTCAATGGCAAGGAGTTTCAAGGGCAATACTCGCTAAAATGGATGAAGTTGCTAAGATACATGCGTAAGCTATTTCAAGGGCCAGTGTGCGAGAGGAATATAATCGACCCCGTTGGGGCCGGATTGCGACTGTATCAGATGCCATTCGCCGACAGGCCACACAACCGGTTTTATCGGTTGACTATCAACGCGGTGAGAAGCCTTTTTGATAAGTGTGACATGCGGTTTATAGTCTCGCCCGTCAAATAAGAATCCGGCCTTTGTGAGCGAATTCTTGAGTGATTCAACCAGCGCGAACAATTCATCGGGATAATGTTCCGTTCCAACAAAAACGATTTGGTTGTGTTTCCAATAACTGATTTTATTGAGTTCCAGCTCGAATTTTTTCGCAGAAATTTTTTTTGCGGCTTCAAGTAGGGCATCAATGCGATCCGTGTCTACGTTGCCGAGAAATAATAATGTGAGATGAATGTGATGCGCTTTAATGATGCGGCCGCCACACATAGCCTGGAATTCTTCGGCTTTCCGTGTCAGTTTATTTTGAATGATTTTATTTGGAAAGGCAGCAAAAAAAACGCGGCTTGATTGTTTCTCAGGTGCGGCGTTGTGATCAGTCACGCTTATTGTTGTGTACGAATGATCAAACAGACCGCTTCCGCAGCGATGCCTTCTTTACGCCCAAGCGCTCCCAATTTTTCCGCTGTTTTGGCTTTGATGTTGATATTGCCGATGTGAGTATTAAGATCCTGCGCGATATTGTGCTGCATGGCAGGAATAAAAGGCGCCATTTTGGGAGATTGGGCGATTATGGTCGCATCCAGGTTGCTGAGCGTATAGTGATTGTTTTCCAGCAAGCGGTAAACTTCGCGGAGCAATAAGCGGCTATCGATGTTTTTAAAACGAGGGTCGGTATCGGAAAAATGCTGGCCGATATCCCCTAATGCAGCAGCGCCCAGCAGCGCATCGCAGATTGCATGTAAAAGTACATCCGCATCCGAATGACCCAGCAATCCTTTGTCATGCGGAATCGTAACGCCGCCGATAATCAATTGACGCCCTTCAACCAATTGATGTACATCAAAACCTTGTCCTATTCTCATTGCGGTCACTGGCTATTCCTTTGTTGTAATATTAATTCTGCTAATGCCAAATCATTGGGGTAGGTGACTTTGAAATTGTATGAGTCACTTGCAACAAGTTTGGGGTGAAATCCAATGGCTTCAACCGCGCTGGCATCATCCGTGATGGGTATTCCGATGGCATTTTGCAATGCTTGGGCAAGCAGAGCATAACGAAACATTTGAGGTGTTTGCGCTTGCCACAGATTTTCTCGAGGTTCGGTGCGCGCTACACGGGTTTCATTGTTGCTGCGTTTGAGCGTATCAGCTACAGGAATGGCGAGTAGTCCTCCCACCGCATCTTCCGCCAGTTCGTCAATTAAGTTGTCGAGCTGCCATTGTGATAGACATGGCCGGGCTGCATCATGCACCAGAATCCAATCTTCCGGATCGATGTTATGCGCACTTTGAGCAGTTATCAGACCATTAAGGACACTTTCGGCCCGTGTTGCGCCACCGCATTTCAACACTTTTAATTTATCGGAAAACTCAGACCAGTCGAATTTATCCCACTCTGAATCGTGAGGGGCGAGCACAATCAAAACATGAGCGATCGATGGATTCCTGCATAGGGTATTGATTGCATGATAGATCATCGGTTTGCCGCTCAACGATAAATACTGTTTGGGAACATCGTTGCCCATCCGGGATCCCGAGCCTGCAGCCGGAATTAATGCGATGAACTTAGACATGGCGGGATCTTCAGCGAAAATAAATTTATCAACGAAATAATTGAGTTACTAGCAATCTAAGGAGCTATTATATTTTTTTTGGCTTGCGATTGCTTGGAATTTATGACCTTTTTTGGGGTCAGCCACTTGCTTACGAGCATGGTTACGATATTGGAAATCCGTAACAGGTATAATACCTGCCTTTAAATGGGGTGAAATTTATGGAAGCTGAACGTATTAATGCATTATCGAGTCAACTTGCGGATCTCGATGGCCGGGCCAAAGAATTACGGAGGTTTCTTTGACTTCGAGAACAAGCAGACAAGACTGAGTGAACTGGCATTACTGCTTGAGGATCCGGCTATCTGGAACGATAGCAAGCGAACTGAGGAAATCGGCCGCGAGAAAAAGTCATTAGAAGACACTGTGCTAACCCTGGAGTCTGTTGATCGGCAATTGCAGGATGCTCAGGAATTGTTTGATCTGGCTAAATCGGAAAATGACGAATCGGCGCTTGAGAGCATTGCAGTTGATGTCGGGGATATAGAAAAAGCCGTCGCCAATCTTGAATTCAGGCGGATGTTTTCCGGTCCGATGGATCCAAGTAATTGTTTTTTAGACATCCAATCGGGTTCGGGAGGGACGGAAGCGCAAGACTGGGCCGCAATGCTGGAACGTATGTACCTGCGTTATTGTGAAAGGCAAGGATTGCAAGTAGAAGTCATGGAAGAATCACCGGGAGATGTTGCCGGCATCAAAAGTGCAACGTTAAAGGTGACGGGCGACTACGCGTATGGATATTTACGCACGGAAACCGGGGTACATCGTTTGGTGCGAAAATCACCTTTCGATTCGGGCAATCGCCGTCATACATCGTTTGCAAGTGTATTTGTGTATCCGGAGGCGGACGATAATATCGAAATTGAAATTAACCCTGCCGATTTAAGGATAGATACATTCCGTGCTTCCGGTGCGGGCGGGCAGCATATTAATAAGACCGATTCGGCCATTCGCATTACGCACAATCCAACCGGAATCGTGGTTCAATGCCAAAGCGGACGCTCGCAGCATCGCAACAAGGCAGACGCGCTGGCGATGTTGAAATCGCGATTGTATGAGGCGGAATTGCGTAAGCGCAATGAAGAGAAACAAGCGGTGGAAGAATCTAAAACGGATATTGGCTGGGGTCATCAAATTCGATCGTACGTTTTGGATCAATCCCGAATTAAGGATTTGCGAACCAATGTTGAAGTTGGAAATACCCAAAGCGTGCTGGATGGCGATTTAAATGGCTTTATCGAAGCGAGCCTTAAACAAGGTGTGTAATAGAATTTGGCTGGATCACTGATAAGAGGTTCCATGTGCCGGATAAGCCACAGTTTTACGAAATTCTGAAAATCCGGCAAAGATACGGTAGCATAGCGGCATTTTAAACATCGCAAAGATTTTACTATGCCTGTCAATATTCCCTCTTTATCTCCTCAACAGTTGTTGCCCGTTGCGGGTGTAACGCTTGGCATTGCCGAAGCCGGTATCAAGAAACCCGGCCGCAAGGATTTGCTGGTGATGGCATTGGCTGAAGGCACCCAGGTTGCCGGCGTGTTTACGCAGAATCGTTTCTGCGCGGCGCCGGTGATTGTGGCGAAGCGGCATCTGGCGCAATCGGTGCGGGCGCTGGTGATCAATACTGGCAATGCCAATGCCGGCACCGGAGAATCGGGAATAGCCCATACGCAAACGACCTGTGCGGCATTGGCCAAACTATTGAGTTTGGCTCCGCAACAGGTGTTGCCGTTTTCAACTGGCGTGATCATGGAACCGTTGCCGGTGGATCGTATTATCCAGGGATTGCCCGCTGCGGTAGCGGATCGCAAAGCAGATAACTGGTTCCATGCGGCGCACGCGATCATGACCACTGATATCGTGCCGAAAGCGGTTTCCAAGCAAGTACCCATCAAAGGCAAAACCATTACGATTACCGGCATTGCCAAAGGATCCGGGATGATCCGCCCGAATATGGCGACGATGCTGGGGTATGTCGCGACCGATGCGGCGATCACTCAACCCTTGTTGCAGAAGCTGGTGCAACATGCAGCCGATCGTTCGTTCAACCGCATCACTGTGGATGGCGATACTTCGACCAATGATGCCTTTATTGTGATGGCTACCGGTAAGGCGGGAAATAAAGAAATTTATAATCCGCATACCGAAGAGTTTTGTTTGCTGCAGGATGCAGTCACCGAGGTTGCGGCAGAGCTTGCGAAAATGATTGTGCGCGATGGCGAAGGCGCAACCAAATTCATTACCGTGCAAGTCGAAGACGGTAAAAGCAAGGATGAGTGCGCCAAAGTAGCTTATGCCATCGCGCATTCACCACTGGTCAAAACCGCTTTCTTCGCATCTGATCCCAACCTGGGCCGTATTCTGGCGGCAATCGGTTATGCCGGTGTCGATGATTTAAACGTTGATGGCATTCAACTATATCTCGATGATGTGCTGGTGGCGGAAAAGGGCGGGCGAGCGTCGAATTATCGTGAAGAAGATGGCCAGCGGGTAATGAACCAAGCGGAGATTGCCATTCGTGTCGTGCTGAATCGCGGCAGTGCTTCGACTACGGTGTGGACTTGCGATTTTTCCTACGATTACGTGAAAATCAATGCCAGCTACCGCAGTTGATTACCGGTAGAAAATGCGATGAGTGATTGGGATAAATGGTATAAACGGGCGAACAAGCTATTGGACCGTTTGGAGCAGTTGCTGCCGCACTCTCATCCGGAACCGGATTGGCAGGCATCACCGGCTTTTCGCTGGCGCCGTCAGGGATCCACCGGGTTTATCGAAGCGGTCACGCATCCGCATCTCATTACGCTCGATGCATTGTGCGGCATCGACCAGCAGAAGCGGCGTATTGATCAGAATACGCGGCAGTTTGTGCGTGGGGTTCCAGCGAATAATGTGTTGTTGACCGGTGCGCGCGGTACTGGTAAGTCATCGTTGATTAAAGCATTGCTGAATCAATATGCCAAAGATGGTTTGCGCTTAATCGAGGTGGAGAAACATCATCTGGTCGATTTGCACGATATCGTGCAAAGAATTTATCAGCGTCCGGAGCGGTTTATTTTGTTTTGCGATGATTTATCGTTTGAAACCGACGAGCCGGGGTACAAAGCATTGAAAGTGGTGCTGGATGGTTCGATTGCGACAGTTTCGGATAACGTGCTGATTTATGCGACGTCGAATCGCCGTCACATGGTGCCGGAATTTATGCATGATAATCTCGATACAAAACATTTGGGCGATGAGGTGCATCCGAGCGAGGCGATTGAGGAAAAGATTTCTCTATCGGAACGCTTCGGTTTGTGGGTGTCGTTTTATCCGTTTAATCAGAATGAATATCTGGATATTGTGCGTTACTGGCTGGATTATTTCGGAATAGCCGAAAAAATGACCGAGCGGGCTCGCACCGAAGCCTTGCAATGGGCGATTGAGCGCGGTTCACGCAGTGGCCGAGTGGCGTGGCAATTTGCAAAAGATTTTTCAGGTCGACAGAAAACCCGGCATTAGAATCAGGCGTTCATGAATTCCGTTACACACGTTGATGACAATCATTCGGTTCCGGTCGTGGAGGTCGTCGCAGCGGTGATCTTTCAGCCGGATGGACGGTTTTTGCTGGCACAGCGGCCCGAAGGCAAAGTGTATTCCGGCTATTGGGAGTTTCCCGGCGGCAAGGTTGAACCAGGTGAGTCGCTGATGCAAGCGTTGGCCCGTGAACTGTGGGAAGAGCTCGGTATTCATGTGAATCATGCTTTTCCCTGGATAACGAGAGTTTTCGCTTATTCGCATGCGACGGTGCGTTTGCATTTTTTCCGGGTAGTGGAATGGGAAGGCAGTTTGACGCCAAGGGAGAAACAGGAAGTAAGCTGGCAATGGCCGCATCGGATCGAGGTGTCCCCTATGCTTCCCGCCAATGGCGCGGTTTTGCAGTCGCTGTTGCTGCCACCTGTCTATGCCATTACTCATGCTGCTGAGATGGGCGTTCAGTCAGCATTGGAAAGAATTGAACAAGCGTTGCTGCATGGTGTGCGTTTGTTGCAAGTCCGAGAGAAGCAGATGGCTAAAGACGATTTAAAAAAATTTGCGAGCGATGTATTGACAATGGCGCGTCGCTCACAAGCAAAGGTATTGATTAACGGCGATTTTGAATTGGCACGGGAGCTTGGGGCGGATGGCGTGCATTTGACTGCGTCGCAACTGATGACTATACCGTGCCGCCCGGAGCCGACATACGGATTGTGCGGAGCGTCTTGTCATAACATTGAAGAGCTTGATGCAGCCGTCCGGCTGGGCTTGGATTTTGCCGTGCTGGGGCCGGTGCAGCCGACGTTGACACATCCCGGCATGCCGCCCTTGGGGTGGCGCAGGTTTGCTGCTTTGATTCGCGATTATTCGTTGCCGGTTTACGCGCTGGGAGGAATGTGTTTAGCCGATCTCGCGATAGCGCAAGAGTTTGGTGCGCACGGAATTGCAATGATGCGGGGAATCGGGGAGCCGAGTTAGAGAATGCGGTTTGCGTATACCGCCACCTGGTTTCTGCCGCCTTCTTTGGCTTCATAAAGGGCCTTATCCGCGCTGTCGAGCAACGTTGAGCAGATATAATCAAGATCATGCTGTTGTGCAGTTAACAGACCTCTCAGGCTGGCCATTCCGATTGAAACTGACACTCTAAACTGTTTGTTCAGAAAGCTCATGGGTGTGGAACATATCGCCAAACGCAAGCGTTCCGCGATTTCATGCGCTGCCTGCAAGGAGGTGGAAGGTAGCGCGACCACGAATTCCTCACCCCCATAGCGCGCTACGATATCGCACGATCTTACCTGTTCCTTGATTAAACTGACCATCCGTCGCAGTACCAAATCACCGGTTTGGTGACCATGCGTATCGTTTATTTTCTTGAAATAATCGACATCGAGAAACATACAGATCAAATCATCGTCCCAACGGACGCATCGGGCGATTTCATCTTTAAATCTCAGATCAAAGTAACGCCGGTTATAGGCTTGAGTAAGCACGTCCTGATAACTGATTTCTTTCAGTCTTTGTTGATTCAGGCAGTTTTCCACCGCTACCGCTGTCATTGCAGACAACTTTTGCAAAAAAAGTGTCCCAATGCCTTCTTGGTAACGATGCGGATCTTGACTGAGCAATAATAATGCACCGATGATTCGATCGCTACGCAGTAAGGGTAGGAATGCGGCGCTACGGATTTGATTTCTGGTTTTCAGATTGGCAATCATCCAAGGGTATTTTTTGAGCGCTTCCGCTCCTAGCAAAGGGCGGTTCACCAGCGATTGGATGATTCCTGCATCTTTTAGGGTGTCTAGTATCAGCAGCTTGTTTTCAAGTTGTAAGCGTGCTTCTTCGTCCCGCTCAAAAAATAATCGTTCTGTATCTTTGTGATGATCGATAAGGCATAACACGCCATCTAATAGCTGGAAACGGCTAACGATTTGAGATAACAACAAATCGCGCAACTGCTTTGGAGTGCTGGCGCCGATGATTTCAAAGCCGAATGTTTCATATAATTCTTGTTTCTTTTCATTGGCTCTGGCTTGCTTTAACAGTTGATCCAGCTTGCGCTGAAGTTCCCGATTCTGATCATAGATTGATTCGTTCATCATTTCTATTCAGTGCTATTGTTGTCTTCCGGGTCTGTTCGAGAATCCGGAACGCGATATGATTCTTGCGCCCATTGTGCTAGGTCATTCAACTTGCAGCGTTCGGAACAAAACGGCCTAAAAAAGCTGGAAGTCTGCCAAATCACAGGTTTACCGCATTGTGGGCAGTGAACGATGCGTTGTTGCATGATAGCAAGCCTTTAGACTGGTTGGTAATGATGTTCGCCTTGGATTTATTGGGAAAGACTATCAAGTTATATTTTATTAACTTGGGTTAAAGAAATGGCGTTTTTATGAAGCAATTTACCACCCATTTTACAAAAATTTTACATTGATTATTCTAAACTTTCACGCATGCGTTTTATACATTCCTAAAGGTTGGTATCCTGGCTACTCGACAAGAACTCTCAGATTTTCTGGCTGAAACCGAGAGGCGCGCCTATAAACAAGCCATGTTTGCAGTTCATGATGAGCAGGCCGCACTGGATATCGTGCAGGATTCCATGATGAAACTTACAGTGAATTATGCTGCTCGACCCCCTGAGGAGTTGCCGCTGCTGTTTCAACGCATTTTGCAGAATACCATTCGTGATTATTACCGCCGGCAAAAAATCCGCACGCTTTGGACTACGCTATTTTCATCGTTTACCCCTAAGGACCAGGATAAGAATCAAGAAGAATTCGATATTCTCGAAACCTTACAAGTTAATCAGGATCACAATAGTCCCGATGCGCAAATCGAGAAAGCACAACTTATTGCGCTAATTGAAGAGTCGCTTCAAATTCTTCCGCCTCGTCAACGGGAAGCCTTTATATTGCGTTATTGGGAAGAGATGAGTTTAGCGGAAACGGCTATTATTATGAAATGTTCGGAAGGAAGTGTTAAAACACATTGTTCCCGTGCAGTACATACTTTAGCTACAATACTCAAAGCAAAAGGAGTGGAATTATGAACGAGCATGAATTTGGGAAGAAAGTTGCCAAGCTATTGGATCAAAGTGCTGACGAAACGGTAAAGCAAAGTACTTTGTACCGGCTGCAATCCGCCCGCCGGGCAGCGCTGGAACAATGTGAACCTGAACCATTGAAGTTAATCAATTCCGGTCGCGGCAATTCGGTTTATGGGCGTCATGGTGTTCATTTCGATTCTGGGAAGTTGCTGTTGTTATTGACGATTATTTTTGTCGTGATGAATGTGTTTATTACACAATTTTTTGAACACGATCGTAACGCAGCAATTGATGTTCAAATTTTAGCGGACGACTTACCGGTAGATGCCTATATTGATAATGAGTTTGAGAAATGGCTCGATATCGATTAATTACCTTTCTCAGTCTTTTTTTATTTTTTTCTTTTGAAGCTTTCGCTGAATCAGGCAAGCCGCGATGGAAAGATTTGACACTTGAACAGCAGAAAATCTTGGAACCATTGAGGGAGTCATGGGATGGTATGGAGTCGGCTCGCAAGAAAAAATGGTTAGGTGTTGCCAAGCGCTATCCCAAGATGAATCCGAACGAACAACAGCGTGTTCAATCGCAAATGCAAAGCTGGCACTCATTGACCGCTGAGCAGCGAAAACAAGCTAGGGAAAGATTCAAGAAATTGGAGCAATTGCCGGTTCAAAAGCGTCAAGAAATCAAGCAACGCTGGTATGAATATGAACAATTGCCGCATGATTCAAAGAAAAGTTCTAAATCAAGGTATCGGCTTGCAGCGAGTCGGTTTGCATAAAATGTAGTAATCGCGACCTGATCTGACAGCCCCCCCGATTTGACGATGTGCCTGTTAGATCAAATTCAGTTATTCAATGCGGTGATTTTATCGTTCCATACCTCCTTTGCGTCAATTAAAGTTTGCATTGGCGTGCGTCCGCAGCACATCTTTCCTTGGTGAGTACGCGAACTGTTGTAATACGCCATCCATTCATCCAGATCGTGTTGTAACTCCTCGATCGAGTGGTAGATCTTGCGCCGGAATGCCACTTGGTAGAATTCCTGCAAGATGGTTTTGTGGAAACGCTCGCAAATACCGTTGGTCTGAGGATGATTGGCTTTCGTTTTGGTATGCTCAATCTCGCTCAGTGCCAGATAGAGCTGGTAATCGTGACTCTCCGGTCTGCCGCAATATTCGGTGCCACGGTCGGTCAGGATGCGGATGACGCCCATACCTTGCTCAGCGAAGAACGGCAGTACCCGGTCATTGAGCAAATCAGCCGCTGTGATTGGTGTCTTGGTGGTATACAACTTGGCGGCCGCCCATTTGGAATAGGTGTCGACGAAGGTTTGCTGGTATATCCGCCCCACACCCTTGAGGGTGCCGACATAAAACGTGTCCTGGCTACCGAGATAGCCAGGATGAGCGGTCTCGATCTCACCATGGGCCACATCATCGTCCTGTTTTTTCTCTAGCGCCTGCACCTGCGCCTCAGTCAGCACCGTTCCGGTCTCGGCGACATGCTTTTCCAAAGCCGACAAACGCTTTTTGAACGACTCCAGATTCTGGCGCAGCCACACCGAACGAACACCAGACGGAGAAACAAAGATTCCGCGTTTGCGCAGTTCATTGGAAACTCGGACTTGACCAAAAGCCGGTTGCTCCAGGGCGAAAGCAGTGACCGCCACCTCCGTCGCTTCTTCTACACGGTTCTTGATGTTGGGCTTGCGTCGATTCGCATCGATCAGCGCTTCAACGCCCCCTGCTTCTACCGCTGCTTGATAGCGATAGAAAGTATCGCGGGAAAAACCCATCACCTTACAGGCGCGGGATACATTGCCAAGTTCGGCTGCCAAATTAAGCAGACCAATCTTGTGTTTGATGACTTTCTGTTGAACACTACTCATGGGATTACTCCTTTTCGCTTTCGCGTTTGGTTGATAAAGTTTCGCACCTCTATCAAACCGGGTAATCCCACCTCTTGGCAAGACCCTGCTGTCAGATCAAGTCTGAATTACTACACATAAAAGCTGCTAATTATTTTCCGATGCAAAAGCGGGAAAAAATTTCACCCAGTAAATCATCGGCAGTGAATTCCCCGGTAATGGATGATAAAGTATCTTGCGCCAGCCGCAATTCTTCAGCAAGAATTTCCAGTGGAGATTCTTGCATGGTCATTGACTGCGCAGTCATGATATGTGATTGAACCAGTTTCAAAGCCTCAAGATGACGTTGTCTAGCCATAAATAAACCCTCTCCCGCCACCCCGGATCGCCATCCGGCTAAATCCAGTATTTTCTGTCGCAACAGCTCGATTCCGGTTCCGGTTTTCGCAGAAAGATAAATAGCGGGACCCTTTGCCAGCTCTCTAATTTCAGGCTGCTGGTTAATTAAGTCAATTTTATTGAATATCGTGATTTGCGGCTTGTCGCTTGGGAGCGCTTGCTGGATTGGATCTACGGAATTGATTCGGTTCTGGTTAATGTCAATCAAATAGAGAACCATGTCAGCGTTCTGGATCACGGCATGCGTGCGTTCAATGCCTTTTTTTTCGACGATATCAGCCGTTTCTCTAAGACCTGCTGTATCGATGATATGAATCGGGATACCGGCGATGCTGATGGTACGCTGGATGGTATCGCGAGTAGTACCGGGTACGTCGGTGACTATGGCCGCTTCTTCTTGTATCAACTGATTCAATAAACTCGACTTTCCTGCATTCGGAGCACCGACAATCGCCACCCGGATACCTTCCTGCAATATATTTCCTTGTTGCGCTGACAATGTTATCTGTTCCAATTTGCTATGAATTTGCAACAGCTTCTCGTTAATTTTTAAGGTGTTAATATTATCGATTTCATCCTCGGGGAAATCCAGGGTTGCCTCGACAAACATGCGCAGTGTTATCAATGCGCTGACTAATTCATTTATTCTGGTTGAGAAATGGCCTTGCAAAGAAGTTAGCGCACACCGGGCAGCTTCATTGGTACTGGCTTCAATAATGGTTGCTACACTTTCGGCCTGAATTAAATCGATTTTATGATTGAGAAAAGCACGAAATGTAAATTCACCCGGTTGCGCTAAACGTGCGCCTGCTGCAAGACAGTTGGTGAGCAGTAGATTCATCACGGCGGGGCCGCCATGGCCTTGCAGTTCCAACACATCCTCACCGGTATATGAATGAGGTGCTTGAAAGTAGAGGGCGATGCCTTGGTCAATAATTTGACCTTCAGTATCCAGAAAATTGCAGAAACTGGCGAAACGTGGTTTTGGAAGCTGTCCGAGTATTACTTTTGCAAGATTTGTTAAATTCTTGCCAGAAATGCGAATTACCCCGATCCCACCGCGACCTGGCGGGGTTGCAATGGCTGCAATGATATCAGTGCTTAAGATCAATAGACTCCGAAAGACTGCATCTGAAAATATCCGGCCGGTTCTTCAGGAGAAAAACCGGCCATGTGGAACGAAAGCGCTATTTCTTTCTGGTTTTCCTAGGAGTAGCTCCGCTTTTAGCTTTTGCAGGTGCTTTAGCTTTATTGGATGTTGCTGCCGCCGGCTGAGTTTGTTTTTTCACCTCTTGTTCGGTGCTTACAACCGCAGTTGTCTCGGTTGCCGTTGTTTCATTTTCCGCATTGGCGGTCAGCAGAGGCTTTTCGGAAACCGGCTCAGGCTTGCCCTTGCCTTTTCTGTTATTTTTATCCTTATTGGATTCGCTTTCCGCTTTATTTTCGAACATGCGGGTGATTTGCCATTGCTGAGCGATCGAAAGGATATTGTTGCACAACGAATAAAGCACGAGCCCTGCTGGAAAGAAGAAAAAGAAAATACTGAAAGCAAAGGGCATTATTTGCATGACTTTCGCTTGTATCGGATCGGTCGGAGTGGGGCTGAGTTTCGATTGCACCCACATCGAGATCCCCATAATTACGGGTAAAACGTAATAGGGATCGGGTACCGACATATCGGTTATCCATAGCGCAAGCGGTGCGTATCGTAACTCTACGGCTGCCATGAGTGTCCAGAACAGCGCGATGAATACCGGTATTTGCACCAGAATAGGTAAGCAGCCTCCCATGGGATTAATTTTTTCTTCTTTGTAAAATTCCATCATGGCTTGATGCATGCGTTGCCGGTCACTGGCGTATTGCTCACGGATACGTTGCAATTTCGGTGTGACAACCCGGAGTTTTGCCATTGAGCGATAACCAGCGGCGGACAATGGAAAGAACAGAAGCTTGACAGTGACAGTCAAGAGAATGATCGCCGCTCCCCAATTATCTGTCCATGAGTGATAGAAGGATAGTAACCAGAACAAGGGTTTGGCAA
Organism: Nitrosomonas limosa; assembly: GCF_054188085.1. Lineage (NCBI taxonomy): Bacteria > Pseudomonadati > Pseudomonadota > Betaproteobacteria > Nitrosomonadales > Nitrosomonadaceae > Nitrosomonas > Nitrosomonas limosa. The sequence goes on along the minus strand of NZ_CM135180.1, from coordinate 1,900,387 downwards.
GTACTGTTAGCCAACCGTAATCCACGGTCAATTCAAGTCCGGGGGCTAATTCGGCGAGTTTGTCCTGTTCTTGCGGACCGGCATAAAACGGCATAGAGATATTCTTGACCTGGTCCGGCTCAATCGCGCCAACAGGTGCAATTACACCGGCAGTATACTGGTTGGGCGCCAAACGCTTGGCAAAATATTCACGGGGCGTGTTAGGAGTTGGTAGCCAGGCTGTCAGGAAATAATGTTCCAGCATGGCAATCCAGCCATTATCGTCATTGGTCGGATACTCCGCTTTTCCTTTATCCAGATCGGAAAATTTAATTTTCAGGAATTTTTCCGTGTCCGTATACATCGCTGGGCCTGTATAGGAATGAACCAATGCGCCGGCTCCAGCAGGTTCGTTCGCATCCCGGAGCATTTGGAAGTAGGAAAACGGAATAATCGTTGATTCGCCATGATTGGCAATTTCAAATCCGACATCGATAACATAACTGCCGCGATGAAAGGTATATGACTTGGTTACTTGTATACCATTTTCTTCGGGAGCCGTCAGGCGCACGACAATTTTATCCTGGCCAGCTTCCAGCTGGTAACTGTTAGACTCTGCGGAATATTTGGTTTTATGATTGGGTAATCCGTCGCCGATTAGGCCTGATTGGGATACCTGGAATCGTGCTGCTTTATCTAGCAATAACTCATAGGGTTTGTTAATGTCTTCTCTGGACGGATGCAAGATCAAACCGAGTTGCCGGATATCGCCGCCTGCCGTATCAATTTCAGCGACAACCATATCCGTCTGCACTTGTATTTTTTCACCAATGGTAAACAGATTGGGGGTGACTGAAGGACTGACACCTTCCACTTTGGAAGCCACACCGGATTCGTTTGTCGCGGAAGTTAATTCATCGCCGGGTACTGGTAAAGGATCATGGTGCTGATTGGTGGCGCTCGAAGTTCCTCCAGGCAGTGCTTGAGAGGCTGGAGGATAAATTTCTTTCTGCCATGAGTCCCACAAAAAAAGTAATGACGTGGAGAAGATGATAATTAATATAAGTTTTCTTGTTTCCATTATTTCTAATCAAGTTGTTTTTCTAGAACAAACATCCCATAAAGTGACAGTTAAGCAAGCGATAAAATGAGCATTTACTGTTCTATAGATTTTATCTCAATAATTTTGTTGATGAGTTCAAAGATAGTGTGATTGGAAAATCGCTAGGGCACAGGCTCGTAACCACCTTTATTCCAGGGATTGCATCGCAGAATACGCCAGACACTTAAACGTGTTCCCCGGATGAAACCATATTTCTTGTATGCCTCACAAGCGTATTGGGAACAGGTTGGGCTAAAACGGCATGAGGGTGAGAAGAAAGGACTGATACAATACTGATAGAATTTAATCAAAGCGATAACTAATCGTGACATTGCTGTAATTGAAACATTAGTAATTGCATTTCCGAGATCAGTTCTATCGACTCATTTTTGTTTATTGAGCGCCTCATTCGAAAAACCCAGTCCAATGTTTGAGTGCCAGACTCAAACCGGTGCTTCCGAAAGGCTTCGCGTAATATTCGCTTAATCCAGTTTCGTTTGACCGCGCGCTGTTCAATTTTCTTAGAAACTATTAATCCAAACCGCGCGCAACCGAGTTCGTTCGGTTTTGCGTAAATTTGGATTAAATTTCCACTAATTTGATGCTTAAAATTTATGACCGCAGCGAAATCTGTTGCTCGGCGTAATTTGCATCGTTTTAACAGAAGTGATTCTCAGTAAATTATTAGAAATTTAACTGGCAATTATACACTGAGGCGAGCACGCCCTTTTGCACGGCGAGCGCGAATCACCGCAGCACCGCTGCGCGTTCTCATACGAACCAAAAAACCATGCGTACGCTTCCTTTTTGTAACTGATGGCTGATATGTGCGTTTCATCTTAGTCTCATAATTTAGTCAATATAGAACCGCGTATTAGAACTTGTTATGACCTTCTATGTCAATTTTTTTGTTGGAAAACCTGAAAAAAGGTTATTGCAATGCTCAACATGTAGTTTTACACTAACGTTTTTCATAATGCGCTGTATTATTTATATTAGTTTCTCAAACTAAAGTTCGGTCTAAAACTTAGGGACATAAGTTTTAGATGATAAAAGGGAGGGTGATACATGACAGATTCAATTGCAGTTTTAAATATTCGGGGGCAAGAGCGGCGTCAAGAGATGCCATTCTTTTGCGCCTATCATTTGGGAATCAGAAATGGCCGCAGAATGGGCGAGCGTCGAATAACTTCTAGAGGGAAACCGGTATATGTTGATCGTTATGCCGGCCATCTAATGCTGTGTGCGATCGCGGTCCTTTTTTTAAGTGCCATGGATGCATTTCTGACGCTCAATATTCTTGCCAATGGCGGTAAAGAATTGAATTGGTTTATGGAGGTTTTAATCGAAGATAGTACAGAAAAGTTTGTGGCCTTTAAGCTTGCCCTCACGTCATTGGCTCTTGTCATGTTGATAATCCATCATGAAGTCTATTTGTTCAAGGGGATTCGAGTACGGCATATTAACTATTCGGTTCTTGCCGGTTATGCGATTTTGATTGGCTATGAATTGTGGTTGATTGCATTGGCAATGAATGGTTATTGAAAGAATCGATCAGTTACTAGATCAATATCCCCCAGTCTTGAAGTGGCTTGCAATATTTCTTAAATCCTCCGGTGCCAGCGTGCCGGCAACCAGTTGCAAGCGAAGGAAAGTGAGTAAATAGCCGTATTTTGCCTGAGCGAGATCACGCCGTGCGGTATGCAATTGCTGCTGAGCTTCCAGTAAATTCAAATTGATGCGGATGCCGCCGCGGATGCTTTTCTGCGTTGCTTCTACCAATAGCTCCGCTGATTTAACCGCAAGTTCCAGCGATTCGATTCTTTTAACCCCGCTTATCAATAGATTGTATTGTTTGCGAAGTTCCACGAGAACCTTATCGGTCATCGCATCAAGATCAGCCTCAGCACGAGCATGATTTGCTGTGGCTTGCGTAGTAAGGGCGCTAACGCGGCCTCCCGAATAAAGCGGCATATTAACTTCGATGCCCACTGTACCGAATTCTGCATCCAGGCCACGATTAATAAATGAACCGCGTTGATTTTTTGTAAGACTGGCCACAAAATCAAGACGGGGCATATGGCCTGCGCGGTTTTTCTTAATTTCTTCTTTACCGGAAATGACCGTATGTCGCTGAGTTATTAATTCCGCATTTTGCTCGAGTGCCAGGCTATGCCAATTATCATAATCCGGCAATTGAACCGACTGCGTGCTAAAAGATGGAGAGAGCCGGTCCAGTTTTGTAATTTTTTGTCCGACAATGGCCTCGAGTTTAAGCTTTGCGATTTCCAGCTCGTCTTTAGTTTCAATCAATTTAGCCTGCGCGATCGCATGTTTCGATAGCGTTTCCAGTACATCCGTGGTCGTGCCTTCACCCTTCTGTAACATGCGCTCGTTTACGCGCTTAAGTTCTTCGAGGGCTTCCAGTTGGGCTTCGGCGATAGTCACATGATCCTGTGCCAATAATGTTTCCACATAGGCTTCAACCAACCGGACAACGAGTTGCTGGCTATTGCTGACAAATTTAGCGCGGCTGGAATCGGCTTTTGCTTTGCCTTGCTGGTAGCCCGCAATGGCTTCCATATTGAACAAAGGTTGGCGTAGCGTTAGGGTGCTGACCTGACCGTCAAAATTGAGAGGTTCGGTGACATTACCTTGTGTCAAAGTACCCGAATTCTTATTTTGCGCATGCGTGACGTTCAGGCTCGGTAAGAGTCCTGCGCGACCGATAGCTTCTGCTTGTTGTCCCGCTTCGTTTTCGTGCATTGCCGCGCGGAAAGTCGGGTCATGATTCAATGCCGCTTCATAAGCATCCAGTAGGCTCATAGCAACGGCGGGCGTTGCAGTATGCAGAAAGATCCATATACCGATAATTAGCAACAGCTTAAGAAAGACAGACTTCATTGTGATTATTCTTCGCTCAGCGCTGAGTGGGCACGATCAAGGATCGGTTTGAATAAATAGTTCATCAATGAACGCTCGCCGGTTTTGATGAATACTTCCACCGGCATACCCGCGCGGATCTGCTGATCAGTCAACAGTTTCATACCTTCCTGAGTGACCTTGGCTTTAATATTGAAAAATGGTAATCCGGTTCGATCGTCGATCAGCCGGTCAGCCGATACTTGTGTGACAATGCCGGGAATTTGCGGGGTCTTTTTCTGATTGAGAGCCGTAAAAATGAGATCGACCGGAAGATCGATGTAAATTTTGTCGATCAAATGAACCGGAACCTGTCCGGTGACAACGAGTACGTCATCGCTCGGTACGATATCCATCAATTTGAATCCTGGACCGATAACGCCGCTCTCGGTAAACACATTCATTCCGACTACAGTGCCGTCCACCGGTGCTTTGACCTCGACACTCGCCAACTCAAATTCCTGTGCCTGCAAGTGACTGCTGAGCGCATCCGCTTCTTTTTTGATGTCGGATAACTGCTGGCGTACTTCCTTTTGATATTCCTGCAACCGATGAATGCGGCGTTGCTCAAGCTCCGCTATTTGGCGTTGAATGCGGCCTGCATTGCCGATATCGGATGAAATTTCACCTTGAAGCTGCGTGTAAGTGCGCTCGATCTCCAAAACGCGGTTTCGTGGCACAAAACCGTCTTGTGACAGTTCCCTTAGATTATCCAATTGTTCTTTTAATAGCTTTAATTGTTGATTTTTACTGCTTTGTGCCGCTTCCAGACCTCGCAACTGTGATTTAAAACCGGAGATGCTCTCGTCGAGAGCGGCTATTTCATGTTGCAAGGCCAATTTGCGTGCTGTGAATAACTGATTCTGGATGAGCATGTTATTGGCGATGCGGTTATCGCTATGCAGCACCAGCAATTCATCCGGGAAAATGATCTCGTTGCTGCCGTCGCGTTCGGCCAATAACCGCGCTTCGATGGCGCGCGCGGTATAAAGCTGATTTCTGGTTATTTCCGCTTTTGCTTTGATTTGTACATCATTCATACGAACCAGTACTTGGCCAATTTTCACATGATCGCCTTCTCTGACCAGGATGCTGTCGATAATGCCGCCGGTCTGATGCTGCACGGCCTGCAAGTGACTCGAAACTGTTACGGTACCGGAAATCGGTACGCCTTTATCCAGCGGTGCAAAGGTTGCCCATAGAATAAATCCGCCAAAACCGGCTAAAACGATCCACCAACCGAGTTTAGTATAAACGGTATCGTCGGTATGGACCTGGTTGGGTAGATGGACCGGAGTGCTCTCGGTCACTGTTTCTTTTTTATCGGCCACAAGCTTCATGAAAATTTCCGGTCGAGTATCAGAGTGTTTTCAATGGTAAGAAAAGCCGTCATATATTTATATCGTTTTGTTAAGTATTGCTCGTATCGTTTGCTTGGGGCGCTTGGTTTTGCGTTGGCGCGTTTTCTTTTTTCTGAGCCAATTGCGCCTGTTGTTGCTTGGTAAGCGCTTCAATAACTTGTTGCGTAGGGCCGTAAATCTTTGCGGTGCCATCATGCAAAAGCAACAATTTATTGGTTGCGCTCAGGATGCTGGTGCGATGCGTAATCAGCACAATGGTTTTGCCACGCTTGCGCAAATCGATAATCGCCGCCAGCAACGCTTGCTCGCCGGTGTCATCAAGATTCGAATTGGGTTCATCAAGAACGATCAAAGAAGGGTCGTCGTACATTGCCCGGGCCAAACCAAGACGTTGTTTTTGTCCGCCGGATAATCCGGCGCCGCCATCACCCAGTTGCGTATCGTAACCTTCCGGCATGTTAAGAATCATTTCATGAACACCGGCGCGCTTGGCAGCCAAGATTACTTTTTCCGCATGGACTTCGCCAAAGCGGGCGATATTCTCTGATACGGACCCTGCGAATAACTCGATATCTTGAGGCAGATAACCCACGTGCGGTCCTAACTCATCTTTGTTCCAAAGATACACATCGGCGCCGTCGAGCCGGACCTTTCCGGCAGCAGCCGGCCATACGCCGACCAGCAAGCGTGCCAAGGTTGATTTTCCGGAACCGCTCGGACCAATGATCCCCAGAATTTCGCCAGCAGGGAGAGAAAAGCTAAGCCCCTTGATCACCGGTATTTTACTGCCGGGCGGCGCTGCTGTGACATTCTCAACAGTAATCTGTCCCTGGGGCTTGGGCAACGCCATTCCGGCTTTCCGCGCCGGGTTGTCATCCAGCAGTTTGACCAACCGTTCATAAGCGCTGCGAGTCCCGCCGATTTGTCGCCATACACTGATTAATAACTGAACCGGGGCGATCGCTCTGCCCAGCAGAATCGATCCGGCGATCATCATACCGGGAGTAATGCTGTTATCCAGCACCAATAATGCGCCGAGGCCCAGCATCATGGACTGCAATGCGACAGTGGAAGACTTGGATAGGGCCGTGACGATGCCGGATTTCTCGCTGGCTTCTGCTTGCAAATTAAGAAAACGGCTGTGCAATTGATACCAGCGGGATTGAAGATTGGGCAGCATGCCCATCGCCTCAATGACTTCAGCATTGCGCAAATTGTTCGTGGCCAAATTGGTGGAAGCAACTGCGACCGAGTTTGCATCGGCCAGCGGTTGATGTGAGATTTTCTCGTTGATATAAGCCAATATAATCAATATGGTGGTGCCGCATAGCGCAAACACACCCAGCGCCGGATGGAACATAAAGATCACGAATAAATAAATCGGGAACCAAGGCGCATCAAAGAAAGCAAATAACGCGTTACCGGTAAGAAACTGCCGGATGTTGGTTAAATCTTTCAAAGCCTGACCGGCGTTAGTATCGCCATGCTTCAAACTGGCTTCAAAGGCGGCGGTATAGACACGCCGATTCAGTTTCATGTCGAGTTGTGCACCTACGCGTATCAAAACAAAGGTGCGCACATATTCGAGCGCGCCCATAAAAACGTACGCGCCGAGCATGATCAGTGTCAACATCAACAATGTCATTTCATTACGGCTGGTCAATACGCTGTCATAGAGCTGCAGCATATAGATGGCTGGCATGAGCATCAACATATTGATCACCGCGCTAAAAACACCGATGTTCCGGAAGGTTTTCTTAAAGCTGGCTAATGCAAGCGCAACTTCATTTTGCGGCGCTTTCAATTTGATTTTCATCGGTTATTAATCGTCATGAAGGTGTGCTTTTTCTGATTGCTTGCGAAAATACATTGCATGGATATGAATTGTTTACTGCTTGAATGAACATGGCAGATCTGCTGCCATGATTTTAAACCGTCTGGGTGTAATGTTAAGATCCCGCTGCGCTTCCGAACTATCGAACATTAAATTTTGATTCATCCTTTCAGCCATTGCTGGCGACCAATTGCGATAACGAGGCAGCCACTTCAATCCCCAAAGTGCTAGTTTAAATAGTCCCATTGGCACCGTGAACATTCTTGGGGGAAGATCCAGCGCTTCGAATACGCGCCGGACCATTTCCCGAAATGATAATACTTCTCCACCGCTAAGATTATAGGAACGATTAGTCAAATTTAAAGTATCAAGTGCTCTACAACAAGCCAAAGCAACATCTTCGACGTGAATAGGTTGCCGCAATCCCTGCGCAGCGCCAAACAAAGGGAAAAAACCAAACCGGCGGATGAATACAGCGATTTCACTGATATTCTTATCGCGTCCGTATCCGTAAATCAATGTGGGCCGCAAAATAATCCAATCAATTTTATGCCTGGTTGCCCATGCTTGCACTTCACCTTCGCCCGTTATCAATTGCTGCACAATTTTCTTTTCTAATGGATCGGATGAAATTTCCTTGGTAAAGCGGCTGGTGGAAGATAATACTACAACTCGTTGTGCGCCGTAGGCTATTAGTAAATTAAAGTATTCGGGTAAAGCCCAGATGGGAGCCGCGCATAACCAATAGGGAATGGGATCATTATCATAGCCTGCCGGGCGGGGTGCATTAATCTGTTTCCAAGTAATTTGCGGGTGACTGTGAGTGATTGCGCGCCGGGAAAACGCATTTACATGCCAGCCATTTTGCACCAATTGCCGCAGGATGCATTCACCGGCTAAACTGGTCGCACCCAAAACTCCCGCTTGTTTCTCATTCATGTCCGGGTACCCATTTTCGGTAACATTCTGAGAACGTAATAAATGACGGTGACGCCAAAGCGGAGCCATATGCCTGCCGTCACAATGGCCATCAATCCAATAGGATATTGCTGACGGAAAAATTTTTTATAGAACCGTGCCATGCCTTTATGTTTATGCCAAGCAACAAAAAAAGGCCGGGAACGGCTGCAGGTGCCTTTATGATGTATTACCGGCGCATCCGGCACAAAAACGATTTTCCAGTTTTTTTGTTTGAACCGCATGCACCAATCCAAATCTTCGCAATGCAGAAAATAGTGATCATCCCAGGAACCGACATCATCAATCGCTTGACGCCGCACCAGCATCAATGCGCCGGAGATCGCTTCCACTTCGACAGGTTTTAGGGGGAGAGGCTGTTGATCCAGATGAAAATCAAAAAACACTTTTGGCCAGAATTTTGCCAAACGATATAAACCGAAAGCGCGGACAAAAGCCCGCCACGGCGTAGGAATGGCACGCCGCCCGCCGCCCTGTTCGGAACCGTCGGGGTTAACAAGATACCCGCCAACCATGCCGATCCGCAGATCCGATTCCATTACTTGTACCATGCGCTGTAATGAATTTTCCTGCAGGATGCAATCCGGATTCAGGAAAAGAATATAAGGTTGCGTTGATGCGCTAAGGCCGGTATTACAACCGGCGGCGAATCCGTGGTTATGGGGCAAACGAATGATTTGGAAGTGATCGTTGGAGGAAAAAAGGTGCTCGAGCTCCGTCAGACTTGAGTCGGACGAAGCATTGTCAACAATAATGACTTCCCGCGCTTGGTCACGAACAGCGTGCACGCACTGACTCAGCAGCGAGCCGCCGTTGTAATTGACGGTGACGATGGATACCGGTTGACGGTGATCTGTTTTATTATCCATCTGGATTAATAATAAGCAATTACTAGAGTTTTCCGCTGCGATGATTAAATCCGTGCCACAGGCCTTTCAACATCATTTGAAGATTGGAAAGGCGGTTGGGTGAAAATATCGTAAAAAAAATAAAAGCCGACAGAATGCGCAATTTATCCGCTCGCTTCCAAGTATCGGGCATATAGGCGCGTTTCCAGAGTAACACGCTATTCCGGAACATATAGTAATAGCGAAACGGCTGGTGGAACGCGATGATTCTCCACCGACCCAGCCAGATACGAATCTGGCGTTCTCCCAAAGCGTGGGACATGACCGCACGACACGCACCGAATACTTCATATCCTTTGGATCGTGCTCTGAAGCACCATTCGGTATCAATGTGATCGATAAAAAGCTCTTCATCCATACCGCCGATTTGATCCAATGCCTGGATCGAAATCAAGGACCCGGAAGATATCAGAAAATCGGTGGGTACGTAATCGTTGTGTGCCTCACAATGAATCTTTGCGAGACCGAACGGCGTTAACCGGGTAAAAGGTGCTAACCCTTGATGAGTTTGGTTTCGATAGCTCGCGCCGACTGCGGCAACCTGTTTTCCCAGATGGAACAGGCTCGCATGAACCCGTCGTAATTCTTGCAACATTGCCGGTTCCGGAATGCTGTCCTGATCCATCAGCAGTACAAACACCGCACGCAACTTGCGTGCAATTGCAATACCGGCATTATAGGCTTTTCCCAATCCAAAATTTTGGTGCAATGCCAGGAGGCAGAGTGCATCGGGTTGTGTTGGCCGCAATTGTTGCAGTATCGTCGCAACTTCCTTGATTGAACCATTGTCGACGATGACGATGGTTTTAACCTGATCAAGCAATGCGTCAATGCTGGCAATCAGCGTTTTTTCGTCAGGGTTATAAGTAACGATAATCGGTACGATGTCCTCATACAATGGCTTCAATGTATATGTTCCTGTCTGTAACTTGCGGGCGTTTTAATCTCTATCGGGTTTAATTCCTCGCCCCTTGGGGCGTAAGCTGGTTGAAAACCAGCGGTTTGAAGAGCGCATTTAATACCTCGCCGCTTGCGGCGGGGTGCTTTATTGGTGTTTTATCCATTGTGAAAAAATCGAGGGCCAGCGGAACAAAAAGGGAAAAATCGGATAGCAGCGGTGTATCAGCAGGATTAGCACAAAATCCATCCATTGTGGCATTACAGGTAGTTGTTTTTTGGGGTTCCTGGAGAGGAAGCAAGAGATTCTATGAATCAAAAAAATTTTGAGTAACTGCCCACTGGGACATGCATTAAGATCGAGCTGGTTGTTAAACAGTAATTTCTTAATCATTTTGATTTAAACAAATCGTAAAGTCTCAGAATGGTATTGAATCCCGGAAAGCTCAGCGATGCGACAGTGCCATATTTCCAATTGGCGTTTTTCAATGTCCGGATGAAATTTCTTGGTTTTAACAAGACGCTTCTGTTGTTGAATTTTTCATGCTGAAAATTCATGGTATTTTCTGTGCCGAAATCTTCCGAATGTTCTAGTTGCATGAGCTGACTGCACTCTTCAGCAGTTGGAAATGCGACCGCTCTCTCCGCCAAGGTGAGTATGAAAGGCTTGATATCATCAAGGCGATAACCGGTCAAATCAATTGCACGCGCAAACTCGCTGGTAAAATCCAGGACCCCGGCTTGAATTTCAGCAATGCGATGATTGTTAGTCGATTCAATATTGCCAGTGTCACCGGATGGCGGTTTGAAAATGGGTATTATCGTATCGCTTTGTTGATCGAATTGGTAGCCGATCGTGGTGGGGTGAAGCGCACGCGCACCTTCTTCAAAGATTTCTTCAAAACGGCTAAAAATATCCCCTGGTCTGGTTTTGTTCCGTTCATCGCACAGGATTCCCAATAGGGTATTTTTTTTAGAGTCAAACTGGTATTTTCTGCCGCCAATGAATCCGAAATAAAGTCCCATTACATGGGGATAATTTTCATCTTGCCCAAAAGCTTCTTGCAAAAATTTCTGGCTCGTGCCATTCCAGCCGATATCCACGATCGCTATTTTTTTTTCAGTAAAAAATTGTTGTTGTATCAAATACTGCTGTAGTAATCGCCAGTTCTTTTCAGCATGCTGCCGAACTGTCGTTTGGAAATCCCCGTCATCCAGCATTTCTCTGAATTGAACCGATTCCCAATCGGCAATAGGCTGCCGGATTTCAGGATAGCCGTGATTCCGGCAAACCGACGTAAATGCATCCGGCGGTAGGTTAAATGCTTGAAAGATCGAGTGCCATCCTTGTTGTTTGGGATTGAATAACGGGGTGATCGCCACTTCATGACTTAATCCGCGGTGTGCTGCCGCAGAAGCAGTCGATTGCCGGGATACATAAAGATAATGCGCGGATGGTATTTGATCCGGCTCAAAAAAATCAGGGCAAAGCTCATTGAATAGCTTCATGAACAACTCGCCTTCCCTGGCCAGGAAGAAAACCCGCTTGATATGGTGTTGTTTTACTACTTCGATAACACCCAGAATAAAGGTTGCATAGATCGGTCCTAAAATTTCATAACCATAGTTAAAGTGAAACGACCGGGCGGCTGCAGGACGGATAAGTTGCATTAAATGGCGGCCACGCCAGTAAGCGTTTTTTTGGGCGAGGTGGCGGTAAATCCGTATGGTTTGAGTTTGTCTGCTGTAGGCGATGTCTTCATAAATAACGGTAGGGATACTCATTGTTGCCGGTACCCGCGCATTGGATGGGCGAGCACTGCGGATGTAAAACAATTCATGCGGGTGTAGCTCTTGTTGCTGCAATAGGGCTGTAAAAAATTGCTGTGACTGATTTACGGAATTGTGCGGCGGATAAACATAAACGTGATCAAAGTGAACAGCAGATCCTTGACGCTTGAAGATGTTTTGTAAATGCGCGGGATCAAAGGGCATATCGGAAATGGCGATAACTCGTATGTTTTGATAATTGAGCCATTCCAATATCCTGGCTATGTCGAGCCTGGCAAAAAATGTCTCGGTTTCAACCGCAAGCAGGTGTGCGCTGATTCTTTCGGTGAGTGCGGTTATCCGGATCTGGTCGTTTTTTATTAAATCGTTGGCTAATGTTTCTGCAAAACCGGTAAATCGATAGGGACTAAATGGTTGTGCATTTATCGCTGAGGGTTCTGAATTATTTTCAATTATTTTAAACAATTCGATGATATCTTCAACGGTGCGATCGATGTCGAAACGATCCATCAGGGTGCGGACGATCCGGCGGGCTAACATTTTATGGTAGTCCTCGATCGTAACAGTATCCCGTTCCAGAACGGTATTGAAAATATCTATCGCGATGGCTTTTATTTGCGGACTATGCCGTTCGATTTCTATGCGTAAATCTGCTGCGGTACGAATGACTTGCGGGCGCTTGGAAATCACGTTTTTGACCACTTTGACACGAACCAGCGATAAGGCGCGGTCATCATGCGGCCGATTCGATAACTGTTAGAGCTTTCGAATAACGCCAACTGTTGCATCAACAGTTCGCAGCGGTCGTGCAACTGATGGTGTTGATGTTGCAGTTGATGATATTGATGTTGCAGTTGATGATATTGATGTTGCAGTTGATGATATTGATGTTGCAGTTGATCATATTGATGACGTAACGAATCAAGATGTTGATTAAAGTTATTCTGTTGAATCTTTTTGATGTAATTGTCGACTTTACTCAAATAAGCAACGGGCGTGCGCAGTTCATCACCGAAGTATTTACTGATCGATTGCTTGATAAAATAACGGGTTTCGATATTGGCGAGAAGCCGGTTTTCTAAAATGGTATTGCTGGAATGCAAGCGATAATTGAGTAACTTCTGATTAATCAGGAAGGAAAAAGTCTGCGGATTGATCAGTGCTGCGCGGAATACATAATCATAATCGAGAATATAACGAAACGGCCGGAAGCCGCCGATCTTTTTTGCCAAGTTCATGCGCAAGAAAAAATTGGACGATGATATTGCATAATTTCCGGTAAGTAATGTGGCGGCTGGCGATGAAGTTTGCTGATATTTTCGTTTGAGATCTTCATACCATGTCAGCCACCAATGGGAAGAATCGGCGATGATTTCGGAATGCTCGTTAATCAAATTGATATCTGAAATAACGAAATCCAGATTACTGTCCTGTAATGTGTTTAGTAGAATTTCCAATCGATTGGTGATAAACACGTCATCGGAATTGATAATAGCGAGATATTCGCCTTGCGCTAATGAGATGCCGCGATTGAGCGCATGATGGGCGCCTTGATTGGATTGCGTGAAATAGCGGATGCGCGAATCTGCAAATTCCAGAATCACCTTTTCAGTATCGTCGGTGGAACCATCATTGACAATAATCAACTCGATGTCTTGCAGCGTTTGTGTCAGCACACTGCGGATCGCCTCAGCTACAAAAGCCTGGTGGTTGTAGGCCGGCATGACAACGCTGATGAGCGGTTTATTCAGTGAAGTATTCATGGGATGGGTCTATGCATTGCGCAGGTCGAATGCTTTTTTCCAATAAGCGCGCTGCCGTGCTTCGCGAAATTCCTTGCCACGTTTGCGGATAAGGTTGTCCGGCAACTTTTCAGCGATGAATAAACGTTTGCTGGTATCGGAGGCTGTGTCGGAATGGGTTAGTTCACCCAGCATATTGGCTTCTTCCCAGGATGGATCGTTGACCAAACGGAAGAACGGGTCGGCCCATCGCTGGGAAACAAAGCTATCGATACCGATTGCCAGAACTTGCGGTAAAACCCGGTCGATGAAATCCAACGCACCGCTTTGCACGCGCTGGGCTAATTCCTGGACCGCCTGATCCGCTTTGTTTTCTTCGAGCACCGGAACAATTCGGCCATCTTGCTCACGGTAACCGAGCGTAGTGCCGTGAGGGGCCATCAAAGCGAACTCGAGTAATTCCACGCCGCCGTTGATAAGGCTCTCACACAGTTCCGCCGGTTTATTCTCATTAACCAGGTAGCCTTGGTAATTATTTCTCGGTAAATAATTTTGGGACAACATGTCGAATGTTCCCAGATAGTATCCATAAATTTGGAAATCCACCCGCGTGAGTTGTAGCAACCTGGCGAATCCGCCTTGCATGTTGCCAGTCCAGCCGATATCAACTATTCCCAAATTCGTCGCTCCCTCGGCAAGCTCGTTCACATAGCGTAGTGGGAGTGAACGGATTCTTTTGGCTTCGAGAAGAATATTGTGCCATAGCGAGTTCAGTAAACCGAGCATCCGCGTATCTCCGTTGGAGACCATTTCATCTTCTGATTCAAATCCAGCTTGCTTAATTTGCAGCAAATGAAGATTTGGATTGATACCCAGTTTACGGAGGTGATAGCTAACCGAACGGGTTATTTTACCGCTGAATAAATGTAGAACGCGGTTTGGTGGCATATCCACAAAACTAGGAAGCAGTAATGCCGCGCGAGAAAAAAAACAATATTTTAACTCAACCTGTCGACCGAGTAATTCTTGATAGCGTTCAAAAATGTTATGAAATAAATAGGCGTCACGGGCAAAAAACAACATGCGTTCAATACGATGCCGACGTGCCAACTGCGTCATCCATAAAACTTTTCCGAGAATGAGCGGACCGAATATTTGCAGTCCGGCATCTTCCCAGAAGTCATACGTTTTTTCCATCAGCAACTGTCGGATCGAACCCGCCATCAGCGACCATACATGTCCGTCTTGTGCGGGTTTCTGCAACGGTATCCGAAGCCGGGGTTCGACACGGTCTTGTAGATAATTGAAGAATTCCGGTTGAATGCCGATTTTTTTTGCAATCTTGACATCCGCATGTGCGTTGTCACCAAAGTGAATCACATCGTGCGGTTGCGCGGAGAAATGCTGCAGTACTTCATGATACATGGATCCTTCATGCTTGCTTTTGCGCCGGTCTCCGGAAACCAGCAAGGTGTAAGGCTTGATATAGCCGCATTTCGTCAGTAACTTTTCGATGAAATCAGGCGGAAGATACATATCCGAGCATAACACGATGCGCCGGTCATTTTGCCCGGCCAATGGGAAAAGCATCTGCATGATTGGATTCGGATGGCAGAACTGCTCTTCCAGCTCCAGCTCCTGTTCGATCAGATATTGTCGCTGTTCCTGCGACAAGTCGAGATGTTCCGCAAGGACGTCATAAATTTCCTGTAATCCAACTTCCGGCGTACCAAGCGTTGCTGTTAATCGAGCTCGTGCTTCAGTTTCCGCCGCGATCCTTTTGTGAGCAAAACCGCTCGCAATTTCCGGATACATCAAGCCGAAATCATTGTGCCGCAACCTGGCCGAGAGGGTGTCAAATAGATCTGTTGGCCGATGGACGGCACGATGGATCAACGTGTCAAATATATCGAACGAAACAATCTTGAATTTCGTCAGTTTGGCCGTGTAATGTCTGAGTAACTCGTCATTATTCATGCGCGATCTATTCCTGAAACACTATTAATTACCACCGCGGCTGATATACCAGGCCTTAATATGATGCACCGTATTGCGAAGGCCCTCCGAGCGTAAAATTTGAAAAAATTTTTTAATGCTGGCAATTTTCTGATCGGACAACAACCACAGCCCGATCAATTTAAAGAAACGCCGCATGCGGATTGCCTGGCGTGGCTGAATTGATTGAGGGAGTGACTGTGTGGTCTCAGTCAACGAGCGCATTCCTTGCTGCAAGGCGATCATCATCCCGATACCAAATCGCCGGTCCTGGATGTCTTGCCGCAACCATTCGTTTTTAAGCATCTTGGCGTACAATTCATGCTGACTCTTGCCAGCGTGGATGGTATTGCCGTATCCGCTCTGATCCGTAATTCGGTGATGATAAAACGCTAGAAATTGCGGGATGATGAAAATGTCATGGCGCGATAACAAACGGATGTTGAAATCCCAGTCACCGAGGACGGGCAAATCCGCTCGAAAAAAACCGATTGCTTCTGCTGCATCATAGCGGAACAGTAATTGAATTGGCGCAAACTGGTTATCAGCCAATAGTTCGGCAAATGACACGAATCCGCGTTTTCCGGAACTCCAATAAGGTTCGGTTCTGTCGATATGAACGATGTTGCCTTCGACCCGTTCATAAATGACATTTGCAAGGGTGACGACACCGGCAACTTGTGGAAATTTTTGACGGATATGCTCGATTTCAGCAACAGCGATCGTCAGAAATTCCGGCGCCCAGCTGTCGTCATCGTCATGGATCGCCAGGTAACGTGTTTTAATCGATTGTATGCCTTTGTTACTGGCAGCTTCCATACCGAGAGAAACTGGATTGTGGATGACGGACACTCGGTCACGCAATTGTACTGCAAAATGATTCACGAGCCGGTCAACCGCCGCAGGATCGCCGCCATCATTGACAATTACCAATTGCCAGTCTTCGTAGCTTTGATTGACGACGCTCTCCAACGCCCGTTTTAATAGCACAGGCCGGTCCTTTGTGCGCGTGATGATGCCGACGGTTGCGTCTAAGTTGAGTACCTCAGTGTCTATCATTGTTCCTCTATCAATTGCGGAAAGTGATTAGAAAATATTCTGATTGAATTAAGAATGTTTTTGTACTTAACATTAATCACTCGTCAATATTTTCTTGAAAAGCGAACTGATAGCGCGCATTGGTCTGGTTATGCGCCAGCTGGTGGAATTCATCAATGCTACAATTTGATGATCACGATCAGCGATAATCTGCTCGAGTTTCAGTCGCGCCTGTTCACTAGCGATAGCGGTTTTATGGTAACGAGCGTATTCCAGAACGGACCATAATGTGTCATCGCTCCAGCGCGAGATCCATTTTCTGTATATTGCGGTCATCACTTGCCGGGTACGGACCTTGTTGTCTCGTATGCCCGATCCTGCGCCCTTTTGAATACGATAAACCGCTCCAATTTCCGGAACGAATTTGAAATTACCCATTTCCGCTAATTGTAGCCAGAAGTCCCAATCTTCGCATAGCTCCAAAGCAACATCAAAGTGAGCGCCGTTATTCAATGCTTTGCGTTTGAACAGTACGGCATGAATCGGAATGAAATTTTCAATGCGCAACTGGATGGGGTCGAAGTTTTCGGCGTAACGACTGATTTCTTCGCCAAACTCGTTGATACATTGTATTCCGGCATAGGCGGCGATGGCAGCTTCATTGCAGGAAAGAATCTGCTGTAATATTTCAATGTGATGCGGTAAGAACCAGTCATCGTCGTCGAGAAAAATCAGGTAATCGCCACTAGCAGCGTGCAATCCGATATTGGCAGCTTGGCAGCGATTCAGAGATTCCTGATTATTCACTACCCGTATCGGGTGATTGCCGCATTCAGTGCTCAAAGCCCTATGATTCTTGCCAAACGCATTGACAATAATAATCTCAATATTTGGATAGGTTTGCGCGGCTATAGAATCCAGTGCTTTTGATAGCGTTGGTCGATCCATGCTACGGATGATGACGCTCACAAGAGGATGCACAACGCCGTTTTCTACAGGCATCTTGGAATTCCGGAATTATTTAGGAAAGAAAACACTTAAACGCGTGAGGTAAGCCAAGTTTAACGCTTCAATAGGCTTTCAAGATAGAGCCGTAAGTTTAGCATTTTTTGTTGTAAGCTTTCAAAAGTGGCTTTTTTTTCCACTTCGGTAAAAGCTTCGGCATAATTACCGTCTCGCTTGCCAGGCAAGTAAAGACCCCGGTAGCTCGCTAAACCCAAACTGGCGGAAAGATAATCGCAATGCGCGAGCGGTAAGGCGTAGCAGGAAATGGCCTGCCGCTTGATTTCGATCACACTGCCGATGTCGATGACATGGGTAGCAGGCAGCGGGCACCAGATTTCGTAGATGAATGCACGCCCCGATGTTTTCCATTTCTTCCAGCAGGATAGAACGGCTTGGCCAATAGCGACATGATCGCGATGATAATCAAGCACCGAAGGCACGAACAGCCAATCCGGTTGAAATTGCTGTAGTAAATCGCGGACTTTGTTTTCAAAGCGAGTGGAGTTACGAAAATTCCCGTCGGGCTCATCGAGAAATTCGATATCGTCAATTCCCAGCACTGCCAAGGCAGTTATCGCCTCCTTGCGGCGAATGGCGGGGGCATCGGCGTCCAGGCTGCCCGCGCCTGCGCCATCGGTGACGAAAACAACTTTTATCGCACATTGTTTCTGCCGCAGCAACGCCAAGGCGCCGCCGCAACCTAGAGTCTCATCATCCGGATGTGGCGCGAAAACAAGTACGGCGCCATGTTCAATCGGAGTGAGCATGGCTGGTAAGGGACACAGATCCAGGCGGGCGATTCTAGCTTGCTGCAGCTTGGCGATAAATTGTTTCATAGTGATCGGTGATTTTAGCGATATCGGGCCACGCTTCAACTCTTGCCCGGCCTTTCCGGGCAATCCTTTGGCGCAGTGGAGCATCGTTTAACATGCGCTGCATCGCTTCTGCAAGCGCATTGGTGTCGGGTGCGGATAATAATGCGCCATCGCCGGTAACTTCCGGAACGCCGCCTACTGCGGTGCACACCGCGGCAGTGCCTGCGGTTAGCGCTTCCAGATTTGCCAGGCCGAACGATTCCGACGCCGAAGCGCTGACATACAAGTCGGCGGCGCAAAGATACAAACCGATATCGTCGGTGACCGCGAACAGGATTTCACGTTGAAATTGCAGTTGCCGTGCCTGCTGTTGCAATAGCCGGTGATCGCCTTCGCCGAGGATGACCAGTTGCAGATCTTTTTCCAGAGTCAATTTGGAGCATGCTTCGATGAGCATGGCAAACTGTTTCACCGGAGCGATGCGGCCAACGCTGAGAATATAGATAGCGGTATCATCCCAGCCAAGCCGCTGCCGCGCTTCTTGACGGCTATAGCGATTGACCGGTGGCCGGGCATGTACGATGGAATGCCAGTTATCAGGAAGTGGAGAAATTCTCAAGTCGTTCGCAATCTGGTTAAGGCACCGGCGAGTCGGCGCGATTACCCAGGATGCAGCGCGCAATGTGCGTGCTTCCCAGCGGCGGATAATATGCATGACGCTCGGATTCATGTGCACGCCGTCTTCATGAATTGCTTGCGCATAGCAGCCGAAGCCATGTTCGGTGATGCCCCAAACGATGGAGCGGCCAGAGTAGAAATGCAAAAAAAAACGCAAGCCGGCGGCGATAAAAGGGTCATGACAATGCACGTGCGTATATCGCTGCGTGGCTGAAAGTTTGGCGGCAAGGCGTCCCATGTTGAACCGTTCCAGCAGAACTTGGAGCAGCACGGGGAAATTCGTACGTGTCGGCCATTTGCCAAACAGGAAGGAGCCGATAGCAAAACAGCGGCGTTGCCAAATTAAAGCACGTTGTCCCAAGTCAGCTTGGCATAGATAATCGATAGCAATTCCGCGGCAGCGAAACTCCTGAAGCAAAGGCGCAAGGCTGCGGCCAAGGCCGTAGCGCTGGTCGGCCCTCGTCTCGCGGGTAACCATGAGAATTTTCATGAATGCGGATGGTTCAACGGAAATCCATGTCTCCGGACATGAGCCACCAACGGTCGCGTAACAATTCGATGGCTGGCGCGCAGTCCCAGATGCTGGCTGGAATGCGGAAATCCAAAGCTTGCTGGATGCCGCCAGTGGCGGCAAATGGTGTTGCAAAATTTTCCGTGATCCGGCAGTAAAGCCGTCGATGGCCGTTGATGCCCGCCAGCCGCCTGGCGTGTACAATTAATTCAGGAATTTCGTTGAGCGCTGCGACCAGATCGACTACTTCGCAGCCGCTGGAATCATGACGCAGCACGATAATTCCACGCGCTTTTCCGCCAAAGCGGCTTTTTACGAGTACGATTTGATAGTGATTCGAGGGGTGATTCAGGTAACGATACTGCAAATAAGACCAATCGCGAATGCCGACGAGAGACTCGGATAAATCATTAGCCATTTGCTGCCAACAATGGTTGACAGCGCCAGCGGCATAATGATCGTCTGCTTGGTCAATTGCGTACAGCCGGGACTTGATGCGTGGCCATTTCGGTAGCGGATTCCAGGAGAATTCGGCCATTCTTCCGACTTCTGCATATAATCCATGGCGTTCCGCAACTTTCATGGCACGTTCGTTTGGAAAACCGAATCCCAATAAGTAGGGTTTGTTGTAGCCGATGTAGCGTTCCAGGAAAGTCGCGGCCATCAGGAAGAAGGGGCCTTTTTTCGTCAATGTGCCACGCTCACTGCTATCCACCATGACATCACCGATTTGCACCGCAGTTTGCGGTTGGCCAAAGAAAAGAATTTTTCTCGCGATACCGCCATAATGAGCGATTAATTGACGCTCCCGCCACACGCCGATTTCCCGTCCGGGGATGGAATTGTATTTCCAATGCCAGATTGCCGGGGTCATGTCATGGTTGAATGTTCTCTTGAACAGCTCAAACAGTTCCGGGATCTGATTTTTTTTCAGAAGCTGTAAACGCCATTTCGGTTGCGTTTTTTTTCTGAACTGCAAGAGCGCATAGCCAATTTGATTGTTGCTGTACAAGCCGCGGCAAGTCCGGTTGAATTGTTCGAGCTCTGCAAGTTGTTCATGACTTAGTGACAAATCCTTGATTAATCGTTGCCGATGCGTGGCGACGAGTTGCAGCAGATAATCCAGTGCCGATGTGGCTCGAGCGGATAGATCGGTGGTTCCGATGAGTTCAAAACCGAACCGGCCGGCCAATGTGATCAGATGATCAAGCTGTGGAAGTTTCTTGATATTGCATGTTGTTGCATCGTTTTTCAGCAGGAATTCACCCGCTATCAGCAGATGCCCGGAGAGTGCCAGCAAATCTTGCGCTTTGTTGAGTATTGTTAACGGTTCGATAGCTTGTGTTGCGTCTCGCAACAGCATGGCAGTGAAACTTTCCTGCTCCGCTTTATACGTCTCCAGTGCCTGATTAGTAACAGGAATATCCGTTGCTGAGAAGCCCTGAGGATAAGCTGTCTGCTGAACAGCGGGGGGCATTTTCTGGACTTTGTAACCGTGTTGGTTTAGCAGTGACGACACGGTGCTCAGATCGGCGCCGACTTCGAGGATCTGGCCCGGGGGCGGTGGTAGTTTGTTCAAAATCAAATCCGCAAACTCTCGTTGTGCTGCGAGAAAATGGGGAATGCGGGTAGGGAATAGGCCATCATAATACTCCGCGGCTTCGCCTTCTTGCAGCATCGTGGCGTACGCGTACACGTTTAACGGAAAGGGAAGATTCCTGTATGGTGGCGGCAAAATTGCGCCGGTGGACACCCCATGATCCGTGTGCCGATACAGCTGCAAATCCGGTTTGATTATTTTCTGCTCTACTGATTTCGTCATACTCTAACCATTCAGCGTATTTTCCCATCGATGCGGGATTGCAAAATAACCCTGTAAGCGGCCTGATTGTTTGACTTGAAGCGTTGCTGCCGCAACTGCGGTATCGTATATGTGGATGCCGCGTTCGCACATTAGATAGATATTAATCAGATAATCACCTTTCAGTAACGGTATTTGATCTAATTTAAGACTGACTGCGCCCATTCCTTCCGCTGTCCGTTCCAGCATAAACTGATCTTCCCACGTGGCTGCGCTTGCAATCGTGCGGCCATCCGGTGTTTGCAATGTCATTGCAACATTGGGACAAGGCAGCAAGGGATCGGAAGCGAAGGCAATCGAAACTTGCACGTTGGATTCACCGCTCATGATGATAGCATGCTGTGCGCCCGTATCAATTTCTTGCAGCTTTACTTTCAGCAACCGGGCAGTGCCGGCAGGTTGTTCAGTACTTTCTGTGGCGATGGTGCTGCTGGTCGGGATGGCAGGCGCTTCACTTGCGGAGTTAGCGGTATTCCGGTCAAGAAATGCTTGATAGGCTGTCACGACTCCGGCTGAGTCGCCATCCATCATTACCCGGCCGTGATTAATCCAGATCGTCCGGACGCACAGCGATTCCACCTGGAATAACGAATGCGAGCAAAACAAGATGGTTTTTCCGGCATCGCGCATTTGCATGATGCGCGCAAATGATTTACGGGCGAAAGCGCCGTCACCGACCGACAAAGCTTCATCAATCACCAGGATATCAGGGTCCACGTTAATCGCAACGGAAAAAGCCAAACGCACATACATGCCGCTGGAATAGGTTTTCACCGGCTGGTCAATAAAATCCCGGACACCCGAAAAATCGATAATGTCTTCCATTCGATCGTCAATTTCTGTTTGACTCAATCCCATAATCACCGAGCTCATCAGAATGTTCTCACGCCCGCTAAATTCCGGATTGAAGCCTGCGCCAAGTTCCAATAACGCGGCAATCCGGCCATTGACTTTAACTTCTCCGCTGGTAGGTGTGAGTGTGCCGCACACCAATTGCAACAACGTGGATTTACCGGAGCCGTTCTGACCGACAATTCCAACCACTTCTCCAGGCATAACGGTTAAGTTGACATCATGCAGCGCATGCACTTCACGAAAAAAAGCCCGTAATCCTAACCATCGGTGAGGCCATAAAAACTGCTTAAGCCGGTCTTTGGGATGCTGATACAACTGATAGCACTTCGATAAGTTACAGGCTTTTATCGCCGGCTCGGGATCAACCATATTAAAGGACATCTGCAAAACCTTTCCGGGTTTTATGAAACCAGATTAATCCTGTCCAAGCAACGAAGGCAGCTAGAGCATAATACGCGCTCAGGCCTATCCAGTCAGGCGTTTGACCGTAGAGAATGACGCTTCGCGCTTGTTCGATGATGAATGTTAAGGGATTCAGGAATAAATAATCGCGAATGGATTCCGGCAGCGCCGAAGCAGGGTAAAAGATCGGACTCAGAAACAGCAGCATGGTTAAGACCAGGCCGATAAATTGGCCAATGTCGCGTACAAAAACACCGATCGAAGTGAGTATCCAGGACAATCCCATCGTGAGTAAAACAAACGGTAGCACAATGATGGGCAGGAATATCATCGTTAAATGAACGGGATGATTAACGACCAACAAAAAAATAATCAATACCAGGAAGCTGATACCAGCGTGGAACAGGGCCGATCCGAGAGAAACCAACGGCAAGACTTCGAGAGGAAATATTACTTTTTTCACATAATTAACATTCGATAGTATTAATCCGGGCGCTCGGGATAAGCATTCAGAGAATAAATTAAATAGAATCAAACCGGTAAACAGCAACAGTGCGAAGGTGAATTTATCCTCGTAAATATCATTAGCTTGCGGTTCGAGCCGCACCTTAAAAACAACACCGAAAACGAACGTGTAGATAGCAAGCATCAAAATGGGATTGATGAATGACCATAATATTCCCAAAAAAGAGCCGCGATACCGGCCGATGATCTCCCGCTTGATCATTTGCACGATCAACGGGCGGTGTTGCCACAGGTTAATGATATTACCTGGAGAAGAGAATTTGGATTGCTGCAAGAAATTGAATAAAGAATATAACAAGAAGCTTGTGTGTATAATATGCGAAAAATAAGAATCAATAAAGGTTGTTCGGAAGTCTGCATTAGATAATGCCAAGGTATGGATGTTGTGTTGTATAATAAGCCATCTTCTTGAACGCTTGTGTTTTTGCGATAAAGCTTGGGGTGTGGTCATTTACCATATTTTACTGAGCGTCGGTAGTCGGGATTCGCAATTCAAGTTGGAAAAACCGTCCGCCTTTATGGTTTTTCAGATTAATGACCTAAAATCATTGCTGTTATTCTTCACAAAAATGTTGCAAATTAGCAACAATTCAATAGAAAACTTCCGTAGCAGACTTGCATTGAGAGATTGTTTTGGGCAGAATGCACTTTAACTTGGCTTTTGTGGTAATTTCTGCTAGGGAAATTGCTGGTTTCGCAGAGGTTGCAAAGAGACATAGTGAAAAGTGAAAACTTGCAAGTAATTTACTTTCGTAATTAATTTTAATTTTTATCAAGGGAGCTCCCCATGGCTATAAATGATGCACAGAAAACAGAAATTTTGAAGGTTGTTGCAGGTTTGTTCAATGCAGCACCGGGCGGGGTTTATCTGACTGATTTGGCAAATTTTGTTTCGAATGGTGGAACCATTCAGCAGTTGTCTAACGCGTTAGCAACTCTCCCGATTTTTACTACAAACATTTTGGCCGGTAAAGTTACCGTTGAAGATCAAGTCGATGTGCTGATGAAAAATTTTGGTTTGACGGATGGTGATGCAGGTACTGCGGGTGCGCAGGCGCATGACTATTTTCATGATCGCCTCGAAGCAGGCGATAGCTTTGGCGACATCGTCTACGATGCGGTAACTTTTCTATCAAATACGACAGACGAGGTATTTACCGAAGCTAAGACCTTGCTGGAAAATAAAGCCAAGGTTGCGGATGCTTTTTCTAAAGTAAGTACTTCGACCGATTTTGATACGCTACAAAAAGTTTTGGGCAACGTGACCGGTACAGCGCCTTATACAGATGAAGATGTGCAAGCGATATTGGATGGATCTGGCGGAATTGGAAAAACCTTTACGCTTACCGTCAATCAAGACAGCGGTGCGGCTTTCACTGGTACTGCAGGGGTTGATGTTTTCGAAGCTGCTGCGCAGAATGTTTCCGGCACACTGACCAATACACTGCAAAGCGTCGATTCGATCGATGGGGGCGCTGGTGTTGATTCTCTCAATGCAACGCTGGTTGAAAATGCCACAGTGGCTTCGACAATCAAAAATATCGAGAAGATTAACGTACGGTTTGCAGATGGTGGTGCAAAACTGGATTTGGCCAACACCACTGGCGCAACCACAGTGACCGTTATTGACAGCACCACGGCTGGTACTGTAAATAATATCGGTGATATCGCGTCCTTGGCTGTCAAGAATCAGAAGCAAAATGTAAATATCGGCGGCACAGCAGGCACTGCGACTACGATCGCTTTGGATCTGAATACGGTTGGCACCGATACGGCAGATATTGTTTTGGATTTGGGTAAAGATAATGCCAGCAAAGTGACCACCGCCAATATCACGGCAAATAATGCCTATGTGGATGTTAATTCGACGAATGCCGATGCGATTACGACTGCAACGATCGCTGCGTCTGGTGACAACGCTCTTACCTTTACCGACAGTGGTGCATCTTTGACCAAGGTTACTATTACTGGCAGCGGCTCGGTGGATCTGACAGGCGCGGCGCTGGCAGCAGTTACAACCTTCGATGCTTCCGGCTCGACAGGCGCTATCAAAGCCGAGCTTACCGCTGGTAAGGCCGTAACCATTACGACGGGTGGCGGTAACGATGTGATTGATGCCGATGCAATCGCTACGACCGGCTCTTCTGCAAATTTGGGCGCGGGTAACGATACGCTTTTCGTAGGCGCTAACTTAGCGGCTTTCGATAAGGGCGTGAATGGCGGTGACGGTACGGATATCATCAATATTACCGATGGTTCTAAATTAGATTCCACCACTTCCAAGTACATTACTAGTTTCGAAACCCTGGATGTTTCCGGCGGCAAAGGGGATTACGATGTTTCGTTGAACAGTTTTTCTACGGTGCAGATCGATGAAGCGATTGCCGGTGCTTTGGCTGGTGACATTGATTTCAAAAATGCACCGGATACTTTCGTATTGAACATTGCGAGTGAAGCAGAAACAAATGCAGGTTTCGATGTTGTGAAAAATATTACCGTGACCGGCAAGGACTATACCGGTACGACTGCCAAAGGAACCGCTGAATCCTTTACTCTGGTTGCCACGATTAATGACGGCAACAAAGATAATGGGGCCGATGGTGATATTAATGCACAAACTGTGACAGTGGCTGGTGTTGAGAATTTAACGATCCAAGCTAAAGTCGGCACGTTAGATGGTGGTACCGATGCATTGAAAGCTTCGGAACATACGCTGACCGCGAAAATCGTTGCAGCCGAGGCTGAAACTTTAACGATTACCGGCGATGCTTCTGTCGATCTTTCCGGCGCAACTACCATCGGTGTGGTAACCAAGGTAAATGCAAGTGGTTCGACTGGAAATGTGACGATAGACTTTTCTACACACGCTAAAAGTGTTGCCTATACCGGTTCCGAAGGAGTGGACACCTACACAGCAACGGCGACCGGTGACACGATTTATTCCGGTAAAGGGGCTGACGTGATTGATCTGACAGCATCAACAGGTTCGGCTCGCGATACCTTCGTATTAAAAGCTGCGACCGATTCACAGCTTACCGATACCAGCAAAGACGGTAAGATTACGCTTGGTGCCGATACAGGTTTTGATGACATCACCAAGTTTGATATTGGTGGTACCGCGACAACTGATCGCTTAGATCTCACCAATTTTGGTTTCACGGGTGTGCAACGCGGGGTCGAGAATGTTAGCGCGATAGTTAGCAATACAACCGATCTAACCAACATTGCTGATCTCTTTAGTTCTGTGGCCGGTGATCGTGGTGTAGCTTACACACTTATTGGCGGCGATAGTTACGTATTTGTCGACGCTAATAAAGACGGGAACTTCACGGCTGCTGACGATATAGCTATCAAATTAACGGGTATCACCAGTATCTCTGAAGTTGACATCAACTTCTAATCAATAAAAGGCGGGCCCCGGCTTTGCCTTTAAGATGAAAATTAAAACCCCGTCTTCTTGTAAAAGAAGCGGGGTTTTTCATTGCCGATAATCGGCTATCATTTCAAAAGCATAAATTAAGTAGAAGGAATTTCGATGACCGACTGGACCGCAGGGTACGTGGCTGATATCGAGTACACGTACGGGTATTACACTGAATTGAATCCGCAGCGACTCAAATTGCCATTTCTCGCAACTGGACAAGTATTACCTGAAGTGGGAACAGCATGTGAGCTTGGATTTGGTCAGGGAATAAGCATCGCAATTCACGCAGCTGCATCGCAAGTATCGTGGTATGGAACAGATTTTAACCCAAGCCAAGCTGGCTTTGCTCAAGAAATAACAGCTGCTGCTGGTACAAATGCAACGCTTTACGATGAAGCATTTGAAGATTTTTGTTCTCGCGCGGATTTGCCTGAATTTGACTATATCGGCTTGCATGGGATATGGAGCTGGATAAACGATCAAAATCGCCATGTCATTGTCGATTTTCTGCGGCGTAAATTAAAAATTGGCGGGGTATTGTATATCAGCTACAACTCACAGCCGGGATGGGCGGGTATGGTGCCGATGCGCGAGTTACTTAACTTACATACGGAAGTCATGGGTTCCAGCGGACAGGGGATCACGAACCGTATTGATGCGGCATTAGACTTTGTGGAACGGATGCTGGCTACCGATCCGCTTTATAGCAAGGTCAATCCACAGCTAGTTGAACGTATCAAGCGCATGAAAGAACAGAACCGTCATTATCTGGCACATGAATATTTTAATCGGGACTGGCATCCAATGTCGTTTGCTCGTATATCAGAATGGCTTTCGGCTGCAAAACTTGGTTTTGCATGTTCCGCGCACTATACCGATCATGTTGACGCCGTGAATCTCAGCGCAGAACAACAAGCCCTTTTGCAGGAATTACAGGATACTACATTTCGGCAATCAGTCCGGGATTTTATGTGCAATACACAATTTCGCCGTGATTACTGGGTTAAGGGTGAGCGCCAATTAGGCACATTTGACCGAGGTGAGCAACTCAGAGCGCAGCGCGTCCTGCTGACAGCGGAGAAATCATTGGTAGAGTTAAAAGTAGGCGGTGCACGCGGCGAAGCGACACTCAACGAAAATGTTTACCGTCCTATATTAGACTTGCTGGCAGATCATAAGCCACGCAGCCTCGGTCAAATCGAGCATGAAATGAAAAGAGAGGGACTGGTGTTTGCGCAAGTGCTGCAAGCAGTTATGATATTGACAGGTAAAGGCGATTTGGGGGCGGTGCAAGAAGATACAATCAGCCATAAAGCGAAGCGGACCACAGATAAACTGAATCTTACCTTTCTAAATAAGAGTCGCAGCAGCAATGATATCGCTTACCTTGCAAGTCCGGTGACCGGCGGCGGCATCTCTGTTAACCGCTTTCAGCAATTATTTTTGCTGGCTCGTAATCAAGGATTCAAGCAACCGCAAGAATGGGCTAAGTTTGTCTGGCAGCATCTGGAGATCATGAATCAGCGGCTTACTAAAGAAGGCAAGAGCCTTTCAACATCCGAAGAAAATATCGCCGAATTAACGCACCAAGCAGTTGTGTTCTCGGAAAAGCGCTTGCCTATTTTGAAAGCGCTGCAGATTGTGTAATCCGGTCATTAGCTTGAATGCGTGAAAGTAATAACTCAGAAGATGTTAAATTTAATTCACACTTGCAAAAGCGCGATTTCGGCATTAATCCGATGACATGCTTGGAGCGGATCTTGTGCTTGCGTGATTGGCCGGCCGATTACTAAATAATGGGCGCCATTGATAATGGCCTGAGTAGGAGTCGTAATACGTTTTTGATCGCCAGCCTGACTATCCGCAGGCCGTATTCCGGGTGTAACCAAGCAGAAGCGATGCCCCAATGTTTGACGAAGTTGAACCGCCTCTTGAGCGGAGCAAACAACGCCATCTATTCCGCAATCATTTGCCAAGTGCGCCAAGCGCCCAACGATATCAGCAGGTTGACCTTGTAAACCGATTTCTGCGAGATCTTCCTTATCCAGACTTGTCAGTAAAGTGACCGCGATTAATTTCGTTGATGGTGTCTGTATTGCATCACGTGCCGCCAGCATCATTTTCCGCCCGCCTAACGCATGTACATTCACCATCCATACGCCGAGCGCAGCAGCGGCTTTACATGCTTGCGAAACCGTGTTGGGAATATCGTGGAATTTCAAATCGAGAAAAACATCGTAACCTTTGGATATAAGTTTTTCCACAAATCTGGGGCCAGCTGCAGTGAAGAGTTCTTTCCCGACTTTCAACCGGCATAATCCCGGCTCCAGTCTGTCAATCAATTGCCACGCATCCGTTTCACATGAAAAATCCAGTGCGAGAATGATGCGTGATTCAGGCATGCAAGAATAGAAAAATCGGTTTATTCAGTATGACACCGGCATCGGACCACAACAGCAGCAATCAGCGCGCCTGCAGCGAAGAATATCAGCAAAGCAACACTAAGAGGCAGTTCGATTGACTTGTCGTAATAGTATTGCAGCGTTATCGGTTGCGTATTGTTGGAAGCAAACACCGCAAGCACCACAAAGACAAAAATGCGAGAAAACCAGGTGATTAGTTTCAGCATGATAAAATTAGCCCACACAAATTATGAATTTTGATAAAAAACTAAAAGCAACTCATTACAACAACCGATCACGAAAAACTGAAGTAATACATCAGAAATTTCTCGTGATCGGAAATAAACTTACTTCTTGTCTTTGAAATCAACACGTTCGCGCATCTCTTTGCCAGCCTTGAAATGCGGGACATATTTTTCAGGTACTTTGACTTTCTCGCCTGATTTAGGATTACGACCGATACGTGGCGGCCGGTAATTGAGATCAAAGCTTCCAAAACCACGAATCTCAATACGTTCGCCCTTAGCTAAGCTTTTAGCCATAGCATCGATAATCGTTTTAACGGAAAGTTCGGCATCTTTAGTTACTAGCTGCGGAAAACGTGCCGCAAGTCGAGAAATCAATTCAGATTTTGTCATAAAATTCCTTATTGCTCAGTACTCTTACTATCCATTTTTGCTTTTAAAAGCGCGCCCAGGCTGGTTGTTCCAGCATTAGTCGGCGCTTTAATTTTTTGCATGGCGCTGGTTTCGTCTGACTTGTCTTTTGCTTTGATAGAAAGATTGATCGTCCGGTTCTTGCGATCGACGTTGATAATCATGGTTTCAACTTTATCGCCCTCTTTCAAATGGGTCCGGATATCTTCCACGCGATCGCGAGAGACTTCGGAAGCGCGCAAATATCCTTCCACTTCATCGGTCAGAGCGATGACAGCGCCTTTGGCGTCAATGGATTTAACCGTGCCTTCAATGATGCTGTTTTTATCATGTTCTGCGACAAAGCTGGTAAATGGATCACCTTCCATCTGTTTGATACCCAACGAGATACGCTCTCTTTCAACGTCGATGGATAGGATTATCGCCTCAATTTCATCACCTTTCTTGTAGTTCAGAACCGTTTCTTCTCCAGGCTGGTTCCAGGATAAATCCGATAAATGCACCAGGCCATCGATATTGCCAGGGAGTCCAATAAATACCCCAAAATCGGTAATCGACTTGATCTGCCCGCGAACTTTCTCGCCTTTTTCATGAGCGGCAGCAAATTCCTCCCATGGATTCGGCTGGCATTGTTTCATGCCGAGAGAAATGCGGCGCCGTTCTTCGTCGATTTCAAGGATCATGACTTCGACTTCGTCACCGAGTTGTACAATCTTCGACGGATAAACATTCTTGTTGGTCCAATCCATTTCGGAAACGTGAACCAAACCCTCGATACCTTGTTCGATTTCGATGAACGCACCA
The DNA here is from genome assembly GCF_054188085.1 of Nitrosomonas limosa. Classification (NCBI taxonomy): domain Bacteria; kingdom Pseudomonadati; phylum Pseudomonadota; class Betaproteobacteria; order Nitrosomonadales; family Nitrosomonadaceae; genus Nitrosomonas; species Nitrosomonas limosa. Next base: position 1,869,902 of record NZ_CM135180.1, on the reverse strand, counting down.
TAATCAGTCAGGTTGGTAACTTTTCCAAACAGACGGGTACGTGCGGGATAGCGGCGTGATAATCCGACCCAAGGATCTTCGGTAAGCTGCTTCATACCCAAGGATACGCGGTTTTTTTCTTGATCAAATTTAAGAACTTTGGCAGTGACTTCATCGCCGATGGTGACAACTTCGGAAGGATGTTTTACGCGGCGCCATGCCAAATCGGTAATATGTAACAGACCATCGATACCGCCTAAATCCACAAACGCGCCATAATCCGTAATATTCTTCACGATTCCATGAACAACAGCACCTTCTTGCAGATTGGATAACAAAGTTTCACGATCAGCGCCTTGCGTCGCTTCCAGGACAGCGCGCCGGGAAACAACGACGTTGTTACGCTTCCGGTCCAGTTTGATAACCTTGAATTCCATTTCCTTATTTTCATAAGGTGTGGTGTCTTTTACCGGCCGTATATCGACAAGCGAGCCTGGCAAAAAAGCACGGATACCATTGATCATCGCTGTCAAGCCGCCTTTTACTTTGCCATTGACCATTCCGGTCACAATTTTTCCGCTTTCCATGGCTTCTTCCAAATCATGCCACGCAGTCAGTCGTTTTGCTTTATCGCGGGAAAGGCGTGTTTCTCCAAAGCCATCTTCGAGCGATTCGATGGCGACACTGATAAAATCTCCGGGTTTTACTTCAATTTCGCCGCGATCATTTTTGAATTCTTCGACCGGAATAAAACTCTCGGACTTAAGCCCTGCATTGACGACAACAATATTGTAATCAACGCGAACTACTTCGGCGGTAATAACTTCGCCGATGCGCATTTCTTGGCGTGTGAGGCTCTCTTCAAAGAGTTGAGCAAAACTTTCAGGGGAATTCTGGGTAGCAGGGGAAGCATTAGTCATTCGTAAAATACCTAGTTAAACAGTCCTTCCGGAAAAAATCCAGCGGACCGGGTTAGTTAAAAAATGCTTGATGCAAAAAGTCAGTTTTCTAAGAAATAACTGAAAATTTTGTTTTCAAGCGCTGGTTTTCGCACAGATTTCATTATACCAGGCGAGCACTGTGTCCTGTGCCTGAGATATGGTTAGCGATGAGGTATCCAGTAATCGTGCGTCACTACATTGCAGCAAAGGTGCAATACTACGATTGCTATCGCGTTCATCCCTTTTCTCGATATCTTGCAAAAGGTCGGAAATGTTAGCACTTATTCCTTTCTCTATCAACTGGTTATGGCGTCTTTGTGCGCGAATTTCAGCAGTTGCGGTTAAAAAGATTTTAAGAATCGCATCGGGAAAAATAACCGATCCCATATCCCGGCCATCGGTCACCAACCCGGGAGGTTGACGAAATGCCCGCTGGCGCTCAGTCAACGCAGTACGGACTTGCGCATAAGCCGCCAGCTTTGATGCTAAGTTACCGCATTGTTCCGAGCGGATCTCATCGGTAACGATTTTTCCATCCAAGTAAATTTGCTGATCCTTAAAAACAGTATCCAATTTTCTGGCTAAATCGGCAAGTTGCAAAATATCGTCAATATCAACGTGGGATTGCAACGATTTTAATGCAACTAATCGATACAGCGCGCCGCTGTCGAGATAATGAAATCCGAGCTTATTGGCAACGAGCTGTGCAATGGTTCCTTTGCCGGATGCTGATGGGCCATCAATGGTAATGACGGGAATAGTATGAATGTTCATTCAGGTGTTTTGAGCATGAAATCGGTTGTCAAACAAAGTATATTTTATGAAGTGTGAACAAGCTGTGAGAATAATTCAAAATAATTTGGGAAGGTTTTTGCAACACAATCGGGATCGTTGATACGAACCGGCACCCCAAAGGAAACAAGTGAGAAACACATCGCCATGCGATGATCGTCATAAGTATCGATGGCGATATCCGGGGTTAACCCGGTAACAGGCGGAGTGATGCGTAAGTAATCCGATCCTTCTTCGACGATCGCGCCTACCTTGCGAAGTTCGTTAGCCATAGCTGTCAACCGGTCGGTTTCTTTTAGGCGCCAGCTGGCAATATTGTGTAGCACGGTAGTGCCTTCGGCGAACAAGGCAGTAACGGCCAGTGTCATGGCAGCATCCGGAATGTGATTGCAATCGAGTTCGATGGCGTGCAGAGGTTTTTTTCCATTGACTGCTGGGCTACTCGCTTCAATCCAATGATCTCCCATCGTGATTGTTGCGCCCATCATTTCTAGTGCAGCTGCAAACCGGATATCGCCTTGAACACTATCACGACCTACTCCCTGAACGCGAACGGGTCCTTGTCCAATTGCGCCTGCAGCTAAGAAATAAGAAGCTGAAGAAGCATCACCTTCAACGCTAATCTTGCCGGGGCTGCGATATATTTGCTGCGGCGGGATAACAAATTGTTGCCAATCATGCTGTTCGACTTCAACACCGAACCGCTGCATTTGAGCAAGCGTCAATTCAATATAAGGTTTTGAAATTAAATGGCCGGATACATTGATGACAGACTGTTTCCCGGTTAATGGCAAAGCCATCAAAAGCCCCGTTAAGAACTGACTGGAAACATTACCCTTCACGTTAACTGTCAGCGATTCATCCCGATTTTGCATGCTGGGGGGCCCGATTTCCAGAGGGGGATAACCGGGGTTGCCCAAGTATGTGATACTTGCACCGATTTGCCGTAACGCATCGACCAAATCAGCAATTGGGCGTTCGTGCATGCGCGGTACACCGGATAGACGGTAATGCCCTTGCATCAGAGATAGGACAGCGACCAAGGGGCGGAATGCAGTACCGGCATTTCCAAGAAATAAATCGGCTTCAATCACTGGGAATTTGCCGTTGGTTCCAGCTACGCAATAATCATGACCGGATGACTGCGTAATGGTTATTCCTAATTTAGAAAGGGCGTCGAGCATGCGCGCAGTATCATCAGACGCCAATAAATCATGAATATACGTGGTGCCTTCGGATAATGCGGCTAACAACAGAATCCGGTTGGAGATACTCTTGGAACCCGGTAGCTTTACGCTGCCGCGTGCTACTTTTGAAAATGGAAGATCAAGCCATTTCATAGTGTCTTGAATGTTGAAATTGGTAGATGATATCCCATAAAGAATATTTTTAGCGCAATTTTATTGGCGTATCAAAAACATATTTTTTCAGGGATCATTCGAGGCCGGGAAAAAATCTTTATTAGACTATGCAGTTTAAGGTAATCTATCATCATTGATTTTTGATGATCGATAAGCGATAAGTGAACGGGTTAGTATGAGTCTGGCGATGTCATGTGCGGCTCGTAACTTGCGTATGTAACCATAAGTTTTTAAAAATAGTTAATTGTAAAAGAGGTTAATGAATGGAAGATGCAGAAATTGCTTTAATGTTCTCTTTGCTGGTTATTCCGGTTGCGATCTGGTTGCAATTATGGGTAAAACAGCGCAGAGAAGACCGGAGAAATGCCCAAGGAGAAGAAGAGTTTGATAATGCGTCGCGCGCTTTTTTTTCCATTATCGTAGAAGGTGCTGCAATTGTCGGCGGGCTAATCATGATTATTATGGGTTCGAGCGGCGTTATCAAATACATCCTTAAATTCTATAGCTAGTGATGTATTGCTGGATAGAATGGCAATGATCGGGAAGTTTTGTTTGATTGGCCCCGGTTATTGCCGCAAAAAATCAAGGATGGCAATAAACCAAAAGCCAAACATCCTGGTTTCTAGATTAAGTCGCGGTTTTGCGAGTAGTCTTGGTTTTTGAAGTCTTTATTTTGGATTTGGTATCCATCGTTTTTTTGGGAGCTCTCGGTTCAAATTCAAATCCAATTTTTCCATCCGCGGTTCTGATCAGGTACGCAGAAAAAGGCCGGCCTTTTTTGGAAATGAATCGTGTCAATAAATCGGTTTTTCCTGTTTCCAATAGTTTTGATATCTGCTCGCGTTCGATCGGGCGCTCCAAAATAATCTTTCCAGTTTTAAAGCTGCAGGTTTTGTTTGCACCCACTGCTTTTTCACAAACATAATGCAACCCATGCTCATAAACCGCGTGACCGCATTTGGGGCATTTTCCTAAGGAAACTTGATTGCTGAAGTCGATTTCTTCCTGATTCTGATCTTCATTGCCAAAATCAAACTTCATTTCAAAATTGTCGGTCAACCGGATAATTGCGTTAAACGATTGTCCCATTTTGCTCCGGAAGCCTTGAAGCGGGCCCACTGCATGCTGGGTGATCAGAGTTTCCATTTCGGCAACTTCGAATTGACGGCCTGCCAGTATTTTCCAGAGCGCAAAATCACAGGATTGGCATTGAAATTTTTTATAGGTTTCGTGAACATTGCCACCACATTTCGGGCAGGGTGTTTTCAGTATCGCGAAATCTCCCGATATGGTCTCACCGCGATGGCTTTTGGCCTGCTCTACGATATGCCGGGTCATCTCAGCAATTTTGTCCATGAATGAGCTGCGTTTCAATTGACCTTGCTCAATTTGGCGCAACTGAAATTCCCAATTTCCGGTTAATTCGGGGGAGATCAATTCCGGGATCTTCAAACCGCGTAGTAACGTGATGAGCGAAAAAGCTTTAGCAGTTGGATGTAGTTCACGGCCTTCACGTTGGATGTAGTTTTCCAAGACCAACCCTTCGATAATGGCGGCGCGCGTAGCCGGAGTTCCCAGTCCTTTGGCGTTCATAGCCGCACGTAATTCTTCGTCTTCAACGAATTTTCCTGCGCCCTCCATGGCTGAAAGCAACGTGGCTTCAGTAAAGCGTGCGGGAGAGCGGGTTTGGTGGGCGGCAATTGTGACGTCTTCGGTGGCTACGGTTTCGCCCGGTTTTATCGCAACCAGTGAAACAGTTTCTTCCTGTTCATCGGATTTGGCCATTTTTCCATACACCGCTTGCCAACCGGGATTGACCAGCACTTTTCCTTCGGTTTTGAAAGGCTCTGTTTCCACTCGCGTGATCCGTGTCGTAATCAGATACTCGGCAGCGGGAAAGAAAATAGCCAGAAAGCGTTTCATGACCAAGTCATAGAGTTTTGCTTCCGCTTCGTTCAACTTGGCTGAAGTCAATGCCGTCGGAATAATTGCGAAGTGATCGGAGATCTTGCTGTTATTGAAGATCCGCTTATTTAGAATTACCCAATTGGAATCGAGAATCTGCCGGGAAAACTTTCCATAGTCCGTATCTTTAAGGCTTTGCAGGATATCTTTGACGGTAGCGATGTAATCTTCCGGCAGCGCACGTGAATCTGTCCGTGGATATGTCAATACTTTATGTTTTTCGTATAGAGCCTGCGCTAATCCGAGCGTTGTTTTGGCGGAAAACCCAAAGCGGCTATTAGCTTCTCGTTGCAAGCTTGTCAGGTCGTAAAGTAAAGGACATATTTCTTTGCTGGGTTTGCTTTCCTCGCTGACTATTCCCGGTTTTCCCAAGCATTTGTCGCGAATGGATTCTGCCCTGGATTGTTCCCACAACCGCTCGGGCTTCAACTCTTGATTATTGGCATTCTTGTTGAATTTCTCGTCAAACCATCTGCCTGCGTATTGGTCGGTCGCTGTTGCAAAAGTAGCATGGACTTCCCAGTATTTTTGCGGCTGGAATTTCTTGATTTTTTCTTCACGCTCTACAAGGATTGCCAGCGTCGGGGTTTGTACGCGACCAACCGTGGTTTTATGAAATCCGCCTTCCTGGGAATTAAAAGCGGTCATGGCGCGTGTGCCGTTAATTCCAACAAGCCAGTCTGACTCAGAACGGCTAACAGCGGCCTCTGCCAGCGATTGAACGGCAGCGTTATCTAATAATTTGGTAAACCCTTCACGAATCGCATCCGGTGTCATCGATTGCAACCATAATCGCTTGACAGGCTTGTTGGATCCGACATGGCGTAAGATATAGTAAAAAATCAGCTCCCCTTCACGTCCCGCGTCGCAAGCGTTAATCAGCACATCCACATCTTTGCGTTTAATCAGTTTATTTAACAGCGCCAAGCGGGAAGATGTTTTTTCGATCGGACTTAAGGCGAAATGGGGCGGTATGACGGGGAGATTTGCAAAACTCCATTTGCCGCGCTTGACTTCGAATTCCTCAGGAATGGCTAATTCGAGCAAGTGCCCGATCGCCGAAGATACGACATACTGATCATTTTCGAAGTAATCAGTATGTTTGGTGAAACCACCCAGCGCTTTTGCAATATCCGCTGCAACAGAAGGTTTTTCAGCAATAATTAATGATTTGCCCATGAATATTCTGGAGAAAAATGTTTACTAATCTTGATCCGCTGTAACGATCGGATGTTGCAGGTAGATAAGCGTTTCTGTTCAAAGTTGCAAGCATGCACGATGTCGATGCATGGTTAACTCTACTCACCATTATGAATGGCGTGGGTAGTTTTCCGCGTACTTAGTGCCGGTAATGAGAATCGCTTACAATTAATAATTTCTCCAAAATTGCATCGTCTGTGAGCTGATTTTGAATCCACAATTCAGTTAAAACAATCAGCTTAATTTTTTCCAGACTGGAAGAATCCTCATTCATCGCCAACACCCGATCAATCAATAATTCCCGCTGCAACGGATTGATAATGCCGGCTTGCTCAAGGAAAAAGATGAATCCGCGCCCTTCCGTGTCAATTCGCTCCATTTCGTACTCTGTGTAGCAACGGAACGAATCGTTCTCAGCAAAACTCGCAGGATAATTGCCGATATCGTGGCGTTCCAGTTCAGAGAGCCAGTTCAAGGTTTCGCTGATATCTTCGTCGGCGAACCCAGCCATGGCTAGTTTCCGCGTTAATGTGGCGGAATCAGGATAACTTCCTGAATCAAAATAATTCTCGAATAAATAAACAAGTATGTCGAACATAATAGTGCTTTGTAGATTGCTGGAGTTTTTCCAAATAAATGCAGCGAGTTGTCAGTAGTTATTATTGAATCCGCTGATAGCATCCTCCCGGTAAACTGCTAACCCGGCCATCAAGCTCAAGTGTTAATAGCATGGCTGATACGACTTCCGCAGTCAAGCCGCTACGCGCGCATAAAGTGTCGATGTCAACGGTATCATAACCGAGGTATTCAAGTAATACCGTATCCTCAGACGATTCTACCGGATCAATTTCTTTTCTACCGGTGTTGTTCCGAGGGCAGATCAATGGCAAAAAATTTAATTCATCCAGAATGTCTTGGGTATTTTCAACCAGTTTCGCGCCTTGTTTAATTAATGCATGACATCCTTTTGATAGTGGCGAATGAATGGATCCGGGGATGGCCATTACTTCCCGGCCTTGTTCCAAGGCCTGGCGCGCTGTAATCAAAGATCCGCTTTGTAAAGCCGCTTCGACCACAAGGCAGCCTTGACTGATGCCGCTGATGATACGGTTACGCCGCGGAAAATTCCTTCCGATCGCGGGAGTTCCCAAAGGAAACTCTGAGATCAATGCTCCCTCTTTTGCTAATCTGTGAGCGAGTGGATGGTTTTTTGCCGGGTACACAATATCCAATCCGGTACCGACGATAGCGATGCTGGCAGCCGCACCGCGTAAACCGCCCTGATGGGCGGCGGTGTCGATACCTAAAGCCATGCCGCTGATGATGCATAGACCGGCGTTACTGCTTGCTTCAGAAAAAGCCTCCGCGTTCAATAAACCCTGTGGTGTTGCATTACGGCTTCCCACGACCGCTAAAGCAGGGAGCTGCAATAACTCACGTTTGCCTTTAAAGTACAGCAAGGGAGGCGGGTCGGCAATATTCAGTAATTGTGCCGGATAATCCGTATCAGCGAGGGTAATGATTGCGTTAGCCGGGTCTTCGAGCCATTTCAGGGTATGGTTGATTTTGTCGCGATCAGGACCTTGCTTGATGCGTGCGGCGATGTTTTTTTTTACAAAGCGTTCCAACGCGATAATAGGCGCCGATAGTATTGCAGTAGGGTTGCCGAAAGCAACCAAAAGCCGCCGGATGGATTCTCCGCCCAATCCCTCAATTAAAGTCAGACTTAACCATGATTCGATATCTGTTGCTTGTTTCATCATGAGCAACTTCAGGGTGTTCTGACAGCATCAAGCGTCCGGATGGGTTGTGTGCTTTGTACAACCAAGGCGTAAGAGACTTTTTCAAAGACACGGAAAACAAAAACCAATCCGGCTCTCTCATCGGGCAATTGGAGCATTTCACCTTTAAGTGATTTAACCTGGCTTCTGCGGTAGATGGCAAGTACATGCCCCATTTCCAAACCGTCCGCCTCGCCTTTATTAAGAGTAACGATGTCGCCGCGCCCGATTTCGGTGACACCACCGTATACCGAAATAATTCTACCCTTAACCGGAAAGTCGGGTGCGTGCGGCGCATAATTGTTGTATAGGGTATCGGGTGCCGGAACCAAGCGGTCGCCTTTCAGAATTTCTTCGGGCGCACGCGTAATCGTCATTGTGCTGATCGTGTCGTACACATCGACTTTGGCATTTCCCAAATAGATTGCTTCATATCCCAGAATCAGACCTTTCTGATCGGGGTCTTTTAACGCTTTTCCGGGGCGGAAAATTTGCCAGGTCATGCCTTTGTCTTTGGGAAGACCATGGATATAGGCTTTACTGCCCATCGTTAAAACAAAACGGCCTTCACTGGATCCCAATACGTAGGGTGCGTTGGCCAGACTGTCTTTTTCTATAACCAACGGCTGTCTTAAAAAAGGCTCTATGGCAGTGGCCGGAATACTTGGGATTGCCGCTGTGCTTGACTGCTCGTTACGTACTCTTGGAGAGAGTTTTACAGTCCTGATTCCTTCCTCGTCTCCCGCCAGCCTTAGACGGGTACCCAGGAGTGTTTTTTCTAAGAGAATGACATCGCCGGGATAAATTTTGTGCGGATTTTTTACTTGCTCACGATTAAAACCCCAAACCTCAGGCCAGCGCCAGGGGTCATTCAGAAACTTTGAGGCGATGCTCCACAGCGTATCGCCGGGTACAACGACGTAGCGACTGGGTGAGTCGCTACGCAGAATGTTATCGTTCGCGCTTGCAGTAGCGATATTAAGCGAGTTTAGAAGAAAAATCGTAGCTATAATAAGCTTTTGCATGGGTGTTCCCGGTGACTGGTTGGTAAGGGTACAGAATAACCTGCAAATGATACGGTCTAAATCGGTAACTGAGTTTACTAAACTATACAATTTTTTATGGCTATTCTTAAAATATTACAATATCCGGATGAAAGGCTGCATAAAAAAGCACTTCCCGTTGATCAAATAACCGACAAAACGCGCGCATTGATTCATGATATGGCGGAGACGATGTATGCTGCGCCCGGTATAGGGCTAGCGGCTACACAAGTCGATGTGCATGAGCGTGTCATTGTGATAGATGTTTCCGATACCAGAGATCAGTTAATGGTGTTCATTAATCCTGAAATTATTGCAAGCAGCGGTTTTTCAGATTATGAGGAGGGTTGTTTGTCGGTTCCGGGGATTTATGGCAAAGTGAATCGCGCAGAATCAGTGACAGTCAGAGCTATGAATGCACAAAATGAATCGTTCGTTTTGGAAGCCGATGGTCTGCTGGCAGTCTGTATTCAGCATGAAATGGATCATTTGGAAGGAAAAGTGTTTGTTGAATATTGGTCGAAACTGAAGCAAACTCGAACGCTCGCGAAGTTGAAGAAAAAACAGCGTAGTACTATGTAGCATGTGATTCACAGAAAAAATCGAAGTTTTAACGCTGGAAATGGCTGGAATTGCCAATTTTTGCGCTAACAACTTAATAATCCCGGCTATCACATTATCAAGTTATTCTCCATAAATATGAAAATCATCTTTGCTGGCACCCCCGTATTTGCAGCGACGGCATTGGAGGCGCTGATACAGGCAGGACATACTATTGTGATGGTGCTAACTCAGCCTGATCGGCCTGCGGGTAGAGGCATGCAAATGACCGCGAGTGCTGTCAAACTGCTCGCGCAGCAACATCATCTTCCAATATTGCAACCGACATCACTCAAGAGCGCCGATGCACAGACGCAATTGCAATCGTTGAATGCAGACGTCATGGTAGTAGCGGCGTATGGATTGATTTTGCCGCCAGCGATTCTTGCTATTCCCCGATTTGGTTGCTTGAATATTCATGCGTCCCTATTGCCGCGGTGGCGAGGCGCTGCACCGATTCAGCGCGCTATTTTAGCGGGTGATCATGAGACCGGTATTACTATTATGCAAATGGATGCCGGATTGGATACCGGCGATATGTTGTTGAAACACACGATTGCAATTGCACCGGACGACACTACCCAGTCGTTACACGACAAACTCAGTTTGTTGGGGGGACAGAGTATCGTTGAAGCATTGCGGTTACTGCAACAATGCCAGTTGATACCTATTCCTCAAAATGGGGACCAAGCGAGCTATGCCGCTAAAATTACCAAATCCGAGGCAGAGATCGATTGGCGGATGACCGCGCAGCAAATTGATCGAATGGTGCGCGCATTTAATCCGAGTCCCGGTGCTTATTCTTTTTTTCGGAACAATTTGTTGAAAATCTGGCAAGCTTCAGCAACGCATGAAGGAGCAGGTAAACCAGGTGAGATTGTCGCATTCGGCGCGAATGGCATCCTGGTGGCTTGCGGTTCGGGTTCATTGCGGATAGAAGCGATGCAAAAATCCGGTGGCAAGAGAATGACCGCCGCAGACTTTCTGGCCGGTAATCAGGTAATTCTCGGTGAGTTTCTGGAAGCTAGCGGTAATTCCGCATCTGCACATGATTAAAACACAACTGGCTGCAGCATCCGTAGTAGGTAAAGTACTGGCCGGCGCTAGTTTGACCGAAGTTTTGACGCATCTCTGGCGTACTGATCCGGCACTATCCAAGCAAGAAAAAGGTGCCATACAGGATTTCAGTTATGGGGTATTGCGATTTTATGGGCAACTGGAAGCCATTCTGAATCGTTTACTAAAGAAACCGCTTCATCATAAGAATCTCGCTCATCTGTTATTGGTAAGCTTATATCAATTGCGCTACAGCAAAGCCCAACCCTACGCTATCGTTGACCAGGCAGTATCGGCGTCACGGCATTTGGCTGGTGGAAAAGGAATGCAAGGGTTGGTGAATGCAGTGTTGCGTAATTTTATCAGGCACCGAGAAAGCATCGTGGCGCAAGCAGCGGCTGAAGATTTGGGACGTTATTCGCATCCGCAATGGTGGGTCGACAAATTACGTCAGCAATATCCGCATCATTTTCAGGTGATTCTGGAAGCAAGTAATCAACGTCCGCCCATGACCTTGAGAGTTAATCAACGCAAAATTCCGCTGGCGGATTATCGTAAGCTCTTGGCGGAGAATGCGATTCAAGCCCGATGGCTTGGTTCGAATACTTTGCAATTGGAGCAGCCGTTAGCGGTGGAGCTATTACCCGGTTTCACAAAAGGCTGGGTCAGTGTTCAAGATGCCGGTGCACAGTTAGCGGCGCCGTTTCTGGATGTTAAAGATGGGATGAGGATTCTGGATGCTTGTGCTGCGCCCGGAGGGAAAAGTATGCATTTGCTGGAATCGGCCAATGTGTTGCTAACGATTTTGGATAACGATTCTTCGAGGCTGGAACAGGTGCGGCAGAATCTTGAACGTTTGCAGTTGACTGCTGAGCATTTAGTCTGCGGCGATGCTGCTAAAACCAGTGACTGGTGGGATGGGCGGTACTATGACCGGATATTGGCGGATGTGCCATGTTCGGCTTCCGGTGTGGTGCGCCGTCATCCGGATATTAAATGGTTGCGCCGCGAGAGTGATTTGATCAGGTTTGCAAAAACGCAGCAATCAATTTTGAATGCTTTGTGGCAAATTTTAAATAAGAATGGTAAGTTGCTTTATGTAACTTGCTCAATTTTTGCTGAAGAAAATGCCTTGCAGATCGAGAAGTTTCTTAAATCGCATTTGGATGCGCGTTTATTGCCATTAACTGAGGAAGCCTTGGACGATGGTCAACTGTTACCGAATATTCAACATGATGGTTTTTTCTATGCATTGCTGCAAAAAAACTGACACTTGCCGGGGCGATGGACCGCTGCCTATCGCTTGGTTGTTTGTGCTGTTACTGCTGCTGCTTCCATTGAGCGTTGCTCAAGCGGAAAACATTCATATCAGATCCTTCAGTCTGGCGGCAACCGACAAGGGTTATGAAATGAGTTTGGACTCTGAAATTACACTGAATGCGACTTTGGAACAAGCGCTCGAGAAGGGCATCGTGCTTTATTTTGTTACTAAATTCAGTATGATTGATTCGCGCTGGTACTGGTTGAACGAAGAAGTTGCGCGCAGTAAATATCGCGTGGGGCTTCGCTACTATGCGCTGACACGGCAATATCATTTAAATCACCCTTCATTCGTACAAAGCTATAACACTTTGAATGAAGCTTTACAGGCATTGGGGCAATTACGCGATTATCCGGTGACTGTCAAAGCCGAGCTAAAACAGGATGCTGATTATTTTGCGTCTATACGGATATGGCTCGATCTGACGCGCATGCCGAAACCATTTCAAGTCGAAGCGCTTGGATCGAATCAATGGAGTTTGCGCTCGGAAAAACTGGAATGGCGTATGAAGCTACCGGCACCCGAACAGCCATTCTACTACAAGGACCGGTAATGAAATACGTGCTGATTGTGGGAGCAGGGCTGGGAGCCGTGATGCTTTTCCTGTTAGCCACAGCCGGTGCCAATACCGAATTTTTTGAGCGGAAATACCGTTTGTTGCTTGTGATTAATATCGCCTTTGTACTATTTCTCATGGTGATCGTGGGTTTTTTGTTGTGGCGATTCAGGCGGCGGCTCAAGTCGGGTGTTTTCGGTTCCAGGCTGGCGCTTCGCTTAATGCTGATTTTTTCATTGATGGCGATACTGCCAGGGGCACTGGTTTATGCCGTGTCGGTGCAATTTCTCGAAAAGAGCATTGAATCGTGGTTCGATGTTAAAGTCGACCGGGCGCTGGAAGGCGGTTTGAATCTGGGGCATACCATGCTGGAGAATTTATTGGCTGAGTTACGGAAAAAAGCACAGGCAACCGCGCTGGTTTTGACCGAATCCTCCAATCCGCCGTTACTGGTGCTGAACGAATTGTTATTGCAATCACAGGTGGAAGAAGCGACGTTATTCAATCAAGACGGCAAGGTAATCGCTTTTTCCAGTGACAGTAGTTCGGCGCTGTTTCCGGATGCGCCGAATGCCGCGGCCTTGCGCCATATCAGAATTCAGAAAGCGTATAGCGCAATCGAATCGGTTCCCGGCAAGGGATTGTATCTCCGGGTTGTTTCTCCAGTTAATGTGCTGAGTTTGGAAGAAGATATCCGCATGTTGCAGTTGTTGCAGCCAGTGCCTCGGCAATTGGCGAAAGATGCAGAACGCGTGCAAGCGGGCTATCAGGATTATCAAGAGCTTTCTTTGTCCCGGCAAGGCTTAACCCGGTTATATAGCGTTACGCTGACACTGGCGTTATTGCTCTCGTTATTTTCTGCGTTAGCGTCCGCTTCGTTATTGAGTGAACGGTTAAGCGCGCCACTCGGCATGTTGGCGGAAGGTACGCGCGCGATCGCGCAAGGTGACTACAGCCGTCGGCATTTGGTGCAGAGCAGGGATGAATTGGGCGTGCTGACGGAATCGTTTAACTTGATGACGCAACAGCTTGAAGAAGCGCGCGCGGCGGCTCAGCACAATCAGCAGGCGGTTGAGAGAGCGCGCGCGCATTTGGAAAGTATACTGGCTAATCTTTCATCCGGTGTACTGGTGTTTGATGAACAATTAGTTTTGTCCAAAGCGAACCGAAGCGCGGAACAAATTTTGCAAGTGCCGTTAATCAGTCTGGATGGCTCAATCATTGAAGGGTGTGTGGGCAAAGAACCGCGGCTCGATGCATTGGTTGCGGAAATCAGGGAAGGATTTAATTCCGAAGAATTGGGTGTTTGGCAGCGCCAATTGACGCGCTCGGAGGATGGTCATAATCAGGTTTTGCTCTTGAGGGGTACTCGATTACCCAAGCTGTCGGGCGGTGGCGGCGTAGTGGTTTTTGATGACATTACCAATCTTTTGCAAGTTCAGCGCGCAGTTGCTTGGGGTGAGGTGGCGCGCCGCCTTGCGCACGAAATAAAGAATCCTTTAACACCGATCCAACTTTCTGCCGAGCGGGTGCAACATAAATTGATCAATAAACTCGGTGAAGAAGATGCGAAGATATTGAGGCGTTCCACCGAAACGATCGTCAATCAAGTGGAAGCGCTCAAAAGGATGGTCAATGAATTTAGCCAGTACGCGCGCGTTCCTGAACTGGAATTACGCCAGCTTGATTTCAATCGATTGGTCCGGGAGGTTTTGTCGCTGTATGAAACCGCCAGCATGGCCTCGGAAACAAACAAGCATGTGCAAATCAGGCAAGAATTGGCAGAAGATTTGCCGGCGATTAAAGGAGACTCGACACAATTGCGGCAAGTTTTGCACAATTTGTTGCAAAACGCGCAAGATGCGCTGCTGGATGAACCAGAACCTTTAATTACGGTGAAAACCGAGATGGTCCATGGTGGCGTGCAATTGAGCGTACGCGATAACGGCTGTGGTTTTTCCGACGAGATCAAGGCGCGGGTATTTGAACCCTATGTGACTACTAAGCTTAAGGGAACCGGTCTGGGATTGCCGATCGTCAAGAAAATCGTTGAGGAACATGAAGGGCTGATCCATATTGAAAACATCAAACCGCATGGCGCCCAAATTTCAATTATCCTACCAGCAGTAGAAAAAAACCAAACAAGCGGAAACAGTAAATTAGTAAATGGCTAGAAATGGGAATAACTTGCTAATAATAGAAACGATCAATGAAATCATCGCATTCGGAAACCTCCGGTGCTAAGAATTTATTTTTGCTAGTAATCGTGAAATTTGACAGTTGAAGATAAGCTGATTAGATTTCGGATGCGGAGAAACTGTAAATGATAACTAACAATACGATACTGATTGTTGACGACGAAATTGGCATACGCGAGCTGCTATCCGAAATTTTGCGTGATGAAGGATACCGGGTGGCGCTGGCAGAGAATGCCGAGCAAGCACGTGTATGGAGAAATCAGACGCGTCCGGATCTGGTGCTGCTGGATATATGGATGCCCGATACCGATGGCATTACTTTGCTTAAAGAATGGGCGAGCAACGGGTTGTTGACGATGCCGGTAATCATGATGTCGGGACATGGAACCATTGATACCGCGGTCGAAGCGACTCGCATCGGTGCGTTCGGTTATTTGGAGAAACCGATCCCGTTGCAGAAATTGCTCAGCACTGTCAGTAAAGCATTACGAGGCGGGCAGAGCAAGCATCAATCGGCGCTCTCTCTTGCCAGTTTAGGCAAAGGACAATTAATTGCCGATCTCAGGAAAAGACTGGAGCAAGTTGCCAACTTGAAGACACCCGTGCTGCTCATGGGAGAGCCTGGTGTGGGAGCCGAAATATGCGCCCGTTTTTTGCACCGTCCGAATACTCCGTGGGTGGAGCCTGAAAACCTGACATCGTTGGCTGAATCGCCGCTGGATTTATTGGAACTGGCGCGAGGCGGTTTGCTTTTTCTTAAAGATGTCGGAGAAATTAGTAAGTTAGCGCAAAAAGGTTTGCTGTTGCTGCTCAGCAAGCTTGAGAAATACAATGTGCGGCTTATTTGCGCAACCTCTCAGCCGTTGGCGGAATTAACGGCACAAGGTGCGTATCATCCTAAGTTATACGAAGTTTTGAGCAGCCTGAGCATCGGTATTCCCGCGCTGAGAGCGCATCGCGAGGATATTCCGGAGCTAGCCAGCCAGATATTGTCGCGTTTCGTGGAATCGGGTGAAGCGCCCTCGGTGCTGCAATTTAGCACAGCAGCGCTGAATTGCCTGCGGAATTACGATTGGCCGGGCAATCTGACACAGTTGACGGGTGTGGTGCATTCGTTAGCGTTGACGTGCTCTGGAGATGAAATCTCAGCAGAAGCGGTTCAGCAAGCGATGGTTTTTCCGGAATCATCTTCCACATTGGTCGCACCTGAAATTCCTTTGGATTTGTCATTACGAGAAGCACGGGATTTGTTTGAGAAAACATATTTTGAAAGGCTGATTGATCAAGAAAATGGCAATATGACACGGGTAGCCGAGCGTGCCGGACTGGAGAGAACTCATCTTTATCGTAAAATTAAATTACTGGGCATCAAATTGCGCGGTAATTGATTCCATCTAGGAATTAGCTTGTTACGCAAATTGCTTTAAAGGGTAATTTGCTTGTCTATGGTTGTGATCTCCCTTTTCTTAAGCGATAATACGCGCTTTTATATTGTTTTTTGAAAATATTAGGGAGTTTGCATCGATGGGGACATTTAAGGATTTTGACGCGCCGGTATTTAGGGATTTAACCAGTGCGATTCGCGCATTGGCGATGGATGCCGTGCAAAAAGCCAATTCCGGTCACCCCGGTATGCCGATGGGTATGGCTGAAATTGCTGAGGTGCTGTGGATTCATCACCTGCGTCATAATCCTGGCAATCCGCAATGGGCTGATCGCGATCGTTTTATATTATCAAACGGGCACGGATCAATGCTGATTTATGCATTGCTGCATCTGACAGGCTACGATCTGCCGATGGAAGAAATCAAGAAATTCCGGCAGTTTCATTCCAAAACGCCCGGACATCCGGAATATGGTTACACGCCAGGTGTCGAGACCACGACCGGTCCGCTTGGACAAGGTATTACTAATGCAGTAGGCATGGCGCTGGCGGAGAAAGTACTGGCTGCCGAGTTTAACCGGCCGGGATACAATATTGTTGACCATTATACTTACGTCTTTTTGGGTGATGGCTGCATGATGGAAGGCGTTTCTCACGAAGCATGTTCGCTGGCGGGGACGCTGGGCTTGGGTAAATTAATCTGTTTCTACGACGATAATGGCATTTCCATCGACGGCCATGTGGGAGGCTGGTTTACCGACGATACGCCGAAGCGCTTCGAGTCATACGGATGGCACGTGGTGCCCAATGTTAATGGCCACGATCCGGTAGCGATTGAAGCAGCCATTGAAGCTGCCAAAAAAGTCAACGACAAACCGACCATGATTTGCTGTAAAACAGTCATAGGCTTGGGATCACCAAACATGGCTAACACTCATTCCGTTCACGGTGCGGCGCTTGGCGATGCGGAAATTGCTGCTGCTCGTCCGCATATCGGCTGGCATCATCCGCCTTTTGAAATTCCACAAGAAGTTTACAGTGCGTGGGATGCAAGAGCGAAAGGCCAAAGACTGGAAACCGAATGGAACGAGAAATTTGCAGAGTATGCCGTGAAATATCCAGCGGAAGCAGCAGAATTCAATCGCCGCATGGCTGGGGAGCTACCGGCTAACTGGCAGAATCACGTTGAAAGCGTTGTTAACCAGATCAACGCCAAAGCAGAGACCATAGCCAGTCGTAAAGCCTCACAAAATGCGATTGAAGCACTCGCACCAGTGTTGCCGGAATTGATTGGCGGTTCCGCCGATCTCGCAGGTTCGAACCTGACGTTGTGGTCAGGCTCCAAAGGAATTAGCAAAAATAACGGCGGCAACTATGTGTACTATGGTGTGCGCGAATTCGGCATGAGCGCCATGATGAACGGATTGTCACTGCATGGCGGCTTGATTCCTTATGGCGCGACCTTTTTGATGTTTTCGGAATATGCGCGCAATGCATTACGCATGGCTGCATTGATGAAGATTCGCAATATTTTTGTATTTACGCACGATTCCATCGGTTTAGGTGAAGACGGACCAACGCACCAACCGGTCGAACAAACGGCGACGTTGCGTTACATTCCGAACATGGATGTCTGGCGTCCTTGCGATACGGTGGAATCCACAGTTTCATGGGCGCGTGCGATTGAGCGTAAAAACGGTCCTTCGACCTTGATTTTCAGCCGTCAGAACCTGCCATTCCAGAAACGCGATGCGGCGACTATCAAGTTGATCGATAAAGGTGGGTACATATTGTCTGAAGCGAGTAATGGCAAACCGCAAGCCATATTGATCGCTACCGGCTCCGAAGTCGGTTTGGCGATGAATGCGCAAAAGGCATTGGCTGATGAAGGTATTCATGTACGCGTAGTATCAATGCCGTGCACCAATGTGTTTGATCGCCAGGAATCATCGTATAAAGATGGTGTGTTGCCTAAAGGCATCAAGTGTGTGGCCATCGAAGCGGGGGTAACCGACTTCTGGCGTAAGTACGTCGGCTTGGACGGTGCAGTGGTCGGTATCGATACCTTTGGTGAATCGGCGCCGGCGGATGTGCTGTTTAAACATTTCGGTTTCACTGTCGAGAATGTCGTCAAAACGGTTAAGAGCATTCTCTAAATCAATAACATTTTAAGCACAATGGCTCGTTTGACTTGATCTGAGCTATGGTGCGCAGGTTTTTTATTTAAGGAGCATAGAATGACAATAAAAGTGGGTATCAATGGGTTTGGTCGTATCGGGCGTATGGTTTTCCGCTCGGCAGTACAAAATTTTCCAGACATTGAAATCGTTGCGATCAACGATTTGCTGGAACCGGATTACCTGGCGTATATGTTGAAGCACGATTCGGTACATGGCCGTTTTAGCGGTGATGTGTCGATCGACGGTAACACGCTGGTGGTCAATGGCAAAAGAATCCGTCTGACAGCCATCAAAGACCCGGCGGAATTGAAGTGGAATGAAGTGGGTGCGGAGGTCGTGATCGAATCGACCGGCTTGTTCCTGACCAAAGAGACTTGTGAAAAGCATCTAGCTGCCGGGGCGAAGAAAGTCATTATGTCGGCACCATCGAAAGATGATACGCCGATGTTTGTTTATGGTGTCAATGATAAATCGTACAAAGGCGAAGCGATTATTTCGAATGCTTCCTGTACCACCAATTGCTTGGCGCCGATTGCCAAAGTGTTGAACGATAAATGGGGCATCAAACGTGGCCTGATGACCACCGTCCATGCAGCGACCGCTACACAAAAAACCGTGGATGGTCCGTCCAATAAAGATTGGCGCGGCGGCCGCGGTATTCTGGAAAATATTATTCCGTCATCGACCGGGGCGGCTAAAGCAGTGGGTGTGGTAATCCCTGAACTGAACAAAAAACTGACCGGTATGGCTTTCCGTGTACCGACATCGGATGTTTCGGTCGTCGATTTGACGTGTGAACTGGAAAAAGAAGCGACCTACGACGAAATTTGTAAAGCGATGAAAGACGCATCGGAAGGTTCTATGAAAGGCGTATTGGGTTATACCGATCAAAAAGTGGTATCGACCGATTTTCGCGGTGAAAGCTGCACGTCGATTTTCGACGCCGAAGCAGGGATGGCATTGGATAAAAGCTTTGTCAAAGTTGTCGCTTGGTATGACAACGAATGGGGCTATTCCACCAAAGTGCTGGAGATGGTTCGTACCGTTGCCAAGTAATTTCGTACCTCAGTGGTGTTATCGTGGTCTGTATCCTGATTGCGCGCACCACTTTGAATTTTAATTCATTAAGACATAAAGGATAGCGTTTGCTATCCTTTGTACTTTCTTAAAGACAATTCTGGAGTTTACCGTGTCTGTTATTAAACTAGTTGACCTTGACCTGAAAGGTAAACGCGTATTTATACGCGCTGATCTGAATGTGCCTGTGAAAGATGGCAAAGTGACCTCGGATGCCCGTATTACCGCCTCCATGGCGACGATTAATCATTGTCTCAAGCAAGGCGCCAAAGTGATGGTAACCTCTCACTTGGGACGTCCGGAAGAAGGCGTATGGACTGAGGAAAATTCACTGAAGCCGGTTGCTGATAATATCGCGGATCGTCTCGGCAAACCTGTTCGTTTGATTAAGGATTGGGTGGACGGCGGTTTCGATGTGGCTGCCGGAGAATTGGTAGTGCTGGAAAACTGCCGTTTTAACAAGGGCGAAAAGAAAAGCGTTGAAGAAACCTCGCAGAAATACGCAAAATTATGTGATGTTTTTGTCATGGATGCTTTCGGTACGGCGCATCGTGCAGAAGCTTCGACACATGGCATTGCGAAATATGCGCCGACTGCTTGTGCGGGCATCCTGCTGACAGAAGAGTTGGACGCACTGACGAAAGCATTACTGAATCCAGCTCGTCCGATGGTCGCGATCGTCGGCGGCTCGAAGGTTTCTACCAAACTGACGGTGCTCGAATCGTTATCCGAAAAAGTCGATCAACTGGTAGTGGGGGGAGGCATTGCGAATACCTTCCTGAAAGCGACCGGTAAGAATGTCGGAAAATCATTGTGCGAAGATGATCTGGTTCCAACTGCCAAGGCATTGATGGAGAAAATGGCGAAACGCAATGCATCGATTCCGGTTGCGGTTGATGTTGTCGTCGGCAAAAAATTTGATGCCAACGAACCGGCGGTACTGAAAGATGCCGGCAATGTCTCCGACGACGATATGATTTTTGATATCGGCCCGAAAAGTGCGCAAGAACTGGTAGATATTATCATGAAAGCAGGTACGGTGGTATGGAATGGTCCTGTGGGCGTGTTTGAATTTGATCAGTTCGGCGCAGGAACCGAGAAAATCGCGCGAGCCATTGCGGAAACCAAGGCTTTCACGCTGGCGGGCGGTGGAGATACCATCGCAGCGATTCAGAAGTACGATATCTATGACAAAGTTTCTTATATTTCAACCGCAGGCGGCGCCTTCCTTGAATTTCTGGAAGGGAAAAAATTGCCGGCAGTAGAGATATTGGAAATGCGTGCAAACTAACCGTCAAGAAGAACATGATCCGAAGAACTAAAATTGTAGCAACGCTGGGACCTGCCTGCAGCAATCCCAAAATACTGGAACGCATGATCCGGGCCGGCGTCGATGTTGTTCGGATCAATTTCTCCCATGGCACGCGGGAACAACATATAGAATTTGCTGAAATGACCCGCTCGATTGCCCGGGCAGCCGGGGTTACCGTGGGCGTATTAGCGGATTTACAAGGACCGAAGATCCGGGTCGGTAAATTTGAGCATGGAAAAATCCGCCTGGAAGTGGGCGACCAGTTTATTCTGGATGCGACTTGCGAACTCGGGAATCAAGAAAGAGTCGGCCTCGATTATAAAGAGCTGCCGAACGATCTGGAAACCGGCGCCACGTTGATGCTGGACGACGGACGTATCGTGCTGGGGGTGTCGCATGTAAAAGGACATCAGGTATTTTGCGTGGTCGAGCAGGGCGGAATCCTGTCAAACAATAAGGGTATCAATCGCAAGGGCGGCGGATTGGGCGCGCCAGCGCTGACCAGTAAAGACTTGGAGGATATCAAAACCGCCGCAGAATTTGGCGCGGATTATCTGGCGGTGTCGTTCGTCCGTTCCGGAGACGATATCCGTCAGGCGCGTTCTTTGCTGCAAGAAGCGGGCGGAAAAGGCATGGTTATGGCCAAGATCGAGCGCTCCGAAGCAATTCTGGCGTTGGACGATATTCTCGATGCGTCCGATGCAATCATGGTTGCGCGCGGTGATTTGGCGGTAGAAGTGGGCGATGCAGCGGTTCCCGCGCTGCAGAAGCGCATGATCCGTTCGGCGCGGGCGAATAACAAAACGGTTATCACGGCAACGCAAATGATGGAATCCATGATCACCAATCCGATCCCAACCCGGGCGGAAGTTTCGGACGTGGCCAATGCAGTGCTGGACGGCACCGATGCGGTAATGTTGTCGGCAGAATCCGCTGCCGGAGAATATCCGGTTGAAGCCGTTGAGGCGATGGCCAGAGTATGCCTGGAAGCGGAAAAGGAATATCTGGTGAACGTCGACCGGCGCATGCAAAACATCAACCCGTCTTCAATTGAAGAAGCCATTGCCAGAGCGACCATGTATACGGCTGGCGGTCTGCACGTTCGTGCGATCGCTGCACTGACGCAAAGCGGCGTGACCACATTGCTGATGTCGCGCCGAAGCTCCAAAGTGCCGATTTTTGCACTGAGTCCGAATGAAGAAACCCGCCGGCGCGTTACCCTGTTCCGTGGTGTCTATCCGGTGGAGTTTGGCGCGGGATTGAATGATCCGGAAGAGATTCTGAATTTAGCCGAGCAGGAATTACTCAGTCGCGGAGTGGTACGCAACGGCGATATCATGGTAATGACCATTGGCGAACCGGTGGGTAAAACCGGCGGTACCAATACCATGAAAATTATCAAAGTCGGTGAATGGAAAACAAGACAAGGCCTTGATCCAGCCTGAGCTAGCAGAAGCTCTTGGCGTCCGGGCACGATGCGTACAGGTTGATGATTCAAGCAGCAATCATGCAGAATAATCGCTTATACTTATGCATCACAGAATTTTATTTCGATATTTTATAAGGAGATCTAAATGGCACTCGTATCACTCAGACAATTACTAGATCATGCGGCGGAAAACGGCTATGGTTTGCCGGCTTTCAACGTCAACAATCTGGAACAAATTCAAGCGATCATGCAAGCGGCCGACGAATGCAACAGCCCGGTCATCATGCAAGGTTCTGCCGGTGCGCGCAAATATGCCGGTGAAGCGTTTCTGCGTCATCTGATCGCAGCAGCGGTTGAAGCGTATCCGCATATTCCGATCGTGATGCACCAGGATCATGGTGCATCGCCATCCGTTTGTGTGAATGCGATTCGCAGTGGTTTCTCAAGTGTCATGATGGACGGATCTCTACAAGCGGATGCTAAAACACCGTCGACCTACGAATACAATGTCAACGTTACGGCGGATGTTGTGAACATTGCGCATTCGGTTGGCGTTTCGGTAGAAGGCGAGCTGGGTTGCCTGGGTTCTCTGGAATCCGGCATGGGCGAAGCCGAGGACGGACACGGCGCGGAAGGCGTGTTATCGCATGATCAACTGCTGACCGATCCGGAAGAAGCCGCCGATTTTGTGCGTAAAACCGGCGTCGATGCTTTGGCGATCGCAATTGGCACCTCGCATGGCGCATACAAATTCACCCGTAAACCCACCGGCGATATTCTCGCGATTCAACGCATCAAGGAAATTCATGCGCGCATTCCAAACACCCACCTGGTGATGCACGGTTCCAGCTCGGTTCCGCAAGAATGGCTGGAAATCATCCGCAAATTCGGCGGCGACATCAAGGAAACCTATGGCGTCCCAGTTGAGGAAATTCAGGAAGGCATCAAATACGGCGTGCGCAAAGTCAACATCGACACCGACATCCGTCTGGCGATGACCGGCGCGATCCGCCGCAGCTTGGAAACCGACAAAAGCAATTTCGACCCGCGCAAATTCCTGAAAGAAGCGACCGCTGCGGCCAAAGAAATTTGCAAAGCGCGCTTCGAAGCTTTCGGCTGCGCCGGCCAAGCCAGCAAAATCAAGGCGATTTCGCTGGAAGACATGGCCAATCGCTATGCCAAAGGCGAGTTGAACGCGGTTATTAAGTAATTCCTAAGTTAGTTGTTCTCAATTTTTCTATGATTGATAGTGCAACTTGCATTGTCAATCATAGGAATCTCAACTCAGAAAGTTGGAAAGTTGTTGTAACACTTTCTGCTTTATTACATGCCTAGCGCTACAATCAAGATATTTCTAGCTCAGGGTGATCCGAAGCGGCTTCGCACTGCCGAATTGTCGAACTGGACTGGGAAAGCTGTTGCTGGCCCAAGAAGTGAGTTTGAAGGTATTCTTTCGCGAGAAGAATCCGGAGGCGCTGGTATCTATTTCCTGACCGGTTCTGATCCTGAATCTGGAAAATCAGTTATCTATATCGGTGAAGCTGAGTGCATTCGCGATCGAATCAAAGCTCATTTGGAAAAAGATTTTTGGAATCAAATTATCTTTTTTATCAGTAAAGACGAGAACTTGACTAAGGCGCATATCCGCTTTCTTGAAGGAAAACTGATAGATCAGGGACGTAAGTCCGGACGAGCTGTGGTCGCAAACGGTCAAAGTAGCGGAGCGAGACTGCCAGAATCCGATAGAGAGGACATGGAGATATTTCTGGAGAAAATCAACCAGCTATTGCCTGTTCTTGGTGTTGATTTGCTCGTGCCTGCTGCAGCATTGGCCGTAGCTGAATCTGAGCAAAAAAAGCTGTTATGCGAGATCAAAGGAATTAAAGCGGAAGGCCATCTGGTTCCGAACGGTTTTGTAGTTCTTAAAGGTTCGCAAGCTGTTTTGAATGATCGAGCCTCATCGCACAAATGGCCTTGGGTTATGAACATGAGACATCGCCTAAGAGAAGATGGAGTACTCGAAATCAATGGTGATACTTTGGTGTTTTCACGAGATGCGGAGTTTACCAGCCCGAGTGCAGCGGCGGCTGTGATTCATGGGGGACATGCGAACGGGCTTATTGCTTGGAAAGACAAAAACGGAAAAACTCTTAAGGAAATCGAGTCTTTATAGCAAATTAATTTAGAATTGTTTTGAGGAGTGAGTTTCTCAATGAAATTTAATATTTGATTTGAAAAACTCTAACAATTTTAGGATTTGTTCTCCGGAGGCACATAACCCGCCGCCTGTTCTGCACCCTCCCCAAAAAAATGAGCTTCCATTTGTTCCGCCAGGTACTTGCGTGCTTTGGGATCGGATAGGTTCAACCGGTTTTCGTTGACCAGCATGGTCTGGTGTTTGATCCATTGATTCCAGGCTTCTTTCGATACGTTTTCAAAAATCCGTTTGCCGAGTTCGCCGGGATAGGTTTGGAAGTCCAAGCCTTCGGCCTCGCGGCCCAATTTGATGCAATTCACCATTCTTGCCATTGTGGATACGTCCTTGGAAAAAAACGGCATTATGAAACGTTCGTTTCATTGCGTAAACCGTTCGTGTAAATTTTTTGCTAATCGCTGAGGTGTTTGATCAGTACTTTTGATCGGCGTTGGTAGTTGTATAAATTCTGTTTGACTTTCGGCAGTTCGGCGGGTGTGGCTACGCTGAATCCGTGTTCGATGAACCAATGGGTGGCATGCGTGGTGAGTACGAACAGTTTGTGGATGCCTTGCGCAATCGTTTTATTTTCGATGTGTTTAAGCAAGCTCTCGCCGTGCCCCTGATCGCGGTAATCCGGGTGAATCGCCAGGCAGGCGAGTTCACAGGCGTGTTCTTCGGGGAATGGGTACAGCGCCGCGCAGCCGAGAATGATGCCGTCGTGCTCGAAAACGGTAAACCGGTCGATTTCAATTTCCAGCAGTTCGCGGCCGCGCCTGACCAGAATGCCTTCGGTTTCGAGTGGTTCGATCAATTGTAAAATGCCGCCGACGTCTTCGATTTTTGCTTTTCTGAGGGCTTGCAACGATTCTTGCGTGATCATGGCGCCGATGCCATGATGGGTGAACAGCTCTTGTAAGATGGCGCCATCGCAATGGCGGCTGACCAAATGCGCGCGGGTGACACCCATTTCGCAAGCTTTGGTTGCTGATTGCAATGCGGGCAATAAGGCATCCGGTACAAGAGGTGTAGCAGTTGGAATTTTATGCTCCAGCAATAACTTGCTTTCGGCGACGGTCAGTTCGCGCGGCAATTTTCCTGTCTTATTTTCCTCGGATGCGGTGCAATCGACGGTATCCAGCAGCAGAATCAATTTTTCGGCGCGGAGCGCGATGGCGGTTTCGGTCGCCACATTTTCCATCGTGAGATTGAAAATCTCGCCGGTGGGTGAGTAGCCGAGCGGCGAAATCAGTACTACGTCGCCTTGTTCCAAGCGCGAATGAATGGCTGGCGCGTTGATTTTGCGCACTTTGCCGGTATGCATCAAGTCAATGCCTTGAATGACGCCGCACGGACAGGCGGTAACAAAGTTGCCGCAGGTGACCCGAATCGCGGCGTTGGCCATCGGCGAATTCGGCAATCCCATCGAAAGCAGCGCGGCAATTTCGTGCTGTACTCGTCCGACCGATTCCTTGACGCATTGCAACGCGGCGGAATCGGTGACGCGCATACCCTGGACTGTTTGCGTTTCCAATTGCGATTCGTCCAGACGCAATTGAATTTGCGGCCGGGCACCATGAACCAGAACCAGCCGTACACCGAGGCTGGCAAGCAAGTTGATGTCATGAATGAAGTTGACGAATTTGGCATCGGTGATCATTTCACCGCTAAAACCGATGACAAAGACCTTGCCGCGAAAGGTATGGATGTAAGGTGCTACGGAACGAAACCAGGCGACAAATTCCGCGGTTGTATCCGGCTTATTATTGACGGCCGTCATCAGTAATCTCCCCAAAGCGCTTGCATCGCCGCAATTGCGGCGAGCGCGGCGCTTTCCGTGCGCAAAATGCGGCTGCCCAGATGCAGTGGCACGAAGCCCGAATGCTCAATCGCGAGTTCTTCTTCCTCGGTGAATCCACCTTCGGGACCTATAACAAGAGCCACTTTAGCATCGGCTGCCGGTTCGGGTAGATCTTTCAAGCTTTGTGCCGCCGTAGCGGATAACATGATAAGAATATCTTGCGTGGTGCGATGCATTTTTTTTCGGCTCAGCCATTCCGGCAGAGTGATCAGTGGAAATACTTGCGGCACTTGATTTCTGCCACATTGTTCGCATGCTGAGATGACGATTTTTTGCCAATGTTGCAGTCGTTTCTCGGAACGTTCATTTGACAGATGTACAATGCTGCGAGCGGTGGATACCGGTTGGATCTGCGTTACGCCGAATTCGACCGATTTTTGTATGATCCAATCCATTTTTTCATTGACACAAATGGCTTGGGCCAGTTCGATGTGTAATGGCGATTCCCGGTCGATGTCTTGATAGCTATCAACCAATACCGCGATGTTATCTTTTCTGATGGAATCGATCCGCGCGCTATACTCGCCGCCGCGACCATTGAATAACGTGATCGCATCGCCATTTCTAAGGCGTAGTACCCGCGCGGCATGATGTTTGTTTTCAGACGATAACTCAATCATCTGTCCAGCGGTGATAGCTTCAGGATGGTAGAAACGAGCGTGCATGTTCGATGTCGTTGCCTTGGAGCGGCGATTTCAACAAATAGAGTCATGATAATATAGCATGTTATGCACTAGGCATTGACTTGGTAATATTAATGATTCTGCTATGCAAACAATTATTGAAATAATTTTTAATCGATGGAGTAAGTTATATGGCAAGTTTAGAGACGCCAGTCTGTGATTTCGGTTGGAAGGCGATTGATTTTGATTTGCCGGGTGTCGATGGCAAACGCTATAACCTGGCTTCGGCAAAAGGGGAAAACGGACTTTTAGTCATGTTTATTTGCAATCACTGCCCGTATGTTAAGGCGGTGCAGGATCGTATTATCCGTGATGTTAATGAATTAAGGCAGCATGGCATCAATGCCATCGCCATCATGTCCAACGATCCGGCGGATTATCCGGAAGATTCTTTTGAGAACATGAAGCTCGTGGCTCAGCGATTGAATTATCCGTTCCCGTATGTGTGGGATGAAACGCAGGAAATCGCTAAGAAATATGGCGCGGTCTGTACGCCGGATTTTTTTGGATTCAATGGCAATCTGGAATTGCAATATCGCGGACGCCTCGATGCTTCCCGTAAAGAAGCGGCGCCTGCGGATGTGCGCCGGGATTTGTTCGAAGCGATGCTGCAAGTTGCCAAGACTGGCCGTGGTCCGGCCGAACAAATTCCCAGTATCGGTTGTTCGATTAAATGGCGTTCGGAGTAGCTGTGCTAGAAAAAGTGATCTCGGCGGTCAGAGACGTTGCTCAGGAAGTGATTATGCCGCGCTATTTGCGAGTGGGCCGGCAAACCAAATCGGACGGCAGTTTTTTTACCGAAGCGGACGTAGCCGCACAACATGCGCTATTAGATCAATTGCAGAAAATCCGTCCAGCTGCAGCGATGGGTGAGGAAATGACCGAGGCGGAGCAGCAAACTCAATGGATTAAGGGGGAGCCGGGACTATGGAGTATCGACCCGATCGATGGAACATCGAATTTTTATAACGGCTTGCCTTACTTCGCCACGTCCGTGGCCTATATGGAGCAGGGAAAGAGTGTGCTTGGCGTGATTTATAACCCTGTGACGGATGAGATGTTTTATGCGACCAAAGGTAATGGTGCATTTTTAAATGGTATCGCATTACCTCTTAAGAAACATGCGCCCCCAATGTCGAGTGCGATGGCGAATGTGGATTTGAAGCGACTGGACCGGAGTTTCGCTGCCAAAGTGGCCGCTTATCCACCATTTGCGTCGCAGCGGAATTTTGGCGCTTGCGCATTGGAGTTGTGCTATACCGCCGCCGGTTATTTTGATTTGTACTTGCACGGTGGACAGAAGCCGTGGGATTACGCAGCGGGTTCTTTGATTCTGGCGGAAGCGGGCGGCAATATGTGCGGTTTTGAGCATGATGATTATTGGACTAGCCCTATATGGCATCGCTCGGTGATTGCCGCACTGGATCCCGTATTATTTGCGCAGTGGCGGGATTGGGTGCGGGAAAATCGCAAAGAAATAGGTCGCTGAATTGAAGATTATTATTTTAGGTGCCGGTCAAGTAGGCACATCCGTGGCAGAGAATCTGGTCAGCGAGGCCAACGATATCACCATGGTTGATGTCGATCCGAAGCGCTTGGCGCTTTTGCAAGATCGCTTGGATTTACGCACGGTTGCGGGCAACGCTTCGCATCCTTCGGTGCTGGTTAGCGCCGGTGCGCATGACGCGGATATGATATTGGCGGTCACCGAACACGATGAAACCAACTTGGTTGCTTGTAAACTCGCCGCTACATTATTTAATACCCCCACGAAGATTGCCCGTATCCGATCCACGGAATATCTCGAACATCCTGAAATTTTCTCGACCGAGAATTTTTGTGTGGATTTTGCGATTTGCCCCGAACAAATTCTCACGGAATATATTGAAAAACTGATTGAATTTCCGGAAGCGTTGCAAGTGCTCGATTTCGCGTCGGGGGAGGTGAGTCTGGTGGCGGTTCGTGCGTTGCAAGGAGGATTGCTGGTTGGTCAGCAGCTACAGGAATTACGCAAGCATGTTCCGAATGTCGATACCCGGGTTGCGGCTATTTTCCGTAAAGACCGCCCGATAATTCCAGAGGGGGATACTGTCATCGAAGCAGAAGATGAGGTGTTCTTTATCGCGGCAACTGAAGATATTCGCGCGGTTATGCGGGAATTACGCAGGATGGATGAACCGGTCAAGCATGTAATGATTGCCGGGGGCGGCAAAATTGGCAGACGGCTTGGCGGAACGTTGGAGAAAGATTATCAGGTCAGAATCATCGAACGCAATTATCAAGCCTGTGAGCGACTGGCCGGTGAACTGAGTAATGCGTTGGTGTTGCATGGGGATTCTACCGACGAAACCTTGCTGGAAGATGAAAACATCGCTGAAATGGATATGTTTTGCGCACTGACGAATGATGATGAAAATAACATCATGTCAGCGCTGCTGGCAAAACGTATGGGAGCGCATAAGGTAATCGCACTCATCAATCGAGGTGCTTACGTCGATTTGGTTCAAAGTAGCGGGATTGATATCGCAATTTCACCGGCGCAGGTTACCATCGGTTCTTTACTGGCTTATGTCCGGCATGGCGATGTGGCCGCTGTGCATAGTCTGCGGCGTGGTGCGGCGGAGGCTCTGGAGTTGGTGGCGCATGGCGACGCAAAATCGTCCAACGTAGTTGGTCGCAGGATCGATGAGATCAAATTGCCGAAAGGTGCAACGATTGGTGCTATCGTCCGTGGTTTAGCCAAATCGGATGGATGGTCCGGTGATAGTTTAAACAATGAATCAGGCCAGTCGGCAAATGCTTCTAAGGGTGCGGTCAAGGTTGTTATTGCACATCATGATACAGTTATTGAATCGGGAGATCATGTGATTTTGTTTGTGATCAATCGCAAGATGATTCGCGAAGTGGAAAAGCTATTTCAGGTTAATGTCGGCTTTCTGTAGAAAAATAATCCATGTATCGACTGCTTGTTGTTGTTAACGTACTTGGCAAAATGGTGTTGGTATTCGGATTAACGATGTTGATTCCACTTTGCTTGGCGCTATGGGGTGAAGACGGCGCAGGATTTGTTTTTAAGCAATCGATTTTAATTACGCTCGGATGCGGCTTGATGATGTGGTTGTTTACGCGTCCTTTTAAACGTGAATTGCAAACCCGGGACGGTTTTTTGCTGGTAGTGTTGGTATGGTCAGTGCTGCCCGCTTTTGCGATGCTACCGCTACTATTGTATTTGCCGCAACTCAGTATCAGTATGGCTTATTTCGAGGCGGTTTCAGGCTTGACTGCGACCGGCGGCACGGTTTTGTCCGGATTGGACAAATTGCCGCCATCTATCAATTTATGGCGTGGCGAAATAGTCTGGCTTGGCGGTATGGGGTTGATTGTATTGGCGGTCGCAATTCTGCCGCTACTGGGCGTCGGTGGCCGACAGCTATTAAATGCCGAGATTCCGGGGCCGATGAAGGAAAATAAGCTGACTCCGCGTATTGCGGAGACAGCTAAGGGTCTTTGGTCCATTTACGCCTGTTTGACTTTGATTTGCATCGTTGCTTATAGGTGGGCCGGCATGGAATGGTTTGACGCCGTGATGCATGCTTTTACAACGCTGGGATTGGGAGGATTTTCATCGCACGATGCCAGCTATGGCTATTGGGATTCTCCATTGATTGAAGCGGTTGCGATCTTTTTCATGCTGATTGCCGGGATCAACTTTGCAACACATTTCCTGGCTTGGCGGGCAAAGAGCTTAATTTCTTATCGTTATGATTCCGAAGTCGGCTGGTATATTTTAATTATCCTGGTCAGTTGCTTGGGATTGGCTTTTTATCTATGGTTCGCCGGGTTTTATCCGGAACCGCTCACAGCACTGCGCTATGCGGCTTTCAATATCGTTTCGGTGGCGACGACAACTGGTTATAGCAATACTGATTATAGCCTCTGGCCGATATTCATTCCGTTATGGATGTTGTTTTTATCAGGTTTCTGCACTTCTTCCGGATCAACTGGTGGCGGCATCAAAATGATTCGTGCGCGGATCTTGTACCAGCAAGTTTATCGAGAAATTATTACGATTATGCATCCCAATGCGGTCATTCCAGCAAAATTGGGCCGAAGTCTGTTGGCAAATCGAGTGATTCTCGCGGTATTGGTGTTTTTGTTTGTGTATGCCACTAGCATTGTTGTAATGACATTACTGTTGACACTGAGCGGCTTGGATGTAATTACAGCCTTTTCAGCTGCAGTTGCTTGCCTAAATAATCTCGGTCCTGGTCTTGGAGGCATTGGACCGGCGACAACCTATGCGTCATTGTCTGATTTTCAAATCTGGATATGCAGTTTTGCCATGTTATTAGGCAGACTGGAATTTTTTACGGTACTGGCAATTTTTATTCCGGCATTCTGGAGAAAATAAGATTAATGCTAGTCAGGTAGGCACGTATGCGAGGCAAGGAAGAATCGTAAGTTATTAAAATTGTATGCAAGTATTAAGGAGTTTGAGTGGATAATACCGATGTCTTAAAAGGCATTAAGGTGATGGTAATAGACGATAGCAATACAATACGAAAAAGTGCTGAAGTTTTTTTGCGCCCCTTTGGGTGTGATGTCATTTTGGCTGAAGATGGTTTCGTGGCAATGTCGAAAATTATTGATAATCAACCTGATATCATTTTTATTGATGTCACCATGCCGCGGTTGGATGGGTATCAAGCATGCATGTTAATTAAGAAAAATCCAACTTATCAATCAATTCCAGTCATTATGCTCTCAAGTAAAGATGGTTTATTTGATAAAGCGCGGGGTCGGTTGGCGGGTTCAGATGGATATCTGACTAAACCATTTACTGCGGAGGGTTTATTAAGCATAATACGCACCCATACTTTGCAGCAAAATTAATTATCCTGTTTCAAGTTCATACAAACGATTAGAATTAACTTCTGGAATATGAAATTAATTTTTGTTTTCAAAGTATAAACAGGCAGTTTGTGGAATAAAACCTGACTTAGAAAAAGGTAATTTTATGACAAATGACTTGACTTTGGACCCCAAGGTCGACTAGCCTGAGAGGCGTAGTTAAATTAGAAGGGAAAAGGAGTTTAATTTAGCTGCCGAAATTTTAAGCAGTACTAATTAATTAGTATTAGAAGCAGTAGAAGAAAAGAGAAGTAGTTTTGATTAACAGATAGGAGGTAGAAAGATGGCAACAACGTATGGCACAACGAGTAGCGCGTCGAGCGCGAGCTATGACATGTCGCTGTGGTACGACTCGAAGTACTACAAACTGGGCATGGGCACCATGCTACTGGTAGCGATATTTTGGATCTGGTTTCAAAGGACATTTGCGTATTCCCACGGAATGGACTCGATGGAACCGGAATTTGACAAAGTGTGGATGGGACTGTGGCGCGTACACATGACCCTGATGCCATTGTTTGCATTGGTCACCTGGGGTTGGATTTTAAAAACCCGTGACACCAAAGAACAATTAGACAACCTGGATACCAAGTTAGAGATCAAACGCTATTTCTACTGGATGATGTGGCTGGGTGTATACCTGTTTGGTGTTTACTGGGGCGGCAGCTTCTTCACCGAACAAGATGCAAGCTGGCACCAAGTGATTATTCGTGACACGAGCTTTACGCCAAGTCACGTAGTGGTGTTTTATGGCTCATTCCCGATGTACATCGTATGTGGCGTAGCTTCATACCTGTACGCGATGACCCGTCTGCCACTGTACAGCCGCGGCACATCATTCCCGCTGGTAATGGCAATTGCTGGCCCATTGATGATTCTGCCGAACGTAGGATTGAACGAATGGGGTCATGCATTCTGGTTCATGGAAGAGCTGTTTAGCGCGCCATTGCACTGGGGCTTTGTGATTCTGGGTTGGGCAGGTTTATTCTCAGGTGGTATCGCAGCACAAATTATCACCCGTTACTCTAACCTGACAGACGTAACCTGGAACGGCGCCAGCCGCGAAATTCTGAACAACAGAATTGTTCCTTAATTTCTGAATGAAGACTGCCACACCTGTAGTAGAGGTGTGGCAGTGGAAATGGCTGTAAAGAGAATTGATGGAAACGAGCTAAGGCAGGCGATAAAAAGGGAAGTAAAAGGAATCGTCGAGTTTTCATATTTAATATCACACGAAATGAAGAAGGGAGGGTCTAGTGAGTAGAACAGACGAAATTTTAGCAGCGGCAAAGATGCCGCCGGAAGCGATCCGGATGTCCAGATATATCGACGCGGTATATTTTCCGATTCTGTGCATCTTGTTGGTAGGTACATTCCACATGCACTTTATGTTGTTGGCAGGTGACTGGGATTTCTGGCTTGACTGGAAAGACCGTCAATGGTGGCCGGTAGTAACACCGATCGTAGGTGTAATGTATTGTGCAGCACTGCAATATTACCTGTGGGTAAACTATCGTTTATCGTACGGAGCGACACTGTGTATCGTATGCCTGTTAGTAGGCGAATGGCTGACCCGTTACTGGGGATTCTACTGGTGGTCACACTACCCGTTGAATTTTGTACTGCCATCAACGATGATACCAGGCGCATTGATGCTGGACACCGTTCTGTTGTTGACGGGTAACTGGCTGATCACAGCTCTGTTAGGCGGTGGATTCTGGGGATTATTCTTCTATCCTGGCAACTGGCCGATTTTTGGACCAACCCACTTACCGCTGGTAGTAGAAGGCGTACTGTTATCAGTAGCTGACTACACAGGCTTCTTATATGTACGTACCGGTACACCGGAATATGTACGCCTGATTGAACAAGGCTCACTGCGTACCTTTGGTGGTCACACCACGGTAATCGCGGCATTCTTCGCAGCGTTTGTATCGATGTTGATGTACTGCGTATGGTGGTACTTTGGCAAGATCTACTGCACCGCATTCTTCTATGTTAAAGGAGAAAGAGGACGCATCTCTATGAAGAACGACGTAACCGCATTTGGTGAAAAAGGCTTTGCACAGGGGATTAGATAATGAATATAAGAAGCATATTTAAGCTGGGCGTATTAGGCCTGTATGGAGCGGCGATTGGAGCGGCCTCACTGGCACTGACGCTGACGGTAGATGTCAAGACAGCGGCAGCGCACGGTGAACGTTCACAAGAACCGTTTCTCCGTATGCGTACGATTCAATGGTACGACCTGAAATGGCAACCGAAAGTCACCAAAGTGAACGACATTGCGACGATCACTGGTAAATTTCACCTGGCGGAAGATTGGCCACGTGCGGTAGGTAAACCGGAACGCGCATTTTTCAACATTGGTAGCCCGAGCCCGGTGTTTGTACGTTTAAGCACCAAACTGAACGGCGAACCGACGTTCATTTCTGGACCGCTGCAAATTGGTCGTGACTATGAATTCGAAGTCAGACTGAAAGCAAGGATTCCAGGACGTCATCACATGCACGCAATGGTGAACGTCAAAGAAGCAGGCCCGATTGCTGGCCCTGCATCTTGGATGAACATTTCAGGCAACTGGGATGACTTCACCAATCCGGTGACCACCCTGACAGGTAAAACCATTGATCTGGAAACATTCAACTTCAGCAATGGCGTATTCTGGCACTTGGTATGGTTAGGTCTGGGCTGTTTCTGGATTGGCTACTATGTAGCACGTCCGATGTTCCTGCCACGTAGCCGTGTATTGTTAGCGTACGGTGACGAACTGCTGCTGGATCCAATGGACCGTAAAGTAGGCATGGCAGTAGCGATTCTGACCTGTGCACTGGTATGGGGTGGCTATCGTTATACCGAAAGCGTACATCCATACACAGTACCGATCCAAGCGGGTGAATCGAAAGTAGAACCGATGCCGATTGCACCGAATCCGGTTGCGATCAAGGTAACGCATGCTAACTACGACGTACCTGGACGTGCACTGCGTGTGACGATGGAAATCACCAACAACGGTGACTCGA
Organism: Nitrosomonas limosa; assembly: GCF_054188085.1. Lineage (NCBI taxonomy): Bacteria > Pseudomonadati > Pseudomonadota > Betaproteobacteria > Nitrosomonadales > Nitrosomonadaceae > Nitrosomonas > Nitrosomonas limosa. The sequence continues at coordinate 1,835,055 of NZ_CM135180.1, read as the reverse complement.
CAGTTAACATTGGCGAGTTCACGACAGCGGGTGTTCGTTTTGTAAACGACTTGGGACGTAAATACCTGGATCCTGACTATCCACGCGAACTGGTAGCAACAGGTTTGACGATGGAAGATGAAAGAGGTATTGAACCAGGAGAAACCCGTGAAGTTAAGATGGAAGCCAAAGACGCGTTGTGGGAAGTACAACGTTTGATGGCGCTGTTGGGTGACCCTGAAAGCCGTTTTGGCGGGTTGTTAATGACATGGGATGACGAAGGCAATCGTTATATTAACAGTATTGCTGGCGCGGTAATTCCAGTCTTTACCAAGCTATAAGCTAGGGCGAGTCAAAACACCGGTACACCACTGTCGCAAGACAGCCGGTGTACCGGTTTTTTTATATGGGTAGAGAACAAAGAAAACTTAAGATGCAACAAAAGAATGCAGACAAAAGAACTGGCAAAAATAGAGGCACTAACGCGAGAGGAGGATTTGTCGTGGTCAGGCAAATAGCACGAGCAGGGATTGCGGCCTTTATGCTTATTATGACATTTTACACAGGCACAGCCGGCGCCCATGGCAAGGTAGACATGGAAGATGACAGTTGCATGCGCCGGATAGGCGAGAACATAATCCACCTGAGCACCTATCAGCCTCAAGTGGATAAAGCAGGGCACTACTGCACTGACATACCCAAGATTGGAAGTACGATCATGGTCATAGACTTAGTGGATCCTGCACTAAGAGAAATGCCGATTGGGCTGAAGATAATCAGAGGTGATCGGGTAGAAGGAGAAACTGTCACGGATTTGCGTCCGGCGGTATATCAGGACGGAGTGATCAGCATGCAGAAAGAGCTGGAACAAGGTAAATACCTGATACAAGTCACAGCCGAAGGCGTGCCACCCCTGCACTATGAATATCATCTGCGAGTTGAAATGATCAATTATGCGGAAGTATTCAGAGCATCGATCGGGCCGGTGGTGGGTCTATTGCTGACAGCCATACTTGGGTATAAACTCATCCGCTCAAGACGATTCAGGGATTGGATAGCCTCACGCAGCTCGAAAGGAACTGAAAAAGTCGATAGCGGAGAAAAGACACCGGCAGTCGGGGAAGAAAAAACATCAATCAACAAACAAACTAAAGACGGGGAATCCTAGCGATGTTAGTAGAAAGAAGCACAGCAATAAAGCAAATAGTAATAACAGCCCTTGTGGCAGCAAGCATCATGTTTACCTCACAAGCACAAGCGCACGGCGGACTGGCGCTGGCTGAGGATATGTGTGTATTGACGGTAGGACCTTACCGGATGCACTTTACCGGCTACCAGCCACTGTCGCAAGAAGAGGAATTTTGCGAAGACATACCGGAAATCGGCAAGACCGTGATAGCGCTGGATTATATACAAGAAGAACTGAGACCATTGAAAACGGAAGTAAGGATAATTCGTGACACCGGTTCGGAAGCGAATCTTGACGAGATCACAGTATTTCATTTGCCGCCAAAAGTATACCCGACAGCCTCGATTACGATAGACCATACCTTTCCGGAGAAGGGAAAGTTTGTGGGATTGGTAACAGTGTCGGGCGGACCGCAAGAGTATGTATCACGGTTTCCGTTCTCAGTCGGGGAAGGAAGGCCAACACCTAAGATAGTGATCATTGGACCGATTTTGTTAGTGGTTGCCGGTGCAGCTGCCTTCTTCATGATGCGCAAACGTAAATCCGATGGCGCCAATCCTGCTTAAATCAATTAGAAGTTAACAAAACAGGAACACAGTATTCAGAGTATTGCTCGAATACTGTGCTTCCACGATTCCTCATCGATTATTATTGCGTCGTTGATAAAACCAGTAAATCGTAATGCCGATTCCACAGCTAAGAGCAAGCGCAATAATGATGTCTCTTAAGTATTCCTTGATCAGCATTTCATTCTCACCGATGAAATAGCCTAATAGAGAAAGAATAATCACCCAAATACCGGCCCCCAGGCTGGTATAGAAACAGAAAATCGACAAATTCATTCTAGCCAAGCCAGCCGGTATCGAAATGTACTGACGAATCATCGGAATTAAGCGGCCTGTAAAAGTCGATATATGTCCATGCCGTGCAAAAAAACTTTCCATTTGCAGCAAATGATGTTCCTTAAACATCACATATTTTCCGTACTGCAGGAGCAGAGGCCGTCCTAAACGGATTGCTAAATAATAATTAATGAGTGCGCCAAATAGACTACCCAAAATTCCGCACCCAATGACAATAAGCATATTCATTTCACCTTTAGACGCTAAGTAGCCTGCCGGTATCATGATTACTTCACTGGGGAATGGGATAAAACTTGACTCAATCAGCATCAGGATAAAAATTCCTAAATATCCTAAGGTGCTGACTGTACTTACAATCCAGGTGATGATGTCGGTGATCAAACCTATCTAATCTCCGTGCGGAATTGCTTGTTGATTTGATGAATCGATAACGAAATGATTGTTCATGGTGTATAGAGAGAAAATCGAGCTAAAATAAGCTAAACCACTGCGCCATCGTTTTCGAGTGGTTTCTTTTCCAGTTTCACCAAGTCTTCACGTTTCACACCGAGCAGCATCAGTATGGAACTGCCAACCATTATTGATGAATAAATACCAAACAGAATACCGATGGTGAGAGCGAGCGCGAAATAATGCAAAACTTCGCCTCCGAACAATAACATTGCAATGACGACCATCTGAGTACTGCCATGCGTAATAATTGTGCGCGACATAGTCAATGTGATCGCATTATCAATAACTTGAGATATTGATGCTCTACGCTGTTTTCTAAAATTTTCCCGGATTCGGTCAAAAATAACCACCGATTCGTTCACTGAATAACCCAGGATTGCCAGGACTGCCGCTAATACTGTCAGCGAGAATTCCCACTGAAAAAATGCAAAAAAACCAACGATAATCACAACATCATGTAAGTTAGCGATGATGCCCGCAACGCCGAATTTCCATTCGAACCGCATCGCGAGATAAGCGACTATACCCAATGACACAAACAATAGCGCAAGTGCGCCATTCTCGAGTAATTCTTGACCTACTTGCGGACCCACAAATTCAACGCGGCGCATTTCAACGGTACTATCAGCTTGCTTAAGCGCGGCCAAAACTGTCTCGGACAACTGCGCGCTGGAAATTTCAGGTCGAAGCGGTAGACGTATCATAACATCGCGTGAGGTACCGAAGTTTTGCACACTGGCATCCGGCATTTGAAGATCGGATAAAACGCTTCTGATTTTTTGAAGATCGGCTGTTTGGGTATAACCGACTTCAAGAACCGTGCCGCCGGTAAAATCGACGCCGAGGTTCAATCCCTTCGTGGCAATAAAGATAACAGAAAGAACAAATGTTGTGATTGAAATCACAGCCCCTGTTTTCCTCCAGCTCATGAAGGGAATGTCACGATTAAACCTAAATAATTCCATTGTAACTTCCTTAAATTCCGATTAATTACGACTTGGACTGCTTGTTTTCCGCAGATTTGCGTTTGCCTTTAGTTTTAACTGCAGGCTTCTCTCCGGATTGAAACGAAGTATTATCGCTTTGACCAGAATTATCTGAAGTCTTAACCGGTTGTTCGACATCAGATTTTTCTAATGCGCCGGATGTTTCTGAAGCTTGAAGCTTTTTAACATCCTTTTCTTCAGGAGCAATCGTTTTATGATTTGTTTGATTCTCAGGTATCCAGATTTTACCGATTGGCACATAGTCCAGTTTGCGTCTGCTTCCGTACATCAGATTGACCATGCCGCGAGAGACGAAAATTGCTGTAAAAACAGAAGTGAGAATGCCCAGACAAAGTACCACTGCGAATCCTTTAACAGGGCCTGATCCAAAAGCGAACAATGCAATCCCGGCAATCAGCGTGGTAATGTTGGAGTCCAAAATCGTTCCGAAAGCACGCTCATAGCCGGCATGAATTGCAAGTTGCGGGGATAATCCACTGCGTAATTCGTCGCGGATTCTTTCATTGATCAACACATTCGCATCAATCGCCATCCCCACCGTTAAGGCAAGCGCAGCCATGCCGGGGAGTGTTAATGTGGCTTGCATAATGGATAATAAACCGACTAGCAACAGTAAATTCAAACCCAGAGCAAGTACCGAGATTACGCCAAAAGCCGTGTAGTAAACGGCTATGAAGATTGCAACGGCCAGGAAACCGTAGAGAGTTGAATTAAAACCACGGGCGATATTATCTGCACCAAGGCTCGGTCCAACCGTGCGTTCCTCTATGATATCCATCGGTGCGGCAAGCGCTCCGGCACGTAGCAGCAATGCGACGTCGCGAGCTTCCATACTGGTCATGCGGCCACTGATTTGTACACGTCCGCCACCGATTTCTTCGCGGATGACTGGCGCCGTAACTACTTCGGTATGATTTTTTTCGATCAGAAGTATCGCCATTCTTCTGCCGACGTTTTCGCGCGTCAATTGCTTGAAAATGCGCGAACCATTGTTGTCCAGGTTGATATGTACGGCTGGCTGGTTATCTTTGTCAAAGCCGGGCTGTGCATCTGTGATGCGCTCGCCGGTCAGCAACACCTGTTTTTTAACAAGTATCGGGATACCACCGCGTTCTTCGTAAAGCTCGGTGCCAAATGGAACTTTTCCGCGGATTGCAGCATCCAGGTCGTGCTCATCGTCAACCATACGGACTTCCAGTGTGGCTGTCCGTCCGAGAATCTCTTTGGCTTTGGCGGTATCTTGCACCCCCGGTAATTGAACAATGACCCTGTCCGCACCGGCTTTCTGAATAATGGGTTCGGCAACACCCAGCTCGTTCACCCGGTTACGCAACGTAGTAATATTTTGTATCACGGTTGCATCTTGCATGCGAAGCTGTGCGTCCGGTTTGATCGCTGCCACTAAATGATAGCGGTTACCGGCATCTTCATAACTGAACCCGAGATCGGTGAAATTGTTTTTGAGTTCCGCCTCAGCCTGGCTACGCGTTTCAGCATCGCGAAACTTGATGGTCAGCTTTTTCTCGTGTTTTTCCAATCCAGCGTAGGAAATTTTCTTCTCGCGCAGAGTGCCTCGTATATCCGCACTGTATCGATCGAGCGACTTGTCCAGCGCACCGTCCATATCCACTGCCAGCATGAAATGGACACCGCCACGGAGATCAAGCCCCAAGTACATGGGGAGCGCACCCAAATTTGTCAGCCATTGCGGAGAATTTGGCAGCAGATTCAATGCAATAATGTAGTCATTGCCAAGCGTCGATTCTAAAAGATCTTTCGCTTTGATTTGCGTATCGGTATCGGCGAATCGTACTTTGACGCTACCTTCCTCAAGATAAATTCCAGTTGTTTCGTGATTGGCTTGTTTGAGAGCGTCTTCTACACGTTGCATCAAAGCCGTATCGGTATTAACGCTGACCCGTAACGGTGAAATCTGAACAGCTGGCGATTCGCCATAAAAATTTGGCAGCGTATAAAGCAAGCCTAGTAGTAGTGAAACCGCAATAATCAGATATTGCCAAAGTGCGTAGCGGTTCATGGATATCAGTCGAAAATTAGAAAATTAAAATAGTTATTAAGACAAAAGCTTGGCAATTATGAAATAGTTGCCAGAGTCCTTTATTGTTTTTCAGCATCGGGATTTTTACTTTCCTGTGCTTCTGCAACGGGTTCGATTTTATTATTGTCTGTTTTGGGTGCTTTGGTTTTTGAGGATTTGCCTTTAGGTTCAATACTTCTCAGTGTGCCTTTGGGTAATAGGGTTTGTACCGAAGACTTCAGAACGGTAATTTCAATGGTTGGTGCAATCTCGATAATCACGTAGGATTCACTAACATTGAGAATTTGTCCTAGGATGCCGCCGTTGGTGATGACTTCATCGCCTTTTTGCAGCGCTTCCACCATTTGTTTATGTTCTTTCGCGCGTTTCGCTTGCGGACGGATTAACAAAAAGTAAAACAGAACCAATATACCGACCATCGGTAATAATGCCACCCAACCGGCTTCATTCTGTGTTGTCGAAGCGGCTTGAGCAAATGCGTCACTAATCAGCATCATAATCTCCTTATACCAAAAGCGCACATATTAGCATGATGACCGCTTATGCCAGAAATTCTTGTGCATATTCTTCAAATTGTTTGTTCTCGATCGCCGCTCGTATATCCGCCATTAACTGCTGATAATAGAATAAATTGTGGATGGTATTTAAGTGAGCGCCCAGCATTTCGTTGATGCGTTGCAAGTGATGCAAATAAGCCCGGCTGAAATGCTGGCAGGTATAACAGCTGCATTGTTCATCGGGCGGTGAGGTATCCAACCGGTATTTGCTATTGCGCAACTTGAGCACGCCTTCGCGTGTGTATAACCAGCCATTTCGCGCATTGCGCGTCGGTAATACGCAATCAAACATATCAATGCCTTGCGCTACGGCATGCACGATATCTTGCGGTGTGCCGACGCCCATTAAATACCGTGGTTTATCGACAGGCAACAGCGGTCCAGTATGTTCGAGGATGCGTTGCATTTCGGTTTTAGGTTCGCCGACCGACAATCCGCCGATGGCGTAGCCGTCAAAGCCGATGTTAACCAGATCTGCGAGCGATTGTTCACGGAGATGTTCGTACATGCCGCCTTGCACGATACCGAAGAGCGCATTGGGATTATTACTGTGCGCCTGCTTGGAGCGCTCCGCCCAGCGCAGACTGAGTTCCATCGATTGCCGCGCGGCTGTTTCTTCCGCCGGGTAAGGTGTGCATTCATCGAAGATCATCACGATATCGGAATTAAGCACACGTTGAATCCGCATCGATTCTTCCGGCGATAAGAAACAACGATCGCCATTTACCGGCGATTGAAAATGTACGCCTTCCTCAGTGATTTTTCGCAGATCACCTAAACTGAACACTTGAAATCCGCCGGAGTCGGTCAAAATCGGTCCTTGCCATCCCATAAAGCCGTGCAATCCCTGATGCGCTTCGATAACTTCAAGACCTGGGCGTAGCCATAAATGAAACGTGTTGCCCAAAATAATTTGAGCATGGATGGCTTGCAGCGCATCGGGTGACATACCTTTAACCGCGCCGTAGGTTCCTACCGGCATGAAAACCGGCGTTTCGATAGTGCCGTGGGCTAATGTCAGGGTACCGCGGCGGGCGCCATGATCGGTAGCATGTAATTGAAAAATCATTGTTCTCTCTCGATCAGCATGGCGTCTCCATAACTGAAAAAACGGTATCGTTGATTAATAGCGTGTTGATAGGCTTGCCGGATATTATCCATGCCGGCAAATGCGGATACCAGCATGAGCAAGGTTGAGCGCGGCAAGTGAAAATTAGTGAGCAGCCGTTCAACCACTTGAAATCGATAGCCCGGCGTAATAAAAATCCGTGTTTCGCCATAACCGGCGGCCAATTGTCCTTGATTCGTCGATGCGCAAGCTTCCAAAGCACGCAATGACGTGGTGCCGACCGCCAGAACCCGGGCGCCTGATAACCGGGCGTTTTGAATCGCATTTACTGTGGTTTGCGGAATATGGTAGGTCTCGCTGTGCATGGTGTGTTCGGCGATATTGTCAACGCGCACTGGTTGAAACGTGCCCGCACCGACATGCAATGTGACATAGGCAATTGTAACTCCGAGCGATTGCAAGTGATCCAGCATGTGCTGATCAAAGTGTAAGCCGGCGGTTGGCGCCGCGACTGCTCCGGCGTTGCGGGCGTAAACGGTTTGGTAGCGTGCCGCATCGGAATCGGTTGCAGGCCGGTTGATATATGGGGGTAGCGGTAATTGGCCGTAGCATTGCAGTAATTCTGTCACTGATTGCACATGCTCAAAACGCAGCGTGTAAAATTCCTGCGCGCGTTCGATCACGGTGACCGGTATCGCATTTGCCAGCCACAACCGGGAATCCGGCTTGGGAGCATGACTGGCGCGAATTACTGCCAGCACATGACGGTCATCCAAAATCCGCTCCACCAGTACTTCCACTTTACCGCCGCTGTCTTTTTTGCCAAACAAGCGAGCTTTAATCACCTGAGTATCGTTAAACACCATCACGTCTCCAGGGCGCAGAAACTGCGGCAAGCTGGAAAAAAACGTATCCTGCCATCGTTGAGCGGTACTATCCAGATAGAGCAAACGGCTGCTAGTGCGTTGTTCGGCGGGGAATTGTGCGATCAGCTCCGCAGGCAGGTAAAAATCGAAATCCTGAGTTTTCATGCTGCCTATTATACCGGCTGCGCCGGGTTTTCCACCGGTGCGGCTTGCTGTAGTTCGGGATTTCAGTGATAATTGCGCCTTCTGTTGATTCAATCAGACAGTTCAACCGCAGGCCGAGATGGCGGAATTGGTAGACGCACGGGACTCAAAATCCCGCGATGGTGACATCATGGGGGTTCGATTCCCCCTCTCGGCACCAGTAGCAGTTTTCAGGAACACCTACATCGCTTGTATCGTGGAAGTAGTTAATCAAGCAGCAAGATCAGTGGAAAAGCTGTGCGTGATTGGTGCTGCTAGGATTTGGGAAAAACCGATTGCGCGCTTTTAATCGCTTCATTAAGCGGTGCTTGGGGTATTTTTCCGAAGTCAACCTTTTCCGGTGAAAAGATATTGGAAAACATTTCGATTGAGCCTGGCAAATCGGTATTTTTTAGCGTGTCCGTCGTCAATATCTCAAGTGCGTCAGCTCTGGCGTGGTAAAAATTCGAGATCTTCGTCAAATACCGGTAGATTGAAATGAATACTTGAGCCAGAAATAGTGTGACGATCATGATGCCAAGGCGGGCAATGTTCGTGGAAACATGGAATGCCACTTTGCTATCGGCCATGACCGGCTCGTCTCCACTTCGAAGGGACACGATAAATTCCTTTTCCGCTTCCAGATTGGCTTTCTCGGTGCGGAGTTTATTGACCAATTCTTCTTGTTTCCGCAATTTTTCCTGGTACAAATCCCGATTGCTGATAACCTTAATTTTAAACGCCTCAATTTGTTCAATAACCGCTCTGTTGGTTTGCAACATCGTTTTTATATGTTCTTCGGCTTCCCTTTGAAATTCGCCACTGTTCATTTTTTTATCGAATTCTTTGATAACTTGTTCTAAATCCCGTATTTCCTCAAAGTCGTTGAGTAGGAATGTATTTTTAAGATTAGCATCTATGTTGGGTTCTCCAATTTGTTTCATTGTATTCCGCATATATTCAAGGTCTTTTTTGAACTTGTCAGTTCTATGAATGAGTTCTTCAAGGCGTTTCTTGTTCCTATCTTGCAAGATTTGCAAGTCTGTATGATATTTGTCGATAGCACTCTCGCTTCCAAGCAAGGTATTGGCATTTCTTATATCATTCAAAAGAGAATCTATTTCATTTAATTTCTTTTTTGTGAGACCTCCAAGTTCCCAATCATAGTTACTTAGTTTCTTTTGCGTTAAGGGACCGAATGGTCCATAGGTTCTGGAGAAAAAAAGGTTGCGCGGTTCTGTGAAATTGAAGTAGTAAGTGCTTTGAATATCTCCTAAATTATAATTTCCGTCATAACTTACAATATTCTGGATTCTATACAGTTCATTTTCCGCATCATCCAATTGCTTGGCATTGTTGAAAATGCTCATGCTCAGACTGGCTAATCGGGCAATGATATCTTGTGAAGGAATGAGTTTTCTTTGTTGTTCGATGTCTTGTGCAGCAATTTTGGGAGACTCATGGATAAAGTAATCGGTACCGATCCAGACAATAACCACCGCACCGGCTAGAGCAAGAAATGCAAGGTATTTCTGGATTGCAGCTCGACGTCTGAGTTTCTGTATGAATGCTTCCATAGTAATTTGCTGCCGGAAAGATGGTTGGGAGTATACAACTACATGAAAAAGACTGAGTAAAAGAGTTTTGGAATTTGGTGTCAAGTCATATGTTATATGAATTGAATTAATGGTTTATCACAAATAAGCTTTTGATTTATTTTTCCGGAGAAATCAATTAGGGAAACACTGATTAATTGCCTGCGCAAGCGATTTGCTGCGTTGGGCGGTACTCAGAAACTCGCCTATCCGATTGATATGTCTCGTTTCTTGCGCGCCATCCGCTTTGCATCTCATCTTGCTCGGCGAATTAATCAGTGCTTCCTTAGAAACAATTGAACGCTAATAATTAATTGGTTGGTAGATTTGGGTGTGGTAAATAAAAGCTGCTTAAGGATCGGAAAGATTAGCACCGAATGGTTTAAAGCTTCAGTGATTGACTCTTAGTTAACCATAAAAATTGTTATCACATTATTTCACATGGGATTTTTTTCATTATCCACAAATTCTGTGGATAACTTTGTGAATAATTCCTTTTTTTGATTGATAACCTCCCTAAACTGTAAGGGTTTTTCCTAGATTGATTAAATATCTAACATATTAATTATGTGATACTTATCATATATTTATTAATTTAATTTCATTTTGATTAGATGTTCTGGAAGGGATATTTGTCATTTTTTTGAATTGTGGATGATTCAAAAAGTCAAGAAGAAAAAGTTTCTTCTTTTAGGAAGCTGATACAAAGTATCTGAGATGTGATGTTTTGAAAAAAGACGGGAAATTGCTACTTCAATTTACCCGTCTTATTAATAAAATGTTGATTAAATTTTTTGTTAGTACAGATTAAATAAAGAGGGTTTTTAATCTAGTGTTAACAGTCCTTTGTGCCTTTGCATTATTAACGGCCTTTAGGCTTATAAGATTCAAACTCGAAATTCATTGAACTGCCGCGTTGTCGGAGTACGACAGAAATTATGTCGGAACCATATTCGAGGCATGGTATCGTCAATTTACCATCCTCGACTGTTGCATAGCATTCACTGAGATCAACTGTTGAAGTAAGTGGACAGCTTGCAACATCAACTAATTTAATGTCAGTTACTAGCGTTGTATCGTTATAAGTAGTAATAACTGCGGTACCTTTCTTAATGAGGATATCGGTTGCTTGGGTGCCATCGGGTAAAGCGAGAAGATTGGTGCCAGCAGTGGCAAGGCAAGAGTTTGGTGCACCAGTGTTGAGGTTCTTAACAACTATTTGAGAGCCACTTACACTATTATCAAGAATAAAAATGGAGTCACCTTCCACTGCGACACTTTCAGCAAGTACAGACTGGGTGGTTGGTGCAAGCAGAGATGCGGCGAATATTGCTGATAGCATGTTTTTTTTCATAATGAGATCCTCCTCGAATAGGATTATTTAGAATATTACGGTCATTGCCATTTGGAAGTTTCGAAGCACATTTGTTCCAACGCGAAAATGACCAAATCTTTATGCATAGAATTGTGGTGCACTGTGAATAGAGATGATTAGCCAGCTTTGTGGTTCCTCCTTTCGCTGAAAAAATAAAAATCGAGTCAATCTTGAGCCGGCCAGCATCATGCCGTGAATTTGGGGTGTCAGAGATAATTCATTTTTACCGGCAGAAAAATTCTGCTTACGTATTGGGTCCGAACTATCTCTTGAAATCTTATTTGATAATTTTTCTTATTGACCGGGGTCGTGAATCAAATAAATTAACGGAGGACATAATAAATATATGTAAAGTCATGAACGCGTCTATCAGAATTTTCCTTTTTTCAGTCGTGCTTTTCCCATATTTAATTAATTATTTCTATAAATCATATAATTGCATAAATTTACAATGATAGAAAAGCGGATCTCGATTTATCGCAGAAGCATTTAATCTCTTCCGGGTTTAATTCCTCGCCCCTTGGGGCGAAGGCTGGTTGAAAACCAGCAGTCTGAAGAGCGCTTTTAATACCTCGCTGCTTGCGGTGGGGTGCTTTATTGTGTCGCTATCAACAGATCAAACGGAAAAAATTATGCTATTGAAAATAGGAATGACTTTCTTAAATTTCTTGGGGTGAGGTATTTAAATCTCGTTCTGGCTCAACTTCATGATTCCGAAAAATATTTACTTATCCAGCATGAATTTCTTTTCAAATTGAGTTATCGCATTATTTCACATAAGATTTTTTTCATTATCCACAATTTCTGTGGATAACTTTGTGAATAATTGCCGACTTGAATCGATTATGTCTTGATATTCTAAGGGTTTTCCTTAGATTGATTAATAATTTAACACTATAATTATATATTTATTATCAGTATCTTATAAGATATTCTTGATTTCTATGTGAGGATCTGATGATGACATTTGTCACTTTTTAAATCTGTGGATTATTTTATTTGTCAAGTGAAAATTTTAGCAACAAATGTTAATTTTGATGGCGCAACTAACCAGTTGAAGTGCGGGAATGCAAGAGAAAATGGTAGTCAGACGCAGGTCGCTATGAGCGAACAATCGGACTACCACTTGAGTGAAAATGCCGGGTAAATTTTTTCCGGCATCTTATAAAATTAATCGTCGTGTTTCCGGCCTTTACCTTTATTGGGTTTATAAGAATCAAATTCGAAGTTCATTGAATGACCGCGCTGTTTCATAATAACCGAAATCACACTAGAGCCATATTTGAGACAGGGTATGGTTAACCGGTCATCGTCCATAATGGCATAGCATTCGCTCATATCAATGGCGCTGACAATCGGGCAACTCGTGACATCGACTAATTTAACGTCGGTCACCAAGCTGGAATCATTATAAGTCGTCACAACTGCAGTTCCATTTTTGATCAGAATATCAGTCGCGACGGTATTGGTGCTCAATTCAAGCAGATTCTGGCCGGCATTCGCTAAACAGGCGTTTAACTTGCCATTATTGAGATTTCGGACGACTATTTGGGAGCCCGCTACACTGTTATCGATGATAAAAATGCTATTGCCGTCCACTGCAACCGGTTCTGCCAGTGCCGGTTGTATTCCTGCTAAGCCTAAAGACGCGGCGAATATTGTTGATAAAAGATGTTTATTCATAAAGTAACCTCTCGTGGATTGATTGAATCAGCGTGCAACTCATCATGCACGCTTCAGTTGCCAAATTGGCCTTAGCCAAAACACGAGATTTTAAAGATTTATGTATAACCGGTGTGAATTAATTTGTGCGAAAGAAGTGGAGTTAATCAGCATGCGCTGCAGAGAATCATGATAGATTCCCGGAATTCTCAATGCCAGGTGTGACGGTAATAACTGATGGCAAGCATGGTTTAAGGAAATGCTGATTAATTGACTATACGAGCGAATCACTTCGTTGCGCGGTACTCGCTCCCTCGCCTATCTTGTTGATATGTCTCGATTGCTGTGCGCCGTGCGCCTCGTGCTTCATCTCGTTCGCCGAATTAATCAGCGTTTCCTTAAGATCATCGCGCTACAAAACTCGCTAAGTGGCCGAGCAATTCCTCTTCCTTGTATGGCTTGCCGAGGAAGACGTTAACCCCTAAGTCTTTAGCGATTTTTTGATGTTTTTCCGCGGTGCGGGACGAAATGATAATGACCGGAATGGCGGCAGTTTGCGGGTTGCTGCGAACGTTTTTAATGAGTTCGAAGCCGTTCATTTTAGGCATCTCCAGATCGATCAGCATCACATCCGGAATACTTTCTTTCAGGATGCTGATTGCTTCCGCGCCATTCTTGGCAATCAAGACATCGCAGCCCTCGCGTTCGAGCAAACGGCAAGTTACTTTTCGCACTGTCAGAGAGTCGTCGACAACCAGTACCGTCGGTGTTTTGACCGGGTTTTGATTTGCAGCGGCTGAAACGGATACCGGCGTACTGAAAACTTGCTGCACATCGCTTCGTTGCATCAGCTTGACCGGATTCAGAACCAGAATGACTTCACCGTCCGCGGTGATGGTCGCGCCTTCAACGCCCGGTGCTTGCGCAAGCTGATCGCCGATGCTCTTGGCGACAATTTCACTGTCACCGATCAGTTCATCAACTTGGATGGCGAGATGTTGCGTGCCACTGTGCAGGAACAAGACCGGGCCGGATTGATTGGTGGCAGGATTGGTGCTGGGTTCGCCCAGCAGATGCGACAGATGCGCGAAACCGTATTTCTTGCCATTGAATTCAATCGAATGGCTCTGATAGATTCTGTTCAAAGTGCCCGGATCGAACTGGCGATGATGTTCGACGATGAAAGCCGGAATTGCATAGATTTGTTTGCCGATCTTGACCATAAAAGTTTGTGTGACTGATAACGACAGCGGCAAGTGGATGGTGAAAGCCGTTCCTTGACCGGGAACGGAAGCGACGCTGATGCGGCCGCCTAGCAGCGAGATTTCATTCTTGACCACATCCAGGCCGATACCGCGGCCGGCGATATCGCTGACGGTATCGGTGGTTGAGAGTCCCTGTTTAAAGATCAGCGAGATGATTTTGTCTTCATCGAGGACTTCATCCTGTTGAATTAATCCAAGCCTTTGTGCTTCGGTGCGGATGCGCGGTAAATCAAGACCGCGGCCATCGTCACTGACGGTGATGATGACTTCGTTGCTTTCCTGGCGCAGTTGAACCGACACTTGTCCCGCTTCCGGTTTTCCTGCTTGCTGCCGCTCTACCGGAGCTTCGATACCGTGTGCAATGGCGTTACGCAACATGTGTTCCAGCGGCGGATTGATTTTCTCCAGGATATTGCGGTCAATCTCAACATCCAGACCCTGGATATCCAATTGGGCTTTCTTATCCATATCCTCGGCGACTTGCCGGGCAATACGATAATACCGTTCGGCATAGTTGCTGAACGGGATGGTACGAATTTGCAATAACGATTGTTGTAACTGCCGATTGACAGATGCTTGCTGGGCGACTGCTTCTTCGGCGACAGTGTGGGTTGACCGCAAGCTTTTTTGTGCGGTGATGATGTCATCGACGCTCTCCGCCATCATGCGCGTCAATTCCTGGAAGCGGGTGAAACGATCGAATTCGAGCGGATCAAACGAGGAGGGTTCGTTGTCCTGTTGTTGCGCAAGATGTGTTTGCATTTGCGTTTCTGCTTGGATTTCGACTTCGCGCAACTGGTCGTGTAGCCGGTGGGTGCTTTCAGCCAGATCTTGCAACGATTGTTTGAAGCTTTGTAATTGCGCTTCTATTTTGGAGCGCAAAATGCTCGCTTCTCCCGAGTCATTAACCAGCCGGTCGATAAGTCCGGAATTGATGCGCACGATCGTTTTGGAATGCAACGCCTCGGCTTTCTCGGCAGGCGGCTGCACGGGCTCGGAAATGACCACCGGAGCCAGTTGTTGCTTGACTGCCGCCGTTCCCATCTCATGGCTGTGAAGTTGCTCGATCTGATCGCAAATCGCGTCAAATTGGCTTTCTAATTGATCTAATGCAGTATCCGAAATATTGCGTTCACGGAATGCCGATTCAACATGGCTTTCCATGGCATGGATTAACTCACCCAGATGCAGAGCCCCAGCCATGCGGGCGCTTCCTTTCAAGGTGTGCAACAATCGCAGCATGGCTCGGTGAATATCTTCGTCTTGCGGTAACATGCGCCAGGCGCGCAGTTTACCGCCGATTTGAGGAACGGATTCCTCAGTTTCTTCAAGGAATACCTGTATTAATTCCGGATTGAGCGATTCGGTAACCGGCGGTTTAGCCGGTACAAGTGCTTCAACAGCAGCTGGAATCGGCGATGCAGGCGCTTGCTCCGGTTGCACTTCAGTTGCGTCGTTCACAGTTTGCTTAGCGGCTGCAGGATGAGTAACCGGTGCTTGCGTTTCCGCCGGCAACGGTTGCGGTGTTGTCAACTCAGCCAACAGTGCTTGCGCTTCGAGCAATAGAGCACCGGCATCTACCTGGGTGGTGTCTTGCCGGCGTAAGTCTTGGCACCAGCCGGAATAAGCCTGATGCGCATGGCTGATGAAATCAAGGAATGCTGCAGAAGCAGGCTTGCTTGCCTGCAACCAGGCATTTAATACTTGTTCCACTTTCCAGGCGATGTCGCTGATTTCCTCCAGTTTTACCATGCGGCCGCTACCCTTGAGCGTATGAAATCCGCGCCGCAAATTGCGCAATGCGTCCTCATTGCTTGCATTGGGACGGCATTGCTGCAACTCATGGGCGATTTCGGCCAGCACTTCCTCCGCTTCTTCAAGGAAAATCGCGAGTAACTCAGGATTTTTCTGCGTAGCCTGCGGTTGCGCGGTTGCGGTATCTGCTGCGATGGTGGGTGCAGCTTCCAATTTTTCCGCCGGCTGAGGTGAACTTGTCAGGATCGGTTTGATGCGGAATAACGCCAGCGCTTCTTCGATAATGTGGTAACTATCGGGTTGACCGCTTTTGCTAGCTTCGATGAAAAAGCTCAAGCTGCTTAAACCATCGACCAGCAAAATTTGCTCGGCTTCGACGATTTGATATTGCGGGTTAAGCAGCTTATTGACCAAATTCTGGCAGTGGTTCAATAAAGTATTGGCACGCTCCAGATTGAGCATGATCAGCGCGCCGGATATTTGCTTGAAGAATTCAGGAAGCAGGGATAATTCCGAACGTTTGGACGGTTCAAAAAAGAACTTGTCCAGGATACTTTCGATTTGATTCAGATTCGCCAGAATTTCTTGTGCGACATGTGATTGAATATCGACTTCCTGGGTTTTGCTGGAGATCGTATTGAATGTCGGTGATGCCGGTAGTTCATTGATATTGATATCGCCGGCGGTGATTCCGATCAAGCGCGACGTGAGTACGTCCACTTGACGCGGCAAGTCGGGCGACAATTTGTCGAAGTCGTCGATGATGCTTTCAATCAGCAACAACGCAGTGGCCATTTCCATAGCCAATTCTTCATTCATATCTTGCGGCTGCGCGTGCAGATAAGCGACGGTATTACCGATGGCATCAATTAATTTGACCAATGGCGCACAATCGGTTTGCTTGGCTTGATGTTCAAGCCAATCGATGTACTCGAGTAACGACGGTAAGCTGCTTTCTTGTCCGGCGCAAAATTCACGCCAGATATCGTTGGTTTGCATCAGCGTACTACGTAACCGTTCAAGGATTGGGTTTAAAGATTCCGTTTCTTCAAAAGTGCGACCATCATCCCGGGAGTTTTGGCCAGGCCAGACATAACACTGCCTGATGTCGTTAATGCGCTGTCCAGCCGATTCGCTCTGGGAAATGTGATACAGCAATTCACGCAATAACACGGAAGTTTCGCTGGCCGTGCCCGCAGCCAGATGACGGATCGTCTGTTCGATTTTTCCGCATAAGCGGCGAACCGGTAAATCGATCTGCTCGGCTTCGAGAGACATCAAGCTTTCCAGAAAACCGCCGGTAACCCACCAAAATGAACGCTGCTCGGCTGTTCCCGGAAATTCTTCGATGGCGCCAACGGCTGCAGCCATTTGTTGCAAACCGCTTTGATTGGAAGGATCGCGCAACCATTTCAGCAAGCCTGCCTGAAAATCCGCGGCTAATTTCTTGGCCAATAGCTTGGCAGCGGCAGCATCGATATGGATTGCTTCGGATTTTAAAGCCGGATTTCCGGTCAGTCTTGGAAAAAATAGATCGCTTTCAGGCGCATTTTGATAACCGTAAACTTGCATTAATTCGCGATACGCCGGGAATAGCCGTAACGGATTTTCTTCCGCGCCGTCGATCAACTCGTTCAAATAAAATAACAGCGCCTTGGTGGACAGCTTCAATGCATCGAATATTGCCGGATTGGGTTCGATTTTCTTAAAAATAAGCGCATCGACCAGTTGCTCCATTTTTTCGGTGACGACGGTAATGCTTTTTAAGTTCAGCATCTCCAGCAATCCATCCAGTTGATGGATATAGTTGCGGCAATCCCTGATAAATTTATCGTTATCGGGATGCTTGCGATATACCTCCAGATTCTGGTCCATCAAGGCGAAAACCTGATGGATTCCGTCTTTGATACCAATAATCGAAGCAATATTCAGTTTCGGTTGAGCACTCATTATTCAGTACCGTCAATTCTTGTTGAGATCAAAACAGCATCAAACCTTAAAATTAGAGACCGAAGCTTTCAATTCGGATGCAAAGCCGGTTATTTGTTTGATGGATCCAGTGGTTTTCAAGGTTCCTTCAGTATTTTGCCGGGTAATATGAAGAATTTCTTCCATATTGGCAACCACCTTGTGCGCCGCCCGGGTTTGGGTGTTGGTGACTTCAAAAATGTTTGTCACGAGCTGTGCAAGGTGCGCTGAAACTTTCTCAATTTCTTCCAAAGCCCGTCCGGCAGCATCGGAGCGTTTGGTGCCTTTGGCCACGCCCAGCGTGCTTCTTTCCATCGCAGTAATGGCATCCTGGGTGTCGCCTTGAATCGTGGCGATCAATTCGCTGATTTGTTTGCTGGCTTCCGCCGAACGTTCGGCTAAACGCTGTACTTCTTGCGCGATCACGGTGAATCCCTGGCCGGCTTCTCCGGCAGCGGTTGCCTGGAGCGCGGCGTTTAAAGCCAATACATTTGTTTGCTCGGTGATATCGGTGATTAATGCAACGATTTCGCCGATCTCTTGAGAACTCTCGCCCAGGCGCTTAATCCGTTTTGAAGTATCCTGGATGTGGCTGCGGATTTCATTCATACCGGCGATTGATTCGCGTACCGCCAAGGTGCCCTTTTCCGCAGCAGCCAGCGATTGCTTCGCAACTTTGGCGGATTCGGTCGACATGTCCGAAATCTCTCCGATCGAATCGGTCATGCCTAAAACCGCAATGGTGGTTTGTTCGATTTTGGCGGTTTGTTGCTGGGCCGCCGTCAATAATCCGGAAGAAACCTGTTGCGCCTGGTTGGAGGCTTTTACTACCAGCATGCTGGCCTGGTTGACTTGTTCCACCAGTGTATGCAGTTCTTCAATCGTACAATTGATGGCATCTGCAATAGCGCCCGTTGTCGGGTTGATAATGTCGGTGCGCACGGTCAGATCGCCGTCTGCTATTTTCTTCATATCGTCGAGTAGCTTTACCATGGCCTTTTGTGTTTTCACCACTTCATTTCTGCTGCAGAGGTCTTGATCCAGCGCGTTGCGGCGCATGGCGCGGATAAAATAGATCAATGCCAATCCGGTACATGCGGCCAGAAACAGCAGCAGACCGTCGAACAGTGACGCCGTGTATGAGATTTGCGCGCGAATGTGATGATCCAGCGCATCGGTGCTGTTTAGCATGGTATCGCCATGGTCGGCTATTTCGTCGATTGCAGACTGAATCGATAACGCCGCCGGTAGTTCTTGCTGAATGATGCGCAAATGGTCGTCAAATTTCCGCAGCGAGGCATACAGATGCGATAACAAATCCTGGATCGTTTCATCTTTGCTGGAAGCGGCGCCTAATCCATTTGCACCCAAGCTTAATACTTGCATCAGCGCTGAAATTTGCGCTTGATCATGTGTCAATTGCGTCGATAGCTCCGTCACTGTCACTTCGACCGGCAGCATCGCTTTCACATTTTTGGCCACGTCGCGCGCGTGCATCCGGATAGCTTCGATTGCACGGATTTCCTGCGGCATATTGCCGATTTGCGACATGCGGCCGATAATTTCTTCACTGCGCCGGCGTAACTGACTATCAATGCTTTGGATTGCTTTAATACTGTGGCGAAGTCTCAGCAGCGCATCTTTCTGGTTTATAATCGATTGTATTCTCTGGTTATTCTGCAGCCAGCTTTTCTGAAATGCCTCCAAGCTTTGTGATAAGGAGTCATCGGTAGCATTAATCACGGCGCCGTTCGAGTAAATGCTCCCTGCGCTCAGCAAATTCACCAGTTGATTGAGCCGTTGTTGCTGATCTTGCAGTTGCGTAAATGCTGATTCGCCGCCTGTCAGTGTCTGTCGCGCGGTTTTTGCCAGTTGTAAATGCTGAATTTTTAATTGCGAAGCGAGCTCCGGCTGGGTAGCGGAATGCCGGGCTTGCTGCAAACCGATAATAAGCGTGACGATCAGCAATACGGTGAGAATGACCACGGCACCGCCTGCCATCCAATAATGATTGAGCGACGAAAGCTGTTTTGGAATGTTTTTTTTCTCGGGGAGCGTAATCGCGGGCAATTTTTTGCCGATCGCAACCAATCCGGTTGTTAATCCAAATTTAGAAAAATTGTTTTCCATCGTTTCCTCCAGTACTGCCTGACTTGCTCAATTAAGCATGCTAATCAATGACATTTGATGCCCGGTTTGCCGGTATTGACGATAGCTTAACTGTTATCAAATTTAATCAAAGGCGGAATAAAGACCGTAAAGCAAGGTCTTTTAGAAATGGAAGCGGCTATGCGTTCATCGTCCCCCATCAAGTCAGATTGCCTGAGTGATTGCTAAAGTGTGGATGCGAAGGATTGTGCTGCGGATGGCGAGCGCCGCCTCATTAACGGCATAGCCCGTAGCTAGAGAAAGTCTGCAAATTGTTGTGGCGAATTATTTGGTTCCGACACGATATTTCCTTCCCCATTCATCCATCACAAACAAGATGGATTTAAGCGAATGCCCTAATGGAGATAGCGAATATTCAACACGCGGAGGAATTTCGTTGAAATCATTTCTGACAATTAATTGATGCATTTCCATTTCGCGTAACTGTCGGCTTAAAGTGCGGTGGGTAATTCCAGTCAAGTTTCTTTGGAGCTCATTGAATCGCATAGCACCTCCCAACAAGTTATGAATAATCAGAACTTTCCATCGCCCTCCAATGACCTTCAATGTCACTTCAACGGGACAACACACTGCTTTAGTTGGCATTTCTGAATCCCCTTGTTTTTGGCAGTATCCTTTTTGTGCGTACTTGTAATTAATTCTGGTGGTATTACTCTATCATGCAGACTAATCAATTTCTGGAGTTTGTGCTTATGAACCAGCAATTGGCGGGCCTTGCCGCACTTAATGGCTATAACGGTGACAGTCGTGCTTAAGGGAGCATTATGCTTCTTCAATGAAAGAGAGATCATCACGATTTTGTATAGGCGCTCAAAATGAACTTAGAAGAAAAACTCAATGACTTCAATAGGATGATTCTAAAAGGTGAGATATTGGAATCAATGGACAAGTATTACCACTCCGATTGCATCGTTATCGAAAAAAACGATGTGGTAGCAAAAGGTTTAAAGCAAGCCAAAGACCGGGAATCTGAGCTATTCAAAGGCGTTGAGGCATGGCTTAAATCGGAAATTGTATCGACCGCGATAGGTGAGAACGTAACGATGACCGAGTGGCACTATGAATACAAGCATAAAGATTTCGGTCACAAGAAATTCGATCAAGTAGCGGTACAGCACTGGAAGGATGGCAAGATCATCAGTGACCGCTTCTATGCGTTGTATTAAACAATCATTTCACAACCAACTACCGTAAGGAGCATAACAATGAATAAGACATTTAAATACAACCGGCTTTCCAAGGATGATGCGGTTTTATTACTGGTAGACCATCAAGCGGGATTGATCTCGCTGGTACAAGATTTCTCACCGAATGAGTTCAAAAACAATGTGCTGGCACTAACCGCTTGTGGCAAGTATTTCAAATTGCCAACCATTCTCACTACAAGTTTCGAAGATGGTCCCAATGGTCCGCTGGTGCCGGAAATTAAGGAAATGCACCCAACCGCGCCTTATGTTGCGCGCCCCGGTAATATCAATGCTTGGGATAATGAGGATTTTGTTAACGCAGTCAAAAAGACCGGCCGCAAACAGCTAATCATCGCCGGCGTGGTTACCGAAGTCTGTGTCGCTTTTCCGGCGCTATCTGCAATCGAGGAAGGTTATGAAGTATTCGTAGTTACTGATGCCTCCGGTACTTTCAATGAAGTAACACGCGATGCAGCCTGGGCGCGTATGCAATCGGCCGGCGTACAATTGATGAACTGGTTTGGCGTGGCTTGCGAATTGCATCGAGATTGGCGTAACGATGTTGAAGGCTTAGGTGCCTTGTTCTCTAGTTACATACCTAACTATCGGAACCTAATGACGAGTTACTTCACCATCACTAAGAAGTAAGTCAGCAAGTTTACAACGGGAGACCGGTTTTCATGAGTGAGCGTGGGATAAATTTGCGCCGGCGCCGTATTTTGCAGGCAGCGAGTGCATCTTTTCTGCTTTCGAAAACTGGCACGTTTGCGGCTGAACCTTCAGAAGGGTCTTCAATGGATAATCTTAAAGCGCAACTGATATTGCGCAACGGCCAATTCACCACGCTTGATCGGCAGAATCCACAGGCCACGGCTGCTGCTATTTCGGATGGCCATTTCATCGCGGTAGGAATGGACAGCGAAGTGATGCGCTTTGCCAATGACCAGACAAAAGTGATCAATCTTAACCGCCGCCGTGTGATTCCCGGTTTGATCGATTCGCATCTACACCTTATTCGCGGCGGACTCAATTACAACCTGGAATTGCGCTGGGACGGCATCCCTTCGTTGGCCGATGCCATGCGCCGTCTGCAGGAGCAGGTGGCGCGCACGCCCGCACCGCAGTGGGTACGAGTTATAGGCGGTTTTACAGAAATGCAGTTTGCCGAGAAACGCTTGCCGACACTCGATGAAATCAATGCCGTAGCGCCGGATACCCCGGTTTTTATTTTGCATCTCTACGACCGCGCTCTGCTGAACCGCGCGGCATTACGCGCCTGCGGCTACGATCGCGACACGCCCAATCCGCCAGGCGGTTTGATTGCTAAAGATGCCAATGGAGAGCCGACGGGGCTGTTGTTGGCGGAACCCAATGCATTGATTTTATATTCAGCACTCGCCAGAGGTCCAAAGCTGCCGTATGACTATCAGATCAACTCGACGCGCCACTTTATGCGGGAAATGAATCGCCTGGGCGTGACCAGCGTGATTGATGCCGGTGGCGGCTATCAGAATTATCCCGACGATTACAAAATCATCGAAGATCTGCACAAAGCTGGCGAGCTGACGTTACGAATTGCATACAATTTATTTACACAGAAACCCGGAGAAGAAATTGCGGATTTCACCAAATGGACCAACATGCTGAAGCCTGGCGACGGCGATGGTTATTACCGCCACAACGGTGCGGGTGAAATGCTGGTGTTTTCCGCAGCGGATTTTGAGGATTTCCGCATGCCACGCCCGGATATGGCACCAAACATGGAAAATGATCTGGAAGCCGTGGTGCGCATTCTCGTCAGCAATCGCTGGCCGTTCCGCTTGCATGCCACCTACAATGAAACCATCTCACGCGCGCTCGATGTGTTCGAGAAAGTGAATCGCGACATTCCGTTCGATGGCATTCACTGGTTTTTCGATCACGCAGAAACCGTCACCGACATTAATCTTGAGCGTATCGCCAAACTGGGCGGCGGCATTGCTATCCAGCATCGCATGGCTTATCAGGGCGAATTTTTCGTGCAACGCTACGGGCGTAAAGCCGCAGAACGCACGCCGCCTTATAAGCGTATGCTGGAATTGGGTGTGAACGTTGGCGCAGGCACTGATGCTACCCGCGTTGCCAGTTACGATCCTTGGAATACGCTGTATTGGCTTATTACCGGCAAGACTCTAGGTGATCTTTCGTTGTATCCGGCGGCCAATCTTGTCGACCGTGAAACCGCATTGCGGCTTTATACACAGGCAAATACCTGGTTCTCCAACGAACAAGGTATCAAAGGTCAAATTAAGGTTGGTCAATATGCCGACCTCGCCGTGTTGTCCGCGGATTATTTCAGCATTCCGGAAAGCGAAATCCGGCAGCTTGTCTCTGTACTCACAATGGTTGGCGGACGGATTGTTTATGGCGATGATGAATTCAGTACGCTTTCTCCATCCTTGCCACCCGCCATGCCGGATTGGTCGCCCGTCAATCATTTCGGCGGTTATTTTAAACCGGCAGTCAGTGCCGCAATGTCACACCAAGCCGCTCAAACAAACTGCGGCTGCGCATCCCGTTGCGCTGTGCACGGCCACGCCCATGGGCGTGCCTATCAAAACACCGTGGCTGCCAGCGATCAGCGCGGCTTCTGGGGTGCGCTTGGCTGTTCATGCTGGATGGTATGATACATACAGCGTTTCGCTTAGCTAGAAGATCTGTTGCTCCCGCAGAAAGTAAAAGATCATAACGCCAGGGGGGGGCTGTTGTAACACTAAATACTCTTCCTATCTATAAATGATGGAGAGCGAACAGGCCTGTGACTCGACAGGCTACCTTTGAAACAGATTTTTAGAGTATTTGGCGTTACCCAAGAAACAATTTATATGCGGGATTCTTGGTTTCATCCCAATAGCGGTAGCCGAGTTGGTCGAGAAACATCCGGAAATCGGTTTTCTCTTCCGGCGGGACCTGGATGCCGATCAGCACACGGCCATAGTCGGCGCCGTGATTGCGGTAATGGAACAGGCTGATGTTCCAGTTGTGGGTCATGTTGTTGAGGAAGTTCATCAATGCGCCGGGGCGGTCGGGAAATTCAAACCGGTAAACAATTTCATTCTTGACCGCATGCGTCCGTCCGCCGACCAGATGACGCACGTGCAATTTGGCCATTTCGTTGTTGCTCATGTCCTCGGTCGCCAAGCCGCTTTGTTTGAGTTCCTTGATCAGTTGCTGCGTTTCTTCCTGATTGCGCACCGATACGCCGACAAAGACATGCGCGACTTTCGGATCGGAATAGCGGTAATTGAATTCAGTGATGCTTTTGGCGCCGAGCAGATTGCAAAACTTTTTGAAGCTGCCGGGTTGTTCCGGAATCGTGACCGACATCACCGCTTCGCGTTGCTCGCCGATTTCGGCGCGCTCGGAAATATGGCGCAGCCGATCGAAATTCATGTTGGCGCCGGAAGCGATTCCCACCAGCGTTTTATGCTGAATTTTTTCACGCGCGACGTACGCCTTGATACCGGCGATCGACAAGGCGCCAGAGGGTTCCAGAATGGTCCGGGTATCCTCGAACACATCTTTGATCGCCGCGCAAATGGCGTCGGTATCGACCCGCATTACCTCATCGACCAGTTCCCGGCACAAGCGGAAGGTTTCCTTGCCGACATGCCGCACGGCTACGCCATCGGCGAACAACCCGACTTGCGTTAATTTGACCCGGCGGCCGCTTTGCAACGAACGGTACATGGCATCGGCATCGACCGGCTCGACGCCGATAATTTTGATTTTCGGATACAACCGTTTGACATACGCCGCAATACCGGCGATCAGCCCGCCACCGCCGATTGGCACGAAAATCGCATGAATCGCGCCAGTATGCTGGCGCAAAATTTCCATGCCGATGGTTCCCTGACCGGCAATGACATCCGGGTCATCGTACGGATGAACAAATGTCGCCTGTTCTTCTTTGGCCAGTTGGATGGCATGTTCATAAGCATCGTTATACGAATCGCCGTGCAGCGCGACGGTGGCGCCATGTCCCATCACCGCTTGCACCTTGATTTGCGGCGTGGTTACCGGCATCACGATGGTGGCGGAGCAATCCAGTTTTTTCGCGGCCAGCGCTACGCCTTGCGCGTGATTACCAGCGGAAGCCGCGATGATGCCGCGATTTCGCACGGCAGGCGGTAACTTGATCATCTTGTTATACGCGCCGCGTAACTTGAACGAGAACACCTGCTGCAAATCTTCCCGCTTCAACAGCACCTGATTGTGGATACGCCCGGACAAATTGGCGACGAGTTCCAGCGGACTCTCGATCGCGACATCGTAAACTTGCGCGGTCAATATTCTCTCAAGGTAATTGTTTTTCATGATGGAAAGCGGGTGTGGCAGGGCGAAAGCCGGTTTGGATCTAAAAAACAAAATTTTATCATGATCATGGATGGCGTGCGTTCTGTTATGGTTATCCGGATCAACAGCTTTGCTGATAACGGAATACCTGTCAATTGAAGAAATTCATGCATTTAGCAGGTTTCTACGCCATGTTTCCAGTTCATCCAGGATGATTAGTGCGTTCCCATCGGTTTTATAGCGGTCACGCAATTGCGTAATGTGCGTGCTGTATGTATCTGCCGTCAGATTTCCTCCATTGTTTGCTTGCGTCAACCGCTGCAAGCGGAAGCGTTCCCATCGCTCCCTTTCATCCGGCGTTAAGGTTTCCGGCCAGTTGCGAGCACGGTAGCGGAACAGCAGTTCGGGCAATCGCCGGTCATGAAAATCGAAACGCATGTTGGCCAGTTGTCTTGGTGACGCGCGCCGGATTTGGGCTAATGATGCGGCATCGGCATTATCCAGAAAGCCGTCGTATAACGCCACATCGACATCGCCGGAAGGTTCAAATGCGTGAAGGGTATACGCAGTTCCCACGCGCTGAAAGAAATCAGGATAGGCGCAGAGTGTCTGCCAGTGCCGGTAGCATTTGTCCAGATCGAGCGCGATGCGCCCGGCGGCATCGGGATCAAGCGTGTTGCGCGGCGCCAATGCCGGACATTTGTTGATTTTTACCGATTTCACCGGCAACCGTTGCAGACCTTCGGGCAATTCATCGCTACGGGTAAACAGCAGTTGACTCAGTTCATCGGTATTCAGCGGTAAGAACAGTTCCGGATCGTGGCGCAGGTCATACACCAGCACGCTGTTGTTGTTGCCCGGCTCAGTGATCAACGGCATGACCAGCGACGTGCAACCGGTTTTGGCCGGGTACATGCGCGTCGTATGCAGCACCGGATTGCGGCTGGTGAGATCCAGTTGCGCGGCCGCCTTGCGTTTATCACGCAACTGCAGAAGCCAATCGAAGAGGCGGGGTTGTTGCGTACGCAGTAGGCGCGCCAGGGCAATGGTGGCGCGTACATCGGACAATGCATCATGCGCCGATTCGTGAACAATACCGTTTGCGGCGACCAGATCTTCCAGTTTGAAACTCGGCTGTCCGTCTTCATGTTGCGGCCAGGTGATTCCGGCGGGACGCAATGCGTACGTCATGCGCGCCAGATCGATGATGTCCCAGCGCGAATTGCCTTGCTGCCACTCGCGTGCGTAGGGATCGTAGAAATTTCGGTACAACGTGAAACGCGTGACCTCGTCGTCGAAACGCAGCGAGTTATAACCAACTCCGCAGGTATTCGGTTGCGAAAATTCGGCATGGATGCGCGCAATAAATTCCGGTTCCGGTAATCCTTGCGCATCGGCAATCTGCGGTGTGATGCCGGTCAATAGACAAGCTTCCGGGTGCGGCAGGTAATCGCGCGGCGGCTTGCAGTAAATTACCAGCGGTTCATCGATTTCGCGCAATGCATCATCGGTGCGCACGCCAGCAAACTGGGCCGGACGGTCGTATCGGGGGTCGGCGCCGAATGTTTCATAGTCATGCCAATAGAAAGTGAAGGCCATGATTGTCGATCAATTGGAGAGGGTCGTGAAAAACTTGCTTCGCGAGTGGTTCATTGCATTGTTAGTGTAGTATCTTACGCAATTATTTTTAACCCGAATAAGGAAAATACAGTATGACACGAAAACTCATCAGCTCAGGTTCAACCTTTGAAAAGGAAATCGGCTATTCGCGCGCAGTCGTAGTGGATAACTGGGTGTTGGTTTCCGGCACCACCGGTTTTGATTACAGTAAGATGACGATTTCGGATGACTTGCTGGAACAGGCTGAGCAATGTTTCAAGAATATCGAATTGGCGTTGCAAGAAGCGGGTTCGAGCATGAAAGATGTGGTGCGGGTGACCTACGTGTTTCCCAAGACTGACGATTTCGAGAAATGCTGGCCGGTGATGCGCAAATACTTGGGCGATGTCAGACCGTCGGCGATGATGTTGACAGCAGGATTATCGGATCCGAGAATGAAGATCGAGATTCAAGTGACGGCATATCGGAACGCTGGAACCGAGTAAAATCCGGGAGAGATAGGGAAGCATGAAATAAAAAGAGCACCCAAACTTGGGTGCTCTTTTTTAAGACTGATTTCGATTAAACGTTTTGTTGTCTGCGGCGAGCTGCAAAACCCAATAATCCTAAACCGGCGAGTAACATTGCGTAGGTTTCAGGTTCTGGAACCGGAGAAATGGTCAGCGTAGAAATTTGTGAAAATCCGGTAGAGCCTGTCCATTCAATGGATGCAACAGCGCCTAAGAATGAGTGGGTGCCTAATACATCGCCAGAGCTTGCATCAACAGCGAGACTTCCCAGTGAAACGTGAGCCGAGTCAAATGCTTCATAAACACCGCGATGTCCGCTGATTACCCAGTAATCAATGGTTGCGCCGTTAGAAACGGATGACAAGGTGATGATCCCTGGGGTAGGCGATACCGATAACCCCATGGTGTCAAAGGTGTCACGACCGTCGATGTACCAATAAGCATTGCTTACCGATATGCCGAAAGAACTCCATTCATTGCCGACAACATTTGATCCGCTGGAACATGTAGGGCACTCGGTGTTATTAAAATAAATAGTTGTTGCGCTTGCGGCGCCGGTAAATCCTGCAAAAGATAACGCCAATAAAGACATTAGAATTTTTGATTTCATCATTTCCTCCGTGTTTTGTTTATAATTAATATTGTTGAAAGTTTGTGCAATCAAGATGAGAGTATTTAGATTTTTCTCGTATTGATTACGGTTGCTACACTACTCTATTGCCTGAAACAGTCAAGTGTTTCCTTACTTATCGGGATGTTCCTTTTAACTTTATAAATCAATAGCTTGCTAAGCGTTATAGCCTTCAGAAACTCATCATTCAATGCGGTATAACGCTTAGTTTGTTTTCAGTTGCGATTAAACGTTTTGTTGTCTGCGGCGAGCAGCAAAACCCAATAATCCTAAACCTGCCAGTAACATGGCATAGGTTTCAGGTTCCGGAACGGCGGTGATGACCAGATCCTGGCTTACGTTCCAATCTTGTTCCAGCAATTCCGCAGTGCCAAACGAACCATCGCTGAAGTAAACGCTGAAGCTTGCATTTGCAAGGCTAGGACCACCAGGTGAAGGTATGGTGCCACTGGAAACAACCGGCGGCGCTACGGTTACGATCAAATCGATATCCAAACCGCTGAAATTGAAAGTATTACCGCTGATGACGCTTAATCCATCCCAGGTTTCGGTCGAATAATGAGTTCCGGTCAGGAAGTTTGAATGTGAACCGGTGCTGCCAAAGATTTCCCAAATGGCGATGCCGTCAGCTTGTGTGCCGAGATCGTATACAACTTTTACGATGTCAACGCCCGGTGCCGATGTGTTGGTCACCGATCCGGATTGAATATAATCTCCGCCATTCAGATGGATGGTTGCGGTGCCTAAAGCCAGTGCGGTGTTTGAGAAAATAGCTGCAGTGGCAGCAATGGTAACGAGATAACCTAGTTTCATTTCCAATCTCCAAGAAAATTTTTAATAAAATTCAACTGTATTGCTAATAACCTCTGACGAGGAATTTCAAAAATTATGAATGAGAAACCATTCACTGCGTAATTGAGATAATCACTGGAATAAGTCTATTAACCGTCTTGTCCCTTTTGCAATGTTGGTAAAGCATCCGCCGTAAAAAATGCATGACCCTATTTCAATTTTCATTTTTATTTTCGGCAACCTAATATTGCTTTGTGGAGAATAGCTTAATAACCCCATTCTACAAATAGTCAAAAGCAACTTAAATTGCAGTGCAAATGTACCACTGATTGATCATTAAAAATAGGACATTTGTCCTAGAAGAGGGGTGATATATCAATCACCGAACGGGGAACTGGGTATGCCGGTACCTGCGTTGGGAGTTGTTGATTGTTGCTGCGAAAAGGGGGAAGCACCCCCGCTGGATGAAGGCCTTGAAGGCGATGATCCGCCGGTTGCAGTTGGGGACTGCGGCGCAAATGGTGAAGGAGCGCCAGGTGTATTGGTTTTTTGTTGCTGGGAGGCGGGGGTGGTTGAGCTGGAGGTATCACCCGGTTTATAAACGAATTTCCAATCGCGATAAGTCAATGCTTCGGAGAATTTTTTGTAGTGTTCCGGAAATTTTTCTTTTTTGACCGGTTTTTTCTCGGAAAGACTGTGCACCCCGGTAATCCGCACATTAACATTGGAAGTTGCGACGGAACCGGTATTGGGCGGTGCTTCTTCGACCAGCCCCCACTCAGCGGTGTTGGTGATCGGGTCGATGAATTTTTTTCTCAAATGCCGCCGGGTCACGGGCAGGCGCGTATCTTCGATCAAGTCTTCCAATGATTTCGGATATTCTTTGGTGCCGCCCGGGCTGTTATAGTATGACATTACCGCTTTGCGGAATTGTTCTCCGATAAACAGCAATTCGGCTTCTTTTTCTTGCTGTAACTTGATTTGCCAGACTTGCCCGGTTCCCGCCATGATAATTCCCGCAACGGCGACTGCGAACAAGGCCCAGAGATACACAAAACCTTGCGATCGTTGAATCATGGTTTGCGCTGAAGCAATGGCTGATGGGTGGGTACTGGCGCTGTCACCATTCTTCGTAATACGAGCCATCGAGCGCCCGCCCGTTGTAGCCGCTATGCACATCGTAAACCCCGGATTCGGATTCATTTTTGGGAGGAATGGCAATCCAGGTCTGGTCGCTTTCAGTAAATGGATCGATGGGCACCTTGCGCATATAGCCTTTATCAACGAGTTCCATGAGGTCGATCGGGTATTTGCCGGTATCCGAATAAAATTGATCGATGGCATTGCGCATGATGCCAAGATCCTGGCGGAGAACGGTTTCCTTGGTTTTGTCGATGGCGCCGAAATAGCGGGGTGCAACGATACTTAGCAGTGTCGCGATGATCGCCATGACTACCAGCAGCTCGATCAACGTAAAACCTGAAACTTTTCGAGGGGGAGGCATGCTGATTACCATTCGCGGTAGGGGATGCCGTTCAAGCCAATGGCTTCGGAACGTGAGTAGACGTCATAAACATCATCGCCTTCTTTCGGGCTGTCCCAGGGGCTTTCGTAACTGCGTTTACCCCAGGTATCGGCAGCCGGGGTGATTTCGATACCGGCTACATCCAGCTCAGTGAACATCGGGTCGCGCGGCAGGCGGCGCAGAAAATAGATGATCTTTTTGTCGATGCTCTTGATGTCCTGCACCCCCATAAACAACTCCTCGAGCCGCGGAGGGTAGCCGGATTCGTCGGCTTTTTTGGCGATTTTTCCTTCGTCGGCTGCTTGTTTGTAGGCATCGATCGCTGTTCGAATCTGCCGCAACGCAACCCGCAATTCTTGTTCTTTCTCGCGTTTTACCATGAGTTCGCGCAGCGGCAGCGCAGCGGTCGCAAGAATGGCCATAATCGCCACCACGACCAACAGCTCGATCAAAGTAAAGCCTCGATGCTTTGCAGAAATTTTAAACAAACACATCCGTTTTATTTCATATTAACAGTGACCGGCGACGGTAACGTCACTTCGACGGCTTCGCCATTTTCCTTATCTTCCGCGACTGCATTCTGGAGATTGATTTCGGTCGTGCCGGGATTAGCCGCAATGACTTTGAAACGGATCTGCGTTGCCATACCCGCAGGCTGGTCTTTACCCAGCCGGATGGTGCGAGAGCCGGATTTGTCGCCTTCATCGAGTGCTTCCAACGCGCTGGCTTCATAATTGAGTTGCAATTCGGAGCTGACCGTCGCTTTCGCGCCCACCAACCGGACATTGACGGAAAACTCTTTACCCATGCCGACATTGGTCGGCGCCTGCAACGTCAACGTTGGCGAAGAAGCGGCGGCAACACTGGCAAACGGATTCGGCATTTCAGGAGGGAGTTCGTCTGCGGCGGCAGCAGCGAACGGATTCGGCATCGCCCGTCCAGCCCCCGGACCGGAACCTGCCGGTGCGATGGCTAACGATTGCGGTTCGGTTTTCTTGATCGCCACCGGCAACTTGCCCGCTTCGCTGGCAGTGCCGAAATGGTATTCGCTTTCCAGGTTGGTCGGTCTTGGGATGTTACGCACAATGCGCGGGGTAATAAGTAGCACTACTTCATTTTTTGTTCTCTCGATATCTTGATTGGACGTCAGGCGATCCAATCCAGGGATATTCAATAAGCCAGCCAGACCGCCGACTTTTCTGGATTCCCGGTTATCGATGAGTCCGGCGATGACTTGCGTTTCACCATCCTTGATCGTCAGAATGGTTTCGGCGTTCCGCGTACCGACTACAGGAGCGGTTGCCCCACCCGGGCCAGTTATTGTGTTTAGCAGGGAGCTCACTTCCAAAGTCACTTTAAGCGTGACATCGTCGTTTAATCCGATACGCGGTTCCACATCGAGCTTAACGCCTAAGTCGATAAATGTCGGTGTGGACGTCACGATCGCCGTTACCCCCGGTTGCACATTGGCGGTGAAAAAAGGTTGCTTGGTACCGACGTGAATTTTCGCTTTTTCCTTGTTATTCACGCGAATCCTGGGGTTCGCCAGGATATCCCCCGTTGATAGATTGTGCAGAAAATCGATTTTTGCCTGATTGGTCATGCCGAAGCTCTTCAGGCCGGAAAAACCGAAGTTACTGAGAAGCGTGGCAGGCGCTGCACCGGCGACGGCGCTGCCGGCGTAGTTAAACTGCAATGATTGCGGAAAATTGGGACCTAATAAAAATTTGTTGGTACGAGTGATATCCAGAATGGTTACTTCCAGCATCACCTCGGGCTCAGCATAATCATTCAAACTGACTAAACGCTCGGTTAAACGAATGGCTTCAAGGGTATCGCGCATGATAAACAGATTGAGCTGCTCATTCACGTAAATGTCCTTGGCTTTGACGATGCCCCGGACCATCGCCACCATTTGTTTGACGTCGGTATGCGTGACCTGAAAGCTTTTTACCACCAGTTCCTGATAATCCTTTTGTTTGGCAGGCGTGTTGGGATAAATCAGCAGCGAATTGTTGTTTAGCACCTTGTATGCGAGCTGATTGGTTGCCAGTATCAATTTCAGGATATCTTCGATGGTATTTTGCCGTACAAATATGGAAATCTTCGCCTCCTGACGAATATCCTTGTCGAACACAAAATTGATACCGGCAGTGCGCGACATCAGTTCGAAAACTGTTTTCAAATCGGTGTCCTTGAATTCCATGGTCACTGCTTTCTTGAAAGCGGATTCGAGCGCCAGGTCGGTTACCTCTGGCCGGGCTAATCGTAAATTGATTTCCGAAATCAATTGACGGGCATGCGATTGCTGGGGATTTTCTTGCAACACAGCACGGACGAGCGTCTCTGCTTGAGACAATTCGCCGCGTTCCAGCAGTGCTTTTGCGGTATCGACTTTAGCGATATGGCGGCGCTCCAATACGATTAACTCGATGCCTTCCCTGGCGCGTTCGTTGTAGGGATAAAGATTCAAAATGCGTTGATACGCTTGCTCGGCGCGCGTTAAGTCGCCGCCGAACCGGATACTTTCAGCTTCATACAACAGCTTGGTGATTGCTTCATCGCGTAAGCGGGCGGTTACCGCCTGGATTTCCTGGTTTTCCGGTTTTTCGCGGCGCGCTTGTTCCAATTTTGCGATACCTTCCTCAATCTGACCGAGTTCTATCAGTTTCTTACCATCGTCAAATGCCTGGTTGCGCAGACTGAAGGTTTTGTTGTTGATCGCACATCCCGATTGAACCAGGTACACCATGATCAGAACGATTAGTTTCCAGCTTCTCATCGGAAGTTTCCTGCCAGTTTTTGATTGATCGTGAGGGTTTGTTTCACATTGAGCGGTAAATACGTAACGGTTACCGTATCGTCGTTGATGGCATCCAAACGGTATTGATCGTTTATTTTTCCGCCGATTTTAGTAATGAAATTCTCTCCCGAGCGAGAAAGAAAAACCCAGGTTTGATTGTCCGCAATGGTTTTGCCGGTATATTTAAATTGTAAAGGGGGCGCTGTTGGGGCCGGCGGTGCGATTTTGACCGGCTGTGCGAGCTTGAATTCCTGCTCTTCAGGATCGTTGATGAGTACTTGTTTCGGCATCCAGGTGGTTGATGCAAATAATTCCCCTGCCTGAGGGTTAAATTTCCGTTGCCCCAGCTTGCTAACGTCCAGTTGTGCAGTATTGGGTTCCGGTTTCCGGTTTTTTTCCTGCGTTGTCCTGAATGGCTGCAGCGGCGCTTCCGGCATTTGGAATGCGAGTTCTTCCTCGTCTTCGACTAGTAACGCCGCGATTAATGTTGCGATCAATGCGCTTCCGATGATGATTTTCCGTTTTCTTTCAGCGGCATCCATGTCGTTATTTATTCAAATAAAGGTTAATTTCCAAGCGCACATCCAGCCTTTCAGACACCGTGCTTTCACGCTTAATGGCAATCGCCGATATGGCCATTGCCGGAACGGTTTCCAGGGCCTCCGCGATGAAAGCGCGGATTTGCGGATAACTGCCTTTAACCGGCAAAATCATTTCGTAGCGTGCTAAGCGGGCATCACTTTCATTGATTAAGCGGTATTCGCTGCTTGCCAGTTCGACACCTTGTTTCTGGGCTAATCCGGTCAACTCGCGGATCCAGAAGGGTGATGAATCAATGCGCGGGAAAAAATCATAAAACACTTGTAACGCTTGATCGCTGCTCATTTTTTTCCCCGCTTCAAGATCGGTAGTGTCGGTGGCGGATTTTTTCGAAATAGCTTGCGCTTGCAGGGAAATTGCCCGGTCCTTGAGTTTCTGCAATTCCGTCTCTTGCGGTAGTACCGCGAGAACAAAATAAATACCGGCAGCGACGATCAAACCGAAGCCGATCTTGCCGGCATTGCCCAAACGTCCCGTATGCCATCGTAGCAGCAACAGGATCCGGTTCCACGGAATAGACGGCAGTTCTTTTTTTAGGAAGCTTGTATCCATGCGGCGTGTAACAGAAATATAATCGGCCGTTGCGGATTATCTTGTTTGATTTTGTAATTCAACAGGTGCACATTTTCAAATACCGATTCACGTTCCAATGCTTCGACAAAATCTAATAATTCCGCCATGCTTTTGGCCTCACCATTCAACCGTAATGTCCGGTTGGCAAAATTGGGTTGCAACGATAACAATGCGATATCTTCGGTTGCCGCATGTTCGATTGAGTCGAACAATTCTTCCCAGGGCAAGTTAAGCTGATCGATCACAGTATTGGCTTGCGCAACTTCCTTGCCGATTTCCTGGCTGAATTCACGTATGCGCGAAGTCGCGCGCGTGCGCGGCGCAGTTTTTTGCTGTTGTTGTTTTTCCATCCGCTCGACCCGATTGCTCCAGAAATTGATTTCTTCAGCTTGATGGCGGAACTGAAGAAATATGCCCGCGATGGCTGCCAAACCCAGCACTAACAGCAGCATGTCAAGCTGCGGTGCGGCTTGTTCGCGATAAGGAAATCTTAATCTTAAGCGGGACATTGATTTTGGTCGGATTGATGAGCAGTAACGGTGGGGTAATAAGCCGGCACCGGCAGATTTTTCTGCGGTAGGGTAACAACCTGCCAGCCGCTTTGCGATGGCAATGTCAAACCCGGGTATTCGGGAGCAAATAAATACACTGATTCCAGCGTTTCTTTGGTACCGGACCAAATAACCTCTTGATCCAAAGCAGCGAGTAAATCATCGGCGGCGTTATGCAGAATTCGTTGATTCCGGATGCTTTGCCATTTGCCATTATAGGATATGGCGATACAAATGCGGCCGGTTTCTATCACTGCCAAATAAACTTTTTCATTTTGCAAATGCGCGCACCAATGATCGTAGACCGACGCCAAATACGGTTCGATGTGTTGCAGCTTGCATCCATGAGTAACCATCAGCTGTTCCAGCCGCGTCAGCAAATCCCGTGGAATCGCAGCGCAAACCGCGCCATCCACCGGATTCCAGTTACTGACGCTGAGTACCCAGGATTCCGCCCGCTCACCATAGATTTCCTGCATGCGGAATTGCGCATAGGATTTTACTTCTTCCGGTGTGTTGATTTCACTTTGCGGCGGAAGCGCCGCGTAACGCACAAAATGATTGGATAGCACGATGGCTATCTGGGTCCCGGATCCTCCGGAGAGCACCTGGTCTAGTTGCCGTAACGCTGCATCCCAATCCGGGGCGTTCCCATCCGGTTCAAAAAATAGCGTTGCTTTGTCGAGCTGGACCGGCTTAAAGCCACGTTTCAGGCGCACCCAATCCAGTCTTGAGGGTGCCAGAAACACCTGAATCCGATCACGCCACAATGGTAACACGATTGGCTTCCTCCAGACTGGTTAACCCTTGTTTGACCATATCCAATGCGGCTTCGCGCAAGAAGCGGGTGCCGTTGTCGCGAGCTGCTTCTTTAATGCGCCGGATCGGTTCTTGCGCCACGATCAGTTCGCGAATTTCATCGTTCAGTAGGAGTATCTCGGCGATCGCATTTCTGCCGCGATATCCGCTGCCGCGGCATTGCCCGCATCCCTTGCCGCTGCGGAAATGGTAGAGATGCGCTTGATCCAATGGAATCCCCGATTCTTCAATCAAACCGTCATCGGGCCGTTCGTCGACGGCGCAGTGGGAACAAAGCAGCCGCACCAAACGTTGCGCTACAATGCCGTTCAAAGCCGATACGAAACTGTAGGGATCCACACCCATGTGGGAGAACCGGCCGATCACGTCAAAAACGTTATTGGCATGCACGGTGGTAAATACCAAATGACCGGTGAGGGCCGCCTGGATTGCAATTTGCGCGGTTTCCGCATCGCGGATTTCGCCGACCATGATTTTGTCCGGATCGTGCCGCAGAATGGAGCGCAAGCCACGGGCGAAGGTCAAGCCTTTTTTCTCGTTCACCGGTATTTGTAAAACGCCGGGAAGCTGGTATTCGATCGGATCTTCGATGGTAATGATCTTGTCGTTGCCTTTGTTGACTTCCGAAATAGCGGCGTAGAGCGAAGTGGTTTTGCCGCTACCGGTCGGGCCGGTGACCAGCAGCATGCCATAGGGTTCCGAACTTAAACGGCGGATACTGGCGATGGCTGACTGGCTGAATCCCAATTGATTCAGCGTTAAACCTTCCAGTTGATCCGATAACGCTTGGCGGTCGAGTATCCGTAATACCGCATCTTCACCGAAAATGCTCGGCATGATCGAGACCCGGAAGTCGATCTCCCGCCCCTGAATAGAGATTTTGAATCGTCCATCCTGCGGCACCCGGCGTTCTGCGATATCCAATTCAGACATTACTTTGATTCTGGAGATTACTTGCTCGGCCAAATCACCTCCCTGGATGACGCCGATATGTGTCAACACCCCATCGATCCGGTATTTGATCGACAATGCACCGATGGTCATTTCCAAATGTATATCGCTGGCCTGTGATTTATGCGCGTCATACAGCGTAGAATGCACCAGACGAACGACCTGGCTGGTGCCTTCATTGATACTTTTCAGCGATAAGTCTTCCACGCCGCTTTGTATATTGCTCAGTTCAGCAGATGGCAGGACTTGATCCATCGCGCGCATGGTTTTTTCCTGCTGGGTGAAGAAAGCGCTCAAGTCCGCCGGATGAACCAGATGCCATTCAACCGCGCGGTCGAATCGCTCATCGGCCCAGGAACGCAGTCTTCCCGAGAAAGGATTGCTGATCGCGAATACCAGCTGCTCGCCGCGATGAAAGA
This sequence comes from Nitrosomonas limosa, assembly GCF_054188085.1. NCBI lineage: Bacteria > Pseudomonadati > Pseudomonadota > Betaproteobacteria > Nitrosomonadales > Nitrosomonadaceae > Nitrosomonas > Nitrosomonas limosa. Next base: position 1,797,726 of record NZ_CM135180.1, on the reverse strand, counting down.
GTACGCATTCATGCGCCAATGCTTCCGCAAACGGCAGGATATCGAAGGCTGGCTGCAATGTATGAATGGCCCTCATTTCGAGGACGGGCATATGCATCAATTGGCCGAGCTGCTGCATCAATGCATCGGGAGACAAGCCTTCTTCTTCCAGTATCTGGATCACCGAAACGCCTTGCATTGCCGCCTTACGCCTGATTTCGGCTAACCGGTTGAGATCAAGAACCGGATTGTTGGCTGTTTGCGAGGAAGTTTCCATCAATTAATACTTCCTGCCAATTCAAAGATAGGCATATACATCAGTATAATAATACCGCCGATCACGATACCGATGAACGCCATTAATAGCGGCTCAATCAGTTTGGTTGTCCATTCGACCCAACGGGCGATTTCCTCATCATGAAAGTTGCCGATGCGTTCCATCATATCGCCCATTAATCCGGTACGTTCACCGACACGGAGCATGCGATTGCCGACCGCAGTCGTCAAACCTTCCATTTCCATTGCGCTGGAGATGGTTCTGCCTTCGCGGATGTGCTTGGCAGCGGCCGCTACTTTGGGGCGCAGATGCGATTGCAGCAAACCGCCGACCATTTCCAACGCTTGCGTGATCGGGATGCCGCCTCGTAATAACATTCCCAGGGTTTTGTAGAACCGCGCCAGTTGATAAACCCGCATATGTTCGCCAATGGCGGGGATGCGCCATAGCAATTGCATGACTTTAGCGCGGAATGCCGGGCGGCTGACGGTATAAATTAACAGACCCAGTATCGTGAACGATGTTATAGCCAATTCCCAGCCGCGATCATGCACGAATTGCCCCCATTTGATCAGCAACAGCGAAAGCCAAGGCAAGTCGCTGCCCATGTCGTCATAAATGGCGCTGAATTTGGGAACGACAAAGACCATCAGAAACACCGACACCAACAAGCCGACCGCCAATAGCAATACCGGGTAGATCGAAGCGCCGACCAGTTTTTTCCGGACGAAATCCATTTGTGTCTGGTAGGTGATAAACCGCGTCAACGCTTCCGCCAGATCGCCGGTGCGCTCGCTGGCTCGAACAGTGGCGATATACAACGGCGGGAATGCCTGCGGATATTCTTCCAGCGTTTGCGAGAAAGTGACCCCTTCGTACAGCCGTGCGAGGATGTTTTGAATGGTTTTGCGATTGCTGGCATCCTGCTCTTTTTCCAAGAGCGTTTCGATACTCTCGACCAAACTTAATCCGGCGGTCTGCAGCGACAGCAATTCCTGGCTGAAGTGAACCAGCGGAAAGCGTGTTTTCGATTTCAGCGAGAAACCGGAGAAGCTGCGGCGGATGCTCAATACCATCCCGCCTTGCTCGATGACCTGGCGGCGCGCTTCTTCCTCGCTGTTCGCTTCCAGTTCCAGATGCACGGTTCCTTGTCCGGAGATGACTGCTTTTATTTCAAACCGCATTAGATATTTTTACCAATTCGTGATATCAGCCGCTTCACCTTCGCCGCCGGGTTGTCCATCCTTGCCATAGGAAAGCAAATCAAATTCGGCGCGATCCCCCGGATATTTATAAACATAGGGGCGTCCCCATGGATCGGCTGGAGGCAGTTTGGATAGATAGGGCCCTTGCCATCTTGCTTCGTTGCTGGGGCGTGTTACCAACGCCGCCAGGCCTTGCTCGGTGGCCGGGTAGCTGCCGACGTCCAAGCGGTATTGATGCAAAGCTTTCTCGAGCGCATCGATTTGCGCCTGCGCCATTTTGATTTCGGACTTGCCGACCTGAGAAAAGTATTTTGGTCCGACATAGGCAGCGAGTAAACCAATAATAACCATGACTACAAGCAACTCAAGCAGCGTAAAACCGCGCATATTATTTGTTTTTTGATGCCTAACCCAATACATCATATTTTTCCTTTAACTAGTAAGATTTATAGTGTTAACTTTCACATGGTAAGTTGCTTATATGACAGGGTCAAGAAGGCATGCCACAAGGCAATGGATTTTGTTGGCTGCCTGCAACTATCGCCGGAGAATTGCCCACCACCGGGCGATATTGAGCAGTGTCATCAGGGATGCCGAAACGTAAGTCCAGGCGGCTGCACGCAATATTTTCCGGGCATGCGGTTCATCGCCTTCAATCAGATATCCGCCTTGCACCAGCATCGGCAATGCGCGAGCGAAGCTGGCATGCAGTTCCATCGGCAAGGTGATGAAATGAATAATGGTGGCAAACCCTAATGTTAACAGACCACCTGCCAGAAATAGCGCGCCTGCGACCGGAGCTTTGGTAGCGACGGTAATGACCGGGGCGATCATCAAAATGGCCGCACCCAGCTTCTCCGCCGGTGCAGCGATTTCTACCAAGCGTGTACGTAACCTCAATGGCGCATAACCATCGCGGTCCTGAATTGCATGACCGACTTCATGCGCGGCGACGGTGATCGCAGTCAACGATTTACCGTTAAAATTATCCGCCGTCAATCGCACTGTTTTTGCGATTGGATCGTAATGATCGCCTTGGTCCGTTAGTTCTACCTTCACGGCCTGCAATTTTGCCCAATCCAGCAGGATACGCGCCAATTCCGCACCGGTGCCGGGATAGCGGTCTTCCGGAGTGCTGTATTTTGTGAGCGTATGTTTAACCCAGTAAGAAGGCCCGACAATGACGGCGATGATAATGACAATAAGTATCAAATAAAGCATAACGCTGTGATATAGACGCCGGCAAATGGTTCCATCCGCGATTTTCCCGATATTGAACGGGATCCGCCGTCTTGAACCTCAAGATAATTGCTTACCAGCATAACAAAAAATTTTATCTTCGATTGCGTAATCAGAAAAGGCAAAAGGCGCTTTTTGTGATCTTGCGGTTGATTTTGCCGGTTGACCGAACAATCACATCAACGCACATTGCTGTCAATACCGGTACTCGTGGTAATCTACCAAAGATTTTTCATATTCAAAAAAACTATCACCGCGATGTTACAACCGATTTATTGAATGGCAAGTAACGATCATCTTTTCACTCGAAGTTATTTTTTTCCGCTTTGCGGGCTTGCCTGTTTATATTTTGTATTCGGTCATCTCAGTTTTTTTATCGCCGTATCGCATTATATTGTCACCCCGGTTTTTTTTATTTCCGAAGGCATTGCGCTGTCGATGATTATTTTATTCGGGCGGCGTGTTTGGCCAGGTATTTTCATTGGACAACTGGCGCTCGCGATCAGTACCGGGCTGGGCGTGCTGCCATCGATGATTATTGCGCTGATCAATAGCATCGAAGCGATTCTGGGAGTGGCCTTGTTCAAGCGCTGGAATATAGAGCCAGGGTTGAACAGCATGCAGCACTTTGGGCGTTTTGTTGCAATGATTTTTTTTATTCTGCAACCGTTCAGCGCCACCTTCGGCACAGCGGCACTGTATTATTTTGATGCCATTCAACCCTCGCAAGGCTTATTCCTGGTCTGGATCAACTGGTGGTTTGGGAATTGCCTCGGTCAATTCCTGGTCGCGCCCTTGCTGCTGGTGCTGTTTTCTTCTACCGGCGGCTTGAAAAATTTTTCCCGGTCCATCGCCAGTGCGATGTGGCCCCTGATTTCGATGTTACCGGCGACCTGGCTGATTTTTGGCGATACCGTTTTCAGCGGCATCGCGCTGGCGCTGATTATCTATGTGCCGCTGTTACTGTGGATTGCGATCAAAAGCGATTTGGCCTTGGTATCACTGATCTGTTGCGTGATTACTATCCTTGCATTGTTTGAGACAACGCGCGGATACGGTCCTTTTGTCGCCGAACAAATCCTGCATATTCTCGACATGAATGTATTTATCCTGGCAATTTCGCTGACAGCACAATTTGTCAGCGTGATATTTACCGAACGTAGCCGGGTTGAAGCGGAGTTACGAAAAACTGAATCCAGGCTTTATGCCATCATTGACTCATCACCAGTACCAAAAGCAATCAATGATGATCAACAGAATATCGTCTTTCTTAATAAGGCTTTTATCCGGGTGTTTGGTTATACTTTGGAAGATATTCCGAAATTGGCTGATTGGTGGCCCAAAGCATACCCGGACCCGGTCTATCGCCAATGGGTGGAGGACACTTGGAAGGATCGTCTTGAGAATTCGTCAAAGAACAATACTATATTTGAGCCGCTAGATGTTGTTATCCGTTGTAAAGATGGATCTCAGCGTAGCGTAATCGCTTCGGCCTCACCTTTGGGGTCAGATATGGCGTCAAAGCAATTTTTAATTACTCTGGTTGACATTACCCTGCGTAAGAATTTGGAGACGCAACTCATCAAGAGCCACAAATTTCTTGAGGACTTATCCAACAGTATCCCCGGTTTTATTTACCAGTTTCAGCGTTTCCCGGATGGGAGCATGTGTGTGCCGTATGCCAGTAAAGGCATTACCGGAATTTTCGGCTTGACACCTGAGAGTGTGGTGGCTGATGCCTCAGTGATATTTACGATTATTCATCCGCAAGATTCCGAACCAATCAACCGGTCGATCCAGGAATCCGCCAATACTTTAGACGATTGGCAGGCTGTTTTTCGCATTGTTACAGCTCATCAAGAATTTCGCTGGATACATGCGCACTCAAAACCGGAAATGCAAGCGGATGGCAGTATTATCTGGAACGGTTATGCAACGGATATTACCGAGCTGAAAAATATCTCGCTAAAATTCTCCGCTTTGCTGGAGCATGCCAGTGATGGCGTGCATATTCTGGATGAAGACGGCAATATTGTGGAATTCAGCCACTCTTTTGCGAAGATGCTCGGGTATTCCAACGAAGAAACCGCCCGGCTCAATGTTATGGATTGGGATGCCATGATCCCGAAAGATAAACTGATCGATGCCGTGCGCGAGGTCTCGAAAACCCCCCGGGTTTTCGAGACACTGCATCGCCGCAAGGATGGCACCATTATCGACGTTGAGATCAACGCGCAACGAATCGAAATCTCAGGAAAACAATTGATATATGCCTCCTCAAGGGAGATCACCGGAAGGAAACTGCGTGAAAAGGAGATGCAGTATCAAAGCCTGCGGCTATCCAACATCATTGAAGGCACGAATGTCGGCACTTGGGAATGGAATGTGCAAACCGGAGAAGTGATTTTCAACCAACGTTGGGCTGAAATTATCGGTTACACACTGGAAGAATTGGCTCCAACGTCGATCGGAACTTGGCTTGATTACGCGCATCCGGAGGATTTGACGCAATCCGAAGCATTGCTTAAAGCGCATTTCGCCGGAGAGATTCCATTTTATGAATGTGAAGCCCGCATGCGCCATAAGGCGGGGCATTGGGTATGGGTATTAGACCGCGGCAAGGTCACGAGCTGGACAAGCGATGGTAAGCCGCTCATGATGTTTGGCACGCATCAGGATATTACAGAACAAAAAGAGCGTGAAGCAATGCTGATTGAAGCGCGTCACCAGGCAGAAGCTGCCAGCATTGCGAAAACCCGTTTTCTGGCGATGATGTCACACGAAATTCGCACCCCGATGAACGCAGTCATCGGCATGGCCTATTTATTGGGAAAAACCACGCTCGACTCTCAACAAAGCATGTTTCTCCGGAATATCGAAGGGTCCTCCAAAATATTGCTGGGCGTTATCAGCGATATACTGGATTATTCCAAGATCGAAGCCAACAAAATTGAATTGGATCACATTCCGATTGATTTGGAAAAAATTTTGGAGAATTTAGCCGCGATTGGTGCAACGGCGGTAAAGGATAAGGCTATCGATGTCATGTTTTATGTCGCGCCTGCTGTACCCAGATACTTTTCCGGAGATCCGTTGCGGTTGAGTCAAATTTTGGTGAACCTGATTAATAATGCGATCAAGTTTACCGACCAGGGTGAAGTGATTATCCGCATTACCATCGAAGATACGGATGATCCGGGTGCCATGCGATTGGTTTTCAGCGTGAGCGACAGTGGTATCGGGATCAAGCCGGAACAAATGGATTATCTTTTCGAAGCATTTTCACAAGCGGATTCCTCCATTACCCGCCGGTTTGGCGGAACCGGCCTAGGGCTTGCCATATCGCGCAGATTGGCGCGGCAAATGGGGGGGATATTTCGGTCGAAAGCAAATATGGCAAAGGCAGTTGCTTCCGCTGCTCTGTCACATTGCAATTGCCGGAAACCGGTGTTCAGTCTTGGTTTGCGATCCCGGACAAGTTGCGCGGATTAAACGCGATCGTTGTGGATGATCGAGCGGTGACGCGGGAAGTGCTGGCCGAGATAGTGAGATCGTGCGGCTGGCAGGCAACTGCTGCGGAAAGTATCGGACAGGCAGTTGAACAATTGTCTGGCGAAGGTTTGACGAGGTACGATTTGTTGCTGTTTAACTTGCACGTCGCTGGCACGGAGAGTCAGCAAGCGTTCAATACGATAAAAGAAATGCTTACGGAATCTTGCAGCCTCAAAATCCTGCTGATAGCCAATCAGACGGATTCCGTATACTTAAAAGAGATCGAAGCGGATAGCAACTGGGGTATTTTGTATAAGCCCTTTCTATCATCGAACTTGGCAAATCTCGTAGTTACGCTTTTCAGCGAAGAATAGGACAGAAAAAAATTGGCTGGACATCGAATAGCAACTACCGGATTGTCGTGGTGCTATCCTGCTTGTGATCGTTGCGACGACAGATTGCGATAGGTTCTTCAATGCCCAGCCAGGAGGTGATCAGCGTTTGATCGAGGATCCGGCGAGTAAATGTCGGGAGCTACGGGATCTGAATAAGGGGAGCACACTGAGTCCGATCAGCAGCATGATCCAGGCTTGCGGTTCCGGAACCGGCGTTATGGTCTCAAAACTGATTTGATCCAGCGTATAGGAAGTGCTCGGTATCGGTCCGGAACGATTGATAAGAATCGCGATACCATCCACCTGATCCCAATTGAAACTTGCATTGTTGGACACGCCGAGGTTTACCGACAGCGGACCTCCCGGAATGCCGGGGGCAATATTGAGTCCGGACTGCGAATAATAAAGAGGGCTGGATGGATCCAACGGAGCAGATGTATAAAACACCGCGACAAGGTTTAATGCATCTTCCACGCCGGTGAAGTTGAATTGCAACGCGTTATAATCAGACAGATCCAGGTTTAATAGCGGTCCGCCGACCAACGGATCGCCCGTTGGCCGGGTGAAAGCGCCGTAATTAATCAGCGTTTCAGCCATAGCGCCCGTTCCTTGCGCGACACTGAGATTACCTTCGCCAACTTGCAGCACGGATGCGCTATGTAGCGGATTGTTGTAGACGTGCAAAAAGGTTTCACGAATACCTCCGGGCACGAATGGCGTTGCGGTTTGAATTTCACCGGTTGCGCCCGGTGTATCAAAATCCCCGGCTGTGGTAATCACGGTGAATTCTCTTGGCGCCGGTGCATCGAAACTATCCAATAAGAGCGACGCTGCGTGTGCCGGATTGATTGAAAGCAATGCCAGCAGGAAGATTCGATTGAATTTACTGTCTGTTGATTTTAGAAAGCGGTGGAAGAATGACATATAGCCCCCTGCTTAAGAGAAGTGTGCAATAAAGGTGGGAAAGCTTTTAGTAGTTTTTACCAGTATAAAAAGAACCAATGTTGCAGTCTGTGATAAAAATCTCACGGCATGTTAAATTGGTTGTCTGCCTGCTAATAGCGGTTATTCTTGAATTTCTAACCCAACAAATAAGTTAAAAAATGCAAGCTATCGATAAGGAATTGGACGCGCGCGGATTGCTATGTCCACTGCCGATTTTACGTACCAAGCAGTCGCTTGCCACGATGTCGAGTGGGCAGCTATTAAGGATTACCGCCACCGATAAAGGCTCGGTCATTGATTTTCAGGTATTCGCCGAACAAACCGGTCATGAACTGCTATCCATATCGCAAGATGCGGATGAATTCGTTTTTGTATTGAAAAAACGTTAACCGGACTCAATCATGCCACCGTCGATATTTTCAATGCTGGCGTTTTTGCCGCTGCTTTTGGCTGCGGTATTGCTGGTGGGATTCAATTGGCCCGCGCGGCGGGCGATGCCACTGGTGTTTGCCGTTGCCGTCATCATTTCGCTGACAGTGTGGGACATGACTGTCAATCGGGTGATCGCATCCGCTTTGCAGGGATTGATTCTGACCGGAGCGATTTTGTGGATCATTTTCGGCGCGATTCTGCTGCTTAATACGTTGAAGCACTCCGGTGCGATTACCGCAATCCGTCTCGGATTCTCAGGCATCAGCCCGGATCGGCGCGTGCAAGTGGTGATTGTGGCGTGGCTGCTGGGATGTTTTATCGAAGGCGCATCCGGGTTTGGCACACCGGCGGCAGTGGTTGCGCCGCTGCTGGTGGCGCTGGGATTTCCGGCGTTGGCGGCGGTAATGGCCGGGATGATGGTGCAGTCGACACCGGTATCGTTCGGTGCCGTCGGTACGCCGATCGTGGTCGGTATTACCGGTGGGTTGGATCAGGCTGCCATCAGTGACCGTCTGGCCGCCGAGAACTCTAGCTGGGAGGTGTTTTATCGCCTGATCTCGTCCGAAGTTGCACTGATTCATATGGTTGCAGGCGTTCTGATGCCGCTGTTGATGTGTCTGATGCTGACGCGCTTTTTCGGCACGCATCGTTCCTGGCGGGAAGGGCTGGCAGTCGCGCCGTTTGCGATTTTCGCCGGATTGGCGTTTGTGGTGCCGTATGCATTGGCGGGTGTTTTTCTAGGGCCGGAATTCCCTTCGTTGATAGGCGCTATGGTTGGATTGGCAATCGTGGTCCCAGCGGCGCGTGCCGGTTTTCTGATTCCCAAACAATCCTGGGACTTTCCGCTGCCTGCCGACTGGCCCCCGGTATGGCTCGGTAGTATTGATTTCAGGCTGGAGAATTTAGCTGCAAAAACTCCGATGCCGATCGTTTTGGCGTGGTGCCCGTATTTCTTGCTGGCGTTGTTATTGGTGTTGTCACGGGTGAATGACGGGATCAAAGCGTTTCTGAATCAGCATGGCGTGTTGATCTGGGACGATATCCTCGGCGAAACCGGCATTTCCGGGAGTATTGCGCTATTGTATCAGCCCGGCGGATTGATGATTCTGGTGGTGCTGATAACCTTTTTCCTGCACCGCATGCAATTCACCGAACTCAAAATGGCGGCCAAAGAATCAGCCCGAACACTGCTCGGCGCCAGTTTTGTATTAATTTTCACGGTACCGATGGTGCGTATCCTGATCAATTCCGGCGAGAACCTGGCAGGCTTGCCAGCGATGCCGCAGGCGATGGCGCAACTTGTCGCGGACAGCGTCGGCGCAATCTATCCGTTCTTTGCGCCGGCAGTGGGAGCGTTGGGTGCTTTCATTGCCGGATCCAACACCGTGTCGAACCTGATGCTAGCGCAGTTTCAATTCGATACCGCACAATTGATCGGAGTGTCCAGCGCACTGTTGGTGGCGGTGCAGGCAGCCGGTGCAGCCGCCGGTAATATGATCGCGATTCATAATGTGGTCGCTGCTTCTGCGACAGTTGGCTTGCTCGGCCGCGAAGGGGAAACTATCCGCATGACCATTATCCCGACACTGTATTATTTGATAGCAGCCGGGGCAATCGCAATGATTGCGATAAGCGCATTAGGCGTTACCGACCCTCTGATGTAACAGCTTTTTAGCGTCGTCAGCCGCCTGCAACCGTCATGCGGTCGATTAATACCGAACCGCATTGCTTCGAACCGCGAACGATAACATCAGTGCCGACTGCGATGATTCCGTGGAACATCTTCTTGAGATTGCCGGCGATGGTGATTTCCTCCACCGGATGACTGATAACGCCGCGTTCAACCCAGAATCCGGAGGCGCCTCGCGAATAATCGCCGGTAACCGGATTAATGCCATGTCCCAGTAGCTCTGTGACAAGCAGTCCAGTGCCCATTTCTTTCAAAAGATCCTGGAAAGACAAAGGCGTACCATTTTTCATGATCAAGTTGTGCGTACCGCCGGCGTTGCCGGTGGTGCGCATCCCGAGTTTACGCGCGGAGTAACTGCCGAGGAAATAACCTTGCACGATGCCATTCTCTACGACGTGACGGTCGAGGGTAGCGACGCCATCATCGTCAAACGGACCGCTCGCCAGTCCTTTGTGTACATGCGGCAACTCCAGAATTTGAATGTCCGGCGCAAAAACTTGCTGACCGATACTGTCGATCAGGAAAGAAGATTTCCGGTACAAGTTGTTACCGGATATTGCGGAAGCGAAATGTCCGATCAAACCCGATGCGATGGGTGCTTCAAACAGAACCGGCACTTCGCACGTGTCGATTTTTCTTGCTCCTAGGCGTGCTGCGCTTCGTTCTCCGGCCCTTTGTCCGATGCTTTCGACGGTTTCCAGATCCGCCGCATCGCGAACCACGCTGTACCAGTAATCGCGTTGTTTGCTCTCGCCTTGCTCGGCAATCATTGCACAACTGATGCTGTGGCGCGATAACGGGTAACCGCCCATAAAGCCCAGGCTATTGGCATATACAAATTGCGATTCGCTGACGGAAACGGTGGCGCCTTCCGAATTGGCGACAAGCTTATCGGCGGAAAATCCCGATTGTTCGCATCGCTTGGCGAGTTCGATGGCCTCCTCGACACTGATTTGCCACGGAAAATACAGATCGAGATTGGGGTAGTCTTTCGCCAGTAATTCGGCATCCGCCAATCCGGCGCAATCATCATCTGCGGTGTAGCGGGCGATCGACAACGCTGCAGCGACGGTGTCGCTGATTGCTTGCGCCGAAAAATCCGAAGTGCTGGCATGGCCGCGTTTTTGCCCGATGTAAACGGTAACCGACAAACCTTTGTCGCGATTATATTCAATCGTTTCCACTTCATTTTGCCGCACCGTGACGGTTTGGCCAAAACCATCGGAAACATTGGTTTCACACGATGTGGCGCCGCCTTTTTCGGCATGCTTCAGGATATCACCGGCGATTTGCTGTAACGTGCTAATCGGATAGGAGAAACGGAGATCGGAATCGGGTAAGTTATTCATGAGATGCTAGCGGTGCAAAAATTAAGCGATTTTCAAAAGTAAGGGCGTTTCTAAAAAATCAGAGTTTTAAACAAGACGAGGCGAGAGAAAAAATATTTTTGCAGCATATAATTGATATGTAAAGAAATATTTTTTCCGATCAACGAAGTATTGTAACAAAATATGAATTTTTAGAGATGCCCTTAAGAAAGCGCTATGATAACAGCTTCTTGACCCCGCATTACACAGGTTACCGTGCAAAAAGAACCGGAATACGACGACAACGAAGAAATCGCGCTGAGTAAAACGCGCCGCAAAAAAGACATGCATGCCTTGCAGGACATTGGCGAGCAATTGGTGGAATTAGATCCGAAAAAACTGACCGAGTTTGATTTGCCGGAAATTCTGGTCGACGCCATTCTGCTGGCGCGTTCCATGAACAAGCATGGCGCGCGCCGCCGGCAGCTGCAATACATCGGGCGCTTGATGCGCGAAGTCGACGCATCGCCGATCCAGCAAAAACTCGACTCCTGGCAACAAACTTCCAAGCACCAAACCGCACGGCTGCATCTGCTCGAACGCTGGCGTGAACGCTTGTTAAGCGATGAACACGCACTCACCGAATTTGCCAAACAATACCCGCAGGCCGACTTGCAGCGTTTGCGCTTGCTGATCCGCAATGCGCAAAAAGAAAAATCGGCGGAAAAACCGCCGAAGAGTTTTCGGTTATTATTTCAGGAGTTGCAGGGGATTGTTGTTGAGGTTTGATTATCACGTAAAAGTAACTTCCAGTGAACTAGGCGAAATCTAACTCAGATTGGCAATTATGAAAATCGTGAGCTGGAACTGTAATGGTGCTTTAAGGAAGAAGCTAGACATAGTTTCCACGCTTAATCCTGACATCTGCATTATTCAAGAATGTGAAGATCCCACAAGGTGCCCGGATATTTCATACCGTAAATGGGCGCAAAACCATCTATGGGTTGGTAGCAATAAGAACCGGGGATTGGGGGTTTTAGCAAAACCGGATGTATCTCTGGAACCAGTGAATCTTGATCCTGGCCCGCTTGAACTGTTTCTTCCTTGCATCGTAGCCAATCGAATTTCGTTGCTGGCAACCTGGACCCGGCAGGCAAATTCTCCGACCTTTCGTTATATTGGTCAGCTCTGGAAGTATCTGCAACGACATCAGCGTTTTCTTGAGCAACCAGAATCCATTCTGATCGGCGATCTCAACAGTAACACCTGCTGGGATGTTTGGGATCGCTGGTGGAATCATAGCGATGTTGTGCGGCAGCTACAGGAAATCGGCTTAAGAAGTCTTTACCATTTTGAGCGAAGCGAGGACCAAGGCAAGGAGAATACACCTACTTTCTTCATGTATCGGCGTTCAGACAAGCCATATCATATTGATTATGCGTTTCTGTCAGAGTCTCTATTAGAAAGAGCCTCCTTGGAAGTTGGTACTCCCGCTCACTGGATTGCGCATAGTGATCACATGCCAATTATCGTGCACATAGTTGATAACACTTAGCCCAAGGAAAATCGCTGCTAAAGCTCAAGCAATAGAATACTCACCAAGCAAGATGGTTGTTGATACGTAAATATCGTGTAACTCATCTAAATCAATTTCAAACAATGTGAATGTTGGGTTACGCTTTGAAGCCGCAAATCTACCGTATATTTTTTAGTGATTGAATCATTATCGGTAAAATCAGAGAGCGAACCGGATTTGCCGTCATTCCCGCGAATGCGGGAATCCAGTAATTTAATATCCTATGGATGCCCGCCTTCGCGAGCATGACGTTCAAGTTAATCTGCCTAAACTGAGATTCAAACTAAAAAATCCCCGGAAAAACCGGAGCAACTCAGAATTCGTTTCCCCGGCTGTTATCGACATCTTCCGGGCTTACCAGACTGCCGAGATTGCCCCATGCATTCCTAATGTAAGACACCACCTGGGCAATTTCATCATCGCGGATGAAATGCTGATAGGGTGGCATGCCATAGGGTCTCGGATTACCTGCCGTGGCAGGCGGATACCCGCCATACAGCACGCTGCGGATTGTGTTCAGCGGGGGATTCATGGTCACATTCCGGTTTCCGGCCAGCGGGGGATATATTTTTGGCTTGCCTTCCCCGGATTGGCCGTGACAATCCTGACAGTGTTTTTCATAGACTGCTTGCCCGAGCGCTAGATATTGGCGCACCCGTTCCGGCATTTTCCGGGCTTTTTGAGGTGCTTTGGCTGGTTCTTTCTTTTCGCCCAGGGATTGAAGGTAAACCGCTATCGAGCGGATATCATCGTCCGACAGATACTGCAGACTTTGCCGGACGATCGTTGCCATCGATCCGGAAGTTACGGCATGGCCGTTTATCCCGGTGGACAGCAGCTCGACAATATCCTCGATCGACCATTCACCCACGCCGGCTTCCAGCGGGGAAATCAAAGAGGGTGCATACCAGTAGCTGCCCATGATTTTACCGCCGGTCAATTGTTCGTCCTGACTGGCTCCCCATACATTACGAGGCGTATGGCAAGCGTTACAGTGCCCGAGTCCCTGGACCAGATAATTACCGCGGTTCCATTCATCGCTTTTCGATTTATTCGGTTGATAGGCGCCTTCCTTGAAATACCATTTCCGCCAAAGATACAGGAGCGTCTGACTATCGTAAGGTGAACGTATTTTATGGGGTGGATTGGTCTGTACCACAGGTGGCAGCGAACGCAAATAGGCGAAAATGTCATCGGCGTCTGGCCTGGTAACCTTGGTATATTCGGTATACGGGAATACCGGGTACAAATAGCGGCCATCCTTCGATTTTCCGTGATGTAGCGCCTGCCAGAAATCTTCGCTGTTCCAGCGTCCGATCCCGGTTTCGTTATCCGGTGTGAGATTCGATGTGATGAATTCACCGAAAGGCGTATTCAGCTTGCGTCCGCCCGCATAAGGTTCTCCTCCCCGCGCGGTATGGCATCCCATGCAGTTGCCTGCCCGGGTAAGATACTCTCCGCGCCGGACCTGTTCCGCATCGGAATCGGCCAGCGTCTGAGCCGATGCAGTTTGCGCCAGAAACAGCAAACCACCTGCAACAACGATGGTTCGCCATTTGCCCGTAAATCCTGCTGCGCTTGAATTTCTCATCGTGATACCTCCTTCCCGGCCAAAATTGTCTGGCAACGCTGCGCCAGTTCCGGGGCAAGCGCGTCCGCTCCGGCGGGTTGTCCCGATACCGGCAGGCCGGGCAGCCACAGCGCCAGCGCATTGACTTCTTCCTGAGTCAGTTTTTTGGCGATTTCCGACATGCAGTCGGGGATCTGGCCACGCATGATTCCGCCGTTGCGCCAGCCGCCGAACTGTGCGGCCAGATAAGCATGCGGCAAGCCCAGCAGACCGGGAATAGCGGGTTGCATGCCCATCAGCGCTTCGCCATGACAAGCGCTGCATGCCGGCAAATCGCGTTCGGGATCGCCGGAATACACCAGCGTTTCCACGGATTTTGTTTCGGTTGATGACAGAGCGGGGACTACCGGCTGCGGATAAGTGTAGGGCTGGGAGGCAAAATACTCTGCGATTTCGCGCATGTACTCATCTGACAGGTTTTCGAGCAAAATGGCCATCGGCTGATAAAAACGCCGCCCATCCCGGAAATTACGCAACTGATTATAGAGATAACCGGCCGGCTTGCCCGCAATACGCGGGAAATAAGCATCCCGGTCTATCTGGTCGGCGTCTCGATGGCAGATAATGCAGGGTTTCACCCGCTCATCCAGGGTATCGGATATTCCGGGCGATGCCGGCTCGACAGCGTTTGCCAAGCCGGAAATCATTATTGACAGGATTAGAGCAAAAAACTTCATTGATACGTGGGCCCGTGAAAAATAATTAAAATAGCGGTAATTTTTCGCCAGTAGCTGGCGTGCAGAATTGCAAAGCGGCAGTTTATATCACTCGCTGTCATCCAAACAACCGGATGATAAACCTGGTTAATTACATCTTAATCCGCTGCCAGTATCCGAATATGCGCCGCTACGCAGCGTCCCAGCGATTCCAACTCGTATCCGCCTTCCAACGCCGAGACGATACGGTTTTGTGAGTATTTCGCGGCAATGCCGCGGATTTGCTGGGTGATCCAACCATAATCACTGTCTTCCAGATTCAGTTGCGCCATGTCATCATCCTTGTGCGCGTCGAAACCGGCTGAGACAAAGATCATCTCAGGTTGAAAGCGGTCGAGCGCCGGCAGCCAGTGGTCGATTACCGCCTGGCGGAAAATTGCGCCGTTGCTGCCGCGTGGCAGCGGCACGTTGATCATGCGTTCGGTGGTGCTGTTTGCGCCGCTGTAGGGGTAAAAGGGATGCTGGAACGTCGAACACAGCATGACCTGCGGGTTGTTGCGGAAAATTTCCTCGCTGCCGTTGCCGTGGTGCACGTCGAAATCCAGAATCGCAACGCGCTGCAGATGATGCTGGGCGAGGGCGTGCGCTACGCCGGTTGCGATATTGTTGAACAGACAAAAGCCCATGGCGCGGTCCGATTCAGCGTGATGGCCGGGCGGGCGGATGGCGCAAAAAGCGTTTTTAACTTGACCGTTCAGCACCAGATCGGTCGCTAAAATGACGGCTCCCGCAGCGCGCAACGCAGCGTTCAATGAAAACGGATTCATCGCGGTGTCGGCATCCAGTGCGACTAATCCGGCAGCAGGCGAGGCTTGCCGGATGCTTTCGATATAATCCGGAGCATGCACGCGCGCCAATTGTTCGTCCGTAGCCAGCGGCGCCTCGTAGCATTGCAATTGCGCCAGCAATCCGGTGGTTTTCAGTTCATTTTCGATGGCGATCAAGCGCTGCGGGCATTCCGGATGGAACGATCCCATGTTGTGCTTGAGGCAATCCGGATGAGAAATATAAGCTGTCGGCATGCTGTTTTCCGATTTCAAGTAAATTCAAAGTCAGGTAGCGATCATACCCGCGTTTGCGTGCTGTCTCAAAATGCAAAGTTTATTCAATCAACCCGGCATACCATGATAAATTATCAGCCATCCGGTTTTTTTGTGTAATGGTATATTTTCGTCATATCAAATGGGGAGTCATTGATGAACGAGTTTATTGGCAACATGTTGAAATTTCTATCGATTGAATCGCTGATGGAAAAAGGCTGGCTGGAGCTGGCGCAAATCATCATGCCGCTTTTTCTGTTATTTCTAGTGTTTTTCGGACTGAGTTTCTATATTCAGCACAAAAGATGGAAGGCTGTCGCTTCGGTAATTTGCGCGCTGGTCGTGTTTGTCTATTTGCCGTATGAGTTTTACCGCCAGTCGATGGTATCCGCCCGGGCGCATACCAATGTGGGCGAGATTCGGGGAAATTTGCAGGAATTTCTGGATTCCGCCAGTTTGACGCATGCCAAAGGTATCGTGGATAAAGAAGCGGCCGCGAGCGTATTGGATGAAATGATTCATGGCATCAAGCCGGATAAGAAGAAGGAGTTGATATTGATTTCCTGGCTGGTGGCGGAAAATGAGAAAAATGCGCTGGCGCAAATTGACGGCAAACAAAAAACGCTGGCTGACGATCTCAAATCCGACCTGGCGGCGGCCAAAACAGAAATTATCGATTCGCGTCCGCCGGTCGATAAGATTTCCGAGACCATCGTGAGAAAACTGGACGACGATGTCAAAGTGCTGGTTGAAAAGAAAATGCAAGCTTTCAAGGAAGAACTCGACGGTTCCCTGGATAACTTTAAAGATAGCATCAACACCTTTGTGCAAGCGGAACTTAATAACTACCAGACCAAATTGGCCGGCATTACGCAGCAGAATGTCGAAGAATTGAGAAATGTTTCCAACCGGGTCAACCAGGCGCTCACCGAGCAAGTCAGAAAAGTCAATCAAGAATCATTGAAAAAACTGGATGACACCAAAGAAAGCATCGAGGGACTCGGTGCGGCTTCGGATAGCGGCTTGCGGAACATAACGCAACAAATGAAGCAATTGTCGGCAGCTGTAGAAGCTGCTCAAAAGGTTGCGCAAAAAAGAAATGAAATCCTGTTTGAGTATAATGAATGTATGCGAACGGCAGGGGTGCTGGATCTCGGTGGTAAGGGCGAACAGTGTAAGTCCAAGTATCAGCAAGATCTGTCCGGTTTGAAATAACCGGTTGCGCTCAATCTGATGGCTGGTTGCTTTGCAACCGGCCATTGGATCGCTTCAATCCTCGGAATTCCGCTTCGATTGCGATAGTAAATGCGGCCATAGCCGTTGCATTGCCAAAAAGGTAAAAGACGCCGACCAGGTAATCAGCGCGAGGCCAGCCAGGCCTTCCGCTGCGCTCAACATGCGGATGGCGCCGACAGGCAGTAAGTCGCCGAATCCAACGGTGGTGTAAACGACCGAGGAGAAGTAAATAAAATCGAAAAGGTTTCCTTCATCCATGCCGGTGATATGACCCAATCCGGCGCCATGCTGCATCAGCATGTAACCCACCGCAAAAATCATAATTTCTAATACATGGGCCATTAAGAGACTGAGCATCACAACCAGTACACCGATACGTTTGTGCACATGGATGCCTACTGCGCGACTCAGAAAACGGAGTGTTTCATAGTGCAGTATCACACAAACAGTCACGACTGTTGCTGAGATTGCCAATGCGAATAGGTGGGAAGCGTGTTCGATCATCGTTCACGAAGATAGATTATTGTCACACAAAGAATGGTGAATACATATAATAGAATTTTATCGGGATTTTGTATTCGAAATTTGACGCCGCATAAAGGAATGGCATGGGGCAAGTGACAGAATTCGCAGGAAGCCGTCTTGCACGGTTTTTAACCAAACCGGTCCGGCAGAGCGTTCAGGTAGCGACGGTCAACCAGGAACAATTGGCGGCAACGCTTCAACCGGGCGACGTACTGCTGGTCGAAGGCGATACCCGCATCAGTGTTGCCATTAAATATTTGACCCAATCGACCTGGTCGCATGCCGCGCTGTATATCGGTAATGTTTTGCCGCACGGTGCGCCGTGGGAATTGCCAAAAGTACTGATTGAAGCGGATTTGAAAGAAGGCGTGCGCGCCATCACCTTGGCGCATTATGCGCAAATGCACACGCGCATTTGCCGGCCGGTCGGACTCAGCAATGACGATCGCAAGCGGGTCGTTGATTTTGCGATTTCGCGCATGGGCCACCAATACGATCTTAAGCATATCTTCGACCTGTTGCGCTACTTGTTGCCAACAGCGCCGGTGCCGACCAGATTCCGCAGACGCCTGCTGGCGCTCGGTAGTGGCGATCCGACGCGTGCGATTTGTTCAACGTTGATTGCACAAGCATTCGAATCGGTACGTTATCCGATCCTGCCGGAGATTAAGCGTGCTTGGTCAAAGGATCCCAAACATTCCGATTGTTATGCGGAAATCTATCATATCCGTCACCATAGTTTATTTACACCGCGCGACTTCGACATCTCACCATATTTCGATATCATCAAACCCGTGCTGGAAAACGGTTTCGATTACCGCAAGCTGGCCTGGAGCGATGCGGATCGGGAAGACGATCCTTGCGGATGCGATTGATCCGGGTGAAAATTACGCTCAGCTTTACTGACGAAAAGAATCACAATTATCCGGTTGCCCACAAATCTTCAAGCGTTACGAAAGCGCGAATGCTTCACGATCAGAATCGTAATCAGCGGTATCACAAAACCGATGATGGTCACCGTAATCAATAAATGCCCGAGTTCGCTGTAATCGGCGGGGACGGTAATTTGACCGGTTGCCATATCTTTAACTTCCCTTTTGACTTCGTAGATCTGATTCAGATATTTCGTGCCCAGTTGCGAAGCCGATAACGCCAGATTGGTAAATGAAGCCATGACGGCGAAGAAAGTGGCTTTGAGTTTTTCCGGCGCGGAATTGGCGATCCATGCCAGCATCGGGATCATTGCGATTTGTCCCAGCGGCGATTCCAACGCAGTATCGATCAACACGATAAACCGGGCATCGACCACACCGCCGGTCATCGCTGCGGTCCATTCGTGCAAACCAAAATACATGCCGATGATCGGCAGCGACAGAAATGTACCCACAATAGTCAGGAAACCGATGATGTAGGCGATCGATCGCTCCGCCATGAAGCGGCGGAAAATGAACATGCCAAACAAAGTCAGCGTTGCACCGACGAGCGACAAGACGGCCAGAAACTGCTGATCAAATCCCAATTCGTCGATCATCCACCAGGTAGAACCGGCGCCGGGACCTGGAATGGCGCGGAAAATAAAAATCATGACTGCGGTGCCGACCAGCACATTGCGGGCTTCTGGTTCAAGTTCCCCGGTCAGGCGCCACATCAGAAACAGGATGATCGCTAGGGAAATGACGAAAATAATTTCCTCTCCAGCGGGAATGCGGCTTAAACCGACACTCAGCGAAATGATAGTAAAAGCCAGCCCGCCGCCGAGAATCCACCAATTGACTGAAGGTGATTCGGAATGAATGCTGAGCAGCTTATCAACCTCCTGCCGGCTATGGCCGAGTGCCAAAAAGCGTTTACGCTCGCGCCGGTGCAGCCAGGATGCGAACACGACACCCAAAATGGAGATCAGCGGAATGATCAACGCCAGTTCGTAAACAAGCAAATATACCGCTTCTTTTTCGGCTTCCGGTAATGTTCCAGCATCGCGCAGCAAAAAGACATTGGCGACAGAGACCAGCACGCCGCCGCCGATGATAGCGACGCGTCCTAAAGTTTGCATGGTGACATGCATCAGTTTGCGTTTTTCCAAATCCAGTTTATTGCCATTTTCATCGACTCGCGGCACTGCTTCCACGGTCATGGCATCGGCTACGACATCCTGTAACACATAACCGATGGGTGCCAGCAGCGCGGAGGTGACATACCAGGTTTCGACGGAAGCGATGGCCGCCATGGCTTCTGTGTGCCCCAGCAAGCCGATCATGATCAGCAGGCTCAACATGATCAGACTGGCGCCGAGATATACCAGCAAGCCTTTCCAACGCCAGATCAAATCGACCAAATGACCCATCGGCATTTTTAGAGCCCAGGGCAGCATCATCCAGAATCCGAGCATGGCCAGAAATTCTGCGGATAATCCCAGCTTTTCCTTGACGTAGAAGGTGCCGACGATACCGGTCAGACCGGAAATACCCGCGGCAACGTAAACCATCAAGGGCGGTAAATAAGACAGCCGCATTTCTCGGCCAAGCGCCAGAATATTGGCGCTGAACCATTGCGCGATGACAGACAGAAAGCCGGTTGCCGGTAGTAGATTTTTCATAGCGTTGTGAGGTTTCTTGTTTTGATTTTTTGAATAGCGTTATTTTTGCTTAGGCCGGACACCCACTTTGATCGGGATGGATTTTTCCTGTTTGTTGCGAATAACCGTGACCGTGACCGTTTCACCGGGGGCCAGGGCGGCAACAATTTTGAGCAGCTCCGATGCGTTATTCACCGGTTTTCCTTCGACTGCGATCAGGATATCGCCGGCTTTAAGTCCGGCATTATCGGCCGGACCATCTTTGAGGATGCTGGCGATCAGTGATCCAACCGGTTGTGCCAGACCGAAAGACTCCGCCAACTCTTGCGTCATGTCTTGCATGCTGACGCCGAGCCAGCCGCGCGTGACGCTACCGGATTGTATGATTTGATCCATGATCTGCTTGGCATTGTGGACCGGGATTGCAAAGCCGATGCCGAGGGATCCGCCGCTGCGCGAATAGATGGCGGTGTTGATGCCAATCAAGTTACCCGATGTATCGGTCAGCGCGCCGCCGGAATTACCCGGGTTGATGGCGGCATCGGTTTGGATAAAGTCTTCAAACGTATTGATGCCGACCCGGCTTCTGCTTAAAGCACTGACAATGCCCATGGTAACGCTCTGGCCGACGCCGAATGGATTGCCGACGGCCAGTACGACGTCTCCCACTTTGACGTGCTGCGATTGTCCGAACGTGATTGCCGGCAGATTTTGTAAATCGGTTTTTAGAACTGCCAGATCGGTTTCCGGATCCGAACCGATTAATTTCGCTTTGGCTTTGCGGCCATCGAACAATGCAATTTCGACTTCATCGGATGCTTCGATGACGTGGTGATTGGTCAAAATATAACCATTATCGCTGACGATGACACCGGAGCCCAGACTGGATGTGCGTCGTGTCCGTGATTCGAATTGATCGCCAAAGTATCGGCGGAACAATGGATCGTTCAACAGGGGATGAGACGGTTCTTTAATTTCCTTGCTGGTGAAAATATTGACGACTGACGGCATGGCGGCTTCTGCTGCATTGGAGTAGCTATCCGGTCTCGGTGTTTCCAGAGCGGGCGCCGATTCCGTTATCGTGACGATTTCTCCGCGCGGCCGCCATGACAGCAAATCAGGCCGCAACGTCGATACGACAAAGAAAATAGCCAAAAAAATTGTTGCAGTTTGTGCAAAAATTAACCAAAGTCTGTACATCAGTGTGGTTACTCCAAAATTAATTTACTGCAAAGTAGTTTATGCGCCAAGGAGAGCGTCAATGCATCGGGATGAACTGGAAAATCATTTGAATCAGTTGCTGGATATTACCCGCTTTCATGATTATTGCCCAAATGGCTTGCAAGTGGAAGGGCGCGGCGACATTCAAACGATCATCAGCGGTGTAACGGCTTCGCTGGATCTGCTGCAAGCCGCGATTGCAGCCAAGGCGGATGCGATTCTGGTGCATCACGGTTATTTCTGGCGTGGCGAAGACATGCGCATTACCGGAATGAAAAGCCGCCGCATCGCATTGCTGCTGAATCAGCAAATCAATTTATTCGCTTATCATTTGCCGCTGGATGCGCATCCGCATTTAGGCAATAACGTGCTTTTAGGAAAAAAATTAGGCCTGATAGAGACCGGACGTTTCGGTGAACAGGAAGTCGGGATTGTCGGGGAATTGCCGCAACCTGTTACGCTGAATGTATTCAGCCATAAAATTTCCCGGACTTTATTGCGTAAACCGATGATTATCGGTAATCCGGAAAAACCGGTACGGCAGATTGCGTGGTGCACCGGTGCTGCTCAGAGCTATTTCGAATTGGCGATTCAGCAAGGAGTCGATGTTTATTTGACCGGTGAAATTTCCGAGCAATATGTGCACATTGCCCGCGAATCCGGCGTCGCATTCATTGCCGCTGGCCATCACGCAACCGAGCGCTACGGTGTGCAAGCGGTGGGCGATCATATCGCGCAAAAATTCGGTATCCGCCATCAGTTTATTGATATCGAGAATCCGGTGTAGTTTAATGGCTGGCGAGAGATATTTGCTTCAAGTGTTGTGCTGGCGGATTTGAGCGCTGTTATTTATACGTTGCGGTCATCATCCTTTTTCTTTTTTTTGCCGGAGAACATGGTCCACCAGATAATGAAAAGAAAAAGACCCAATGCAACTGCCGCTTCAACGATGAGTAACCACATTTTTTAACTTTGTTATCAAAATTTAAGAGATTTCTACTTTAACCAAAAACCGATGAAAAACCAATTAAGTTTTGTTATTTTGCTGTGTTCGTTGTTGGCCGGTTGTGCGACTGAGTCCGTGAGTCCTGTGGTAGCGCCCAGTAAACCGGCGGAAGTGGTGACACCCGCGCTGCCTCCGGATAAGCCGTTTACCAAATCCATTCAAAAGAAAGTGGCTTGGTCCGCGCTAAGCGGCTGGCAGGAAGACGATCTGTTGCCGGCTTGGCAAGCCTTTCAGAAAAGCTGCCTGGCTTTGAGTAAGCAACCGGCATGGAAAGCGTCATGCCAGCAGGCATCGTTGCTTAAGCAACCCGATAACGCGGTGGTGAGGAAATTTTTTGAAACCCATTTTACGCCTTATCAAATTATCAATACCGATAACACTCAAGAGGGATTGGTAACCGGATATTACGAACCCTTGCTCAAAGGCAGCCGCAAACCTTCCAACCGTTATCGCTTCCCTATTTATGCCGCGCCCGATGATCTGCTGACGATCGACTTGGGTGCCGCCTATCCGGAGTTGAAGGATTTACGCTTGCGTGGCCGTTTGGATGGACGCAAGGTAGTTCCTTTTTATTCCCGCGCCGACATCATGAATAACCCGAAGCTGCTGGATGGTTACGAATTGTTATGGGTCGAAGACGAGGTTGAGTTATTTTTTCTGCATGTGCAAGGCTCGGGCCGAATCGTATTCGATAATGGCGAAGTCATGAAAGTCGGCTTTGCCGATCAAAATGGCTATCCTTACAATTCAATCGGCAAGCTGTTGGTGGAACGTGGTGAATTGCCGCTCGAGAAAGCCTCCATGCAAGGTATTAAACAGTGGGGGCAGCAAAATCCGAAAAAACTGCCGGAGCTGTTACAGCAAAATGCGCGTTATGTATTTTTCCGTGAGCTGCCATCCGATTTGTCGGGGCCGATTGGCGCACTGGGTGTGCCTTTGACTGCTGGCCGCAGTATCGCGATTGATCCGCAATCCATTCCGCAAGGGGCGCCGGTATTTTTGTCGACGACCTGGCCAAATACTAACAAGCCGTTGAACCGGCTCATGGTTGCTCAGGACGTGGGGGGTGCGATCAAGGGCGGCGTACGTGCGGATTTCTTTTGGGGTTTCGGGCATGAAGCCGGCAATCAGGCAGGCAAAATGAAGCAACCGGGAAAAATGTGGGTGTTGCTGCCGCGTGACTATCAGTTTCCCCTAATGTCACGGCAATAAAAAGGCTTGCCGGAATAATCGATAAGCCTTTAAGTTTCTGTTTGTATAATTATTTGTTCTTAGCAGCGCTATTCAATTTTTCTTCAATCGCCGCTGCCGGGATCATACCGCCGACAATCGAGCCATCTGCAAAAATAAGGGTCGGTGTGCCGGATACTTTATTTTCTCGACCTGACTGGACCAGGGTCTCAAGTGGTGTTTCACAATCTTTCGACGATGGCGCGACGCTTTTTAACATGAAATCTTCCCACGCTTTGAGTTGATTACTGGAACACCAGATTTTCGCTGACAACTCCATCGAACCTCGCAGCACCGGGTATAGCAAGTTATAGACGGTTACATTGGTAATGTTCAATAATTCTTTTTCCAATTGCTTGCAATAAGGGCAGTTGGGGTCGGTATAGACTGCTAATTTCCGGCTGCCGTCGCCTTTGACTGCTTTGATCGCGTATTGCAGCGGTAAGCTGTCGAATGGAACGCGTCGAGCGGCTTTGATTTCCTGGATGCGCTCATTCGTCATGCTGACTCGGGTTTTAGTGTCAATGACGTGACCAAAGAAAAAGTAGTCGGCTTTATCGTCGGTATAGAAAACTTCATCGCCTACCACGACTTCGTATAAGCCCATGAAAGGAGTTTTCTTGATGCTGTCTATTTTTTGACCGGCAAAATGCGGTTCAATCGCTTTTCTCAAAGCTTCTTCATCGGCACAAGCAATTGTCGAAAAAGCACCTAAAATCAGTAAAGAAATGAAAAGCCTCAAGCGCGTTGCCATAATAACTCCAGTTATAAAATAATGATTAGTTCAGGGCGTGTTGCATCAGTCGATTTTTAATCAGTGGAAGCCGGTCGGTGATCTCGAGTCCAAGATTGCGCAGGCGCGCTATGGTCGGGTTGGCATTGTTGAACAGCTTTTGTAAACCATCGGTTACTAATTCCAATGCCAGAATATCTTCTTTTCGCGCCAGTTCGTAACGTCTTAATAGCATCAAATTCCCGCAATCGTTATGGCTATGTGCTTTGAGTAGTGTGGCCAGTTCCCGTGTGTCACGCAAGCCCAAATTAACACCTTGCCCGGCTAATGGATGGATGCCATGAGCAGCATCGCCAATCAATACCAACCGAGGTTTGGTCAATTTCTCCACGTGCACAAAATTTAATGGAAATCCGACTGGGGGTGTAATCAGTTGCAGCTTTCCCAGTATGTGCGAGGATGCTTCTTCTACACGCCGGCACAGTTCTTCCGCTGATAAATGCATCAGAAAATCGGCATGATCTTCGCCGGTTGACCAAACCATTGATACCCGCTTGTCGGGAAGCGGCAGCAAGGCGAGTATTCCATCCCGGCGAAACCATTGGTGTGCGATTTGACGATGTGCTTGTTCGGTGCTGAAATTGGCAACCACGCCGATTTGATGATAGGTATGTTTCTTTACATCAATTTCAGCTTGCCGGCGCACCCATGAATTTACCCCGTCGGCTCCTACCAACAGTGCCGCTTCCAGCAGTTTGCCATCTTCCAGCTGAACTTCGACATGCGATTCCAGCCATTTGATCGCGGTACATTTTGCAGGGCAAAAGATTTGAATATTGTCGTTAGCAGATTGAAGCACTTCCCATACTGCTGTTTGCAGTTGGCGGTTTTCAACAATGAAAGCCAATTCCGGAATGCCGATCTCATAGGCGCTGAAATTAATGCACGCCGTGCTATCGTCTCCGAAAACTGACATTTCATGGACGGGTGCAATACGATCGTTTTCTATAAGCGACCAAGCACCCAATGAGCGCAAAAAAGCTGCACTGCCCGGACTGATTGCGTAAACCCGGCTATCCCAGCTTTCATCCCGAGGTATCGCCGTGGCAGGGTGCGGTTCAATAACAGCAATTTTGAGGTTGCAATCTTTTAATGCTGCCGCCAATCCGGCTCCAACAAGCCCGCCGCCAATGATTATCAGATCGAATTTCATGAGTCGGATTATACAACCGCTTTGCGGTTGAAGGTTTAAAACAAACAATAACTTTGCTAGGTAGCTCCGATTAATTGACTATATGAGTGAGCGTATCACATGGTTGCGCGTTATTCGTTCTCTCGCTTATCTTGTTGATGTGTCTCGGTTGCTGCGTTTCGTGCGAATCGTGCGTCATCTCGCCCATCGAATTAATCAACGGTCCTCTAGATTGCCACTTTTAAATCGATGAAAAAATTTCTGAACTACACAAAGAAAGCTGCAATGTTCAGTAGCGAGTGAGTGTATGTTGAGTTGAGATTTTATGGCTGTTTGGTGTGATTTGGGTTCGATGGAGTCCCGGTAGCGCCACAGCTTGACCAGTTTCTCAGTCTTGACAAGACATTATCCCAGAGGCAAAATGCCCGGCTTGTGTTTTGCATGTGGCGAATTAGCTCAGTGGTTAGAGCAGCGGAATCATAATCCGTTGGTCCGGGGTTCAAATCCCTGATTCGCCACCAGTTTGTTTACGCTTATCAAGAGATATAATCCTTCTTAGGGCGTTTATTCCCTTAATTCAGAAAAATTTGCAACACAATATCATTACAGAATTCTCTGCCACAATTGATACGAAAGCTGGCGCTTATCCAAGGATTTAACTGATTAGTTCTTCTTATCTTTTTCGTACATAAGATACTTTGTTGCATTATTTTGTCGTTGCCATCCTGGTGGTGAAAATAAGTCTTTTATAACCAAATTCACAGTGTTATACTTGCCGACTTTTGTTGTGCTTAGCATCTGACAGCCACAACGAGTGTGTGAAGTTAAATATCAATTAATCTGCAATGTGAGGGTAGTGCCTATTTATGACAACGATTAAAGTTAAGGAAAATGAGCCATTCGAAGTAGCTATGCGTCGTTTTAAACGCTCTATAGAGAAAACAGGGATTTTGACAGAATTGCGAGCACGTGAGTTTTATGAAAAACCGACTGCGGAACGTAAAAGAAAACTGGCAGCGGCTGTTAAAAGAAACTATAAGCGCCTGCGTAGTCAATTGCTACCACCTAAACTTTATTAAGTTATATAAGCAAGAACAGAATAAAAACTGCCAAACAAAGCATACTCATAAGGGGTTGTGCTGTTCTGTTGTTATGCTAACCAATGATTCAGTAGTAACCTGCTTACATTAAAACAAGATATGAGTTTGAAGGAAAGAATTGCCGATGATTTGAAAGCGGCGATGCGAACAGGCAATACGAAGCAGCGGGATACGATTCGTTTACTGCAAGCAGCAATTAAGCAACGTGAAGTTGATGAACGCATTACCTTGGATGATGGAGCAGTGATTACTGTAATCGAGAAAATGCTAAAGCAACGGAAAGATTCGATTGAACAGTATGAATCAGCCAAACGCTCGGATTTGGCAGAAATCGAGAAAGCCGAAGTTGCTTTTTTAAGTGCGTATATGCCTCAGCCATTCACTGATTCGGAAATTGATAATCTGGTGATTGCGGCAATTGCAGAAACGGGCGCTTCGGGGATGCAGGATATGGGTAGAGTCATGGCTATCTTAAAACCGAAACTCACCGGGCGGGCGGATATGGCGAAAGTATCAATGCTTATTAAATCCAAATTCGTATAACCATTTTATAATTATTAAGCAAACGCAGTTCCCCTGATTTATTTATACTAGGCGCTGAGAGTTTTAATGGCTTCTAGTAAATGATTCCACAGTCTTTTATTCATGATTTGCTCAATCGGGTTGATATTGTTGATACGATTGATCGTCATGTTCCTCTGAAAAAAGCAGGTGCTAATTTTGTTGCATGCTGTCCATTTCATAACGAGAAAACCCCTTCTTTTACCGTCAGTCAAACCAAGCAGTTTTATCATTGCTTCGGTTGTGGTGCGCATGGCAATGTAATCAGTTTTCTAATGGAATACAACGGATTGAGTTTTGTGGAGGCAGTACAGAGTTTAGCAGGTTACGCCGGAATGGAAGTGCCTGTGCTACCGGGCAATCTCGCATCAAAAAACCATTCATCAATTGATTCCTCGCAGAATCCTGACTTTAATCAAGATTATGGAAATGACGAAATATCTGCAGAAGCGTTGATGCATGCAATGCAAGTTGCGACCCATTATTATCGTGAGCAGCTTAAATTGTCCGAACAGGCAATTGCTTATCTCAAAAAACGCGGTATATCGGGAAAAACTGCAGCGCGCTTTGCGATTGGTTACGCACCTTCGGCTTGGCAGAATCTTGAAGCTGTTTTTCCTGACTACGCCTCTGAAAATACTAAAAAGGTACTGGCGCACGCCGGCTTGATCGTTATTAACGATGATGCCAAACAATACGACCGTTTCAGAGATCGGATTATGTTTCCGATTCTTAACCAGAAAGGACGAATCATTGGGTTTGGCGGAAGAGTCATCGCGCAGGGAGAACCTAAATATTTGAACTCTCCGGAAACGGCCCTGTTTGCAAAGGGACAGGAACTCTATAACTTATTTTCAGCACGTCGCGCTATCCGCGAAGCAAATTGCGTAATTGTTGTGGAAGGGTACATGGATGTGATCGCGCTTTCGCAACATGGCATCGACAATGTAGTGGCTACCTTGGGAACGGCCACTACCGGTATTCATGTCCAAAGGCTGCTACGTCAAACGGACAACATTATTTTTTGTTTTGATGGTGATAAGGCGGGTAGAAAAGCAGCATGGCGAGCACTGGAAAACAGTTTGGAGTTGCTGACAGATGGAAAATACCTGGGATTTCTATTTTTGCCGGAAGGCGCGGATCCCGATAGTTACGTGAACCAAAATGGGAAAGAGTCTTTCGAGAAGCAAATCACGCAAGCAGTCCCGTTATCAGAGTTTTTTTTCAAAGAATTATGTTCCGGACTAAAACTGCAAACCAGCGAAGGCCGTGCGAAACTGGTTAAGGATGCAAAACCACTTTTGCAGCGAATTTCGGCACCGGCACTGTCATTAATTCTGAAAAGGCGTCTGGCGGAATTGAGTGATATCGCTGACAAGGAATTAGACTCTTTACTGCAGATCAAGCGTGTTTCTGGAGTCAAAAAGATTGGAAATAATGTGAAAAGGCAGACGGTTACATTGTACCGGCGCTTGATCCGGATATTATTGGATGATCCGAGTTTTGTCACTAAACTTGATCGGGAATTATTGGTCAAATCAAATGCAAAAAATGAAGAGATTGCTGCGTTGGAAGCATTATTTGATTTTTTCGACGCACATCCGCATTTAACTGAGAAAGATTCGGTATTTTCAATAGTCGGCTATTTTCAAGATAGTCCCTTTAGGACACTACTGGAAAATATCGAGTGCGAAACCTTGGAATGGAATCATTCAACCGGTGTCGAATCCGAATTTTCGGATATTCTGAAAAAATTGCGACTGATGCAGTATAAGGAACGTATTACCGAATTGCAGAGCAAGTCGCTGCATATGTTGAGCGACGAAGAAAAAAAAGAATTGCAACAATTGGTTAAGAGCCAATAGAAGTTACATAGTGTTATGTAGTGTCGAATTTTGATACAATTCCAGACTTTAAGCGTCTTATTTAATAAATTATTGTATTGGAAATCCAATATGCCAAAAAAAGCGGTCGAGTCAAAAAATAAAGAAGCTGTTAAGAATTTAGCAACCAAGAAAGAAAAAAAACCTGAGAAAGAAACAATAGGTAAGGAAGAGTCCGAGAAATTAGCGACGAAATCTGAGAAAAAAACAAAAGCAATAGCAAGCAAGCAATCCTTGGAAAAAGTTGCCAGCGGCACTGTTGCTGCTGACATGGCTATTTCCGATAGCGCAGAGCTAGAAGGAGATCGTGTTTCTCAAACAACGATGTCCGATTTTAATGCGGAATCAAATGATGGTAAGAAAACCAGAGGAAGAACGCCCAAGAAAAATAAAGTAAGTGCTGCGATCGATCAATTAGACGAAATGGGGGCTGTTTCTGCTATCGAGAGCGGTAATCCTCAACCGCAGGATATCGAAGCACGCCGTATGCGTCTGAAAATGCTGATAGGCTTGGGTAAAGAACGCGGCTATCTGACTTACGCAGAAATAAATGATCATTTGCCTGATGATATGCTCGATGCTGAGCAAATTGAAGGCATCATCAGCATGATCAATGATATGGGTATATCGGTGCATGATGAAGCGCCGGATGCCGAAACATTATTGATGTCGGATGCGGCAACGACTGTTGCCGATGAAGATGTCGCAGAGGAGGCCGAAGCGGCGCTTTCCACTGTTGATTCCGAGTTTGGCCGTACAACTGATCCGGTTCGCATGTATATGCGTGAAATGGGTTCGGTTGGCCTGCTGACCCGTGAGAGCGAGATCGAAATTGCAAAACGCATTGAAGGCGGTTTACGCCACATGATTCAAGCAATTTCAGCTTGCCCTCCTATTATTGGGAAGATTGTTGATCTGGCAACGGAAGTCGAGAAAGATGTTATCCGCATTGATGAGGTAGTCGATGGTCTGCTGGACGCAAATGCCCAAGAAATCATAAATGAAGAATTTTCCGAAGAGTCACTCGATCAAGAACTAGCTTCAAACGATCTCGGTGACGAAGATGAAGATGAGGAAGGCGATGGCTCTGCAATTGCCAGCGCTGATCTGTTAAAGTTAAAAGCGGATGCATTGGAACGATTTGCAGTTATTCGCGATATCTACCATGAGATGCAGGTATTACTTGATAAGGAAGGTTCTTATCAGCAAGCGTATCTGGACTTGCAGGAAAAAATTTCATCCGAATTGATGGGCATCCGCTTTTCAGCAAAAATGGTTGAAAAGCTATGTGATACACAACGCGAGTTGGTTAGCGATGTGCGGAACTACGAGCGCAAAATTATGGATTTGTGCGTATCCAAAGCGAAGATGCCACGAAACCATTTCATCAAAACTTTCCCTGGAAATGAAACCAATCTTGATTGGATAGTTCAGGAAATCAATGCTGGGAAGCCTTATAGTCAGTCACTCGAGCACTATAAACCGGCGATTCTTGAAGAGCAGCAAAATTTGCTGGCATTGAAAGACAAAATTGGTATTCCGATTAAGGATCTTAAGGAAATCAACCGCAAAATGTCGACCGGCGAAGCCAAAGCACGCCGAGCCAAGCGCGAAATGACGGAAGCGAATTTGCGTTTGGTTATCTCGATTGCTAAAAAATATACCAACCGTGGTTTGCAATTCTTGGATCTCATTCAAGAAGGCAATATTGGTCTGATGAAAGCGGTTGATAAATTCGAATACCGCCGTGGTTACAAATTTTCAACATATGCGACATGGTGGATACGCCAAGCGATTACTCGCTCGATTGCCGATCAAGCGCGGACGATCCGGATACCGGTTCATATGATTGAAACTATCAACAAAATGAATCGTATTTCACGTCAGATTTTGCAGGAAACTGGGCAAGAGCCGGAACCCGCAGTATTGGCGCAGAAAATGGAAATGCCGGAAGAAAAGATCCGGAAAATTCTTAAAATCTCGAAAGAACCCATTTCGATGGAAACACCGATCGGTGACGATGAAGATTCACACTTGGGTGATTTTATTGAAGATGCTGCAACGATGGCACCGGCTGATGCTGCTGTATATGCAAGCCTGCGTGGGGTCACCAAGGATATTCTGGATTCATTGACACCGCGTGAAGCCAAGGTGCTGCGCATGCGTTTCGGTATTGAAATGAATACCGATCATACGTTGGAAGAAGTCGGTAAACAGTTTGATGTCACGCGTGAGCGTATCCGTCAGATCGAAGCAAAAGCATTACGCAAATTGCGTCACCCGGCCCGCTCGGAACGGTTACGCAGTTTTCTGGATACCGGTAATAATTAAGATGTAAGCAGGGTCTGTAGCTCAGTCGGTTAGAGCAGGGGACTCATAATCCCTTGGTCGTTGGTTCGAGTCCAACCAGACCCACCAAAAAAGCACTTGTGTTCTTAACAAAGTGCTTTTTTATTTTCAGGGTAATGCTGTTAGATTAAAACGGGCGACAAAGGTATCCAACAGATTTCTCAATCTTGAACCCAGGTAAATTAGTTTTTCCGGATGAAGCGTACTAAAACCAGCAAAGCCTGGATGAAAGAGCATGTCAGTGATTTTTTTGTCAAGCAAGCAAGAAAAGAGGGTTATCGGTCGCGTGCGGCATACAAATTATTGGAGATTATCGAGCGAGATCATATTCTGAAATCCGGAATGATTGTGGTTGATTTAGGCGCTGCGCCAGGTAGCTGGTCCCAGGTTGCCAGTCAGAGGGTAGGCTCTAAAGGCAAAGTGATAGCGTTGGATATTCTTGAAATGCCGCCACTACCCGGTGTGGAGTTTATTCAAGGCGATTTTACGGAAGAGATTCCGTTAAGTGAGTTGAGGAAACGGCTTGACGGACATCAACCGGATCTGATCATTTCTGACATGGCGCCTAATATGAGTGGCATCATCGTTAGCGATCAGGCGCGAAGTATGTATCTGGCAGAGTTGGCTTTGGCCTTTGCTCTGGAGCAACTGAACTATAGCGGAAATTTCTTAGTCAAAGTTTTTCAGGGCAGGGATTTTGATCAATTTCTTCGTGAAATGCGGATGGGATTTAAAAGTGTGATGATACGCAAACCGAAAGCCTCTCGTGATCGAAGTAATGAATTGTATTTGCTTGGTGCAGGGAAGCGGTAGAATTAATTGTCAGCATAAAATGAGTGGATCTCCCCAGAGATAACAGCAACATTAAGTAGTAGTATCATTACGTGGAAATGGATTTGTCGGACTTAATAAGTTTTCTGTTATATTATTTTGAATAGAGTTAGAATGACCAATCAATGATTTTTAGGTGCAAACCAAGGAGCTATCTTGAATAATCTAATTAAAAATATGGCCATATGGCTGGTAATTGCACTGGTGTTGATGACTGTATTTAATCAATTCAGCGTTCGTCAGCCGGCGCAAGTACCAATGGAATATTCTCAGTTCATTTCTGAATTGAACCAAGGAAGAATTGCAAAAGTTGTTATTGAAGGCCGCACTTTAAGAGGCACAAAGTCGGACGGCAGGCGTTTCACGACTTATGCGCCTTCCGATCCCTGGATGGTGAGTGATTTACTTAAGGCGGGTGTAATTGTTGAAGCTAAACCTGAAGAAGAGCCATCCATGTTGATGAGCATTTTCATTTCATGGTTTCCAATGCTGTTGCTGATCGCTGTGTGGATCTTTTTCATGCGCCAAATGCAAGGTGGCGGTCGGAACGGTGGTGCATTCTCATTTGGGAAAAGCAAGGCTCGTATGCTTGACAAATCGGCGAATACTATTACTTTCAATGATGTTGCCGGTTGTGAGGAAGCCAAGGAAGAAGTCGCTGAACTGGTGGAATTTTTGCGTGATCCCACTAAGTTCCAAAAACTCGGTGGACGTATTCCTCGCGGCGTATTGATGGTGGGTAGTCCTGGTACCGGTAAAACCCTGCTTGCAAGAGCAATTGCCGGTGAAGCAGGTGTGCCATTCTTCAGTATCTCAGGATCCGATTTTGTTGAAATGTTTGTTGGTGTTGGTGCATCGCGCGTGCGTGATATGTTTGAGCAAGCGAAAAAGCACGCACCTTGCATCATTTTTATCGATGAAATTGATGCAGTCGGTCGTCAACGAGGTGCCGGTTTAGGTGGTGGAAATGACGAACGCGAGCAAACACTTAACCAATTACTGGTTGAAATGGATGGTTTCGAAGGCGCGATGGGTGTTATTGTGATTGCGGCAACCAATCGTCCGGACGTATTGGATCCGGCATTGTTGCGCCCCGGCCGTTTTGACCGGCAAGTGACAGTTCCGCTCCCTGATATCCGGGGCCGTGAGCAAATTTTACAAGTTCATATGCGCAAGGTACCGCTTGCACCGGATGTGAAAGCGGAAGTCTTGGCGCGCGGCACACCTGGCATGTCTGGTGCGGATTTAGCCAATCTGGTTAATGAAGCGGCGCTGTTTGCTGCGAGAAGTAACAAGCGTCTGGTCGACATGGAAGATTTTGAGCGTGCGAAAGATAAAATTTTCCTGGGGGCCGAGCGCCGCTCTGCGGTAATGCCTGAGCATGAACGTAGAAATACTGCCTATCATGAGTCCGGGCATGCAGTGGTCGGTTATCTGCTGCCTAAAAACGATCCGGTGCATAAAGTTACCATTATTCCTCGTGGTCGCGCTCTGGGGATCACGTTTACCCTTCCTAAGGAAGATCGCTTCGGGATGGAGCGTGAACAAATTTTACAAATGATCTCGATGATGCTTGCTGGTCGCATTGCCGAAGAGGTGTTCATGCATCAGATGACCACGGGCGCATCGAATGATTTTGAACGCGCAACTGATATGGCCCGGCAAATGGTTACTCGTTGGGGTATGTCGGATGCACTGGGGCCAATGGTTTATGGTGAGAATGAAGGCGAGGTTTTCTTGGGTCGTTCAGTGACCACGCATAAGAACGTCAGCGAATCAACGATGCAGAAAGTCGATGCGGAAGTTCGTCGTATCATTGATGAACAATATGCATTGGCACGAAAGCTGATCGAGGAAAATAGAGACAAAATCGAAGTGATGGCCAAGGCTCTGTTGGAATGGGAAACCATCGATAGCGATCAGATCAAGGATATTATGGATGGTCGCACTCCGCGTCCGCCGAAACCGCCTCAATCCATGTCTTCAACAACGGATGGTGAGACTTCGGCAGCTGAAAGCGAAGGGCAACAAAGCAACGAACCGGCAACACCGCATGAAGTTGTTAAAGAAGCTGATTAACCGTTGATAGCTTGTTCGGCACGGGATACGATTGTAACAACGTATCCCGTTTTTATTTTTAATTGTTCTGTAACCTGCTGCCGTGATGTCTTTGCTCAATCAGCTTAGTTCAACAGACCGACCATTGATAATGGGGGTTGTCAACATAACGCCCGATTCCTTTTCGGATGGCGGACTTTTTTTTTCTACACAGCAAGCCATAGCCCATGCCAACCGGCTAATATCAGAAGGTGTAGATATTCTTGATATCGGCGGCGAATCCACCCGTCCAGGGAGTCAGCAGGTTTCTGTTGATGAAGAATTAAAACGCATAATACCTGTGGTAGAAGCGCTTGTTGATTCAGGTGTGCCAATTTCGGTTGATACTTCTAAACCCGAAGTGATGAAACATGCGATCGCAGCAGGTGCTCAGATGATAAATGATGTGCATGCACTTCGTAACCCGCATGCACTGGACGCTGTAGCTTCACATACGCATGTGAAGATTTGTCTGATGCATATGCAAGGTACGCCGCAAAATATGCAGGTCAATCCGCAATATCAGGATATTGTGACTGAAGTAAAAACTTTTTTGCAGCAACGTATCCAGCTTGCGGAGAAGTGGGGTATTTCGAAAGATCGTTTGGTGATCGATCCCGGGTTCGGTTTTGGTAAGACGCTCCAGCATAATCTGACATTATTGAATCAACTGGATAAATTTGCAGAGCTGGAAGTTCCTGTATTAGCAGGTTTATCGCGTAAATCCATGCTGGGTGCGATCACTGGTAATGAAGTGCATCAGCGGCTGCACGAAAGTGTTGCCGCAGCCTTGCTTGCAGTCATTAAAGGTGCCAGAATTGTGCGTGTGCATGATGTTAAAGCAAGTAAAGATGCACTCGCAGTCTATCGTGCGATGATTCAGCAAAATGGCGCAAACTATTAACATCTACAGCTATTTTTTTTCAACTAGCAAAAATATTCATCAAATTGACTAAGAAATATTTCGGAACTGACGGCATACGAGGCCGAGTAGGTAAGTTTCCCATTACCCCCGATTTTATTCTTCACCTAGGCTATTCAGCCGGGAAAGTTTTAGCAGCGGCGGATTGGCATTTAATGGAGGGGAAGCGCCCGACAGTTCTGATCGGAAAAGATACGAGAGTGTCCGGTTATATGCTTGAATCCGCCCTGGAAGCCGGACTATGTGCCGCGGGAGTGGATGTTATTTTGTCGGGTCCAATGCCGACTCCGGCCATTGCTTACCTGATTCGTGCGTTAAGGTTGCAGGCAGGCATCGTCATCTCCGCTTCACATAATCTCTTTGAAGATAATGGCGTGAAGTTTTTCTCAGCATCCGGCAGCAAGCTTCCGGATGAAATGGAACACAAAATAGAGGCTGAATTAAACTCGCCGATTGAGACCAAGTCTTCGATTCAACTGGGCAAAGTACAAAGAATCGATGACGCGGCCGGACGCTATATTGAATTTTGCAAGAGCACTTTTCCCTATCATTTGGATCTGCGCGGACTGCGTATTGTTGTCGATTGTGCGCATGGAGCTGCATATCATATTGCCGGACACGTCATGCACGAGCTTGGCGCCGATGTCGTTGCAATCGGTGTGCAACCCAATGGTCTGAATATTAACCTCGAATGTGGCGCTACACATTGTGCAACGCTGCAGAAAGCTGTCATACAGCATCGTGCGGATCTCGGTGTTGCCCTGGATGGTGATGGCGACCGTGTCATGATGGTGGATAAATTGGGCAGGCTCTATGATGGTGATCAATTACTTTATATCATCGCCAAGCACCGGATGCAGAAGAATGTGCTCTGCGGAGGGGTGGTGGGTACATTAATGACCAACTTGGCAATTGAAAATCAATTTAAGAAATTGCACATACCGTTTCTTAGAGCAAACGTGGGCGATCGATATGTTCATGAATTGCTGCAAGAAAAAAAATGGCAACTGGGCGGAGAAAGTTCGGGGCATATTCTTTGCAAGGATAAACATACGACAGGGGATGGCATTATCTCGGCATTGCAAGTGCTTTATGCGCTTCGCGATACTCACAAGACTCTGGCCGAATTTATGCGCGGAGTCACTTTATTTCCACAGCGCCTCATCAATGTAAAAGTTCACAAATCGTTCAATCTCAATGCCAATAAAGTGGTGAACGCTGTAAAAAAAGAAGCGGAAGCCGACTTGGGTGATGAAGGACGTTTATTAATCCGTGCTTCGGGGACAGAACCGCTCATTCGCGTGATGGTTGAAGGAAAATCCAAGCAGAAAGTCAATTATTGGTCTGAACGCATTGCGGGAGTTATCGAAACGGCCTGCATCCCTTGAATGGTGTATGTTAAACCTGGTTCAGGTTTATGTGAGCAATCGTTTCTTGCAAGATTCTTGATCGTTCAAAATTATAACAAAGCTATTGAATGTCATAATATTGTAACAATTCTGAAATACGATAGCGCATCGTCTGGGTAGATTGTTCAATTCTTTTTTATGGAGCAAGTAATAATGATTAATGTTTTGAGTCTTAGGACTTTTTCCGCAGTCGTGCTGTTAGTGGCGGCTACTTACGCCACCAAGATCAATGCTACACCGATTGTGAAGATTGATGGCTCAAGTACTGTTTTTCCGATAACAGAAGCTGTCGCGGAAGATTTCCAAATCTCTAAGCGTGGTTCGATTCGAGTTACTGTCGGTATTTCGGGAACCGGCGGTGGTTTTAAGAAGTTTTGCCGTAACGAAATCGATATTGTAAATGCTTCCCGTCCGATAACCGAGCTTGAAATGGAAGCTTGTAAACAGGAAGGCGTGCAATTTATCGAAATGCCCATTGCTTTCGATGCATTAACAGTCGTTGTAAATCCCCAGAATACTTGGAGTAAAACCATTACCGTTGATGAATTGAAAAAAATCTGGGAACCCGCTGCGCAAGGGAAAGTAACCAACTGGAATCAGATCAATCCAGCTTGGCCTGACAAAAGAATCAAACTCTATGGACCGGGCGCGGATTCCGGAACCTTTGAATATTTTACCGAAGCAATCGTTGGTAAAGCAAAATCAAGCCGTGGCGACTATACCGCTTCAGAAGATGATAATGTGCTGGTTCAGGGCGTTGCGAGCGACATCTATGCGCTCGGATTTTTTGGCTTTGCGTACTACATTGAGAATAGCAACAAGATCCATGCGGTTGCTGTTGATAGCGGCAATGGCGGTGTAATACCCTCGTCTGCAACGGTAGAGGATAATAGCTATAAGCCGCTATCGCGCCCAATATTTATCTACATCAATGCAAAATCGGCTGATAAACCGGAAGTCAATGAATTTGTTAATTTCTATATGAAAAATGCGACGGAGTTGGTTACGGAAGTGAAATATTTTCCGCTTTCCCAAGAAGTGTATAACCTCAATCTCGAGCATTTGAACAAGAAAAAATTGGGGACCGTGTTCAAGGGAACAGGAATCAACATACGGCTCGAAGACATTCTGAAATTGGAATCAAGCCTGTAGAATAATTTTAATTAGCCTCACGGCAATTCACTGCTCATTGTAAGCGTATGTGAAATTAGAAACACCGCAGGGAAGTTCTGATCGACTCGTAAGCCGCTGATGGCTTAGAATTGATCGGAACTTCCCTTTTTTATTTTTAGAGATATCTTTCAGAGCGAATATACTTCGATAAATGGAATTCCTGCCAATTTTTTATGACATCAATAATAAAGCTTGCTTGGTTGTTGGTGGCGGTGATGTTGCCGAGCGCAAGGTGATGTTGTTGCTGCAGGCGGGGGCGCGGGTGTCCGTGGTAGCTCCTGCGATCAGTAGCGCATTAATTGAGCTGGCGGCACGTGGTGATATTGACCATCGGGCGGAACCCTTTCAAGCCGAATATCTATGCGGTCAGGTATTGGTTATTGCAGCGACCGACGATCAAGCGTTGAACCGGAGGGTATCAGAAGATTGTCAACAGCTTCGGATACCGGTCAACGTCGTGGATAACCCCGAGTTATGCACTGTTATTATGCCATCGATTATAGATCGTTCTCCGCTATTGATTGCTATATCTAGCGGTGGAAAGTCGCCTGTGCTGGCAAGACTGTTACGTGCGCAACTGGAAACTGTCGTGCCGGTTGCATATGGGCGGCTTGCTGCAATGGCGGGAAGATTTCGTAAGTATGTTAAACAGAAGATTACGCAACCGGGTAAGCGCCGTCAATTCTGGGAAAGGGTTTTACAAGGGCGATTGACGGAACTGGTGCTGGCTGGGAAAGATAAAACGGCGGAGGAATATTTGTTGCAATCCCTGAATCAGGAAGAAGATAATTTGCCCCAGGGTGAAGTCTATTTGGTCGGAGCAGGGCCGGGTAATTCTGATTTGCTGACATTCCGTGCTATGCGCTTGATGCAACAAGCGGATGTAGTGGTTTATGATCGACTGGTTTCCCCAGAAATTCTCAATATGGTGCGTCGCGACGCAGCGCGTATTTATGCAGGTAAGGAACGGAACCGGCATACGCTCCAACAGGAATCTATTAATCAACTGCTGGTTCGTTTGGCTCAAGAAGGTAAGCGGGTACTGCGTTTGAAAGGTGGTGATCCATTTATTTTCGGTCGTGGTGGCGAAGAGATCGAAACCTTGGCGTCACATCATATCCCCTTCCAAGTGGTGCCTGGGATTACGGCAGCCTCAGGGGTTGCGGCATACGCCGGTATCCCGCTGACGCATCGGGATTATGCGCAATCGTGCATTTTTGTTACTGGTCATCTTAAAGACGGTACAATCGACTTGGATTGGCAGCAGCTTGCGCGGCTCAATCAAACCGTTGTGATTTATATGGGAATGCTGGGTTTGCCAGTGCTCTGCCAGCAACTGATAATGCACGGTCTGCCCGAGTCCACACCTGCTGCAATTATCCAGCAAGGTACCACACAGAAACAGAAAACTATCGCTGGCACACTGCGAACCCTTCCGGCTCTGGCAGAGGCAACCAAGTTGACGCCACCGACATTAATCATTGTCGGAGAAGTGGTAAAATTGCATCAGCATCTAACATGGTTTGAACCGGCGCAGCAAGCCTCTGCAGCAAAAATCATAGAACTGGACCCTGATCCAGAAGTTTAATGAATTAAAAGGATTTATGCTAACTCTTACCGTTACCCATCGCCAGGCACTAAAAGCACAGGCCCATGCACTGAATCCGGTTGTGATGATAGGAAAATCCGGGTTATCCGCGAATGTTATTGGAGAAATTGAGCGGGCATTAACAAGCCACGCGTTAATAAAAATCAAGGTTCAGATGGATGATCGCGTAGCCAGAAATACTGTTCTCGAAGAGATTTGCGCTTTAACAAACGCTGCGCCAGTGCAGCACGTGGGAAAGACTCTGGTTATTTATCGCCCCAAGCCGGAAGAAACAGAAAAGAAAACTGAACGCGCGCCTTTCAAGAAAAAACGTGCGCCGGTGCGCAGAAAGCGGGATTTTCAGAACTAAGGAAGCGCTGGTTCATTCGGCGAACGAGATGAAGCACGAGGCGCACGGAACGCAGTAACCGAGACATATCAATCAGATAGACGAGGGATCGAGTGCCGTGCAACGATGCATTCGCTCGTGCAGTCATTTAATCAGCGCTTCCCTAAAAAATTTTTGGAGACTCAGATGTACTTGACATCGAGTATTTCATATTCGCGGATACCGCTTGGAGCTTGTACTTCTGCGATATCGCCAGCATATTTTCCGATTAAAGCCCGTGAAATGGGTGAACTGATAGAAATTTTCCCGAACTTGATATCCGCTTCGTCGTCTCCGACGATTTGATAAGTGACAATTTCACCGTTTTGCAAATCTTCCAATTCGACGGTAGCACCGAAAACACAAGCACCGTCTGCATTGATAAGTGCCGGATTGATGATTTGAGCACTGGAGAGTTTGCTTTCCAGTTCAGCGATGCGTCCTTCAATAAAACTCTGTTTTTCCTTGGCAGCATCGTATTCGGCATTTTCCGAAAGATCACCATGTGAGCGCGCTTCAGCGATTGCAGCAATGACTGCAGGACGATGTATCGTTTTCATCTCATGCAGTTCCTTGCGCAATGCTTCCGCGCCTGCGACCGTTAATGGGATAGTACTCATCGTAATTTCGTGCCTTTTATGTTCATCCTGTTGATTAATCTGTACTGAAGCTGATCACATTTGCCCTGATGATTTAAGCTGGACATGCAATTTTTGCAGATTATAGGTCTGCA
The DNA here is from genome assembly GCF_054188085.1 of Nitrosomonas limosa. Taxonomy (NCBI): domain Bacteria; kingdom Pseudomonadati; phylum Pseudomonadota; class Betaproteobacteria; order Nitrosomonadales; family Nitrosomonadaceae; genus Nitrosomonas; species Nitrosomonas limosa. The sequence continues at coordinate 1,757,051 of NZ_CM135180.1, read as the reverse complement.
ATTCACGCTTGTCGGTAATACCTACGCAAGCAGCGCGCGCACCGGCTAGCGTTGTGTAGTAGGTCACTTTCGCTTGAAGCGCAGCATGGCGGATTGAATAAGAATCCCGTATGGCGCTGCGCTGATTTTTCACAGTATTGATAATCAGGTTGATTTCGCCGTTTTTTATCATGTCAACAATGTGTGGTCGGCCTTCTGCAACTTTATTGATGACATTGACGCTGATTCCAGCTTCTGTGATCACTGCGGCAGTACCTCGCGTAGCATAAAGGGTGAAACCGAGTTCCGCAAGGCTTCTTGCAATTTCGATGGCGTGTTGCTTGTCGGATTGCCGCACACTGATAAAAATCTTTCCAGAGGTCGGCAGACGTACATCGGTAGCGAGCTGGGATTTGACGAATGCTTCCGCAAAAGTTGCTCCCATGCCCATTACTTCTCCGGTTGACTTCATTTCCGGACCCAGGATCGTATCAACGCCGGGGAGTTTGATAAAAGGAAAAACAGCCTCTTTAACCGAGAAATATTGAGGAATGATTTCCTTGGTCACTCCTTGGCTGGTCAGTGATTTGCCGACCATGCAACGCGCTGCGATTTTGGCAAGCTGCAAACCGGTTGCCTTGGAGATAAAGGGGACCGTGCGCGATGCTCTGGGGTTTACCTCGAGCACATAAACCGTATCATCCTGGATGGCAAATTGCACATTCATTAATCCCAGTACATTCAATGCACGCGCCATTTCAGCCGTTTCGCGGCGCAGCTCATCCAGCATTCCGGCAGACAGATTGAAGGTTGGCAATGAACAAGCGGAATCACCGGAGTGTACGCCGGCTTGTTCGATATGCTCCATGATTCCGCCGATGAGCACGGTTTTACCATCATAGATGGCATCGACATCCACTTCCGTAGCATTCGTCAGGAAATGATCCAGCAATACCGGCGAATCGTTGGAAACTTTTACCGCTTCACGCATATACCGCTCCAGATCCGCTTTCTCATGGACAATTTCCATGGCTCTTCCGCCCAGAACATAGCTGGGGCGGACTACCAGCGGGTAGCCGATTTCCTCGGCAGCAATCAATGCTTCTTCCGGATTGCGCGCAGTGCGGTTCGGCGGTTGCCGCAGCCCTAGCTGCTGCAACATTTTCTGGAAGCGTTCGCGGTCTTCGGCGCAATCAATCATATCCGGGCTGGTACCAATAATCTTGACACCGTTAGCTTCCAAGTCTCGCGCTAGTTTTAAAGGGGTCTGACCGCCATACTGCACGATAACTCCATCGGGTTTTTCAACAGCGACGATTTCGAGTACATCCTCAAGCGTCAACGGCTCAAAGTACAAGCGATCCGAGGTATCGTAATCGGTTGAAACCGTCTCCGGGTTGCAATTAACCATGATGGTTTCAAAACCGTCTTCGCGTAACGCCAGCGCCGCATGGACACAACAATAGTCAAATTCGATGCCTTGCCCGATGCGATTAGGGCCGCCACCCAATACCATGATTTTCTTATTGTTGGTCGGATTGGATTCGCACTCGTCTTCGTAGGTGGAATACATATAGGCGGTGCTGGTCGCAAATTCAGCCGCGCAAGTGTCGACGCGTTTATAAACCGGGTGCAAATTGTGTTGATGGCGGAATGTGCGAACAGCCGTTTGGTCGGTTTTCAACAATTTTGCCAGACGACGATCGGAGAAGCCGCTGCGTTTGAGTTTGCACAAGTTTTGCCGATCCAGGTGCTGCAGCTGGGTAATAGTCAATGCTTGCTCTTGCTGGACCAGGTTTTCGATTTGCGCCAAAAACCAGGGATCAATATGCGTCAACTGATGGATTTCATCCAGTGACAATTGGCAACGGAACGCATCGGCGATATACCAGATCCTATCGGGTCCGGGGTTGGCCAGTTCGGAACGTATCGTTTCCAGATTATCGGTTTTTTCGTCCAGACCGTCGACTCCGGTTTCCAGCCCGCGCAAGGCTTTCTGCAGCGACTCTTGAAAAGTCCGGCCAATCGCCATGACTTCCCCGACTGACTTCATTTGTGTAGTCAAACGATCGTTGGTTTGCGGGAATTTTTCAAACGCGAAGCGCGGCACTTTGGTGACGACATAATCAATGGTTGGTTCGAACGAAGCTGGGGTGACGCCGCCGGTAATGTCATTGCCCAGCTCGTTCAGCGTGTAGCCGACGGCGAGCTTAGCGGCGATTTTGGCAATCGGGAAACCGGTCGCTTTCGATGCCAGCGCGGAAGAGCGCGATACTCGCGGGTTCATTTCGATGACCAACATGCGGCCGTTCTCCGGATTTATCGCAAACTGTACATTGGAACCGCCGGTTTCCACGCCGATTTCGCGCAGCACCGCAATCGAAGCATTGCGCATCAATTGATATTCTTTGTCTGTTAACGTTTGCGCCGGTGCGACGGTGATCGAATCGCCGGTATGAACACCCATTGGATCAAGATTCTCGATGGAACAGATAATGATGCAATTGTCATTTTTGTCCCGTACGACTTCCATTTCAAATTCTTTCCAACCAATCACGGATTCTTCGATCAGCAATTCTTTGGTCGGAGAAGTTTTTAGGCCGCGTTCGCAGATATCCAGAAATTCTTCACGATTGTATGCAATGCCGCCACCGCTGCCGCCCATCGTAAATGAAGGGCGGATAATCACCGGGTATCCCAGCATCGCTTGTACTTGCTGCGCTTCTTCCATGCTGTGCGCCACGGCGGATCGGGCGGAATTCAAACCGATGCGTGTCATCGCCTGTTTAAATTTTTCCCGGTCTTCGGCCATGTCGATGGCTTCGCGCGAGGCGCCGATGAGTTCGACACCGTACTTTTCCAGCACGCCATGTTTGACCAGATCCAATGCGCAGTTCAATGCCGTTTGTCCGCCCATGGTCGGTAGTAACGCTTGCGGACGTTCGATCGCAATGATTTTTTCCAGCATTGTCCAGGTGATCGGTTCGATATAGGTCGCATCCGCCATTTCCGGGTCGGTCATGATGGTCGCAGGGTTCGAATTCACCAGAATGATGCGATAGCCTTCTTCACGCAGCGCTTTACAGGCTTGCACACCGGAATAATCGAATTCGCATGCTTGGCCAATAATGATAGGACCGGCACCGATGATGAGTATGGATTGAATGTCGGTACGTTTAGGCATACTAAATAGTGGATGTTGTTAAAGGCGGTTGTGAAGATTATTTTGGTATTGTTGCATCATGGCGATGAATTTATCGAACAAATAATCGGCTTCATGCGGACCCGGACTGGCTTCCGGATGCCCTTGAAAGCAAAAAGCCGGCTTGTCGGTCAGTTCGAATCCTTGCAGGCTGCGATCAAAAAGCGACACATGGGTAATGCGGACATTGGCAGGCAAGGTACTCGCATCGACGGCGAAGCCGTGATTCTGGCTAGTGATGATCACTTTTCCGGTGGCGACGTCCTGAACCGGATGATTGGCGCCGTGATGTCCGAATTTCATCTTGATGGTGCGTGCGCCGCTGGCAAGGCCAAGCAATTGATGACCAAGGCAAATCCCAAAAATCGGAATATTTTTCTGCAACAAGGTTTGTGTTGCGGAGATGGCGTAATCGCAAGGTTCCGGATCGCCAGGGCCATTCGAAAGAAAAACACCATCAGGTTGAAGTTTAAGAATTTCTTCAGCGGATGTTTGCGCTGGCAAAACCGTTACTTTGCAGCCGCGTTGCGCCAATTTTCGCAAAATGGTGTGCTTAATGCCGAAATCATAGGCGGCAACATGAAATCTAGCATTCTCCTGTGGCCGGAAGCCGGATTCGAGCGACCATTCACCCTCATTCCAAGTATAGGCCTGGCGGCAACTGACCACTTTGGCAAGATCCATTCCGGCTAACCCGGAAAATGCTCTCGCGGCTTGGAGCGCACGTTCTTCGTCAATCGATCCAGCCATGATGCAGCCGGATTGCGCGCCTTTTTCCCGCAAAATACGTGTCAATTTCCGCGTGTCAATTTCCGCGATCGCAACCACATTTTGTTGCACAAGAAATTCCGATAATGTGTGGGTTTTCCGGAAATTGCTTGCGACGAGCGGCAAATCGCGAATTACCAGGCCCGCCGCGTATACTTTGTTAATATTACCGGACTCGTAATCTTCCCAATTGGTGCCGGTGTTGCCGATATGCGGATAGGTCAGGGTGATGATCTGCTGGCAATAAGAAGGATCGGTTAAGATCTCCTGATAGCCGGTCATTGCCGTATTGAATGCCACTTCACCGGTATTGATGCCTTCAACCCCAATAGACACGCCACGAAAAATTGTTCCATCGGCAAGAGCGAGGATGGCGTGCGGTCGTTGTGACACAAAAACTCCTTGGAAACTGACATGATTTGAAAAAAAGGCCCAGGATCAATCGCTAAAAAGCCCTGGCTATTGAAGACCGAATTATACGTGAAAACGGTCTTTTTTTGTATGCGCGCGGTGTTATCGAATGCTTGGTTTTTTGGTAAGTTGCGGTTAATCTATTAATTCGTTTCCGTGTGTGTGTCCAGATCAATGATCAGGAGTAGACGGTTGTCAGTTATCCAAATGCAGTCGAAAGTAGTTTTGTGACTGCATTTCGAAGCGCTGATGATCGGAAATTTCTCTTGTGTGAATCGTACTTAGTGAATGATATCAACTTAGTTGACATAATTTTGGAATTCCATAACCATTAATCATGCATGTTTTTAACTCTAAAATCGACAAGTGGCTATTGGGTTGTTTCATACTTTCAATGATTGCTTGTCTGATGGGGATGTCGGTCATGCTGAAGATAGGCGGGACTTCCAATTATGTGATGGCTGCGATCATCATTGTTGCCGGTGTCGGTTTTCCGTTATGGATACTGGTATCGACCCGGTACATTACCGATGAGGAAAATCTCAAAATAATCAGTGGCCCGTTCTCTTGGGTCATTCCGATCCAATCGATAATATCCATTCAAGAAACACAAAGCGCCATAACGAGCCCGGCCTTGTCGTTTGACCGCTTGGAAATCACCTACGGTGAGGATAAAGCGATTCTGGTTTCGCCGCTTGATAAAGCAGGATTTATCGAAAAGCTGGGTAACGAGAAATTGATTGGCGCTGACAAAATTGCAAAAAGAATCTCGAAAAAAAATAAGAAGAGCCGTAGGAATGGATGATTGAATCGATATTCATGGCCGGAGAACTCAATCATCATTCAAGCGGGCAACCGCGGCGGATTGAAGGTTATGCCGATTAACACTAATTAAGAGGGAATTATGGGGGATGCCAATCGAACGAAGCCTCAGCTTCTTGAAGAAATCCGGGAATTACGTTCCGAATTGGCTGCTGTCAGGTTGATGACAGAGAAACAAACCCATGAACTTTATGTGAGTGAAGAACGGTTTTCTCTGGCAATGCGCGGGGCGAACGACGGGCTCTGGGATTGGGATCTGGAAACGGATGAAGTGTATTATTCGCCGCGCTGGAAAAGCATGCTGGGTTTTGAAGAAAGCGAGCTGGCCAATAATTTGAGTACCTGGGCAAGCCTGGTTCATCCGAATGACAAAGAGATCGTGCTGGGAAAGGTGCGCGATTACATTGATGGCCGCAAAGATTCCTTTGAAGTGGAAATGCGCATGCGCCACAAGGATGGGCATGAGGTTTTTGTGCTCTCCCGCGCATTTCTGGTAATTCGTGATACCGACGGTAAACCGGTTCGTTTGGTTGGAACGCATGTCGATATCACTGAGCGTAAAAAAGCCGAAGCTTACGATAGTAAACAGGCCGATATTCTGGAAATGATCGCGGTCGGACGCCCCGCCGCCGATATCTATGATGCCATTGCATTAATGTACGAAGCGCGGCACCCGGGAATGCGTTGCTCGATGCTGGAACTGAGCGGCAATAAACTTATGCACGGCGGCGCGCCGAGTTTGCCGCAAGCCTATCGTGAAGCCGTGCACGGTTTGGAAAACGGACCGAGTGTCGGCTCTTGCGGCACCTCGACGTTTACCGGTCAGCGCGTACTGGTGGAGAACATTGACACTGATCCCAAATGGGCAAAAATCAAGCAATATGCGCTGCCGCATGGCATGCGCTGTTGCTGGTCGGAGCCGGTCAAAAGTTCCAGTGGAAAAGTATTGGGCGCGTTTGGCATGTATTACGATTATCCTGCACTGCCAGACGAGCAGGAATTGAAAGATCTGGTTGCCGCCGCCAGGCTCACGGGTATCGTCATGGAACGTGATCAAGCGCAAAAACGCATACACCGGCTGGCTTATACCGATGAACTGACCGGCTTAGCCAGCCGTGCTTCCTTTATTCAACATCTGGAAGAAATCACCAAAACTTCTGTCCGGCATAGCCGCCATTATGGACTGCTCTACATTGATCTGGATGACTTCAAGAGTGTCAACGACAGCTTGGGGCACGATGCCGGCGACGTGCTGCTGAAAGCGATCGCGCAGCGTTTGCTGAATACTTGCCGTGAATCCGATTTTGTCGCGCGGTTGGGTGGTGATGAATTCTGCATTTTGATCGAAGAAGTGGAAGAAGATTATGCCGCTAATGTGGCTAAGCGTTGTCTTGAAGCGATTTCTCAGCCGATCGAAGTATATTCCAGAAAACTGATGCCAGCCTGTAGTATCGGTATCGCCTATTTTCCTGATGATGCGACAGACTCATCGGCTTTGCTGAAAGCAGCGGATATTTCGCTTTATACCGCGAAGGCCAATGGCAAAAATCATTACGCGTTTTATCAGGCCGAGCTCACCGAGAAGGCGGAGTATCGTTTTCAAATTGAGCAGAGCCTGAGAGAAGCTATCGAAAAACAGCAGCTATCGCTCGCTTATCAACCCCAGATTAACATCAAAAGCGGTGAAATTTTCGGGGTCGAGGCTTTGTCTCGTTGGCTGCACCCGCAATTAGGCCAAATCCCGCCGGGAGATTTTATCGCCACCGCGGAAAGGATCGGCATGATTAAACCGCTGACCGAATGGGTGTTGCGAACTGCGTGCAATCAATTGATCGCATGGAAGGCGCAAGGTTTTCAATCGCTTCGCGTGGCGGTTAATATTTCCCCGAGCCTGTTTCTGGATAAAGGATTTGTCCGCCTGGTTAAGCGCATTATCGATGAAGTGGGAATTGCGCCGGCTGAATTGGAGCTGGAAGTAACGGAGGGCATTGTACAGACCGATCCGCGCAATCTTGCTGTTTTTCAAGACATAAAAGATCTGGGTGTGTTGCTCTCCATCGACGATTTTGGATCCGGTTACTCCTCGTTTGCCTCGCTTAAACATCTGATGGCCGATTATTTGAAAATCGATAAATATTTCATTGACGATATGCTGGCGGACGAGAAAACGCTGACTTTAGTCGGCTCCATGGTTAAGATGGGGCAAAAGCTCGGCTATGGCATCATCGCCGAAGGCGTTGAGAAACCGGAACAACTGGATATCTTGCAAAACCTTGGCTGTGAAATCGTGCAGGGTTATCTGTTCAGTAAGCCGGTCAGCGCGGATAACATTTCGGAACTGTTGAGAAATGAAACGCACAAAGCGATTCTCGGCCAATACCGGTTGGATAAGATTGCGTCGTAGTGGAAGAAAGCTTTAACTTCTGGATGGTTCCGGGGAATCAACACCGACTAAGCGGATTCCCCGGCTGTATTACGAAACTGAATTAAATGGTTGCTTTTCTGCGCAGCATAAAACCGAGCATTCCTAAGCCGGCGAGCAGCATGGCGTAGGTTTCCGGTTCCGGCACCGCGGATACCGATACGTTATCGAGCAGTAACCCAATGTTGTCTCCACCCAGATTCTCAAAACTGAAGCTATAAATACCGGAAGCCGCCGGCGTGAAGTTCAAGTCATACGCTGTCAGCCCGGCACTACTGCCTAGCGTAACTGAAGTGCTGGCAGTGCCGAAATTGACATTGGCGGTTTCAGTCGAACCGCGCTGGCTGCCGGCCAGACCAAATGACAAGGTATAGGTAACGCCGCCGGTTAGATTGACGCTGTTGGCAAAAACGCCGCTATTGCTGGTGCTGCCATCCAGATCGATATAGTTTCCGTTGCCAGGTAAGATATCGTTAAAACCGGTTCCGATTAAATCAACCGTGCCGGCGGTAACTGTCCATCCGCTTGCAACGGGCGGTGTCCAGTTGAGTGTCAATGGCGAATAGCTATCGAAATTATCGGAAAAAATGGTGACCGCCGCGCTGGCAGGTGCAGCGAATACGGTGGTTATTGCTGCAGCAATAATCGTTGATTTGAATTTATTCATAGAATCTCCATGTTTTATTATTAGGTTAATCGGTGCATCTCGGTTGTCGGACCGGGTGTGATAAATTTATTGTTGCCGTTACAAGTGGTTGTTAACTTTTACTCTTTTTTTGGCCTACTTCCTCCATTGGCGATGTTAATTATCGGATTATGCGGGCGCAATAGCAAATCGCTCCCGATTTTTCTAGTACATTTGTCCTATTCTCTGCCCGAATCCGTCGTAACGGTACGCGTTTTACCGTAATGGACTTGTGCAGATGAAGGCAAAAGTCATACAATTACGCCCTCGTTTTTACCAATGAAACCAAACAATTGAGATCCTGTTGCTGTTGGTGTGCTCATCTGCTTGCGCGGCGAATGAATCAGCACTTCCCAAATCAACTTTTTTTACTCGGCGTTCTTTTATTGTGGGGCTGGGCATCGTTTGCCGTAGCGGAAGAAAAAGTTGTTCATGTCATTGATTTTTCCGGCAAGTCGAATGGCAATGCCGTTTCCTGGTTGGAAGAACGAGGATTCGAGCTACAGTTGGATGCCAAAAAGCTGAACCCCCGATTTGAAAATGATGCCTTGGTGATCAGCGCCGACGGCGAGATGGCCGGATTCTTTGGCTTGCAGTTGAAGCAGCAGAATTTTATTCATAATGTTAAGCGGGTGGAAATCGTTTGGGGCGTCAACAAGTCACCGCAGGGCGCCAATTGGAATGAGGGAATAAACAGCGTCCCCATTGCCGTGATGTTGTCCTTTGGAACCGAAAAGCTTTCAAGCGGTTTGCCTTTCGGCATCTATGAAGCGCCCTATTTTCTGAGTCCATTTATTGGCAAGGCCGACGAAGTGGATCGGATGTATGTGGGCAAGCTATGGAAAAAGGGCGGGCGTTATTTTTGCGTAGCTTCCGGCGATCAGCCGGGTAAAGTGATTACCACCGACTTCGAAGTCGATGAAAAATTCCGCGCCACTTTCAAGCACGATAAAACACCGCCGATTACAGGCATTGCTTTTCAGGCCAATACCAACAATACCCAAGGCGGCGCCGAGGCGTTTATCAAGAAGATTACCTTTTTATCCCGCTAGGGAAACGTTGATTAATTCGGCGAACGAGATGAAGCACGAGGCGCACGGCACACAGCAACCGAGACATATCAATAAGATAGGCAAGGGAGTGAGTACCGCGCAACGAAGTGATTCGCTCGTATAGTCAATTAATCAGCATTTCCCTAGGTGTCTGCCGGATCTCGAGCTATGATTATTTCTGGTGTATGACAAGGGAGAAGGAAGCGGTGTAACCTGTTGTAGAGGATCTCGGCAGATCAATCAACAAAACGAGGAAAACACCGCATGACAGATAGTAATGTTTTTAATCTGAATAAACCAGAACAAAATGATCCGTTACAGGAAGTGCTGCGAGAAGGCGCGCGTAAGATGCTGGCCACCGCTATTGAAGCGGAAGTGGCTGTTTTTCTCAAGCAACATGGCGGTTTAAAAACTGACGAAGGAAAATCGGTAGTAGTCAGAAATGGTTATCTACCGGAGCGCTCGATTCAAACCGGTCTTGGTGATATTGGGATCAAAGTGCCGAAAGTACGCGATCGCAGCGGTTCCGGCATCAAATTTAACAGCAATCTGATTCCTCCCTACTTGAAACGAACGCGCAGTATTGAGGAATTTTTGCCCTGGTTGTATCTGAGAGGTGTTTCAACAGGAGATTTCACAGAGACGTTAAAGCACCTGCTGGGAGCAGATGCGCCCGGATTGTCGTCTGCAACGATTGGCCGTTTAAAGCAGAACTGGGAACAGGATTATCAAAACTGGATTCGCCGTGATCTGACTGGCAAACGGTATGTTTACGTCTGGGCTGATGGTATCTACAGTACGGTGAGAATGGATGACCGGTTATGTTTTCTGGTGATTATCGGCTCTGATGAAACGGGACGTGAAGAATTGCTGGCGTTGTCTGACGGTTATCGTGAGTCTGAAGCAAGCTGGACTGAAGTATTGATGGACTTGAAACAACGTGGCCTCAAAGACGCTCCCAGATTGGCTGTCGGTGACGGCGCATTGGGATTCTGGAAAGCTGTAGCTCAATGCTGGCCGGATACCGGTCAACAGCGCTGCTGGGTGCATAAAACCGTAAATGTAATGGAAAAGCTGCCCAAAGCCATGCAACCCAAGGTCAAGGAAGCATTGCATAACATCTGGCAGGCGGAAACACGGGAAAAGGCTTATAAAGCGTTTGATCACTGTGTTGAACGGTTCAGTCCGAAATATCCAAAAGCGATGGAATGCCTGGCAAAGGATAAAGATTCCATGCTGGCCTTCTATGATTATCCTGCAGAAAACTGGCAGCACATTAGAACAACCAATCCAGTCGAATCAGTTTTTGCAACTGTCCGACTGAGAACAGCCAGAACCAAAAACTGTGGAAGTCGGACAACAACCTTGACGATGGCGTTTAAACTGATGGAAACGGCGCAGAAGAAATGGTTCCGGCTGAGAGGTTATAAATTGTTAGCGGACGTTGTGCAGGGCATCAAGTTCGTTAACGGCGTTAAACAAAAAGGAGATCAAAAACAGCAAGCCGCTTGATTCTCCGTACACCAGATTTGACTATAGCTCGCCGGATCTAAAGCTAATCAACTACGCCAAAGGGATGATGCACCATTTTTCATCAGTTTTTCGTTGCATAGCCAAACTATGCACCTCAAAATCAAGAAAACCTGAACTTGATCTTCCGCTTGACTCGCTACAATTGTTTTAGTCCGGCAGATCCCTAGATTATTGGATTTTATTGTTCCGATAATCCGTTAATAGCCCAACTGCAATAATGACAATCCCGGCGGCAATATAAAAATTGCGCGCAATTTCATCTGAAGAAAAATCTAAAATAAATGGTATCGCAACCAGAGTTGGCCCGACGATACGTTCGATCCATCCATGGATTGGGAAAGGGATAATTTTGATGATCCCGAAAGGGAAGTCGGATGTCAAAGTAACTATCAAGTGAACGACTGCAAGACTATAAGCAAGCCAGGCTGGTAGCTGATTCAGTCCAAATAGCGTCGGCGCCAGTAAAAATAAAAGTACGGTGACAATATCCAAATAACCATGAATTCGCGGTGAGATTAATTTCATGTCAATGCTCCTGTATTAATAATGGTCAACCCCTGCGGTTGTCCTATACAGCACATTAATACAGCATAGCAGTGACGTCTGTTAGCTACATAACAGGATTGCGGGAATGGGCGTTACATCTGGTGGTAAGCGTTAATGAGTGCGACATCGTTGATGCAGATCTGATCACGAGTATAGTCAAGTATGCCGCTGTTTCTGAAATTATTCAGATGGGTACTGACGACGGAACGACTAGCGCCGATCAGATCCGCTACATCTTGCTGCGTTAAATGGATTTCCAATGCATAGCCATGCGAGCACTGAATTCCAAACATTTCAGCTAATTCTAAAAGCGTTGTTGCAAGACGTATCTCGACTGGTTGCGTTAAAATGGTTCTGAGTTTGCGTTCGGTCTTTTGCTTTCGTGCATAAGTTTGCTCAAAAACAGGCCATAACAGTTGCGGATGTTGCAGTAGCAGAACCTTAAAATCGTTATGGGATATACGATAGCATTGAACATCTCCGATCGCTTGTGCGGTTTCTTCCATTGCTTGAGGTTCGGTATTGCTGGATAAATAACCGATTACTTCTCCTTTTTTGAGTAATGCAGTGGTGATCTCGGTTCCCTGTGCTGTCAGATATGATAATTTTACGATTCCACTTTTGATCCAATAAACATAAACGCTTGAATCGCCCTGGTGATACAGGAAATTCTTGCTCGCAATACCAATTTCTTTGATCGAAGGAAATTCACGGTTTAATTGTGCAACATTGGTTTCGAAAAAATCATCCATCATCGGGGTAACTATTGTTGAATCTCACATGGAATTTTGCATTTTTCCCATATTTTCATTCGTGCCACCTCATAGCGATTAAACACTGGGGGTTGATTTCATTATGTTGACATTCCAGATGCGCAAACATCAACTTACCTTTAAATTCCGGGATCGATCTGATATGTTCCCTAGCTGACAGGTTTCTTCTGTCCGCCATATAACCGGGTAGTTCCGGAATTTCGACGATGAAAGCGTGATTCTCTTCACTCCAATAAAGCCGGTCATTACCCCGCCACAATCTCAATCAACACCTCATTCGGATTCACCGATTCGCCTTTGATCACGTGCACGGCTTTGACGGTGCCGCTGATCGGGGCGGTGATTTCGGTTTCCATTTTCATCGCTTCGGTAATCAGCACCGGTTGTCCGGCGGTGACTTTCTGATCGACTTTGACGAGCACGTCGAGGATGTTGCACGGCATGCTGACGACGACATCGCCTTCGGCAGTGGGACGGCGGCGTTTGCTGCCGATGGTGCTTTTGACCGCGCCTTGAGTGCCACCGTCGAGCACGATTTCATCGAGCGTTTCGACGACGATTTCTTCCGGCATGCCGTCGACCATGAAATAAAAATGCCGCAATGTATCGTTCTTGGGGCCGGTACCGGTGACTTTGACATGATACGATTCGCCGTGTAACGCCACGTTGAATTCGGTTGGTGCTTTTTGCAAACCATCCGCCGCTGCCGTGGCTATCTCTAACGGTTCGGGTACCAAGTGACCGGTCGAGCGCAGTTCCAGGAATTGCTTGCCGACTTCAGGGAACATCGCATAGCTCAGCACGTCTTCATCGTTTAACGCTAAATGACCGATTTCGCGGCGCAGGTTGTCGAATTCCGGTTTCAGCAGATCTGCGGGGCGGCAGTCGATCATCTCCTCCTTGCCGATCGCGCGTTTTTGCAGTTTGGTATCAATCGGCGCGGGCGCTTTACCGTAGCCGCCTTGCAGGTAGCGTTTGACTTCGTTGGTGATGGTTTCGTAACGCTTGCCGGTGAGTACGTTCAGCACCGCTTGCGTGCCGACGATTTGCGAAGTCGGCGTGACCAGCGGTGGATAACCCAGGTCTTTGCGCACGCGCGGGATTTCCGCATAAACTTCGTTGATGCGATCCAGCGCATTGCGTTCCTGCAATTGGTTGGCGAGATTCGAAATCATGCCGCCGGGTACCTGGAATACGTGCACTCGGGTGTCGACGCCAGTGAATTCGCTTTCGAAACGGTGGTATTTTTTGCGCACTTGCGCGAAGTAATCGTTCACTTCCTGCAGTTTTTGCGGGTCCAAGCCGGTATCGTATTCCGTGCCTTGCAGCGCCATCACCAGGCTTTCGGTCGGCGGATGGCTGGTGCCGCCGGACCAGGATGACAACGCTGTGTCGATATGACGGCACCCGGCTTCGATCGCTTTGAGCTGACACATCTCCGAGAGTCCGGCGGTGGCGTGCGAGTGCAGATGAATCGGTACATCAATCGTATCTTTCAAGGCCTTGACCAATTCGCTGGTAGCATACGGTGTTAACAATCCGGCCATGTCCTTGATGGCGATCGAATCACAGCCTAAAGCCGCCAGATCCTTGGCAAGGGACACAAAGCTGTTGATATCGTGCACCGGACTGGTGGTGTAGCAAATCGTGCCTTGTGCGTGCTTGCCGGCTTCCTTGGCCGCTTCGATCGCGGTTCTGAGATTGCGTATATCGTTAAGCGCATCGAAAATGCGGAATACGTCCATGCCGTTGACGGCGGCGCGGTTGATAAAAGCGCGTACAACATCGTCGGAATAATGCCGGTAACCGAGCAGGTTTTGCCCGCGCAGCAACATTTGCAGCGGCGTGTTCGGCAACGCGGCTTTGAGTTTGCTCAGGCGTTCCCACGGATCTTCTTTCAAAAAGCGCAAGCACGCGTCAAACGTTGCGCCGCCCCAGCATTCCAGCGACCAATAGCCGATTGCGTCGAGCATCGCGCAGGCTGGCAGCATGTCTTCGGTGCGCATGCGCGTGGCGATCAAGGATTGGTGCGCGTCGCGCAAGATGACATCGGTGATATGAACTTTTTGCATGAGTTTTCCTTCGCTATCCAATATTTCGCGCGTTATAAGCCGGTATGAGACGCAACCACCGCGGCAATGACGCTTGCCAGCACTTCCGGCCGGGGTTTATCGGAATAATTGATCAGATTCGGGTTTTGCTCGACAAAACCGGTGTTGAATTTGCCGGTGCGGAATTGCGGGTGTTTCAGAATCTTCAAATAATACGGAATCGTCGTTTTGATGCCAAACAAGCCCATGTCGCGCAGAGTGCGCTGGCCGCGTTTGATGACATCTTCCCAGGTCAACGCGCTGACAATGACTTTGGCTACCATCGAATCATAAAATGGCGGAATTTCGTAACCAGTATAAATCGCGGTGTCGGTGCGCACGCCGGGGCCGCCCGGCGCGTAATAACGCGAAATGCGGCCAAAACTCGGCAGAAAATTGTTTTTCGGGTCTTCGGCGTTGACGCGGAATTGAATCGCATAACCGCGCCGCACGATTTCTTCCTGCTTGAATCGCAGCGGTAAACCGGCGGCAACACGGATTTGTTCTTCGACGATATCGACGCCGGTGATGGTTTCGGTGATGGTGTGCTCGACCTGCACGCGCGTATTCATTTCCATGAAATAAAACCGCCCACTGTCGTCGAGCAAAAATTCTACCGTGCCTGCATTGGTGTAACCGACCGATTTCGCTGCGATTACCGCCAGGCCGCCGATGTACTGGCGTTGTGCTTCGTCCAGTTGCGGGGAAGGCGCAATTTCGATGAGCTTCTGATTGCGGCGCTGAATCGAGCAATCGCGTTCGTACAGATGAATCACATTGCCGTGATGATCGGCCAGCACTTGCACTTCGATGTGTTTCGGATTGACGATGCATTTTTCCAGAAACACGTTGGCGCTACCGAAAGCTTTGGTCGCTTCGGAAATCACCCGGTCGTAATTGCGCCGTAATTCTTCGGCGTTGTCGCAGCGGCGGATGCCGCGACCGCCGCCGCCGGAAGTTGCTTTCAGCATTACCGGATAACCGATTTTTTCCGCGACTTGCAAAGCTTCGTCAACTGAATACAGGTTGCCATCCGATCCCGGCGTGACCGGAATGCCTGCGGCGATCATCGCGTTGCGCGCTTCGGTTTTATCACCCATGCGATGGATCACTTCCGGCTCGGGGCCGATGAAGATCAAGCCGCGTTCTTTGCAAGCACGGGCGAATTGCGCGTTCTCGGATAAAAAGCCGTAGCCCGGATGCACCGCGTCGCAGCCGGTTGCCAATGCCAGATCGACCAATGCATGGATATTCAGATAACACGCCATCGGCTCGCTGCCGATGCAATACGATTCGTCCGCTTTTTTAACATGCAAGGCAAAGCGGTCTGCTTCGGAATAGATAGCCACCGAACGGATGCCCATTTCGGCGCAGGCGCGGATGATACGCACCGCAATCTCGCCACGGTTGGCGATAAGAATTTTGCGTAACATAGTTTAAATTTTTAATGATGATCGCATATTCTACTCGATCAATTTCAGTATTTTATCCGACATTCTTCTTTACGCTACCCTAGATATGGGTGATAAAGCAAGTTACCTTCGCTTGACCCGACTTGAAGAGGAAATGTTCAACCAAGAAATAACCTGGGATAACAAATAGTTTTCCTGGGATTGGTTTGATTGATCGATCGATATAATTGGAAATGGTATAGAATGAAAATCATTGAGCAATGAAATGATTCGCTTGTTCAAGAATTTTAATGGGTTAATCGGTTTTTCTGAGAAAGGTTATTGGAATTATTAATATGGCTGAACCGGAAGTTAAGAAAGAAAATTGGGAAAAAGATCTATTGGAGAATCTCGCGCTGGCATCGTTGCGGGAACAGCAGCGGGCTCGCAGATGGGGGATATTTTTTAAGTTATTGACGTTCGGTTATCTATTCATTTTGCTGTTTGTTGGGATGGGTTGGATCGAAGACGGCAAAGTGCGGATCGCGGAAAAGCATACGGCGGTTATCGACGTGCAAGGGATGATTGTTCCCAATAGTATGAACAGCGCCGATAAGATCAACTCGAGCTTACGTTCGGCTTTTGAGGATAAGAGTACCAAGGGTGTGATCTTGCGTATTAACAGCCCCGGGGGAAGTCCGGTGCAAGCGGGGTATATCAACGATGAAATCCGCCGCTTGCGCGTTAAATACCCTGAAATCCCGATTTATGCGGTGGTTGGCGATTTCTGCGCATCGGGTGGTTATTATGTAGCTTCGGCAGCGGATAAAATCTATGTCGATAAAGCGAGTCTGATCGGATCGATCGGTGTGCTTATGGATGGCTTCGGATTTGCCGGGACACTGGACAAACTGGGCATTGAGCGGCGCTTGCTGACATCCGGTGAAAACAAAGGCTTCCTTGATCCTTTCTCGCCATTGGATCCGGTACAAAAAGCACATGCGGCGACATTGCTGCACGAAGTTCATGAACAATTCATTCAAGTGGTAAAAGCCGGACGGGGAGAGCGATTAAAGGATGCACCGGAGTTATACAGCGGTATTGTCTGGACAGGGAAACGCAGTATCGATTTGGGGCTTGCCGATGCACTCGGTAGCGCCGAATATGTCGCTCGCGAGGTGATCGAAGCGGAAACGCTGGTCGATTTTTCACCGCGTGAGGGATTTGCGGATGTATTTTCCAAACGCTTCGGTCAGATTGCGATGAACTTTCTGCTGGAAAACGGGGCTTGGTCACTCAAGTGATCAGCGTGCTAAAGGATCCGATTTGCTGAGAATTTCCGTCAGTGTCCGTTGAACGCCGGTTTGCCAATCGGGCAGTTGCACACCCAGTGCCTGCTCCAGCTTGCGGGTGTTCAAGCGCGAGTTCAACGGACGCTTGGCGGGGAGCGGGAATTCACCGCTGGGTATCGGTTGTAAATTGATGGGTTGCGTTTTCAAAGGATAATTTGCAGCCATTGCTTGCGTCAGGATGAGTTGGGCATATTCAAACCACGAGGTGTATCCTTTTGCCGTCAAATGATAAATACCGCCGGTGAACGATTGCTGCTTCAGCATCAGCAGCGCATAAGCCGTGATATCCGCAATCAATTCCGCACCGGTCGGTGTCCCGATTTGGTCGTTGACGATGTTGAGTGAATCGCGCTGTTGCGCCAGCCGCAGGATGGTTTTAATAAAATTGCTGCCGAAAGCAGCATAGACCCAACTGGTACGGAAAATCATGTGTGAGCAGCCCGATGCCTGGATATTTTGCTCACCTTCCAGCTTGGTCTGGCCATAAACATTCAACGGTGCTGGATCGTCGCTTTCAACAAACGGCTGGTCACCGTTGCCGTTGAACACATAATCGGTTGAATAATGAATGAGCCAGGCGTTTAATCGTTTGGCTTCTTGTGCCAGCAGCCCGGGCGCTTCAGCATTCAACGTCCTTGCCAATACCGGCTCCTGCTCGGCTTTATCGACTGCGGTATAAGCGGCAGCATTGACGATAATGCCGGGTTTGACGCTTCTAATGGAGTCCTGAATCCCGGAAAGATCGCGGAAATCGCCGCATAAATCCGTACTGCTGGAATTAAGCGCAACGAGCTTACCTAACGGTGCCAGACTGCGCTGTAATTCCCAGCCGACTTGACCACTTTTGCCGAACAGCAAAATCTTCATGCTACTGACGACCGTTATAGTTTTTTTCCAGCCAGGAGCGATACGCGCCGGTCTGAACATCTTTAATCCATTGCGGATTGTTCAGGTACCATTCGACAGTTTTACGAATACCGGTATCGAAGGTTTCAGACGGTTTCCAATGGAGTTCGCGTTCAATTTTTTGCGCGTTGATCGCATAGCGCCGGTCGTGTCCCGGCCGGTCTTTGACATAAGTGATCAAACGCTTGAAATCGGAGCCTGGGTAAAATTCTTCCAGCAGTGTGCAAATGGTGTTGACGATTTCGATATTTGCTTTTTCGTTCCATCCACCAATGTTATAAGTTTCTCCTGGAATCCCGGCTTCCAGCACACGGCAGATTGCCCGGCAATGATCGATAACGTACAACCAATCGCGAATTTGCAAGCCATCACCATAAACAGGTAGCGGCTTTCCTGCCAAGGCATTCACAATCATTAATGGGATCAATTTTTCCGGGAACTGAAACGGACCATAGTTATTGGAACAGTTGGTGGTCAGTACCGGCAATCCGTAGGTATGGTGATAGGCGCGCACCAAGTGGTCGCTGGAGGCTTTACTCGCCGAATAGGGACTATTGGGTTGATAACAATGCGTTTCGGTAAATGCCGGAGCGTCTTTTCCCAGCGTGCCATAGACTTCATCGGTAGAAACGTGCAGAAAACGGAAATTGTTACGAGCGCTTGGTTCCAACGCTGACCAATAAGCACGGACCGATTCCAGCAAGCGAAAGGTGCCGAGGATATTGGTTTGAATAAAATCTTCCGGGCCGTGAATCGAACGGTCGACATGACTTTCCGCCGCCATGTTGATGATCGCGCGGGGCTGGTGCGTCGCCAAGAGTTGCGCTACCAGTTGCGTATCGCCGATATCGCCTTGCACAAAAATGTGCTTCGAGTTTCCGGACGCCGACGATAAATTTTGTAAATTGCCAGCATACGTCAGTATATCGAGATTGACGATGGGCTCGGCGGTTTGCGCCAGCCAGTCGAGTACAAAATTACTGCCAATGAATCCGGCGCCTCCGGTAATTAAAATCATGTTGAATATCCTAGATTGTGGCGAAGTGAATACATTTGATTGTTAGTAATATACTATTTTTACTAGGAATTCCAGATAGGTAAAATTCCAGTTTCACCCGATTTTACTTGAAAATTACATTCGATACCGATTCCCGGTACCCAAATCAGTTGATCATTACAGAACAGCAATGGCATGGTACGGCGCTGCCATGGCGGAATTGATGCCTCCTGCAGCAGATTTTTCAAACGCCGGGTGGGGCGGTTGCATGCCGGCTTGAAATGCTCACCGCCTTGACGAGTCCGTAATGAGACTGACTGGTTTAAGATTTTCTGCGGATCGATGCCTTGCGATTCGGTTTCAGTCAAGCGGACGGTACCACCCAGGTGTGTCAGAATCATCGGTAACTGGCCTTGCCAGATGAATTGCGAAGGCCGTGGTGCTTGCAGAGTAACTTCTTCGGGAAAGATGTGAACCAGTCCTTTAAAGCAGCGAATGGCGGCATCACCGAAACGAATATGGATTTGACTATCCGCACTCGACGATAATAGCTGTTTCAATATGTCTTCCAGTTTTACCGCACTGGGTAGCGGCAGGTTTTGCTGGCTCAGCGTATAGCGCAGCAGATTTTTTGCGCGGGAAAAACTGAGTAAGCGCATCTTGTCGATTGCCAGTTTTCCCGCTGCCAGGCAATTCGCGCTGTCGATTTCCGCTAGTTCGTCGAGTAATTGCGAAGCTTCGGATAAGTGGCGGCTGGTGCGCAGCAAGGTTTTGCCATAACCGGGGTAGCGTTTTTTTAGTACCGGCAGGATTTCGTGGCGCAGGAAATTTCGATTGTAAGTAACGCTGTCATTGCTTTCATCATAAATCCAATTCAGTCGATGTTGCCGCGCATAAGCTTCAATCTGATCCCGCGTGACTTCTAAAAATGGCCGCAATAACTGCGGTGCGGCAACGTCAGGCTGTCTTCTGATCCAGGGCATGCCGCTTAGCCCCTTGATACCTGCGCCACGGAGTAATTGCAGCAGTAGCGTTTCAGCCTGATCATCCAGATGATGGGCTAAGACCACGTGATCGGCTTGGGTGCGACTGAAAATCCGATAGCGTTCATCCCGGGCAAGCGCTTCAAGGCTGACGCCGGGTTCTTTTTTTAGATTTAGATTGGCGATATCAATCGGGATGCCATAGCTGCGGCAGAGATCGCTGCAAAATTGGCTCCAGAGCAACGCATTCCGGCTGATGCCGTGATTGACGTGAACCGCAGTAAGCGACAAAGGGATTTCTGCGGAAAGCTTAGAAAGTACATGGAGCAAGACAACGGAATCGACACCGCCGCTCAAAGCGATGGCTAACCGGTCATTGGGTCTGATATGTGTATGTAATGCTTCTTGAACATGACACAGCAAGCTAGTCGATTTTGACTTCCTTGAATGCGCCATAGGTCATTAGTCGATCCAGACGTTTTTCCAACAGTGTTTCAATGGATTGATCTTGAAGTTTGCGGAGGGATTCTTGTAAAACACTTTTGACGGATTGCATGATCGCCGGATAGTCACGATGCGCGCCGCCGATGGGTTCGCTGATAATGCTGTCGATTAAATTCACCGACTTTAGACGGTCGGCGGTAATACCCATGATTTCTGCGGCATCCGGCGCTTTGTCGGCGCTTTTCCATAAGATCGAAGCACAACCTTCAGGAGATATTACCGAGTACGTGGCGTATTGCAGCATGTGGATAACATCACCGACTGCGACTGCCAAAGCACCACCGGAACCGCCTTCACCGATAATGATACATATCACAGGCACTCGCAATTCTGCCAGTACATAAAGATTCTTGCCAATGGCTTCCGATTGTCCGCGTTCTTCGGCATCGATGCCCGGATAAGCACCCGGAGTATCGATAAAGGTAATCAACGGAATAGAAAATTTCTCAGCCAAGCGCATTAAGCGAAGCGCTTTACGATAACCCTCCGGCTTCGGCATGCCAAAGTTGCGATAAATTTTTTCCCGTGTGTCCCGCCCTTTTTGATGGCCGATCACCATGACAGTCTGACCGTTGAATCTTGCCAAGCCACCGACAATGGCATGATCATCAGCGAAATTGCGGTCCCCATGCAGTTCCTCGAAATCGGTGAATAAGTGCTCGATATAGTCGAGCGTATAGGGACGTTGCGGGTGTCGTGCGACTTGCGAAATTTGCCAGGGTGTCAGCTTGGCGTACACATTTTTTGTTAGAGAAAGACTCTTGGCCTGTAAACGAGCGATTTCTGCTGAAATATCGAGTGCCGAATCATCTTGCGCAAATCGTAATTCTTCAATTTTTGATTCAAATTCTGCAATATTCTGCTCAAATTCCAGAAAAGTGATCTTCATGTGAACTGGGAAAATTATCTAAAAGTGTGATGATACAGGATTTGTCAATAAATCTGCACGGCGAGTAATGCTAACTCGGGTGTTTTTGCTGGCGCATTTGATGAAGTCGTTCCAGTAAAATGGATTGAATCCGGATACGGTAGAATTATGCTTTCTTGTATCAACTATCAAGGAGCGTCTTGCAATGGAACGACGGGTATTTCTTCGTCAGATTATTGTCTTGCCGTCAGTTCTGACATGGTTGCCGCTTCAAGTAATGGCGGGAGATCACGTGACTGGGACACTTCGGTCATTGAAAAAACCTTATCATGAATGGCGTGAACTCATATCGCCTGAAGCGTTTCAAGTGCTGTTCGAGGAACACACCGAGGAACCAGGCAGCAGCGCGTTAAATACCGAGTATCGGGAAGGGACTTATATTTGCGCTGCGTGTTATTTGCCATTATTTGAGAGCAAACATAAATATGACAGCGGCACCGGATGGCCTAGCTTTACGCAACCGATAGCGGGACATGTCGGAACCAAACATGACTATTCATTGATTTTTATGCGTATGGAATATCATTGTGCCCGCTGTGGCGGGCATCAAGGGCATGTATTTAAAGATGGGCCATCTCCACGTGGTGAGCGTTGGTGTAATAATGGATTGGCTTTGCAATTTATATTGCGATCGAAGCCTTTACCCGAACTGAGAGGTTGAATTACTGAATGATTGAAATGATTACGCTCGGAGATTTGACCCCGAAAGCTTTTTTGCGTGATTACTGGCAAAAGCAGCCTTTGTTGATCAGAAATGCGCTGCCCGGCTTTAAGGGTTTGCTGACGCGAGATGAGTTGGTCTCGCTTGCGTGTTCCGAGGACGCGCAATCTCGACTGGTTGTTCAGAAAAATGGACGTTGGCAACTGAAACATGGACCATTGGTTGATCAAGATTTTGAAAGATTACCGAAAAAACAGTGGACGCTGTTGGTTCAGGATGTTAATCATTTTCTTCCGTCGGCCCGGGAATTGTTGTCCAGGTTTCGTTTTATTCCACATGCGCGGCTGGATGATTTGATGGTGAGTTATGCGCCTAAGGGAGGTGGAATCGGGCCGCATTTCGATTCTTATGATGTTTTTTTGCTCCAAGGCCTTGGATCAAGACGTTGGCAGATATCGGCTCAGTCCGATGATGCTTTCATTGAGGATGCGCCGCTGCGCATTTTAAAAAACTTTTATCCGGAACAAGAATGGATACTGGCGCCAGGCGATATGCTCTACTTGCCTCCCAAATACGCGCATAATGGGATAGCGGAAGACGATTGCATGACCTATTCAATTGGTTTCCGCGCGCCCAGTTATGAGGAGCTGATGACACAGTTTTTGGTTTTTTTGCAAGATCGCGTGTCAGCAGCAGGCCGGTATGCGGATCCTGATTTGCAATTGCAATCTCACCCATCCATTTTGAGTTCAGCGATGTTGTCGCAAGTTCAGACCATATTGCAAAAAATCAAATGGAATCGCAACGATGTCGAAGATTTCCTGGGTATTTATCTCTCCGAACCGAAATCTCATGTTTTTTTTGAACAGCCAGCAGAGCCGATATCGTTTCGGGATTTTATTCAATCGGTTTGTGAGAACGGTTTGGCACTTGATCTGAAGAGCAGAATGTTATGCGGGCGCAATCAGTTTTTTATCAACGGCGAGAGTATCAGTGCAGGCGACGAAGCCTATCGGATTTTGGTAAAACTGGCGGATGATCATGAATTGATGCCAGTTAAAATCATCGATCAAGAAACCGCGAAAATTCTTTATGAATGGTATGAAAATGGATACATTAAGCTGAAAAATTAGTTCTGATTGGATTTGATGATAATCGTCGCTTTGTTCAATGAATGATGCGCAGACGTGTTAAATTTGTGTAATCCGAAAAGTTCGATTAAGCTATTAGCGCATATCAAATAAAGAATATGGAGATTAAATTTTGAGATTTTCACTTGTAGCGATTGCATTCGCGATTTTGACATTAAGTGCATGTGAGGGCAAAAAGAGTCTGGATGGTTATCCAATGGATAAACCGCCTCCGTCAGCTTATGCACCAAGAGATTCTGAGCCTGAAGAATTGAAATAAACAGGATGAACAGACTTGAAAGGTCCTAGGGTTTTTAAGGGCGTTCGGTGAAGTTCTGTTTAATAGTTTTTCCCTAAAAAGTCACAAATTCTCTCTTTAGAGCGTTTGTGACGATTTGATTGGTAGTTTAAGCCTGGATTGCTTAGTTGCTTTGATATCAATCAAAATCTTGAAATTCCATTTTTAACCAGAAGTGCAATCAGTTAAGAATGGTTTTGCATAAAAAAGGAAAGCATTAAATAGATAATACTTATCTTGGTGATGTAATCCTTGAGCGCAGTATTTTCCGAGGAACTTTCCCTTAAGCTTATGATTGGACTTGAGTGATTGTTAAAATTCGTTATATACTGCAAAACTCTTTTAAGAACTTTTATAAGGAAAATTTATAATGAAATATTCACTTCTGGCTGCTGCATTGTTTGCCTTGACATTATCTGCTTGTGGTGGTGCAAAAAATCAAGCATTACCTGAAACCGAAAAAGCAAATTATGAAAGAGCCCTTCGTGGCGAAGATGTCGATTGTCCTCATGGGATCGACGCCAATGGCAACTGCTTGAAAGAAGGAGCGGATCCTCGTCCATACGGTGGAACAAGCAAACCAGGGCACTAATTGATAGTCAATTAAATGGCTCATCACAAAAAAACCGCCTTCAAGGCGGTTTTTTTGTTTTCCAGCAACCCCGATTTTACTAAAGATAAAGCCTTGTAAGGTTATTTATTTAAGTTGCTCGTGCAATAACTTCAATATCCGGCTGGTTGTGACGGAATTTACCGCGGATCCGTCGTCATTCGACAGCGTGATCTTGCTTGAATTGGTTCCGGCATTGTGTACATAGATGCGATATTTTGCCGCTTTGGAATCATCTTTATCACCGCTTCTCCAAAACATAATATTTGAGAGAATCCCTTCATCGTCGCCTTTTTTCTTACTGTCTTTGTCCAGATTGACGAAGCGTACATAATAAATACCTTCTTCACGGTTGCGATCTTCAACGGTGAAACCGATGCGATCCAACGCTAAACCGACGCGCCGCCACGATCTGTCGAATGCTTCATAAACAAGCAGCGAAGTTTCGTCTTTGTCGATAAAAGCGCGCTCATAGGTGCTGCTTCTACCCGTCGTTAATTCCATTTTTGCTTTTTGTTCTTCCACGCCAAAACGCATCATCAAACGCGATAACATTTCCGCTTCCAGATCAGGATCCGCGGGGCGAGGCTGCCAGACTGACCGGTTTAGATTGCCCTCCAAAGTTTCGGTCATGCCACGATGACTGATATAAATTTCAGTATTGCCGTTTTCGTTGCGTTCGAGGCGGGTACGGAATTTATCTCGTTCAGCGGTTGAATATATGCTATCCAGAAAAGTGGAAATAAAAGTCCGGAGAAAATCCTGAGGAATTTTTGCGCGATTCTCAGCCCAATCGGTTTCCATAATGCCGGCCTCCGGGATTTCAATTTTGATTAAAAAACCCAATTCTTGCCAGAATTCCTTTACAACCGGCCACACCACCTCAGGGGATTGCGGGATGACCAGCCAGCGTTGCGTTCCGGATCGTTCGATATGAACATTTTGTACCGATGACGGTAATAAACCGGACATGCCGGTGTTTTGCTGTCCACCGCGTTCACTGCTATACGACGAGAAAGTAGTGCTGCCGGATGAACTCAGCTCCGGGATCGAATAGCGTTCGTCGATCGCCGGTTGTATGAGATCCGGCGGAATATCCAGCGCGGGTAATCGGCCGGCCGATTTATAATCAATCGTTTTTGTGTCCGGGAACAGGTCGATCGTTTTGCAACCTGTCTGGATTAATGAAAGCGTCAATACTGATGTAGTTACGATTACCTTGCGCCATTTCATTTTTGACATCTTATCCCTTTAATTATTGGATGCTGGCCGATTCCATAGCTTGACGAATAAGTTGATGGTATTTTTCGGATAAAGGCGTTAGAGGCAAACGGATTCCGTGGCCAATTAATCCCATTTGCGCAACGGCCCATTTCACCGGGATCGGATTTGCTTCGACAAACAGATCAATGTGCAAGCGTAACAGCTTGTTATTGATTTCACGTGCAGTGGTGAGATCGCCTGAAAAAGCCGCTACGCACATATCGTGCATGAGTCGCGGCGCAACATTGGCAGTTACTGAAATAACACCGGTCGCGCCCAATAACAGCAATGCCAAACCGCTGGCATCGTCGCCGCTGTATACCGCAAAATTTGCTGGGGCGCATTGCAGTAACTCCGTGCCTCGGCCAATATCGCCGGTTGCATCTTTAATCCCGATAATATTGGGAATCTGAGCCAAACGTAATGCGGTTTCATTCTGAATGTCGGCAACTGTCCGGCCGGGTACGTTGTATAAAATTTGTGGAATATCAACAGCCTCAGCGATGGCTTTAAAATGTTGATAGAGTCCTTCCTGGGTGGGTTTGTTGTAATAAGGGGCAACCGAGAGGCAAGCATCAATTCCCGCGTTTTTTGCATGAATCGATAAGTCAATGGCTTCACGTGTTGAATTGGCGCCAGTCCCCGCGATTACCGGTATGCGTCCTGCCACATGATCGACTGCTATCTGCATCAATAAATGATGTTCTTCAAAGTCAACAGTCGGTGATTCACCTGTGGTGCCAACCACAACCACGCCATCGGTACCCTGTTCAATGTGGAAATCAAGAAGGGAGCGGAAACGATCCAAGTCCAATCCACCTTCTTCATCCATGGGAGTGACGATAGCAACCAAGCTACCTTTAATCATGACGAACTTCCCAGTCAAAAAAACACATTTTACCCGAATCTGGTATTAATTAAGCAGTCTCACGAAATGCGCAGGCAAGCCAATGGCTTGCCTGTAACGTCGCTACAATTTGAATAATTATTCAACCTATTGAAAATAAATGCCTATTATGTTTTTTTGATAAAACTGATGGCATCATTTTTTAAATCAACCCAGATCGTGTCTTTTGCAACAAAATTACCTTCCAGAATCTCTTTAGCAAGCGGATTCTCGATTTGCGCCTGAATCGCCCGTTTGAGAGGACGCGCACCAAAGATCGGATCAAATCCGGTTTGTGAAATCGCCGATAACGCGGCGTCGCTAACCTCCAACTTCATTTCAAGTTTTGCCAATCTTGCTTCTAAACCGTGTAACTGTATTCTGGCAATTGATTGGATATGCTTTTGATCCAGCGAATGGAACACAACCACTTCATCGATCCGGTTAATGAATTCCGGGCGGAAGTAGGTTTTAACTTCGCCCATCACCGCATTCTTAACCGTTTGATACTCGCTGCCAGCCATTTCCTGAATCATCTGAGATCCCAGATTCGAAGTCATGACGATTACGGTATTCTTGAAATCCACCGTGCGCCCTTGGCCATCGGTCATGCGGCCATCGTCGAGCACTTGCAGCAATACGTTAAATACATCCGGATGGGCTTTCTCGACTTCATCGAGCAAAATGACCGCATACGGTTTTCTGCGGACGAGTTCGGTTAAATAACCGCCTTCTTCGTAACCGACATATCCTGGCGGTGCGCCGATCAGACGTGCGACGGAATGTTTCTCCATGAATTCGGACATGTCGACTCGGATCAAATGATCTTCGGAATCAAACAGAAACCCGGCGAGTGCTTTGCACAGCTCGGTTTTTCCGACACCGGTCGGGCCGAGAAACAAGAATGAACCGTAAGGCCGGTTAGGATCGGATAAACCGGCGCGTGACCGGCGGATCGCATCCGATACCAACCGGACTGCTTCGTCTTGACCGACCACCCGCTCGTGTAGTTTTTGTTCCATGAGCAACAGCTTTTCCCGTTCGCCTTGCATCATTTTGGATACCGGGATGCCGGTTGCTCGCGATACAACTTCGGCAATCTCCTCGGCGCCGACTTGCGTGCGCAGCAATTTGTTTTGTCCGCCTTCGGCTTCGTATTGCGCGGCTTCCTTTAATTTGGCTTCGAGCTGCGGCAACTTGCCGTACTGCAGTTCGGCAACTTTTTCTAGTTTGCCTTCGCGCTGGAATTTCATCACTTCCGCCTTCACACGGTCGATTTCTTCCTTGATACTGGCTGCACCTTGCGCAGCGCCTTTCTCGATTTTCCATACTTCTTCGAGATCGGCATATTCACGTTCCAGCTTCTGAATCTCGTCTTCGATCAACGCCAGGCGTTTTTGCGAAGCCTCGTCTTTTTCCTTTTTCACTGCTTCGCGCTCGATTTTGAGCTGGATCAGGCGGCGATCAAGCTTATCCATTACCTCAGGCTTGGAATCGATTTCCATCTTGATACGTGCGGCTGCTTCATCAATCAGATCGATGGCTTTGTCTGGCAGGAAACGGTCAGTAATGTAGCGGTGAGAAAGCTCTGCTGCTGCGACGATAGCCGGATCGGTGATTTCCACGCCGTGATGTAGCTCGTATTTTTCCTGCAAGCCGCGCAATATCGCGATGGTAGCTTCAACGGTCGGTTCTTCAACCAGCACCTTCTGGAATCGCCGTTCCAGCGCGGCATCCTTTTCAATATATTTGCGATACTCATCCAGTGTCGTGGCACCGATGCAATGCAATTCACCGCGTGCCAACGCCGGTTTCAACATGTTGCCGGCATCCATCGCGCCTTCCGCTTTTCCGGCACCCACCATGGTATGCAGCTCATCGATGAATACAATGGTTTTTCCTTCGTCTTGCGCAAGTTCCTTCAGCACAGTTTTGAGACGTTCTTCAAATTCACCTCGGTATTTTGCGCCCGCCAATAGCGCCGCCATATCGAGTACCAAAACACGTTTGTCTTTAAGGCTTTCGGGCACTTCACCATTGATAATGCGCTGTGCGAGTCCCTCAACAATGGCGGTTTTACCCACGCCCGGTTCACCGATCAGCACCGGATTATTTTTTGTGCGGCGTTGTAATACTTGAATGGCGCGCCGAATTTCATCGTCACGGCCGATAACCGGGTCCAGCTTACCTTGGCGCGCCCGGTCAGTCAGATCCAATGTATATTTTTTTAGCGCCTCGCGACTGCTTTCGGCTTCCGCGCTGCTGACCTGTTCTCCGCCGCGCACGGCATTAATCGCCTTTTCCAAAGCGGATGAACTGGCGCCGTGCTGTTTCAGCAGCGCACCGATGTCGCCTTTATCTTGTAATGCTGCCAACAGAAACATCTCGGATGCGATAAATTGATCGTTGCGTTTCTGCGCTTCTTTATCAGCCAAATTGAGCAAATTATTCAGAGTACGGGAAATAGTAATCTCGCCGCCGGAATGTTCCACCTTCGGCAAACGCTGGATGCTTTGCTTGATACTTTCCTGCAAAGGCGTTGTGTTGACACCGGAGCGCTGCAATAAAGACAAAGTGCTGCCATCTTCTTGCTGCAAGAGCGCCAGCAGCAGATGCTGAGGTTCTATGACCGGATTATCCTGGCCGATTGCAATACTCTGTGCATCAGCGAATGCTTGTTGGAATTTAGTCGTAAGCTTGTCAAAACGCATGAAATTCTCCCATCGTAGGTAATTGATGCCTACGTGGGGGAAAGCTGCGAAATTTCAAGTGGGAGATTACTTGACTGAGTGGATGGCGCGAATCTTGGTTTTTTGCAGAACCGGTTTGAGCATGCTTTCAATCTCGGGTGCCGGTACCGGTTTGCTGAAATAATAGCCTTGGTAATGATTACATTTTTGTTCGGTTAGGAAAGCCAACTGTTCTTCAATTTCGATTCCTTCCGCGATGACATCCAATTCCAAACTATGCGCCATTGCAATAATCGCAGCAACGATGGTTCGATCGTTTTTATCCGTAACAATGTCGCGTACAAAGGATCGGTCAATTTTAAGCGTGTGTATGGGGAATTTCTTCAAGTAACTGAGACTTGAATAACCGGTTCCAAAATCGTCAATGGAAATGTGTAGTCCCATTGCATGCAGGCGGCTCAACGTTTCGACTACTTTATCAATGTTATCAATCAGCATGCTTTCGGTAATTTCCAGCGAAATATATTTCGCGTCTACCTCTGTTTCCTTAAGAATTCGTGAGATATTGGTAATTAAATCTTTATCGCGGAATTGCCGGGCAGATAAATTAATAGCAATCCGTGGCACGTACAGTCCTTGGCTTTGCCATGCTTTGATTTGCAAACAGACTGTTTTCAATACCCATTCGCCGATGGGAATAATCAATCCTGTCTCTTCCGCCAGGTTGATAAATTTATCCGGCGATACCAACTGATGCACCGGATGCTTCCAACGCAACAATGCTTCGAGTCCGTAGAGTTGATGATTGGGCATATCCATCACGGGCTGGTAATGCAGTAACAGCTCGTTCCGTTCCATCGCGTATCGCAGATCCAGACTTAAGGTGTGTCTTTCGTACGCGGATTTGTTAAGCTCATCGGTGAAGAACTGGTAATTATTCCGGCCATTTTCCTTGGCATGGTACATGGCGACATCACTGTTTCTCAGCAACGTTTCAGCGGTTCCGCCATCGTTAGGAAATACCGCAATGCCGATGCTGCCGCCGATGTGAAGCTCGTTTCCATGAATATAAAAAGGCTGCAACAAAGAATCCAGAATTTTTTGTGCAACCTTTGCGGCATCGAGTGATTCGGCAATGGAATTGAGCACGACAATAAATTCGTCACCACCCTGACGAGCTACTGTGTCTTCGGTACGGACACAAAATTTTAAGCGATTGGCGACAGCTTTTAGTAATAAATCCCCGATATCGTGCCCGAGCGAGTCATTAATCGTTTTGAAATGATCCAAGTCGATAAAAAGCACTGCCATCTGCCGTTGCCGTCGGGTATCATGAACCAAGGCCTGTTCAACCCGATCCTGCAACAAATGGCGATTCGGCAAACCGGTCAATGCATCGTGCGTCGCCATTTCAACAATGCGTTTCTCGGCTTCCTTACGTTCATACCATCTACCCAGATCGTGAGCGATGGTTCCGATCAGGTTTTGCTGATAAACCAATCCATGCGGCGCGCCGTGGGCGAATGCCATTTGCAGTGATCCACACTGTTGGCCGTTTGCGATTACTGCGGCTTCGATACAGTCGGGCAAATGATCCTGATATCCCGGGGTGGTAATCTGATTGTTTTCGAGATTGATTTTGGCGACGACCGTTTCCTGGTTTTCAAAAGCTGACAACAAGAAACTTAAAATATTTTTGCAGGTCTCTTCGATGCTCTGATCTTGTGCCAAACAATTTCTAATTTTCTGCAGGCAAATATTTTCCTTTAACCGCTCGTTCAAGTAAGACTCTTTCTGTTTAATTGATCGTTGGATGAAAGGCAAAGTCAACCAGTGAATTGCTGCGATTCCAAACAATAAAATCAAAGCCAGAAAGGTAACAATGATTTTAACTTGATGTGTGAGATAGCTATTGAGCTCATCTTTATCTATTTTCAGAACAGCGCCAAGTCCGTAGGCGACGGGTGAGTGCGCCGCGACCACATCGACTTGCCGGTAATCCTTGACAAATTTCGTACCCGTTTCACCGTTCAGTGCAAAATGGATCGGTAACGGCTTATTGTTCATAATGCGCTGTATCCGCTTAAATTGATTGCCGTCAAAAGCGCGGATAAAACAATCCATCTCGAGTTTATTGTTTGCTACTGGCGCGCACAGTAAAAAATCGCCGGTTTCGCCAATCAGAGGCGCTTCCGTAAAGATTCGCGTGAGATCCGGTAATGATTCTTCCGTGGTAATGCGGCCGATTAATTGGCGGTCTTGGTTAAACAGCCGGATCGAATTTTGTAATACAAAGCCTTGATTCCAAAACAATAGGGTGTGAGCATCGGGATGGGCGTTTAACTCCACAGGAAGCGTGGCTCGCTGCGCGACATTACCATCCGTTATCACCAAGTTATCGTTAGCATCGTAAATGCTGATGCTTGAGAAATGCGTTGTAAGGATTTTTTCCGCAGATTCGCGTAATCCAGCAATGCCTTCGGATCTAGATTCCTCCGAATAAACTTTTTCCAGACTTTGTGTTAAAAAAATGCGCGTGGATGTGGCTCGGGTATTTGCTACCGAATGCGTGATCTGATTTTCGATCAGTTTTACGGTGTTTTCTAGCGTGGCTTTGAGACCGGTAGCCGTCATGGATTCGATCTGCCGTTGCATGACGGTGTAAACCGACAGGCCCGTCAGAATAATCAATGTTGTCAGTGTCAAGCCACTTATTACAATTGTTTTGGTGTTGCCCTGATTGCTGAAGAAACGAAGCATTGCTTGTGGTTGCCTGTTGTATGAAGTTTTGGAATCGATTCAAAGGCATGTATTATCGGTTATTCTATACAATACTTAAGTATGCATTTGGATGGTTTTTTCCGCTCAATTCTTGGAATGCAGTATTTCAGCGGGGCGGGGCGATGATTGTGGTTTTAAATATCGACAGGGTGGTCGCGAGGTTTATTGCTGGTAACTTGCCCGGTTAATCCGGAATTTTTTTCTTCGCGGCTTCGGGGTAGGGATACAAGATATTCAGCGCCGCGCTTTTACCGGCGGTTTCAACGATGCGCACGTGCTCGCGCCGGAATTCTCGCGCATGGCGAAGCCCGCACGAATGCGCGATCATGTTGATTTCCTTGTTAACATTCCGGGCATAGTTGGCGACGCGCAGGTATTTTTCTTCCACCACCAGCCCGTTTTGCAGCCGTTCATCGTGCGTGGTGATACCGGTGGGGCAGGTATTCAAATGGCAACGCATCGCCTGGATGCAACCGAGTGAGAACATGAAACCCCGGGCGGTGTTGACAAAATCGGCACCGGTGCACAATGCCCAAGCGCCTTCCGCCGATGTCACCAGCTTACCGGCCGCAATAACGATAATGCGTTTTTTCAAATCCGCCTGCAGCAATGCATCGACTACCCGCGGTAACGCCTCGGCAATCGGCAAACTGACATGATCCATCAAAGTTTGCGGCGCCGCGCCGCTGCCGCCTTCGCCGCCGTCGATGGTGAGAAAATCCGGCGCGTATTCCAATCCGCGGCGGTTGATACTGTCGCACAATTCGTTGATGAAATTCCAACCCCCGATCGCGGTTTTAACGCCGACCGGGCGGCCGGTCAATTCGCGGATATAATGGATTTTGTCGAGCAACTCGTCGATGTTGTTGATGTCCTTGTGGCGGTTCGGGCTGATCGAATCCTGATGCACCGGAATGCCGCGAATGGCGGCGATCTCCTCGTGTACCTTACCGGCGGGCAGCAAACCGCCCTTGCCGGGTTTCGCGCCTTGCGACAACTTGATTTCAAACGCCTTGACCACCTTGCTCAATTCTTTCGCGCGTTGCGGCGAGAAATTGCCTTGATCATCGCGGATGCCGTATTTGGCGGTACCGATTTGCATGATCACATCGCAATCACCCTCCAGATGATACGGCGACAATCCGCCTTCGCCGGTATTGAACCAGCAACCCGCCTGCGCCGCGCCGAGCGACAGTGCCCGCACCGCCGGTTTTGAAATTGCTCCGTAACTCATGCCGCTGATATTGATGATGGATTTGGCTTCAAATGGATGCTCGCAATAACCCTCGCCGATCCGCAGCGACGGCGTCGGCAACTGATCTTCTTCCTGAATCGGGAAAGCAGCATTGACGAAAATGATCGAGCCCGGCTGGCGCAAATCGTTGGTCGAACCGAAACCGACCAGACTGCCTTTATTTTTGGAATTTTTGTAGATCCAACCGCGGGTGGCGCGGTTGAACGGCATTTCGTCGCGGTCATTGGCGAAAAAATACTGCCGGAAATACTTGCCCTGGATCTCGAAAAAATAACGCAGCCGCCCGATCACCGGATAATTGCGCAGAATCGAATGTTTTTTTTGCGTGATATCCTGGATGAACCAGACAACGATCAACCCGACGATGGCCACACCCAATATCGTGGCAACACTGAAAAAAATCAGATCGGCTATACCAGACATACCGCTTTCTCCTGTAACACCGAGTAATCGTTAGCTCATGTGACCAGTTTACTATAAAAAAACTAAGTGATTCCATCGAGGCTAAAGCTAGTTTTTGTGGGAGGGTACAATTAGCCTTTAAACTTGTACTAAAATGAATTGAAAATTAACCCAATAGAGTAACTGCCATGCAGGGTAAATGGATACGAAAAATCAATGATTCCAACTTATCGGTTATTTTTGTACACGGATTTTTGTCGAATGGCAGAGATTGTTGGAAGAATGAACAAACGGGTGCCTACTGGCCGCAATTATTGCAGGATCAATTGAGTGGCGAAGCTGTTGGCATTTATGTTTATACCTACCAAACTGATTTTTTCAGTGGTACATACAGCCTGAGCGACGTGGTAGACGACCTTAAAGAGCGATTGAAGCTCGATGGCGTGTTAGCGAGCCGGAATCTGCTGTTTGTTTGTCATAGCATGGGCGGTATCGTTGTTCGAAAGTATTTGGTGTCGCGCCAGCAGGAGCTCAACGGTGTTACTGTAGGCCTGTATTTGGTTGCTTCACCGTCATTGGGTTCAGAGTATGCAAGCTGGTTGAACCCGCTTGCAACACTGATGAATCATAACCAAGCCGATGTTCTTCGCTTCAGCCAGAATAATCAGTGGCTGAACGATCTCAATAAAGAATTTAAGAACCTGATCGGTGCCAAAAGAATTGATATCCAAGGGAAAGAAATCGTCGAAGACAAATTTGTCACTTTGAAAAAGTTCGGATGGTTTTCGCAAGTCGTTCCACCGGTTTCCGGTGCGGTTTATTTTCCGGAGCCTTATAAGCTGCCTGGCTCCGATCATTTCACAATTGCTAAGCCTGAAGATGCTAATGCCATGCAGCATCGGTTACTGATCGCTTTTATCAAACAGCACTTCCATCAAAATATTTCAGTTCCCGTTGCGCCTCATATTTCAACGGTCACGCCAACGAATCCATCTAAAACACAGACAGCCTCGCCGTCCTTGCAACCTTGGCAAATTAAACTGAAACAAAAATTAATCGAACAATTCCAACGCAGCGAATTAAAAACCGTTATCGAAAGCTTTTTTGACAACCTCATCAAGGATGAACCGCATTTGCTGCGTGATGATGAAGCGATTGCAGACTATCTGGTAGCCGGTTCAGGAGATCGCCATCTGCACGTGGCGAAATTTCTATCCGCACTGAGTCGTGCCAGGAAGGGTTCGGCAATCAATGAGTTGGCCAGTGAGGAATTATTCAGCTATTTGTTGCAAATCGTTGTACGAAAAAACCGTGAAATTGATGATCAAGGATTAACTCGTGTGCCAGTGGAAAGTATCGAAGCACTCAAGCTTATTGGTGCCAGCAGAACAACCACCAGATTCACCCCGGGGCAAATGGATCATGTCAATGGGCAGAAGGATCCTTTTTCCCGGAATATCGGTCATTATTTCCCCGAATCGGGTGAGCTGAACGAAATTGCGGTATGCAATCATATCGCCAAAGATTTATTGATGTCGTTAGGCTATTCGGGAAAGTTGGATGAATCGGAAGATTTGATGGAACGCTTATCCGGCGAACTGATGGGATACATCGATGAGCCTGGAAATTCACCGGTACAATTGCTGTATTTATCGCAAACAGCGGAACACAATCCATTGCATATTCGCTCCATAGCGGATACTTTCCGTGAGAAACTGAATAACTTGATATGGATTTACATTTATGGCGGGAATGATCCAGACGCGTGGCTTCATGTTAAAGAATCGAATTTGGAAGGATTAATACATCGTTTTGGTCGTGACAAATCAGGATCATAGTAAGTATTTTCTCAAGCTATCTTTTTTTATTAATTATTTTTTCAACCCATGATCACCGAACAAACCCAACACCCCGTAGCTAAACAATTTTATTTACCCGCAGTTGGCACTTGGCAGGAATCCTGGTATTGGCTCGACGGCAAGTCGCAAGACGCGATCGATCTGGCGGTTGCGAGCGGCAGGCCGTTGCTGGTACGGGGTTTGCCCGGCACCGGTAAAAGCGACTTGGCGCGTGCGGCTGCCGAGTATCTGGGCCGAGCATTTGTCTACGAAGTGATTACCGCGCGCACCGAACCGCAGGATTTACAGTGGCGTTTCGATGCGATTGCGCGGCTGGCCGATGCGCAGGCGCGTGAAAGCAACGCCGGTTCGGTTCAGCCGTTGGATTATGTTAGTCCTGGCCCGCTATGGTGGGCGTTGAACTGGGGCGATGCCGAGACTTTCTTAAAGGCGCATCCGAAAGCCGCGACGCAGCGGCCAAGTCAATCGCTGATGCCGCTAAACGGTGAAGTCCAACAAAGCGAACGGGCCGCACAGCGTGGTGCGGTATTGTTGCTTGACGAAATCGACAAAGCCGACAGCGAATTGCCCAACAGTTTGCTGGAAGTGCTGGCCAACACCGGTTTCCGCTTGCCGTGGGGCGGGCACGAAGTCAATGCCGCGACCGTGACCAGGCCGTTGATCATCATCACCACCAACGAAGACCGCGAGTTGCCGCCCGCATTCGTGCGCCGCTGTCTGGTATTGAATATCGAACCGGATAGCGATTTTGCCGCCTGGATCAAGCAGCGTGCGCGCGTGCATTTCCGCGATCCGCAACGCGATCCGCACGACCGGCGGCCGGCGCTGACGCAATCGATTCTCGACGAAGCGGCGGCCAAGCTGCTCGAGGAACGGGGAAGAAACTCCGGCGATGGCCCGCAACCCGGCTTGGCGGAGTATCTGGATCTGCTGCGCGGGCTGGAGCGCTTGGCGCCGGACAATCCGGCAAAACAAGCCGAGTGGTTGGAGCGCGTGTATGCGTTCGCCTATCACAAGCAGCCCAGCAGTCCGGGGAGTGCGCTCTAGGCGGCCGTGACATCCATCCAAACGCAACTCAAAGGCGCGCGCAGCCGGGCGGATTTGCTCATCGCACTGGCTCTGGCCGGAGACGATGCGATGAGACAAGCTGCCTACGCAACCCTATTGGGATTTGTACCAAAGCCGCTTGACGAAACAACCGCAAGTAAACCTCAAGATGATTCCAGCACGGTATCCCAGCCGCTCTCCGGCGTATCCACGCCGCCAACAACACAGCAGCAATTACTATTTGCACCGTATCGTTTGACCGCGATCGCCAACACCGAAACTCTGGAAAACGAACGGCAATCCCCGGAAACGCCGCCCCCCGGCGTGCTCGACATGCGGGACATGCATCCTTGGGACGCCAGTTATTCCGTGCCGCAAGCAAAGCCCATCGTGCCATGGACGCGCTTGTGGCCGCGTTTGCGCCAGGCGGTGGCGGCAACACGCGGCGCGGCGTTGGATGTGCCGCAACTGGTGCAACAGATCAGTCAAGGCCGTGTCATGCATCGTTTGCCGCGCAAACAACGGTTGAGCTGGCCCGATCCGTTGCCGGTGGTCGCGGATTTTTCCGATCGGTTGACGCCGTATTGGCAGGATTGGCTGTGGTTGCAACGGCAATTGCACAGCCGTTTGCGCCGCAATGTGCAGTGTTACCGCCTGCGCGGCATACCGCAGCAGCCGCTGCAACGCTTGCGCACGAACCGGCCGGAGGCGCGATCGATTCCCTGGCCGCAATTAAATCCGGGCAGCACTTTGTTGATCGTCAGCGACCTGGGCATGACCGCCCCTGCGCATTCTTGGCCGCGGCAGTGCTGGCAAGCGAAGCTCACCGGATTGAAACGCCGCGGCGTGCGCACGATTGTGTTATCACCCGCTTCGTTGCGCCACTTGCAACCGCAATTGACTCATCTGGCCGATTACGTGCGGCTAAGCCCGGATAGCTGCTTACGGCCGCTGCGCCGGGCGCTTGCGCGCACTGTTTCATCTGATCAACCAGCCGCTTTGTCCGCGCCTGCGGCGGCGCTATTGACGCTGATGTCCTGCGCCACGCGCGTGGAACCGGCGCTGTTGCGCGAATTGCGTAGTTTGCTGCCCGATGGGCGCGGCGATGCCGGTATCGAAGGCGAAGTCTGGTGCCACCACGAACTGGATACCGCCGCGACGGCTTGTGCGATTGCGCCGTGGGCAGCGCCGGGCTGGCAGGAAAAATTCAAACAACTGCCGCCGCTGTTGCAACAACGCACGCTGGAATGTCTGCGTGACTGGCACGCGCGCTTGCCGCAAGCGATCCATCATGAAGAAACGCTGTTATGGCAGCATTTGACCACGGCTACCTTATCCGCCGAAGAACGAGTAAAAGCCGATACTGCGCGGCAGTTCTTCAACAAGCTGGCCAATACCTTGCAAGCACCGCCCGAATCCACATCGCTGTCGCGGATGCGCATGGCGCAACTCGCCGAGCGCCATATCCGCTGGGTAGCGCCGATGATCGGGTCAGATGAAAACTATCTGCACCGGTTGTCGGTCGCGGTTGTACAAGCCGAACCGGCGCGTGCGCGCAAAGGTTTGCCCGCCGGGATCGATCCGGTTGAATGGATGAAACAATTGCCTTCGAAGGCCAAACAGCGCATGGATCTGGTGCAAGACGCGCACTATGCATTGCAACTGCAATCGGCCGGTGCGCCGTTGCCGAATGGAGCAACCCGTTTGGCGACATTCGATGTCGACCGCGATACTTTGTTGTGGGCCGCGCAAGAAAACGGGCGGCGGCCGGTTTATTTCCCGTGGCACTGGCAGGCCGCTAAATCCCTTGAATCTACCGTGCCGAGCCTTCCGCAGGCACTGGTTATGCGCAACGAAACCGGCGCCAGGCTGGTGTATCCGGCTTTGATCGTGCATACCAGCCAACAACGCATGCAGTTTGACCGCTTTATTCCACCCGCTTGGGCAGCAGCGTGGGGGCAAGATGCCTTTGGTTTTTTTGCGGATCTGCTAGTCCACGACATCCGGCAACGCTTTCGCTGGATCGCGCCCGGCAGTTTCCTGATGGGTTCGCCGGAAAATGAAACGCAAAGATACTCTGACGAAACCCAGCATCCGGTCACGCTGACACAAGGTTTCTGGCTGGCCGATACGGCGTGCACGCAAGCGCTGTGGCAAGCGGTGATGGATGACAATCCCAGCCATTTCAAAGGCGATCCGGGTTTGCCGGTGGAAAGAGTCAGTTGGCTGGACGTGCAACAGTTTATCGAGCGTTTGAATGCGTTGTTTCCGGGTTTGCAGGCGCGCTTGCCGAGCGAAGCGCAATGGGAATACGCCTGTCGCGCGGGCACGCAGACGGCGTTTGCGTTCGGCGACAATATCACGCCCGAGCAAGTCAATTATGACGGCAATTATCCCTATGCGGGCGGCAGCAAGGGTTTGTTCCGGGAAAAAACCGTGCCGGTCAAATCGTTGTCGGCGAATCCGTGGGGGCTGTACGAAATGCACGGCAATGTGTGGGAATGGTGCACGGATTGGTTTGGTGATTATCCTAGGCAAGCGGTTATTGATCCAGTTGGTCCTGGTGATGGCGAGCACCGCGTGGTGCGTGGCGGCTCCTGGATCAGCCGCGCGAGGTACGCGCGTTCTGCTTACCGCGGTAGGTACGTGCCGGACGACCGTTACAGCCGCATTGGCTTCCGCCTGGCCCCAGGTTGAAAGAACAGCAAGCAAGTGAAACGGCCGGAGGCCGTTGATTCCGGAATAGTCTTTGGCCGGACAGTCGAGACGGAGCGAGCAAAGTAGGCTGGATAAGCGTAGCGCCATCCGGCAAAATTTCCGTACAATAGCATCATGGATAACAATAGATTTCCTCCCGCTTTTCCCGAGCCCTGGGCCAGCGAATGGGGGCAAGACCGTTTCGGATTGTATATGGACTTGAACTATCAAGGCGTGTGTCAGCGCTTCCGCTGGATTCTGCCTTGCAATTTCCTGATGGGATCGCCGGAAAATGAAGTGGAAAGAAGCGCTGACGAGATACTTCATCCAGTTACTTTGACGCGGGGTTTCTGGCTGGCCGATACGACCTGTACGCAAGCGTTGTGGCAAGCGGTGATGAATGAAAATCCCAGTGAATTCATCGGAGACCTGGGGTTGCCGGTGGAAAGTGTCAATTGGCTGGACGTGCAGCAGTTCATCGAACGTTTGAATACGTTGTTTCCCGATTTGCAAGTGCATTTTCCGACAGAAGCGCAATGGGAATACGCCTGCCGCGCGGGCACGCAAACGCCGTTTTCGTTCGGCGACGACATCACGCCTAAGCAAGTGAATTACGACGGTAATTATCCCTACGTCGGTGGCGGTAATGGTTTGTTCCGGGGAAAAACCGTGCCGGTCAAGTCGTTGCCGCCGAACGCGTGGGGGTTGTACGAGATGCACGGCAATGTGTGGGAATGGTGCGCGGATTGGTACGGCGATTATCCGCGAGAAGCGGTGATTGATCCGATCGGCCCCGGTCAGGGGGATCGACGCGTGGTGCGTGGAGGCTCTTGGTACTTCCATGCAAGTTACACACGTTCTGCTTGCCGCTACGGGCTAGAGCCAGAATTTCGCGCCTACTCCCTTGGTTTTCGTTTGGTCTCAGGTTAAAAGCGACCGGAGATCATCGATGCGGGATAGCCTTTGGCCGGACAGTCGAGACGGAGCGAGACAGTCAGGCCAAAGGCTGTTGGGATTGTGCGCAATGCAGAAAATGAAAACAAAAACCATAAAGACAACTACCCATGAAAGATTTACACGATGAAATTCACACCAACGTGCAACGCGCATTGCAAGAGGATATCGGCAGCGGTGATCTGACGGCGTCGCTGATTCCGGATGACAGAGCCCTGCAGGCCGCTGTGATCAGCCGGGAAGCTGCGGTGGTATGCGGCACGCAGTGGTTTGAGACGTGCTTCCGTTCTCTCGATCCGGCAAGTGTGGTTGAGTGGTTTGCCAAGGATGGCGATGGGGTGCAGGCCGGGCAGGAATTGTGCAAGATCCGCGGCAATGCTCGTGCGCTGTTGACGGCGGAGCGTTCGGCGTTGAATTTTCTGCAACTGCTATCCGCTGTGGCGACGCAAACGCGGCGGTATGTCGATGCCATCGCTGGAACCGGCGCGGTGATCGTCGATACCCGGAAAACGCTGCCGGGATTGCGGCTGGCGCAGAAATATGCGGTCACGTGTGGCGGCGGTGTGAATCATCGCATCGGCTTGTACGACGGAGTTCTGATCAAGGAAAACCACATCATCGCCGCCGGCGGCATTCAACCGGCGTTAATGAAAGCGATGGCCATTGCGCCACCGGATGTGTTTGTGCAGATCGAAGTGGAAAACATACAGGAATTGCGCGAAGCGCTGGCCGCCGGTGCGCGCATGGTGTTGCTGGATAACTTCACAACCGCGCAATTAAGCGAAGCTGTCGCATTCACCCGCCAACAGGCCGGCGCAGCGGTGATTCTCGAAGCCTCCGGCAACATCACCCTGGAAAACGTGCGGCAAGTCGCGGAAACCGGTGTCGACCGGATTTCGATCGGCAGTCTGACCAAGAATATCCAAGCGGTGGATTTGTCGATGCGGTTTATGTGAAGCGCGCGCCGGGAACGGGCACGCGCGTTACGGGATTACTTGCTGTCCATCGTGTTGATGAATGCATTGGCTTCGTTGATCGAACGTTCCATCGAAGCGATCAGTGCCGAGACGTCGGATTTGATGTTGCCGAGTTCGCCTTTGAGCGATGCGATGGCGCGGGCGTTGAGGTTGTGCTTGAGGTACATGACTTGATCGTTGAACACCGTCAGAATCGGCTGGATTTTGCTTTCCGCCTGCTTCATCGACGAGATGAGCTGATGGTAATGCGCTTGCGTGGCTTCGAGCTTGCGCTGGCTGTTTTGCCGCATGGAGGCGTTGCTGTATTGCGTGATTTCCTGTTTCCACTCGGTGAATAAGGCTTCCGATACGCTTTCGATATCGGCGATGCGACTGCGAACTTCTTCGGCTTTGCCGAGGCTGGCTTCATACGCGTCGTTCAGCCGTTTGTACGTCGCTTCCAAATCACCGCCCTGGAAATTGGTGGCGGCGGTGAATTGTTCCAATGCCGATTTGAATTGTTCCTTGGTTTCCTGCTGGGTGTCGCGGGCTTTTTCAACGCGGTACACCATCACATCGCGCTTCGGGATGCCGACTTTTTCCAGTCCTTCGAGGTACATCGTGGTGCAGGCGGTGAGCAGCAGGATTAATACCAGCATGAGTAGACGGATTGATGGGTTCATAGACTGTTCTCCAATTAAAGTTTTGTGGATAGTTTAATGCATGATAACCGTTAGGGAAACGCTGATTAATTGACTGCACGAGCGAATCACTTCGTTACGCGGTACTCGCATCCTCGCCTATCATGTTGATATGTCTCGGTTGCTGCGTTCCGTGCGCCTCGTGCTTCATCTCATTCGTTGAATTAATCAGTGTTTCCTTAGCGTAACACGCCGCGGCGTATGAGTCGGCCGGCGACTTTCAAACCCCACAGGATCGGATGGCGGCGCAGCAGCGGCGTGACTTCGACGCGCACGCCGGTGTGGCGTTCGATTTTCCAGGCGGCGTAGTCGACGCTGTTGGCGAAGGTCAAGGTGGCTTTCGCCAGGCGCAGGATCGACAGAACCCGGCCTTGCCAGCGGCGCAATCGCCAGCGCCCTAACGCTTGTCGTTGCGTTTTCGGATCGGTCAGGCAACGGTAGCAATCGTCTGCTTGTTTCTCCAGCATGTCAGCCAGTAACGGGTGAGCGGCCGCAGTGAAACGGGTGAATGCGGCCAAGTTGGCATTCGCCAGATGATTGGCGCGGCCCGCTTTCTCGGCGCGCAGCTCGGCGGCGTAAGTCAGTAACAAGCAACGAGTCCATAATTGCTCGACACTGTAACTACCGGCTTCAAGCGTCGCTACCCCGGATCGCAAAAAGGTCAGCACCGAGTGCGCCATTGCCGCATACAGCCGCTGGCGGACGGCGTTGTCTCGCGCAAACAGCAGCCGCGACGGCTGCGCGAAGCGCGCCCAGATATACGAATGGAACCACCCGCGCGCGCCAGCTTCAAAATCGCCGGTGGAAATCACTGCGTACTTGGCGCGCAGGGTTTTTCCCTGATGCGGCACTTCCAGATAAAACACATTCGGCGGCAGCCAGGCGTTGAAAAGGGCTAAATGCCGTTCGGGATAGGCTTTGCGGTAGTCGTCGACAATCACGTACAGATCGACGATACCTTCGTCCAGACTGATCGCGGAATGCAAGCAGGAACCGTACAGCACGACGGCATCGAGTGAATCGCCAAAACGCTGAACCAGCGCATCGACCAGCGGCGAAAAATCTGGCGAGACCGGTTGAACGCTTTCTGCCGCAACGGTATCGAGCAACCCGGCGGGCAATGGTTCATGGGTGGCAGGCGCTAGAGTCATGAGGTTCCTATAACACCAGAAATGTAACCGGTTCGGTGGCGGCGATGGTGATCGGCGATTGCGGCTCTGAACGGTACAATTCGCCGTCGACGATGTATTCGTCGTCCATTTCGATCGTCATGCGGGCGGTATTATGACTGTAATAACCCTCTTGTTCCTGCAGCACCTGTCCTCCACCGGATAACAGCGGCCACAGCGAGCGCCACAAGCGCTTGTGCCTTTGATCGACCAAGGTGACGTGCAGCGGCTCCGGT
Source organism: Nitrosomonas limosa (assembly GCF_054188085.1). Lineage (NCBI taxonomy): Bacteria > Pseudomonadati > Pseudomonadota > Betaproteobacteria > Nitrosomonadales > Nitrosomonadaceae > Nitrosomonas > Nitrosomonas limosa. The sequence continues at coordinate 1,714,112 of NZ_CM135180.1, read as the reverse complement.
TCTTTGCCCCAGTACGGGCGGATGTTGAGTAACAGGCAATGCAATGCGCTGACCAGGGCGAACAGGTAAGTGCCGCGATGCATCCGGCCGTTGGCTTCGGTCAAGGTCATGGTGACCGGTGACCAGGCGCTTTGCTGATGGCCGAACAACATGCCGAACAATGAGCGCAGCATGATCAATGCGGTGAAAATACCGCCGGTGATGCCGATTTGCTTGACCGGGCTGCGCGAGAATTTAACGCCGCGCGCAATCAGGCCGACTGCGAAGAACATGCCGTAAATCGCCGGAATGCCTGGTTGTTCGATCCGCAGTACCGGGCGTTGCACCAATCGAGGCTCCGCGGGTTGGCGCAGATAATCATGCAAGCGCTGAATGATTTGTTCGGGCTTGCCTTGCATGCCTAAGTCCAGCGGCGTCATGTTGGTGGTGCCTCCGGGCACGATCATTATGAGCGGCCAGTCGGCGGGCGCGCGGGCCGCGAACAAATGACCGAAAATTGCGTGCGTAGTGCCATCGCCGGCGACGATCACGAGCAGATCGATGTCCGCTTGCAGCAATTGCGCAATGGCGGTTTCGAAAGAAGCGGCATCCTGGGCTTCGCACACCATCAAATCGGGTATTGCATGCAGGTCTTGTCGGATCTCGGTCGCGCGCTTGCGCACTTGACCGCCCATCGGATTGAGCAGGCATCCGGCTTTGGCCGTCCCGGCTTTGAGCCGTTCGATGCGCATGGTCAGCGTCATGAGATTCGTTCAGCGGTTATCAAAGCTACGATAGCGGGAATGGTTTTCGCAGATTGATCGGTGCGCGGGTGAAGATTCTGACCGCCAAGATATCCCGGTCGCGTGCCGGATCGATATCCTGCAGCCAGGATGTCAGGGCTCCGCCTTGCAATTTAATTTTCCACGCGGTGACGACGCGCCAGAGCAGGAATACGGTGGAGGCCAGATGCCAGATGACTACCATCAGCAATCCGAAATCGGGTTGATCGGTGAGCCAGCCATAGCTTAGCAATACCAGATTCGGGTTGCGCCTCGCGGTGATGAGACGGTTGAACGAGTCGAGTTTTTTCCAGATAAACATATCGAACGATGCTAAACCGAATTGGAAAGCACCTTCGCACAAGCGGCCGCCGATATATCCGAGAAACATCAACGTCATCAAAACGCCTAACCCGGTCAGCGGCGTTTGCGTTCCCGCCAGGCCGATGCCCCAGGCTACATACCACAGCGGCGGGTGGACGATATCTAAGCCGTGATCCAATACATCACCCAAGCGGCTGGACGTGACTGTCACGCGCGCCAGCTTGCCGTCGACGGTGTCGAGGAAAGTCATGAACCAGCCCATGAACAAACCGATGCCGAACAATCCGTACCAGAATGCGACACCCGCCAGTACGGCCAATACGATACTGGCATAAGTAACATGGTTCGGCTGCCAACCCTGGCGTACGCAGTAATGCGTTACCCAATACGCCGGAAACGGCCAGACCCATTTGGTGACGAAATCGGTAACGCCTTTATACGATCCGGAAAACAGTTCTTTTTCCAGCAGCGGTTTGTTTTCCAAGCTGACCGGCAAAATATACGGTGGATCTTTCTTTTTCAAATTTTGCTGAACATCGATTTTCAGATCTCTCAAACCAATGCGCGGGATTGTCAGCAACGCGAATTTATAGTTATGGTCTTTGTTGTTGTTGAGATTGCGTAATAACTGCGGTGCGTAGTTACCATCGGTGAGGATCGCTGCGGGGCAACCTTCGTCATTGTATAACGCGACTTTTTTATCCAGTTCGAGCAAAGCTTTCAATACCCGCGCGTCAAACAGGAAATTGGCGTTCAGAAACAGTGCCTGGGCACTGACAGGAATTTTCTCGGCATCGTCGGTGAATTTTAAATGCGCGTAAGGTTTCAGCATCCGCGCCAAGCGTTCACGCCCGGTTAGTCCCCAAATGGTTATTTCATCTTCACCGAAAATATAAATGTAGGTTGAAGTCGACATGTGTGATAGCTCAAGGGTGTTATTCTGATTTGACCGTCCGATTCCGGGAAAATGGATCGGGTCTTGCAAGACCCTGCGATTTTAGAGGTTTTCCAGCAACAATAATAGCTTATCGCTAAAAAGTCCGCCGCAGCCAGAAACTGGCGATCAGAATCATTACAAAACTGGGTATCAAGGCAATAACGGTGGTATTAACGCGCAGGATCAAGCCGGTATTGGCGATGATTTGATCGAGCAAATAAACCCCGATTCCGATCAGGGTGGCGAATACCAGTTTGTTGCTGAGGCCGGTACGGATGGATCCGAACACGAACGGGATCGATAGCAGCAACATCGCGATTGTCATCAAGGCGCTGCCGATTTTGCGCCAGAATGCCAATGCATACGAATCGGCGTCTTGTCCGGTGCTGCGTAAAAATTCCACATGCCGGGCCAGTTCAACCGGCGATAAGCTCTCCGGCGGTTTGGTCAACGTGGCGATGTCGTCGGGTTTGACAAATGAATTCCAGTTGATTGTGTCGGTGCGTGTTGCAGTAATCTGGCCGTCTTTAAACGTGCGGACGGTGACATTGCTCAACTGCCACATGTCGTTATCGATGATATCGGCATATTGCGCGAGCGTGTGCGTTTGTAAAAAACCTTCCGGGTCCAGTTGCAGCAGTTCGATGTCGGCGGCTCTGGTGTTATGAACGATTTGGCCGATACGCAAAATGCTGTGTTCGTTCCGGGTCCAGATGCCGAGGTTTCTGCCGAGTTCAACCGATAATTCCAATGCGTTTGCGCGGTAAGTGATGGCTTTTTGTTGCAACTGCGGAGCTACGAATTGTTCCAGAATCGCGACGCCCAGCAACAGCACGATCCCGATGCTGAGTGGCGCGAGGCTGATGCGTAGCGGCGATAGGCCGGCGACCCGCATCGCAATCAATTCCGAGTGTACGGCCAGTTTCCCGAGTGCGATCACGGTACCGATCAACGCGATGAAGGGTGCGATTTGAATGAACCGGCGCGGCAACAGCATCGCGGTATAGAGAAATGCATCGCTGACGCGGTAGGTACCTTTGCCGACATCGTCCAGTTGATCCAATAAATCAAAAAAACTGAAGAGCGGTAACAGCACTGCGGTGGCAATGACAAAACCGACGATTACTTGATTGATAATATAACGATAGAAAATCATGATGGGTGTGACATTTTTTTGTTGCTTGCAATCCATCCATAAACGACCAGGGCGAGCAGCATCAAGGATTCCAGCCACCAGACGCCGGGGATGCTACCGACCACACCTTGTTCCACCCAGGTTTTAGCCAAACCGCTCAGATTGTAGTAGGCGGCGAAGATCAGTGCGGCCACCAGATAAGTCCGCTCGGTTTTGTCCTGGCGCGGCGTGAAGCGGATAAAGGCCATTGCGATCAGAGCCAGCAGAATGGTAGCGAGCGGACGGGAAATCCGCCATTGCAGTTCCGCAATATCGCGTGGCTGGTCCGATTCCCATAGCGTCCGGGTTGCCGCTGCTTTGCGCCGGTAGTTCATGACAGTATCGTTATCGATGTAGTAAGTCATGCTGTTGAAGTGAATCACGTCATCGATAGTGGCTGCATTGGTTAATTGATAGACCACACCGTCGGATAATTGAATATTCGGTCGGGGCTCCTGGGCTGTCGGCTGAATCTGATGCGCTCTTCTGGCGAATACGATTTCACTGCTATCCGGCTTTCTCATGAAATGGAATATGTTGTGCATTTCCTTGTTGAATTCGTCCTTGGTCCGCACATACACAATCCTGCCGGATTTTTCGCTGCCGTAAAAGCGGCCGGCTTGAAAGCGGTTGGTGTTCAATTCCGCTTCCGCTTGCGCATCCAGAATGTAACTTTCGCCATAAGCCCAAGGCCGGACATACGACGACAGCGTGCCGCTCAAAATACCAACCGGAATTGCCACGGACAGCACAATGAGCACCAGGCGCGAGCCGCTCAAACCGAAGGTGCGCATTACAATCAATTCATGATCTTTGTTGAGTCTGCCCAGACCGACGATGACTGAGATATAGAGTGCGATGGGGATCAATACTTCCAGCGCGATGAGCGTCTTGAGAAAAACCAGTTTAATCAACGCCGCGATGCCTAAAGTTTCCGTGACCGCACCGGCCAACAGCCGGGCGCTGCTGAAGCTGGCAAACAAACCGATCAGAATGAGCGCTACGACAGTAAAGGGCAGCATGATTTCCCGTGCGATATACCGTTCGATCAATTTCATCGGTCACCACCTGAAATCAGCGGAAGCCAGTGGCTTTGGAACGCTGTAAAGCTTGCGGTTGGTTCGTCACTCATAATAATTTCTGATAGATGCGGTAACGTTTGTATTGTTCGCAGCCGATTTTGTCGAGGATGTGACGCATGGCAGCGTTATCTTCCAAAATCCATGACATTTCAACTTCCTTGAAACCGCGTGCAAGCCCGGCTTGACGAGGCGCGTCGATGACCAGGCAAGCCAATGCGATCCCGATGGGAGTGTTGTGATACTGCCTGCGCACGCCCATCAGCGGCACGCGAGCGGTCCGGATTTTCCGGTTTTTAATGCGACTGATAAGTTTGAGCCAGCCGAACGGCAGCAAGCGGCCGTTTAATTCCGACAGTACTTCGTTAAGATTGGGGATGCCGACCATGAATGCCGCCGGGTTACCGTCGACTTCGGCGATCTGGATAAAATCATCCGGCAACAGCAGACGAAAAATACTGCCCAGTTCGGCGAATTCTTCCTGGGTGAACGGGATAAACCCCCAGTTTTCAGACCAGGCATCGTTAAAGATGCTGCGTAAAATTTCAATTTCTTCGTCGAAGCGGTCACGCTGCAAAGTTCTTAACCGGATTTGCGGAGCAAAGCGATTCATGATCATTTGCATGACCGGCGGTATTTCGAAATCGATGTTGACTTTGTAAGCCAGCAAATCTTTTGCCGGATGATACGCTTGCTCTTCGAGTAACCGGCTATACCAGCGCGCAGAGTGCGGCATCATGATAACCGGCGGTGTGTCGAAGCCTTCCACCAGAATGCCGCATTCCTGATTGATTGACAGATTGAACGGACCGCTGATCCGGCGGATTTCCCTTGCTGCGAGCCATGCTTCGGCATTTAAGATCAATGCGGCAAATATCTCGGAATCGTCGATACATTCGAGCAGGCCGAAATGACCGCTATCCGATCCATACCGTTCCTGGTGCAGTTTGTCGATTTGCGCGCTGATGCGGCCAACAGGTTGACCGTTCCGGTACGCGATCCAGGCTTGCCATTCGCCATGTTTAAAATAAGGGTTGAAACGGGAGAAATGAAGGCGGCGTTCGAGACGTAACGGCGGTACCCACATCGGATCATCGGCGTAGACCCGCCACGGGACATCGATAAATTTACCCATATCCCCATATGACATAACCGGTTTGATTATTATGCGGGAATTGGCCGGCATCGGGTGTTTACTCATCGAAAGTGGTGAAGCGTATCCTGAAAATGTTGCACCGGACCGTGTGCGATAATCTTTTCACTAGTAACGAGATGACTCTAATAATAAACAACGAGTTAATTCAGTAGACCCGGTGTGATCACGAAGACTATTTGAAATGCGTGTGTTTCAGTAAGTTGTCGATCAGTTGATGAAAAACTTCTTTGGGATCCGGTTCATTGTTTGACGACTGACCGGATATCAAAGCTTGTTCCGCCGCAGCAATCTTTTCATCCGTGAGATTGCGGCAGAAATCCCGGAAATTGTTCCAGTCGGCGTTGTATTCAGGCAAGTTTTTTTGCGGGATGAACACGCGCAGCACTTCAAAATTTTGATGCATTTCTGGTAGCCGGGCGGTGAGGTAATGATTGATATTTTTGGGCCACCGCTTATGTACGGGGTACATATCCGCCAGTTCCTCCTCGATCGTGGCGCGGAAACTTTCGATTGCATAAGCGCGACGTTTGCGGTTGACGATGTCGATCATCAGCGCCACTACTCCCAAGAAGCCGAATATAAAAAAAGGCCATAACGGAACAGTTTCAAAATAAACGGCGATTTGTTCAAAAGATTCGTTCAAGATCGTCTCAATAAATGTTAGTGGTTATAAAAAGATTCTGCTTGTAAGAATCTCTGCCTGGAAAACGTTGGGAGATTAGCGGTTATAAATAAGGAAAACAATGAAGGGAAACAATGTTCCGGAAGATTTGTGAAAGAAATTTATAGGCTTCCCTTTACGCTATCTCAGGATTGTATCTTGCCATAGTCAGTTTGATGTATCAACATTGCAGCGAAATAGAGCGATCAATAAACGCGACGAATGCCTTCTATCCGATGATTTATTCAACCTTGGCAGGTTTCGAATAAATTCTTTGGATTGCTTGCCCCGGCGTTTTCCAAAAATTGCATTGACCTGATGCGGCTAATTGCGTTATTTTTACCCATTTTTATGAAAGAGCCATTAATATGGCTTGTATCAGTTTTTCGCTGACTCACTTTTTATGACCAAATCATCGAAGCATATTGCTTCGGCTCAACCAGAGAGTTTTGAAGCAGCATCGGCTGAACTTGAAAAAATAGTGGCAGCGATGGAAGCAGGACAAATGTCGTTGGAAGCTTCATTATCAGCCTATCAGCGCGGTGCGGAGTTAATTAAATATTGTCAGAGCAAACTTGAAGATGCGCAACAACAAGTGCGTGTATTAGAATCCGGCATGTTAAAAAATTTTTCAAAATCGGATAGCGATGAACAATGATTTTCAGAACTGGGCCAGTAGCTGTCAGGCGCGGATTGAAACCTTTCTGGAAGAAAGATTGCCAGCCCCGGACTGTGTTCCTGAACGTTTGCATAAAGCCATGCGCTATTCGGTGCTCGGGGGCGGCAAGCGGGTAAGGCCATTACTGTCGTTTGCAGCCGGAGAGCTTGCGGCGGCGGATGCCGGGCGCGTCACGGTGGTGGCTGCGGCGGTAGAATTGATTCATGCGTATTCATTGGTGCATGATGACTTGCCGTGCATGGATGATGATATCTTGCGCCGTGGCAAGCCGACTTGTCATGTTGAATTCGATGAAGCCACTGCGTTACTGACCGGAGATAGCCTGCAAACCCTTGCGTTTGAATTGTTGGCGGAAAAACGTATCGCAGACACAGCGGAAACGCAATTGGAGATGATCGTACAGTTGGCGCTTGCCTCCGGTTCACGCGGTATGGCGGGCGGGCAAGCATTTGATTTGGATAGCGTCGGCAAGATGCTCAGCCTTCCGGAACTGGAATTCATGCATATTCACAAAACGGGCGCATTGATTCGTGCCGCAGTGATGCTGGGGGCACGTTGCAGTAGTTCGTTGCGTGACGAGCAATTGGCTAAATTGGATCATTTTGCCAAATGTGTCGGTTTGGCTTTCCAAGTGGTTGACGATTTACTTGATTCCGAAGCGACGACAGCGACGCTGGGTAAGACTGCAGGGAAAGATGCAGTGAACAATAAACCAACGTATGTCAGTATATTGGGTATCAGCCAAGCCCGTGGATTGGCTGAAAAACTCCAACACGATGCACATCAGGCACTCAATGAATTCGGGGATGCTGCGTTACGATTGCGGCAGGTAGCCGATTTTATTATTAAACGTAAGTTCTAATTGTTTTTTTCCACACTTTTTATTTTCAGGCTTTGAATGTATCCACTGTTAGATACCATTAACTCACCATCCCAATTACGCGAGCTGGATCAAAAAAAATTACCGCAATTTGCCAAAGAGTTACGTAACTTTTTGATTGATTCGGTAGCGCAGACCGGTGGGCACTTATCATCTAATTTGGGGACCGTCGAATTAACAATTGCGCTGCATTACGTTTTCAATACGCCCTATGATCAATTGGTGTGGGATGTCGGACATCAAACCTATGCGCACAAAATTCTGACGGGACGGCGCGAAGGCATGAGTAAACTGCGCATGCACGGCGGAATCGCCGGGTTCCCGCGCCGAGACGAGAGTGAGTATGATGCATTCGGTACCGCACATTCCAGTACGTCCATCAGTGCTGCATTGGGCATGGCCGTCGCCGCGCGGCTCAACAACACTGATCGGCGCGCGATCGCAATTATCGGTGACGGCGCTATGAGCGCCGGTATGGCTTTCGAAGCGCTCAACAATGCCGGTGTGATGGATGCCAACTTGCTGGTTATTCTGAATGACAACGACATGTCGATTTCCCGTCCGGTTGGTGCGCTGAATAATTATCTGGCTAAGCTGATGTCGGGAAAATTCTATGCCACTGCCAGGCGTGCCGGCGAGAAAGTGCTGGGGGTCGTACCGCCAGTGCTGGAACTGGCCAAGCGTGCTGAAGAACATGTTAAAGGCATGGTGACACCGGGCACTTTGTTTGAGGAATTCGGATTCAATTATATCGGACCGATCGACGGGCACGATCTGGAGGTGCTGGTTACCACACTGAATAACATCAAGGAACTGGACGGTCCGCAATTTTTGCACGTGGTGACCCGTAAAGGCGCCGGGTACAAAGTGGCGGAAGAAGATCCGATTTTGTACCACGGGGTCGGTAAGTTCGATCCGAAAAAAGGGATTGTTACAAAGGCGGGTGGCAAACCGTCATATACTCAGATATTCGGTGACTGGTTATGCGACATGGCGGCGCAGGATACCCGTTTGGTCGGTATTACACCGGCGATGCGGGAAGGCTCGGGGTTGGTGCGTTTTTCTCAGGAATATCCTGATCGCTATTTCGATGTCGGCATTGCTGAGCAACATGCAGTTACTTTTGCTGCGGGCGCGGCATGCGACGGGCTGAAGCCGGTGGTGGCGATTTACTCGACATTTCTGCAACGCGCTTATGATCAATTGATTCATGATGTCGCAATTCAGAATCTGCCAGTGGTATTCGCGATCGATCGGGCCGGTTTGGTTGGCGCAGATGGGCCGACGCATGCCGGAAGTTTCGACTTATCCTATTTACGCTGTATTCCAAACATAACGGTGATGGCGCCGGCTGACGAAAACGAGTGCCGGCAGATGTTATATACTGCTTTTCAACTGGATACTCCATCGGCGGTTCGTTATCCACGCGGAACCGGACCGGGTGTTAATGTTCAAAAGGAAATGCAGGCATTGCCGATTGGCCGGGGTGAAATCCGGCGTCAAGGCGATAAAGTTGCATTACTGGCATTTGGCAGCATGTTGACGCCTTGCTTACAAGCCGCCGAGGAATTAAACGCAACCGTTGCCAATATGCGTTTTATCAAGCCATTGGACGATGATCTGGTGGCGTCATTAGCGGCACAGCATGATTTGCTGGTAACGGTGGAAGAAAATACCGTGATGGGAGGTGCTGGCAGTGCGGTAACGGAATCGCTCCACAGCCAGGGACTTCATGTCAAAGTGTTACAGCTCGGTTTGCCGGATATCTTCATTGATCAGGGTGATCATGCACAGATGCTGGCAGACTGCGGATTAGACAAGAATGGAATCATTCAATCAGTGCGAGCCATAATATCCGCATAACTTTACCGGAATTGGTGAATTATCAGATTCGTCGGTAAATGAATCCGGCCTCGTCGCACAGGAGATAAAACATGAATAAGGAAATAGATTTACCGATTGCTGATGTGCAAAGCTCACCCGATACCCGGCGTATTGCAATTGACCGGGTAGGGATCAAAGCCATTCGGCACCCGGTCGTTGTGGCGGATAAAAGCGATGGCGTGCAGCATACCATCGCGGTTTTCAATATGTATGTGAATTTGCCGCATAACTTCAAGGGCACGCACATGTCCCGCTTCGTCGAGATTCTCAACAGCCACGAGCGGGAAATTTCAGTTGAATCATTTCAAGTGATTTTGCGGGAAATGATCGAACGGCTGGAAACGGATTCCGGCCATATCGAAATGACTTTTCCGTATTTCATCAATAAATCCGCACCGGTTTCCAAAGTAAAAAGCTTGCTGGATTACGAAGTGACATTCATCGGGGAAATCAAGAACGGTGAATATTTCTTTACCATGAAAGTTGTCGTGCCAGTGACCAGCTTGTGTCCTTGCTCCAAAAAAATATCCGATTACGGCGCGCACAATCAGCGTTCGCACGTAACCATTTCGGTACGCACCAACACTTTTGTGTGGATCGAAGACATTATCCGTATCGCCGAAATGAATGCTTCCTGCGAATTGTACGGCTTGCTGAAACGTCCCGATGAAAAGTATGTGACTGAAAGAGCGTATGACAATCCCAAATTTGTCGAGGATATCGTCAGAGACATTGCCGAAGTGCTCAATCACGATGACCGTGTCGATGCCTATGTTGTCGAATCGGAAAACTTCGAATCAATCCATAACCATTCGGCGTACGCGCTGATTCAGAACGATAAAAACCAGCGTGCTTGATTGCCGTGGCGGTGGTTGCTGCTGTGCTGTTTTAGTGCTGCGATTCAAACCCGGTTAGCAGTCGATTAACCGGATTCCACCGGAGAAGAGCAATGATAAACAACGCGATCCGGGATCGTGCCGCCGGTGCGATCATGGGCGCTTTCATCGGCGATGCTTTGGCGCTCGGTCCGCACTGGTATTACGATCTCGCGCAAATGCGCCGCGATTACGGTGATTGGATTACTACTTACACCGACCCCAAACCAAACCGCTATCACAGCGGCTGCAGAGCCGGTCAATTGTCGCAAGCCGGATTCATCCTGACACTGATGCTGCATTCCCTCGTCGAGCACAACGGCTACGATGAAGCCGATTTCTGCCGCCGTTTGGACGAAGCGCTTTTTCCGTTACTCGATGGAACACCGGTCTGCGGGCCGGGCGGCTATACCAGCCAGTCGATCCGGCATGCCTGGCGCTGCCGGGTGGAACAACAATTACCGTGGGGGCAAACGGGCGGACATGCCGACACCACCGAAGCGATCGAGCGCACATTGGCAATTGCCGTCCGTTACGCGTTGCAACCCAATCGATTGGCTGTCGCTGTTGCCGGTAACGCACGCCTGACACAAATCGACGATACCGTGCTGTCGATGACGGTGGCTTATGCCGCTGTACTGGGTATGCTGGTGCAAGGACACGCGCTGGACGAAACCTTGTCCGGCAAACTGATGCAGTTGGTTAAAACCGGGCAGTTGCCGTTTCATGCCGTCACGGCGGATGATCTGCAGCCGCCGCGTCCGGGAGATCCCGATCCACCGCGCGCCGGGCGCTTCGCGTCGCCGGATGCGTTATTGACGCCTTCGTGCATCGCGGCGGCGGCCGCCGATCCCGCGATTTCGATTGAACCGGCGTGGAAAGTTTCGGTGGTGTACGGGATGCCGTGCGCCATTTATCATCAATTGCCCGCCGCGTATTATCTGGCATCCCGCTTCCGTAGCGATTTTGAGTCCGCGGTACTGCATGCGGTCAACGGTGGCGGGCAGAATTTGGCGCGCGCTATCCTGACCGGCGCATTGGTTGGGGCGCAGGCTGGTTTGTCTGGGATTCCGCAACGGTTTTTGGATGGACTGGAAAACGCTCCAACATTAATGGCATTGGCAAACGATCTGGCCGGGCAGATCGTCACCGGTCGTTAATTTTCCAACCGCGCCAGTTCAAGGTTTGCGGCCGGTCACGATGCTGTAGTAACCGAATGCCTTGTGAATCTGGATGTCGGTAAAGCCGATTTCCTGCAACATCGCCGATAATTCGAATCCCGAATATTGCTTGCCCTCGGTCCAGCCCATCATCATCATGCCGAAGGCAGCCGGAGCAAACGGACCGGTTTTATCGTCGTTGCATAACATTTCATGAATCACGATACGCCCGCCGCATTCCAAGTACCGGAAACTTTTTGCGGTCAAAAAATGGCATTTTTCCGGCGGCCAGTCATGATACATGTTGGAGAAGAAATGCAGATCGGCGGATGGCCAATGATCATTCCAGATATTCGCGCCGCAGGTTTTAATGCGCTCTTGCAGGTTATATTCAACAATATACCCTTCGGCCACTTCGCATACCGGAGGAAAATCCAGAACAATCGCCTGCAGATCAGGCAATCGCAAAGCCGCGCCGATCGAATGCGCGCCGGAACTGCCGCCGATATCCAGCATAATGCGGTGCCGGGAAAAATCCAGAACTCCCGGCCAAACCAGGGCTGAAGCCATGCTCATGCTGTGCATGCCGCTGGTGAAACGATGCAGTAACTCAATCTGTTCTTCGTGCGATTGATAAATGCTGCCCCCGCCGTATGTCTGCGGCGAATCGGTCAGAATAGCCTTTTGCAAACTTTCAAAGGAACAGACTTGATAATTGTCGATCATCAAATCCCAGAGAAAACCGAAGTAATTGGGGCTTTTCTGCAGTAAGTATTCTTCCGTCACCGCAGTAAGCGCGTAACGTTCCTGCCGCAGCGACAAGAAACCCAGCGCGGCGGCGACGGTCAGGATCGCTTCGGCGGGACGCGGTTTGATGTTGAGCGCCTCGCAAATCTCTGTCAGAGTGCGCGGGTTATCCTCCAAGAAAGCGAACACTTTGAGCCGGTGCGCCAGCAATAATGCCGGATAACCATAAACCGCGAACACCACATCCCATACCGGACGATCATCGACGCGCGGCATCTGAATATTGGAAGAGGTATCTTGTGTCATCAGTTCTCCTTGGGCATTAAGCGATTGAAATGAAAATCATCAGCCAAAGCGGTTGCGGACGAACGGGCGTTTTCATGATGGCTTCGCTTCGACCAAGCGTTTAATGTTTTGCACTGTCCGGTCCGCGCCGTCTTTAATAGCAACCCGAACCAATCCCTCGAAAGGCCGCATAATCGCCAGAATTTCCAGCAACTCGAACGAAAATGTCAGCTTGGTTGACTGCGACGGATTGATTTCCTGCAACTCGTAAGTGCAGCGGAATGGATCGGATACGCCAACCAGCGTAATGCGCTGCCCCGGCTCGAAGGTTGAAATTTTAAACTTCGACTCCGAACGTCGCCCTTGATCGACGCGCACCTGCCGGCCTTCGGTGCCGAGCCGGACCGGTCCCGGCGTCAACTGCTCCAGCTCTTTGACTTCCGGCGACCATTTTGGGTAATTGTCAAACAGGCCGTCCCCGAGAAAGCGGAATAACTCAGCCGCCGGACAGGATATGATCGTATTCGCCCGTCCGATGACCGGATCGGTCGAACCCAGATTGAGCATGGAACCTAAATTGAACATAACGCTAGCCCTTGTGATGGCAAAAACGGCTTGATTGGCGATGCTTAAGAAGTTAAACGAATCAAGAAGGGATTTCAAGCACTTTAGGTGTTTGTGGGGTTAGCGCTGAGAGTGGCGATGCAGTCAATTTTGAATTCTGATTCGATTTGATCAATGATACTTACTGGAATGGGAGCAAGTGTTATCGGCCTCCAATCAATAGATTGCGTTGCAGTTAAAGGGGATAGGAAATTTCTGGAAACTATAACGAACAGTAACAATGATTCAGATCTGACCAGTGAGTAAGCTGGCTGACAGAATTACAACGTCTGTCGCTGGGTAAAATCTTTCAGGCGGAATCCGAGCAGCCAGAGTGCGGCGAAATAGCTGATTGCGCCTGCTAAAACCACGCCGCTGAGTTGCGTGGCGCGGGACAGTGCCGAGCCGGTTAGCCAGGCGGCGTCGCTGCCTGCGGTGAGCCATAGCACGGTTCCCATGACTGCGAGCGCCAGCAGTATTTTTACAAAGAACACCAACCAGCCCGGTTGCGGCTGGTAAATCGCTTGCTTGCGTAGCTGGTAAAACAACAATCCGGCGTTCAGGCAAGCGCCGAGCCCAATCGCCAATGCCAACCCGGCATGTTGCAGCGGTAGAATGAAGATAAGGTTCATCAACTGCGTGGCAGCCAATGTAATAACTGCAATTTTGACCGGCGTCTTGATGTTCTGGCGGGCATAGAAACCCGGCGCGAGCACTTTTACCAGGATGATACCAAGCAAGCCGACGCTGTAAGCAACCAATGCTTCGCGCGTCATCCAAACATCATGTTCGGTAAAAGCGCCGTGATGAAACAGGGTGGTAATCAGCGGTACTGATAACAATGCCAGTGCCAGTGCGGCGGGTAGCGTCAACAGCATGGTCATGCGCAGGCCCCAGTCGAGCAGCCGGGAATATTCGTCGTTGCTGTTGGTGCTGTAATGTTTTGCCAGCGACGGCAGCAAAATGGTGCCGAGCGCGACGCCGAGCAGACCGGCAGGGAATTCCATCAACCGGTCGGCGTAATACATCCAGGAAACGCTGCCGGTTACCAGCAGCGAGGCGAATATCGTGTTGATCAGCAGGCTTAGCTGGCTGACCGAAACGCCGAAAATGGCCGGCCCCATCAGTTTGATGACACGCCACGCGCCGGTATCCGGGTTACGGAAATGGATACGCGGCATTAACCTGAGTTTCAGCAAAAATGGAATTTGAAACGCCAATTGTAAAATGCCGCCGATAAAAACCGCCCAAGCAAGCGCCACAACCGGCGGATCGATCAAGGGTGTCAGCCATAATGCGCAACCGATGAAAGACAAGTTCAAAAGCGCCGGGGTGATGGCCGGTACATTGAATTTCCCGTAAGTATTAAGAATACCGCCGGCTAATGCCACCAGCGAAATGAACAAAATATAGGGAAAGGTGATTTGCAACAATTGCACGGTTAAATCGAATTTTTCCGGCTCTGCGGAAAATCCCGGGGCGCTGGCGTAAATGATGAACGGTGCCGCGATGATACCGAGAGCCGTGACGATAAACAAAACGACGCCAAGCAGCATCGCGATGTGATCGATCAAGCTGCGGGTTTCTTCATGCGTACGGGTATTTTTATATTCGGCGAGGATCGGAACGAAAGCCTGCGAAAATGCGCCTTCGGCAAATAACCGCCGCAGCAGATTCGGAATGCGGAATGCGACGAAAAATGCATCGGTTGCCATACCCGCGCCAAAAATCCGCGCGATCAGGATGTCGCGCACGAAACCGAGAATGCGCGATACGAAAGTCATGCTGCTGACCGCGGCGAGAGCTTTAAGTAAGTTCAATGGTCTTAAATATCGATGCTTGTAGTGGCAACGGTGTGCGATTCTTGCAGACTGGATATTTTATCCAGTCTGGGCTGATTTATTTGATTTTGTTACTGAATTGGATAAGGAAGGCAATCTAGAAAAGACAACTGACTTTCTTAAGCAAGCCTTCTTCTTCCCATTTCCATTGCAGGCAGTATTCCGCTCCTCTTTTAGGATTTTCAACATCGGCTTCGATTCTTGTGTTTCCGGAGATTACGGGTGGTAACAATGCCTCTTCTTTGCCATTATGAATGCAGAAAAAGCGGGCGGTCGACAGCGCGCGTCCCGCAGGCAGTGCGACCGACAAATGGAGGCGGCGTGTATCGTCGTCGACGACATGGGTAAGAATCCCTTCGTTTTGAGTGAAAGCGCCTTCGTATTCGTAGGTGAGGGTTAAATCGGTACCGTCAGTAGCTTTTAGTCCGGGGGGGAACTTTACGCAAATCTGATAGTTTTCGCCTTCTTTTCTTTGTTCGGCCGGTTCGTTGTTATTGATGCGGAAATTGCTGATGCTGCCGATGGCGCGGATATTTTTGAACCAGTACTCCGAGTTGTCGCTATGGCACGCGGTGGTCATTTGTGTTTGTGTCAGCGTGGCTTTTTTCCCGCAGGTATCATGTACGGTCAGTAATTTTTTTAATTCCGGGATGGAAAATGCTAGTTTGTTTTGTCTGATTTGGTCGACAATCAGCAGCGCCGCACAGCTGGCAAAGATCAGCCCGATCACTGCGAAATCGGTTGCTAGTGCGACGAATACACCAAAAACAAGACTGGTTACATTGAGATAAAAAATAATCTGGTTGGGTTTGTCAAACATTCGGAACTCCTTAAGTTAGCAGGCGTATTTTTATAATAATTTTCGAAGCGCTGAGTTTATCAGAGAGGCGCATTCAAAAAAAGAAAGATAGGTTAGGGAAGCGCCGATTAATTGTTTGCGCAGACGGTTTGTTGTGCTGGATGGTTCTCAGAAACACGTCTATCGTATTGATATGTCTCGTTCCTTGTGCTCCCATCCGCCTTGCATCTGATCGTGCTCGGTGAATTAACTAGCATTATCCTTGAAAGGTGCCCGTCAGTAGAAAAATGTGTTTTGTACTTTAAATGCCGCTGGTATTGATACCGGAGATTGATACAATAACGCGATAGCGCGAGAAAGCTGCAGATTTTGAAGAATTGAACGAACTTTGTGTTAGTCCGGCGTTATTATTATCGATTGTCATTAATTTAATTTTTTATGGAGATTTAAGATGGCGAAAAAATCAATTAAACCAGTTTCACTTGCAGTCAGTGCCGCATTGATTACCAGTCTTGGCGCCGGCGATTTGTTGGCGGATAGCAATGCCAATCCGTTTGCGATGAATGAGTTATCTGGCGGTTACATGCAATTGGCCGATGCCAGCAGCGCCAATAAACCGGCGCAGGAAGGCGGCAAGGAATCCAAGCAAAACATGGAAGGTAAATGCGGCGAAGGTAAATGTGGCGGTAAAACTGAAATGAAGCAGAACATGGAAGGCAAGTGCGGCGGTAAAAAAGCCGAACAAGAAGGTAAATGCGGCGAAGGCAAATGCGGTTCTTCTAAAAAATAAGTGATGCAAACCATGAGCAGCCGATCATTTCCTGTTCATGGCGCGGGTCTGGGTCTGCGGCGTTCGATGTTGAGTTCGCTGGCGGATCAGGCCACGCAATCCGTCGTCGATTTCTGGGAAGTTGCACCGGAAAACTGGATCGGTGTCGGTGGCCGCTATGGTCACAAATTTCGAGAGTTAACCGAGCAATTTCCTTTTATCTGCCATGGCTTGTCATTGTCAATCGGAGGTCCGTCGCCACTTGATGAAGCTTTTTTGCACCGGCTTAAACGTTTCCTGAAAGATCATCATATCCGCATTTACAGCGAACATTTGAGTTATTGCAGTGATGACGGCCATTTGTATGATTTGCTGCCAATCCCGTTTACCGCGGAAGCTATCTATTATGTGGCAAACCGTATCCGGCAAGTTCAGGAAATTCTTGAACAACGTATCGCAATCGAAAATGTTTCTTATTATGCCGCACCCGGAAAGCAGCTTGAAGAAATCGATTTCATCAATGCGGTGCTGCAGGAAGCTGATTGTGACTTGCTATTGGACGTGAATAATATTTATGTCAATAGCGTCAATCATGGCTACGATGCCGAGGCGTTTCTACAGCGGTTGCCGGTTGAGCGTATCCGTTATATTCATGTGGCCGGACATTTTAAGGAAGCTGAAGATTTAATCGTCGATACGCATGGTGCCGACGTCATCGATCCGGTATGGCAATTGCTCGATAAAACCTATCAGCGTTTGGGTGTTATTCCAACCTTGCTTGAGCGCGATTTCAATATTCCACCGATCGCTGATTTGTTGCGTGAAGTGGCAACGATCCATTCGCTTCAAACCAAATGGCGCAATGAAACGGGCGGTTACTTACAACACGCCTGACCGGCCGGATTTTGTGCGCCAGCAATATGCCTTTGCAGCGCACATTCGTGATCCGGAAAAAAATCCGCATCCACAAGCCGTCGAGGCACGGCGCATGAAAATCTACTGCGAGCTGTTTTATAACAACGTGGAGGATTTAATTGCCAATACCTTTCCGGTATTGCGGAAGATTCTGCCGGATAATCATTGGTATGCATTAATCCGGGATTATTTTGCCAATCATGTGTCGCGAACCCCTTTGTTTCCGGAGATACCCCGGGAGTTTCTGAAATACCTCGAGTCTGAACGAAAGAACAGCGCTGACGATCCGCCTTTTCTGTTCGAGTTGGCGCATTATGAATGGGTGGAGCTGGCGCTTGCTATTTTTGATGAAAGCCTGATCGAGGTTGAAGCCGATGCTGCTGGCGATTTACTGGACGGAATCCCGGCAGTTTCGCCGTTAGCGTGGTTACTGTGTTACTCGTTTCCTGTTCACCGGATAACTGCGGATTTTCAGCCGGATAGGGCGGGCGCATCACAGACGAATCTGATCGTTTACCGGGATCGGGAATTCAATGTGCAGTTTATTGAGATCAATAAAATAGCAGCGCGTTTACTGCAGTTGATCGGTGAAAATAAAGTCAAGTCCGGGTTGATGCTGTTGCATCAAGTAGCCGCGGAAATGAATCATCCGCAACCCGAAACGGTTGTTCAGGGCGGCATTCAAATTTTGAACGATCTCAGGAAGCGCGGGGTGGTTTATCGTTTGCCATAGAACTCTCTGATTTTGATTGTAAAACTACAGATTCGATGTGCGCTGCCGTTAAGCTGCGTATGAAAAATGATGAGGACGTTGGTTTTACAGTATTTCAAAATGAGCGTATCTGAGAACAACAATCCGGACACTGGTAGTTTTTCCTCTGAACCGGATCTGATGAATTTCCTGGTATCTTCGATTCATGATACTAAAAATTCGGTGTGTCTGTTATTGAACAGCCTGGATAAAGCGCTGGCGAATGCCGATGCCAGGAAACTCGCCGCGCATACCGAACTGGTACGAGTGAATGCCGAAGCAAAACGCGTTAACAATAACCTGGTGCAATTGTTGACGCTCTATCAATTCGGACAAAGAGTCTATCCTTTGGATGTGCAATATATCAGTCTAAGGGATTTTATAAGCGGTATTGTTGCGCAATATTCCGATTTACTGCGATTTCGTGAAATTACCCTTGAAGCCCATGTAAATCCGGAGCTGCATTGGTATTTTGACGAGGACCTGGTTAATGCGGTTATCGGCAATGCCATCAATAATGCAATCCGTTATACCCGAGACCGTATTCGTATCGTCGCCGAAGCGAAAGAGGGGCAGTTGTTACTGAGCGTGGAAGATAATGGGTGCGGTTATCCGGTTTCAATGCTGCAGGATAACTATGGTAATTTCATTCACCGCATTGATCCCTTGGAGAATAGTACTGGATTGGGTTTTTATTTTTCAGCCAAGGTTGCACGAATGCACCGGAACCATGGCGTGGCGGGAAAATTGAAGCTGGAAAACGGGGGGCCTATGAAGGGCGCTTGTTTTCTCCTGTTCCTTCCTTAATAAATTTCAAGGTCTGAAAGCATGATTACAAGTCCTACCAATTTTTCTCCCGTTAGCTTGAATCTCTCCGGAAAAAATATTCTGATTGTCGATGACTATCAGGAAATGCGTACAATCCTGCGCGATATTTTGCGCAATCTGGGCGCCGATGTTAAAAAAATGCATATGGTTGCAACGGGTGAAGAAGCGATTGCAATTCTGAAGAAGGTGCGATTTGATGTGGTTTTGTGCGATCTGGTTTTAGGCGCGGGGAAAAATGGCCAACAAGTACTTGAGGAAGCAAAGTATCTTTCGCTCATTGGACCTTCTTGTTTGTGGGTAATGATTTCCGCGGAAAAAGCCGCAGAAGCTGTCACCGGTGCGGCGGAATTCCAACCCGATGCGTATTTGATTAAGCCCGTCACAGAAATGAATTTGTGCACACGGCTGGAAAAGATCTGCCTAAAAAAGAAAGCTTTTGCCGAAATTCACCAGGCGATCAAACGTTCTGATTATAGTGAAGCATTGAATTTATGTGATCAGAAGCTGGTATCCGATAAAGCGAATACGGCTGATTTGCTGCGTACGAAATGCAATCTGTTATGGATGACCGGGGAACTGGATCGGGCTCAAAATTTATTGGAAGAAATTCTTTCAAAGCGCGAATTGCCCTGGGCCAAAGTGGCATTGGCAAGAATCTTTCTGAAGAAAAACGAATTGAACCAGTCCAAGACGCTGTTGGAAGAGACCATTGAAATCAATCCCGCATATATTGAAGCCCATGATCTCTTGGCGCAAACGCTACAAGCACTGGATGATTTGGAAGGGGCCAATGATGTACTGGAACGTGCAGCTAAGCTGTCACCCAATTCTGTGAACCGGCAACAAAGTTTGGGGAGTTTGTCGCTAAAACTTGGGAAGTTGGAAAATGCCGAACGCGCTTTCCGGAAGAGCATCGCTCTGGGTGAGAATTCAGTACTGAAGAAAGCGGATAACTATCTGGGGCTGGTCAAAGTATGCAATGCAAAAAATAATCCCGATGAAGCGCTGCGGGTGCTGGGTCAGCTCACCAAGAATGTTAATGGCGATGACGTTCGCCGCAGGTCTTTGGCGGCTGCGGGATTAATTCATCATCAGAGGGGAGACGTGGGGAAAGCCGCGCAACTCGCTTTAGAGTTGGACCAATCGTTGCCTAACCAAGATGAGCGTGCTTTATCGAGCGAGGAATCGCTGGAGGTGGCTCATTTATTGCTGGTCGCCGGGGATAAGGAGAAAGCCATCCGGCTACTGCAAAGCGAAATCAAAAATAATCCCGAGAACCCGGCGTTGCATAAAGATGTTTCAAATATCTTCGAGCAAGTTGGCATGCAAGAGGAAGGCAGCCAGTTGATTGAGGCTACGCGCCAGGAAGCGATGCTGGTGATGAATCGTGGCGTGTTACTGGTTAGCAAAGGGGAATATGAGGAAGCACTTTGCGCGATGCGTGAAGCTCGTGCTGCAATGCCGTCCAATGTGCGGGTATTATTGAATCTGGCGCATGTGATTATTGCGTATATCCAGAAAAACGGCGCTGCACCCGACCTGGTTGAGGAAGCGCGCAACAGTCTTATGGCGGCAAACGAACTATCTCCGGGAGAGCCTCGCTTTAAACGATTGCTGGCTTCATTGAATGAACTCGTTTAGATTTGCCTCGCGTTAAATTCTCTCAGCTAACATAGAAATTCCGCATCATACCCATATCCTCGTGTTCGAGATTGTGGCAATGGTAAAGAAAAAAGCCTTTGAAATCATTAAACGGTTTGATTATCTCAATTTCTTCTCCCGGCATCACCAAAACGGTATCTTTCCAACCGCTGTTGATAAGCCCGTGTTTCACAGTTTCGTATCCGCTATCCTGATGAGCTTGCGTCCGGGATAGGATTTGAAACTGTTGGCCATGCAGATGGATGGGATGCGGCATCGACATCATCATCCCCATGCCTCCACCGCGTCCACCGCGGCGCATGCCACCGCCCATTCCCCGATTATCATGAAATATCTTAATTCTTTGAATGGAATTAACCGGAATTTGCTCGGATTCCATGTAATCGTACATATCGAATGTTCTGCCATTTAGCTGGAACGACATGTGCCGCATGCCGATAGCGATTGGAACGACTTTGTCAGGGTGGGTGAGGTCCTGAAGCGTTAAACGCGGTATGGGGATAAGTGTTTCCGGTAACTTCGGTGAATCGCTGATCTGCTCGGCGATCTGGAATTTTGCGATGGTGATTGTTTCATCCTGGCCAAAGGGAGCACCCATCATGCCCATTCCATCGCCTCCCATGCCACGGCGCATCCCTCCTCGCATGCCGCCGCCTCCCATATGAGAATTGGAGTCGCCAAAAGCCAGGCTTTGCAATCTAATGTCAGAGCCTGGTTTGCGGCCGCTGAAATCAATCCACAATTCTACGCGCTCAGCGGGGGCAAGCATCACGTAGGGTAAGTTTTGCGGCTTTTCCAGTAATCCGCCATCGGTTGCGATTGCAGTGATCGGAGTGCCGTCACTCCATGCGAGTTTATAAATCCGTGCATTTGATCCATTCAGGATGCGCAAGCGATAGGCTCTGGTTTTTACCGGAATGGAATAGTCTTTCTGTCCGTTTACGAGAATGACATCTCCATGAAATCCCCGCATTCTTTGGTGCATGCCTAGTATGTAGCGAAGCTGATTACCGCTGGAGAAGCTGCGATCCTGAATAATCAGCGGGATATCGAATTCGCCGCTAGGCAGACCTAATTTCCGTTCTTTCTCATCGGAAACCGTGATAAGTCCCGCTAAGCCTTGATAAACTTGCGGCGCGGTTAGCTCGTGGGTATGCGAATGATACCAGTTGGTACCGGCTGGATTGGTTACCTCGAATTCATATAAGTACTGTTCGTTCCGATGGATGGCATACATCGGGTGTCCGTCCATCGGTTGGGGAACATGCATGCCGTGCCAGTGCGTAATGCAAGGCTCCGGTAATTGATTGTTGAAATAGATCCGAACTTTCTGACCTTGCTCAAAATTGAGAACAGGACCTAAATAGCCAGGCAACTCTTTAAGCGTAGATGGGGGTCCTTTAAGCAGTTTGCCAGTGTATTTAAAAACATGCGTGAGCGGACCGGGTAATATGGAAACATCGGAAGTCTGCGCATTCAATGCAATTTCTACATCGGCCTTGAATGAAGGATTGGGCGTCATGTTACTTCCCTGTCGTCTCGCAAAACTCAATCCCGGGATTGTTGCGGCAAAAGTGCCTGCTGCTACATATTGTAGGAATTGACGTCTTTTATAATTGAAATTTGTCATGATTAGTTCCTCGTCCATCAGAGAGATAGCAGCGGTACGCGATCAACAATTCAATGCGTAATTTATCTGTGATACTGGAATTAGTGTATCAGTTCAAGCATGACAAGTAATCT
Organism: Nitrosomonas limosa; assembly: GCF_054188085.1. NCBI lineage: Bacteria > Pseudomonadati > Pseudomonadota > Betaproteobacteria > Nitrosomonadales > Nitrosomonadaceae > Nitrosomonas > Nitrosomonas limosa. Next base: position 1,691,599 of record NZ_CM135180.1, on the reverse strand, counting down.
ACTTTATGCTTAAGTGATTGAGTGTAAAAAATTTTGAGGTTCAGGATCAGGGTCTCGGAAATCGAAACCGGTGGATTAAGAGAGGAGCGCTAACAACATTTGCGGGGAAGAATTCGCTTGTGCCAGCACCGCAGTGGCAGCTTGCTGCATGATTTGTGTTTTTGTAAGTGAGGTTGTTTCAACTGCATAATCGGTATCTTGTATTCGTGATTTGCTGGCAGTTGCGGATTCCACGCTGGTTTGATTGTTGGTAATGACCGATTGCAAACGGTTCAATTGTGCGCCGATTTTCGATCGCTCTTCGTTAATGTGATTGAGAGCCAGATCTACTTTAAAAGTCGTAAAACCGGCATTGTTGATCAAATCCAGATCTTGGATGCTGAGTGCGCCCGTGTTGACCGCTCCCATGCTGATATCCAGTGTTTCGGCTTTATTTGCACCGACCTGCAGACGCTTGTTGTTTCCGACTGCTGCTGCTTCGATATCTTCCCAGATTTCATTGAATCCGCTGGTCGGATTGGTTCCGCCACGCGAACCGGTATCGATGACAACGCTCTCGGCAGTTTTAACGGAGCCGCCATCGGCATTTGATCCGCCGATTGCTCCGGTATCACTGTCTGTAAGGTTCATACTTGAAATATAGGCCGCACCATTTGCGACAAAGTCTGCATTAAAAGCATCGGCATTTGCATATAAGCCGCCGGTAGCGGCGCTGATTGCATCATTTAAGGTGGCGCTTTGATTCTGGTTCAAATAAACCATGACATCTCTGATACCCGAACCACCGTTATCTTTAATGACCTGATGCAGATAGCGGACTGCTGTATAAGCGGCAGAATAATCATCCGATGATCCTCCCCACGATGCGCCTGCCGAACCAAAAGTCGCAGCTCTAGCCATAACACCGCCAATACCGACGCTGCTTATCGAAGCCTGCAAGCGCTCATCGGCGCCATGGATAAATTCGGCGGCACCTTCCAGAAACCAGGTTTGATCAACCGTTGGATTGAACATCGAGCCGATATTCATGCTGCGGTACATCACGGCGTGTACCATTTCATGCGCAATAATTCGATCATTGTAAAATGGCGCATTACCACCGTTTGGCAGATTGGCCGGTGTGAAATCGCTCATATCGATCTGGAGTTTGACGTCCGTTGCTTTGCCAGTATAGGTGCCTGGTATCGAACCAACAACCCGGGCCGCAGTGCCACCGGCGCCATCGGTGAATGTTGTCAATTCGATATTCATATCAGCGCCATCCGCCGAAATTCCGAAATACTGCTGTATCATATTTTCCGCTTCTTCCAGCCAGCCGTATTGTAGACCGTAGACGACAGCCAGCTGGTTAGAGTCTCCGAGAACGCTGCTTCCGGAAAAGTCAAAAATACTATCCCCGTTGAAGGTGCTGGTTGTCGAGACCTTTTCTAGTTCTTGAATTAACTGATTGGTTTCTTCCTGAAGCGCTTTCTTGTCAGCAAGGCTATTGGTTGAATTCGCGGCCTGGATGGATAATTCACGGATACGTTGCAATGCGGAAGTCATGGAAGTCAATGCGCCATCAGCTGTTTGTAACATAGAGATGCCATCATTGGCATTTCTGGTAGCTTGATTCAAGCCACGTATCTGGGCGGTCATTCGTTCAGAAATTGCAAGACCGGCTGCATCGTCTCTGGCGCTATTAATACGCATGCCGGATGATAGCCGCTCTAAGGAGCGACTCAAATCCGTGGTGGTTGCTGATAGATACCGTGAGGTATTTAACGCACCCAAGTTGGTATTAATGGATAATGACATTTTGTCTTAATAGTGACATAACAAATATTGCTAATTAACGTTACGTTATTTTGTTTTCTTTAGATTTGAGAGTTTCTCAATACACCGGCATCGATCGCGCAGCAATGGCGTGTCTTATAAAAGAGACACAATATTCCAGGAATTTATTCTGCAAATGCGGAAAAGATAATTGCGAATGCAACGAGTTTAATTACTCAAAAAATGAGTCATCAGAATGGAATAACCCAGTCCTGCGCCTGCGCAAGCGCCGATGACCGTAACCATTCCAATTTTATATTTGAACAAAGCGTAAAACGCGATGCCGCCAATCACGGCTGAGAACCACTCAAATGGTCCTCCAAAGCCGTTTGGCCAGAGCACATGGTAAGCAAAAAAAACCGCCAGATTTACAATAACGCCAACCACGGCTGCGGTGATACCTGTCAGCGGCGCGGTAAATTTGACATCGTGACGGGTAGCCTCGACTGCAGGAGCGCCCAATAAGATAAAAATAAATGAAGGCAGAAACGTAAAGAGCGTGGCGATCATTGCACCGGCAATCCCTGCTAGATATAACAGATCGGCTCCAAAAAGCGCTTTGGTCCAGCCACCGACAAATCCCACAAAAGCAACGATCATGATGAGCGGGCCAGGTGTGGTTTCACCCAAAGCCAATCCATCGATCATTTGCGTTGCGCTCAACCAAGCGTAATGCTCGACGCCTCCTTGATAAACATAGGGCAGAACTGCATAAGCGCCTCCAAACGTCATTAGCGCAGCTTTGGTGAAAAACCAGCCCATTTGTGTCAGCGTGCCGTTCCAGCCATATTGAACCGATAACAAAGCCATTACCGCAAACCAGATAGTGAGTCCAATCATCGCAAAAGCAATAAAACGGCTCCATTTAAAGCGAGCATGTTCGGGAACCGGTGTGTCGTTATCGATTACTGCGGGGCCGTAGCGATGGCTTGAATCGATGGCGTGCTTGCCGGCCTGAAATTTATCCGGCATGAAACGAGCACCGAAATAGCCAATCAATCCAGCAGACAACACGATGTAAGGAAAGGGAACATTAAAAACAAAGATCGCGACAAAAGCTGAAATTGCGATAACGCGTAGAAGATTGTTCTTTAAGGCTCTGGAACCGATACGATACGCTGCGAAAATGACAATGGCAGTTACCGCTGGCTTGATGCCGTACAAAATTCCGGCAACTGCTGGAATTTCGCTGTAAATTAAGTAGATCCATGTCAGAGCTATCAAAATAAACAGCGACGGTAATACAAATAATACGCCGGCAACAATTCCGCCCCAAGTGCCATGCATCAGCCAACCGATATAAATCGCCAGCTGCTGAGCCTCCGGGCCGGGTAGCACCATCGTATAGTTCAACGCATGCATGAAGCGTTGTTCAGAAATCCAACGCCGTCGTTCGACCAGCTCTTGATGCATCAGGCTGATTTGGCCGGCCGGCCCGCCGAAACTGATGAAACCAAGCTTAAGCCAGTATCGGAAAGCCTCCCAAAATGATACCGGCCCGGGTGGGGCAGGGGCATGTTGGGTCGTTTCAGACATTTAGATTCCTACAATGAGTTGTGTAATAACTAACAGAATAGAGTATCGACTGGCCGGGGATTAACGTTCAACGATCGTCCATTGCCGCTGGTCTTCAGAAGCTTTCTGTAAAACTGAATTTCTTTGTTCTTTTGGAAGTTTACTGATTTTTGTGACCGCATCAAAAAATTTATTCATGTCGCGGTCGTTTTGCACAAGAATCGCCTGAAATGCCGGCACCAATTGAGAGTAAATCGAAACCGTGGCCAGCAGCGCATTATTCAATGACTGGGAGAACCATGAATCATAGAGGCTGAACTCTGGATCACTTGTTTTCAAGTCAGAAAATTCAGCTCGCAATTCATCGAATATCCGTGCTTTTTCAGCGCGCTTTTCGGCTTCGCTGAGGTCCGATTGGAATAATTCCTGCAAATGTTTGCGATGTTTGAAAATCAGATTGGTGAAAATTGTTTCCCGTTCTCGACGAGCACTTAATGCTGATTGTTGCAATACAGTGCCGTTATGAGCGAACCAGCGCTGAATGCCTTCTTGTTCGACCGCTGTCGCAAAAGATTCGTTAAAGACGGTATCGCCGGGCACATAGACAACTTGATGCGCCAGCTCATGAAAAATCAACCGTGCGAGATTTATTTCAGAGTAGCTTATGAAAGTATTGAGCACCGGGTCACTGAACCAACCCAACGTGGAATAGGCGCGGACTCCGCCAACATGGACATCATAACCTTCATTTCTGAGTTCTTCAGCGTAACGTTCCGCCTTGGCTTGAGAGAAAAAGCCGCGGTAATTAACACAGCCGACTTTCAGAAAGCACCATTCTTTGAGCTGAAACGACAATTCCGGGGATGCGAAAACATTCCAGACAACAAAGGGGCGTTCTAAATTCGCATAACTGGTGTAACTCCGGTTATCCGGCAATTTTAATTCATGGCTCGCAAATTTCCGCAATTGAACAATTTTGGTTAGCGAATTTTTCAAATTCTGATCGGTATCCGGATTCTCGATAATAGTGCTGATCGGTTGCGCCCGGCGCAGAACTTCCAGATGTCCGTCGATCGCTTGCGCATAATAAGGAAGATTCGCGCATGCACTGAGCCAAGTAACGGAAGTCAGGGTCATGACAAATCTGAAATTTGTGAAGGTTCGGAATACCGCGTTCATGGATGTATACATGCTATGTAGTTAAAAAAATCGACATCTTAATGGGACATTCTAGCTATTTTTCAAGATTTCTTCTCAACCGGGGGAACGCACCCACTCAATTTTGTAGCAAGGTGGTTATCAGATTTTATTTTTCTTGATTAATTCCAAGTTTAGTTCCGCTTATTAAGCGCTATAAATATTTTACCGATATTGCCGAAATAAATATCCGTATTTAAAAGGAAATTTCAAGTAAATCTGTTTCCTTTCAAGTTTCTTGGATGCTATGTGTATTGACTATGAAAATAATGACAGAAGAATGGCTGATTTTAGGAATCACTTCCGAGGACCGGACATTCCGGCCCAGTGATTGGTCGGAAAGGCTTTGCGGAGCGCTTGCAAGCTATAACGAGAAGGGGCGCTGGGAGTATTCCGATTACGCGCAACCGGTAATCTACGAGGGCAAGATTGCTGTTAGAGTGCGAACTTCGTTAAGCATTATCAACAAAACGCATTATCAGTTCATTATGGATTTTGCGGCCAATAACCGGCTCAAAATTATTCCTGCTGGAAAAAGTATTTCTCTCGAAGACACTGTTGAAGAAACTATCGAACAAGCAGAAGTCGTATGGTCTTTAGGAAACTGGATCTTAGCGTTGCTACTGCATCAATGGAAAGTGCGATCGCTGTTCAAAAATTTACCCCGCTGAAAAAAAGCAACATCGCGATGTTGTAAATTTCTCAAAGCGACTTAAGGAACTCAATCAAATCCAATCGTTGTTCTTTATTCAGAGCTGGAAGCATGGAACCGTCAGGTAGCGGTGTCCGTCCGGATGCATACTCATGGCCCTCGTTATAATTGCCCCAAATATGGGTGCGGAATAGAAATCCTTGATATCCCGTTGTCTTAAAACCCACTTTTTCGGGATCGAATTCACGCGAACCGACCATAAATTCGTCAGGCCGATATTCACCGTCATCAGGATCGCCGGGACGCTTTTTAGGCAATAGCAAATCATAGAGCGTTGGAACAGAACCGTTATGCAAATAGGGCGCTGTCGCCCAGATACCGTTCAGAGGCCGGGCCTTATAGGCCATTGCGGATGCAAAAGGGGATACGGTGCTGTCGGGGGTATAGTTGCCAGTCTTTAAAGATGATCGCACCTCATTATCAAAAAAGGTGTAGGCGAAATCGAACGATCGCTCGAGCCATCGCCGGATAAACCATTTGTCGCTATCGGGGGTGGTAACGACGTTGCGGGTTGCAGCAGTGAGCAATGCCACGGCGGGTGCTTGTTGCTGCAATAAAATATTTCCGGTGCTGACATTCACATACTGATTTTTTAGGATGCCGCTATAACCGGCGAAACCTATGGCGTTTGTGGCCATTTTTGAATCTGTCCCAACCGAATGAACCGAGATCATTCGAGCGACAATCCGCCTTTCCGGGTCAGTGCGATTGATAAGGCTATGGCAGACGGCGCAGTACTCCGAATAAATTTCCGCGCCTCGAGCCATTCGTGTTTTGTCGATGTGCGGCAGGATATGCTCAGGCCATGACGGGGAAGTTAATTTGCGCAAATGATTTTCCACCCGGCGCAGATTGCGGATATCGATTGAGGACTGGAAGTCGATATGTTTAGAACCGAATCCTTGTCCGCCTAATACCGAAGATAAAGTGAAGCCGTCCTTTTCCTGCCAATCCAATGTCGCGAAAACGCCAATGACCTGCCCGGCGTTGCGAGCCATGGGTCCTAATCCGCTATTATCAACCCGGCCATTCCATTGGATATAGTCATGCTGCGGAACATCCCAGAGAAAAGGGTAACTGACAGGCGCATCGGCCGGGTTATAGATTTTGTTGCGTAGCCGGATCAATTGTTTGTCGGTTAAAAAATTTTGAGTTTTTTCTATCACGTGATCGCGATCTTGGCTGCTCAAAACCGGTTCGATATTGGACAGGACTGTTGCCAGTTCATCCTCGGACAGAACGTCAGCCAGCAACTCGCGTAGTTGCTGCGCGCTCATAATATGTTCCAACACACGATTATAAATACGTCCGAATGCATCCAGCCGGGCATAACCATAGCGTGTCAGCGGGCGTTTGCTATCTCGCGGTGAGTTGATGATGGTGTACGTTTTAATGCGCTGGGCGTATTTCTTGAGATCGGACAAAATATCGCTGGCGTTATCGTAGTGGTCTCGTTTCAACACATTCGCGACAAAACGATCCCGTTTTTCAGGATTTTCCAGAGTAACGTAAAGAGCGGCTGCCAGGTCTACCATGAAGGTTTCCATATCGGAATTTGCCGGTCCGCCATCGATACGTATTCCAGTACCCTGGAAATTGATTTGAGTGGTGTGACAAGCCGCGCAAGTGAATCCCATATAGGCTTTGCCTTGATATCCGTCACGTACCATACCGGCAGGGAGACCGTCCGGATTGCTGGCAGTTGGCCGCTGCGGAAGATAACCGTACCGATCCATATTTTCATTGCTGCGGAACAAAGCCGTAGAGTCCGCTTGCTCAAGCGCTAGAAAAAAACTATAAGGCAATAAATTGGAACCTTGGGTGACGCTGTAAAACCACAAGCTATCAGCGGCAGACCAACCTTGGTCGAGGTAGATCGTCTGCGAAAAGCGGCCACCGAATTTATCGGCGCCTTTTGTAACAGCACCGCGATCCGGGTCGGCATCACGTAATTCATACAACCGGGACGTGATCCCGGTCATTGCCCAGGCAATCGCCAATCCGATGAGAGCCGGGACTAAAAATTTCTTGCCCATTTGCAATTACAGTTTGCAGCGCTGAGAATCATGTGGATTGCTGCCACCAATCCGCGATGACTGTACCGACTGCGGGGTTTACCAGATAGCCATAGGAACGATGGCAATTCAACCCATCATTGTTGCGGTAAAAATTGTAAATTCCATCGCAATGATCCTCGATTGAATCAATCAATCCCAGCGCCAGCATCGGCGCAAAATCATCGGCGAAAATCCTGTCTAGCGCAGTAATGTCTCCCACTGAAGCGATGTTTACCCAACGGCGGATATTGATCGGATATTTCTTTGGTCCTGGTTGATTGTTCCCCATCAGCCGCCTCTGAACATAATTCATGCCCAGAGGACTGCCGATGGTCAGGAACAAATCGACTTTGCCTGGTAGCTGTTCAAGGTGCGATAGCTCCCAAAGCGTATCGTAAGCAATGACCGAGCCAAGACTATGGCCGATCAGCAAAACTTTACCGCCATCGGTTAATAGCGGGCGCAATTGCCGTTTTAGCAACTCGCGGATTTCGCTGGCAATATTATTGTTATTATGGAAATATCTTGTTGTCTCGCTTGCAGCTGATCTCAGCGCTTCGGGAGTCAAATGCAGTAAGCAGGGCGCGTGATCCACAATGGTATATAGGAAACGATCCAGTGTGCGATGCCAAGCTTCCGCTTCTTGAATATCCGCTTCGGTAGGGCCGTGCTGATGGATTAATGCATCAATCCACTCAAGTTCGCTGCTGATGTCCTTATGTTCTTGATAATAAATGTAGTTCCAAGCAATCAATTGAAAACAATCCCGATGCTGATTGAGATCCATCGCAACTTCAGGTTCGGCGCGGCGGACACCTTCCAGCAATGAACGCCATAACAGCCGTCGATGTTGATCGGCTGGTGGTTTCGGATTTTTTCCGGGCGTAAAAATAATCTGCCGCTGATTCATTTTGCTAATAGTCCTTAATGAACTGCGTTATAGATTGCCCGGATCAAAATCGGCATGGTGAGTGTAACCCGAGCATTAAATCAGACGGTTATGACGAATGGTCTGGCGCTCCGCGCGGATCGCAAATAACGAGCACATCGCATTGCGATTCCGTCAGCACATGATTGGTTACGCTGCCGAGCAACAGTTCTTCGGTGATGTGCACGCCGTGTTTGCCGACGACAATTAGATCGGCATCAACCTCTTGTTCCATGGCGACAATCTGCTGAGCTGGATCGCCGCGGACGATCCGTACTGAGTATTTCATCGGCGCCAATCCAGCAGCGGCTGCCAAATCGTGCAGCCACTTGCGGCAGTTCTCACAGCCGGTTTTGACATATTGACGGATTACTTGCTCATCGACACCCGCGAATCTCAGTTTGCCCTCGTAAGGCAGTTCGAAGGCGTGAAACAGGACAAGATCGGCATCTGGTGCCAGTTGCCTCGCCATGCGGATCGCCTGGAGCGACGCGGGTGAAAAATCCACAGAAATCAGCACGGAGCGATATGTTTCATGCGGAACTTGTTTCACCACCAGCACCGGGTGCCGGGCTGATTTACGCAGCAGGCGGGCTGCAGTTGTGCCGAGCAGGATGTTACGCAGAAAAGATTCTCCGTGTGCTCCCAGGACTATCAGATTCGCATCCAGCGCATCAGCTTCGGCGGCGATCACGGTCAGCGGTTTGCCAACGACAACGCGTGGCAACGCGGCTAATCCTTGATGAATTGACGGATCAGCGGTCAGCCGAGCCAGATGCTCGCGAGCATCATCCGTCAACGCCGACTTGATTGCTGAGGAATCGCCAATAAACATTTCCCGCAGACTCACATCAAGGGCATCAAGTTCCAAAGCGTGCAGAATGTGTAGTTCGCTGCCGCCAGATGCGGCGAGGCGGAAGGCGCGAGCCACTGCACGGCGAGCGGGTGCAGAGAGATCTGTGGCGGCAAGAATGCGTGCGAGCGGTTTCATGGTTTGTTCTCCTTGGGACGGATGATCGCAGTCAGTGCTTCAACGGCGTAATCGACGGCATTTCGCATTGGGTAGAGAATGGTTGGAGCACCCAGCTTCTTCAAGGGGGCACCGTCGAACTCATCGCGGGCAACAACTGCCACTTCGCCCGCGAAATGAAGTTCCCGCAGGCTGCGCAGCAGGTCACGGTTCGAAGCCATATCCGGCAAGGTGCTGACTACCCAGCGCGCATCCTTAAGTGGCAGGCTCTCGAGGAATTCGCTGACAATGCCATCGCCGTATCGCACCGGTAGACCTTGACGCCGCAAACTGCGCGCGACTTCTGGATCAAATTCGACACCGAGCACCTTGAGTTCAGCTTCTTTCAGACCCAGCGCCAAGCGGCTGCCATAACGTCCGAGACCGAACACGATTACATCGGCTTCATGCAGATCGTGACGTTCCGTTGCTATCGCCAGTTCACGAAAAGGACGCTTACGCTCAAAGACAACTAGCCAAGGGGCAAGCCTTTCGTAGAGCGGATGTGAATAGAGAATCATGTAGGTCGACAGTGCGATGGTCACCAATCCGACTAGAGTGGTCAGTCCCAATGCACCGTTGTCGATATGACCGAGCGAAATGCCCATAGCGATGAAGATGATCGAAAACTCGCTGATCTGTGCTACTGTCAGGCCGCAGAGAAACCCGGTACGCTTGCGATAGCCCATATACCCCATGATGGCCATGACGATCAGCGGGTTACCGATTAGTACGAACAACGACAGCGCCACCGCCGGCCAGATCTCGCCGCCGAGTGTTGAGAAGTCGAGCTTGGCACCCAGATCGATGAAAAAAAATAGCAGCAGGAAATCACGGATGCCAGTCAAGCGGGCATTGATCGCATCTCGATAATGCGTCGACGCCAGTGAAAAACCGGCGAGAAAAGCACCAGCCTCCTTGGAGAACCCTGCCCATTCGCCAAGTGCGGCGAGTCCTGTGCCCCAAGCGATGGCAAAAATGAGTAGCAGTTCCTGCGACTGAGCCATACGATCCACAACCTTGGGTAACACATAGCGCATCAGCAAATACATACCGACGACTGCGATGAAAAGGCGTAGGACAAGAGAGCCGGCCAAGGCAATAAGCGATCCTTCACCGCCATCGCTGCGCAGAGCGCTCATCACCATCATGGCGATCACGACAGCGAGATCCTGAACAATCAGGAAACCGACGGCAATACGGCCGTGCAGGGAGTCGATCTCGCGCTTGTCGGAAAGCAACTTGACGATGATGATGGTGCTCGAGAAAGTTAGCGCGACAGCAACATAGAGCGCCTCTACCCAGCCCTTACCCATCGCCAGGATAATGAGAAAGCCGATGATGATGGTAAAAGCGAGCTGCCCCAAACCGGTGGCAAGCGCGACCGGGCCGATATGGCGGATATGTTGCAGTTCGAGTTTAAGACCGACAACGAACAACAGTACTGCCACGCCGACCTGGGCCAGCAGGTCGATCTGGTCGTGCGCTGTAACGACACCGAGCACAGCGGGACCCACGACGATACCAATGACGATGTACGCGATCAGCATCGGCTGACGCAGCCATAATGACACAGCTCCCGCGGCAGCGGACATCAGTAGCAGAAGAGCAAATTCACCAAAAACTCCGTACATGGTTCATGGGCCTGAATTCAAACGTATAAGAATAAATGCTTTATCATTAAATTCATTATACGCAAACCGGATAACTTAAGGGAAACAAGCTATTGAACGATGACAAAGCCATATTTTTTTAAATGGCTTCCTTAGGAATTTCAGCTAATGGAAAATGTGGAGTTATCAACTCTAATATCTCGTCAATGACGTTGCAGTAGATTGCAATTTTCTATTGTCTCGCGATTCAATGGGTATTGTTAGTGTAACCCAGGCATTCCATCCTTCTGGCCGGTTCTTGGCGCCGAATTCTTTATAGCCTCGAAGATTTAAATAATATTCCCGTTTACCTATCTTGAATTGGTAAGCCACCTGCGGGCCAATTCCCCCGATGCGCGATTTAAAGTCGCCAAGAAGCGCCCCAATCAAAATGCAAGTTATTGCCGTTGCGGTACTTTGTGCCGGGATTCTCGAAGTTGTGAGTAAAGCCGGCGACAATTGAAAATTCGCGGCCGCTCTGTATATTGTAGTAAGTGTATCCGCTGCCGATGTCGATTGACCAATGGTTGATGCCAAGGTTTGCCAGATGTCCCACTTGATAATTACCAACTGGAGCACCAGCCATGGTGTAAATTTTGACATTGTGATTGCCCTCATTCCACCGTAACGATCCCATGGGAAAAATATCACCTGCTCCAGCAATTGTGTCACGTTCATTACGCGCCAGTACGGCCCCACCCGGTCCCACCAAAGTAGCATCGGCGGAACTACTCATGTGTCCAGCTGTTCCGGTTACACTGATTGCTGCCTGACCTCCCAGTACGGAATTGTTGAACGTATATGTCGGTGTAAGAAATAACCAATTGGAATGTGCTGTTACACCAGTCTCGATTTTACCTGCGATTTCAAAGCTCTTGCCCGCGCCTGTACTTAAGGAAGAATGATAGTAAGTCAATGCAAGCGACCATCCGGGTTGGGCCGGGTTGGCGGCGAAGCTGCCGAATTGTCCAGGCAACCAAAAACTTGCACCGCCTTCATCAGCGAGTGCATTCGGGGATGTCAGCGCATAGGTCAGCATCATTTTCAGCGCTAAACCGGACGAGAAAGCGTAATTCGGCTTCAATTCGAAAGAATCTTGGTCATTGCTGCTCGTTCTGCTGAAGAAATAAGTGCTAACTTCATGAGCTAGTCATTCGGGGAAAATGAGACTGTTGCAGGAAGCGCATGGTCACGTTGCATTCCGGTGATTTAAGTATTTGATCAGATTGGATCGTATGCCAGAATGATGAAGTGCTATTTGTCATTTCATGCCTATTCATTTCACCTTTCTCATTGCATCCTCGCGAATACTTCCGCTTAAGTATCCGTTCAGCAATCATTCAGGATTTTTTTGCTTTAATCTTGCGCACTCATAAGCTCGGCTGTTACGCCAAAACAACGATTTAGTACTAAATTATGTGCGATTTTAATATTACCCTGCCATGAGTTTCATATATGATTGCCAATCATTTCTTGTAAAGACTCATTGCGACACAGATAAAGAATGTAAATCTTCCCCGAAATTTAAAAGGATTCTATGCAGATTTCCCCGTTCAAGTATTTGTCATTCTGTGCAATCTTAGCACTCGCATCAAATATCACTTTAGCACAACCGATGGCTCCCCTTCCTTTAGGAGCGGATTCATTAAGACAACCCGAGTCGTCATCACCGGCCATCCGGGAAACAGCGCCGTCCATGGCGCCGTTCAGAAATCAATTACCTAAATCGGATGTGCCGTTGCCAGCGGGTGAGCCGCAAGGGCCGGTTGTGCTCTATACCATTGAGGAGATACAGCGGATGGGCTTGCAAGCGAATGGTCTGGTGCTTGCGGCGCGCTCGCAAGTGGGCATGGCAAAGGGTGGCGTCATAGCGGCCACGGCTTATCTCAATCCCGAAGTGATGTTTATGATGGGACCAATGGATCGACGGCTGCCGGTTGAATTGACGGGACCTTCCAATGATCAGCGCTCAGTCACGGTGATTCAGCCAATCGAAAATCCGTACATGCGTAACGCCCGTATCGCCGCTTCGGAAGCCATCGTCGACGCCAGCCGAGCCAGCTTGGGTCAAGTCAGCACCGATCTGGCGGCGCTGCTGCGGGTCCGTGCTTACGAGCTATTATTGCGGCAAGATCAAGCCGAGCTGGAGCAGTCGATCTACGATTTATTGAACGTTGTCCGGCAGCGTATTGCGGCCAATGTGGAGCATGGCGAAGTGGCCCGCTTTGAGCTGATTCGGGCCGATACCGAGCTGCAGAGCGCGGCCAATCGCAAGGAAGCAGCGCGGCTGAACGCAGAACGCGCCAAGGTTTTTTTGATGCAATTGACCGCCGGAATTTTACCCGCCAATTTTCAAGTCAAAGGTTCGCTCAAAGATCCGATTGAATTACCATCGCTGGATGACCTGCGCCAGCAAGTCGTCAAAGTTAATCCCGATGTAGTGCGTTTGGAAGCCGAGCAGGAACGGGCCAATCAACGTATCAGCCAGGAGCGAGCCTCGATTCTGCCGTCGGTGAATGTCATGTACTCCAATTATCAAGATCAACAATTTCACTCCAACACCGCCGGCTTGAGCGTCAGGATTCCGATCTGGTATCGCCGCAAAGGTGAGATCGATACCGCGATTCACGATTCGGCACGAATTCGCGAATCGCTTGAATATCGCCGTTATGAAATCGGCCAATTGTTCGAAGCGGCGTGGCAAGCCTATCAAATTGCCGTACAACGGGTTGCGATGTTTGACGGCGGCTTGATCAAAGAAGCGGAAAATGCAGTGCGAGTCGCCGAAGCAGCGTATAAATTCGGTGAGCGCAGTTTGATTGAGTTTCTCGATTCGCAGCGGATACTCAGAGGAATATTATTTGATGCTTTACAAGCCCGTTTTGATCTTCACGCAGCAGCAGCCGAAATCGATCGCCTGCGCGCCCATTATCCTAAGGAGCTAGTTCCAGAATGAAAATCAACCCGATAATCATCGGCTCGTTGTTAGCGGCATTGTTGCTATCCGCTTGCGGAGGAAAAGACGAAGAACAAGTTTCCCGTCAATCTGACGAAGAGCGGGACATCAATACGATTGAAGTGCGGCCGGAATTGCTTAGCCGGTTAAAAATCGGTAATCCGCTTTTGATTGATCTGACCGACAAGATTTTGGTGCCCAGCCGGGTTCAGGTCGATGAAGAAAGAACCGCGCAAATCGGTTCATATGTTACCGGACGGATCATTGAGCTATTTGTTATCTTAGGTGACTATGTCAAACCTGGCCAGCCGCTGGCGCGGATTACCAGTCCGGATTTGACGAATTCTCAATTGGCTTTTTTGCGTGCGTTATCTCGAGTCGTTGTCACTACGAAAGCTTTGGAACGGGCAAACCACCTGTTGGCAGCTGACGCCATTCCGTTGGCAGAAGTGGAGAGACGTCAATCCGATGCTGAGATTGCGCAGGCAGAATTGGCTGCAGCAGCCGATCAACTGCGGTTATTCGGGATGGGGGATGTGGAATTGAAAGAGCTACGGCGGAAGGGAAAAGTACTGCCTTGGCTGGATATCAAAGCAACCCGGGAAGGTTATGTCATCGCCCGTAACGTGATTGTCGGTCAAGTGGTGCAGCCCGCCGATCCGCTGTTTCAGGTTGCCGATTTGTCGCATGTCTGGGTGGTCGGCGATGTGCCGGAGCAGATAGCGCGCGATGTGCGGTTGAATCAGCATGTGGAAATCAATGTGCCGGCAATCGGCGATGCCGATTTTGACGGGATCATCATTTTTGTCTCCGATACGGTTAACCGGCTAACACGTACGGTGATGACGCGCGTTTTGGTAGAGAATCCGGAGCGTAAGTTAAAACCGGATATGTTGGCGAACATGCACATTACCGATGCGCAGCATAAAACCCTGGTGGTGCCGGAAGCAGCCGTGGTGCGTGAGTTAAATCAGGATTATGTTTTTGTTGCGACCGGAGACAATCATTTTCAGCGCATACCTGTTGAACTCGGACATGAGGTTGCTGATTATCGTCCGGTGCTGTCAGGATTGACGATTCACCATCAAATTGTATTGGAAAACGCTTTTCATTTAGATAGCGAGCGCAAGCTTGCTGAATTGGAATAATTACCATGTCCGCTATTGTAAGAGCCATGTTAAACCAGCGCTTGCTGGTTTTGATCATTGGAATTATTCTCTGTGTGGCCGGTGGCTTTGCTGCGAAAAACTTATCCGTTGATGCATTTCCCGATGTCACCAATATTCAAGTGCAAGTCGCTACCGTAGCGATCGGTCGCAGTCCGGAAGAAATGGAAAGATTGGTGACGGTTCCGGTCGAGATCGCGATGACCGGGTTACCGGGTTTGGTCGAAATGCGTTCTATGAACAAGAGCGGGTTGTCGTTGATTACGCTGGTTTTCACCGATCAAACCGATGTTTATTTCGCGCGCCAATTGGTGATGGAGCGTATTATCGACGTGACGCCGCGTCTGATTCCCGGCATTACCCCGGTTCTTGGTCCGGTTTCAACGGGGTTGGGCGAAGTGTATCAATATACGATTGAGCACCCGGGTGATGGAAAACGTGAATTGACATTCGAAGAGTTGATGGAACGTCGCACCATACAAGATTGGGTAGTGCGTCCGATGCTGCGTTCGATCCGCGGTGTGGCGGAAATCAATTCGATCGGCGGTCATGTCAAGGAATATCAAGTGTATGCCGACCCCAATAAGCTGCGGCACTACGACTTGACCTTGACCGATGTTGATCGCGCCTTGGCCAGTAACAACGCCAACGCCAGCGGTAATATTCTGGCGTTGCATTACGAGCAATATCTGATCCGCGGCGTCGGCCTCATCGCTACCTTGGACGATATCCGTAACATCGTATTGCGCGAAATGGATGGTGTTCCGATTTACGTGCGCGATGTCGCCGAAGTGACTTTTGGCGGTGAGGTACGGCAAGGCGCCAGTATTAAAAACGGTGATACCGAATCTGTTTCAGGTATTGTAATGATGTTGCGCGGCGGTAATGCCAAAGAGATTGTCGGGCGCATCAAAGAAAAAGTAACCGAAATAAACGAACGCGGCTTACTGCCAAACGGCTTACAAATCGTACCGTTCTATGATCGCACCGATTTGGTCGACGGCGCCTTGTCGACGGTGCAAAGCACGTTAATGGAATCATTGATTCTGGTGATCGTGGTGCTGTCGATTTTTCTCGGCACAGTCCGTACCAGCATTGTCGTGTGTTTTACCTTGATCATTACGCCGCTGGTCACTTTCATGGTGATGAATTATTACGGCATGCCCGCCAACTTGATGTCGCTGGGGGGGCTAACCATTGCGTTGGGTATGATGGTTGATCCAACTGTGGTTGTAGTGGAAAATATTTACCAACGTCTTGGCGAAGCGAAAGACACCGGTAAATCCAAATTTCAGGTGATCGTCGATGCGGTTTCTGAAGTGGGCACACCGGTTATTTTCGGTGTCTTTGTGACTATCTTGGTATTTCTGCCGCTGATGACGCTGGAAGGTATGGAAGGAAAAACTTTCAGCCCGCTGGCGGTTACTATCGCCATTGCGCTGTTGGTGGCGCTGTTTGTTTCGTTGCTGTTGTCCCCGGTATTGAGCGATTACCTCCTTAAAGGCGGCAGCGAGCAGGATACCAAAATCGTAGCCGTGCTAAAAGGCGCTTATTTGCGCGTGTTCAATCTAGCGATGCATAATCAGAAAAAAACCATGATTATCGCCATTTCCTGCTTAATAGGAGCGTTTGCAATTTTTCCGTTCCTGGGAACTTCCTTTATTCCGATCATGAAAGAAGGCGCCACCACGCCAGTGATCATTCGCGCGCCATCCATTTCTCTCGAAGAAGCCATTAAACTGGAAACCGAAGCGATGAAACTGATTGCGGCCGTGCCGGGTGTGAAATCAGTGGTTTCCAAACTCGGGCGCGGTGAAACGCCTGCGGATCCGGCATCGCAAAACGAATCCGATCCAATTGCCGATTTGGATTTGGAAGGATCGGGTCGGACTCAGGAAGAGATCGAAGAAGATATCCGCAAGGCGCTTAGCGTATTACCGGGCGTGAATATCGTGCTGTCTCAGCCGATCGCGCAGCGTGTCGACGAAATGGTCACGGGTGTTCGTTCGCAAGTGGCGATCAAGATTTTCGGCGAAGATCTGGAGCAATTACGCAAGCTCTCCGAACAAGTCGCGCGTATCGTCAAATCGACGCCGGGCGCCAGGGATATTCGCATCGAACGCTTATCTGGGCAACAAGAATTGACGATCAACATCGACCGGCGCGCCATTGCTCGGCATGGTATCAACGTTTCCGATGTCAACGAGTTGATTGCGACAGCAATCGGCGGTAAAGCGGTAACGCAGGTTTTTGAAGGCGAGCGCCGTTTCACGTTGCTGTTGCGGTTTCCCGAGCATTTCCGGCATGACGTGGAAGCAATCAAGGACTTGTTATTGCGACCGGTGAACTCCGGTCCGCAAAATGGTAGTGCATTCCAAAGCGGCGCACTGGTACCGCTCAGCGCGGTGGCCGACATCAAAGTAGTCGACGGACCCGCGATCATTTCGCGAGAATTCGCCAAACGGCGTGTGGTCGTCGGCGCCAACGTTTACGGCCGCGATATGGGCGGATTTGTTGAAGAATTGCAGCAACGGACTGCAAAAGAAATTAAATTGCCATCCGGTTATTATTTCGTCTGGGGTGGACAATTCGAAAATATGCAACGTGCGATGGCGACACTTGGGGTGATCGTGCCGATTACCTTGGCGGCGATATTTTTTCTGTTGTTCATGCTGTTCAATTCGGTCAAACTAGCAGTGCTGATTTATTTGGTGTTGCCGTTTGCATCGGTCGGTGGCGTGGTCGGTTTATTCGTGACCGGCCAGTATCTGTCCGTTCCGGCATCGGTGGGTTTTATTGCCGTGTGGGGTACGTCGATTCTGAATGGCGTCGTGCTGATCTCGTTTGTGCGTGAATTGCGCGAGAAAGGCTTCAGTGTGGAAGATGCCGTCCGAAAGGCTTGCGCGCAACGTTTCCGTCCGGTCATGATGACCGCCGCTACCACGGTGCTCGGCTTGGCGCCGTTTCTCGCAGCTACCGGATTGGGATCGGAAGTTCAGAAACCGCTTGCGATTGTGGTGATCTGTGGTTTGACAACCGCAACCATGATGACCATGGTGGTGATGCCGATGCTCTACCGCTGGTTTGACGATGAGCCAAAATCCCGGCCATCCGATCCAGTCGAAAAAATCCCTTCGCTATGAGTTGATCGGCAGGCTTATCTTGCAGCGTTAAATTGCGCTACATACAAAACAGGGTGCTTGCTTGCCGATCTGCTTTCATCTGCAGTCATTTTGATTGAATCAGACAGGTTTATGTGGCGAACTCATATCAGTTGAGCTGTTTTCTTTCGCGGGTGCGGCTGAGCCAGCACCGACAATTTCCGAATCTTTATCTTCTACCGGGCGCGCCGAATTGACAGGTATTTTTGCGTGAGAGTGCAGATTCAGGTGAAGTGCTGCTTTCGCAAGCAAATGCGCGCTTACCGGTGCGGTGATAAATAAGAATAATGTAATCAGGACTTCGTGCAGGCTAATACCGGCATCGCGGCTGCTGAAAAACACCGCTGATGCGATTAAAAGGCTGCCGACTCCCAGGGTTGTTGCTTTAGTCGGTCCGTGCAGGCGCATATAAAAATCCTTTAACCGCAAAAGGCCTAGAGAACCGATGAAAGTGAAGATAGCGCCGGTCAGGATCAAAAGTGATAGAAAATATTCCAGCATGGCTTACTCGATAATATCGCCGCGTAATAAATACTTGCACAGTGCGACTGTGCCGATAAAACCCATTAGAGCGATCAACAAGGCTGCTTCAAAAAATAATGCGCTGCCCAGATGAATGCCGAGTAGCATCAATAATGCGATGGCATTCACGTATAAAGTATCCAGCGCCAAAATCCGGTCTGGCGTGCTGGGACCACGCAACAGACGCCAGCAACACATGCCGACAGCCATTGCCACTAATCCAAGCGCCACGGTTATTGCGAAATCTAACATTGTTCGAAAATCTCCCTTAATGGACGCTCATAGCGATCTTTAATGACCACAATCAGATTATCCGGATCGTTTTCGCTGAGCGCATGAACCAATAAATGACGACGATCCTCGGATAAACGCGCCGATACAGTTCCGGGGGTCAGCGTGATACTGTTGGCAAGTAGGCCGATAGCCAAGCTGGAAGTTAAATCCAGCGGCAATTCAATAAAAACCGGCTTGAGCCGGTCCGGATTGCCCAGGATTAACCGCGCAACGATAAAGTTAGCAACGATAATATCGTACAACAGTACACCGGTATACCGGACTAAAGTGAATGGCTTACGAATGGTAACTCGCTCCGGCCAGAAACGCAGGGTCAATAAAGGTATTGTCCAGCCCAGCAATAATCCGAGAAGAATTTGCCCGGGTGCAATACTGTTTGTCAGTAATAACCAGAGACCAGCCAATAGCGGGGATAAGATTGGATGGGGCAAAAAACGCGAGCGCATTGTCATCTTGCAGCACCTAATACGGATTGCACATAGCCTTCGGGCTGTAACAGCTGATTGGCCGTGGCCAGTGCAAACTCACTGACAGCGCCGGCTCCAATCGTTAAAGCCACGCATAACGCCAGCAAGCAAACTACTATCGCCAAGCCGTTGAAACCGGGCGTTAAATTTTGTTGAGAACCAGTATCGTTGCTGGTATCGGTATGGGATGTTTGCGGCAATTGCGCACGGTAAAACAGCATACTGCCGCTTCGCGCCAGCGCAATGATTGTGAGCAAGCTGGTAATCAGCATGGCACCCATAATCCACGGTAAAGCGGTATGGGGAATGGCCGCTTGCAAAATCAACAATTTCCCAACGAAGCCGGATAATGGCGGCAGTCCTGCAATCAAGATCGCAACAATAAAAAAGAGTGTACCGGTAATTCGATGATGCGCAATTACCGGGCCTGGTTCAAACCGGTCACTTATCTCTGAACGGCGCGTAGCGACAATATCGGCGAGTAAAAAGAACGCCGCCGCTGCAAAGGTGGAGTGAGGCAGATAAAACAATCCGGCGGCGATGCTGGTGTGGGTATTGATACCAAAAGCGATGAGGAGCGTACCGATGGATGCAATTACTAGATAGGCGATCTGTTGCCGTAGATGCGTGCTCGCCAGCACACCGAGCACGCCCGCTATCAATGTCGCCAAGGCTAACGGCAGTAACCATGGAGCAATCAAATCGGCAACGCCGCCTGCGTGTGAACCGAAGATCAGGGTATAAACCCGCAGAATGCTGTAAGCCCCAACCTTGGTCATGATTGCAAATAAGGCGGCAACCGGTGCTGTGGTATACGCATAAGCCGCCGGAAGCCACAAGTAAAGCGGTAACAGTGCGGCTTTAAGCGCAAATACGGCGAAAAGCAATAAACCTGCGGTACGAATCAACGCAACATCCTCGTCAGCGGCTCTGGCGGCCTTAACGGCGAGGTCCGCCATATTCAGTGTTCCCAGCAAGCCGTAGAGTGTTCCGACGGCAAATAAAAACAGTGTTGAGCCAACCAGATTAATGATGACAAAATGTAACCCGGCCATCGTGCGCAATCGTCCGCCGCCGTGCAGCAGTAAACCATAAGAGGCAAGCAGCAGAATTTCAAAAAATACAAACAGATTAAACAAGTCGCCCGTAAGAAATGCGCCATTCAGACCGAATAATTGCAACTGAAATAACGCATGAAAATGCGGGCCATCACTATCTGTACCTTGGATTGCGTAAAGTAGCGCAAACAATGAGACTAATGAAGTAATAAGCAACATCCAGGCAGCCAGGCGGTCCGCGACCAGTACGATACCGAAAGGCGGCGGCCAGTTTCCGAGTTCGTAAACCAGAATCTCGCCGTCATTGACGATATCGAGCAGATATCCTGTTAGAACTGCCAGAATACTCACCGATAAGACACTCACGGTACGTACTGTTTGCAAGCCCTGTTTTTGCAGTAGTAATAACAATGCACCTATCAATAGCGGCCAGATAACGGGGAGTATCGCGATATGACTGATCATGATTTATGTTTTCCATCGACATGATCGTTTCCCATTTCAAGGTATGCCTTGAGGGATAACACGATGACAAAGGCGGTCATGGCAAAACTGATCACAATGGCGGTGAGCACCAATGCCTGTGGTAACGGATCCGCGTATTCCGTAATATTCTCTGTAATGATAGGTGGTTTGCCAATTGTGAGCCGGCCCATTACCAGCAAAAATAGGTTCACTGCATAGGATAAAAACGTTAAACCCACAACAACCGGAAACGTGCGATTCCGTAGAATCAAATAAACACCGCAGCCGGTGAGTGTTCCAATCAATATCGATACCAGTGCTTCCATTAGCGGATTCTCTTTCTGACGTGAGTCGTATGACTCTCTTTATGAACAAGGCCTAGATAAATCAGTATCAACAGCGTGGTGCCGACAACAACCAGATAGACGCCCAAATCAAAGGCCATTGCTGAAGCCAGCTCGAATTCTCCAATTACCGGCCAATCCAGATGACCGAAAGTGGATGTCAGAAAGGGATGATCAAATGCCCAGCTTGCCAGACCTGTCAAGGTTGCAATCAGTAGTCCGGCGCTAATTACGGTGTGCATGTTGACGGTTAAGCGTGTTTGCGCCCAACTAACGCCATTGGCCAGATATTGCATGATCAATGCGACTGCGGTAATCAACCCGGCAATAAATCCGCCGCCGGGTAGATTGTGACCACGCAGCAAGATGTATATTGATACGAGGAGTGCTAAAGGCAGCAGCAATCGCACAAATGATGCCATGATGAGCGGGTGCATATCGTTATCCCAGGGACGTCCTTGCTGATCTGCTTCCGAACCGGATAGCTTCAATTGGTGCAACATTGCAAAGATGCCCAGTCCGGCTAATGCCAGTACAGTGATTTCACCCAGCGTATCATAACCCCTGAAATCCACCAGTATGACGTTTACGACATTGGTGCCGCCTCCGCCAGGTACGCTGTTGCTCATGAAGTAATCTGCAATCGTCTGATAAGGCCGGGTTAATACGGCCCATACCAGTAAACCCACGCCAGTGCCGGCCCCCACCGCGATCAGTGCATCGCGGCTGCGCGCTGTTTGACTGGATTCTTTGGGCGAGTATTGGGGTAAGAAATAGAGCGCCAGCAGCATCAGCACAATAGTGACCACTTCCACGGATAATTGCGTTAAGGCCAGATCCGGTGCGGAAAATTTGACAAAAACCAGCGCTACGCCCAGACCCACTGCACCCAACAGGATCAGTGACACCAAACGTTGCCGGTGCATGATGACGGTTCCAAGCGCCGCAATTATCAAAATGATGGTTATCAGCAGGCTGACGGCATCCATGGGTAACAACATGCGGTTTCCGGTCAAAGTGGATGAACTCTCAATAAAGCTTGTCACACCGAGTATCATGATGAAGAGCATGAACACCAGCACCATTCGTTGCAAAGAATTGGCATTGAGTAATCGGGTTGTCTGATCGGCGATTTTAAACAGCAAGTCAATCAGGGAGTTATAAAACAGCTTGAATTCAAGACGGTTTCCTAAATGATCGTGCAACACCGACAGCGGCCTTCGTCCCAGGTAAGCCAGAATACCGCCGGTAAGTGCAATAATACTCATCCATACCGCCGGGTTAAAACCATGCCAGATTGCGAGGTCATGATCGGGAACCGGTCCCTGCAGGACACCGCTGGCTGCTACACCCAGGATCGGTTCAACGGTAAGCGCTGGCAGCATACCGACCAGCAAGCATAAGGCAACCAGCAATTCCACCGGCACTTTCATCCAACGGGGCGGCTCATGGGGTGTCTTAGGCAAATCAACCGGTGCGCCATTGAAAAACACCGTATGAATGAAGCGCAATGAATAAGCCACGGCGAAAATGCCGGCAAGGGTAGCTGCAGCGGGCATCAACCAGCCCCACGGCTGATTGATATGATGCAGTGTTTCAGCAAAAAACATTTCCTTGGACAGAAAGCCGTTGAATAACGGAACACCGGCCATAGAGGCCGCGGCTACCATAGCCAGTGATGCAGTATGCGGCATAAATTGCCATAGCCCGCGCAGGCGGCGCATATCCCGCGTGCCTGCTTCGTGATCGATAATTCCCGCGGCCATGAACAGAGATGCTTTGAAAATGGCATGATTGATAATATGAAAAACCGCTGCTACTGCCGCCAGCGGCGTATCCATGCCAAAAAGCAAAGTGATTAAACCCAGGTGACTGATCGTCGAGTAGGCGAGCAATCCCTTCAGGTCGTGTTCGAACATCGCAATGTAAGCGGCGATGAGCAGGGTTGCCAAACCGGTCATGCTGACCAGCCAAAACCATTCCGGTGTGCCCGACAAAGCCGGATACAAGCGGGCCAGCAGGAACACCCCGGCTTTTACCATGGTGGCTGAATGCAAGTAGGCGGATACCGGTGTGGGAGCCGCCATCGCATTCGGCAGCCAGAAATGAAACGGGAATTGCGCGGATTTGGTGAATGCGCCCAGTAGAACCAGGATTAGCATCGGCAGATACCATGGATGCTGCGAGATGCTATCGCCGGAAGCCAGAATCACAGATAGATCATAGCTGCCGCAGATTTCCCCCAGCAACAAAAAACCACCCAGCAAAGCCAGTCCGCCGCCACCGGTCACGGCCAATGCCATGCGTGCGCCACTGCGGGATTCATGCCGCTGCTGCCAGTAACTGATGAGCAGAAATGACGACAAGCTGGTCAATTCCCAAAAAATCAACAATTGGATGACGTTTTCAGATAAAACGATACCCAGCATGGAGCCCATGAACATCATCAGATATGCATAAAACCGGCCCATGTCATCGCGCTCGGATAAGTAATATCGCGCGTAGATAATAATCAGTATGCCGATACCGAGAATCAGCAAGGAAAACAGCAAGCCCAATCCATCAAGCCGGAACGCGAGATCCAACCCAAGCATGGGTATCCAGCGCCAGCGTTGTATGACTGTTTGCTCAGCAAAAACATCGGCGATTGATGGGTATAAGAAAGCCAGTGCAAGCAATGTTACGGCGCCGGCGCCCCATGCCGAATACAACCGGCCAAAACGCGAGATGGAAGCGACAAAAATGCCTCCGGCAAAGGGGATTAGAGCAACTAGCAGTAAATTCATAAAAATGGATAAACCGGCTTGCTGAAAGCGGGTCTGTTCAACATACGAGATTTCATTCGATAGCTACAATAGAACGATGGTTATCATGACCGGTATGGATCTTTCTTATTGCATGATTGATCAGCTTTGCATTGTTTTTCCGGATATTGTTTGCAATCTGATCGAACCGGAAATGCAATGCGGCTAATGATACCATTATTGTTCAAGCCAATTGCGTATTCGGCATTTGATTCCTTAACAGGCCGTTGAAAAACTATCTGCGTTGCCGTTACGGTGTTAAAAACAAGCTCAAAATGCTCATTTATACTGCATAAACTGCGCTTTTTCGCCTGTTTTTGCCTTGTATCGGCTGCCTCGAAAACGTTTTTCAACGGCCTGTTAACGTTTCTTTATCATGAGAGTTGTTGTTTCAGTGCTGCCAGGAAAGACCGGATGCGTTGAGCGTTCACCCCAAGATCGCCCTTTCCGACTCTGGAAACGGATCGCATATCAACGCGTGTTCGATTGCCTTCGGTTTGAATCCGAATCACCACATCATCTTTAAATCCCATCAAGAGAGTGGTGTCGGTCGCTTCGATCCGGCCATTGGCGGCGGATACCAAAGCGATTTCCCAGTCGCGTTGTTTTACCAGCGTAACCGCTTGCTCGAATACTTGCTCGAAGGGCCGGTCAATGAATAACGTGCTCAGATCGGCGTAATGTTCTTGTTGCAGATTGATCAAGTTCTCAGGATCAGAACGGTCCAGCGAATTGTCGCTGGTCGATCGAAGCGCTGGGATGGCAATAAATTCAGGGGGATTTTGCAAATCGGTGGAAATATCATGGATCATCGGCTTTCCAATACCCGTCACAGCGGTTGCAAGCAGCGGAGCGACGATCAGTAACGCAAGCGTCGAGCCGCCAAGCGTTGCGGCAAGCTCTGGTTCCTTGGCTTGCTTGGCGCGCCAAGTTCCGACTGCTCCGAAGAAAATCGCGAATAATCCGCTGGCAGTGCTCAGAAGGAGTCCTAACAAAGCCGCGCGGTAATCGATCAGATCCAGACGGTGACAAATGATCGCGAGCAAAGAAAGGATGGCGGCAAGTACCGCTGTTTTCATGCTTCGAGCGGTAAAATCGGACCGTTGTTTGATGATAGCTGGGGCCGGTTGCGCGGGAATACTTTTTCTTTTGTTTTTGGTCGGTTTCATGATTGATGAAAATAAAAGAATTGTGGTTGCAATTTTTACTGACCTTGGTGAAGATGTGCAATTGTATTAGGATTTTTTTCCTATGGCTTCTTGAATAATCGATCTCCGGTATTGTCTACGGGATTATTTGATTAACCTGCTGATTTAGCGATTAGACTGTTTTTTTATTGTTCCGGCGCTACCTTTCATGAAACGCACATTGATACTGCTAAGCCTGGCGCTTGTAACGATGATCTCAAGTTTGAGCGCCAAAGCTGCCATCCAAGCCGCTGAGGAATATCCCGCAGCGATCGGGCAATATATTCAAGTCTTTCAACCTGAAAATCGCGATTTTAACGTAGATGACGCGCTGCGCGCTTTCAAGAGTGGCAGTTTCGCACCATCCCAATCCGACGTGATGAATTTCGGGGTCGGTGCAAAACCGGTGTGGCTTGCTTTGCAAGTCGTTAATGCGCAGCATGAGTCCGTGATTCGAAAGTTATTAGTGGAAAATGCCTGGCTGGATAAGATCGATGTGTTCTTTTTTCAAGATGAACAATTAGTCAGCGGCTATCATACCGGTGACAGCTTGCCATTTGCACAACGGCCGGTCAATCACCGCTTCTTCGTTTTCGAGCATGCATACAATCACGGTGACACGCTGATTCTAATTCGCGTGGAAGCGGATGACGCGATGGTTTTACCCATTTACTTTACCAATGCCGAGCAATTAGCCAGCAAGGATTTGTTGAATGCCTATAGTTACGGTGTGATGTACGGCGCGATTCTGGCGCTGGTTGCATATAATCTGGTGCTATATATCGGTCTGCGCATCAGTTCCTATCTCCTGTATTCGATCTTCTTATTGATCCGGTCAGATTAAGTTTGAAGTTTCAAGCGGCATATTTGACCCTCGGATCTTGAAAGAAGCTTTTGACCCGTTCGGGTGATTGTTCAAGTTTAACCATGTGTTCGGTGGCAGCGAGTTTGAGTTTGGCCTTGGTGCGCACCGGCACTTTCGTCCCGATGGCATGCTTGAGGTCGGCATTGAGGCGTTCCTCCGGATTCAGTTCCGGGCTATAGCTGGGCAGGTAGAACAGCTCGATTTTGTCTTGTCGTTCAGCGACCCATGCCTTGACCTGTTTGCTGTGATGAACCCGCAGATTGTCGAGAATCAAGAATACCTTCTTCCCGGCATCCTTGATCAGCGCTTCGAGGAATTCGATCAGCCTGTCGGCGTTGAAGGCCTCGTCGATGATCATCCAGCGTGTTTTGCCCTGATTCGTCACTGCGGCAATCATCGATAGCTTCTGTCGCGCACCACCAGTCGCGTAGGTGACTGGCGTCTTGCCTGCCGGAGCATAGCAACGACCGCGCACATCGGTATTGACCAAGGCAGTTTCATCGCCCCAGTGAATCTCGCCGCCTTCCGCCTTGGCGCGCTTCTCAATTTCCGGGTATTGCTCGTTGAGCCAGGCTTGTACGGCTTCAGGCCGCTGCTCATAGGCCTTCTTGATCGGCTTCTGGGGAGTGAAACCCCAACGTGACAGATAGTTGCCTACGCCGCGCACCGACAGCTTGATGCTGTACTCCCGCTCTATCAGTTGCATGACCGCCGCCCGATTCCACAGCGCAAATTCCATCTTCAGTTGCTCCGGGCGCTTGTCACAAATGATCTTGCGGATGGCTTGTTCCTGTTCCTCTGTCAGTGCCCGCCCTTGACCAGCACGCTTGCCTCGCATCCCTGGCTTCAGGGCGGAAAATCCGCCTTCTTCATACCGATCTATCGCAAACCGAACTGTCGGATACGAAAGCCCACTGAGCTCAACAATTTGCATCACGCCGTAGCCCTTGCGATGCAACCGCACCACTTGCTTGCGCCGTTCATGCAGTTGCTCCAGCGTCGAATATCTTGCGTCGTCTTTTTCCATTTCAACAAGATGGGGGGCGATTCATAAATTTCAAGTATTATTGTGCCGAGTCAATATTATTATTCATTGCCCTGAATCTGGCTTATACCGGTCACGGATATCAATGGTTGTGGCCGGAATCTCCGTTCTGGCAGCGCTGGACCAGCGCAATTTTAATGGCAGCGGCTACCGTCGGCGGTTTTGCGTTTATGTTGCAGTTTCTGAATATCAAACAGACCTGGCCGCGTTTGTATCGATTCATTATCTTTGGCTGCTTAGGTTTTTGCGCCTTGGTATTGATAGCGATGCTGTTCGACGAGCTGGTCATTGCCTTATTGATATCGATTGTTTTTATTTTCAGTTTCTATGTCGCGGCGGTAATTCTCGGGATAGTGTCGCTGAGAATCGGAAACAAATTTGCAAAATATTTCTTGATCGCTTCGATTCTGACGATATGCGGGGGCGTCATCACGGCAAATGCCGTGTGGGGCGTTATTCCATTTAACTGGTTGACTTACCGCGCGGCGGATATTGGCATGACGCTGGATGCGATTTTGTTGGCATTGGCGCTTGCGGCACGGTTCAATATCACTCAAAACGAGAAACTGGTTGCGGAGAAAATGGCCGGGATCGACGTGCTGACAAACCTGAACAACCGCCGTTCTTTTTACAAATATGTGCAGCCGATCTGGTCTATAAGCTTACGCAGCAAAAGTAATACGTCGATCATCATGCTGGATATCGACGATTTTAAATTAATCAATGACAGTTACGGCCATGCGTTGGGCGATCAGGTTTTGGTGAAATTGGCGGAAACCTTACAAAAAGAGGCTCGAAGCGGCGATATTCTGGCGCGCTGGGGAGGCGAGGAATTTCTGATTTTCTTACCGGAAACACGGCTGCAAGATGCAGTAACCATTGCGGAAAGGGTGCGTAACAAAGTCAGCTCATTGCAAGTGACATCCGCGAAAGGAGAAAAGCTTGCGATTTCGGCGAGTTTCGGCGTTGCAAGCAATCGAAACGATTATGTGGTGCTGGACGAACTGATTGCCAGCGCCGATCAGCAGTTATATCGCGCTAAGAAACAAGGCCGTAATTGCGTGTGTTCGGATTTTGCAGCGGCCGGAGACCGCGGTTCGGAAGCAACATCATCAGACAGACCATTGCAGTGATCAGGCTATTTATCGTTGTGCTGAGCCGGTTTCAAGTTATTTTGTGTGATTTCCGGCGGTGATTCTCCACCAGAATCATCATGGCTGATTTCCAGTTCATCGATCAATTTGACGATGCGGCTGTCAGGAATCATGCCATCGGCTAAAACACCTTCGTCGTCAATATCGCTAGTGTTGCTAGCGCCATCAAATTTCTCGTCAGAGAGTTTTTTGCTGAACATAACAAACCTCCTTACTTCACGGGTAGGGTGACAGTTATAGTAAAGCATGCCGGGAATCAAATTAAATCAACGAGTAAAATCAGTTTTTGGCAGCATTTTGAGGGTTGGAAAAGCAGCGCTGTGAAGCGAAACCAGGCAGCGGAATGTGCTTAATTTTTTTTGGAGACTGTTGTGCGGTCGGAAAGAGCGGCGTATTGCGTATATGGAGAACGGATTTTTATATACTGCGAACGAGCTTTCGATTATCATTGCAAGCCATTGAGATACAATGAAAATGACATAATAGAATAGCGGCTTTCCAGAGAACCAGAGGCTCATTAATTCCAGTTATTATGATTGAACGGCGCAATTATTATCGTATTCTTCATGTCCAGCCCGATGCGCCAATGACGGTGATTAATGAGAGTTACCGGATTCTGATGCAGAAACTCAAAGCCCATCCGGAATTGGAAAGCCCGGACTGGAATGCCGGTTTACTGAATATTGCCTTTAATACCTTACGGGATCCTTTAAAGCGGGCCGAATATGACCGTGAATTATTGAAGCGCTATCACATTAAGATACTGAGCCAAGGCGCACTGGGTGCGACGACGGCGAATTCAGGCACAAACCATTCACACGCGGAAGGCGCTGCAAATTTTAAACAGCGCAATTATTACCGGATTTTGCAGGTGCAAGCCGATGCACCGATTACTACGATCACCGCAAGCTACTGGGCGTTGAGAAAAAATTCACCGCACGATCATGCCTTGCTTGACGAAGCCTACCGGATATTATCCAACCCAGCATCGCGCAAACATTATGACGCGTTACTCGCGGGCGATATGTGGCAGGCGGCCAGAAAGGAGATGGAAGCCAAGAGCGATCAGCTTCCGGCGCTGTTTGCGAATTTTTCTAACCCGATATCATCAGCGATCGAACCCTATCATGCGGTGATCACGCATTACTGCTCTTTTTGCAAAACGCCTTATGTTGCGCAGACCGGTTTTTATCGGAGTGACAATTGCCTGGAGTGCTTCAGCCCTTTGGCGGTTTTCGAGCAAGGCCACCTGGAATCGCCTTTTCGCACGCTAACCCGCATCAATGTGCGCGGGGAATTGTCTTTTTATTTGTTTTGGCCAGGACGGCCATGCCAAGGAGTATTTCAGGATTTGTCGCCAGCCGGTATTCGGTTTCTGACGCAAGTGATGCTGGACCGGAGCGATATTATTAAAATCGACGCGCCTAATTTTCAGGCAGTGGCGGAAGTTACCCATACACGGCAAGAAAATGGCGGGTTTTCGGTTGGTACACGGTTTTTGGCCGCGAAATTCGATCAACGGCATGGCAATTTTGTGTCGCTGCAAGTTTGAATGGCAAAAAGGGCCGGGCTGTATTTTTCAGCCCATGTGCCGAGCTTTCAAATCAAGTTAACCGGAATTTTTAGATAAGCGACGCCGTTGGATTCGGCTTCAGGCATTCTGCCGGCTCTGATATTGACCTGGATGGATGGCAGCAGCAAGTTAGGCATTTCCAGCGTAGCATCCCGTTTGTTGCGCATCGCTACAAAAGCTTCTTCGCTAATGCCATCGTGCACATGAATGTTGTGCGCTCGCTGGTCAGCAACGGTGCTTTCCCAAGCGGGGGAACGGTTGCCCGGTGGATAATCGTGACACATCAATAATCTGGTTTCAGGCGGGAATGCTAATATTTTCCGGATGGCGTGAAATAAGTGGCGGGCGTCGCCGCCTGGGAAATCCGCGCGAGCCGTACCGACATCCGGCATGAACAAGGTATCGCCGACAAAAATGGCGTCGCCAAATTGATAGGCCATATCGGCTGGTGTGTGACCGGATACTGAAATCGCTTTGGCGGCCAAATTTCCAACTTGGAAAACTTCATTGTCGGCGAATAAATGATCGAAATGACGGCCATCGGGGGTGAAATCGTCACCGAGGTTAAAAATTTTCTTAAACGTTTGTTGCACGACCGGAATGTTACTGCCGATCGCTGTTTTTCCGCCAAGCTCGGCTTTGAGATAGTCGGCGGCGGATAGATGATCAGCATGTGCATGGGTTTCAAGGATCCATTGCACCGTCAGCCGCTGGTTGCGGATAAATTCGATCAATCGGTTGGCGCTATGTGTGCGAGTCCGGCTGGCTTTCGGATCATAATCAAGCACGGGATCAATAATGGCGCAGCTTCCGCCGGCTTCATCGAATACAACATAACTGACAGTCCAGGTGGCGGGATCAAAGGTCGCATGGATTTGGGGCTTCATAGGTAACTCCAGAGAGAATGATCATTGTTTTTTGAGCGGTTATCAATATATTGATAATATGTATTATAATATAACATATATACTTTATACGGAAATGGTGAAAATTTTTATCCACTATAAGCGATTGAGAAGCTGACTATGAATATTTTACTGGAATCGATGCCATGGCATGCCGCCGCCGGTGGAGCGGTAATCGGCGTGGCAGTAGCGTTATTGCTGTTTTTAAATGGGCGAGTCGCCGGTATCTCCGGAATTGTAGGCGGGTTGTTCCGGATGCAAAGGGGCGATATCAGTTGGCGGGTTGCCTTTATTGCGGGATTGGTTTTGTCGGTTGCGATGTGGAAACTTTTTTGGGTTATGCCGGAGATAAAGATTGAAACCGGTTACGGCATGCTGGCGTTGGCGGGGTTGCTGGTAGGCTACGGTACGCGGCTGGGTTCGGGCTGTACCAGCGGTCACGGCGTTTGCGGTTTATCGCGACGATCACCGCGCTCAATTGCAGCGACTGTTGTTTTTATGATCATGGGATTTTTGACGGTTTTTTTGATTCGTCACGTGTGGGTATTTTAGAAAGAGGTGAGCGTGGACTTAAGGAGAATATGACATGAATAGCATAACTGCTTTGCTTGCAGGTTTGGTTTTTGGCGCCGGGTTGATTCTATCGGGCATGGTGAATCCGGCCATTGTTCTGGCCTTTCTGGATGTGGCGGGAGATTGGGATTCCTCGCTGTTGTGGGTGATGGGAGGCGCTGTTACGATCGGTTCTGTTGTATTTGCCTTGGCAAAGAAACGGAAATCCAGTTTTTTGGGTGCGCCGATGCAAATACCTGTTGCGACAAAAATAGATAAGCGATTGTTATTAGGGAGCTTCCTCTTCGGTATCGGTTGGGGAATCGCCGGTATTTGCCCTGGCCCGGCGTTGGTGTTGGTCGGTTCCGGAGAGACCGAAATTTTTGTTTTCTTGGCGGCGATGCTCTTGGGAATGGGTGTTTTTGAAATCATCGAAAAAAAACAACGGTAAGATTCTACTGACAATCCCATAAAAATAAATTAGCATAAATGCCCTTGCAGTCATTGTAGGATTCGTGGTCTCGTTAATAATTACTATCATAATGATAAATAAATATGAAAACTCAACCGGCATTAAACGATATGGCAGCACTGCATGCGTCAGCCTCGGATGCATGCGCTTTGCTGAAAATTCTGGCGAATGAAGATCGATTGCTTATTTTATGCGAACTTAGCCGGGGAACCCGGAATGTAGGGGAACTGGAAGAGATTCTGGGGATACACCAACCGACATTGTCACAGCAATTGACCGTGTTGCGCGAAGAAAATCTGGTTGCGACAGAGCGCAAGGGCAAGTATATCTATTACAGTTTGGCGAGTCAGGAAGCCATCAAAGTCATGGAAACTTTATTCGAGTTGTACTGCAAAACAACGTGTGAAGAGGTAAGCTGAGTCCGCGAGTTCAGTGATGCCACCCTTTTGCCTTTGTGCTTTAGCGGGCCGTTGAAAAACTATCTGCGTTGCCGCTACGGTGTTAAAAACAAGCTAAAATGCTCATTTATACCGCATAAACTGTGTTTTTCGCCTGTTTTTGCCTTGTATCGGCTGCCTCGAAAACGTTTCTCAACGGCCTGTCAGTCAGGCCGCGCTAATCACCGGATGGTCAAGCAGGCGGAGCCGTTCGATCGTTTTCATCGGGAGGGGGTATGACCGTTACTATTACGAAGCTGGATCACAAGTTATCGGTATGTGGTCAGATTAGCATCGACGACATCAGCGAGATTGCCGCAACGGGTTACCGGTCCATCATTTGTAACCGTCCGGATTTCGAAGGCGGTGAAAACCAGCCGTCCAGTGAAGCCTTGGAAGTGATGGCGAAATCGCTGGGGGTGACGTTCGTCTATTTGCCGGTCAATATGGGTGTGATACCGGATGAGCGTGTGGCAGCTTTTCAGAAATTGCTGGCGGAGTTGCCGAAGCCGGTGCTGGCATTCTGTAATTCCGGCAGGCGTGCGGCCGCGTTGCATGAAATGACCCAGCAGCGTGCCAGCGATGAAACAGAGGAGCAGGAATCAGTCGTCGATGCTTGCAATTGGGGCGATGAATTCGATGTGGTAGTGATCGGCGGCGGTTCGGCGGGCATCGGTGTCACCGCCAGTTTGCTGCAGCGGCGTCCGGCGTTGCGCATCGCGATAATCGAACCGGGTGATCAACATTATTATCAGCCTGCCTGGACGCTGGTCGGTGGCGGGGCATACGAAATCGCCAAAACAGCCAAGCCGATGGCGGCGGTGATTCCCGAAAAAGCGCAGTGGATTCAAGCAGCGGCGGTCAGGATCGACCCTCAGCATCACCGGGTGTATTTAACAGACGGCCGCGTCATGGGCTACCGGCAACTGATCGTTTGCCCAGGAATCCGCACAGCTTGGGAAAAGATTGAAGGGCTACAGGAAACGCTCGGTCAAAACGGCGTAACTTCCAATTACCGCTTCGATCTGGCGCCGTATACCTGGGAACTGGTGCAAGGGCTTAAATCCGGCGCTGCGCTGTTCACCCAGCCGCCGATGCCGATCAAATGCGCCGGCGCGCCGCAAAAAGCCATGTACCTGGCCTGTGATCACTGGATGCGGATCGGTTGTCTGGAACAAATCGACGTCGAATTCGATACCGCAACTGCGGTGTTGTTCGGGGTCGCCGATTTCGTGCCACCCTTGATGGAGTATGTGCGGCGCTATCATGCCCATCTGGTTTTCAATTCCAATCTGGTCAAAGTCGACGGTGAGCAAAAAATTGCGTATTTCGAAAGAAAAAGCGCGGATGGTACGGTCACTGTCGAAGCCAAGCCGTTTGACATGCTGCACGTGACGCCGCCGCAGGTCGCTCCGGATTTTATCCGGGACAGCGGTTTGGGAGATGCCGGCGGTTTTTGCCAAGTCAATGAAAAAACGCTGCAACATACCGATTATCCGGCGATTTTCTCGCTGGGTGATGCGTGCTCGTCGCCGAATACCAAAACCGCGGCAGCGGCCAGAAAACAAATTGCCGTGGTTGCCGAGAATCTGCTGGCTGCCAAAGAAGATCGCGAATTGACCGCGTTTTACGACGGCTATGGCGCATGTCCGCTGACGGTGGAATACGGCAAGGTGCTATTGGCGGAATTCGGCTTCGGCGGCAAATTATTACCGACTTTTCCGCTGGATCCCACCATCCCTAGCAAGTTCTATTGGTTTCTGAAAACAACGGTTTTTCCATGGATTTACTGGAATGGCATGTTAAAAGGCAAGGAATGGCTTGCCCGGCCAGGCCGGTCCCGTTGAATCGGCGATCATGACGCTCATCAGTATTGCGCTGGGCGCGCTAACCGGTTTGGTGCTGGCGCTGGCCGGTGCGGGTGGCACCATCATCGCGGTGCCATTGCTCATCTTCGGGTTGCATTTCACCGTGGCGCAAGCAGCGCCGGTTGCGTTGCTTGCGGTATGCCTGTCGGCTGGGATTGGCGCGTTGATTGCGCATCGCCAGCGGCTGGTGCGCTACCGGGCTGCCGGGTTTATCGCCATTACCGGCATCATCACCGCACCGCTCGGCATCTGGTTGGCGCAGCACCTGCCGAATACCCCGCTCACCTTGTTGTTTGCCGCCGTCTTGCTGTTTGTCGCGGTCAGGATGTTGGTACACAGTAAAGCTCCGAGTCAACTGCCCGCCCAACAGCCCTGCGAGTCGGTTTCGGTGCCATGCCGCCTGGAATATGACCAAGGCCGGTTGCTCTGGAATTGGCCGTGTGCCCGGGCATTGGCCTTATTTGGCGCAATTACCGGTTTTTTGTCGGGACTGCTGGGCGTGGGCGGTGGGTTTGTGGTGGTGCCGGCGTTGCAAAAAGCCACCAACCTGCCGATGCAATCGATTCTCGCAACCTCGCTGGCAGTAATCGCGCTGATCTCGGCAATGGGCGTGATCACGGCAAGCTCGCTGGGCGGGATGAATTGGCTGGTGGCGTTGCCGTTTGCGGCGGGTGCTTTGGGTGGCATGCTGATCGGGCGGCTGGCAGCCAGCCACCTGGAAGGCCCCCGGCTGCAGCAAGCCTTTGCGCTGGTTGCCATTCTGGTAGCGCTTGGGCTAGCGGTTAAAGCGGTTTTGCCTTTGATATAAACAGGCAACGTCAGCGGACTTTCCGTGGCTCCTCGACGAGGTAAATGAGCATTTTTCGCAAATTTTTAACGCAATTATCGTGCCGCGTAGTAACCGTGCAAAGGTCTCACAGGATACGTCAGCGGACTTTCTGCGGCTCCTCGTTGGCCATTTCCAATACCCGGCTCGCCGTCAATTGTCCCGCCATATTACCGTCCCAGGTGGCATTGAACGGCAGCGTATTTTGCACATGCTTGGCGTGGTTCAGATAGGCTTGCAGCGAAATTTCCGGTTGCGTGACCGGCACTGCGACTGTACGCGGATTGGCTGTGGTTTCCGCCAGTAAAGCCTGATTGATCTGCGCTTGCGGTCGGGTGTTGTGCTTTGCTTTTGCGGTGGTGCGCACGGCACGCAGTGATTTTTTCAGCAACTGGCCGTGATCGCGCTTGTCGTCTTCCAGTACCGGGTAAGCTTGCAGGTACAAATCATCGCCGCGCCAGCCGAGCAAGCGCGGTTGGTTCACCACGCGGACCGGCGTGCCGACCGGCACGTTGTTAAAAATACCGACGATATCTTCCGGGTACATACGCACGCAGCCGTGGCTGCCGCGCAAGCCGATGCTCGGCGGTTTGTCAGTGCCGTGAATGGCGTAGTTCGGCCAATCGAGTTTCAACACATGCGTGCCCATCGGGTTATCCGGTCCGGGCGGCACGATAGCCGGTAACGGATTGCCGTTCTTGGCGTGCTCCTTGCGGATCGAAGGCGTTGGAATCCACGCCGGATTTTCTTTTTTTGACGCAACCCGAGTCACGCCCACCGGCGTTTTCCACTCCACCCGGCCGATGCCAACTGGATGCGTAATCACGCGTTGCAATTCGCCGGGGTTGGCTTTCGGGAAATAAAACAACCGCATCGCTGCGAGATTGATCACAATGCCTTGGCGCGGCGCATCGGGCAACACGAACTGCGTCGGCACCACGACACGGGTGCCGGCTTTCGGAAGCCACGGATCGATGCCGGGATTGGCGCTGACGATTTCTTCATAACCGACGTTAAAACGCCGCGCGATGTCAGACAGCGTATCGTCCGGCTGCGCGGTGACGATTTGCACCGTACCAACCACATCGTCGCGCGCCGCATCGAAACTGAATTCATGACTGGCAACCGGCATCGGCAGCGATTGAACCCGGGGGGCGGAAGGCAGTGTTGGATGCGTGCTGAAAGTCTGGCAACCGCTCAACAGAAAAACACTGGCGCAAAAACCGTAGGCAAGGCCGTCACGCAAGTATAAGAATTTATTTTTATACATAGAATCAATGAGATTATAAAAAAGTGGCGTGACCCGCAGCGGTCAATTTACAAGGTTTTGAACGATGACACAACCGTTCATTGAAACAAATCAAGGTACTCCCGCAGTCATCTGATGTGATGGTTGAAAAATCGCCACGCATTTTTTGACCGGTAAAATCGAATGCCAGTATCATTACCGCTTTGAAACAACATCCGGTTGAATCGTTTCATGGACAAAATTTTCATCAATTACCGCCGCGAAGATAGTGCGCCGCATGCTGGCCGTTTATATGACTGGCTGGTGCGGCATTTTGGAACGGATCATGTGTTCATGGACATTGATCAAATCGAGCCGGGTGAGGATTTTTTTGAAGTGATTAATGAAAAGTTACGCGTCGTGCAAGCGGCGGTAGTGTTGATCGGCAAGCACTGGCTGGATAGCACCGATGCCAACGGACGGCGTTTGGACAATCCCGACGATTGGGTGCGGTTGGAGATTGCCGCCGTGCTCGAACGTAATATCCGCGTCATCCCGGTGTTGGTCGGCGGTGCCGCAATGCCAAAGTCAACGCAATTGCCCAAATGTCTGATGCCGTTGGCACGGCGGCATGCTTTGGAGATCAGCGATCAGCGCTTTCATAGCGACATCGATAAATTGATTCGAGCATTGGAAAAAATCCTGAGTATCCCACCGCCTGAAAAGCAACCGATTGCCACTGAACCACCCCGCGAGGAGCAATTGCCGTTTGAGCCGGAAATGGTGCGTATTCCGCCGGGAAAGTTTCTGATGGGTTCTAACGATGGCCATCGAGATGAAAAGCCAATTCACGAGGTTATCATCAATTACGCATTCGAAATCGGCAAATACGC
Organism: Nitrosomonas limosa; assembly: GCF_054188085.1. Classification (NCBI taxonomy): domain Bacteria; kingdom Pseudomonadati; phylum Pseudomonadota; class Betaproteobacteria; order Nitrosomonadales; family Nitrosomonadaceae; genus Nitrosomonas; species Nitrosomonas limosa. Next base: position 1,654,472 of record NZ_CM135180.1, on the reverse strand, counting down.
GGTGACGTTCGACGAATACGACGCGTTTGCCAATGCCACCAAGCGCAAATTACCAAACGATGAAGGTTGGGGGCGCGGCAAGCGGCCGGTGATCAATGTTACCTGGAACGATGCGCAAGACTATGTGCAATGGCTATCAAAGCAGACCGGCAAGAAATACCGCTTGCCGACCGAAGCGGAATGGGAATACGCGGCGCGAGCGGGTACGCAAACCCGCTATTGGTGGGGCGATGACATCGGCAGGAATAATGCCAATTGCGACGGTTGCGGTAGTCAATGGGATGGTAAACAAACCGCCCCGGCCGGTTCGTTTAAAGCGAATGCGTTCGGCTTGCACGATACCACCGGAAACGTGTGGGAATGGACGCAGGATTGCTGGCACGATAATTATAACAAAGCGCCGAGCGACGGTTCCGCCTGGTTGGAAAAGGACGGCGGCGATTGCAGCCGCCGGGTGGTTCGCGGCGGTTCGTGGTACGACATACCTCAGGACGTACGGTCGGCTTTCCGTAACTGGGACGACGCCGATGAAGCCGACGGCGACCTGGGTTTTCGGATCGCCAGGGATTTTTGATCTTTGTCCTTTGTGCTTTTGCCCTTTGCGGGGTGCAGGGGCGGAGCCCCTGCGGGTTTTGGTTTTTGGGGTTGTAGGGTGGATAAATGTAATGCCATCCACCATAATTTCCAACCCTATTCATGGTGCATCGGTGGATGGCGCTTTGCTTATCCACCCTACGGGGAAGGATTGTGCAGTAGGGTGGATAAATGCAATGCCATCCACCACAGCATTACCCGCCAGCGCAGGAAATTTTTTTGAAACAACAATGACAACTATGACCACACTCGGTTTTATCGGTCTCGGCATCATGGGCAAACCCATGGCCGGGCATTTGATCAAAGGCGGGCACCGCTTGTTGCTGCACACGCGCAGCGGGGTGCCGGATGATTTGGTCGCGGCGGGCGGTACTGCGCTTTCATCGCCGCAAGCGGTGGCACAACAGGCGGATATCATCGTCACCATGTTGCCGGATACGCCGGACGTGGAAAAGGTGTTGTTTGATGACAACGGTATTGCCAGCGGTTTGCAAGCTTCGGCGGGCGGGCGCAAAGTTGTCGTCGACATGAGTTCGATTTCGCCGCTGGCGACGCGCGAATTTGCCGCGCGGCTGAACGTGCTCGGCCACGATTACGCCGATGCGCCGGTGTCGGGCGGCGATATCGGCGCGCAAAACGCCACGCTGACGATCATGGTCGGCGCCAGTCAAGCGGTGTTTGAGCGGATTCAGCCGATTCTCGGGTTGATGGGCAAAAGCGTGACGCGTATCGGCGACGTTGGTTCCGGCCAGGTGTGCAAGGTCGCCAACCAGATCGTGGTGTCGTCGGCGATCGAAGCGGTAGCCGAGGCGCTGTTGTTCGCGTCCAAGGCCGGTGTCGATCCGGCGAAGGTGCGGCAAGCATTGCTCGGCGGATTTGCTGCGTCGAAGGCGCTGGAGGTGCACGGGCAGCGCATGATTGAGCGGCGTTTCGAGCCGGGTTTTCGCATCGAACTGCACCACAAGGATTTGAACATCGCGTTGCAAAGCGCCGCGGAATTGGGCGTGAGCCTGCCGACTACTGCGGCGGTGCGCGAATTGTTTTCCGCCTGTCTCGCGCACGGCGGCGCAACATGGGATAATTCCGCCATTGTTAAAATGCTGGAAAAACTGGCCAATCATGAAATTCAAAAGTATCCGGAATAATCCATGGACGTCTCTAAAAAATCATATTTTGTTACAATACTTTGTTGCTCACAAAAAATATTTCCTTGCATATCAGTAATATGTTGCGTCAATATTTTTTGCTCTCGCCTCGTCTTGTTTAAAAATCTGAATTTTTAGAGTCGCCCACATGTCTGTTCAAACCCTAGCCGATCGCTTCCGCTCGTTCTTACCACGCGAAGCGGTGTTATTTGAAACCGAGGATCTGCGGCCGTACGAATGCGACGGCTTGTCGGCGTACCGGCAACTGCCGGGAGCGGTGGTGTTACCGCAAACCGAGGAGCAGATCGTCAAGATTTTGCAGCTTTGCCACGAGACCCGCACGCCGCTGGTGGCGCGCGGCGCGGGAACCGGTTTGTCGGGAGGCGCATTGCCGCATGCGCAAGGCGTGCTGATGTCGCTTGCAAAGCTCAATCGCATCATTGCTATCGATCCGCTGGCGCGCACCGCGCGGGTGCAGCCCGGCGTGCGCAATCTGGCGATCAGCGAAGCGGTGGCGCCTTATGGTTTGTATTACGCGCCCGATCCTTCGTCGCAAATCGCTTGCTCGATCGGCGGCAATATCGCGGAAAATTCCGGCGGCGTGCATTGCCTGAAATACGGACTGACGGTGCACAATATTCTTAAATTGCGCGTGCTGACCATCGACGGTGAATGTCTGGAAATCGGCGGCGACAGCCTGGACAGCGCCGGTTACGATTTGCTGGCGTTGATGACCGGCTCCGAGGGCATGCTCGGCATCGTGACCGAGATTACCGTGAAACTGCTTCCGAAACCGGAAAAGGCGCAACTGGTGATGGCGGCGTTTGACGACGTGCTGAAAGCGGGCAACGCGGTGGCGAATGTCATTGCCGCCGGGATTATTCCCGCCGGGATGGAAATGATGGATAAAATCACCATCCATGCGGTCGAGGAATTTTTGCACGCCGGTTATGATTTGAACGCGGCAGCGATTTTGCTGTGCGAATCGGATGGCAGCGCCGAAGAAGTCGCCGATGAAATTGAACGCATCCACACGATCATGCAGCAAAGCGGCGCGACCGGCATCCGCACTTCGCGCGACGAAGCCGAGCGGCTCAAGCTCTGGGCGGGACGCAAAGCGGCATTCCCAGCCGCGGGGCGGGTGTCACCCGATTATTACTGCATGGACGGCACGATACCGCGCAAGCGTCTGGCGGAGGTGTTGCACGGCATCGATCAGTTGTCGCAGCACTATGGACTGCGGTGCATGAACGTGTTTCATGCCGGTGACGGTAATTTGCATCCGCTGATTTTGTACGACGCCAACCAGCCCGGCGAACTGGAAAAAGCGGAAGAGTTCGGCGGAAAAATCCTGGAAATGTGTATTCATGCCGGTGGCACGATTACTGGCGAGCATGGTGTGGGTATGGAAAAAATCAATCAGATGTGCATCCAATTCAAAACCGATGAACTGCAGCTATTTCATGCGGTGAAAGCGGCGTTCGATCCTTTGGGGTTGTTGAACCCCGGCAAGGCCGTGCCGACCTTGCACCGTTGCGCGGAATTGGGCGCGATGCACGTGCACCACGGCGAGCTGAAATTCGCGGATTTGCCGAGATTCTAATCCCCATGCAAGCGATCATCGAGCAATATCAAACTATTATTCGCGCTGCGGCGGACAACCAAACCCCGTTGCAGATACGCGGCGGCGGCACCAAGGATTTTTATGGCAACGCGCCGGCCCAACAACCGGCTGCAATCCTCGATACCACGGCTTACCACGGCATTGTCGATTACGAACCGACCGAACTGGTGCTGACTGCGCGCGCCGGTACCCGGTTGGCGGATGTCGAAGCGTTATTGGCCGAACATGGTCAAATGCTGGCGTTCGAGCCGCCGCATTTCGGCGCGGCTGCGACCTTGGGCGGTTGCATTGCCGCCGGTTTATCCGGTCCGCGCCGTGCGGCTGCGGGAGCGGTACGCGATTTTGTGTTGGGGCTGCGCTTGCTCGATGGAACCGGCAAGGATTTGCGGTTTGGCGGGCAGGTGATGAAAAATGTCGCCGGTTACGATGTGTCGCGGTTGATGGCCGGGGCGATGGGTACCTTGGGTGTGATATTGGAAGTGTCGCTCAAGGTGTTGCCGAAGCCGCCGGCTGAAACCACGCTGCGATTAGCCATGAACGAAGCGGCGACCATCGAACAAATAAACCAGTGGGCGGGTAAGCCATTGCCGGTTTCCGCGACCTGCTATATCGATGGTGAATTGTTGGTGCGCTTATCCGGCGCGGAATCGACGGTTCGAGCCGCTCAAATCAAACTGGGCGGTGAAGTGCTGCCGGATAGCGAAGCATTTTGGCAATCGATACGCGAACAAACGCACGGTTTTTTTCAATCCGGCCAGCCGCTGTGGCGCTTATCGGTTCGATCCACCGCTGCGCCGTTGGCGTTGCCGGGAAAACAACTGCTCGAATGGAACGGCGGCTTGCGCTGGTTATCGGGCGGCGATGGCTTGGACGTGGATACGATTCGCCAATGGGCGAAAGACGCGGGCGGGCATGCAACATTGTTTCGTAATCCAACATCGCAGCAGCCGGTGTTTCATCCGCTGGATCCGGCGCTGATGGCCATTCATCGTTCGTTGAAACAACAATTCGATCCTGCGGGAATTTTTAACCGCGGAAGACTTTATCCGGATTTATAAATGCAAACCAAGCTTGCCGATTTCATCAAACACTCTGCGGAAGGCCAGGAAGCCGACGAGATCCTGCGTAGCTGCGTGCACTGCGGTTTTTGTCTGGCGACGTGCCCAACCTATCAACTGCTGGGCGATGAACTGGACAGTCCGCGCGGGCGTATTTATTTGATGAAGCAACTGCTCGAAGGGCAACCGGTGACCGAGAAAACCCAGTTGCACCTGGATCGTTGCTTGACTTGCCGCGCATGTGAAACCACGTGTCCGTCGGGCGTGCGTTACGGCGCATTGGTCGATATTGGCCGCGGCATCGTCGAAAAACAAGTAAAACGTAATCTGCAGGCAGACGTGATGCGCTACTCGTTGCGCAAGATTCTGCCGAATGCATTGCTATTTAATACTTTGTTTAAAGCGGGACAGTTGGTGCGCCCCATGTTGCCATCCAGTCTGAAGAAAAAAGTCCCGGTAAAACTTGGCGCTGCGCAAGCCTGGCCGGCAGCGCGGCATGCCCGTACCATGCTAGTGCTCGATGGCTGTGTGCAACCAACCCTGGCACCGAATATCAACGCCGCTTGTGCACGGGTACTGGATCGAATGGGAATATCGCTGATCAAGGCGGATAAAGCAGGGTGCTGCGGTGCGGTGACTTTTCATTTGAACGCACAGGCGGAAGGTTTGGATTATATGCGGCGTAATATCGATGCCTGGTGGCCGTATATCGAGCAAGAAAAAGCCGAGGCGATTGTCATGACTGCCAGCGGCTGCGGGGTTACGGTGAGGGATTATGGCCATTTGTTAAGCCATGATCGGGACTACGCGGAAAAAGCCGCAAGAATCTCGGCAATGACCAAAGACATCAGTGAAATTCTGTACACCGAAAAAGACAGACTGCAGGAATTGGTCGAATCGAAAAAGAACGGGAATCAAACAAAATTGGCGTTTCATTCGCCCTGCACGTTGCAGCATGGCATGAAAATCCGCGGCGTGGTTGAGCAAATATTGTCTTCGGCTGGTTTTGATTTAACTAACGTTCCTAATGGACATCTGTGTTGCGGGTCGGCAGGAACCTATTCCATTTTGCAACCCGAGCTTTCGCAGCAACTGCTAAAAAACAAAGTGGAAGCGCTCGAATCCGGTCAGCCGGATCAAATCGCAACTGCCAATATCGGCTGTTTAATGCATCTGCAGAATGGCACGACGATTTCTGTGAGGCATTGGATCGAGCTGATTGATCAACAGTTGTCTTCTCTATAGCCGATGCCAGTTGTAGATTGAATAATGCTCGTTTCATTTAATATTCTGAATTATTTGTTATACAATCCCGTGCTTATTGTTCGGGCGGAAAACTGAGCATGCTAAAATGAATTGGTTAATAGATTATTTTATTTGAATATTTGGAGAAAATATGAAGGTTGGTTCTAAAATTAGTTGGGTCACAAAATTAGGTGGTGCAGTTCTGGTTTCAGTATTTGCATTGCCAGTTCATGCACAGTTGATGCTTGCGCACGAAGGTCATCATGACGCCGGTGGTTGTACGATTAATACTGGAGAGTTTCCGGTGACGTTTAGTGCGTATGAAGTGCCGGAAGGCAACATTCCGCCGATGCATTCTTATTGCGAAAATTTACCCAATCCCGGCAAAGTAAATTTAACCATTGAATTGCCGCGTGATGCGCGTGCCCGCGATACACCCCTGGCAGTTCGCGTCGTAATGGAAGGACATGGCGGGCATGGTGGACATGGTGCGAAGCCTGCCGCTGCTGATAAAAAAACAGCCGAAAAAGAAATGGATCATTCGGATCATGAAGGAATGGATCATGGTTCCCACGTGGGTGACAAACATGCGGATCCAACGCATGGCGCGATGGAACATGGTAATTATTACTTAGCACCGATGATTCATAAATCCGGAATTATTGTGGTTGCGACTAACCTGACCGAACGTGGTAGATACAATGTTCTGCTGGAAAGAGACGATGGCGATGGCAATATGAAAACTGTCGTGAGTATCCCGTTGAATGTTGGTAAAGGTGGCGGTCACGGCAGCCATGGCGGCGGCTTTGGCGTGATGGAAATTGCATTGTTGTTGCTGGTTGTCGGTGGTGGTGCAGGTTATTATTTTTACAGTCGCAAGAAAGCGGGTGGAACGGCGGCTTAAAGATTTAAATGACCGAAATCAGGTAATAATGCTGGTTGTGAATGGTAAAAGAGTATCGGAATCTGATTGAATGTAATCTTTTGAGTCAAATGGAAAGATTCAAATTGAATCTTTCCATTAGCTTTTTAAGCGGGCTAAAGATCTTGACAGTGAGTATTTGACTGAGTAGTCTAGTCGGCGGACCCTGGGAAGGGCATGGAGTAAGGAAGGAAGAAAGAAGTAGGGACAGGTTAAGAACAATAAGAAGATTGGAAGGATAGGAGAATAAAATGGAAAACCAAAGGAGAGAGAGATGAATGCCAAGAGATGGCTGAAGAGCGGGGCGCTGATGTTAGGGCTTTTGCTAGGAGGGGGATTACAAGCGGGCAACATACCGACGGTACCGAACGAGCTTTACGAAGCGCTGAAGCTGGATCGTGAGAAGGTATCGCCGAAGGAATTATATGAAGCGGTAGTGAAGCGTTACAAGGATCCTGAGCAAGGGGCTGGGCGCGGGACACTGGCGCAATACTGGGAACCGATACCGTATGGAATCTATTTGGACCCAGCGACATTTTACAAATCGCCGACCACGAACAAAGAGATAGCGAGCCGCAAGGAATGCGTAGAATGTCACACGGACGAATCGCCGGTATGGGTACAAGCATGGAAGCGCAGCACCCATGCGAATTTGGACAAGGTACGTAATTTAAAACCGAGCGACCCGACATTTTACAAGAAAGCGAAGTTAGAAGAAGTAGAAAAGAACTTGCGCTCGATGGGCAAACTGGCGGAAGGCGAGAACCTGAAAGAAGTAGGGTGTATTGACTGCCACGTAGAACCGAACGCGAAGAAAAAAGCGGATCACACCAAAGACATCATCATGCCGACAGCCGACGTATGCGGAACCTGTCACTTGGCGGAATTTGTCGAACGTGAATCGGAAAGAGACACGATGATATGGCCGCACGGACAATGGCCGGATGGACGTCCATCGCACGCGCTGGACTACAAAGCCAACGTAGAAACCACGGTATGGGCGGCGATGCCACAACGTGAAGTAGCGGAAGGCTGCTCGATGTGCCACACCAACCAAAACAAATGCGACTCCTGCCATACCCGTCACGAATTCTCGGCAGCGGAATCCCGCAAACCGGAAGCCTGTGCTACCTGCCACAGCGGTGTAGACCACAACAACTGGGAAGCGTACTCAATGTCCAAGCACGGCAAGATGGTATCGATGCTGGGCGACAAATGGAACTGGGAAGCGCCGCTGAAAGACGCCTACGCAGTAGGTGGACAAAACGCACCGACCTGTGCGGGCTGTCACATGGAATACGAAGGCGAATACAGCCATAACATGGTGAGAAAGATCCGCTGGGCGAACTACCCGTTTGTACCCGGTATTGCGGAAAACATCAGAAGCGAATGGTCGGAAGCGCGTTTGGACTCATGGGTAGTTACCTGTACCCAATGCCACTCCGAGCGTTTTGCACGTTCTTACCTGGAACTGATGGACAAAGGCACCCTGGAAGGACTGGCGAAATATCAAGAAGCCAACGCAATCGTACATCAACTGTATAAAGAAGGCCTGTTGACAGGACAAAAAACCAACCGTCCTGCACCACCAGCACCGGAAAAAGAAGGCTATGCCTACTTTGCGCAACTGTTCTGGTCGAAAGGCAACAGCCCGGCAGCGATCGAGCTGAAAGTACTGGAAATGCACGAAAACGACCTGGCTAAAATGCACGTAGGCTTAGCACACGTTAACCCGGGCGGCTGGACTTACACCGAAGGCTGGGGTCCGATCAACCGTGCCTACGTTGAAATTCAAGACGAAAACACCCGCATCCGTGAAATGGTTGCACTGCAAGAACGTGTTAAAAATCTTGAAACCAAGAAAACCAGCTTACTCGACTTGGACGGCACAGCAGAGAAAATCTCTCTGGGCGGTTTAGGTGGTGGCATGCTACTAGCCGGAACACTGGCATTAGCAGGCTGGCGCAGACGTAAGCAAAGCGAAGCTTGATAGGCGCTGATACGACAGATCGCACTACCCCGGTAGTGCGATCGGGAGACAAGCTGCTCCCGTCATTAGGGATACTCCTGGTGACGGGAGGTTTGCTTTTACTGGGCTGGTTTGCGTATCTTTGGTTTAAACCGATTCCGGCCCCCTATCAATACCAACTGGTTGAAGAAAGCGACGCGCAGACACAGAAATTCAGCAAAATGGGACTGGATGACTGGTCCGGGCTGAAGCTCAGCGAATACAAAGTCAAAGCGGAAGGCGTAGACAAACCGATCGCGGAATTTATCGTAGCCAAACAAAGCGATGGACCGCCAGTATTGATTTACTGGAAGAACAGCACCAACGAAGTACTCTATAACTTTGACCGCAAGCCATCGGAACTAACGATACTGGCGACCGCGATCAACAAATATGCACCGAAAGACGCACTGATACTCTCCTGGTGGGACACCTCGCGGCAAATCAAACTGCTCACCGGACGCGACACTTTCTTTACCAACCACCTGAACGAACCGCTGATGATACCGGTTCCATGGCTGGAACAAAGTGAAGCGATACGCGCGTATGAAAAGCAATTCTGGGAAAGCAAACCCGACGCCAAAGAACTGGAAAGTTTCAAACGATTCAGCCATGCCCTGGCGTCACCTGCGGAAGAAGGCATCAAACAACTGCGGCAACTGATAGGATCGGACCGGGAAACCTACCTGATAGTGCACGTAACCGACCTCTACAAACTGGGACTCATGTACCCGGACGAAATAGGGGTAGCCTATCAAAACTTCCCGATGACAGGCAACATGCACGGCCTGATCAATCAAATGAAAGTGCAAGTAAAGGAAAACAACTTTGACACCTACACCCTGCAATCGGTGTCGGACAATGAAATCAGAGTATTCTTCCTGAGCGACGAAAAGAGCAGCCAAACGCTACTGGCCAGAATGCTGCCGTTTGTAGACAAGCAGGCACCGACAGAACTGGAGCTGGCGCAACTGATCTATCAACAAGGCGGCTACTGGGTATACAAGCTGCCGTAGAAAGAATAAAGAACTCGAAGAAGCCGGAAGAACTCAAAGAAAGTACAACACAGGCACAACAAAAAGGCGCAAAGCAGCCACATAGTCATTTACACAAACGGACGATAGCGTACAATACGAAGCCATCGGAATTGGATTAAAAAAGCATAAAGGAGGAAGGATGAAACACCCGATCGTATACATACTGTCAATAATGGCAGCGGTATTTTTTTCCAGCGCAGCACATGCTGATTTTGAAGGACGCACCAAATGCAGCTCCTGCCACAAATCGCAAGCGAAATCATGGAAAGACACGGCACACGCCAAGGCGATGGAATCATTAAAGCCTGGCACTCGCAAAGAAGCCAAGATCAAAGCGAAATTGGATCCGGACAAAGACTACACCCAAGATAAAGACTGCGTAGGCTGTCACGTTGACGGTTGGGGCAAGAAAGGCGGCTACACCATTGAAGCGGCGAAAAAGCCACTCGCGGCAGTTGGCTGTGAATCCTGTCATGGTGGCGGCAAGAACTACCGTGGGGATCATCGCAAAGCAGGCCAGGCATTTGAAAGCAAAGGTACCACCACACAGCGTAAAGTGGTTGCAGACAAAGGACAAGACTTTCATTTTGAAGAAGCCTGCGCAGCCTGTCACTTAAACTACGAAGGTTCACCGTGGAAAGGCGCGAAAGCCCCGTATACACCGTTCACACCGGAAGTAGACGCGAAATACAAATTTGACTTTGACAAGATGGTCAAAGACGTCAAAGCGATGCACGAACACTACAAGCTGGATGGCACCTTCGTAGGCGAACCGAAATTCAAGTATCACGATGAATTCCAAGCGAGCGCCAAGGAAAAGACAGCAGACAAAAAAGGTAAAGGGAAAGAGTAATGACAGGGATACAAAAAGGAGCGATAGGGACGCTACTGACAGGCGGGTTACTCGGGATATTGCTGGTAGCGGTGGTATTTGGTGGAGAAGCAGCGCTCTCGACTGAAGAATTCTGTACCAGCTGTCACTCGATGACCTACACACAGACGGAACTGAAGCAATCGACGCACTATGGCGCGTTGGGCGTGAATCCTGGCTGTAAAGACTGTCATATACCGCAAGGTTTCAAGAACTTCCACTTAGCGTTATACACCCATGCGGTGGATGGAGCGCGTGAATTGTACTTGGAACTGATCAACGACTACTCGACGCTGGAGAAGTTTAACGAACGGCGGTTGATCATGGCGCATGATGCGCGGATGAATCTGAAGAAATGGGACAGCGTGACATGCAGGGATTGTCATAAAGACCCAAATCCACCGGGAGCGGATGCACAGGAAGCGCATAAGAAGCTGAAGACGGAAGGCGCGACGTGCATAGACTGTCATCAGAATTTGGTACATGAAGAAGTAGCGAAGACGGACTTGAATGCGAGTTTAGCTGCGGGCAAGATGGTACTGATGAAAGATGAAGACAGTGATGAAGGTGGAGACGAGGAAGACGAAGAAGATGAAGACGAGGGAGAGGCTGGAGCGAGTGCAAGCGAGGCTGAATCCCAAGGTGATGAAGAAGATGAGGAAGATGAGGAGTAAGTGACACTCTGTCTTCTAAGTCTTGGTTTGATTCATTGATATAAGTGAAAATTCTGGAGGTTGGATAATCTCCAGAATTTTTATATAGTTTGAGAGAAAATTCGGAAAAAATAAAGTTTTGTTATTTAGTTGATTTCTAATTGTTTGAAGATTAATAAGATAACTGTTGTAAGTAACAAAACTAAAATAAAACTGCTAATTCATTGGTATCTCTCTTACTATAATGCTGCATTTATAGAAGGGCTCCACTGTGGCAGATAAGTCACAAGATAAAAAAATTATTCTGAACGCGGGTAAACTTGGTTATAGCTTTCGCCGAAGAATTCATGAAAGATTTATAGAATCTTTTCTTTTCTTATCAGCAGTTTTGTCGATTGTGATAATGCTTGCAATCATCGTAATGCTGTTGAAAGAATCCATCGTCTTTTTTCAACATGTCTCGGTTTGGGATTTTCTGACCGATACACAATGGACACCACTTTTTGCAGATGCTCACTATGGGATCTTGCCATTGGTGTCAGGCACGGTAGTTAGCTCATTAATCGCTTTATCGGTTGCGCTTCCGATGGGGACAATCATTGCGATCTATTTGTCAGAATTTGCACCTTTTACTGTACGCGAAATGGCCAAGCCATTTCTTGAACTGCTTGGTGGAATACCGACGGTCGTGTATGGATACTTCGCATTATTATTTGTTACGCCTTTATTACAAAAGATTTTCCCGGAGTTACCAGGGTTCAATTTGTTGTCCGCCGGATTGGTTATGGGTATTATGATTATTCCCTATGTCAGCTCGATGACCGAAGATGCTATGAGAGCAGTGCCGATGAATCTGCGCGAGGGTTCCTATGCAATGGGAGGAACCAGATTCCAGACTGCAATTCGAGTGGTGATGCCTGCCGCATTTTCTGGAATTGCGGCAGCCTATATCTTAGGCATTTCACGCGCGGTAGGAGAAACTATGGTGGTGGCAATTGCTGCGGGTATGCAACCCAATTTAACATGGAATCCTATGGAGCCAGCGGCTACTATCACGGCATATATCGTGCAAGTGAGCTTGGGCGATTTACCGCATGGCAGTATCGGCTATCAAACCATATTTGCTGCAGGCTTAACACTGTTGATGATCACACTGGTGTTCAATATTATTGGCCACGTATTGCGCAAAAAATTTCGCGAGATATATTGATTTTAGAAGTCGGAAGAATAAAAACAAACAGCGAGCTAAGAAATACTGTTTGCAAAAAAATCATGGATAAGAAGTCACAATGAAAAGTGTTAATAATCTTGAAGAGATCAGAAGAATTATTAGTCTCCACAAGCGCTGGGATCTAATTTTTTTGGTTACAGGAATTATTGCATTGATGATTGCTGTTTTGACTTTTATGGCATTATTTCTGCACATGCTGATTGAAGGGTTGCCGCGTTTGTCACTGGATTTTTTTACATCTTTTCCTTCGCGCAGACCGGAATCTGCGGGGATTCTGTCTGCCTGGGTCGGAACTACTCTGGTGATGTTAGTTACCGCTGTCGCAGCTGTGCCGCTAGGAATAGGCTCTGGAGTTTATCTCGAAGAATACGCCCCCAAGAACTTACTGACAGAGATTATTGAGATTAATGTAACCAATTTAGCAGGCGTTCCATCTATTATCTATGGATTACTCGCACTGGGCTTATTTGTTTATCAGCTTGGTTTTGGTCAAAGCATATTAGCGGCAGGATTGGCATTAGCGCTTTTAATTTTACCGGTTGTTATCGTTGCGACGCGCGAAGCGATAAGATCAATTCCTGTATCTATCAGAGAAGGTGCATACGCGCTTGGTGCTACTAAATGGCAGACGGTCGCGGATCATTTGCTGCCGTATTCGTCAGCGGGAATTCTGACAGGTATTATCATCGGGTTGGCAAGAGCGATTGGTGAAACTGCGCCTATCATAACGATAGGTGCTTTAACCTTTATCGCTTTTTTACCGCCATCACCAATTAAAAATGATTTTCCATACCTGTCTTTTGAGTGGTTGACAGCACCTTTTACTGTCATGCCGATTCAAATGTTTAACTGGGTGTCTCGCCCTGAAGAGGCGTTTCAATTGAATGCGGCCGCTGCCGGACTGATCCTGGTCGCAATGACGCTTGCAATGAATGGATTGGCTATCTATTTGCGTTATCGGATGCGCAAAAATATTAAGTGGTAAAACAAATATGCAGAATGATTTAGACAAATCTATAGAGACAGTAAAATATAAATCTGAAGTTAAAGATCTCAGTTTTTTCTATGGCAGTTTTAATGCGCTTAAAAAGATTGATATGGTGTTGCACGACAAAAAAATTACAGCACTTATCGGACCATCCGGGTGTGGCAAATCGACATTTTTGCGCTGTTTTAACCGCATGCATGATTTGTATCCAGGTAATCGCTACCATGGTCAAATCATTATCTATCCCGATAATGTGAATATATTGGCACAAAATGTGGATCCAATCGAGGTCCGCATGAGAATCAGCATGGTTTTTCAAAAACCGAATCCATTTCCAAAATCAATCTATGAGAATGTAGCCTATGGTTTACGTGTTCGAGGTATCAAGCAACGCGCAATTCTTGATGAGAAAGTCGAAATTGCTTTACGTAATTCAGCTTTATGGGATGAAGTAAAAGATCGGTTGCATGATCTCGCGTTCAATCTCTCGGGAGGGCAACAGCAGCGTTTATGCATAGCACGGGCATTAGCGACCGATCCTGAGATCCTATTATTTGATGAACCAACTTCGGCTCTTGATCCGATTGCGACAGCAAGCATCGAAGAATTAATTACTGATTTAAAAAATAAGGTAACTATTCTCATTGTCACCCATAATATGCAACAAGCCGCGCGAGTTTCTGATTACACAGCTTATATGTATTTGGGGGAATTAATAGAATTTAATGTGACCGATACAATATTTATCAAACCGAAAAATAAGCAAACTGAGGATTATATTACTGGAAGATTCGGATAAACTCTGATCACAATGATTTCTTCAATATTTAAAAGCAATGGAATTTAAGATTTCACCGATAAGCAATTTGACATTTAAAGTCGTCATTAGATTGACTTGGGGGATAATCAACTGTACGATCCCCGATTTTAGTATCGGGGTGGCAGTAAATGCGTAGGAAGTTAGTTGCTGGAAATTGGAAGATGCATGGAAGTCTGGAGACCAATAAACAGTTACTTGATGAAGTTATAAAAGGACTGCAAGAGGTTCGCAATGGTGATTTTGCAGTGTGCGTTCCATTTCTCTACCTTCCTTCAGTAAAAAGTATATTACAAAATACCAATATCGCTTGGGGGGCTCAGAATGTTAGCCAATTTGAAAAAGGGGCTTATACCGGTGAAATTTCGGCTTCAATGCTCAATGATTTTGACTGTCGTTATGTAATCGTGGGGCACTCCGAAAGAAGAGCATTGTTTGGAGAAACGAGTCCGATAGTTGCAGAAAAATATGCGGCAGCTCAGAAGGCTGGTTTGATACCGATATTGTGTGTCGGGGAGACACTAGAACAACGCGACACAGGCATAACGGAAAAAATCATCGAAGAGCAGTTAGCAGCTGTTTTGGACCAAGCAGGTGTTGAATCGCTGCGGAAAGCAGTAATTGCTTATGAACCGGTATGGGCTATCGGGACAGGAAAAACAGCGACGCCACAGCAGGCGCAAGATATTCATGTATTTATCAGATCGGTTATTTCTAAGCAGAATTCAGATACCGCTAAAGAGTTGATAATTCTATATGGCGGTAGCGTCAAGGCTAATAATGCAGTTGAATTATTTGCAATGCCTGATATTGATGGGGGGTTGATAGGTGGGGCTTCCTTGATCGCAAGTGATTTTGTGGCGATTTGCCAAGCTATACAGAATTAAATTTTTTGGAGTGAAAACTTGGAGATTTTGGTTTGGGCAGCGCATGTATTGCTAGCTGTCGCATTAGTAATTTTGGTATTATTGCAGCATGGCAAAGGCGCGGATATGGGAGCGGCATTTGGTAGCGGTTCTGCAGGTAGCTTGTTTGGTCCTAGCGGTTCAGCAACTTTTTTAAGCCGAGCGACAAGTTTTGTGGCAGCCATGTTTTTTGTTACAAGTATGAGTTTGACTTATTTCTCGGCAAATCGGGTTGAAAGCGGAAGTGTGATGAGTATCATGGAAGAATCGGATGAAGCAATGAGTTCAAATATCAATGAAAAAGCCGCAGCTGAAGGCAAGCAGACAGATTTAGAAAGTGACGATAACTCGAAAGCAAGTAAGATACCCGACTAATAAAAATACTATTTTTCTTGATAGCTTAATTATCGCAGAGCGCTAAGTTTTTCTGCCGCCGACGTGGTGGAATTGGTAGACACGCCGTCTTGAGGGGGCGGTGGCGAAAGCTGTGCGAGTTCGACTCTCGCCGTCGGCACATCGATAATTTGCCTATCGTTTGTTTAAAATATGAGAATCCACAATAACTAAAATGCTAGAAAATTATTTTCCAATTTTATTATTTCTAATAGTTGGCTTCTTGGTTGGCGTGGTGCCGATGCTATGTGGCTGGTTACTAGCGCCTAATAGGCCTGATAGCGAAAAATTATCCCCATATGAGTGTGGTTTTGAAGCTTTCGAAGATGCTCGAATGAAGTTTGATGTGCGTTACTATTTAGTAGCTATCCTATTTATTCTATTTGATTTGGAGATTGCGTTTTTATTTCCATGGGCGATAGTTATTGATGAAATCGGTATGTTTGGTTTCATGGCAATGATGATTTTCTTGAGCATTCTGGTAGTGGGGTTTATTTACGAGTGGATGAAGGGTGCGCTAGAGTGGGATTGAAGTTATGAGCATAGAAGGAACTCTTGAAAAAGGTTTTGTGACAACGAGCCTTGACTCAATAATCAACTGGGGTCGCACGGGATCAATGTGGCCAATGACATTTGGATTAGCTTGCTGTGCCGTTGAGATGATGGAGACAGGAGCTTCGCGTTACGATCTTGATCGTTTCGGGATAGTGTTTCGTCCAAGTCCACGTCAATCAGATGTTATGATTGTGGCAGGCACATTATGCAATAAAATGGCTCCAGCATTGCGGAAAGTCTATGACCAGATGGCTGAGCCACGATGGGTGATCTCAATGGGGTCCTGTGCTAACGGCGGAGGATATTATCATTATTCTTACTCGGTAGTGCGCGGTTGCGATCGTGTTGTGCCCGTTGATATTTATGTGCCAGGGTGTCCACCAACAGCCGAGGCCTTATTGTACGGCATCATACAGCTACAAAATAAAATAAATCGAACTAACACGATTGCACGATAACTCTGTATGAATACTATACAAAATAATAATTTTGCGGAAGTTTTAACCACTATACTCGGCGAAAAGATCGTTGATTTACACGTACAATATGACGAAGTTACCATTGCGGTTGATGCAACAGAGGTTTTGACAGTTTGTAAAATTTTACGCGATGATGCAGCGCTTCGATTTGATACATTGATAGATTTGTGCGGGATAGATTATCTGACATACGGTGATGAATTATCAGAGAAACTAAGCCTCAAGAATAAACGATTCGCGGTAATTTATCATTTGCTCTCGGTTGAAAAAAATCTCAGGTTGCGGGTTAGAGTGCTTGCTGATAATAATGACTTTCCAGTAATTGATTCGGTTACTGACATTTGGGCGGTTGCCAATTGGTTTGAGAGGGAAGCATTTGATCTTTATGGTATTATTTTTGCTAACCATCCAGATTTACGTCGGATTCTGACGGATTATGGATTTATTGGAAATCCTTTCCGTAAAGACTTTCCAATAACTGGCTACGTTGAAATGCGTTATGATGAGCAACAAAAGCGAGTTATCTACCAACCGGTAACTATAGAGCCAAGAGAAATAACCCCACTTGTGAAGCGGGAAGAATTCTATGGTGATTGCGAAACATAAAATCATTTGATTAAAGTTTGTTGAAGAAGAGAATGTAGTAAGAAACTTATGGCAGAAATACGTAATTACACCATGAATTTTGGACCGCAACATCCGGCGGCGCACGGCGTTTTGCGACTGGTGTTGGAGCTGGATGGTGAAGTGGTTCGGCGGGCGGATCCACATATCGGTTTGTTGCATAGGGCAACTGAAAAATTAGCCGAAAATAAGACGTATCTGCAATCGGTGCCCTATATGGACAGGCTGGATTATGTATCGATGATGGTTAATGAACATGCATATGTCATGGCCATTGAGAAGCTATTGCAGATTGATGTGCCAATTAGAGCGCAGTACATACGGGTGATGTTTGATGAAATTACTCGAATACTTAATCATTTGCTTTGGATTGGTGCACATGCGCTTGATGTAGGTGCGATGACAATGTTTCTCTATGCTTTCCGTGAACGGGAAGATCTGATGGATTGTTATGAAGCGGTATCAGGTGCTCGAATGCATGCTGCGTACTATCGGCCTGGGGGTGTCTATCGGGATTTGCCGGATACGATGCCTAAGTATCAATCATCTAAAATTCATGATGAAAAGCAGACCCGATTGAGAAATGCAAATCGGGAAGGCTCGCTTCTCGATTTTATTGAAGATTTTACGAATCGTTTTCCAGCGTATGTCGATGAGTATGAGACATTATTGACTGATAACAGGATTTGGAAGCAACGGTTGGTTGATATCGGGATTGTTTCTCCTGAACGAGCCAAAGCATTAGGTTTTACGGGTCCCATGTTGCGTGGCTCCGGTGTTGAATGGGATCTAAGAAAGAAACAACCCTACGAAGTTTATGATCGTCTCGAATTCGATATTCCGGTAGGTGTGAATGGAGATTGCTATGATCGTTATTTGGTGCGTATGGAAGAACTCCGGCAATCAAACCGTATCATCAAACAATGTGTTGATTGGTTAAGGAAGAACCCAGGTCCAGTGATTACTGACAATCACAAAGTTGCACCGCCATCGCGTGTTGCGATGAAACAGAATATGGAGGAAATGATTCATCATTTCAAATTGTTTACCGAAGGGATTCATGTTCCTCCTGGAGAAGCTTATGTGGCTGTCGAGCATCCGAAGGGTGAGTTTGGGATTTATTTGGTATCCAATGGAGCCAATAAACCTTATCGGTTGAAGATTCGTGCGCCAGGGTTTGCACATTTAGCTGCGTTGGATGAAATGTCACGGGGACATATGATTTCAGATGTCGTCGCAATTATTGGCACTCAAGATATAGTATTTGGTGAAATAGATAGATAACGATGTTAAGCGCGGAATCACTAAAAAAAATAGATCGAGAGATCTCGAAGTATCCAGCAGATCAAAAACAATCAGCCGTTATGTCGGCTCTTGCGATTGCTCAAGATGAAAAAGGCTGGTTAGCAAATGAGACTATGAATTTTGTGGCGGAATATTTAGGTATGCCGGCCATCGCGGTCTACGAAGTGGCCTCATTTTATAATATGTATAACCTGCAGCCTGTAGGGCGACACAAAATAACGGTTTGCACTAATCTGCCTTGCGCACTTTCAGGTAGTAACGATACGGCAACATATTTAAAGAAAAAACTGGGGATTGAATTCAATCAAACCACGCCGGATGGAAAGTTTACTCTCAAGGAAGGCGAGTGTTTTGGCGCTTGTGGTGACGCGCCTGTTTTGTTGGTAAACAATAAGCGGATGTGTAGTTTCATGTCCAATGAGAAGATTGATCAATTGTTGGAGGAGCTGCGCAAATGAATCAGCATCCCCTGACATTGATGAATGGTGTTGATCGGACGGATCCAGACAATTGGCGCCTGAAGAGTTATGAAAAACGAGAAGGTTATGCAGCGCTCAGAAAAGTCTTGGCAAAAAAAATTGCCCCCGAAGAGATCATTGAAGAGGTTAAAAAGTCTGCGCTTCGCGGCAGAGGTGGAGCGGGATTCCCTACAGGATTGAAGTGGAGTTTCATGCCCAAAGGGTATGAAGGGGATAAATATATTGTTTGTAATTCTGATGAAGGTGAACCGGGTACTTTCAAGGATAGAGACATACTACGGTACAATCCCCATCTCTTGATAGAAGGAATGATAATAGCAGCTTATGCAATGGGGGCAAAAGCAGGTTATAACTATATTCATGGGGAAATCTGGGAAACCTATGAAAGAATGGAAGAAGCTATTGATGAAGCGCGAGCTGCCGGTTATTTGGGAAATAATATTTTAGGATCGACATTCAGTTTTCAATTATTCAATCATCATGGTTATGGTGCTTATATCTGTGGAGAAGAAACTGCACTATTAGAATCTATCGAAGGAAAAAAAGGCCAACCACGTTTTAAACCGCCATTTCCGGCCAATTATGGTTTATACGGAAAGCCAACTACGATCAATAACACTGAAACTTTTGCATCCGTACCATGGATTATTCGAAATACCGGTGAGAAATATCTTCAGCTTGGAAAACCAAATAACGGGGGCACTAAATTATTCTCAGTTTCAGGTCATGTTAACAAACCTGGAAATTATGAAATTCCACTGGGAACTCCATTTGCTGAATTATTGGAATTGGCTGGTGGAATGCGTGGGAACCGGAAGTTAAAGGCATGTATTCCAGGTGGATCCTCAATGCCGGTATTGCCCGGTGATGTGATGATGCAGACAGATATGGATTATGATTCGATTGCAAAGGCCGGTTCCATGTTAGGTTCCGGGGCAGTCATCATCATGGATGAGACGACTTGCATGGTAAGAGCGCTGGAACGTTTATCATATTTCTACTTCGAAGAATCGTGCGGACAATGTACACCTTGCCGTGAAGGAACAGGGTGGTTATATCGAATCGTGAATCGTATTGAGCATGGTAAAGGACGTCTGGAAGATTTGGAATTGCTTGATAACATTGCGGACAACATTCAAGGGCGGACAATTTGTGCTTTAGGCGATGCGGCTGCAATGCCAGTGCGTGCAATGATTCAACATTTTCGCGATGAATTTTTATACCATATAGATCATAAGAAATGCATGGTTTGATTATTTATGCATAATCAAATCATGACATTGAATCTATTATTCGTAATTAACCCAAGAATTTTAACCGATGGTCAATATCGAAATCGACGGTAAGCAAGTATCTGTTCCGAAAGGAAGCACCATTATGGACGGTGCCAAGCAGATTGGTGTATATATTCCTCATTTCTGTTATCACAAAAAATTATCGATAGCAGCCAACTGCCGTATGTGCCTTGTGCAAGTAGAAAAAGCACCAAAGCCCTTGCCGGCTTGTGCAACACCAGTTATGGATGGTATGAAGGTATTTACCCACTCTCCGCAAGCAGTAAATGCACAAAAAGGAGTGATGGAATTTCTTTTAATCAATCATCCACTCGATTGCCCTATTTGTGATCAAGGTGGAGAGTGTCAACTGCAAGATCTTGCGGTCGGTTATGGAGCAAGCGGTTCGCGCTATGCTGAAGCCAAGCGAGTTGTTGTTAATAAAAACCTTGGCCCTTTGATCTCGACGGATATGACGCGGTGCATACATTGCACTCGCTGTGTAAGGTTTGGTCAGGAGATTGCCGGAATTATGGAACTCGGAATGGCGGGGCGCGGAGAACATTCAGAGATACTTTCTTTTGTTGGAAAAACCGTAGATTCAGAGTTGTCAGGAAATGTTATTGATTTATGTCCGGTTGGTGCGTTGGTAAGCAAACCGTTTCGATATTCTGCGCGCACATGGGAGCTATCTCGACGTAAATCAATCAGTCCGCATTGTGGATTAGGTTCAAATCTAGTCGTTCAAGTTAAGCAGAATCGTGTGATGCGTGTGCTACCACGAGACAATGAAGCAATCAATGAGTGCTGGTTGTCGGATAAAGATCGCTTCTCTTATGAAGGTTTGAATTCAGAAGACAGATTAACACGCCCAATGATTAAGCGGGATGGACAATGGACTGAATGTGATTGGCAAGAAGCCCTGGAGTATACAGCTCAAGCATTGCAATCTGTTAAGCATAGGCATGGCGCGGAAAGTATCGCTGCGTTAGGATCGGCGCATAGTACGACAGAAGAGCTTTATTTGCTTCAGAAGTTATTACGAGCAATGGGAAGTGGAAACATTGATCACCGATTACGTCAATCAGATTTTCGCGTGGATAAAAAGCTGCAATGTGTTCCATGGCTAGGTACTAGCATTGCTGAAATATCAAATTTAAAATCTGCGCTGATTATTGGAAGTACGCTTCGTAAAGATCATCCTTTAATTGCTCAGCGTCTGCGTCAGGCGGTTAAGAACGGAATGGAAGTGAACATCGTAAATCCAATAGACGATGATTTGCTAACTAAAGTTAAGAATAAAGCTATCGTTGCCCCAGCTTCTATGGTCAAGGTGTTGGCTGAGATTCTGAAAGCCGCTGTTGAGATTAAAGGGAGTGAACAAGCGCAAGCGATTAAACAGTATATTGATGTGGCAAATGTATCAAGCTCCGCTGATGCATTTGCTATTGCTTCCAGCTTGATCGAAAATGCACCGGCTGCGATTTATTTGGGTAACTTATCGCAGCATCATCCCGATTATTCGTCCCTTCAAATACTTGCGGGTCTGATTGCCGAGATATCGGGCGCAAGTTTTGGAATATTGGGTGAAGCTGCCAATAGTGTCGGCGCCTATTTGGCTGGTGCGGTACCAGAGATTGGTTGTCTCTCATTGCCGATGCGTGCTGGGAATACGCACTCTGGTCTAAATGCTGCGCAGATGCTTGGTTACCAAAAAGGTTTTAGTGATAAATGTAGGGCCTATGTATTAATGAATATAGAGCCCGAATTTGATACTTTTGATTCTATGAAAGCGCTTGAAGCCATTCAAGCAGGCGATTTTGTTGTATCCTTGAGTGCCTATCAAGGCAATGCAAAAGAATATGCTGATGTGATCCTGCCTATAACGCCCTTTAGCGAAACATCAGGCACTTTCGTAAACACCGAGGGGAGAATACAGAGTTTTAATGGTGTTGTATCTCCGCTTGGAGATGCGCGGCCAGGTTGGAAAGTTCTGAGAGTATTAGCCAATTTGCTTAATTTAGAAGGCTTTGATTTCGAAACTTCCGAGCAAGTGCGGGAAGAGGTATTTCCTTTAGGTAACGAAGTTAAGTCCTACTTGAATAATAAGTCTAGTGCAATCGATGAGACACTGACAATCACTGAGACACAAGGGATAC
Source organism: Nitrosomonas limosa (assembly GCF_054188085.1). Taxonomy (NCBI): domain Bacteria; kingdom Pseudomonadati; phylum Pseudomonadota; class Betaproteobacteria; order Nitrosomonadales; family Nitrosomonadaceae; genus Nitrosomonas; species Nitrosomonas limosa. The sequence goes on along the minus strand of NZ_CM135180.1, from coordinate 1,632,106 downwards.
AACGTATCGGTGAAGTACCTATATATCAGGCTGATCCAATTGTGCGACGTGCCGAGTCACTTCAACTCACCCAAGACGCCGCGGATCCAAAGGCATGGATGACTGCAGCAATGCTAGAGAAAATTGGAGTTAAGGCAGGTGATCAAATAACAGTCAAGCAAGGTGACAAAACTTTGTCTATCGAAGTTGCTCACGATGAGAAACTGCCATTTAATTGCATTCGTCTAGCCGGGGCTCATCCAAAAACTTTTGGATTGGGTGCATTATTCGGTGAATTAGAGATAATAAAGAAATAATAGGCGTTGATGGAGTTGATTGATGGAAAACTTTGAGCAATTATTTTTGGATATATTTGGCGGAGAATGGGGGGCGATGCTGTTTTCTCTGACAACAAATCTGTTGTTCATTTTTGCTATTGTTGTTCCATTGCTCCTTGGCGTTGCATATCTAACTTTCGCTGAACGCAAAATAATCGCCTATATGCAGGTACGTGTTGGGCCAAATAGGGTAACTTTCTTTGGGATTCCGTGGTTGCGCGGATGGGGACAGCCAATCGCTGATGCAGTCAAAGCAATCATGAAGGAAATTATTATTCCTACCGGGGCTAATAAATTCTTGTTTATTCTTGCACCGGTATTAACGATTATGCCGGCGTTAGCGGCGTGGGCAGTTATTCCATTTTCGCCGGAATTGGTACTGGCTGATATCAATGCGGGATTGCTCTATATTCTGGCAATGACTTCAATGGGTATATACGGCATCATTATTGCAGGGTGGGCATCAAATTCAAAATATGCTTTTTTGGGTGCAATGCGTTCAGCTGCACAAGTAGTCTCATATGAGTTAGCTATGGGATTTGCATTAGTATGCGTCTTAATGATGGCTCAAAGCCTGAATTTGGGTGATATTGTTAATGGGCAACAAGGCGATAGTATGCTCAATTGGTATTTAATACCGTTGTTTCCCATGTTTTTAGTATATCTGATCTCGGGAGTGGCTGAGACAAATCGCGCGCCATTTGACGTAGCTGAAGGTGAATCGGAAATTGTAGCTGGATTTCATGTGGATTATTCCGGTATGGCATTTACCGTATTCTTTTTGGCGGAATATTCAAACATGATTCTTGTCGCAACTTTGACATCGATTATGTTTCTTGGAGGGTGGTTGCCGCCGCTTGATATAGCTCCATTTACCCTAATTCCAGGATTTATTTGGTTATTATTGAAAATTGCGTTTATTTTATTTTTCTTTCTCTGGTTTAGAGCAACATTTCCGCGTTATCGCTATGATCAAATTATGAGACTGGGTTGGAAGATATTTATTCCGATTACACTGGTATGGATTGTGCTCCTAGGATTCATAATGCAATTACCAGAATCAATGAGAAATTATTTTCCATTGAACATTTGGTTTTAATATAGAGATAGTACAATGAACCGTATTAAAAAATTCTTTAGTACCTTTTTATTATTCGAATTGATAAAAGGTATGGCAGTCACCGGGCGGTATCTTTTTAAGCCTAAGATTACAGTGCATTTTCCGGAAGAGAAAACACCGCAATCACCACGTTTTCGTGGTTTGCACGCGTTGCGTCGTTACCCAAATGGAGAGGAGCGATGTATAGCTTGTAAATTGTGTGAAGCTGTTTGTCCAGCGATGGCGATTACTATTGATTCGGAACAACGTGCGGATGGGACTAGACGAACAACACGCTATGATATTGATTTGAGTAAATGCATTTTTTGCGGTTTTTGTGAAGAATCTTGCCCGGTTGATTCGATTGTTGAGACTCGCATTTTGGAGTATCACGGCGAAAAAAGGGGCGATTTGATATATACGAAAGAAATGTTATTGGCTATTGGTGATCGATATGAGGAACAAATCGCAAAAGATCGCGAAGCAGATGCACGCTATCGTTAAATTCGGCTAATTACTTCAAATGAATTTTCAAGACTTTTTATTTTATTTTTTTTCAACTGTTCTTATAGTATCAGCGCTTGGAGTCATTACTGTAAGGAATCCAGTTAATTCAGCATTGCTGTTGGTTCTGGCATTCGTAACTTGTGCTGGCTTATGGCTATTGCTAGAAGCGGAGTTTCTCGCGATCGCATTGGTATTAGTATATGTTGGCGCAGTCATGGTACTGTTTCTGTTTGTAGTAATGATGTTGGATATCAATTTAGATAGACTGCGCGAAGGATTCTGGAAATGGTTTCCATTTGGTGCCATTGTCTCAGTGATCATGATTGCTGAGATGTCCGCAGTGTTTATGGGAAAACATTTTGGGTTGGAAGAAATGCCTAATCCTACTCCGCAAGATGCGGATTATAGTAACACTCGGGAATTGGGGCGCCTGCTTTATACCGAGTACGTTTATGCGTTCGAGTTAGCAGCGGTTCTTTTGCTTGTAGCAATGATCGCTGCCATAGCATTGACACTCCGACATCGGGAAGATAAAAAATCACCGAATCCATCGAAGCAAGTTAAGATTAGAAAAGAGGATCGGTTACGTATTGTAGCGATGCCTGCGGAAAAAAAGGAATGATTGCAACGCTGTTAGCATCACTAGAATTAAAAAGGAATTAATCTTGGTTTCGCTATCTCATTATTTGGTGCTTGGTGCAATTTTGTTTGCAATCGGCTTGGTTGGTATCTTTCTCAATCGGAAAAATGTGATTATTTTGTTGATGTCGATTGAATTGATGTTACTGGCTGTCAATATGAATTTCGTGGCATTTTCTCACTATCTACAAGATATATCAGGGCAAATTTTTGTATTTTTTATTTTAACCGTTGCTGCGGCGGAATCAGCGATAGGCTTAGCAATTTTGGTTGTGCTTTTTCGGAATATGCGCACTATTAATGTTGACGATCTCGATAAATTAAAAGGTTAGTTTGAATCTATAAATTAATTCTTTGAATAATAAAACTAATACTTACTTGTGATGCAAAAACTCTATTTATTGGTACCTCTAGCCCCTTTGTTAGGATCCATCATTGCTGGCTTATTTGGTCGGTATATCGGGCGAAATTGGAGCCATCGCGTTACGATTGCTTTAGTCTTTGTTTCTCTAATTTCATCAATTATTATTTTCTTGGATGTTCTGGAAGGTAATAGCTATAACGGCAGCGTATATACTTGGTTAATATCCGGGGATACCCATTTCGAAATTGGCTTCTTAATTGATCATCTTTCAGCGACCATGATGATCGTTGTAAGTCTGGTTTCTCTGATGGTTCATATTTATACCATTGGTTATATGCACGATGATCCCGGTTATCAACGCTTTTTCAGTTATATTTCGCTGTTTACCTTCTCCATGATGATGTTGGTAATGTCGAATAATTTCTTACAATTATTTTTTGGCTGGGAAGCAGTTGGTCTTGTATCGTATTTGCTAATCGGTTTTTGGTATACCCGTCCAACAGCTGTGTATGCCAATCTGAAAGCATTCCTGGTAAACCGGGTAGGTGATTTTGGTTTCCTCCTTGGGATAGCGCTGGTGTTAATGTATTTTGGTACCTTGGATTACACTGCAGTTTTTGCACAAGCACCGGAATTAATCGAGAAATCAGTTGAAATTATCCCCGGATTTCATTGGCTAGTAATAACACTGATTTGTATTCTATTATTTATTGGTGCAATGGGTAAATCAGCTCAATTTCCATTGCATGTATGGTTACCTGATTCGATGGAAGGGCCGACCCCGATTTCGGCACTAATCCACGCCGCAACTATGGTGACAGCAGGCATCTTCATGGTGGCAAGGATGTCGCCCTTGTTTGAATTATCGGAAATGGCTTTATCAACTATCTTGATCATTGGCGGCATTACAACGCTGTTTATGGCGCTTGTCGCGGTGGTCCAAACTGATATTAAGCGTGTGGTTGCATATTCAACTCTTTCACAATTGGGCTATATGACAGTAGCGCTTGGCGCATCAGCTTATTCCGCTGCGATTTTCCATTTAATGACGCATGCTTTTTTTAAAGCCGTACTATTTTTGGGTGCTGGTTCTGTCATCATTGCGATGCATCATGAGCAGAACATGCAAAAAATGGGCGGACTCAAAAAGTATATGCCCATCACCTACTGGACGATGTTCATAGCGGCATTGGCAAGTGCAGGTGTACCCGGCTTTTCAGGATTCTTCTCTAAAGACGCAATTATTGAAGCTGTACATTTTGCCAATATACCTGGTGTTGGTTTTGCTTATTTCTGTGTGCTAGCTACTGTTTTTGTAACAGCATTGTATACGTTCCGCCTCATATTTATGACCTTTCATGGGCAACCTAGAATGGACAAACATACGAAAGAACATTTACACGAATCGCCATGGGTTGTTACGTTACCGCTGATAGTATTGGCAATTCCAACGATCGCTGCAGGGTGGTTTATTGGCCCAATTGTTTTTGGAGATTATTTCACAGATGCAATTTATGTTTCTTCACAACATGATGCAATTGTGAGATTGGGAGCAGAGTTTACTGGAATTGCGGGTATGGTTTCACATGCTTTTTCAACAGCACCTTTCTGGTTATCAATAGCTGGAATCTTTACAGCTTGGTATTTATATAATTATAAAACTGATCTTCCTGAAAAGATTAAAGGGAGATGTACCCCGATTTTTACCTTGCTGGATCGAAAATACTATATTGACGAACTGTATTCATGGCTATTTGCAGGAGGAACTCGTTCTTTAGGAACAATTCTTTGGAAAATTGGTGATGTCAAAGTAATTGATGGTTTTTTTGTCAATGGAACAGCGAAAGTAGTGTCTTTAACAGCTACACTAGTTAGACGATATCAAACGGGTTATATCTATCATTATGCATTTACAATGATTGTAGGGATTTTTGTTATTTTGACATTTTGGCTTTATTAAGATTGCAATTTCATAATGTAATGTCAAGTCAGAAATCCATGATGGGATATCACCGAGCAAGAATCATAAGATTTTAATAAATAGAACGGAATAAGCATGTCGTTTGAATTCCCAATACTCAGTTTAATTATTTGGTTGCCAATTGTTTTTGGTATCGCTGTATTCGCTACCGGTAATGATCGAAATGCGCAGCTTGCTCGTTGGATTTCCCTGACTGGATCGACACTAGGTTTTCTGGTCGCGATACCGCTGTACAGCGGCTTTGACGTGACAACCGGTTCAATGCAATTCGTCGAGAAGCATGTTTGGTTTGAGCGATTTAATGTCTATTATCATGTTGGTGTTGACGGGATATCGATGCCATTGATTTTATTAAATTGTTTCATTACACCGATCGTCGTTATAGCAGGGTGGGAAGTAATTAAGCAACGCGTATCTCAATATATGGGGGCATTCCTCGTGATGTCCGGAATTGTAAATGGTGTGTTTTCATCACTGGATGCAATTCTGTTTTATGTTTTTTGGGAAGCATCGCTAATTCCTATGTTTTTAATCATCGGTATTTGGGGCGGACCCAATAGAGTTTATGCCGCGATCAAGTTTTTTCTGTATACGCTTCTAGGTTCCTTATTAATGCTGATTGCATTTATTTATTTGTATAGGACATCCGAGGGAAGTTTTTCCATCGAAGATTATCATCGACTTTCGATACCATTTACGCCGCAGATTTATTTATTCATTGCATTCTTGCTGGCATTCGCGGTTAAAGTGCCAATGTGGCCTGTGCATACCTGGCTTCCAGATGCTCACGTAGAGGCTCCTACGGGGGGATCGGTTGTTTTGGCAGCAATTTTGTTGAAATTGGGGGGGTATGGTTTTTTACGTTTTTCGTTGCCTATTGCCCCGGATGCTAGTCTGTATCTCGCTGATATGATGATCGTTTTGTCATTAATTGCGGTTGTTTATATTGGTTTAATTGCTCTGATGCAAGCTGACATGAAAAAACTGATTGCATATTCGTCAGTTGCACACATGGGATTCGTTACGCTAGGGTTCTTCTTATTCAATGCCTATGGCATAGAAGGTGCTATGGTGCAGATGATCTCGCATGGGTTTATATCTGGTGCGATGTTCCTTTGTGTGGGAGTGTTGTATGATCGCTTGCACTCGCGCCAAATTGCGGATTACGGTGGGGTTGTAAATAAGATGCCTGCTTTCGCAGCTTTCTTCATGTTATTCGCGATGGCAAATGCCGGACTTCCAGGAACAAGCGGATTTGTAGGTGAATTTATGGTTATCATGAGCGCTATCCAAATCAATTTCTGGTACGCATTTTTAGCAGCTACGACTTTGATTTTCGGAGCAGCTTATACATTATGGATGTATAAACGAGTGATATTTGGTGCAGTAGCTAATTCTGCTGTTGAAGGACTACAGGATATTTCCAAACGCGAATTTTTGATATTGGCAATTTTGGCTATTTTTGTACTGTGGTTCGGTGTTTATCCATTTCCGCTCGTTGAAGTGATGCATACAACGATTGATCATTTATTAATCCATGTCAGCACCAGCAAGCTGTAAATGTAATTCTGTAGGATATCTAGCAATAAGGATTTAGAGTTAATGAATTTTATACCACCTGACTTCGCACCGGCTTCTTCAGAGATCTTTATGCTCATTATGGTGTGTGTAGTAATGCTGGCTGATCTTACCGCCGGTAATAACCGGCGCCACGTAGCATATCTGCTGACGCAAATCACGTTGTTTGGGTGCGCGCTGCTTACCTTCATATCTTTCTCAACAGAAGTGATTCATACGTTTTCTGGCATGTTTGTTGATGATGCGATGGCGGATATACTCAAACTGATGGTGTATGGTACGGTATCTGCTGTATTAATCTATTCGCATACATACATTAGCGATAGAGGTATGCTGCGAGGGGAATTCTTTAGTCTGATACTTTTTGCAACACTAGGCATGATGGTTATGATTTCTGCAAGCCACTTCCTGACGCTCTATATTGGCTTGGAGTTATTGTCATTGTCCTTGTATGCATTGGTTGCGCTTCGGCGTGATTCACAGATCGCTACGGAAGCAGCAATGAAGTTTTTTGTATTGGGAGCTTTAGCATCCGGCTTTTTGCTATATGGCATGTCTATGGTATACGGTGCAACTGGTACTTTACATGTATCACAACTTACGCAAATCATTCAGAGTGAAGCTAGCAGCAAAGAAGTTCTAGTTGTGGGACTGGTCTTTATCGTTGCTGGAATTAGTTTTAAATTAAGTGCGGCACCATTTCATATGTGGGCTCCTGACGTCTATCAAGGTTCACCGACTGCAGTTACTTTGTTTATTGGATCTGCGCCGAAACTGGCAGCATTTGGTTTTGTAATGCGGCTGCTAATTGAAGGAATGGGAGAGATGGTAGCTGATTGGCAAGGTATGCTGGTGATATTGGCGGTTTTATCGATGGCGGTAGGAAATATCGCTGCGATAGCGCAAACGAATATTAAAAGGATGTTGGCTTATTCAACGATTTCGCACATGGGTTTTTTGTTATTGGGATTTATCAGTGCGGATTCGAATGGTTATAGTTCTGCACTTTTTTATGTAATCGCATATGTATTGATGACATTAGGTACATTTGCAATGATCATGATGCTATGCAGAAGTGGATTTGAAGCAGAGAATATCGATGATTTTAAAGGACTGAGTAAAAGAAATGCTTGGTATGCTTTTATAACACTTTTACTGATGCTTTCTTTAGCCGGTATTCCACCGATGATCGGTTTTTATGCGAAGTTTGCAGTATTGCAAGCTGTAGTGAATGCTGGGTTTGTATGGCTCGCTGTTGTAGCCGTTTTATTTTCGTTAATAGGCGCATTTTATTACTTACGTATTATTAAATTGATGTATTTTGACGAGCCTGAAACAGATGAACCGATCGTGTCAAATAGCGATGTGAAGATTCTATTAAGTGCAAATGGATTAGCTGTTCTGGCTTTTGGAATATTTCCCCAAGCATTGATGGGATTAAGTCTCTACGCCATTCAAAACTCAATGTGATCGAAATTTGGAAAGTTATGCTTTCCTAAATGTAACTACCCACTCATTTTCTATATTGCATCTTAGCATATAAAGCCGAGTTGTAATTATATAGAAGATTTCCTAATGCTATTGCTGATGTAATCTCAGATTTAGTGTTTTTGATAACCACCGCATTGATTACAAAAACTTGAAATTACTAATCTGACCCCCATATTTGCAAAAAAATATATTTCATGGAGGCTTATTGTGCAAGTTGAAACACCTAAAGAACAATTCAGTTTTCAGGCAGAAGCTAAACAGTTATTGAAGCTGATGATCCATTCCTTATATAGTAATAAGGAAATTTTTTTGCGAGAACTGATATCAAACGCATCCGATGCTGCTGATAAATTGCGATTTGAGGGATTAACTGATCCAGCACTTTATGAATCTGATTCAGATCTAAAAATCCGTGTAAGTTATGATAGTAACGAACATACGATTAACATTTCTGATAATGGAATTGGTATGTCTCGACAAGAAGTTATTGATCATATTGGTACCATCGCAAAATCTGGTACCCGGGAATTCTTCAATTCTTTAACGGGCGATCAAGTCAAGGATGCTCATTTAATCGGTCAATTTGGAGTCGGATTTTATTCCGCCTTCATTATCGCTGATAAAGTAACTTTAATTACCAGAAGAGCAGGATTGACTTCCGAGCATGGTGTGCGTTGGGAATCGAGCGGTGAAGGTGAATACACCATAGAAACTGTTGTGAAACCTCAACGTGGCACAGACATTACATTGCACCTGCGAAAAGAGGAGGATGAGTTTCTCAACGGGATGCGAATTCGTAACATCATCCGTAAATACTCCGATCATATTACCTTACCGATTGTAATGAAGAAGGAAGAATGGTCGCAGGAAGAGAAAAAGAACGTTGTTACTGATGAAGACGAAACTATCAATCAAGCCAATGCGTTGTGGGCAAGGCCGAAGAACGAAATTACTGCAGAACAGTATGACGAATTTTATAAACACGTCGCTCATGATTTTGAGCCACCTTTAGCTTATGTGCATGCACGTGTAGAAGGTAAACAGGAATACACACAGTTGCTCTACATCCCTGCGCGCGCGCCATTCGATTTATTCGATCGCGAACGCCGTCATGGTATCAAGCTCTATGTCCAAAGAGTATTTATTATGGATGACGTGGAAAAACTGCTGCCGAATTATTTGCGTTTTGTCCGTGGGGTGATTGACTCAAATAATTTACCACTGAATGTATCGCGTGAAATCCTGCAAGAATCCAAGGATATCGATTCAATCAGAGCCGGTGTTGTCAAGAAAGTGCTGGGATTGATTGAAGAGCTTTCGAAAAATGAGGATGAGCAAGGAAAAGACAAATATAAAACGTTTTATCGTGAATTTGGACAAGTACTCAAGGAAGGTATCGGTGAAGATTACGCAAATCGTGAACGAATTGCCAAATTGCTGCGTTTTGTCACAACCCATACTGAAATCGATGAGCCGGCAGTTTCATTGGGGACTTATGTTCAACGGATGAAAGAAGGGCAGGAAAAAATTTACTATGTGACTGCCGAAAGTCTGAAGGCAGCCAGAAACAGTCCACATCTGGAAGTTTTCCGTAAAAAAGGAATCGAAGTTTTACTGTTGTCTGATCGAGTGGATGAGTGGCTGGTCAGTAATTTGACGGAATTTGAAGGAAAACCGTTGCAATCGGTTGCAAAAGGTGGTTTGGATTTGGGCGCTTTGGAGGATGCAGCAGAAAAAGAGGAACAGGCTAAAGAAGCTGGTGCGTTCCAGGATCTGACAGATAAAATGAAAGAAACACTCAGTGAGCAAGTAAAAGATGTACGTATCACGTTTCGCCTAACGGAATCCCCTGCCTGTCTGGTCGCGGATACATACGATATGGGTGGTAATTTAGAGCGATTATTGAAATCAGCTGGTCAAAAAGTCCAGCATGCCAAACCGATTCTGGAAATTAACCCGCAACATCCAATGGTGCAGAAACTAAAAAACGAAGTGGACAATTTCCAAGATTGGTGCCATTTATTATTCGATCAAGCCTTGTTGGCAGAAGGAGGTCAGCTCGAAGATCCGGCTGCATTTGTTAAAAGGCTTAACGAGTTGCTACTGTCGAGATCGTGATACTCGATCTTTGATCGATAGTACTTTCAGTGAAGATCAGTAACTAGAGGATCAAGAGTCGGAGCTGAAACTTCTGTAGATTCTGGATGTCCATTTTTACGGATAAAGAGCGTTATTTTTTCTTTATTTTCGATAATTAATATAGGCAAAAAGTGACTAAGCAGAAGGAAGATCAGGGAGTAAACACTTCAACTAGAATTTATCAGGCAAAACTAGCTACTCCATTTGCTATTTTAGGCATCAGAACTGATGAAGACTGGTTAACCGACATTGATTATTTACCGCTCGATTCGTCAACATTGCCTCCACAAACCTTATTGGCTAAGGAAGTATGCAGGCAATTAACAGCCTATTTGACGGAACCTAACTACAAATTTGACTTAAGTTTGCATGTTAGCGGTACGGCTCATCAACAGCGTGTATGGAAAGCTATCATGGCTATTCCAAGTGGGCAAACAAGCAGTTATGCAGAAATTGCGTCACAACTTCATTCAGCGCCAAGAGCGGTAGGCCGGGCCTGCGGCGCTAATCGGATCCCGATAATTATACCTTGTCACCGGGTAATATCCAAAAATGGTGGATTAGGAGGTTTTATGAACGCAAGTGATGGAAACCCTCTTGAGATCAAGCGCTGGTTATTATGCCATGAGAGCACCTGAGACTAACGCCAGTTTGCTAGACGAGTTTTCCGATGCGTTATGGCTGGAAGACGGCTTGTCGCGAAATACGCTCGATAGCTACCGAAATGATTTGCAGCTTTTCGGTGAATGGCTAAAAAAGCGTAATCAAGGTAATGGCATACTTACGGACGCGACTCATGTCGATTTGCTTGAGTTTCTTGCATCAAGAGTGTCTGCAAAGATGAAAGCCAGCACAACCAGCCGTGAATTATCGAGTTTAAAACGTTTCTATCGTTTCTTGCTGCGTCAAGGAAAGATTTCAAGCGATCCCAGTTTAAACATTGAAACACCCAAACTTCAACGCCATTTACCTGACAGTCTTTCCGAAAAAGAAGTGGAGTTACTATTAAGCGCCCCGGATCTCGGATTGCCCTTGGGTTTGCGTGATCGTGCAATGCTCGAAGTATTGTATGCGAGCGGATTACGTGTATCGGAATTGATTAATCTCCGGTACTCGCAGGTTAGCATGGACATGGGCGTCTTACGGGTCATGGGTAAGGGGAGGAAGGAGCGACTGGCGCCATTAGGCGAAGAAGCGCTCGAATGGCTCAATCGCTACACAAAAGAAGCAAGGGCTACGTTGCTCAATGGCATTGTGACCGATACGATATTTGTGACTACTCGCGGTGCAGCAATGACCCGGCAAGCATTCTGGTATCTTATCAAGCGCTATGCGCAACAAGTCGGCATCACCAAGCAACTTTCCCCGCATACATTGCGTCATGCGTTTGCTACGCATCTGCTGAATCATGGAGCGGATTTGCGAGTTGTGCAGTTGTTGTTGGGGCATGCAGACATCTCAACGACGCAGATATACACACATATTGCGCGTGAGCGATTAAAGCAATTACACGCTAGTCACCACCCGCGTGGCTAAATTAAGGCGACTTCTTAGTGAAGAATGCATAGAGCGCGCTGATAGCAAGAATTACAAAAGCCGCTAATGACCAATCAGGTATAGCCAGCGATAAAAACTCCCAGTCAACATTTGCACAATCTCCGTTGGCTTCAAACATGCCAGGCCACCAATCAGCAACAGGCAAAGAATTCAAAAAAGCTTCTTCCGGGCTAATACCGCATTCAAATGCTTCAGGAAAACGTATCAGCCACGCGTGACGTGCCGCAATGACTGCTCCTATTAGTGCAAATGCAAACATCAAAATCGCGTAAATACGGTATCCAGTCTTTTGGGGATTATGAAGAATTGCCAGTAATGCGGTTATCCCTAATAGCCAATATGCCAGGCGCTGAGCTACACATAACGGGCAGGGCAGCAATCCTTCGGCGTGTTGTAAGTATTGTGCATAACCAAGCAGGGCGATACAGCAAAGCAGAATAAATAATAATATTAGTTTCATTGTGTATTTTTCTACTGTTAAAGTTGATTTCGTAGTTTATCCATGAAACCTTTGTGGATTTCACATAGTTTGCTATTATGAAAAAGCTCAGTTCATCGAATATTTATAGTAGCACTAGAGCATACATTTCATTTATCAAATTGAGAGGGACTTGTCATGAAAACAAAGCTATTGATTGCAATACTGGTTACTTTTGCTTTATTCGTTTCAAACGTATCGTTTGCAGAATTAGGGAAAATGGATAAAGCTGAAGCTCAAGCTAAAACTAAGTTTGATCATGTCGGATTAGCTGAGATGTATGAAAAAGAAGCTCACGAAATGAATGCAAAAGCGGAGAAACAAAAAGAGTTACTAAAAGAGTATAGCGATCATAGTGAATACTATGGCCGGAGTGGTCAAGATTTTCATTCGCATCATGAAGCGTTATTACGAGAATATGAAAAAGCGGTAGAGCGTAATAAGGAAATGGCTGTTGCTCACCGGAAAATGGCGGAGAAAACCAAATAACCAAAATAACCAAATAGCGCCTCGCCCAAAACGGCGAGGTATTGGATCAAAAAAAGATTAAACAGGCGTGGCGCCCGACTATTTATTTTTCCAAATCGCGTACGCGAGCAATGCCCAGGCAGTAAGGAATGAGACTCCACCAAACGGCGTGATCATGCCGATCGCACGGATGCCCGTAATACTCAGCACATAAAGGCTGAAGCTGAAAAGAATAATCCCGATCATCATCAACCAGGCGGCAGCAGGAATAAAGCGTGAGTTCGGGAAATGCATTAAAAGCAGGCCGCTAACGAGGATGCCAAAGGCATGATAGAAATGATACTGTACCCCAGTGTGATAGACTGCCAGCATGTCTGCCGAGAGCAAATTCCTTAAGCCATGCGCACCAAAAGCACCAAACGCTATGCAGAAGAAAATATTTAGCGCACCGAGGATCAAGAAAGTTTTAGGCATTAAGATTATTTACTGTTGAATGAAAAAAGTGAGCTGGGGCGGCTGCGTCGATCAGGAATCCTTGACGTTAGAAACATCCGCTTCGCAGCAGCCGTGTGCGAATTTTACCTGAATTTTTTCACCACAATGTATCTGTTTGCTGTTACGGATGATCGTGCCTTCATCGGAAAAAGTGATGCTATACCCACGCTCCAAGACCGATTGCGGATTCAGCTGTGATAACTGTACTTGAATATGTTTTAACCTGACTGAATGTGCTTCGAAATAAAGGGAAAAAGCTCTGAGGAAGCGTGATGCCAAAACTTGATGCTGCTGTTCCAAATGTACGATACGAGAATTTGTGTTAACTAACCGTTGATTGAATCCGAGCACTACCCACTGTTTCTTTTCAATTAAGTGTGCGCAATTCTTGTTGAGCCGATCCTGCAAATACTGCAACTGAAAAAGTTGCTGCTGAATCCGGTTACCGGGATAAATCAAACGATGCGACAGAATATCCACACGCTGCATGGCACGTTCGAGACCATGCAGGGCTATGTGGAACATGCGCTGGTAAATCGTATTCAGACGGCGGCTTAATTCAGTCCGGTCTTTGCTTACTAACTCGGCGGCAGCCGTTGGTGTTGGTGCGCGCATGTCTGCAACAAAATCCGCGATAGTGAAGTCTGTTTCATGGCCGATGCCGCTCACAACAGAAATCGAGCTGCCGGCAATCGCCAATGCAACAATTTCTTCATTAAATGCCCACAAATCTTCAATATTTCCGCCCCCGCGACACACAATCAATACATCGCATTCATTGCGCAGTACGGCAGTATCGATAGCATCGGCGATACTGGCGGCGGCAGTTTTTCCTTGAACCAACGTGGGATAAATAATGACTGGCAAAGATGGCATGCGCCGCCGCAAGGTTGATAGCACATCCCGCAACGCAGCCGTATCAAGCGATGTGATAATGCCAATTTGCTTGGGAAAATCAGGTAATTTCTTTTTTTTGCCGGGATTAAAAAAACCGGCTTTTTCTAACTTGGCCTTAAGTTTCTCAAAAGCCTCGAATAATTCACCCAGACCAGCTCTCCGGATGGTTTCAACGTTTAACTGGAAATCTCCACGAGGTTCGTATAGCGTAACCAATGCCAGTACTTCCACTTGCATGCCATCGACGGGCTGCCAGTCGAAATACCGATTCTTATGACTGAACAGTACGCATCGTACCTGAGCTTCGGCATCTTTCAGCGAAAAATACCAATGACCGGATTGATAGCGCTTTAAATTGGAAATTTCACCTTTAACCCACAGTAACGGGATATTCTGTTCCAGGAATTGCCGGGTACTATTATTTAATTCACTGACGCTTAAAATCTTACGCGCAAGTCCGGTGACTGGAAACAGATTCATATCAAGGCCGTAGAGTCGATGTATATTTTTATGATATCAGGGTACCGCTTAACTAATTGTAAATGATATAATTTCAAATTAACTTATTGTTTGTTAATCAACAATGGGTGAGCACAAAAAACCATCAAGTTAAAAAAGATGTTTGGATTTGTTAACTTAATTCTTATTTTCGCGACATACTCACAAATTTATTCACAGAAATTGTGGATAAAAAAATCGGTCAATCTTTAAGCCGATATTAAGAAAATGCTGAAGAATTTGACGAGCGTAATGAAGCGCGAGGTGCGCGACACACAACAGCCGGGACATTCAATCCGAGAGACGTGGGTGTGAGTGCCACGCAACAAAATGTTCCGTTCGTGCAGTCAATTAATCAGCGTTTCTTTAAGTTGCATCGTACTGGGTGATAGACTTGGTTTTAAAATATACACTGGATGATTTTCAGAGAAAATGATACCCGGATCTACAGTGAGTGAGGAGACTATCTCGTGTTATCTTTAATTCAAGCAGCAGGTTGGCCAATCTGGCCGATTATCATCGCTTCCATAGTCGCAGCCGGGATTATCGGAGAGCGCATGTGGACCTTGCGTTTAAATGTCATTTCACCTAAGGAATTGTTGCCAAAGGTACTTAATGAATACAAGCGTAATGGTGTAAGTTCAGAGATGTTGACGAAGCTGCAAAAACATTCTCCTCTAGGACAGATTCTCGCAGCCGGTCTTAAGAATGTGAAAAGCTCCCGGGAAGTTATGAAGGAATCGATAGAAGAAGCGGGCCGGGTGATCGCGCATGAGCTGAATCGTTATCTGACAACATTGGGAACGATTGCGGCATTGAGTCCCTTGATGGGATTATTTGGCACTTTGGTCGGTATGATCGAGATTTTCGGATCCAATTCACCGGCAGGCAGCAACCCGGCGCAACTGGCTTACGGGATTTCAGTGGCCTTGTACAATGCGGCATTCGGCATTCTCGTTGCTATTCCAAGCATGATTTTCTACCGCCATTTTCGAGCCAAGGTTGATGATTTTGTGATTGAAATGGAACTGCAGGCTTTAAAATTAGTGGAGATTGTTCATGGTGAGCGGGATAGCTGATTGTTGTTTGCCTGTCTTGGCAACGTTGATCTATCCGCAAATTGATCAGGTTTTGAATGTTTCGCATTGAAGCTGTTGCACTGTGATAGGAGGGGATTTTATGAGCAACCGGCGTTCTTTGGTGACCGGAGGCGGCGGCTTTATCGGATCACATCTGGTGAGACAACTCCAGGAAAGTGGCGATAATGTCAGAATCCTGGAGCTCCCGGATGTTCCTTTGCCAGCCAACGTGGAAGTCGTGCGCGGCACGATTTGTGATCCTCATGTAGTCCGTAAAGCGCTTAAAGGTGTTCAAAGAGTTTATCACTTAGCGGCCAATCCTAATTTATGGACGCAGAAAAAAAGCGACTTTAATCGGGTCAACTTTGAAGGCACCCGGACTATATTTGCAGAAGCGGCAAAGCATGATCTGGAAGTAATCGTGTATACTTCGACCGAATCGATTGTGACCGGCCATGTGCGCAGGAATGTATCGGCTTTTTCCGCGTTGGAATGTCAATTAAACGAAATGCCAGGACCCTATTGCAAGTCAAAGCTATTGGCGGAATGGGAAGCGTTAAAAGCGGCTGAAGATGGATTGCCGGTTATTATTGTCGCACCGACATTACCGGTTGGACCCGGAGATAGATCCATTACCCCGCCTACGCGCATGATACTTGATTTTTTGAATGTCAAGACACCGGCTTATCTGGATTGCGGTTTTAATATGGCGGATGTACGGGATATTGCTCAGGGTCATATATTGGCGGCTACGCATGGAAAACACGGAGAGCGCTATATCTTGGGGAATGAAAATATCACTTTGAGGCAATTATTGTGCTGGATTGAAGAGATTACCGGTCTGCACATGCCCAGAAGACGTATTCCCTATTGGCTCGCATTAGCGGCGGCCGCTGTCAGTGAGTTTGTCGCCGATTACATGACCCATAAACCGCCTATGGCACCGCTTGCTGGTGTTAGATTGGCGCGTTACCCGATGCATTTTGATTGCAGCAAGGCGGTAAATGATCTTGGTTTGCCACAAAATTCCGTACGCCAGGCAATTGCTGACGAAATTGAATGGTTGCTCGATAACGGTTTGATCATGCGGCGTTTGCCATTATTGAGAGAAATTTAAGATTGATTTGTAAAACCAATGGCTGGAATTATTGGACTTTTTAAAAATACTTTTGCAAAAACAAATCATGGCTATTTATGGCTGATTGTCTTGGCGATTTGTTTTTCGGTCTTGCAAGGCTGTGCTTCAACACCCAAGAATGGCGATCAAGAACTTGATCCGGTTGACCCTCATGAAAAATTCAATCGTGCGTCGTACGACTTCACGGATAAAGTTGATCGCGCGGTGTTCGAACCCGTCGTGAATGCCTATATTGATTATGTGCCGGATCCGGCGCAACGGTCGATTGGTAATTTTTACGACAATTTGGCTTATCCTAATGTTGCTTTAAACTCGTTTCTTCAAGGCAAAGTAAAACAGGGAGCTGAAGATACCTTACGGTTTTTTGTCAATTCGACAATTGGCATGTTTGGATTGTTTGATATGGCGACGCACATGGGGCTGCAAAAACACGATGAAGATTTCGGCCAAACATTAGGGGTGTGGGGGGTTAAGCCAGGTTCTTACTTGTTTGTTCCTTTGATTGGACCCAGTAGCGAACGGGATGTCACCAATATTCCGATAGGGCTTGTGACTAACGTTTTATTCTACGCGGGGCTGGCTGTAGGCACCTATTTTGCAGCGCCTCTGACAATCCTCGGCGCGATCGATAAGCGCGCAAGATTAGTGGGACCGATGCGCATTCGCGATGAAGCGGCATTGGATCCTTATCTGTTTGTGCGCGAAGCTTCGATGCAACAGCGCGAATTTCTGGTTCATGATGGCAAGCTGCCATTAGATCTTTACTACGAGCCTTTTCAAGATAATCCATTCGAACAGGATGGGAAAAAACAGAAATTATGAGCGGATGGACAACCGCATTGATTCAATGAATCAGGTTGACCGGCTGTTACGGTCATGAGAATAAAACAATTTGGCTGCTCAGAGTTGGTAAATAGGTATCTAAATTTTTGAATGAATAACGAAGGTGCTTAGAAATATATGATGGATAGGCTTCTTAAAATCTCGAATGCATCGGAACAATTGGACTCTGTTGAAAAGGATCAAATGACGCAATTGCACATGACGACAAAACCGGATCAGCAAGAAGTCGATGCTGCTGAACTGAATATCAAATTTAACCAAGCACGCAATGCCATGTTGGCTTTGCAGAAGCCTGACGGACATTGGTGTTTTCCGCTAGAAGCGGATTGCACGATACCGGCAGAGTATATACTCATGATGCATTTCATGGATGAAGTGGACGTCGTTCTGGAAAATAAGATCGCCCGTTTTATCCGTGACAAGCAAGACATGAAACATGGGGGCTGGCCGCTCTATTACGGCGGAGCCTTCGACATCAGTTGCACGATTAAATCGTATTATGCGTTGAAGCTGGTGGGGGACTCGCCGGATGCGCCGCACATGGCGCGTGCCCGGGAAGCAATTCTGGAACGTGGCGGAGCGGCGAAGGCTAACGTTTTTACACGCTTGCTGCTGGCGATGTACGATCAGATTCCATGGCGGGGTGTGCCGGTTGTGCCGTCCGAGTTGATATTTTTACCGAGCTGGTTTCCTTTTCATATCAGTAAGGTGTCTTACTGGTCCCGTACGGTCATGATACCGCTGTCTATTTTATGTACGTTGAAAGCGCGCGCGGCGAATCCGCGGCGGATCGATATTCGTGAATTATTTATTGTACCGCCGGAAGAGGAAAAGAATTATTTTCCCAAAGCGGATACACCGCTGAAGCGCGTTTTTATGCTGGTGGAGAGGCTGTTGTCCCGGTTCGAGCCGCGTTTGCCGCAATCGATTCGGCAATACTCCATCCGCCGTGCTGAGAAATGGGTTCTTGAACGCCTTAACGGCGAATGCGGCATCGGCGCGATCTTTCCGGCGATGGTTAACGCTTACGAAGCGTTGGCATTGCTTGGTTATCCACCCGATCACCCAAACCGGGTGCAATGCCGCAATGCATTACTCGGATTGCTGGTCGACGAAGGTGAGCGCACTTGGTGTCAGCCTTGCACATCACCGGTTTGGGATACCGTTCTGACAAGCCTGGCATTGCAAGAAGACGCTACAACCGATCAGGCGCCTGTTTTGAAAGCGCTGGATTGGCTGGTAGAACAACAGGTTCTGGATGAACCCGGTGACTGGCGCGATAAACGGCCTGATTTGCCGGGGGGCGGCTGGGCTTTTCAATATGCCAACCCGCATTATCCCGATCTGGATGACACTGCGGCGGTTGCATGGGCCTTGGAACAAGGGAGCGAAGAGCGTCACCAGTATTCGCTGGATCGCGCGGCCAATTGGCTGGCGGGCATGCAGTCGCGGAACGGTGGTTTTGCCGCCTTCGATATTGATAATACCTATCATTATTTGAATGAAATACCTTTTGCCGATCATGGCGCATTGATCGACCCGCCGACCAGCGATGTGACCGCGCGTTGCGTCGGTCTGCTGGGGAAATACGGTAAGCACCAGCGCGAAGTATGGCGTGGCATCAGTTTCCTGTTGCGCGAACAAGAGAAAAACGGTTCCTGGTTTGGGCGCTGGGGGACCAACTATATTTATGGCACCTGGTCAGTGCTGGAAGCATTCCGGCTGGCGCAGTTTGATATGCAGCATATTTCGGTACGCCGTGCCGTCAAATGGCTGAAATCGGTACAACGGGACGATGGCGGCTGGGGAGAAACCAATGATTCCTACCTGGATACCCAATGGGCCGGTCGTTTCCCCGAGACCAGTACAGCATTTCAAACCGCTTGGGCCGTACTGGGGTTGATGGCGGCAGGCGAAGTCAACAGTGATGCCGTTCGCAGAGGTATTCAATATTTGCTGCGGAATCAGAATAGTGAGCATCTTTGGGAAGATCCCTGGTTTACCGCGCCCGGTTTTCCTCGGGTATTTTATCTGCGCTATCACGGTTACTCAAAATTCTTCCCGTTGTGGGCGCTGGCGCGTTATCGCGCGATGACCAGAACGATTGCCGCGTGCGAATAACCGGTTTGGTTACCGCACTGCGGTCTGAGGCCGCATGTGTATCACCGGGGCGTATTCCTTTCAACCAACCCGCTTCGCTAAATGAACAGACGCTGTTGTGGCTCAGCGGCATGGGCGCGCAATCAGCCCGGGTCGCAGCGCAAGGATTGCAGCAGCACGGCGTTACTGCATTGGTAAGTTTCGGCGTCGCCGGGGCCTTGAGCGATCGATTAAAACCCGGCGATTTGGTGTTGCCGGATGCCATCCATGCCGGTGAGCTGCTGCCGATTGATCGAGGATGGCGTGACCGGCTGCAACAGCAACTCCCATCAACCATTACCATTGTTAATGGCTTGTTGGCTGATAGCAACGTGCCACTGACTAATGAAAAAGCGAAACGTGATCTGGCGCGAGTTTCCGGTGCCATAGCCGTCGATATGGAAAGCGCGGCTATTGCGCAAGTGGCGGCAGTAGCCGGTATTCCGTTTATTGCAGTGCGTGCGATCATCGATCCGGTTCATTTCTCGCCGCCGCAAGCACTGCTTTCTGCGGTTAATCCGGATGGCGGTGTTAAGCCGATGCATTTAACCGCACTGCTGTTGAAGCGTTCGGTTCGATTGGGCACATTATTGAAAATGGGCGCGGGTATGCGCAAGGCACGGAAAACGTTATCGCAAATAATCCAGGCAGCCGGTACGGATTTGGCAAGCCAAATCACCGCGAGATAAACTCGTATTTTATTGAGTCTGTTGAAACTGTAATGCTGCCAATCGCGCGTACAAAGCGCTGATTTGGAGCAGTTCCGCATGCGAGCCGAGCGCATCGAGACGGCCATGATCGAGCACCGCAATGCGGTCGGCGGATTGCACGGTGGCTAACCGGTGTGCGATAACCAGCGTTGTGCGGTTGCGCATCAATTGCTGCAATGCCTGCTGTACCCAATACTCGCTTTGTGCGTCCAATGCGCTGGTGGCCTCGTCGAGCAACAGCACCGGCGCATCGGCCAGAATAGCTCGTGCAATCGCCAGCCGCTGCTTTTGACCGCCCGACAATCCCGATCCTGAATCCCCCAGCGGTGTTTCATAACCTTGCGGCAGTTTGCGGATGAATTCATGCGCATGCGCAGCTTCGGCGGCGGCTTGAACCGCCGCATCGCTGGCATCGGGGCGGGCATAACGCAGATTGTCACTGATCGTGCCGTGGAACAATGCCGGATTTTGCGATACCAGTGCAAAACAGCGGCGCAGCTCAAATAATTCAAGAGTGCGGATATCGATGCCTTCCAGTCTGATCGTGCCGGATTGAGTATCAAAAAAACGTAGCAACAAATCAAACAGCGTCGATTTTCCGGCGCCGGATGGACCAACCAGCGCCAGTGTCTCACCAGCACGGATCGACAGCGTCAGGTTGTTGATTGCTAGAATTTCAGGGCGTGCAGGATATGCAAAGCACAGTTGATCAATGTCGATATTGCCGGAAACCTTGGGTAATTGCTGCGGTTGTTTTGGGGACTGGATCCGATTCGGCGAATGCAATAACTCCATGGTACGCTCGGCGGCTCCGGCAGCACGCTGCAGTTCTCCGATTACTTCCGAAATCGATGCAACAGCGGAACCGACGATCACGCTGTAGAATACAAAAGCCGCTAATTCACCAGCACTGATACGGTCTTCGATGACATCCAGACCGCCCACCCACAGCATCAACCCCACGGCTCCCATCACCAGCAATATAACCATTGTGATCAGTAGCGAGCGTTGCAGGGTGCGTTGCTTGGCGACGGCAAATGCGTCTTCAACCTGGCTATGAAATTTCTCTTGATCGATGCGCTGATGGTTGTAGGCTTGCACGGTTTTGATTTGACCCAGTACCTCACCGACATAAGCGCCGACAGCCGCGATCTTATCCTGGCTTTGCCGCGATAATTGCCGTACCCGGCGGCCGTAGACCAGAATCGGAACTACCACCAATGGCACGCAAACCATCACCAGCGCTGTTAGTTTAGCATTAGTGATGAATAGCCAAATAATGCCGCCGATCATCATGATCAAATTACGCAAGGCAAACGAAACCGACGATCCGATCACGGTTTGCAACAGCGTCATATCGGCGGTCAGACGCGACTGAATTTCAAGACTGCGGTTGGCTTCAAAGAAGCCGGGGTGCAAATGTATCAGATGATTGAACACCCGGCTGCGGATATCGGCGATCACGCGCTCGCCTAACCAGGTGACCCAATAATAGCGGGTGAACGTGCCAACCGCCAGAGCAACGACTAATAATAAAAAAATCAGCACGTAATGGCTTAACAACTCTTTCGATTGCGTTGCGAAGCCTTGATCGATTAATAACCGGATGCCTTGCCCGATCGATAAGGTAATCGCTGCGGTAAAAAGTAATGCCAGCAGGCTGTAGGCAACCTGGCGTTTATACGGCGCGATGAATTGCACGGCTTGCCGGGCGGCCTGCCAGCGCGCTGAGGTGTTATTGGGATAATCTGTGTTGGATGAGTGGGACATTGAAAAGATGATAAGATATTAATCTTGTTTAATTTATCGAGTGAGAACTCATCTTCAATGAATTCAAACTTCTTGCGCTCGCAGCCACCGTTTTTAGTGCACCTCCAATGAAACAAGCCAAGCTTTTCACCCAACAATCGCTGCTGGTTGATGATGCTGACAGCTTGGGATTAATAGCCAATGGGATTTTTGAGCCGGAGGAGACACGCTCAATTCTTAATCTGATCAAGCCCGGAGACCGCTTTCTCGATATTGGCGCAAACGTTGGCTATTATACTGTTTTAGCCGCTGAGTGCGTTGGATCGACAGGTCAAGTAATCTCAATAGAACCTGATGATACAAATTTTGAAATTTTGGATGCAAATACTCGTATTTGGCAGCAACAGGGGCGGGTTAAAATTTACCGATTTGCATTGTCAGACCAGGCCGGTGAGTCGCGACTTTTTCTAAGTTCTCACAACAGCGGCATGCATCGCTTATACTCATCGGTGGTATGTACCGGAGAAACTATCCAGGTTTCGGTGGTCCGTGGGGATGATTTGCAGCTTGCGCCGCTTGATCTGGTCAAGATTGATATCGAAGGATTCGAACCGCGAGCGCTGCGTGGTTTGCAAGAAACCTTGAAAGCTTCCCCGAGAATTAAAATCTTGAGTGAGTTTTCTCCTTTTTCGATCCTTGAAGCAGGCGAATCGCCCCTAAATTGGCTGCAATGGATGATTGCTCAAGGGTTTGAGATACTGGCGCTGCAGCAAGGAAGGTGGCGCCGTTCCGCCTGCGCAAGTTTGCTGGATTCGGTAGCCAAAATTGAACAATTGGATTTTTCCGCTTTGGTTCAATCGTTGCGTGGATTGGATAATCAGACGATTTTGGAGCAAGTAATTCAAACCGGCATAAATGCAGGTTACAACCGGCCTGTGCTGGAAAATCTTTTCTTTGCCCGGCAAGCGGATGTCGCAACAATCGAGAGTCTTAATTTGTGATGAAAGTGTTTGATTAACTTTGATTAATGAATCGATGGCGGATTTTTAGCTGTCAATCTCAAAAAATTATCTGGCGTTGCTAGTGATTAAACGAATCAAAGCCAATTATAATTAAAAAGAAAGCTTCATTACCAATTGCGAGAGACCCGCTTTGAACGAGAAATCCAAAAACCATTCCGCCGCAGAGACAGCTCCGACCAATTTCATTCGCAACATTATCGACGACGATAACCGTACCGGCAAATGGGGCGGGCGGGTGGAAACGCGTTTTCCGCCGGAACCGAACGGTTATCTGCATATCGGCCATGCCAAGAGTATTTGTTTGAATTTCGGCGTTGCACACGATTACAACGGCGTGTGTCATTTGCGCTTCGACGATACCAATCCCGAAAAGGAAGCGCAGGAGTATGTCGACTCGATCTGCGACAATGTTTCCTGGCTGGGTTTCGATTGGGGCAAACATCTGTATTATTCGTCGGATTATTTCGACCAGCTCTACGAATTCGCCGAATTTCTGATCATGCAAGGCAAAGCCTACGTCGAGAGTTTATCCGCCGATGAAATCCGCGAGTATCGCGGCACTCTGACGAATCCGGGCAGGAACAGTCCGTACCGCGACCGGTCGATTGAGGAAAATCTCGATCTGTTCCGCCGCATGAAGGCCGGTGAGTTTGCCGATGGGCAATACGTGCTGCGCGCCAAGATCGATATGGCATCGCCCAATATCAATATGCGCGATCCGGTGATTTACCGCATCCGTCACGTGCATCATCAGCGTACCGGCGGCCGTTGGTGTATTTATCCGATGTACGATTACACTCACTGTATTTCCGATGCGCTGGAAAGAATCACGCATTCCTTGTGTACGCTTGAATTCGAAGATCACCGTCCGCTGTACGATTGGGTGCTCGATCAGTTGGCGGATAAAGTGCCGTGCCATCCGCAACAAATTGAATTTGCCCGGCTCAATCTGACGTACACCGTGATGAGCAAGCGCAAGTTGATCGAATTGGTGGAAAACAAACTGGTCGACGGCTGGGATGATCCGCGTTTGAGCACGCTGGCCGGTGTGCGCCGCCGCGGTTTTACACCGCGAGCGATCCGGTTGTTTGCCGAGCGTATCGGCATTAGCAAAGCGGATTCGTGGATCGACATGACCGTGCTGGAAGATTGCCTGCGTGAAGATTTGAACGAACATGCGCCGCGCCGCATCGCCATTCTCAAGCCGTTGAAGCTGATCATTGACAATTACCCGGAAGGACAGCAAGAAGACTGTTTTGCACCGGATCACCCGCAAAAACCGGAATGGGGCAAGCGTACCGTTCCGTTGTCCAAAGTGCTGTATATCGAACGTGACGATTTCATGGAAACGCCCGTCAAAGGCTATTTCCGATTGTCGCCGGGGGCGGAAGTGCGGTTGCGTTACGCCTATCTGGTTAAATGTATCGGCATCGATAAAAACGCCCAAGGCGAGATTGAAGCGATTCACTGTACCTACGACCCCGATACCAAAAGCGGCACACCGGGCGCCGACAGCCGCAAGGTCAAAGGCAATATTCACTGGTTATCCGCCGCGCATGCGCATGCGGCGGAAGTGCGCTTGTACGACCGCTTGTTCAGCGACCCGCATCCGGATAGCGGTGGCAAGGATTACAAAACCGCATTGAATCCGGATTCCAAACAAATCATTACCGCCTACGTCGAACCGGCGTTATGCGAAGCGCAACCCGAGCAAAGTTTTCAGTTCGAACGCAACGGTTACTTCGTCGCCGACCGCATCGACATGAAGCCCGGCAAGCCGGTTTTCAACCGTTCGGTGACATTGCGCGATTCGTGGGGCAAGATTGCAGGTTCGTAAAAGATGAGCGAATGACATGACTCGACAAGCTTTCCAGGCCCATCAACAGAATACAGAAGCCAGCAAAAAAGGAAGCGATCAGAGTTTTTTGGATCAGTTGACAGCCCTATTGCTGCAATTTCCGCAAATCAAACTAGCGATATTGTTCGGTTCTCAGGCAACAGGGTGCGTACGTCCGGATAGCGACATTGATCTTGGCATGCTGTCACAAGAACCGCTGAGTGCGGGTTTTAGGCTGCAATTGATGCAGGCGATTAGTGCTAAATTTGGCCGCCCGGTCGATATCGTCGATTTGTTTCACGTACCGGAACCTATCACCGGACAGGTTTTAGGAGGAATCCGCTTGCTTGGCGACGATACTGCATGCGGCAATCTGTTGTACCGGCATCTGCTCAACGTTGCCGATTTTCTGCCACTGCACCAACGGATGCTTACTGAAAGGCGTAATCGATGGATCAAGTGATCATTGCCGAGAAATTGGAATCGCTGCGGCGTTGCATGCAACGCATCGAAGATAAAACACCAGAGGATGCGGGCAGTTTGATCCGGGATATCGATTTGCAAGATATTCTGGTGATCAATCTCACACGCGCTGTACAAATCAGCATCGATATTGGCAGTCATATCATCAGTACAACCAATCAGACATTACCTCAAACGATGGGCGATATTTTTACGAAGTTGCATGAACTCGGAGCAATTTCGCAAGAAACCAACGAACGATTACGAAAGGCTGTTGGTTTCAGAAATATCGCGGTTCACAACTATGAGGCGATCAACTGGGAAATTGTGTATGCCATCTGCCGGAATTCTTTGCGGGATTTCCGGCAGTTTGCTCAAGAGATTTGCCGGTATGCAGCTTTGCAGTAAGAAAGCTCTGTGAATGCAGATCATCCAGAGATGGTGAAGGTGACTTCTTAATCGATATAAAACAATCCCCGCTGCCGCACCATTTGCCAATCCGCCTGGCCGTGTTTCCTGCACACACCGTAGCGAAACGATGGCGGCAATTCCGGGAATTGGAAGCGCAGGTCGTAGAACCAGGCGCAAAATTTCTGCTCCTGCACATCCACGGAATCTAAAACCGGAAACTGCGCGAAGGCGCGGAACGGCGTGAAAGCGGGCGACAGCCAGGCTTGCCGAAGCAGCACGGAGCGGGTCGGGTCATTGCCGAATTGTTGCTGAATGCGCCAATTCTTTTCCATCACTGGACGGTAGGCGGCGGTCATTCTGGGGAAAAGCCAGTCGGCAGCATCGGCTTGTTCTTTTCCGGCAGGTCGCCATAAATCGATGTCCGTTATGTAATAAGTTTCGTGGCCGTGGATGATGATTTTCCAGTGAAACGGCGACAGTGGCTGCGGCAGAACCGCTACGTGCATAGGCTGGATGGCTTGAGATTCGGCATAGCGGTGGGCGATGGCGATGGCTTGCTGATGCAACGTGAACAAGAAGATGACATAGCCGCACAACACCAACAGTGCTGTGATGGCCGGGATTCTGCGTTGCGGATAATACCCTGAAGCGGTCAGACCGGCGATGACGATCAAACTGAACCACGGGTCGATGACAAACACCAGCGGCAGCGAATAACGCTCAGTCGAAAACGGCGCGAACAGCATCAGCCCATACGATGTGATCAGATCACCCACGATGTGGATGGCAAGTCCGAGACAGGCGGGTTGATAAAACAATCGCCAGTTATAACGTCCGCGGCTGAGTCTGGAAAACGACCATGCCAGCAGTCCTGCCCAAACCGGCAGCAATACCAGCGAATGCGTCGGACCTTGATGCCAGTTTAAATAGGTGAGGGTGTCGATCAGCCGCAGAACCAGATCAATATCGGGAAAAGCGGCAGCGGCAAAGCCCGCAACGATTCGCCAGCGCAATGGCAAACGCGCCGGCGCGGCAGCCCGCGCCAGCAGCGCGCCGCTCAGCGCATGAGTGAGCGGATCCACCGGTTAACCGGATTTTGCGCGAATTTCCGGGACGATGGATAACGTTGGCGCCGCAGAACCGTGAGCTTCGGAAAATTCTCCGCCTGTCTGCGATTCCGAATCGGTATCGGAGTTGTCCGCAGCTTCATTGCGAGGATTTCCGTATACCCAGTGATCGAGCGATTCGGCATATTTCAGTTTGTGCGCCAGGAAATCGCGGGTGTTTTGCGAATTTTCCGAATCATCCTGCATCCAGTAAGCAAACGTCGCCAGGTAAATCGTCGTCAACGCGGTTTCTTCCAGAGCACGGCGTACATACGTGGCATCGCGATGCGCGGCTTCGCGCATCCATTGCACGGTGCGGCTGACGCGCATGATGGCGGGAATTTGAATATGCAAATGACCGGGTTCCAGTTTGCCGCCGATCATTTGCCGTGTGACTTTGCGATGCGCAACCAACGCATCGAGCCACGCCATGATAAGCAGTTGCAAGCGTTCGCGTGGTGGCAGGGATAAAAAATCGACAGTTTCGGCGGTTTTAAGCATCCGGCTATCGGCGCGGTCGAACCAGGCATCGACCAGATCCTCTTTTTCGCGGAAATGGGCGCGGATATCGTCGAGAGAAATATCGAGTTCCGCCGCGACATCGAACAATCGCACCGATTCCCAGTGCGAACGTTCCGCGATGGTTACTGCCGTATCAACAATTGCTTCACGTAAATCAAGTTTACTTTTCTTCATCTTGATCCTCCACAGTGTGTTAACGGAGTGGCGATATGCAATGCCGTTTGCACTATAACATATCATTTGAAGACACGAGAAAAAGCTATGACAAATGTCCTGGAAAAAAAGTATCCTTAGACTATAGCGGCTGGATGGTTCGACAAACTATCATTCAGAGCTATGTTTATTAATAATTTTCTTTTCAGATAAACATATTTTTGTTTGTGAATTTTAGCGGGATTAAATATACTTTTATTACGAGTAACGTGAAGCCCGGTATGTGCCGCAAGCGTTGGAATGGTTAGTGGATCAGCCGGACAATGAGGCTAAAGCCGCTTCCCGTTACCTGGCAATCCGAATAGGTTCGTTACACGAAAAACAAGAGGAGAAAGATACCATGAAAACTCGTTCGCTTATTTCAAGCACATTATTGCTGGGTGCAGGCGCGTTATTTGCTGTTTCCGCGCAAGCAACCATTCTGACGTTCAATTTGGATCCGGCTGTCGGTAATTACGGTGACATTCCAGGCGCTTACGGCGATAACGTCAATGCCGCCAGCGACGCGGTGGGATCCTATTCGATGGGTAACGGCTACACGCCGAACGTCACCACCGAATACCGTACCTGGCGAATCAGCACCGATACAGTGGCCTACAACAATCTCGATTTCTGGGATTTTAATTATGGCGGTCTGGCGAATGTCGCATTCAGCGTGGTCAGCGCTGATCACTTTGCGGAAATTACCTTGGTGCCGGAACCGGGCTGGGCGATTCGCCTGAACAGCTTCGACTTGGGCGGATACTTCAAAACGGATCATCCCGACTCGCAAGTGCGTATCGTTGATGGCGACAGCAAAAGCACCTTGATCGATTATTCACCAGTTACCGTGTTGGGGACGGGTGGTACGTTTAGCACGTTTACGCCTAATCTGACGTATGGCGGTGCGATTTCAATCCGATTCGGTTATAACGATTGGAACATCGGAATCGACAACATCAATTTCGACCAAGTCACGGCTGTTCCCGAACCCGAAACCTACGCCATGCTGTTGGCCGGTTTGGGATTGCTGGGTTTCATGGCGCGCCGCAGAACGCAGAACGTTTAAGAAAAGTAATCACGATTGGATCAACAACCCCGCCCTCGTGCGGGGTTTGTTTTTAACACTGTAGCGGCAACGCAGATAGTTTTTCAATGACCTGTCAGCGGGTGATTTTCCAAACATAATGAATTCTGGCATCGCGCGCGAAATCTTCCGGGATCAGTTTCGCGCTGAGATCTTCTAAGATTAATCCGGCAAGGGCTTGTTGATCGATTTTGAAGCGGCGGAAATTGGTCGAGAAATACAAAATACCACCCGGCGCGAGCAAAGCCGCCGCGTTGCGGATCAATGATACATGGTCTTTCTGGATATCAAATGCTTCGTCCATGCGTTTGGAATTGGAAAACGTCGGTGGATCAAGGAAAATCAGATCAAATTGCGGGCGGCGTTTGCTGCTGGCTTGTTCGCTTAGCCATTCCACGCAATCGGCGCGAATCAATTGATGATCGCCGTGAATACCGTTCAGCGTGAAATTCCGCTGCGCCCAATCGAGATAAGTGTTTGACATATCCACCGTAACACTCGATACCGCACCGCCAATGATGGCATGTACCGTTGCGCTGCCGGTATAAGCAAAACAATTCAGGAATCGCTTGCCCTTGGCTTGCTGCTGAATCAGCAAACGTACCGGACGATGATCGAGGAATAAGCCGGTATCGAGATAATCTTCGAAGTTTACCCAGAATTTGCAATCGCCTTCGGCAACGACGTGAAAATGGCGCGAATCGCCGAGTTTTTCGTATTGATCGGTGCTTTTCTGCTTGCGGCGGATTTTTAGAAACACATGCTCCGCCGGAATTTTCAGCACTCTGGCGATTTCGCGCAACGCGCCCGCCAGCCGTTGGTTGGCCTTGGCCGGATCGATCGTTTTAGGCGGCTCGTATTCCTGCACGTTAACCCAGGTTTGATCGCCGTGATAAACATCGACCGCAACGGCGTATTCCGGCAGATCGGCGTCGTACAGCCGGTAACAGTCGATGCGGTTTTTTTCGGCCCATTTACCCAGCTTCTTAAGATTCTTGCGCAGGCGGTTGGCGAGCATTTCCGCATGACTATCGGTTGATTCCGTTTGCGCGCGGCGGCTGATGTGTTCGATGCGCTCCTGCTGCGATTTGGCTTTCGGTTCGAAAAACGCGCTTTCTTCAATCGTGAGCCGCAGTAATTTGCATTCCAGCGCGCCGTTGAACAATGTCACTGGTTTTTGCGAGCGGATGCCGAGGCGAAACCCAAGCTCCGGGTTGCCGATGATGATCGCCGCTTGCCAGCCGCTAAAGCGCTGTTTCAGCACTTCACCGAATTGGCGGTACAACGCCGCGGTTTCCTCTTCATCGCCGAGCCGTTCGCCGTATGGCGGGTTACAGACGATCAATCCTTTCGGCCAGCTCAAAGCGGCAGCGGCATCTGCAATGTTGCGTTTCTCGATGTGAATTTTTCCCGCCAACCCGGCGTTCTCGATGTGCTGCAACGCGGCGGTAACGGTACGGCGGTCGTGATCGAATCCGGCGATCACCGGCAATTTGCTCAAACCGGCTTCGCGCCTTTTCTGTGCATCGTCCAACAGCGATTGCCACAATTGCGGATCGTGCTGCTTCCAGCCGAGAAAACCGAAATAATCGCGTTGCAGCCCCGGCGCGATATCGGCGGCGATTAACGCGCCTTCCACCAGCAACGTGCCGGAACCGCACATCGGATCGAGCAATGAACCGCCTTGCGCGGCGATGTCCGGCCAACCGGCGCGCAGCAAGATCGCCGCCGCCAGGCTTTCCTTGATCGGCGCGGCGATGTTGACTTCACGGTAACCGCGTTTATGCGAACTTTCGCCGGATAAATCCAGGCTCAATTGCGCGGTATCGTTGTGCAGATAGACATTGACGCGGATGCTGGGGTACTCGGTATCGACATTGGGGCGGCTGCCGAACTTGGCGCGCATTTGATCGACAATAGCATCCTTGACTTTGAGCGCGCCGAAATGGGTATTGTTGATCGCCGGATTATTCTTGCTGTTGAATGACACCGCCAAACTGTCATCGGGATTCAGATGCGCAGACCAGTCGACACCTTGCACGCCATCGTAGAGATCCTGCTGCGATTTCACCTCGAAACTGCTGAGCAGCAATAACACGCGGCTGGCGGTGCGCAACCATAAGCAGGCTTGGTAGGCCAGCGACAGATCGCCTTGAAATGCCACCCCGGCCATCTTCTGCTGTACGTTCTGTCCGCCGAGCGCCTGGATTTCGTTGGCGAGTATGCCTTCCATCGCTTTCGGCGTGGTGGCGAAGAGTTGGTATTGCGTCATGATTTACGATTTGTACTGAATAACCGCGTAGGATACTCGAATGTACCGGCGCCGCGCTGGCTTTTTTGAACCGGGCGGTTCAGAGTGTTACGGTGATTTGTTCCTGGGCATATTCCACCACTTGGCCATTGCGAATCTTGCAAGTTTTGCATAGCTCGACCTGATCAGAAGTGGCCCCCATTTTCGGACAGATTCCTAAGGAGTTATTTTTCGACATACCAACCTGCTTTTTGCAGCCTGACCGACTCATAATAAACCTGATCTGGCGTAGCCATCAAGGTCTGGTGCTTCCGGTTTTCATTGTAAAAGTGAAAATACTTCGCCAATGATTGCTTGGCCTCAGACGCTGATTCATAAGCATTGAGATAAACTTCCTCATATTTGACGCTACGCCATAGGCGTTCGACAAATACATTATCTTTCCAAGCACCCTTGCCATCCATGCTGATATCAATGCCGTGGTTTTTCAATACGCTGGTGAAAGCTTCGCTGGTGTACTGTGATCCCCGGTCTGTGTTGAATATATCCGGTGTTCCATAATGGTAAACCGCTTCCTCAAGTGCGTCGAGACAGAAGCTGGCACCCAGGTTGTTAGATACACGCCAACTCAGCACCTTGCGGCTATACCAATCCATAATGACTGTCAGATAAAGAAAACCGGATGCCATCGGCAGATAGGTCACATCGCTGCACCACACCTGATTGGCCCGGTTGATCTCCAGATTTCGTAACAAGTATGGGTATACCTTGTGCCGCAGATGTGGCTTCGAGGTCTTCGGACCAGGATGAATCGCCTGTATACCCATGAGTCGCATTAAACGCCGCACATGTTTTCTATCTGCTTTATGGCCTTGTTCTACCAGCGCATCTACGATTCGCCGCGAACCAAGAAAAGGTTTATCCATGTGAATTCGGTCAATCAATTGCATTAGCAACAGATCTTCTTTAGCTACCGGTTGCGGTTGATAATAACTGCTCGATCTTGGTATATCCAACAATTCGCAACGCCGCACCCTGGGGAGCTGATGTGCCGTCTGAACCTTATCTTTCCTTCGCGCCCGATCTAGCGACCGAGCGCTTTGGACAAAAAATCATTCTCCATGGTCAATTGACCAATCTTGGCTTGCAGTGATTGAATCTCTGACTCCCGATCCGGTGCCAGCCCCTTACCCGACGCAAATATTTCATTGCTGTTATCAATCAGCTGCTTCTTCCACTTCACAATCAGATTGCTGTTGATGCCATACTGCTGGGCTAACTCGATTAGCGTCTTGTCGCCCTTGATTGCCCCCAGTGCAACTTTTGATTTAAACTCCGGTGAATGATTTCTGCGTTTCTTGCTCATTTTCTGTACTCCTCTTATTTATAAAAATAATCATACAGAAAATAACTCCTTAACTTTGACCCTCTGGTGTCCAACTAACTGGATCCACTTCTACCGGTCAAGCTGGATCGCCAGTATCTTGTATACCGCATTGCCCAGGTGGGCTTCTGTTCCCGCGGAAAGTGCAATCAGGGGATGTGCAACTTCGCTTGTGGAAGAAGACGCTGTCTTAGGCACTGTATCGAGTGCCGCAACCGGTTGAATCGTTTTCGGTTGGGCAAGAGAACTGCTCGGGGCTTGTGGTGCATGCCCGTTGTCTTTATCGAGAAATCCGGCCTGATGTAACGCCACAATCATACCTGTCGCGGCGGTAATCAAGCCCGCCGTTGCCGACAATAATCCGGGGGCGGTTTGCCACCATTTTTGTGATTTCTGCTCGTCAGTCATCGAATTTCGCAGTTGTGAGTATTGGGGTCTGTTGGATCAATCAAGAATCAATCCGCTTACCGGCGGCTCCCGTCGCGCAATCTTTGCCACGCTATGCCATCAAGCGTGCAATTTTTGCGCAGCGCCTTTAATTTTGTGATCGTCGAATCGATCTGCGACCGGTCTGCAACATTTACAGGAACCAGCCGTGTTAGTGGTTTGCCGTGACGGGTAATCATGATTTCACCTGTTTCAGCAACGAAGATAAAAGGATTTTGGCTTCAAAAGCGCCGACAGTCATCATTGTGCAATGCGCAGTTTCGGTTGATCATGTAAACCAATTTACCAGATGATGCAGACTCTGTCAGCTGAGCGGCTACCGCCCAGTTGTAAGGTGCAATGCGCTTCGGTTATTGCACCTTACGGATTAATCCATTCCGCACATTGGATAACCACGCGATACCCGTCGGGATCCTCGAAAGTCCGGCCATCCCGTTCCCAATAGGGATTCAGGGAAGAAACTGGCTTGAAACCGGCATCCAGCATCGCCTGGCAGCGCGATTCCCATTCATCGCGGTTTGGGAGATAGAAAACCAGCAGATCTTCAGGCGTAGGGGTTGGCGCAACCGGGTGGGTGCGGCAGTAGGTGAATTCGAGATGATAGCCCACGCCGGGAAAGCCGAGCATCACCCCGTCGAACCCATCGTGATCATCAAATTGACCAACCCGGACAAACCCAAGACCGACCTGATACATCGTAGCGCTTCGGGAAAGGTTGCTAACGGGGCGAGCTACCCGGAAATGTGTGAACATAATGGAGATTCTCTCTTGTCTTGCGAAATAAATTCAAATGCTATCAAACAAAAGTCGCTGGTGATACTGCAAAGGGAGTGGAGACAGCATTTCAAGCAAGCTGAAGTCTCCGCCCTTTGGGTTCCGGGATCGGATCGCCGAACTCTTTTGCGGTATCGATCCAGAGGCCAATGGCTTCCTGTGCACTCGATAATGCCGATTCATAATTGTCGCCGTGCGCCATGCAACCGGGAAGTTCAGGATCTTCCGCGACAAAAACGTCGTCCTCGGCGCTCCAATAGATAATTACTTCATATTTATACATCGCTTATTTTTCTATGCGATCAAGGTAATACCCATCAAAATAAACGAATTCATCGGTAAACCTCGCGGCGATGGCCGATTCTAATAACCAATATTGTCAATTGTTCATCATGCACTTCGTATACAACGCGATAAGAACCGATGCGAATGCGGCGTAGTCCGGAATATTCTCCCTTGAGCACGCCACCGGCTGCCGGGTTTGTTTTGAGTTGATCAATCGCTTCGATAATGCGAAGCCGATCCGCATAGGTTATGTTTTTTAATGACTTAAGCGCACTTTGCTTAATGCTGACGGAGTAATTCATGCTTTGCGGTTTCCCAATCTAACACCGGGTCAGCCGGATCGCGCAAAACTTCTACGGCACGGGAAATATCTTCAAAATCGTCGAGGTAATATTCGACAGCCTGTCTGATCACATCGGCACGCGTGCGATGCAATTTTGTGGCCGCCTCATCGAGGGCGGCAATCAATTCATCCGGTAATCTTGCAGATATTTGGCTCATTTCAGGTTCCTTGCGCTAGTTTGATGTCAATGTAATTCATTGAGTGTCACAATAGCGTAAGCTGATACATTTTGCAATTAAATTACGATTTGCGTTTTATGGATTGCCATTGTTGATCCTGGATGACGCAAGCTTATCCAGGCTACTTGCTCTCTCTCTTGTCTGATGAATTAAATTCAAATGCCATCAAACAAAAGTCGCTGGCGATACCCCGAATCGCTCGCTCAATGCCCGGATTTGACGGATGTTGAACTCGCGTTTGCCGGACAGAATTTCCGAGACGACACCTTGGCTGCCGATTTCGGTTAAATCGCCTTGCTTAAGCCCATGCTGTTGCATGAGGAATTTGAGCGCATCGATACCGGTTGTATCGGCTAACCGGTGGTGTTGCGTTTCGTAATCCTCGATCAAATCGCCAACAATATCGGCCAGGCTCATCGCCGGGTGATTTTCATCCCCGGATGCTTCCTCCAACAAGGCTTCCAGTAGCGCAGTCATGCGATCATAGTGCGTCTCATCGCGAATGGGTGCGATATCGGTTTGATTGCGGAACTGTTCCCAAGCGGGTAGCAGATTCTTCATATCAATGGATACTGTCATGATTTCCAGGTTCCTTTGTCGTAATCTTGATGAGTTAACACAGCTTTAATGTATACAATCTGCTTTTCAAAGCGAATGTAAGCAATCAAACGGTATTTATTACCGCCAATGTTAAACACGGTTAATTCACCCACTTTATCAACGGTATTGAATGCGGCTTTCAACTCTGCCCAATGCGTAAACCGGTTTTTTTCAATCACGCGACGCCAACCCAAGAGCGGTAGCGCAGCCTGCGGCTGTTCCTCAATAAAAATCCGCAACGCCTTATGACTGATAATTTTCATGAAAGCAGTTTATCTCATTATGAGATGAATGCAAAGATTGATCCGTTACCGAAAAAGGATTGGTACAAGGTTGGGTTGAATGAAATGAAACCCAACGATTGGCGATTTCGTTGATGTTGGGGTTCGTACCTCACCCCAACCTACGAGCTAGGGACAGGATCAGTCTTTCTGGCATTGGCGCACTCTCACTAGATTAACCACTCAAATAAACGAATTCACCGGAAAACCTCGCGGCGATGATCGATGCGAATACGAAGCTAATCTGCATAGGCTATTTTTTAATGACTTAACCGTGCTTTGCTTAATGTTGACGGAGTAACGCATGCTTTGCGGTTTCCCAATCCAATATCGGATCAACCGGATCGCGCATAACTTCTACGGCGCGGGAAATAGCCTCAAAATCGTTGAGGTAATATTCGACCGCCTGTCGGATCACATCGGCACGCGTGCGATGCAATTTTGCGGCCGCTTCATCCAGCGCAGCAATCAATTCATGCGGTAATCTTGCTGATATTTGGCGCACTTTCGCAACGGTTCGATTATAAATAATGGCTCACCCAAAACCGCCAGCTTCCAATTCGTCATTGACTTATCCGTTGACCGGTCTAAGGTTATGGCGAAGAGCAAGAAGAGCGACGTCCTTTCGATTGGCATTGCGGTGGAGGCGCTGTAGAACCTTCTGCTGCGTTTCAGGTGTCCAGAATATCCGCAGACGCTCGCGTGCCCGAGTTATTGCTGTATAGAAGATGTTGTGTGTGACGTCATCTTCATTGGCATCGGTAATCACAATCTTAACGGAGTCATACTCAAGGCCCTGCGCCTTGTGGATCGATACAGCGTAGGCCACCTGGAATGGCACGGAGGTATTTAGTGAGTCGTCGTCCTCATCGCTGGTTTCGCGTTCATAGACGGAGAAACACACAGTCGACTCATCTAACCATTCGAGTTCATCATGATCAATATCCAAATTACTAAGCGATAAATCAAGGTTAACTTTGAACTGGATTCGATCAGGGAAGTGATTGATGTCGACGATCCGGCCCTTTAGGTTGTTGTAGATCACCGGTCGGAATCGCTCAGTTTCATTGAAAAGAACAGGATCACCGATCTTATACGTGAATTCGCGCCAGGTGAACACTGCACCAGGGCTACTGCTCTGCAGAAATCGATTGATGTTGTTGATGCCGTATAGACCGTCGTAGTTCAAGCAAAGAATGATCTCGTCTCGGTCTTGGGTCGCGAACAGTGTTTTGTCGAGCACAGTTGAGTATTTGTTGCGGGCCATGACCTCGGCGAGATCGTCTTCGATTGCTCGAACTTTGTCCCAGAAGCTCAAGAGTGAGTCGTTCTTGGTTCTGAAGGGCGTCGTAAGTTCAAACACCGATGTTCTTGGGATGAATGAACGAATGATTCCGAACCAGTTACCGAACTGTATCGATTCAATCTGATAGACGTCACCGACGAGCACGAGCAGCTTGAAGGAAGTCGTTTCCAGCACTTTGATCAAGTCGGCGTTGCTCACGGTGCTGCATTCATCAATGACGAGGAGTTCGTACTTCTGAAGGGAAAGTCCCCTGGCGATTTGGCTGCTGATCGTCCGGAAGATGGAGTTCTTTGCAGTTACTTTGCGTTTGAGGTTGTCGATCGCCGGGTTTGTATGCGCGAGGAAAAGCTTATTCTTGTCATTAAAGTAGTGCGCGATGTGGTTCACCATCGTCGATTTGCCAGTGCCAGCCGCCCCGTAGATTAGGGCAACGCGCGACTGGCTGAACAACTGCTTGAGCGCATCCGTCTTCGCTGGGTCGTCGATGGGGCGAGGAGTTTCACTTAACCAGCATTCGACGGCCTGGGTGTAGCCCTCGATCCGGGACGATGCGTACTCCTGCAACTTCTTAACGATGGAGACAGTTTCGTTCTCATATCCGCAGATGAAAATATGCCCTTTGTCGTGCACGAGCCGACGCTCCGTATGCGTGTAATAGAGTTTGGTGTTGTAACTGGAGATCAAGCGGTTGATGTCTCCGAATTCCTCGAGGTCGATAACGGGCGTGTAGAGGATTCCGTGATGCTCCACGTTGTTCTTCACGCGTCGAGCGAGCAGTTCGTGATTCCGTTCTTTCACATCGAGACTCTCGACGAGATCCCAATACCGAGGGTTGTGCTTCGGCAGCGAGGTGCAGAACGGCATGGTGTCAAAGGGGATGCAGGCATACTTAAGATTCATCCCGGAAAGATAGTCACAACTATCCCAGTAATACTGCGACTTAAGTATCTGGTTGTGCATTCGCAGCATGAGATAGCGGAGGATGTTACAACCGGCTACGTTCGTCCTCATGATGCGACGTACTTCATCCAACATAGGGAATATCTGCGGATTGGCGGAGCTAGCTGTACCTTCCGCTCTTATCGTCGCGTACTTGTCATCAGGCAGGTCAAGAAGGTCGAGCAGATTACCTGAGCCAGCTGTCAATCTGTACATCAGGTAGCGATACTCCAGCCCGTTGGTCCGCACTTTCAGCTCTATGCCCAAAAGACGCGCGAAGTTGTCGAATTCGCACGGACGGATCGATACCTCCCACTCACGGATGATCGTAATTGGCATTGTCTGGCCGAGCACTTCAATAGAGTCTTGCTGGAGTGTTAACAGGGCCGCGTACTTGTCTGTCATATCAATATCAGTAAAGGCGATGATGCGGTCGAACTTGCTCACCTTATTGACTGCGCGGTAGAAGATGACCTCATAGTAGATGCGCCCACCAACGAAAAATGGGCGCGTTTTGTGGATGTAGTAACGATGCTTAGAGTTGCTATCCAGTCGAGTTGAACGAACAGCCTCAATCCTGGTGGCGATCATCTCGTGGTATTCCCGCAACGACGGATCGAGATCAACTGGGAAGGCCTCGAGGTTCGCCAGCACTGAGATCCCACAGTTGTCTTGAAGCAAGCTACGGATGCGGTGGAGGTACTCGTAGTACTTGAGCATTAAACGCTCAGAAGTATCCCCGTCCAGAGTGTAGTGAGAAGCACTTATCTGAATCAGTTTGTGGAACTTGCCGAGGAAATTGAACTTTGCCACGCTCTTGATGAAGTCGAGTCCGAGTTCTATCGCTGTGTATTTGAACTCGGCATCGGGTGAACCCGTGTGAAGACGTACCGCAACACTCTCAACTAAGTTTCGGAGTTGGGAGAGGATGTTTTGGGAGAGTAATCCTCGCTGATCAGCGAGTGACTCGATATTCCGACAGATCACCTCGTCAGCGTTATAGATCTGCTCGCTGACCGTAGTCATTAGCTGTCAAGCCCCGCATGATCAAGATAAACCCTGAGTGTTCTCTTTTTATTCATGGCCATTTCGCTGTGACCTCATTTTCAAACCATCAATAAACTTTCAACTATTTCAAGCACTATGCCCAAGCCCAACCAGAATAGGGCATCCGAAATGTACGTCACCAATGGAATTCCATACGATATCATTCATGCTATCCCCTTATTTTCTGACCGAATTATCCAGTTTGGTTGACATCATGCCAAACTGGATTATATCTATAAGTTGGGTAACGTGACGCTATCAGCGCATAGCCAGTCTGATATTTTCCAGCACCCGCAATACCGTTTTCCTCGGTGCCCCAATATTCAACCGCATAAACCCGCTGCCTTCCTGGCCGAATTGCACGCCGGGGTTGAGGCCGACACCGGCTTGGTGGATGAAGAAGTGCTTGAGTTCGGTGTCGATCAGATTCATGGCGCGGCAGTCGAGCCATAGCAGGTAGGTGCCTTCGGTTGGGATCACTTTGATTTCTGGTAGATGGTCGACGAGATACGATTCGACAACATCGCGCGTGTCGCGCAGATAAATTTTTAGTGCTTCCAGCCAGGCTTCGCCGTCACGGTAGGCGGCTTCAAAGGCGGTGACGCTGAACGGGTTGGAGGCGCTGACGTGCAGGCTGTTGAATACTTGATTGATCGCGTTGCGCATGGTTTTATCGGGAACGATCAGCGCCGACAGATTCAGCCCAGGGATGTTGAAGGTTTTGCTCGGTGCGACGGCGGTGATGACAGTGTGTTGGTCCGTTGCCCGCGCGGCGAGCACATGGTGCTGCTGGCCGGGGTAGAGCAGGTCGTGGTGGATTTCGTCGGAGAAAACCACCAGATCGTGCGTTGCGGCGAGTTGCAGCAATCGTTCCAATTCTTCCGGTTCCCACACGCGCCCGACCGGGTTGTGCGGCGAGCACAGCAGCAGGAATTTGGCTTGCCGAGCGCATTGTTCCAGGTGGTCGAAGTCGATGGTGTAGCGGTCGTTGTCGAGCCGCAGCGGGTTTGGGATCAGCTTGCGGCCGGTTTGCGTGGCGGCGGAGAAAAACGGGAAATACACCGGCGGCTGGATGATGATGGCGTCGCCCGGTTGCGTCAGCGCCATCACGGCGGCGTTGATCGACGGCACCACGCCGGGACACATCACGATCCAGTCGCGTTGCACCGTCCAGCCGTGCCGCCGTTGCAGCCAGTCGATCAATGCCTCGTACAGGCTATCGGGAAACAGCGTGTAACCGTAGATCGGGTGTTGCGCGCGCTCAATCAGCGCTTGCGTGACGGCAGGCGGGGCGGCGAAGTCCATGTCCGCCACCCACGCGGGAATGACATCGGCCTTGCCGAACATCGCAAGGCGGTTGTCGTATTTGACGCTGTGCGTGCC
Source organism: Nitrosomonas limosa (assembly GCF_054188085.1). Taxonomy (NCBI): domain Bacteria; kingdom Pseudomonadati; phylum Pseudomonadota; class Betaproteobacteria; order Nitrosomonadales; family Nitrosomonadaceae; genus Nitrosomonas; species Nitrosomonas limosa. Next base: position 1,592,082 of record NZ_CM135180.1, on the reverse strand, counting down.
TGTGCGATCGATTTCCCGGTCGAAATCGAACGCGTCGCTCAAGCGATGCGCTCCCAGATCGTGACTTCCGCCAGCGTGTGCTGGAATTTGCGCTTGGTTTCGCGGATTACGAACGGTACCGCCTGCGGGCCTTGAATCAAACGGAAGTGCTGACCGAGCATTTCTTTCAGGCCGTCAAGCGTGGTGAAATTCTCACCGTCGCGCTTGAACCCGCCGATCCATGCTTCTTTTTTGGTGTGTTCGGTAAGCCAGGTATACGGCGACGTGATCATCAACAATCCGCCCGGATTGATGCGGGTGTGGATGCCGGTGAGCAATTTGGCCGGATCGTAGAGGCGGTCGATCAAATTGGCGGCGAGTATCAGGTCGTAGCCGGTGAAAATCGGCTTCAGGTTACAAGCGTCGCCCTGGAAGAATTCGACCTTGTGCTTGACGTGATCGAGTCCTAAATTACTCAGCGTGCGTTCCTTGTACGACACCAATTCGCCTTCGTCGGTCAGCGTATAGCGCAAAATGCCTTGTTGCACGAGTTGTACGCCTTGGCCGATGAAGCGCGCGGAAAAATCGATGCCGGTGACGTGATCGAATACTGTTGCCAGCTCGAACGTCGAGCGGCCGGAGGCACAGCCCAAGTCCAGCGCGGTGCGTTTAGGCCGGTTGCCCATCGCGGCGATGGCGATTTCCGCCAGCGCTTTGGAGAAATTCGGTACGTCGAAGTAGGTGTCGCCGTAGTGAAACTCGGCGTATTCCGATAGCAATTTATCGGTTTCATAATTCGATGTCGGCAATGTCGCCGGTGCGTCCGATACCACATAGCGGAAACCGGCGTGCTGGAAGAAATGCCGGCGGAACGCGTAGCGCGAGCTGCGAATCGACTCGTTGCCGCAGGCGATCCACGAACCGCCTTTGATCAGGTTGTGCTGGTTGTCGAACGTCGGCGTGGTGAAGTCGTCGTACAGCGGGTGCACGTCGAAACCCTCGAACGGGTAGGTCGGTGTTTCGGTCCACTGCCAGACGTTTCCGACGATGTCGAAGAATTCGCCGTGCGCAAATTCGGTGACCGGACAGCTCGACGCGTAGTAATCCAAGTGTAGATTGCCTGTGGCTTTGCGCTCGAACGGTACTTCGCTCAAACCGGCAACATCGTACAGCCGGTACCATTCGTCCTCGGTCGGCAACCGCACCGGTTGTTTCGTCGTTGCGGCTTTCCAATTACAGAACGCTTTCGCTTCGTGATAATTGACTTCGACCGGCCAATCCCACGGCATCGGCACTTCTTCGGTCATTAAGCGCAAGTGCCAATCGCTACCTTTTTTAACCCAAAACGTTGGGTGCTCGGCTTGCGTGAATTGCCGCCACGAGCGGCCTTCTTCCTGCCAATAACTGTCGGTGCGATAGCCACCGGCTTCGACGAACGCCAGAAACTCCTGATTGCTGACCAGATATTTGCTGGCTTGAAAAGCGGCGATGTCGGCGGTGTGCAGGCCATATTCGTTATCCCAGCCGTAATGCTGCTGATTGGTTTTGGTTTTATGCAGCGTGATTGTTCCGGCGGCAACCGGCACCAGTGAATTCTGCGGCGCGGCGCCGGATTTGCGGCACGGCTGCCAGTCCGGGTGCGGCTGCACGAAATGCAGGGCGTGCTGGCGGATCAATACGGACGACGTTTCGAGGTGGATACGCTCGTGTTCGACGCCCATCACAATCGGCCACCACGAACTTTCCCAGGTGATCGGCAAGACCAACGGCATCGTTGAAATCAGTTTGTCTACCAGCGCGCGCATGGATTTCCGGTAGGCGAGCACTTCGTCGACCGTCGGCCAATCGTAATGCGTGCTGTCGAGATCGTCCCAGCTCATTTCGTCGACGCCAACGGCAAAAATCGACTCCAATCGCGGATTGATGCGTTCACCGATCAAACCGGCGAGAATCAGCTTGTTGACGAAGAATGTGGCGGTATGGCCCAAATAAAAAATTAGCGGATGGCGCAATGAGATCGGTTTTTTATAATAAGCTTCGTCATTACGCAATGTTTCGAAAAGTTGCTCGTAGCGATCCAGCGTGGTGTGGAAATAATTGCGGATCTCTTCACGTTTCAGGTTGATATCGTCGCCATCGAGCAGCGGTGTTCTTTGGAATAAGGGTTGTGACATATTCTATTGTTTAGCAATTTACTCAGTTATTGACCGGTATTATAACGCCTTGAACTTGCTAGACGATAACAAATCGGGACAAAAGTCACTTTTGCTGACCGGAATGTTATGGAATCGGTGATTAAAGTGAAAAAACCATGCTGTTTTGAAGGAAATAGGCGATGTTTAAAGTAATTAACCGTATTTTAGTTTAATGACATTTTTCTAAATTGCAACATTCCATCTTGAATAAAAATACGCTTGTTTTGGTCTGCAAGCGGCCTGCGCCGGGTACCGGCAAACAACGCTTGGCCGCGAGGCTGGGACAAGAAAAGGCGTTTCAGATTGCAGATGCGCTGCTGGCGTGCGCATTGGAAGATGCGGCTGAATGGCCGGGGCCGGTCGCGCTTGCACCCGCTCATGCAGAGGATGCGGATTGGGCGCGTTCGTTACCCATCGCTCATGCTTCTACGGTTATGGTAGTGCCGCAAACAGCGGGCAATCTCGGGCAGCGGTTGAACGCGTTGGATCGCACGTTGCGGTCGCAAGGCATGCGCCACTTGTTTTTTATCGGCAGCGACGCGCCGGGGTTGCTCGCAACCGATTATGCAGCGGCACGGGATGCGCTGCGGCACGCAGATGTTGCGTTAATTCCAGCGGCTGACGGCGGCGTGGTGCTGATGGCGAGTCGCAAGCCTTGGCCGGATATGTCGGCCTTGCCCTGGAGCTCGAATCGGCTGAGGGAAGCTTTGACCGGATTGTGCCGTCAGGCCGGCCATTCGGTTAGCGCGGTTGGGCATGGTTACGATGTGGATGAGTGGGAGGATGTCGTGAAGTTGGCAGCTTCGTTGCGACAGGATCCGCGGCCTGCTCGGCGCGAGTTGCTGCAGCGGGTGAATGGAATTGTTTCAGAATGGGGTGGGGAGGGTGTTTAAATTCAGCATCGTGATACCGTGCTATCGCGACGAGACGCCATTGGCGCGCTTGCTGGAGCAATTGCGGCGGTTGCCGCATCAGCCTGACGAGATCATCGTTGTCGATGCGGCGGACAGTATCCGTTGTGCGCAGCTTTGCGAGCAATCGGCGGTAATCCGGTTGATCACCGAACCGTGCCGCGGATTGCAACTCGGCATCGGTGCGGCGCAAGCCCGGGGCGATGTGATATGGTTTCTGCATGCCGATGCGCAACTAGCAGCGGATCCGTTGCCGATGATGGTTGCGGCGATTCAACGCGGCGCGATCGGCGGTTATTTCCGGTTCCGTTTTGCCGGGCAGCGGGCATGGCCGGCGGCGATTCTGGAACCGGCCATCGCGTTGCGTTGCCGTTTGGGCGTACCCTATGGCGATCAGGGAATTTTCATGCAGCGGATGGTTTATCATCAAGCCGGCGGCCATGCGTCCTGGCCGTTGTTCGAAGAAGTGCCTTTAGTGAAAGCAGCGCGGCGTTTGGGACGGTTTGTAGCGTTGCCGGAGCCAGTTTTTGTCGATTCGCGCCGTTGGCAACGCGACGGCTGGTGGCGGCGCAGCTTGAAAAATCGCTTGCTGGCGTTGAGATTCATGAGCGGTGCGGCGCCGCAGGATTTGGTCGCACGTTACCATTCTAAAAATGGTTCGTGAATGACATAATGAGACCTTTGCACGGTTACTACGCGGCACGATAATTGCGTTAAAGATTCGCGAAAAATGCTCATTTACCTCGTGTAAACTCCGCTTTTTCGCAAATTTTTGCCTTATTCTCGTACCGCTCATGACATCGTGCAAAGGTCTCATAATGATGAAAAATTCTCGATTGAAAGGATCACCATGCAAGAAGCGGTGCAAAAATATTACAGCGAAACGCTGACTAGCAGCCAGGATCTGCAGACCAATGCGTGTTGCACCGATGCTGCGTTGCCGCATTTTGTCAGACCGTTGTTGGCGCGGGTGCACACCGAAGTGCTGGCGCGTTATTACGGTTGCGGCCTGGTGCTGCCGGAGCTTCTGGAGGGATTGACGATTCTCGATTTGGGTTGCGGCGCAGGGCGCGATGTCTATGTGCTGTCGCAACTGGTTGGGGAAAAGGGACAAGTGATCGGCGTGGATATGACCGAGGCGCAACTCGCGGTCGCGCGCCGGCATGAGAAATACCATCAAAAAGCATTCGGCTACAAGCGTGGCAACGTGCGCTTTCTGCATGGCGACATTGAACGCCTGGACGAACTTGAGCTGGCCGATGCCAGCGTGGATTTGATCGTATCGAATTGTGTCATCAATCTGGCAATGGATAAAGCGGCGGTATTGCGTGAGGCGTTTCGCGTGCTGAAACCGGGCGGTGAATTATATTTTTCCGATGTTTACAGCGACCGGCGTATTCCGGTGGCGTTGACGCGCGATCCGGTGCTATACGGCGAATGCCTGAGCGGCGCATTATATTGGAACGATTTTTTGCAATTGGCGCGCAAGCACGGTTTTACCGATCCGCGCCTGGTCGATGACCGCCCGGTTACGATCGATAATCCGGCGTTGGCGGAGAAAACCGGCAATATCCGCTTTTATTCCGCGACTTACCGCTTGTTTAAACTGCACGATCTGGAATTGGCCTGTGAAGATCACGGACAATCCGTGGTGTATCGCGGCACCATTCCGTACCATGCGCATGCTTTCCGGCTGGATAAACATCATGTTATCGAAACCGGCAGGCAATTCCCGGTTTGCGGCAATACCTGGCGTATGCTGCACGATACGCGTTTCATCAAGCATTTTGATTTTTACGGTGATTTTGACCGGCATTTTGGTATTTTTCCCGGTTGCGGCATGGGTATTCCATTCGCCGAAATTGCAACGGGACAACAGAAAGGCGGGTGTTGTTGAATATGGAAGCGACCGGTTTTCCCGTTGGCGGCAATCAGCTTTCGCGTTCCAAATACTGGTATGTGACAGCCGATGAAAAGCCGCGTGGCTATATTCGCGCCCATGCGTTGGATGAGTTGTGGTTGCATACCGGCACGGCCTGCAATTTGTCGTGTCCTTTTTGCTTGGAAGGCTCGAAACCCGGCGATGACCGCTTGCAATTGATGCGCTTTGACGATGCCAAGCCTTTTATCGATGAAGCCTTGACGCTGGGCGTCAAGCAATTTTCCTTTACCGGTGGTGAGCCGTTCATAAACAAGGATTTGATTCATATACTGGATTATGCGTTGCAGCATCGGCCCTGCATGGTATTGACCAACGCTACCGAACCTTTGATGAAGCGCTTGCCGCAATTGCATGCTTTACTCGAATCTCCGCAGCCATTGCATTTCCGTATCAGTCTCGATCATTTTTCAGCGGAAGCGCATGATAAAAATCGCGGAGCAGGGATGTTTTCAATGGCTTTGGACGGACTGAAAGCATTACGTGCGATGGGCTTCAGCGTATCGGTTGCGAGCCAGAAAATTGCCGGGATGTCGCCTAATAAAGTAGCGAAATGCTTTGCGGAAGTTTTTTGTGGAGCCGGTTTGCCGGCGGATCTGCCGCGCATCGAGTTTCCCGAATTTTATCCGCCCGGCATTACCGTCACTGCGCCACAGATCACCCAAAGCTGCATGACCGATTACCTCACGGAGAAAACACGCCGCGGGTTTATGTGCGCTTTCAGCCGCATGGTGGTGAAAAACGGCGGTAAATGCAAAGTGTATGCCTGCACGCTGGTCGATGACGATGCCGATTACGCGCTCGGAGAAACATTGGCCGAAAGCCTGCAAGTACCGGTCAGCATGAAACATCACCGCTGTTATAGTTGTTTTCAGTTTGGCGCGACTTGCAGTGAAATGAAGCGTTAAACAATGAGACACCGTGGGTGGCTGCTGATTTTTCTGGGCTTACTGATCGGTTTATTTTTTGTTTTGGATTTCGAGCGTTTTTTCACGCTGAAAATGCTGGCACAGCAGCGTGAGGCCTTACTGCGAGCATATCAGGATGATCCATTCGCGATGATCGGTATGTTTTCGGTCATCTATATCGTCATGGCGGCCTTGTCGTTTCCCGGTGCGGCAGTTATGAGCTTGGCTGGCGGCGCTCTGTTCGGGGTATGGATCGGGGTGCCGGTGGTGTTGATCTCGGCAACCATTGGCGCCACGTTGGCATTCTGGATGGCGCGGTATTTGTTGCGCGATGCTGTGCAGCGGCGCTTCGGCGATCGCTTGGCAACGGTCAGCAAAGGCCTCGAGCGCGATGGCGCGTTCTATTTATTTTCTCTACGTTTGGCACCGGTTTTTCCGTTCTTTCTGATCAATCTGCTGATGGGATTGACCACTTTACCCAGCATTACGTATTTCTGGGTTAGTTTGATCGGAATGTTCGCCGGAACAGTCGTGTATGTGAATGCAGGGACGCAATTAGCGACCATCAACCAATTGTCGGATGTGATGTCGCCGGGACTGATAGTGTCATTTACGCTGCTGGCTTTGTTCCCATGGTTGGCGCGCTGGGGTATTGAACAAGTTAAGATCCAGCGGTTGTATGCGCGCTGGCCGAAGCCCGCGCACTTTGACCGGAATCTGGTGGTCATCGGCGCCGGTGCCGCGGGATTGGTTAGCGCCTATATCGCTGCCGCGGCACGTGCCAAAGTAACGCTGATCGAACGCCACAAGATGGGCGGCGATTGCCTTAATTACGGCTGTGTGCCATCCAAAGCGCTTATTCGTACTGCCACATTTTTACAGCAAGCAAGAAATGCCGCTACGCTGGGAATTCAACAAGCCGATGTGACCTATGACTTTGCGGATGTAATGGCGCGGGTGCAACGGGTGATCAAAGCCGTCGAGCCACATGACTCAGTGGAACGTTACACTGATCTCGGCGTGGAAGTGCTGCACGGCGACGCAACCATCGTATCGCCGTGGGCGGTGGCGGTGAACGGTCAAACGCTGACGACACGTGCCATCGTCATTGCGACCGGTGCGCGTCCGCTGGTGCCGGACATACCCGGATTGCAAGCCGTGCGTTACTACACTTCCGATACCATCTGGACATTGACCGAACGGCCGCAGCGACTAATCGTATTGGGCGGCGGTCCGGTTGGATGTGAATTGGCTCAAGCGTTTGCAAGGTTGGATTGTACTGTTACGCAAATTGTCCGCAGCGATTTGTTGCCGCGTGAAGATTCCGATGCCGTGGTGCTGGTAAAGGCGGCGCTACAAGTCGATGGTGTGACCCTGTTGACGCATACCGAGACGCTGTATTGCGAGCAGCAAGACGACGCGCAATACTTGGCGATACGTAAGCAAGACGGCGAAGAAATGAAACTGCCGTTTGATGCGCTGTTATGCGCGGTTGGCCGCGTGGCGCGCACCGAAGGTTTCGGTCTGGAACAACTCGGCATTGGGATTTCCCCGCAGCGCACGATCGAAACCAATGGTTGGCTGCAAACCGTTTATCCCAATATTGTCGCGTGCGGCGATGCTGCCGGTCCGTATCAGTTCACGCACACCGCCGCGCATCAGGCGTGGTATGCCTCGGTGAATGCGTTGTTCGGTTCGCTCAAACGCTTCAAGATCGATTATTCGGTGATTCCGTGGGTGACTTTCACCGATCCGGAAGCCGCGCGAGTTGGATTGTCGGAAAAGGAAGCGCAAGAACGGCATATTGCGTACGAAGTGACACGTTTTGATCTCTCTGAGTTGGATCGCGCTATCGCCGATGAAGCCACGTATGGCTTTGTCAAAGTGCTGACCGTACCGGGCAGCGATCGTATCCTCGGTGTCAGCATTGTCAGCAAGCATGCCAGCGATTTGCTGGCGGAATTTGTGCTGGCAATGAAACACGGATTGGGTTTAAACAAGATTCTGGGGACCATTCACGCTTACCCGACCTGGCCGGAAGCGAATAAATACGCAGCCGGTGCCTGGAAACGCGCGCATGCGCCGCAACGATTGCTGAAATGGCTGGAGCGGTATCATGCGCGGCGGCGGGGAAAGGCTGCGCCCGCAGAAGACGCTTAGGGAAATGCTGATTAATCCGGCGAACGAAATGAAGCACGAGGCGCACGGAACGCAGCAACCGAGACATATCAACAAGATAGGCGAGTGAGCGAGTACCGTGCAACGAAGTGATTCGTTCGTGCAGTCAATTAATCAGTATTTCCTTAGTTGACAAAAATCTCCGATACATTCTCCATCTTGCCATTCACCATTTCGCTGAAGGTCTGGTCGATGCTGGCATTCGGCAAGCGCTTGATCAGCACTTTGTCACTCATGTTCCCGGATTCCCTGAGTTGCAAGCGATAGCGCGAGTGCTCTTGCATCGGAATGGCGGCGGATGATTGCAGCACGAGTGCTTCACGCTGTCCTGGCAACCTTACGTTGCCGATGGATTTGAATTGCACTCTATTATCCAAGTCGGCGATGTAGATTGCGCGTTTCGACAGTTCGCCGAGTACGTAGTAATTCCAGAATGTCTGGTTGGCGTCGAAACGGATGAAGAATTTGCGCGCCGCCGCATCCAACTGGTCCGAGCACAATCCCTGCGCATCGGCGCTGATGTTCATTTGCACGATGAATACTGGCTTTACGAATAGATCCTTGCGGTCCAAAATGCTTGCCAATGGTTCAGCCGCGACATCAGCCCATGAATCCTCCGCAACCGTTGATCTGCTATGCAGCAATTGTTTGCCTGCATCGTCTCGGTTGATTGCGTGGTTATCGAAAAAAAGCACCGACTGATCGGGTGGTGCGCCAGGTGCTGTGTAGCGCAGAAAATTCGGGTCTTTGGCAAAGACTTTGAAAGTCAATGTCAGGTTATCGGCGGCATGAAGACGCAGAATGTCGATATGGTCGTGATCGAAATAAACTGCCACACCGCTTTCGGAAGATTTGAGCAGCAAGCCGGCATTGCGCAGCAACGCGAGGCTGGATGCGGTCGGAACGAATTCGAGCATTTTGCAACTGTGCCCTGAGAAATAGGCGTGTTCGACGGTGATGCTGAAGAGTGGACGGTAAGTACCCATAATAGTCTGATCAGTCCATGATTTTTTTACATCATGAGACCTTTGCATGGTTACTACGCGGCACGATAGTTGCGTTAAAAATTCGCGAAAAATGCTCATTTACCTCGTGTAAACTCCGCTTTTTCGCAAATTTTTGCCTTATTCTCGTACCGCTCATGACACCGTGCAAAGGTCTCATCACAATTATTTAACCAACGGCTTAGGTTCGCCGACAACCGCGGTACGGCCCACGACATCTTCGGCGTCGAAAGCCACCATGCGGACGCGATAGACAATCGAAGGGAGATATTTGCCGCCCAAAGCACCCCACAAATTGCTCAAGTCCTGAATGGAGAGATTTTCGATATCCAGAATCAGCTTTTCGATGCGCGGATCCAGTTCAGGCACCGATTGACGGCTGATCACATGGTTTTTCTGAAAAAAACTAATGGTGCTGGATAGGAACTTTAAGGCTTCGGGATAGTTGTTGCCGGTGAAATTGGCCGTCATCATCAAGTAGATGTTGAAATAGAGCGGCAGGCTGCTTTGCACCTCGCGGTCGCCGACTTCGTGAAGATTGACATTGCGGAACGGAACCGCATCCTTCTCGATATTGACCAGAAAAATCACCAGCTTGTTATTGACGTTGGCGGCGACGGTGCCATCCATTTCCAGCAAATTGGAAACCACCACAACATCTTCGCCGAGGTTATAGATGCGGCGGAAGTGCTGATTCAGTTGTGTTGCGAGCAGTTGTACGGTCACATTGATCATAGCGGAACGCAGTATAAAAGAATGGAAAAGATTAACGCCGTTTTCGCCCGAGCAGCGAGCCGAGCAAGCCGCGAGTGATTTCACGCGCGATTGAAGAGCCGACGGAACGGGCTGCGCTTTTTGCGAAGGCATCGATCATTCCTTCGCGCCGCCCGCCGCGTTTGCCGGTCGAACCCAGCAATAAATCACCCAGATTGGCCAATATGCCTGTACTTGCGGCATTGGCAGGATCGGTGGTTTTGGATGATCCGTCACGGGTACTTTCAACGCCAGCGCGTGCTTGCAGGATTTCATACGCACTTTCACGGTCAACGGCTTGATCGTAGATACCGGCGACGAGCGAGGATTGCATCAATTGCTGGCGCTCCTGCGTTGAAATAGGGCCGGTTTGGCTGGCCGGCAGCAGGATGAAGGCGCGTTGCGTGATGCCCGGTGTACCGTCGGCATCGAGAAACGAAACCAACGCTTCGCCGACGGACAGTTCCAGGATCGCTTGTTTGACGTTTAACTGCGGGTTGGGGCGCATGGTCTCGGCAATGGCGTTGACCGCTTTTTGATCGCGCGGCGTAAACGCGCGTAACGCATGCTGAATGCGGTTGCCGAGCTGCGCTAGGATCTTTTCCGGGATATCCAGCGGGTTTTGCGTGACGAAATAGATACCGATCCCTTTGGAGCGGATCAGGCGCACGACTTGTTCGATTTTTTCCAGCAACGCAGGCGAAGCCATATCGAACAGCAGATGCGCTTCGTCAAAAAAGAATACCAGTTTCGGTTTGTCACGATCGCCGCATTCCGGCAGTTGGTCGTATAGCTCGGATAACAGCCAAAGCAGAAAGCAACTGTAAAGCCGTGGCGAGTTGAGTAATTTTTCGGCAGTGAGGATATTGATGACGCCTTGACCGTCGATGGTCTGCATTAAATCGTCGATAGCGAGCATCGGTTCGCCGAAGAAGCGGTCACCGCCCTGTGTTTCGATTTGCAGCAAGGCCCGCTGAATCGCTCCGATCGAAGCGGATGAGACATTGCCATATTGGGTTTTAAGCGCATCCGCATTGTCGCCGGCAAACTGCAGCAATGCGCGCAAGTCTTTCAAATCGAGCAGGAGCAATCCGTGATCGTCGGCTACTTTGAAAACCAGTGATAATACGCCTTCCTGGGTTTCATTCAGGTTCAGCAAGCGCGATAGCAGCAACGGTCCCATATCTGAGATCGTAGCGCGCAGCGGGTGGCCGTTTTCCTGCAGCACATCCCATAAAGTTACCGGAAAGCCCCGCCAGATAGGTTCGCTCAGTTGCAATTTTTCCAGGCGTGTTCGCAGTTTGTCAGACAGCGATCCGGGTTTGCTGATACCCGTCAGATCGCCTTTAATATCGGCCATAAAAACCGGCACGCCGATACTGGAAAAGCTTTCTGCCATTTTTTGCAGCGTCACGGTTTTGCCGGTGCCGGTTGCGCCGGTAATACAGCCATGCCGCGTTGCCATCGCGGGCAAGAGCTCGAGATCTGCGTTATTGGTTGTAGCGATAATCAATGAATTCACTATCTTTTCAATTAAAAAATACTGTCGCGACTAATTGTATGTCAAACTTCAGCAAAGACAATAACAACATGCTCGGGGATGGATACAATTTTGTGTGTCCCAAAGGAATCTTTGTTCGTAGAGCAGCGCTTCTTGACTACTGGCAGGATTGAATTTGCGTGAATAAAAAACTGATTTGCGGCGATATTGGCGGCACCAAAACCATTTTGCAATTGGTCGAAATAACCGATGGCAATGGGCGAGAACGGTTGATTCAACGCTATCATAGCGCCGATTTCACGTCCTTTTCCGAGATCCTGAAAGATTTTTTGAATCGAACCGGAATTTCCAATCGGCCGCATGCGGCCTGCTTTGCGGTGGCGGGACCGATTGCCGATCAGCAGGTGAGACTGACGAATTTATCCTGGCAATTCAGCAGCGAAAGCCTCTCATCGGAATTTTCAATTCCCGTGGTAAAGCTGCTCAACGATTTTGAAGCGATTGCTATGGCGATTGAACATGTGCCGTCCAGCGATTTGCTGACAATACAAGCCGGGCAAGCGCATCCGCAAGCCATGCGTGTTGTTCTGGGGGCGGGAACCGGCATGGGGGTGGCATGGCTGGCCTGGTTGCATGGCCGCTATCACGCATTGCCTACAGAAGCGGGTCATATCGATTTTGCGCCAGTCGATTCCTTGCAGATCCAATTATTGGAAGCGCTCCATCACCGGCTGGGTCATGTATCGGTTGAGCGCCTATTATCCGGGCCGGGGTTGACCAATATCTTCAGGTTTTTGCAACAAAACGATATCGACAATTTCCACCCGGCTCCCATTGAGCTTGAAGACGATAGCGGTGCTGCCATTACCGCATTGGCGCTGATGCAGCATCACCCGGTAGCGATTCAATCGCTGGAACTGTTTGCTGAAATTTATGGGGCGTATGCCGGTAATCTGGCGTTGGCGGGATTATGCCGCGGCGGCGTTTATCTCGCTGGCGGAATCGCCCCCAAAATTGCCGATGTACTGTGTTCGGGCGGTTTTATCAAGGCATTTTGCGCCAAAGGACGATTCTCCGCATTGTTGCGCGAAATTCCGGTGCATATCGTTACCAATCCGCAAGTTGGCTTGTTAGGCGCGCAACAAGAAGCGCAACGCCTGTTGAATCAGTAAAGCTGATCAAGTCCTAGCAGGCCGTTGAAAAACTATCTGCATTGCCGCTACGGTGTTAAAAACAAGCTCAAAATGCTCATTTATACCGCATAAACTGCGCTTTTTTGCCTGTTTTTGCCTTGTATCGGCTGCCTCGAAAACGTTTTTCAACGACCTGCTAGTGGCTTGAAGGGGGATATACGATAAACTTGGCGTTTACCGGTCATTTTTTTAGTTTTGGAGAACTCAAATGTTTCCGCGCACCACTTTCACCATCACTGTAAATCCTAAAATACCACCGCGGCTTAAGCGATTGGAAGAATTAGCCAATAATCTCTGGTATAGCTGGGATCGAGCGACACGCACGCTGTTTTCCCGGTTGGATCCGATTTTGTGGGAAGCAGTCGGACATAACCCGAAAGCCTTTCTGAAGCGCGTCGACGAATCGGTGCTGCTGAAGGCGACGGAAGACCGTATTTTTATGGCATCGTATAACAGCATTCTGTCAACCTACGATTCCTACCACGATGCGCCGTCTGCGTTGAACGGTTCCAAAAGTTTAAACCCGCAAGATCAGGTCGCTTATTTTTGTTTTGAATTCGGTTTTCACGAAAGCTTGCCGATCTATTCGGGCGGGTTGGGTATTCTGGCGGGAGATCACTGCAAGGCGGCGAGCGATTTACATTTGCCTTTTGTCGCGATTGGTTTGCTTTACCGTCAAGGTTATTTCTTTCAAACGATCGACCGGTTGGGCAACCAGCAAGTGACGTATACCGTATCCGATTTTGAGGATCTGCCGGTGACACCGGTTGTTCGGCCGGACGGTTCTTTCATGCAAATCGAAGTCCCCTTGCCGGGCCGTCAAGTCATCGCGAAAATCTGGCAAGTTAGAATCGGTCATGTCATGTTGTATTTGCTGGATACCGATTTGCCGGAAAATTCACCGCAAGACCGGAACATCACGCACAATTTGTACGGCGGTGACAAAGTCATGCGCATCGAACAGGAAATCATTCTGGGCATGGGGGGCACGCGAGCCTTGCATGCGCTGGGCATCCAGCCGACTGTGTGGCATATCAACGAGGGTCATGCGGCGTTTATGATTCTGGAACGTATCCACAATCTGGTGCAGCAGGGACTCGATTTTTCCAGCGCTTTGGAAAGCGTGGCGGTCAACACGGTTTTCACGACGCATACCGCCGTACCGGCCGGACATGATCATTTTCCCGCTGAGATGATTCAGACTTACTTCGACAGCTTCTACCGCGATTTGCACATTTCTTATGAGGAATTCATGGCATTGGGCCATATTCCCGGAAGCCCGGATTTCAATATGACGGCTTTGGCAATTCACGGGTCGCGCACGCACAACGGTGTCAGCAAAATTCACGGGGGCGTTTCCGCAGATATTTGCCGTGATTTATGGCCGCAAATCGAGCCGGAAGAAAATCCGATCAGTTATGTCACCAACGGCGTACATGTGCCGACATTTCTGGCGCAAGAATGGGCGGATTTGTTCGATCGCTATTTGGGGTACGAATGGCGCAATAAAATGTGTGATGACGAATATTGGTCGCGCATCGACGCAATTCCCGATCATTTGTTCTGGAGCGTGCGGCAGTCACTGAAATCGCAAATGTTTTATGGTATCCGTTCGCGCATCACCGAACAGAATGCCAGAAATCGCGGCTCCGAAGCGCATCTTGAACGGTTGCTGAAGTTTGTCGATCCGATTAATCCCAGTGTGCTGACGATTGGATTCGCACGCCGTTTTGCAACTTATAAACGGGCGACTTTGTTATTCGAGAATCTTGATTGGCTGCGAAAAATCGTGCTCGATCAGGAACGTCCGGTATTGCTGATTTTTGCCGGTAAAGCGCACCCGGCAGATGTACCGGGTCAGGATTTGATCCGCCGTATCAGTCAAATTGCCAATTTCCCCGAATTCGAGGGGCGGCTGTTATTGATCGAGGGCTACGATCTGCGCTTAGCCCGGCGGCTGGTCGCCGGTGTCGATGTCTGGCTCAATAATCCGATTTATCCGCTGGAAGCCAGCGGCACTTCCGGTATGAAGGCGGGGATCAACGGTGCGATTAATTTAAGCGTGCTCGATGGCTGGTGGGGGGAAGGTTACGACGGTAAGAACGGCTGGGCGATCAAGCCGGGTTCGGCAGAGATGGAAGGCGTGGTGCGCGATAAAGAAGAAAGCCGCGCATTGTACGAAATTTTGCAGGATCAGGTGGTGCCGCTGTTCTACAACTACGGCAAACTCGGCTACTCGACCAATTGGGTAAAAATGGCCAAGCATTCGATGAAGTCGATATTGCCTCGTTATAATGCCACCCGCATGGTCGACGAGTATGTCAGCAAATTCTACCGGTCCGCCAGTAGAAAAGGGGTTATATATGCTGCGGAGGGTTTTTCCGGCGCTAAAAATATTGCGGCATGGAAAGCCAAGATCAGGCAAGCTTGGCCCGGGGTTTCGCTGAGGCGTCTGGATGCCCCTCGCGAACGGATCTATTTCGACGAAACGCTGGATTTCAAAGTGGCGGCAAAATTGAACAATCTGGCCCCTGAAGATGTGGTCGTCGAGTTGTTGATTTGCCGTCAGTTCAAGACCACCCGGCTAGAGAATTTTCAGCATTTTCAATTGGAATTTACCGGGATGCAGGATTCCGGCGAGCATTTGTTCGAGCTTAAACTAACGCCTGAATTGTGCGGTAAGCAGGAATATTTCATCCGGATTTATCCGCACCATTCGTTGCTGACGAACCCATTGGAAATGGGTTTGATGATGTGGTTGTGAATCCCAGGCGCAAATTGCGAGCGTTAAAGGGGCCTCATAAGATCGCAGGGGTGTTGTTGGGTTCAGTGCTTGATTAATAATAGGAGATACACCGATGAATCAAAATCCGGTCGGCTGGTTTGAAATCTATGTGCAAGATATGGCGCGGGCAAAACAATTCTATGAGTCGGTTTTTCAGACCAAACTCGAGCGTTTGCAAACGCCTGCGGATATGCCGGTCGAGCTGTGGAGCTTTCCGATGTTCGAAAATTCCACGGGAGCGTCCGGTGCGTTGGTTAAGATGGCGGACGGACCTTCTGGCGGCAATTGCGTGCTGGTTTATTTCTCATGCGTCGATTGTGCTGTCGAAGCTGGCCGGGCCGTATCATCGGGCGGAGAGGTTGTGCAAGCTAAAATGCCGATCGGTCAATATGGATTTATCGCGATGATTCGCGATACCGAAGGCAACGTGATCGGTTTGCATTCCATGAAGTAGTTGGCAATCACAAACCCGCTGCAGGCAGCGGGTTTGCTGGCGGCAGGGAGTTTATTTGTTGCGAATACCGGCGCAATTTTGTTCCAGCGTTTTTAGGGTGTCACTTTTTGAACAGGTAATCATCGAAACTCTGATTCACTGCCGTAGCGTTGACAAGAGTCAATATACCCATTGCAAGACTACTAAAAATCCCAAGTTGATTGAAATTAACGGCATGGTCACACCTTTAAAGATTTAGAATCCAGCTGTTATCGCATCTGGAAGAAAATCATTTGTCGTACCGACAAGATTAATAGTAATAGCGTTACTATCATAAAAGTAAATATGATTATTTAGTTCACCTAGGATGTTCCCGTTTTCATAGATACGAGCATAGAAACCTTCAACCTCTTGTGAGATTGTATGATTGGGGAAAAAACTATCGAATGCGCTCTCAGCCCAATTAAATAATCGATCTGGAGTGGCCGCCGATACTGTGAAATTTTCGTTGAAAACCTGTGCCTTTATCGCAAAACCAGAGATATCAAAAAAGGGAATAAAGTTATCTGTCGTGTCTTCATCTTGACTGCTATCCATCCAAGCAACTACAAATCCTCCATCCGGTAATGCGGCGGTTTGTGGATATCGCTGGTCATTTTGCGTCGCGGTATTGACTAAAATTTCACCGCCTAACTTGCTGCCGTCAGCTGTAAATGCCTGTGCTTTAATAGCCATATCACTAGAATCGCCACTTGCACCACCAATGCCATGACTAAAATCTATCCACGTAATTACAAATCCTCCGTCCGGTAACGCGGTGATCTGTGGAGACTGCTGGTCATTTTGCGTCGCGGTATTGACCAAGATTTCACCACCTAGTTTGCTGCCATCATCTGTAAATACCTGTGCTTTTATGGCTGTATCACTAGAATCGCCGCTCGCACCTCCAATGCCATGACTATAATCCACCCAGGTAATCACAAAACCACCACCAGGCAGTGAAGTGATCTGCGTATCATGCTGACCATTATGTGTCGCGGTATTAGCCAGAATCTCATTGCCAACCTTGCTGCCGTCAGCAGCGAATACTTGTGCTTTGATGCCGCCGCTGAAATCGCCGCTTGTACCTCCAACACCGTAACTAAAATCATTCCAGGTAATTACAAAACCACCATTTGATAACGCCGTAATCTGCATGGCTTCCTGAGAATTTTGTGTTGCAGTATTGACCAAGATTTCACCGCCTGATTTGCTGCCGTCAACCGCAAATGCCTGTGCTTTGATGGATCTATCGCTAGAATCGCCGCTTGCACCTCCAATGCCATGACTATAATCCACCCAGGTAATCGCAAAACCGCCATCTCGCAGTGCTGTGATTTGTGGGTCCGACTGTGTATTTTGCGTTGCGGTATTGACCAAGATTTCACCGCCTAATTTGCTGCCGTCAGCCGCAAATGCCTGTGCTTTGATGGAACTATCGTTAGAATCGCCGCTCGCGCCTCCAATGCCTTGACTTAAATCATACCAAGTAATCACAAAACCACCATTTTGCAGCGCGGTGATCTTTGGGAAACTCTGGTCACTTTCTGTCGCAGTATTGACCAAAATCTCACTACTCACTTTGCCGCCATCAGCGTCGAATACTTGTGCTTTAATAGCTCCAAAACTGGAATCGCCACTTGCTCCTCCAATTCCTGGCATTTGGTCTTTCCAGGTAATCACAAATCCACCATCCGGAAGCGCGGTAATTTGCGGCATCAATTTATTATTTTGCGTCGCAGTATTGACCAGGATTGCATTCCCCATCCTGCTGCCGTCCGTTGCAAATGCCTGTGCTTTTATAGCTTTATCGCTTACATCCTTCCAGGTCACAACAAATCCGCCATTTAGCAGCGTGGTAACCTGCGGGTCTGATTGATCATTCTTTGTGGCGATATCCACCAGAATTTCATCTCCAACCGGTATGAAACCTGTGGGTTTTGTGATGGTCGCAGTGCTGTTTTGGATAGTGAATGTTGTCGAAGTGAGGAAAGTTGAGCTTGGGTCGGTTGGGTTGGCTTGTATGATTAAGCCAAATGATTCGTCGGATTCGGTAACGCTATCCGGTAAAATATTGACAGGAATAGTTTTAGTTGCCTCATTGGCACTGAAAGTGAATGGTTGCTTCAACAGGCTGGTGTAGTCACTATTGTTGGTACTGCCATATTCCTGCGTAGTTGTAACGTATATCGTTTCTTCGGTATTCACCCTGCCACCCGATCGTGTAAGGGCAAACTCGATCTTGCCGTCTGTTTCTTTCACTGTTGCATCATCAGGAGTGACTCGAATGGTATCGGAATTAGGGTCGCGTATGCTGATGGTAACTTCACCTAGATCCGAAGTGCCGTCGGATGTCGCTTTGAGTTCATATCGTAAAGTCTCGGTCCTAATCTCGCCAGGCATTAAATCGAAATTAAGGGTTGATGTATCCAGATTCAAAGTACCGTCACTAGCTATCGAATAGCCCAAGCCTCCTTTTATTTTGCCAATAAACGGCGCGGCGGATCCAACGAAGTCACCCTCAAATCGCTGAACAATCATCTCCTGATCAATGCTAGTCCTATCATTTGAAAGAATATTCACTGAGAGCGAATTGCCCTCAGATAAATCAATAACATCATTAGCAGCAGTGATCGTCCTTGTAAGGTTATTAACGATGGTTACATTCGTTCCAGTCGTTACATTGTCTGATTCAATATCCTCAGCAATTAGGTTGTCAGGATCAAAAACGGAAAATAAGTAGTAGTCGCCGTTGTCTATCCACTGTGGAATTGGGAAAGTAGTACTATATTCCAGGATTTCGCCAGTCGGTGCTTCGATAAGTTCGGTACCGCCTTTGAACGGTATGTCGCTTGCATCAAAGATATTGTCTTCGGAAAGATACAGCATAACTTCGACGGGAAGCGGCGAATCATCTTTTGTGAATTCGATCGCGTCGTCGATGGAATCCATAAATCCATACGACTTGATATTGTAAGATTGGAGAGCTTCCATCATATCTGATTCAACAACAACATGAGAACCCACAATGTTATTGATCCGGTCAGATTAAGTTTGAAGTTTCAAGCGGCATATTTGACCCTCGGATCTTGAAAGAAGCTTTTGACCCGTTCGGGTGATTGTTCAAGTTTAACCATGTGTTCGGTGGCAGCGAGTTTGAGTTTGGCCTTGGTGCGCACCGGCACTTTCGTCCCGATGGCATGCTTGAGGTCGGCATTGAGGCGTTCCTCCGGATTCAGTTCCGGGCTATAGCTGGGCAGGTAGAACAGCTCGATTTTGTCTTGTCGTTCAGCGACCCATGCCTTGACCTGTTTGCTGTGATGAACCCGCAGATTGTCGAGAATCAAGAATACCTTCTTCCCGGCATCCTTGATCAGCGCTTCGAGGAATTCGATCAGCCTGTCGGCGTTGAAGGCCTCGTCGATGATCATCCAGCGTGTTTTGCCCTGATTCGTCACTGCGGCAATCATCGATAGCTTCTGTCGCGCACCACCAGTCGCGTAGGTGACTGGCGTCTTGCCTGCCGGAGCATAGCAACGACCGCGCACATCGGTATTGACCAAGGCAGTTTCATCGCCCCAGTGAATCTCGCCGCCTTCCGCCTTGGCGCGCTTCTCAATTTCCGGGTATTGCTCGTTGAGCCAGGCTTGTACGGCTTCAGGCCGCTGCTCATAGGCCTTCTTGATCGGCTTCTGGGGAGTGAAACCCCAACGTGACAGATAGTTGCCTACGCCGCGCACCGACAGCTTGATGCTGTACTCCCTCTCTATCAGTTGCATGACCGCCGCCCGATTCCACAGCGCAAATTCCATCTTCAGTTGCTCCGGGCGCTTGTCACAAATGATCTTGCGGATGGCTTGTTCCTGTTCCTCTGTCAGTGCCCGCCCTTGACCAGCACGCTTGCCTCGCATCCCTGGCTTCAGGGCGGAAAATCCGCCTTCTTCATACCGATCTATCGCAAACCGAACTGTCGGATACGAAAGCCCACTGAGCTCAACAATTTGCATCACGCCGTAGCCCTTGCGATGCAACCGCACCACTTGCTTGCGCCGTTCATGCAGTTGCTCCAGCGTCGAATATCTTGCGTCGTCTTTTTCCATTTCAACAAGATGGGGGGCGATTCATAAATTTCAAGTATTATTGTGCCGAGTCAATAGAAAGCTTGTTGGCGTCGGCTGGGCGAGAAACTACCACAATTTGCCGAGCTCGAGTGTTGTTGGTTTCCTGTGTTTCAGAAATTCTTGCGAACGGATCAGCTACCACAATTAAATGATATAAACCGTCAGGAACGTAGCTGGGGATCGTAATTTCTGTATTGTCGTAATAATGCGTTCCACTATTCCCAAGACCACTTCTCGTTGTCATGTCAACAAGAACAACATCGTCGGATGACGCTGCGTCATCGCGCGACAGTAAGACTCTGTAGTCATAGGGAGGCGAACCATTGGCATTCGTCGAGATGTTAAAGCCGATTGTCTCGGCATTACTTTGAGAAAATATTTTCTTGGGATCGCTAAAACCTGGGTGAAGGTCGGGGTCTCCGGATAAACCCGGTCCAATCTTGAAAGGAATCGAAGCAGTGTCGTCACTCTCAATTAGATTATGACCGAGTGAAACAGAACGCACATCTACGCCCAGGAAATAATTACCGTTTCCTGAAATGGGAACATCGACAGTGCGTGTATAAGTCCTTTCTTCGCCTGGCTTCAATTCTGGTATGTTGTAGTCATCGCCAACTTTCCGGCCACTTTGTAAATCCGCGGTGGTAGCCAAAACGATGTCTGCTTTACCTTTTGCGCTTATTTTATCGCCAATATTTTTGACTGTATAAGTCACTTCGACCGAACCGCCCGAGGAAGCGCCCGATGAAGTGGAACCGAATGACAGTACTGCAAGGTTCGATCCTCCGCTTGTCGGAGAAAGTTCGGTTCCAGGGACAATAGGTTTCGGGTCGGGTTTTGTAGGAACAGTGGTTGTAACAATCGCACCAGGTTCCAATCGTGGACTCCAGTCGCCGTTAGCCTGAATGATATTAAAACCCACCTCATCCACTGCGGCATTTGGACCGGCCACAAAATACCAATTCACAAGATCGGAAATCGGGAATTCATAAACTTTACCTGTTTCGGCTTGTACGCCACTAACTTCCAGAAATCCGCCGCCGAGGGTTCTGTCTGCAACAGCAAAAGACACAATGTCTTTCACCCCATCATTGTCGATCCAGCCACTACGCGGAAATAGATCTGAAAGCGGAATCTTAGTGTTAGTGGTAATGGTTTTATTCACTGTCTGCACGGATAACAGAGTGCTGGAATTCCCATCGGTGCTTGGATCTAAAATAGGCGGTTTTGGAGTCGGAGTCGGAGTCGGAGTCGGAGTTGGAGTTGGTGTTGGTGTTGGTTCGGTTGTCGTAGCTGCAAGATGGATAAGCAATTCACCGCTATCAAAATCGTTAATAATAATTCGATCGCTTGTGCTTCTGCCATTCCAGTCATAAACGGTCAGTACTTTTGATGCGGTATCGTATTCAAGTTTAACGTTATTGTTTCTAATTTCATAAAGCTGTTTACTGCCAGTGCCGCCCGTAACAGGGATTGCGGTGCCGAAGATACTGTATCCACCAATAAAAATTAAACCCTTGCCGTCTTCATCTGTGATTGTGTCAACATCGGCAAATAGCGCAGTGTGTATTGTATAAATATCACTGCCAGATGGCGTAATGTGATATGTGTCAAAATCATTCCCACCATATAGATAGTCATTGCCTTTTCCACCATAAAGTGAATCGTTTCCTGTTCCTCCATGAAGACTGTCAGTCCCCGCTTCCCCATAAAGCGTATCATTTCCTGCATTCCCATTGACGATATCGTCCCGGATGCCAGTACGAATTATGTCATTTTCTCCACTACCATTTAATGTTAAAGAAAACGCATCACTTTCCAGGTTAAGCACATTCACCCCCTTGCCAGGAAATTCATCAACATCAGTTGGCGTTGCTCCTGAGAGAACATCGTCGATGTCAATTCCAATAACGGATAAGAGCGAAGTGGCGTAGGAGTTACTATTCTTATTCAGTCCATACAAAATATTTGAACCTTTCACGATAAATTCACTACGGACTTGTGAAAGTATTTCCCAGACGCTTTCTGCGCTACGGTCGCCAAGATCCAATGTTGTAAAAGCATACTTAGAATTGCCATCTAAAGAGTAATACGGAGCTGTGTGATTTTCATTCTTAGGGTATTCCCACATTAAGTGGCCTTCTATATACGGTTCTTGTACTTCGTTTTCTAACTGAGTTCCATCTTCTTTTACGAGTACAACTTGTAAATGGCCATAACCGAGAAGAGGAGTTGTTATAGTAATGTAGTTTCCCGCTAAGCGTAGTTCTGACACCTGTATTTTCCTTATAGCCGTATTTATGTGATCTGAAATATAAGTCAGTAACTAAGATTCAGATTTTAAGTCCGATATTTTTATGAGAGTGAACAGATATATGGTTCATATTGCTAGAATGCTCCTGCCAAATGAGCCACATTTTTAATCTCGGAAAGAAGATATCATCATATTTGTAAAAGTGATAGAAGTCATATGCCCCTGATTAATTGATTTGTTTAACAATTTTTCAGGATGTATATGTATGTCCCGATATCAATAAATGCTTCTGATAATTTAAGGAAAAACAGATCGAGTTTTTCGACAAGCTCAGGATGAGCGGCAAGAAGAAAGGCTAAGCCCTGCAATTATATTTCGCATGCAGAGTTCATCTGACCCACAGGGTAGTTTAGGCTTATGCAGAGGACAAATAATCTGTCAATTTGATGGCATTAGCAACCCGCTGATTGCAGCGGGTTGCTGATTGCGGGGAAAGTTTATTTATTACGAACGCCGCCACGATTTTGTTCTAGCACTTTGACGATTGCTTTGATATCTGCTTTGCTGACGCCCGCTAACGCTGCTTGCTCACTGATGATCTGAATGAATCTGGAGATGGTCCGGTCCGGAATGTTCAGGCCTTTATGAATTTTTGGCATCGAACCGCGGCATTTGTGCCCGGATTCGACGACCGCGCCGCTATGCGGTGAAGAGCCTCCTAAATCATGATCGAGCATCATTGCCAAACACTGTTCGATATCATCCGGTGTGACCGTCAAATTACCAAAAAACGCGACGATTTCACCGTCCGCGAGCAAAGCAGGTACGGCAAAGTTATGCAAAAAAGCCAATATGCCGTGATATCCTCCCAATCTTGACGCAACCGAATCGCTTTTTATGACCAGACGCGGTACGTCTGTGGTGCTATCGTCCGTTTGTTGCGCAGTTGTTCTGACAGTATCCGCCATTACCGAACCGATGCCATCAATAGCGACTAAAGCGCAAATTAGGGCGATGGCAAGATACTTGATCCACTCGGTCGATTGTTTTGATGTCATAGTCATGATTTTCTCTCCTGTTGATGAGTTTTAAGTTTTTCCAAATCAGCCTTGCCGGGTTTTGATTGGCAAACACTGGAATCGCTTGAGAAGCTTTTGCAAGCGGTTTCATTACTCAATACGCGAGGAGTCGGACTCTGGATGCAAGCCAGTGTAAAAAATATTGAAATTTTTTACGGAAGTGTTACGAAAGATTGATTAGGTCAATGGAATCAGCTGGATGTTCTTGTTGAGGAGAACGGTTGGTCTAGAAATTAATTTTCCTGGTTGTTCTGAATCGAATGTATCAGCGTTATTCGCCAAACGCATTTTTTATCCATTCAATTTTTTTTCCATCGATTCCTGAGAGCAGCAATGCATCGAACCGGCAAGGCGGCTCACTATTGATTTCTGCCAGATAGTGCCGGGCGGTACGCAGCAGCTTGGCTTGTTTGGAGGGTGTGATGCTGGCAGCGGCGCCCCCGAATGCGTCGTTCGATCGCATGCGGACTTCGATAAATACCAAGGTGTCGTGATCACGCATGATCAGGTCGATTTCTCCAAAGCGGCAGCGGTAATTTTGCGCGAGCAGCACTAAATGGTGCCGCTGTAAATAAGCGATTGCGGCTTTTTCGGCATCACTGCCTTTCATCTTCGCTGATATTTCCGGGCGTTGTGATAAGCTGCACTTTGCCTTGCGTAAATTGCGCCGGGATGGGTTCACGCACGAATAGATTGGGCGGGTTAAAACGGATGTTCCCGGTTACACCGTCAAATGCGATCTGGTCGGCTGATTGCCACTGCAGCAAGTTGGTCATTAAACGAAAGGCGTCGATACCCAAGGCATAGAGACGTTCCATCTCGGTGCTTCTGGGACTATTGGCATGGCGGTAGGCCATTACAGCAGGGTGATCGGGCTGCAACAGCCACGGCATATCGAGAAACCGGATACCTTCCAAGTCGTTATTAAGGAGAAAATTGTCGATACCGGTAAAAATCTGTGAAGTGGCATAAACCGGAGTTTCCGGATCAAGATAGGGGCGGACGATGCGCGATTTGGCCGCGTCCAACGCCAGAAAAACCAGTCGTTCTTCGCCAGCGGTTAAATCCCGCAATTGCTGTAGAAGAACAGAGTTATCGGTATAACGATACAATTGCGCGGTATGACCGGATTCCTCCTGCCATCGTTGCATGAAGGCATTTTGCAGACGCCTGGATAAAGCGCTGTCATCTCCGATGACGACCGCACGGTTTCTGCCTCCCCAGGCTGCCAATTGAGCAATTTGATTGGCTTCGGTATCTGTTTGTAAACCGAAGAGATAAAGATTCCGCGGCAAGGGTGTGTTGCTATCAGCCGTGTTCAGTGTCAATGTCGGAATCGCCAGCTTTTCGCTGGATGCGATTGCGGAAACACCGTCTCGCGTGAGCGGGCCCACCACAAATACTGCACCGGAAGCGATTGCATGGTGGTAATTCATGAGAATGTCGAGAGGTTCGTCGCTGGTCGGGTATAACCGGATGCTGACCGGTAATGCTTGACCACGTTGTGCGGCGACCTCAAATCCTGCTTTGACAACGTTTGCCGCTTCCGCAAATGCTGGCGATTCCAGTGGCAGTATCAACGCGATATGAGACACAATTACGGGGCCGGCAGCTATGCCAGAAAGCGGAGGTTCTTCTTGTTCGGTGGCGAATACCGCTTGGTTGCCGTATATTGCCAAAAACAAAGCCAGGAAAATAGAAAAGCAACGTGCCATGGATGAAAATGATGCTAGAAAAGAGTGCATTATATGTGGTTGCCACCCCAATAGGAAATTTAAGCGATATCAGTTTACGCGCTTTGGAGGTGCTGGCGGGAGTGAGTGCGATTGCCGCGGAGCATGTGCAAAATTCCTCGCATTTATTGGCGAAGCACCATATCGCAGCAAAATGGATCCGGTTGCATCAGCATAATGAAAGTGCGACTGCAGATAAAATTTTGTCCTTATTGCAGGCGGGAGAAAGTATCGCATTAGTGACCGATGCCGGTACGCCAGCCATTTCCGATCCCGGTGCGATTCTGGTGCAACGTGTGCGCGAAAGCGGTTATCGAGTAATTCCAATTCCAGGCGCCAATGCGGCGGTTTGTGCGTTATCCGCAGCGGGTATCAGCAATCCTCATTTTTTGTTTTACGGTTTCTTACCGACTAAAACCGGATTGCGCAAGCGTGCGTTCACCGAAATTCAGTCATACCCGTTTACGTTGATATTTTACGAAGCACCGCATCGTATTCTGGAATCGGTGACAGATATGATCGAAGTGTTTGGCGGCAACAGGAAAATAACCATCGCTCGGGAACTGACCAAGTTGTTTGAGACAATATATTGCGGAACATTGAAAGAAGCGCTTGCGTGGTTGCAGGCAGACAGCAATCAACAAAAAGGTGAATTCGTGTTGTTGCTGTCGGGTGCGGAAATTCTGGAGAAATCCAGCATCAGTGAATCCGCCCGGCATACTTTGGCATGCTTGCTGGAAGAATTGCCGCTGAAGCAGTCGGTGAAACTGGCTGCGGAAATTACGGGTGAGAATAAAAACGCGCTCTATGAATTAGCATTGGAGATAAAATCAACCAGTGAACCTTCTCTTTAAGCTCACGTCCGTTATGATTACCCAATTTGGAATCGATTATGACAAGCATTACCATAACCCGGCCTGACGATTGGCACTTGCACTTGCGCGATGGCGAGCAAATGCGCGCGGTATTGCCGCATACCGCAAGACAGTTCGCCCGGGCCATCGTCATGCCCAACTTGCGGCCGCCGGTGGTTTCGGTCGCTCAGGCTTTGGCGTATCGGCAACGTATCCTGTCGGCATTGCCTGCAGTGCTGGTTTCCCGATTTGATCCATTGATGACGTTGTATCTGACCGATAATACCCCGGTTGCAGAAATTGTCAGTGCTAAGAAAAGCGGCGTGGTGCATGCTGTGAAATTATATCCGGCGGGTGCAACGACGAATTCGGATGCCGGGATAACTGAGATTGGTAAGTGCTATGCGGTACTGGAAGCGATGGAGGCGCATGATCTGCCATTGCTGGTGCACGGCGAAGTGACGGATTCCGCTATCGATGTGTTTGACAGGGAAAAAGTTTTTATCGACCGGATATTGTTACCGCTGACACAACGTTTTCCCCGCTTACGTATTGTTTTTGAGCATGTCACGACGCGCGATGCTGTCCAGTTTGTTAAAGAGTCATCGCATCCGGTTGCAGCTACGATTACAGCCCATCATCTGTTATTGAATCGTAATGCGATTTTTCAGGGCGGGATTCGTCCACATCATTATTGTTTACCAGTATTGAAGCGAGAGATCCACCGCAGGGCTTTATTGGATGCGGCGACGAGCGGAAATCCTAAGTTTTTCCTGGGTACCGATAGCGCGCCACACTCGCTATCGAGTAAAGAAAATGCTTGCGGTTGCGCCGGGATTTATACCGCGCATGCGGCAATCGAGTTTTATGCAACGGCATTCGAGCAAGCGGGAGCTCTGGATCGATTGGAAGCTTTTGCCAGCTTTCACGGGGCTGATTTTTACCGGTTACCGCGCAATCGGGGGACTATCACGTTGCATAAAGAGACTTGGATGATCCCGCAGCATTTTGATTTTGCGGACGAACGATTAATACCGCTTTATGCCGGTGACGCTTTGACTTGGAAAATGGCATCATAACCCGGGCATCTACCAATGTTTTAATAACCGGTTCCAACGGTATAACAATTTTGCGAAGCCATTATAAGCCAATTGAGCAAGTTGCCGGATGACTGGAAATTGTAACAACTTTGCCAGCCAACGTTGTTTTGGTGACTGCCGCCAAAGTTGAATGAACGCATCAATACCGGCGTTAATCTCGCCATTGCTATCCTTAACATGCAATCGCTCACGTACTTGTTCCAGCGAGCTGCTGACTTCCGAAACGGCTGTTGGATTGGTGTGTACATCGATCCACTCGATATCATCAATCCCACATCGTTCAAGATGTTGACGTTGGCTCTCTATTCCAGCTTTGCAGATCGGGCAGGCGCTGTTGTAATACACTTTTTTGTGCATTCCGGATGGTTTTTGTCAGGTAGATGGCAGGCTTTAGTATAACCCGCATCACTGACAACTTGGTTAAGTTGTCAGTCCGGGATTGCTGATAGAAATTAATGCAACCTTGTATGCCGCTCTATCGTAGGATGCAGTCGATGAGAGTGATTGGTATTTTTCTTCTGCCAGAATAACTTATAGGCACAGAAGGCTCCGATGAGAAGAGCAAAAATGGTCAGTAGGATCGGGGATGGGGTTGGTATTTCGAGATACCAGTACCACCATTCAAGCGCTGTTAAGAGAATAAAAATTGAAGGCGCAATGATTAAGGGAAGGATATCGCTATCGATCAACCTGTTGATTTTTCCGTGGATGTATTGGCGGCAATTGATAAAAAAATTATTTACATGTGTTGGATATTTTTTGGGTTTTGGTTTGATAATTTTTAGACGCAATTTTGGCATAAGTATAATTGTATTAAGTTATTGAAATATTATAGAAACACGATCAGTCATATGAATCGCTTGCAAAGACAATTATCGGTATTGCGAGTTAAAAATTTATAGCCGAAGATATTTTAGGCAAATATTCTGGAATGCTGCCAAGCGCTAAATTTTTCTTGGCATTTCAAGTAATCCACAGACAAATGACAAAACGGATGCTGTTTCATTGCTTACTGGCATAGATAAGGAAGATTTTATAACAATATGAAATATGGACTATGATGGCAATGTTACTTATCTAATTGATAAGCGCTGATTTTTTAATTGGCATGCAACAATTATTAAAAAATGTTCACAAAGTTATCCACAGATTCTATGAATAATTAAGAACATTTTTTGAAATAAGGCGATGTTGTATGTTTTGAATGACTGGATGCCCAATGTGTAACGATGTCAGGCCGTATATCCGTGATTGCGGTATGAAACTTCAGGATAGAGAAAGAGATTATGGCTATTGAATCTTAAATATCTTCCTTTGATATCTAATTTTCAGAATAAAGCGGATTATAAATCGGTGCGCGCAGTATAGAATCTTTACGATACCAGGAATTGGTGCCCGGGGCCGGAATCGAACCGGCACGGGCGGTTTAGGCCCGAGGGATTTTAAGTCCCTTGTGTCTACCAATTTCACCACCCGGGCAAAAAATGGAGGCGGGGGTCGGAATCGAACCGGCGTAGACGGCTTTGCAGGCCGCTGCATGACCACTCTGCCACCCCGCCATTTGCATAGCTTATAAAATTATTTGTAGCTCTAAAGAATAACCTGTAGAGACTATGCGGTTTCCGACAAAACTATCTTACAAGAGCCATTTTCTATTGAAAATGGAGCGGGAAACGAGGCTCGAACTCGCGACCCCAACCTTGGCAAGGTTGTGCTCTACCACTGAGCTATTCCCGCGTGATGAAGTTACCGAAAGATTTGTATCACTTCAGAAACAAAGGGTGGATTATAGAGATGCTGTGCGTTTTGTCAAGAAATGAAGAATGCTGGAAGCGTGTTAATCAACTGTATGCAGTCACTTTCGAGGGGGACAATTTCGGTATCGTGTAAAATGATAATGAAGAGCGATTTATGAGAATGATATGAAGTATGCAACCAAGTGTGATTATTAACCAGCATCGGAATACCGCAATTATCGTAGCAACCAGCGGTAAGGGTGTGCTTGTGATTAAACTGGGTAAAGGGAAATTGACGGTGACGACATTATCTCAACGAGCAATTGCCGATCAAGGATATGTAGTGAGTAATTATTCACCAAGGCAGGCTGCGGAGCGTTATTTGAAGCATGGCGCCGGTGTTAGCGAAAAAGCTAGAAAATATTTAGAAAAAATCGCATCCAGCGGTTTTACTGAAAAACTGGATTTTGTCTAGTCCTGGCATTTAATTTTGTTACTTGAAATTTATTACTTGGCCAATTGCCTTTTAAGATTCTACGGTGTGTTTTTTTGAGTTACCGAGACTAAGGATAAGGAAGTATTAGAAAAAATGATCAATATATTAAGAGCTTGTATTATGCTGTTGCTGATTGCGCTGGTCAGCACGATGTCAGCATGTTCAGTGTTCATGGCTGCCAAGCAGCCGGATAAAAAGGATTTAAGCTTATTGAAAGAAGGCGTATCGCGAGCGTTATTGGTTTCCGAGTTTGGAGCGCCGGTCGTGAGCGAGTATAAAGATGGAAAAAGGTACGAAATTTTTAAGTTCGTACAGGGTTATAGCACCGGCGCAAAAGCCGGGCGAGCGTTTTTACACGGCGCTGCAAGTATTGCTACATTAGGGTTATGGGAGCTTTTTGGAACGCCTACGGAAATTACTTTTAACGGCGATGAAATGGCTTTTCAAGTCAGCTACGATGAGAATGACATCGTTGATGAAATTGCCATGATTAAAAAGGACTGAGTTTTGCAAACCGGTGCTGCAGCAGTTTTCTGTCATAACTCATACTCGCTTACTCAGGCCGATCAGTGAATCACTAAATCAGTGAATCACTAAATCAGTGAATCACTAATACAGCAAGCAGTTTTTCAAAAACCCACGACAAAAAAACGAAAGCCGGCAAAAGCCGGCTTTTTTGAAAAAATCAGCTAAGAATTAGCTGCATTTTCCTGTTTCAGAACCGTCTGCATTGGTTTCTGTACCGTCATCTTTCACGCATGTGTTTTGGCAGACGCCAGATTTTTTACATGCTTTGCCTGCCGGAAGGCTTTTCTTCTCAATACAGGTTCCTTCAACCAAGTAGCAAACTTGATCTGCACCGCATGCGCTCTTGCCATCTTTTTCTGTTTCTGCGCTGCAAGCGGCAAATGCATGATTAGACAATGCGATCAATGTAAAAACAAAAAACAAAGAACTGAGTGCTTTCTTGAACATCATATTTTCCCCTTTAGTTAGTTAAGTGACACATGAAAAATTATATTCCAAGGATATCAGAAAAAAAGTTCGTAGCGTAGGGGACTCGTTTGAGTACCCAGAACAGAGTGCTATTCATAAGGATTCAGGAAAGAGAACCGGCTGTCATTCGGTCTTGCAGGCGAGCTTCCATTCCGCTTCATCCATGCTGTCAGGCCGGATTTTTTCCCATTTTTGAGGCTGGCTATAAGAACGGACAAGGTCGCCTTTTTCCATGTTCCAACTGAAATATGAAAAAGCAAGGGTTCTCATTTGTTCCTCCTCGCAATCAAATTCACGCCGGACTTTTTCCGATAGGTAGGTGGCTCCCAAGGTTCTTTGCTCGTTTTGATAATCGAGCAAAATCCATAGTTTTACACGGTTCGCTGCTTTGCGTATAGATTTGAGATCCACATAGACGGTGTAACCACCTTTATCAGTACTGTCACCGAGTTTGGTCCATTCCGCGAATGTTTCGGTACTAATCAAAAACAATGTTAATGTGATTATCAGTTTTTTCATGATGTATTGTTATTGTATAACCATATAGGATTGAGAGAAGCTCGGCGGTATGCAATTCATTTAGGGAAACGCTGATTAATTGACTGCACGGGCGAATCACTTCGTTGCGCGGTACTCGCATCCTCGCCTATCTTGTTGATATGTCTCGGTGCTGCGTTCCGTGCGCCTCGTGCGCTCTCCCGTTCGCCGAATTAATCAGCATTTCCTTAGTTTTCCGGGTTTGCCGGCAGATGGATTTTTACATTAAGGTTGGGCAAATGCAAACCAGCCAAGCGCAATCTGGCCGATTCCTGGCAAAGTCATTGAATATGAACAGGCTCTCAGCTACACTGAAAACTGTTGGTAGCACAAGAAGCCTTTGTTTTATTGGACTGTGAAATTAATTGGAGGTATTGACATGGATTTTAGCAAACTCAATCCCTGGAATTGGTTTAAACATGAAGAAGCTGATAAAGGCCGCAGCGAAGTAGTGCCGGTCAAGCATGATGACCGTTCCTCGTCTCGCTTGCCGCAAGTCAGTAACTTGGATCAATTGCATCGTGAAATTGACCGATTGTTTGAAGATGCTTTTCGTGGTTTCGGTTTTCCCGCTCGATCGAGACCGGAATTTCTGCAACAATTTCTTTCCGACGAATGGATGCCGGTATTTCGAGCGAATGTCGACATCGCCAGTGATGACAAGCAATACACCATTACGCTGGAGGCGCCGGGGCTGGCGCAAGAGGATTTATCGATCGAGCTGAAAGACCGGGTGCTGGTGATTAAAGGCGCCAAGCAGCAAGAGCAGGAACATAAAGATCAGTATTATTTTCGCAAGGAAAGACGCTATGGCTCCTTCGAACGCGTTCTGGCGGTGCCGGACGATGCCGATGTCGACAGCATCCAAGCAAGGATGCAGAAAGGATTATTGACAATCACGATTCCTCGCAAAGAAGCCGAGAAATCGAATGTTAAAAAAATTACTATCAATAATGGATGATCGTTCTTTCCCAAGAGAAACGATCGAAGGTAAATCTACGAGAAGGGAATGTATGTTGCGAATACCGGTTGTCTTAGCAATTTGCGTAATCATGCTGCAAGGATGCGTCACATCGAAAGAAATTTTTCTCGCCGACGGCTCTCTGGGGCATAACATAAACTGCAGCGGTTCGGGAAAGAACTTCAGCCATTGTCTGGAAAAAGCCGGTGAGATCTGTGGCTCGCGCGGATACCATATCCTCGACCAAGCGGGTAATGTCGTTTCCTTCTCGGGAGCGTTACGCGAGCTGAGTCCGAACGCAAGAAACCCGACTGTCGGCTATATCTCTCCATCCAGCTCGACTATAACCCGCAACCTGCTGGTGAAGTGCAAGGAAATAGTGCAGCGCTGATAGTTTTGTAAAAGTTGAATCCGCCACTTTGGTATCAATGCAAGCCGTGCATCATTTTCTGCAGTTTCTTGCTCAGAAAAAATAGAATTAAAGATGCAAGCCCCGACAAGATTACGAAAATCATAAAAAACTCGTAAAGATTTGCGATTTCAAAACCTAGTAATTGCGGCTTGACCGGAGAAGCAGGATCGGGATAAAGCGCGCTCAAAATACCAGCCAGTTTACTGGCCGCCGCCAGCGATAAAAACCACACGCCCATCAGCAACGATGCAAACTTGGCTGGCGCCAGTTTTACCACCATCGCCAGTCCGATCGGCGATAAACATAACTCGCCGATGGTGTGCAGCAAGTACAAACTGAATAGCCATAGCATGCTGACTTTGATAGCCGGATCAAGTCCTTTGACGCCAAAGGCGATGATCAAATAACCAACCGAAAGGAACATCAATCCGAGGGCATGTTTGGCCGGTGACGACGGTTCCCGGTTATGTTTGCCCAACGATGTCCAGAGGAAAGCAAACAGCGGCGCCAGCAAGACAATCAGCACGGCATTGATCGATTGAAAGAAACTCGCCGGTATTTCAAACCCGGAAAACCTACGATCGGTTTGTTCTTCCGCAAAAAAAGTGAGCGATGCACCAGCTTGCTCAAAGGCCGCCCAGAAAAAGATGACGAAGAAAGCCAGAATATAAATGACTGCGATTCGTTGTTTCTCAATGGAAGTTAACGTCCTGTCGGTAATGATCGCTGCCGGACCGATAATCGTGACGGTAAAGATAGCCGAACCGATAATGCCGGAACCGGTTAAATAATAGAATCCGCAAAATAACAGCGCCGAAACGGAAATCCAGGTTAGCGTCTGCTTTAGCTGTGCTTGCGAGACACCGCTCTGATTACTATTTTTTACTTTTTTCTGCGGTGGCAGACCAATGCCTTCGCCACTGGGCGTAATAATATAGCGGTTTTTAAGTAACTCAAACGATGCGATGCTGATAATCATCCCGATCGAAGCCGCGAGAAAACCCCATTTAAAATCCGCCGGGTTGCCGGTGTCGCCAAAACCGCCGCATACCAATGGCGCGAAAAAAGCGCCAAGGTTGATACCCATGTAAAAAATGGTAAAAGCGGCATCGACCCGCTTATCGCCTTCGGGATAGAGTTGCCCGACCATGGTCGAGATGTTCGGTTTGAAAAAGCCATTGCCGAAAATCAACAATCCCAAACCCAGAAAAAGCAACGGTTGCGCAATAGTCAAATGATCGTAATTCGAAGCCGACAAAAACATGGAAAAATGCCCTGCCGCCATCAAGATACCGCCGGCAAGGATGGCTCGTCGATTTCCCCAGTAGCGGTCGGCGACATAACCGCCGATCAACGGCGTCAGATAAACCAGACCGATATAGCTGCCATAAATTTCCGAGGCGTATACTTTGTCGAACAGCAACGCCTTGATCATGAACAAGGTGAAAATGGCGCGCATACCGTAGTAGCTGAAACGCTCCCACATCTCAGTGAAAAATAAAAGGTACAAACCTTTCGGATGGCTTGTTGAATTCATGACTCTGATGAATGAATAAAGCAGTCAAAAGCGCAGATACTATCTGAATTTTGCATTTCTTAGCCATGAAACTGGCGAAAACCGGTGAATTTCAGTTAGCATGTGCAATAGCGATGGTGGTCCGTTCAATTCGTTAACTTTAAGTGCTTGCCATGCTAAGACCCGTGCATCATTTACCCATCAAGATTCTGCCGCAACCGGACGAAACGACTTGTGGCCCGACTTGCCTGCATGCTGTCTACAGCTATTGGGGTAGAAACGAGCCGCTGACCGATATTGTTGCCCGCACGCGCAAGCTGGAGAGCGGTTCCGGTACGTTTGACGTGTTTCTGGCGTGCGATGCGTTGCGTAGCGGTTTTCAGGCGACGATTTATACCTACAATCTGATGGTATTCGATCCAGTCTGGTTTGCTGCCGGTGTCGATATCGCCGAACGGTTGCGGCAGCAGGCGGCAATCAAAACCGACCGCCGGTTACGCTATGTGACAGAAGGCTATCTGGAATTCTTGAATCTTGGCGGCCGTTTACGGCTGCTGGATTTGTCGCATTCATTGATTCACGGACTGCTGCGTCGTGGCTTGCCGGTTTTGACTGGTTTAAGTTCAACTTTTTTGTATCGTGTGCCACGCGAGCACGGTCCGGACGATACGCCCGACGATATTCGCGGTGTACCTTCGGGTCATTTTGTGATTATTACCGGTTATGACCGTAACAAACGCACGTTACTGGTCGCCGACCCGTATGGCGCTCAACAAGAATACTGGTGCAATATCGACCGGGTGATCAACGCCATTTTGCTCGGCATCGTCACGTACGATTCCAATTTGCTGGTGATACATTCACCGCAAAGCGAGTCAATTTCTTAATTGCTTGATGGGGCAATGTCATGAGTAACCTGATCGTTGTCAGCAACGTGCAGCACTGGCCACTGAAGATTCCTGATGTGACGGTAGTTTCAGCCAAGGAATATTTGACCGATCCGGCTTACGGCGGGCATCTTCGCGCGCGCGTCTATAATTTGTGCAAGTCGTATCATTACCAAAGCATCGGTTACTATGTCTCGCTACTCGCCGAAGCGCGGGGGCACAAGCCGTTGCCGCAAGTCAATGCGATCGAGGATATTCAATCGCCGGGTTTGGTGAAGCTGTTGACCGAGAATCTCGATGAGCTGGTGCAGAAATCGCTTGCGCCGATTAAATCGGAGCACTTTGAGCTGAGTATTTATTTTGGACGTAATATCGCGAAACATTACGATCCGCTCAGCCGGCAATTGTTTAATTTGGTGCGTGCGCCGCTGTTGCGCGCTTTTTTTGAGCGGCATGGCGATGAATGGCGCATTCGCAGTCTCAAAGCAATCGCCGCGAATGATATTCCGCCGCAGCATCAGGATTTTGTGGTGCAAGCAGCCACCGATTATTTTTCCAAACGCAAGCCGTGGTTGCATCCGTTGATAAGTCCCCGGTACGATTTGGCGATTTTGCACGATCCTGGCAATCTGGAGCCGCCATCCAATGCCAAGGCGATGAAGCATTTCGAGAAGGCCGCCGAGGACCTGGGCATGCACGTGGAATTCATCACGCGTGCGGATCTGAGCCGCCTGCCGGAATTCGACGCGTTATTCATTCGCGACACTACCTTTGTCAATCATTACACGTACCGCTTCTCCCGTCATGCCGCGGCGGAAGGATTGACGGTGATCGACGATCCGAATTCGATTCTGAAGTGTAACAACAAAGTTTATCTGGCTGAATTACTGACCCGGCACCAGATCCCGATCCCGAAAACTATCCTGGTACATAAAGATAATCTGGAACAAATCATCCCGACGCTGGCGCTGCCGTGTGTGCTGAAACAGCCCGATAGCTCGTTTTCGCTCGGTGTTGTCAAAGTTGTCTCGGAAACGGAATTGCGGCAAAAGGTCAAAGCGCTTCTGGAAAAATCGGAGCTGATCGTTGCGCAGGAATATTTGCCGACTGCATTCGATTGGCGGGTTGGTATCCTGGATCGTAAACCGTTATTCGTGTGCAAATATTTTATGGCGCCAGGCCATTGGCAAATCATCAAGCATGGCGAGCAAGCGCAAGATTATGTCGAAGGCATGACGCAAGCGGTAGCGTTGCAAGAGGCACCTGCAAAAGTAGTTAAAACCGCGTTGAAAGCGGCCAACCTGATCGGTGATGGTTTTTATGGCGTCGATTTGAAGCAAGTAGGGCGGCGTTGCTACATCATCGAGATCAACGACAATCCGAATATCGATGCCGGTAACGAAGACGGCATTCTAAAAGAAGCGTTGTATCAGCAAATCATGACCGTATTTTTGCGCCGCATCGAGGAACGTAAACAAGGAAACCGGCGGTGAAACCCGCAATTCCGGCATTTTCCGGTTTTGGCATCGAACTCGAATACATGATCGTCGACCGCGATACCTTGGCGGTGTCGCCGGTTGCTGACCGGCTGTTACAAGTTTTGGCAGGGCGGCAAGCAGCGGAAGTACGATGTGGCCGGTTGGCTTGGTCGAACGAATTGGCACTGCACGTCATCGAGTTGAAAAATGCCGACCCGGCAGCCGATCTTGAATCGTTACCGGTGCTTTTTCAAAATGAGATACACCGGATCAACGCGTTGCTCGAAACCATGAATGCGCGCTTGATGCCAACTGCGATGCATCCGTGGATGAATCCGCGCAACGAAACCCGGCTGTGGCCGCATGATCACGCCGATATTTACCGCAGTTACGACCGGATTTTCGATTGCAAGCGTCATGGCTGGTCCAACCTTCAGAGCATGCATCTCAACTTGCCATTTGCCGGTGATACCGAATTTGCCCGTCTGCACGCTGCGATTAGGCTGATCTTGCCGATCCTGCCAGCATTAGCTGCCAGCTCCCCGATTGCCGAAGGCCGTTTTAGCGGTTTTCTGGATTTTCGTATGGAAAATTACCGGACGCATCAAATGGCCGTGCCGTCGTCGATGGGACAAGTCATTCCGGATACGATCCTTGACAGCGAGTCGTATCAGCAGCAAATTCTGCGGCCTATGTACCGCGAGATCGAAATGCTCGATCCGGATGGTGTGTTGCAGCATGAGTGGCTCAATGTAAGGGCTGCGGTGGCGCGATTTGTCCGGCATGCGATCGAGATCCGCATCATTGATGTGCAAGAATGCCCTTACGCCAATCTGGCCATTGCCGAGATCGTGATCCATGTGGTGCAAGCGCTGTATCAGCAAAAAACCGCGTCGCTGATCGAGCAGCAAGACTTCAGCACCGATCGGCTGGTAACGATTTTGCGCAACTGCATCGAGCAAGCGGATCAAGCGATCATTACCGACCGTGGCTATTTGGCATTGCTAGGATTTCCGTCGGCTCGATGCGAAGGGAAGGAGCTATGGCAGCACTTGTTTAATTCGCTATTACCGCTTCGAATACAGCAATCGGACGTGTGGCGCGAATCGTTCACCCTATTGTTACAGCAAGGGACACTGGCGCGGCGGATTCTGCGCGCCATCAATCAGGATTTCAGCCATGCACGTCTGACAGCAGTGTATCGTGAGCTGTGCGATTGTTTGAACGAAGGCCGGTTGTTTTCCGGTACTCTGGAATCTGCATGACCGATTCAACCGCGCCGGTCTGTTTTGTCGTCAGTTGCGAACACGGCGGTAACCGGATTCCTCCGGCTTATCAATTACTTTTCCGAGATCATGAAGCAGTGTTAGCCAGTCACCGCGGTTACGATCCCGGCGCGCTGCTGATGGCGAAAGCAATCGCTCAGCAACTCAATGCGCCGCTTTTTGCAGCAACGACCAGCCGCCTCCTGATCGATCTCAACCGTTCGATGGGGCATCCGCAGTTGTTTTCCGAATTCACTCGCAACTTACCGCCAATAATTAAAGAAAAAATCTTGGATCATTATTACCGGCCATACCGTCAGCGTGTCGAAACGGCGATTGCGCAAGCCATTCAGCGCGGCAGCCGGGTAATTCATCTGTCGTCGCACAGTTTTACGCCGCAACTGCACGGCAAAGTGCGGAAAACCGACATCGGTTTGCTGTACGATCCATCCAGCGAATGGGAACAATTGCTTTGCCGGCAGTGGCAGCAAAGTTTGCGGCAAGAATTGCCTGGGTTGACGATACGCCGCAATTACCCCTACACCGGCACAGCAGACGGCTTTACGGTTTACCTGCGCCGCCGGTTTGCGAGTGGCTGGTACGCAGGCATCGAACTGGAAGTCAATCAAAAGTATTTCCTCGATGACCGGAGAAAATGGCGGAGTTTGCGCCGTATGATTGCTGCAACGCTTTCCAAGACTTTTTGACAACTACTGCGATGTAGTTTGCGTAAAATCAAGCATTGCTATGGTTTTGATCGTATGATATCGAATAGCGTAAACGCTGGTGTTAATCCGTATTCAATGTCGTCGTGCCAATTATCTAAAGAATTCAAATATGTCATTCAGTTTTAACGATTTTTATGAAGCTAACCGGCGTATCATCATTTGGCTGATTTTAATCAGTTTACTGTGGATACTGAGTGACTTTTTCGGACTGATTTTTATTACTTTTGTGCTGGCTTTCATTGCTTCGCCGCTGGTGCGGATGGGGCAAAACCGGTTCAAGTTGCCGTACCGCTTGTCACTGACGTTGGTCTATATTCTTTTTCTGATCGTAGTGGGCAGCTTCTTCCGCTACGTGACGCCGAATGTGATCGGGGAAGCGAACCGCTTTCTGAATAACTTCGACGAGGTGCAATTA
The DNA here is from genome assembly GCF_054188085.1 of Nitrosomonas limosa. Taxonomy (NCBI): domain Bacteria; kingdom Pseudomonadati; phylum Pseudomonadota; class Betaproteobacteria; order Nitrosomonadales; family Nitrosomonadaceae; genus Nitrosomonas; species Nitrosomonas limosa. Next base: position 1,553,696 of record NZ_CM135180.1, on the reverse strand, counting down.
AAACTGATTGAGCTGGAGCGCGATGTCGGCAGCAAATATCCCGGTATCGAGCGCTCATTGCACGGCTATATGCGCAGCTTGTTGGACGAGCATGCGCTGCGAATGATCGATAACGAGCTGAATGCGTTCAAAAAATCGATCTATCTCGCCAGTGACCTCGATCCGGAACATGTGCTCGAGGAAGAGCTCACCGAAGCGACGCAGGAAAAAATCCGAAAATACTTCGACAAGGAAGCCGAACTGCTGATGAATTTTCTGGCGTCCAAGCAGCTGGATAAAGTCACCGAGCATTTTCCCAAGCTGATTAACCAGCTTTATACCGGGATCGGCACCGTGTTGTTGGCGTTGTTGTTCAGTTTCCTGATTCTATTCGATAATATCCGCCTCGGCGGCTTGATGAAAAGCCTGCACGATTCGCGCTTGCGCGATTTTTACCAGGAAACCGCGCAACCGGTCATTCGTTTTGCTTACGTCGTCGGCCGGGCGATCCAGGCGCAGGCAATGATCGCCTGCGTCAACACCTTTCTGACTTTGATCGGACTGATGATTCTGGGTATTCCATCGGTCGCTTTCCTGTCGTTGATCGTGTTCGTTTGCAGCTTCATTCCGGTACTCGGCGTGTTCATTTCGACAACGCCGATGGTGCTGGTTGCGTTGAACACCGGTGGATTGATGCTGGCGCTGGCGGTGGTGCTGATGATCACTATCATTCATATCATCGAAGCCTACGGGCTGAATCCATTGATCTACGGCAAGCATCTGAAACTGAATCCGGTGCTGGTGCTGATCATTCTGCTGGTGGCCTACCATACCGCCGGAATGTGGGGCATGGTGCTCGGCGTGCCGGTGGCGTATTACTTCATTCACGACGTATTCGGCGTGCCGCTGTGGGACGAACGCCGGCTGGGGCCAACGCCGGTTAGGGCAGAAAGTGTGAGTTTATCCGACCGGCAGGATTGAATACCCTGCCGCTAGGGAAACGCTGATTAATTCGGCGAACGAGATGAAGCACGAGGCGCACGGCACACAGCAACCGAGACATATCAACAAGATAGGCAAGGGAGCGAGTACCGCGCAACGAAGTGATTCGCTCGTATAGTCAATTAATCAGCATTTCCCTAGAGATCAATCCGGGATAAATTTCAGCACGTTACCGTTGATGCAGTAGCGCTTGTAGCTCGGTGGCGGGCCGTCGTCGAACACGTGACCGAGGTGAATGCCGGAACTGGCGCTGCGTACTTCGATGCGTTGCATGCCGTGTGAATCGTCGTCATGAAACGTTACCGAACCTTCGATGGGGTCGAAGAAGCTGGGCCAGCCGGTACCGCTGTTAAATTTTGCCTGACTCAGAAAAAGCGGTGCGCCGGTGATCGGGTCGACAAATTTTCCGGGGCGTTTTTCGTCCAGATTCGATGCGGTAAACGGTGGTTCGGTGCCTTGCTCGAACGCGATTTTCTGCTGTTCCGGCGTCAATAACTGAAATCCCAGCCATTTCCAGAAATTAGCCTGCTCCCCGTTATAGCCGGTGTAACGGGCAACTTCATTGCCATTCCTGAACAGCACGATGGTCGGTGTCGCAAATAGCGGTTTTTCCAGTGACCAGCCGGTCGGCGGATTGGTGTTCATCGTCGTTACCACCGGCACGGCTGCTTGCCATTGACTAAGTACTTCCTTGTCGAACAGCTTGCAGTATTCGCAATGCTCGGCTTCGAAAATTACCAGTTGCTGCGCAAAATTTAAATCTTTGCCATCCAGCGGTTTCATCAATTCGGGGTTCAAAGCGGTGTTTTGTGTCACTTGCTCGTTTGAAGCCGGATATTTCACACCCGTGCCGCCCAGGCCGCAGTAGCCGTTGGGGTTTTTCTGCAAGTAATCCTGATGGTATTCCTCGGCGGTGATGTAATTCCTCAACAGTAGAATTTCCGTCGTGATCGCGCCGTATCCGGCGGCACTGAGCGCTTGTTGATAAGCTTGTTGTGTCGATAGCGCCAGCGCTTTCTGCGCTTCGTCGTGATAATAAATCGCGCTGCGGTAATTGCTGCCAACATCGTTGCCCTGACGGTCGCCCTGCGTCGGATTGTGATTTTCCCAGAACTTGGCCAGCACGGTTTGCAGCGAAACCTGCGCGGGATCGAAAGTCACCTTGATCACCTCGGCGTGGTTGCGTGCCGTAGTCCGGCCCGCCAGCAACATCCGCTCGTGATTCAAAATCTGCTGATACCCCACGCCGGGAATATCCCCGCCAGCATAGCCGCTCTCGACATCAATCACCCCCGGAATCTCGCTCATGCGCTTCTCCGCGCCCCAAAAACACCCCATGCCGAGGACGATGTAATCGGTTTTGATAGTGTTAGTTTGATTGGTGGGCGTCACGTTTTTCTCCATTGCAAAGGCTGTCAGAACACATAATAAACCGGCGATTGCCGCAATAGTCTTTTTCATGATGAATCTCTAGGGCGTAATTTTGACAAATTTTCGACATTGGGAGAGTTGCTGTAGTTCTTGCAGAGGATGTTTGCTGGCACTGCACTAATGATAGATTTCTTTGGCTCACTAAATTAGATAAATCTGGACTCTGGTTTATTAAGATTTGGCGGATTCAACATTGAAGTGCAACTTTTGTAAGGAAGTTTATAGGCAAGCTGCGGTAGTATCGGAGCTGCTTAAACGCCAAGTAAAAGGAGCACAGATGAAGCACTACAAGCAGCTCACCCGAGAGCAACGATACCAGATTTCCGGTTTGAAGAAAGCGGGCTTGAACCAAACGCAAATTGCGGATGAAGTGGGCGTACATAAGTCAACGATATCCCGGGAATTCGGGCGGAACAAAGGCCGGCGTGGCTGGCGTCCAAAGCAGGCGCAGGAATTGCGGGATGAGCGTCGAAAGAAATGCGTCAATGCCCAGCGTTTCTCATTGCCGGAATGGGCGGAGATTGAACGGTTGATCCGGCTGGACATGAGCCCGGAACAAGCATCTTGCCGGCTTACACTGGAATGCGGGTTGAGAATCAGCCATGAGACGGTGCACATTTATGAAGACAAACGCCGTGGTGGCGACCTGTGGCAACATTTGCGCTGCCAGAAACCGCGCAGAAAACGTTACGCGGGCGGTCAAGAGCGCCGGGGCACGATCAAGAACCGGATCGGCATTGACGAACGCCCGGGGATTGTCGATCAGAAGAGCCGCATAGGCGACTGGGAAGGCGACACCGTGATCGGCAAGAACCATCGAGGCGCCTTGGTCACATTGGCTGAGCGGAAGTCGCGCTACATACTGGCAGCCCAAGTACCCGGCAAACAGGCATCGGGTGTGACGGCGGCGATAATGCGGCTGCTGCGTCCCCATAAAGACAAGTGCTACACCATGACGTTCGACAACGGGAAAGAGTTTGCAGAGCATGAAACCATCGCGTCGGAACTGGATGCGGATGTCTATTTCGCCCGTCCCTACCGTTCATGGGAGCGTGGCTTGAACGAGAACAGCAACGGGTTGCTGCGCCAGTATTTCCCCAAGGCAATGGAGCTGATTGAGGTTACCCAGGAACAAGTGCAATGGGCGGTGGATAGACTCAACCACCGGCCACGCAAAGTGCTTGGATTCAGAACCCCGTTTGAGATATTCTTCGGGAAGACGGTGCGTTACACTAAATTACCGTTAGGTGTTGCACTTCGAAATTGAATCCGCCTTTTAGCTTGATTCTCTCGTGCATATATGCAACTAGCGTTAGAGCTACGGAATAAACACAATCGGTGCATAAAATGCAAAGCGTGTGCAGATTGGATCTGTCTATCCGTACAGAGGCGTCTTTGAGCGTATTGTTAGCATTCTTTAGCGTCGAAAATGCTTCAGTGAAATTACTTCGTCATACCACGTATTGATACCCTCAGCACATAGATACTTTCTAATTACACCTGGCTCTGGATATTCTATGTATAAATTACAAAGTTTAATTCTCAGTGGAGTTTTCCCTTTTGAATTTAAATATGTTCTTAATATTTCCGAACTTCCAAATGCATGATTTTTGATAATTATTGCCCGCAAAAATTGATATGAGTTTTCTGCACTAATTCTGCTCTTTGGAATATGCTCATGAAATAGATCTTTAAATTCTCCATTTTCATATTGCTGAACTCGAAAGCATTTTTCTGTAGCTTTAAATTCTTTGCAAATATTGAATTCAGTATGTGTCATTTCGTCATTAAAAGAAGTTTACGGTGAGATTCGATATTGCGTGCTGCTAACGCTACGTTAAATTCTTCAGTTGAACTTCTTGTTCGCTATTTTCCACACTGGCCTAAGATTTCACCTTTAAAAAGCCTGCCACCGTTGAAGATGTCATAGCCATTTATTGTTTTCGTGTATACAGCAATTTTTTTGTCTGGATACACCGACCAGATTTCAATAACTGATGTTTCCGGTGAAGATTCACCGCATATAACTGTATTCTTACCCATTTGCATACAGTTGACATTGTTTGGTGTTACCTTGCTATTATTTCCATCAATATCTATCATGAATTTTTGAACGGTCATTGCATCATCTGCGAACACAAAATTTTCATTTTGACGAATGCTTTGGCCTTTAAACTCGCCTACAACATAGCATTCAGCCACCGACTGCATTGAAATGAATAACAATATATACACGATCTTATTCATCTGAAAGCGAACGACTCGAACGAGAGGTTGGATATTTCACTCACTTAGAGCAAACACGAAGCCGTTTTGAATGGTTATTTTTTGATAAGGCTACTACCCCATCAGCAAAGCGACTCGTTGCATTAGCTCGGCAATAGTTTTCCACCCATGAGAGCAACGAATAAATGTCCTCATTTGGGAATATGTCGCATGTATCTTTTGTCGACATGTTGTAGCCAGTTTGAAAACCGAGTAGGTACATGGTGTATCCCTGCGTTTCATTGGCAAAGTCAACTGAGTTTATTCCAAGTGAACGTGCCTTTTCCATTGACGCCACGAATTGTGGACACATAACACCGCCGGTTCCACCGCCACGCCAAAAATTACCCTCAATGTCAGCAGAATGGGAAATTTGCACACTCCATGACAGCACAGAAACAACAAAAATGGCGTGAGTAATCCTCATGTGGTTCTCCAACTCAATATGTCCAACGGAATTTATATGACAAAAAATGTTTCCTAATCTGGAACGAAATGCCATATAACTTGGCCAAGTTCTTCTAAATATTTATTTCTTATGTGGATTTAGAATGGAAAAACATCTAATACAGATATTAAACACACTATTTAGTTTCCTCCCCGCCCAAGTTACGCGAGTAGCTACAAATACATACCATTGAAAACCAAAGAACAACTATAAAGGTTGTTTGCTTTTCCGGCAATCAAGCATCTTGTAAGCTGCCTGTAAGAACACCCGAATTCAGACCTGCATATCTCAACCGAGCGGTTTGATCACATTCATGGTTCGACAGGCTCACCACGAACGTGGTCAATCGATTATGGTTTTTCCGGATCGCGAGCTTGCCGGGCGATCCGGGAAATAATGATTGAGCGCTCCTCAAATCAATCGACTTTAACGAAGCTGCCGCCTTCCTTGATCCAGGTTTCATTGGTGAAGGCATCGTAGATCGATTCCGCGTCGGTCGCGAAGCAATCGGCGACGGTTCGGCTGGTGACGGTGTCTTTAAGCGCGAAGGTCACCGGCGGGGTGATGGTGACGCCCGGGATGCCTTCCGGCAGGACGCCGAACGAATTGGTGATGTCGAAGCAGGTATCGGAATTGACAATCAGGTTGGCGGCTTCGGCGGGCGCATTGACGGTGCAATGTTTACCGCTGGTGAAGTTGCTGACGAGTGATTCGAACGGATTGGGAATGCCGGGAATTGAAATGGTGATGCCGTTGATCGCCGAGGAAATCACATTGGTCGAGGTCAGCACGGATATCCCGGATGCGGCGGTTTGCTGCGGTATCTGGCAAAGGCTATTGCTGGTTGGCAGCGCGATGCAACTGCCGTTGGTGGTGACGTTGACGACATTGCCGCTTTGCGTATAGGTTAAGCCGGTGGGCGCGCTGGCGGTGTTACATGCCGGAATGCTGCCGCTGCCGCCGGAATTGTTGATCTGGGCGATTAAATCCGTTAACGGCGAAATGATGGTGGGATTGCCGCCCCATGGTCCGCCCATGACGTAAACGTTATTGTCGTTTTTGTTCACGCCTGCATAAATGCCGGTATCCGGATAATAGCGGAACAGCCAGGGCTCGATGCTTTGTGTCGCTTGGTGGTTCGGAAAATAAGCGGGGTAGGTATTTTCAGCCCAATTCAACAAGGTTTCGGTATCGCTGCTTATTTCGGCAACAGCTAGGTGGAAGTGGCCGGATAGCATAATGGCATAAACGCCCATCGCAAGCTTTCTCGAAGTAATTTTCATCGTACGATCTCCAGTATTTTAAGAAATGTTGCCCGAAGAATATCACACTACCGGTGGAAACCGTGTCGGCGCGCGTTCCGGCAATGTTCCGGTATCCGTAATCATTCCTGGATTGCAGGATCGATCATTGGCCGGTTCGCGTGGAAGCGTTCCGGGATGCGCATTTGCAGTATTCTCCTGATGCTCAAACCACGCTGGAAGTGCTTACATGCCTGTGCTTTCAATGCGTTACTAATGGTTTCCTTTAGATAAAAACCAGAGTTTCCCCAATATACATCGCGCATCGCGATCATTAAGATGGCAACATCTGAACAGTTTTTATAAGGAGATTTAACATGAACGCAGCAAAAGTAACCGCCATTGTTTCAATCCTGTTTTTTGGTTTTATTGCGGCTCCGGCATTTGCCGAGGCACCGGCAGCGCCAAGCAGCATTAATTCCAACGATCATGCTGCATTGGCAAATTATTACGAAGGCTTGGCAAAAGAGATTTCCGGAAAATTGGAAGCCTTTCAGCAAGAATTGGATCAGTATGAAGACCATCCGTACACCTATGGCAGACAAGGACAAAGTCTGAGATCGCATCTGCAAGCCAATATCCGTGAATACAAAAAAGAATTAGCCGAAGATCTGCGGGAAGCGGAATTGCACAGAGAAATATTGGCAACAGAGCAAAATAGACAATTTAACAAAGCGGAAGCGGATGTAGGTGGCGCAGTAGTACGCTAAATCCGGTGGCGTCAATGATGCCGTATAAGTGGTCATTTCGACCGGGAAGGTTTTGTTTAAGTGCTTCCGGATTAAGAAATGACCACATTTCAATCCTTCCACTCGGTTAATGTAATTATTACCTTTCTGACCAACCGGATGGCTGAGAATGTGAGTGCTGCGTAACAAAGCGATTTGTTCGTGCAATCAATTTCCTAGCTTCCCTCCCAAGGTTTTGTCTCCTTTTCCGCCAAATTCCGGCTGCCATGCATGATGGCAAGGATCAAAATCCGATCAACTTCCAAGCGATACATCACGCGATATCCCTGCACGATGATTTCCCGTAATTTTTGATCTTCGGTTTCTGGAATAATGTGCCCGCTTTCTTTAATAATCTACAATGACTTATCTTCATTAAATTAGCTTATCATTTAAGCTAATCTACTACAGCCCCATTTTTATTCAATGGAGACCTTTGCACGGTGTCATGAGCGGTACGAGAATAAGGCAAAAGTTTGCGAAAAAGCGGAGTTTACACGGAGTAAATGAGCATTTTCGAGAATTTTTAACGCAATTATCGTGCCGCGTAGTAATCGTGCAAAGGTCTCCAATGGTGTGTGCTTTGAAAGATTTGATGACAGTAAATACAAAATTCCTATCGGGGTTGCTTGGGATGCTCTAAGCAGAAGAATTGACGCTGAACTTAAACTTGATTGCCCCGTTTGGGAGGAAAGAAACCAATGAACTTTTACGAGTATGAAAAAGATTTGATGATATTCATGATATTACAGACACACGGGGTTAAATAATGATAGGGATAAATGAGGAAAGTTTGAGAGCGTTATTTACAGGAGATTGCGGCAATGTTTTAAAGGACAGGATGAAATGAGCTTTTTAGAATGGCCGTGTGAACTATTTTTAAGTGTTTGCAGCATTTTAGTAGCGACAAAGGCTTTATTGGCATTGGTTCTTGGCGGCATCTCGATCGGGATGATTTTCATAGTAATAAAACAAATAATCAAGGATTTAAGGAAATAATTTGATATGAGCCACTTTTCTGAAAAACCACAGGAGCTGCTGAGATGAGAGGGATAAGTGAGGAAAAATAAAGGAGATAATGCGCGATGGTTATAACGATGAATCTCTCGTTATAGAGGATTGTAGTTTGCCAGGATGCACAGAGCTTAACCCGTGGTTGCCGACTGATGAAAATATGCCAACAAACACATATTTATTCACGCAAACGACACAGCACAGATTGGCATGTTCGATGGCATTACAGATGAACCGGGTGAGAACAGCAAGAATTGGAGTCGATTAGCTATATCAAAAAAATCTTTATTTGCTTGGAAAGATGATAACAAACAATAAACTAGAAATAGAAAAAGCCGCAAAGTATCTGAGCGTCACAGTTGGAACATTGGCAGTCTGGAGAAGCACAAAAAGACCCATACTTCCATATTACAAAACTGTTATCTTTCTACACATAAATGATTAAGGCAGTATAGAGCTAACCGACCTGAACATCGGCATTTGCGTATTTGATATATTTTTTCTTTGGAGAAGCAAAGAAATAAGCGAAAGTTAGTGGCCCTACACGACCAATAATCATCAAAAAAATGATAACGATTTCACCTGTCACGCTTAATTGGTTAGTTAATCCTCTGGACAATCCAACTGTGCTTAAGGCTGAGACAACTTCAAAAACGATATCAATAAATTGCGCTTTCTCAGTCAGCGTCAGGATAAAGATTCCTAAAAATACCATAATAATTGAAACGATAGTCAGTGCAAGGGCCTTCATGACTTGTGTTGGCGGTACGGTACGCTGAAGAATCACAACATCATCTCTCCGTCGTAAAAAAGCATAAGTTGCCATTATCAAGACAACAAAAGTGCCGATCTTGAGTCCATTGGCGGTACTTAACGATCCCCCGCCAATATACATCAATAAAATCATGAGAGTCGTTGTGGCTTGAGTTAATTCTTCTATCGGCACGGTATTAAAACCCGCTGTTCTGGGCGTTACCGCCTGAAACCAGGCTGTCATTGCTTGATCTGGAATGGATAACAGGCCCAAGGTTGCAGGGTTCTTTGCTTCAAGAATCCAAATGAGTGCGAATGCGCATATATTGATTATGAACGTGCTCAACAATACGATTTTGGTATTTACATTCAGCTTATGCCAATTTTTCTGGGTTTTTATATCAATTAAAACTAAAAACCCTATGCCTCCAATGATAAAAAGCGCCGTGATCACTAAATTAATCGATAAGTTATTGAAGTAAGGTGTCAGGCTATTGCTGCTTAAGGCAAAACCAGCATTATTGAATGCGGAAATTGTGTAAAAAAAAGCATGGTGGATGGCTGTGCTAAACCCCAGTTCACTGAACCAGGTTAAAACAAGCAACATGAATCCAGTAAATTCTATAAACAAGGAGTAAATCAGCACATATTTTGCAATAAAAGTAACTTTCTCCAGGTTAGTTTGGTTAAATGCTTCTTGTGCAACTATCTGCTGACCAATTCCTAATTTTGCGCCTAGACTCACTGCCGCAACGATAGCGAAAGTCATAAATCCCAGACCTCCTGCCTGAATCAGCAACGCAATAACCATCTGTCCAAACAAGGTGAAATGGGTGCCGGTGTCGAGTACGACTAATCCCGTGACTGTTACAGCGGAGGTAGCTGTAAAAATTGACTGCAACCAACTGGTTTCATCATGCGCGGCGATAGGTAGCTTCAGTAAAACGGTGCCAATCGCAATGAGCAATGCAAAGCCTAGAAATAAAACTGCCGGAGGGCTGAGGTTGAGTAGGTTCTTTTTTGCTGCGGTGATATGTTTGTAAGGTAGTACACGAGGGTCCCACGGCTTCATTATGGCTATAACCTTGGAGCAATTGAGGCAAGAGCATCGAGTGAACCGGATAGCACTAGAGAATCATTCAATTCCAAAATAAAATCGGGTCCAATGGATTTTATAATTTCTGTTTTTCTTCGAACTAGTAATGGATCGATAGGGTTACGCACATCTTTTAATAAGTCCTTGATAGCAATATTGTGACATTTCTCCGTTATTTTTATCTCAACTACATATAAATTAAAGCCGATGGGCATGTAATGATTAACCATTGGGTAATTAAGTGATTGTGCGACTTTCATACCCATTTCCTCTTCAGGATGCACAATGCGAGAAATCCCAATTCTTGAGAGTATAGTGTGGTGCGGTTTTGAAGAAGCTTTGGCCCAAATCTCATTAATACCCATATTTTTTAGCAGCAGCACACAAAGTATGCTGGCTTCTAAACTTTCACCAATGGCCACGATTGCTGCATCGCAATTGGCGATATTTAAATCTTTAAGAGCATTCTCATCGGTAGCATCTGCTATTGCTGCGAGAGTCAATTGATCCGCCAGCTTATTGACAATTTTTGCGTCAATGTCAATTCCAATAACTGAATGACCAAATCGCATCAGTTCTAGTGAAGCTGCCGAACCGAACCTGCCCAATCCCATCACTGCGAATTGTCTTATTGATCCGGCCAGATTAAGTTTGAAGTTTCAAGCGGCATATTTGACCCTCGGATCTTGAAAGAAGCTTTTGACCCGTTCGGGTGATTGTTCAAGTTTAACCATGTGTTCGGTGGCAGCGAGTTTGAGTTTGGCCTTGGTGCGCACCGGCACTTTCGTCCCGATGGCATGCTTGAGGTCGGCATTGAGGCGTTCCTCCGGATTCAGTTCCGGGCTATAGCTGGGCAGGTAGAACAGCTCGATTTTGTCTTGTCGTTCAGCGACCCATGCCTTGACCTGTTTGCTGTGATGAACCCGCAGATTGTCGAGAATCAAGAATACCTTCTTCCCGGCATCCTTGATCAGCGCTTCGAGGAATTCGATCAGCCTGTCGGCGTTGAAGGCCTCGTCGATGATCATCCAGCGTGTTTTGCCCTGATTCGTCACTGCGGCAATCATCGATAGCTTCTGTCGCGCACCACCAGTCGCGTAGGTGACTGGCGTCTTGCCTGCCGGAGCATAGCAACGACCGCGCACATCGGTATTGACCAAGGCAGTTTCATCGCCCCAGTGAATCTCGCCGCCTTCCGCCTTGGCGCGCTTCTCAATTTCCGGGTATTGCTCGTTGAGCCAGGCTTGTACGGCTTCAGGCCGCTGCTCATAGGCCTTCTTGATCGGCTTCTGGGGAGTGAAACCCCAACGTGACAGATAGTTGCCTACGCCGCGCACCGACAGCTTGATGCTGTACTCCCTCTCTATCAGTTGCATGACCGCCGCCCGATTCCACAGCGCAAATTCCATCTTCAGTTGCTCCGGGCGCTTGTCACAAATGATCTTGCGGATGGCTTGTTCCTGTTCCTCTGTCAGTGCCCGCCCTTGACCAGCACGCTTGCCTCGCATCCCTGGCTTCAGGGCGGAAAATCCGCCTTCTTCATACCGATCTATCGCAAACCGAACTGTCGGATACGAAAGCCCACTGAGCTCAACAATTTGCATCACGCCGTAGCCCTTGCGATGCAACCGCACCACTTGCTTGCGCCGTTCATGCAGTTGCTCCAGCGTCGAATATCTTGCGTCGTCTTTTTCCATTTCAACAAGATGGGGGGCGATTCATAAATTTCAAGTATTATTGTGCCGAGTCAATAGTTGGTTTTTCATATTGCTTAGGGTTTATAAAATGGTTCTAGGAAGTTAAAGTGGGTTTTAACGTAATGATTTGAGAATCAGAAGATAGAGATTATCATGGCGATGATTAAAACAAAATTCGGTTTCACGATTTGCGGCTTCCCGAATCGAGTCAGCCGAGGACAGCAACGTTATTCCGCTGTCACGTTATGAATGCAGGTGATGCGGGTGTATCTGAAAAGGCTGCGAAATAGGTGGCTCCCCGACCTGGGCTCGAACCAGGGACCTGCGGATTAACAGGTATTATAACACACTGTTTTAATTAATATTACTCCCGTCAGTGCTCGCCAACACTCGCCAATAATCGTCAGATTTGTCACGTTTTAAGTATCTTTTATTGATCCACATTCAGGATCATTTCTGATTTACTTCTCAAACAATCCTCATTCGATCTGAACTAACTCGCCCAAACAGTCTGGCATAGCCAGTCTGTTATTTTTCATACACAAGAGCGAAGCTGTTGTGTCAATTCATTTAGAAATATTAGATTCATGTCGTAATTAACACTTTAGCGATTTGTGTCCTGTAGCTTTTTCAAAAATTTAATATTGATTTGATTTCTTGGGAGAGCAAGAAAAGTCATTTTTTGGGGATTGATATTTCGTTATGAAATTTATTTTACTTTTTTGGTTATTAATTCCAGCGATATCATCTGCAGAAAATTTTTTAGCAAATAGTAATAAGTTATTTGATTTTGCCGAAAAATCCTATCCACAATTTTTCAACTCCACTGGAATAAAAACCATCGCCGTAAATGGTTATTTGGCGCGGTATTATCCCGATACCGATATTTATATCGGGACCCAAGGTTTTGATGTCTATGTATATGGCCATGTTTTCAATGGATTGTTAAAGGCCGGTGTAATTTCTGATTTTGTTGCGTTAGAACCGGATGGGGATGAATTATTGGCCGCGTTATTTGCCGAAGGCCAAAGCAATGTTCAGGTTCATGGTGCTGGAACTGTGATTTCCTTATTAACGGATGACCTCTACGGAGATCGTCACCAAAGATTTATCATCGAACTAAAATCCGGGCAGACGTTATTAATTTCTCACAACATCGATTTAGCGCCAAGGATTGATGAATTAGCCTTGCATGACCAAATTGAATTTTCCGGTGAATATGAATGGAATGACAAAGGTGGTGTGGTTCATTGGACACATCGCGACCCTGCAGGAATTCATGCGGACGGATGGTTATTCCACAATAATGCTATCTATCAGTAATAATTTGGCGCTGGAATTTTGTTTAGTCTTGATTTGATATTCTTTTGAAAAGATGCATAATTCAGTATGCACCATTTGTCATAGATAAGATAAAGTATAAAAAATTGATCCAAGCAGTACAAACAATGCAAATCATTATCTATGCAGATGAAAATGGCCATGAGCCTTATCGCAATTGGATAGATAACTTAAAAGACAAAAAGAGCCAGCAGCGGATCAGAGCGCGTATCCGGCGGCTGGCTGAAGGTCTTTATGGCGATTGCCATTCGGTAGGAGAGGGTATTTTAGAGCTCCGAATGTTTTTTGGTCCTGGCTACCGGGTTTATTTCAGTGAAGATGCTGACAATATTGTGATTCTATTGTGTGGCGGTGATAAAGACAGCCAGAACCAAGATATTAAAAACGCCAAGGAATACTGGAAGGATTATAAAGATCATGGCTAAAGAACGAACTTACAAAACATTGGATGAAAGTGAGGAAACATATTATCGCAATCATCCCGACGAAATCGATGAATACCTCACCATAGCTTTTGAGGAATATGCAAAAGATGGGTGCACTGCCGCATTGCTCGCTCAATTGCGCATGATCGCACGTGTCAAAGGCGTTACTGTGCTATCTCAGGAAACAGGGATATCGCGGAACGGTATACAAAAAGCTTTATCGGAAAATGGTAACCCGAGATTTGAAAGTATCAATGCAATCATGAATGCGATGGGGTATCGGCTTGCGCCGCAAAGACTAGATGTACATGCAAAGTAAAACCTTGAAAAAAGCTTGAGAATTAGCGGCTTTCTTCGTACGCTCCGTTGTTCAACGAAACTGATTCCCCTTTCCTTTGTTATTCTGCGCTTGCTTAGGCAGTGGAAGAAGTAAAAAGCACCTGCATTTAGTTTTGATTCTAATTGGCTCCCCGACCTGGGCTCGAACCAGGGACCTGCGGATTAACAGTTCTATAATATTCACTTTTTGCAAAAATTTTATTTTACTTTAATAAGCATTAAATTGTTTTAATATAACTATAATATAATGTTTAATATAAATATTTATAAGGGATTGCAGTTTGAATTTTCCACTTTAGTTTTGACGCCATTTTAATTTTCTGGTCTACTATGGGTCTACTAATTTGAATAATAGACTCTGAAGGCGGAGTTAGTAGACTGGAGATCAAAATGCCGCAGAAGCTCACAAAAACATTTATCGATTCGATTCCTTTTCCAGAAAACGGACAGGCTTTTTACCGTGATAGTGAAATAAAAGGTTTTGGTGTGCGTGTTGGCGCTACTAGCAAGGTTTATATTGCTGAGAGCAAAGTAAACGGTAAAACCGTTCGAGTAAGTATTGGCAAGCATGGCATCTATACGGCTGAACAAGCGCGAAACCAAGCGAGAGAATTGCTGCTCCTGATGTCGAAAGGCATCAATCCCAATGATCAAACACGAGAACAGAAAACCCGAAACATGACTTTGCAGCATGTATTCCAGGATTTTCTGGTTGCCCGGAAAGCGCTTAAGCCGCGCACTATTTATGATTATAAACGCATCATGAATACTTATCTGGTAGATTGGAATAATAAAGCGATTGCTGACATCACTAAAGACATGATTGCCAAACGGCATGCCGAACTGGGACAAAATAGCCAAGCGCAATCCAACCTGACCATGCGTTTTTTGCGTGCGCTCTTTAACTTTGCCGCCGGACAATATGAAGATAGTAAAGGACAAGCATTGATTCAGGATAATCCTGTCAAGCGCTTATCGCAAACCCGTGCCTGGTATCGGGTCGAGCGCCGTCAAACGGTGATCAAACCTCATGAACTAAAGCCCTGGTTCCAAGCTGTCATGAATTTGAAGAACGATATCAAGAGCCAAAACCGTGAAACCATACGGGATTACTTGCTATTGGTACTTTTTACCGGATTAAGAAGAGAGGAAGCCGCCAGCATGACCTGGAATAATGTCGATCTGCAAGCTAAAACCTTGAAAGTTACCGATACCAAGAATCACTTGGATCATACCTTGCCATTATCGGATTTTCTTTACGATTTATTGCAGCAAAGAAAAGCTAATGCAGTAAATGATTATGTTTTTCAGCGATCAGACGGGCAAGGACATATTACCGAGCAGCGCAAGCAAATGGCCAAGGTTATTAAAGAATCCGGCGTAACATTTACGATTCACGATTTACGCCGTACCTTCATGACAATTGCCGAAAGTCTTGATATATCCGCTTATGCCGTCAAACGGTTAGCCAATCACAAAATGAACAACGACATCACAGCCGGTTACATTATTGCTGATGTGGAACGGTTGCGAGACCCGATGCAGAAAATTACCGACTATATCCACAAGTGCGCTGGTTATAAGCCGACAGCAACGGTTAGCGATTTGCCAAAAATGAAATCACGCAACAATGTATAATACGTCATTGACGGACAATTAAATTGTGTTTACCATTGTCGAAACTGAAATCTTTGAACGCTTGTGGCCTTCATACTGGACAGACCAAGCGTATGATGAATTTATAACGTTCATCACAGAAAACCCGGAAGCGGGCGATATCGTCAAAGGTTCCGGCGGTATGCGCAAAGTACGCTGGAACCGTTCAGGTTCAGGGAAATCAGGCGGTGTGCGCGTCATTTATTTTAACCGCCTAGCAAATGGCCAGATTTGCTTGGTTTTTATCTATGCAAAAAGCAAACTGGATTCAATCAGCGCTAAAACTTTGAAGGAAATGAAACATGAAATCGAGAAAACCTTTAACCGATGAAGAACTGGAAGCATGGGAAAACAGCCGGGATTTAGAAGCCGAGTTGCTGGAGTCCGTGCGCCAGATGACAGCAGGAAAGGTGCATGCTGTTATGTCGCCCGTCATATCGGCACGTAAAAAAACGGGCTTATCGCAAGCTGAATTTTCCAAACTGCTGGGTGTATCGGTGCGCACATTGCAAGAATGGGAACAAGGCCGCCGCCAGCCGAGTGGCGCTGCCAAGACATTGATTGCGATTGCTGAGCGCCGCCCCGATGTTCTGAAGGAAATCGCTGCATAGTTTCCCATTGCCACCGCGAAGCGGCTTGCCCTTGACAGACTGCCGCCGCCCAAGACAATACCAAAGAGGGATTGAAGCTTTTTCGTCCTTAGATTCTTGTCAGTTTCACGCAAAAGCGAATTTACCTCTTCCAAGCTAAATCACAAAATCGCAATCCTTCATACAAAAACAGCCTTCGGGCGGCGGCAGTCTGTCAAGGCTGGCAGATTGGGGTACTCCCTATAGTATTTCAGATATTCTCAAGCAAAGAAATTATTAAGCCGTCAAATGAGATTATTTCTCATAGGATGGTCTGTCATGCATGTAGAAAATAATCCCGATTTCAAATCTATTTGGCAATTGGCGCATGATTGGGCCGGTGTCAAATCTGATCAAACCGATCCAGCCGCAATCTCACCGGAGCTGAGGCTTGCGATTGACCGCCTGATCCGGGCAATTGGCAGCAAGGAAATTACCGGGCGATGGAAGGGCTGCCGAATCTTTATGGATGATTTTTTCTTCTCGCCAATTTTTGATATCTGGCACATCATAAAATTTTACCGATGGCTCATGCATAACAAATTCAGCAAGGATTACTTGGACAATCTTTACGTCAAGCGAAATGAAGTCATTACTTGGTGCGAAAAAGTAGCATTGCTTGCGCCACCGCCATGTTGGATGCAGAATCAAATAACAGTTACAGGTCAAACAGCCGAGACTGAAGACGAAAATAAAAATTGGCATGATGAACTGACTGACCGACGCAGAAAAATAACAGGTTGCCTTGAATTAGCCAAAAAACTATGGGAAGAAAATCCGAATCAGTCATATGACCAAATTTATAATCATTCAATCATGCAAAAATACGGAAACCCCTCTGTTTTTTCTCCCGATTCATTTCAGAAATGGGCGAAAGACTATGCTTCTGATTACGCAAGAAGAGGTGGAAGAAGAAAATAATCAATAGATTATAAAAAAAACCTTCTTAAAAAAATAGATACCTATCTACTTTTTTAGCATCTTTTATTGGTTCCTTACTTGCCGCAAAGTGCTTCCAAGTTTAACTAACTTTCGGAGGCAATCATGCAAAACTCTTTACTCACTACTAAACAAGCCGCGCAAATCTTAGGCGTCAGTGTCGCATTCCTGGAACGAGACCGCTGGGCAGGAGCGCGGGTGCCGTTCATCAAAGTAGGCAGCCGGGCAGTTCGCTATCGCCATAGCGATCTGCTCGCCTATATTGAATCGTGCACGCATTATTCAACCAGCCAGTACTGAGGTGTGTGTATGCACACGTCAGTACATGATAGCCAGGAACTACTACTCAGTCTCGGTGAACGCATCGCCGAAGGCATATTAAGTTTACTCGATGAACCCGACAGTAACGACAAACGCTGGCGCGCGCCGATATTCCGGCAATTGCCGAAGCGATTCGCCGGAATCGTTGCTGATGACTACAAAGAGACGTATATCTTCGACGGCAGACAGCAAGCTAACCTTGGCTTGCTGGAGGCTTACGGGGAAATTAGTAGAAATGGCATTCCCCTCAATGCCAGCGATGGCGATCTGAGAGATTTAGCGAGAAACATCGTCAAGGAAATGCAGCAAATCAACCGCATTTACCAAGATCTGGAATACGCTGTTTCGAGTATGCTGAAACGAGCGAAAAAATACGAGATCAGTTTGCCGTCACGGGATAATCCGAATATCTCAACTCGTGGTATCTATACCCGCCTAACCGATGAAATCTGGTGGTTACAGCAATTACGCAAAGTTCATGCGCAAAAACTGGAGCAAGACGCCATTCGTCTGGGGTTGGTGCATCAACGCGCCAGCCGCTATGTCAGCGATGAAACCCTCAGTCGGCGCAGGGATCAGAAAAAACGCGTTCGTCGTATCCTCGATGGTTTATTGGCAACCAACGAACTTGGCCAGTGCTATACGCTGAGCGAATTGGCAGAACTAGGCATGGCCAATCCCCGCATCCGGCGCAGCGAGTTGATGGTGCGCATTTTTGGTTTTGAATTCATCGCCAAAGAACTGGGTCACGTCGGTGAATTCTATACCATCACCTGCCCTTCCCGCATGCATGCAAGACTATCCGGCAGCGGCGAGCACAATCTCAAATACGACGGCACAACGCCCAAGCAAGCGCAAAAGTATCTGAATAAAATCTGGTCACGAATCCGCGCAAAACTCAAACGCGACAATTTTCCTGTGTACGGTTTCCGTATTGCCGAGCCGCAACACGACGGCACACCGCATTGGCACTTATTGCTATTCATGCCGTCCGAACAAACTGAGAAAGTCAGAGAAATCATGCGGCATTATGCCTTGCAAACCGATGGCGATGAACCCGGCGCACAGCAACACCGCTTCAAAGCAATTCCTATCGATAAAAGTAAAGGCTCGGCAGTAGGCTACATCGCCAAATACATTTCAAAAAACATCGACGGCCACGGCCTTGAACAAGATATCGACGGCAGCCCGATACAGGAAGCAGCAGAACGGGTAGAAGCTTGGGCATCGACTTGGGGTATTCGGCAATTCCAACAGATCGGCGGCGCACCGGTTAGCATTTGGCGGGAACTCCGAAGAATCCACGATGCACCCGAAGGTATTCTGCAACAAGCGCAGGAAGCCGCTGATCAGGGTCACTGGTGGCAATTCATTCAGTTGATGGGCGGCGTCACAGCCAACCGCAAAGACAACCCGATCAAATTGATGAAAATCGACTCAAAAGAACGAGGCAAGTACGGTGATCCGATAGGCAAGAAAATCTACGGTGTTGAAACCGACACAATCCAACTACCAACACGATTGCATCAATGGCAGATTCAAAAAATTACAGTCGATATAGAATCAATTGAGCGGCAAGCCGCAAAGCGCCCGAGTGGGAGCGGCAGCGACCACGAGGCCGCATTTGCGGCGCAGCCGCCTTGGAGTTCTGTTAATAACTGTACGAATTGTGATGTGCCCTATTGACAGCCCAAAAAGCAACTGAGTAATAAATCACTCAAACTTTAAACCATGCAGCATACATTGCAGGCAAGAGTATTAAAGTCAGTAAGGTTGCAATGGTTAATCCGCCCATGACCGCAATAGCCATTGGCCCAAAGAAAGTACTTTGAGAAAGTGGCACCATAGCTAATGCTGTGGCTGCAGATGTAAGTACTATAGGACGAAAGCGTCGAACGGTTGATTCAATAATTGCAACACGACAAGATCTCCCAGCTTTCCTATCCTGATCAATCTGATCGATTAATATTACTGAGTTTCTCATTATCATTCCAGACAATGCAATTGTTCCTAGCATTGCAACAAAACCAAGCGGTTGATTAAATAACAGTAGAAAAAGGGCTACGCCAATTAAACCTAATGGTGCTGTTAATATAACTAACAATACACGTGAAAAGCTTTGTAACTGAATCATTAATATAGTTATTGACTCGGCACAATAATACTTGAAATTTATGAATCGCCCCCCATCTTGTTGAAATGGAAAAAGACGACGCAAGATATTCGACGCTGGAGCAACTGCATGAACGGCGCAAGCAAGTGGTGCGGTTGCATCGCAAGGGCTACGGCGTGATGCAAATTGTTGAGCTCAGTGGGCTTTCGTATCCGACAGTTCGGTTTGCGATAGATCGGTATGAAGAAGGCGGATTTTCCGCCCTGAAGCCAGGGATGCGAGGCAAGCGTGCTGGTCAAGGGCGGGCACTGACAGAGGAACAGGAACAAGCCATCCGCAAGATCATTTGTGACAAGCGCCCGGAGCAACTGAAGATGGAATTTGCGCTGTGGAATCGGGCGGCGGTCATGCAACTGATAGAGAGGGAGTACAGCATCAAGCTGTCGGTGCGCGGCGTAGGCAACTATCTGTCACGTTGGGGTTTCACTCCCCAGAAGCCGATCAAGAAGGCCTATGAGCAGCGGCCTGAAGCCGTACAAGCCTGGCTCAACGAGCAATACCCGGAAATTGAGAAGCGCGCCAAGGCGGAAGGCGGCGAGATTCACTGGGGCGATGAAACTGCCTTGGTCAATACCGATGTGCGCGGTCGTTGCTATGCTCCGGCAGGCAAGACGCCAGTCACCTACGCGACTGGTGGTGCGCGACAGAAGCTATCGATGATTGCCGCAGTGACGAATCAGGGCAAAACACGCTGGATGATCATCGACGAGGCCTTCAACGCCGACAGGCTGATCGAATTCCTCGAAGCGCTGATCAAGGATGCCGGGAAGAAGGTATTCTTGATTCTCGACAATCTGCGGGTTCATCACAGCAAACAGGTCAAGGCATGGGTCGCTGAACGACAAGACAAAATCGAGCTGTTCTACCTGCCCAGCTATAGCCCGGAACTGAATCCGGAGGAACGCCTCAATGCCGACCTCAAGCATGCCATCGGGACGAAAGTGCCGGTGCGCACCAAGGCCAAACTCAAACTCGCTGCCACCGAACACATGGTTAAACTTGAACAATCACCCGAACGGGTCAAAAGCTTCTTTCAAGATCCGAGGGTCAAATATGCCGCTTGAAACTTCAAACTTAATCTGGCCGGATCAATAGTACGCTAAATATTAATAATGGTATCCCTGCTGCAATTGATTGGCTGCCTTTAATTGATTCTTCTGCCGCGCCCCCAGCTTCAATCCAATATCCCATTGGAAGGTTACGTTTGAGATCAATAAGCTGTTTTTCGATTTGATTTGATACTGTAGGTGCCTGGATTTTTCCATAGACATTTGCTCTTACCGTAATTGTAGGTACTCGATTTCGCCGCAAAATGACACCTTCCTCAAAATCATAAGCTAGGCTAGCAATTTGCGATAACGGAACACTTTGTCCAGTTGGATTTGGAATCATCAGGTTCTCAAGATATGATATATGCTTCCTTTCATTCTCAGTACCCCGTATCATTACATCAATTGTAGTAATTCAGACTTGATCTGACAGCAGGGTCTTGCCAAGAGGTGGGATTACCCGGTTTGATAGAGGTGCGAAACTTTATCAACCAAACGCGAAAGCGAAAAGGAGTAATCCCATGAGTAGTGTTCAACAGAAAGTCATCAAACACAAGATTGGTCTGCTTAATTTGGCAGCCGAACTTGGCAATGTATCCCGCGCCTGTAAGGTGATGGGTTTTTCCCGCGATACTTTCTATCGCTATCAAGCAGCGGTAGAAGCAGGGGGCGTTGAAGCGCTGATCGATGCGAATCGACGCAAGCCCAACATCAAGAACCGTGTAGAAGAAGCGACGGAGGTGGCGGTCACTGCTTTCGCCCTGGAGCAACCGGCTTTTGGTCAAGTCCGAGTTTCCAATGAACTGCGCAAACGCGGAATCTTTGTTTCTCCGTCTGGTGTTCGTTCGGTGTGGCTGCGCCAGAATCTGGAGTCGTTCAAAAAGCGTTTGTCGGCTTTGGAAAAGCATGTCGCCGAGACCGGAACGGTGCTGACTGAGGCGCAGGTGCAGGCGCTAGAGAAAAAACAGGACGATGATGTGGCCCATGGTGAGATCGAGACCGCTCATCCTGGCTATCTCGGTAGCCAGGACACGTTTTATGTCGGCACCCTCAAGGGTGTGGGGCGGATATACCAGCAAACCTTCGTCGACACCTATTCCAAATGGGCGGCCGCCAAGTTGTATACCACCAAGACACCAATCACAGCGGCTGATTTGCTCAATGACCGGGTACTGCCGTTCTTCGCTGAGCAAGGTATGGGCGTCATCCGCATCCTGACCGACCGTGGCACCGAATATTGCGGCAGACCGGAGAGTCACGATTACCAGCTCTATCTGGCACTGAGCGAGATTGAGCATACCAAAACGAAAGCCAATCATCCTCAGACCAACGGTATTTGCGAGCGTTTCCACAAAACCATCTTGCAGGAATTCTACCAAGTGGCATTCCGGCGCAAGATCTACCACTCGATCGAGGAGTTACAACACGATCTGGATGAATGGATGGCGTATTACAACAGTTCGCGTACTCACCAAGGAAAGATGTGCTGCGGACGCACGCCAATGCAAACTTTAATTGACGCAAAGGAGGTATGGAACGATAAAATCACCGCATTGAATAACTGAATTTGATCTAACAGGCACATCGTCAAATCGGGGGGGCTGTCAGATCAGGTCGCGATTACTACACATCAATCTGCTCAACTCCTTCACGAAATTCAGTAACATATAAACCTTGTAGCGCTCCATTGACAATATTCGCTATGTCATTGGAACTAATTCCTAATAAACGCGCTTTGGATTGATTGATGTTGATCCGAATTACCTTAGTAAGCTCATCCCAATCAAGTTGCACATTGGAAAGATTCTGGTTATTACGCATAATATCCGCCACTTGGTGGGAAATTTCGCGTATCTGATTATGTTCATGGCCAGATACACGAAATTGCACCGGGAAACCAACAGGCGGCCCGTTTTCAAGCCTTAGAACACTTGCACGTAAGCTAATAAAATCTTCCTCAAATAATTTAATTAGTTGACCACGTAACTCTTCCCGTTGCTGAATATTGGGCGTTAGGATTACTATTTCTGCAAAACTGCGTCTCGGTAATTGTTGAACAATAGGCAAGTAAAATCGCGGACTACCATTACCAATGTATGCCACATAATTTTCAATATTTTGTTGCTTACTAAGCCAATCTTCTAACTTTCTGACTTCATTATCTGTTGCTGCATAAGAGGAGCCTTCAGCCAAATACAAATTAACCAATAGCTCTGGGCGGGTAGAATCAGGGAAGAATTGCTTCTCAATCAATCCGAAACTAAATAAAGAGACAGTAAATAATATAATCGTCGTAATAATTACTACCCACCGGAAAGTCACGCACGCAATAACTACTCTGCGGAAGAATCGGTAAAAAGGTGTGTAATAAATAATTTGATCTTTTTGTATATTCAATCGTTTTTTGAATTTTGGCAGAATATCTGTCAATCTATTTTTCTTGTATTCTGCTTGATTATTTTTGCCACCATAATCAGGTAGCAAGTGGTTGCCCAAATAAGGCACAAAAACAACCGCTACAATCCATGAAACCAATAATGCAATCACAATCACTTGAAACATCGAATAAGTATATTCACCGGTGGATGAAGCAGCAGTTGCGATAGGCAAAAAGCCTGCTGCAGTGACAAGTGTGCCGCTTAGCATGGGCATTGCAGTGGATGTAAAAGCATAGGCTGCTGCGCGAGCACGCTCCCAACCTTCTTCCATTTTAGAAGCCATCATTTCTGCTGCGATAATCGCATCATCAACTAATAATCCCAATGCCAGAATTAACGCACCAAGAGAAACTTTTTGTAGTCCCACGTTCAATAGATACATAAACCAGAAAGTGATCGCAAGCACAATTGGTATGGCGATAGCTACCACAATTCCTGTTCGAAACCCTAACGACATTAGGCTAACCAGTAACACGATTACTATTGCTTCAGCTAAAGATCTGATAAATTCTTGGATGGATTGTTGAACGGCCCTGTGTTGCGAAGAAATGGCATGTAATTCTAGTCCTACTGGAAGTTGTTTTTGTATGTTGACAATCGCCAAATCAAGATTATTACCTAGTTTGACGATATCCCCTTTGTTTTGCATTGCTACACCAATTAGTAGCGTATTTTCACCTTTGTAGCGTATTGGGTTATTTGGAGGATCTTCAAAGCCGCGGTTGACGTTAGCCAAGTCCCCCAGGCGGAACTCGCGATTGTTTGCGTACAAGCGAATATCACGAATTTGCTCTACCTGATCATAACGACCAGAAATAGCAATACGAATTCGTTCTTCTGAAGACTCAAAAAACCCCCCACTGGTTATCAGATTCTGCCCTACCAGTGTCTTAAGAAAAATTTCTTTATCAATACCTAAGGTTGCTAATTTTGCATTAGAAAAGTTTATATAAATCCTCTGCTTCTGCTCCCCAAAGAAATCGACTTTAGCAACATCTGTTATACGCAATAATACGCCACGCACAGCCTCAGCTTGACGTTTAAGTTCAGCAAAATCATACCCATCGCCTGTCAAGGCATATAAATTGCCATAAACATCGCCAAACTCATCATTAAAAAAAGGGCCTTCAACACCATGAGGCAATGTGTGTTTGATATCCTCAATTTTTTTTCGAGCTTGATACCAAACGGTAGGGATTTCAGAAGGAGGAGTGTAATCTTTAGCAACAACGTAAATTACAGATTCACCAGGCCGTGAGAAACTTCGCAAATTATCTAGCCATGGAACTTCTTGCAATTTTTTTTCCAGTTTGTCGGTTACTTGTTGTTCTATTTCATGAGCACTAGCGCCTGGCCAATGGGTGCGCACAATCATAATCTTGAAAGTAAAAGGGGGATCTTCCGATTGTCCAAGCTTGCCATACGATAGAACACCAATCAGCGTAAGCATGATCATGGCGTAGAGCATCAGTGAGGGATGTTGTATCGCCCAAGTTGAAAGATTAAATTTTCTCACGGTAAATTCTTAATTAAGGCTGGTCTTACAACTTGACCTGGTATTAGTTTTTGCACACCCGCCACAACGACCCAATCTCCCTCCTCCAAGCCTTCCCTAATTGTTACACCATCTTCTCTAAAAGTATCGATAACTACTTCTCTAGGATTTACTTGGCCACTTTGTTGATCAACTATCCACACTACATTTGTATTGTTATATTGAGTAGCTGCGGGTGATGGCAATAAAAATTTACTGTCTTCTTGTTGATTGCCTAACCTAACTTCTGCAGTCATCCCGAATTGCACTCGCTTTCCCGGATCAAACAATGTAATTCTAATTTGAAACGTACGAGTGACTTGGTCTGCTACAGGGGATATTTGACGAACTTTACCTTGGTAGACTGTTTGAGGATCAGACCATAAACGAATGTTAGCAATTGAGTCAATTTCAATTTCGCCCATCCTGGACTCAGGTACTACAACAGCAACTTCTTTATGACTAGGAGAGGAAATCCGGGCAACTACATCACCAGGTTCAACAACTTGGCCAGGTTCAGCATGAATTTCAGTAATCACACCGTCACGCTCAGCTATCAGATTTGTATACTTTGACTGATTACTAACCACTGTAGCTTGTGCCTTAAACTGATTCAAACGGGATAAAGCTACTTTGTATCGAGCCTCATAAACTGCTACAGCTTGATCTGAAATGAAGTTACTTTGGAATAGTTTTTTTTGTCGATCAAGCTCAGTGCGTGCCACATCCAAATCGGCTTCAGCAGCACGAACTTGTGCTTGCGCTGCCTGTTTGCTCAATACTGTGTCAACGCTATCCAGTTTTGCTAGTAATTGCCCTTTTTTAACGATTGAACCGACTTCAACCAAACGCTCAGTAATCTTTCCGCCTAGTCGAAAACCTTGAGTGCTTTCATAACGCGAGCGTACCTCTCCAACTAAGATAATAGGTTGTATCGTTGTTTGATTGCCTACAACCATAATCAAAGCCGGGCGTGGCGATTGTGAAGGTTGCGCTGCTTGATCACAAGCAGCAAGTAGCATCATTACTCCCAGGAAAAGAAGCTGTTTCATTTTACGCACATTCTTTGTGTAAGCTATAATTGTCAGAGTTAGGTATATTCCAATCGGATGTGTTCTTTGCGCAGATTTTGTCATAAAATCAGGCCGCAGCATTAGCACAATTAATTTTGTACATCTAAATTAACAAAATCATGATGATTTTGAGAAAAAATATGTCAAGGGCCTCACTATAGACAATGCTTTACTTTGATCTTTTCAAGTCTTTGGAAAAATCACGCTGGAACCTTAATAATGATATAGATTGGGGTAACTTCGATGCTAATCTGCTTTCTAATGAGCAAGCATTCACCATCAAAATGAACGCCATCACTGAGTGGTCTGCCCTTCCTGCAACGGAAATGTTTTTACGTGACAACCTGCATGACGATGACTTCTCTGCCTTCATATCGGTTTGGTTTTACGAGGAGCAAAAGCACTCTCTGGTTTTAATGGAATACTTGCGCCGTTTTCGTCCCGATCTGGCTCCGACAGAGAAAGAATTGCATGCGGTGCGCTTCCAATTCGATCCAGCTCCACCGCTGGAAACTTTAATGCTGCATTTCTGCGGTGAAATGCGCCTGACCCAATGGTATCAACACGCGTCGAAATGGCACACCGAACCTGTAATCAAACAAATTTACGAATTCTTATCGCGCGACGAGGCGCGTCACGCAAGCGCCTATCTCCAATATATGAAACGTGCTATTAAACATAATGATGCGGAAGCCAAATTGGCCTTCGCAAAAATTGGTGTACTAATGTTTAGTAAAAGAAACACCAAGGCAATGCATCCAACAAATTTACACGTGAATAAGAATTTGTTTCCCAATGACACTGTGCAAAGTAAGCTACCGAATCCAAATTGGCTGGATCATTGGTTAGACAATCAAATTATGTTCGATAAGGAGTGTGAAGAACGTGTGGTGCGCACCATATTGCGCAATCTGTCGAACTTGTTTGGTACCAATATCGAAACTGGCTCGCAACTCCGCCGCTATCGTAAGGAATTGCAGAAAATATCTGGCATCGCCGCATAACAGGTTAGCAATATCCAATGATTCTGAAAGCAAAATCCCCCTTGGAATACTCGTCGATCACATTGTGTCAATGTGATTCCCTATTTTTTTACAGTGAGGACATTGGGTAAATACACTGGAGCATAAAACATGAATGAAGAGATTGAGTACGGAGTGGCAGAAACTGAGGCAGATCGAAGAGAGTATATCCGAATCCGTAAATCGGCCTATGCTGCTAAACGTGGTTCACCTGATGCTAGCACCTGCGCAGCTGATAAGGATGGGATTATCATTATCGCTCGCAAAAATGGATTAATATTTGGTGGTGCACGCTTAGTGCTAGCCTCTCGGTGTGCATCTTTGCCAATTGACAAAGCTTTACCTGACTATCGACATCACTTGCCCAAAGGATTTATCGTAGGATCTGATTGTGCGGATTATGGAGGAGTGGCGCTGCAACCTGGAACACGTAGGCCGGGTATCACGCTTGGGCTTTTCCTTTACACGGAAAAAGTTGCTCGCTCTCATTTAGTACGGCATGTTCTGTGCGCCTCCGAGCAAGCACGTGCAAGATTATATTTAAGGGCCTATCACCATTCCTATGGCGGTGTTCAGAATCCACCGACAACTTATCAAGAGGTCTGTGACTTGATGCCTCCTGAAGACTCTCCATGGAGAGTTTGGGGTTTAATGAGACTAAGTATCGTTAGTTTTCATTATTCAGAAGCTCAAGATACTGATTCCACCTCATGAATAAGCCTGTTGTCATTACCGGGATTGGGGCTGTGAGTCCTCTCGGTATCGGGGTGCACTCGACTTGGATTGCTGCTTTGGCTGGGCGGTCAGGGCTTGGGCCGCTCACTCAATCTGTGCTTCCGAACATACCTTGCATTCCAGTCTGTGAGGTGAAGAATTTTGATCCTGCGAAGGTGATGTCAAAGAAAGAGGTAAAGCAGCAGGATCGTTACCAACACTTAGCGCTAGCTGCAGCTGCGGAGGCAATGGAGTCTTCCAGTTTAATGATCACTGAAGCTAATGCTGACAGGGTGGGTGTGATTATCTCGGCATGCAGTGGAGGCTATCAGACCTTTGAAGAAGAACTCCTTACCGTACAGGTGAAAGGACAGCGCGCATGCAGTCCTCGGGCAATTTCGAAGATTATGCCAAACGGAGCTTCCGCTCTGGTAAGCATGAAGTATGGCATCACGGGGCCAAGTGCGGCAGTGTGCAGCGCATGTGCATCATCCGCAGATGCGATTGGCTATGGCCTTATGTTGCTGCGTGCCGGGATATGTGATGTAGTATTGGTCGGCGGTGCAGAGGCTTCGCTACACTCCGTTTCCATCGCTTCCTTCGGGCGCATGGGATTGCTGAGTAGTCGTAGTTCTGCTACACCTTCACCCTTCTGCCGCCAGCGGGATGGGTTAGTGATTGGCGAAGGTGCAGCAGTATTGGTGCTGGAAACTCTGGCGCATGCTCAATCTCGCGATGCATGCATACTCGCGGAACTTGCAGGTTACAGCGCGACGAGCGATGCCCATCACATCACCAGTCCCTCAGAAAGTGGTAAGGGCGCGGCCCAAGCAATAAAAACTGCCTTAAAAGATGCCCAGATCAATGCTGATCAAGTAAATTATGTGAATGCTCACGGCACAGGAACCAAGATGAATGATGCTATGGAAACAAATGCACTCAAGCTTGCTCTTGGGAACCATGCTTTCCAAACACCGGTCAGTTCCACTAAGAGCATGACAGGCCATATGATGGGTGCCACCAGTGCATTGGAATTGATCTTTGCCGTGATGGCGATTCGCGACTCCGTTATTCCGCCCACCATTAATTACCTAGAGCATGATCCAGAATGTGATCTGGACTATGTGCCCAACACTGCACGTGAAATGCCCGTGAATGTTGCCATTAGCAATGCCTTTGGATTTGGGGGGCACAACAGCGTTCTCGTGGTTAAAGCTTTTTGCTAACTGAGACTTTTGATCTTTAAATTTAATAATTTCATCCCTACATTCCATCATATTTTACTGCCAGACCCACGGTAGCTAAATCACTGCCAAAATGTTATTCATTGCTGTGATTATCACGACAGGAGGTTATTTTTGGCTATGTAGCAATTAGCTGTTGAAATTGTCTTGTTTTTTCAAGTGAGATTAGGAAACAGAGGATTGGTGTAATGTGTTGACCAAGACGGTCAATCATTCTGTGCCATCCCAGATCTTACCTACTACTGCTCTTTATTCTCTGGTTTCGAGAAATAAAGACTGCACTGTTTTTGGTGATCTTGAATATCTAAACTATACTTTGTAATAGAATGAACGCTACGAAGTGTTATAAATTACATTTGACTGGTATTTGAATTGTCTGATCAGCCTACTATAGGTCTACTAATATTTATCGTCAGTTTCTTTTTGTTATGTAACTTATTATTTATTTTGGCTCCCCGACCTGGGCTCGAACCAGGGACCTGCGGATTAACAGTCCGTCGCTCTACCGACTGAGCTATCGGGGAATTGGTGAGTTGCGCATGTTAACGTTTTGAAGCCTTCCGGTCAACCATTGCCGCGATATGACTGGGATTGTTTTTCGGTGGATTACGGGGCGATGATTGATAGCACAACGCTTTTCAGAATAATTATCAACGCTTCAGGGTGTTATGAGAAGTCCTTAACTTATCCATAAGGATAATTTATTGAGTGCTCCCCGGATTATAGTAAACTCACGCTTCAATTGTTAGAATTCAACTTTTTACAAAATTTATCAAACTAAAATTACTCACTTAGGATTGTTCATGAATACCGAAGATTTTCGCCCTGAAAAGAAAGCCACTGTTTTTTATCCTCCGCAACGCGTGTTGATGGGACCAGGACCGTCGGATACCCATCCGCGCGTGTTGAACGCTATGGCGCGCCCGACCTTGGGTCACTTGGATCCTGTTTTTACCGAGATGATGGAAGAGATTAAGGGATTGATGCGCTATGCCTTCCAAACCAAAAACCGCATGACTTTCCCGGTATCTGGCCCGGGTTCGGTGGGGATGGAAATGTGCTTCGTCAATACTATCGAACCTGGCGATAAAGTGATCGTTTGCCGCAACGGTGTGTTTGGCGGCCGTATGATCGAGAACGTTGAACGTCATGGCGGTGTGGCCGTGGTGGTGGACGATAAATGGGGCGAACCGGTCGATCCGCAGAAAGTCGAAGATGCCTTGAAGAAAAATCCGGATGCCAAGATTGTGGCGTTTGTTCACGCGGAAACCTCGACTGGTGCGCAATCCGACGCTAAAACCCTGTGCGAAATTGCACGCAAATATAATTGCCTGACGATCGTTGATACCGTGACTTCGCTGGGTGGCACGCCGATCAAGGTTGACGAGTGGGGTATCGATGCGATTTATTCCGGCAGCCAGAAGTGTTTGTCTTGTCCACCGGGATTGTCGCCGGTGAGCTTTTCCGAGCGCGTGACCGAATTGGTTAAAAATCGCAAAACCAAAGTGCATAGCTGGTTCATGGATATCAGCCTGTTGCTGAATTACTGGGGTTCGGCGGCCCGTACTTATCATCATACCGCGCCGACCAATGCCTTGTATGGTTTGCATGAATCGTTGCTGATGTTGTACGAAGAAGGGCTTGAGCATTCTTGGGCGCGTCATCGTTATAACTACGAAGCATTGAAAGCCGGTTTTGCGACCTTGGGGATGAGTTATGTCGTCAAGGAAGAATACCGCTTGCCGCAACTAAATTCGGTTTATGTGCCTGCCGGCGTGGATGAAAAAGAAGTGCGCCGCCGTTTATTGGAGGATTACAACCTTGAAATCGGTGCGGGTCTGGGCGATTTTGCCGGAAAAGTATGGCGTTTTGGTTTGATGGGTACATCCTGCCGCGTCGAAAATGTCATTTTCTGTCTGAATGCGCTGGAAACCATTCTCTCGGATATGGGCATGAAAGTCGAACGTGGCGCTGCAGCAGCGGCTGCGCATAAGACTTATGCGGCGAAACCGATGTTCTAGGATGCTACTGGATTAGTTGCAATCCCTATTTGTTTTCTGATACCACTTTCCCGTCGGCAGCGATGGGAAAGTGGTTTGTGTTTTTAACTGACTCATAACGGATAAATCCGCACACTATGGTTTTGGATTTTCCTTTTTCGATGGTCGGAGCGCCTTTATTGGCGTTTTTTTTATCTTATTTTTCCATTTTCTGGCTGATTAAAAGAAAAGCGAACTGGGTGCTGGATCAGCCGAATGCGCGTTCGCTGCATACAGTTCCGGTTCCCCGGATCGGCGGCGCCGGATTGTTATTGGGTGCGATGACCGCATGGCTTTGTTTTTCTGCAAGCTTGCCATCCACTGTTTTGCTGGGCTTGGCATTGCTGATGGTCATATCATTGATTGACGACATCTGGCATGCGCCAGTATGGTGCCGGTTGCTGATTCATGCGATTGTGGCTGTTTGGTTTGCAATCTCACTTTTATTGGGCGCTTATGACTGGTTAACGGTGTTGTGTGTGATAATCGCAACAATCTGGATGTCGAATCTTTATAATTTCATGGATGGTTCGGATGGATTAGCAGGCGGGATGACGGTAATCGGGTTCGGTTATTATGGTTTGATCGCTTTTCTGGCAGGCGATCACAATTTCGCAATAATTAATTTCTCGATTGCCGCCGCTGCAATGGCTTTTTTGTTGCATAATTTTCATCCGGCGCGGATTTTTATGGGCGATGCCGGTTCGGTTCCGCTGGGGTTTCTGGCCGCAGTGTTCGGAATATTGGGATGGTTGAGCCAGCTATGGACGATCTGGGTGCCCTTATTGATTTTTTCCCCTTTCATTGCGGATGCAACAGTGACGCTGACAAAACGGCTATTGCAAGGAAAAAAAATTTGGCAAGCGCACCGCGAGCATTATTATCAGCGTTTGGTGCAAAGCGGCTTCGGTCATCGCAATACCGCACTGGCAGCTTATGCGTTGATGCTGATTGCTGGCATCAGTGCGATATGGATCAATGAACAAGACATGGCAGTACAACAATGGGTGATGCTGATGTGGGGAGGTATTTATTTGGCAGCAATGATGTTTGCCGATCGGAGTCTCAAACCGTTTTCTGACCGGGGATAATATGTTCGTCGGCCGATACGGAATTCGCACTTTTATCGCTTTTACGCATGATTTTATTGCGATCGCTGCAGCTTGGTGGCTCGCTTATTTATTGCGCTTTAACTTCCAAATCCCAACCTCTTCGGTACTTTTTTTGTTAGAAACTATTCCCTGGGTCGTGCTGATTCAAGGTGGTTTCTTTTTGTGGCTGGGACTGTACCGTGGGCTCTGGCGTTATGCCAGTCTGCCGGATTTGAAAAGAATTTTTATTGCGGTGATGGCCGGTTCTACGGCCGTGATCTTGTTGTTAGGGTTATTCGGTTCGCTGGCGAAAGTTCCGGGGGCAGTCATTGTTCTCGCGCCCCTGTTGTTGATGTTCATCATGGGCGGTAGCCGCTTAATCTATCGTGCCTGGAAAGAGCGCCGCTTATACGGTTTGGAAAGCCCTGAAGCTAAGCTGGTGTTAATCATCGGGGCAGGCAGCACGGCGGTTAATTTAGTAAAAGCATTAACCGGCAGCCGGGAATGGCATGTCGTTGGCATGCTGGATGATGATCCGAGAAAATATGGCACCCGTTTGCAGGGTATCCGGGTGCTGGGAAAGATTGATGAATTACCGCATTGGATACATAAACTTAATGTTGAACATGTGATTATCGCGACACCATCGGTTTCCCGCCGGATTCACCGGCAGGCTTTGGAGATCTGCTCCGAGCTAGGAGTTAAGGCGATGACGGTGCCATCGTATGCCGATTTGATCAGCGGGAAAGCAACGGTATCCAATATTCGCGAAATCCAATTGGATGATTTGTTAGGTCGGGCGCCAGTGGTTCTGGATGATGAAGGGCTGCACGGCTTGCTGACAGAAAAGGTGGTTCTGGTAACCGGCGCGGGAGGATCCATTGGTTCTGAACTATGCCGCCAACTGGCGACATTTGCGCCAGACCGGATTGTGTTTCTTGAACTCAACGAATATGCGTTGTACGGCATTCAGGAAGAATTTACTGCGCGTTACCCGGAAATGAAGATGTCGTTTGTGATCGGCGATATCAAAGATCGGGCGCGGATGATGCAATTATTCGAACAATATCGTCCGACAGTGGTGTTTCACGCCGCTGCGTATAAACACGTGCCGTTGATGGAACAAGGAAATGCTTGCCAGGCTTTGCTCAATAATGTGTTGGGCACTTATGTGCTGGCGCAGGTGGCGATCCGCTTTGGTGTCGAAAAATTTGTTTTGGTATCCACCGACAAAGCTGTGAACCCGGTCAGTGTCATGGGGGCCACCAAGCGTCTGGCAGAGATGGTGTGTCAGGCGTTGCAGCAATCGATTGCGACAAATCAGACGCATCGTACCTGTTTTGTAATGGTACGTTTTGGCAATGTGTTGGGAAGTACCGGTAGCGTCATCCCTAAATTCCAGGAGCAAATTGCCAAGGGCGGGCCGATTACCATTACGCATCCGGAGATGACACGCTATTTCATGTCGATTCCTGAGGCCGCGCAACTGGTTTTACAAGCAGGGCTGATGGGAGGCACCAAAGGCGGCGGAGAGATTTTTGTGATGGATATGGGCGATCCGGTCAGAATCGTGGATCTGGCGAATGACCTGATCCATTTATCCGGATTGGCGGAAGGCGATATCCGTATAGTTTATACCGGTTTGCGACCCGGTGAAAAACTGCATGAGGAACTGCTGGCTGCCAATGAAAATACTTACCCGACACTCCATCAAAAACTGCGCATTGCCCAAGCGCGGCAGGTGGATGCGCAATGGCTGGCAGATTTAATTGCATGGCTGAATAAAATTACCGTGCTTGATGATCAAGCGGTTCGCGATCAACTGATCAATTGGGTGCCGGAATATAGTCATAAGGAGATCGAATCTTAGGGAAGCGCTGATTAATTGACTGCACGAGCGAATTGCTTCGTTGCGCGGTACTCACTCCCTTGCCTATCAGATTGATATGTCGCGGTTGTTGCGTTCCGTGCGCCTCGCCCTTCATCACGTTCGTTGAATTAATCAGCGCTTCCTTAGGAAAACGCTGATTAAATTGGCGATACGAGCGAGTCACTTCATCGCGTGCTACTTGCTTCTTCGTCTATCTTGTTATTAGGTCATGGTTGCCGCATCCCATCCACCGAATTAATCAGCGTCAGAGTAACAGCGCAGTACTACGATTGATAACTATCCATAGTTCTCAAATTTTTAGTAATACTTCCATTTTCCAAAACGATGATCCGGTCAATTTTCTTGAGTTGTTGCGGAAATTGTTGCGTGAAGATCAGTGTCGTGCGATTCTCCATCAGTCTTTCCAGGACGGAAAGGGATTTTCCGCTATCGTGATCGGTTATTGCAAATATCTCATCCAGGATCAAAATCGGGGCGTTTTTGACGAATGCCCGGGCGATGGCAAGTTGCAGCAACTGCTGCCGGGTTAATTCACTTCCTTGTAAATCCATTTGAGTTTGCAATCCAGCGGGCAAGTGACGGATGAATTCCATCGCGCCAGAAGCTTGGGCTGCAGCGGTAATGAGTGCTTCGTTGCTGCAGTGCTTCATACCATACGCGATATTACCGGCGATTTTATCGTCCAATAAATAAGCTTCCGTGGATACCAAAGCAATATTGGCATACAGGTTATCGAGCTTAATTTGTTCCACCGGATGGTCATCCAGCCAAATGTTACCGCTGACTGGCTGCTGCAAGCGGAGAATCAGATCAATCAATGCAGTTTTTTCGCTAGCGGAGTAGCCTTTGAAAACAACCGTTTCCCCTGGCTTAATGGCGAAATTGATATGACTCAGGATGGGTTTTGATTCGGCTTCGTCATCGTAGCATACGCGTTCAAATGACAATTTCCCGTGGAACTGCGGAATGTTCAAAATACCGGTATCAGTTTCAAGCGGCTGATCCAGAAATGCAAAAATGGCTTCTAAGGGTTTTTGATGATATTCCAGTTGTCTGGGTATCTTTAAAATGCGTTGGGCGGGTGATATCAGTAGCAGTGTGGCGCAAACAAGCGCACCAATTTCCGCTAAATTCATCGTGGCGTTAATGGCCTGAAACGCTACGGCGTAGCCTGCAGCGATGATAATCAGTGCTGCGATTGCTTGCGAGAACGCAGTGGCCATGGCGCTCAGTTTTGTCCGCTGCGTTTCATCGAGTTGAATTTTTGTGGAAATCTTTCCCAGACGCTCGCATTCCTGCTTTAAACCGCCATCCAGCCGGATTGTTCTATGATGCTCAAAAGCTTGATACAAATGCTGTAATAAACCTTCAATGGCCGATGAATTTTTCTGATTGGATTGACCGGGATAAGCAGCTAACCGGCAAATCAATGCGAGTAGCGGTGCAATCATTAGCAGCAGAATCGTAAATTCCTGATTCAGATACAACGTGCATACAATCAATCCAAAAATTATCAGGCAATCTTGGAGTGATTGCGCAAAGTGGTGAATTACGTTTGTGGATACTTGATGAATATGAGCAATCAACTGATTGATCTGATTGTTCTTGAAAAACTGCAAACACCGGTTGACGGGCAGTGCGAGCAACTTGTCGATAACACCCATGCGCAAATCATCTGCTAGGACACTGTTGATTTTCCCGATTGAAGAAAGTTTAAAGTAAACAGCCGCGGTGTGAATCGCGAACAGCCCAATTACGATCAGAGTCGTCGATTGCAATGCTGTGGGGTTTCTTGTGATAAAAATACTGTCGAGCAATTGCTGGATCAGAAGCGGAAACGCCGCGATCGTGACAGCTATGAGCAACATCGAACCAGCTGCCATCAAATATAGTTTCCGATACGGCGTGAGTCTGGAGAATAAGCGGGGATAAAATTGCATGCGGCTCATGTTTATCATTTTACATTATCAAGCTGCCGATATCGCAGTGCGTGATCGTCGGGCGCGCGGTATAGATATAGTACAATCGCTATTGTTTATCGTGAATTGATCCGGCTTTATCCGGTTTTCTATTAAGGAGTCATTCTATATCCATGCTTCCACGACGAAAAGGCATTATCCTTGCGGGCGGTTCTGGCACCCGGCTTTATCCGGTAA
Source organism: Nitrosomonas limosa (assembly GCF_054188085.1). Classification (NCBI taxonomy): domain Bacteria; kingdom Pseudomonadati; phylum Pseudomonadota; class Betaproteobacteria; order Nitrosomonadales; family Nitrosomonadaceae; genus Nitrosomonas; species Nitrosomonas limosa. The sequence goes on along the minus strand of NZ_CM135180.1, from coordinate 1,517,908 downwards.
CGCAGACAATATCGAAACAATTGCTGCCGGTATTTGACAAGCCGATGATTTATTACCCGCTCAGCACATTGATGCTGGCGGGAATTCAGGAAATTCTGGTGATTTCAACGCCGCGCGATATCGGCAGTTTTCAAGAATTATTACTAGACGGCAATCAGTGGGGATTGAATATATCTTACGCGGAACAGCCTTCCCCCGATGGCCTGGCGCAGGCTTTTTTAATCGGCGAATCGTTTATCGGTAACGATCTTTCGGCATTGGTCCTAGGTGATAATATTTTTTATGGGCACGATTTTCAGCAGTTATTGTTCAATGCCATGAAACGCACCACAGGAGCCAGTGTTTTTGCTTACCATGTGCACGATCCGAAGCGTTATGGCGTCGTTGAATTCGATTCCACGGGCAGGGTGATGAGTCTGGAGGAAAAACCCGCGCAGCCGAAATCTAATTTTGCAGTCACCGGTTTATATTTTTATGACAGCAATGTTGTCGCTTATGCCAAGCAACTGAAACCGTCGGCGCGCAACGAACTGGAAATTACCGACTTGAACCGGATTTACCTGGAACATGCAACGCTCAATGTGGAAATCATGAGGCGTGGATATGCCTGGCTGGATACCGGTACGCATGAATCGCTGCTGGATGCGAGTCAGTTTGTCGCCACGATCGAACACCGGCAAGGTTTGAAGATATCCTGTCCTGAAGAAGTCGCGTACTTTCAAGGATGGATTGATGCTCAACAGCTCGAGCGGCTGGCATTACCGTTAGCAAAAAACGGCTATGGGCAATATTTGCTGCAAGTGTTGAAACGTGGTTTTTAATTGCATTTTGAGTGTTAGAGGCTATCAGGTATGAAATCAAGTCGTTTGGCAATTCCCGATATCATTATGCTGGAACCCCGTGTATTCAGCGACAACCGCGGTTATTTTTTTGAGAGCTTCAATCAGCGGGAATTTGAAGCCATAGCCGGAGAACCGGTCAGTTTCGTGCAAAGCAATCATTCGCAGTCGGTACGGCATGTGTTGCGCGGTTTGCATTACCAAATCAAGCATGCGCAAGGAAAAATGGTGCGTGTGGTCGTAGGAGAAGTGTTTGATGTTGCGGTCGATTTGCGCCGATCGTCACCAACCTTTGGGCAGTGGGTCGGCGATGTATTGAGCGCCGCCAACAAAAAACAATTATGGATACCGCCCGGTTTTGCGCATGGATTTGCGGTGTTGTCTGAAACCGCTGAGTTATTGTATAAAACCACCGATTATTGGTCGCCGGAACATGAGCGCTGCATTGCCTGGAATGATCCGGATTTAGCGATCGACTGGCCGCTGAGCGCAGCACCCGTTCTCTCGGCTAAGGATGCGCAAGGTGTCCGATTCAATGAGGCGGAAGTCTACGATTAGCAACCATCGCTATGGCCAAGCAGAAAACCATTTATTCCTGCACTGAATGCGGCGGCCAAACCCTGAAATGGCAAGGCCAGTGCCCGCATTGCCAGGCATGGAATACTTTGGTTGAAACGATCGCGGAAAAAACGGTATCGCGTTTCAGTCCGGTATCTGAATCCGGGGAAGTGCAGAATTTGAGCATGATCGAGGCGCGGGAAGAACCGCGCTATCCCACGGGGATCGAGGAACTGGATCGGGTGCTGGGCGGCGGCATGGTGCGGGGCGGGGTAGTGCTGCTGGGCGGTGATCCTGGCATCGGCAAATCGACTTTGTTGCTGCAAGCATTATCGTACATGTCGACACAGCATGCCGTTTTGTATGTCAGCGGTGAAGAATCGGCGCAGCAGGTGGCTTTGCGTGCCAAGCGCCTGGCGTTGGATGTGCATTCCGTAGATTTGTATGCGGAAATTCAGCTGGAGAAAATTCAAGCGGTGCTGGCAAAGCGTAAGCCGACCGTTGCCGTGATCGATTCGATTCAAACGGTTTATTCGGAAGTTTTACAATCCGCGCCGGGTTCGGTCGCGCAAGTACGCGAATGTGCAGCGCAGTTGACGCGCCTGGCCAAGTCAAGCGGTACCTGTATTATTCTGGTCGGTCATGTCACCAAGGAAGGCGCATTGGCGGGGCCGCGCGTGCTGGAGCACATGGTCGACACCGTATTGTATTTCGAAGGCGACATGCATTCCTCTTTCCGCATGATTCGTGCGTTCAAGAATCGCTTCGGTGCAGTCAATGAATTGGGCGTGTTTGCAATGAGCGAGAAAGGGCTGCGCGAAGTCAAAAATCCATCGGCTTTGTTTTTGTCGCATCACGATGCGCAAGTGCCTGGATCGTGCATCATGGTTACACAAGAGGGGACGCGTCCGCTGCTGGTGGAAATCCAGGCGCTGGTTGACGAAGCGCGTTCACCGAATCCGCGCCGGTTATGTGTCGGCCTGGAACAGAACCGGCTGGCGATGTTGTTGGCGGTGTTGCACCGTCACGCCGGTATCCCATGTTACGATCAAGATGTATTCATCAACGCCGTGGGCGGTGTCAAAATCACCGAACCCGGCGCCGACCTGGCCATTCTGCTGGCCGTTGTTTCGTCATTGAAAAATAAACCATTGGCGGAAAAAATGATTGTCATCGGTGAAGTCGGTTTGGCAGGCGAAATCCGCCCGGTGCAACGCGGACAGGAACGGCTGAAAGAAGCTGCCAAACTGGGTTTCAAACAAGCTATCATTCCACTGGCTAACAAGCCCAAGCAAACCATTGACGGCATGACTATTATTCCGGTGGCGCGACTCAAAGACGCGGTTATGCACATGCATTGATAAAGACCGAAAAAATCGGTGCGGATGAATGAAAACCTATCATCACCTTTGGTTGCTGACAGGGATAACGATTCTGGTCGCTATCGCAGCCATCGTCTTGCCGCCGGTCGCGCAGCCGGCGGAGTATCATTTTTTTGCTGATCAGCGCCATTTTCTCGGTATCCCGAATTTTAACGATGTGGTATCCAATCTGGCGTTTTTGGTGAGTGGCGGCGCCGGTTTGCTGTTTCTATGGCGAATTCATCGGAATTCAACGCAATCGGTGTTCCAAGATCGCCGGGAAAGCTGGCCGTACTGGGTGCTGTTTTTCAGTGTCGCTTCAGTTGCATTTGGATCGATTTATTATCATTGGACACCGGACATCGATCATTTACTGTGGGACCGGTTACCCATCGTCATAGCGATTGCTGCGCTGCTGGCGGCTACACTGGTCGACCGCGTGGATATAACCGCCGGTTTGGCAGCTTTACCGTTGCTTGTTACGCTGGCGATTTTAAGTGTGCTGTATTGGTATTGGACCGAAACACAAGGCGCCGGCAATCTGAATTTTTACCTTGTGATGCAGTTTTATCCGATCCTGCTGATGGTATGGATCAGCCTGTGCTTCCCATCGCGTTACAGCCATGGCAATACGGTATTTCAAGTGATCGCGCTTTACGCTATCGCAAAGCTGTTTGAGATACTCGATGCGCAAATCTTTGCTTGGACAAGCGGCTGGGTCAGCGGCCATACGCTCAAGCATTTGGTTGCCGCGTATGCGGCATACTGGATCGTGCGGATGTTGCGGGAGAGAGTGTTGGACGCCAGTAAGAAAAGCCTATAGTACCGGAGTTAAGCGTTGCTTTACTCTTTTTTGGAGCAAAGCAACTTTAGAAGTGATTACTTAGTGCGCGCAAACTGATAACCGGCTTTATTGCCATTATTACTCCGGAAAGCGCCGCCACGATTGCTGTTTCCGAATGCGCGGTTGTCATCGAAAGATCTGCCGCGCTGGCTGTTGCGGTTTCTTCCTGGTTCATGGGTTTGCGCCGCCGTGCCTAATCCGGGGCGATTGTCGTGACCAGCAAAAGGTGCTCGTTTGCGTTTTTGCGTCACACTCGGTGCGCTCTTGGGGTTGTTATTATGAAAGCGGGGCTTTATGCGCGGCTCCAAACCGGGGATGATGTGCGAGGTAATGCGTTGACCGGTATAGCGTTCGATTCTGGACAAGTGGAGGCTGTCTTTGGTCGAGGCGAATGAAACGGCCGTTCCTGTTGCACCAGCGCGGCCGGTACGGCCAATGCGGTGCACATAATCCTCAGCGAATTTGGGTAGATCAAAATTGATAACATGCGTGATGTCGGCAACGTCGATGCCGCGGGCGGCTACATCGGTTGCTACCAGTACGCGCAAACCGCCGTTGCGTAACCGGGTGAGCGTACGATTACGTTCGCGTTGATTCATATCGCCATGCAAAGCAGCAGCGGCAAAGCCTTGTGCATGCAGGTTATCCGCCAGAGTGTCGGCATCCCGTTTGGTGGCGGTAAATACGATCGCTTGCTTTAACGATTCGTCACGCAATACATGATCAAGCAGACGATTTTTGTGGGACATATCGTCGGCGTAATGCAATCGTTGTTCGATATTGTCTAGCTTGGATTTGGGTGATGCGACTTGTATGCACTTGGGTGTTTTCAACAGTTTCGCAGCGACTTTGTCGATGGCGCTGTCGAGCGTGGCGGAGAACAGTAACGTTTGGCGTGTATCCGGTGTTGCGGCTGCGATAGTTTCGACATCTTCGATAAAACCCATGTCCAGCATCCGATCGGCTTCGTCCAATACCATCATCTGTAAGCGTTTGAAATCGATACGGCCACGTTGTATATGATCAATCAGACGCCCCGGTGTGGCAACCAGAATTTCAACCGGTTGCGATAATAACCGGTTTTGCAACGGATATGGCATGCCTCCGAGAATACTGACGACATTGATGCGTTTCAAGTATTTGCCGTATTTTTTGGCGGCGTCGGAGACTTGTAGTGCCAGCTCACGTGTCGGTGTCAAGACCAATACGCGCGGGCCGTGGCTGCGGACGGGCGAAGGTGTTGCCAGCATGTGTAACGCGGGCAGCATGAAGGCTGCTGTTTTACCGGTGCCTGTTTGGGCAGAAGCCATGACATCATGGCCGGTGATTAATTCAGGGATGGCTTGTTGCTGTATCGGGGTTGGGGTGGTGTATCCAGCTTCCTGGATTGCTTTGAGTATTGCAGGATGTAAGTTTAAATCTTCAAAAGACACGTTGATTTCCTAAAAAAGACAATGAAACGCACGTACCTAGTCACGGTACTGTGAGCAATAGGGAGCGTACCCTTGTCAGCGCATTAATAAAGCATCGCCGCTAACCAAGGTGATATACAATTTCCGGGAAACAAAATTGAAGAGAGGTCAGGAACGATGAAACCAGACAAAGTTGATTAGTTTTTACATTCTCTCTAACCAACTTTGGCCGCGAAGTATACTTGAATATGAGATATCATGCAACGAAGAACGAAGCAATTTATTGAATCGCTACTTTAGCAAATTTTCGTTTGCCGACTTGGATGACAACCGTAATTCCTTTTTTTAATTTCATGGATTTATCATCCACCTTTTCTCCGTCCAGTTTCACTGCGCCTTGATCGATCATGCGCAATGCTTCGCTGGTACTGGCGGTTAATCCGCTTTGTTTCAACACTTGTATCAGCGGAATTTCTGCATCGGATGCTTGAATCGTAGTTACAGGGATTTCGTCGGGTATCGCACCGTGTTTGAAGCGTGCTTCAAAATCCGCCAGCGCTTCTTCGGCATCGCGCTGGCTATGGAATCGCGCCACAATTTCTTGCGCGAACCTGACTTTGATGTCTCGGGGATTGCGGCCAGATTCGACTTCTTCGCGCCATTTCTGAATGGTTTGCAGTGATTCGAAAGACAGCAATTCCAGATAGCGCCACATTAATTGATCGGATATCGACATCAGTTTTCCGAAAATATCTTTCGGGTTTTCGGTAATTCCGACGTAATTGTTAAGCGATTTGGACATCTTGTTGACGCCATCCAGTCCTTCCAGCAATGGCATCGTGAGAATACATTGCTGGGGTTGCCCGAAATGTTTTTGTAGTTCCCGTCCCATCAGCAAGTTGAATTTTTGATCGGTTCCCCCCAATTCAAGGTCGGCTTTGAGCGCAACGGAGTCATATCCCTGGATAAGCGGATAAAGAAATTCATGAATGGCAATGGCTTGGTTGCTGCGATAACGCTTATCGAAATCGTCACGCTCCAGCATGCGAGCCACTGTGTGCGTTGCCGCTAATTTGATTAAATCCGCGGCATTAAGCTTGTCCATCCAGGTGGAATTGAATACTACTTCGGTTTGCTCCGGTCTTAAGATTTTAAAAACTTGTGCGGTGTACGACTTGGCATTTTCCGCGACTTGTTCCCTGCTGAGGGGCGGGCGTGTAGCGTTCTTGCCGCTGGGGTCGCCAATCATGCCGGTGAAATCACCGATCAGGAACAGTATATGGTGTCCCATCTCTTGTAACTGGCGTAATTTGTTGATTAATACCGTATGTCCTAAGTGCAAATCCGGTGCTGTCGGATCAAATCCGGCTTTAACGCGTAACGAATGCCCGGAAATAAGCTTACTTTCCAGCTCTGTTTCAACTAATAGTTCGTGACTGCCACGCTTTATAATGCCAAGATCAGATATTATTGATTTTTTCACGATAATATTAACTTAATGATTTATATTGACAATCTGATAATGTGAGTTAAGTTTTTAGTACTTTTATAGTAGTTTTCTAGTACAAATTTACTATTTTCATGTTAGACTCGCGCCTGTTTGCAAAAATGATACAAACGACTGGAGGTACTTCATAGATGCTATATACGTCTATTAGCAGTAAACAAAGGATTCTAGCTCAAAAATCATCAAAACTAACAAAAAAATCAATTCGCTGGCTGGTGGCTTTATCCAGCATCCCGCTCTTCGGCATAGTAACGGCATTCGGAATTGCACCTAACTCTCCTTCATTCGGTAGTGTCCAAGTAGAAGAAGTAGTTCTTGATCTTGATTTGTCGATACCGGATGCATTGGCCGAAGCACAAGCTAATCAAACCTTTTGGCGTCAGGAAAGTATCCGTCGTGGCGATACCATTGCAAGCATACTTAATCGCTTGGATGTCAGCAGTCAGGATTCCACCGATTTCCTCCAAGCGGCACGTGGCAGCCGCGCTATGCGTCAACTGAAGCCAGGAAAAACCATCTATGCTCAGACAACCGCTGAGGGCGAATTATTATCGCTGCGTTATTTTTTCGGTAACGAAGAGCTGTTTCTGATGGAAAAAACGGATGATGAGTTTAAGATGACCGAGCAGTCTATTGAGCTCGATAGTCAAATTCATATGAAGTCCGGCGTAATCACAAGCTCGTTGTTTGCAGCCACCGATAATGCCGGTATTCCAAACAATATCGCGATGCAGTTGACTGAAATCTTTGCTTCGGAAATCGATTTTTATCGCGATTTGCGCCAAGGCGATCGCTTTACCGTTGTCTATGAAACATTCTCAAATAATGGTCGGCGGGCAAAAACCGGGCAGGTATTAGCCGTTGAGTTCGTTAACAAGGGAAAATCCCATCAGGCAGTTTATTTTAAATCATCGAATGGCGCAGATGGATATTACACACCTGAAGGCGACAGTCTGCGCAAAGCGTTTCTGTTGTCACCGCTTGCTTTCACGCGCGTGAGTTCCGGTTTCACTAATGCTCGTTTTCACCCGATTTTGAGAGAATGGCGTGCTCATCGCGGTATCGACTATGCCGCACCGACAGGAACGCCAGTGAAAGCTACGGCAAGCGGCATTGTCGCTTTCTCCGGATCGCAACGCGGTTATGGTAATCTGGTGGTGTTGAAACATAACGGGAAATACGAGACTGCGTACGGTCATTTATCTCGCTTTGCATCAGGATTATCAAAGGGTAAGAGAGTCAATCAGGGGGACGTGATTGGATATGTCGGCTCTACCGGTATGGCAACCGGTCCTCATCTGCATTATGAACTACGTGTCGATGGTGTGCAGCGGGATCCGACGAAAGTGATGCTGCCAACAGCGCCGCCGATTGCTAAACGGGATTTGAACAATTTCCAGAAAGAAGCACAAACGTTGGTTGCGCGCCTCAATATCATGCGTAGCATCCAGCTGGCCGCAATCGAATAATCAATTGGAAATCTGACGAGTTGGCGATGTTTCTCATCGCCAGAATCGGCAATAACCTTATGAAGGATTACCGGACTCTGTTATTCCTCAAATATTAAGTTAGTTGGAATCCACTTTTTACATCGGCATCATGTCAGGTACCAGCCTTGACGGCGTGGATGCTGTTTTAGCGGATTTTAAGGGTAACTCCCCGGCGCTGTTGCAAACCTACTTTCAGCCTTATGATGATGCACTGAAAGAGCAATTGCTGGCGCTCCATCAATGCGGAAATGATGAACTGCATCGCGCGGCAATTCTTGGTAATCAGTTATCGCATTGTTATGCGCAGGCGGTTACAGGTTTACTGAAAGGCGTGGGAATCAATTCAAAACAGATAGCAGCTATTGGATGTCATGGACAGACGGTCCGTCATTGTCCGGAAAAAACCAGAGGCTATACGATACAACTGGTTAATTCTGCGTTACTAGCTGAGTTGACCGGGATTTCTGTGGTTTCCGATTTTCGCAGCCGAGATATTGCTGCCGGTGGTCAGGGAGCGCCATTGGTTCCCGCTTTTCATCAGGCTGTATTCATGCATGCTAGTAGTCCTCGCGTGATCGTCAATATCGGCGGCATTGCTAATATTACTCGGCTGCATTCCAGATTGCCGGTGATAGGTTTCGATAGCGGGCCAGGAAATTTGCTAATGGATGCGTGGTGCTTGCAGCATACCGGGAAACATTATGATGGTAATGGGTGCTGGGCAGCTAGTGGGCATGTGATCCCAGCTTTGCTGGATACTTTACTGGCAGACCCTTACTTTGAACGCAATCCGCCTAAAAGCACCGGCAGGGATTGGTTCAATCTTGAATGGCTGCAACAGAAAATTTCGGGGAGTGAACCACCGGTAGACGTGCAGGCGACACTGCTGCAATTGACTGCTCATTCGATAGTTGCGGCGGTTGTTGACAATTGCCCGGATACGGAAGAAATCTATGTGTGCGGCGGTGGTGCTCACAATACAGCGTTGATGAAAGGTTTGACCGATCAGCTGCCTGGGCGAAAGGTCGAGAAGACCGATTTGCTTGGTGTCGCTGCCGATTGGGTTGAAGCTTTTGCATTTGCGTGGCTGGCGCAGCGAACCCTGCTACGGGAGACCGGGAATCTGGCATCGGTGACCGGTGCAAAAGGCGATAGAATTCTGGGTGCAATTCATCCTGCCTGAATAGCGGGTGATTCCAATCACACTCGTATCACACGGAGAATGACGACCCGCACCCGCAAGTACTAGTGGCGCCAGGATTCTTTATAATGAACTGCGCGCCCTGCAAATTCTCCTGATAGTCAATTTCGGCGCCAATCAAATACTGAAAGCTCATAGGGTCAACCAGCAGTTTTACACCGTTTTTTTCCATCACGGTATCGTCTTCATTGATTTGTTCGTCGAAAGTAAAACCGTATTGAAATCCCGAGCAACCGCCACCACTGACAAAAACCCTGAGGTTAAGATTATTGTTACCTTCTTCGTCGATGAGCTGTTTGACTTTGGTAGCCGCGTTTTCGGTAAAATTAAGTGGTGCATTGATTTGTGTATTCATATACGTTTACAGTCCTGTAGATGAAAATTATTACTGGTTCAGCTCAAAGCGAGCGTTATTTTGCAACTGTTTCTGTGGGAGTTTGCTGCTGATCGGTTGCAGCAGGAATTAATGGTATCATTTTATCCATATTTTTTGCATGATCGCTTTCCTGAGAATGCTGATGAATCATTTTTCCCTGAACGGAAGCGCCCAAATGGATTTCCAGCAGACCGTACTGAACGTCTCCATAAACTTTGGCGTTTTCTTGTAATTCCAGATAAATTGGCGCATGAACAGGGCCGTTGACTGTACCGTTAATTACAACGTTAGCAACGCTGATTTTGCCGGTAATACTGCCTTCATTACTAAGAACTAAGGTATCGTGTTCGTCACCTGTGGCGATGACATTACCGGTGATATGTCCGTCAATCCGCAAGCCGCCGGTAAAATGAATATCTCCAGTCAATTTGGTATTTGCACCAATTAAAGTATCAATATGGTGATGTAACTGGTTTTTCTTTTTTCTGCCGAACATGTTTTATCTCCTTCACAAGGCCGGTGGCACGGTTTCGGTAAGAATGGCTTTGCTGCTGCCTTCTTTAAAAACTTGTACTTGTATATTTTCAACGCTGGTATCCGGCGGAACTATAAAACTTTCTTCCAGTCGATGCAGAAATTTGAATTCAACTGGAAAACTACGATGGGAGTTTTTATTGACTAAAGGGATAAGCTTACTCTGCCCATTTTGGGATAATTTAACTTGAAATTTAAGACTGCCTTTGAAATCATTCGGGCGCTCGCCACTTTGAATCAAAGTTAATGCATAGCGGTATTTTCCCGGGATCTGAGTTTCTTTTAAGCTGAACTGATAAATAGAGATCCCGTTTTTGGCGTTATTTGCAACAAGGTGTTGGAAGAAAGCTAATTTTTCTTTGAGTTGATCGTTTTCTTGCGCTAGAGATTTTACTTGTTCAGTAAGATTCTGATTGGCGGTATTGCCGATTTGTAATTGCTGGGTCAATTCACCGATTTGTGTACACAACTGACGTTTCTTTGTTTGCCGGCAAACTCCGGGATCGAATGAATAGCCGGAATTTTCTTCACTGACGTCTATGAACGTGCTTTCAGAATGCTTGCCGGTTTCGTACATAGCCCAGGCCAATAAAAAAATGAGTGAGCTGCTGACGATGCCTACGGCAAGATAAAATTGCCAGGTACGAAATGGCCTGACAACAACACGAGGAATTCTTGTTTTTTGTGGAGAAGTAGTGCGCACCGGACTTGCTTGATTTATAGATTGATGTTTTGTTGTTCATAGAGCACATCCGGCCATTCAAGCCGGATGCTCTGAACATCTTACCGCAATCAAGTCAGAAAAACAGATTTTGTTAACTCTGCAAAGTTACGGCAGTAAAGGAATCTGCTGAATACCGAGCGATTCCGGCAGATTAAACATGATATTCATATTTTGTATTGCCTGTCCTGCTGCGCCTTTGACGAGGTTATCAGTGACTGACAAAATCACGGCAGTGTCGCCATTTTGTGGCTGGTGTACCGCGATACGGCAAAGATTCGAACCTCTGACGGACCGGGTTTCAGGGTGTTTTCCCGCCGGTAATACATCGACAAAGGTCTCATTCTGATAACGTTGTTCGTAGAGGGCTTGCAAATCAACTTTTTTGGTAAGTCGGGCGTAAAGTGTTGCATGGATTCCGCGTATCATTGGTACGAGGTGCGGAACAAAAGTCAAACCTACCGGGTGTTTAGCGACGTTCGACAGTCCTTGTTTAATTTCAGGGAGATGTCGATGACCAGGCACGCCGTAGGCTTTGAAGTTATCGCCTGCTTCAGCCAGTAATGTATGAACTTCTGCTTTTCTGCCGGCACCGGATACACCCGATTTGACATCAGCGATCAGGTGATCAGTGTCAATTGCTTTTGCCTCAATGAGCGGTAAGAAACCGAGTTGCACTGCGGTGGGATAACAACCTGGATTAGCGATTAACCGGGCATTTTTAATTTGCTCCCGGTTAATTTCTGGAAGTCCGTAAACCGCCTCAGCCACGAGGCCTGGGCAAGCATGTTGCATACCGTACCATTTTTCCCATTCGGAGACATTTTTGATCCGGAAATCCGCTGCAAGATCAATAATTTTAACACCCGATTTAAGCAAGGATTCCGCTTGCTGCATTGCAATTCCATTGGGTGTGGCAAAAAATACCAAGTCGCATTTATTCAGCTTCGCATTTGCGGGATCACTGAATTTGAGATCGATATGCCCTCTGAGATTGGTAAATAACTCGGAAACCGCCATTCCCGCTTCGTTACGCGATGTGATTGCCTTAATTCTTACTTTGGGATGAAGTGCCAGCAACCGCAGCAACTCGACCCCTGTGTAGCCTGTACCTCCGACAATGCCTACGTTAATCATGATGGCTCCTGTATTTTTTAAGGTTCATTTTGCAACGTATCAATAAAAAAAGCCGCCTTTAATGAGGCGGCTTTAAGAACCCAAATGCAAATAAAATTATCGTTTAGAGAATTGTTTACGCCGTCTTGCTTTACGCAAACCAACTTTTTTTCTCTCCACTTCCCGCGCATCCCGAGTAACCAGGCCAGCTTTGCTCAAAGTAGATTTTAAAGTCGCATCATAATCAATGAGTGCTCGCGTGATTCCGTGCCTTACTGCACCTGCTTGACCGGATTCACCACCGCCGTGGATATTTACCCTAATATCAAATGATGTAAGATTATTTGTTAATTCCAGTGGTTGTCTGACAATCATACGTCCGGTTTTCCGGGAGAAGTAATCATCAATCGGTTTGTCATTAATGATAATCACGCCTTTGCCGGGTTTTATGAAGACACGAGCCACTGCACTTTTGCGACGGCCAGTTCCATAATTAAATTGGGTAGTCATATTAGGCTCTTACTTCGAGTGGTTTAGGTTGCTGAGCTGCATGCGGGTGCGAATCTCCAGCATACACTTTAAGTTTTTTTAGCATTGCATAACCCAGCGGTCCTTTCGGTAACATCCCTTTAACCGCTTTCTCTAGCGGTCTGGCCGGAAAACGGGCATGCATCTTCTTGAAGCTGGTTGCATAAATCCCGCCGGGGTAACCGGTATGGCGATAATAAATTTTATCGTCGGCCTTATTTCCGGTCACACGTAATTTGTCTGCATTGATGACAATAATATAATCACCGGTGTCAACGTGCGGTGTATAGATCGGTTTGTGCTTACCGCGTAAACGATGGGCAATTTGTGATGCGAGTCTGCCCAGTACTTTGTCAGTTGCGTCAATAACAAACCAATCATGATTGACCTCGTGTGGTTTGGCTGAAAATGTTTTCACGAAAACCTGCCCTGCTTATTCAAAAGAGTCGGGAATTCTAAGATAGACATTCATAAAAGTCAAATTTGCGACAGCCGTTGATTCATTCTTTGGGATGCTGTCTACTTTCTACCATTAAATTGCTACGGTCAATAAAAGGTAAACCTAATTGTAATAATTCATCCCAGACATCACCTTGGGCGATGCCCTTGATGATGCGGTCAATATGCGCAGCTCGGCATAGTTTGTGCAATAAGGCATGCGAACTGGTGCGTTTGGCAGCGGTTAAGAAGATTTTCTGGCGCTCACCCCAAATTCTGGCTTTCAGTAATAGTTGATCCGGAGATTGGCCGCTGTTCAGTCCTTTGCGTATAGTGATGAGCTGACGGATTTGCTCAGTTAAGGTGACGAGAATTAGCAATGGAGCGGTTCCTTCTTCTTGCAATCCTGACAGGATGCGATGGTAACGGATGCTATCCCCGGATATCAAAGCATCTGCTAATTGGTAGACATCGTACCGTGCAACATTCAGCACGACATCCTTCACCTGATCGAATGACAGATCGCCGTTCGGGTAAAGTAAAGCGAGCTTCTGCATTTCCTGATGGGCCGCCAGCAGATTTCCTTCTAATCGGTCAGCAAGAAACTGCAGCGTTGCCGGGGTGGTTTTTTGGTGTTGTCTGGCGAGGCGTTGACTGAGCCATTCTGGTAGCTGGTCACGATCAATTGAGTAAAGAGGGACGAATATACCGGTGGATTCGAGCGTTTTAAACCACTTGCTCGCTTGGCCTTGTTTATCGATTCGTGGCAGCGTAAACAGTGTTATGGTGTCTGGCGGCAACGCTTTGCAATAAGCTTCAATAGCTTTACTGCCTTCTTTGCCAGGTTTTCCAGATGGGATACGGATGTCGATAAATTTCCGGTCGCCAAATAGTGAGCGGTTATTGCACGCACTCAGGAGATCGGACCAATTGAAGTGCTGATCAACGGTAAAAAGTTCGCGCTCGGTATAGCCATGCGCGCGCGCAAAGGTACGGACTTGATCCGTGGCTTCCTGGATCAGCAGCGATTCATTGCCGGAAAACGTATAGAGCGATGTGGATTGATTCTTAAGAGTCTGCGTTAACTGCTCGAGTTTGATGCGCATCACATGCCTCGCAAGTGTAAACGATTATTGTGAGCTCTCGGCAGGTGCTTTATAGGCGGATAATCGCCAGATGATCTGCTGCAATGCGTCGCTTTGCATTTCTTTCACGAGTAACTGCTCTTCCCCTTCTTTAGCGAGAATTTGCGCATCCAGGAACGGCAGGATACGAGTCAAAGCAATTTCAGTATTCGGCACGATCTCGATGCCACGCTGATCCAATACCCGGTAAATCACGCGGTAGATCAAATTAAAATCGCGTACGCGCCCACCCCCCGACAGAGACAGAATCGCTCGTTCGTTCACCGCACTGATGATATCCAGCGTGGCTTCGGCTTCTGCTCGGGTGGCTGCCAATTTGGTCGTCGATGAATTTTTTATCAGGCGCTCCATTTCCATTCCGATGGTATGACCGTCCGGTGCAGTAACGTACATCGACTTAAACGGTAATGGCGAGATTTGACCACGGAGTTTGAACCCGCAGGCGGTTAGCAAACATAAAACGATCAAACTAATTAATGGCAGCGTATACAGTTTCATGGCTTAAAGAAAATAAAATTAGACAACGATATTGACCAATCTGCCGGGTACAACGATGATCTTCTTGACCGATTGTCCTTCAATGAACTTCTGGACATGCTCGTTAGCCAACACAGCACGTTCAATCGCTTCTGTCTCGGCATCTTTTGAAATACTGATTTGTGCGCGCAATTTGCCATTGACCTGCACGATCAGCTTGATTTCGTCTTGTACCATTGCTGCCGGATCGGCTTGCGGCCAGGGTTGATCAGATAATTCGGTACCCGGTTTCAGCGCATGCCACAATTCATGGCAAATATGCGGAACGATTGGAGAAAGCAGTAACACGATGTTTTCCAACGCTTCCTGCATCAGGTTGCGGCTTGCAGCATCCGAATCCTGACATTTTGCTAGGCTGTTCATCAATTCCATCACGGCGGCGATGGCGGTATTGAACGTATGACGCCGCTCCAGATCGTCAGTTACTTTGACAATAGTTTGATGCAGTTGACCGCGTAGTGTTTTGAGTTCCGGCGGCAATGCCGCATGGAGATCGGGATCGACTGTGACCGCGCCATTTTGCAAATGCACATATGCTTGTCGCCACAAGCGCTTGAGAAAACGATGTGCACCGTCGACGCCAGCATCCGCCCATTCCAAAGTTTGTGTCGGTGGGCTCGCGAACATCATGAACAAACGCGCAGTATCGGCACCGTATTCATCCACCAGTTTCTGCGGATCGACACCGTTATTCTTGGATTTGGACATGGTGCCAATGCCACCGGATTCGACCGGCTGGTTGTCGGTTTGTAATAATGCGCCACAACGCTTCCCTTGCTCATCGAATTGCAATGTGACTTCCGATGGATTGTAGTAGGTGATGCGGCCACTCTCGGCTTTGCGGTAGAAAATCTCGTTTAGCACCATGCCCTGTGTCAGCAAATTGGTGAATGGCTCGTCAAGCGACAGCAACCCCATGTCGCGCATCACCTTGCTCCAGAAACGCGAATACAGCAAATGTAAAATAGCGTGTTCGATGCCGCCGATGTATTGATCGGCAGGCAACCAGTAATTGACACGTTCATCGGTCATGGCCTGATGTTGATCCGGACAAGCGTAACGTGCGTAATACCACGAGGAATCGACAAAGGTATCCATGGTATCGGTTTCCCGGCGCGCAGCTTTGCCGCATTTCGGGCACGTGCACTCATAGAACGATGGTGTTTTGCCGAGCGGATTACCGGAACCATCGGGTACCAAATCCTGCGGCAGCACCACCGGCAATTGATCGTCTGGCACCGGCACCACGCCGCAAGTGCCGCAATGAATCAACGGAATCGGACAGCCCCAGTAGCGCTGACGGGAAATACCCCAATCGCGGAGACGGAATTGTACGCGCTTGTTGCCCAATCCTTTTTGCTGCAATGCCGCGGCGATGGCATCGACCGCTTGTTGAAAATCCAATCCGGAAAACTCACTGGAATCGAAGGTGATGCCATGCTCGACATACGCTTCGGTAAGCGGCAGTTGCAATTCACTTTCGATTGGTTTGATAACTGCTTTGATCGGCAATTGGTATTGCGTAGCAAACGCAAAATCGCGTTCGTCATGGGCCGGAACCGCCATCACTGCGCCTTCGCCGTAACCCATCAACACGTAGTTGGCGACCCAGACCGGTAATTTTTCACCATTCAGCGGATGAATCACGAACAAGCCGGTATCCATGCCTTTTTTTTCTTGCGTGGCGAGATCGGCTTCTTTGGCGGAGCCGAGTTTGCATTCCTGGATGAAAGCTTGCAGCGCGGGATTGTTTTGGGCGGCATGCAGCGCGATCGGATGCTCGGCAGCGACGGCGACATAGGTGGCACCCATCAATGTGTCGGCGCGGGTGGTAAATACTTTCAGGTCTTGCGGCGTACCGGATTCGCGGTCGGCAGGGAAGGTGATGTCGACACCGTAGCTTTTACCGATCCAGTTGGCCTGCATGGTTTTGACGCGCTCCGGCCAGCCGGTTAACGTCTCCAGCGAGGACAGTAATTCATCGGCGTACTGGGTGATTTTCAGGTAGTACATCGGAATCTCGCGTTTTTCCACCGGCGCGCCGGTGCGCCAGCCGCAACCGTCGATGACTTGCTCGTTTGCCAGTACCGTTTGATCAATCGGATCCCAATTGACCGTGCCGGTAGTCTGGTATGCCAGGCCTTTCTCCAGCATGCGTAAAAACAGCCACTGATTCCAGCGGTAATAGTCCGGATCGCAGGTGGCGATCTCGCGATCCCAGTCGATGCTCAGCCCCAGGCTTTTCAATTGCTTGCGCATATACGCGATATTGTCGTAGGTCCATTTGGCCGGCGATACATTGTTTTGCATCGCCGCATTTTCTGCCGGTAAACCAAACGCGTCCCAACCCATTGGTTGCATAACGTTGTAACCTCGCATCCGGCGGTAACGCGACAGTACGTCGCCGATGGTATAGTTGCGTACATGCCCCATGTGCAATTTGCCCGACGGATAGGGAAACATCGACAAACAATAGTATTTGGGCTTGCCGGAGTCTTCGACGGCTTTGAAAGCGGCCGTTTGTTCCCAATATTGCTGGGCTTTCTTTTCAATTTCCTGGGGGTGATATTTTTCTTGCATGGCAGTGATTTTTTTCTGTAAATTGGCTGATTATACTGCTATCCGGCGCGCTTAGTCTCTTTCAATCCATCGTCTCAATAAAAGTATCATGCGAACTCACCCGTTACAGCGAAGCTTATTTTGCTGTTTTGTTATTATCAGTTGTCTTTTGTTCTACGTCAGTGCATCGGCGGATACGGCTGCGCCAGCGGACTGGAATCATGGAGTCGGCGCTTTAGGCCGGATCGAGCCGCGTTCCCGGGTCATCAAGGTTTCTCATAATGCCGGACCGGAAGGCGCCCGCGTGCAACAGTTGCTGATCCAAGAAGGTGAATTGGTGAAATCCGGCGATAAACTGGCGATTCTTTCGGATCATGCTAAAAGAAAAGCGGAAGTAGAAGCTGCCAGAACCTTTGTATCGGTTCTTGAAGCGCAATTGAAAGCGGAAAAGCACTCGCTGGTTTTCAACCAAAGAGAATTCCAACGTTACCGGTCGTTGCAACAAGATGTCGCCACCAGTGAATCGCAAGCCGATAGCAAGCGTTTGGCATTGCAACAATCCGAAACGACGATACAACGCTTATCCGCTGAAATCGCCAACGCCCGCTTCAAACAAAACATCGCCGAAGCCGAACTCGAAAATGCGTTTATTTATGCACCGATCACCGGCACCGTTTTGAAAATCCTGACGCGCCCCGGCGAGCGGATTAAGGATAGCGGTTTACTGGAAATGGCGGATTTAACACAACTGGATGTGGTTGCGGAAGTTTATGAAGCCGATTTGTTGCAAATAAACCCAGGACAGCAGGCCTTAGTCAGTGCGATCGGCTTGCAGCGGGCTTATCAGGCACAAGTCAGGGAAATCGGTTTTCAGGTGAAAAAAAATGATCTGAACGATACCGATCCTTTGGCGGATATCGATAATCGCATTGTCGAAGTCCGTTTGACGTTGGAAACAGAAGCTGTCGAGGCGCTACGCCATCAGATTTTCCGGCAAGTCAAAGTGCGCTTTGTGCCATGAATCTCGTGAGCTGGTGCTATTTTCCGGCGCGTCTGGCATGGCGGCAACTGGTGTTTGACCGCACCAAACTGATCGCCGCGATTTTCGGCGTGATGTTCGCGTGTGTGCTGGTGTTCATGCAACTGGGTTTTAGGGATTCCTTGTACGATAGCGCGATATCCGCACCTCTAAGATTAACGGGCGATTTGTTTTTGATGCACAAGCAGACAGAAGCGATGTGGCGTCCGGTCAAATTTCCGCGCCGTGAACTGATGCGGGTGCTGGGGCATCCGGCAGTGGCTGAAGTGACTCCCGTGTATTTGTCGCTTGCTTCGTTCAAGAACATTGAAACTCAGGTTAAGCGAACGCTGATGGTGTACGGTTTTGATCCTGATGCGAATATATTCGATATCGCCGGAATTCAAAACCACCGCGTTGCATTGCGTGTTAAGGACACGATTTTATTCGACGAATATTCCCGCCCTGAATTTGGACCGATGCGGCAATTGCTCGAGACAGGCCGAACTATCACCGAGGTCAATGATTACAAAGTGAATGTAATCGGGTTATTTCGCCTCGGTGTATCCTTTGCGGCTGACGGCAATATCGTTACCAGCGATCTCAATTTCATGCGCATTTTTCCCAATCGCAATCATCATGCGATTGATCTGGGCGTTATCAAGCTGCATTCCGGCGCGGCGATTGCGCAGGTGCAAATGGAGCTTAGCCGTCAACTGAACGAATTTGTCGATATTTTTACCTACGAAGAGTTGTTGAAACATGAAAAGGATTACTGGGCGGATATGGCGCCGATCGGATTCATTTTCGGTTTCGGCACGATCATGGGATTGGTTGTCGGCCTTGTGATTGTTTATCAGATTCTTTTTACCGACATTGCCAATCTGCGCTATGAATTCGCCACACTGAAAGCGATGGGATACGAGCATGGCTATTTTATCCGGGTAGTATTTGCCTCGGCGTTTTTTCTGGCAGTACTCGGATTTGTTCCCGGTCTGATTCTGTCAACGGCTTTATATCATCTGGCGGAATCGCAGATTTTCATGCCCATGCCAATGACTTTCAGCAAGCTCGGTACGGTGTTTTTATTTATTCTATCCATGTGCACAATGGCTGGGCTGCTGGCCATTCGCAAACTGAAAGCCGCTGATCCGGCGGATATGTTCTGATGACCGGCATTATCGACGTTCAGCATCTCAATTTCAGCTTCGGCAGCGGTGAAATAGAACGCCCGGTATTAAAGGACGTTACGCTGTCGATTAACAAGGGTGAAATCGTGCTGATGACCGGACCATCCGGTTCCGGTAAGACGACATTTTTAACCATCGTCGGCGGTTTGCGCCAAGCTTGCCACGGTAGTGTGCACGTGCTGGATCAGCAACTGGTTGGCAGCGATGAACAGGTTAGGATTAAAATCCGGCAGCAGACCGGATATATCTTTCAGCAACATAACCTGCTTAAGGCATTGACGGCGTTGCAAAACGTCAGTATGACCTTGGAAATGCGCGATGCCATGTCAGAGCAGCAAAGACTCGACCGGGCGGCAGCGATGCTGGAAGCGGTTGGTCTGGGCGACCGGATGGATTATCGGCCCGAACAACTTTCCGGTGGGCAGCGTCAACGGGTTTCGATTGCCAGAGCGCTAGTCGGGCAACCTAAAATCGTCCTGGCTGATGAACCGACAGCTTCGCTCGATAAACAAAGCGGTTACGAAGCCGTCGGAATTTTGAAAAGACTGGCAAAAGAATCGGAGACAACCATATTACTGGTCACGCACGATTACCGAATCCTGGACATCGCCGATCGCGTGGTGGAACTGGAAGACGGCGTGATTCGAAATGCGTAATTAGGCATGGTGCGTGATAGATGAAACATTACTTGTGGCAACCTCAAGCAAAAGGTTGCAGCAGCCTGACTAGTCCAAGCGAAAACCGATTTTTAGTTTCACCTGGAAATGCGCAACTTTGGCATCCACGATATGACCGCGAGTTTCCACGACTTCAAACCAATCCAGATTATGCAAGCTTTGCCCGGCTTTTGCGATGGCTTGATGAATTGCGTCGTCGCTACTTTTCGTCGATGAGCCGACAATTTCAATCACTTTATAAACATGATCGCCCATTTTGAAATTCCCCTTTTATGTTGTTGGAAAAAACGTTATATCATATTTCCGGCGATTATTTTAATGGAGCAGTTTGCTATGAAGTTCAGATGGGTTGTTGTTTTGTTGATACTAATTACGTTATCCGCTTGTGCTACGACTCCGACCGGACGAAGCCAACTGGCATTCATGCCGGATGCCGAGTTGGACGCCATGGGATTGCAAGCGTTTACCGAAATGAAGAATGAGAAACCGATGAGTCAGGATACGCGCGAGAATCAGTTTGTGCGTTGCATCACCGACGCCATTACGCGTGAAGTCGGCGGTGATTGGGAAGTCGCTGTGTTTGAGGATAAGTCATTGAATGCATTTGCATTGCCCGGCAAAAAGATTGGCGTTCACACCGGTTTAATCGATTTGGTGGATAATCAGGATCAATTGGCTTCGGTGATAGGTCATGAAATCGGCCATGTATTGGCGAAACACAGTAATGAACGGATGTCACAGAAACTGGGCGCGCAAATCGGCATGTCAGTGATTGCCGCGATTGCTGCGCCGCGGACGCCGATGGGCCAAACCGCCATGGGTCTGCTCGGTGTCGGCACGCAGTATGGTGTGCTGATGCCGTTCAGCCGTTTGCATGAAAGCGAAGCGGATTTGATCGGAGTCGAATTGATGGCGAAAGCGGGTTTCAATCCGGCTGAGAGCATTACGCTTTGGCAGAAAATGGCGCAAGCCAGTCAAGGCTCGCAGACGGCTGAATTTTTATCGACCCATCCTTCGCACGAAACTCGCATCGATGACTTGCAGGAATTAATGCCCAAAGCCACGGCACTGATGCAACAAGCCCGCGCCGCCGGGAAAAAACCGGATTGCAAGAAATAGCGGGTTATTATTCCGGGGCCGGTTCGTGTGCCGGAAAATCCAGTTCGACTTTAGCGCCATCCGGATCATGGCAGAATAACTGCCATATTTCCAATCCTTGCAAGCGCTTTAATTCATAAGGGATTCCGTGCTGTTTAAGCGTATCCACCGTTGTTTGCAAACCGGAAGCGGTAAAAGCCATGTGGTCGATGACACCAGCCGCATCAGCCGGCAACGGTTTGCCCGCCATGATATGTAACACCGCTTGATCGCCCGTGTAGAGCCAAGCGCCTGGAAACGTAAATGGCGGGCGGTAGCCTTCTGAAAGACCAAGAATATTAATGTAGAACGCTTTGCTTCTTTCAAGGTTGCTGCTTAAAACCGTGAAATGATTCATACCGAGAATCTTCATTTTGTTGTCCTCCTGCATCATGCTAACCCCGATCCGGGTAAAGCTGAATTTACGCCGGATTCTTACAAATACTTTCCTGTATCCCTGTCTATATAGTGGTTTTTTTCTATCTTATTCGATACTTTGGTTTTTACAAACATCGTTAGAATGGAAATAGCGATATTCTTAGTATTGATTGGTACTGCTCAGAACTCGCGGCAGACGGTCAGTGTAACAAAGTTTATCAACTATGGTTATATGTGACGATTTCTTTTGCGTAATCATCAAGAAATCAATTAAAGATAATATTTCTTTTTGTCGTAAGAAAACTCCTACTTTATCGATTTATTTTGATAAAGGTTTGAATCACTAACTAATATCAGATAGTAATGCAGCTAGAAGGAGTGGAAACCATGTTTCAGGAACAGACTGCAAATAAAGCGACGGAATCCGCCGGTGCAGTAGTTGCAGGTACAACAAATGAGTATCTTACTTTCCGCTTGGGAAATGAAGAGTATGGGATTGAGATCCTCAAAGTGCAGGAGATCCGTGGCTATGAAGCCATCACGCAGATAGCCAACGCGCCCGATTTCATAAAAGGGGTTGTGAATTTACGCGGCATCATTGTACCGATCATCGATATGCGGATTAAATTTTGCCTGGGCAGCGTGGAATACGATCAATTCACCGTGGTGATTATTTTGAACGTTGCCGGCCGGGTCATGGGGATGGTAGTGGATGGCGTCTCCGATGTAATCAGCCTGGAACCCGAGCAAATGCGCCCAACGCCGGGATTGGGTTCGGTGATTGATACCGAGTACATCATGGGGCTTGGGACGATTGATGATCGAATGTTGATCATGATCGATATCGAAAAGCTGATGAGCAATCCTGATATGGGATTGATCGAACAAAGCATTAATTGATTTTTTGGATGGACTGGGTTTTAGCAGGTTACTTTGAGGAGAGCTAGATGTTAAATAATATGATGATTAGATCAAAACTGATGTTGGTCATTGGCATGCTGTCGGTGCTGCTGGTTGGTGTCGGTGGTTTGGGTTTATACGGAATTGATCAATCCAATGGTGGTTTAAAGACGGTGTATGAGGATCGCACGGTTGTTCTGTCGGATTTGGGGACGATCATTGATCGCATGCATCGCAGCCGTTTTTATGCCGATGCTGCGGTAAACTCGAAAGATGTTGGAGTGGTCAAACAGCGCGCAGCGGCAATTGCAAAAGGCGATACTGAAATAGAAGTGCTATGGCAGAAGTTCATGGGTACTGTACTGGTGGCCGAAGAAGAGAAGCTGGCGCTTACTTTCGGGCAACAATGGCCGACTTATAAACAATCACGGGATGCCGTGCTGAATTTTGCGATGGCGGGTAATTTCGATGCGGCCATGGCAGCGGCATCGGGCGAAGGCGCCATGCATTTTGAAGCAGTGCATCAAACCATGCTGAGCTTAATAGAACTCCAAGCTGGAATCGCAGGACAAGAGTACGCGGAAGCGCAAAGCAACTTTAATACAGTGTTTGCGCTTACGGCAACGATGGTGGGTTTAGGAGTTGTATTGGCAATTATTATCGACATTCTGCTAATTCGCGCCGTGATAGGTCCGCTCAATGAAGCAATAGCTGTTGCCAATGCAGTGGCAGCCGGTGATTTGACTAGCCGGATTGATGTGAATTCGACTAATGAAACAGGACGATTGCTGCAAGCACTTAAAACTATGAATGATAATCTGGTTGATTTGGTTGGAAAGGTACGCATGGGTACAGACCAGATTGCTACGGCATCAGGAGAGATCGCATCGGGTAACTCGGACTTGAGTCAGCGCACCGAAGAACAAGCATCGAGCCTGGAAGAAACCGCATCGTCGATGGAAGAATTGACATCCACCGTGAAGCAGAATGCCGATAATGCCCGCCAAGCGAATCAACTGGCGGCAGGCGCATCGGAAGTCGCGGTTAAAGGTGGTACAGTGGTTGGTCAAGTGGTGCAGACCATGAGTTCGATCAATGAAAGTTCCAAGAAGATAGTCGACATCATCAGCGTGATTGATGGTATTGCGTTTCAAACCAACATTTTGGCCTTGAATGCCGCAGTCGAAGCAGCACGAGCTGGAGAACAAGGGCGTGGATTTGCAGTGGTGGCAACGGAAGTACGAACCCTGGCGCAACGCTCAGCGGCGGCAGCGAAAGAGATCAAAGAACTGATCAGCGACTCGGTTGCAAAAGTAGAAGATGGAACACGGCTGGTCGACGAAGCAGGTGCGACGATGGACGAAATCGTGAGCGCGGTGAAACGCGTAACCGACATCATGAGCGAAATCTCCGCGGCTTCGCAGGAACAAAGCTCGGGAATCGAACAAGTCAATCAAGCGGTAACGCAGATGGACGAAGTAACGCAACAAAATGCAGCGCTGGTGGAAGAAGCGGCAGCAGCGGCAGAATCGATGCAAGAGCAAGCGCAATCGCTCACGCAAGCGGTCAGCATATTCAGGCTATCAGGTGGTTATGGAACGGCAACGCCGGTTAAAAGAAGTAACCGTCCGGCAACGGTCGCGAAGCTGCCGAACCGAGGTCCGGCGACGAAGAAAGCAGCCGTAGCACCCAAAGCAAGCGCAGCCAATGAACCGGCGCCCCGTAAAGTTGCGTCCGGTGGCGGCGGGGATGATTGGGAAGAATTCTATTGACTCGGCACAATAATACTTGAAATTTATGAATCGCCCCCCATCTTGTTGAAATGGAAAAAGACGACGCAAGATATTCGACGCTGGAGCAACTGCATGAACGGCGCAAGCAAGTGGTGCGGTTGCATCGCAAGGGCTACGGCGTGATGCAAATTGTTGAGCTCAGTGGGCTTTCGTATCCGACAGTTCGGTTTGCGATAGATCGGTATGAAGAAGGCGGATTTTCCGCCCTGAAGCCAGGGATGCGAGGCAAGCGTGCTGGTCAAGGGCGGGCACTGACAGAGGAACAGGAACAAGCCATCCGCAAGATCATTTGTGACAAGCGCCCGGAGCAACTGAAGATGGAATTTGCGCTGTGGAATCGGGCGGCGGTCATGCAACTGATAGAGCGGGAGTACAGCATCAAGCTGTCGGTGCGCGGCGTAGGCAACTATCTGTCACGTTGGGGTTTCACTCCCCAGAAGCCGATCAAGAAGGCCTATGAGCAGCGGCCTGAAGCCGTACAAGCCTGGCTCAACGAGCAATACCCGGAAATTGAGAAGCGCGCCAAGGCGGAAGGCGGCGAGATTCACTGGGGCGATGAAACTGCCTTGGTCAATACCGATGTGCGCGGTCGTTGCTATGCTCCGGCAGGCAAGACGCCAGTCACCTACGCGACTGGTGGTGCGCGACAGAAGCTATCGATGATTGCCGCAGTGACGAATCAGGGCAAAACACGCTGGATGATCATCGACGAGGCCTTCAACGCCGACAGGCTGATCGAATTCCTCGAAGCGCTGATCAAGGATGCCGGGAAGAAGGTATTCTTGATTCTCGACAATCTGCGGGTTCATCACAGCAAACAGGTCAAGGCATGGGTCGCTGAACGACAAGACAAAATCGAGCTGTTCTACCTGCCCAGCTATAGCCCGGAACTGAATCCGGAGGAGCGCCTCAATGCCGACCTCAAGCATGCCATCGGGACGAAAGTGCCGGTGCGCACCAAGGCCAAACTCAAACTCGCTGCCACCGAACACATGGTTAAACTTGAACAATCACCCGAACGGGTCAAAAGCTTCTTTCAAGATCCGAGGGTCAAATATGCCGCTTGAAACTTCAAACTTAATCTGACCGGATCAATAAAGCTTGCATTGTAGTCGCAGTCAAAATAATGAAACACCACCTGACTCTTGGGTGGTGTTTTTGTTTTTGTAGTCGGCATGACTGCAGTTTGTTCCAAAACGATGTCATGACCAGTCCGCGGGATTTGCGGACGGCTCAGGAAAACTGCTTGCAATCATGTGATCGGATGACTTACCTAAAAGCGCTGACGAAGCCGGAGCTGATGAAAAAAATCTCGACAGTTGCAGCGATTGTTACAATAATGAAAAAATCCATCCGAGTAACGCCAAAAAATATTCGAATTTTGGATTGTTATTGAATCCGATCCACATCAGCTCCAACCATAAATTAAGTACGAATACTTGAATTTTGCGGGAGCGCTAAAAAAGTACGGTAACAGCTACATGGTTAATTTCTTTCTTGCGAGGCCGATCTTCGCTTCGGTACTGTCAATTATTATTGTGCTAGCAGGATTGGCTGCAGCGGTGCAGTTACCGGTTGAGCAGTATCCGCGTATTACGCCGCCTACGGTTATTGTAACTGCGACCTTTCCGGGTGCAAGTGCCGAAACCATGATTAAAACCGTAGCTGCGCCCATCGAAGAAAAATTGAGCGCCATCGAAGGGTTGTTGTACTTCAATTCCAGCGCTGATTCCAGCGGACGATTGACGATTACGGTTACCTTTGAAATCGGAACCGATGTCGATCGGGCTGTTTTCAATGTCAGCAACGAGGTCAATACCGCGCTGGCGCGTTTGCCAGATGAAGTCAGGCGGACCGGTATAACGGTGCAGAAGCGCTCCAATGATTTACTGCTGGTCTTTGCGTTGACTTCCAAGAATCCTGATCACAACACCTTGTTTATTAGTAATTTTATTACGATTAACTTGTTGGATGATTTGAGACGGGCCACGGGTGTGGGTGAGGCGCGGATATTTGGAGCGCAGGATTATGCAATGCGGATCTGGTTGCGCCCGGACCGCATGGCGCAACTGGGCGTCACTACCAGCGATGTCGTGAGTGCTATCCGCGCGCAAAATGCGCAACAAGCGATCGGCAAAATCGGACAGGAACCGGCGCTGCTTGATCAGCAATTGGTTTATACCGTGACTGCCAAAGGCCGGTTATTGGAGCCTGAGCAATTTGAGGAGATTATCCTGCGCTCCGATGGCATGCGCGGTGTGCTGTATTTGAAGGATGTCGCACGTATTGAACTCGGCGCGCAGGATTATGCCACGCGCACTTTGCTGAACGGTCAGCCCGGTCTTGGGGTCGGAATTTTTCTGCGGTCCGGTGCCAATGCGCTGGAAACCGCGGCGGCTGTCAAAGCCAGAATGCAGGAATTAAAGCAATATTTTCCAGAAGGCGTG
Source organism: Nitrosomonas limosa (assembly GCF_054188085.1). Taxonomy (NCBI): domain Bacteria; kingdom Pseudomonadati; phylum Pseudomonadota; class Betaproteobacteria; order Nitrosomonadales; family Nitrosomonadaceae; genus Nitrosomonas; species Nitrosomonas limosa. The sequence goes on along the minus strand of NZ_CM135180.1, from coordinate 1,491,202 downwards.
GAGTACGTCATTTCCTACGACACCAGTGTGTTTGTCAAAGAATCGATCTGGGAAGTCGTGAAGACCTTTGGGGAAGCCATGCTGCTGGTAGTACTGGTAGTCTATCTCTTTTTGCAAAGCTGGCGGGCGACCCTGATCCCGGTGATTGCCATTCCGATTTCGTTGATTGGCACGTTTGCCGGGCTGTGGCTGCTGGGATATTCCATTAATACCTTGACGCTTTTCGCCATGGTACTGTCGATCGGCATTGTGGTCGATGATGCTATCGTGGTGCTGGAAAATATCGAACGTCTGATCTCGCATGAAAAACTATCACCGTTTGATGCGGCGATGAAAGCCATGCAACAGGTTTCCAGCGCGGTGGTCGCCATGACCATGGTGTTGGTAGCGGTGTTCGTGCCGGTGGCGTTTCTGGGAGGGATTGCCGGGGAGTTGTACCAACAATTCGCGGTGACGGTGGCAGTGGCCGGTGTGATTTCAGGGATCGTGGCGCTCACGTTGACACCGACTTTGTGCGCGATGTTGCTGCAATCCACACACCGGCAATCGGCTTTTTTTACCTGGTTTAACCGTCATTTTGAGCGCACGCGCCGGTTCTATGTCGGCATGGTCGGCCTGAGTCTGCGTTATTCGATTAAAAGCGCACTGTTATTCACGGCGGTAATTGTGTGTTTGATCATTCTGGTAAGAAATATACCGGATAGCTTCGTGCCTCCGGAAGATCAAGGCTTTGTGCTCGGAGCGGTGATATTGCCGGACGGCGCCGCGCTCGGCCGTACCATTAAAACCGCCGATGCCATTACGACGGAAATGGCCAAGCTGCCTGGCGTTACTTTTCAATTTGCCGTCAACGGTTTGGATTTTATTGGCGGCGGTAATAAAACCAATGTGTCGACGATTTTCCTGCGAATGAAGGATTGGTCCGAACGCACCACGACGGCGGAAGATGTAGTAAAAAAAATGTCGGAAGTGGGTGCCCAGCAGCCGGATGGAATCGCAATTGCCTTTAACCCGCCGGCGATTCGCGGACTGGGCAGTACCGGCGGGTTTGAATTGTTTGTGCAGAGCCGGACAAATTCTGATCCGGCGCAATTGGCCCGTGTCGTCGATGAATTGATGCGAATGTTACGGCAAGAACCCAAATTGGCAACGGTCAATACTTTTTTGCGGACATCGGTACCGCAATATTTCATTGAAGTCGATGATGCCAAGGCAATCGCCCAAAGCGTGTCGATCGCGGATATCTATGCAACGCTGCAAAGCACCATGGGTACATTCTATGTGAATGATTTTAACCGCTCTGGCCGGACCTACCGCGTGCAATTGCAGGCGGAAGCTCCATTTCGCATGACGGCGGAGGATCTCGGTAAAGTGTATGTGCGTTCGGAATCGGGAGCGATGATTCCGTTATCGGCTTTAAGTAAGGTGAAACACATCATTGGCGCGGAACAATTGGAACGGTTTAATGGTTTGTTAGCGGCTAAGGTAATGGGCAGCGGCGCGAAGGGCGTGAGTTCCGGCGAAGCGATTGCATTGGTGGAAGAAATTGCAGCCCGGACTTTACCGGATGGATATCAGATTGCCTGGACGGGAGCCGCATTTCAAGAGAAAAAAATGGGACCGGCTGCGATTATTGCTTTGAGTCTCGCGGTTGTGATGGTTTTCTTGATTTTAGCGGCGCAGTTTGAGACCTGGGCGTTGCCATTGGCGGTTATCATGGCAATCCCGTTTGCGATGGTCGGTGCATTGCTGGCGATTCTGCTGCGCGGCATGCCGAATGATATTTATTTTCAGATTGGCATGGTGACTTTGGTCGGATTGACAGCTAAGAATGCGATCCTGCTGGTTGAATTTGCCAATCAGAAAATGAAGCAAGGCATGGCGGTCTCTCATGCCGCTTTGCAATCAGCGCAGCTGCGTTTCCGTCCTATCGTGATGACTTCGATGGCTTTCATTTTGGGAGTAGTGCCACTGGTGCTGGCTACCGGCGCTGGATCGGCAGCTCGGCAATCGATGGGCACCGGTGTTTTTGGTGGCATGATACTGGCAACGGCGGTCGCGACAATTTTTGTGCCCTTATTTTTTTCCTGGTTTGTGCGCAGGCAAAATCCCGGACAACCTGGAAACGGAGATAAAACTGCGCAACAGCAACCGTCCGCATGAAACGATCATTTGACGAGTAGTGCGCAAGATAATTCTGGCGGGAATGCGACCCAGTGAAAAGTGTTTCCGCGAGTAGGCGGTGATTTCAGCTACAATCACAGCTATGAATGTAAGTAAAACGAAAATACTGCAACCTCTCCACAAAAAAATCGGGAATACCAACATCATCCTGATTGGTATGATGGGTGCGGGTAAGACCACCATCGGCAAAGCGCTGGCCAGTTCTCTGAACAAAGAATTCATTGATTCCGATCATGAAATTCAGAAGCGTACCGGCGTAAAAATTCCGGTTATTTTTGAAATCGAAGGAGAAGCCGGATTCCGCAAGCGCGAATCGGAAGCGTTATTTGATTTGGCACGTAAAAACAATGTGGTACTCGCGACCGGCGGTGGAGCCATTCTGAGTCCCGACAACCGCCGGTTGTTGCGGCGCTGTGGCATTGTTATTTATCTGCGGGCATCGGTCAATGATTTGTACCGGCGTACCCGGCACGACAAAAACCGGCCCTTGTTACAGACTGACAATTTGTACGGCCGATTGACCGAACTTTACGATCAGCGTGATTCTCTGTACCGCGAAACGGCGCATCTGATCATCGACAGTGGCAAGCAAGGTGTCCGTTTTCTGATTCAAAAACTTATTAATAAATTAATCTCCAATGACCTCGATCACATTATGCACGGTAGTGATATGAACGCTATGCAAACCATTACGGTAGATTTTACCGCTTCATCCGATAAACGCAGCTATCCGATCCATGTTGGTCACGGGATTTTGCAGCAGGCCGACTTGATAGTATCGTGCTTGCCGCAAAAACGGGTGGCGATTGTGAGCAATACCACCGTCGCGCCATTGTATCTGGATAAATTGCGCACAGCTCTGGAAAGTAAAGGTGTTACTTCCATTCCGATCATTCTTCCCGACGGCGAAGCCAATAAGAATTGGGAAACATTGAACCTGATTTTTGACGCGCTGCTCACTAACCATTGCGAGCGTAAAACCGCTATTTTGGCGTTGGGCGGCGGCGTCGTCGGCGATTTAACCGGATTTGCCGCGGCAACGTATCTGCGCGGCGTGCCGTTCATCCAGATTCCAACCACGCTATTGGCGCAAGTGGATTCTTCGGTCGGCGGTAAAACCGGCATCAATCATCCGCTGGGAAAAAATATGATCGGTGCGTTTTATCAGCCGCGCTTGGTTTTAACCGATAGCGCAACGCTGAATACCTTGCCCGACCGGGAGTTGCGCGCGGGAATCGCCGAGATTATCAAATATGGCCTGATTCGTGATCCGCAGTTTTTCGAATGGCTGGAACAGAATATGCATCGCTTGCTGGCGCGGGATCCGGCAACGCTGAACGAAGCGATCCGGCGAAGCTGCGAGAATAAGGCAGAAATAGTGGCCTCCGATGAAAAGGAGAAAGGTGTAAGGGCGTTGTTGAATTTGGGCCATACCTTTGGCCATGCAATCGAAAATGGCATGGGGTATGGTGTTTGGTTGCATGGCGAAGCAGTGGCGGCCGGGACCATACTGGCGGCAGAGCTGTCGCGCCGCATGAAGCTGATTAGCGAAGCGGATGTGACTCGGATCCGCAAAATTTTTCTCCAGGCGGGGCTGCCGGTTGTTGCGCCCGCGATGCCGGTGGAAAAGTATCTGCAATTAATGACGCTGGATAAAAAGGTTGAAGCCGGTAAAACGCGATTTATCGTTCTGAATCGCATTGGGGAAGCCGTGATGCGCGCCGATGTTCCTCCCGAGTTATTGAACGACACGATTCTGGCTTGTATGCCGCATGAGTGAGCTTGCCGGTTACGCGGTGTCTTCTGAAAATTCACGAGGACGCGCAATTCATGAGGAGCCGCCGGCTGGACGTAGCGAATTTCAGCGGGACCGGGATCGCATAATCCATTCGGCGGCTTTCCGCCGGCTGGAATATAAAACCCAGGTGTTTGTGAATCATGAAGGTGATTTGTTTCGTACGCGTTTGACACATAGCCTGGAAGTCGCGCAGATCGGCCGGTCGATTGCAAGAAGCTTGGGATTGAACGAGGATTTGGTCGAAGCCATAACCTTGGCGCATGATTTGGGGCACACGCCGTTCGGACATGCCGGGCAAGACGCGCTGAATGAATGCATGCGCGACTATGGCGGTTTCGAACACAATCTTCAATCGCTGCGGGTTGTCGATGTGCTGGAAGAGCGTTATGCGGCTTTTGATGGGCTTAATCTATGTTATGAGACCCGGGAAGGTATTCTCAAGCATGTGGCCAGGAAAAATGCACAGAAATTGGGTGCATTGGGAGAGCGTTTTTTGCAGCACAAAAGACCTTCCCTGGAAGCGCAGTTAGCAAATTTTGCTGACGAGATTGCTTATAATAATCATGATGTAGACGATGGTTTGCGGTCTGGATTGATCAATTTGGCGCAACTGCAGGAAGTTTCGATTTTTTCCCGCCATCTTCAGCGAGTGAAGGCGAAGCATCCGTCACTTTCCGAGCGGCGTATGGTGTATGAAACCGTGCGCAATATGATCAATACGCTGGTGACCGATCTTATCCAGCAGAGCACCGATAATATCCGTGATGCGGGTGTCCGCAATCTGGAAGACGTTCATGCCGCACCGCCGTTAATCGGTTTTAGTGTACAAGTAAAGCAAGAACAGCAAGAATTAAAGAAATTTTTGTTTGATAATCTGTACCGGCATTTCCGGGTAATGCGCATGAATAACAAAGCGCGCCATACCATCGAGAAATTATTTGCCGCTTTCAGTTCGGAAACACGGCTGTTACCGGTAAAGTATCAGGAAAAATTTGATGCCGACGGGGAACAGGCGATTGCTGATTATATTGCTGGCATGACTGATCGTTATGCAATCAAAGAGTATCAGCGCTTGTTCACGATTGCGGCGGATTGACGGGTTTTTATTAGGGAAATGCTGATTATTTCGCCGAACGAGATGAGATGCAAAGCGGATGGAGCGCAAGAGACGAGACGTATCAATAGGATAGGAGAGTTTCAGAGCACCACCCAACGCCGCATATCGCTTGCGCAGGCAATTAATCAGCACTTCCTTAGAGCAGCAAAAATTTCTTTGAATTATTCACACATTGGATTTGTCCTAATTCGGGAAACGGTGTTCCCGAATAACCATCGGGTGGATTGAGAATATACGCGATGGCCATTCACTGGTAAAATTGCAGTCATGGTAAGGTATTTGCAAGATTGCAGCCTTTTATAACAACTATAAACACAAGCTTTGGAATGACAACATTTAAAAACGACACATTGCTGCGCGCATTGTTGAAGCAGCCAGTTGAATACACACCGGTTTGGTTGATGCGTCAGGCAGGAAGATACCTTGCGGAATATAATGAAACGCGAGCGCGAGCCGGGGATTTTCTTTCTCTCTGCAAGAACCCCGGATTTGCAACCGAAGTCACCATGCAACCCCTCGCGCGTTTCCCGCTGGACGCCGCGATACTGTTTTCCGATATTTTGACGATACCGGATGCGATGGGATTGGGATTGTATTTCTCCCAAGGTGAAGGTCCTATGTTTAAACACCCGTTGCGTGAAGAAGCGGAAATCCGGGCATTGAAGGTACCTGATCCGGGAGCAGAGTTGCGTTACGTGATGGATGCGGTATCGGAGATCAGAAAAGCGTTGGACAATCGAGTGCCGCTGATCGGCTTTTCCGGTAGTCCTTTCACGCTTGCATGCTACATGGTGGAAGGGCGCGGCGGCACCGAATTCCGTGAAATCAAGACCATGATGTATGCGCGTCCCGAACTGTTGCATCATATCCTGGACGTCAATGCCAAGGCGGTAACGGCTTATTTGAACGCGCAGATCGAATCGGGCGCGCAAGCAGTGATGATTTTTGACACTTGGGGCGGCGTGTTGTCGCACGCGGCGTATCAGGAATTCTCCTTACGTTACATCCGTCAAATTGTTGCCGGATTGAAACGGGAACAGCATGGCTCGCGCATACCCAACATTGTCTTTACCAAAGGCGGCGGTTTGTGGCTGGAAGCGATTGCAGACAGCGGATGCGACGCCGTCGGATTGGATTGGACCATTGATATCGGAGAAGCACGCCGTCGTGTTGGCGATAAAGTGGCATTGCAAGGAAACCTCGATCCGTCTGTGCTGTTCGCCACGCCTGAAATCATTGCCGCAGAAGTTGATAAAATTCTGGTGAGTTACGGCAACGGGAGCGGGCACGTGTTTAATCTCGGTCATGGTATTTCGCAATTTACACCGCCGGAGAATGCTGCGGCATTAGTCAACGCTGTTCATACTTTAAGCCGCAGGTTCCATGCCGGTGGGGCGTGAACACAACCAATTGATAGTTGCAGGTAATCTTATGCATATATTAATTATTGAAGATGATCTGGCGATCGCTGCCAACTTATATGACTTTCTGGAATCAAGAGGACACACGGTCGACGCAGCCGTGAATGGTGTTGCTGGTTTGCATTTGGCGGTTACACAACGGTTTGATGCAATTTTACTCGACTTAGGATTGCCCGGAATGAACGGTATGACGCTCTGCCGTAAACTCAGGCAGGAATCGCAAATCGACACGCCGATTTTGATGCTGACCGCACGTGACACGCTCGAAGATAAGCTGGCGGGTTTTGAACAAGGGGCGGATGATTATTTGATCAAGCCCTTTGCGTTAAAAGAAGTGGAAGCCCGTTTATTGGCGCTGCATAAGCGGCATGCCGGAAAAGTAGCCAATCGCACGCTGGAATTTGACAAGCTTTCCTTTGATCCAAAAACGCTTTCCATTCGTTTTGAGAACAAAAACGTCAAGCTTCCTCCCAAGTGCATCCGTCTATTAGCTTTGATGATGAGCGAGCCGGGCAGGGTTTTCAGCCGTGAAGAATTGGAAATGGAAGCTTGGGAAGATGTACAAGAAACCAGCGATACCTTGCGAAGCCACATGCATATTCTGCGGCGGGCATTGACCAAAGCCGGCGGATACGATCCGATAGAAACCGTGCACGGTCTCGGTTATTGTTTGACATCGCGTGTTCAGATTCCCGAGTGAAAACAGCCTGCGCTACCGGGTTGCCGTAGCGCTGACAACATTTAGCGTTTTTATCGTCGGGACGCTTTGCATTATTCTTTACTTTGTTTCGGATAACATTGAGGAAGAGCATATTGAGCAGGTAATCGAGATGGAAATGGATCATCTCGTTCAGCGCTATCAAAAACAATCTGATTCTATTTACCAAGTAGGTTTGCATCTTAAAAGCTATGTGATTCATAGCATTGATGCTGAGCTGAAAATTCCAACTTACTTGCGTGGATTGAACGCGGGTTATCATCGAATTTACTATGGTCTGGAGGATTTTCACGTACTGGTTCGTACCGACCAAGGGGTGAAATTTCTTGTTGCTTACCGGATTGCGTTGCATCAGCAACGGCTGAGTAAATTACGAGTGATTATTTTGTTTTCCTGGTTTGCAGTGGTTGCCATAGCATTCGTCGTCGGGTATTTACTGGCTGGTGTGCTGGTCAGGCAGGTGACGGATCTGGCGGATCGTGTCAGTACTTTGGCAACGGAGGGCAATCAAACAGGACTGTTGCTGCAGCCGGGTATGGATGAGGAAGTTGCGCAGTTGGCGCAGGCTCTGGATGATTACCAAATCCGCATTAAGCGGATGTTGCAGCGTGAGCAAGAGTTTACCGCCAATATCAGTCACGAATTACGGACACCTATTACCACCATTCTGACCAGTTGCGAATTGCTGGCTGCTTCTTCTGACATGCCGGTGAGAGCGCAACACCGGATAAAAATGATCGAGAGTGCGGCGACGCGCATGGGCGAGCAATTGCAAGCTTTGCTGTTCTTGGCGCGGGAACAGGCGTTGGGCGTCACCGAGCCGGTTGCGATCGCTGAGTGCGTGTACGATGCCGTTGAGCCGATTTGCACCGAAATTTACCGTAAAGGACTTGATTTTGAAGTTAATATCGCACCGGCGGTGACGGTCGTGCTAAATCGTCAAGCCTTGCATACCGCTCTGATGAACTTGCTGCGCAACGCTGTCCAGTATACCGAGAGTGGTTTTATTCGAGTGGATTACGATAACCAGCGTTTATCCGTCACAGACTCGGGAATCGGTATTGAGCCAGCCTATTTGCCGCTTCTGTATGAGCGTTTCTTCCGCGGATCTTCACAAGGTGAAGGATTGGGCATCGGGTTGGCGATTGTAAAACGCATTTGCGATCACTACGGCTGGCGCATCGAAGTTGATAGTACCCCCGGTAAAGGTACGACTTTCCACATTATTTTTCCTTAATATTTCATAAAAAAGTATTTCGTTCACTTCACGAATTTTTCACGTCTCCTGTGATAAGTTTTCTTCGTGAAGTGAAGAATGCAATTCAGTCACGGACTTCCGGATCTAAGCAGAGTGATTGGTTGTTAACTACTCTAATTGGGTTGCTGCAACTGTAGAGTCTCGGTCAAAGAATTGAATTTTCTGATTCTTGGATGGTGCAATTTCTCAAGACTCTATGGCACTTTGCAAGTTGCTGGGATGGATTTTTTTATTAATTTGTATTTACGACTAAAATAGGGAGTGTTCCATGGCTACTATACAACCGGTAGTTTTCTTTTTTGTCGCGGGGGTTTTGGCAGGTGTTATCAAATCTGACCTAAAAATCCCCGAGGCTTTGTATAAAAGTATGAGTTTGTTTTTGTTGATTGCCATCGGTTTTAAAGGTGGTGTGTCAATGGCGAAGTACGAAATCATGGAGGTTTTACCGATCGCTGTTTCCATGGTTGTTTTGTCTGCATTAGTTCCGCTGACTGCGTATCCCATCTTGCGATTTATTGGAAGATTCACACAGGCCGATGCAGGCGCTATTTCAGCGCATTACGGTTCTGTGAGCGCGGTGACTTTTGCGGTGGGGGTGGCTTTCCTGGCGGCAAAAGATCAGCATTCCGAGGGCTTTATGGTGCTGATTATGGCGCTGATGGAGATTCCGGCGCTGGTCACCGGTACTGTATTGGCGCGGGCGGGCGCGGGTGGTGAGAAAACCGAATGGGGCAAGCTGATGCATGAGATCCTGACCGGTACCAGCCTTTATTTGCTGATTGTCGGTGTATTGATCGGCTATTACGCAGGCGTGGTGAAACTGGTATCGCCGCTGGATAAGATGTTCATGGACTTGTTCATGGGCGTGTTAGCGTTCTTCTTGCTGGAAATGGGGCTGCTGGCGGCATCGCGTCTGAAATCAGTGATGGAGAAAGGTGTTTTCATTGTCGCCTTCGGTATCTTATTTCCGTTGCTGGCAGGATTCTTCGGTAATTACTTAGGCTGGTTATTTGGTTTGTCTGAGGGGGGTACCATGTTGCTGGGCGTTCTGTATGCCAGCTGCTCATACATCGCCGCGCCTGCTGCAATGCGCATCGCAGTTCCGGATGCGGATCCCGCGCTTTCGATCGGCGCATCGTTGGGTGTGACTTTCCCCTTTAACATCTTTATCGGTGTGCCAATTTACTGGGAAATGTCAGCTTGGTTCCATGGCATGTCAGCTTAAGAAAGAGCTTATCGATTAACCGGCTATTAATAGGAAAAATCATGAATAATACAATTGCAATGAAACGATTCGAGATTGTTGTCGGTATTGAACAGCTTGAACAATTGACCGAGTTGCTGGAAAGATGCTCAGTCCGGGGTTACACTGTTCTTAAAAATGCCGGCGGACTGGGTTCGCGCGGTGTCCGGGATCCTGGAGATGTTTTAATGGAGCAGGAAAACGTGATGGTTGTGCTTGCTTGTAAGGATGAGCAAGCGCAAAAGATCATCAATGAACTCAGGCCTGTCTTAAGAGAGCTGGGGGGGATGTGTCTGGTTTCCGATTGTTTCTGGCTTGAAGGTCCTGCAGTCTCTTATTGATTGAAGCAATCGTTCTCAAATAGTTCTATTTTTTTCGTTTATCCTCAATGCTTGCCGCCATGTGCGGTGAGCATTGCAGGCGATGCAAATAGATTGGCATAAACCAGTGTAATCTGATACAACCATCCTTTTTGTCGGTTGCCAATCTTCGCTTCATGCAAAAAACAACGCCTTTCTTACTGCGTGCCATCCGGGTCACCAAGTTATTGTTCCATGTGGGGTCAGGGCTGGTGCAATCCTTGATTTATCCTTATCTTCCCTTGCATATTCAACGCGCTATGATGAGCCGCTGGGCCAACGGCGTATTGTCGATTCTATCAATCAGACTGTCGTGCCATGGACGTTTGCCGTCACTGGAAATGCCGCGTGTGCTGCTGGCGGCCAATCACGTATCCTGGCTGGATATTTGTCTGTTGATGGCGGCGTGTCCGGCGCGTTTTGTCGCCAAAGCTGAAATCAGCCGATGGCCGGTACTGGGTTTTTTGAGCCGGAGGGCCGGCACTTTATTTATCGAACGAGCGAAACGCAGCGATACGCAACGCATTAACCAGCAAATTAGCGAAGTTCTGGATCAAGGAGAACGGGTGACGGTATTTCCGGAAGGAACGACGGCCGATGGTTTGCAGTTAAATCATTTTCATGCTTCATTACTGCAATCGGCGGTGAATTCCGATGCGATGTTGTATCCGGTTGCAATCAGGTATCGTAATCCGGCAGGAGGTGTGTGTCTGGAAGCTGCGTACATCGATCCTTCGCTGGTTCTGTCGTTGCAAAATATACTGAGCCAGCCCTCAATCGATGCGGAATTAACGTTCAATCAGCCGGTTTCATGCGGCTTGAAAAATCGGCGGGAATTGGCACGATTGGCTGAACGGGCGATTGCCGATACATTATCGGTACCCGTTACGCACAGGGAACCTGGAAAATTTTCCGGTCCTCCAGCCGTATAGCCGTTAATGGACCTCCCCATATACAACCGCTGTCCAGCGCGATTAAATTTTCACTGACGTGAAGTCCCAGCGCAGACCAGTGTCCGCAAACGATGGTGTGCTGCTGGCTGGCGCGTTGCGGAACGCTGAACCAGGGCAGATAACCGGTCGGGATGGATGATATTTCTCCTTTGAAGTACAAATTCATTTGACCATCGGGTGTGCAGATGCGCATTCTCGTCATGGCATTAACGATCACTCGCAAACGGATAAAACCGCTCCAATCGTCTTGCCATTGATTGGGTTCGTTGCCGTAAATCCGGGAAAAAAGCCCGGGATAATCATCCTGGCGCATGGCATGTTCCACTTCGTGTGCAAGTTGCCCGGCTTGCGCGATTGTCCACGATGGCAGCAAGCCGGCGTGTACCATGGCGTATGAGCCTTCGTGATGGAACAATTTCCGATGGCGTAACCAGTGCAGCAGTTCGTCGCGGTCGGGAGCGTCAAGAACCGGCTGAATCGTGTCGCTCGGGTGATTTCTTGCAATGCCGGCAGCAACCATTAATAGGTGGATATCATGATTGCCGAGTACCATCAATATCGCATCACCGGCCTGTTTAATATAGCGCAGCAAGGACAAGGAATCCGGGCCGCGATTGACGATATCGCCCGCCAGCCACAATTTGTCGCTGGCCGGATCGAAGCGGATCAAATCAATCAGCCGCTGGAAAGGTGTGAAACAGCCTTGTAAATCCCCGATTGCATAGATGGCCATGGAAAAGCTCAGCGCAGCCCTAAAACATCCTGCATGTCGAACAGACCGTGCGGTTTGTCAGCCAGGAAGCGGACCGCACGCAACGCGCCCATGGCAAAGGTCATGCGGCTGCTGGCTTTGTGCGAGATTTCGACGCGTTCGCCAATCCCGGCAAACATAGCCGTGTGATCGCCGACAATATCGCCTGCGCGTATGGTAGCGAAACCAATAGTCTCAGGTTTTCTTTCGCCGGTTACGCCTTCGCGGCCGTAAACCGCCACTTTACTCAAGTCCCTGCCCAGCGAATCGGCAATGACTTCTCCCATACGCAAAGCGGTGCCGGAGGGTGAATCAATCTTATGGCGGTGGTGTGCTTCAACAATTTCAATATCGTACCCTTCATTCAGCACTTTTGCGGCGATTTCCAGTAACTTGAAGGTGACATTGACGCCTACACTCATGTTCGGCGCAAATACGATGGCAATGTCCTTCGATGCCGATTTGAGCTGGGTTTTCTCTTCGGTTGAGAAACCAGTGGTGCCGATGACCATTTTTACCCCGGATTCACGGCAAGCAGCCAGGTGTGCCAATGTTCCCTCGGGGCGGGTGAAGTCGATCAAGTGCTGGCAATTTTTCAATGCGGTTGCGAAATCGCTGGTAACCGGGATACCGCAATGAATCCCAGCCAATTCCCCCGCGTCTTTGTTTAAATAAGGATTGCCGGGCCGCTCGAGCGCAGCGGCCAGCTGCAGATCCGGTGCTTGCGCGACTGCTTCCAGCAGTGTCCGTCCCATGCGTCCTGAGCAACCTGCAATCGCAATCTTCTGAGTTATCATAATTATCCCGATGATTTCTAGTTAAATCAAATAGAAACAGTGTTTTAATGAATTATTTCGGCGCTTCTTCATCTGGCTTGGCTTCGTCTTTTGCAGGGGGTGCTTCAGCCGGTTTTGGTTTTGCAGAATCTTTTGAGAAGTGCATATAGTCTTCGATATTGACCAAAGTATCATTGTCGAAGAACAGTGTGAGCCGCTTTTGTTCGGTCAGGTCGCCTTTCTCCCGGAATAGATAGACATAATCCCAGCGATTGTCACGAAAAGCGTCAATGATCAGCGGCGATCCCAATACGAATAACACCTGCGATTTGGTCATGCCGGGCTTTAATTTTTCCAGCATTTCATCGGTGACGACGTTTCCTTGTTGCACATCGATTCTATAAATAACGTGCGGCAGATACGAACAGCTTGTCAGCAGCAGGAAAGAAAGCAGAGCGGTGAATTTTGCGGCCATTTGTTGATATTATATATTTCCAAAGTGAACACGGCGCTATATGATACAGTAAATTATTTTCCGAACAGAGATAACTATGGGTAACTTTGATGATCTGAAAAGCATCGATCTAAAAAACAGCGGCCTTAAAACGACGCTGCCACGGCTGAAAATATTGAATTTATTCGAGCAAAGCAGTGTGCGGCATCTGTCGGCTGAGGATGTTTATAAGGAACTGATCAATGAAGGTGAAGACATCGGGCTGGCAACAGTCTACCGGGTGTTAACGCAGTTCGAACAGGCCGGCTTGCTGGAGCGCCACCATTTCGAGAGCGGTAAAGCGGTATTTGAACTGAAAGGCGACGGTCATCACGATCACTTGGTTTGTTTGCAGTGTGGCCGCGTGGAAGAATTCTACGATGCCGAAATCGAAAAACGTCAAACCGCCATCGCAAAAGAACGCGGTTTTAAATTGCAAGAGCATTCCTTGTCGCTCTATGCGGATTGCATAAAAACCGACTGTCCGCATCGAAAATAAAAATGCCGGTGATCGCGTTCAGCATTCCTTCAATCAAGTCTTCACTAAATATCAGGCGCTTGCGGGCAGTTATTGTTGCATTCGCGTTTTTATTGTTAATGCATCAGGCAGAAGCCAGCAATCCCCAGTTTGGCGAATGCCTCTCCAGAATGAAGGATCAAGCGAGAACCGAAGGCATTTCAGACAAGACCATCCAACAGGTTCTGGGGAAAGCCCGATACTTGCCGCGCGTCATTGAGTTGGACCGGCGCCAGCCTGAATTCACGCAGACATTTGCAAACTATTTCAACACCCGCATTAATGACGAGCGTGTTCAACGCGGACGTGAATTGTTTACCAGGCACCGTGCGTTGCTGCGGCAGATTGAACAGGAATCGGGTGTTCCGGCGCAGTTTCTGGTTTCATTTTGGGGGTTGGAAACCAACTACGGCGGTTTCTTCGGGGATTTTTCGGTCACCGACTCACTGGCGACCCTGGCTTGTGATCCCCGCCGCAGCTCCTTTTTTATGCAAGAATTGTTCAATGCGATGCGGATCGTTGATGCTGGAGATATTGCCGCTGAGCGGATGATCGGGTCTTGGGCGGGAGCGATGGGGCATATGCAATTCATGCCGTCGACTTTTCTACGCTACGCTAAAGATATTGACGGAGACGGGCGTCGCGATTTGTGGGGGAGTATCCCGGATGCGATGGGTTCTGCCGCTAATTTTTTACGCCAACTGGGCTGGGTGCCGGGTTTAAACTGGGGGCAGGAAGTCCGTTTGCCGCCGTCATTTGATTATTCGCTGGCGGGTCGCGATCAAATGATGAGTTATGCCGAGTGGGGCCGTCTTGGCGTGACGGCGATATCCGGTGCGGCGCTGGGTCCCGCTGAGCATAAAGCCGCCTTGCTGGTACCCTCGGGGCATCAAGGTCCTGCTTTTTTAGTCACTCAAAACTTTCACGTAATCATGCGCTGGAATCGCTCGGAGTTTTATGCATTATCCGTAGGGCACCTGGCTGACCGGATTGCAGGCGCGATGGGCCTGCACCGCCTGCCGCCCGTTGAAACCGTCAAAATTTCACGCGAACAAGTGCGTCAACTGCAAAGGGATTTGCTGGCATTAGGGATTGATGCCGGTGAAGCGGACGGGGTGCTGGGTTCCGCCACACGCAAGGCAATCAGCCGCTTTCAACAGAGAACACAACGTATCGCCGATGGGCATCTGGATACCGGTTTGTTGATTGCGATCCGTGAAGCGGCGAGCGGGGTAATGCAACAATCGGTGGAATAGTTCCTTAAGGAAGTTCTGATTAATTGACTGCACGAGCGAATTGCATCGTTGCACGGTACTCGCTCCCTCGTCTATCTGATTGATATGCCTCGGTTACTGCATTCCGTGCGCCTCGCACTTCATCACGTTCGCCGAATTAGTCAGCGCTTCCTTAACAGGCCATTGAAAAACGTTTTCGAGGCAGCCGATACAAGGCAAAAACAGGCGAAAAAGCGCAGTTTATGCGGTATAAATGAGCATTATGAGCTTGTTTTTAACACCGTAGCGGCAACGCAGATAGTTTTTAAACGACCTGTTAAACGAGCAAATGCCGGACAGCTTCCTGTTCGGCAACTAATTCCCGGTAACTTGCTTGCATTTTTTCGTTGTCCGCATCGGTAATTTCCAGACCGTCGACAATTTGATACCGGCCATTTTGGCAAGTGACCGGGAAACTATAAATCACGCCACTTGGTATCCCGTAGCAACCGTTTGATGGTACGCCCATCGACACCCAATCGCCTTCCCGTGTACCGAAGATCCAATCTTGCATGTGATTGATGATCGCATTGGCGGCGCTGGCGGCGCTGGATTTGCCGCGGCGCGCTTCGATAATGGCCGCGCCGCGCTTTTGCACGGTCGGGATGAAGTGGTGCTCAACCCATCCGGCATCATTGATCAGAGAAGAGACCTTGTCATTGCCGAGCATGGCGTGACTCAAATCGGGGAATTGCGTGTTGGAATGATTACCCCAAACGATCATTTTCTTAATGCCGGAAACCGGTGCCCGAAGTTTTAAAGCGGCTTGCGACAAGGCGCGATTGTGATCCAACCGCAGCATCGCCGAAAAGTTGCCGGGGTCCAAATCGGGCGCGTTTTTCAAAGTGATAAAAGCATTGGTATTGGCCGGATTTCCGACCACCAGAATTTTTACATCGCGTTTTGCAGCAGCGTTTAATGCCTTACCTTGTGCAATGAAGATCGGACCATTCGCCGCCAGCAAATCTTTGCGCTCCATATTTTCGCCGCGCGGGCGCGCGCCAACCAATAGTGCAATGTCGGCATTATCGAACGCAACTTCCGGGTTATCGGTGGTGACGATACCTGCCAGCAACGGAAAGGCGCAATCATAAAGCTCCATCACCACCCCTTCAAAGAATGGCTGCGCTTCGGTCACATCGTGTAACTGTAAAATGACCGGCTGGTCTTTGCCAAGCATGTCACCCGCTGCGATGCGATATAACAGGTTATAACAAATCTGTCCGGTTGCGCCGGTGACGGCAATACGAATGGGCGGTTTCATTTTTTTCCAATCCTCGAAAAGCCACCAATAGGTTGGAAAATTGGCGGTATATGGGGAAATGTGAACGAATTATACTTGCAATCAAAGCCTCGCGGAAGAGCCGCTGCGCTGTGATGGCCAGAATGAAGATAGTGTATTGATTGCATGTCAGAATAAACACCGGGCTTGAGAATAAGCCACAGCAATAAGCCCGGCTAGCCATCAAAATCCAATACGGATTCCGCTGCGATGGGGTGCGGATGCAACATACCTGCATCGGATTGAACGCTTTGATTTGCATCACCGCACACATTGCGTATGATGCAGACACTCACAATTTCAAGGAGATGTTATGTCGCCCACCAGCTTTCCTTCGGCCATCGCTTCCCCAGCGGTCACTATCGACGATGTCATCACGCAGTTAACCGCCATCGTCGAATGGTCCAAGCAAAACAACTCACGCATCGGCTACTTTGCGGCGCTGTACCGCAAAGTGACCATTCAAGTCAAAAAAGGCATCGAGCAAAATTATTTCGACGACGGCCCGCGTATGGAACGGCTCGATGTGATTTTCGCCAACCGCTATATTCGCGCTTGCTATCTGCACTTCACCGATCAAACGCCAACCCAATCCTGGGTGCGGGCCTTTGACGCCACGCAACACTGGTGGCCAATCGTGTTGCAGCATTTGTTATTGGGCATGAACGCGCATATCAATTTGGACCTGGGCATCGCCGCGGCGGAAACCGTGCCGCCGGAAGAACTGCAAAACCTCAAAGGGGATTTCGAGAAAATCAATAAGGTCCTGGCCGGATTAGTGGGTGATGTGCAAAGCGAACTGGCGCAGATTTGGCCGGTATTGGGATTGCTGAATCGCTTTCTGGGTTCGGTGCAAACCGCCATCATCAATTTCAGCATGGAAAAAGCCCGCGATGCAGCTTGGTCATTCGCGGAGAAATTATCGCCCCTGCCGACACCGCAGCGGCAACAAGCCATTCGGGAAAAAGACGAGATGATGGCATTGTTTTCCAATGTCATTTCACATCCGGGTTTTTACGGCTCGCTCATCATCGGCATCATCCGCCTGGGAGAACGTGGCACAACGCGCCAGCGTATCGAAATTCTGGAGTGATGCAAAAAACTGATTGTCGCGCACTACTGGATGAATCTGATTAACTTGATTAGGGAGAAGAAGATGGGAAGGTATGTCGATGGTTACGTGCTTCCGATTGCCGTGAATAAATTGGACGATTACAAAAAAATGGCAGAATTAGCTGGCACTATTTGGAGGGAACACGGTGCGCTGGCTTATATCGAATGCGCCGGCGACGATCTCGAACAGAAAGAAATGGTTTCGTTTAAGCAATTAACCGGTGCCAATGAGGATGAAACAGTGATTTTTGCGTGGGTGGTTTTCGAATCGAAAGAACACCGCGACCGGGTCAATCAAGCTGTCATGGCGGATCCGCGTTTGGCCGGAATGATGAATCCCGATGCGCATCCATTCGATTGTAAGCGGATGGCGTATGGCGGTTTTACCGCGATTGTCAATTTGTGATTTTTTAGCGTTTGAACGCAATAACTAACGGGTATCAAACCGGTTCTTTGTAATCCTAATTTATATGTGCCGCATTTATCGCTTTACCGATTTCGAATCAATTACCTTCGTTTCATTTTGTAAGTTGCAATAACCGAAGGGCATTGCACAGTTTGCGGCGAACTTTCATGGTGCAATGCGCTACGATTATTAGCACTTGACCACCTTATAGATTGATTGTACGAGGCGCTGTGCGGATTACGGAATCCCTTATGCCTGTACGGGAATTTGCAACAGTAACCGGCAGAAAATGAAGAATTACTATCTGTAGTACGGAAAAGTAGTGTTAGAATCCTAACGCCGGGTTTATTTTATCATCCAAGGAAGTTAAAAAAACTGTTAAAAAGGCCTTGGCAATGTTTGCCCTTTCCTTGAGTTACTTTGAATATGGCAAGTATGAAGTAGAACTTATGATCAAATGACTAATTACTACAAAGGATATCTAAAATGTTTGAAAGTTTAAAAAATCTGTTAAAACATTTTACAGGCAGTCAAGATACAGCATCATCAGCACCAGAAACAAACCCGCCTCCACAACAACCACAAGCAGCTTCAGCACCCGCCTCAACCGCTTCCGTTTCGGAAGATAACCTCAATCAGTATATTTCACTAGGCCAATTTAACTTGGGCTTGGGCAGCATCGGTCCCGATAATCGTGACGATATCGACAAGAATGTATTAATCCAGATGTATCAAGCGATTGCAGCCGGCGTATTCAACGTGCCCGCAAATGGCGTGGTGCCGGAAATCTGTGTCGACGGACGCACCAAAGCCGATGGTTCGCGTTTCAGCGCACCGTGTGCGGCGGGTGGCACCTTGAGCATCGTGTATGGCAGCGATCTGGGCGGCTCATCCGCCGGAGACGTGAATGAGCTTCAAATGACGACCCAAGCGATTCATACGCTCAAATCGAAAGGGCACTCCACCGGTGTGCACGGCGATGACCACGGACCTTGCGGATGCGGCGCCTGCGCCAAAGCGCCGACGATTTATCAGCATATCTCGGAGCGTATTAACGATATCGCTGCGCTGGTCGGAAAGCTCGGCATTAATGTGACCGATGCGGAAAAAGGCTCGATTGTGCAGCAAGCCAACAATCGCCTGGGTCAAGCAGGTTTCTTCGCGGAAGACCGGGCAGCGGTGCTGCAAACGGCTCAGGATTGCGGAGCGTTGTATGAAGAGCTGGTCGGCAAGCACAACGAACTCGGTATTGCGTTGAATACCAAGCCCGGAACCACCGTTGACCGTGCCGCGATTCGCGCCAAGTACGGTCCGCAATACGATATGTTCGTGGTCGATGCCTGGGCTTTTGGCAATGCGGCCAAAGATATCAACGCGAGTGGCAGCGATGACGATGTTCAGCGTATCGCAAAAGCAATTACGATCCAGAATGTTGCCACGGCTTCGATTCTCGGCCATGGTTCATTGCGGATTATCCCTATCGCTTAATTTTCTCATATAACAGGCGCATGCCTGCTTTTTCTCAGGGATCGGCTCGATACCGGATAAAGCAGGCATGCGCCTGAATCATTTCAGCGGCAACCCCAATTGTTCCGCGGTTCACAAGTTGTGATGTATATCAATGCCACGTGTTGACAAATAGTATGTAATGAGGCGGTCTGAGAGAAGCTCGTAGGTGGCTGCTTGTCTTGGCGCGAGTAGTTCATACGATATTGTTGAATCATTCAGAAAAATCATGCCGCAAAAAACGCAAAATCCATTGACCGGTTCGGCTGCGTTTCAGACGCAATTTCTTGGCCGCGATCTGCAAGCCGGCATTATTACCGGCACGATGGCGATCCCGCTATCCGCCGGGATTGCATTGATGTCCGATTATCCAATCAAGGTAGCGCTGGCAACGGTTGTTTTTGCATGCTTCGTCGGTTGGATCAATGCCTGGTTTCGTCCTGGGAATTATGTCGGCGCACCCGGCGTTGCCGCCGGTTTGGCACCGGTGCTGGCATTGGGCGTAGCGACGTTTGGCATGGAGAATATGGCGTTTGTTATTTTTCTGACGGCTCTCATGCAAGCCATTATCTGGAAATTCAATTTGCAGAAGTACATTCTGGTGGCTGTTCCGGAGTATCTGGTAGAAGGATTATTGGCCGGCGTTGGGCTTAAAATTGCTATCAATTTTTTTGCCATGACTTACGAGATACCGGACAGTATGGTTACAGAAAGTTTCTGGAACACCGTGCGTATCCAGATGGTGTCGATTTCTTTGCTGGCCATGGTTGCATTCGTGTTTCTCTTCAGCAAATTTCAAGCCAGGCAACCCGCCATTCCGTATTTCTTTGTAATGATTGCCGGTGCGATTCTGGCGCAGTTCATCGCGATGCCGATGCTGCACGTGGAAGATGTGCCTTTGTATCTATCGTTGCCGTTGCCCCATTTCGACCATGCGTTGATGTGGCTCTATGCTGTTGGTTTTGCAGCTATGCTGGCGATTATTGATGTGATTGAGCAAGTCATGAGTAATGCTGCCATCCAGAAGATCGATCCATTGCAGCGCAAATGCAACACTAATAATAGCTTGCTGGCTATCTGGGTTGCCAACATGGGGTCGAGTTTTTTCGGCGGCATGACAAACCTGGATGGACTGGCCAAAAGCACCACCAATAAACTGGCTGGCGCTTATACCAAGTTTTCGGTACTGGTGGTTGGATTGGTAATTTTATTCTTTGTGATCAATACACAATATCTTGAATTTATGCCGAAATTTTCACTGGCAGTGATTATGATTTTCACCGGCTGGAAAATGATTCTGGGATTGTTGCATGTTGCGCATCAAGGACAGTATGCACTGATGCTTGCGACGTTATGCGCGTTACTGGTTTATCGCCTGGGGATATTCGAAGGATTGCTGCTGGCACTGGCTATCCATGGGTTCGTGAATTATGTGGTGTTGTATTACGTGCATAATATTAAGACCGGCGCGATCATCAGGAAATATTTGCAGCGTTTTTCTATCGGCGGCGGCGCCGATTAATCGCACCTGATAGTTCTGAGAAATTGTTTTCCGGCTCTATCCCCGCTACCATAGCCTGATGGATGGAGAATTTTTTATAACGCTGTGAAAACACTATGAATGACCAGAAACGACCCGAATCGCAACCATTCGCTGCGTTGGTTTTAGCAGCCGATCGCACCGGCAAGGATCCCATTACTCTGCATACGGGTGCGGCGTGCAAAGCGTTTGCGCCTGTTGCCGGTATTCCGATGATTATCCGCGTTCTGGATACGCTTGCCGCTTGCGAATCGATCAATCAAATTATCTTATGCGGCCCGCCGGAGTCGTTGCTGCATCATTGTCCGGAATTGCAACAACGAATTGCCAATGGGCAAGTTACCTGGTTAGCCAATCTCGATTCGCCAAGCCGCAGCGCTGATCGAGGGCTGAGTATTGTTGATGATGACACTCCGGTGCTAATTACCACGGCCGATCATGCATTGTTGACGCCTGCAATGGTGCAGGAATTTTTAAGTGCATCACGGATGGCAGCGGCTGATGCGACGGTTGGAACCGTGACGGAACAAGCGATCGCGACGGCTTTTCCCGGTATCAGGCGCACCATCATACGCTTGCGCGACGGCGGTTACCGCGGTTGCAATCTTTATGCGTTCAGATCGCAAGGACGCGCGCTGGTGCGTTTCTGGCAGCAAGCCGAGGATTTACGGAAAAATCCGGTTAAATTGATTGCACGGGTATTGGGCTTCAAAACCGTATTGTCGTATTTCTTTGGTTTTCTAACGTTGAAGCAAGGCGTCGCGGCGGTATCAGAGAGATCAGGCGTCACGATACAAGTGCTGGTACTGAGCGATGCGCGTGCCGGTATCGATGTTGATAAAGTGGAAGATTTGCAACTGGCGGAATCGTTGCTGAGGCAGCAGCAATAGTTAACGTGACAACTTTTAGGAAAACGCTGATTAATTGACTATACGAGTGAATCACTTCGTTGCGCGGTACTCGCTCCCTCGCCTATCTTGTTGATATGTCTCGGTTGCTGTGTGCCGTGCGCCTCGTGCTTCATCTCGTTCGCCGAATTAATCAGCGTTTCCTGAGGTTTGTTACCGTGCCGGCAAGCTCATGATGGCTTCGGCATTGCTGCTGGAGAAGACTTTCTTGGCGGCTTGTTGCCACGGTAGCCAGACAAAATTCAAATGTTCACGGGCTGAGAGTTTGATCGGAATGGCAGTTGGTACACATAAACCGAAAACATGTTCGGTATTGAAGCGCACATCCGGACCATAGCGCCAGCGCCATTCTTCATAGATTTCATAGCGATTTTTAACGTGCCAGTCAGTCAACTGATAGTCGGCAGCGTTTAAGCCGGTTTCTTCGGCGATTTCGCGTGTTGCCGTGTCAAGCAGGGTTTCTCCGGGATCTTGGCTACCGGTTACAGATTGCCAATAACCAGGATGGTCGGCACGTTCCAATAACAAGACCTGCAAATCAGCGGTGTGAATCACAACCAGAACGGAAACCGGTATTTTGTACATCCGCTGAGTGACAGATTATTAGCCTGGTTTTACTTCCGTTTGGCGCAAGCGGATACTCAATTCCCTTAGTTGCTTTTCGTCGACGGCGCTCGGCGCATGTGTCAACAGGCATTGCGCCCTCTGGGTCTTCGGAAAAGCGATGACATCGCGGATCGATTCCGAACCGGTCATCATCGTCAGAATGCGATCCAGCCCGAAGGCAATGCCGCCGTGCGGCGGCGCACCGTATTGCAGCGCTTCCAGCAGGAAGCCGAATTTTTCTTGCGCTTCCTGTTCGGAGATATTCAATGCGCGGAAAACCTTGGATTGCACCTCTTGACGGTGAATCCGCACCGATCCGCCGCCGATCTCGGAACCGTTTAATACCATGTCGTAAGCTTTCGAAAGCGCTTTGCCAGGATCGGTTTCGAGCAAATCTTCGTGGCCGTCGGCCGGTGAGGTGAACGGATGGTGTAAAGCTTTCCAGCGGTTTTCTTCGTCATCGAATTCAAACATCGGAAAGTCGACGACCCATAGCGGTTTCCAGCCGGATTCGGCGTGGCCGTGCTGATGACCGACTTTGATTCGCAATGCGCCCAGCGATTCATTGACGATTTTAGCCTTATCCGCGCCAAAGAATATCAAATCGCCGTTTTGCGCTTTGGTTCTGGCAAGGATTGTTTGAATCGTTGCTTCCGGCAGGAATTTCAGAATCGGCGATTGCAACCCTTCCACGCCATCCGCCAAGTTATTGACCTTGATGTACGCCAATCCCTTGGCGCCGTAGATCGCGACAAAGCTGGTGTAATCGTCGATTTCCTTGCGCGACAACTCGCCGCCTTTCGGCACGCATAGCGCAGCAACGCGGCCATCCGGTTTTTCCGCGGCTTCGCGGAAAACCTTGAACGGCACATCTTTCATGATGTCGGTCAATTCGGTGAATTCCAGCGGCACGCGCAAATCCGGCTTGTCCGAGCCGTATTTGAACATGGCTTGTTCATGCGTGAGCCGTGGGAATGGATCAGGCAAATCGACATTGATCACTGATTTGAATAACCCGCGGATCATGCCTTCCATCAGCGTCATGATTTCATTTTCTGACAGGAACGAGGTTTCAATATCGATCTGCGTGAATTCCGGTTGGCGGTCGGCGCGCAGGTCTTCGTCGCGGAAGCAGCGGGTGATTTGATAATAGCGATCAAACCCGGAGATCATCAATAACTGCTTGAATAGCTGCGGCGATTGCGGCAACGCAAAGAAATGACCGGCGTTTACCCGCGACGGCACCAGATAATCGCGTGCGCCTTCCGGTGTCGATTTGGTCAGCATCGGCGTTTCGATATCGAGAAAACCGTTCTGATCGAGAAACATGCGGACTGCCATCGCCACCCGGTGGCGCAAGCGCAGATTCGACTGCATGGCCGGACGGCGCAAATCGAGATAACGATGTTCCAGCCGCACCACTTCGCTGAGATTGTCATCGTCCATCAGGAAAGGCGGCGTCAACGAAGTGTTCAATACTTCGATGGCGCTGACGAGGATTTCGATTTCGCCGCTGAACAACGCCGTATTGACGGTTCCTTCCGGGCGTTTGCGCACCTTGCCGGTAATTTTCAGCACGAATTCATTGCGTACTTTCTCGGCGGTCTGAAAGGTTGACGCGTTATCAGGATCGCACACGATTTGCACCAAGCCTTCGCGGTCGCGCAAGTCGATGAATATCACACCGCCGTGATCTCTACGCCGGTGAACCCAGCCGAAAAGCGTGACGGTTTGATCGAGATATCCGGCATTGATGGCGCCGCAGTAATTGGTACGCATGATGTTGTTCAGTAGGTTGAATGATGAAAATTAAAGGGTATTGTTTTTTGCTGCACTGCAAGCGATCCAACGATCGGGTCAATCAGACCGTTCCGGTATTTCGTTAACGGCTTCAGTCCATTACTCGACGGCTGCAGTAGAAGCGGTGTTGCTTTCTTTGTTTGCAGTTGAATCCGTAGCGGGTGCAGCCTTTGTCTGCGCGCTGTCTTGAGTTGCCGCAGCGTTATCCGCCGGTTTGGATTTGCTGTTCTTGAAATCGGTAACGTACCAGCCGCTTCCTTTCAGTTGAAACCCAGCAGCAGAAATGCGTTTGACATAGTTGCTACTGCCGCACACAGGACATGCTGCAATCGGTGCATCGCTCACTTTTTGTAAATGCTCTTTCTCAGCACCGCATGAATTGCAAAGATATTCATAAATAGGCATTGAGACCTCCAACGATACAATATTGAGAAACCGGGTATTATACCTTAACTCCCTGGGTTTGATAGGTATCTGACCGTGCTGAGTTAGCACCGAAGGGCACTTCTATCCGGAACGATATTGTACTGACAACTTTGCATAGTCAGATTGATTTTCCGGGATTTCAGTTATCTACAAAACGTATCTCGCCAAATCCTCGCTTTGGGACAGATCCTTCAGGCGTTCGTCGACATAGGCGGCGTCGATCATGATAGTTTCTCCACTGTGTTTGGGAGCATCGTAAGAAATATCTTCGAGCAGTTTTTCCATGACAGTATGCAAACGCCGGGCGCCAATATTTTCGGTTTTACTGTTGACTGAGAAGGCGATCTCTGCCAATCGCTTGATGCCGTCACTGCCAAATTGCAGTTTCACGCCCTCGGTCGCCAGCAGCGCTTCGTATTGCCGGGTCAGGCAGGCGTCGGTATTGGTCAGGATCTGTTCAAAGTCGCTGACGCTTAAACTGGCCAATTCGACGCGGATCGGAAAACGGCCTTGTAATTCTGGTATCAGATCGGATGGCTTGGACATGTGAAACGCGCCGCTGGCGACAAACAGAATGTGATCGGTTTTGATCATGCCGTATTTGGTCGATACGGTTGTGCCTTCCACCAGCGGCAGCAAATCACGCTGCACGCCTTGGCGGGAAACATCGCCGCCAGTGTGGCCCGAGGAGCGACTGGCGATTTTGTCAATTTCATCGAGAAAAACAATGCCGTTCTGCTCGACATTCTGAATGGCATTCAATTTCAGTTCTTCGTCATTGACCATTTTTGCAGCTTCTTCTTCAAGCAGTAATTTTTTTGCTTCACGAATTGTCATTTTGCGGGTTTTTTTACGCTCGCCGGTCATATTCTGAAACATGCCCTGGATTTGAGATGTCAAGTCCTCCATGCCGGGAGGCGCGAAGATCTCCATGCTGGCGCGCGGCGAAGCTACATCGATTTCAATTTCTTTATCGTCCAGTTCGCCTTCGCGGAGTTTCTTGCGAAATTTCTGCCGGGTCGAACTGTCGTGATCTTCGCTATTGGATTGAAAGCCGAAATCCCTTGACCCCGGTAAAAGCGCATCGAGTATGCGATCTTCAGCCTGATCTTCCGCCAGCGGCTGTTTTTTTCGCGTTTCTCGTTCTCTGGCTTCCTTAATGGCGGTTTCCGCCAGGTCGCGGATGATCGAGTCGACATCACGACCGACATAGCCCACTTCGGTGAATTTGGTGGCCTCGATTTTGATAAAGGGCGCATCGGCCAATTTAGCCAGACGGCGGGCAATTTCAGTTTTGCCGACCCCCGTCGGACCGATCATCAGAATATTTTTGGGCGTAATTTCCTGGCGCAACGGGTCTGCAATTTGCTGACGGCGCCAGCGATTCCTCAGTGCGATCGCGACAGCTCGTTTAGCTGCCTGCTGGCCAATAATGTGTTTATCCAATTCGTGGACGATTTCCTGAGGGGTCATTTGTGACATGATGTTAAGTTCTAAAATAGGATGAAATATAACAAGAAAACCAAATTATCGATCAGCCAGACGGCTGAAATGCAGTGAATTAATCAATTGTTTCAATAATGTGGTCTTGATTGGTATAGATACAAATATCACCGGCGATTGTTAATGCTTTTTTTACGATCTCCTTGGGCGGCAGATCAGTATTCTCCAGCAATGCGCGGGCCGCAGCCAAGGCATACGAGCCGCCGCTGCCAATCGCGGCAATCCCTAGTTCAGGTTCGATAATATCGCCCGCGCCAGTGATGATGAGAGTTGCATCTTCATTTGCAACTACCAGCATCGCTTCAAGCCTGCGCAAAATCCGGTCCGTGCGCCAGTCTTTGGCCAATTCGACGGCGGCTCGCATGATATGGCCGTGATGCGCTTCCAGCTTGCCTTCGAACCGTTCAAACAGGGTAAATGCATCGGCAGTACCACCGGCAAATCCCGCCAGAATTTTGTCATGATAAAGCCGACGCACCTTACGTGCGCTCGATTTGGCCACGACCGCTCCCAGCGTTACCTGACCGTCACCCCCCAGCGCAACTTGCTTGCCGCGCCTTACTGAAACAATGGTTGTCATGAAATTTCTTAATTTGTTACAAAATTCGATTATAACGCATAAAGCATCGCTGATCCGGTCAAGAAGCAAGCCGCGTTATTCAACTCCTTTTTTTGGCCCGGGGATGCGCAGCATCGTAGATTTTGGTCAGGTGCTGAAAATCCAGATGGGTATAGACCTGGGTGGAAGTGATATGCGCATGTCCGAGCATTTCCTGGACTGCACGCAGATCGCCGCTGGATTGCAGCAAATGGGAAGCAAACGAGTGCCGCAGGATATGTGGATGCACATTTTGTTGAATACCTTGCTGCCTTGCACGTTGTTTCAAGCGGTAACCGATGGTGCGAGGGCTGATCGCATGGCCGTGCTGCGATAAAAACAGTGCCGTTTCGTCGGTTTTGACGATTAAAACACGTTGTTTCAGCCAAGCTTGCAACGCTTGGATCGCAAATTTACCGACCGGAATGATGCGGGTCTTGCTGCCTTTGCCAAGCACTCGGATGGTTCCCTCGGCAAAGTCGATATCGCCGGGTTTTAACTGGGTTAATTCCATTAGCCTCAGCCCCGAAGAATAGAATAATTCAAACATGGCGCTATCCCGGATCGTTAACAACTGATCAGTTGGAAACTGCAGTAATTGAGCTGCTTCGTCGGGGGAAAGCGCGTTCGGCAGTTTTTGTGGTGATTTGGGTAAGCGGATGCCAATGCAAGGATTTTGCGTAAAGCGGTGTTTCCGGATTAAATAGCGATAGAAGCTGCGCCAAGCCGACAGCATTCTTGACAGACTTCTGCCGGAAAGACCTTTGCCGTGGAGCTGCGCAATGACATGACGGATATGGTGCGCGTGAACTTGCTCCAAGTCGCTGGGGTTAAGCTGTTTTTGCAAAACACTGATATCGCGCGAATAATTCTTGCTGGTATGCGGCGATAACCGTCGCTCGTAAGTTAAATAGTCAATAAATGCAGCTACTAAAGATGCGGATGCGGGAGCGTCATTCATGACATGATTGTCTTTATCTATACGGTAACGCTTTCGGCATTTGTAAGCTGACCGTAGCGCGCTAAAGTGGTACAGGCCAATTCCCCGAGGCGTTTTAAATGCAATGTTCCCATTTCCGGGTAGAATCTCTCTGCATCCGGGCTGCCAAGAACAAGCAAGCCGATGGTTTGCGTTGTATTCAAAGGAATCATCGCAAATGAATGCAAATGTTCCAAGTTTTCACCAAACCAGCGCTTGATTTCCTCCGCGATATGATTGCCGCAATAAGGCTGGGCCAGACTTTCGGCAATGGCTCGCACATCTTCGCTGATCGGGGTGAACTCCACTTTCGATGGATCGGTATTCGGTATATTCCAGAAGCGCATCGCCACCAGCGGTACGGAAAAATCCTCTTTCAGGCTGAAATACAACGCATTTAACAGTTCATCCAGATTGGAAACGGAAATCAGCGTGATTGCAAGCCGGTGCATTTTTTCTCCGATCGCATCATTTTCTTCACCGAAACTAATCAATTCCAGAAGCTTGTCTTGCAGCGCGCGGTTTCTCTCTCGCAAGGAGATGATCTGACGCTCGTTCAAGGAGATGACTTTGTCGTCCTGCGGGTGCGAGATTTGAATATCCGCGAGCAAATCAGCGTAATCGTTGAAAAACTGGGGATGTTCCTGCAAAAATTGTGCGACATCTTCTGCTTTCATGATGTTTCCTTGATAGATTACAAATTTATTTCGCCTTCAAACACCGTGACTGCCGGACCGGTCATCCAAACCGGCTGACCCGTTCCCTCCCAGCGTATCGTCAGTTCGCCGCCGTGGGTGCTGACGGACACCTGCGCGTCGAGTAACCCCAGCTTGATGCCGGCAACCACCGCAGCGCATGCGCCGGTACCACAAGCAAGTGTTTCGCCCGCGCCGCGTTCAAATACTCGCAACTTGATGCGATGGCGGTCAATTACCTGCATAAAGCCGACATTCACTTTCTTGGGAAAACGCGGGTGCCGCTCGAGCAAAGCACCCTCTGTTTCGACCGGGGCATGGTCAACATCTGCGACGACTCGAACTGCATGCGGATTACCCATTGACAATGCGCTAATTGTAACCGGCTGACCGGCTATTTCAAGTTGATAAGTCGGTGCAACGTGGTCTGCAATAAAAGGAATCTGCGTTGGTTCAAAAACGGGTTGTCCCATGTTGACGGTGACATTGCCGTTAATCTCCAATTTCGGCGATATCATGCCACTCATCGTTTCGATGCGAATCTCGTTTTTTTCAGTCAAACCGTGATCGTGCACATAACGCACGAAACAACGGGCGCCATTGCCGCATTGTTCCACTTCACCGCCATCGGCGTTAAAGATACGATAGCGAAAATCAGCTTCACCTTCAGCCTTTTCGACCAGCAAGATTTGGTCGCAACCGATGCCGAAATGACGATCAGCCAGAAAACGCAATTGCTGGCGATCAAGATGGATGGCCTGATGGATTCCGTCCAGCACCACGAAGTCGTTACCAAGCCCCTGCATTTTGGTGAATTTCAGTTTCATGAATCAGGCATTCCAGTGTTCAAAATTAAGCGTCATCAAATAATCATTCATGAAAAATCCGCTGCCGATATCCACAATACTATCACCCGTCACCTCAAATCCATAATGTTGATAGGCTGAAATCGCACTGCGATTGTGTTTGTTGACCGTCAAAATCAATGATTGCAGATTATTTTTTCTCAATATTTCAACCGCATCCCTCACTAGTCTGGCGCCATGGCCTTGCCGATGGTGATCGCAATGGATGTATAGCTTGTCGATTTTGAGTTCGCCCGGAATGGTTGTGCGCATACAGCAGGAGAAACCGATGATATTTTCTTTAAGAACAAGCTTTCGCCACCAGATATCCGGGTTCGATAATTGCTCATTGATCAATGCTGGTTGATAGCGCTGCTTCAACATGTATTCTATTTGTGCAGTTGAAATGATGCCGGAGTAATGATGCCGCCAGATTGTCTCGGCAAGCCTTGAAACTGTGGGAGCATCCGGTGCTGTCATGGGCAAAATGGCAACAGTCATGATTTTAAGTAGTGAACAAAACAACTATCGTAGGTTTCTCAATAGTTCACGGGAGACAAAATGAGAGGCGGTTTATTGAATTTTTTGCGCATGGTGTTGATGGCATGTAAAACGGTGCGTTGTCCGACAATCTTTGCTTCCAGCTTGCGCTTACCGGGAAAATCGATAAAAGAGATGCCTATCAGCATCGTGAGCAGGCCCTGACCAGGTAGAAATAGCATCAGGAAACCCGCAATCAAGAATATCGTACCGACGAAATTTTTGATGATCAATCCAATAATGCGTAACACAGGGTGTTGGTCTTTCATCCAGTGGCGAGGGACCCGCAGATCAAAATAGTCGCTTGGCAGGCGGATCAGGATCCATGGAATGGCGATTAGAGAACCTATAAAGCCGATAATGGATGCGATCGTTAGGCCAAGGAGCACATCCATAGGTATCCATTGTTGAATGTAGAGGATCAAGTTTTCCATAAAAAAATACCGGTACTATAAAAGAGACAATCGAGTTCATTTGCGAATTGAAAGTTATACCGGATAGATCGCTAAACGGAAATAGGCCATAAAAAAACCTGCTGTCGGATCGTCCGACAGCAGGTTGATGTTATAACATCCGCAAGCGGATTAAGGAACAATTCTGTTGTTCAGAATTTCGCGGCTGGCGCCGTTCCAGGTTACGTCTGTCAGGTTAGAGTAACGGGTGATAATTTGTGCTGCAATACCACCTGAGAATAAACCTGCCCAACCCAGAATCACAAAGCCCCAGTGCAATGGCGCGCTAAACAGCTCTTCCATGAACCAGAATGCATGACCCCATTCGTTCAATCCTACGTTCGGCAGAATCATCAATGGGCCAGCAATTGCCATTACCAGCGGGAATGATGTGCCGCGGCTGTACAGTGGCAGACGGGTCATCGCGTACAGGTATGAAGCTACGCCACATACGATGTACATCGGGAATGAGCCATAAAACACCACTACGTGACTTGGCGTAAAGCTCGTGTCACGAATAATCACTTGGTGCCAGCTTGCATCTTGTTCGGTGAAGAAGCTGCCGCCCCAGTAAACACCAAACAGGTATACACCCAGCCACATCATCCAGTAGAAATAGCGTTTGATCTCTAACTTGGTATCCAGGTTGTCTAATTGTTCTTTGGTGTCACGGGTTTTTAAAATCCAACCCCAGGTGACCAATGCAAACAATGGCATCAGGGTCATGTGTACGCGCCACAGTCCCATCCACACTTTGTCAAATTCCGGTTCCATCGAGTCCATTCCGTGGGAATACGCAAATGTCCTTTGAAACCAGATCCAAAATATCGCTACCAGCAGCATGGTGCCCATGCCCAGTTTGTAGTACTTCGAGTCGTACCACAGCGACATGTCATAGCTCGCGCTCGACGCGCTACTCGTTGTGCCATACGTTGTTGCCATTTTGTGTGCCTCCTATTAAAAATGGTTAGTAGAAATAGATGTCTTGCAGAGAAAAAGATTATTCCCTGTTCAACATGTGGTTTTAGACAGGCCTTTAATTAATGAAAGTTCCCGTCATTTCATCAAAACAATTGTGCAATGAGCAGTTAATTATAATTATTACACTCAGCACGAATATATTTTAGAAATTAATTGACATTACTTCAAGTGGTTAACTGTTATTTCTGGCTCGACAGCAACAGAGTTCTGTCACATTTCTGTAAGAAAAATGTAACTGTCATAAATCTGTAACATTGCTGCCTTATAACGTTCGTCATCTTTATCGATTGAATTATTAACTACGGATCAGAGACTGATGATGAAACTATACAGACTTTTCTTGATAGCGATCGTTGTAGCCAATCTAGGTATGGCAACCACTGCACATGCTTTGGATTTATATGTTGATACGACAACCAAGCAGATTTATGCGGAGCCGGGTCCTGGTCGCGTACATATGGGAACTTTTGTGAAAGCCGATAACGTGCCTGCCAAGGCCGAACCGCCGAAAGTTGTGGAAGCACCATTAAGAACCTCGGGGGATTCGACGCAATTGGCTGAAGATCAATCCGAGGAAATGAAAAAAAGAAGATCTGCGGAGCGTCTTGCCAGAATTTCGGAGAAGGCGGAAAAGGCCCGGTTTGTCAATCAAGTATCGGTGCTTGAAGAACGCATGAAAGAAGTAGAGAAAATTCATGGCACTTTTGACGATCGCGGTTTGCATTGGGCTACCAAAGATGGCAATTTTTCTATGTCGCTTAACGGGCGGATACAACCGGCCTCGCAATATAATTTTGTCAATGATCCGGATCCCGCAACCGGTGCGCACACAGCCAATGAATTGAACAGCGGCATGAATATCCGCCGTGCTCGTTTAGGCGTTGAAGGTACTTTCTTTAAAATATGGGACTATAAATTCGAGTATGACTTCAGCCGGGGCAATGGATCGGTTGGATCGGGAATTACCGATGCCTTTGTACGTTTAAACCATACCGATGCGCTTTCCTATAAACTGGGTTCGTTCAAGGAACCATTCAGTTTGGAAGAAGCGGCCAGTAACCGTTATCTGACTTTTATCGAACGGCATATGTCGGTCAACTCCTTCGTCGATAACCCGAATACCTATAAAACGGGTATTGGCGCCAATTACGCGGTTAAAAGATGGCAAACCGGGATCGCGTTTCAAACGGAGCCGATCGGTTCCTGGTCCTCCGCTTCAACATCGGTCAATGCCAACGGTAATCAGAATCGTAACAACGGCTCAGGCGATACCGGCTGGCAGGGCATCGGCCGTATCAGCGGCAGGCCCTGGATGGAAGATGATACGAAATTCCTGCATATCGGTGTTTCGGCTGGACATACGCATGTTAATACACAGTATCGCGCAGATGGCACGATGGTTGGTGAAGGACAGATTGGCGGCGGCGGTGGCATGTCGTTCTTTGCATTTCCGGGAACCAACGTCGACCGGACCAATATTTTGAACACCGGTAACTTAAGCACCGGCGCTTTAAGCAATCCGAATCGCCGAGAAGTCACCAGCTACGATCGTTTCGGTGCGGAATCCTGGTTTGTGTACGGTCCATTTTCGGCGCAAGGGGAATATTTGCGGACCAATATCAATGGATTTAACTATGATAACGAGCATCTCACGGGTTATTACGGTTTTGCAAGTTACTTCCTGACAGGCGAATCTAAAGCGTATCATGTGAGAAACGGCGCAGCGAACCGGATTAAACCGAATCGTCCATTCCAGTTCAACGGATCGGGCTGGGGGGCTTGGGAAATTGCAGCCGGTTACGATTACATCGATATGAATTCGGGAGTCATCGCAGGTGGTAAAGCGGATATGGTTCGATTCGGTTTGAATTGGTACCCGCATTCGAACGTCAAATTTCAGGCAAACGTGATCCATGTACTCGATATCAATACTGCGAGGACACCGATTACCAACACCGATGGTTATTCCGGTGGCGCCGGTGCTCGCACCAATGGCTGGAACAATGGCGATTTGAGTGCTTTCCTGACGCAATGGACCATCGATTTTTAGTTGAAATTATTTTTGGTACGAATAGCAATCCTTACAAACAGGAGAACGAAATGCCAAAGTCATACAATTTTAAGGTGATCATTTTATTTTTCTCGGGTTTCTGGATCAGTACTGCCGGGATGACGCATGCACAGTCAATGGTCAAAATCGACGGCTCCAGCACTGTTTATCCGATTACCCAGGCGGTTGCCGACCAATTCCAAGAAGTTAAGAAGGGAACGATGCAAGTGACGGTTGCTGTTTCAGGCAGCGGCGGTGGTTTCAGGAAGTTTTGCCGGGGTGAGATTGATATTGTCAATGCCTCTCGTCCAATCTTAAAAAACGAGATGAAAGAATGCAAAAACACCGGGGTGCAGTACGTCGAAATACCGGTAGCATTTGATGCGCTTACCGTAGCGATTCATCCCGGCAATACCTGGAGCAGGGCCATGACGGTTGCGCAGTTGAAGAGAATCTGGGAACCGGTGGCCGAAGGTAAAATTACCCACTGGAATCAGATTAATTCAGCATGGCCGGCAGAAGCTATCAAGTTGTTTGGGCCTGCAAGAGATTCTGGCACCTACGATTATTTTACCGAGGCGATCATTGGAAAAGCGAAGTCGAGCCGCACGGATTTTTCCAGATCCGAAGATGACACCGGCTTGGTGCGGGCTGTGGCGGGTGATAATAATGGCTTGGGTTTTCTGGGATTTGCGTATTACGTCGAAAATCAAGATAAAGTTGCCGCAGTAGCGATTGATAACGGCAATGGTCAAGGAGCGGTTCTACCCTCGGTCGAGACAGTCGAAGACGGCAGCTATCAGCCATTATCGCGGCCTATGTTTATTTATGTCAGCCTCAAGGCAGCCGAGAAGCCGGAAGTGAAGGAATTTGTCGAGTTTTATCTGAAAAATGCGTTGCTGTTGGTAAAGGAAACCCATTTTTTTCCATTGCCACCGCGAGCCTACACAACCATGCTTGGACATTTCAATAAAAAAAGAGCGGGGACGGTTTTCAATGGCGTGCCAGTTATTGGCTTGACGATTGATGAATTGATCCGCCGTGAGGAACGACTGCAGTATGAGAACTATTAATTTCGGGGAATTAATAAGTTAAGAGATCTTTGCACGGTTACTACGCGGCACGATAATTGCGTTAAAAATTCGCGAAAAATGCTCATTTACTCCGTGTAAACTCCGCTTTTTCGCAAATTTTTGCCTTATTCTCGTACCGCTCATGACATCGTGTAAAGGTCTCGTTAGCTTAGATTACGCGCAGGCAGCTAGAGACTTTCTGCGTTACTACTGATGCGGAGAAAACAGACTGGAAATGCAGGGTCATCGAGTATGAACCGAGTTTCTTGGCTGTTTTTTCTTGAATCGGCAGTCATGTTTTTTTCAAAAAGCCGTGGCATTCATTTATGATAGGAACTGTTCCTTGTATTTCTATATGATGTCAGTGCGCTTTCAATAATCCATCAGACCATGCCTTTTAGCCCAATTGTTTTGTGGACGGATGCACTTGTCTACTTGTTTGTGTTGTCGATATTTTTTTGGGTTTGGTATGTGCGCCGGAATGAGCACTTGTTGATGCCTTGGAAGCGGGTCGGGCATAGTGCCAGCGGCATGTCGGCATTGACGGTGTTAATTTTTTTTCTATTGGTCGGGTTGCTCGACACCGTTCATTTCCGGCCAGCGCTCGACCATAAGAATCGAAGCGGCGAGACGATTTACAGCGTAGAAGTGTTAAGTTTGCTGGATATAGTTTTAACGCCGCTCCGGACCAACGTTGAGAAAACCTATTCCGCACCGCTGGCAACGCACCTCTATGCAAAGGAAACAATCGAGTCGCCGGATGGCGGGCAGGTGCGGGCTTTCGCCCGTTTGGAATATGGTGGATCGCATTTGCAAGATCCTGAAAAGGAATATCTTCCAGACATTCTGGAGCGAATCTTTAAAGGTTTGGCGTATGGTTTCTTGGTTTGGCTTGGAATAGCCCTTTGCTTAATAGCCTTTCTATCTCGCCGCCATCAACGAAATTTTGTTCAAAGCATGTCCGTCATTTGGCGGCGTACCAGCGAAGTGCCGTGGTACGCGATCTTGATTACTTTATTGATTTTGCTATTGCTGATTGGTTGCAGCGCAATGCTGGCAACGCACTATCATGTATTGGGTACTGACAAAGTAGGCCAGGATATTCTGTATCAATCACTTAAAAGTATCCGGGTTGCATTGGTAATTGGAACGTTGACCACGCTGATCATGCTGCCATTCGCGCTGCTGCTCGGGATCATGGCCGGGTATTTCCGGGGTTGGGTTGACGATGTGATTCAGTACATCTATACCACGTTAAATTCGATTCCCAGTGTGCTGTTAATTGCGGCGGCAGTGTTGATGATGCAGGTATATATCGAAACGCATGCGGAATTGTTCGAAACCGTTGCATCACGCGCCGATTTGCGGTTGTTGTTTTTGTGCATGATTCTCGGTGTCACCAGTTGGACGAGTTTGTGCCGGTTGTTGCGCGGAGAAGCGCTGAAATTGCGCGAATTGGAATATATTCAGGCGGCGCATGCTTTCGGCGTGTCACATTGGCGCATCATCAGCCGCCATATCCTGCCGAATGTGATGCACATCGTGTTAATTGCTACAGTGATGGATTTCAGCGGATTGGTGCTGGCTGAAGCAGTGCTGTCATACGTCGGTGTCGGTGTCGATCCTTCAATGATCAGTTTTGGCACCATGATTAATGCCGCGCGTCTGGAAATGGCGCGGGAACCGATGGTGTGGTGGGCTTTACTGGCGGCTTTCAGTTTTATGTTTACGCTAGTTTTGAGCGCCAATCTGTTTGCCGATGCGGTGCAAAACGCGTTGGATCCACGTATGCGGACACTGAAATTAAGCAGCCGTTTTTTTCAACGGTATGGAAAAGATGAGATTTCTTCAAACAAAACTGCCGGCGCCATGACTCCGGCAGGTTCTTCCCGCTCGAAATGAAAACCGTGCTGGAAATAGACAATCTAGCGACGTTGCTGCATACCGGCGATATACCTGTCAGGGCTGTTGATGGCCTATCGCTGAATATTCTGCAGGGAGAGACATTTGCGCTGCTGGGCGAATCCGGTTGCGGCAAGTCAATGACGGCTCTGTCGATTATGCGATTGCTCCCGGATGTGGGTGAAATTGTCGCCGGGGAAATCAAAATTCATGGGATGGATCTTTTGCAATTGCCTGAGGCGGCGATGCGCAAAGTTCGCGGTAAACAGATCAGCATGATTTTCCAAGAACCCATGTTAAGCCTGAACCCGGTATTGACGATTGCTGAGCAAATTGGAGAAGTGTTACACCAGCATCTCGATCTGACGCCTGCGATGAAACAAGCACGGATTCAGGAATTGCTCGAGCAAGTCGGCATCCCGGATGCGCAACGGCGTATGCATGAATATCCATTTCAGTTTTCCGGGGGTATGAAACAGCGCGCCATGATCGCGATGGCGTTGGCCGGTGAGCCGGAACTATTGATCGCCGATGAACCAACGACCGCCCTGGATGTCACCATCCAAGCGCAAGTACTCGATTTAATGCGGCACATCCAGCAACGCACGCGCATGGCAATATTATTGATTACCCATGATTTAGGGGTGGTGGCGGAAATGGCGCAGCGCGTGGCGGTGATGTATGCCGGAGAAATCGTGGAAGTGGCGCCTCGTGCAGCTTTTTTCCAGCAACCGGCACACCCTTATTCGCAACAATTATTTGCTTCGCTGCCTGGCAAAAATAAACGCGATCAAGCGTTGACGGTGATGAATGGCAATGTGCCGTCGCTATCACAGCAATTCAGCGGCTGCCGTTTTGCGGATCGCTGCAATCAAGTGATGGCAATGTGCCGTGATGCGGTTCCACAATGGCATCGGCTCGATGATGCGCACCAGGTGCGTTGTCATTTGTATCAATCCGGCGTGAGTCATACACAGGTGGTAACCGGCGCACCGGCACAAAGGATTCCGCTGTATTCCGAAGCACAGCGAACGGAACAAATATTATTGAAAGTAGCCGACCTCAAAGTATATTTTCCGATTCGCCAAGGCCTGTTCAAACGCGTGGTCGGGCATGTAAAAGCGGTTGACGGTGTATCGCTGCAGATTGCTTCCGGGAAAACATTGGCATTGGTCGGTGAATCCGGATGCGGGAAAACAACGATAGGAAAAAGTATTTTGCAGTTAATTCAACCCACTACCGGCAGTGTGCAGTTTAAAGGGCAGGAGCTGGTAGGCTTGAAACGGGGCCAATTAAAACCAATTCGTTCGCACTTCCAAATTATTTTTCAGGATCCCTATTCGTCATTGAATCCGCGTATGCGTATCAAGGAAATCTTGCAAGAAGGGATGAATGCGTTAAAGATCGGTGCAGCCAGCGCATCATCAAAAGCCGATAATATGCAAGCCAGCTCAAGCGACCAGGAAATCGACTCGTTATTGCAGCGAGTCGGATTGCCGGCTGAGGTAAAATGGCGCTATCCGCACGAATTTTCGGGCGGGCAGCGTCAGCGCATTGCCATCGCGCGCGCTTTGGCAGTGAATCCGGAATTATTGATTTGCGATGAACCGACCAGTGCTTTGGATGTTTCGGTGCAAGCGCAAATCCTGAATTTGTTGAAAACCCTGCAAAATAACCTAGGACTTGCTTTTTTGTTTATCACCCACAATATCGCAGTTGTGGAATATTTAGCTGATGAGGTTGCAGTCATGTATCTTGGAAGGATCGTTGAACGCGGGCTTATCGATGAAGTAATGGGCAACCCGAAACATCCCTACACCCAAGCATTGTTATCGTCGGTGCCGCGGATTGCTGCTGACGCGGATCGGAAATTCATTCCGCTAAAAGGCGACTTACCGTCACCGGCTAAGCCTCCGGCCGGTTGTCATTTTCATCCACGTTGTCCGAAAGCGATGCCGGTTTGCCGGGAACGCTATCCGTCGGCCAGTTTATTCAGCGCAACGCATTCAACGCACTGTTTTCTTTATTCACCCGAACAGATTTCTTGAAATTATGAGTATTCAACACGAAGTGGCGCGCCGCCGCACATTCGCTATTATTTCTCACCCGGATGCCGGAAAAACCACGTTGACAGAGAAACTGCTGATGTATGCAGGAGCGATTCATATTGCGGGTAGCGTGAAGGCACGTAAGGCCAGCCGACATGCTACGTCCGATTGGATGGAAATCGAGAAGCAGCGGGGGATTTCGGTGGCTAGCTCGGTCATGCAGATGGAATATCGCGATTGCATCATCAATTTGCTGGATACCCCTGGCCACCAGGATTTCTCGGAAGATACTTACCGCGTGTTGACGGCGGTTGACGCTGCGCTGATGGTCATCGATGCCGCTAACGGTGTTGAAGCGCAAACCTTGCGATTGCTGGAAGTTTGCCGTGCCCGTAATACCCCGATCGTGACATTTGTTAATAAAATGGATCGCGAAGTACGTGAGCCGCTGGATTTGCTCGATGAAATCGAGCGCACGCTCGGCATGTCGACGATTCCGTTTACCTGGCCGGTCGGGATGGGGAAGAATTTTCACGGGGTGTGCGATTTGAAGCATAATTGCATGCGTGTTTTTCAACCGGGATCCGATCGCATTGACACTGATAATGAAGTGATTGCGCAATTTGACGATCCGCAAATCCGGCAGCGTTTCGGCATGGATTTGGATACCGCGTTGCAGGAAATCGATTTAATCAAAGGCGCATCGCCGGTTTTCGATCACGCGGCTTTTCTTGCCGGTGAGCAAACACCGGTGTTCTTCGGTTCGGCGATCAATAACTTTGGTGTGCGGGAGATTCTCGACGCTCTGGTGGATCTGGCGCCGCCACCGGAGTCGCGCAATGCGATTCAACGTGAAGTACAACCCGATGAGAAAAAATTCTCCGGTATGGTGTTCAAAATTCAAGCCAATATGAATCTCGCGCATCGCGATCGGATTGCGTTTGTGCGTGTTTGCTCCGGTCATTTCAAGCGCGGCATGAATCTGAAAGTGGCGCGTAACGGTAAGGATATCCGCACCAGCACGGTAGTATCGTTTTTGTCGCAACGCCGCGATATTCTGGAAGAGGCCTATCCAGGAGACATTATCGGTATACCGAATCATGGCACGCTGCAATTGGGCGATACGTTGACCGAAGGCGAGGTTTTGCAATTTACCGGTTTGCCTTTCTTTGCCCCCGAGATTTTCCGTACGGTTGAAATTGCCGACCCGTTACGCAGCAAACAGCTAAAACTAGGATTGGCCCAGCTTGGCGAGGAAGGCGCAATCCAGGTTTTCCGTCCGCATCTTGGCAATATGCTGTTGCTCGGGGCGGTCGGTACGCTGCAATTCGAAGTGGTCGCGCACCGCTTGCAGCACGAGTACGGCGTCGCAGCTCGTATCGCGTCCGCCAAATACCAATTGGCGCGTTGGATCACCTGCGACGATCCGCGCGAATTGCAACGATTCATCGAAGCCAATGCGCATCGGATCGCGTACGATGCGGTTGATGCGCCGACTTTTCTGGCATCCTTTGGCGCAGAATTGAGCGTGGCGCAGGAAAATTGGCCGGCGATCTGCTTTCATAAGCTGCGTGAACATGCCGGCCTGGTTTTTCAAAATCACTTGAACGGATAACGCGAACCATGACGGTTTGGCAATGGTTGTTGCTAGTCTGCATGTCTTCGGCTTTGCCATTGCATGCGGGCGATGCGTTACTCTCCAGCAGTGAGAAAACAACCCGGTTTGTCGTAATTGGTGATATGCCCTATACCGATGCGGAATATGCATTGCTGGAACAACCCGGCGGCGCGCTCGCCAAAGCAATTAGATCTATAGATCCTCCGGTTTTAATCCATTTAGGCGATTTCAAAAGGGGACGGTTGAGTTGCAGTGACGAGCTGTTGCAAGATCACTATCGGCAGATTGCGTTTTTAAATCCCCATAAGACAGTCTACACACCCGGCGATAACGACTGGACCGACTGTGACCGTTTTACCTTGTCGACACGTTATGATGAGCTGGAGCGGTTGGGTTTTCTTCGCCAGCTTTTCTATCATCGAGATCAATGGCAATTGACCAAACATATTCCGGGTTTGGTGCGCCAAGACGGATTTGTTGAGAATGCCCGCTGGCGCATCGGCCCGGTTATGTTTGCAACGCTGCATATTCCGGGGACGAACAACGGCCGCAAGGAAATTTTGCGGAGTAATCTGGAAGAAGCGTTAAATGAAGCCGACTTTCGTGATCAATCGAATAAACAATGGTTGAACCAGCTATTCGCGGAAGCAGAATCTGCACAGGCCGTTGTGATAGCGTTCCAGGCGGATATTTTTGACTTCGACCACGAAAGGCCATTATGTACACCCAATAATCGCACAGAGTGCGATGGTTATCGCATGTTACGCGATGAGATTAAGCGTTACGCGGCTCAATTCACGAAACCGGTTTTGGTCATTCATGGTGATACTCCAGCCTATTGCTTGCATCAGCCGTATGCGGTGATTCCAAATTTGTGGCGGCTTAATGCGCCTGGCGACTACAAGTATATCGACGCCAGTCAAATTGTATTTGATCCTGACAATAAAGACAGGCCATTTAGCGTAACCGGTTTACTCGACCCAAAAAACGCTCCAGCCGTTTGTGATGATGGCGTTTTTTAAACGTTCTCGGAAAACTTAAATTATGATATTCAGCATGACCGGCTTTGCGGCCGCGAGCCAGCAAACACCTTACGGATCGTTCAATCTCGAGATTCGCTCCGTCAATAACCGTTTTCTTGATATCCAGCTTCGCTTGCCGGATGATTTCCGCCGGTTGGAAGCTGCGATGCGGGAATTGCTGACCACACAACTCAGCCGCGGCAAAATCGAATGCCGGTTATTGTTTTCACCGGTTCATACGGTAGAAATCGATCAGCAACTTGATCACGGTTTATTGGAACGATTGATGCAATTAGAGCAGACCATCCGAACAAGCTACCCGTCCGCAGCGTCTTTAACCATCGCAGAGATTTTAAAGTGGCCTGGTATGCTCGAGAGTAATGCGGCACCTAGCGAGGAATGGGATGCAGTTGGCATGACGCTGTTGCAAACCGCGCTCAAGGATTTAAAAGCTGCAAGAATGCGCGAAGGAGATAAGCTGAAAGCCATTTTGCTGGATCGCATTTTGCAAATGCGCCAATTGCTGCAAGTTGCATCTCCACG
Organism: Nitrosomonas limosa; assembly: GCF_054188085.1. Taxonomy (NCBI): domain Bacteria; kingdom Pseudomonadati; phylum Pseudomonadota; class Betaproteobacteria; order Nitrosomonadales; family Nitrosomonadaceae; genus Nitrosomonas; species Nitrosomonas limosa. The sequence goes on along the minus strand of NZ_CM135180.1, from coordinate 1,449,904 downwards.
CATCCCGGCATTGATTGCTTCTTTCGAAGAAAAACTACGCACCCGGTTGGAAGAAATTCTCGGCAATAACGAAGATGATCGGATTCACCAGGAAATCACGTTATTTGCCAGCAAAATTGATGTCGATGAAGAATTGTCGCGCTTACAGGCGCATCTCGACGAAGTGGAACGGATTTTGAACCAAGGCGGTGTGGTTGGTAAAAGATTGGATTTTATGATGCAAGAGTTGCATCGTGAAGCCAACACAATTGGCTCAAAGTCGGTTGATCTGGAGGTTTCCCGGATTTCCATGGAATTAAAGGTACTTGTCGAACAAATGCGCGAACAAGTGCAGAATATTGAGTAATCTGTGTAATCTGTTTGAGAATTCCGGTCAGTGAGTGGATGTACTTGTTAACTGGCTGGTATGTCGCTATAGCAAGAAAATAGTCGCCAATCCAAGGAAAATAAAAAAACCACCGCTGTCAGTAACCGCAGTGATCATGACACTGGAGCCGAGTGCCGGATCGCGGCCAAATTTCCGTAAAGTTAGAGGAATCAATACCCCTAGCGATGCGGCCAAAAGCAAGTTGAGCATCATCGCCAGAGTCATAACCAGTCCCAGTTCCGCATTCTGATAGATCGCAAAGGTAAATATGCCGATGATGGTGCCCCAGACAAAACCGTTGACCAAACTGACGCCGATTTCTTTACCAAGTAATTTCCAGGTGCTACGCGTATTTATCTGATCCAATGCCAATGCTCGCACAATCATGGTAATCGTTTGATTTCCCGAATTGCCGCCGATACCGGCCACGATCGGCATCAAAGCGGCCAATGCCACCAGCTTTTCGATGGAATCCTCGAATAACCCGATAACCCGGGATGCGATAAAGGCGGTAATCAGGTTGATCGCCAGCCATCCCCAGCGATTTCTGACGCTTTTGAGAACCGGCGCAAAGAGGTCTTCGTCTTCGCTTAAACCAGCCAAGTTTAATGCTTCGTTCTCGGCTTTATCACGAATAAAATCAATCACCGTATCGACGGTGACGCGGCCGAGCAATTTGTCGTTTTCATCGACGACCGATGCAGAAACCAAATCATAGCGTTCAAACGCATTTGCGGCTTGCTGGGCAACATCATCAGGGCGCAGCTTGATGATTTCTTTAGTCATCACATCAGCGACCAAGGTATCCGGGTCGCTGACCAGTAAGCGATTGATTAGCAATACACCTTTGAGATGTTCATTTCTATCGACAACGAACAACTGATCGGTGTGATCCGGCATCTCTTCAAGCCAGCGTAAATAGCGCAATACGACTTCCAGCCGCACGTCTTCACGGATGGTGATTACATCAAAATCCATCAGTGCGCCAACGGAATCTTCCGGATAAGACATGGCTGCGCGTAATTGCTCGCGTTCCTCAATGGGCAACGAGCGGAAAACATCTTCCATGACTTCTTGAGGCAAGTTTGGAGCGAGGTCGGCAATCTCGTCGGCATCCAGATATTCTGTCGCGGCGACCAGCTCTTGCGCGCCCATGTCAGTGATCAACGTTGCTCTAACCGCTTCGGAGGTCTCGAGCAATACATCGCCGTCCCGATCGGATTTGATCATGCTCCAGATCAGTAACCGATCTTCCAGCGGCAATGCTTCAAGGATGTGCGCGATATCCGCGGGGTGCAGTTGATCTAAAAAAGATTGCAGCTCAGAGAGGTTTTTTTTCTGGACCTCGGATTCGCTTAAGGATAGATCGGGAGAATCTTGTAAATTCACCAAGCCTTCGACTAATTTATACTTGCGCAACAGAAATGTGATCTGTTGAAGCGGCGTCTGCGAGTCTTCTTGATCGTTATTATTGGTATTGGTTTCGGTCATAGTCGAATGGTATCAGCAAGCCAATTTAATCTTGAGTACTTTTGCTTGGAGTTTATACGCTAAAAAGTTTGCAGTTGGATGACCGAAAAGTATAACCTTCAGCGTTACCTCAGTACCAACTTTATTTAGCTATGGCGATTGGCTGGATAAATTTGGCAACCGATTCATTCTTGATGAAAACGGTTTGATACGCAAACAGGCATTTCATGAGCTGCAATTGATGGGATTTTTCTGCAACACTATGTTTGAGCGCTGGACGATTAGAGGTCTAAGTTCTGCTTTTTGATTTCAGCATTGCAATGACCGGTTTTGTTTGTGGTTTTATGTTGCGCCATACAAAAAAAGATTCAGCTGCTTGCTCAACCAGCATGCCGATGCCGTCTGCAAATTTTTGTGCGCCATGCTGTTGCGCGAATTTAAGGAAAGGTGTCTGATTATCTAAATTGTACATCATGTCGTAAACCAGTTCGGCATGTTTAAAAGTGCCGGGAGCGATATCAGGTAGTTCGTTATGAAGACTGGCAGAGGTGGCGTTAATGATGATGTCGAATTTTTCTTTGGAGAATTGCAGATAATCCCCTGCGGTAATATCGCCATATGTCCTGAACTGTTCTTGCAGGTTTTTTGCTTTGTTAATCGTACGGTTCGCAATGGCCAGCAGCGCTGGCTTTTTTTGCAGCAACGGCAGAATGACGCCACGCGCAGCGCCACCGGCGCCGAGTAGCAAGACACGTTTTGCTGCAATCGGGATCGATAAATTCAATTCGATATCACATACCAATCCAGCACCATCGGTGTTATCACCCAAGATATCATTGCCATCAAATTTAAGCGTATTCACGGCCTGTGCAATCTTTGCACGCTCCGTGAGGCAGGTCGACAGCTGAAAGGCTTCCAGCTTGAAGGGGACCGTAACATTGAGTCCTTTCCCGCCTTGTTGCCGGAAATTTTCTACAGCCGTTTTAAAGCCGTCGATAGGCGCAAGCAGTGCGATATACTGCATCGATTGCCCGGTTTGTTGTGCAAAAGTGGCATGTATTAAAGGCGATTTGCTATGAGAAACAGGATTGCCCATCACTGCATACAAGTCGAGCATAAGCGGATTAATGGATGACATTTAAAAAAGCCGGGATTTAAAAACGGAACATTTATTGACTGAGCAGCATATCTGTTGAAGCAAAGACCCAAGTGCGGGTAATGTGTAGGATGTCGGTATCCTGGCTGATATCCGGCGGGAAAGGTGCGAACCCGTTCTGGCCGGCAAGTTTAACGATATTGATGGCAGCTTCGTCGAGAATTTTTTTGCCAGAGGAGCGGTTGATTTCGATCGATTCCAAGCTACCATCCGCACGGATTCCGACAGTCAATTGCAGGTTGCCATAGAGCTTCTCTTTTCTGGCAGCTTCCGGATAATTCAAATTGCCAATGCGCTCGACTTTCAAGCGCCAATCCTCAACATAGCGCGCAAAGCGGAACTCTTTGGTACGTGCGCCAACAAATTTTCGTTTAGGGCGTTTCTGATAGGTCTCATGGTCTTGATCGATTTGTGCTCTTAGCCGTGCAATATCGAGGCTTCGCAGCAATAATTCGGTTGTGTCCGACGGATCGCTCGGTTTGATTTCATCGGTATTATCCGCTGCGCTGGTGAGTTCGATCTGGGGTACTTCACTCACAGCTGCCATCAATTTCTTTGCCTGCTGCTCCAATTCTTTGACTTTCTGCTGTGCGATCTTGTCATCAACTACCGGCTTGCTTTTAGGCAGAACCGGGAAAGGTGTTTTTGCCTTGCGATCGTCGTCGGTGTTGCCGCCACCATCGAGATTATCCTGCGCGAGCAACTTGCTCTCCCTAGGTGTTGAGGGCGTTTTGCTATTAACCAGCACCACTTCAAGCGACGATGCAATTTTGTCGAAATTGGGTTGTGGAAACTGAAAGGCGATTCCAAAGAGAATAATGCCGTGCAACAGCAACGAAACCGCCATCGCAATCGATAAGCGATTCGTCTGTAAGGAGAGATAGCTGTCCTGGTTTGGGGGTGAAGTTCCAAGTGTTTGGTTGATCACAGCTATTCAGTTAAACCTTAAGAGTTGAATATAACCTGCAAATAAAGATACGTTATTGTAGGCAACTACTTTTTTCTTGTCACATATTCCTGATGGAATGCTCAAGTGATATTTTTAAAGATCCTGCTTTTGCAGGAATTCCGCATGAAAAGTACGATCCAGCAGATCGATTTCAGAGAGTTTTAGTTTGACATAAGCGCCTGGTGCCATTTCCGGCAATGATGGTACTCGTGTGACAAGCGGAATATGATCCAATTTAACCAGATTTTCCTTAATAACCTGCGCATTGATTGTTTGTATTTTTTCCTGCAGCAGCCAGCGCAGGCACCAATACCGTTCCATCGATCGTTGAAATTCGCCGTAAATCCCATAAGCCATATCAAAGTCGCGCATTGCGATCAATAAATTGTTGCTCTCCTTGGAGTAGGGTGGAGGTTCGCCGCGCAGCAGCGCAATCAGCTGCCGCTGATTGATCAGGTCGACGTAGCGCCGCATCGGGGAACTGCTCCAGGCATACTGGGAGACACCGAGTCCTTGATGGGGAGCAGGAGAAGTGCTCATTTTCACTTTACCATTTGCCTGACTGCGGAAGATACCGGTGATACCCGCATCCGTTAATTGTTTTCCCCACTCGGTATTGACGTAAATCATTAATTCCGAGACAACTTTGTCAATGGGGGAGCCGCGGCGGCGTTCGATGATTGAAACATGTTCACCGTTGATTTCGAAGCTGTAATCAATTTTGTCATTGTTGGTATCATTTGATTTACCACGCAGGTTCTCCAATCTGCAAGCAAAATTCCATAAGAAAGTCAGCTCCTGACTGAGGGGGTGCCGAAAATGGCCCTTGCTTAATGCATCCTCATTAAAATGTTGCTCCAATTCGTTATGACGCAAGTTGGCGGCTATTTTTATCAGCTCAAGTCTGCTTTCTGTGCCGGTAACCGTGTAGTCGTCCGATACCTCAAGATAGAGAGAAACAACCGGACAGATGGCTTGTTCCGCCAAAGTGAATCGGGTAATGACACTGTCAGGCAACATGGTAATTTTATTGCCGGGCAAATAAACCGTCGACAGACGCGTGGCAGCCAACTGATCAAGCGCAGACTCGGGAGGTATCCCCAGCGCAGGTGCAGCGATATGTATGCCTATGCGAAAACTCCCGAAAGATAAAGGGGTTACCGAAAACGCATCATCAATTTCGGTCGTGGATGCATCGTCAATGCTGAAAGCGGCGGTATCCGCGTACGGCAGATCTGCGAAGCTGTCTGTGGCTGAGTGTGATGCCAGTTCGCCAAACTCAATACCTTCCGGGAAAAATTCCCAAATGAATTGATTGAAATGGTAATCGTGCGAGGATGGAATGGCGCCGCATTTTTCCATCAGCTTAACTACGGAAAGCTTTTTCTCGGAACAGACGGTTTCAAGCGCTTTCCATTCGGTGGAATTTTTATCCGGTTTGTAGAGTAACTGTGAGAGATATGGCTTAAATTCTTCTGGCAGAATGAATTGATTCAATTGTTCGACGTAACGGGCTTGTTGTTCGGCCTGTAGCCGTTTCTTTTCCTGGCTTGCTAATGCTGCCTTGAGTGCATCGGGCGGCGCGGCTTTGTAACGGCCATGTCCTTTTTTATAAAAATACATGGGTGCATTTTGCAAGAGCAACAACGTTGCTGCAGCTTCTACAGGGCTTGGCGCATGTCCGAAGTAATCTGTGGCGAGGTTGTCGCTCGCGAATTCGGTTTCCTGGGCGCAGCATTCCCAAAGAAAATTCGGATCCAGTTCTTCGGCAACTTTCTGCACATGCCCCATAAATTCCGCCAATGGGGGGGTGTCGAACCGGAACAATACCGCAGAAGCTTTAATTTTTGATCGCTTACCATGCACAGCTTCAATTTGTAATGAGGTATTGTTGTCAGCCAGAATGGTACCCACTTTAAAGGTTCCAGCTTCTTCATAAAAAACATTCATGTTGTTTTCGGGGTCGGTCGGATAAAGTCAGAGTCAAGAATAGAGAAAGGATGAAGGATCGTCCAAGGGAAATGCTGATTAATTGACTATACGAGCGAATCACCTCGTTGCGCGGTACTCGCTCCCTCGATTATCTTGTTGATATGTCTCGGTTGCTGTGCGCCGTGCGTCTCGTGCTTCATCTCGTTCGCCGAATTAATCAGCGTTTCCCAAGAATAAATCACATTCGCATACGATTCATTAAGAACGATAATTCTATAGAATCCGATTAGCAGTTTTATATTATATACCGGAGCGCTAAGTGAAAAAATAAGATAAGTAGAGACAGTTATCCAAGTGGATAGTGCCGGTATGATTTGAATAACTTTTAAAGTTTGCAGACCGCATCCATTCGGCAAGCTGATCACGGAAATGCACGGGGTGACGGGAAAATGAAATACAACAATGCCTTAACAGCGATCGCAACAGTTTTAATCTCTCTGGGTTTAATCCCCCGCCCCTTGGGGCGGAAGCTGGTTGAAAACCAGCAGATTGAAGAGCGAGGTTAATACCTCGCTGCTTGCGGCGGGGTGCTTTATTTGGGGGGAAGCTTTGGCGCTTGGTCCGAATATCAATGTGACCAATAACGGTCAAGCGGTATTATCTCCCGAAGCGCATTTTCAAGCATTCGCAGCAATGTCATGATGCCGCAGAAGCAAATACCAGCACTGCGGCAGTGGATGAAGCTTGTATTGCAAGTTGTAAAGTGCAAAGCTTTTATACGGCTGCGTATTATCCACATAACCACCATTATTACCCCAAAAATGGATAGGTATTGTTAGGCCTGAAGCAAAGTCTGCAAAAGCAGGGAAAAGATTATGATGAGATCCAGAAAGCATTTGAGAAGGCATGGCAGTTCGCGGATATTGTTTTAACTGCATCAAGATTTTGATCCATGACATTCTGCGAATAAAGTGCTTATTGTCGGCAGATAAGGATGAAAAAATGAAGAGACTGGTTTGCAACTTAATTTTACTCTGGTTATTTCTTGTAGCTCAGGGATGTGAATCCAGCGGGACGATCAAATCTTTAAGCTGTGGTGGGATTCCTGGAAAGCAATGTCCGGCAATTAACCAATATTGTGATTACGATGTAGGACAATGCAACGTTTCAGGCAGCGAAGGCACGTGCAAAGATAAACCGAAGGCTTGTACCAAACAGTACGCCCCGGTTTGCGGTTGCGATGGCAAGACCTATGGCAATGCGTGCGATGCCGCTGCCGCGGGTGTTTCGTTATTATATAAAGGCGAATGTACCCGATCTTGACTTTCCTGTTTGGAATGATTGTTCAGGAAATGGGTGTTCACTGAGTTGGATTGACACCGACGATCATCGCGATACTTGTGGCCGTAAAAAAGCATAAATCAGTTAGCTATGGAAGATCTCATTCAGTGTAACTACAGATAGCGTTTGGATGGATTGTTTAAGATCTCTCTTGGTTTTTTAGCAATGAATAAATGGCTTCTTTTAATTCAGAGTCTGGCAAAGTTGCGGCAAGTTGATTGAAGCATTCCTTGCCGCTTTGACTTAGCTTTGGTTTTTTTATATCTGTATGTTTTTCAATATATTTTGTGTTTGCAATCGAGTTTTGTGCTTGCACCAATATTTGAAATGAAGTAACTTCCCACCCACACTGTTGCAGTTTTCGAAGCAGCGATGGGGATAACTGCTTAAGTTTTGCTGCAATGGCACCATTTTCCGCCAATATGGTTAATTTACCATTGGTAATCCGACTAAGTTGGCAGTATTGCGCCAACTGACGCGGGATTAGTTTGTGGAAGGTTGACTGGTCCTTAAATAATTGACGGGCTGCTGATAGCAAGCCCGCATATTCTGGTGATTTGCCAAGTAAATTAAGATAAGAATCAACTTTAAGAGGGGTCATGGTTATTTAAAAAATACCCAATGAAAAGAAGTATGAACATTATTTTGATAGCAAATAATTCCGAACGAGCGCGCAAGCTGACATTAACCAAATCGAATATCATTTTATCAGTCGCTCTATTTTCATTCATTATCATAGCATTGGCGTTAGTGATCAATTTTTTTTCTTTGCGTTATGCTGATCGTATCGAATCGCCATTGTTAAGAGCAATTTTGGTAAATCCTCAAGAGCAAAGGCATCAAAAAATTCAAATGCATCTACAGGACAATTTAAACATCATGGCCAGTAAGTTGGGTCAGATGCAAGCGCAGTTGTTACGTTTGGATGCACTAGGCGAACGTATGGCAGAATCAACCGGAATTAAAACGCATGATTTATTATTTAGAGAAATTCCGGGACAAGGCGGTGTGCGTAACGATGTTTTATCGGAAGATCTAACTTTTGTAGAATTTAATCAGAAACTCCAGGAACTATCGAACCTGTTGGATGAAAGAGCAGACAAGCTCGGTGCATTGGATTCTTTACTGCGCTACGGCAGGGTCAACAAGTTTGTATTGCCTTCTGAAATGCCCGTTGACACCGACTGGTATTCTTCAGGATTCGGTTACCGGATTGATCCATTTACCGGCAAGAAAGCATTTCATGAAGGTGTCGACTTTGTTGCGGAAATAGGAACGCCGATAAAAGCTGCGGCTGGTGGCGTGGTGATCTATTCGGATCGCCATCCTGAATATGGTAATATGATCGAAATTGATCACGGCGATGATCTCGTAAGTCGGTATGCACATGCTTCAAAGTTGGAAGTAGCACTTGGGGAAGTCGTATTGCAAGGCCAGAAAATCGGTGAAGTTGGCAATACTGGACGTTCAACGGGAGCGCATTTACATTTTGAGATTCGGCATAAAGATAAACCGCAAAATCCATCTAAATTTTTAAAAAAACCGAGCTGAATTGAATTTAAAGAATGTACGATAGATTTGGGGTGAGCATTTAACTCACCCTTTGTTTTTTTAATAAATTATTTAATTACACCTAATCCTTTAAGACTTATGCTAGGCAATTTACTCAAGAAAATTTTTGGTAGCCGCAATGATCGAATGATCAAACAATATACTGAGATCGTGCGCACCATTAATGAGATGGAACCGGCGATGGCGGCTTTATCGGATGCTGACTTGCGTGCCAAGACAGACGAATTCAAGCAACGCATTCAAGATGGTGAATCGTTGGATGCGCTATTGCCAGAAGCCTTTGCCGTAGTGCGTGAAACCGGTAAACGGGTTTTGCAGATGCGCCATTTTGACGTTCAGCTTATCGGGGGTATGGTGCTGCACGCAGGTAAGATTGCCGAGATGCGAACCGGCGAAGGCAAAACGTTGATGGCGACGTTACCCGCCTATTTGAATGCCTTGTCGGGCCATGGCGTGCATGTTGTCACAGTCAATGACTATTTGGCCAAGCGTGATGCCGGATGGATGGGTAAAATTTATCAGGCATTGGGGATGAGCGTTGGCGTTATTTATGCCCAGATGCCGCATGGCGAAAAGCAAGCGGCCTATGCGGCTGACATTACTTACGGTACCAATAACGAATACGGTTTTGATTATCTGCGCGACAATATGGTAACGCACGCCAATGAGCGTGTGCAACGGGTGCTGAACTTTGCAATCGTCGACGAAGTGGATTCAATCCTGATTGACGAAGCTCGCACGCCATTGATTATTTCAGGGCAGGCCGAAGGTGATACTGAAATTTACGTGCGCATCAATGCGTTGGTTCCAAAGCTGGTGAAACAAGAAGCCGAAGATAGTCCCGGCGACTATAGCGTCGATGAGAAATCCCATCAAGTGACTATGAGTGAAGCCGGGTTTGAACATGCCGAGAAATTGCTGGCATCGGCCGGTTTGCTTGCATCGGGCACCAGTCTTTATGATCCTGCAAACATTAATCTGATTCATCATTTAAATGCAGGTTTGCGTGCGCATAATTTGTACTTTAAGGATCAACATTATGTTATCCAGGACGGTGAAGTCATTATCGTCGATGAGTTTACCGGGCGCTTAATGGCCGGTAGGCGCTGGTCTGATGGATTGCATCAGGCCGTTGAAGCGAAGGAAGGCGTTGCTATTCAGAAAGAAAATCAGACGCTGGCTTCGATAACCTTTCAAAACTATTTCCGCATGTATCACAAATTATCCGGTATGACGGGTACCGCAGATACGGAAGCCGCTGAATTCCAGCAGATCTATGGCTTGGAGACGATTATCATTCCAACGCATAAACCGATGATCCGCGAAGATCGTATGGACTTAGTTTATCGCACCACGAAAGAAAAAAATGAGGCCATCATACATGAGATCAAGGATTGTTATGAGCGCGGCCAGCCGGTTTTGGTGGGTACAACTTCCATTGAGAATAATGAATTGTTATCAAAATTACTCGACCGGGAAAAATTGCCTCATCAAGTTTTGAACGCAAAACAACACGCCAGCGAGGCGCTGATTGTGACACAGGCAGGGCGTCCCAAAATGGTTACGATCGCAACCAATATGGCAGGTCGAGGCACTGACATCGTACTGGGGGGTAATCCCGAGCCAGAAATTGAGCGGATACGTCATGATGACAAGTTAAGCGAAGCAGATAAAGAAAAGCGCATACATGAAATCTACGAACAATGGAAAGTTACGCACCAAGAAGTTCTCAGTAAAGGCGGTTTGCATATTGTGGGAACGGAGCGTCATGAGTCTCGGCGTGTAGATAATCAGTTGCGCGGGCGTTCTGGTAGGCAAGGAGATCCTGGTTCGAGTCGTTTTTTTCTCTCATTGGAAGACCCGTTGTTGCGTATTTTTGCCTCTGATCGCGTCGCTAATATTATGAATCGATTGAAGATGCCGGAAGGAGAAGCCATCGAGCATCCATGGGTCACGCGTGCAATTGAGAACGCGCAACGCAAAGTTGAAGCAAGAAATTTCGATATGCGGAAACAGTTGCTGGAGTACGATGATGTAGCCAACGACCAACGTAATGTCATCTATCAGCAGCGAAATGAGTTGCTTGAAGCCAGTCATGATATCTCGGAGACCATCACAGCAATTCGAGAAAGTGTGCTAAGTGATCAATTTTACACCCACATTCCGCCGCAAAGCGTTGAAGAACAATGGGATGTGGCGGGATTAGAGAAAGTGCTTGCGGCAGATTATCAATTACATTTTCCAATTCAGCAGTGGCTTGAAAAAGAACCTGAATTGCATGAAGAGAATTTGCTAGAGCGCATTCTTAATACTGCTGAAGAAAATTATAAAAACAAGATGCAGCTCGTCGGTGCGGAAATTATGCATCATTATGAGCGAGTGGTAATGCTGCAAATTCTTGATTCGCATTGGCGAGAACATTTGGCGGCATTGGATCATTTACGCCAGGGTATTCACTTACGCGGTTACGCGCAAAAAAATCCGAAGCAAGAGTACAAACGTGAGGCTTTCGAGCTTTTTACCAATATGCTTGAAGAAGTCAAGAATGAGGTTACAAAGGTACTTCTGACTGTTCAAATTAAAAATGAACAGCAGGTTGATGCCGCGACAGAAACGTTGCGATCTCCCGAGAGAATCGAACTTCACCATGATACATCGGGAGCTTTTGAAGAAGATACCGGCAATGAGAAAATCCAAAATGATAAAGTTCAACCATTTGTACGTTCCAATGAAAAGATTGGTCGCAATCAACCATGTCCATGTGGTTCGGGTAAGAAATATAAACAATGTCATGGAAAGATTAAGTAATCGTTTTCAAATATAGTGCGTTTTGGGGATTTTGAGAGGAAGAAGAATCTTATTATCCTTGAAACGATTGTGGTATACTGCGCGCTTTTGTGGTTGGCGCGTTAGGGAAGTTAGAAAAAACAGTTGGGATTCTAAATTTTACCCATTGTTTTTATATAGTTATTCGAGATAATTATTGACGGAATGATTGAATATGATGGCAGATAGTTTCAGCATCGATGATAAGATGAGCGGCAGGAGAAAGTTTTTAGTCGCTGCGACTTCAGTAGCGGGTGGTATAGCAGGCGCTGCAATTGCAACGCCTTTTTTATTAAGTATGATGCCCAGCGAGAGAGCAAAAGCAGCGGGAGCACCGGTAGAAGTTGATATTTCCAAGCTTGAGCCGGGTATGCTGATGATGGTTGAATGGCGTGGCAGGGTCGTGTGGGTATTAAATCGCACACCAGAAATGCTTGAGACACTTGCAAAATTGGAGGATCAATTAGCTGATCCGAATTCAGAAAAGAATCAGCAACCTGAATATGCCAGAAATCGCACGCGCTCTATCAAACCTGAAATATTGGTTACCGAAGGTATATGTACACATCTGGGTTGTTCGCCTGTATTCAGAAAAGATGTCGCACCTGCAGATTTGGGTCCTGATTGGTTAGGTGGTTTTTTCTGTCCTTGCCATGGTTCTAAATTTGACTTGGCAGGTCGCGTGTATAAAAGTGTACCGGCTCCGACGAATATGGTTGTGCCGCCACATGCTTATCTGAGTGATAGTCGTCTTTTAATTGGATCTGAGAGTGAGGGATCTGCGTAAATGAGTAATATGTTTAATTCCATGATTGAGTGGATTGATAAGCGTTTTCCATTAACATCGAATTGGAAAGCTCATCTTTCCGAATACTACGCACCGAAAAATTTTAATTTCTGGTACTTTTTTGGTTCCTTGGCCCTATTGGTTTTGGTGAACCAATTGTTGACCGGTATTTTCCTGACGATGAATTATAAACCTGATGCTAGCCAGGCGTTTGCATCGGTTGAATATATCATGCGCGATGTGGAATACGGTTGGCTAATCAGATATATGCATTCAACAGGTGCTTCCATGTTTTTTGTAGTTGTTTATCTGCATATGTTCCGGGGGATGATGTACGGTTCGTACCGGAAACCGCGGGAACTGCTGTGGCTGGTAGGCATGTGTATATTTTTCGTTCTCATGAGTTTAGCTTTTACTGGCTACATTCTGCCATGGGGACAAATGTCATATTGGGGAGCGCAAGTAATTGTTAGTATGTTTGGTGCGATACCGGCCATTGGTGATACGCTCCAGCAATGGCTTTTGGGTGATTTCACGCTTTCTGATGCAGCACTGAATCGGTTTTTTGCTTATCACGTTGTGACATTGCCTCTGGTTTTGCTGGTATTGGTATTTGTGCACATCCTGGCATTGCACGAGACTGGATCAAATAATCCAGACGGGATCGAAATAAAAGAAAATAAAAATCCTTCAACAGGCATTCCTGTCGATGGCATACCATTTCATCCCTATTACACTGTGAAAGATATTGTTGGGGTTGTGGTTTTCTTGTTTGTATTCTGTGGAATTATTTTCTTCGCTCCTGAAATGGGTGGGTATTTCTTGGAATATAACAATTTTATTCCTGCGAATACACTGCAGACACCGGATCACATTGCACCTGTCTGGTACTTTACTCCCTATTATTCAATGCTGAGAGCTGTAACTGTCAACTTCCTGGGAATCGATGCTAAATTGTGGGGGGTTATATTAATGGCGGGTTCAGTGGTTATCTTCTGTTTCTTGCCATGGTTGGATCGAAGCCCGGTTAAGTCGATTCGATATAAAGGACCACTTTTCAAAATAGCTTTAACTTGGTTTGTTATTAGCTTCTTTGTATTGGGTTGGCTTGGAACAAAATCGCCCACACCGTTGTATACGTTGTTAGCGCAAATATTTACCGTGATATATTTTGCTTTCTTTATCTTGATGCCTTGGTATAGCAAGATAGATAAAACAAAACCTGAGCCCAAAAGACTACAAGAGTAAAAAAATGAAGAACTTAATGATCGCTTTATTAATTTTATGCATGGCTCCATTTGGTAATGCTATTGCTGCTGAATCAGATGTTCCTTTAGATAGAGCCCCGGTTGATATTACAGACAATGCTTCGTTGCAACGTGGCGCGGAGACCTTTGTAAATTATTGCTTAACATGTCATGGTGCAAGTTATATGCGTTATAACCGTCACCGCGATATCGGGTTATCGAATGAAGAGATCCTGGATAAACTGGTGTTCACTGGGCAGAAGGTTGGTGATCTAATGTTATCCGCAATGCGTAAAAAAGAAGGTCAAGATTGGTTTGGCGTTGTTCCACCAGATTTGTCGGTTATTGCTCGTGCGCGAGGAGCGGATTGGTTATATACCTATTTGCGAGCATTCTATAGAGATGATGCTACAAGCACTGGGTGGAACAATCTAGTCTTTGATCGTGTGGCAATGCCCCATGTTCTGTATCAATTCCAAGGTGAACAGCGACTGGTTGTGAAAGGGGATGAAAAAAGCTTAATGCTCGATAAACCAGGCCAAATGGCCAAAGCCGATTTTGATAAATTAGTCGGTGACTTGGTAAACTATCTGGTTTATTTGGGGGAACCTCACGCGAATGCTCGGATAGATCTGGGCATTAAGGTAATGATCTTTTTATTGATTATGTTTGCTTTGTCATATGTCTTGAAAAAAGAATATTGGAGAGATATTCATTAAGGCTTCGAGCTTGCTGAATGTGCAGGTGATTTAGTCAGAGATTGAAGTTATGATGACGTTATATTCAACAATCACATGTCCCTACAGTCATCGATGTAGAATTGTTCTACACGAGAAAGATATGGATTTTCAAGTGATTGATGTTGACCCCAATAATAAATCAGAAGACTTGGCTGTCATGAGTCCTTATGGCAAAGCTCCTGTGCTAGTGGAACGCGATCTAGTTTTGTATGAATCGAATATTATTAATGAATATATCGATGATCGCTTTCCGCACCCACAGTTGATGCCGGCGGATCCAGTGATGCGTGCTCGTGCCAGATTGCTTCTATTTCGTTTCGAGCAGGAGCTATTCTGTCATATTGATGCTTTCGAGGGAAACGATCAAAAAGCAATAGATAAGGCTCGTACAGTGATTGCTGAAAATCTAACGATGATATCTCCTGTTTTTGAGAAGCAAAAATTCATGCTTGGCGACGAGTTCTCGATGCTGGACGTTGCTATTGCTCCATTGCTATGGCGTTTAGAATATTTTGGAATTAAGCTTCCCAAGCAGGCAGCGCCTCTATTGAAATATTCCGAAAGATTGTTTAGTCGTCCTTTATTCATTGATGCGTTGTCGGCATCCGAAAAAGTAATGCGGAAATGATGAATCAATCTACCAAACCTTATTTAATTCGTTCTATTTATGATTGGTGCAGTGATAACGGCTTTACTCCATATATTTCCGTCACAGTTTTTGATGAGCTGGATATTCCTAAAGAATATATCAGAAATAATGAAATAATATTCAATATCAGTGCGATTGCTGTACATGAACTGACTATCAACCATGATGGTTTAAGTTTTACGGCTCGATTTAACGGCATTGCTAAGAAACTTAGTATCCCTTTGGATGCGATTAAAGGGATATTTGCTAAGGAAGTTAATCAAGGTATCACTTTCACTTCTGATAATGTTGAGAATATTGAAGCGATAGACAACTTTGATAATGAAAATTTCGAGCACAGTACTCAAAATTTTCTAGAAAGAAAAGCAAGTAAACCCAAACTTAGAATAATCAAGTAAATCGATTAGATTATTCTTGTCATAATGCCGGCATAGCTCAGATGGTAGAGCAGCTGATTTGTAATCAGAAGGTCCCGAGTTCGATTCTTGGTGTCGGCACCATAAAAACAATAACTTAAGTAACTTATCTAGACTCCTGACTTTCCACTTGTGTCAAAATTGTGTTATTCAGGAGCTCATCTACAACCATTGCATGTTTTCTGAATTGCTCGGGAGCTAAATGAGCATAACGCTTTACCATCTCAGTTGATTCCCAAGCACCCATCTCCTGAATCACATTTAAAGGGACACCTTTCTGAGTTAACCAACTCGCCCAGGTATGTCGCAGATCATGCCAGCGGAAGTTTTCGATACCAGCTCGTTTTAATGCTCTACGCCAAGCTTTGGTATTAACTTGGTTAATTGGCTTTCCTCGATAAGTGAAGATTCTCACCGGATGTTTACCAATTTGTTTTCGCAATATTTCCATTGCAGTAGCATTTAACGAGACATGAATACTTTTTCTTCCTTTGGCTTGATCAGCGTGAATCCATGCAACGTTTCTTTGCAGGTCAACTTGCGACCATTCCAGATCGGTTACATTTCTTTTTCGTAGCCCCGTACAAAGCGAGAATTTGACCAAATCAACTAAATGCTCAGGTAATTCATCGAGAAGCATTTTAACTTGCTCTGGCTCAATCCAACGAATACGCCGTTTAGGTTCTTTATACAGTCGAATAAACGGTGCTTTCTCGATCCACTCCCAATCAAGGGCAGCACGACGCAAAATTGCCCGGATTGTTGCCAAATAACGATTAGCCGTTGAAGGTGAAGTTTCTTTGCGCTTCACTTCACCCACTTCAGCAATCACTTCCCGAGTTAACTCGGAAAGCAATCGGCCTCTAAAGAACTGCTGAATCCATGCGACTTGCTTCATATCCTGCTTATGTGAAGCTTTGTGCTCAGTCTCCATCAGCCATTTATAGGCTGCTTCATCCCAAGTACGTTTTGGCTTGTCTCCCAGTTTCCCAACTCGCCAAGATTCAGCTCTCAGCTTGTCGTGGAATTCCTGTGCTTGGGTTTTATCTTCAGTTGCAGCAGAGCATCTAACTCGCTCGCCGCTTGGTGTGGTGAAACTAATCCACCACGTCTTACCACGTTTAAAGAGTGACATAATTGCTTCTCCTCATGTCCCACTTGCAACGCTTGCCGGGGAATAGCATATAACGAGCGTAAGCAGGCAACAAGATCATCTTCGATAAATACCCAACATTTCCCCACCTTGGCGCCGGGAATAATCCCCGCTTTGGCACGGCGGCGCAGTTCTTCGGGATGCAGTTTAAGGAATAGGGCGGCTTCTTCAAGATTGAATGTTTTCATTCGCCATCTTTCGCACTTTGATAGGCTTTTGCCCTTTGCTTTCTTCCCTGAATAGTTTCTGCAAGGTTTTCGCAATTGTTGATGGTGTTATATTTCCTGCCTTTGACTTTCACCTTGCGCTGAATATAACGCTGAAGGTTTTCATTCTTTCTGGCATGGTATTGTGTAGCATGATGCAGATATTCACCGACACCTTCACTAAAATCCTCAATACCTTCCCTAGCCATGAAGGAAGTAAGACCGCCCAGGCCATGCACGAAGATTCGTTCATCATGCGGCAATCTGCCAATAGAGAAACGTTTCAAACGCGGTTGATCGGAAGGCAATGTGTAGATATTGGAAATATCGTCCCATAATGGATGATTTGGCCAGCGATTGCGCTTACTGTCTGTCAAACTCGGAGTAGAAAGGCGAAGCCAATCATGCGTGAAATAATGCCATAGCGCGGCTTGGTTACACTGTAACTCAGATAGACCGATAATTCCGAGTTGCTTCAGTAATTGCTTTTCAGCCTGGAATTCAATACGCCAGACCTTTTCGTCAGCTTGCCAGCCGTTGCTTTCCCATAAAGAAAACAACCAGGTTTTATGAGACTTGGTTTTAATCTCAATCACTTTTTCATATAAGCGAGCATGTAAATCGCCGCCTATACCGATAACCCAGCCGGTAAATGGATCATCTAAGCGGCAATCGAAGTATTTTGCCATTAGGTTTGCTCTCGTGATCCAGTCGGAATGATGAATTTCAGAAAGATTATCGATGCAGACAAAATCCAGAAACAAATCGGCACGGCTGACGCCTGGAGCATCGGGCACCAATCCCAGCGTATTGACGACAAAGCGCAAATCTTTTTCGGCTGCTTCAGCGCCGACCGCCGCCAGATATTCGCTGTAAACCTGAACATGCGCCATCGGCAGCTTGCTGGATTGGCTGCGATTCAGTTTGATGAAGAAGCAATTATCCGACAGGACATAGGGAAACCGCGGAAAGCCTCTATAACTGACTTCAAACAGGTGAGAACCGATAGCGACTTGTGCCAAGGCTTGCACTTTCTCATCTTCAGATTGTGCTTTTTCTTTTAATTTAGATAATTTGCTGTCCCAATCTTCCGAGAGTTGCCCATAGTAGGAAAGATAAAGACTATCAATTCCATAAAGCAGAGGTTTGAAATGTTTAGGATTGTCGTTTGAGGGTACTGTGTTACAAGATGGCGTACCCTGTGGAGCTGAATCAGCCTGATGCGATGCATCCGTCAAATCTTTTTCCACCTCGCCCTCGCATCTCTCCTCCTCGCTGAAGCTCGTCGTCTTCTGCGTTGGCTCGGCGGCTTTAATTGCTCTACCAGTTTTTTGTGACATGTTGTGCTCCTGTATAAATTTAAGGAACACGCATAATCTTGCACAGCAAAGAATAAAAAAATTCTATAGTGTTAATTAGGATAATAAATAATTCGTCCTAATTATTTTCTATAGATATTCAGTATATTAAATATAATTAGGATGATAATTTAGGTGAATTTCCAGGCCTGCGTCCAGATTTATGATTAGTTGCCAGATCGGCAATATGTTTGTGAATTGTATTGTTTTGAAGCTTGGAAGCTTTTAAATGCTCAAGTTTCTTAATACGCCTAACAGCTTCAGATATGGTTAACTTATCACCTTCTTCCGCCCACATAACACGGGCTGCTTCTCGAACTAACTTCCAAAGCTCTTGATTATTTCTTTCGCGCTTACCTAGCTGTCGGGCTTTTTGAGGCTTATCCAATTGAGCCGGGAAATTTTCTGAATGTTTGTAAGACTGGATATCTTTCCATTGTTCATTGGTGATCAAGTCCCGAAGCCTATACTCTTCAATGTATTTCAGTACTTCAGGAAATTCGTCGATCTCCTTGGAGTTGTGATAACCGGTGGTGGTGTAATCGTCGAGGGTCGGATTGGTCGTATAATGCCCGCCAATCAGATAACCTGGGAAAATAGTGCTTTCATACAATGCTTCAATTTGATCCGGCTCTATGACATGAAGCGGTATTGGCTCATTGGTGACAAGTGAAACTAATCGAACCATTGCTTTCACTTGAATTCTTGTTGATGCATAACTCCAGCTCCATTGATCGTTAAAAACGCAATAACGAAAAATATCTTGATCGTCTAACGTTGTGATCTGATCAACAAGAACAAGTGCTATAGGCTGACATGCCGAGTCGGTGTAATCAAGATTCTTGCAAGAAGTGAATGCACGGACTGGGAGATATAAGCTATTGTCTTTACGATGACAAAAAGCGGAAAATTCCTTAAAAAAGATCTCCGGGTGTTTATAGCAACTATGCAATTCATATATTTGATCATCAACGCCTTCCAGCCATTGTCTGCGGATACCGAATAATTGGGCGATTTGTTCAAAAACTTCGTGATTGAGTACTTGCAATAAAGCATCCTCAGATTTTAGGTCACTGAGTTTAATTTGCGGTAGTAATCGAGGAATACGAGAAGAAGAAACACCATGATCTTTAAAGATTTGTAAAAATCGCTGAGGGATCAGGTTTACTGGATTTGTTGATTCATTCTTGATCAATCCTTTTAGGAATTTATTGAAAGTTGAAGATATAGTCATGCGGCAACCAGGAATAAATATTTTTTAAATTCGGCACTCATCCTGATTTCATTAGACGGATAGTCAATTAGAATAGAGCTATAGTCAAATCTGGTGTATGGAGAATCAAGCGGCTTGCTGTTTTTGATCTCCTTTTTGTTTAACGCCGTTAACGAACTTGATGCCCTGCACAACGTCCGCTAACAATTTATAACCTCTCAGCCGGAACCATTTCTTCTGCGCCGTTTCCATCAGTTTAAACGCCATCGTCAAGGTTGTTGTCCGACTTCCACAGTTTTTGGTTCTGGCTGTTCTCAGTCGGACAGTTGCAAAAACTGATTCGACTGGATTGGTTGTTCTAATGTGCTGCCAGTTTTCTGCAGGATAATCATAGAAGGCCAGCATGGAATCTTTATCCTTTGCCAGGCATTCCATCGCTTTTGGATATTTCGGACTGAACCGTTCAACACAGTGATCAAACGCTTTATAAGCCTTTTCCCGTGTTTCCGCCTGCCAGATGTTATGCAATGCTTCCTTGACCTTGGGTTGCATGGCTTTGGGCAGCTTTTCCATTACATTTACGGTTTTATGCACCCAGCAGCGCTGTTGACCGGTATCCGGCCAGCATTGAGCTACAGCTTTCCAGAATCCCAATGCGCCGTCACCGACAGCCAATCTGGGAGCGTCTTTGAGGCCACGTTGTTTCAAGTCCATCAATACTTCAGTCCAGCTTGCTTCAGACTCACGATAACCGTCAGACAACGCCAGCAATTCTTTACGTCCCGTTTCATCAGAGCCGATAATCACCAGAAAACATAACCGGTCATCCATTCTCACCGTACTGTAGATACCATCAGCCCAGACGTAAACATACCGTTTGCCAGTCAGATCACGGCGAATCCAGTTTTGATAATCCTGTTCCCAGTTCTGCTTTAAACGGCCAATCGTTGCAGACGACAATCCGGGCGCATCTGCTCCCAGCAGGTGCTTTAACGTCTCTGTGAAATCTCCTGTTGAAACACCTCTCAGATACAACCAGGGCAAAAATTCCTCAATACTGCGCGTTCGTTTCAAGTAGGGAGGAATCAGATTGCTGTTAAATTTGATGCCGGAACCGCTGCGATCGCGTACTTTCGGCACTTTGATCCCAATATCACCAAGACCGGTTTGAATCGAGCGCTCCGGTAGATAACCATTTCTGACTACTACCGATTTTCCTTCGTCAGTTTTTAAACCGCCATGTTGCTTGAGAAAAACAGCCACTTCCGCTTCAATAGCGGTGGCCAGCATCTTACGCGCGCCTTCTCGCAGCACTTCCTGTAACGGATCATTTTGTTCTGGTTTATTCAGATTAAAAACATTACTATCTGTCATGCGGTGTTTTCCTCGTTTTGTTGATTGATCTGCCGAGATCCTCTACAACAGGTTACACCGCTTCCTTCTCCCTTGTCATACACCAGAAATAATCATAGCTCAATTTAATACAGGCCTAATATAAGCAAATAATTTCTTCTAAAAAAACTCCATAAAATATGAAAGCAGTTCTTCATCTTTCAATTATTTTATTTTCTAATTATATATTGTAATCAATTAGTTAATTAAACTGGATATGATTACTAACCGATGAGATTATTATTTTGCGTACAGTTATTAACAGAACTCCAAGGCGGCTGCGCCGCAAATGCGGCCTCGCGGCCGCTGCCGTTGTCGCTCCCGCTCAGGCGCTTTGCGCTTTGCCGTTCAGTTGGTTCTGTATCGACTGTAATTTTCTGAAACTGCCATTGATGCAAGCGCGTCGGTAGCTGAATGGTATCGCTTTCAACGCCGCAGATTTTCTTGCCTATTGGGTCGCCATATTTGCCCCGTTCTTTCGAGTCGATTTTCATCAGTTTGATCGGATTGTCTTTCCGGTTGGCAGTGGTGCCACCCATTAATTGAATGAATTGCCACCAGTGACCCTGATCGGCTGCTTGTCTTGCCTGTTCCAGAATACCTTCGGGCGCATCGTCGATTCTTCTAAGTTCCCGCCAAATGCTGACCGGTGCGCCGCCAATCTGCTGGAATTGCCGGATTCCCCAAGTCGATGCCCAGGCTTCCACTCGTTCAGCCGCTTCCTGTATCGGGCTGCCGTCGATGTCTTTTTCTAAGCCATGACCATCGATGTTTTTTGAAATGTATTTGGCGATGTAACCTACTGCTGAGCCTTTGCTTTTATCGATGGGGATTCCTTTGAATCGGTGTTGCTGTGCGCCGGGTTCATCGCCATCTGTTTCCAGCGCATAGTGCTGCATGATTTCTCTGACTTTCTCAGTTTGTTCGGACGACATGAATAGCAATAAGTGCCAATGCGGTGTGCCGTCGTGTTGCGGCTCGGCAATACGGAAACCGTACACAGGAAAATTGTCGCGTTTGAGTTTGGCGCGGATTCGTGCCCAGACTCTGTTCAGATATTTTTGCGCTTGCTTAGGTGTTGTGCCGTCGTACCTGGAATTACGCTCGCCGCTGCCGGAATGCCGGGCATGCATTCGGGATGGGCAAGTGATGGTATAGAATTCACCGATATGGCCCAATTCATTGGCAATGTATTCAAAACCGAAGGTGCGCACCATCAATTCACTGCGCCGGATGCGGGGATTGGCCAGACCTAATTCTGCCAGTTCGCTGAGCGTGAAAGACTGGCCGAGTTCATTGGTCGCCATTATTGCATCGAGAACGCGGCGGATACGTTTTTTCTGTTCTTTGCGCCTTGATAATGTTTCATCGCTGACATAACGGCTCGCGCGTTGATGCACCAATCCTATGCGGATGGCGTCTTGTTCCAGTTTTTGTGCGTGAATCTTGCGTAGCCGTTGCAGCCACCAGGTTTCATCGGTCAGACGGGTATAGATGCCGGTGGTTGTGATATTTGAGTCTTCAAACAGTGATAAATCGACTTCATACTTTTGCGCCCGGCGCAGCATCCGGGAAACGGCATATTCCAGATTCTGGTAAATTCGGCTGATTTGCTGCATTTCCTTGACGATGTTTTTTGCCAGATCATTTAGGTCACTATCGTTGGCATTAAGGGGAATGCTATTTCTAGTAATTGTCCCGTAGGCTTCAAGTAGGCCCAGATTAGCTTGCTGCCTGCCATCGAAGATATACGTTTCTTTGTAGTCATCAGCGACAATTCCGGCAAATCGTTTGGGCAATTGCCGGAATATCGGCGCGCGCCATCGTTTATCGTTGCCATCCGGTTCATCAAGTAAACTTAATATGCCTTCGGCGATGCGTTCACCGGGACTGAGTAGTAGTTCCTGGCTATCATGTACTGACGTGTGCATACACACACCTCAGTACTGACTGGTTGAATAATGCGTGCACGATTCAATATAGGCGAGCAGATCGCTATGGCGATAGCGATCTGCTCGGGAGCCTACTTTGACGAAAGGTACTCGCGCTCCGGCCCAGCGGTCTCGTTCCAGGAATGCGACACTGACGCCCAAGATTTGCGCGGCTTGTTTAGTAGTGAGTAAAAAGTCATGCATGATTAACTCCATTTGTGGTTGAAATGGAATTAATACTGCTGCAACTTACCGAGAAATAAAAAAGGGTCAGTTGACTGAGAGGTAATTAAAAGTATTGCTCAGGATTGGCGGATTTCTAAAGCGAGTAGCGATGCGGCTTGGCGTCTCCAGACTAAAATCGAATAGCGATTAATTGCGCTGCTAATCCCCAAGCTGGGGATCTTTTATCAGTTCAATTTTATATTGAACCTTTGGAGGAGCGCCTTTTTTGCGCTTTTTTTGCGGGTCAACGCTTTTGATCCAATCTTTCACCGTTTCTTCACCATAGTCTCTGCCATTGCCAAATCGCTGCATTATTGTTGATTGAGCCATATGGACAAGATGTATAGCTGGATCAAGCTCCCATAAAACAGTGGCTATTGTCTGGCAGCGAATCCGATCTTCCGTTTCGTTAGCTGGCCGGTAGTTTTTAGCTTCCTTCTTAATTATTTGTCCATCAGGTAGATATTTTGGCATCCAGCAGGACGGCGGAACGTGATGGGAAGTGATGCACAAATCAATCACATCTTCACGCTTAATATACAGCGAATCCAGGTAGGATTTATTAATGGCATCTTTTAATAAACAGCTTAGAGTTCTTAGATAATGAGGGGTATCGACTATCAGAGAGATAACAGAATCATCAATAAAAATTGATCGTTTGCGTGTCCGTGCAGAAATCTTTTTGTTTCGTATGGCAAGGATTAGCCGAATGATGTGTTCTCTGAGTACGGGCGGGATTGCTTTAGTATCGGTTTTTTCCGGATTAAGATTCGCCCAATCATGTGCCAGTTGCCAAACCGTTTTGTAATCGGGGTTGTCGTCAAGGTACATATCAATTTGTTTACTATGAGAATCGAATAACTTCTGTTGACGGCTTGCCGCTCGATCACTTTAGAAAATTGTATCCTGAAGGTATTAACATTATTTTGTACTGCCAAGCCCCGGTTTTTTGCGTGGAAATAGGATGGAACGTAAGACAAATCGTTAGAAGCGCATGGCTTGAATATGCGGTCTCCTTTTAATTTTTATGCCTGAATTTTGTCAATCGGAGACGCCTGTATTTCATGGGCAAGGGGCGTGAGTGATTAAATGATTTTCTTAAATATATTAAATGTATATATTCAATAAGTTATAAATATAGGATGGGAAATGTGATTTTTTTGTAAATAATATGTGAATTTTTTGTGAAATTATCCGTCATAATAGCTGTGATTTATTAATAAGCTATCGACTAGGAGATTAAAATGAAAGCAAACCACAATGTTATCAGCACAGCTACGAGGATGACTCTGGTGTTATTTGGAATTGTTCCGGCAATTGGATTTATGTTGTTTGGAGATTTGAATTCGCTTGCGGGGTGGCTAGAAGTTGATGTTATTTTAGGTGCGGTATTCTTTTTAAGCTACTTAGTGATTGGTAGCGCATCAAAAAATGAAACCCGCTTACCGATGAAAAAAATTTACGCTTAAAGTTTTCTGAAAGTTTGAGTTAAAGGCCAATGTTGAATAAACATTGGCCTTTATACATTAAGAGGTAGTAATGATTGGAGGCGGATTTGCCTGAAATTATTCAAAATTAAAGCCGAGGAAGCACTGTCAAAGGATCAGATATTTCTTCGCGCCAGCAAAATTATGCAGTGATTTCCTTCAAAATTTCGGGGCGGCGCTCAGCAATTGCAATCAGCGTTTTTGCTGCACCGCTCGGTTGACGGCGGCCTTGTTCCCAGTCTTGCAATGTTCTTACTGAAACGCCGAGCAATTTTGCAAAATCCGATTGTGACAAGCCTGATTTTATACGCGCTGAAACGACTGGCGGGACTTTAACTTTGTGTATTCGGCTTGCATGCCCGGATTTCATTTGCGTGACGGATTCGAGCAATTCCGCTCCTAAATCACGTTTGGCGTCGCGTTTTTTCAGTTCTTTCTCAGTCATGGGCATACTATTTTTTCCTTGATTGCTTTAAGTAAATGAGCGGGTATATTCTCATGTTCGTTTTTGGCGTAGATCAGCAGTAGCCAAATAGTGCCATCTTCCAGCATATTGTAATGGATCACGCGTAAGCCGCCGCTTTTGCCCTTTCCTTTGCGTGACCAGCGCACTTTTCGGCAGCCGCCTGATCCTGGAACAATATCTCCGGTGTCGTAGTGCTCTGCAATCCAAACGGCAAAAGCTGCGCGTTCGTCTTCAGTCCAGTAATCACTAACATAACGACTGAAAACTTCGGTTTCGGCAATGGTATACATAATTCATATTACGGCAATGCCGTATTAAGTCAAGATGTTTTATGTAATTTCTTTTTTGATAGATTGGTAACGATTGCAGATGGCTTATATCCAGCGCACTTAAGGATATAGTCGGTTATCTTTTGCATTGGTTGCCGCAATCGCTCCACATCGGTGACGATGTATCCGGCAGTTACATCGTTGCTCATTTTGTGATTGGCCAAGTGTTTTACGGCATAAGCTGGGATGTCGAGACTTTCTGCAACTGTTAAAAAAGTGCGGCGCAAATCGTGGATGGTGAAGGATATGCCGGATTCCTTGATAACTTTGGCCATTTGCTTGCGCTGTTCGGAAACATAACCGGTTCCGCTGGCTCTATGGAATACCTATTCATTGATGGCATGTTCTTTTCTTTTCAGCAGCAAATCATAAAGAAAATCAGATAACGGCAGATTGTGTGTTGACACCGGACGAAAATTGACCAGAAGAAGCTAGTTGTACCGGTTGAAAATTGACCAGGTAATTCAGGTATTCTGCCTAAATTTTAGGCAGGAGAATTTAAGAGGTGATTACCATGGTTATGTATGGAAAGATACGACGGATGTTTTATCGAGAGTACCTGTCGATTAATGAAATTCAGCGCCGCACGAGTTTGTCGCGGAACACGATCAAGAAGTGGTTGAAAGCGCCAAGCGATAGCGCAATGAAATATCAAAGAGCGAAGAAGCTTGGCAAGCTGACAGCGTTTCAATCCAGGTTATTGCTGGCGCTGGAAGCGGATGCACGTCGTCCGAAGAAGGATCGGCGCACAGCGTTGATGCTGTTCAAAGAGATATTGAACGAGGGTTATACAGGCGGTTATACGATTGTATGTGACTTTGTTCGTAACTGGCGCAATCAAGACGGACAAAGTAAAACGGCGTATGTGCCACTGAAGTTTGCGCTGGGCGAAGCGTTTCAGTTTGACTGGAGCGAGGAATGGCTGGTGATTGGCGGCATCCACCGTAAGATATTGGCTGCGCACACCAAGCTGTGTGCCAGTCTCGCCTTCATGTTATCGGGTTATCCGTCACAAAGCCACGAGATGTTGTTTGATGCCCATACCCGTGCATTCACTGCCTTTGGCGGCGTGCCGAAACGCGGCATTTATGACAACATGAAGACGGCCGTGGACAAGGTATCCAAAGGTAACGGGCGTGTGGTGAATACGCGTTTCTTTGCGATGACGGTGCATTACCTGTTCGACCCTGATTTCTGCAATGTGGCTTCCGGCTGGGAAAAAGGTGTGGTCGAGAAGAATGTTCAGGACATGCGCCGCCGCATCTGGAATGAAGCCAAACAACAACAGTTTGGCTCATTCGATGACTTAAACCGGTGGCTTGAAACGCGCTGTCGCGCGCTGTGGTCTGAAATCGAACATCCGAATTATGCGGGCATCACCCTTGCCGATGCACTGGAACAGGAACAACTGTACCTAATGCCGATGCCAGTGCCGTTCGATGGCTATATCGAAGTATCGGCGCGAGTGTCCAGTACCTGTCTGGTTACATTGCAGCGCAACCGATATTCCGCACCCTGTCGTTTGGCCAATCAGATGGTAGCCGTTCACCAGTATGCCGGTCATCGAGAAGAAACCGGGCGCATTGCGTAACGGCGCACCGTTTGCGGAACTGCCGGCGTCCCTGTTGAAATTACAGACAGCACTGCGGCGTAGAGACCGCCAGCAAGCCGATCGAACCATGTCCAAAGTGCTGAGTCTGGTGCCGATGCATGGATTGGAAGCGGTATTGGTTGCCGTTGATCTGGTACTCGAATCCGACGTGATAAGCGCTGAGCATGTTGCCAATGTATTGGCGCGGCTGAAACACACCGACATGCCGGCGCCTGTGGAAACGACACTTAAACTCAAGGAAGAACCGCAAGCCAATACCGCGCGCTATGACCGCCTGAACCGGCAGGAGGTGTCGCATGTCTGCCATACTGGCGCAACTCAAGGCACTGAAATTACATGGCATGGCTGGCTGTTATGCCGATCTTCAACAACAGATTACGCCTGATATTGCTGCTGAATTCGAGTCATCCGGCAAAACGCATCTGGCCATCGCCATCGGCACTTCAGGCATACAGCATCAGGATAAGAAGGTGCGATTTGGAAGCCGCCATTGACCTTGCCAATAGCCTGGAACGGGAAAAATCAACCGGCAAGCAAGGCAGGCTTGCCCTAAGCTTGTTGCAGGTTGATCTGGTCATTCTCGATGAATTGGGTTATCTGCCATTCTCACAAGCCGGCGGTGCGTTGCTGTTCCAATTGCTCTCCAGGCTTTATGAACGAACCAGCGTAATCATTACCACCAACCTCGCATTCGCAGAATGGAGCAACGTATTCATCGACGCCAAAATGACCACCGCGTTACTGGATAGACTCACGCACCATTGTCACATCATCGAAACCGGTAACGAGTCTTTTCGTTACAAACAAAGCGCTGCAAGTGCAAAGATCAGAATACAGCAACGGGAAAAAGAAAAATGTGCATCAGAAGAAAATTCGGTCAATTTGTAGTGATTCACGATTGAATCAAAAACACCAACCGGAGGAAAAACACCAACTCAGTCTGGTCGACTTATCCACAGATGCAGGGTATCCTGTGCCCTGTTTCCCCCTGGTCAAATTTCAACCGTAATGGGGGGTCAATTTTAAACCGGTATCAACACTCAGCGTTTACTAATTCGCATGAATTCCAATATTTATAGGGTCTCCAAGTGTTTTGCAGGACTGACTATCTAAATAGACTCCAGTTTTTGTTGACTAATATAGTATCTTGCCCACTTTGAAATAGAAGGAGGCTTTTAAACTAGAACTTTCTACGCAAACCCGATTAGGATTGAGAGGGTTATCAAACAGTAGCAGTATTCAGGAATGATCCTAGGTCAGCAGTTTAGGTACGCCAACCCAGAATCGTGTATAAATAGCTATTATGAAAGTCGTTTTGACTAAAAGCCGAGGCTTGCGAGCAGATCATCAACTTGATCCTGGCTAGAAACAACGTCATTTCTTTTTTCAGGATTTGTTACAGGTCCGTTCAGAAGACCTTCTTCAGTCGAGGCAATTTTGTTTGGAACATTTGCAAGCAACAGATCGATTAAATCTTTCTCTAAACTTTGTACCATGTGCGTGACTTTTTTTATGACTTGGCCTGTCAAGTCTTGAAAGTCTTGTGCCATCATAATTTCAAGCAATTGCGTATTGGTTGCATTGGCCTGTTCAGGAATATTGTCAAGAAACTGGAGTGTGTCGATTAAAAGGGTTTTGAATTTTTCAGTATCTGGATTATTTTGTTGTGTTTCAATTGCTTGTTTCCACTGTGTGGATAATTGAACTGCAGTGGCTGAAAGTTTTTCTTGGATCGGCATTGCGATTTCAGTTGCGCTCAGCGTTCGTTCGGCAGCTTGTTCGGTTTTACTGGCAATATACGTTAATTTGTTTTGGGCCTCAGGAACTTCATTGGCAATTGCCTCGAGACGCTTGTCATACCCCAATTCCCGTAAGCTATCATGTAAATTCCTGGTCATTTGTCCAATCTGATCAATAACCTTTTTATTAGTTGTTACTGTTTCGGTTTCTTCATGATCTATATTTACTGGAGAGGATGGTAAATTCGCTAATCGGATTGTTTTTCTCGATTTTGATTTGGTGGTAGCTTTCGCAGCATCATCGACTTTTTCTTTGATTTGGTGTTTTGTATTCATTTTCTGCTCGCCAGTTTGTTTTTGAATGTTAATAGTAGTTAAGCTTTTGCTGAAACTTTTACTTCCATATTTTGGAATATTTTATTCAACTTTTCTTCGAGAACGGCAGCGGTAAAAGGTTTTACAATATAACCGCTTGCTCCTGCCTGCGCAGCAGCAATGATATTTTCTTTTTTCGCTTCAGCAGTGACCATGAGCACAGGGATTTTCTTTAACGCTTCGTTGGCGCGAACATTTTGGAGCATTGTTAGGCCATCCATGTTTGGCATATTCCAATCTGAAACAATAAAATCAAAATTGCCATCTTGTAATTTTCGTAATGCGACTGCCCCATCTTCAGCCTCATCAACATTGACAAAACCAAGTTCTTTTAAAAGGTTGCGAACAATTCTACGCATTGTAGAAAAATCATCCACAACTAAGAATTTTAAATTTTTGTCAGGCATTCTATTTCTCCGTAATTTAACTAAATTATCCTTGTTTTAGTGCAGTCTCTTCTAGGCACAATCCACATTCGTTTAACTGTTAGATTTAATTGTATGCTGTTAACTTTACCGCTATTTTTACGACAATCAGCTTTGAAAGTTTAGGAGAAATCTCAAAATTAATTTTCTGAATCAGGTAGTCAGTATTCATAAATTAATTGATTTTATTATTCTTTTTTTGTTAATGAAGCTATGAGTGGTTTTATTGTGTCTAACCCTTTAGCCTATGATATCGATCAGTGTTTTGTATTTATTTTGCATTTAACTCATTTTGGCGATTCATGCTGTTTTGAAAAAGTTATAAAATCCATAATTTCACTTGAATCGGGCAATAGTTGTTAAGGAAAAATTATGAATAGTAGTATTTGGTTTAAGGAATATTCTGTTGATTATTTAGAAGGTTTGCGAAATGCCAATATGGGGGAACATATCGGTATCCAATTTGTTGAGCTTGGTTCCGATTTTTTGAAAGGAAGAATGCCGGTTGATAAGCGGACAACACAACCTTTTGGCATCTTGCATGGTGGTGCCAGCTGCGTGTTATCAGAAACATTGGGCAGCGTCTCGGGGTGGATGACAATTGACCCTGAGAAATATCGGGCGGTTGGATTGGAGCTGAACATAAATCACATTCGTGCAGTCACCAAAGGTCATGTCATAGGTATCTGCACACCGCTGCATACTGGCCGCCGCACACAAGTCTGGCAGACAGATATACTAGAAGAAGCAACCGGAAAACGTGTAGCTATTTCGCGATTGACATTAGCGATCATTGATCAAGGAACATTAAGTGCTCAGAAAGAACATGTGATAGTTGACAGGAAACGCAAGAGTGATTAAGTGTTTGATAAAAAATACTAGATCGGGATTTCTTGAAATTGGTTAATTAGCTTTTGCCGCCACCGCTTAGGTCGTGATCAGTTTTGTCGTTGTTTTGCTTTTCTTTTGATAATACCGTGACTTCAGTTTGAGCAATGATTTGTGCAGGTGAATCTGTTTGCTGATCTTGGGTTGCGGGAGATTCAGAGGTGACGGATTCAGTATCAGTATTTGTTCTAGTTGACACATTAGCTGTACGATTATCTGGATTTGCTTTGCTGTTCCACATGAAATAAATCGCTCCCATTGTCACAAGCACGACTGGTAGGGCGACAAATTCAAAGAGAGCAAACTCGACTGTTACATCTTTTCCTGGCGGCAGAGGTTTGGTGACGATCATGTAGGCATGCATAAAGGCAACCCCGTAAACCGGTATCAATGCTGCGATAAACCGATTGGTTACGATCGGACGCACCGTCAGTATGTTCAATACATTCGAGCCATAGTATCCAAGAAAATAAATAAACACATAAAAGAAAATAGCGCCCATAAGTCCCTCTTTTGTTTGATTGAGTTATTTGTAAACGATTTTATCGACACCGATAAGTACTGATCTATGATACACAGATCGAAATAAAAAATGTACAGAGTGAAATTTTGCTGCAAATAGCTATCTTACATATAAACCGAGTTAGTTTATTATCGGAGCTGAGGTTGACTGGAGAAACGATGAATTGCGATTCGAGGTTGTCCGTTCTTAATCACAAATCCTTCACAATTATCATGTTACACTGCTCTCGTATCTTCCAAATGTTAATCGATAAACGCCCTTATGGGCGTTTTTTTTGAATTGACTCTCAGCTCAAACTGATATGTCAGCGTTTGTCATCAGAGCAGTTATAAGAGCGTCTAAATTGTTGTCAGGCAGATTCTAACTCGATTGACCGCAATATTCGGATCGATTGGATGTTACTAGCAATGCGGCTCATCTATTGATGAGAGTTGTTAACATTCGGTAATACTGACAGCCAGACCGCCCAATGAAGTTTCTTTATATTTTACAGACATTTCCAACCCAGTTTGTTTCATCGCCGCAACGCAATTATCCAGCGACATAAAATGTTGACCATCGCCACGAATCGCCAGTGATGCTGCAGTATAAGCCTTAATGGCGCCAAATCCATTACGTTCGATGCAGGGAACTTGCACCAAGCCGCCAACAGGATCACAGGTCATGCCTAAGTGATGTTCCAGTGCAATTTCTGCGGCATTTTCGATTTGTGCGGTGGAGCCGCCTTTGATAGCGCATAAGCCGGCAGCAGCCATTGACGAAGCCGAACCGACTTCACCTTGGCAGCCGACTTCAGCACCGGATATTGAGCTGTTGTGCTTGATTAAGCCACCGATGGCCCCGGCAACAAGCAAAAAGTCGCGCACTTGTTCCAGAGTTGCACCCTCGTGCTTGAACGCGTAGTAAATAACCGCAGGTATTACCCCGGCGGCGCCATTGGTTGGTGCGGTGACTACCAAGTGTCCGGCAGCATTTTCCTCGTTGACCGCCATCGCGTAAGCACATAGCCAATCATTAAGGGTGGCTTTCTGCGGATTATTTTGCAGTTGCTGGTATAACGCATGCGCGCGCCGCTTGATTTTTAAGCCACCCGGAAGCTGACCTTCCGCAACCAAACCATTTTCAAGGCAAGTACGCATGGCATTCCAAATCGTATCAAGCCCTGCGTTTAATGCCTGCTCGCTGATGCGTTCCAGCTCATTGCTGCGCTTCATGGCCGCAATCGTTAAGCCGCTATCGGCAGACATTTTCATCATCTGGTTCGCCGAGTCAAATGGAAAACCGCAAGAGCGGGTTGCTTCCATTTTGATCGGCGCTACGATTTGTCCGATTTCCGCAATCGTCGTGATAAAACCGCCACCGATTGAAAAATAAGTTTCGGTCAGAAGTGTCCGTCCGGTGCCATCCAGTAACTGGAAGATCATGCCATTGGGGTGTTCCGGCAGTGGCTCGCCCTTATCAAAAATTATGTCCTCAGGAGGGGAAAAATGGACGGTAACCGAATGAGCAACTTGAAACGAAGTTTGTCGCCACAGTTTCTCAAATAGTTCATTCACGTTTTCCGTGGCCAAACCTTGCGGCGTATGTCCGTTCATGCCTAAGGTTACGGCGCGATCGGTGGCGTGACCTTTTCCGGTGAAAGCCAACGAGCCGCGCAAAGTGCAACGCACTTGTAAATAAGATGGCGCTGGATTGTTTGCGATGAATGACGAAATCCGGTTGCGAAAATCATTGGCTGCTACCATTGGACCCATGGTATGTGAACTGGATGGACCAATACCGATTTTGAAAAGATCAAGAACGCTAATAAACATTGTATTGCCTGTGAAAAAAGAATTCGAATAGATAGATCAGTATATATACGATTTAGAGAGTGTAATCTGAAAATTAAAGCGCAATTAGTATGCAGTATGTCATGGGGCGACTCAAATTTTTTTGAATTGTCACATAGCTTTTTAGTATGCATATTCAAAGTGCAGAATGGGGCATAAGTTTTTCCGGAAGTACATTTCCTATTTTTGTTTGATCAATCGCTGAATTTGCCTTAGATAAGGGTAGTAATGAACTTCAAGCGAATGGCGGGGACGGGCCAGGAATTTTCGCACCCAATATTTTCCCTCTGCAGCTGCGAGTGTGCGCCAATTATCAGGCAGGTGAATTTTGCCAGTTAAAATTTTAGATACGAGTCTTGACTGCGCCTCCGCCAATGTCCAAATACAGCCTTGCGGTTGTATTAGACCGATAAAGAACAAACTGGGGTGATCCGGGTGAAAAATTCGCAAATAAAGCGGTATGTGAGCTGTGTTCTCCCAATTTATGAAAGTGCGATCAAAAAAAGGAAAGGTGGTGATATAACCGGTAGCGGCTATGATGACATCGTATTCTGCAGTCGATCCATCAGCAAAGCAGACTGTTTTTTCAGAAACACTTTCAATTCCGGGGCGTGGACGTATTTTGCCATGCCGTATTCTGTCGAAAATTTCTGAATTTACGGTTGGGTGCGCTCGCGTCGGTGAAAAAACTGGCTCCGGTAGTCCATAATTACGGTAACATCCGATTTGAATGCGCAAGGAAAGCTTTTGTAACCAGTTCTGCAGATATTGCGGAAGCCAGCGCATGGAGGCTGCGAAAGTATCGGTGGGTTTTCCCATGATGAGCTTGGGTATAATATATTGCGGTGAACGTAAACTAATATCGACGGAAGCCGCATTGCGGCTTGATTCAATTGCGCAATCACAACCGGAGTTTCCTGCCCCCACGACGAGTATACGCTGGTTTTCTAATCCCTGATTGCTCTTGAAATCGTGAGAATGCAGATATATTCCTGAAAAATTGTTTTTCCAGTCAGGATGACGAGGAATCGACAGATGCCCATTTGCAACGAAGAGATAATCAAACTCGGGTTGAGTACCATCGCATAAGGTTAAACGCCACCGTTCGTTTTGGATTTTGTGCGCTTGCAATACGGTAACTTGGAAACGAATATATTTTTCCAACTGAAAATGCCGCGCATAAGCTTGAAAGTAGGCGAGTATTTGTTGGTGACTGGGATAATCGGGGTAGTCCTGCGGCATAGGGAAATCACTGAATTGGGACATTTGTTTGCTGGAAATCGTGTGGGTTGTATTGCAGATACTGCTATGACTTGGCATTGCCTTGTAGATCCAATTACCGCCGATTTGATCGTTTCTTTCAAAACAAACGATATCATCTAATCCCGCTTCTGCGAGTTGTTTGATGGCGGTGAGTCCGGAGCAGCCGGCGCCGATGATTGCAATGCGCATGTTGTTTGGGATACTTGAGTGTCGGGTTATTGATGATGGGCTATTTTATCTCAGCAGTGTCGCTGACAATTAATCTCGGCCTCATATTAATTATTTGCCGATTGTGTGATTAATAATACTGCGTATGTGCGATACGATACTTACATTAGCCAATGGCGTAACCATACCGTTGGTTGAAATCGAAATACAAGCTGTGCGCTCGCAGGGTTCCGGTGGGCAGAATGTCAACAAGGTATCGACTGCGATTCATTTGCGTTTTGATATCAAAGCTTCTTCGCTGCCAGAGCCATATAAAGAAAGGTTATTGCATTTTAAGGATCATAGAATTTCCAGTGATGGCATTGTCGTCATTAAAGCGCAGCGTTTTCGCAGCCAAACCAAGAACAAGGCTGATGCGTTGGCGCGGTTGCAAAACTTGATCAACAATGTTCTTGCCGAGGTCAAGCCACGAAAAGCCACTCGACCAACCCTTGCTTCAAAGACCAAACGATTGGAAGAAAAAAGCTTACATAGCCGGAAAAAAATTTTGCGCGGAAAAATAGTAGCTGAATGATATCGGAGGAATGATCAATTTCCCATCAGCCTGAGATTTCGGCATGAAAGCTTGCTAAGTGGCCTAGTTCTGTGAAAATTGATATTCATTCGCTGCCGATTAATTGATTTAATTGAAATTGTACGAGTGGTTTAGTAAAATCACTAGTTTTCAACCTTGTCTTACTGCCATGCGCGGAAGACTTTACCCATAAGGAAAATATGCGACATTACGAAATCGTGTTTATTGTTCACCCTGATCAAAGTGAACAAGTGCCAGCCATGATCGAACGCTATCGCGGTATTGTTACCGCAAGAAATGGTAAGATTCATCGTGTTGAGGATTGGGGGCGCCGTCAGCTTGCCTACCTAATCCAGAAAGTTCATAAAGCACATTATGTTTTAATGAACATAGAGTGTGATCAAGAAACACTGGACGACTTGGATCATGCGTTCAAGTTCAGCGATGCCATTCTGCGGCATTTGACCATTCGTACTGATACTCCAATTACGGAACCGTCTCCAATGATGCGTCAGGAAGAAAGATCAAGCGCAAGTGGTGGGGATGCTTCAGAATCAGCTATTGATGAGATAGAAGCTGAAGACGAACCCAGTGCTTCCGCATAGTTAATTGGTTTCAATTGGAATGTAATCAAACAATTATTTGTGGAAAACTCATTAAGCTGGGCGCTTTGCGTTATACACCCGCCGGTATTGCCGTGATCGAGTTCACCGTTCATCATGAATCGCGGCAAAGGGAAGCAGGAGCAATGAGGCAAATAATTTTTGATGTTTTTGCGATAGCGATGGATCAATTGGCTCTGCAAGTTGCTGAGGTTAAAGTCGATAGTATGGTGAAATTGAGCGGTTTCTTGAATAGGAAAAGCCATATGAATCAACAGCTCGTTTTGCATGCTAGCCAGATCGAACTTATTTAAT
Source organism: Nitrosomonas limosa (assembly GCF_054188085.1). NCBI lineage: Bacteria > Pseudomonadati > Pseudomonadota > Betaproteobacteria > Nitrosomonadales > Nitrosomonadaceae > Nitrosomonas > Nitrosomonas limosa. The sequence goes on along the minus strand of NZ_CM135180.1, from coordinate 1,414,376 downwards.
CAGACATTAGGAATCAACGAATATGACACGTTTTACCAGACGAAAAGATAGTAAAGACAAAGAAAAAGATAAAAAAGCAAATCGTCCGTTATTCAAGCGCAAGAAATTCTGCAGATTTACTGCGGAGGGTATTAAGCAAGTGGACTATAAGGACATTGATCTTTTAAAAGACTTTATCAGTGAAAATGGCAAAATTATTCCGGCTCGTATAACCGGCACCAGCGCTTTTTATCAGCGGCAATTGAGCACGGCGATTGAACATGCACGTTTTTTAGCATTATTGCCCTACACCGATCGTCACTAAGGAGTCATTGCAATGCAAATTATTTTGATGGAAAAAATTGTGAATTTGGGACAACTGGGAGACATCGTTAATGTTAAAAGCGGCTTTGCTCGCAACTATCTAATTCCTCAAGGAAAAGCAAAGCGTGCGACCGAGCAGGCGATAGCCGAGTTTCAAACGAAACGAGCAGAGCTGGAGAAAAAACAAGCAGCTGCTCTTGAAGCTGCTAAAGCAGTTGCAACAAAACTTGAAGGGTTATTGGTACAAATTACCCAGAAAGCCGGAAGTGATGGGAAGTTATTCGGTTCTGTGTCCAATGCGAATATTGCGGAAGCGTTGGTTGGTTTAGGATTTTCCATCGAAAGATCCATGATCCGTATGCCGCATGGTCAATTGAAACAAGTTGGCGATTATCCGTTGACTATCGCGCTCCATAGTGATGTAGCTGCCAATATTACGGTCTCGGTACTCGGGGAAGCATCTTTGTAAGATATTGTTTATAAATATTAACTGTAAAAAAGGACTATTTCGGTAGTCCTTTTTTATTTGCAGTGCAGCTTAATGTTAGAATGAAAAAACTTCCAATCGCATAGTTGAATTCCATGGCGCAATCACCGATCAGCTTTTTGCAGGATCAAATTACAGACCCTTATAAAACGCCTCCTCACTCGATAGAAAGTGAGCAGTCAGTTCTCGGCGGATTGATGCTGGACAATGATGCTTGGGAAAAAGTCGCTGACATAATCACCGAGAATGATTTTTACCGGTACGATCACCGGATGATTTATCACCACATTTGTAAATTGATCGAGCAAAGTAAACCAGCCGATGTGATAACGGTGGCGGAGTCATTGGAAACATCCGCCGAGCTTCAAACCGTCGGTGGGCTTGCTTACATCGGCGCGATGGTGCAGAACACGCCGTCCGCTGCAAATATCAAACGCTACGCAGAAATTGTGCGTGAGCGTTCCATCATGCGTAATCTGGCGCAAATCGGTGTGCAAATAACAGATTCGGCTTACAATCCGGTCGGGCGATCTGCTGCGGATTTACTGGACGAAGCGGAAGCCAAGGTTTTTGAAATCGCCGAAGAAGGTGCACGCGGAAAAGAAGGATTCGTCGGCATCCAACCGCTGCTGAAACAAGTTGTGGAACGGATAGAATTGTTATATAGCCAGGATAATCCGAGCAATGTGACCGGCGTGGCATCCGGATTTCATGATCTTGACCAGAAAACATCCGGTTTCCAGCCGGGGGATCTGATTATTGTCGCAGGCCGCCCCTCTATGGGTAAAACCGCCTTTTCGTTAAATATTGCCGAGTATGTCGCGCTGGAATTGAACAAGCCGGTTGCGGTATTCAGTATGGAAATGGGAGGCGCTCAACTGGCGATGCGGTTATTGGGATCCGTCGGTAAGCTTGATCAGCATAAAGTGCGAACGGGGCGTCTAGCCGATGAAGATTGGCCCAAATTGACCCATGCCTTAGGCAAATTAAATGAAGCGCCCATTTATATTGATGAGACCGCGGCGCTCAATGCATTGGAACTGCGAGCGCGGGCAAGGCGGCTATATCGCCAATACGGGGAGTTAGGATTGATTGTGGTTGATTATTTACAACTCATGTCTTCCACCAGTCAAGGGGAAAACCGGGCTACCGAAATCTCTGAAATATCACGGGCATTGAAAGGATTGGCCAAGGAACTTAAAGTGCCGGTAATTGCATTATCGCAACTGAATCGCAGTCTCGAGCAACGCCCAAACAAGCGTCCGGTCATGTCGGATTTACGAGAATCCGGCGCCATTGAACAAGATGCCGATGTGATCCTTTTTATTTATCGAGACGAAGTCTATAACCCGGATTCCCCAGACAAAGGCATTGCAGAGATAATCATCGGTAAGCAGCGCAATGGACCGATTGGAAAAGTTGATTTAACCTTTCTGGGGGAATATACACGTTTCGAAAACCATGCCAGACCGGAATATTATTAACCTGTCAGTGTGAAATGTTAAAACTGGGTAGTGATTTCAGAATTTTTCTGGGAGGCATGCACAATTTCATTTCTTATAAAATCTAGAAATTTGATTAATAAAAAAAATTTTTCATCAATTTTTCTTAAGTCAGAGACTGATTCTCTAAAGTTTTTGCAAGAAAATGGCAACCGTATCGATCTCAAAGTAGTGCTGATATGTTTGATCGTTGCCTTGTCTTTGACTTGTACGCGCTATTTGGGAAATCCTTGGTTTGTGATTTCCATCCTGAACGATTTGAACCTGCTCCGGCTTGCGGAAATGTTGCAGGGCAGAATTGACGATCCAGTGAATGGTCAACTTTACATGCTGACGTATTGGGCAACAATCGTTATTTTCTTCTATCTGATTGTACCCATAGGTATTATTTGGTTCGTATTTAAGGAAAAGCTGTCGGATTATGGCTTAAGATCTGAAGGGGCGCTGAAAGATTATCCGCTGTATCTGTACATGCTGGTTTTCATGATTCCGCTGGTAATTTATTTTTCCGGCTCCGGGAGTTTCCTGGAGCGCTATCCTTTTTATGAAGTTGGGAAGAATGAAAGTTTATTTCCCAAGTTTTTTATTTGGGAAATGATCTATTTCTTGCAGTTCGCAGCTTTGGAATTTTTCTTTCGGGGTTTTATTCTGCACGGAACAAAGCAGCGCTTTGGGTTCTACGCCATATTCGTCATGGTAATTCCGTATTGTATGATTCATTTTGGCAAGCCGATGGCGGAAACCATCGCCGCAATTATTGCCGGGGTTGTGCTGGGGTATTTAAGTTTAAAAAGCAGAAGTATCTGGTTGGGTGTTATGATTCACTGCAGTGTCGCACTGACGATGGATTTATGTGCACTTTACAGGAAAAGCGAATTTCAAATGAACGGGATGTTTGGGTGAAGTGTAAAAATACGAAGCTCGAGCTACATAGATTGCGGGAATACTTTTCGTATTTTTTCATCCTGTTTCTCTTAACCGGCTGTGTATCCCCGATTGCCCTGAATCGTGCTGTCATCGCATACGATGAAGCAGTAACCGATGCCATTTCGCAACAACTGCTCGTCAATATTGTTCGTGCGCATTACCGTCAACCGATTCATTTCACCGGTGTATCCAATATTGCGGCTACCTTTACTTTTGCTGCCAACGCCGGCGCAACCCCAGCACTGGGAGGGCTTGCCGGAACAACTTTGATGCCGATTTTTGGCGGCAGTCTTGCTGAAAGCCCGACCATCAGTATTGTTCCGATCGAGGGTGAAGAATTTACCAAGCGCCTGTTGACCCCCTTTCCACAAAGCAAACTGACGTTGTTATTGCGTCAACACTATGATGTCGACATGTTGCTACGTATGATGGCACAGGAAGTGCGTTTGGAGGATTCCGGTCAGCACGGTGTTTACCGCAATAGCCCGGCGGACAGGATGGGCTATGAAATGTTTCGCCGCGTCGCACTCCATCTTTCTGCTATCCAGGATCACAATCAACTATACGCGGAACCGTTATTACTGACGCATACTTGGACTATCCCAGCCGCTACCATTGCGCCTGACAGTTTCCAGTCGCTGCAAAAGGAGTTTATCGTGCACTATAACTCCGCGGACGATACCTTTTCGTTACGCAAACAAATTCCTGGACCGATTTTGATCACCAATTACGATCCTGATTTACTGACTGAAGCAGAGCGTGAGAAATTGAACGAACGCGCTCGTGAATGGGATGTGAGCGATATCGCGTTCGATATCCGTGCCGGTTATTCCGGCGGCGAATGGCCGATGAGCGGTTTTTTCCGGTTAAGAAGTTTTCATGCCATTCTGAGTTTCTTGGGTAAGTCGCTGGGTCATGAAGCCGGTTATCATGTCGAAAAAGACCCTAGAACACCGCCGATACTGGGCAATGAAAACCCCGATTTAACCATGGAATTTTTGGTTTCCAGCTCACCACCGTCAGGAACAGATTTCTCCATTCGCTGGGATAGCCGCTATTATGCGGTTAATACTTCAGGACCCTATGCACGTTGGAATCGCGATGCTTTCCAGTTGTTATTCTTGTTGTTTCAGATGACCGTTACCGATTTGCCGCGCATCGGCGTGCCCAGCATCACCATCGCCAAATAGTTTTTCACCACAATAGCTCTTTTTAATCTTTCGAAGTTAGGTGTTCTGCTGCGATTGCTGTTGTGCTGAGAGATATTTAATGAGTAGCGCATTAAGCGCGGAGATATCGATCGGTTTGGTAATAAAATCGTTCATCCCGGCAGCGATGCACGCGGTTCTATCGTCTTGATAGGCATTGGCCGTGCAAGCAATCACCGGCGCCAGGATTCCTTTTTCCCTAAGCATCTGCGTCGATTGCAGGCCATCCATTCCAGGCATTTGCATATCCATCAGAATTAGATCAAATTCGTTCTCTAACGCCAGATCAAGCGCTTCCTTGCCATTCCCGGCTTTGGTCACGTTTAATTCAAACTGAAGTAATATTTGTTCAAGAATGAGTTGATTCAGCACATTATCTTCCGCTATCAGCACATGAAAGCGGTGGTCGAACTTATGCAGCGGATTTTCATTGGTGATGCGATTATGCAGTTCTGGTGCGGGGGATAGCGGAATTGACAAGATAAAAGTCGACCCTTTGCCGATTGCAGATTCAACCTTGATCGATCCGCCCATTTTATCGATGATGTTTTTTGAAATTGCCAAGCCCAAACCAGTACCGCCAAATTTCCGGGTTATCGAACCGTCCGCTTGATAAAACGGTTTAAAGAGATTTCTGACGACCTCTGCATTCATGCCGATACCGTTATCTTTGATGATGACGGAAAGCAAGCCGTCGCGATAACCGGCACAAATCTCAACGATGCCGTCTTCTGAGAATTTGATGGCATTCGATGCGATGTTATTGACGATCTGTTTCAGCCGGATTTCATCGCCTTCTACATAGCAGTCTTCAGCAATTTTCTGATAATCGAACCGGAGGTTTACGCGTTTTTCCTCCGCCAATCCGAGCAGTATCGCATGGCAATCCTTGAAAACTTTGATGAGCGGTAGCCGCGCTTTCTCAATTTGAAACTTACCCGCTTGCATTTTCGAGAAATCGAGCAATTCATTCACGATATCGCGCAAATGGCTGCCGGATAAATGGATGCTTTGCGCATAATTTCTGATTTTCTCATAATCGGTCTCCGCTTTAATCAATGCCGATAAACCCATGACAGCATTCAGCGGGGTGCGCAACTCGTGACTGACATTGGCTAGAAATTCATCTTTCATTTGTTGCGCTTTCTGCCATTCTTTGAGTGCCGTAATATCCTCGAAGACACCCACATATCCAATCAAATGATCATTTCCATCTCTTAATGCGCTGATCGATAAATAAGTCACAAATGTCGACCGATCTTTGCGGATATACGTCCACTCCCGGGTTTCCACCTCGCGTTTTTCCCGGGGGTTTTTGACGAAAACATCAAAACTGGGTTCGATTCCCAATTCGATAGCACGAACCGCAATCTCTTCCGGAACATGAATAATGGCAGGTGTCAATTTGCCGATCACTTCCTCTGCGCGGTAGCCCAGCATTTTTTCGGCTGCAGGGTTAAAGATCAGAATGGTTCCGTTTAAATCCGTTTCGATGACTCCGTAGCGGGTCGTTTGGATGATGGCTTCAATAGCGCGTACACGCATCGATTCCTGGCTGCTGTTGCAACGCCGGCGGAGATATACAATATAGCCGATACAAGCCAGCGAGAATATAGCGAGTAGAGCAATCATAGATTCGTCATGGAGGAACAATGGCGGTGTTATAGCAGATTGATGATTCAAAAATGGATAACCATTAAAGGGTAAAAATTTGAAATCGGCACGTTACAATTAATTACTGAATCTGCATCGCATCATGTGCAGACCATTCGATTGTAACTTATGACGGGAGTAGAAGAAGCAAAAAGCTGAATGGTAGGCTTGAAGCGGCTTCAGAAAAATCGCTACAAAAGATTGGGTGGGTGCTTGACAATGGGATTTTGGTATCGCTCCAAAGCTTCACGAACCATCAAATCCATCAAATCCGGAGCGCGTACGCCGATGTGCCGCCACGCCATGACGAACGGAGCCCAGGCGGATAATCCCGGCATGGTGTTGACCTCATTGAGCACCGGGCCTTGGGGACCCAAGAAACAGTCGATGCGGGCGATTCCACGCATATCCAATGCCCGCCAAACCTTTAGAGCAAAGTTCTGCAGTTTGACGGTATCGGTTTCGCTTAGGCGAGCGGGGACGATGTCGTCGAGCGCATCGGCGCTGTATTTGGCATCGTAGTCGAAACTGTCGGCACGAAGCGTGGATTCGGCAATCGCGGATATCCTGGGTTGTGCTAGGTTTCCGGCGATGCCGATACCATATTCGATGCCTTGAACCTGCGCCTCGACCAGGATACGGCTATCCCATTTCAATGCTTCTTCGATTGCGAGTGCAAGATCTTCGAAGCGGATGACACGGTGCAAACCGATCGACGAGCCCAAGCGGGCAGGTTTGATAAACAGAGGGAAGCCTAAAGATCGGCAACGCTCCAAGCAGGCTTGTTTTTCACGAGTCCAAGTAATCGTGGTAACTCCAGTCCACGGTGCTACGGTCAATCCGCTTGCTTCGCAGAATTGTTTGGTCAGGATTTTGTCGATCCCTAGCGCCGAGCCTTCCAGATTACAACCGCCATAAGGCAACCGCATGAATTCGAGGAATCCTTGAATACTGCCGTCCTCACCGCCCTGACCATGGAAAACCGGCAAGAAGAGTCCCCAATCCCCTTGACCGCCGTCGTGAAGACAAGTCTCACCGGATGGATGTGCACGTCCCTGCAACCATGTACAAAGATCATCCGATGGAGGGGTTTCGCCAGGTCCGAAAAAAGTAACTTCGTTACGGGCAAAAAAGGTTGCGATTGCATCACGACAAACAGCAGCGGACGTCGGCTTGCCTTGTTGATCAAAATAAACGCCGCAGGCCAGATAGCGCGACGGATCAAGATGCAATAACGCGAACAATCCGGATTTGACGCTGACCCAGTGTTCCGGGCTTTTTCCACCGAAAAGCACCGTGACTGTTTGACGGATTCCGTTCATAGCCGATCCTTAAAACCGAAATTGAGCCGATTGCGCCGGCGATAACGTTCCAAACCGGCCGCCATGATTTCATCCAATAGGGCTGCTGGCGGTAATCCAGCTTTGGTAAAGGCTTCTGCGTAGACGCTATGCGCACCGAAGCCTGGCATCGTGTTGACTTCGTTGATTGCGAACTGACCATTTTCATAGAAACAGTCGATCCGTGCGCAGCTTTCCAGATCCAGTGCATGCCAGGCAGCCACGGCCAGCTCCTGAAGCTGATGCATTTGGTGATTGTCGAGATGCGCCGGAATGGCATCTTCTTGCGCCTGGTCGCCGAATTTGGCTTCATAATCAAAAAAATCAGGGTTCAGTGCATATCCGACTACTAATGAAATCTTCGGCTCGTCAAGGCCGCACAATCCGATGCCATACTCCGGCCAGTTGCATTGCGGTTCTATCAGCACACGCCGGTCTAACGATAATGATTGAATCAGCGCGGCGATCAATTCCTGGCGATTGGAAGCTTTAGTGACACCCAGCGACGATCCTAAGCTGGCCGGTTTGACGAAAACCGGATAATGCAGGCATTGCTCCGATTCGACTATGCGCTTAGCCAGTGTTGGACTGATGGCTTTGATTGCATCAAAACTTGACCCGGATTCTGTTTGATGATGCTCTGGCAGTTCAATCAATACTGAAAGCACGTCATCAGCGCCTAATTCCCAATCGTCGATCGTGATCTGCGGCAATACCGGCAGCCCGGAAACACGCAAGATTGATTTGGTTTTTATTTTATCGACGCTGATAACGGAAGCCGCGATACCGCAACCGGCATAAGGCAAGTCCAGAATTTCGCAAAAACCCTGGAAGCTGCCGTCTTCACCGCCACGGCCATGGAAGGCCGGCCATACCAAATCCCATTGGTTATTTGTCAATGTGGTCCATGGTGCTCCGCTCCAGGCTGTTGCTTGCCGGAAGATGGCTCGGCAGCGTTCGGCGCCTGACTGATCGCTCCAAGCTTTGATATAAGGATGTGTTGCCCAAGTTTCGAACAAAGCCGGTAATTCAGCGGCTTCTGCCAGGCGACCGTCGGGGTGCTGGTAGAAGAAAGCAGGATGGTGATCGGCGCGGAATTGACTCAATAGCCACAGCGCGCTTTCAATACTGCCGATATGTTCAGCCCCGGTGCCGCCGCATACCAGTGCCAGCCTCAATGAGGGCAAAAGAATTGTCACGTGCAATAAACCCCGCAAATGGATTTTTCTGATTAACGCCTACCGTCATACCAGATCGGTAATTTCTTTTTGTCGAGTAACGTTTTACGGGGACTAAAGATGACACGCAATAACTGTCCGGCAATTTCACGGCCAGTATAGAGTTGGGTTTTTCGTGGAGACGTTTCCAATGGGTGACGGGTCAGGATCGTAAACTTCAATCCGCGTTGGCGTCCCCACTTTTTAAGTAGTTGACTTAAATCGATTTCATCAGCGGCGAACATCTCCTGGTTAAAGCCGCCCACGTCACGGAATGCATCGGCGCGGCAAACCACCAGCGCACCTGCAGCCCAATGGAAAGTTACCGAAAGTGCAGTCCAAAGCCGCATGGCAGCGTTACCCCACCAGGGTAAGCCGGGCATGTGCAGGACACTGCCGCAGCCGACATATCGACCGCTTTCGATGAGTTGCAGGATGTCAGCGACCATACCGGGATTTAGCAGGCTATCGGCATCGACAAACAGCAGCCAATCACCGGTTGCGACGGCAGCACCGGCATTACGCGCACGGCCAATTTGGTTGACCGGTTCGAAAACCACTGTGGCGCCAGCTTGTTTGGCGAGTTCTGCAGTTTTATCGGTGGAATTGTTGTCGACAACAATCACTTCATGCGTGAAACCGGTTCTTGAATTGGCGTTGACCGACTCCCGGATCGAGCGCAAACACTCCAAGATTAACTGTTGTTCGTTAAAAGCAGGAATGATGATCGAAAGATGCATGGGGGTGATGCTGCAAAAAATGGTGTGAGGTGCGAATTTTGGTGGAGAGCGGGCGTGCCGCTCTCCAGCGTAAGTTTAGAACTCGCCCGATTTGATATACGGTTGTGACCACAGAATCACCTGCATCAGCACCGATTTGCGCCATGCGTCTTGCATACGGTCGACATCGTCGCGCGAATGGCCGCCTTTCTCCAGGAACGGGCGCAATGTGGTGGTGATCGGGATCAACAATGCAAAAATGTAATGCACGTGAATAATCGGCACCGCTTTTACATTGTCGGTGGTGTTTTTCTTTGTGCTGTGATGGCGTAAGCCGATCTCGTGTTGATAATTCAACCAATCTTGATTGTAATCAGCGTTGGCGGTATCCAGAATCCATTGGCCGAAACGTTTACGGACACCACCGAGGTAATCCATATTCGGTTGGCCGTCGGAGGCATTGGTAAAGTAGTGGAGCAGGAACGGGGTTGAACCGACGAATCCGTACCATACATCGAGAATTTGCTCGACTTGATCTTTCAGCACGTCATGCGACATTTTCAAGTAACGCACATCGTCATCGCCAAATAGCGATGCTTGTTTGAGTTTGGCAAAATCGTCCATGGAAACGGGAGATTTTGCAACGGCAGCAGTGCCGTAGGTATAACCGGGTATATTTGCCATAAGATTTCCTTTTTATAATTTAAGATGTTGATTCTCAGCGGTAACAACATACATCGTTACCCAATCATTCAATATCATGCGATGATGCATTTAATCTTGGTTCGAAAAGAATCATTCCAGTGAACCGATATTCGCGGTGCGAATTTTACAGGATTGATTATTTGTAAGGCTAGATTTTTCATGTCAACTGCGAGGGATTTTCAGCAGAACATCCAACCACTGTTTCCAGTGCAAGTATTTTTCGTTGAGCTTGGGATTGGCTTGTTCGATCATTATTTTTTTCCTCGCCGTGCGGTTGATAACCGTAAATCCAGCAGCCAGCATGGCGGCGCCCTGCAAACTGGCTTCCTTTTGCTGCAAGTGGAAAACCGGCACTGAGCTACACTGAGCGATGCCCTGTTGAAGGCAGGGCGATTCGGATAAGCCGCCGGATAACAATACCCCCGACAAAGGTGCATGCTGATGAAATTCTTCGACGATGCGCGTTACCCTGAAAATAATCGCTTCGAGTAACAGTGAAGCAACTTGCTGCTGGTTCAAATGGGTGATTGCTTGAGAAAAATAGAGCCCCCAGTCATTGCGGAAATAAGGTGCGCCCAAGCCACTGGGCTCGGCCAAACAATAAATATCGCTGGTTGCAAGATCTTGCAAGGTGCACGATTTCACCGGATAAGGCGCGAGTGCTGCGGCAATCGAATTAAGCGTTCCTTCGATGGCAAAATGCGCTGGCTGACCGGTTCGACAGACCAGCGTTTGCAGGTAACCGTTAAATGCCGATTCACCGCTTTTAAGCGAGCGGATGACAAATCCGCCCGTTCCAAGATTGACCAATGCTTCACTGCGGTTATCCGCCAGGCTGGCGAATAATGCCGCGGATTGATCGCCGACACTGGCTTGCAATGTCAATCCATTGCTCAATGGCAGATTGAAGCCGGTTGAAGGTTGAATTTCCGGTAAAACCGAGCGTGGGACATCAAATAACTGGCATAAATCCTCAGACCATTGCTGCTGGTGAATATCCATCAATAGCGTTCGCGCCGCCATTGAAACATCGGTGATGAAATGTTGCTTGTGTGTCCAGCGCCAAATCAGAAAGGTATCCAACGTTCCGACTTGCCATTCACTTTCGATGAGTTTCTCGCGCCATAACGGGTTCTGCTGCAATAACACACTGAGTTTTGGAGCGAAGTAATAGGGTGTTAGCCGAAGGCCGGTCATTGATTGAATCGTGCCGGCCGATGCGTGCAAACGGTCGCAACAACTGGCTCCACGGTCATCTTGCCACGAAATCAACGGTGTTACTGGTTGACCGGTGGTTCTATCCCAAATCAAAAAAGATGAGCGCTGACTGCATAAGCCTAACGGCGGTTTCGAAGCGGTTTCCGAAAGACACAGTGCGAGCGCTGCATCGGCTGACTCAGCATATTGCAAGGCATCGCTTTCATAGCGACCCTGTTGTCCATTGATAACCGGCGCCGAGCGGGAAACGATGGAAGAGAGATTTCCGCAGGAATCCATCAAAGCTGCTTTGATGGAAGTAGTGCCTAAATCCAAAGCGACCGCAGCAATCATTCTATGTTCCGGAAGTTGCTGCAACGGGATATTTCTTGCGCGATGCGTACTTCGTCCCACCCTAAAGGACTGGCAACCAACCGAGCGATTTGGTTGAGCTGTTCTTCGCTAAGCTTAGTCAGAATTAGCAACGGCAAACGGCGGCGCAGCAAGTCATCCAGATGAACGACCATTTCGGTGGCTGCGCAGTGCAGCAGGTCGGCGAGAATGAATGGCAAGGTCGGTACAATGCGCTGTGCGAGTTGCGCATTTGTTTGGATTTGTTGCAGGATTGCTGTCGCCTTGATGCCGTGACGGCGTAGCAGCCAATGTATGCTGGCAGCATCGACTCCAAGCTGTGTTGCCTGCATTGTCATTTGTGAATGCCATGCTGCGAAAGCGCCAGGCGGTGCCCATGGTGACGGTTTTTCCTGGGTGACACAAACAGCGGCGATGCCCAGTTGTGTACAGATGGTATCCACGATGCGGGCAGCGTCTTGCCGCGAGGAAGTGATTTTACCGCCAATGGCGTAATGCGCGCCGTTCGGAGCGGTTTTTAATTCCCAGTCTCGACTCAACGCGGACGGTGATTCGCTTGAAGCCGATTGCGACGGTTGTTTAAAAACCCGCACACCGGCGAAACTACCGATGATATCGCGACGAGTCCAGGGAACTCTTAGATAGTGATTGGCAGCAGCAAGCAAATAATCAATATCGCTGGTTTCAACCGCAACCTGTTCGGTATCGGCGTTGAGATCGGTATCGGTGGTTCCGAGCAAGGTCAAACCGTACCATGGAATCATGAAAAACACCCGGCCATCGGCAGGTGCCGTCAATAACAGCGCATCGGTGTCGAGTATGGAAGGCATGATCAGATGCACGCCTTTGGCCAGCCGGCACCAATCCCGGCTCGGTGATTCTTTGGCTAACCACAAACCGGTGGTGAACACGATTTTGCGGGCATGAATCGGGAGTTCGTGACCGGTCAATTGGTCGCGAACGATTGCGCCGCTAGCCTTGCCTTCTGCTTCCAGGATTTGCAACAACTGGCAATAGTTGATGCAACAAGCGCCAACCGCTTGCGCACCGGCGATCAATTCCAGTACCAGGCGAGCATCGTCGGTTTGCGCGTCGGCGTAGGTGAACCCACCTTTCAGTTGATTTTGCTTGATTGCAGGAAAATGCGCGCTGAATTGCTCGGGATTGAAATATCGATGCCGCATGGATGGATCGGTATCGTCCGCTAGATAATCGTATAGCGACAACCCCAATTTCAGTTGTAACCGGTTGATTCGTTGCCGGGCAAAGACCGGTACGCCGAAGCGTAACGGCCAAACACGGTGCGGCGCAATGCGCAACAGCCGGGTACGTTCCTGGAGCGATTTGCTGACCAGCTTGAAATCGTACGTTTCCAGATAACGCAAACCGCCGTGGATCAATTTGGACGAAGCGGAAGAAGTCGCGCTGGCCCAATCGCTTTGCTCGACGATGGCGACTTTCAGTCCGCGCAATGCCGCGTCATACGCAGTCCAGGCACCGTAAATACCGCCACCGCAAATCAAAAGATCGAATTTCTGCTGTCCTAATGCGGCGAAGTCACGTTTCATCGATCGCGCAATATCAATGCTTGCTGCGGTACGTCGCTGATCAGGATATCCACGCCCAGCTCCAGTGCTTTAGTAATCTCGGCATCGCTGTTACAGGTGTAGACACCGGCACATTTGCCATGATCGTGCAATAAATCGACGATGGCTTGATCAGCAGTATCGATCGGCAAGCAGAAGCCGTGCAGAAATTCGTGTGAAGTCAATAGCCTGAGCGCATCATCGATAGTTTGACCGGTTTCAAAATTGTAGATCAGCGGAAAATCTGTACGGTATTGATGCGCATATTCCAGACTTGCGAGATTGAACGACGATATCAGCATGTGCCGATCAGGATCGTTACCGATTAAATCGAGCGTTTGCCGCATTTTGCTATGATGACGCGAAACCGGTTCCCAATCGCGATTCTTGATTTCGATCAGTAACCGGCAACGCTGCCGGTACTCGCGCAAAAAATCCGCTAGCGTCATGATACTTTCACTACCGGAATCGGGATTAATCAGTGCGCGCAGTTGCTGATAATCAAAATCGTCGATGTGCTTGCCGTTCAATCCGATTTTGTCGAGAAAACGGTCATGCCAAAGCACAGTCACGTCATCGCGGCTTAACTGCACATCGGTTTCGATACCGTCGATGGCATAGCGCAGCGCTTTGTCGAAAGCGCTGCGGGTGTTTTCCATGGCTTCACGATTGGCGCCGCGATGCGCGAACACTTGGCATTTTTCAGGTGGCGAGTGCTCAGGCATCGAATTCATACAAGTATCCGTGATTATTTTTTAGCGGCTTGCAGCAACTCGACAATTGCGGGATCTTTTGCAATTTCTGCCGCGGTTTTCCCGGTTTTACTTTTGATCGAAGTGTCCGCGCCTTTTGCCAAGAGCAATTTGACCGCATCAGTGTGATCATGCAAGCCTGCCCACATGAGTGCGGTTACGCCGTCTTCGTTTTGCAAATCAATTTTTGCACCGTTTTCCAATAAAATTTCGATGACCGGCGTATGGCCGTTCTGTGCGGCTAGAATTAATGGAGTGAATCCATTCGTGGCTTTGTGATCTATGGCGGCGCCGTGCTTGATGAGTGTTTTTACGATTTCGCTGTGTCCCATCAGAGCCGCCAAAGTCAATGGTGTGGCACTATTTTGATCTTGCGCATCAACCTTGACGTTCTTTGCCAGTAGTGCATTCACGATGTCGCTATGACCATTTTGAGCTGCGATAAATAATGGCGTAGTATTGTCGACGGCTACTATATCCGCGGCTGCATTCTTTGCTAACAGGGTTTCAACGATTGCGGTATGGCCATTCCGCGCGGCCATATAGAGTGCCGTGGTATTGTCCGATGCTTGATCATCAACTTTTGCGCCTTTTGCCAGCAGCTTCTCGACGATAGAACCTTTGCCTTCCATGGCGGCGATGATCAAAGCCGTGAGTTTTTCCTGGGTGTGCAGATGAATGTCGGCGCCTTTATCCAGCAAGGTATCGACGATGGCATCCCGTCCTTTTTGGATGGCCAGCATCAACGGGGTAATGCCATCGGTGGTTTGGGCATTGATATCAGCGCCCTTGGCTAAGAGCATTTCAACAATATCCGCATGGCCGTTTTTGGTAGCAATGGTCAGTGCCGTTACGCCGCCTGCATTCTTGTGATTGACGTCAGCATTGCTTTCCAGCAATTTTTTTACGATCTCGCTATGACCGAATTGCGAAGCAACGATCAATGCAGTGAATCCCATTTCGTTTTGATAATTGACATTAATGCCTTTTTCCAGAAACTGCGTGATGGTCTCGGTTTTTCCCGAAAATGCAGCTTTAAGGAATTCGGTTTCGTCTTCGGTTGCGGCATGCGCCAAGGGTATGATTATCGCTATGGTTACGATGGTGCGAGCTAAAGATTTCAGTATTATCAAAAGGTAGTTCTTTATATAATTCATCGATTACACCTATTACGGGCTTGTTATGGTCAATTTAGGGTTATTAAGGAGATAACGGATCAGTGCAAGTGCATTGAGTTTGATTGTTACTTCTTATCCTTCATATTTTAACTCAGAAATATCCGGTTAAAGGTTGAATTGGGATTGGAAGTTTTTTCAGAGGCAGCGGAAATTTTGTGAACCGGGTCAAAATTTTCAAATTTTATTTAGGGATATGCAGGTGATCACAACCAACGATTGGATTGTTCCCGATTGGCCGGCGCCGGACAACGTCAGAGCGTTGTTTACCACGCGTAACGGTGGCGTCAGTAGCGGTGCGCACGGAATGTATACATCATTGAATCTCGGTGCGCATGTGAATGACAAACCGGAAAATGTAACGCAGAACCGGGCTTTATTGCGCCATCATTTGCCGCAGGAACCGAAATGGCTAAACCAAGTGCATGGCGCGCAGCCGGTTCAAATTGAACATGCTGCAGCGGAGATTCCCGAGGCAGATGCTGCTTTCAGCCGTCGGCAGCAAACAGTGTGCGCAGTGATGGTGGCCGATTGCTTGCCGGTATTGCTGTGTGATCAGGCTGGAACGGGGGTGGGTATTGCGCATGCCGGTTGGCGCGGTTTGGCCGGTGGCATCATCGAGAATACCGTCGAAGCGATGCAAATGGATCCATGTCGGTTAATGGCGTGGCTGGGGCCAGCTATTGGTCCGGATCATTTTGAAGTCGGCGCGGAGGTTTATGCGGCATTCGTGCAGCATGATGATCGCGCGCAACAAGCTTTTCAACCCAAGCACTCTAATGGCCAGGCAAAGTGGCTTGCAGACATTTTTTTATTGGCGCGGCAGCGGCTCAGCAATTGCGGCGTAACAAAAATTTATGGCGGGGGAGTCTGTACCTATAGCGACCCCGCCCGATTTTATTCTTACCGTCGCGATGGCGAAACCGGGCGGATGGCAGCGTTGATCTGGCTTGAATGAAATTTATTAACATGTGATTCTATCCAGTTAGCTGCAACAGCGTATAATCCCGCCTTTCCTTTTCGATTAGTTTTATGTCGACGCTTACCTGGATCATCACCGCCAGCCTGCTGGGCGGGGTGTTGAGTATATTGTTTGCCGCTGTGTTGGCGCTCAATGCCAGGATATCCTGGTTATCCTTGCTGGTGTCCTATGCGATTGGCGCATTGCTGGGAGCCGCTTTCTTGAATACTCTGCCGGAGGCGCTTGAGCACTCCGATAATCCCGTGCAAGTATCTATGACGGTGCTGTTTGGTATTCTGGCTTTTTTTATTTTAGAGAAGCTGGTGTTATGGCGGCACTGTCATCTGGAAAATTGCGAGGCGCATGATCCTTCGCATGACCATGCATTAGCAGCGTCAGCACCGCATTACCATCAGCACGATCACGGCCGCAGCGGAATGATGGTGATTGTCGGCGATACCTTTCATAATTTCGTTGATGGAATACTGATTGCGGCTGCTTTTATGGTCGACGTGCAATTAGGCATCGTAACTTCGATTGCCATCATCGCGCATGAGATTCCCCAAGAAGCCGGGGATTTTATCATTTTGCTAAATTCTGGCTACACGCGCCATAAAGCGTTTCTACTGAACTTATTTTCCAGTTTTGCAACACTGGTTGGCGGCGTTCTGGCCTACTTTACTTTGCATAATATGAGTTTCCTGGTACAACCGCTACTGGCGATTGCCACCGCCAGTATGATCTACGTAGCGATGTCTGACTTAATCCCAGGATTGCATAAACGCCCGGAAATTCATGCGACCATCCAGCAAGTGACTTTAATTTTGCTCGGAATTGCTTCAATCTGGATCATTGGAAATATTTTTCCCCATGCGCAGTGATCATCTGAGTAATACGCAAATGAGGGTTTGATAATTGAGGAGATGGCATGGACGCCTCCCTCCCCACCGGGGAGTCGGGGTAAGCAATAGAAATTGAGTTAGAGCCCCTCGCGGACCTGACGGCATCTACGTGCCAAGGTGGAGATAATAGAATCTTTCCACAAACGGATGGAGGGGCTGAAATGAATTTTACAACCTATGGGTTGGATATCGCAAAGCGAGTTTTTCAACTGTGCTGGGTGACACACGAGAGCGGCGAGATACACAACCGCAAGTTTAGCAAGCAGGAATTGCTGGAATTTTTTGCGCAACGTGAAGCTGGGCTGATTGCAATTGAGGCATGCGGAAGCGCGCACTGGTGGCGACGCAAACTGATGGCACTGGGACATGAGGTTAAACTGATTCACGCCAAGTTTGTCCGGCCCTTTGTGCAAGGCAATAAGACCGATGCGGCGGATGCCAAGGCAATCTGGACGGCGGTACGGCAACCGGGGATGCGCATGGTTGCGGGTAAAACAGAAGATCAACAAGCGCTGCTGGCACTGCACCGGATGAGATTATCGCTAATCAAGTTCCGTACCATGCAAGTGAACCAGCTGCGCGGCTTACTCTACGAATTTGGTGTTACGTTGAAGGGCGGCAGACAAGCAGGTCTGTCAGAAATACAGCAGCGCATGACTGAACTGGAAGGAATCGTACCTGGTGTGCTGTTTGAAGCAGTCAAGGAGCAATTGAATCGGCTCGATGAAATCGAAGCGGACGTGAAGAACATTGAACGCAGAATCAAAGATTGGCAGAAACAGCAGGCTGCATGCAGGAAGATTGCTGAGATCCCCAGTGTGGGAATGCTGACGGCAACTGCCCTTGTCGCCACGATGGGTGAAGCAGATAGCTTTAAATCTGGGCGGGAATTTGCTGCCTTTGTGGGGCTTGTTCCAAGGCAGAGCGGCACGGGCGGCAAGATCAAGCTGTTAGGTATCAGCAAACGGGGCGACACGTATTTACGCACCTTGCTGATCCATGGCACCAGGGCCGTCATGTTCAACGCCAAAGATAAAGGCGCGTGGAGTGAAGCACTGCTCCAGAGGCGCCCGACGAATGTGGCCATTGTTGCGATGGCCAACAAGATGGCGCGAACGGCGTGGGCGATTTTAGCGCATGATCGAGAGTACCAAAAGGGTTATGTGAGCCAAGTGCTCACATAACAAAGAACAACCACTGAAAAGGAGTGGAATGCTGATAGGTTGCGCAGGTAGATAAATCCGTGTGATGGCGAAACAGGTCGGACCGCAAGAACGTAAACCTGAATTTTTACCAGTGCTTCGAGCACGACGAGGAGATGAGGGCGTTCTTGGCGAATTCCATTAGGGCCCGCAGACAGAAATCCAATCTGCAATAAGGCCGGATATAAGACTGCAGCCGATTTCCTTTTTACCAAAACACGAAATATTGCTTGCCAAACCGGGAGGTGTCCATATAAGTTTAATAATGAAAAAATGGTTCATGCTTATGCTGTTACTTGTTTGCAGTAGCTTTGCGCAAGCGGATGACAGCGAAATCTTAAAAGCGGTGGAAAGTGCTGCGCGGTCCTGGTTTGAGTTGGTGGATGATGGAAAATACAAAGAAAGCTGGGAAACAGCATCGGCTTTGTTTAAAACAAAAAACTCCGAAACGGAATGGGTAAAATCGATTTCTGGCATCAGAACCCCCCGTGGTGCAATGACTGCCCGGTATTTGGCTACCGCAGGGGCGACCAAATCAATCTCCGGATTTCCCGATGGCGAATATGTCGTGCTGCAGTTTTATACGACATTCGCTGAAAAAGGATTGGCGATGGAGACAGTCACGCTGGCTAAAACTGTGGAAAATAGCTGGCAGATGGCCGATTATGCGATCAAGTAACTTTTGATTGCTTAGTTTTCCGGCGTTATGCCGCTGAATCCTTCCGAAATCCGGTAGTAGACTCGTCTTACTGGCGTGCCATAGCGTTCTATCACGCGATACTCAATCGATCCGGGTTGTATCAGCATAGGTTTGAGATCGGTGCCCTGCCTGGTTTTTTCCAGGTGCCGGCGTTTCATGCCAACCTGGATGACCGGGCGATCCACCGGTGCTTGTGAAGGCAACCAGTATTCATACATGGCACCGCTATCGCCAAACATATTGCGTGAGCGGATATCCAATACCGACTCTCCATGGGTGTAAAATGCCAGCGCACTGGCCACAGACCATTTGCTCATACCAACAATGACCGGTTCTTTACCGGTTTGATTCCTGACATCCGCTGCAATCTGTTGGATTTCATCGGCCGTTTCCCGCCAGAAATAATGCTCGGTGAACAGATGATAGGGAATGCCGGGTATTCCCAATACGACATAATGCAATACAAATGCGTAAACAAGAATGCAGCTAACGGCCGTGAGCCGCCAGCCTTTCAGTATGCGCTTGCCGAGTGTTCCAAGCTGCTCGCTATGGCCGATCATCCAGGCGAGGGTGGGTAAAATTGCCAGCCAGATAGGGCCGGTCCAGTGAAAGCGTGGTGCATCCGATAGGCTTGCAATGATGAAGATGATCAGAGGAACGCCGGTGAAAATTTGCACAAATAGGTGTTGTCTGCGTTCCAACGGTTGATCGATTGGCTTCTTGATTGAAAACAACGCGAACGCCGCAGCGGCAAAGCCGATGGGTGTTAATAATACGATGATGTGAAGAAATAACTGATGAACGGCAAACTGATAGCGGTCCGTCAACACCCGGTTGGATTGAAAAGCAAACGAGGCCCAATCATTTTCATAATTCCACAGTATTACCGGTGAAAATAGCAGCAGCGCCAGCAGCGAAGCTAAATAAGGATGAGGACGTAACATCCAGCGGCGCGCGGTTGGATCGATCATCACGTATATCAGCGCGGCAATTCCTAATAGCCCCAAGGTATACTTGGATAACAGTCCGAGACCAAAAGCAATCCCCATGCCGAGCCAAGCGGAACGTTGCCCTGCAACCAATGCGCGTTCCATGTAATAGAGGGTAGCCGCCCACGCCGCGACTAACGGCGCATCCGGAATCATCAGAAAACCCGAGCCGAATCCCAGCGGTAATATGACCAGCAACAGCATGGTGCGCATCGCAGTGGATTTGTCATATAAATTCAGCGCCATGGCATACAAATAACCCATTGCGATCAAGCCGCTGAGCAGCGCGCCGATTCGAACGCCGAATTCGTTGTGTCCCAAGATTGATGTACCCATCCAGATCAGCCAAGCGACCATGGGCGGGTGGTCGTAAAAACTGAGATCCATGTGCTGCGCGTATTGCCAATAGTAGGTTTCATCCGGGATTAGCTGGGCCAGGCCGAAATAAACCAGACGCAGCAATACTGCAAATAGAACAATGCCAATAGCTGCCGTACGCCACTGGATATCGAGGGATGGCGGATGCTTTTGATCCGGGAAGACATAAAAAGCGGAACCGAGATAATTCACGACAGCGGTAGCGGCAATCGCCGGAAAAATTGCCAGTGCGGGTGGAACCTGAAAGACATAAACCAGCAATGCCAAGACACCGCCACGCAGCAATAAAGCCAGAAAACCGACCGTCAGGAAACGGCCGAATTGATGCCAGTGTAAATAACCCGCGTGATGATCCCGGAAAGACCACTTGGAATTGAATGCGTAATTGGTGGTTGCGGCGACAAAGAAACTGACAAAGTGCGACATCGCAAGTCCGGCGTCACGGCTCATCATCCATTGGAAAATCAAGGCGTCGATGATCACGCCAAACAGACCTACCACTGCAAATCGCCCCGCCGTGTTGAGCGAGGCGGTGCCGCCGGCTAATGTAATCAAACGCTGTATGTACGCCTGCTGATGCGAAAACGATAATTTCGATGCACCATGCGTGCGGTCGCTGAAGCAGATTGGAATTTCCGTGACCCTGATTTTCCCTTGATTGGCCATCAACAGTTCCAGCAAGATCTTGTAACCACGCGCATGGTTTGAAATGTTATCCGCCAGTTCGCGCCGGAATGCAAAAAAGCCGGAGGTCGCGTCATTGACATCGCAAATGGGGCGAGCAATCAAACCGCCAATGCGTGACAGCAGTTGACGATATAACGGCCAATTTTCGGTTTTTCCGCCTGCAATATAGCGGCTGCCGATGGCAACATCGAAAGAGCGGTTCAACACCGGTGTGACAATGTCCGGCAATTGTTCGGGTGGATGGCTAAGATCCGCATCCATAACGACAATGACATCACTACCGGCTGCAGCAACACCCGCCAAAATCGAGCCGGTTAAATCGGGTTTTTCACGTCGTTCGATCAGGCGGACACAGGATTGTTTGCCCCAATTTCGTACTTTCTCCGGTGTGCCGTCGGAGGAACCATCATCCACAAAGATGATTTCAAAGGACCCGGGAGAAAGATCCAGAGCTAGGAGGCGGGTGACGAGTGCATCAATATTCTCAGCTTCGTTGAGAGTGGGCACTACGATGGAAAAATCGGTCATGCAGCTCCACAGGCGGGTTTAGGGATAGTTGGCATACATTTATTTGGGTTGTTTCTGGTATTTATTGACCGCTTTATTATGATCTGCCAAGTTTGTGGAAAAATGCGATTCACCATTGCCTTTTGCAACAAAATAAAGAGAGTCGGTTTCTGCCGGATTCAGCGCAGCACGAATCGAGGCAAGACCTGGCATGGCGATAGGGGTGGGCGGTAAGCCATGACGCGTATACGTGTTGTAGGCTTGGTCGGTGAGAAGGTCTTTTTTGCGAAGATTTCCATCAAACTGCTCACCCAAGCCGTAGATGACCGTAGGGTCCGTTTGCAATCGCATTCCTTGCCGCAGCCGGTTTATGAACACGCCAGCGATTTCGGCGCGGTCGGTTTCCACACCGGTTTCTTTTTCGACGATCGACGCCAGAATCAGCGCTTCATAAGGTGTCGTTAATGGTAATGTCTGAGCGCGAGATGCCCATTCTGATTGTAAATGCTTTTGCATGGTGCGATAGGCGCGTTGCAATATCTCGATATCGCTGCTGTCCTTCAAAAAATAGTAGGTATCGGGGAAAAAAATCCCTTCCGCGGCGGTTTCGGTTGCACCGATCATGCGTAAGATCTCTGATTCATCTAAATCAGCCGTGAGCTTTTTTATAAGCGGGTGTTCATTTAGCACTTGCCGTAATTGCGCGAATGTCCAGCCTTCAATGAATTTCACTGCATTGCGCTTGGCGTCACCTGAAGTTAAGTAGTTTAAAAGCGCCAGCTGAGTAACTGTTTCATTGAGCAGATAATCGCCTGCTTTGATTGCTGATTCTTGATCCAAGTAACGAGCAAGTAGAATGAAAGTCCACTTATTAAGAATAACCCCATCGTCTTCCAACTGCTGTGCAACTTGTTTTAGATTGCTGCCTGCGCGGACGGAAAACTCATAGGGTAGGGTTGGAAGCGTGATACTCGAATGAACATGAAGATAAAACCATGCCACAAGCAGCATGGCCATAAGCACACTAATATAGAGGAGGCGTCTTAGCGTGCGCATGCATCGGATGGTTAAGATTACACACTTCGGAAAACAAGCGTGCCGTTGGTTCCACCAAATCCGAAGGAGTTAGATAAAGCAACTTTGATATCCATATCCCGGGCAGCATTGGGAATATAGTCCAGATCACATTGCGGGTCGTGATTGATCAGATTGATCGTGGGCGGTGCAATTTTATGATGGATGGCCAGAACCGAGAAAATCGCTTCTACGCCTCCGGCAGCACCCAGTAAGTGACCTGTCATGGATTTTGTGGAGTTAACAGCCAATTTCCGCGCATGATCGCCAAAGCAGCGCTTAACCGCGATTGTTTCCGCAATATCTCCCAATGGGGTCGAAGTGCCGTGTGCATTGATGTAATCAACTGCAGTCGTATCAATACCTGCATTTTTGAGTGCATTGGACATGCAGCGCGCGGCACCTTCTCCGTCGTCGCAGGGTGCGGTCATATGAAAAGCGTCGGCGCTCATTCCAAAACCGGCAAGTTCGGCATAAATTTTCGCTCCGCGTTTTTTGGCATGTTCCATTTCTTCCAGTACCAAAACGCCTGCGCCTTCACCTAACACAAAACCATCGCGATCAATATCCCAAGGACGGCTTGCGGATTCCGGATGGTCATTTTGGCTTGATAAAGCTTTAGCGGCCGCGAAGCCGCCGATGGCCAATGGCGTAACACAAGATTCCGCGCCGCCACAAACCATCACATCGGCATCGCCGTATTCAATCATGCGCGCGGAATTGCCAATGCTGTGCGTCGCCGTTGTGCAAGCGGTTACAATCGCAAAATTAGGTCCTTTATATCCATACATGATGGATAAATTACCTGCGATCATGTTGATAATCGTACTGGGGATAAAGAAAGGTGAAATTTTACGCGGTCCCCCGGCATGATAAGCGGTGTCGGTATTCTCAATCATCGGCAGTCCCCCGATACCTGAACCGATATTCACGCCAATTCTTTCCGGATCGAGATGAGAAATATCGTCAATGCCAGCATTTTTTACGGCTTGGATAGCCGCTGCCATGCCGTAATGAATGAAAATATCCATCCGGCGAGCCTCTTTGGGCGAGAGGTATTGGTGAATATCAAAATCTTTTACTTCACCAGCAATCTGTGAAGCAAAAGCGGATGCATCGAAACGAGTAATCCGGGTGATTCCGGATTTTCCTGAAATAATGTTATCCCATGCGCTGGAAATTGTGCTTCCTACAGGCGAGACGATACCCAGTCCGGTTACTACTACCTTGCGTTTGGACAAAATGACTCCGCGTGAATGTGCTTATCTTATGAAGAAACTTAAACTAATTCGTGGTGTGTGCTGTGACGTAATCTATCGCTTCCTGGACGGTATTGATTTTCTCAGCTTGCTCATCCGGAATTTCACATTCGAATTCTTCTTCCAACGCCATTACCAGTTCAACCGTATCGAGTGAATCGGCTCCAAGATCATTAACAAAGGACGATTCATTTTTAACTTCAGCCTCGTTAACGCCCAGTTGTTCAGCAACAATTTTTTTAATACGCTGTTCAATATTTTCCATCTAGGTATTTCCTTATCAGGTAAGATAAACTCGATTATTTTAACAAATTTTCAATCTCAACAACACTGCAACTTAGCTAATAATCCTCCTTCGCAGATCTCGATCTGGAAGTTAATCCATATACATTCCGCCGTTTACGTGAAGCGTTGCACCTGTAATGTAGCCGGCTGCTGAAGAAGCTAGAAAAGCCACGGCCGAAGCGACTTCTTCAGGACGTCCTAATCTTCCCAGCGGGACATGCTGGATCAGGTTTTGTTGAAAGGCATCAGCCAGCGAGCGGGTCATATCGGTATCGATAAAGCCAGGAGCAACACAGTTAACCGTGATATTGCGGCTGCCAACTTCTCGCGCCAGCGATTTACTGAATCCAAAAATGCCAGCTTTGGCCGCGGCATAATTCGTTTGCCCCAGGTTCCCCATAGCACCGACAACCGATGAAATATTGATGATACGGCCGTAACGAGCTTTCATCATTGCGCGAAGCACCGCGCGACTTAGGCGGAATACCGATTTCAAATCGGTTTCCATAATGTCATCCCATTCCTCGTCTTTCATACGAACGAGCAAATTATCGCGGGTAATTCCAGCATTATTGATTAATATTTCGACATCACCGAATTTTTCACGAATATCCGCGATGGTGCTTTCGATTTGCGCAGCATCATTGACATTCAGAACCACGCCATGTCCTTTGATGCCGGCTTTTTCCAAGTACTGGCTAATTGTGTTGGCGCCATTTTCACTAGTGGCTGTGCCAATTACCACTGCGCCGTGCTGACCGAGCTTAAGCGCTACCGCTTGTCCAATCCCACGGCTGGCACCGGTAACTAATGTTATTCTGTTTTCCATATCATTTCCCCATAATTACCAGAGCCATGACAATTTATTATTAATATTCATTTGGTTAATTAACCTTTAATTGATTGACAGCTTGCGTGATGGCTTCACTATCCCCCAGCGAGAGCTGCTGCAAATTTTGATCGATACGTTTATTTAACCCAGCCAGCACTTTCCCTGGTCCGCATTCAACTACATGCGTGACACCTTTAGCGGCGATAGCCTGGATCGTGTCGACCCAGCGCACCGGACTCACGAGTTGTTGCACCAATATATCTTTGATGGTTGCCGGATTGGTGTGAGATTTTACATCGGCATTGTGCAGAATTGGCAAGAGTGGCGCATGCAGCGTCACTTTATCCAGTTGTTGTTTCATTTGCTCGGCAGCTGGTTTCATCAGCGAGCAATGCGAAGGGATGCTCATTGGCAACATGATTGCTCTTTTGGCGCCCTTCGCCTTGGCCAGATCGATACCCTGTTGAATGGCGCTTTTGTGTCCGGCAATAACGACTTGGCCCGGAGCGTTGAAATTAGCCGGTTCCAGCGATTCACCATTACTTTGGGCGGTAATTTCACGGCAAATGGTTTCGATGCTTGTATCATCCAATCCCAAGATTGCAGCCATACCGCCTTTACCTTCCGGTACCGCCTGTTGCATTGCCTGCGCTCGGTAGCGGACCAATGCCAACGCATCGGCAAAAGTTAAAGCTTCTGCTGCGACTAAAGCCGTGTATTCACCCAGGCTATGGCCGGCGATGATTGCCGGTTTTTTTCCGCCAAGGCTCGTCC
The DNA here is from genome assembly GCF_054188085.1 of Nitrosomonas limosa. Classification (NCBI taxonomy): domain Bacteria; kingdom Pseudomonadati; phylum Pseudomonadota; class Betaproteobacteria; order Nitrosomonadales; family Nitrosomonadaceae; genus Nitrosomonas; species Nitrosomonas limosa. Next base: position 1,388,683 of record NZ_CM135180.1, on the reverse strand, counting down.
ATGCGCGATAGACTGCAACACCAGCAGTCAACATGACCGGTTGCGTATTGACGGTAAGATTCAGATCGTCGACGGAGCCATTATTAACCAGGGACCATAAATCTTGCTTGAGAATATCGGAAGCTTCTGAAAAAGTTTCCTGTATGACGGGTAAGTCGGTGTAACCGTTCATCATGCCAACCGATTGCGAACCTTGCCCAGGAAATACAAATGCAAATGTCATAAATCACCAACGCAGTAGCACTGCACCCCATGTAAAACCGCCGCCGACTCCTTCAAGTAATAGCAATTGGTCTCGCTGTATACGGCCGTCTCGAACCGCGATATCTAATGCAAGCGGAATCGAAGCTGCGGATGTATTACCATGTTTGTCGACCGATACGACGACTTTGTCCATCGGTAATCCCAGTTTTTTGGCGGTCGACTGTATTATTCTGATATTCGCTTGATGCGGAATCAGCCAATCGATGTCGGTCGATTGCAGATTATTTTTCTCGACCGCTTCTTGTACGACTTCTTCCAGGACTTTGACGGCAAATTTAAAAACTGCATTCCCTTCCATATTGATATAGGGATTGCCTTGCACTCTTCCGCCGCTGATACACCCAGGTGCCGACAAAATATTGCTATGACTGCCGCTGGCGTGGAGATGGCTTGATAAGATACCAGGCTGATCGCTTTGTGATAGAACCACTGCGCCAGCGCCGTCACCGAATAAAACGCACGTATTGCGATCATTCCAGTCGAGTATTTTGGAATAAATTTCACTGCCTACCACTAAGGCATTGCGGCATTTTCCGGAACTGACAAACATGTCAGCCGTAGCCAGTGCATATACAAAGCCGCTGCAAACCGCCTGCACATCGAATGCCGGGCAATTTTCAATACCCAGCTTATTTTGCAAGATGCATGCAGTGCTAGGAAATATCATGTCCGGCGTTGTCGTGGCGACGATGATCAAGTCGATATCTTCACTGCTGACACCGGCAGCCTGCATGGCATTCTGGCTGGCATACAACGCCAAGTCGCTGGCAACCTGATCATCACGTGCTATATGCCGCTGGGTGATACCGGTGCGGGTGCGTATCCATTCATCACTGGTATCGACCATACGTTCCAGATCGGCGTTGGTGAGAATTTTTTCCGGTAAATAACTACCTGTGCCTGTGATTCTTGAATACATTTATCGGGTCAATTTAATTAGAAGTGGATTGAGCCTGACGCGAGAACTCTGCGACCCGCTCACTGATTCTCCGCAGCATACCGCCTCGCACTTCATCGGCGGCGCGTTTGATTGCGAAACTGAAGGCATATTTATCTGCCGATCCATGGCTTTTGATGACGATACCTCGCAAACCCAAAAAACTGGCACCGTTATAACGGCGATGATCCACTCGGCGCTTGAAGGATTTAATCACCGGCATTGCAATCACCCCGGCCAGTTTGGTTAAAAGATTGCGTTTGAATTCTTGCCGTAAATAAGTTCCCAGCATTTGAGCCAGACCTTCCGATGTTTTTAATGTGATGTTTCCAACAAACCCATCACATACTACAACATCCGTTGTTCCTTTATAAATATCCGTGCCCTCAACATTACCATAAAAATTGAGTCCGCTACGGCGCAATAGCTCGGCCGCCTGTTTTACGACTTCATTACCTTTGATTTCTTCTTCGCCGACATTAAGCAACCCGACACTGGGAAATGCTTTATTCTCCACTGAGGATACTAGCGAAGCGCCCATAATACCGAATTGAAACAAATGCTCGGCGGTGCAATCGATATTGGCTCCCAGATCCAGAACGTAGGTGTGACCTGTGCTAGTGGGTAGTACCACTGCAAGTGCAGGTCGATCAACACCAGGGATTGTCTTCAAGACAAACCGGGACGTTGCCAATAGCGCACCGGTATTTCCAGCGCTAATACAAGCCTGCGCTTCTCCTGTTTTGACAAGATTAATAGCTACGCGCATCGATGAATCTTTTTTGCCGCGTAATGCCGCTGAAGGGGATTCGTCCATGCTGACGACTTCACTGGCAGGGTGCAGTCGGATTCTCGGGCCAAAATCAGCTTTAGCAGCGTGTAATTCGGCTTCAATGGCGTCGGGAATTCCAACCAGGATGATGTTGGCTTCGGGATCTTGCTGCAAATAATCCAACGCAGATGGAACGGTAACATGGGGACCATGGTCACCGCCCATACAATCTATTGCTACAGTGATATCCAATTTCGGTGCTCTTGAGACTCGGAAAAGCTATATTTCAATATGGTTTGTAGCAATAGAAAATAGTTTAATCGTTTTTGGTTTTGACCACTTTTTTGCCACGATAATATCCGTTGGGACTAATATGGTGACGTAAATGAACTTCTCCAGTGCTGGGTTCTACGGCCAATGGCGGGTTGGTCAGAAAATCATGAGCGCGATGCATGCCGCGTTTTGAGGGGGATTTCTTATTTTGTTGAACAGCCATGTGAATTACTCCTTAAACTTAGTTTGCTTTTTTTAATGCTGCCAGTGCCGCAAAAGGATGTGCCGATTGTGGATTATCGCCCGGATTATTGTCAGTTGGTTTCAATTTTAGCGTACTGCATTCACCTTCGGCGTGACGTGATGAAATGGAAAGACTTAATATGACTTCTTCTTCGATTAAACTGAGAATATCAAGTTCAGATGTCGCTAATATCGCATCCATACTGTCATCCTCGTCTGCTTGATCCAATTCAAATTCATCTTTTGCAAGTAACAGGAAAGTTTCAAGATCAACGGTATGAACTAATTTGTCAAGACAGCGCTGGCAATTAAGATGAATTTTTCCATTAATCCGCAAATGCAAGCCCGGTTTTTCGTTTTGATCGAGCCGTCCGGTGATGTGGTAAATTATTTCTCCTTCCCGGTCAAACAACAAGTCATGCAACCGTGCAAGTTCATCCAACGGGATTTTATCATGGCGATTACCCGCATTTTTTACAAATTCGAGGGGATCAATAACAAACCGTACAGACATAAGGCGCGCATGTTATAGTTTTTAATCGTAAGTGTCAAAAAATACAGAAGGAAATTTTGAAAACACAACAGATTACCCCAAAAATAATACTGGGCTCTGGTTCAATTTACCGGAAAGAATTGCTACAACGTTTACAGATTCCTTTCGATACCTGCAGTCCACAGATTGATGAAGCTCCGCTGGATCAAGAATTACCCCAACTAACTGCTTGCCGCTTGGCCGAAGCGAAAGCGCGCGCAGTTGCCGGTATTTATCCGCACGCGTTGGTTATCGGTTCCGATCAAGTGGCTGCCTTGGATGATAGGCATTTGGGAAAACCATTAAATCACAGCAATGCAACCCAGCAGTTGCGCTTGATTCAAGGCCGGGAAGTGGTTTTTTATACGGCACTTTGTCTGTTGAACAGCGAAACCAACCGGCTGCAGACCCATCTCTCACCCTATTATGTGAAGTATCGGTCCTTGGATGATCAGCAAATCGATCACTATTTGCGCATGGAACAACCTTATCAGTGCGCCGGCAGTGCGAAATCAGAAGGATTGGGGATTGCGTTGATCGAAAAAATGACAGGCGACGATCCTACCGGATTGATCGGATTGCCGTTGATCGCTCTGGTGACAATGCTGTCGGCGGAAGGGGTGCGAATTATTTGATATGTGTCAATAAAAGCGTTTTATTATGCTGATCCATAATTGCAAAGCTTGGCATAATATGAAATGATTATATCGAAGTGAAACTTTCACTGATCTTTAATTGAGACATTCATGAGGAAATACAGAGCTTATCCGCTAATCGCTATGCTAGTTGTCAGCATATTGACGAACGGGCTGAGTTTATCATTCCGGGGCGAGGTTTTCGCACATGAACTGGATCATATTCGCCATGCACTTACCGCGGATCCCGCAACCCATCTGGAAATGCATCGCAACAACGTTTCCTGGGATGGCGTTGAACTGGATGCGGCAACGCATCTGTGCTTACATTCCGCAGGACAATACCAACCATTTTTCTTTAATTCCTTCCCTTCGGTTCCTAGTCAGAATATGACGGAAGTGATGACCGTCTTTATTTCTGAAGCGGTACCTGAAGCAATCCCGGATTTGCCGCTCCGGCCACCCCGCAATTTCTCTGCAAGCTAACGACGTTATGGCTGTTTATGCGCTGATTGCTAACGTATAGTCAGCTAAGGAACAGTCCAGTATGGCTCTGAACAAGAGCACGGTTCATACATGTTATAGCTCTGTGGGAGAATTTCATGAAATTAAGCGATCTGAATTTCACACGATGGGTTGCATCCGGGCTGCGAGTCTTGCAGCTATGTTTCATCCTGATCATGATTGTTCCGTTTCGCATTGAAGCGGGTGCTGACACTTTCGGCACCGTAACAGAACCTTCGAAGGAACGGCTATCGACCATGCCGGTGCGTGATAACGGTGATTTGACTTTACGCGATGCGATCAATTTGGCTTTAACGCTTAATCCCGAATTGGCGGCATTTGTCAAAGAAATGAAGGCGCTCGAAGGAGCGACATTGCAAGCTGGGTTATTGCGAAACCCGGAACTCACAGCAAATGTAGAAAACCCTGGAAACATACAGAAGCTGAGCGGTGATATCAATTCGCCTGATTCAGTTGCGCAGGAGGTCGTTCAACAGCTCACGACCATTCGGATCGGCCAGTTAATTGAGCTCGGCGGTAAGCGTGCCGCCCGGGTCAATGCTGCACTGCTGGGAGAGGAGTTGGCTGCGAAGGATTACGAATCGAGGCGCATCGAAATCATGGCTCGGGTTGCCAATTTGTTTACCGATGTGCTGGCTGGTCAGGAGAGGCTCCGATTGGCTGAGGAAACCCGGCAGTTGGCACAAACAGTCTTTGATGCGGTGGTTCGCAGAGTGCAAGCAGGCAAAGTGCCGCCGATCGAAGAAACCCGCGCCAAGGTTGGTTTGTCGGCGACCAACATTGAATACGAGCAAGCTTACCGGGATTTGACTTCGGCCCGCAAGCGTTTAGCGTTGATGTGGGATAGCGTCACGCCTCAATTTGATAAAGCACTGGGTGTCCTGGAAATTGCAATCCCGCCGCCAGATTTTGAGTTACTACAACAGCGTGTCTTGGACAATCCATTGGCGCTGCGCGCATTGAAGAATATCGAACACCGCAAAGCCTTGCTCAAGGTCGAAGAAACACGCCGTATCCCTAATCTAACCTTGAATGCCGGTGCAGTGCATCACGCCCAATTGGGAGGCACAACCGCTGTGGCAAGCGTGATGATTCCATTGCCGTTATTTGATCGAAACCAAGGTAATTTGAAAGATGCTTATCATCGGGTCAGCAAAGCCGAGGATGAGCAGCAAGCGATGGAGTTGCGCTTGAGAACAGAGCTGGCGCTGTCGTATGAAGCGATGTCGGCCGCGTGGAATGAAATCAATATCCTGCGAGATGAGATTTTGCCAGGTGCCAAAAGTGCTTTTGATGTCATGCGCAGAGGTTATGAACTTGGCAAATTTGGCTTACTGGAGTTACTCGATGCGCAACGGGTGCTGTTTCAGAATCAAGTGCTTTATGTGCGTGCCTTGGCGAATTATCAACGCTTGGTCAATGATATCGAGCGATTGATAGCGGCTCCGATCGAAAGTGTTAAGCCGGGAGGCAAAGTCAAGCAACAATTACTGGAGTTACCGTGATGAAAATGGGCGACATGATGAATAAAGCACGATGGATGCCAATGTTGATCGTAATCGTGGTTGGTTTGGTATTGGCAATATTGATTCTGACGTTGGAGAAACCGTCGGCAGTGACAGAGGGAAATATTGATAGCCATAGAGAATCAGCCGGAACTGTTCAAGAAACCGGGCCGAGAGGCGGTAAATTGTTTGCTGAAAACGGTTTTGCTATTGAATTAACGATTTTCGAAAAAGGGGTGCCACCGCAATTCCGGGTCTATTTGTATGACAAAGGGAAGCCGCTGCCGCCGGCTGCTGCCAACGTAGCCATCAGCATGACACGGCTTGGCGCGCCCGTTCAGTTTTTCAAGTTTTCTCCCGAAGCGGATTACCTGCTCGGCGATCAAGTCGTGGAAGAACCGCACTCGTTTGATCTGGCGATTACCGCCGAAAGAGATGGCCAAACGTTTCGCTGGGGCCACAGTCAAGTCGAAGCACGACTGGAAATGACCGATGACACACTTCGTACAATCGGTGTGGAAATACTGACGGCAGGTCCTGCGGTGATTCATTCGACGTTGAAATTGCCGGGCGAAATCGTGGTCAACCCGAATAGCGTCGTGCAAGTCGTGCCGAGGTTGCCGGGCGTCGTGGCCGCAGTGAATTTCGAAGCCGGACAATCGGTGAAAAAGGGTGATGTGTTGGCGGTGATCGAAAGCCAGATGCTGGCGGATTTGCAAAGCCAGTACCTGGCGGCGCAACGCCGCTTAGCGCTGGCTAAAACCGTGTACGAACGCGAAAAACAGTTGTGGCAAGAAAAAATTTCCGCCAAGCAGGATTATTTGGCGGCAGAGCTGGTATTCAGCGAAGCCCGGATTGCATCCGATCTGGCTGCGGAAAAGCTGCGTGCTTTGGGGGTGCGGCCTGAGCCGAGCTTGCATGCTAAGGATCTGACACGCTATGAGGTGCGTGCGCCGATTTCCGGATTGATTTTGTCAAAAACAGTCGCGTTGGGTGCGGTCTATAAGGACGACGCGCCTATCTTTACTGTGGCGGATATGTCCACTGTCTGGACTGCCGTGACGGTCTATCCGAAGGATCTGAGTATTGTCAGAACCGGGCAGAAGGCGCACGTGAAAGCGACGGCTTACGATGTTGAAGGTGATGGTGTTGTTACCTACATTACTACATTGATCGGCGGTCAAACGCGAACCGCCACTGCCCGGGTGATTTTAGATAATCCGGACGGTCGCTGGCATCCGGGTATGTTTGTCAATGTCGAATTGATATCCGACGAAATCGAAGTGCCGGTTGCCGTGGCAGCGCAGGCAGTGCAAACGTATCGCGACTGGACTGTGGTATTTGGCCGTTACGGCAATTATTTTGAAGCGCGCCCGCTGGAATTGGGGCGCAGCGACGGGCGCATGGTGGAAGTGTTGAAGGGAATTGCAGCAGGGGAGCATTATGCATCCGGCAACAGTTTCGCGATCAAAGCCGACATGGACAAAGCGGGAGCCAGCCATGATCACTAACAAGCCGTTGAAAAACGTTTTCGAGGCAGCCGATACAAGGCAAAAACAGGCGAGAAAGCGCAGTTTATGCGGTATAAATGAGTATTTTGAGCTTGTTTTTAACACCGTAGCGGCAACGCAGATAGTTTCTCAACGGTCTGCTAAGGAAGCGCTGATTAATTCAACGAACGTGATGAAGGGCGAGGCGCACGGAACGCAACAACCGAGACATATCAATCTGATAGGCGAGGGAGTGAGTACCGCGCAACGAAACAATTCGCTCGTGCAGTCAATTAATCAGCGCTTCCCTAAGCGATCAATAGATTGCACAAGGAGGAGCTGCCATGTTTGAGCGCTTGCTGAAGCTATCCATCTATCAGCGCGGATTAATACTGGTAGCGGTTGCGGTAATGGCCGGGTTCGGTATATACAACTATCTGAAGTTGCCGATCGATGCCGTGCCCGATATCACTAACGTGCAAGTGCAAATCAATACCAACGCACCGGGCTATACCCCGCTTGAAGCGGAGCAGCGCATCACCTTCCCGATCGAAATGGCGATGTCCGGCTTGCCCAATCTCGAATATACCCGCTCTTTGTCGCGTTATGGCTTGTCGCAAGTGACGGTAATTTTTAAAGACGGCACTGATATTTACTTGGTGCGGCAACTTGTCAGCCAGCGCATACAGGAAGTCAGAAGCCGTCTGCCGGTCGGAATCGTACCGACAATGGGACCGATTTCCACCGGTTTGGGTGAAATTTTCATGTGGACCGTCGATGCCGAGCCCGGTGCGCGTAAGCCCGACGGTACGCCTTATACATCGATGGATTTGCGCGAATTGCAGGACTGGGTCATTAAGCCGCGCATGCGTATGGTGAAGGGCGTGACCGAAGTCAATTCAGTCGGCGGGTATGTTAAACAATATCACGTAGCGCCATACCCGGAAAAATTGCTCGCGGTCGGCTTGACGCTGCAAGATTTGATACTGGCGCTGGAGCGCAATAATCTCAACGTCGGAGCTGGTTATATCGAAAAAAGCGGTGAACAGTATCTGGTCAGAGTGCCGGGGCAGGTGGCGAATCTGATCGAGATCGGCGAAATCATACTCGGTAGCAATCAAGGCGTGCCGATTCGCGTGAAAAACGTCGCCGACGTATTGATCGGCAAGGAATTGCGCACCGGCGCCGCTACCCAGAACGGCCACGAAGTGGTGCTGGGTACGGCATTCATGCTGATGGGTGAAAACAGCCGCGTCGTATCGCAAGCGGCCGCCGAGAAACTGATCGAGATCAATCGCAGCTTGCCAGCCGGCGTTTCGGCGACGGCCGTTTATGATCGAACTACACTGGTCGACAAGACCATCAGCACGGTTTCCAATAACTTGCTGGAAGGCGCCGCGCTGGTGATCGTGGTGCTGTTCATTTCGCTCGGAAATCTGCGCGCGGCTTTGATTACCGCATTGATTATTCCGCTGTCGATGCTGTTTACCATCAGCGGCATGGTCGCCAGTAATGTCAGCGCAAACTTGTTGAGTTTGGGGGCGCTCGATTTCGGCATCATCGTTGATGGCGCCGTCATTATTGTCGAGAATTGCATCCGCCGTCTGTCGCTGGAGCAGCAAAAGCTGCAACGGCAATTGACGCCGGACGAGCGTTTCGAGATCGTCTTCGATGCTTCCAAGGAAGTGCGGCGGGCGTTGCTGTTCGGGCAAATAATCATCATGGTGGTGTACCTGCCGGTGTTTGCGTTGTCCGGCGTTGAAGGCAAGATGTTTCACCCGATGGCATTCACGGTATTGCTGGCGCTGCTGGGCGCGGTGTTTTTGTCGGTGACGTTCGTGCCGGCGGCGGTGGCGATGTTTTTATCCGGCAAAATGATGGAAAAAGAAGGTGCTGCGGTGCAATGGGCCAAAACCATTTACGCGCCTGCACTGGATTTTTCGCTGAATAACAAGGGACTGACAGTCACTGTCGCAGTGGTTATCGTGATTCTTTCATTGCTACTCACCACGCGCATGGGCAGTGAATTCATTCCCAGTCTCGATGAAGAAGACATTGCGTTACATGCGCTGCGCATCCCCGGCACCAGTTTGAGTACTGCGATCGACATGCAGAACGAGCTGGAACATACCATCAAGCAATTTACCGAAGTCAGCCGGGTATTCTCCAAGATCGGCACAGCGGAAATTGCTACCGACCCGATGCCGCCAAGCGTTGCCGATATCTTCATCATCATCAAGCCGCAATCCGAATGGTCGGGCAAGTATCGCAACAAGGAAGAGTTGATCGCTGCATTGGATCAAGCGGTGCGTAAGATTCCGGGAAACAACTTTGAATTCACACAACCGATCGAAATGCGGTTTAACGAGCTAATTTCAGGGGTGCGTGCAGATGTCGGGATAAAAGTATTCGGCGACGACCTGGATGTGATGTTGACGTTAGCCGAGCAGATCGAAAAAATCGTCAAAGCGGTACCCGGCGCGGCGGATGTGCGCATTGAGCAAATTACCGGTTTGCCGGTGTTGTCGGTGCAAATGAACCGGGAAAAAATGGCGCGCTACGGCCTCAATGGCAGTGACGTGCAGGATGCCATCAATATCGCCATCGGCGGTAGAACCACCGGTTTGATTTTTGAAGGTGACCGGCGTTTCGAATTGCAAGTGCGGCTGCCGGAACAGATCCGCAGTGATATCGAGGCGCTTAAACGGCTGCCGATCAAACTTCCGGCACTTGTCATGCCGGGTGCGCAGAATATGCCGATGAATCCAATGTTGGCTGATGGGCAAAATATTCAAGCTGCGCCATTGCCGGTTTATGTCGCTTTGGGCGAAGTGGCTGACTTATACATTGCCAAAGGCCCTAATCAAGTCAGCCGCGAAAACGGCAAGCGCCGCGTGGTGGTTACCGCTAACGTGCGGGGCCGCGACATTGGCTCGTTCGTGATGGAAGCAGAGAAGAAAATTGAACAGCAAGTAAAAATTCCACCGGGGTATTGGTTGTCGTGGGGCGGACAGTTCGAACAATTGCTGATGGCGGCGGATCGTTTGAAAATCGTGATTCCTTTGGCACTCGGATTGGTATTTTTTCTGCTCTATACCATGCTTGGCAGCATGCGCGATAGCCTGCTGGTGTTTAGCGCGGTGCCGTTGGCAATTACCGGCGGCATTATCGCACTCTGGCTGCGTGATATTCCTTTGTCGATTTCCGCCGGCGTCGGTTTTATCGCCATGTCTGGTGTCGCGGTGCTTGACGGCTTGGTGTTGCTGTCATTCATTCGTGACCTGCGGCAACAGGGATTGCCGCTGCAAGAAGCGATTCGTACCGGTTCTTTGCTGCGGCTGCGTCCGGTGCTCATTACCACTTGGGTCGAATCACTTGGTTTCTTGCCGATGGCGCTCAGTACCACTACCGGTGCCGAAGTGCAGCGCACATTGGCGACCGTGATGATCGGCAGCACATTGTCGCAATCGTTACTGTCGTTATTGGTGGTGCCGGTGTTGTATTTGCTGGTGCATCGTAACAGCGCTGGGAAATAACCGTCGGTTAGATGCTTGAATAGTCTTGTTTCCTCGTTGCATATTTTTGCGCTGCAACGAGGAAATGAGGTGATTCCGATGTGCCGTAAGGCACAAGTTGGATTATTTTTTGCGGCGTAAGCTGAATCCAACCAGACCTAAGCCTGCCAGCAGCATCGCGTATGTTTCCGGTTCAGGAACAGCCGATACCGTCATCGAGCTGATATAAAACTGATCCGCATGGGCGCCGCCGAATTTAAAGTAGAAATCCTGGCCGGTGTGATCCAAGGCAAATTGACCTACGTTTTTAGGCAGTAATCCTGTGAACCAAGTTGAATTGTCGAAACTGTATTTAAAAGTTGCATTAGAAATCCAACCAGTGGTGTTATGTCCTTCAGCGCGGAAACCAACTGACGACAAGTCGACCACTTGGTCAAAATGCAACCAGATGGCTTCTTTTGAAGTGATGTTATCGTCGCTGGTATCGCTTTTCTTATGATAAACACCCAGACCGGCCCCAATCGCATCTACTCCCGAGAGTTTGCCATTGTAGCCATTATCGTGATCTTGAACGACCGCCGCTCCTGAGCCATAAGCGCTGCCATCATATGAACCTTTGGCGTGAACGGTTAAACCGCCATTTGAAAAGGTTAAGTCGCCGCTTAATGACGATGCGATGTTGGAACTGCACAGATCGCCGCCGCTGCATGCAACGCCATCGGTCGGCAGGAATCCGGTGTTAACGCCACCGCTATACTTGAGATTGGCAAAGTCGAAAACCACGGTTGGTGCCGCAGCAACCGGTGCGCTTGTCAAAGCAAGCAATGTTAAAGCTGAAAAAATACGCATTTTTATTAAAGTCCTTTAAGAGTTGTTCTTTAGTTGTTGATTCTCAATTTTTTATTCACAGAAAAATTTTATAAATATTGTATTTATTTATCATATAGTTACGAGTTCTGTGCGTGCGGGATTATATCCAACTTCATTGTATAAATGTCATTTTTTTTGTAAATAGAACAACTTTCCTGATCTTTTGGTGCAAATGTACTAATGTTGTCCTGCTTTTCCCAGCCATGCAGCTTTCTTGCATGCCGGTTAATTGTTATGAGGTGCTTCAAGCCACGATTTCATACAAAGGCTGCACATTCGCATCTGCTGCAATGTGTTCGGGGAAAATGAAGCCCCTGGAATCACGAGGAAAGACGATGCCGATTTCGCGGAAGCAGATGTCGACGAATTCGGAACAAATATAGGCATCGTTATCGCCATGCTTACCGAGTCCGATGGTGATCCGGGCGATGATTTTGGAGATTTCGTCTTTATCGTATTTCTTGTTCAACGTATCGGCAGCTTTGCCGAGCATACGGTTGATGTTTGCTGCATCGAACGCAGCATTGTACCGGCCAAGAAAGAGCCGGCCGTTGTAGGGTTCGCCGGAATTTTCGTAATCGCTCAAATAATGACTGAGCGGCACCATGCGCACACCGTCGTCTTCGACGCTTTCGAGCAACAGCACGCGTTCATTCCAGGTGAACACAAAGCCGACGTGGCTGAACATCGAATCGGAGAAATGCTCGATGATGCGGCTGACCGGATAATTCCCGGAAGCAAAGAAAATATCGCCGGTTTGAATACTGTTGCGGATTTGCAGATAAGCTTTACGTTCCAGGCCTTCAAATTTTTTTGTTCCCATGAAGTATCTCCTTTTGATGTGATGAATTTCTGCGGCTGTGGACTAATGTCTTGCTTCCGCACCATCGCCCAGCCGCATCGTCAATGCAATCCGTTTCCGTTTCTCATCCACCTCCACCACCTTGACGGTGACGACTTGCCCCACTTTCACGACGCTGTGCGGATCCTTGACGAATTTATCCGCCAGCGCCGAGATATGCACCAGTCCGTCCTGATGCACGCCGATGTCGACGAATGCGCCGAACGCGGCGACGTTGGTGACCACGCCTTCGAGCACCATGCCGGGGTGCAGGTCTTGCAGCGTTTCGACGCCTTCCTTGAACGTCGCGGTTTTAAACGTTGCGCGTGGGTCTCGGCCGGGTTTTTCCAGTTCGTGCAGGATGTCTTTTACGGTTGGCAGGCCGAATTGGCCGGTGGCGTAGCGTTCCGGACGGATGGTTTTCAGCACCGCGGTGTTGCCGATCAATGCGGCGACGTTGAGCTTTACGTCTTTTAGGATTTGCTCGACCAGCGGGTACGATTCCGGGTGTACCGCGGAGGCGTCGAGCGGGTTATCGCCATTGGGGATACGCAAGAATCCGGCGGCTTGTTCGAAGGTTTTCTCGCCCAATCCCGGTACTTTGAGCAATTCAGCGCGTTTCGCAATCCGGCCTTTATTGTCGCGGTAAGTCACGATGTTGTGCGCGATTTTGCTGTTCAGTCCGGCGACGTAACGTAACAAAGCAGGGGAGGCGGTGTTGACGTCGACACCGACGGCGTTGACGCTGTCTTCCACCACCGCGTCGAGCGATTGTGCCAGTTGGTTTTGATTGACGTCATGCTGATACTGGCCGACGCCGATCGATTTCGGGTCGATCTTGACCAGTTCGGCGAGCGGATCTTGCAAGCGTCGTGCGATCGATACCGCGCCGCGCAGTGACACATCCAGCTCCGGCAGTTCTGCGGATGCCAATTCGGATGCGGAATACACCGAAGCGCCGGCTTCCGACACCATGATCGATGTCAGTTTAAGCTGTGGATAACGTTTGATCAGATCCTTTGCCAATTGATCGGTTTCGCGCGATGCGGTGCCGTTGCCGATGGCAATCAGCGAAGCCTGGTGCCGTTGCGCCAGTTGTTGCAAGGTATGTAACGCGCCGTCCCAATCGTTTTTCGGCGCATGCGGATAAATCGTCGTTGTTTCCAGCACTTTGCCGGTGGCGCTGACCACCGCTACCTTTACGCCGGTGCGCAAACCGGGATCGAGTCCGATGGTCACGCGCGTTCCGGCGGGCGGCGCCAACAGCAACGCTTTGAGATTTTGCGCGAATACCCCGATCGCCTCGGTTTCCGCGCGCTCTTGCAAGCTGCCCATCAATTCGGTTTCCAGGTGCGGAAAGATTTTGCTGCGCCACGCGGCACGCACGGTATCGATCAGCCAACCATCCGCCGCACACTTCTGATCGCGGATGTTGAATTGCCGCGCGATCTGCACTTCACACGGATTCAATGCCGCATCGCGGGATTTGTCTTCCAGTTCGGAATCGAGCAGCAACTTGAGCTTCAACACCCCTTCGCGCTCGCCGCGCAACAACGCCAACGCGCGATGCGACGGGATTTTCGCGATGGCTTCGCTGTATTCGTGATAATCGGTGTATTTGGTGTCGCTGTCTTTCTTGTCCTTGACGGCTTTGGCGGTCAGCACGCCATGCATGCGCAAATAATCGCGCAAGGTTTGCAACAGCGGCGCATGCTCGGCAAAACGCTCGATCAAAATATGCTGTGCGCCTTCCAGCGCGGCAGCGGCATCCGCTACGCCGGGATTGTCGCCTTCTTCGGTGGTGAACGGCGCTCTCAGATACTTGGCCGCCTCAACGAGCGGATCAAGCCGCGGATCGTTCAGCAGCGTATCCGCCAGCGGCTGCAATCCCGCTTCCAGCGCAATCTGCGCCTTGGTGCGGCGCTTCTTGCGGTACGGCAGGTACAAATCCTCCAGATGCGCTTTATCCGTCGCGTGTGTCAACGCATCGAGCAATGGCGGCGTCATCTTGCCGAGCTTCTCAATCGCCGCGATGATTGCCGCGCGCCGCTTCTCCAGCTCGCGCAAACTGTGCAACCGCTCCGCCAGTTGGCGCAACTGCACATCGTCCAACCCGCCGGTGGCTTCCTTGCGGTAACGCGCGATAAACGGCACCGTCGCCCCGTCGTCGAGCAATTCGACGGTGGCCTGGACTTGCGATGGTTTTACCGACAGCTCGGTGGCGAGGCGTTGTTCGATGGAAGGCAGCATGAGATTGTGTTTCGGTGATTGAAGTGGGTAGGGATGGTAAACCAAGAGGCGGTGGGGTCGCAATATCTTACTATCGAGCGGAATTGTGCGATCCCGATTGCGTTACTTCATGCCGCTTTATTCAATGATAATCCAATAGTTGTTGTGATGAGCAACCGGTAGAAATTGCACTGCTACATCTTATCCATCGATGAGTATTCTGCGTTGTCAATCAAATTGAATCGTATAGAAAAGATCCACCGCGCTGTCTTCGCCTGCTTGGGTGACAACGGTCACTTTGGGCGTCAAGGTGTAGGTCAGCTTGGTGATTCCCATGGTGGTGGCGGTCAGGCCGCGTTCGTAACTCAAGTACGCGCGCGATGAAATGCGTTTGCCGATCACGCCGATCTGCCCGCTTAAAGAACTGCCGGTGCCGGCTTGCTTGAACGAAATCTCGTCGACACCGAGTGCCTGGGTAATCCGGTCGGTGAGACCGCCGCCGGATTGACCGCCGAGTATCGAGCCGGCCGCCGATAGCAATACCGACGTATCGAGGCCGCTGGTGTCGGGTTTCCGGCCCAGCACGATCCAGGACAACTTTTCGGTGTCGGGAACCTCCGGTGTCGACACCAGTTTTACGCGCGGGTGGCGTACCGATCCGGCGATTTCGACACCGGCTTCGACCGCCAGACCCTCCCGCACCGCCAGCACATTCAAGTTCGGATCGTCGAGCGGGCCTTGAAAGCTGACGATGCCGCGTCTGACCGTCAGGTCCTGGCCGTATGCCTTGAACGCGGCATCCTCGGCGGCGATGGCACCGGTGAGCTTAAGCGGCTGATTGCCGCTGCTGCGGGCTTGCAGTTGTCCGGTCAGACGGCCCTCCAGTCCGGAAGCGCGGATATAAAACTTCTCACCTAAATTAAGGTTCATGTCCAGATCCAGCGCCAGCTTTTGCGGATGCTGCGCTGACGGGACATTTACCAGCACGATATCGTCCGGCAGTGCCGGGCGGTTTCCCGGCGGTTGCATGATCAATCCCGCGTCGGCCCGTAAATCACCGGAGATGCTCAGATGATTGTTTTGCAAACGGGCGGCGCCCTGACCGGAAGTGACGATCCAGTAATCGGTTTTGTGCGCGAGCGGCAGCCGGTCGAGAGAGAAATCGAGTTGGCCCGAAGTGCCGGCTAGTTCGATCTTGCCACTGACAGTCAGCGAACCGGCCGTATCTTGCAGCGCCAGATCGCGGAACAAGCGGCTGTCCGGCGGTGCTGCATGAGGGCTGGCGAAGTGCAGCCGGTCGATGTGCAGATCCGCTTGCAGGAAACGAGCGGCCAGGGTGCCTTGTTGCAGGCGGATTCCCTGTTCCAGTAACGCCAGGCTTAGGTTCGTGCCGGAAGCCGTGCCGCTGATATCGGGCTGCTGCAAGGTACCGTGGATACCGGCCTGAATCCGCAATTCGCCATCGGCATGCAGGTTGCTGCCGGACGCGTTGAGCCATTTCAAGCTGGCAAGGGTGGCGTGAATGTTACCCTGCAGCGGCGATTCTTTGACAATGGGCCACAGTGTTTTCGCTGGCGGCAGCGGCAGCGTCACTTCCGCCCGAGCGCTGCCCAGCGCTTCGCTATTCAGCGCGAATTGTCCGGATAGGTTTCCTTGCTGCGCGGTTGCTTGCAGTTGCAGTTGCTGCAGTCCCAACGGTTGCGGCACATCGCCGGGCAAATACCAGTCGCCGCGCTCGCGTTGAATGTGCAATTCGCCGGTCAGTTGCGCGGCGGCATCGAACTGCCAGCGCCCGCCCAATTGCAGCGGAGCGTCTTTTGGGTGCGCCGGTGTGCCGGGCAGCAGTGCAATGCCGGTGAAATCACCGCGGGTTTTCCAGTTGCTCGGTGTCCAGTGCAATTGCTCGATACGGACCGATCCGCTGGAAATCGACAGCGCCACATCGCTCAGCGAAAACGAAGTGGTGCTGGCCGCGAGCGCCGCCGGTCCCAGCAGGCGGACCGGCATGTCCCCGGTGGCGGAAAGCTCGATCAACTGACCCTGCCAGCGCAGCGGCAGCCCCGGTTTTGCAGGACTCAAACCGCCGCTTGCCGCCAATTGCACGGAGGTGTCCTCATTGATGCTGGCGTTGATCATCAGGCGGTGACCGGCGGTTTTGCCGTCGAGGATGGCGGATAATTGCTGGATCGTTGCTTGTTCGTGCGCACGGTAAGTTTCCACGGCAAGGTTCAGCGCAATAGTGTCTTTTTGATGCCATCGCGCATTGGCGGAGATGCCCGAGAGTTGTTGTTTGCCGGGTAATTCCAGTTGCTTGCTGGTAAGTTTCCAATCGAGATCGGGTGCTTGCATCGTGCCGCGGAAATTAAGCTGCGTCTGCAAGTCGCCCGATATACCCAAACCCAGTTGCGCCAATGCCGGGGCATTCACTGTCAGCTGGATATCGTGCCGTCCGCCATCCATGCGGCCGTGCGCGAGCAGCCGGTTTGAACCCGCCAGCAATTCAGCCTTGCCGCTGAAGCGGCCGGTACCGGTGAATGCGATTTCGCCCGAACCGCTGACCGTTGATTTCGCCAGGCGGCTTTTTTGAATGGCATAGTTTAAAGTACCGGTAACCGCCGGCAGTAATTGACCGGATACCTGTAAGGTGGCATTCAGGCTGGAATCGACGGTTTGAATAAAATCCGCGCTGTTGAAATCGATCAACGCTGCCGACACGTCAAATATTTGTTCCCCGGTCAATTGCAGTTTGCATTGACCGGTCAAGCGCGAGCGGTTGCGTTGCAAATTGAACTGATCAAGCACGAGTTGACCGGCGTCATGAGTAATGTCGGCGGTCAAGCGCAGCGACCGGTCGTGCAGATCGACGCGGGCGGATTGCTTTTTCGCATCGCCGGCGAGTTCGATCTTGCCCGAGATGGCGGCGCTTTGCAGGCGGGTATCCAATTGCTGCAGATCGATCAGCTCGACCGCCAAATCCGCCGTGAGGGTGTGCTGGTTCCAATCCCAGGCCAACTGTCCGCGCACAACCCCATCCTTTCCGGAGTGCGCGAGAACCTCCGGCAGCGTCAGCAATTGAGGAGAGATCAGTGCGCGGGCATGGATAGCCGACAGCGGAATGCCGCCTTGATCGAGCGGTGCGGGCGCATGATTTTCGATGTCGATATTACCTGTCAATTGCCCGGCCTCATTTTGCGTCAACTGTGCCGATACCGACAGCTTCGCTTGCGGCGCATTGGCCGCAAAATCACCCGGATTCCACTGTTGCAGGATGGCGCGCAGTTGCGCAACCGGGTTCGCGGCAAACGGCTGCAACTGCGCGTGCAGTGTCATATTGGCTGCGGACGGGAGGCTGGCGGATTGAATCGTAAGCTGTTCCAGAGTGCCGGTGATGGTTGTGTCGATGCCGCCCCATAAACCGGCGGCGGTGGCGCCAATGCGCGCATTCAATGCAAACGGCGCATTGCCGTCAAGTTCCGCTTGCGATTCAATGGTTGCCCAAGGTGTGGTGAAATTCAATTGCGTGAGCTGGTGATGCTGGCCGTCGCTTTCTAGCGCCAGTGCCAGACCGGTGATTGCCGGCATGGCATTTTCCCGCGATGCCGCATTGAGATGAATGGTATCGACCGTCATTTCCGCAATCGATAATCCGAACGGCAATAGTAAACTGTTCGGCGGTTGCGAAGCGGCAGGTGCGGTTTCAGCCGCGTGCTGATCAAAGTGGATCGATTCAAGCGCCAGCCGCTGGATGCTGATCCGCCGGTAAAACATTTGTGCAGGATTCCAGTGCATGTGGAGATTCTGCAGCGTCAACGCCAGCTCAGCGTTGTTGAAATGAATAGTTTCAACGTGCAGGTCTTGCAGCGTGCCGTGTACGCCGGCCAACCGGACCGTGCCGCCGCCCCAACGGTTAGCAGCAGCAGCGGCCGATTGCAATCCGGATGCGCTGTACAGCAGCCAATAACCGGCAGCGCCCGGCAGCGTCAACAAAAGTAATAGGCCGATCGCCAGCTTGCGATATCGCCGCGCGGTTTTGGGGGGAAGCGGGTTTCCGCCGTGTTGGACGGTCATAAGCGGTTTCACCTCATTAGAAAGCGACAGCCATGGAAAAATGCACTCGCAGCGAACCGGTTTCGTGCCCGCGCGCCAGATCGAGCGCGACCGGCCCCGCCGGGCTGCGCCAGCGGACACCGGCGCCGTATGCGAGAAACATTTGCATGTCTTCCCAGCGGTCAGCCGCGCTGCCGATGTCGGCAAACGCCGCTGCACCCCATTGCTGAGTCAGCCAATGAGTATACTCGGCGGTACCGGTTGCCATCACCCGGCCACCGACGATGGCATTGCCTTCCTGGACACCGATGCCTTTAAAATCGTAACCGCGCAGCGATTGGATACCACCGGCGCGGAACAGATATTCCTGCGGAATGCCGAAACGCGACGATGCCAATGTATAACCGGCTTCCGCCCGCAGGAAAAACACATCGCGCGATCCCACCGGCCACCAGCTTTGATGCTTAGCGTACGTGCGGATGAAGTCCTGATCCGACAACAATTGCTGGCTGCCGCCACCGATGCGCACCTCGGTGATATCGCCGCGCCGGATATTGACCGGATCGTCGATCACTTGCCGCCGCCAGCGCCAATCCAGCACCAGCGCTTCGTTGATTTGATTGATTGCGCCGTCGGGTTTTTTATGTTCGCGTTGCCAATTCAAAGCGAATTGCATGAATATCGACGGTGTCTGGTAATTGCGCGAAATACCGGCTTTCTGTTCGACGGTTTTCAGGCCTTCGATATCGGTCATTTGCAGGCTGGCGCCGAGCGAATAATTGACGTGATTTTGATCGGGCAGGGTATCGATTCCCGCCAGAAACGTTTGCCGCTTTTGCTCGAGGCGCAGCAAACTGGTGAGATTCCAGGCGCGGTCGAGGAAGTTATGATGGCGGTAATTGACTTCGCCGCGCGCGCCATTGTTCGAGCTGTAACCGGCGCCGAAAGCAAAACGCTGCGTCTGCGCTTCCGTCAGCATGACTTGAACCGGTGCTGCTTGATGCAGCGCGATATCCGGCGAAATGTTGACCGACACGGTGCTGAATTGTGGCGCTTTCTGCAGTGCGATTTGATATTGATGCAGCAAATCGCGCCGGTACACATCGCCCGCCTTGAACGGCGCGAGCCGGGTAACCAGTGTTGCGTCGTAGCGTTGCAAGCCGGTGATCCGGATATCGCCGAAGTAGAACATCGGTCCGGAATCGACAGTAATCACCAGATCCGCACGCGCCTCGCCGGGGTCGACACTGGCCTGGCTGGCGGTGAGCGCCGCCGCGGCGAATGCCTGTTGCGTCAGTTCATCGATCAGCGCCGATTTTGCCTGCTCCCAAATGGCGGAGCGGAACGGTTGCCCGGTAGTAAGCGGCCAGGCGGCGCGCAGCTGTTCGATGCGCTCACGGTGTGCTGCATCGCCATTGGCAATGTCGCCGGAAAATTCAATCGTGACCGAGCCGACGCGCGTCAATTCGCCGGGATCGACAGTGATTCCGGCGGTCTTGGTTAAGGCTGGCGCCGGTTGCTGCGCGATGGACACTACCGGATCGAAATAACCTTCGGTTGCCAGGATTTCGCGGATTTCCTTTTGCACGCGGTGCAGAAAAAGTAATTCATCGTAGTCACTGGCGAACGGTTCCGTGGGGAGTTGAATATATTTTTGCAGCATTTCTTTGACCGGCGCTGGTGCCGACAACGTGACGACCGCCGGACTGCCGGGTGATCCGGATGTTTCCTGGGCCATGGCCGGAAGGGGAAGGACGCTGGCCAGTATGAGCAGCGCAATCCAATAAAACCGGTATTTCAGATAAGTAGTCGGCAATTGAGAATTAGAGCGATGATTTTCCGGTGATGAAAAAACCTGCCGCTATTTTGCAAATGGATGTATGGTATTGAGATGGATAGCAGCCGACGGGTTCCATGGTGCAAACGAAGAACCCCGGTATAAGCCTGGTAACACGCAAATCGCTTGGTTGCCGCAACCGGATCCAATCACCGGAGGTCAAATTCGCACCAACGCGACCGGAAATGATCGCAATGCGTCGGACGCTGCCAATGCAACCGTGCCATTGATTTCGGTGATCGTTACGGTTTCGCCTGTTAACAGATTCAAACCGTGATTTTTTACCGCCGGACCGGGTTGCATTATTTCGATCCAGGTTGCATTACCCCATGCCGCTTCACCCAATGGTAATTTTGTATTCGAGGCTGTGATCAGCCGGGAAAACCAGCGCGGTGCGATAACGATCAGTTTGATTTCTTCCGTTTGCCGTATGAAGGCGCAGATGCGCTTAAGTATCGGCGGTTGAAATGCAGGGAAGGATGGTAAACCAACGGCTACAGATTCGCAATCGGTCACGTTGCACAGCATTGACGCCGCAGGTCATATTCGGATATTTTGAATCGTCCGCTTCCAGCAAACAAAGCTGATGAGAATTTTTGAAATAAACTGATGAAAAACGAGGAAAAATGATGAAACCCGGAGACATCAAAATCATCGACCGTATATCCGCTGTCGAAGCCATCAAGCGATTGAACGAGGAGGATTTGCGCTTCCTCAATCGCATGATCGTCGAGCGACTCAAACTCATTTCTCAGGCCCGCGCTACCACGCTGATGGTCAGCTTTACCAAGGGTGATCGGGTCGGTTTTCAAGCCTCGGATGGCCGCAAGATCGAAGGCACGGTGCTGCGCCTCAACAAGAAAACCGTCAGCGTGATTACCGACGACGGCCATCAATGGAATGTATCTCCCGGTTTATTGCAATTAATCCAGGAAGCTGGAAATGTTCAGTGGCCGTGATTCGTCAATCTGAATAATTTTCCGGAACGATCAAGACGATTCGGCAGCAAGCGATGATCTTGCATTGGAAAGATGTTTGATATAGGGGCGGCGAGAGTAGTCTTGACGTTTTTCTGGTCAATGAAGGGGGTAACAACATGAATAGTCAGACCGCAAATTCCGACAGGGAATAACGACACCCTCTGATTTCACCGCGATCAACAAAAAAACAATTCCCAAGTGAATACATGAATGTTCTGATTGATACAAATATTTTGATCCCGATGGAAGATACTGCTCGCAAGCTTGATCCTTCTCTGGCGGAAATGCGCAGACTGTCGGAACAGTGCGGTCATGTCTTATTTATTCATCCAATTCAGGTGGAAGATATCCGCCGTGACCGGAATGAAAGTAGGCGAGACATCGTTCTTTCCCGGTTGAATCAATATCAGTCAATTCCTTCACCACCATTTCTGCCTGAAGAAACATTGAAACAATATGGCTGGAGGCAAACCAGCGAAAATGACCGGATCGATAATCTGCTCCTTCATGCTTTGTGCCGAGGGGCGATTCACTTTCTTGTTACAAACGACGAGGATATCCATAAGAAAGCAAGAGCATCTCATGTTCAGGAGCAAGTCCATCGTCTTGACCAATTTCTCGCGTTTCTGAAGCTGCAATCCGCAGCAGAGCAACCGCCGCCGTTTGGCATTCAAGGTCGCTATCTTCACGAATTTGACATACACCAAACTTTCTTTGATTCATTACGAGAGGGATATAGTGGATTCGATGAATGGTATTTGAAATCGGCAGGAAATCATCGTAAAGCCTGGTGCATTACTGATGGCGAAATCTTGCATGCCATTTGCATTTACAAGGAGGAAGATCATCCAGTAATCATAGACGGTGGAATCCCGCTGGAAGGGATTGCATTAAAGCTGTGTACCTTTAAGGTAGGCGAAAGTGTACGTGGCCGGAAACTTGGTGAGCGGCTTCTTTTTTCAGCATTCAAATATGCTATCGAACACAGTATTCCATATGTGTATTTGCACACCTATGGCAAAGAACAGGAGATGTTGGTATCGCTATGTCAGGACTACGGGTTTGAGCTCGCAGGGAAATACAAAAAACGAGATGATGTTTATATAAAGAAAATGTCGGCTCCGGATTTAGTTCCGGTAGGGATGTCCCCCTTAACCTACGCAATTACCTATTATCCGCATTACTTGGATATAGATGCTGTTGGCAAGTTTATCGTTCCGATTCAGCCTGAGTACCACAATGATCTATTCGCTGATACCAGCGATACTGCAAATAGCCTGTTTGCAAATGACTCAAGTCAGTATAGTCCACAGTCGAACACGATAAAAAAAGCCTATATTTGTCATGCGAAAACGACACAGATTCAGTCCGGTGATCTTTTACTTTTTTACAGGACAAATGACCGGAAAAGCATCGAATGCGTAGGTGTCGTCGAACAAACCTATCGCGAAAATAACATTGATAGCATATTACCGCTGGTGTCCAAACGTACGGTCTTTTCGAAAAAAGAGCTCGAAGAATGGCTCCAGAAAGACACCTTGGTAATCCTCTTTCGTTTTATTCGTAATTTTTCCCCAATCAGTAAGTGTGCTCTTGTTGAGGCTGGTATAAAGGGGAAAATTCAGAGCATTCGAAAAATTTCACACGAGCAATATTTGCATTGCTTTGTAAGGAACCAGATTTAATGGGTAGAGCCATATTAATTTCGATTCATCCCGAGCATGTTGCCAACATTCTTTCTGGTACGAAGGT
Source organism: Nitrosomonas limosa (assembly GCF_054188085.1). NCBI lineage: Bacteria > Pseudomonadati > Pseudomonadota > Betaproteobacteria > Nitrosomonadales > Nitrosomonadaceae > Nitrosomonas > Nitrosomonas limosa. Next base: position 1,365,436 of record NZ_CM135180.1, on the reverse strand, counting down.
ATTTGAGTATCGCAAGATCATGCCGACACAAGATATTTCATATTTGGTTTTGTACTGTACAGCCCCTGTGAAAAGGATTATAGCGATAGTAGAAGTTATTGGTTGTCAAGTGGGGCCTCCATCTCGGGTTTGGGCCGATACAGTATACGGAGCCGGCATAACCCGAAAGTTTTTCCGCGACTATTTCTCTGGAAAAAGCAGTGCCGGTTTTATTACGCTGGGGAATGTTTATAAATTACTTGAACCATTGAAGCTTGAAAAACTATCCAGTTGCAAGGCTCCACCCCAGTCGTTTTGTTACCTGAATGCTCGTGACATAAGTCAGATTCTTGAACAAGCGTCCCCTATTCCATCTACACCGTCTTCGCTAATTTTTGTTGGCGGCATTCATGGAGTAGGTAAAACTACATTATGCCTAAAGGCATTTGCCCCTTTTGGATATTATTGCAAGTCAGCCAGTTTTTTGATTTCCGCCTATGGACGTAGAATCAATAAAAATAAGCAAGTTAACGATATCTATGACAACCAGACGGCGCTTATCGAACAGTTAGCGTTGGAAAAAAAGAAGCATTGTCGATTCCTCCTCGACGGACATTTTACGCTGATCGATAGCCAAGGATATATCGAGCCAATTGATCTAAGTGTTTTCAAGAGAATAAACCCAACCCAACTAATTCTCATTAAGGGAGATCCGGAAGAGACTTCAAGGCGTTTGGCGATAAGGGATGGGAAGGAGTGGAATCCGACTTTTGTGGCAGAATTTCAGAAGGAAGAAGAAAAGCATGCAAAACTTATTTCCAAGGAACTTAAGAAAGACTTATTTATTATTGATAACGAAGCAAACTCAAGATCGACTGTTCATCTATTTAGAAAAATTAGTTGTATTAGGAACAAAAAAACGCGATGAACACATAGAGGGTTGGCGACAGCCGATGCGCAAGCGAATGCTGCGCCGTTTATCGATTTTATGCTGAGCGCATTGCATGAGGCCATCAATGAAGCAACAATCACCGACCAAGTAACCGATCAAGTAACCGACCAAGTAACCGACCAAGTAGCAACGCTTGTCCAAGCAATCGGCGCCGGTGAATTGAACAGCAGCGAATTAATGCAGGCTCTGGGACTCATTCATCGTCCGACTTTCCGGGAAAATTACCTTAATCCGGCGCTAACAGACGGTTGGGTCGAACGCACCCAACCCGATTCGCCGCGAAGCCCTACGCAACGTTATCGATTGACTCATAAGGGGGGGCAATGGCTGCAACGGCATGCATGAAGCCGGAGCCCTTAATCGACTTAAGGAAATCCCGAGCCGGTGTCATTTCGAGCAAGCGAGAGAAATCTATTGCAGTAATTGTTAAAGATTCCTCATTGTATTCGGAATGACAAATGCGAGTTGTCCATTGTTTTTAAGTATTATGCCCCCCCAACAACCTCCAACCCGCCGCCGCATTTCCAGCATAATTGAAAATTCGCCGGGTTGTCTTCGCCGCAGGATGGGCATTGCACGTTGGCGGTGTTGACCGGGGTGTTTTCGTAGGTGTCGATGACCCGCTTGGCGCGTTCAAAGTCGTCTTCGCGGGTGATCCAGACTTCCGGGCGGGCGTGGTGAACCGGTATTTCTCCGGCCATGCCTTGCGCGTACTGGTTAAAAATTTTCGCCGGAATGTAGGCGTGTTCGAGCAGATCCAGTACTATCTGCGCTTCCATCAAATTGCTGGCGGAGTAGATTTTTTTCATGCCAAAGCGAATTAAAGAGAAATCAAACAGTTAATCGAGCAAAACTATGTGGTTCAAAAACTTACAAGCCTATCGTATCACCAGCGGCAATATAATATTGAATAACCTGGAAGAGGCGTTGCAGCAACATGCATTGCAGCCCTGCACCCAAATGGAGCTGCAAAGCCGCGGCTGGCTGCCGCCGCGCGACGAACAGGATAATTTCGTGCACGCGTTCGGTCAACAGTGGCTGATCGCGTTTGCGGTCGACAAGAAATTGCTGCCGGCGTCGGTGGTGAATCAGCACGCCAAGGACCGGCTGACGAAAATCGCCGAAATGCAGGGCTACAAGCCGGGCAAGAAACAAGTCCGCGACATCAAGGAAGCGACGTTGATCGAGTTAATGCCACGCGCGTTTTCGCAACGGCAAAAGACTTATGCCTGGATCGACGGCGTCAGCAACCGCCTGATCATCGATACCTCCAGTCCCAGCAAGGCGGAAGAATTTGTCGAGTGTCTGATCAAATCGGTGCACGGGCTGACGCTGGCGCCGCTGGAGACGAAATTTTCACCGTCGACGATGATGACGCGCTGGCTGTCCGGCGACGATTTATCGACTGCGTTCACCATCGACCGCGATTGCGAATTGCAGGGCATGACCGATGAGAAGGAAATCATCAAGTATTCGCATCATCGCCTGGACGCGGAAGAGACCGGGCGGCATATCCGCGCCGGTAAGAAAGTGATCAAGCTGGCGATGACCTGGGATAGCAAAATCTCGTTTGTATTGCACGACACCTTGCAACTGCGCCGGATCGCGCCGCAGGATATTCTGAAGGAATCCGCCGAAAGCGCGGAGGAATTGTTCATCAGCGATTTCGCCATCATGACCGGCGAATTGAGTCAGCTCATTAATGAGCTGGTTGAGGCGTTGGGCGGCGAGGATCGCGATTAGGGAAATACCGGGAAATTCATCTTGTCATTCCGAACACGATGAGGAATCTTTAATTATCAAAGTAATAGATTTCTCGCGCTGCTCGAAATGACACCGGGTCAGCTTTCTTATTGACTCGGCACAATAATACTTGAAATTTATGAATCGCCCCCCATCTTGTTGAAATGGAAAAAGACGACGCAAGATATTCGACGCTGGAGCAACTGCATGAACGGCGCAAGCAAGTGGTGCGGTTGCATCGCAAGGGCTACGGCGTGATGCAAATTGTTGAGCTCAGTGGGCTTTCGTATCCGACAGTTCGGTTTGCGATAGATCGGTATGAAGAAGGCGGATTTTCCGCCCTGAAGCCAGGGATGCGAGGCAAGCGTGCTGGTCAAGGGCGGGCACTGACAGAGGAACAGGAACAAGCCATCCGCAAGATCATTTGTGACAAGCGCCCGGAGCAACTGAAGATGGAATTTGCGCTGTGGAATCGGGCGGCGGTCATGCAACTGATAGAGAGGGAGTACAGCATCAAGCTGTCGGTGCGCGGCGTAGGCAACTATCTGTCACGTTGGGGTTTCACTCCCCAGAAGCCGATCAAGAAGGCCTATGAGCAGCGGCCTGAAGCCGTACAAGCCTGGCTCAACGAGCAATACCCGGAAATTGAGAAGCGCGCCAAGGCGGAAGGCGGCGAGATTCACTGGGGCGATGAAACTGCCTTGGTCAATACCGATGTGCGCGGTCGTTGCTATGCTCCGGCAGGCAAGACGCCAGTCACCTACGCGACTGGTGGTGCGCGACAGAAGCTATCGATGATTGCCGCAGTGACGAATCAGGGCAAAACACGCTGGATGATCATCGACGAGGCCTTCAACGCCGACAGGCTGATCGAATTCCTCGAAGCGCTGATCAAGGATGCCGGGAAGAAGGTATTCTTGATTCTCGACAATCTGCGGGTTCATCACAGCAAACAGGTCAAGGCATGGGTCGCTGAACGACAAGACAAAATCGAGCTGTTCTACCTGCCCAGCTATAGCCCGGAACTGAATCCGGAGGAACGCCTCAATGCCGACCTCAAGCATGCCATCGGGACGAAAGTGCCGGTGCGCACCAAGGCCAAACTCAAACTCGCTGCCACCGAACACATGGTTAAACTTGAACAATCACCCGAACGGGTCAAAAGCTTCTTTCAAGATCCGAGGGTCAAATATGCCGCTTGAAACTTCAAACTTAATCTGGCCGGATCAATAGTGATGATTGCGATCCTTGATGCCGGATAACACGCCGCTGGCAAATTTGCCGACGAATTCGGCGGTTTTTTGCGCCAGGGTGACGCCGCTTTCCAGTTGCGCATGGCCGACCGCGGCGACTTGTTGCGCCAGCGTCGCCAGGGTTTCTTTCAATTGCGAACCGACCTGCGTACCGTTATTGCGCGCGTGCTTGCCGAGATCGTGCAGGATGTCGGCGATCAAGCCTTGCGCCGAGGATGCGGTGTGGTGCAGGGTATCGAGAAACAGATTTTCCAAACCTTCCAGATCCGAGCGCGTGCGCGATAATTCGGTGTCCGAGTATTTGCGCGCCTGACCGGCGGCTTCTTCGATCGCCAGTTTGGACGCTTGCGCGAAACCGGCCAATGCGGTATCGAGTCCGGCAATGGCAGCGGTGATTTGGGCTTTGGCCGCTTGCGCCTGATTGGCGGTGTGTACCAATTGCTGCGATGCGCCGTCGTGGACGCCTTGCACGACGGCTGCAATGATGCGCCGCAGCGATTCAGGATCGACGTGGCGGGCGTGCATCGCTTTGAGTGTCAAACGATGCACCGTTTCCTGAACATGTTCGCCGCTCGCGAGCGCTTCGCGCACATCGGCGGCTAAATTATCGATATCGGTGATAGGGTCATTGTTCATCGGGGTGTATCCTTTTTCAGTGAAGAATGAGTACGGAACTCATTTTCCTCCGTTGATCGCCAGACGGTCAAGACCATTCATGTAGGGACGCAAGACCTCCGGGATGGTGACGCTGCCGTCAGCGTTTTGATAGTTTTCCAGCACTGCCACCAGCGTGCGGCCGACCGCCAGGCCGGAGCCGTTTAACGTGTGCAGCAGCACCGGCTTGCCGTTTTCGTTGCGGTAGCGGGCTTGCATGCGGCGCGCCTGGAACGCTTCGCAATTACTGCACGAGGAAATTTCGCGGTAGGTGTTTTGCGCCGGCAGCCAAACTTCGATGTCGTAGGTTTTTGCCGCGGAAAAGCCCATATCGCCGGTGCATAGCACCATCACGCGGTACGGCAGTTCGAGTTTCTGCAGGATTTTCTCGGCGTGGCCCACCAGTTGCTCCAGCGCATCGTACGATTGTTCGGGATGCACGATATGCACCAGCTCGACTTTGTCGAATTGATGCTGGCGGATCAATCCGCGGGTGTCGCGGCCATAGCTGCCGGCTTCGGAGCGGAAACACGGGGTATGCGACACGTATTTCAGCGGCAATGCTTGCAGCGGCACGATTTCGTCGCGCACCATGTTGGTGATCGGAACTTCGGCGGTCGGAATCAGGTGATACTCCGGCGTACCGGTTGAATCTACGCCACCGGCATGAACGGCGAACAAATCCTGCTCGAATTTTGGTAATTGCCCGGTGCCGCGCAGACTGTCGCGGCTGACCAGATAGGGCACGTAGGTTTCGACATAACCGTGTTCCTGCGTATGCGTATCCAGCATGAATTGCGCCAGTGCGCGGTGCAGGCGGGCGAGACCGCCTTTCATCAAACTGAAGCGCGCGCCGCTGAGCTTGGCGGCGGTTTCAAAGTCCAGCAGCTCCAGCCCTTCGCCGATGCTGACGTGATCCTTGATGTCGAAATCGAACTGGCGCGGCTCACCCCAACGGCGGATTTGCACGTTGCCGGTTTCGTCGCTGCCTTCCGGTACGCTGGCGTGCGGCAGGTTCGGTACTTCCAGCAAGATTTTCTGCAGTTGCTGCTGGATTCGTTCGAGATGATCTTCCGCTTGTTTCAATGCATCGCCCAGATTGGCAACTTCCGCCATGATCGCCGAAACGTCTTCGCCTTTGCTCTTGGCTTGGCCGATTTTCTTCGATGCGGCGTTGCGCTGCGCTTGCAACTCTTGCGTCTGGGTTTGAATGATTTTCCGCTCTGCTTCCAGGGCGTTGAACGCTTCTACGGGAAAAGCGAAGCCGCGCTTGGCGAGCTGACGGGTGACGTTGTCCAAATCGGTGCGTAGTTGCTGAATCTCTAGCATGCGAACTCCAAAATAGCCGGTATCGTTGAAAAGTTATATTTTATGCTTGGCTTGCTCATCCAAGCTATGCAAATAAGCCAATTTTTCCCGGATTTTTTGCTCCAGGCCGTAAGCGGTGGGTTGATAGAAACTGACGTCGGGCATGTCATCCGGAAAATAATTCTCGCCGGCGGCGTAGGCGTTCGGACAATCGTGCGCGTAGCGGTAGGCTTTGCCGTAGCCGATGTCTTTCATCAGTTTGGTCGGCGCATTGCGCAGGTGCAGCGGCACGTTGCGCGATTTGTCGCGGGCGATGAAAGCGCGCGCCTGGTTGTATGCCATGTACGCGGCGTTGCTTTTCGGCGCGCTGGCCAAATACAGCGCCGCTTGCGCCAATGCCAATTCGCCTTCGGGACTGCCGAGCCGTTCGAAGGTTTCGCAGGCATCGAGCGCCAAACGCAACGCGCGCGGATCGGCCAGACCGATATCCTCGACCGCCATGCGGATCAGGCGGCGCCCGATGTAGAGCGGATCGGCGCCGCCATCGAGCATGCGGCACAGCCAGTAAAGCGCGGCATCGGGCGACGAGCCGCGCACCGATTTGTGCAGCGCGGAAATTTGATCGTAAAACGCATCGCCGCTTTTGTCGAATACGCGGGTATTGCGCGATAACGCATTAGTGACCAGATCCTGGTCGACCTGTGTGACGGCTTCGGTGGTGGTTGCGGTTTGAATCTGTTCCAGCAAGTTCAGTAAGCGCCGGGCATCGCCGTCGGCAAATTCGATCAACAATCGCCGGGCGTCTGCGGAAAATTGCAACTGCGGCATCGCCAATTGATGCGCGCGATCGAACAGTTGCGCTAATTCCTGCTCGGACAGCGCGGTCAAAATGTAAACCTGGGCGCGCGACAGCAACGCGTGATTGACTTCAAACGACGGGTTCTCGGTGGTGGCGCCGACAAAGGTGATCAGTCCTTGTTCGACATACGGCAAAAAAGCATCCTGTTGCGATTTGTTAAAGCGGTGTACTTCGTCGACGAACAAAATGGTATGGCGTCCACTTTGTTGCAAAGTGAGTTGTGCTTGTTCGACTGCGTTGCGGATATCCTTGGTGCCTGATAGCACGGCGGAAAGCGCGATGAATTCGCATTGAAATTCGGTCGACATCAACCGCGCCAGCGTGGTTTTGCCGGTTCCCGGCGGGCCCCACAGGATCATCGAATGCGGTTTGCCGGCTTCGAACGCCAGCCGCAGCGGTTTACCCGCGCCTAACAGATGTTCCTGGCCGATGACATCGCTCAGATGCTTGGGGCGCAGTTGTTCCGCGAGTGGGGCCTGGGGTGCGTGACTGGCAAACAGACTGGGATCATTCACTGATGACATCGGCGTTGTCGGGCGGTACGAATTTGAACAAGTCGGCGGATAGCGCAGGATTCTTGTTCCAACCGGCAAACGACAGCAGTGTGGTTTGGCCGAAATTATCCCGCAATGCCATGATTTTTAACTCGCCGTCCCGGGAGAACGCCATTTGAATGAACTCAAACGCGCTTTCTTTGCTTTTCGGAATCGCTTCTAGCCACTCCAGATCGTTTTGCACCCCCAGCTCGACCAGCTCGAAATTTTCCTCGATGGTGCTGCTGCCCGCGAGCAGCGCCGCCGGGCTGCTGCCGATGGCGATGCTGAATTGCCGCACGGTGACTTGATTGAGATCGGGATCGTAAAACCAGACTTGCGTGCCATCGCCGACGATCATTTGCTCGTAGGGCTTTTCATAGACCCAGCGAAATTTCTCCGGGCGTTCGAACTGCATCGTGCCTTTGGATTCCTGGACGACCCGGGCGCTCTGATCATAGAGCGTTTGGGAAAAGTCAGCACGGACGGTGCGCGTTTCCCGGATGAATGTTTTTAGGCTTTCGATTGCGGTCGCTTGCGCAAAAACGGGCAGCAAGCAGCCCAGCAAAAGCAGCAAAACGGAACAACGTGAACGGGCCATAGTGTGCCTACTGTGAAATGATTGAAAAAGGAGTGGCATCGGAATGCGCATGATCATTCATTGCGCGACGGCGCCAGAACTTCGCGATTGCCGTTGCTTTGCATCGCGGATACCAGCCCGGCGCGTTCCATGTCCTCGATCAGGCGCGCTGCGCGATTATAGCCGATGCGCAAGTTTCTTTGCACCAGCGAGATCGAAGCGCGGCGGGTTTTGACAACAATGGCAACGGCTTCGTCATACAGCGGATCGGATTCGCCGTTGGATGGTTTTTTAAGATCGGTTGCGCCATTGGCGTCAGTTTCTTCGTCGCTGGATTGCACAATTTCTTCGATGTAATCCGGTTCGCCGTGCTGTTTGAGGTATTCGACCACTTTATGGACTTCGTGATCGGCAACAAACGCACCGTGTATACGCTGCGGATAACCGCTGCCAGGCGGCAAATACAGCATATCGCCCTGGCCCAGCAGCGCTTCTGCGCCCATCTGGTCAAGGATAGTGCGCGAATCGATTTTGCTCGACACCTGGAACGCAACCCGCGTCGGAATATTGGCTTTGATCAAACCGGTGATGACATCGACCGATGGCCGTTGCGTCGCGAGCAGCAGGTGAATGCCGGAGGCGCGGGCTTTTTGCGCAAGGCGGGCGATCAGTTGTTCGACTTTCTTTCCCGCAACCATCATCAGATCGGCCAATTCGTCGATGACTACCACGATCAGCGGCAGTTCTTGCAAGTATTCCGGTTCTTGTTCCGGCGGCAGCAGCGGATTGACCACCGGTTCCTCGGTTTTTGCGGCGTCGCGGATTTTCTGGTTGTAACCCGCGAGATTACGCACGCCCAACGCCGACATCAGTTTGTAACGCCGCTCCATTTCATTGACACACCAGCGCAGCGCACTGGCGGCTTCGCGCATATCGGTGACCACTGGCGTCAGTAAATGCGGAATGCCCTCGTAGACCGACAACTCGAGCATTTTGGGATCGATCAAGATCAAGCGGATTTGCTCCGGCGTGGCTTTGTATACGAGGCTCAGGATTACCGCATTGATGGCGACCGATTTTCCCGAGCCGGTGGTGCCTGCGACTAGCGCATGCGGCATTTTCGCCAAATCGGAAACCATCGGACGGCCGCTGATGTCCTTACCCAGCGCGATGGTTAAAGGCGACGTCGAGTCGGCGTAGACTTGCGAGCTCAAAATTTCCTGGAGTCTTACAATTTCGCGTTTGGGATTGGGGATTTCGAGACCCATGCTGGTTTTTCCCGGGATGGTTTCGACCACGCGGATACTGGCGACGGATAACGCCCGCGCCAGATCTTTGACCAGATTGATGACCTGATTGCCTTTGACGCCGACGGCCGGTTCGATTTCATAGCGGGTAATGACCGGTCCCGGGAAAGCCGCGACGACTTTGACATCGACGCCGAATTCCTTGAGTTTGCGTTCGATCAGGCGCGAAGTGAATTCCAGCGTTTCCTTGGATAATATTTCAAAGTTTTTTTCCGGTTCATCGAGCAAATGCAACGGCGGCAGCGGGGAATCCGGCAGGTCGGAAAACAGCGACGGCTGCTTTTCCTTGACGATGCGCTGCGATTTGACGATGGTGGTTGCGGGCGGTTCGATGTGCAGATGCGGAGTGCTTTCGATACGTTTTTTTTCGGTTTCTACGGATCTTTCGCGCACATGTGCGGCAATGACGCCGATGAATTTGTCTTGCCGGGTTTCCCAGGCATTTTTTATAAGAATCAATAGATTTTCGACGCTTTCACCGATCTTTTCCACGAAACGGACCCATGACAAGCCGGTAAATTGACTGAATCCGATTGCGATCAGGATCAATAATGTCAGTGTTGCACCAGTAAAACCGAGGATCTGCGACAGATAATGGCTGATGGTGTTGCCGAGCATGCCGCCGGGTAAGAGCGGTAACGACAGACTGAGTGAATAAAACCGTAACGATTCCAGCCCGCTGCTGGCGGTTAACAGCAGTAAGAAGCCTCCCATCGATAGCAGCATCGAATGGCGATCAAAGATTCCGGCGGTATCGATCCGGCGATAGCTCCAGGCGATCGCCGACAAAAAGAAAGCGACCCACCACCAGGCCGATGCGCCGAATAAAAACAATAACAAGTCGGCTACCCATGCGCCGACGTGGCCACCGGCATTTTGGATCTGATCGGTTTCGCCGCTATGCGACCAGCCGGCATCGCCACGGTCGTAACTGGCAAAAATCATAATCAGATAGAGGGCAGCCCCCATCAGAACCAGTAAACCGGATTCGCGCAGCAATCGGGCGACTCTGGGGGAGAAATTGCGGCCGGTTGATTTTTTGGCCATAGGCTTGTTCAATAAACTCATGAGTATCTCAGCAACGAAGAGGTGTCTGATCGATACACCGGATTATATAAGAGAATTGAAAGTAATTACTTTAAGCAGACAATGATTAATTGCCTGCTTGAACGAATCACTTCGTTGCGCGCTACTCTTTCTATTGCCTATCCTGTTGATTTGTCTCGGTTGCTGCGAAGAACATGAAGAAATGCAAATGCAGGAGATGCGATAAACGATTTATATCAATCCAATAGGTGAAAGCGAACCCGCACGTTGTGCAATGAAGTGATTCGTTCGGGCTGAGGATTATTCGATGTTTTCCTAATCAATTCGTGATCGCGACAGGATAGCGGCAACCGACGGTTTATCCTTGTAGGATACGGAAGGTAACGTTGAAACCTGGTTGCCGCCGTTGCGTTTCGAAATGAATAACGCATCCTCCGCGCGCTTGCATAAATGCATTTGATCATCGGTTTCTTCCAGAGTGGCGATGCCGATGCTCAGAAGAACCTTGTTTTCAGCGTGTTTACCCATTCGTGCCACTATTTTTTTTCGTACCGATTCGCATACTTTCTTAGCTTCTGCCAGTTCGGTTTCAGGGAACAGGATTGCGAATACATTGTTATCAATGCGATAGAAGAAATCAGTGGCTCTGATATTGATACGGATATCGTTGGAGATCCGTTGAATGTAATCATTGTTGTTGCGGTAGTTATAGTTATCATTGAATAACTTAAACAAATCAATATCGATGATGGCAACCGATAAGTGATGATGATACCGCTTGCAACGCAAAATCTCGGTTTCCAATTCCGTCTCAAAAGATTGCCGGTTTCTATACCCGGTGAGAGGATCTGTTGCTACTTGATTCGCTAGCGAGGAAATATCGATGTTGGCACGCTTGATTCGAGTGACCATAATAGCCGTAGCGATGATCAATAACACAGTGAGCCCGCGATTGATCAGTACGATATGCATAGGCGCTTCAATACCCGGAGAGAGATACAAGCCGGAAATAGTAAAAACAAGACTGAGAGTGGCGATAAGGTAGGAGTATCCGATACTGCTGACCCACAGACTGGCAAAAATCACCAAGACATAAGGTGTGCCGGCAGCGACTCCGAGCGGTAAATGCAGATCGATAATGAAAATAAAAAACGTGGCGGCGACAATAATTAAACTGTTCGCATGTCCGGCCCATTCCCGAAACAAGACTTTTGCTGCGGCTGTTGAAGCAAATAAATGATCACGCATCGTTAGTGTGTCCTACCAAAGTAAAACCAATACCCATTCATTTGTACGGATCAGGAGTTCAATTTTAGTCAGTTAAAAACTGAACGGTAACATTAAACCCAGAGCCGGATTATTATTACACATCTCTGATAGCAGTACTAAATTTCTTCAGCTTTCATCCGGAATCGCGGGGTTGTTTAGGTTCAGTTTTCCAGTCTGATAATGCGGGTTCCGGCGATGCGATCGTGCAAGTATTGATGGTCGCGATCGAACAATGCCCAGATAATTCCGATGCCGAATAAGAAAATGCCCACGACAGCCAGTAAGAAACGCGTAATTGCTTGTTTGTGATTCAGGATTTTACCGTCGGCTGTCACCACGCGCATTTTCCAAGTTTGCATTGCCAACGTTTGACCGCCATGAGTCCAGAACCAGGTGAAGTAGTATCCCATTATCGCGAGCAAGTAGAATTGAAACAGCGGTTTGAAATAAGCAGCTTGCGTATCTCTGAAAATGAAATGAAACAGAAAGCTGGCCATAAACAATACGGCCAATAACAGCAGCAGCTCATAAATTAAGCAAACGGTTCGTCGCCAGAAACCGGGTGTGGAGTATGTCATGATAGCAGTGGACTGATGTTTTATCTGATTAAGCTATTGATTGGTAGTGGAAATAAGAATCGATAAAATGCTGGGTTCCGGGGTCTCTGGATGTCTTTGGAAATTGATAATTATTATCGTTTGCGTTATTATACGTAAGTAATCGGAAATGATTTTATTAGTTGCGGATTCTATATCAAAACGCAATCTTTGCAGTTTTTCTCTGTAAAGAAATTAAGGATCTCCGGTTTATAAGGAAATGCTGATTAATTCGGCGAACGGGAGAAAGCACGAGGCGCACGGAACGCAACACCGAGGCCTATCAATAAGATAGGCGAGGATGCGAGCGCCGCTCAACGAAGTGATTCGCCCGTGCAGTCAATTAATCAGCGTTTCCATAAATCCAGTTAGCTAAAAGTTTGTTTAGGCCTGTTATTCTGAAATGCAATCTATATCCCGGAAAAATTTTGAGTATTTAGAGCAGCGGCGGCCGTTCATCTCATTACCCGGTTTGGTTTTTGTATTGATGCTTCATGCCGGGTTGTTTTATTTTTTATGGAATCAGAAGCTTATCCCGGCACCTGATCAGGCGTTAACGTTATTTGCTGAATTGATCACACCGCCAATACCGGCAATCGCTCCGCCAGCTCCGCCCGAACCGGCTCCGGTTAAATTGCAGCCCGCAAAAAAACCGGTCATCCAACCTAAGCAGGAAAAGCTGGTTGCAAAATCCCCTGTCACACCCAAACAAGAGTATGTTGAACCTGCGCCGCAACCGGTTCCCGCTCCGGTAGCCGAGCCAGTGAAAGAATCAGCGATGACGGCGGAAGCATCGCCGGCTCCGGTATCGTCCAGTCCGGTTACTTTAACTTCGGAATTATCGGTTTCATGCCCCAAGCTGACTCCGCCCACCTATCCGGCAATTTCCAGGCGCATGGGCGAGGAAGGCAAACTGGTGCTGCGTGTAGAGTTGGATGAAAGAGGACGTATTGATGATGCGAAAGTTATAAACAGCAGCGGTTACGAGCGGTTGGATACTGCTGCATTGACGGCAGTCAGAGACTGGCAGTGCAACCCTTCGTTGCGTAACGGCCAGCCGGTCCGGGCTGTTGCTTTACAGCCTTTTAATTTTGTATTGCAAGGAAATTAATTAACATGGAACAAGGTCTCGGTTTTTCCCATTTTCTCGATCAGATCGACAGCGTCGGTATCAGTGTGCTGGTGCTATTGCTGTCGCTGTCCGTGGCAAGCTGGTATCTGATCATCACAAAAAGCATCGCGAATCTTATCGCTACGCGCCGCGCCGAGGCTTTTTTAAAGCATTTCTGGAATGTTGATTCTTTACAGGTTGTTAGCGATGAATTGAAAAATACACCGCCGAACAATGCTTTTGCCGAGCTTGCAAAATTGGCGATCGACGCAGCTGCAGATACTAAGATCCACAGTTCTCATAAATTGGCAGCCGCGGGTGGCACCAGCGAGTTCCTGACTCGGACTTTGCGAAACGGTATCGATCAAGAAGCAAATCGCATAGAAAATGGATTGACATTGATCGCATCGGCAGGCTCTGCCGCGCCTTATATCGGCTTGTTTGGAACGGTGTGGGGGATTTATCATGCGTTGATCCAGATTGGTTTGTCCGGTCAAGGCACCTTGGATAAAGTTGCGGGTCCGGTCGGTGAGGCGCTGATCATGACCGCGCTTGGCCTTGCGGTGGCTATCCCGGCCGTACTTGCTTATAACGCATTTGTGCGCCGGAACCGGATATGGCTTGCCCGATTGGAAGCTTTTGCCCATGATTTATTTACATTAGTTACCGTAGGCGATGAGAATCATCAAGGTTCTATCTCAGCATCCGAAGCGGCGCAATCATATCCTGCCGGCACTGGTAACATTGTTGAGAGGGCGCAATAATGGCATTCGGAAGCATGCAAGATAGCGGGCGTCAGGCTCCCATGGCAGAAATCAACGTCGTGCCATTAGTCGATGTGATGCTGGTTTTGCTGATCATTTTTATCATTACCGCGCCGCTTCTGACGCATTCCGTCAAAATTGATCTGCCGAAGGCGGAAAATACACCCAATATTACACAACCGGAGCATGTCGAATTGGCGATACGTGCCGGCGGCGAATTATTCTGGAATGGCGAACCGGTGATATTGGAGCAACTCTCAGGACGCTTTTCCGCTAAGGTCGCTGAAGAGCCTGCAACCGAATTGCATATTCGAGCCGACAAGCTGGCGCACTATGAGCATGTTGCGCGTGTGATGAGCATAGCCGCGAAAGCAGGCATGACAAAAATCGGTTTTATTACAGACCCCTCTGAGAACTGAACAATTCATAAATTTGTTGCATTTTTCCAGTTTCCAGGTATAATTGCGAATCATTCTCATTAGTAATAACTGATTCATTTTAGTCAAAGAGCGCATCGCTATTCGTTTTAAGGTGTCGATATGTACGTATGTATATGCAGGGGAGTAACGGAAAAAGCTATTCGGGAAGCGGTTTATGACGGCGCAGACCGGATGAGGGATTTGAAAGAGTGTCTCGGCGTTACTGAGCAATGCGGAATCTGCGCGTGTCACGCAAAACAAATTCTTGATGAGACCTTGCGGGAGCGGCCGCCGCAAATGAATAATTTTCTCTCCGCATCGGCATGCATGTGCGAAACGCCGGCATAATGAGTGAGGTTCTGGGTTATTTGCTGTAACATACGCCAAATTTTATTTCGATCTAACTATTAGCGATTATTTTCCTATCCGATAGCTCATAATAAAATATTCTTCTTCAAGCCTGGTTAAGAATTATAAAAAATGTTTCAGCGCTTTAATAAAATCCAAATCCCGATCGGGAGGATTTGTTTTGTAATCTTAACCAGTTTAGCCAGCACCTTTCTTTTTCCCCATCATCGCAGCTTGGCAGAATCTTCGTCTGCAACGGTATCTCCAGTACGCTCTTATAATATCCAAGCCGGTCTTTTGGAAGATGCGCTTAAGCAATTCGCCGAGCAAGCAGGAATTAAGCTTGCTTTCGATCCGGCCTTGTTACAGGGCAAAGTGACCTTTGGGTTGGAAGGTGACTTTGAAATGAAACAAGCGCTTGATCGTTTGCTTGAGAACTCCGGCTTACAAGTAGCCCGGCTGGGGGAGAGCTTTGCGATCACTCCGATTCCCGCTGCAAACGGTGCGGAACAGGTGGTGACATTGCCTTCGATACAGATTTCGGCTACTAATACCAATCGTTATGCTGCTGCCAGTACCAGCACCGCGACGAAAACCAACACGCTGTTGCGCGATGTACCGCAATCCATCACGGTGATTACGAGTGATTTAATCAAAGATCAATCCATCCGGAGTCTTGCTGACGCGGTCCGGTATGTTCCCGGTGTCGGTGTTTCACAAGGCGAGGGAAATCGGGATGCATTGGTATTTCGCGGTAATCGCTCGACTGGAGATTTTTTTATTGATGGCATTCGTGACGATGCCGAGTTTTATCGCGATCTCTATAACATCGAACGTGTGGAAGTGCTCAAAGGCGCCAATGGCATGATCTTTGGGCGGGGTGGCTCGGGCGGTGTGGTGAATCGCGTCACCAAGGAAGCCAACTGGAATCCGGTCAGAGAATTTTCATTCCAGGGCGGCTCTTTCAACCAGAAGAGAATGACCGGAGATGTCGGTTATGTCATCAACGATGTCGCCGCCATCCGTTTGAACGCTATATATGAAGACGCCGGCAGTTTTCGCGATGGCGTCGATATGGAACGGCTGGGGATTGCTCCTACCGTAACCGTCAAGCCGACCAACCGCACGAAAGTGGTTCTGAATATGGAACGTTTTCATGACGACCGTACCGCCGATCGCGGGATCACATCGGTCGTGGGAAGAACCGGGCAAGTCACCGGTCCGGTCGATGTGGGGCGTTCGCAGTTTTTCGGAGATCCGCGGCGCAGTAACGCGAATATCGACGTATTATCATTCGGTTCCTTCATTGAACACAAATTCGATTCGGGATTTACACTGCAGAACCGCACGCTTTACACGACCTACGACAAGTTTTATCAAAATGTCTTTGCCAGCGGTGGACTTAACCCGCTGACGGGATTGCTGCCGGTCGGCGCCTATAACAACACCACAGCTCGCGATAATGTTTTCAATCAAACCAATTTACTTTATTCGCTCAATACCGGTCCGATAGCGCACACGCTTCTGGCCGGGGTCGAGGTCGGGCGGCAGGAAACCCATAATCGCCGTGAAACCGGGTTGTTTAATAATAGCGTTTCCAGTACCAACATTTTCGTACCGATCAGCAATCCGATCACCAATTTACCGATCACTTTCCGTAATCGGGACGCTGGCGGTGATCTGGACGCGCTGAATCGCAGCATCGTGAATGTCACTTCGCTGTATATTCAGGATCAGATTGAGATATTGCCGCAACTTCAGGTGATCGCAGGGGTCCGTTATGATTTGTTCGAAGTCGATTTCCAGCAAAAGAACGGTCCGAGAGATCATCTAAAGACACGGGACGATTTGATTGCACCGCGTTTTGGCGTGATTTATAAGCCGATTGAACCGCTTTCATTCTATGGCAGTTATAGCCAAGCTTTTGTGCCTCGCGCGGGTGATCAGTTGACCGCATTGAATGTTACCGTGGAAACATTGAAACCGGAAAAATTTACGACGCTTGAAACCGGTGTGAAATGGGATATCCGTCCGGATTTGGCATTCACCGCCGCAGTCTATCAACTGGATCGCACCAATGTCATTAATTCCGTGGTCGGGGGGCAGACATTTTTAACCAAAGGGCAACGTACCGAGGGTGTTGAAATCAGTCTGGCAGGTCAACTGACTTCGAATTGGAGTGTGATGGGCGGTTATGCCTACCAAGTTGGAGAAATCAGCAGTGATATCTTGGGGATCGCGAGAAAAGGGGCGACCGTCGCGGAGTTACCTAAACACACCTTTTCAGTGTGGAGCCGCTACGATATTACGCCCCGTATCGGTGCTGCGTTTGGCGTGATACATCGCGACAATATGTACGCTTCCCTGACCAATCGCGTCGTTTTGCCGGATTTCACCCGCGTTGATGCCGCGCTTTTTGCGCAATTTTCCAAGAGTTTCCGGGGTCAGCTAAACATTGAAAATTTGTTTGATACGAAGTATTTCGCCTCAGCGCATAACGATTTTAATATAACCCCAGGTTCTCCCATCGCCGTCAGGGCCAGTTTGATCGCGAATTTCTAAGGAATATAAAACGACTGGAAAAATTTTATTTGTATTAATTAATAAGAATCATTATCATTAGTATTAGCGTTAGTGTTTATCAATAAAAAGGAGTTTTATAATGTTTAAGTTGAAGAAACTCGGTCGGTCATTGATTCAATCAATGATTGTGAGTTTGTGTTTGTTTTCAGTGTATATCAGTCAAGCCACGGCAGCAGCGAATGTTGCCACGATCGAATCGGCCGTGACCGCTTTCAAGACAATCGGAACATTGCGCAGAGAATTTCCGATTAACGGAGAAGCAATTGCGGCGGCGTATGCCGGGGCTTTGCAAACACTGACCCAGGAGATCGATACCGCCAATTCATTGACTTTGGATAGCGATACTTTGGCAGCGATAGACGATCTCATTCATGATCGTGAACCGAGCCTGGCGGCGCAAACCATCGATAAAACCCTGCAGCGGGTGTTTTATCAAGGCATTTGGAACCGCATTGCCGCGATCCGGGATCAATTTAAAACCGCGACGTCTGCGGAGTTGATTGCCATGCTGGATGAGTCCGTGGCGGCATTTCAAGCCATCTCATCGACAGTCGCCAGAGAAAATCAAGTATTGACGGCGGATCGGCAAGGACTCGTAGCGGGCAGCAAGCCGGGTCTGGATGTCGATGTGAATAATTTCTTCACGCAAGTCAGAACGGCATTGAACAAAAGCAATCCCGACCAAGATTTCAATACCGTGCAAATTGCCCGCTATGGCATCCGCTTGTCGCTCACACGTGCTTATTACATCGGTGTGCTGCGCGAAGTCGCCGGGATCCTGAATAATCGCACGCTGGACCCGGATGAAGCACGCATTGCGCAAAAGGAAGGGGAAATTTTTTATCGTATTATTGAACCGTTGGTGGCGCGAGGAAATCCTGCCGGTAGTTTGATTATTAAGAAACAATTGACCGGGGATTTTTCTAAAGTTGCTGCCGATGAGATTGTGAGTGAATTAGGTAAAGGCTTTATCCCTCGGGCCATTGCGGAGCTGACCGGACAAGAGCGTGCGATCACATCGGGCGATCGCGCGGTAGCGCTGGCGGAAGCTGCAGGCGCTAAATATTATGCCAGGATTTTTTTACCGGATCTGGAGTTGCGGATAGGCGCTGCGGAGCGTACTAATCTGGAACAACAATTGGAGAATCTTCTGGTTGCCAGCGACGAGTTAAGCGCAACCAAATCCAAGGAAGCGCGCGATGCAATTACCGCAATCTTGACGAAATATGAGAATCAACTCAATCGCGCCAAGTATGAAATGGTGCATCATACCGCGCTCGTTGATAACGCCGTTGCCAACTTTCTGCAGATTGGCAAGTTACGCGGTGTAGCCCCGATCGATGTCGATGCGATTGCTGCGAACTACGCGGGCGACTTACAACAACTGACAAAAATCGTCGATCAAATCTATGGCACAACGATCGATCAGGATGTTTCAAATGCCATCAATCAAGCTAAAAGCGGCAGTGAGCTCGCTCAGGCTTTGCAAAAGATAGATAAATCGTTGCAACGCGTATTCGCGCTGGTGGTTTATAACCGCGTGACGCTGGTAGCCGAACAATTTGTGGATTTATCAACGGATGCGCTGGCGCTTGAATGGGACCGGGCCTATGCGGCGTATACCGCGATTGCCGGAACGGCAAACCGGCCGGAAAAAGTACTGTCAGCGGACAAGAAATCCATCGTTTCCGGCGCAGATCCGGATTTGGATTATCAAATCGTGTCCGCATTCGTTCAAGGCAAACAAGCGCTTAACAAAGAAAACACCGATGATCGTTTGGCTTTGATGCTGGCACGCGAGAATATCGTCGTTCCATTGGTGAGAAGCTTCCTGATCGGCGTGTTGCGCGAAGTCGAAGGCATTATCACCAACCGGGGTTCGGATACCGATAAAGCCAGGGAGCAACAGGTCGAGGGTGAATTTTTCTTCCGCACGGTCGATGCCTTCATCTCGCCTGATAACCCTACAGGCAGCGGCCGTATCCATGCGCAATTTACCGGTGATCTGAACAGTGTCGTTGCCGATAGCATTGTCAGTGACATCAGCAAGGGGATTCTGGGTCAAATTAAAAGAAATATGAATCAGGTAGAAGCAAACTTCCTGGCTGACAAGAATCAGGCTTTGCTGGCGATAGAACGGATATCGCTTTATGCCGGGATCTTCGCTGCGGATCTTCAGCTTCGTTTGAATGCGCTGCAACGCGCTAAATTGGAAAATGCGATCAGAGATCTTCGGGAAGCGGTTCTGGCCGGAGATGCCGATCGCGCGGTTGCGTTGCGATCCATTCTGATGCAGGTGATTACCGAGTATGAAAGCAAGTTAAGTTAGGAGCACGTATCAGAGCCTCGCAGTCAAAGCCCTTCTGCGAGGCTCGCTCCATTCAAGGATGTGTCTAATAAGTTCCCCCAGCCAGCCACGGTTTTTCCTTTCCGGTAGCGAGCCAGCATAACGCGAGCATTTTTGGTGCTCCATCGCGATTGCACGAATAACGATTGTTATTCGTGCAGTGAGCGAATGTTTGTAAAAATAGGAGAGAATAATCAATGTGGCAGAAGAAGATTTACTGCACGGCTTTCGCGATCATCTGGCTTGGCTGGTTCGTTAATTCCGCTTTTGCAGCCCGGGAATATTGGATTGCCGCCGATGAAGTTCAATGGGATTATGCCCCGGCATTTCCGATGAATCCGATGACCGGCAAGGAATTTACCGCAGATCAACGTGTATTCGTAGAGCAGGGAATAGGGCGGCGTTATCAGAAATCGGTTTATCGCGAATACACCGAAGGATTCCGCGCGCTGAAACCCCGCTTAGCCGAAGAGCAACATCTTGGCATTCTTGGACCGGTGATTCGTGCAGCAGTGGGCGATAAAATTATCGTCCACTTTAAGAACAATACCCGTTATCCCGCCAGCATCCATCCGCATGGAGTGTCCTACACCATGGCGCATGAAGGTGCGCCGCATTCGCGGGCAGCCGGTAACGAGCATAAACCGGATGGCGTCGTGGCGCCAGGCGGAGAATATACCTATGCCTGGGATGTGCCCGAGCGTGCCGGGCCAGGCCCGAACGATCCTTCGTCGATCGCCTGGATTTACCATAGCCATGTCGATGAAACTGCCGATACCAATGCCGGCTTGATCGGCGCGATTATCATCACCAAAAAAGGGTTCGAGGATGCGGACCGTACGCCGGTCGATGTCGATCGTGAATTCATTTCCTTGTTTACCGTGTTCGATGAAAACGCCAGCTTACATTTGCAAAGCAATCTGACGGCCTGCACCGGATTGTGCGATCCGGATGATGATGAATTTCAGGAAAGCAATTTGATGCATGGTATCAACGGCTTGGTTTACGGTAACAATCATGGTTATGCCATGCGCAAAGGCGAGCGCGTACGCTGGTACATTCTGGGGATGGGGACGGAAGTCGATCTGCATTCCCCGCATTGGCACGGCGCCACGCTATTGCATAACGGCAACCGACTGGATGTGACCGAGGTACTGCCCGCCGCGACTAAAACGCTCGATATGCAGCCCGACGTCCGTGGCCGCTGGATGTATCACTGCCATGTCAATGATCACATCAATGCCGGAATGATGACAAATTTCATCGTTTATTGATATTGATTTTTATGTTGAGAAAACCAATCTTGGGAGATCAAGATTGGTTTTCTCAGAGAGGAGAAACTAAAAGAGAAGAAGGAAGAAATGAAACTACAGATTAAAAACGATCATATCGGCAGTGATCGAATTAAGATCTCCGCCGATGATGATCAACTCGATAGTGGCAACGCCTCCCAAAAATTCAACTACATGGCCATTAGTGCCGCTGGGCGGTTTGATGTTAGTAATAAATGAAAGCAATTCCGGTACTGAGTCGATGCCGAGTGTTTGCGAGTCAAAAAATAACCGGTCCTGGCCGATGGTAAAATCGGAAATCTCAAATTGCCCCGCGCCATAAAAGCCGAAAGTGTCATTGCCGGTACCGCCGTTCATCCGGTCATAATCGGTCGTAGAACCGCCCGCGCGCAGTATGTCGTTCCCCGCTTCACCAAAGAGTTTCTCGGTGCCGGCTTGGCCGTCGAGATCATCGTTTCCTTCCCCGCCAATTAAAATACCGTTGCCATCGCCACCCCGGATAACGTCGTTGCCGCCTTCGCCGCGGATTTCGTCATGACCGGTGCCGCCGGTCAGAATGTTATCCGCCTCGTCGCCGATGATGAGTAAATCATTCTCTCCAAAACCTGCGGAACCCAGTCCAAAAAAAGAAATGCCATCAATGAACTTGATAGCGCCGGAACCTAAATTCGGGCGCGGTTCTCTTGATATTGCCATAATGTTGTCTCCTGCGATGATGCGTTAAAAAATCAATTGCTCTCATCATATTTGTGGAAATAAAAATGAGAATGATTCCTATTATATTAAGAAGTGATTAAAATGCAATACTTTTTATTAATTGTTTTTCTAATTGATTGTCTTCACAATGCATTAGATTAGGTAAACTTAACAAAACAATAAGTGATATTTCGTTATGACTGTGGATGGACTGTTGTTAAAAGCGCGGGATTTAATTGCCGCAGGCAAATTAAATGACGCGGACGCCATTCTGGAGCCCTTGAAAAGCGAGCAGCCGCTATCGCAGGATGTGGCAAGGTTATGGTGTTCCGTGGCGATGCGTACAAACCGTACGGTTGAAGCGCTTGGTTATGCCGCCCAAATTTATGCGCATGTAAATGGTGATTTTTATAAGGCGCATTGGGCGCATGTGCTGGGTACCGCGAGTTTCGTATTGCTGGATCTACCCTCGGCGCAATCACATTTCAGCCGTTCACTGAATCATCTGATGGCGCTGGCAAAATCCGGCAAAGTCCCGCCGCAGAAAAGAGAAGCCAAATCACGGCGGGCGGATAATAATATTTTTCTTTCCGGAGAAGCGGAATCATTGCTCTGGTCAACCTGCGCGCAGCTAGCCAAACAAAACATCCCTGCCTTTCCTTACGCCGGCACGTTGTTAGGTCTGACGCGCAGCGGGCGATTGCTGGAATTCGATAAGGATCTGGATATCGCAGTGTGGATGGAATCCTGGGAGGCCTGCTGCGCGGAACTGGAAAGTGCAGGGTGGGTGCGTTCGTCCATGCGCATCGACTACGCCAATTACCGCGACTATATTCATCCGGAATTGGGCATCACGCTCGATGTGTGCGGTTTGCAGAGAGAAGGCAGTCAGCGCATCACCGGCGGATTTGAGTTGCCGGATTATCCGCCTGAATATCAAAGGATCTCGGTCTTTCCGCCGTTTGATCTGATCCAGCGTGAAACAGCTTTTGGCCCATGCTGGCATCCCCGGCAACCCGAAATAATCCTGAGCGCTTTTTACGGTGATTGGCGCACACCGAATCCCCATTGGGACACCGTTATCTCCGCGCAAAATTTGCAGAATTTCTCATTGTTGGTACGGTGTTATGCCTATCACCGGCTGGCGCAAAACTGGTTATTAGGTGATTTATCAAAAGCCTGGAGCTATGCCCACCAGATTGTTCTAAAAGATCCCGACGACACGATTGCATTGCGTAGCCGGCAGTGGATTGAGCGCGCGCTCAACCGGCTAAACCGCCCGATCCCCGATTGGCCGGAAAATCAAAAACAAAAGCGCGTATACACGCGCATGGTCGCCGATCTGTTTCACGAAGGTCATGCAAACTTCTTAAAAGCCGCGCGCGAGTTGGGTACGCATCTCACGGTATGCGTGGTATCGGATCAACGCGTGGTTGAAAATAAAGGCAAATTGCCGGTCATGAACCAGGCCGAGCGCGCCGCGGTCGTGGCCGCCTGTAAACATGTCGATGCAGTCTTGACCGAAACCCCGGCCAGCGTCACGCTGGAATACATGCAGCAGCATGGCTTTGATATTTACACCTTCGCCTGTGCCTCGGAACAGGAACGCCAGGAAAAACGCAAGCTCTGCACATCGCTCCCGGCTGAGATGATTCAGGAATTGCCTTATACGACTGGTATATCCACGTCGGATTTGGTGATGCGGGTGCTGGATAGATCGGACGGTAGAGCACTCTCAATATCGGGCAAGAAATAATAACGACCGTCTTCCCTTTTTCGTATATGATATTGCCGCTTCGGGAATGATATTGCTCAGGGGGAAGGAGAAAAACTGCCTTCAGAAACAGAATCCTTAAATTTCCAAAGGCAGGTTAATAATTTTCTGTTAATTTCTTTTCAGATACGAGCGGCAACGGATGCAGTTGAATTTTTGCGTTGCAGTCGCATTGTAAAAGACATTAAGCTCAAACCTATCAATAGCATGATGTAAGTTTCCGGTTCAGGTACAGGCGTGGCGACAACTACATTGTCCAGCGCCCAATAGGTACTATCGGCAATAACAGTGCCGAAAATCTTAACTATAGATACACCGGTTAAGCCAAGCGTAAAAGTTTGCATTCCCTGTGTGATCACAATCGGTGATCCATTGATGAAAATTTTTTCAGTTGCATCGCAGCCGTTCCAGCCGCAGGTAGAAATTGTCATGTCGATGCTGATCAAATCGAACACGCCGCCTCCGGTCCTTGTAATTTCAACATGTGGACCAATCGAACCTTCAACTACAGGTGGCCCAAAGGGTGAGAAAGTCAGGCTGTTGGTTCCATTGCTGTTTGGTATGGAGCTATCTTCTATAACCATAAAACCACCGTGATTTGTAAAAGTAAAGCCATCAACAGAGTGAGAAAAACCTCTACCAGGTATTGCAGAATCAAATAGAAGGCCTACTTCCGCATTACTTGCCGGATCATCGAACGTGATCACGGTATCCGCTTTTGCGGAAATACTGGTTAAAGCCGCAGTGATACCAATGATTGTTATAAATTTATACATGAGATTTTTCATGATTGACTCCTATCTCTTGAATCAGATATGAATTAAAGCGATGCCGGAATTGAGTGGGATTCAGTGGCATCGGCGGTAGTATCAGGCGATTCTAACCGTCCGATTAGATGATACTCGAGTGGGGGTGGCACTTCAAGACCTTCTGTAAGCAATTCATTATAATAGGTATTTCAAAATCAATTGCCGGTATCATTCTCCCGGTTGCAGCGTCACCGGTATTTCAAACGGTTCGCCCTTGCGCAGGACAGTCAGCGTGATAGTTTCGCCGACTTTATAAGCATCCACGCGGGCGAGCAATTTTTCCACGGAATCGACCGGTTTGCCGTCGACGGCGATGATGATGTCGTTGGCGATGATGTTGCCTTCCGGTGTCAGCGTCGCGCCGCGCAGTCCGGCTTCATCGGCGGCTGAGCCGGGGCTGATGCTGAGGATGACGACGCCGCTGACTTTCAGGAATTGCGTCAAGCGGTTGTTCAGCTTGCTATCGACGGTAATGCCCATCGCCGGGCGGATGTACTTGCCGCGGCTGATGATTTGCGGCACCACGCGGTTGACGGTGTCGACCGGCACGGCAAAACCGATACCGGCGCTGGCGCCGCTGGGGCTGTAAATCGCGGTGTTGATGCCGATCAAACGGCCGGCGGAATCGAGCAGCGGTCCGCCGGAATTACCCGGGTTAATCGCGGCATCGGTTTGAATCAGATTGTCGATGGTGCGTCCGTCGCCGCCCGGCAACGAGCGATCCAATGCGGAAACAATGCCGGTGGTGAGTGTCCAGTCCAGACCGAACGGATTGCCGATGGCGAAGACTTTCTGCCCGACTTTCAGATCGTGGCTGCTGCCGATCGGCACCGGCGCAGGCCGCTGGAAGCCAATGCCGATTCGCAATACGGCAATGTCGTGCGCCGGACTAGCGCCGACCAGCGAGGCTTTATAATCGCGTCCATCCGCCAGACGCACAGTGGCTTCGCTGGCGCCTTTAATAACGTGCAAGTTGGTAATGATATGGCCATGATCGTCCCAGATAAATCCGGAACCGGTGCCGCTCGGGACCGAGAAAATATTGCGTGTCCAGGCATCCATCACGCGTTGGCGGGTGGTGATGAACACCACCGAATCGCGCGAGTTTTCAAACAGTTCGATCGTGCTTTTTTCATCTTCTGCAAGATTGCCGCGTGCCTGAATAGCTCGCGGTTCGGCGCCTTCGCGTTTCTCATCCGCGGAAAAATAGCCTGGTTGCAATATGTCCGGGAAATAGTGATACAGGAAACTATGAAGGAACAGCACCAGCAATACGCCTGCCAGCGTGAACAGTATCAGACGGGGAAGATTGCCGTTAGTGGGCATGAATTGGGACTCCTTGATGGATTGTTTTTCTCAGGAAGCGCTGATTAATTGCCTGCGCAAGCGATCTGCGGCGTTGGGTGGTGCTCAGAAACTCGTCTATCCTATTGATATGTCTCGTTTCTTGCGCTCCATCCGCCTTGCATCTCATCTCGTTCGGCGAATTAATCAGCACTTCCCTCATTATTGGCGATTGGCCTGCGCCCAGCGCACGATATCGCGCTCGCTCATGGCACCTGATTGCCGGGCAATTTCCCGGCCTTCCTTAAATAATACCAGTGTTGGAATGCTGCGGATGTGATAACGAGCGGCCAAACCTTGCTGTTCTTCGGTATTGACTTTCGCTAACCGCACGGCGGGTTCCAAGGCGGCGGCCGCTTGCACGAACGCGGGTGCCATCATGCGGCACGGGCCGCACCAAGGCGCCCAGAAATCGACCAGCACGGGAATGTCGTTGTTGGCAATATGCTTATTGAAAAGCGTTTCCGTCAATTCCACCGGCTGAGCCGTGAAAAGCGGCTGATGACACGAGCCGCAGTTGGGTGAAGCGCCTAAGCGGTCATCAGGGACGCGATTGGTGGCATGGCAGTGCGGACAGACAATATGTAAAGGCATGATTGATTTCCTTGCGAGACGGGTGATTTTTAATATTCGTCCAAACCCGAAGTTTTCAAGCGTGCGCGTAACGTTTCGATTTCCTCGATTAAATCGGCGACCAGGCCGGCGAGCTCCGGATTGCTGTCGAAATCGCGTTCGATCGCGATGATGCGTTTGACCCGTATCAGACTGCGGCTGTCGAAAATCCACGAATCCGGATCGGCTTGAAGCCGTTCGCTATCCGGCAACAAGCCCCATTGGATATGCTCGATGATCCATTCCCGGCTTACGCGGCAACTGCGGGCCAGTTCATCCAGATTGAGCATCGCTTCTTCCAGTAATAGGGCATCAATCTCACGTGACATAGCTTAAACTCCCAGATGCTGGCGCGGATCAAACGCAAGTTCCCGTGCCATGTTTTGGTAAAATTCACGTGCTTTTTCCGTTGCGGCAGGCGGCAGCACCACTTCCAGTATCAAATAGAGATCGCCCGGCGTAGCGGCGGGGATGCCGCGGCCTTTTAAGCGGAGTTTGCGGCCGCTTTGCGAGTTTTCCGGGATACGCACTTCGACCAGGCCGTCCGGCACCGGCACTTTGACGGTTGCACCCAATGCCGCTTCCCAAGGTGTAACCGGCAGGGTGACATGGATATCCTTGCCTTCGATGCGGTAGCGGTTATGCGGCTTGAACTGAACTTCCAGGAACAAGTCGCCGGCTGGTTCGCCGGCATGTCCGGGGCCGCCTTGCCCGGCCAGCCGGATTACCTGACCGGCATGCACGCCTTTGGGAATGCGGACATTCAATGTATGGTCGGAAAGTACCGGCCGTCCTTGGTTATCGAGTTTCGGCAGGCGCAAGGCGATGCTGCGGGTCGCACCGTGATAACTGTCTTCCAAGTCAAGCATGATCTTGGCGTGATGATCTTCACCGCGCATGCGCTGATGCGCATGACGTGAACCGCTACCCATACCGTGACCGAACAATTCCGCAAAAAAGTCACTGAAATCCGCTGCTTGTGCGCCGCTGAAACCGCGCCCGCTGAACTCGAAATTCGCATCCCAGCCGGGTGGCGGCTGGAAATCGCTGCCAGCCTGAAAACCGCGCTGGCCCAATTGATCATAAGCCGCACGCTTCTCAGGATCGGACAGCACTGTGTAGGCTTCGTTGACTTCTTTCATTTTGTGCTCGGCGTCAGCTTCTTTGGAAACATCGGGATGATATTTGCGCGCCAGACGGCGGAACGCTTTCTTGATGTCATCCGCCGAGGCGTCGCGCGGAACGCCGAGTGTTTGATAGTAATCTTTGAATTCCAAATCGATACTCCCGTTTATACCGCCGTTATTCTATGTCAATTGCTGCTGCTTGATGATAGCGTTTGATAGCGTTTCCTTCGTACAAGACGATTGCTACATGGGTTCATGACCTGGATTTATCAAGAGCCGGGAAAACCAACAAAAATCCCATTAGAACGGTCCGGTGATTTCGAATGTCATGCCGCCGTCAGCTTTTCCGCTGGTGCCGCGCTGCGAGCTGAAATATAACCGTGAGCCGTCGGGGCTAAACGCCGGACCGGTGATCTCCGAACGGTCATGTCCAACCAATTGCAGCAACGGTAATACCTTGCCGCCAGTTAAAACCACGATTTGCATATCACCGCCGTCCTCGGCGACTAACAATTCCCCCGCAGCATTACCGGTGATATTGTCGACACCGGTTAACACCGGTGACAGATAGAGCGATGCGTTATACAGCACGGAAATCCGGTTTTGTTGAACATCGTACGACCATACCCGGTTGTCGCCTTTGGTTGTAAAGTAAACAACGCCTTGGTGATACCAGATGCCTTCACCGCCATTAAATCGGGTGCTGCGGGAAACTTGCCGGCGTGTCGGCATCTTGATCGCCAAAGGATCGGGAAGCGTGTGCCAGTGGATTGAGCCAACCCGTCCGTCGATTACTTCGGCGACTTCCAGAAATCCGTCATCGAGATTGGGATGGCCCGCACGATCAAAAGAATGGGCGGTATACCGATACAGACAGCCGTCAGTTTGATCTTCAGTCAGGTAGAGCTGCTTATTTTGGTTGTCGACCGCAACCGCTTCATGCTTGAAAACTCCCAATGCGCTTCTGACTTGCGCCGCATTGCTGCCAAACGGATCGCATTCCCAGACCTGGCCGTTATCGGTCTCCTCGCACGACAACCAGGTTTGCCACGGAGTATGGCCACCGGCGCAATTGCGGGTGGTATGCTGCAGGATCGGGTAGGAATCGACAATGTCACCGGCGGCATTGAAGCGCAGCGCGCCTGCACCACCGGCTTGATTATCCAGCTCGCTATTGGAAACATAAATCCAGCCGCCGTCCTCGGTCGCAAAAGTAGCGCCGCCATCGGGCGCAGCGTGCCAGGTATAGTGAAATATCTTTTGACTGGAACGGGCTACGATGCGCGATGTAAATCCTGCGGGTAAGCGCACGCCGTTCTGATCCGGCGGCAACAGCTCGGGTTGCGAAGTCAACAGCGCGTTTAACGCCGCCGCGTTGCCTAACGATGGCAACAGTGCGTTACCGAAAAAAGCACCCAAGCTCAGGAAGCCGTATTGCAACAAGGTGCGTCGATCTGTATTGAAGGTATTCATGCCGGAACTCCTGGGCGATATGCAGATAGTTTACAATGCGATGCTGTTAATAATTCCTTTGAGAAAAGCATCCGACAATGTTTCAAATTCTAAAACCGATTGTATCCCTGCTGATGTTTCTAACGGTATTGTTTTTTATCCATACCATGTTAACGATAACCGCCAGTTTTGCACCCTGGCTGAGCGTGACTGTTTCATCGAGTTGCGCCGGGCTGGCGGCGTGGTTTGCCTGGATACTGATCTCTGGTAAAAAAACCGGCACGCTGGTGGCGATTGCCGGTGGCGCGTTACTATTGGGTGGCTTGTTCTTTACCGTGGGATTTTTGGGTCCCATGGTTGTCGCTAAGGATACCAGCCAGGGACCGATGATCGGAATCTTTATTGCCGCGCCATTGGGTGTAATTGTCGGGGCGATTGGGGGGTATGTGTATGCTTCTAAGTGAAAGTAGGAAAGATAAGGATGGTAGATTTTGATAGAGGAATAAGAATTAATCTCTGTGGGTACAATTTCCCACTCCTTAGAGCGAAAGCTGGTTGAAACCCAGTAGATTGAGAAACGCAGTAGTACCTCGTTGTTTGCGGTGAAGTGCTTTATTCAATTGATTTGTTATTTTTTAATCATGTATGCATTACAATGTTAATGAAAATCTAGGAAGCGTTTCTCAGAAAAAGAATTAGTATTTATTTTCAATTATTAATTATTCAATATCGACTGGTATTTATAAAAAAGTGTCAGAATTCCGTGCCAAAATAGGCGAACCTACAGCTGATTGCCCGACATCATTATTGAATTTTGACTATGACAATCCTCGCTTAACAACTGGTGATGAGTTAAGTACGCGTGATGATAAAAGCATCATCTGTGCATTGCGTGATATAGCGGCATTAGATGAACTGATTCAGTCCATTTGTACAAATAAATACTTAAATCTTGAACCGCTAATAGTATTGGGCGAAGAATCCGGTCCCTTTACTGTTTTAGAAGGGAACCGGCGCCTAGCTGCGATAAAGCTTATTAAAGATAAAAGCTTGGCTAGAGAATGCAAGGTATCTCTTCCAGAGAATATTCGTCAGAATGTTATTGAATCGATACAAAAAGTAAGCGTTTGGCGTGTGGCGGAGCGTACTGATGCACAAGCTTTTATTGGCTTCAAGCATATCAATGGTCCCCATCGTTGGGATGCTTATGCAAAAGCCCGTTTTGTTGCAGATTGGTATAAGAAAGATAAAAGCAGTGGATTGACAATCGATTCAATAGCCAGACAACTTGGGGATGACCACGATACTATACGAGCTTATGTAGGGGCTATTCTAATACTGGACCAGGCCGAAAACGAAGGCATTTTCGATATTAAGGATCGCTTTAATCGTGGACGATTTGCTTTTTCACATCTCTATACCGCATTAGGTAGAAAAGAGTATCAAGAATTTCTTAGATTACCCAAAGGATGGAATATAAATCCAAGCGAACAACCTATTGATCAGAATCAGATTCCAGAGTTAAAAGAAGTTCTTGTCTATCTTTATGGGTCAAAGCAAGAAAATTTGCAACCCAAAATAAAAAGCCAAAATCCTGATCTAAAGTATGTGGGCGAGGTTCTGGTGCGTCCAGTTGCTTTGGAGAAGCTTCGTGGTGGGGCAGAACTTTCTGTTGCATATAGCGAAGTACGTGAGCCTGGAGCTGTATTTAGTGAAGCTTTGGTTCAAGTGAGTCTGAAAATTGATACAACTATCGGTTTACTTGCAAAATACGATGGTTCTTCTTCTTTACTCGAGATAGCCAAAGAGATTCATGAGAAATCTGAGACATTACTGATCACAATGCAGCGAAAACACGCAAAAAATCTCGGAAAAACCGAATAGAGTATAAGGATGCAAAATTGATTGAAACTCCTCTTGCAATCCTTCCCTTGGATCGTAGCTTTCAAGAAATTTG
Source organism: Nitrosomonas limosa (assembly GCF_054188085.1). Lineage (NCBI taxonomy): Bacteria > Pseudomonadati > Pseudomonadota > Betaproteobacteria > Nitrosomonadales > Nitrosomonadaceae > Nitrosomonas > Nitrosomonas limosa. The sequence continues at coordinate 1,334,721 of NZ_CM135180.1, read as the reverse complement.
CGATTGGTTTGAATTTCACGTTTTATCTTCTGAATATCATTGTGCAAGTTTCTCAGAACTAGCCCGCATATGGGACAAACGCAGAAATTCTGAAGATACTGATTTTGAAGATTCAGAAAGTATGCAAGAAGATCTTTTCCTGGAAGAGGTAAATCAAATTATCCGCGAAAGGATGCTGTTTCTTGAAGACTGTTATCCATTCAAATTTAGCGAGAGCGACGAAGAATTGATCTATGACAAAGATAATTTGAATACTGGTTCCATTATTTATCTCTTTTGCTTGTTTTTATCCAATAAAAATAGAACCGATATTTTTGATGATGATTCTTTTTTTGAGATTGATAATAAAATAAGAGATTTGTTTCAAGCATGTGCTACTTGGGCAGCAGCGGGTGAAGTTGATGGTCATGCATATTCATTTGGTTTTCCTCGAGCTGATCATTCTGGCTTTCTAGTAAAGCTCAGAGCTATTTACCAACACTTTTCTGATGGAAAGGTTAGAAATTCTCCCCTCCCTGGAGCATCTATTAATCCTAAAGATGAGGAAATTGATATTATTGCGTGGTGCCCTCGAAAAGACGGGGCACCAGGAACATATTATCTCCTCGGTCAAGTTGCATCGGGAGAGAACTGGGAAGCTAAAAGCATCACGGGCGCTATTTACGCTTTTCATCGAAATTGGTTTGAAATATTGCCAGCTAGCAATCCATCACCCGCGATGTTTATTCCATTCAATATCATTCCCACAAAAGAAGAAACTCTTCAAGAGAAGATTTCTTTTTTAACACCTCGATATGGAACTATATTTTATAGATATCGCATACCTCTTATTGCAAAAAAGGGGCTTGAGATTAGCCATGCCAAACAAAGTTTAGTTGTTGAGAGGGCAACAGAAATTAGTAAAATTTCTGAATGGGTTAGAGGAGTCATTGATAATTTCAGGAAATCCTGTGTCTACTCCTAATCAAATAGAAAGTCCGTTACGCTATCCAGGTAGTAAAGCAACATTTCTTAATGTTGTGTTGAGATTTATCGAAACTCACAACTTGCGTGAGAAAGAAATCGTGGAGCCTTATGCAGGTAGCGGTATTGTCTCGCTATCCTTGGTGTCAGCCGGTATTATAAAGAAAGCAATTCTGATTGAACGAGATCCATTAATCTATGCTTTCTGGAAGTCTGTTTTTGAACATACTGATACTTTGAGTTCTTTAATTGAAAATGTCAGCGTGAATATCGATACATGGCATCAGTTGAAAGAGTATCTCAAATATGATTACCCAAATGATCAATATATACCTGATCTAGCTTTAGCTTGTCTTTTTCTAAATAGAACAAATTTCTCAGGTATTTTGCATAGTGGTCCTGTTGGTGGTCGAGATCAGAGTTCTAAGTATAAGATTGATTGCCGTTTTAATAAGAAAGCAATTATTTCAAGGATACAAAAAATATCATTACTGAGACACTCAATTTCGGTCGAATTCGGTGATGCACTTCAATATTTACATGCATCAAATGCTGAGAATAACCGAAATTGTTTTTTTTATGTCGATCCACCATATTTCAAACAAGGGCGTAAGCTATATCGCTATAACTATAAGATTGTTGATCACAAGAGACTTGCTGATGTCTTAAAGAATGCTAATTTTCCTTGGATCTTAAGTTACGACAAACATGAATTTATCGAGCTGCTTTATGATGATTTCATTAGAATTCATCAGAGTTTTAGATATACGTCGAAAATACCCAAGAATGAAAATGAATTAGTGATTACAAACATGTCGTCTTTTTCAGCAAAAGAAGATGATCAATTGAAAGTGATATTAGATCGAAACTCTTGTGAATCTAGCAATATTGTTAACTTGGCAAGTTTGAAGTAATAGAAGCTCAAGTTCTTTCAGAAAGCTTTTGTTTGTAATTTATTCCATATTAATCTCTAAATCTTGTACTTGCTGAATGTAAGGGTTTTTATCTGTCAATATTTTCGCTGGGGCCGTTTAACGCTGTTGGTGAGGGGCCGGAAAGCGTATAAGTGCCAAAATCGACATCTAACTGCACGCTTAAGGATTTTGTGGCGCCCGAACTGGCTGATACCGGCATTTGCAACGATGCCGCGTGAATTGGCGTAGTCATCAGAGCGGTGGCCGTAACGAGGAAAACAAAAAAAAGGATTTGCATAACAGATATCCGCTGACTGCTTTTTTTCATTGGGTTGTTTCCTGATGAGTGATTGATTAACCTGTACTGATGCAAGTGAATGCAGTGACTGATTTCGGAAAAACAAATCGATTGAATTTTAGAATCTGTTCAGTTGGAACAATTAGGCCGCATTGGCAAGCTGCTTTGCTTGCGCCGCAACAGCTCCGATTTCTTCCAGGATTTTGCCAGTTTTACCCGGGTCTATACCGAGTTGATTCCATTCCTGTTCGGTAACTTCGTGAACCGCATGTTCTGCGAAAGCAAAATCCGGCAGCAATTTTTCGGCAATATAGGCGAGTTTGACTAACGGCTGAACATCGGCAGCATCGGGGTGGTCCGGGGTATGATGATAGCGGATTACGGTGATGATTTCTGTCGGTAATCCCCAGTGCGCGCCGAGTTGCGCGCCGATTTCTCCGTGATGCGTGCCGAGCAGTTCCCGCTCGATTTCAAGCAATGAGGCCTCGCCTGGCGTATTCAGTTTCTCGTATAGAACGTTGCTGAGGTCTTTGGCGATAAAACTGAGAACATTGTAGCCAATGTCATGCAGCAATCCGGCCAGGAATATCTGATCTTCCATCGGGCGCTGCCGTGCCGGCATATACCGGGCGATGGTGCGCATCGCGGAAGCGATGGCAAGGCTATGCGCCCAAAGATCCGCTGTTTTGAATTTTCCTTCCGCCGTTTTGGAAAATGCCGCGATCGTGGCCATGCCAATTGCAACCGCTTTAATCTGCGTTAATCCAAGGCGCATCGCCGCATCGCTGATGGAGGAAATCATGCCCGGGGCACCGAATAAGGAAGCATTGGATAAGCCGATGATGCGCGCCGAGATTTGCGGATCCTGTGCGATCAATTTCAACAATTGCGCTTCACCTTCATCGGTATTGAGCGGTAATGCCAGCATTTTTCTGGCGATGGCCGGCATCGCAGGGAGTTCATGAATCCGCTCCAGAGATTTTTGCAAGTCTGAGCTGTTGGAAAGTGTGCGCCCATTCGGCGAATTATTCACTTCGGTCAATGCGATTTCACTCATTTTGAAAACCTATTTAAAAAGATAACCAATAAACGTAATCCGTTGCGGATGGTCCATCATGATGAAACCGTCGTTGTTCAGGGCTGGTTGTAATACTCCTCCGGACGACTCATCACGTTTCGAGAGACTATGATCACGCTACCCATTATAGGAAGTATCGGTGGCCCGGAATGGCTGAATAACGCTGTAAAAGGTTATCTTTTTTTAGAATGATTCAATTACGCCGGTTACCGCTGCGCGAGACGTTTTTTACTCGGGAAAAACAGTGCGGAGTCCGGAAATGGACGTGAAGGAAACGCGAATTAATTCGTCGGCTGAGATGAAGCACAAGGCGCACGGAACGCAGCAACCAAGGCCTATCAACAAGATAGGCGAGGGAGCGAGCACCGTGCAAAGAAGTGATTCGCTCGTATAGTCAATGAATCAGCTCTTCCCTAAGCTTCCTGCACGATCATGAGCGTTTGGCCGGCGGCGATGTAACTACCTTGCTGGCAAAAAATTTGGCGGATCTGTCCGCTAACGGGGGATTCAACCATAAATTCCATTTTCATTGATTCGATGATCGCCAGCGGCTTTCCTGCTTCGATCGATTCATTTTCCTTCACTAACAGTTTCCAGACAGTGCCGGTCACTTGAGAACTGATGAGGTGGGCGCCATCCGGCAAATCCAGTTCGCTTTGGCTGTCGGCTTCTTCCAGGACATCCTCGTTGACCGTCGATGCTTGCTGGTTTTCAGCCCAGCGTTGACGCTCGGCTTCAAACGCGGCTTTTTGTTTGATCCTGAATGCACGGATGCTGTCGGCGTGCTGCTGCAGGAAGCTGTTGTACTGCTTCAGATCCAGTACGGTGTCTTCGGTGTGCAGTTTGAAATGTCCGCTGATGAAATCTTTGCGCAACTGCAACAATTCACTTTCGCTGACCGGATAAAAGCGGATTTGATCAAAGAAGCGTAATAACCAGGGTTTATCATCCTTGAAGTCAGCGGTTTGGCGGTAACGGTTCCACATTTGCACGGTGCGTCCGACAAATTGATAACCACCCGGACCTTCCATGCCGTACACGCACAGATACGCGCCACCGATGCCGACGGCATTTTCCGGTGTCCAGGTGCGCGCCGGATTGTACTTGGTGGTGACCAGCCGATGGCGTGGGTCGAGGGGCGTAGCAACCGGCGCGCCGAGATACACATCGCCCAATCCCATCACCAGATAACTGGCGGAGAACACGATATCACGGACTTCGTCAATACTATCCAAGCCATTGATGCGTCGGATGAATTCGATATTGCTCGGACACCAGGGCGCATCGCGCCGCACCGATTGCATGTATTTGTCGATTGCCAGCCGCGTCGCGGCGTCGTCCCACGATAATGGCAGGTGGATAATGCGCGAAGGTACTTCCATCTCGGCAATCGCGGGTAATTGCTTTTCGGCGGCAATCAATTGTTGCAGCAGCGCATCGCGCGGCAGCCGGGTTGAATCGAAATGAATCTGCAACGAGCGGATGCCGGGGGTCAGATCGACGATACCGTGCAATTCATGTACGTCAATGTGTTGTTGCAGCCAATTCATCAACGCATGCACGCGGAAACGCAGATTCAGATCGAGAACCGGCGGGCCGTATTCGATCAACAAATATTTGTCGCCGGATTGACGATACACCACTTCCAACTCGTGATCGCTAGCGGCAATGCGATGCAATACCGGGTGTTCCAGTTGCCGGTTGGCGGGCGGAAGCATTTTCCGGAAATTGTTGCCGAGTTGTTCGATCAATTGATTTTGCTGCTGCTCCAGCCGACTGGCATGTTCAATCGACACCGGGTAGAAGCGGAGGCTGTCGCCTGGGCGGAGTTGTCCGATTTTCCATAGTTCCGCATGCGCCACTGTTACCGGACAAACGAAGCCGCCGAGACTGGGGCCATCCGGGCCGAGGATGATCGGCATATCGCCGGTGAAATCCACCGCGCCGATGGCGTATGCATTGTCGTGGATATTGGAAGGATGCAATCCAGCCTCACCGCCGTCGGTTCGCGCCCACTGTGGTTTCGGCCCGATCAGGCGTGCGCCGGTACGGCTCGAATTGTGGTGCACTTTCCATTCCGCGGCAAAGAATTGCTCGATATCGGATTCGGTAAAGAAGTCCGGCGCGCCGTGCGGGCCGTACAACACTGCAATTTCCCAGTGATTGCTGTAGTGAGGAATCGAATCACCCGGCATCCGTTGCAGCATTGTTGAGCACGACTTTGGTAGCGGCGGGACGTGCAACACATCGCCAGCGCGCAGCGCGCGGCCGGCGTGACCGCCGAATTGTCCGAGCGTAAACGTAGCTTTGCTGCCGAGGTAATCCGGCACTTCGAAACCGCCGTGTACTGCCAGATAAGCCCGGCTGCCGGCTTGCCGGATTTTGCCGAGCTGCAGGACTGCATCCGCTTTGACCGAATGTGCTTGCCATTGCGCCAGCGGCTCACCGTCGAGCAGTACATCCATCGGTGCGCCGCAAACGGCAATGATACTGTCGCAATTAAACCGCAATGTCGGACCGGAAATCGTGATTTCCAGTCCGGTACAGTCGTCGAGGTTGTTCACCAACCGGTTGGCCAAGCGGAAAGCCAGACTGTCCATCGGCCCGGACGGCGGTACGCCGACATTCCAGTAACCGATCCGTCCCGGATAGTCTTGAATCGTGGTTTGTACGCCAGGGTTCAGAATGTCGATGGTGTGCGTGCGGTAATGAAAACCGTTGAGAAACTGCGTGGTCGATTCACCGTTGCAGAAGGCCGTGCTTTGCAGGATTTGTTGCAAGTAATCGAGATTGGTTTCTATACCGTGCAATGCGGTTTGCTGCAATGCCGTCAACAGTTTGGTTCTGGCGGTTTCCCGATCTGGTGCATGCACGATAATTTTTGCCAGCATCGGATCGTAATACGCCGATACGTCGATGCCACGCTCAACCCAAGTTTCGATGCGCGCCATTGTCGGGAAATCTACGGCGGTCAACGTGCCGCTCGACGGCTGAAAATCCCTGGCCGGATTTTCGGCGTAAAGGCGTGCCTGAATCGCGGCACCTTGAGGGCTGATGTTGAAAGAATCGAGCGGCGGCAGATCGCCGGCGGCTTGCCGCACCATCCATTCGACCAGATCGATGCCGGTGACTTCTTCGGTCACGCCGTGTTCGACTTGCAAACGGGTATTCACTTCAAGAAAATAAAACTCGCCGCTGACGGCATCGACGATGAATTCAACGGTGCCGGCGGATTGATAGCGCACCGCTTTGCCGAGGCGCACTGCCGTATCGAGCAATGCCTGGCGCAGGGAAGGTGATAAATTCGGCGCAGGTGTCTCCTCGATGACTTTTTGGTTGCGCCTTTGCATCGAACAATCGCGCTCGCCCAGTGCTACAACTTGTCCCCGGCCGTCACCGAAAATCTGTACTTCGATATGCCTTGCGCGGTCGACGTATTTCTCCAGAAACAAACCGGCATCTTTGAAATTGTTTTGCGCTAACGTTTTTACCGCTTCGTAGGCGCCGCTCAATTCATCCGCATTCCAGCACAAGCGCATGCCGATGCCGCCGCCGCCAGCGGTGCTTTTCAGCATCACCGGATAACCGATATGTTTCGCTTGGTGTAGCGCTTCGTCCAAATTGGCCAGCAAACCGGTGCCCGGCAGCAGCGGCACCTGGTTTTCCATTGCCAGCGACCGAGCGGTGTGTTTCAAACCGAAATCGCGCATCTGTCGCGGCGTCGGACCGATGAAGCGAATTCCATGCGCCTCGCATTGTTCGGCAAAATCCGCTTTCTCGCTCAGAAAACCGTAACCGGGGTGGATGGCTGCAGCGCCGGTTTTTTGTGCGATTTCAAGAATCTTGCCGGCATTCAGATAGCTTTCAGCGGCAAGGCCGCCGCCGATGCAATAGGCTTCATCGGCAGCAGCGGTATGCTGCGACAATGCGTCGGCTTCGGTGTATACCGCGACACTGGTTACTTTCAACCGGCGCAGCGTGCGGATGATGCGGCACGCGATCGCACCGCGATTGGCGATCAGTACTTTGTTGAACATATTTGTTCCTCCGTTAGAGGAAACGCTGCTTAATTGACTATACGAGCGAATCACTTCGTTGCGCGGTACTCGCTCCCTTGCCTATCTCGTTGATATGTCTCGGTTGCTGCGTTCCGTGCGCCTCGTGCTTCATCTCGTTAGTAGAATTAATCAGCGTCTCCTTCGCGAGCTAATCCCAGATCAGCAAGCGGATCGGTGTCGGGTTATAGGCATTGCATGGATTGTTCAATTGCGGACAATTCGAGATCAATACCACGACATCCATTTCTGCACGCATTTCGACATATTTGCCGGGTGCGGAAACGCCATCGGCAAACTCCAATCCGCCGGTCTCGGTGACCGGTACATTCATGAAAAAGTTGATGTTGCTCGGCAGGTCGCGCTTGCTCATATTGAGTTTCTGGCACAGCGGATGATGCGCCAAGGCATGCAAAAAATTATCGCGGCAACTGTGCATCGGAAATTTTTCCAGCGCGTAGCGCACGGTATTGCTCTCGGCGGCGCATGCACCGCCCAGGGTATCGTGGCGGCCGCAGGTATCGGCGACAATGGTCAGCATGACTTGTCCGAGATTGGAGTACAGTTTGCTGCCGGTGGTCAGGTACAGTTGTCCCTGGCGGTTGATGGTATCGGTGGCGCTGTAACGTTCCAGCGCATCGTGAGCATTGTAGAACAGGGTATCGACTGCCTGATTGCCTTCCAGATCAACGATACGAAAAATTTGCCCCTGTCTAATGAGATGTACCCACGGTTCACCCGCCGGGCAGATTTCATCGACGATAGCCTGTGCCGGATCGAGTTGGCTGATAGGTAATTTTGCGGTATTCATAGCGTCCCCTCCGCATAAAAATTTTGTGCGTTTTGCAGTGCGCGGGTATTTTCGTTGATGTGCAAGCATTCCTTGATGGCATCCGGTGGCGTATCGAAAACCTCCAGCAAGATTGCGCCGGGCTGGTAGGTTTTTTGGGTATCGAGCGGGTGCGGCGCAGCCGACAACACCACCAGCGTGTTCATGACAAAACTCAAGTCGACAAAGTCGCCCGCCTTGCTATGATCGGGGTGATAGGTCAATTCGCCAAAGGCATTGGTGGTGACTTTGCTAAAAAAATTGATGTTCGCTACGACATCGCGCATACCCAATCCCCATTTGCCCAATTCGACCAGCATACCGCTCAGGCCGCTGCGGTACATTTGATTGCGGTGTTCCTGGTAGCGCGCTTCACCGTATTTGCGCCGGATCAGTTCATCGTCGCTCAAACCGCAGACGGTATCGTGCCAGCCGGCAGTATCGGCAGTGATGCAGCAAAAAATCCGGCCCATGTCGGAGTGGCATGCATGACCTTTGGTCAAACGAAAGGTGTGCTGCGACTTCAGTGTATCGGCCATGTTGTAGCGCTCCAGTTTTTCTTCTTGATTGAAAAACAGGACGGCTGCGTTTGCGCTGCCATCGGCATCGGTCAAACGTAATGTCGTGCCGCGGCGGATAACGCCGGACCAATGGCAGCCGCCTGGAATGGCTTGTTTCCAGATAATCGTGTGCTGTTTCATGACCGGCTCCTTGTTAGTTTGCTGATAAAAAGATAGAGGGTGGTGATCGCTAAAATACTCCCGAGCACCAGCGGTGTCGCCCAAAGCTGCCACCACGGCGCATCGGCGGAAATGGCGTATGGGCGTGGCCAGGCGATGTTGATCAGTTCAAACAAGGCCCACATAAACGCCAAGGTGTTGATGATTAATCCCCATTTGCCCAGCTTCAGTTGACCTAATGCCGGATTCCAACGGCCGGACAAGCGCGCAAACAGTGCGATTCCGGTGGTGAAGGCAAACATTGCGTATAGGCCACCCGTGCCGAACGCGATGATGGTTGCGACAGCATCGTCGTTGAGTCCGAAAATCAACCCGCAAGCAGCTAGCGATACGGTAAACAGTACGGCGTTGCGCGGCATCTGACTGGCAGTAACTTTACTGAGTACAGTTGGCATGTTGCCTTCGCGCGCCATCGAAAACACGATGCGCGAGGTATATTTGACGACCGATGCGCCGCACGCGAGAAACGCAACCATCACGATTGCCAGAAATGGTTTTTCGATCCACTCGCCAAAGTGGCTGGTAATCAGCGGCGTGATCGGATCGGCCGTGATGCTGCTGTGGATCAGTGTTTCACGATCAAACGCCAACATCAGTGAAGCCGAATTGAACACCACGACGGTACCGACGGTGCACAGGGAGAAAAAAATTGCGCGCGGGACTGCCCGCTTTGGCTCGTGCGTTTCCTCCGCAGTCGTCGAGCAGGCGTCGAAACCGATGAATGCCCAACCGGCAGTGGCAAGCGCCGCTAAAAATGCAGCAGTCTGGTTCGGGGCGGTGCCAGTGCCTAAATGTTGAAATAGCTCGAAGAAAGAATGCTGGCGAAAGAACAAAAACAGCAAGATGGCGATTCCGAGTGAGCCGACCACTTCGGCATAGACACCGAGCTTGATCGTCAACTTGAAGACATTGACGTGCACCAGATTCAGCAATGTGCACAAAGCCAGAAATACCACTGCCCACATTACTTTTTCTGTGCCGCTGTCGCCGGAAGATCCGAAAAAACCGGCAAACCAGATACCCCCTGCATACGCGGTCGTGGTCAGCATAGCGATGGTTGAACTGATGTAAATGACACCGGCATAGTGACCGGCAGTGATGCCGAAGAACTGACGCGCCCACTTGTAAGCGCCACCGGCAATTGGGAATTGCGATGACAATTCGGCGTAGACTGTCGCCACCAGCAATTGCATCAACAGGCAAATGACTAATGCTGCAAACCAGCCGCCGCCAGTGACCGTCGTTTGTACGCCGATGATCGCGTATAAGCCGACGATTGGCGATACCACAGCAAATCCCAGCGTAAAGCTGTTCCAGATGGTCATGCTGGCACGCAACGAACGCGCTTCCGACGCCATGGATGAATTAAGTGATTTTGATACTTCCGACATAGCGAGCCTCCATTTTCAGAATATTACCGAAAGACCCATGTATCAACGATACATGACTTGATCTCCCGGGCTTTTATCCCTCCGTGAAGTCTCGTTTTAAGAGACCGGAAACTCTCGGACCTGTCGTCAAATGAACTTGACCGGAACCCTAGTTCCCATGCGAAACATCGCTTTTTTATGCAATTCAAACACCGACAAATGTAAAAAATGTAAAAAGCAAGTGCAAGCGGAATTTTATGGATACTTTTAGAAAAAAGCAATGAGGGATAAAAAGTGGATGAAAAAAATAGTTGGTATTCCGGTTTAATTCAGCCACGGTTGCTATTTGAAACAAACATCAATCAAAACAGCGGTCAATTGTTTCAGCTTTGAATAAGCGTTGAGACAGTGATGCGTTAGGGTCCGGGGTATACGAATCCGGCGGATAGTCATGTAGTGGGTTTGCGTTGCTGCGAATTTCGATGTCTGATCGAGTCTTTTGAGCGGCGCTCATGTCTTTGATGGTCATTATCCAGTTGCTATTACCATGCGTGATTGGTGTGCCGGTTTGCTGCGACGAATCGGTGCCATGAATCTCGGTGATGTAATAAGTTTTTGCAGTTTCGTCATGAAAGTGCGGATATCCATTCACCTGCATGGATTCGTGATAAATGAAATAAGTGTTGAGATCACGGACGCTCTGGCGATGCCATTCAGGCAACGGAAAACTATCTTTGGTTTGCAAGCACTCCGCAATCGCCAAATAGTGTTTGTCGCTAATGCGGCTATAAATAACTTTCTGAGCCAGTAATGCTTCACGAGTGAGGGGCATCGTACAAGCGGTTAATAGGATCGCCACTGCCAGGGTAAACACTGCTGTGATTGTTAGAGAAGTATTCATGAGATGTGTGGTTTGTTAACTGATTGGTATTTTATCAAATAACTGGCGGTTGATTTTTCGATTACTTCCGCAAAAGCTGATTTTCAAATTGATGCCAGGCTGTATTCGAAATTGTTGATAAAAATACCGAGGTAAAGTACGGGTATTTCGAGTAAAGCTTTGTGTCCACTGAGTCGTAACAATCCGGACGTAAGATGCCGATTGTCTGAATATGCCCAGTAAACAATTGAAAACCGAAAAAACAATGCCTTGTGTGGCTGGAACCGCTGATTCCCGCTGCGATTTTATGCAGCAATGCAATGAATTGCTGGCGCAACGATCTCGGTTGCAGACTGCCGCTGCAATGTTCCGGATCCGCTTGAATCGTTGGAAACAAGTTAAAGAGATTTACGGTTCGGATTTAGTTGAACAGCTTTCGCGGCAGTTATCGAGCCGGTTATCCCTCCATGTTAACGAATATACCCTGATGTCGGGCATGGAAGACGATCAGTTTGCAATCTTCAAAGCAGATTTCGCTGATGACGAGCAAGTGCGATTGTTTGCCGCTGCACTTGCAAAAACGGTCACTGCACCGATCAGCATCGGCCATTTGCAGTTTCGCATAGCGATTGAAGTAGGAGTCAGTATTTACCGGCAGGACGAAGAAGATGCGTTACCTTTATTAATTTCGAATGCATCGGCAGCGTTATCAAGCAATCGCAGTGTATGGAGCGGCCATTGTTGCTACTATTCCAAGGAGATCGCCGAAGCATCAACCAGACAAGCAGCGCTCGGAAAATCGCTGCAATCCGCGATTCGAAAAAAAGAACTCGTACTGCTTTACCAACCGGTGGTGGATTTGCAATCGGGTGATTTGACCGGCGTTGAAGCGCTGGTACGTTGGAACCACCCTGAATTGGGAATGCTGCTGCCCGAAGATTTTATTCCGTTGGCCAAAACAACCGGAATGGTGATCGAACTCGGTCGATGGGTGTTGCGGCAGGCCTGTGGACAGCTTCAAAGCTGGCATAAAGCCGGATACACTTCTTTGTCGGTCTCGGTCAATGTTTCTGCGGTAGAATTTGATCAAGCGCAATGGATAAGTACGATCTCGCAAGTACTCGCTGAGACGGGTATATCGCCGGCGCTGCTGGAGCTGGATATCGCCGAGTCGACGTTGATGCGGCATGCGGAAACGAGTCTCCAGACCATACGCTCACTAAAGAGCCTGGGTGTGAAAATTGTGATGGATAATTTTGGAAGCGGTTATTCGTCAGCACGCTATATAAAGCATTTTTCTGTGGATATTCTGAAGATCGACAGGTCCTTAACGCATGATATGATTGCGGATCCTGATGGTTTGATGATTATTTCATCCATCATCGGACTCGCAAAAAACCTGGGTTTGCCGGTTCAAGCCGTAGGTGTTGAGACCAAGGAGCAGTTCGATTGTTTGCTGCATTCAGGATGTCATCGGGCGCAAGGCTATTTGTTCAGCAAGCCGATCTTCGCGCAGGATGTGATGCAATTGTTAGTACAACGTAAAACCGGGACGCTGGCTTAGTCTCAGGATTCATCAAACTGATAATTCCATAAATAACAAGGTGTGGCCGGTGTAGGCAAAATTCCTACATCGCGATAAGAGAATTACCTAACTTCATTTAAGCGCAACTTCCATTTACTTAGTCGCCCCTGAAAAAGTATCAGACAACAGTTGTTGTTCTGGAAAAGCCGCCCGAGGAAACGGCTACCTATCAAAATGCATACCCTTGTAGTTTAAATTTCCATCAAGGAATCCGTTCTCGCCACGGGAAAAAGAGCCAAAAAATGGCCAGCAACCATTGTTTCAGATTCCAGGCGCAAGCAGCCATCAGCAGGTTGATGCGATCACCGACAGCGCCTTTCAGATAGTTCCTTGCCATTCGATAATCCGACTTCAGGTGACCGATAATGGGTTCAATCGCGGCGCGCCTCCTGCACTGTTTTCGCTTCTTGTCTTTCTGGTACCGGGTATCCTTCTTGAGCGCCTTTCCGGGCAAAATGATCTGGGTTCCATTGACTTCACGTTTGCCGCGGTAGCCGCGATCGCATACGGCCTGCCTGGCAGCTTTCCCTCGCGAAATCTCAACATGTCGCAATATCTCCGGTAATGTATGGCTGTCATGCAGATTCTGTTCGTGACTGACAACCCCGACAATCAGATTGCCTTTTGCGGTACTGGCTATCGATGCCTTGCTGCCGTATTCATATTGTTTGTGGTCTTTTCCCTTGGCGACACAGTACACTTGCGGTTCGTGCAATGAGTAGATCTTGTTTTTATCGTTTTGTTGCTGCCGTAATACTCCCTCATACCGTAGAAAATCCTTTTGGTAGCATTCAAACAAACAGTATTGCGGCAGTTCTCTCCTGAGCTCCCGCATCAGAATACCTGCAATGGTTCTGAGTCGCTTCAACGCTCGTTTCGCTTTCGCTCTTTTCTTCACATGCCGGTAGTGCCGGATATCCAGGCGCAGTGACTTCACTTCTTTGACAAAAGTACGCCGCTGTAAAATACCATGGGATTTGGCAATCTTGTTGAGGCGATTGATAATTTTGATCGCCAGTTTGCTATCCGTTGGGTACGTGATGTTCTTCTCATGCACGGTCGTGTCAATATGAATGACGTCTTCCAGCGCCGATTCCCCATGCAAACCAACGCTCATCCGGAAAATCCGCTCTACGCCTTCCGCGCCTATGCGCTTACGAAAATGTACCAGCTCCGTGCTATGACAAGGCAACTTCTGCTGGAACTCTTTCATGCCGCAAAAAGCCTGGTAATAAGGATTACGCTTCCACTGCAGTACTATCGATTCGTCACTCAAATTCTCTAACTGTTTTAGAATCAATAACCCAACCATCAAACGGATCGGCTTACTCGGTGCTCCTGTCGCTGCTGTGTAATGAACCGAAAATGATTCCTCAAATCCTTGCCACGGTATCGCTGATGCAAGCTTCAGCAATGGATCACCGGGATCAAGCTGCATCAGTAAATCTGTTCCAAACAGATTCGGTTGATGAATCGTACTGCTATTTCTTAGCATTTTTAATCACCATTTCGACCAGAAATACAGCACTATTTTAACATTCCAGGTCGTTATGATCACTAATGAACAGTGTATTTATAACTAATATCAAGTGCTTAGGAATATTTCAGGACCGACTACTTACACCCCTGCCATCGCCGACAATTTCACCTGCACGAAATTGTCTTTGTTGATTTAAACATTCTTAATCGTAAGGGGAGTTGAAATGGAAGCTAATCAAATACTCGATGAAATCAGGGATATCAATTTAAGTTATTTATTGCTTGCTAAACAGATGCTGCGCGAAGACAAAGTATCCGCAATTTACCGTTTAGGAATCAACCAGGATCTCGCGGACATTATCGACAGGCTGAGTTCTGCGCAGTTAATCAAAATGGCCGCAACCAACATGCTGCTCTGCCGTTTCCGTTTCGATGACCGCTTGATTGCCGAGATGCTCTCCAACGATAGCCGCGACCAAGCAGTTACTAAATCCCATGCAGCGATTTTGATGGCCGGAAAACCAGCCGAAGCTGTCGCGTAATTATAATTGCTTGAATGAGGAGTATAAAATGCGCAACCGAAGCATCATAACCGAAGCCAAACAAATCCAGCTTGCCACGGAATTGATTCAATTAGGCGCCCGGCTCCAGGTTTTAGAAATGAACACTAATCTCAGCCGTGAACGACTGGTCAAGCTGTACAAAGAAATCAGAGGTGTATCGCCTCCCAAAGGCATGCTGCCCTACTCGGAAGATTGGTTTATGAGCTGGCAACCCAACATGCACTCAACGTTATTCATGAATATCTATAATTACGTGACAACCAATTCGGATGCCGAGGGGATTGATGCATTGGTAAAGAGCTACCGGCTTTATCTCGAACATGTCAAAGTCAATCAATTGGAAAAGGTATTAAGCCTGACGCGCGCTTGGACTTTGGTGCGTTTTGTGGAAAGCGGCGTATTGTGCATCGCTCCTTGCGTGAACTGTCATGGGAAATTTGTAGTCCATTCGCTGGAAATTCATTCCAATCATGTCTGCGGTTTGTGCAATATTCCTTCGCGAGCAGGAAAAACCAAGAAAGCTGCGGCGCTACATTTGCACTAGATAAGAATGAATGGTTTAGAAGGCTTGCTTGATCATTTCAGCAGATTTTGAATGCGCGCCAATGCCTGCTGCAAATTGTCCATCGACGTGGCAAACGATAAGCGCATGTAGCCTTCACAACCGAATGCCGAACCTGGGACAACAGCAACACCGGCTTTTTCCAGAAGATATTCGCTGAATGCGAGATCGTTTTGTGCATTGATCAGTTTGTTATGGTACAAATTGCCGATCGATTCACGAACGTCGGCGAACGCATAAAACGCCCCTTCCGAAGCCAAACAGCACACACCATTGATTTTGTTGAGTTGTTCCGTAACAAAAAGATTTCGTTCCTTGAATGCCGCAATCATTGGATTCATGCAGGATTGATCGCCATTTAACGCGACTTCGGCAGCAACTTGGGAAATAGAACTGGGATTGGAAGTGCTTTGCGATTGAATATTTTCCATCGCCGTAATGATAGCAGCCGGTCCGCCGCAATAGCCGATCCGCCAGCCGGTCATCGAATAAGCCTTGGACACGCCGTTCAGAATAACCGCCCGTGGAAATAGCGCCGGACAAGCGTTGACGATATTGACGAATCTCTGACCGTTTAACAGGATATGTTCGTACATATCATCCGTGGCGACGAGGATCTGCGGATGTTTCAATAATACTTCACCCAAAGCTTTCAATTCTTCAAGCGTGTAAACGGAGCCGGAAGGATTGCTCGGACTATTGATGACGAACATTTTGGTTTTCGGTGTAATCGCAGTTTCCAACTGCTGCGGTGAAATCTTGAAATGTTGCTCGATTCCGGTATCGATAAACACCGGTTTGCCTTCCGCGATCAATACGATATCCGGATAAGAAACCCAGTAAGGCGCCGGAATGATCACTTCATCGCCGGGGTTGATGACCGCTAGCGCCAGATTAAAAAAACTTTGTTTGCCGCCGCAAGAAACCAGAATTTGTTTAGGTTCGAAAACGAAATTGTTTTCCCGTTTGAACTTTGCCACGATCGCATTTTTCAATCCGGGCGTGCCGCCGACCGGGGTATATTTGGTAAATCCCTTGTTAATGGCGGCGATCGCAGCATCTTTGATGTGCTGCGGCGTGTCAAAATCGGGTTCGCCTGCACCTAATCCAATAATGTCTTTACCCTCGGCTTTCAGTTTCGCAGCCCGGGCGGTAACCGCAAGGGTAGGGGATGGTTTGATGGTTTGAACGCGGCTAGAGAGCTCCACAGAAAATCCTCACACTAAAAAAATAGACAGACCGGCATGTTAGAATGATAGAAAGAAACAATTCAATGCCGGAATTATACCCGTGATCGTAACCTTCCCCAATAGCCCCTATAAATTACATCAAGCATTTGCGCCTGCCGGTGATCAGCCTGCTGCAATTGCGCAATTGACCGAGGGTATTAACGATGGGCTTGCGTATCAAACGCTATTGGGCGTGACCGGTTCCGGCAAGACCTACACCATTGCCAACATGATCGCGCGTTTGGGTCGACCCGCGATCGTCATCGCGCCGAACAAAACATTGGCGGCGCAATTGTACGCGGAGATGCGCGAATTCTTCCCGGAAAATGCCATCGAGTACTTCGTTTCCTACTACGATTATTATCAGCCGGAAGCGTATGTGCCGTCGCGCGATTTGTATATCGAAAAAGATTCCAGTATTAACGATCATATCGAACAGATGCGCTTGTCTGCGACCAAGTCGCTGCTCGAGCGCGACGATTCGATTATCGTCGCGACGGTCTCGTGCATCTACGGTATAGGCGATCCGGTCGATTATCACGGCATGATTCTGCACTTGCGTAACGGAGAAAAAATGTCGCAACGCGACATCATTAAGCGTTTAACGGAGATGCAATACGCGCGTAATGAACTGGAATTCAAACGCGGGGTTTTCCGCGTACGCGGCGATGTCGTCGATGTATTCCCGGCGGAAAACTCGGAAGCGGCAGTGCGTATCACATTGTTTGACGATGAAGTGGACAGCCTGGCGCTGTTCGATCCGCTCACCGGGCGTATCTTGTCAAAAATCGCACGCTTTACCGTATATCCTTCAAGTCATTATGTTACGCCGCGAAGCACCACGCTGCGGGCAATGGAAACCATCAAAACCGAATTGCGAGAGCGGTTGGAATATTTCTATAAGGAAAACCGCCTGGTCGAAGCGCAGCGGCTGGAGCAGCGCACCCGCTTCGATCTGGAGATGCTCAATGAATTGGGTTTTTGCAAAGGTATCGAAAATTATTCACGCCACTTGTCCGGTAAAAAACCGGGAGAGCCACCGCCGACACTGCTTGATTATCTTCCGAATAATGCCTTGATGATCATCGATGAAAGTCACGTGACCGTCCCGCAAATCGGCGGCATGTATAAAGGCGACCGCTCGCGCAAGGAAAATCTGGTGAATTATGGGTTTCGCCTGCCTTCGGCATTGGATAACCGGCCGTTGCGCTTTGAAGAGTTTGAAAAACGCATGCCGCAAACCGTTTTCGTATCGGCCACACCCGCCAATTATGAGAGCCAGCATAGCGGTCAGGTGGTTGAGCAAGTCGTGCGGCCAACCGGTCTGGTCGATCCGATCATCGAAGTGCGCCCGGTAGCAACCCAGGTGGATGACTTAATGTCCGAAGTAACCTTGCGCACCGCCAAAAATGAACGGGTGCTGGTAACCACATTAACCAAGCGCATGGCAGAGGATTTGACGGATTATTTTTCCGATCATCAAATCAAAGTGCGCTACTTGCATTCGGACATCGATACCGTCGAACGCGTTGAGATCATCCGCGATTTGCGGCTCGGTCAATTCGACGTGCTGGTCGGCATTAACCTGCTGCGCGAAGGATTGGATATCCCGGAAGTGTCGCTGGTTGCGATACTGGATGCGGACAAGGAAGGCTTTTTACGTTCGGAACGATCGCTGATACAAACCATTGGCCGTGCCGCGCGGCATATCAACGGTACGGCGATTTTATACGCCGATACCATCACCAAATCGATGCGAGTTGCAATCGACGAGACCAATCGGCGGCGTCAGAAGCAAATTCAATATAATGAACAACATCAAATTACGCCGCGATCAGTGCATAAACGCATCAAAGACTTGATCGACGGTGTCTACAACTATGAATCCGCGCAGCTGCAATACAAAGCGGCGCAGGTGCAAGCGCGCTACGATGCCATGAATGAAGCACAGCTTGCCAAGGAAATCCAGCGGGTCGAGAAGAAAATGCTCAACGCCGCGAAGAACCTGGAATTCGAGCAAGCCGCCATTTACCGCGACGAACTCAAAAACCTGAAGAACAAGCTGCTGATCGGTTTTACCGATGTTACCTGAGCGGTTATTTCTTTACTTCCGTGGAAGACACGAAAATGATGGTGCCGAACGTGCGATTCAGGGTTTTGCTGGTGAAATTGGTCATGACCATACTCTGACCGAAACGGATGTGATCGCCTTTGTTGACTTGAGTGGTCGGTGCGGCAATCCAGAATTTGTGTCCGCTGTTTTGCAATTCCATATAGGTATAACCGCCGGCATCCATAAAGTCGACGACAATGCCCTCATTGTCCGCCATTTTTTCCGGTGATGCGGTTCCTTGTGCAGCATTGGGCTGCGCCATGCTATTGAGAGGTTGAAAAAACAGACAGCCAATCAAAGCGATAAGGGATAAAAAAGATCGTTTCATAATTTTCAGAAGTGCTCCATCTAAAGGGAGCCGTATCATACACCGCCGCTTTGTTTTGTTCCAATGTTGGATGGCGCTGCGGCTCTGTCTTGACGGACTTTCTCGAAAAAACATATCGCTGCGGCGGCCGCGGCATTGAGCGATTCGGTTTTTCCCGGCATTGGAATGATGATGTTTTCCCGTGCAGTTTGAATGAGTTCTTTGGATAGCCCGGCGCCTTCATTGCCGAAAAGAAAGGCCACCGGACCAGCCAGAGAAATGTCGAAGAGATTCTTGGCGGCTTGAATCGAAGTGGCGATCACCGTTCCCGGAAAGTCGCGGGAAATTTGCAATAAATCGCAATTCACGTGGATGCGCAAAAAGAAATGGGCGCCCATTGCCGCCCGCAAGGTTTTAGGCGACCAGGCGTCCGCGCAGTGCTGCGATAGATAGATATCGCGGACATTAGCGGCCGCGGCGGAACGCAGGATTGAGCCAAGGTTGCCGGGATCCTGGATTGCTTCCAGCATCACGCTGAAAACTTCCCGGCCGCGTCCGGTTTCTTTTTGCAATGGAGGAATCGTAATCAGCGCCAGAATCCCGGTGGGTGTTTTAACCGGTGAAATGGCCCGAAACAAGGCATCGCTGACAACGGACATTTTCGGCGGGGTATGGCCGCAGAGGATGGTCAGGAAATGCTCATTCCCGGTGTTTTCCATATACGATTGGCTGACGATCAGGTTTTCCGGGTTGCCCAATACCGAGCAATATATCTGAATCAAATGAATGCCGTCGAGCAGCGTTAAGCCGGTTTTCTCCCGATATTGCGACGATCCTTCTAACTTGATCAGTTGTTTGACGAGCGGATGATTGCGTGAAGTAATGACCGGCATGATAAGCAAATCCGCTTTGAGAGATCAGTTCACGCTATCAGTTACTGGTGCTTCAGATAGCGATATTCCGCCGATTTTGCGTGCGCCTGTAAACCTTCCCCGTTGGCTAGAACCGATGCGATCTCGCCGAGTTTGGCCGCGCCCTGCTGCGAGACTTGGATTAAGCTACTGCGTTTCTGGAAATCATACACCCCCAACGGTGAAGAAAAACGGGCGGTGCGGGAAGTTGGCAATACATGGTTGGGTCCGGCGCAATAATCGCCCAGCGCTTCACACGCATGGCGACCGAGGAAAATAGCACCGGCGTGACGGATTTTGTCCACCCATTTATCCGGGTTCTCAATCGATAATTCCAAGTGCTCGGGAGCGATACGGTTGGCGATTTCACATGCTTCATCCAAGTTTCTAACCTGGATGAGCGCACCGCGATTTTCCAATGAAGCGCGGATAACCGCCTGGCGCGGCATGGCAGATAATTGCCGTGTGATGCTTTGTTGCACTTGATCCAGAAACGCCGCATCCGGAGATAGCAAAATAGCCTGGGCCAGCTCGTCATGTTCGGCTTGCGAGAACAAGTCCATCGCGATCCAATCCGGGTCGGTAGTGCCGTCGCAGATGACCAGAATTTCGGAAGGCCCCGCCACCATGTCGATGCCGACAATTCCGAAAACGCGGCGTTTGGCGGCAGCCACGTAAGCATTGCCGGGACCGACGATTTTATCGACGGGCGGCACAGTTTCGGTGCCGTATGCCAAAGCACCGACCGCTTGCGCACCGCCGATGGTAAATACCCGATCGACCTTGCTGATGGCCGCAGCAGCCAGCACCAATTCGTTTCGTTCACCGTTAGGCGTCGGCACCACCATGATCAATTCCGGCACTCCGGCTACTTTCGCCGGAATCGCGTTCATCAGCACCGACGAAGGGTACGATGCTTTGCCGCCGGGCACGTACAAGCCGACGCGATCCAGCGGCGTGACTTTTTGTCCCAGCAGCGTGCCATCGGCATCGGTATATTGCCAGGAACTCAACGGTTGTTTTTCGTGATAGCTGCGCACCCGCTCGGCAGCCTGCTCGAGCGCCGTTCGTTCCACTATCGGTAAGGTATTCAGAGATTGCTGCAACTGTTGCGGCGCTAGCTCCAGTTGGCTGGCCGAAGTGACCGCCAAACGGTCGAAGCGGTTGGTGTATTCGATCAATGCCGCATCTTTTCGTCTGCGGATATCGACCAGAATATTGGCGACGGTGGCATCGATGGCGTCGTCTTGCGCATTTTCAAACGCCAGCAGTTTATCGAGTTTGGCGTTGAAATCGGGGTCGGTAGAACTGAAGCGTTTGATTTGAACCATGATTTCGATAAATATTCGATGAAAAAACTTCGAGGTTACTGCTTGACGGCCGCGGAAAACGCATCCAGCACCGGCTGTATGACCTCTCGTTTCAGTTTTAATGCTGCTTGATTGATGATTAGCCGGGACGAAATCGGCATGATCTCTTCCACGGCCTTGAGATGATTCGCTTTTAGCGTATTGCCGCTCGAAACCAGATCGACAATGGCGTCGGCCAAGCCGACCAGTGGCGCCAGTTCCATCGAACCGTACAATTTGATCAAATCCACGTGCACGCCTTTGGCGGCGAAATGTTCACGCGCGGTTTGCACGTACTTGGTGGCGATGCGCAGTCGCGCGCCTTGCCGCACAGCCGATTCGTAATCGAACCCTTCAGGGGTGGCGACCATCATGCGGCAGCGCGCGATATTCAAATCGAGCGGTTGATACAAACCGTCACCGCCGTGCTCCAGCAGCACATCCTTGCCGGCGATACCCAGATCGGCGGCGCCGTACTGCACGTAAGTCGGCACGTCTGACGCGCGCACGATAATCAACCGCACATGATCGCGGTTGGTGGCGAGTATCAGTTTACGCGATGCATCAGGGTCATCCAGTACTTCAATACCGGCGGCCCTGAGCAGCGGCACCGTGTCTTCAAAAATCCGCCCTTTGGACAGGGCGATCGTAATATCGGTCATGACTGCGGAAGTTATCCGAGATTGGCAGCGGCAAAATCCCAGTTGATCAATTTATCCAGAATGGCATTGGCGTAATCGGCGCGGCGGTTTTGGTAATCCAGATAATAGGCATGTTCCCACACGTCGATGGTCAGCAGTGGCCGCACGTTTTTGGTGATCGGTGTTTCCGCGTTGCCGGTTTTTACGATGGCGATCTTGCCGCCGTCGACCACCAGCCATGCCCAGCCGCTGCCGAATTGCGTCAAGGCGGCTTGCGCAAATTCTTTTTTGCAGGCTTCGACGCTGCCGAACGCTTCTTCGATTTTCTGTTTCAACGCTCCGGACGGCTCGCCGCCGCCGTTCGGTTTCAGGCTATGCCAGTAGAACATGTGATTCCAAACTTGTGCGGCGTTGTTGAAAATCGCCACTTTGTCGGCTTGTCCGGCAGAAGCGCGGATAATGTCTTCCAGCGATTGACCGGCCAGCGCGGTATTGGCTACCAGGTTGTTCAAGTTGTCCACATAGGTTTTGTGATGTTTGCCATAGTGGAAGCTTAAGGTATTGGCTGTGATCACCGGTTCCAATGCATTGTTGGCGTACGGCAGCGGCGCCAGCACGTATTGCGAACCGGCTTGCGCCGCCTTGGAAAAATTATCGACATTGACAACAGACATAGTGTTCTCCTTCGTTGGTTTATTGAAATAACTTTTAAGCAATTCAAACATTCGGTCACCCCTTTATTGGGATTGTTGCGTATTGTTCGTTTCGGTGGTAAATGTAATTTTACTGTAGCCCGCCAGCCGCGCGGCTTCCATGACCGTAATCACCGACTGGTGCGTCGCTTTGGCATCGGCATTGATGGTAATGAACGGATCTTCCTGATTACTCGCGGCCGCTTGTAATGCATCGCGCAGGCTCTCGATACTGGAAGATTTCACCGGCACCAGATTGATGGTGTATTCACCAAGCGCCGACACGGTGATATCGATGCGATTGGGCTTCTCGATATTTTGATCGACTTGCTCTGCGCTGGTTTGCGGTAACGTCAATTCAAGCTCGGCGAACTTGGAATACGTCGTGGTTACCACCAGAAAAATCAGGATCACCAGCAGTACATCGATCATCG
Organism: Nitrosomonas limosa; assembly: GCF_054188085.1. Taxonomy (NCBI): domain Bacteria; kingdom Pseudomonadati; phylum Pseudomonadota; class Betaproteobacteria; order Nitrosomonadales; family Nitrosomonadaceae; genus Nitrosomonas; species Nitrosomonas limosa. The sequence continues at coordinate 1,311,729 of NZ_CM135180.1, read as the reverse complement.
GCACCAGGTTGATTTCCGGCTCGTCGTTTTGTTTTCCGCGTTGAAAATTCATTCCGTTAAAATTTGTGATTCCGGCTGTTTCTGCTCAAGGCGCATTGATAATAAAATCAATGAAGAAGAGCAATGTGTCATGAGGTTATATAATACTATCAGTTGCGCCGATTGGCGAAGCCATCGAAATACATGACACAATTATTGCATAGGCTAATAAAATAGCCAGCCGTGATTTTGATGGCGTGATAGTACAACATTCTGTTGATCGTGACTGTTTAATTTTGCCGTTTGGAGTGAAATGAGTAAACCCATAGTGAGCGTTGTGATGGGCAGCACCAGTGATTGGACCGTGATGCAGCATGCAGTTGCTGTATTGAAAGAATTTGATGTGCCGCATGAAGCCCAAGTGGTGTCCGCGCACCGCACCCCGGATTTATTGTTTCAATTCGCTGAAGAAGCCAAATCGCGCGGCATCCAGTGCATCATCGCTGGCGCTGGCGGCGCGGCGCATTTGCCGGGCATGATCGCGGCCAAAACCACCGTGCCGGTGCTGGGCGTGCCGGTCAATTCCAAATACCTGAAAGGATTGGATTCGTTGCTGTCGATCGTGCAAATGCCGAAAGGCATTCCGGTTGCAACGTTTGCCATCGGCGAAGCTGGTGCGGCGAATGCCGGTTTGTTCGCGGTGGCGCTGCTGGCAGTTAATAACAGCGAACTCAGTGCGCAATTGAGCGAATACCGGCGCAAGCAAACCGAGTCGGTTTTGAACGCCGAGCTGCCGCAATAATGCCAGTGATGCCCGGTGCGATGCTCGGTGTGCTCGGCGGCGGGCAGCTCGGGCGCATGTTCGTGCAAGCCGCGCAGCAAATGGGCTACCAAGTGACGGTGTTGGATCCCGACCGCAGCAGTCCGGCTGGGCGTGTTGCCGATGTCTTTATTTGTGCTGATTATGATGACCCAACAGCATTGGAAAAGATAGGACAGCAATGCGCTGCGGTTACCACCGAATTCGAAAACATTCCCGCCGGATCGTTGCGCGCACTGACTCGCGATTGCGTGGTTAGCCCGGATGCACATAGTGTGTCGATCGCGCAAAACCGCGTGCGCGAAAAACAATTTCTGGTCGATAGCGGTTTTGCCGTGGCATCGTTTGCAGTCATTACACAACCGCAAGACCTTGCCACGCAGGATGTCACGCAGTTTCTGCCGGGTATTCTGAAAGTCAGCCAATTCGGTTACGACGGCAAAGGCCAGATCAAGGTATCCAATGGGGCGGAATTGCAAGCAGCCTACGAGCAATTGAATCATGCCGTGTGCGTGCTGGAAAAATTCATGCCGTTGAAAAGCGAAGTCTCGGTGGTGGTCGCGCGTGGCGGCAATGGTGAAGTGGTGACATTCCCGGTATCCGAAAACCAGCATGTCAACGGCATCCTCGATGTCAGCATCGTGCCCGCCCGGATTTCGCCGTTGTTAGCCGAGCGCGCGCAGGACATCGCCTGTCAGGTCGCTGAGAAACTCAATTACCAGGGCGTGCTATGCGTGGAGTTTTTCGTGTTACACGACGACGCGTTGCTGATCAACGAAATCGCGCCGCGCCCGCATAACAGCGGACATTATTCGATGGATGCCTGTATCACCTCGCAATTCGAACAGCAAGTGCGCACGCTGTGCGGTTTGCCGCTGGGTTCGACTACGCAGCTCAGCCCTGCAGTGATGATCAATTTGCTCGGCGACGTGTGGCGCAACGGCGATCCCGACTGGAATATCGTGCTGCAACACCCAGCGGCCAAATTGCACTTATACGGCAAAACCGAAGCACGGCCAGGGCGCAAGATGGGGCATTTTACCGTGTTGGGCAGCGACACCGAAACTGCCTTAAACGAAGCGCTGCGCATCAAACAACAACTTGAATCTCACTGAACCGACATCATGACTGAAACCGCATTGTTTGAAACTTCGATTAAAAGCCTGCCGTTTTTACACCGCGGCAAAGTCCGCGATATCTACGCTGTCGGTGACGACAAACTGTTGATCGTGCAAACCGACCGCTTGTCGGCGTTCGACGTGATCCTGCCGACTGCCGTGCCCGGAAAGGGCAAAATCCTCACCGCGCTGTCGCAATTCTGGTTCGACAAACTTGCGCACATCCTGCCGAACCACCTCACCGGCATCGCGCCGGAATCGGTCGTCGCCGACGGCGAGCGCGATCAAGTGGCAGGGCGCGCATTCGTGATCCGCCGCCTGAAACCGCTGCCAATCGAAGCCATCGTGCGCGGCTACGTCGTCGGCTCCGGCTGGAAGGATTACCAGCAGACCGGCGCGATTTGCGGCATTCCGTTGCCTGCCGGATTGAAACTCGCTGACAAACTACCGGGCGGCGCGATTTTCACACCATCGACCAAAGCCGCCGCCGGTGCGCACGATGAAAACATCGCCGTCGCCGAAGTGGAAAAACTATTAGGCCGTAAACTGACCGTCAAAGTCAGCGCCAAAGCCATCCAGCTCTATTCCGAAGCCGCCGATTACGCACTGCAACGCGGCATCATCATCGCCGACACCAAATTCGAATTCGGCCTGGATGAGCAAGGCGAGCTGTACCTGATCGACGAAGTGCTGACTCCCGACTCCTCCCGCTTCTGGCCCGCCGACCAATACCAACCCGGCCAAAACCCGCCGAGCTTTGATAAACAATTCGTGCGCGACTGGCTGGAAACGCAGGATTGGAATAAAAAAGCGCCTGCGCCGGAATTGCCGGAAGAAATTTTGCTACGGACGGTGGAGAAGTATCGGGAGGCAGTGCGGTTGTTGGTCGTTCTAATCTGAGTCATGAGTTAAATTTTAGATAAAGTTTCTTATTTAACAATATGTAATAGTTCTGAGTACACATAAGTATTATTTTTCACTATGGAGATTCCTATGAAAAGCTTTTATTATTTTTTATTAATTTTTATTGGATTTAATAGCTCACTGGTAATTGCTGAACCGAAATTTAGATGCGAAGAACCCTTGGATTCACCATTTTTCTGTAGATTTTCTATTGTCGATCCAGAAGCGGATTTTTTGCTTCCAGCATCTGACCGCTTAGCGGGAGATGTTTACATACTGAAACCTCAAGAAGTTTTAGAAATAAAAGCAGATTTAATCGGAAAATATTTCTGCTCAGATACTCCTCTCTGGGATGGAGCGCCGAATGATTGTTATGGAAAAAAAGAGATTTTAGATAACTTAAATGTCTTTGGTGGAATCAAACCTTCAAAAGAACGTTATATTCCAGTTGACCTAAGATCTGATGAAATTACTCAATGCTTATTATTAAGTCAAAGAGGCTTGCCAATTGGAGAATATTTGCCAATGTGGTTAGTCACGACTGAGACAAGAGGAGTCTTTGGGAATAGTGATTTTTTAAACGATGACGTTAGAGATCAAACAGTTGAGATATGTAAAGGTCGCTGGGTTGTTCAGAGCAAAAAAAATATTTTCACTTCAATTGAAGATTTTGTTCCGCCAACAATTGGTGAATATTACCTTTCTCTTCAAGGAACCAAGCAGAAAATGCAGAGTTTGCTTGAGCAACTGAAGATTTTGCATGAGCAAAAATCTATTCTTGAAAATGGATATGTTCTTCACATCGAAGTGAAACGAAAATGGTATCTTGTTTATGCTGAGGCTAGCTATGAGGCAAGAGTAACCAAAGGAATGGATCGCAATAGTGCTCCTCTTATCGTCGAGGATTTAATGGCTGCAATTAAAATCGAAGGGATGGTATATAAAGTAGAATGCAAAAACACATGGATTTGTTCCGGCAGATTGCAAGAGGGTGGTTTACTTTTCGGTTCAAATAGGATAGGTGGTTTTGCGAAATCTACAATCAAAGGACTCACCAATGTGGCTGTTACTGAAAGATGGTGATAGCAAGTAGCCTGGATAAGCCTGCGCCATCCAGGATAGAAATTTTCCTCAACCAGTTTATGGTGGAAGCTAAAAGCTAAAAAGCGTTCCACTCCCAATCAACTGCTGAGCAATTACACCGAACGAAAGCGCAGTAGGGCGTAATACTCCAGGTCATTGGTCATAGTGCGTTATCTTGTAAACGAATTTTGTGTTATACGATTAGCGCTACGCATGCATTAATCCGCTTTTGCCAAATTCCTACAAATCATGATTCCATTGATAGCCATATTTTTATGTGGAACCTGATATATCAATATGCTAAGCTGATTCCATGAAGAAAGGCCGGTTTGAGTGGAATGCGGATAAGGATGCCGATAATCAAAAGAAACACGGTGTTGCTTTTTCCGTGGCGCAATATGCCTTCGCGGATCCTAACCGTGTTATCGCCGAGGATATTGCACATAGCGAAACGGAAAAGCGCTATTTTTGTTTTGGTGCGGTTGAAGGCGGCATTCTTACCGTTCGATTCACCTATCGGGGCGGAGTGATTCGTATATTCGGCGCCGGTTATTGGCGAAAAGGAAAGATAATTTATGAGCAAAAAAATCAAATATCAGGATGAACCGATTGAAGCCAGAGTCATTGAAGATTTTCTGCCAACGCCAGAGCAGCTTGCTTTCCGGGAGGAGGGAGTGAAGGTAACGATTGCGCTCAGCAAGAAAAGCGTTGAATTCTTCAAGGCTGAAGCGGCGAAACACCATACGCCATATCAGCGCATGATTCGAAATCTGATTGATAGCTATGTCGATGCTTACGACAAACCTCGGGTATCGGATTCCGCTTTAACCGAGCAAGAATGAGTTCGTTAGTAAATGATCCGGATTAGCTCGCGTCATCCGGGATAAAAGGGTTTTTCGCGGAACTGTAATGGGCTAATTGGCTGTTTCAGTCAGCAGTGGAGATCTTCGGCTATGTCTGTCAATGTGAACGGAGAATCTTGTCAATCAAGCCAAACAATATGCACAGATCGAGCATTGCGCGATGCCGGAGCAAATTGACATCAGGGTTCACATTTTTTAGCCAGATTTGGATTGTTTGCGGCTGTCGAATTTCTGATTTAAGAGAACTAATCAGCGAATTGTGCGGGGAAAGTGACTCAAACTAAAGGCCCTGCAGGCTCGATATACTTAAATATTGTTCCTGCAAGGTATCATCTCAGTCTTACGACATTGAACGATAAAGATAATACAAAACTACTTGTCAGATGGAAGCTCGTTACGGCCTTCAGCCGGTTTGCCTTCATGCGTTGTACCGTAACCCTCGGAACTTGCGCTTTCCGGCGCTGTAGGTTTGCCACATGCAACTAAGGCTAATGCGAAAAATGTTGCAACAAAAATTGTTGAAAGTTTCATTTATGAAAATGTCCTTAAAAATTTGAAAAAATACAGCTAATTTTTTTCGTGACACCCAATGTGTGCTAGTGAAGCGCTGATTAATTCGATGAACGTGATAAAACGCAAGGCGCACGAAACACAGCAACCGAGGCATATCCATAGGATAGACAGGGAAGTGAGTAACGTGCAAAAAAGCGATTTTCTCGTGCAGTGAAAGAATGAGTGATTCTTAATACTGACTGTCACATGGACACTATAACATGTTCTACCTGTTGTCTCAGCAGAATAACGACTTTCGGCGTAATTTCAGCGGCACATAAATTTTGAATCACTGAACATCGTACACTTGTTCATTGCTCGATATTGCCGGTTTGCGAAGCGACTAGGCCGGTTTCATCTGCTGAAGTTGAGCGATGGGCGCACGGGGGTGCTTTCAATTATTTCTAAATTATCAGGATACCGCGCGGGCAAGATTTTGCCTGTTCCAAACGCATCAGCGTCGATAGCAAATTGAGTCCGGTTTGTTTTTTCAATTCGAGCATCCGCTCTTTAAGCTCGCAAAGCGTGATCCGTATCGATTCTCCGCTGGCTGCCAGTGCGATGACATTGCCGCTGTCGCAGGAAGGGAAAGCCAATGCACGTTGATCGAATGCCGTTTTGATGCGCTCCAGATTGGCTTGATAGCCGCGGCTGCGGCCCAGCAGGTTTGCAACCAACAAACCGCGATTGCTTAATCGCGCCCGGCACAACTGGTAAAAAGGCAGTGTACTCAGTTCACCGGAGCGATCAGTCGCATCGAAACCGTCAACCAGAATCATGTCGTAAGCTTTATCATGCTCGGCGATATAGCGGGCGCCGTCCGCGATGACAATATTCAGGCGCAGCGGATCGTCCGGCAGTTTGAAAAATTGCCTTGCGGCAGCGACCACGCGCGGCTCGATTTCAATTACGGTCAGTTTCGTTTGCGGGTAATGACGATAGAGGAATTTGGTCAGCGATGCCGCACCCAAGCCGATCAATAGTACGTTACGCGGAAAAAGCGTATCGTCCCGTAATAGCAGGCTTGTCATCATTTCCCGTGTGTAGTCGAGTTCCAGATGCCAAGGCCGCGCGATGCGCATCGCGCCCTGGATTGAATCGGAACCGAAATGCAAACTGCGTACCCCGGCTTGTTCGCGAATTTCAATGGGAAAACTCATAATGTGCCAGAAATAAAAGGTTTCTGTATGCGGATACAATGTCTTAGCATTGTGTATTATGCGCAACCGGAATTATTCTTGAGGCGGCTTGGCGATCTGTTCCTGCAAGCCAATTTCACGGATCGTATTTTGGTCGTAAATACGTTGCCCGATCGGTACTTGGTAGCCTTGTTCCTTGATCAGAATCGCACCGACCGGGCAAATTTGCGCAGCAAGGTCGGTTATGGCCATGGTCGTGTCAGCGAGTTTACCGCTCGCCGAATTGACGATCAAATGAGCATCCGTGCCGCGTCCGGCAATGGCAAACACATTTTTTTGATCGACATCGCGGCTGGCGCGTACGCATAAATCACACAGAATGCAGCGGCTGCGATCCAGCAGGATATCGGGGTGGGATGCATCGATTTCGCGGCGTTGATAAAACTGCGGAAAATGATCATCGAGCATGCCGAGGTGATAAGCCATTGCTTGCAGTTTGCAGTTGCCGGTTTTCTCGCACGACGGGCAAATGTGGTTACCCTCCACAAACAGCATTTGCGTGATCGCTTTACGTGCTTCGTTCAATTCCGGCGTATCGCTGCGGATCTGCTGACCGGCCACAGCCGGAGTGGTGCATGCGGCGACGCTGCGGTTGCCGGTTTCGACTACGCACAAGCGGCAATTGCCGCTCGGCGGCAAACCGGGATAATGACATAAGTGCGGAATATACTGGCCGGCTGCCAGTGCCGCCTCCATAATGGTTTGTCCCGGAGTGAACGGAATCTCTACGCCGTCGATGCGGATAGTGTCATTGGCTGTCATCATTCATTATCCAAATGCGCGGCAGCATCATCGCGGCGGGTGATTTGCCGTGCGCTGGCCAATGCCTGGTCGAGATCAAAACGCGCAGTGAATTGGGATTGCAAGCGACTGGAAAATGCTTGCGGAAACTGCCGCAATCCGTCCAGCACGTGATTGGCGGCGGTGTGACCCAGCCCGCAATGCGATTGGTGTTTCACGATCTGTCCAAGTTTTTGCAGTTCATCACAATCAAAAGTCGAGCCACGGCCTGCAGCGATCGTATCCAGAGCATTTTTCAATAACTGCGTACCGACGCGGCACGGTGCGCAAAAACCGCAGCTTTCGTGCGCGAAGAAATGCGCGAAATTCCGGTGGATCGCGAGCAAGTCGCGTGATTGCCCGAATATCAGCACCGATCCGCCGGTGGATACATCATCAAATGCAATGGCGCGGTCGAATTCCGCAACGCCGATTAAGGCGCCGGCAGGGCCGCCGATCTGTACCGTTTGCGCATCTTGCGCACCGCAATCGTGCAGTATTTGCCGGATGGTCACACCAAACGGGTATTCATAAATCCCCGGTTTGCGGCAATCGCCGCTGATGCTGAGGAGTTTCGTGCCTGCTGAAGTGGGGGTGCCGGAGGCTTTGAACCAACCGGCGCCGTGCACGGCGATTTGCGCGGCGGCGATGAAGGTTTCGACGTTGTTGACCACAGTCGGCTGCCCCAAATAGCCATGCGTCACCGGAAACGGCGGACGGATGCGCGGAATCCCGGGTTTGCCTTCGAGCGATTCGATCAATGCCGATTCCTCACCGCAAATATAGGCACCGGCGCCGACGACGACTGCAATGTCGAAATCAAATCCGCGTTGTCCCAGGATGTTTACGCCTAACAGACCCAACTGGCGGCGATGATCCAGCCCGGCTTGCAGGTGCGGCAGCAAATAGCGATATTCGCCGCGCAAATAAATAAATCCTTGTTGTGCGCCAATGACAAATGCGCACAGCGTCATGCCCTCGAACAAAGCATCGGCGTATTCGCGCAGCAAATACCGATCCTTGAACGTGCCGGGTTCGCCTTCGTCGGCGTTGCAGACAACGTAACGCGTATCGCCCGGTGCTTCGCGGCAGAATTGCCATTTCTTGCCGGTATCGAATCCCGCGCCACCGCGGCCGCGCAAACCGGATTGCTGAATAACCGCCAAGATTTCACTGATGCCTTGCTGAAAGGCCTGTTGCAGCGCGTTGCCGGGTATTAGCGGGTTGCTCAGCAGCAAATCGCGGCGATGCACGGTATCGGATATTTCAAACCATGCGGAGGGCCATTGCGGAACCGGAATTTGGTCTTGTATGAGTTGTGCGATTTGCGGCAGTTTGCCCGCGTTCAGGCCAATCACGGGAGTGCCATTGACCAGCATGGACGGGCCCTGATCGCACATGCCGGTGCACGACGTTTCACCGATACTGACCAAGCCGTCCGCGCGTGTTGTTCCGGGGTTAACTTGCAATTGCTGACACAGTAGCTGGAGCAGGTTTTCGCCATCGGCAAGATAACCGCAACTGGTGCAATTGCTGAACAGAATATCGAAACGGCCGCGCGGTTGCGTCGAAAAGAACGAATAAAACGCGACGGTCGTGGCGACCTGGCTGAGCGGTATATCGTATTCGACTGCGATCTGCTGCATTGCTGGCGGCGAAATATAACGGTATTGCTGCTGGATCGCGTGCAAACGATGCAGCAGATGTTCGGGCGTGAATGAATTGGTGCGATTCATCATAACAACGAGTATAGCCGGATTGCCGCCAGACCGGTAGCAATGGCAGGTAATGATTCGAGAAATCAGGAGCTAGGCAAGCAGCGCTGCAACTATGCCGGTAATGAAAATGCCGTCGAACGTACCCGCGCCGCCGATCGAAGCGAACGGTGTGCCGAGCCGGGAAATATCTTTGATGCGCAATAGGTCGGCGCCGATCAGCACGCCTAAGGTACCGCTGATGTAAGCCAGCGGGGCGCTTTGCTCGGGACTGATGAGTATGCCTACGAGCGCAGCACTGACTGGGGCGACCAATATCGGCATGGCGATGCCAAGCCGCGGAATCGGACGGCTGAATAAATAACTGATGATGCTGATGATGCTAATGCCGAGCAGTGCTGGAAATACATTCAGTGTACTATGGGAAAATAAAAACACGGACAAGGTGACGGGGATTAAGCAGCCGCCAAGGTTGATGCAAATCAGCGTTTCGTTGCGGAAGGGTTGCACAGGCATTCGGAGTAGCCCCCAGTAAGCCTGCGGCATTAATTCCTGTACCGGTACCTCGCTCTTAATCCGCGTGACCGGTAAATTGATCGCGCTGCCGAACAGTGAGAGAAACAGTACGATCAAACCTAATTCCGGTGGCAGTCCCAGTTTTTCAAACGCATATGACAATAATTCCAGTTGAATCAGCACCATTAAAGCGCCGAGCAGAAAAACAAAGAACAGCAGGTGTACCGGGGAATAAAAATTTTTCATTGATGCCTGAGAAACATAGCCGATGCCGGAATTTTAGCGTGTGGCTGTCAAAGGAGTGCGCTATAACCGCAAAAACAACGGACGCGCAATGAAGAATTGCCGGATTTACCCACTCACGCAGCGGTTTGCTGCGTGAGTGGGTAAAGGTATTGCGCTAGAACTTTCATTTGGGCGGGAAGTGCTGTTTCGCTCTTTCGAACGCTTGTTCCATCGATTTGAACGATTTCCTCAAGCCAGTTTGAATATCCTCCCACGCGCTTTCGGAGCTACTTTCAAACGCTTCCCATTTTTCCTTGGCTTGGCTTAATTCCTGTTCGAGCTCATCCAAATGCGGTTGTAATTTATCTTGTAGTTCCTTGGTTCCCAGATGCATTTGCAGTTTGACCTCGTCAACGACCGATTGCAGATTGGATAGCTCTTCTTGCAGTTTTTCGGGAATGGATTTGTCAGCCATTTTATTATCTCCTTGTTGATGTAAATCGGATATCTAGTACTGTGCCATAGTACCAGCAAAAATACTGCATGTATTGTTATTGATCAATGGATCGAGATAATGTTTGATATCGGATGCGCGGTCGTTTTTAACAGGCCGTTGAAAAACTATCTGCGTTGCCGCTACGGTGTTAAAAACAAGCTCAAAATGCTTATTTATACCGCATAAACTGCGCTTTTTCGCCTGTTTTTGCCTTGTATCGGCTGCCTCGAAAATGTTTTTCAACGGCCTGTTAAGGTACCGGCCTGCGCGTTTCCTGAAACCATACGCGGTATTGCGCCATGCGGGCGCGTTGTTCCGCCGGCGCCTGACGGCGGCAGGTCGCATATTCTTCGGTATCCGGTTGCGCACCCCAGCGTATTTCGGCGCAGTCATTGGGGTTATAGGCGATCTCGAATCCGGGTTTGCGCGCCAGCACCTCAGCGATCGTCAATTCCCATTCGCTGCCGTCCGAACGGATATAGCGGATGCTGCTTTCCTGGATGCGCTTGGCGTGATGCTGCTCGATCATGGTCTTGGCTTGTTCCGGGCTTTGGCCATTCAGCACGAATAATTCCGGATGGTGCGAAATTTTTTTCGGAAGACCGTTCAACACATTGATCGCAATGATCAAACGCATATCTCGCGATGGCGTGGAATAGTCCTCCCAAGGACCGACAGTCTGAAAAATTGCTGCGCCGCTGGGCATCGCGATTGTGCTGCGCGGATTTTTTCGGAAATACGTTTCACCGTTTTGCACCGAATTGACGCGGGTTTCCACTTGTTCGATCAGCGCCGACAGCATGGCTTCGTACGCTTGCAATGGATCCAATCCGTGCGGATTGATCAGCTGCGTTAACCGCGCGTAGAAATCATCGGGGGTGAGATAATCCTGTTCCAACGAATAGGGCATAAAATCCGTATGCTCGCTCAATTCCTGATTCGACAACATGCGCCCCGCGCCCGATGAGGACAACACGACCGGACGGAATGCTTTAAAGCCGGGACCGGCATTTGCCGTGTTGGCAAACAACATCGTGCCTTCCCATACGCGCTTGCGTGCTACGGAGTTATCGGGTTGGGCGTCGACTGCCAGCAACATGCCGGGACGGCCGGTTGTTTGTGGCACCCACTCTGCTACTACCAGAATATGGCCGTAGGGATCGGCATACACGGTACCCGGCCATAACGTCTCGCGGCTGAGGGGAATCGGGTACCAATCGGTATTATCTGCGGCAAGACCGGTTCGCACCGAACCGGAATGTACGGTGTCCGCCAGTTGCCGGTAGCGCTTGCGGAAATTGGTTTGTGTTTGTATGCCCCGAGTAAACTCGCTGACGATGGTAGGCGCGCCGCAACTCGGCGGCGCTTTGGCCGAGCCGCGACCGCACGCTCGAAAGGCCATCGGCAGGCCGATCTTCCAGGCGAAATAAGCGCGCAACGTGTAGGGCAAATCCGCGCAATCCGGTGTCAGCGGCAGATTGCTATCTTCGTTAAGACCCAGATAATTATGCAGAAAATTGCGCTCGCTGTTACGCAACACAGGTTCCAGCGAATTGAAGCTGAGGTTTTCCTCGTGCGGTGCGCCGAACAATTCCTCGATCCAGGCTGAATAAAAGGCTTCAGTAGCTAGATTCCATGTTTCCGGTTTTTGTTGAATGGCTGATTTTCCAATGCCCATCGAAAGGCATCCTGCTTGTTGATGATTTCTGGTTGCGATGACTCGATAGAGGCCGTCATCAAGGTTTTCCAAGTTTGCGATCAAACTCCAGGGTGGCCCGCCGCGCTGACGGATTGGTAGCGTTATTGGCTGATCTTGTGCATTCATCAGAATCAGCTCCGATAACGGACTGTCAGTTGACACAGCCATGATTTTGACCGGTTGTCCGGCCTGAGGTGACAACGGCGAAATCCAGATATGTGTCGTACCGGTTTGTTCGCATGCGATATCGTTGGCCGACACTATTGGTATTTGAAGATATGTCCACAGACAGACGGTCCAACTAATCAATCGCAGAAAATTCATGGATGACCTCGGTATATTGGTTGCCCGGAAACCCTTAATGCACTGATGAAGAGCACTGTAATCCGTATGCGCAATTGCTATTCGGCGGGTGATTGCATTGATTAAATGCGAACACTATTATGTCATTTGTAGTACTTGGTGCAAGCACTGAGTGTGATGGCGAATAACTATCTGATTTATGGAGTTTTATTATGCAGATGCAATCGATCAATCCGGCCACGGGCCAAATCATGCAATCCTTTCCGTTATGGCAGGCTGATCAAATCGATACTACATTGGCTCAAGTGGAGTCGGCGCAAGCTGGCTGGGCAATGCTCGATTTCGAGCAGCGCGCCCGGTGCATGCGGAATTTGGCGCAGGTATTCCGCCAGAACAGTGAAACCTATGCGCATATGATCACCGAAGAAATGGGTAAACTGCTCAAAGAAGCGCGTGCGGAAATTGAAAAATGCGCGATCGGTTGCGAACATTACGCCGAGTATGCGGCAATGTACTTAAAGGACGAGATTATCGCCTCTGATGCCAGCCGCAGCGTAGTCGTTTATCAACCGCTCGGTGTCATTTTGTGCATCATGCCGTGGAATTTTCCATTTTGGCAATTAATCCGCGCCGCCGCACCGGCGTTGATGGCGGGTAATGCGGTGGTGCTGAAACACGCATCAAATGTGCCGCGCTGTGCATTGGCGCTGGAACAAGCATTTCAGCAAGCTGGTTTTCCGGAAAATATCTTCCGCACGTTCATGATCAGCGCTGAACAAGCCGAACGTGTGATCGCCGATCGCCGCATTGCCGCCGTGACGTTGACGGGCAGTAGCGCCGCTGGGCGTAAAGTCGCGGCGCTTGCCGGGCAGCATTTGAAAAAATGCGTGCTAGAATTGGGCGGATCGGATCCGTTTATCGTGCTGGACGATGCCGATGTCGAATGGACCGCGCAGCAGGCGCTGATCGCCCGGCTGCAAAATATGGGGCAAAGCTGCGTTGCAGCAAAGCGCTTTATTTTGCTGGATACTATCGCCGATGCGTTTGTGGAGCGGTTGCAAACGCTTATCAGCCAGTTGCAAAGCGGCGACCCAAAGAATGCCGAGACCACTATTGCACCCCTGGCGCGTATGGATTTGCGTTCTGACTTGCATGCGCAAGTAGAGCGGAGCCAAGCATTAGGCGCGCAACTAGTAACAGGCGGCTTTCCTATTGGTACACAGGGTGCCTATTATTCACCGGCGATTTTGGATCATGTGCAGCCAGGCATGCCGGCATTTGACGAGGAGCTGTTCGGCCCTGTGGCTGCCATCGTGCGCGTCAAAAATTCCGAAGAAGCGATCAATCAAGTTCTATAGAGATACTTTATGCTGAAATATCCATAAGTCTATGATATCTTAAAAATATATTTGCATGAGCTGAGCATGCCGAACGGAAATGCCAAGGAAATTCTGATTTATTTGAAACATTAATCAAAACTGCAGATGCTTCATAAAGCCTATTATATTGATATAATGTGATGGAAGTAAGCTTTTTTGAACAGAGATGTGCATCGAAAAAGATTCAGATTCGACGGGATCGGTCTCTGGTCGAAAAAAAGCGGTAACTCTAAGAATAGAAGTGGACCCCATTTTTCGGACAGATTCCTAAGGAGTTATTTTCCGACATACCAACCTGCTTTTGCAGCCTGACCGACTCATAATAAACCTGATCTGGCGTAGCCATTAAGGTCTGGTGCTTCCGGTTTTCATTGTAAAAGTGAAAATACTTTGCCAATGATTGCTTGGCCTCAGACGCTGATTCATAAGCATTGAGATAAACTTCCTCATATTTGACGCTACGCCATGGGCGTTCGACAAATACATTATCTTTCCAAGCACCCTTGCCATCCATGCTGATATCAATGCCGTGGTTTTTCAATATGTTGGTGAAAGCTTCGCTGGTGTACTGTGATCCCTGGTCTGTGTTGAATATATCCGGTGTTCCATAATGGTAAACCGCTTCCTTCTCCCTTGTCATACACCAGAAATAATCATAGCTCGCGGTTGATAATAACTGCTCGATCTTGGTATATCCAACAATTCGCAACGCCGCACCCTGGGGAGCTGATGTGCCGTCTGAACCTTATCTTTCCTCCGCGCCCGATCTAGCGACCGAGCGCTTTGGACAAAAAATCATTCTCCATGGTCAATTGACCAATCTTGGCTTGCAGTGATTGAATCTCTGACTCCCGATCCGGTGCCAGCCCCTTACCCGACGCAAATATTTCATTGCTGTTATCAATCAGCTGTTTCTTCCACTTCACAATCAGATTGCTGTTGATGCCATACTGCTGGGCTAACTCGATTAGCGTCTTGTCGCCCTTGATTGCCGCCAGTGCAACTTTTGATTTAAACTCCGGTGAATGATTTCTGCGTTTCTTGCTCATTTTCTGTACTCCTCTTATTTATAAAAATAATCATACAGAAAATAACTCCTTAACTTTGACCCTCTGGTGTCCAGCTAACTGGATCCACTTCTCCACCGGTCTTGCGGCGCAATTCCTTGCCTTCCTTGGCGTAGCTCTGCTTCAAGGTGATGCCGCTTCGTTTGGCCGCCTGTACGATTTTGCTGCGCGCAATTTCCAGCAAGCGACTATCCACCGGATGCGCAATCGCTTTTTCCTGTACTGTCGTATCGACGATGACACGTTCGAATTCAGCCGGTTTGACTACCTTCGCTTGCACAGCTGCGTCAATGGTTGCTTGCAGCAGCTTTTCGACACCGGACTCACCAATCGCAGTGCGAAAGCGGCCTATCTGAGTAGCATCACAGGGCAGCTTCGGTGTGTAGTACGCCTGCCCGCTGAAATACTGCCAGACCACATTCTCGGACCAGCGAATCACCAGTTCTTCATCACTCAGATTGAATGCGTGCTTCAGATACAGCAAGGAAGCCATCAACCGGATGGGCAAACGAGGCCGGCCCGCAGCACTCACTCCTGTGCCCGCAGTCGCTAACGTTGTACCGAAAATATCGCTGAACTCTACCATGTGGCCTTGACGATTCTTGCGCTCGAAAGCTGGTGCAAGGGCTGCTTCAATAGCAGGCCACGGTAGTCGACTTGCCAATACCGCCGAGGGATGGTGCAGATCGATCATCTGGTCGAGACGGGCACGGAAAAAATCATCAGTCGGCATTTAAATTTCCCCTAATTTCCTCAGGTTTTGATGCCTATATTATAATTTCCGAGGGATCTCAGCGTTTACTAATTCGCATGAATTCCAATATTTATAGGGTCTCCAAGTGTTTTGCAGGACTGACCAATTAGCATCCCGGCATGGAATCCATCCGACGCAGATCAATAGCTGGAAGCGGCATTTGGTTGAGCAAGCTTCGGAGTTATTTGCCCGTAGTGATGGCGCTGGCAAAGACAAGAGCAGCGTCGATGATTTGCATCGGGTGATCGGGAGCTATAGTCAAATCTGGTGTATGGAGAATTAAGCGGCTTGCTGGAGGCTGCAGATTACCAAATCACCCCCTAGCTTTGCCGGGAGTGATTTGACTGTGAGGATACTAATTATATTAGTGAGTTACGGCAACCGCTGAACTAGAGTTAGAAAAGTTTTCAGCAGCATCGAAAGCCTTTACAGTGTAACTATAGAGTGTACCTTTAGCGCTGCCGGATATCGTATCTGTATAACTAGTTGTAGTGCTTACTCCAATTTTTACCCCATTTCTATAAATCGCGTACCCTGCAACACCGACTGCATCGGTTGAAGCAGCCCAAGATAACGCGACTGAAGCAAATGTAGAGTATTTTCTATATGTGCTTTTTGGAGAGGCTGGAATTGTTGGTGCAATCGTATCAAAGTTATAGCATGAAACACCGCCACCACATGGAAAGTCATCCCATATTTCGAATCCGGTAATATGAGATTCGACGGGGCCATAACCACCGCTGTATGTGTTATGCGGCATAATCCGGGTGATTGGTAGATTGTAATCTCCCATGTTCGAGCCATAGTGGTCGACAATTTCTTGGCCATTCACTGCAGCCCAGAAACGTCCATCGCTACCGCTCGAACGATTCCAGTAAACTTCGAATTTAAACCATTCACCAACTGGGATTGGTACGGCGCGGTTTACTTCAACCCAGTAGGTGGTTTTCGGATCGGGGCCGTTGGCATTATTGTCTCCAACTGTTAGCCAATACAATTTGCCATCGGCACCTTTCATTATGTTTGTGATGATTCGATAATCGCCAGAACCGTCATTGCCGCCATAACCTCCCGTTTTAAATTCAAATTGAACGCGCCAATTTGCAGAGGAGATTGTTGCATCCAATTTATCCGCCAGGTCAGCCGGATATTTAATCCAGTATGTCATATACAAATTCTTGACATCGCCAGCCGTATAGGGCCTTACAAATAAAAATGGTGACTGAGAACCAGCTTGACCTGGATTGCCAATAATTTTTACATTCTGAAAGATTTCATTAACAGTCTTTCCTTTGGGTCCGCTGACAGATCGAATTTGATTAGTAACATAATCATTGATTGTTGTAGAAGTAACGGGATCGATTGTAATGAGCTGAATGCCCGAGAATCTCGAGCCAAGCACATTAAGAGGCCAGCTATAGCCAGTTTCTTTATCTATTCCAGTGAATTGTTGCCACGCTCCTTTACCGTTGGTATAAAAAGCATAAGGTGCGCTAAGAGTTACGCCAGAGCCAAAATTCGACCTGAAAAGCATTTTGGCTGCGTGTGTATGGGAAGAAACCATGGCGATGATGAGCATCATCGCGACGAGTTTTCCTATTCGGAACAACGTAGAAGTGTTGTTACTCTTAACAGCGGTTGTTTTTGGTTGAAGTGCTCTATCAACCATTAATGGTGATTTTGTTACAGTTACTACACGATGATCGATGTTCATTTTCGATTCCTCCTCAAAGTTTCAAGGACGGAACTGCAGAGATACACTTCGAATTAGATTGCTTGAATTACTGCGTAACCATGGAATGGTTGCGTAGATGTTTACTAAAACGAACAGCGCTATCTGTGGCAGTCCTGCCATCTTGGGGTATTTGCCCTTTAGATCAGTGACTTTGCGTCCTCTGCTTTCGCAGAGTTTGCCCTTTTCGTACTACGATTATCTGAAAGCATTATTCGTGCCAACTATTCGTGTCAATTTTTTATTGAGACAATACACAGTGAAGTGGTACTACACGACTGAACAGGTTGCTAAGCTCTGCCAAACGAAAGTGTGCTCACAAATCGGATAATCGGATAAGTGTTAATCTTGCTTAATCTAGCTTCGTGAAGTTCACGGTAAAAAGTCAGTCCTGCAAAACGCTTGGAGACCCTATAAATATTGGAATTCATGCGAATTAGTAAACGCTGAGATCCCTGGGAAATTATAATATTGGCATCAAAACCTGAGGGAATTAGGGGAAATTTAAATGCCGACTGATGATTTTTTTCGTGCACGTCTCGACCAGATGATCGATCTGCACCATCCCTTGGCGGTATTGGCAAATCGACTACCGTGGCCCGCTATTGAAGCAGTCCTTGCACCAGCTTTCTATTGTGCTGCGAGAGATCAAGCGGAAACTGGCGACGGCAGAACTGGAGTGCTTCGCATCGTTCCAACATCTGAACACGCTGCTGGAGCGAGTACAGCGGATTTACCAGCAGCAACCGAAAGACAAAAACAAACTCTACGCACTGCATGCCCCGGAAGTCGAATGTATCGGCAAGGGCAAGGCGCGCAAGCCTTACGAGTTCGGCGTTAAAGCCAGCATTGCGATCACGCACAAGAACGGCCTGATGGTCGGTGCAAAAACCTCCCCCGGCAATCCCTACGATGGCCATATCCTTCATAAGCAACTCACACAGACACAGACGTTACTCGAAAACGCAGGATCAACGCCGAAGCAGGTCATTGCCGATCTCGGATTTCGAGGCGTGGATACCGACAACCCGGACGTGAACATCATCCATCGTGGCAAGTACAAGTCACTCACAATGCCGCAGCGGCGCTGGCTCAAACGTCGTCAGGCCGTGGAACCTGCGATTGGGCATTTAAAGTCGGATCACCGAATGGACCGCTGCTGGTTGCAGGGCAAGTTGGGAGATGCGCTCCATGCTGTGTTGTGTGCGGCGGGATACAACCTGCGCTGGCTGATGAGGGCAGTACTCCGCTTGGGGCTAAAAGGTATTTTGTTGCCCTTTGCCTTGCTGCAGTTGATCAACCGCTTCCGCGCAAAACAACCATATATGGGCGAAGCTTTCTTGTATACAAAGCTACCACCACGGTCATGTGAATTTTGCAGGGCCGACTGATTAAATCTCTGAGCACCATTTTGACAATAACTTTTAATTCAGGGGAGGATTACCGATTTCTTCATCATAGCGCACCTTTTGTTTAAGAAAAATCTACTTTAAGTTGGATCAAATTCCCGAGGAGACTACAATTAATCCCAGAAAAATGTACAAACCTCAAGTAGGATGGCAGGTTCAGGAAGAAAACTATGATTTGGTTGAATAATTCTAGAATAGTCGCAATGTTTGCAGTCGTATTCCTGCATTCTGCTGGACTTGTAGTCCTTTATAGTCCAATTGGAACAGAAAATTGGTGGTTAGGCAACATATACGACTCTCTTACTCGATGGTGTGTTCCTGTTTTTGTAATGATTAGCGGAGCATTGCTGCTTGATACAACTAAGATGGAAGACTTAAAGTCATTCTATATTAAGCGTCTTTCTAAAATCATGATCCCTATTATGTTTTGGACTGTTTTCTTTTTGTTATGGGTGGTTTTAAAAAAATCATTAAAAGGGGAAATTATTGAAGCGGGAGATTTAACAAATCGACTCTTGTCTGGTGCACCATACTTCCATTTATGGTTTTTATATATGATCTTTTTTCTCTACTTGTTTACACCTTTTTTTCAAAAAATTATTTCAAATTCATCGCGCTTTGAGATCTTAGTACTAATTCTGTTTTCATTCACTATTTCTGCGCTAAATGCTTTTGCAGCAAAGTTTGAATCATCTCAATCAAGTCTGTTTATTAATTGGTTTCTTACATACATCCCATATTTCTTTCTCGGAAATTTTATTAGAACGGGCCAGACTCATTTCAGCAAACCTATTTTGTGGATAGTATTCACCGTATCAGTTTTCTCAACAGCGATGGGATGTTACTTTGTCACAAAGAACCAGGGATTGGATGCTGGTCTATATTTTTACCACTATCTGAGTATCACTGTTATTCCTATGTCAATTGCTATATTCTGCCTACTGAAAAATTGGACAAAACCAATATATAATGTGCAATTAACCAATAAAATTTCTTCCCTAACATTAGGGATTTATCTAATACACCCAATTTTCCTTGAGATAATTCAATACACGGGGTATGGGCCTCTATCGTACAATTCAATGATATCAATCCCTATCGCTTCCGTTGTTGTTTTTTGTTTGTCTCTAGGCATGGTTTGGGTAATCAATGCAATTCCATACATGAGGAGGATTATATAAAAAACTCGGCCGTGTAGTCTCCCCGAATTTTCGACCCAATCAAAAGTAGGGGTTATTGGGGTTTTGCCATAGCGGACTGGATAGGTGGGAGTCTGCCAAGTGACTTATGGGGGCGTTCATGGTTGTAGCGATACCGCTACTCCTCGGTCATGCGGCGCACCCCATTAAGTGTTTCAAAAACGTAGCAGTCCAGCACCTCGTTACGATAAGTGCGATTAAACCTTTCGATGTAGGCTTTCCGGGTTGAGTGAATCGTAAGTCGATGCCATGATGCGCTGCTCAATCAGCCAGTAATTTGCTGATAAATTCAGGGCCATTATCGACACGTAAGCGCTCTGGCTTACCATAAATCTCAATGAGCTCATTCAATGTCTGGACAACGCGGGAAGCAGTGGACCCCATTTTCGGACAGATTCCTAAGGAGTTATTTTTCGACATACCAACCTGCTTTTGCAGCCTGGCCGACTCATAATAAACCTGATCTGGCGTAGCCATTAAGGTCTGGTGCTTCCGGTTTTCATTGTAAAAGTGAAAATACTTTGCCAATGATTGCTTGGCCTCAGACGCTGATTCATAAGCATTCAGATAAACTTCCTCATATTTGACGCTACGCCATAGGCGTTCGACAAATACATTATCTTTCCAAGCACCCTTGCCATCCATGCTGATATCAATGCCGTGGTTTTTCAATACGCTGGTGAAAGCTTCGCTGGTGTACTGTGATCCCTGGTCTGTGTTGAATATATCCGGTGTTCCATAATGGTAAACCGCTTCCTCAAGTGCGTCGAGACAGAAGCTGGCACCCAGGTTGTTAGATACACGCCAACTCAGCACCTTGCGGCTATACCAATCCATAATGACTGTCAGATAAAGAAAACCGGATGCCATCGGCAGATAGGTCACATCGCTGCACCACACCTGATTGGCCCGGTTGATCTCCAGATTTCGTAACAAGTATGGGTATACCTTGTGCCGCAGATGTGGCTTCGAGGTCTTCGGACCAGGATGAATCGCCTGTATACCCATGAGTCGCATTAAACGCCGCACATGTTTTCTATCTGCTTTATGGCCTTGTTCTACCAGCGCATCTACGATTCGCCGCGAACCAAGAAAAGGTTTATCCATGTGAATTCGGTCAATCAATTGCATTAGCAACAGATCTTCTTTAGCTACCGGTTGCGGTTGATAATAACTGCTCGATCTTGGTATATCCAACAATTCGCAACGCCGCGCCCGATCTAGCGACCGAGCGCTTTGGACAAAAAATCATTCTCCATGGTCAATTGACCAATCTTGGCTTGCAGTGATTGAATCTCTGACTCCCGATCCGGTGCCCCAGCCCCTTACCCGACGCAAATATTTCATTGCTGTTATCAATCAGCTGCTTCTTCCACTTCACAATCAGATTGCTGTTGATGCCATACTGCTGGGCTAACTCGATTAGCGTCTTGTCGCCCTTGATTGCCGCCAGTGCAACTTTTGATTTAAACTCCGGTGAATGATTTCTGCGTTTCTTGCTCATTTTCTGTACTCCTCTTATTTATAAAAATAATCATACAGAAAATAACTCCTTAACTTTGACCCTCTGGTGTCCAACTAACTGGATCCACTTCTTTACCAACCCCACTTACCGGACAGGACACTCACGGTGCAATTCAAGGCTCCTATTAGGTCACGAGTATTGGGCCTGGTAACGCTTGGGGAATACCTGGACCAGATCGACAGGTCAACGCAAAGGCATTTCGCCAATCCCAGCACGGGTCAGATCAAGTCAGGCATTCCGTATCATATTAAACTGAGTATCCCAGCAATTTCCCAGACGACTCATGCTGCCAACAAAGCCATATGCTTTCAGTAGATTGCGGTATGCTTTGCCGGCATACTGCGCCCCGCGAGTCCTGCTGCACAATCAAACCAGGTGATGGCCGGCGTAGCCAGATCGCCATTCGCAATGCATCACAAACCAGTGTTGCTTTCATCCTTGAACTCATGCTCCAACCGACTACTTTTCTGGAGAATAAATCGATGACAACCGCCAGATACAGCCAGCCTTCCTGAGTCCAAATGTAGGTAATGTCGCAAAAATAGACTTGATCCGGTTTGGCAACCGTAAATTGTCGATTCAAATGGTTCTCAAACACTGTCAACGGGTGATTGCTGTTCGTCGTCACCTTGTATTTCTTCCGGTGTCTCATTTGCATTCCGGCTTCCTGCATTAGTCTTCTTGCCTTCCAGCGACTAACCCGATAGCCCAAGGCATTCAGTGCTCGTTTCACCCGGCGGCTGCCATAGTGTAATCGCATGATTTCGAAACATTCTGCACAGCATCAAGCAGCTGTTGATGATACAAATCACCAGACTGGTCTCTACGGTACTGATCATAGTCATAGTAAGCACTACGGCTCACACCCAATAGCCGGCACATTAGACCGACCGGGTAGGTCTTCTTCTTTTGGGTGATGAACGAATATTTCACTTCGTTTCTTGCGCGAAGAAGACCGCCGCCTCCTTTAATATTTGCCGCTCCAGCTTTAATTGTTTGTTTTCTATCCTATGTCGCCGGATTTCTTCCTGTTCCGGCGTCAGTTTCCCATTGCCGCGAAATGCCTGACCATTAGTATCCGCCTGGCTCTCCTTGACCCAGCGCCCAAGCATGTTAGCCCTAATTCCCAGGCTTCTGGCAGCTTCTGCTATTGTTAATCCTTAAGCTGATTGTATCCACAGCTTAAATTTCTTTGTATAGTGTTTCCTCGGTTCCATTTCTTCCTCCAATTAAGACTATATTCTCTTAACTGGAGTGTACAGGTCTATTGGACCACATCATGTGAATTTTGCAGGGCCGACCATTTAGTGTATACGCTAATAAACTATTGGCACTGCTGAACTCATAGGGGTATAGTTTCCAGTGGCATCAAGGGCGCGTACTGTATAGCTGTATAACCTCCCTGTGGGGCTTCCGGAAATCGTATCAATAAAATTGGGTGTTATACTTACCCCAATTCTTGCGCCGTTTCTGTAAATTATATAGTTCGATACCGCGACATTATCTGTGGAAGGCAACCAAGCCAGTGTGATAGATGCAAAACTTGAATATTTTGCGAGCTTTCCGGTTAACGAAGTCGGTGTAGTCGGGGGTGTTTTATCGAAGTCGTAGCATGAGACGCCATCTCCACAAGGAAATCCATCCCATATTTCAAATCCCGTAACATGCGATTCTACGGGGCCGTAGCCACCGCTGTATGCGTTATGGAACATAATTCGCGTGATTGGAAGATTATCAATTCCCATAATTGGGCCTCTGTAATCAACAATTTCTTGTCCGTCGACAGCAGCCCAGAAACGACCGTCACTGCCACTGGAGCGATTCCAGTATACTTCAAATTTAAACCATTTATCTAAAGGAACAGGAACAGTGTGATTTGCTACGGCCCAGTATCTAATATTTGAGGCGGGGCCATTTGCAATATTATCACCGGCTGTTAACCAATAGAGTGAACCACTTGTATCCTTCATGACATTTGTAATAATTCGGTAATCACCTCTGCCATCGTTGCCGCCGTATCCACCTGTTTTAAATTCAAATTGTGTACGCCAGTTTCCGGATGAGACACGACTATCCAGCTTTGAAGCTAAATCGGCTGGATACTTAAACCAGTAGGAAACATATAAATTCTTTACATCACCAATTGTCGAGGGTCTGATCATCACAAACGGTGATTGTGAACCACCTTCACCCACATCACCTTTTATCTTAATATTTTGGAACAGTTCATTAACCGTTCCAAAAGGTCCGGTAACGGTTCTTATAGAATTTGAAATGTAAGATCCGATGGTTGATGGCTCAATTGGATCAATTGTTATCAGTTGCAGACCTGAAAATCTAGCTCCCAATGCTCGAATAGGCCAGCTATGACCTGTATCTTTATCAATACCGGTGAATTGTTGCCATGCACCTGTCGAATAGAAACCGTAGGGCGCGCTTAGGGTAATTCCAGAACTAAAATTTGACCGGAATATTATCTTGGCTGCTTGGGTGTGAGTAGCAATTGTCGCAATGATACATAGTAATAGTATTGTGAATAATTGCTTGAATCGACGGGAACGAGCGGTTTTGATGGTTAGAGGCCGTTTTATTTGTAACGCTGGGTTATCGAAATTCATATCGATTTCTCCTTCTAATATGAAAAGTTTTGCGTTGATACACTTATAAACAAATGGTAATTGTCTTAAGTTGCATCACGATTACGCTTTAACGTAAAAGATGCGGTTATCGAGCAACCTGATTATCTTGAGTCTACTGCCCTTAAGGCGAGATCAGAACTGAGTGAAGCTTGTGATTTCTCTCATAGAGGGATTCGTCTGCTTCATGTCGCATGTTGGTGGTGAGGAAATGCCGCTCTGATTAAGTTATGAAACCGAGCAACATAATTGAAATTATTAAGTTAGGTTGTCAATCTCCATGAAATTAATGAATTAGCATATGAAGTAGAACTTATCTTATGCATTAAAAATATTAATCTATAAATTTGAGGATAAAACCGGGAATAACCGCAGATTTTTGCTTTTAATCAAAAAAAGAATGACATTTTCTGTAGCATGTTGGCAAAAAATGTCAAAGCGACTTTAGAAGATACTGTTTATAGACGATGCGTTAAACAGGTATATGTAAATCCCGTTTCTTCAAAGAATTTTTTAAATTTATCTCATGAATGTAACCATCGAATTTAACCCGGTTACTCTTATTCATAAATGAGACTTATTATTAAATATACTTCAAACTTTCTACTTAAGAAAATATTTTTTATGCAAATGTTATTAATTTCGAACGATGGGTTGTTTGAAATTGAAATATAAATGTCGGTATTTAATAGTTAATCATAGCTGATTAATTGGAATCTATAAGTTGCTAAATCGATAAGTTGCATGGTGACATTGTTGACAATAGTCTTGGCGTTAATCATCACGGATGGAATGTGAAGCTGGCCGCTTGAACTTGAGTACGTCGCAATATTCGCCGGTTTATTTGCAAGCGATTTGATACTTGCTGGTTCAAGCTCGAACATAAGGGATGGACTCGTTTCGATTAACCGCAAATTGACATCTAATGCGGTACTGGTTCCAATATCAACGGCAAAGCTCAAAATTTCCTGGCTAAATATACCGGCGACAGGTGTGATAGTTACTTGATTGATTGTTACAAGATTTTCGATCGTGATCGCTGATCCGTCGGAGCCAATAATTGGCGCCGGCGAACGGTTGCTGCCAAGGTTGATGTTGGAAACCGGAAGATCTTCAATCGCGTCGATGATGTTCATCCCATCGAATATAATCCGCCCAAACACGGTGAAGCCTCCATTTTGTGTATCTAATTGACTTGGTGGACCGGAATTGTCGGCAAGATTGATAAACCATTGGCTCGTAGCGCTGTTGGGGTTGCCGCCAATTTTAGCCATGGCAACTGTTCCTCGCGTATTTGAAATCTTAAATTCATTCGTAATGGGTGGGAATGTGTTTACTGCCGAGAGAATTTTTCCACTGGCATTCTCATTGATCTTATAGCCACCGCCTTGAATCACAAAACCAGGCACGCTACGGTGAAAAATCCCGTTTGTGTAAGCGCCACTATTGACATAATTAAGAAAGTTGTCAGTTGTAATAGGTGTGTGTGTTTCAAACAGCTCCATACAAAATTCTCCAGCGTTGGTATTGAAGCAGGCTACTGGATTTGCTTGGGAAAAAGGAGGTAGAAATAGCAGGGTAAAAGCCAGTGCAAATTTAAATTTTTGTTTGCAGTTCATGATATTCAGACAAATTGAGTTTAGATAAAACATTTTACTGATGAAAATCAATGTGCAGCAATCTTTTTATGCGAAAAAATCGACTGATGCTGAGTGATGGCGTTAGTGATTGGAATTCTGTTAAAATAAAAAATTAAATTCAAGAAACAAGCAAGGAAGAGTTGACATGGCTTATGTTGTAACTGAAAATTGCATTAAGTGTAAGTACACGGATTGTGTGGATGTATGTCCGGTGGATTGCTTTCGTGAAGGGCCAAATTTTTTGGTGATTGACCCTGATGAGTGTATCGATTGTACATTATGTGTTGCCGAATGCCCGGTGGAAGCGATTTACGCTGAGGACGATGTGCCGGATGAGCAATTGCATTTTATCGAATTGAATGCTGATTTATCTAAAAAGTGGCGGCCAATTATCGAGAAAAAAGACCCGCTGCCAGATGCTGATGAATGGGCAAGCGTTAAAGACAAACTGGATCAACTGAAACGTTAAACTCCCGGCGGTTAGTAGTTTAACTACCCGCATGTTTGATTCTTCGCAATATCCGCAAATCCCCCTTAAAGAAGTATTTAAGCGCTTACATGCCGGCGGAACGGTTATCACACCTAACCGAAGGCTTGCTTTAGCGCTTAAAGAAAAATTTAATCAGCACCAAATTGATCAAAAGAGGGTGGTCTGGCATTCTGCCGATATCCTGCCATTCGATGCTTTTATCGAACGCATATATTACGATGCGCTTTATTCAGGGGATTCCTTATCCTTACCTTTGCTATTGACGGACGCGCAGGAACAAGTACTGTGGGAATCGGTTATTCAACAATCCGAAGTTGGTACAACATTACTGAGGGTTTCACAAACAGCTCAATTGGCACGCGAAGCTTGGCGGCTCGCGCATGTCTGGCGATTAATTCCACAACTGAGCGGCTATTTACCCAATGAAGATGGAAGAGCGTTCTTGGATTGGGTCGAGTCGTACCGGTGTATCACGGCAAGTCAGGGATCGACTGATCAAGCACGGATCTGTGATCTCATTACAGAATGCTATGACACGCTTGAAATAAAGCAATATGCATCACTAATTTGCTTCGGTTTTGATGTAATAACGCCACAGCAAAATAATTTCTTCGAAAAACTGCGAGTTTTGGGTTGCGAGATTACCGCGGTTGATTCTCTATCGCAGCAGCGGGTGCCGCCGGAAAATGTTCGGCGCGTGGAATACTTGAATAGCACCGATGAGATTTATCATACAGCGCTGTGGGCGCGGTCCAAAATTGAAAAGGCTGATGCTGCGGTTCGTGTCGGTATCGTGGTTCCGGCATTAGCAAGTTATCGAAATGCTTTAATCCGGACATTTAATGCGGTTTTGCAACCAGATGTCAGGTCAGCATTGCCGGGTGCCGATCATTCAGTAGCGTTCTATAATATTTCGCTGGGTTTAGCGCTCGCAACCTATCCGGTCATTGAAACTGCGTTCATCACTTTAGCTCTGATCGATCAAGAAGTTGAGTTCCATCAACTCAGTCATTGGTTACGTTCACCGTTTCTAAAAGGCGCTGAAACCGAGATGGGCCAACGTGCATTGCTCGATACCGCGATCCGGCGGTTTGCCGCGCCGATGATTTCATTGTCGCAACTGTTAGAGCTGGTCAGGCGCGTGAATGGTCATAAAGATTGTCCTGTTTTATTTGCTTTCCTAACCGAAATCGATGCATACCGCCAGGCAAAATTGCCAAGTAGCGGGAGTCACACGGATTACGTCAAGGTTGTTGCGGAAATATTGCAGCTTTGTGGATTTCCGGGTGAGCGTAGTCTGAATTCCGAAGAATACCAGACCGTTGAGAAATGGCAAACGCTGCTTGTAGAGTTTGCCAGATTGGATCAAATTTTATCAAGAATTACCTATTACCAGGCAATCAGCCGTTTGAAATGGATGGCGAACGATACTGTGTTCCAGCCTGAATCACCGGAAGCCCCTATACAGATTTTGGGTGTGCTGGAAGCCGCAGGGATGACATTTGACTATCTGTGGGTGATGGCTCTCTCGGATGACCAATGGCCACTCCGTGCCCGCCCTAATCCCTTTTTACCAGTTGGGCTACAACGCAAAGCCAAGTTAACGTTAGGTTCAATTGAAGAATCTTCGGCCTTTTGCCGGCGCTTGATGCAAGGATGGTTTACGCATGCTGAAGAAGTGATTGTCAGTTCACCCAAGTATCGGGACGGTGATAATCAACAAGAATTATTGCCCAGCGCGCTGATTCGATCAGTACCCATTGAAGATTTTGTGGTGCCCGAGTGGCTATCGCATCGTGACTTGATTATCCAGTCTTGTGAGATGTTGCGGATTGAAGATAGCCAGACATTACCGTTGCCGGAAGAAATCGCGCGGCAAGGTGTTCAAGGCGGTACATCGGTTATCAAGGATTTTGCCGCTTGCCCATTTCGCGCTTGGGCAAAGCACCGCTTAAATATTGAAACTATCGAAGAACCACATGTCGGTTTGGATGCCAGGGAAAGAGGGTTGCTGGTTCATCAGGCATTAGCTGACGTTTGGCGAAAGCTGACTACCAAACAAGCATTGGACGAGGTCTGCGCGAAAGATCTTGACCGGTTGATCACGGAAATCGTTGACGATGCGATTTCTGCATTGCGGCGAATCCGTCCTGCATTGTTACCTGATCGATTATTGCAAGTCGAACAGAGGCGTTTGGTTCGATTGATTCATGAATGGCTGAATCAAGAAAAAAATCGCGATTGCTTTACCGTGATCGCGATTGAGGAAAAATTCAGCGTTCAATTGGGTGGGCTAAAATTAGGCGTGCGGCTGGATCGGATGGATGAATTGGCGGATGGACAGCGGATTATTATCGACTACAAAACAAGCATGCAATCGGTTCAATCGTTGATCGGGGAACGGCCGGATGAACCGCAATTACCGCTGTATATGGCGATGCCCGATCAAGAGGGGGTAATTGCGGGAATTGCATTTGGAATTGTGAGGTCAGGCGCCGTTGGATTTGTTGCATTAATGAGTAATCCTGGCTTGTTGCCCGGAATAAAAGGTTATTCCCAATTAGGCGGAGGTAAGTCTTTTGAAAGCTGGCAGGACGTGATTGACGCATTCCGGCAGAATCTGACAAATCTTGCGATTGGGTTCTGCAGCGGTGAAGCCAGCGTGGATCCCAAAGAATTTCCAGCAACCTGTAAATTTTGCGATATGCATATGTTTTGCAGAATTTATGAACGAGTAAGTGACGCTATTGATGAAGAGGAGCAATAAAAATGCCGAGAGTTCCTATTGTTCCTGATGCTGATGATCGCATTCTTGCATTAAATCCTTCCCAATCATTTATTGTGCAAGCGCCGGCGGGATCGGGCAAAACCACGATTTTGATCCAGCGGTATCTTAGATTACTCGCTTGTGTTGATGCGCCCGAAGAGATTGTCGCAATCACATTTACGCGAAAAGCCGCTGCGGAAATGCGCTCGCGTGTTTTAGCGGCTTTACAGATAAATCAATTGGCGGAGGATGATACATCCCCTAATGAAAAGTTAAACCTGGAATTGGCAGAAATGGTTTTGCAACGAGATCGTCAATTTGGTTGGCAGATCTCGGAAAATCCTGATCGATTAAGAATACAAACTATCGATTCTTTGTGCGCTGCCTTGACCCGGCAAATGCCCGTTCTGTCAAAATTCGGCGCACAGCCTGAAACGATTGAAGACGCAGCCCATTTTTATGTGGCGGCTGCTCGTGCGACTTTAAGATTGATTGAACAAGATTCGGAGATTGCCAACGATGTTGAGCGATTACTTGAACATCTAGACAACGACTATGCACGAACAGAAACATTGCTTGCCGATATGCTTGCACGCCGCGATCACTGGCTGCGCCATTTGCATGCAAGAACCCGAGAGGAATTGGAATGTGCGTTGCAAAATTCCCGCCGTAATGCCCAACTGAAGACATTTCAGCTATTGCCTGAGGTCCTGCATCGTGAATTGCTGCAGTTACTGCAATATGCGGCTGCTAATCTTATCGCGGAAGGTAGCGCATCGGATATTACGCGCTGTGCCGATCTTGAAACAATATCAATGGCAACAATCGAGCAGTGGCAGGGGATTGCGGAATTACTGTTAACTAAAGATGATACCTGGCGGAGAAGAATTTCAAGAAAGGAAGGTTTTCCCATAGGGAATACCAAAATCGAAAAAGACGCAGCCAAATCCTGGAAAGATCGATTTGAATCGCTCATTGCTCAGTTGAGTCAGATAAAGGATTTTCAGTTAGCGTTGCCGATAATGCGTCAACTTCCGCCTCCTAGCTATACCGAGCAGCAATGGGAAATTCTTGGGGCGATCATGCGATTGCTACCTTATGCGGTAGCGCAGCTACAGGTTATTTTTCAGGAGAACGGTTGCGTTGATTTTTCTGAAGTTGCACAACGGGCAATATTGGCGCTGGGTGATTCGCAGGCGCCGACAGACTTGGCGTTGGCACTGGATTTCCAAATCAAGCATTTACTAATCGATGAATTTCAGGATACTTCGATCAGCCAATTCGAATTGATTGAGAAACTTGTTGCCGGTTGGGAAGAAGGCGATGGTCGCAGTCTGTATGTAGTGGGAGATCCGATGCAATCCATCTATCGTTTCCGTGAAGCGGAAGTTGGGTTGTTTTTACGGGCTCGCAATATTGGAATTAATAATCGAAAGCTTTGGCCAATAACTCTGAGAGCTAATTTCCGGTCCCAGCAGGGGATTGTCGATTGGGTGAATCGGGCTTTTGCACAGATCATGCCGGATCAAGAGGATAGCGTAACCGGTGCGATAACATTTTCTCCCTCAGTTGCAACGCATCCGCTGCTGGAACGAGATGCTGTGAACGTACATCCTGCATTTGTACGAGATCCAGACGCAGAAGCCGCGAAGGTCATTGAAATTATCCAATTCACCCGGCAGCAATATCCAACGGATACGATTGCAATTTTGGTGAGGAATCGTAATCACTTGCATGAAATCGTAAAACAATTGCAAAAAAATGATGTGCGCTTTCGTGCAGTCGATATTGAAACACTGGCGACTAAGCCGGTCATACAAGATTTGCTGGCGCTGACTCGTGCATTAATCAATCCGGCTGACCGGCTTGCGTGGCTTACTTTGTTACGTGCGCCATGGTGTGGATTATCATTGCAAGATATCACTGCGCTGATGAGCATTGATCAGCAAGATAACTCTTCCCAAGCTTCTGTCTCTAAACGGATTGTATGGGAATTAATTTGTAACGAAATCCGGATGAAAAAAATTTCCGGTGACGGAAGAAATCGGATACGCAGGTTGCGCGAAGTTCTTAAGCCCTGCATGATACATCGCCGGCGCCAATCACTACGCATGACAGTGGAAGCTGTTTGGAATGCACTAGGTGGCCCAGGTTGCGTCAAACCTAAGTCTCAGGATAAAAAAAGCATCGTGAAGCATTTGGATGATGCTGCAAGATATCTGAATTATCTTGAGGAGCAAGAAGTGGCTGGCAATCTTCTGGATATCGCGCGATTCCAAAGTGGTTTGAACGTGCTTTATGCTGTCCCGGATTTGTCCGCCGATGATTCATTACAGATTATGACAATTCATAAAGCCAAAGGACTTGAGTTTGATACTGTTATCGTGCCGGGTCTTGGTAACATCCCTCGCAGCAATGAAAAGCAACTGCTGCAATGGATTGAACAACCCCGTAATCAGTTTTATTACGAACATGGTGTTCAAACTTCGGATTTGTTACTGGCGCCTGTTCGAAAAACAGGTACTGAAATTGATCCGATTTATTCTTGGTTGGAAAAACTTGATTGGGATAAGGGGCAACTGGAAGCGGATAGATTGCTGTATGTTGCAGCAACACGTGCTAAGAAATTTTTGCATTTGCTGGGACATACAGAGTTGTCCACCGAGAGCAATGATCGAAGTGAAATGAAAAAACCGAAACGAGGCTCGTTGCTTGAGAGGCTTTGGCCTGCCGTAGAACGAGATTTTCTGAAGGTTGCAGATGCGAATCAAGTGCTTAGGAAGAATTACGCTGTAGATACTGATCATGGTAGCTCGGTTAGAAAAAAAATCAATCAGGAAATCAATCGGCTTGATTCAGAATGGGTTTTGCCGGATGCTCCTGAATCAATCAAATTGCAAAAGATGTGTGAGAATAATCCAGTAAACGAAGCAATTGATTTCTTCTGGGTAAGTGATATGGCGCGATATGTCGGAAGCGTTGTGCATCGATGGTTGCAACAAATTGCGGAAGAGGGGCTTTCAATATGGACCGTGAAGCGGATACAGGAATTGCGGAATCAATTTAAACACAATTTGTTAGTGTGCGGAATGAGTGATGGTGATCAAATGGAAGCCGCGGTTGAACGTATCATACTGAGTTTGACAAGCGTCATCACGGATGATCGTGGGCGTTGGATCTTGGGGCCACATCGATATGCCCAGAATGAGTTGAAAATCACATCAATTTTAGACAACAAGCTCACTAATTGGGTGATTGATCGTACATTTTGCGATTCGAATAATACCCGGTGGATTATCGACTATAAAATCAGTAGTCACGAAGGATCCGATTTGCAAGAGTTTCTTGATCGTGAGAGATTTCGCTATCAAAATCAATTGCATAATTATGCCAGGATTATGCAACAGGTTGATTCAAAGCGAATAAAGTTAGGTATTTATTTTCCACTGGTAAGCGGTTGGTGCGAGTGGGAGTTTTTTTGAGTAATTTTATTCGAGAAAATGCTATCGATTTTATTTAAGCATACATTATTTTTATAATTGAAATTGTGTATGTATTAGTCATTGTGATCAAAGGGAAAAAGGGGGAAACGATGGAGGAATCCTTGCTGTTGAGGGGGTAATTTTATGACAAATGACTTGACTTTGGACC
Source organism: Nitrosomonas limosa (assembly GCF_054188085.1). Classification (NCBI taxonomy): domain Bacteria; kingdom Pseudomonadati; phylum Pseudomonadota; class Betaproteobacteria; order Nitrosomonadales; family Nitrosomonadaceae; genus Nitrosomonas; species Nitrosomonas limosa. The sequence continues at coordinate 1,279,229 of NZ_CM135180.1, read as the reverse complement.
CCAAGGTCGACTAGCCTGAGAGGCGTAGTTAAATTAGAAGGGAAAAGGAGTTTAATTTAGCTGCCGAAATTTTAAGCAGTACTAATTAATTAGTATTAGAAGCAGTAGAAGAAAAGAGAAGTAGTTTTGATTAACAGATAGGAGGTAGAAAGATGGCAACAACGTATGGCACAACGAGTAGCGCGTCGAGCGCGAGCTATGACATGTCGCTGTGGTACGACTCGAAGTACTACAAACTGGGCATGGGCACCATGCTACTGGTAGCGATATTTTGGATCTGGTTTCAAAGGACATTTGCGTATTCCCACGGAATGGACTCGATGGAACCGGAATTTGACAAAGTGTGGATGGGACTGTGGCGCGTACACATGACCCTGATGCCATTGTTTGCATTGGTCACCTGGGGTTGGATTTTAAAAACCCGTGACACCAAAGAACAATTAGACAACCTGGATACCAAGTTAGAGATCAAACGCTATTTCTACTGGATGATGTGGCTGGGTGTATACCTGTTTGGTGTTTACTGGGGCGGCAGCTTCTTCACCGAACAAGATGCAAGCTGGCACCAAGTGATTATTCGTGACACGAGCTTTACGCCAAGTCACGTAGTGGTGTTTTATGGCTCATTCCCGATGTACATCGTATGTGGCGTAGCTTCATACCTGTACGCGATGACCCGTCTGCCACTGTACAGCCGCGGCACATCATTCCCGCTGGTAATGGCAATTGCTGGCCCATTGATGATTCTGCCGAACGTAGGATTGAACGAATGGGGTCATGCATTCTGGTTCATGGAAGAGCTGTTTAGCGCGCCATTGCACTGGGGCTTTGTGATTCTGGGTTGGGCAGGTTTATTCTCAGGTGGTATCGCAGCACAAATTATCACCCGTTACTCTAACCTGACAGACGTAACCTGGAACGGCGCCAGCCGCGAAATTCTGAACAACAGAATTGTTCCTTAATTTCTGAATGAAGACTGCCACACCTGTAGTAGAGGTGTGGCAGTGGAAATGGCTGTAAAGAGAATTGATGGAAACGAGCTAAGGCAGGCGATAAAAAGGGAAGTAAAAGGAATCGTCGAGTTTTCATATTTAATATCACACGAAATGAAGAAGGGAGGGTCTAGTGAGTAGAACAGACGAAATTTTAGCAGCGGCAAAGATGCCGCCGGAAGCGATCCGGATGTCCAGATATATCGACGCGGTATATTTTCCGATTCTGTGCATCTTGTTGGTAGGTACATTCCACATGCACTTTATGTTGTTGGCAGGTGACTGGGATTTCTGGCTTGACTGGAAAGACCGTCAATGGTGGCCGGTAGTAACACCGATCGTAGGTGTAATGTATTGTGCAGCACTGCAATATTACCTGTGGGTAAACTATCGTTTATCGTACGGAGCGACACTGTGTATCGTATGCCTGTTAGTAGGCGAATGGCTGACCCGTTACTGGGGATTCTACTGGTGGTCACACTACCCGTTGAATTTTGTACTGCCATCAACGATGATACCAGGCGCATTGATGCTGGACACCGTTCTGTTGTTGACGGGTAACTGGCTGATCACAGCTCTGTTAGGCGGTGGATTCTGGGGATTATTCTTCTATCCTGGCAACTGGCCGATTTTTGGACCAACCCACTTACCGCTGGTAGTAGAAGGCGTACTGTTATCAGTAGCTGACTACACAGGCTTCTTATATGTACGTACCGGTACACCGGAATATGTACGCCTGATTGAACAAGGCTCACTGCGTACCTTTGGTGGTCACACCACGGTAATCGCGGCATTCTTCGCAGCGTTTGTATCGATGTTGATGTACTGCGTATGGTGGTACTTTGGCAAGATCTACTGCACCGCATTCTTCTATGTTAAAGGAGAAAGAGGACGCATCTCTATGAAGAACGACGTAACCGCATTTGGTGAAAAAGGCTTTGCACAGGGGATTAGATAATGAATATAAGAAGCATATTTAAGCTGGGCGTATTAGGCCTGTATGGAGCGGCGATTGGAGCGGCCTCACTGGCACTGACGCTGACGGTAGATGTCAAGACAGCGGCAGCGCACGGTGAACGTTCACAAGAACCGTTTCTCCGTATGCGTACGATTCAATGGTACGACCTGAAATGGCAACCGAAAGTCACCAAAGTGAACGACATTGCGACGATCACTGGTAAATTTCACCTGGCGGAAGATTGGCCACGTGCGGTAGGTAAACCGGAACGCGCATTTTTCAACATTGGTAGCCCGAGCCCGGTGTTTGTACGTTTAAGCACCAAACTGAACGGCGAACCGACGTTCATTTCTGGACCGCTGCAAATTGGTCGTGACTATGAATTCGAAGTCAGACTGAAAGCAAGGATTCCAGGACGTCATCACATGCACGCAATGGTGAACGTCAAAGAAGCAGGCCCGATTGCTGGCCCTGCATCTTGGATGAACATTTCAGGCAACTGGGATGACTTCACCAATCCGGTGACCACCCTGACAGGTAAAACCATTGATCTGGAAACATTCAACTTCAGCAATGGCGTATTCTGGCACTTGGTATGGTTAGGTCTGGGCTGTTTCTGGATTGGCTACTATGTAGCACGTCCGATGTTCCTGCCACGTAGCCGTGTATTGTTAGCGTACGGTGACGAACTGCTGCTGGATCCAATGGACCGTAAAGTAGGCATGGCAGTAGCGATTCTGACCTGTGCACTGGTATGGGGTGGCTATCGTTATACCGAAAGCGTACATCCATACACAGTACCGATCCAAGCGGGTGAATCGAAAGTAGAACCGATGCCGATTGCACCGAATCCGGTTGCGATCAAGGTAACGCATGCTAACTACGACGTACCTGGACGTGCACTGCGTGTGACGATGGAAATCACCAACAACGGTGACTCGACAGTTAACATTGGCGAGTTCACGACAGCGGGTGTTCGTTTTGTAAACGACTTGGGACGTAAATACCTGGATCCTGACTATCCACGCGAACTGGTAGCAACAGGTTTGACGATGGAAGATGAAAGAGGTATTGAACCAGGAGAAACCCGTGAAGTTAAGATGGAAGCCAAAGACGCGTTGTGGGAAGTACAACGTTTGATGGCGCTGTTGGGTGACCCTGAAAGCCGTTTTGGCGGGTTGTTAATGACATGGGATGACGAAGGCAATCGTTATATTAACAGTATTGCTGGCGCGGTAATTCCAGTCTTTACCAAGCTATAAGCTAGGGCGAGTCAAAACACCGGTACACCACTGTCGCAAGACAGCCGGTGTACCGGTTTTTTTATATGGGTAGAGAACAAAGAAAACTTAAGATGCAACAAAAGAATGCAGACAAAAGAACTGGCAAAAATAGAGGCACTAACGCGAGAGGAGGATTTGTCGTGGTCAGGCAAATAGCACGAGCAGGGATTGCGGCCTTTATGCTTATTATGACATTTTACACAGGCACAGCCGGCGCCCATGGCAAGGTAGACATGGAAGATGACAGTTGCATGCGCCGGATAGGCGAGAACATAATCCACCTGAGCACCTATCAGCCTCAAGTGGATAAAGCAGGGCACTACTGCACTGACATACCCAAGATTGGAAGTACGATCATGGTCATAGACTTAGTGGATCCTGCACTAAGAGAAATGCCGATTGGGCTGAAGATAATCAGAGGTGATCGGGTAGAAGGAGAAACTGTCACGGATTTGCGTCCGGCGGTATATCAGGACGGAGTGATCAGCATGCAGAAAGAGCTGGAACAAGGTAAATACCTGATACAAGTCACAGCCGAAGGCGTGCCACCCCTGCACTATGAATATCATCTGCGAGTTGAAATGATCAATTATGCGGAAGTATTCAGAGCATCGATCGGGCCGGTGGTGGGTCTATTGCTGACAGCCATACTTGGGTATAAACTCATCCGCTCAAGACGATTCAGGGATTGGATAGCCTCACGCAGCTCGAAAGGAACTGAAAAAGTCGATAGCGGAGAAAAGACACCGGCAGTCGGGGAAGAAAAAACATCAATCAACAAACAAACTAAAGACGGGGAATCCTAGCGATGTTAGTAGAAAGAAGCACAGCAATAAAGCAAATAGTAATAACAGCCCTTGTGGCAGCAAGCATCATGTTTACCTCACAAGCACAAGCGCACGGCGGACTGGCGCTGGCTGAGGATATGTGTGTATTGACGGTAGGACCTTACCGGATGCACTTTACCGGCTACCAGCCACTGTCGCAAGAAGAGGAATTTTGCGAAGACATACCGGAAATCGGCAAGACCGTGATAGCGCTGGATTATATACAAGAAGAACTGAGACCATTGAAAACGGAAGTAAGGATAATTCGTGACACCGGTTCGGAAGCGAATCTTGACGAGATCACAGTATTTCATTTGCCGCCAAAAGTATACCCGACAGCCTCGATTACGATAGACCATACCTTTCCGGAGAAGGGAAAGTTTGTGGGATTGGTAACAGTGTCGGGCGGACCGCAAGAGTATGTATCACGGTTTCCGTTCTCAGTCGGGGAAGGAAGGCCAACGCCTAAAATCGTGATCATTGGACCGATTCTGCTGGTGGTCGCCGGTGCAGCTGCCTTCTTCATGATGCGCAAACGTAAATCCGAAGACGCCAATCCTGCGTAAGATAGCAATAAGTGGTGTTCTGATAGTAGATAAGGATGAGGTATTGAACTCATCCTTATCAAGAGAATCGAATTAATTCGAATGAATAACCTGTATTGAGGGAAATTGTGCAAAACAAAAAATCATGGCATTTCAATATTAAGAGAGTTGCTGCTCTTATGGTATTTATGTGTTTCCTTTCTGTATTGTTTCAAGTTAATTCCGTATTCGCACACGCAGCATTAGTTAAATCCGACCCTCCGCGCCGAGCGGCACTCGCCGTATCACCTAAACACATTCAACTCTGGTTCAACGAAAAAATTGAAGGGGCTTATGCTTCAGTCACAGTTAAGGATGCGCAGCAAAATATAGTCACAACCAATAGTCCCGAAACTGTAGCAGATGATCCTAAATCTATTGTGCTAGGTTTACCTCAATTAGAGGCTGGAAAATATACGGTGCATTATCGTGTTATGTCAGTTGACGGGCATGTCATTGAATCTAATTTTGATTTTAATGTAAAAAAATAATATGTAGCAAAAATGCTTGAAATCATTGCCACAATTGCACGCTGGATTCAACTTGCGGCAAATCTGATCTTATTAGGTAGTAGTGTTTTTCTATTCATACTAAGCGCAGACAAGTCAGCAATCACAACAAAATGGCTTGAAAAAGTAGAGCGTTTATTTCCTTGGCTTGCAGTCACGATCTTGATAGGCTTATCGTGCATTTTATCTGCAACCGTCATACAAGTTACTGGTGGCGCAGCAAAATTAGGACAACTTAACACATGGTGGAGTTTTTTGAGTGAAACCAGAGTCGGGCAAATCTGGATCGGACGTCTTGCTTTCGCAACACTACTTCTTATATTCGTATTATATCTTCGCAAGGTAACACGTTTACGATGGCACTATGCCGCTGGTGCTTTGATTGCGGCATTACCGCTTATTATAAGTTCATTCATCAGTCATAGTGCTGTTGAGGGGTTGTCAATCTCAACTATTGCACCTTACGCTTTTCATCAGGTTTTTGCAGGCGTATGGTTTGGAGCTTTGCCAGCGCTATTACTTCTATTTCATGCGTCGAAACGACACGCTAATACAAATGTGCATAATTTAACTGCTAATACAGTTAAACGTTTTTCTGCCATAGCGTTACCGATTATGATATTAATTATCTTAACCGGGCTTGTTGTAAGCGATCGCATATTCGAAGGACAGTATGCCGCCTTGGTTGCTACACAATACGGATGGTTGCTCAGTTCGAAACTGGTTTTGCTTGGAATTATACTTGCGATTGCGTGGCGTGTCCGGTCGCATTGGCTACCGGTACTGAGTAGTGAAGATACAAGCGGTGGTTTAGCCGGCGGCCAGAATAAAATTTCAAAATGGGTGAGAATTGAGTTTATCCTGGCGCTTGTTTTGATATTGCTGGCTACAATCATTTCGCATACAACGCCAGCAAAGCACGCGCCCATTGACAACTGGCCTTTTCCGTTTCGATTCTCGATTGACGCAACTTGGAATCAGCCCGGTGTTGCATCACAGGTTTGGATTGGCATTGCAATTGTGATGCTGGCTTTTGTCTTGATTAAGTGGGGGCAATTCCGGAACTGGAGCGGCAAAACTTTGGTGATTATTGCAACAGTGCTCCTGACATCGGGATTCTCAGTGATGTTGCCCCCCCTGACGATCAAGGCTCACCCTGAGACTTATCGCAAATCACCAATCCCATTTGATACGGTCTCGATAGCAAATGGCGCTACACTTTATAGTCAGCATTGTGTTGATTGTCATGGCGCTCAGGGAAAAGGTAATGGCATCAAATCAAGGACATTATCAACTAAGCTACCTGATTTGTTGATGGAGCTTCACGTTAATGATCATACGCCGGGAGATTTTTATCATTGGATAAGCTACGGGATGGTGAATACGGATATGCCGGGCTATGCCGATCAAATTCCAGAAGATGGCCGCTGGGATTTGATTAACTTTGTTCATGCATTATCGAGAGGCTATCAAGCACGTATTCTGACACCGGAAATTGTACCTGAGAAAGCATTTGCAAAGCCTCCTGTCTTTTCTTACACAACCCAGGATGGCAGTCATGGCGCATTGCAGGATTTTCGTGGCCACCAACCGGTATTATTAGTTAATTTTTCGTGGCCACAATCGAAACAGCGGATAGAGCACCTCAAGCATTTTTACGACAAATTAAAAGAACAAAATATCGCGGTATTGGCAGTACCAACCAAAGAACTTACAACTGAAGAACTGGCGCAAGTAGCGGACAGCTTGCCATTTCCCGTTGTTAGCCAAGGCGCGGAAGAGATTGCAAAGAGCTACGCACTCTGGCGCAGAACTTTGAGCACTCCGGATATTATCGGGCGAGGCATTGTTCCGGATCACCTGGAGTTTTTGATCGACCGCAATGGGTATTTACGTGCACGTTGGATTCCATCTATCGACAAATCCGGTTGGTCGGATCTCGATGTCTTGATTCAGCAAGTGAATCTGTTGCAGCGAGAGCAGGTGGCGATGCCATTTCCGGAAGACACTGTTCGCTAGTTCGGAGATTACAGTTTTCGGATGTAGCAATAGTTTTCACCGCATTTGCCATACGCAACTCTAGCAGTATTAATCGGTATCCGTTCTTAAAGCGGGAAGATCATAATTTCCGTAATTATCTACTATTTTAGGTAATGTTTCGATTGTAATTGCAGATCGGGAATCAGTATCGCATGGGGTAGTTGATCTGACCTGATTCGAATTTGCTTGAAGCTGGCATGCCCGACATCCAGTTCTAGCATGTGTTCGAGCGGCAACTGCAGAACATGGCAGATGATGGCTCGGATAACGCCGCCGTGGGTAACGAGCAAAATTCTTTTTCCGTCAAATTGCTGCTGAATTGCATACCAAGCCGATAACACACGATCTTCGAAACTTCGTAAATGCTCACCATTAGGCGGCGGATGGTTGAGCGGATCCCGCCAGAAGCGCGACAAAGCTTCGGCATCGGTTTGCATTAATTCTGCGGATGATCGATCTTCCCAGTCGCCAAAGTGGATTTCCTGAATGCGCGCATCGCTTGTGACGGGAATGGCGTAGCGTTGCCCGATCGCTCCGGCAAAGTCCGCGCACCGCGCAAGAGGCGAGGTGACAATTTGTTGCCATTCGATCGAGCGATTTTCCAAGCTTTGCCACATTTGGAGCCATCCTTGCTGCGTGAGCGGATGGTCGGTACTGCCACAATAGCGATCGCTGCTAATGGTTGCGCCGTGTCTGAGCAAATCAATCTGCGTCGGCATCTGTTATTCCGCTGAGTGCTGCCCCGATATCTGTGCTTCCGCAAAAGTCGCCATACCGTTGTGCAGCTCGCAAGCGAGGCGCAGCAAGGGTAGGGCTACTGCTGCACCGCTGGCTTCGCCCAGGCGCATTTTCATAGCAAGCAACGGTGTAGCATTGAATGCGTCAAGCACGATGCGGTGACCAGTTTCGGCGGATTGGTGTGAGAAAATAAACCAGTCTTTGCAACCCGGAACAATCGATTCCGCTACCAAAGCAGCGACCGAGCTGATAAAGCCGTCAATCAGCAGCGGCAGACCTATTTGCGCTCCGTGGATATAGGCGCCGGTTAACGCAGCGATTTCAAAGCCGCCTAAGCAACGCAATACATTTAGCGGTGAATCGAGTTGCGGCTGATGATGTGACAACGCTTGTTCAATGATGACGGCTTTATGCGCAATTTGTTCGGCGGTAAGGCCAGTCCCTGCACCGGCTAGCGCACCGGGATCGCGATTTAATATAGAACAGGCCAGTGCGGTTGCACTGGTGGTGTTGCCGATGCCCATTTCGCCACCGATGAAAATATGGGTCTGGCGTTGCCGTGCCCGCTCGATTGCGTCATAACCGCAAGTCAGAGCTTCTCCTAGTTGCTGCTCCGTCATTGCAGGGGTGTGCAGAAAGTTGGCGGTCCCTGGACCAAGCCGGTATTCAATCACGCCTGGCAATGTTTCGATGTCGCTAACTGTACCAAGATTGATAATCTCCAATGTTGCATCGATTGCATTTGCGAGCACGCTGATGGCTGCACCACCACGTGCGAAATTGCGGATCATTTCACCAGTTACCGCTTGCGGGAATGCCGAGACGCCTTCGTTAGCAATACCGTGATCGGCAGCGAAAATACTGATATGCACGCGATCGGCGCAGGGTTCGGCGGTATGCTGCATGGCAGCAAGCTGAATTGCCGCAGTTTCCAGAAGACCCAACGCACCGGGCGGCTTGGTGAGTTGCATCTGACGCTGTAGCGCTTGATGGCATGTTGTTTCGTTGAGAGAGCAGACGGATTCCCGCAGCCATGCGGGTGTGAGCAGCCGATTCATAACGGTTTTCCTTTCAAAACCAGCGGCAGACCGGCGACAGTCAGAATTACCTGATCGCAGATTTCTGCCAAATCCTGGTGCAGCCGGCCTGCTTCATCGCAATAGCGCCGGCTTAATTCACCCAAAGGTGTGACTCCCATGTTGGTTTCGTTGCTGACTAAAATAAGCGGCCCCGATATGCGGCCGAGTACATCCAGAAAAGCACTGCGCTCAATACCGAACCGTGACGGATCCGGATGGATCAGCAGATTCGTCGTCCAGAGTGTCAGGCAATCGATTAATAGACAGCGCGTTTCAGTTGCGTGTTGAGTCAATACCGAGGCGAGTTGCAGTGGTTCTTCCACGACCTGCCAGTGATCTGGCCGCCGCGCCCGGTGCGCGGCAATTCTTGCGCGCATTTCGTCATCTCCGGCAGTCGCAGTTGCGATATAAGTGACTGGCAATCCGCTTTCTGTTGCCAAACGCTCTGCCAAGCGGCTTTTTCCCGACCGCACACCACCGAGAATCAATGTTTTTTTCGCGCTCATTGGGTATACGGAGGCAAGTTGAGCATACGGTACAAACGCGCGGTATCCAAATATTGATCCACACAATCCGCTAATCGATTTATCTGAGCATCGCGTACCGCGTGGTAATCAAAAGCAATGCATGTATTCTTAAAACCGGCCCAGCTTAATAGTTCATCACAGGCAAGGGGTGATTCAAAAATGCCATGCAGATAGGTTCCCAGTATCAATCCATCATCGCTGATAGCGCCATCATCTCCATGCGGTAGGTGGAATGCCGGTTGATAATGCGTATGAAACGCGGAGACCCCCGCATGAATCTCGTAGCCAGTCATGGCAACGTCGCTAGCAGCGAATCTTCCCTGAATGTTGCGGAGAATTTTATCGGCTTTCAGCGTTGTCTCCATATCAAAGAAGGCGAACCCTGCTGCGCTGCCTGCATCACCTTCAAAGCCACCAGGATCATGAATCAATTTGCCAAGCATTTGAAAACCACCGCAAATGCCTATCAATTTTCCGCCATAACGCAAGTGGCGATGGATGGCTGGCTCCCAACCTTGTTGGCGCAACCAGTCGAGATCTGCGCGGACGCTTTTAGAACCCGGCAGAATGATCAAGTCCGCGGGTGGGATGGTGTCGCCGGGACCGATAAATTGCAAATCAACATGCGGCTGCAAACGCAGCGGATCGAAGTCGGTATGATTGCTGATACGCGGCAATGCCGGGACAATAACCCGGAAGTGTTTCTGTTCCGTCGATACAGTAGAAGCATCGGGGTGGGGCAAAGCATCTTCGGCTTCAAGGTGTAAACCCTGCAAGTAAGGAATAACACCCAACATCGGTTTGCCGGTATATTGCTCCAGCCAATCCAATCCGGGATCAAGCAATGCTTTATCGCCACGAAAGCGGTTGATGACAAAGCCTTGAATACGCGCCTGTTCGCTTTCGCTCAATAATGCCAATGTACCCGCCAAATGTGCGAAAACACCACCGCGATCGATATCGGCAATGAGAACGACCGGACAATTGACCGCTTCGGCAAAACCCATATTCGCTATATCATTGGCGCGCAGATTGATTTCTGCAGGTGAACCCGCGCCTTCAGCGATGATTTTTTGGTATTGACTGCAAAGCCGCGCGTGTGATTCGAACACTGCTTTCATTGCGACCGATTTGTAGTTATGAAAACCGTCCGCATCCATGTTTTTGAGAGCATGGCCGTGAATGATGATTTGCGCATTCTTATCCGTATTGGGTTTCAGCAAAACCGGGTTCATGTCGGTATGCGGCGCCAATCCGGCAGCCAAGGCTTGCACTGCCTGCGCCCGGCCGATTTCCCCGCCGTCGGCAGTGACGACACTGTTGAGCGCCATATTTTGCGGTTTGAACGGTGCGACACGAACACCCTGGCGTGCCAGCCAACGGCACAATGCCGTAACCAGCATACTTTTGCCGGCGTCCGAGGTGGTGCCCTGGATCATTAGTGTTTGCGTGTTCATGGTGAATATTCAACTAAACTAGGGAATTGATGCCGAATGCGAGTCAACGCCTGTTCCAGGCGCTGCCAATCCGGTTCCTGCGCAGGCAGGCCAAAGCGCAAGCTGGGTGGATCATTGATATAGCGTACCAGAATACCTTGCGAAGCCAGTGCAGCATAGAGGTCATTAGCATGGCGTGTGACAACCCACTGGAAAAATGCACAACCACCCGCTGGAGGTAGATGCTGTTTTGTCAGCATGGCATGCAAGCGATTGCAAGCGAGTAAAAGGCCGCTCCGTGTTTTCTCCTGCCACGCGACATCCTGTAGCGCTTGAATAGCTACCCAACGTCCAGGTGTATTGACAGTCCAAGGACCAAGCAGATGATGAAGCTGTTTCAGAAGTTCGAGTTGTGCACAAACAAAACCGATGCGGGCGCCTGCCAAACCAAAAAATTTTCCCAAAGAACGCAGTACAATTAATCCAGGTTTCGATGCATGGGCAGACAAACTGAATTCCGGTGTGGCATCCATAAAAGCTTCATCGACAATAAGCCAACCGTCACGTTCGGTTAATTGCGCATGCCAACTGAGCAGCTTTGCCACAGAAAAAACAGCACCTGTCGGATTATTCGGATGAATCAAAATTAATACATCGGTGTTCAGCAGCGCTTCATCGATTTGCTCGGGAGTTACAACCGATACGGCATGGTGGTTACGCCGCCAGGCATGAACGTGCTCAGCGTAACCGGGGTGCAACACGCTGACTCGAGAAAAAGCTCGCAAATGAGGTAGCGCCTGAATGGCAGCTTGTGAGCCAGCAACTGGCAACAGGTAATCTGCTCCATAATATCGGCTAGCCATTGCATCCAAACCATCATCGTCCTCGGGTAATCGTATCCACACAGAGGCTGGTAGATTTTTCGCCGGCCAGCCATTGGTATTGATGCCGGTGGAAAGATCCAACCATTGCTCCAGGGGAATGCTAAAGTGAATTGCGGCGGCTTTCAAACGGCCACCATGCGGCAATAAACCGGTGTTATCAAAGTGTGCTAACGTGCTCAAAGAACCATTCTCCCATGCCAATCGCAATTAACCAGAGTAACAATGAACGGCGTATGAGCCGTAGCGCCTGATCAATATCCTGAGTTTCCGGGGTACGCCCCATTCCCAGAAGTGGGCGTGATTCTAGCTGGCCGTGGTAGCGGGCAGGGCCTCCGAGCACAAGACCCAGACTGCCTGCACCTGCCGCCATGACAGGCCCCGCATTAGGGCTTTTCCAAAGAATGCCTTGTGTATTCCAGCAAATGAGCGCTTTGCGAACGTTACCACAAAGCGCATAGCTGAATGCAGTAAGCCGCGCAGGAATGTAATTCAACACATCATCCAGGCGTGCGGCAGACCAGCCAAAATGAAAGTAGCGGGCGTTGCGGTAGCCCCACATCGCATCCAAGGTGTTGACCAGCCGATACGTGACAGCACCCGGCGCCCCGGCAACCGCAAACCAGAATATCGTGCCGAAAATCGCGTCGTTGCCGTTTTCCAGTACCGATTCGACGGTTGCGCGGGAAACACCGTTTGAGTCGAGTTGCGATGTGTCGCGGCTGACGATAAGGCTGACTTGCTCGCGGGCGTTGGTAAGCTCGTTCGATAGCAGTGCATGTTTAACATTTTTCGCATGCAGATTCAGGCTGCTCCAACCAATGGTAAGGTACAGCAAAAACGCATCCAGCAGCCAATGCCACGACCATGCGGCGATATACGCGACCGCTCCGGTTACCGGAACGATCGCTAGCGTCAGCGCAATGCAGCCATTAAGCCGCGAATCCGCATAGCAGCCCCGTTCCAAGGCTTGCGCCCAGTGTCCGAATCCGACCAGCGGATGAAAGCGGCGCGGCTCACCCAGCCAGGCATCCAGTAATAAAGCGGTGGAAATAGTCAGTGTGACGGTCATTCGAGGGGTTCACCAACATTATCCCAGCGGTTGATAAAAACCAAATCCTGCAGCGGGCGTGGTTGCGTCCAGGCTTGCAATTTCAACATCGGCGCCGGATAAAAAGCCGCGACATGGCCCAGGCAAATAATGGCAACCGGTTTGCTGCCGTCCGGCATGGCGAGCAGGTTTGCCAGCGTCTTCGGATCGAACAGCGATACCCAACCCATACCCAGTCCTTCGGCGCGTGCCGCGAGCCAGAGATTTTGGATGGCGCAAGCGACTGAAGCCAGATCCATTTCCGGTAGCGTGCGGCGGCCAAAGATATGTTGTTCGCGGTGATCCATTAGCGCAGCCACCAGAAGTTCGCCGCATTCCCGTATGCCTTCGACTTTCAGGCGTAAAAAATCGTCGCGGCGCTCATTCAGCGCATCGGCAGTGCGGTGGCGCTCGGTCTCGACAAGTGCTGAGATGTTGTTGCGTAATTGACGATCGGTGATGCGAATGAAGCGCCAGGGTTGCGTCAGGCCGACGCTGGGCGCTTGGTGCGCGGCGGTGAGCAGACGCTCGAGCATGGCGGGTTCGACCGGATCGGGGAGAAAATGCCGCATGTCGCGGCGCTCGGCGATCACGCGATACACTGCAGCGCATTCGGCATCGCTATAGCGGTGACGTTCGCTCATGTTGCTATAAATCGATACCTGGCTGCGCTTGAATACCGGCGCGGTAGGCATGCTTGACGTCGGTCATTTCGGTGACGGTGTCGGCGGCATCGCATAGCATTTCGGGTGCGCCGCGGCCGGTGATGACGGCATGCTGCATGGGTGGACGGTTTTTCAGATCTTCCAGCACTTGTTGCAGATCGAGCCAGCCGAATTTGAGCGGGTAAGTCAATTCATCGAGCACGATCAGGTCAAATGACGGATCGCGTAACAGGGTTTGCGCTACTTCCCAGCCACGGCGCGCGGTTTCGGTGTCGCGCTCGAGATTTTGCGTATCCCAAGTGAATCCCTCTCCCAGGACATGCCAAACCACGTTTTCCTGTTTGCGGAAAAACGCTTCTTCACCGGTATCTGAACGGCCTTTGATGAACTGCGCGACACCCACGCGCATACCATAGCCCAATGCACGCGCCATCATGCCGAATGCCGAACTGGATTTACCTTTACCGTTACCGGTGAGCACCAGCAGCAGTCCCTGCTTGCGATCGGCGCGTGCGATGGCGGCATCGATGACCTCTTTTTTGCGTTGCATGCGTGCGCGATAACGTTCTGCACGTTCGGAATCAGTCATTGGTTTAACCGGTTGTGGTATTGCGCGAATTAAGCTGATGAACTACTGTGAATAATACGTGTATTCCAATGGCTATTGCAGAATAGAAAACAAAAGTTTCGAGATACAACGGGAAATATTTCAGCAATTGCTCGCCGAATTCCGCAAAACTGGTTTCTGCGATACGTCCGGAGAAGAAATAAAATCCGCCAGAAGAAAATAATTCACATAGCACTAACCCGGCAGATCCACTGATTAACAGAGGTTTTACCGTATTCCAGGAAAATTCGTAACGGCGAGCGTACCAGCGTCCGGCCAACCATAATGAAGCATAGGCCGGCAGCATGAATAGATAGGCGGGCGTCATGCAATAATCACTGACTCCGCCCCAGGTCGTGGCAGAAATATCTAAGCCCCAGCCCAACGCAAAGAACGCCGGTAATGTCCAAGCAGATCGTAAATAGATTCCGGCTAAGAAGAAAATCACCCAGGATGCATCGGCTAGGTTATGGATGGTGGCGAAATGATGACTGCGTGTGGCTATCATCAGCGCGGCGAGTAACAGTCCGATAGCGATCTGGTTGCGAGTGGATAATGTCAGCATAGGTATTTCTCCTTCTAGGGTTGATAACGAACCATGGCAAAAAAGCTTCGCCCGGGCTGATTATAAAACGATGCGGTTTCGTAGTGTTCGTCGGATACGTTGTCGATGCGGCCTTGCAAGCGCCACTTCGGTGCGAACAGATATTCTGCGCGCAAATCCAATTTGGCGTATGCATCCAGCTTACGTGTATTAGCCAAATCGTCGTAGCGCTCGCCTTCCACCAGTAACATGCTACCGACCGCATACTTGCCGTATTGGCGATTCAAATCTAACCTGAATGATTGTTCAGCACGCCTTGGCAAAATATTGCCGCGGCCGGATCCTGGCCCACGATCGACAGGCTCCATTAGCGTTAAATTGGTATTAATCTGCCATTCCATAATTTGTGCAGACACAATACCTTCGATACCGCGGATGCGCGCTTGGCCAATATTGCTTGGCGCAAAAATTCTCGAATCGAACGTAATCAAATTGTCGATATGGGTCTCGTATGCATTGATCGACCAGTTTCCCCAGTGAGCATGGCCGCGAGTGCCGAACTCAAAGCTACGCGAATCTTCTGGTTTGAGATTAGCGTTGCCGAAGCCGGGGAAATACAATTCATTAAACGTTGGTGCCTTGAAAGCACTACCGAAATTGGCAACCAACAAGAACTTGTCCGATAACGGATAACTCCATCCGGCATTGCCGGTGACGCGGCTGCCGAACTGCTGGTTGTCATCATGCCGGATCGAAAATTGCAGGTTGTGTGAAGCGATATTGGCTTGATGCTGCGCGAATACCCCCCAATTGTTACGTGACGTTATTGAGTAGGCCTCGGTGCTTTTGACGTGGTCGCGCTGATAATCCATGCCGATCGTAAGTTGCTGGTCTTTGGCGACTGTGAAAGTATTCAATACCGACACGTTATCACGGGTGGTGTTAAATCGGGTCTGGAAAGCGTTGCCCAGGAAATTGTCGCTATCTTCGCGGCTGCTACCCGCGATCAGATTGAAGTTCCAGTATGCGGTGGGCGCATAGCGGATAACACCGCCGACAACTTGCTGCATCAGCACGGCTTTATTGACGAAACTACCATCATAGTGTGTTTTTCCGGCGGATTGCATGAAGTTGGTTTCGATTTCCAGCCCGTTCTGAAAACGATAACCGCCGCGCATGCTACCGGCAACGTTGCGATATCCGTCGCGATCGAACAGCGTAGGATCGGATGAATCGACAAAACACCCGGCGTTGCTGGTGCCGTTACAAGCGTTGAAGCCTTGGGTGCCAATGCCACTCGCAGTCAGATTGAGCCAGCCTTGCGCGCCATTATACGACATACCGGTTGCACCCTCATACGTGCCGAAGCTGCCGCCGCCGAAATTCAGGTGCTGCCGAAAGCCGCTACCGGTGCCTTTACGTGTGATGATATGAATCACGCCGCCGATCGCTTCGGAACCGTACAGACTGGAACGGGGGCCGCGTACAATTTCAATGCGCTCGATTTGATCAATGGGGATGTTTTCAAACGCGGTGGTGCCGGATGTGGCTGAGCCGACTTTAATGTTGTCGATCATTACCAATACATGATCGGATTCGGTGCCGCGCATAAAAACTGACGAAGTTTTACCCATGCCGCCGTTATTCGAAATGCTGATTCCCGCAACGCCGCGCAGTAAGTCTTGTACCGAACGCGCTTGTTGTTGTTCGATGTCTTTGCGAGAAATAACGGTTACCGAAGCCAACGCTGTGTCCGCTGTTTGTGCTGTCCGTGAAGCAGTAACGATGACTGGTTTTTCCTGATGTTCGATATTGGCGGCAGCACTATGGCAGATGGTGCTTAACCATAATATTGATATCGCCGTCAAACGGCTTTTCTGCATGATCTGATTCCTTCGCGCACACCCGCGCGTTAATGAATTCTGAAATTGGAATGCAGAAGGAAACCGGCATGGGACAAATGGACGGTGCAAGAATAAGAACCGCTCAACTGCCGTATATTGCCCTCCGCAATACCGCTGTAGGTTACTTCGGGCCGGTCTCCGGACTGATGAGCGGAATTGTTTCCCTATCTGCGCCTTCCCGTGTCAAACACAGTGGCATCTTGCAGATATGCGAGGTGGCTTGAGATAGCGTTTTACGGTGTTTTGAAAAAACTTGTAACAAGCAAACCTCTGCTCATTTACCGTTGCGGGGGCAGTGCTGGCTTTGTCCGGTCATCTAATCGGTACGCACCAGCTTCCCGTTTAACCTTCAATAAAAAATACCGAAGGCACCTGAGGTAAGTGTGGCGAAGGCTACAGAAATGAGAGTGGAGTGTCAAGTTGGGAATAACCCAATCAGTGCTGCGCGCTTGTCGTTGAATACGGAAGAATTGTTTTCTGACTCATTTGCAATATTATTTGTGGCGCCTATCTATTTCAGTTAGAATCCGCCTTTCTTAGGCGCGTAGCTCAGTTGGTTAGAGCATCACCTTGACATGGTGGGGGTCGTTGGTTCGAATCCAATCGCGCCTACCACCCTGATACTCGGTTACTTCCTTTCTTGCTGCCTTGTGGCAGTATCTGTTAGCTGGAATGATTGCTTGATCATGCCTTGGCAATCGTCTTTTCATGGCGAATGGCGATATTTAATACCAGTAGTTGTTAATCTCCAAATAAAATTAAAGTTGTTGATTTATAAATTACATTCCAAAGAGCCTTGTATTGTTGTAGGATTCGTTATGAAACTTACTGGTTTGCTGAGACTCAATGGCATCAAGGTAATTTTAGTCAATAGGCACTAACCGGGATTATTAGTTTAAACCAATCCCTTATTAAAAATTTCTAAAGCTACATTGAGAATCTATCACTGTGCTTTAATGGAGGAAAAAATGCGTTCTTTGAAGTTTCTGTCCTTTTTGATTGCAATGATGTTATTCAATTTCTCATGGGCGGAAGAAATCGGGAGTGTTTCAACCAAGTTTAAAATGCTCGGCGCCAACGATAAAATTGTGATCGAAGCCTTCGATGATCCGCAGATACCCGGTGCAACCTGTTATCTCAGCCGGGCGAAAACGGGTGGAATTAGCGGAACCGTGGGAGTAGCCGAAGATACATCGGATGCATCCATCGCATGTCGCCAGATTGGCCCGATCTCTCTGCCGGAAAAAGTAAAAAATGGCAACGAGGATGGTAAGGAAGTGTTTAAGAAAAACACATCGCTGTTATTTAAAACGCTGCAAGTAGTCCGGTTTTACGATCCCAAACGTAATGTATTGGTTTATTTGACATATAGCGACAGAATTATTGAAGGGTCGCCCAAAAACAGCATTTCCATTATTCCGGTTACGCCTTGGCATTAATGTTCCGGTATTGTTGGCGTTAAATAATTTTTCTGAACGATGGTAATAAAAAATTCCTACTATTATAATTAGCGGTTATTTCTTACCATTAGCTCTCGATAGTTAACATTAACATTCATGCAGTTATTTGCTTTCGGTATTAATCACAACACTGCGCCGCTAGATGTGCGCGAGCAGGTAACATTTCCCGAAAATACGATGGAGCATGCGTTGCGCGATCTCGTCGGACGCAATCCGATCAAAGAAGCTGCGATCGTCTCCACCTGTAACCGCACGGAAGTTTATTGTTGCACCGATAAACCGGAGGAAGCGGTTGTTTGGCTGGCCGACTTTCATCATTTGCCGACACGCGATCTGGATCCTTACTTGTACAAGTTGCCGCGGGAACAGGCTGTTAAGCACGCCTTCCGCGTAGCCAGCGGCTTGGATTCCATGGTGTTGGGCGAGCCGCAAATACTCGGACAGTTGAAAAGCGCGGTGAAATCCGCGGAGCATGCCGGCACATTGGGTTTGTTGCTGCACAAGCTATTTCAGCGCACCTTTTATGTCGCCAAGGAAGTTCGGACTTCTACCGAGATTGGCGCCAATTCGGTGTCAATGGCTGCAGCGGCAGCGCGTCTGGCCGAGCGGATTTTCGGCGAGATCAATGAGCAACGTGTGTTATTTATCGGTGCGGGCGAAATGATCGAGTTATGCGCCAATCATTTCGCCGCGAGGAGTCCTAGAAAAATAACCGTAGCCAACCGTACTAAGGAGCGTGCCGACGCATTGGCCAGCCGTTTTAATGCGCAAGCTATTACGCTCAGTGATTTACCGGAGCAATTGGCGCTCCATGATATTGTCGTAACCTGTACGGCAAGCCCATTACCGATTCTGGGTAAAGGCATGGTCGAGCGCGCCATTAAAATCCGTAAGCATCGACCGATTTTCATTGTGGATCTCGCAGTGCCACGTGATGTGGAAACCGAAGTAGCCGAGTTGGACGACGTGTTTCTATATTATGTGGATGATTTGGCCGAGATCGTCAAAGAAGGATTGGATTCGCGCCAGAATGCCGTCGCTCAAGCGGAAACGATCATTGATTCGAATGTGGTCGATTTCATGCGTTGGTTCGCTACCCGCGAAGTTGTGCCGACGATTCGCGCGCTGCGTGATCAGGGTGAGCGATATCGCCGACATGAACTGGCTCGCGCCAAAAGATTGCTTGAAAAGGGGGAGGATCCCGATAAGGTTATCGAAGCTTTAAGTAACAGTCTTACCAATAAATTCTTGCACATGCCTTCCAGTGTGCTGAATCACGCCACGACAGATGAACGAGAGGAATTAGTCGGTTTGATTAACCGGCTATACCAACTGCATCGCCCGCAATGAACAAAAACATCACGGACCGGCTCACTCGTTTGAGTGTGCGCTTGGACGAATTAAACCAGGTATTGAGTAGCGAGTCTGCGACTGCGGATCTGGACAACTATCGCAAATTGACCCGCGAGCATTCAGAAATCGTTCCAATCGTGGAGTTGTATCGCGAGTATCAACAATGCGAGCAGGACATACAAACGGCGCGGGAAATGCATGCCGATCTTGAAATGCGGGCATTTGCCGAAACCGAAATCCAGGCCGGGAAAGAGAAGCTCGCTAAACTGGAAGCTGAAATTCAAAAACAGCTACTGCCGAAAGATCCCAACGATGAGCGTAATATTTTTCTGGAAATCCGCGCTGGAACCGGCGGCGATGAATCGGCTTTGTTTGCCGGTAACTTGTTTCGGATGTACTCACGCTATGCGGAGAGAAGAGGCTGGCAAGTGGAAATTATCTCGCAAAGTTTGTCGGATATCGGTGGTTATAAAGAAATTATCGCCAAAATCATTGGTCATGGCGCGTATTCCCGATTGAAATTTGAATCCGGCGGTCATCGCGTGCAACGGGTTCCTGTGACCGAAACGCAAGGGCGTGTGCATACCTCAACCTGTACCGTGGCAGTGATGCCGGAAGCCGATGAAGTCAGCGAAGTGGTGTTGAATCCCGCCGAATTACGCATCGATACCTTCCGTGCTTCGGGTGCGGGTGGCCAGCACATCAATAAAACCGACTCTGCCGTGCGCGTAACGCATTTGCCGACCGGCATTGTGGTGGAGTGCCAGGATGGCCGCTCGCAACACAAAAACAAAGCGCAAGCGTTGAGCGTGCTGGCTGCGCGGATTCACGACAAGCAAATGCGCGAACAACATGCGGAACAGGCGGCGACACGGAAGTCGCTGGTGGGAACCGGTGAGCGGTCGGAGCGGATTCGCACCTACAATTTTCCGCAAGGCCGGATTACCGATCATCGCATCAATCTGACGCTTTATAAAATGGATCAGATCATGGATGGCGATATCGATGAACTATGCTCAGCCTTAGTGGCAGAACATCAAGCGGAATTACTGGCGGCGTCGGTGCAGGAGTAATTGCTGCCTGCTAGCCGATCCGATTCATCCTTCGATGCAACCCGAAACCATTGCGCAAGTATTAGCCATCGCCTGCCGGTCGGTTGACCCGGTGGATGCGCGGCTATTGCTGGAATATGTGCTGCATGCCAAGCACGCCTTTTTGCTGACACACCCGGAACATCGGTTGACCGAACAACAATCGGCAACATTCTCGCAATTGATTCAAGAACGCGCCAAGGGACTGCCGGTGGCCTACTTGACCGGCGAAAGGCCGTTTTATGATTTGACTTTTCAGGTCACAAACGCGGTTCTCATTCCACGGCCTGAAACCGAGTTACTGGTCGAGTGGGCGCTGCAGCTGATTCCTGCGGATCGATCGAAGCGGATTCTGGACCTGGGAACCGGCAGCGGCGCGATCGCTATTACCATTGCCAAGCATCGGCCCCGAGCCCATGTCACTGCGGTTGATTTATCACCGGATGCCCTTGCCGTCGCGCGACGAAACGCCGAAGCGCTGGGAATAACTCATCTGAAGCTGATCGCCGGAAATTGGTTTGATGAACTTCCCGCAGAAAAATTTGATCTGATTGTTTCAAATCCGCCTTATGTCGCTGAACACGATCCGCACTTGCAACAAGGTGATTTGCGGTTTGAACCGGAAATGGCATTATCGGCTGGCGGTGATGGCCTGGCTTGTATTGATCATATCATTGCAGCCGCACCCGGCCATCTGGCTGCCAATGGATGGTTGCTGCTGGAACACGGATATGATCAAGCGGAAGCGTGCAGAGGATTGCTCCAGCAAGCGGGCTTTAATAATATTTGTTCCAAGCCGGACTTGGCTGGCATAATGCGCGTCAGCGGCGGTCAGTTGAATTTTTCAGTGTGACCTATATGTAGCATATCAATGCAACAACGAATGGCGCTTGGGAAATTCTGAACTTGGTATCTGTAAAAATTTTTTGGAACGATCTATTGGAGAGATTAACACTATGAATGTTGAAGATTTAATCGAACAACAAGTAACCACACATCCGGTTGTGCTGTATATGAAAGGCACGCCGGACCAACCGCAATGTGGTTTTTCCGCAAACGCAGTGAATATTCTGAAGGCGTGCGGTATTGATAATATTTTTGCAGTCAATGTGTTGGAAGACCCTGAAATCCGCCAGGGGATCAAAGACTATTCGAACTGGCCGACGATCCCGCAGTTATACGTCAATGGCGAATTCATCGGTGGCTCGGATATCGTTACCGAAATGTATCAAAGCGGTGAATTGCAAAAACTGTTTGATAATCAGGAATAATCCAATCATCGGCATCGATCCGGTTTATTCGGTGCAAAATGAATCAGCCGGATCGAAGAACCTCTTAATTTACCGCAACAGCAATTACCCAATAACGGGCAAATTTCCCCACAGCAATAAATAGCAACGCCCACAGCCAATTGGCGCGTAACCACCCAGCCGCCACGCATAAGATATCGCCGATCAGCGGCGCCCACGATAGCAGTAGAATCGGGGTGCCATGTTGACGCACCCACTCCAGCCCGTGTGTTTTTCCACCCAATTTTTTATACAGTGCATTTTCATCCGGCAACAGACGGCCAATGAGATACGAACTCATCCCGCCCAAGGTATTGCCGATGGTCGCCAAAGTCAGCGCCGGCCAATGTAAATCAGGATAGGCCAGCAAAACACCCACCAGCACCGCCTCCGATCCGCCGGGTAGCAATGTCGCGGCTAAGAAGCTGCTAGTGAATAAGGCAATTAAGCTTGATTGTTCGTCCATGAGGTCTTGCGGGTAGTGAGTTGTTCAAAAGTCTTAGTTTAACCCGAATCAGGAGAATCAGTCCGCGAGTCCGGTGATTCGACACAAGCATTTTTAAACAGAAGTCGAGGCTAAGTCAGCGAAGCTGTCATTCGTGCCATTCGTTTCTCGGTCAAATACAACACCAATAATTATTGAAATCCCGAGTAAATAGAAGTTGTAATTAATGCTTGCATTTTGCAAGTTAACTTACTACACTATATTTACTTGCAAATTGCAAGTAAATGAATCGAATAATTATTGAAAGGAGAAGCATCATGCCATTGTGGAAAATTTATCACCCTGCGGGATCATTGACTGCCGACGACAAAAAGAAATTATCGGAAAAGATTACCGGTGTTTATGCGAGCATCCCTTTGCCAAAATTTTATGTAGTGGTCATTTTTGAGGAGATTGCAAATGATTCCTGCTTTGTCGGCGGAGAGTCACACAACAAATTTATCCGCTTTAAGGTCGATCAGATTGCTCGGACTCTTCCGGGGCCGGTCATTCGCGAATGGTGGGTTAGAACGCTTGATGCAGTCATAGCGCCTTATGTCAGGGACAAGGGCTATGACTGGGAGATTTCGATTGACGAAACCCCTTTTGATCTATGGTCGCTGCAAGGAGAGATTCCCCCTCCGTTTGAATCAGTGGCTGAAAAACGGTGGGTCAGAGACAACAGAGCAAGTTCTTATTCCTATGCGGAAAAGCTGCCAGCAAATCTTGCTCTCGCTCCGGGAATCATGGATCGTTAATTTTGATTTGACCGATCTCAATTGAGGTCAGTTTTTTTCCTGATTCGGCTAGATCTTATTTTGCGAGCCGCATTGAACGCTACGAGCGCATTTCTTTGGTTGCTGCACTCAGTAAAAACGCAATAACCGGATCAGGAAATTCTTGAATTCATGGAGGATAGAATGACTTATCAAACGATTAATCCAGCGACGGGCAAGTTGGTTGCAACTTACGCAAATATCTCAGATAGGGACTTGAGTGTAGCGCTTGATCAAGCTCACTTGGCCTTTAAATCAACTTGGCGCGAATGCTCGATCGCCGATCGTGCCAATATAATCGCAACTGCAGCAAATCTGTTGCGCAAAAAGAGCAAGGAATATGCAAGCTATTTGACATTGGAAATGGGAAAACTTACTAATGAAGCACAGGCAGAAGTCAATCTCTCTGCGGATATACTGGACTACTATGCTCGAAACGCCGGTCACTATCTGCAGCCGCGCAAGCTTTCAGAGTCTCCTGGAGCGGAACTGCACCTGGAACCGATTGGCATTCTGCTCGGGATTACTCCCTGGAATTTTCCTTATTATCAAATAGCCCGGATAGCAGGACCACAGTTGATGGTAGGCAATGTGCTTTTGTTAAAGCATGCGGAAAATGTGCCCCAATCCGCCTTGGCATTTGCCCGGCTTATTGAAGAAGCAGGTGCCCCACCTGGGGTTTATACCAATCTTTTTGCGAGTATCGAACAGATTGGAGGAGTTATAGAAGACCCGCGCGTGCGTGGCGTTACGCTCACAGGCAGTGAACGTGCGGGTGCGGCAGTTGCTGAGCGGGCAGGGCGCAATCTGAAAAAATCCGTATTGGAAATGGGCGGCAGCGATCCGCTGATCGTGCTTGAAGACGCGTCATTAGAAACGACGCTGGATAGCGCCTTATTCGGACGAATGTTCGCGACCGGCCAATGCTGCGTGGGCATAAAGCGCATCATAGTCGTTGGAAAACAGCGCGGAAAAGAATTTCTTGATGGATTCGTGCAACGGATGTCGGCTCTCAAAGCCGGAGATCCCCAGGATCCCGGCACCACGTTAGGGCCACTATCATCGGAAAAAACACTGAACCTGTTACTCGGCCAGATAGCACTGGCTAAGCGGCATGGCGGTAAAGTCGTGACGGGTGGTAAAAGAATTGACCGGCCCGGTTTTTATTTAGAACCAACGGTGCTAACCGGTATCGAGCAGGACAACCCTATTTATATACAGGAGTTATTCGGTCCGGTCGTATCGTTTTATTGCGTCAATAATGAAGAAGAAGCCATTCAATTGGCGAATGCCACCCCCTTCGGTTTAGGGGCCTCAATTTTTACCGCCGATGTAGCGCATGGTCGAAAGCTGGCAGAGAAAATCGAGAGCGGTATGGTTTTTGTCAATCAGCCCGTGTGGACAGCACCTGAACTACCGTTCGGTGGCGTCAAAAATTCAGGTTATGGACGCGAATTATCAGAGCTGGGATTTGGAGAATTCGTCAACCAAAAATTGATTCACGCAGCGCCTTCAGGCTCTCCAGCTTGGGGAAAGGTTAGCTTTGGTTGAGAGACACCCACGAATTGGCGAGCCACGGCAACGGATGAACAACTTGATATTGTCTGCCTTAAGATGGCAGTTATCGCATCGGATCAGAGAACCCAGTGTTCTGGTTTATTCAGATTAAAAACATTACTATCTGTCACGCGGTGTTTTCCTTGTTTTGTTGGTTGATCTGCCGAGATCCTCTACAACAGGTTACATCGCTTTCTTCTCCCTTGCCATACACCAGAAATAATCATAGTCCGAATTCACTAGTCAATTTTCAACCGGTACAGCTAGTCTTTTTTGGTCAATTTTCGTCCGGTGTCAACAATCTAATGTGGCTTTATGGCTAAAGTTATTACGAATTAGACCGATAGCTTGTAGAAAAAAAGATTTGCAGAGTGAGCTGAGATATTCGTGTTTATTTGTCTTGATTCACAACAATCACTTAAGAACTCTCGATAATCTAAAAATCAACATATAACATATAAAGAAAGAAGTCGATCGGTTTTTAACAAAATATATCGCCTTGATCTAAATACATAACGAGGAGAGTAGTTATGTCAGAAACGCTATTAACCGGCACCAAAAAAAATAGAAATTTGGAAAATAAAACAAGGCTGGATCGCACAGATAGCGTTTTGCGCAATGCAGAAGCCGATGAATTTTTTCTAAATATTAAGGGAGAGCTTAATCAAGTCGATAGATTAGTTAGTGATGCGGTTAATAATCTGGTCATTAATTTTAAATTTATTAGCAAGCTGACCAAATCCCATCACGAGATGGTTTCGGCTATTGAGAAATTGGCGGCTCCTGAAGGCAGTAAACCTATTCTCGATCTTCTTGAGAAACAAATGGTTGTTGCGGACAAGATTGAACAAGAATTAGAAATGGCGATAACCTCATTACAGTTTGGAGATTTGGTAACACAATTACTCGCGCATACTACTCATCAAGTGGAATTATTAAGTATTGAGTTGCAGCGAATTGATCGGCAGAGTAGTTGGGATAAAAAAAGTAACAAAAAAACTTTGAATAGAATTCATGAAGGTATATCCGAGGCGGTGGCATTGACAAAGAGCAATAGCAAGAGAAAACCGGTTGTACAGCAGGGTATGCAGATGGGTGATATTGAGCTTTTCTAATCAAGTTAGATTGTATGTTTCCAAGGTGAATGATCAAAAATGAAAGAGAGGTAAGGTAAATGGCAAAGACAATTCTTGCAGTGGACGATTCGGCATCAATAAGGCAGATGGTTACTTTTACGCTTAAAGGTGCTGGGTATGAGGTCATTCAAGCTGTTGATGGTCAGGATGCACTAGATAAAGCAAATCTTCATCAAGTGAATTTAGTCTTGACAGACATCAACATGCCAAGAATGGATGGATTAAAGCTACTGGAATTGCTAAGAAAATTGGCGAATTATAAAAACATTCCCATATTAATCTTAACGACTGAGTCTGGTGATGAAATAAAGACTAAAGGCAGAGCGGCCGGAGCAACCGGATGGCTAGTAAAACCCTTTGACCCCAAGAGGCTGTTAGAAGTCATTGGAAAAGTTATAGGCTAATAAATACTTCGCTGTAGATTAGTAAATTGGAAGGGTTTCTCGAATTTTAAAGATTAAATGATTTTTATTAATCTGTTTCTTAATTTGCCGGTTTTATTAGAGTGTTAGCCTTGAATAGTATCCACATGAAATAGGGTTATCGATGAGTACAGATCTCGAACAGTTTTACGAAATTTTCTTTGAAGAATCTTCTGAATTATTGGCTGAAATGGAAACATGCCTTTTAAGGTTGGATATCAATTCTCCAGACTTGGAAGATTTAAACGCTATTTTTCGTGCAGCTCACTCTATCAAAGGGGGGGCTGGTACATTTGGTTTTACGGATATGACGGAGATGACTCATATGTTGGAAACATTGCTGGATAAATTGCGTAAGGGCGAACTCAAGGTATGTAGCGAGATGATTGATGCCTTTCTTAAGGCAGGGGATGTCATAAAAGATCAGTTAGCAGGCCATCGTGGGGAGGGTCAAGCTGATCCAGAGGTTGCGGCAGCCGTTTGTGAAGAATTAAAAAGACTCAGTGACGGAACACAGCAGGTATCGTCTCCTGAAGCTGCAGCTAAGGAAGAACCCGAAGAAAATTCAGAAATTATTCAAACCGAGCCTGAGATCACAGAATTAGCCCCAGAAGCTACAGCAAAAAATATTTTTAGTATTGAATTTTCGGGTAGCGGTATAAGTACTGCGACCGTTGATCATTTGTTTGAAAACTTAAAACGCCTCGGGTTTTTGGAAAATTTGACTCCTGCTGATGTGAATGACGGTTTTAAGTTAAAGCTTGCGACATCTAATTGTGAAGAAGATGTTTGGGAAACATTGGCTTTTGTTGTTGATCCGGTAAATCTCAAAATTGAGACAGTGGCGCATGACCATTCTGAAGCAGATGCAGCAGTCCTTTGCTCTGCAAAAGGAACTATTGAGAACACAGAAGTAGAAGTATTACCTGGTGAAAGTGATGATGAGTTTGCAATGACTGATTTGCCGCCAGCCCCAGGGTACGGTTTTTCCCAGGAGCGCCGGCTGCGCCCATTGATTGTGATGAAGCAGAAACGAGTCCAAGTAATAAACAACAGCCCAATACTGTTTCTGGTAAAAATGACTCATCAAGTGGTTTAAATAAAGCTCCGAGTAAAACCACCGCTGCTAGTTCTTCTTCAACCAATGAGACTTCTTCAATACGTGTCAGTATTGAAAAGGTTGATCAAATGATCAACCTGGTCGGTGAATTGGTGATTACACAGGCAATGCTAGCTCAGACCGTTTCACAATATGATCCGGTGCTTTTTGAAAAATTACATAGCGGAATGAGCCAACTGGAAAGAAATACGCGTGATTTGCAAGAATCTGTAATGTCGATTCGCATGATGCCAATTAGTTTTGTATTTAGCCGTTATCCTCGAGTTGTTCGTGATTTGGCCGCAAAGTTGAACAAACGAGTTGAGCTAAAAACCGTGGGTGAAAATACGGAGCTTGATAAAGGTCTGATAGAAAAAATTGCTGATCCGTTGACTCATTTGGTGAGGAATAGCTTGGATCATGGAATTGAAGTTGCCGAGAAACGAGTTGCTGCCGGTAAGCCAGCCCACGGTACTATAACTTTGCGAGCCTTTCATCAAGGTGGCAGTATCGTAATCGAAGTTAGTGATGATGGAGCTGGCTTGAATCGAGGAAAGATACTTGCAAAAGCAAGAGAACGTGGACTGCCTGTGCATGATGGTATGACAGATCAAGAAGTTTGGGCATTGATATTTGAAGCTGGTTTTTCGACAGCCGAGAAAGTCACGGATGTATCAGGGCGCGGTGTCGGTATGGATGTTGTCAAGCGAAATATCCAGAGTATGGGAGGGCGGATTGATATCGATTCAGCGTTAGGTGCCGGTACACGTATTTCGATACGTTTGCCTTTAACGCTTGCCATTCTTGATGGGCTATCCGTAACTGTCGGTGAAGAAATGTTTATTGTTCCACTTAATTACATTACCGAGTCGTTACAGCCTGCAGCTGCTGATATCAAAACAGTCAGTGGTCAAGGGCGTGTGGTACAGGTGCGTGGTGAATATTTGCCTGTGGTTGCATTACATGAAATCTTCAATTTGCGTCCAAAAGTTACGGCTGTTAACGAAGGGATTCTTGTAATTCTTGAAGCTGAGGGTCACAAAGCTGCCCTATTTGTGGACGATCTCGTAGGACAGCATCAAGTTGTCATTAAGAGTCTGGAAAGTAACTATCGAAGAGTGCAAGGTGTATCCGGGGCGACAATCATGGGTGATGGTAAGGTTGCACTTATCCTTGATACTGCTGCTTTAGTAATGGCTTCGCAACAGGAGATCGTATAAATCCAGTTGCGCAAGCGGATGTTGGGATAATCGGTATGTTTATTATCAATGCTTAAGTATGCCCATGTGAAGTGTTGATTATATGCTTAATAACAGTGTGTTATGGTTTTTAATTTCAAAGATCGATTAGTTCTAAAACCCTTCAATATAACTACTGATAAGTAATTAAAAGACTGTAAGAAATTTTTTTAGTTTATTACAGCTGATAAATCTGCTTAAGAATAGATCTTTGCTAACTGGAATGGGACTAGCATGGGAATAATTTCGAACTTTGATGAGAACTCTAATGACAAAACTCGCGAATATGTCTTTACTCAAGAGGACTTTGAACGAGTTAGAAAGCTGATCTATAAGCATGCTGGTATTTCATTGTCATCGGGTAAGCAAAATATGGTGTACAGTCGCTTGGCTCGCCGTTTGCGAGCGACAGGTATTAATAGCTTTCACGAATATTTAAATTACCTTGAACGTGGAAACTCTGAAGAATGGGAAGCTTTTACGAATGCACTAACAACAAATCTAACCGCTTTTTTTCGTGAACAGCATCATTTTCCCATTCTCGAGAAACATGTCGAAAAACGCAAGAACCAAAACAAAATTCAGCTCTGGTGCAGTGCTTCATCTACCGGCGAGGAACCTTATTCAATGGCCATGGCGATGGTACAAGCATTCAATACTTTAACTCCCCCTGTTCATATCTTGGCGACGGACTTAGATACCAATGTCCTAGCAAAAGCGCAGCTAGGTATTTATTCATTAGATAAGCTGGAAAAACTTCCGAAGGAAAAATTGAGACAATTTTTCCTTAAGGGTAAGGGGCATCATGAAGGTTCGGCACGGGTTAGACCCGAGTTGCGTAACATGATTACTTTCCGTCAACTAAATTTACTTGATGACAATTGGCCAATTCGAGGTCCTTTTGATGCCATATTTTGTCGTAATGTAATGATTTATTTTGATAAGCCAACACAATATAAAATCCTGAAGAAATTTGCTCCTTTGCTTGCTCCGGATGGCTTATTGTTTGCTGGGCATTCCGAGAGTTTCCAACATGCGGTTGATTTATTTAAGTTGCGAGAAAAAACTGTGTACGAATTAGCAAGTAGAACGAGGTAATAATCGCATGACTAAGATCATTGATGAGCAACTTGCTACTAATTTTTATTTTGATAAAAATTTTAATAGTCAGGCAGTTAAGTTGTTGCCGGGTGAATATTACGTGACTGATAAAGATATCTTGCTGGTAACTGTTCTCGGATCTTGTGTAGCCGCCTGTATACGCGATAGCTATAGCGGCATTGGAGGAATGAACCATTTTATGCTTCCTGATGGTGGCGGTGATGCAGGAAGCCCATTAAATGCTTCAGCCAGGTATGGAACATACGCGATGGAGATATTGATCAATCAACTGCTGAAACTGGGTGCTCGTCGCAGCAATTTGGAAGCTAAGGTTTTCGGTGGTGGAAATGTTCTTGATGGTTTGACGGTTGCGAATGTAGGGCAGAGGAATGCAGATTTCGTATTGAAGTTTTTGCAGACAGAAAAGATTCGAGTGGTTGCTCAAGATCTAGTCGATGTATTCCCGCGTAAAGTTTACTTTTTCCCAAAAAGTAGTCGAGTGATGGTTAAGAAGTTACGCAATGTGCGCAACACGACACTTTCTCAGCGGGAAAGCGACTACAGGCAACGCCTACATCGAGTGGATTCCGGTGGTGATGTTGAACTGTTTTCATAGAATAAGTTGACTTATTAACCAAAATTGAGAGTTGAAGATGAATAAGACTAGAGTTCTGATTATTGATGACTCAGCGCTAATTCGACGTATATTAAGCGAGGTTATAAATAGCCAGCCCGATATGGAAGCCATAGGATCAGCTCCGGATCCTCTGGTGGCGAGAGAAATGATACGTGAGATGAATCCTGATGTGCTGACGCTGGATGTTGAAATGCCCAAGATGGACGGACTGGATTTTCTCGAGAAATTAATGAGATTACGACCAATGCCTGTCGTGATGGTATCAACGTTAACGGAAAAGGGCTCAGACATTACTTTTCGTGCGCTCGAACTGGGTGCTATTGATTTTGTTTCTAAACCTAAAATTGATATCGCTGCTGGCTTAAAAGAATATGGTGGCGAGATTGCAAACAAAATTCGTATTGCTAAATCTGCGCGACTCAAAAAATCAGCAAACATAGCTGTAACAAAGAGTGCCACAGCGGATGCGGTATTGCCTTCGGTGTCAAATCGCATCGCATCGACCGAGAAATTGATAATAGTTGGTGCCTCTACTGGCGGTACGGAAGCTATAAAGGAATTTTTAATTAGAATGCCGCCGGATTCACCTGGAATACTGATCACTCAACATATGCCTGAAGGTTTTACCAAATCATTCGCGAATCGATTGAATTCTCTTTGTAAAATTTCTGTTATTGAAGCGCAAGGAGGAGAGCGGGTTTTGCCTGGTCATGCATATATCGCACCAGGCCACTCTCACCTGTTGCTGAAACGTAGCGGCGCGAATTATATGACTGAATTAAACCATGGAGAGCCGGTTTGTCGACATCGCCCGTCGGTTGATGTACTATTTAGATCTGCAGCGAATTATGCAGGTAAAAATGCGATTGGCGTGATTCTGACTGGCATGGGAAAAGACGGTGCGGCGGGAATGCTGGAAATGCACAAGGCAGGCTCGTATAATTTTGCGCAGGATGAAAGTAGCTGTGTAGTGTTTGGTATGCCGAAAGAAGCGATTGCAGCAGGTGGTGTTAATGAAATCGTTCCTTTAAAAGATATGGCCAGATGTGTTCTGTCAAAAATATCCAGCATGGGATCTCATGGTAATCGCGTATAGTTGGTATTAACTTTTTTGGATATGAAGTTATGCAAACTACATCGTCAATGAAAAAGCTTATCTCTCGAATTGCTATTTTAATTGGTATCTGTTTTCTGGTTAGTTGTAGCACAGTGCAGGAAAGACCCGTATTTAAATCTGGTCCTGCAATTAAAAAACCGGCAGATTATCATCAAGTCAAAAAAGCTCTCTATTCTCAATATAATGAGTGGCAAGGTGTACGCTATCAACGCGGTGGTCTTAGTCAGCGTGGAGTCGATTGTTCGGGTTTCGTGCATATCACGTTCAAATCGAAATTGGGTCTGCATTTGCCCAGGACAACCCATCTGCAATCTCGAGTTGGAAAAGAAATTCGCAGAGAAGAATTGAGAGCAGGTGACTTAATTTTTTTCAGAACGGGACCAACTTCAAATCATGTCGGCATTTATCTAGAAAACAATAAGTTTCTCCATGCATCGCAAAAGAAAGGCGTTATCATTTCTAGACTGGATCACGTATACTGGAAAACTAATTACTGGAAATCGGTTCGCGTTTAGAAACCCACAGGCATAAGTATTTGCCATTTCAATTAACTGCAGTTTCTCGTATCACACCATCATTCTTTGCGAAATGCGTTATGGATGAAGAAATCAAGCAACGGCTTCAGAATAATAAAATATGGCAACGTGGTTTTTTCATGGTGCTTTATATGGGAATATATGGTTTTTGTAACTTTTTGATTATCTGTATATTCTTTTTTCAATTTGCTACTTTGATCATAACTGGACAACCCAATGCATTGCTGCTGAACTTCAGCCAAAGCCTTGGTGCGTATATACGTCAAATTATTTCGTACATGGCATTGAATACCGATTATCTGCCGTTTCCATTCAGCGCATGGCCAGGCGATGGCAGTACTGAACAACTCACCAAAGATTCCAATACGAGCGAATAATACGTCATTGCTTCCCATGCTCTAGAAGTTAGACGTTTTTCTTTTTTCTTGCTTCTCACAATTCATTTGCAGCGGGAAACACCAGTCGTAACCTGAAATGGTTTAATATCCGATGCAATGAAGTTTCGGAACACTTCCCCAGCAATTAAGACTCTTTTGGATACATTTGTATGACCACGTTGTTTACGCCTCTGGCAATTGGTTCACTCATGGTACCGAACCGGGTTTTTATGGCGCCGTTGACGCGTTGCCGAGCAGGGGAGGCGCATATCCCGAATGATTTAATGGTGGAATACTACAAGCAGCGCGCCTGTGCAGGTTTGATTATCGCCGAAGCGACGATGGCGATGGAAGGGAATTCAGCGTTCTGGAAGGAACCCGGCATTTACTCGGCAGAACAAATTGTCGCATGGCAGCAAGTAACCACTGCTGTTCATGACGCTGGCGGCAGAATTTTTTTGCAGATCTGGCATGGTGGACGGGCATGTCACCCATTGCTCAATCATGGTTCGCAACCGGTCGCACCCAGTGCTATCGCCATTGCCGATGAAGTGCGTACGCCGGAAGGGAAAAAACCTTATGCCGTACCTCGTGAATTGCGTGATGGCGAATTGCCCGGGATTGTTTCCGGATTCAAACAAGCCGCGCAAAATGCCAAGACCGCCGGATTCGACGGTATAGAAATTCACGGTGCCAACGGTTATTTGCTCGATGAGTTTCTGCGCGACGGCTCGAACAAACGTAGCGGTCCATATGGTGGTTCGATTGAGAATCGCGCGCGACTGATCTTGGAAGTACTGGAAGCGGTCAGTACCGTGTGGGGGAGCGACCGGGTCGGTTTGCGGATTTCGCCGCTGAGCAGTTACAACAGCATGATCGACAGCGACCCGGTAGGGTTATCCACCTGGCTTGCCAATCGGCTCAACGAATACTGTCTGGCGTACTTGCACGTTCTGCGCGGAGATGTTTATCAACAGCAAAACGGTGACGTGATGACGCCAATCCGCAAGCACTATCAAGGCGTGCTGATTGGCAACTTCGAGTATGCGCCGGAAGAGGCGGATCAAGACATCGCTGAAGGTAAGATTGATGCCGTGGCATTTGGCCGGTTTTTTTTAGCCAACCCCGATTTACCGGCGCGCATCCGCGCAGGTGCAGCATTCAACGAACCCGATCCCGCGACCTTTTATACCGACGGCGCCAAAGGATATACCGATTATCCCTATCTTCATTCTTCGTGACACAACCATGCGGCTGCTAGTGATTATTGCTGTATTCTGTTCGCTTAGCGGTTGCCTCTCGCTTCCGCAAAATGTCGTACCGGTTGATGGTTTCAAATTGAACCGCTATCTTGGTACTTGGTACGAAATCGCCCGTCTTGACCATTCGTTTGAACGCGGACTCGACAACGTGACGGCGGAATACTCTCTTCACGAGGATGGTGGCGTCAAAGTCATCAACAAAGGTTTCTCGGCGGCGGATAGCAAGTGGAAAGAAGCCGAAGGCAAAGCTTATTTTGTCGAAGATCCGCAGCAAGGCTATTTGAAGGTATCTTTTTTTGGCCCATTCTACGGTGCATATATCATATTTGAACTCGATAAGGAAAATTACCAATACGCTTTCGTCACCAGCTACGATAAATCCTTCCTGTGGCTGCTGGCAAGAACCCCGCAAGTTAGCGAAGAATTAATTACCCGCTTTGTGGAACGATCAAATGAACTCGGTTTTGGAACTGACAAGTTGATCTATCCAAAGCAAGATTAAGTCACTACCATGATCGGATAGTTTTAGTGGAATGGACGTGCATGCAACAAATACTCATTACCTTAGGAATCGTTATTCTCATCCTCGGCCTGCTGTGGCCGTGGCTATCACAACTGCCATTTGGCCGCCTGCCCGGTGATATTCATATCGAGCGCGAGAATTTCAGCTTTCATTTTCCACTCATGACAGGTTTGGTAATCTCCGTCGTGCTGACGTTGATACTATGGTGGTTGCGGAAGTGAGAAATGGTTTCGCAAATTCGGAATACGCTCTTACAGAAGTCTGCACTTCAAAGTTGAATCCGCCCATAGATCAACTTTCAGTATTTTCATGGTGTTTATTCGCACCAACGATGGTCATAATATCGCCAGCTTGCAAATGTAATAGTTTGGCAATTTCCTCGTAATCATCCGGTAAAGCTGCATCATCCCATCCATTGGCTGAATGTCTAGCTAAATTTACTGCAAGTATCACATTGCGGACACGCT
This sequence comes from Nitrosomonas limosa, assembly GCF_054188085.1. Classification (NCBI taxonomy): domain Bacteria; kingdom Pseudomonadati; phylum Pseudomonadota; class Betaproteobacteria; order Nitrosomonadales; family Nitrosomonadaceae; genus Nitrosomonas; species Nitrosomonas limosa. The sequence goes on along the minus strand of NZ_CM135180.1, from coordinate 1,244,640 downwards.
GAAAGCCAGAACAGTTGTCATCCATGAGGGTAATTAATAATTCCGGGAGTCTCCATTTAATTGCAAGTTCATGCTGCAACTGATTCAATGGGAAACCGAATACCTTCTCTTGCACAGCGGCGCTTCTTAACGTTTTGTCCTTTTTTTGTAATTGCTTGATTTGTAGCATCTCTCCAGGTGCGAAACACCACATCAGGATTTCTGCTATGTCATGTAATAAAGCAGCAAGCCGGATATCGGCAAAGTGCAGATCATGCAAACGAATCGCCCAATCAAACGCATAGGAAGCAGCCAGATTGGCCCGATGTGAAGTTTTTAACAAATAAACGAGTGCGCTTCGATTATTTTGCCCAAGAATATCTTCAACCAAGGGAGTGGCGGGTATCAGCCGAATTGTATTTTCAAGTCCGAGCATCAAAACAATTTGCTCGACTTCCATCACATCATGCTCCTGGCAGCGATGCTTATGCTTTTGCATATAGCGCATTAGTTTTACTGTCATGAGTGGATCATTTTTTACAATATTTGCGTAGCTGCGCGCATTCAGGTTATTTTCATCCTGTTTGAGGATTTCGAGGTTTCGTGCGGTTTGTTTGAGAACAGGAATTTCTGCTGTTGTAAGAAAAGTAACCCAATCCGTTAATTTTCTTTTATTTTGTTGTAGCATTTCTGAACCCCTGGTTTATTGTTGCAAGGATTTTTTTACGACATTTCTGTATAAATCTTTAGGAAACAATAATCTACCAATAATATTTTGTTGTTCAAGCAGTGCTGAGGTTTGAATGGATATCCCCCCGCAGCAACGAGGATCTGATCGCCTCGTTTTAGTCATTACGGAAGTCATTAAGCTGCCAATTCAGCAGCAATTTTCTCTGCCTGTTCTATCACCATTTCCGTTGCCAATAATTGCATATCCGGCGGATAACCGTATTGCTTCAGCGTTCGTTTGACAATGACTTTCAGCTTGGCTCTGACGCTTTCTTTGATGGTCCAGTCGATCGAGGCATTCTGACGGACACGCTGGGTTAAAACGATGGCCAGTTCACGTAATTGGTCGTTTTGCATCAATTCGCGGGCGCTATCGTTGCTGGCGACGGCGGTATAAAACGCATATTCGTAATTCGACAAATGCAGTTTCTCGGCTTCCTTGTCCGAGGCGATGATCTCCTTGCTGATCTTGATCAATTCTTCAATCACTTCGGCAGCGGTTAAAACCTTGTTGTGGTATTTATTGATGGTATTCTCGAGCATTTCCATCAAGGTTCTGCTGTGCGTCAGATTGGTTTTGGCGCGCACCGTCAATTCATCGTTGAGCAATTTCCGCAAGACTTCCATCGCCACATTCTTATGCTGGTGGCCTCTCAGTTCTTCCAGGAAATCGTCGGATAGAATCGAAATGTCGGGTTTCTTGAGTCCAGCGGCATCGAAGATATCGATGACTTGTTCCGATACCAGCGCCCGGTCGATGACCTGCCGGATCGTGGTTTCGATCGCTTCATCGGTGTTGCCGCCGCCGCTGCTGTCGAATTTGGCCAAACGCGCTTTCACCGCCTGAAAGAAAGCCACTTCATCCTTTACGTCCAGTGCTTGTTCATGCGGAATAGCGATGGCAAAAGCCTGAGAAATCGCGGCGACTTCATTGATATAACGTCTCTTGCCGTCGTCCAAGCCCAGAATATGATCTTCAGCCGCCAGAATGAGTGCCAGTTTTTGCGAAGTGTCGGCTGCAAAGTAATCCTGATACGCAAAACCATGGTACATCGCCGCTACCACTTCGAGTTTTTCCTGCATGAGCTGTACCGCTTGCTCCTGCATCAAGGTCGGATCGCCTTTGCCGCCGGCATCGGAATAAAATGACAATGCTTCTCTCAAATCCGAAGCGATGCCGAGATAATCCACCACCAACCCGCCGGGTTTATCGCCATACACACGGTTCACCCGTGCAATGGCTTGCATCAGGTTGTGACCTTTCATCGGTTTGTCGATATAGAGCGTGTGCATGGCGGGCGCATCAAATCCGGTCAGCCACATGTCGCGCACGATCACCAGCTTCAGTTCATCGCTGTTATCCTTCATGCGCTCGGCCAGTAGCTTGCGCTGTTGCTTGGTGGTGTGGTGCTTCGCCATGACCGGGCCATCGGACGATGCCGCCGTCATCACCACCTTGATCGCGCCTTTGTTCAGGTCATCGGAATGCCATTGCGGCCGCAGCTTGACGATCTCACTGTACAGATCGGCCGCAATGCGGCGCGACATGCACACGATCATGCCCTTGCCGGCAAACACTTCCTGCCGTGCATCAAAATGGTTGACGATATCCTGCGCGATGTTTTGGATGCGTCGCTCGCTGCCGATCAGCGCTTCCATCTGCGTCCACTTGGTTTTGGCTTTTTGCGTATCGGTCAGTTCGTCCTGATCCAGCTCATCATCCAGCTCTTTGATCAGCTTTCTGCCTTCCTCGCTCAGCGCGACTTTTGCCAAGCGGCTTTCATAGTAGATGCGCACCGTCGCGCCGTCTTCCACCGCTTGCGCAATATCGTAAATATCCACATAGCTGCCGAATACCGCCGGGGTGTTGACGTCGGTTTTTTCAATCGGTGTGCCGGTAAAACCGAGATAAGTGGCATTCGGCAATGCATCGCGCAGATACTTGGCAAAACCGTACACTACTTTCTTGCCGATCACTTCGCCGTCGGCATTCTTATCGTCCACCGTTTTGGCCGAGAATCCATATTGCGTGCGGTGCGCTTCGTCGGCAATGACCACGATGTTGCGGCGATCCGAAAGCGCTTCATACACGTTACCTTGGTCCGGCTGGAATTTCTGAATCGTGGTGAAAATCACGCCGCCGGAAGCTACGCGCAGCAGTTCTTTGAGTTGTTGGCGGTTTTCGACTTGTTTCGGCTCCTGCCGCAGCAGTTGTTTGCACGCGGCAAAAGTATCGAATAGCTGATCGTCCAAGTCGTTGCGGTCGGTAATCACCACAATCGTCGGATTATTCAGCGCCAGTACGATCTTGCCGGTATAAAACACCATCGACAGCGATTTGCCGCTGCCTTGCGTATGCCACACCACACCGGCCTTTTTATCGCCCTTGGGTTGCTGCGCGACATCTGGCAATCCATAGCGGGCCGGGCTTTGCATGACTTTTGAACTCAAACCGATATCTGCTGCACGCAAGGTTGAAGCCACGGCGGCATTCACCGCGTAGTATTGGTGATAGGCGGCAATCTTTTTCACCGTATGGATGCTGATCACACCGGTGTGCGGATCTTCCTTCTTGGATTGCTCGAATACCACAAAATGCCGCACCAGATCGAGCAAGGTTTTTTTATTCAGCATCCCATTGATCAACGTTTCCAATTCCGGCCGTGGGGGCGCATTGCATGCGCCCTGATGGTTTTCATCATACCCACGAGGGCGCATGCAATGCGCCCGTACGTCATCGGGAATTTTCCAGGTCATGAAGCGGCTGAAGCCCGCTGACAACGAACCGGCTTTGGCTTCCAGTCCGTCTGAAATCACTAACAAGGCGTTATAAGTAAACAAACCGGGGATGCTGCGTTTGTAGGTTTCCAGTTGCCGGAATGCGGATTGGATGCTGGCGTTTTCATCGGCGGCATTTTTCAGCTCGATCACCACCAGCGGTATGCCATTCACAAACAGCACCAGATCGGGGCGCTTGTTCTGGTTATTCTCGATCACGGTGAACTGATTGGCCACGATAAATTCGTTATTGCCGGGGATCTCGAAATCAATCAGCCAGACGATATCGCCGCGCTCATGGCCTTCGTGCTGGGTGCTGACTTTGACACCCTCGGTCAGCAGGCGATGGAAGGTTTCATTATTGATCAGTAATTCAGGGGAGTGAATGCGCTCCACTTCTTTCAAGGCTGCCTGCAATGCCGCGCCGGTGATACCCAGATTAATGCGCTGCAATGCTTTCTCCAGCCGTCCGGTGAGCAGTATTTCGTCGTAGCGTCTGCGTTCGGGATGATCGCCATCGGGGGAAATATCAGGCGCGTAGATATGACTGTAACCAAGCTGCTGAAACAGTTTGATCGCCAATGCTTCGATGGCCGATTCGGTGAGTTTAGTCATGGTGAACCGGCGCCGCCAAATTAAGCCGGTTGGCGGCTGCCAGAAGCCGCTTATCCAATGTCCACAACCGGGTATTGCCGGATAACCGTGCCGAAGCCAGCAAATGCGCATCGATCAGTCCGATGCCCAAGCCATATAAAGCATGTTTCTCGATGAAAACATTCACTTCATCGGTAAAAGCAACGGGAGCCTGCGGCAAGTTATCCAGCGCAGACAGAATGACTTCACGCTGGCGCAAATTGCCCAGTGCCAGTTCGCCGCGGACAAAGGGATGGCTTAATACGCTGTTCCCGGTCAGCAGGCGGACTAACTGCGGATCGTTATTGCGTAGATGGTTAATCCAGACCGAGGTATCGACCAGAATCATTGCGGCAGTTATTCGCGGGTTTGCCGGCGAGGAATGGCTTCCAGTTGCGGTTCGGTGGCGCCCAAATTGGCCAGCCTCTTAGCGCTTTCGCGCTCGATCAGCGCTTTCAAGGCTTCTTTAACCAACGCGGATTTTTCCTGTACTTGGGTCAACGCTTGCGCTTTTTTCAGTAATTCGTCATCCAATACGATGGTGGTTCTCATGCTTTACCTCCAGATAGATCATCGAATGATGCGCTTTGTTGTGCATGAAGGCAAGTAGGAGCCAATAATCATTGGCCCTTAAACATGATAGGTATCCGTTTCCCAGCGCTGCGGATTGGTTTGAATATAGTCCGCGATTGCCAGGTAAGCAACCTCATTGCGGATAATGTGCTCGTAATAATTGCGCTGCCAGAACCGTTGGCCGGAGGTGCCCGTTATCGCATTAAGCCGTTTGGTCACCGACGATTTAAATCCCCGCACAACATCCCCCACCGTTGGGGCGCGTTGCACCGTTGATGTGGGTGGTGCTGTAGGGGCGCGTTGCACGCGCCCTGGTTGCACGCGCCCTGGTTGTTCATCCGAGTCCGCAGATTCATGCGGGTGCGTGCCATCGGGACGGATGTAATCCGGGCGCATGCCATGCGCCCCTACGAGCTGGATGATGCCGTGGACGTGATTGGGCATGATGACAAATTCGTGCAATACGATGTGGGAACGGATACGTTCGGTTTTGCGCCATTCTTCATCCGCGACCATCCCCCATTCATTCAATTGCATCTCGCCGTCAACGATTTTCCCAAACAACGGCAATCGATCGTGCGTGCAGATGGTAATGAAATACAAACCGGCCTGGGAATAATCATAACCCTGCAAGCGAATCGATTTGCGACGATGAATGGTTGGGTTGTAGGTCATGGTATCTGGGGGAAATTTCGCATTGAACCATTTACATTGATTAACCGGCAATTCAAACCGGCGAACAACGTCCCCACCGTAGGGGCGCGTTGCACGCGCCCTGGTTGTCGCGGCTGCGGCCTGGTTGCAAACCATCCGTGCATTCGAGGTGCATTGGGGGCGTATTTTGGGTGCGCATTTAGGGGCGCATGCAATGCGCCCCTACGAATAATCGACCCGCACCTCGCCGCTCATCAGTTTGGGGAGCAGGGTGTCGCGCAGGGTTTCGAGATTTGCAATTTGCTCTAAATTAGAACAAATCTTATTCAATGAAGAAAAAACAACTTCATTAAAGCGTTCAATAGAATAAGAATCTGGAATAGCTATTGGATAATTCTTTAGTGTTGTCCAATCAGTTCTTGGCATTCGCGTACCTCCAGAACCCAAGTTTGCGTATTCAACTACATCACTCTGGAAAAATGCGAAAAGACAAAAAGCAAACATTTCTGATTTTATAGGCCTAATTACCAAAATATCTGTTGAGCAAATTCCTGAAAATGGTGCGAAACAAACTTTATGAAAATATGGGCGTAATTTGCCAAATAAGACATCGTATTTCTGAAATGCATACTTATTACTATTAACTTCAGAACCGAAACCATATTGTTTCAGTGAAATATTTCTTTGGTCAATGTGCTCTAAACCAATATATTTTGATTCTGATTTTAAATCAGATGTTTTCACGGTTTCTTTAATATTAAACGCAATATCCGCTAAACAGCCTTCTTTGAAATTTGCTCTTTCCTCCACAAACCACTGCCTGAACAGCGTTTCAGCCATGGCTTCGAGGGTTTTGTTCTGGCGGTGCAGCAGGTCGATTTTGTCGTCAAGGCTGCTGAGGACGGACGCAATGGCTTTTTGTTCTTCAAGTGGAGGTAAATTAATTTTATAACTCAACAATGCATTTATCTGCATATTTGGTTGTGTTGATGTTCCACCAGAAATAGATTCTATAAAATCATTATAGGTGGATGATCTGAAGTTGTAATACAAGTAATCTGAATGACATTTTTCACAATCAACTCTTATTCGAATGAGGCCATTATTCAGCACAGCATTTAGATTCTCTTTAATTATTAAATTTACACCAATTGATGCGCCTGTTCTGGCAACAATAATGTCATTCGCTCTTAATTGAAATTTTTCAAAGTTTCTTTTCTCAACTTCAGTGTTACCCCAATCATCGTATTTTTTTCTCTGCGATACGTCTTGTATACGTAGACATTTAATACCAGTATCTCTCTCGACGATAGGCGCGCGTTTTATCGCATCTAGCCCTGTGTTAGCTGATTTAACGACTTTGCCGATAGGTACAAAATTTCTACTCATTAATAACAATTCTCGCCAAACTTTCAACAATTGCTTTGTTCAATGCCGCTTCTTCCTGCAACTGCGCCTCGAATTCCGCCTTCAACGCGGCAAAACGTTCGGGGAAATTAAAATCGTCTTCTTCGTCCGGCAGACCGACGTAACGGCCCGGTGTCAGCACGTAATCCAGTTCGGCGACGCGCGAAATCGGCACCGACGCGCAAAACCCCCGCACATCCCCGTAGGGGCGGATTGCATCCGCCCGCATTGCATCCGCCCCAATTGCATCCACCCGAATTGCATCCGTCGCCCCGATTGCATGCGCCCCTGTTGCATCATCAGGGCGCGTGCAACGCGCCCCTACGGGTGGGGATGGATCGCTCGTGCGCCAGGTGTGGTAGGTGTCGGCAATTTTCTGGATGTCGTCGTGCGACAATTCGCGCGTGCGGCGGTTGATCAGGTGGCCGAGGTTGCGGGCGTCGATGAACAGAATTTCATTGCTGCGCGGATGGCCGTTGTTGCGGGCGCGGTTCAGAAACCACAGCGCCGCCGGAATTTGCGTATTCAGAAACAATTTGGCGGGCAGATTGACGATGCAGTCGATCAGATTACCCTCGGCGATCAGATTTTTGCGGATGTCGCCTTCTCCGGAGGTTTTGGAGGTGAGGGCGCCTTTAGCCAGGACCACGCCGGCGATGCCGGTGGGTGACAGGTGATAAACGAAATGCTGCAACCAGGCGAAGTTGGCGTTGCCGGGTGGTGGCGTGCCGTATTGCCAGCGCGCGTCGCCGCGCAGTTGTTCGCCGCTCCAGTCGCTGACGTTGAACGGCGGGTTGGCGATGATGAAATCGGCTTTTAGGTCTTTGTGCGCGTCGTTCAGGAACGAACCTTCGTTGTTCCATTTCACTTGTGAGCTGTCGATGCCGCGGATGGCGAGGTTCATTTTCGCCAGCCGCCAGGTGGTCTGATTGCTTTCCTGGCCATAGATGGAGATATCGTCGATGCGGCCTTGGTGTTCTTCGACGAATTTTTCCGATTGTACGAACATGCCGCCGGAGCCGCAGCATGGATCGAATACTCGCCCTTTGTACGGTTCGAGCATATTCACCAGCAATTCGACGATGCTGCGCGGGGTGTAGAACTGGCCGCCTTGCTTGCCTTCGGCCAAAGCGAATTCGCCGAGGAAGTATTCAAACACATGACCGAGCACGTCGCGGCTGCGCGCTTTGGCATTGCCGAGCGCGATATTGCCGATCAGGTCGATCAATTCACCCAAGGACGTGGGATCGAGGTTTTGCCGTGCGTAGACTTTCGGCAGCACGCCTTTGAGCGAGGGATTTTCCTGCTCGATCGCATCCATCGCCGCGTCTACATGCATGCCGATGTCGGGTTGCTTGGCGTGCGCGACCAGATGCGACCAGCGCGCTTCGGCGGGAACGAAGAACACGTTTTCCGCTTGGTATTCGTCCTTGTCTTCCGGATCGGCGCCGACCAGATCGCCTTCGCCTTTTGCCAGCCGGTCATATAATTCTTCGAACGCATCGGAAATGTATTTCAGGAATATCAGCCCCAGCACCACATGCTTGTATTCCGCCGCGTCGATGTTTTTGCGCAATTTGTCGGCGGCTCTCCACAGTTGTTTCTCCAATGGCTCTTCTTTGGTTGCTTTCGGTTTAGCCATGGTTTTTTATTCTTTCCTTTGGTTATGGGTATAGACATCACGATGCTTGAATTGGATTGCGACCCTACAGCATCAACAAGCTATCAATAGCAGAACATTTAAGAAAGGTCAAAATAGGATAGCCTGACAATATTCATGCATAGAAATATCTTGATGAAAGAGTCATCTATTTTTTGTCGGCAAACTGGCACCTATAAAGTAGCGATATGACGGTGTAACTTGGATCGCCTGGTGCGCGAATAATTGACTTAACTTTGAAGAAAAAGTGGAAAAATAACTAAGAGGTTACGCAAATGGCTTGAGAAGTTGTGAAAAAGCTTTCATCGCCAAAAAATCGAAGCCGGAAAAGGGGATATGCCGCTGCTCGATAAACCAGCAAAATTCGTTAATAGATGGGTAATAGAATTTTTATTATCTAAGTTGTTGATATTAAAAATTCTGGCGGAGGCGGTGAGATTCGAACTCACGGTAGAGTCACCCCTACGGCAGTTTTCAAGACTGCTGCCTTAAACCAGCTCGGCCACACCTCCCGGTTACGTCAGTTGCGAATCATACCTTTTAGCGCTGCTTTTGGCTAGTTGCTTCAAGCGTAATTTATGCGCTTAAACCGAGCGACTCTGCGATTCCAGAAAAATTATTCGATTCTTTGTAGTGCGGGTAATTAGCCTGTTACCGGTTATCCCGGTTCTTCAGATACAATTTCATGGAATAAGAACTTATTCCAAAAGGAAATGGTATGTGGTTGGATCCCGAGGTGGCGCGCCTTGCAGCGGTACGGATGAGCACTAACCACGATATGGTGCAGCGGATGCGGTTGGGCGGTTTATTTTATGTGCTGTGTTGCAGTGCTTCGCTCTTGATGTCTCCGGAACTAACCGCCCAGCCCTACATTTGGGGTTTTGAAGTTTTTTTTATCGTATTGGCAATTTTACGGCTGTTGATTTACCGGTATGCAGCAAAATTCAGTCATGAAAAGCAAGTATTGCTGGAATTCGCGATTGCTGCAATTTACGTGGCAACGGCTTTAACTTGGGGGAGTTTGCTGGTTTGGATTTTCTTTTCCATTAAAACAATTGATACCGGTGCTGCATTGGCGGTTATCGCCACAGTGGGATTCGTCGCGGGCGGCATTGCGGCGACAGCGCCGCGCATCCGGCTGATGCTGGTTTTTGCCGTATTGATTTATTTACCAAGCCTTATCGGCCTGGCGGTATTTATCCCCGATGAAGGCCGTTGGGTACTGATGACGATCGGCTCGGCTTATTTTATTTTTCTGATTCACAATGGCAAGTTGCAGCATCAGAATTATTGGATTGCAAGGGGGCAGGCGGTTTTATTGCAGCAGCAAGCGGCCGATTTGGAACAAGCGCGCGTGCAAGCGGAAAATGCCAATAAAGCCAAATCGGCCTTTTTGGCGGCGATGAGCCATGAGATCCGAACACCGATGAATGGCGTGCTGGGAATGACCGAGATATTGGCAATGACGGCTTTAAATCCTGAACAGAGAAATTATTTGAATGTCATTCGCGATTCGGGACGGACACTACTGCGTGTGATCGATGACATTCTGGATTTTGCGAAAATAGAAGCCCACAAGCTGACGATTATTGATCGCACCTTTGATCTGAATATTCTGATCGGCGAGGTTGAATTGTTGTTCCGCCAGAAAGCCAAGGAGACATCGTTAAATTTCATCGTGACTCGCGATGGTATAAGCCGGAACCAATTGACCGGCGATCCGGACCGGATTAAACAAATTCTATTTAACTTGCTCGGAAACGCGTTTAAGTTTACGCAACAGGGGGAGGTTAAGCTATCGGTGCAGTGTAAGCCGGTTTCCGGGCAGGATGGTGTGGAATTGGAATTAACAGTAGCGGATACCGGCATCGGTATTTCCGCCGAGCATCAAACGCAGTTGTTCCAGGAATTCACGCAAGTAGGCGAAACCACCCGGCATGTCCAAGGGACCGGTTTGGGTTTGGCAATCACCCGTAATTTGCTGACATTGATGGGCGGGGAGATCTCGCTGACCAGCGAAATCGGCAAGGGATCTCAATTTCGTGCGCGGATTCCGCTGAAATATGCGCCGGTCGAAGCAACATCGGCATGGCAGGGCGATCCGGTTGGAACCGAGTCTCAGGTTATCGGCGAATATCGTCCGCGGGTATTGGTGGTGGAAGATAACCAAGTCAATCAAATGATCAGCAAAGCGATGCTGGAGCGGATGCAATGTGAAGTGGTGATGACTTGTGATGGCGCTGAAGCGGTGCGAGCCTATCAGGCGCAGCCTTTCAATTTGATTTTGATGGATTGCAATATGCCGGTGATGGATGGATTTGAAGCAACGCGGCAGATACGACGCTTGGAACAACAACAAAACAAGCCGCCGATTCCCATCGTGGCGCTGACAGCACATGCCTACGAGCACATCCGCAATGAATGTTTCGATGCGGGAATGAATGCGCATCTCAGCAAACCTTTCAGTTATGAACAACTGAAAAAATTACTGCAGCAATATGTCTCGGCTCAATCGCCTGCATTGGATTAATCGCCGTAGCCTCAATTAATCGTAACCGGAAATAGCGTATCAATGCGATAATTGTGATTGCGTTTGCTTATGTGCTGCAATGAAGCGCGGGGCGCATCCCTTTTTTCATTTCGCTAGAAGCTATGATTTGGAAACCCAGTGTGACAGTTGCGACTGTCGTGGAACAAGATGGAAAATATTTATTGGTCGAGGAAGAACCCGAAGCCGGACTCGGTTTGTTTTTCAATCAACCGGCGGGACATCTGGACCCCGGCGAGTCGATTATTCAGGGCGCTATCCGGGAAACCCTCGAGGAGACTGCGTATACCTTTGCGCCGGATTATTTATTGGGTATTTACCAATGGCATTCGCAGCGTGCCGGAATTACTTATATCCGGTTCGCGTTCGCTGGCCGGGTGACGCATCACGATCCGTTGCGGGTGCTTGATACCGGTATTGTCCGGGCGGTTTGGCTGAGTTTTGATGAGATCCTGCGCGAGAGCTACCGGCATCGCAGTCCGCTGGTCATGCAATGCATCCAGGATCATCGTGCCGGTAAGCGCTATCCCTTGGAATTGCTGACGCATTATGAATCCTGATTCGACAAAAAAATACCGGGTTGTGGTGGGGATGTCCGGCGGCGTTGATTCTTCCGTGGCCGCTTATTTGCTGAAGCGGCAGGGCTACGATGTGGCGGGTTTGTTCATGAAGAACTGGGAAGATGACGATACTGATGAATATTGCTCTTCCCGCCAGGATTTTCTGGATGCGGTATCGGTTGCGGATGTGCTTGATATCCCGATTGAAGTCGTGAATTTTTCTGCGGAGTATAAAGACCGGGTGTTTTCACATTTTCTCGCGGAATATCAAGCCGGGCGAACACCGAATCCCGATGTGCTATGCAACGCCGAAATTAAATTCAAAGCTTTTCTGGATCACGCGAATGAACTGGGAGCGGATTATATTGCGACCGGACACTATGCGCAGGTGCGCAAGATCGACAAGTCTTTTCAGTTGCTGAAAGGCGAAGATGGCAGCAAAGATCAAAGCTATTTCCTGTATCGTTTGAATCAAGTGCAATTGGCGAACACACTTTTTCCAATCGGGCATCTGTACAAACGTGAGGTGCGCGCCATCGCAAAAGAGGCGAATCTGCCGAATTTCTCGAAGAAAGACAGTACCGGTATTTGCTTTATCGGGGAGCGTCCGTTTCGCGAATTTCTCAATCGCTATTTGCCGCATGAACCGGGAGAGATCCAAACACCCGATGGTCAAGTGGTTGGCCGGCATCTCGGATTGATGTACTACACTATCGGGCAGCGGCAAGGATTAGGTATCGGCGGCACACGCAGCGGTACCGATGAGCCGTGGTTCGTATCCGCCAAAGATATGGCGCGGAATGTTCTTATAGTCGTTCAGGGCCATGATCATCCGGATTTATTTAAACCATCCCTCAGCGCCACGGATTTAACCTGGATAAGCGGAAAAGCGCCTCATTGTAATTGGGTCTATGCCGCCAAGACTCGTTATCGCCAAGCCGATGCGCCGTGCACAATCAGCACTTTGACGCCGGACCGTTGCCAAGTTGATTTTGCGCAAAACCAATGGGCCGTGACGCCCGGTCAATCGGTTGTGATTTACGAAAGCAAAGTGTGTTTGGGTGGCGGAATCATTACCGGCTAGAGCGATTTGACTTTTTAGCTCTGAACGTTTAGTCAATTGTCCGCACTCGCCGCTTAAATCTTGCAAGTTGTAACTAACATTAACCTGCGGCATTCTAATCATTGCTCATTTGAAATAAATCATAAATTTAATAGGTTATGATTTTTTTTGCTACCGGCCCTTGAAATTCTGAAGCACAATCCCTATTATCAGCACTCATAGTTTGAGAGTGCTAACATTTATCTAAATTGGCACCCTGACTTTTTGGTGATTTCAAGAAAAATGTGCTGCTGCGCGGCGGCATCTAAGAGTGGATCCATTATTTTTACAGGAGAAAACAGTATGAAAATTCGTCCTTTGCATGATCGTGTGATTGTCAAGCGATTGGAAGATGAACGTAAGACCGCTTCTGGGATTGTTATTCCCGATTCTGCGGCTGAAAAACCGGATCAAGGTGAAATATTGGCTGTTGGCAAAGGAAAAGTCGGTGACGATGGAAAACTGCGTCCGATGGAAGTTAAAGTGGGCGATAAAGTATTGTTCGGAAAATATGCCGGTCAGACGGTTAAGGTTCATGGCGAAGAGCTATTAGTCATGAGAGAAGAAGATATTATGGGTGTGATTGAAGGGTAATTGCGTCGGTTCGGTGACTTGCTATAGATAATGTATTGTTGAGAGATTAGGAGAGAAAAGTTATGTCAGCAAAAGAAGTGAAATTTCATGATTCAGCACGGCATAAAATGGTGGTTGGTGTCAATGTTCTGGCTGATGCAGTTAAAGTCACACTAGGTCCTAAAGGACGCAATGTGGTGCTGGAACGCTCATACGGCGCTCCAACCATTACAAAAGACGGGGTTTCGGTTGCCAAAGAAATCGAACTGAAAGATAAGTTCGAAAATATGGGCGCGCAAATGCTGAAAGAAGTTGCCAGCAAAACCTCCGATGTGGCAGGTGATGGAACGACAACGGCGACTGTATTGGCGCAAGCGATTGTTAAAGAAGGCATGAAGTTTGTGGCCGCCGGCATGAATCCAATGGATCTGAAACGCGGAATTGATAAAGCGGTCAGCGCGGCAGTTGAAGAATTAAAAAAACTGTCCAAGCCATGTGCAACGGCAAAAGAAATTGCGCAAGTTGGCAGTATTTCCGCTAACTCCGATACCGAGATCGGTAAGATCATTGCCGATGCCATGGATAAAGTCGGCAAGGAAGGCGTAATCACAGTGGAAGACGGTTCCGGGTTGCAGAACGAATTGGAAGTGGTGGAAGGTATGCAATTTGATCGCGGTTACTTGTCGCCTTATTTCGTTAGCAGCGCGGAAAAACAAATCGCATTGCTGGATAATCCGTTCATTCTGTTGCACGATAAAAAGATTTCCAACATCCGTGATTTGTTGCCAGTGCTGGAACAAGTTGCCAAAGCCGGAAAACCGTTGTTGATTATTGCTGAAGATGTTGATGGCGAAGCACTGGCTACGCTGGTTGTGAATAACATACGCGGCATTCTCAAAACCTGTGCAGTTAAAGCACCAGGATTCGGTGATCGTCGTAAAGCCATGCTCGAAGATATCGCGATTCTTACCGGCGGTACCGTGATCGCTGAAGAAGTTGGCTTAACCTTGGAAAAAGCAACTTTGAACGACTTGGGTCAAGCCAAGCGGGTTGAAGTGGGTAAAGAAAATACCACGATTATTGACGGTGCCGGTAATGCCGCCAATATCGAGGGCCGCGTCAAGCAGATTCGTACGCAAATCGAAGAAGCAACCAGCGACTATGATCGGGAAAAACTGCAAGAGCGCGTGGCTAAGCTTGCTGGCGGTGTTGCTTTGATTAAAGTCGGTGCCGCAACCGAAGTTGAAATGAAAGAGAAAAAAGCCCGTGTTGAAGATGCATTGCATGCGACACGCGCGGCAGTTGAAGAAGGCGTGATTCCCGGAGGCGGCGTCGCTTTGTTGCGCACGGTCCCGATTGTCAAGAAACTGAAAGGCGATAATCACGATCAAGATGCCGGTATTAAAATTGTATTGCGTTCTCTGGAAGAACCGTTACGCCAGATCGTGACCAATTGTGGCGATGAACCGTCGGTTGTAGTCAATAAAGTCACTGAAGGGCAAGGCAATTTTGGTTACAATGCGGCTACCGGTGAATATGGTGATTTAGTCGCAATGGGTGTGCTTGATCCGACCAAAGTAACTCGCTCGGCTTTACAAAATGCAGCATCAGTTGCAAGTTTGATGTTGACCACGGATGCGATGGTTGCTGAATTGCCTAAGGAAGAAGCTGCACCGGGCGGCGGTATGGGTGGTATGGGCGGTATGGGTGGTATGGGTGGTATGGATATGTAATTGCATAGCTCATAACTGCAGAGTCCAAGTTCATGATACTAAACAGACCCCGATTCTTTGGGGTCTGTTTTTTTATGGAGATCATCTGTCGAATGGAGGAATATCGGTGACTTTTTAACTGTAATTTTCGATTAAAAAATAATTTAACATGATAAATTCTGAGTTATGAATACATTGGAAAACTATTCCGCGTCTGCAGATTTGCTTAAGGATCGGGTAATTCTTGTTACAGGTGCGGGACAAGGTCTGGGCCGTGCGGCTGCGCTTGCTTTTGCGCGTTATGGAGCAACGGTGATACTTCACGGACGTAAGGTTAAGAAGTTAGAGGCTGTTTATGATGAGATTGAAGCAATCGGTAAAGCTCAGGCATTAATTTTTCCATTGGACTTCGAGCGTGCCGAAGAAAAGGATTATGCTCTGTTAACTCAAGCAATCGGGGAGCAGCTGGGGCGGCTCGATGGAATCTTGCATAATGCAGCTTTTCTGTATGACTTGAGTCCTTTGGAGTATCAAACGGCTGCTCAATGGCGAGCGATGTTCCAAATCAATCTAATAGCACCCTTTGCAGTAACGAAAGCATGCCTTCCCTTACTTAAAGCTTCACCCGATGCGAGCGTTATCATGACTTCCAGCACACAAGGCAATCAGCCAGCCGCCTATTGGGGAGGTTTTGCAGTGGCTAAGGCCGGTGTCGATGCGTTGGTAAAGATTCAAGCCGATGAATGGGAAGCGCTGCCTAATCTCCGCATCAATAGCATTGTGCCAGGTGTCGTGAATTCGCCGCAGCGAATAAAAACCCACCCCGGGGAGCTCAAAAGAACCATGCGGCAACCCGATGACTTAATGAACAATTACTTGTACTTGATGGGGCCTGATAGTAAAGGTATCAGTGGTAAGACTTTTTATTGCTAGCGGCTCTTTCAATTAAACGATCTGGCTGCGGTTGGTGGGATTAATAGGTATAATCGCCTGGAATATCAGGGAATGCGAAAGTGGCGGAATTGGTAGACGCACCAGATTTAGGTTCTGGCGCCGAGAGGTGTGGGGGTTCGAGTCCCCCCTTTCGCACCAAATGGGATCAGTGCTGAGAACCCGATTTATGAGTTTGAGATGAACAGTTGTCAGCTTTATCACTGAATATTTCTAAAAATAGTTAATCAGTCAGGAATTTTAATGGGATCAAATGTAGAAAATCTGGGTGCTTTGGAGCGCCGTTTTGATATCACGGTTTCTCGTGAAAATTTGCAGAACGAGATAGATAATCGATTGAAGCGGATTGCAAAAACAACAAAACTGCATGGTTTCCGGCCAGGAAAAGTTCCTTTGAAAATAGTTACACAAATGTACGGATTGCAGGTACAGCAAGATGTATTGAATGATGCCGTGCATAAAGAATTTAAGGAAGCGGTCAAAGAACATAATTTGCAAGTTGTGGGCTATCCACGTTTTGAGGAAAAGTTATCAGATGGTGATGCCGCCGCTATATATACTGTCAGCGCCACGTTTGAAATTTATCCCGAAATTGTCTTAGGCGATTTGAGCAAGCACAACATCGAACGCCCGGAAGTTCAAGTATCAGAGGCGGATATTGATAAAACTCTAGAGATGATTTGTAAACAGCGCACAACCTATGAATCTGTTGAAAGGCCGGCTAAAGCGGGTGACCGGGTCAAGATAAATTATCGTGGTATGATTGCTGGCAAGGATTTCGATGGCGGTTCAGCCAATGATGTGCAGTTGATACTAGGTGATGGAAAATTTCTCAAGGATTTTGAGAATTCATTAACTGGCATGAAACCAGGAGACGATAAATCGTTTGATGTCGTTTTTCCGGAAGATTATCATAATAAAGATCTTGCGGGAAAAACCGTTACCTTCGAAGTAAAACTTATTTCGCTTGAAGAGCCTGTAATACCAATAGTTGACGAAAATCTTGCCAAGTCGCTGGGTATTGATGATGGGGATTTGAGAAAATTGCGCGAGGGAATACAAAAAGATCTTGAGCGTGAAGTTTCAAGGAGAATCAGAACCAGGTTGAAAGAGCAAGTTATGCAGGTTTTACTGGATAGTACGCCGCTGGAAGTACCGAATATTTTAGTTAACCAAGAGATTGAACGGTTAATGCAGGATGCTAAGAACGATCTTGAAGCACGTGGAATGAAATCCAAAGAAATTCCCCTGTCAGCAGATCTGTTTAAAGGAAAAGCGGAGTATCGCATTAAGCTGGGTCTTATTCTATCGGAACTTGTTAAAGAACATGGGCTTAAAGCTACATCCGAGCAGGTGCGCAGTATTATCGAGGATGTAGCCCAGAGTTATGAAAATCCTGAACAAGTTGTAAAATGGCACTACGCTTCTCCAGATCGTTTGAAAGAAG
The DNA here is from genome assembly GCF_054188085.1 of Nitrosomonas limosa. Lineage (NCBI taxonomy): Bacteria > Pseudomonadati > Pseudomonadota > Betaproteobacteria > Nitrosomonadales > Nitrosomonadaceae > Nitrosomonas > Nitrosomonas limosa. The sequence continues at coordinate 1,227,334 of NZ_CM135180.1, read as the reverse complement.
CCGAAGCGCTTGCATTAGAAGAAAATGTTGTAAGTTGGGCTTTGGGAAAAATTAAACAGATCGACAAATCAGTATCTTTTGATGAGCTCATGGGAATCTCCTGAAATGATTCAATTAAATAATGATGTGAGAAATATAGAACCAATGAATCTGGGATTAATCCCAATGGTCATTGAGTCGAGCGGAAGAGGTGAGCGTGCGTATGATATCTATTCACGATTATTAAAAGAGAGAGTCATATTTCTCGTGGGGCCGGTTACGGAATCAAGTGCAAATCTGATAGTTGCGCAGTTATTATTTCTTGAGTCGGAGAATTCCGAGAAAGATATTTATTTATATATTAATTCTCCCGGGGGAATGGTGTCTGCGGGCATGGCAATATATGACACTATGCAATATATCAAACCGGATGTTAGTACCTTATGCATCGGGCAGGCTGCCAGCATGGGATCATTGTTATTAACCGCCGGTGCGAAAGGAAAAAGATACTGCTTGCCCAATTCGCGTGTCATGATTCATCAACCGCTGGGAGGTTTTCAAGGGCAGGCATCAGATATTGAAATACATGCACGGGAAATTTTATATCTCAAAGCGCGTCTAAACGAAATCCTAGCTAAACATACGGGTCGATCTGTTTCAGAAATTGAAAAGGATACAGATCGTGATAACTTTATGAGTGCAACTGAATCAGTTAGTTATGGTTTGGTTGATGCAGTGTTATCTCATAGAGACGAAAGTGCTTAATTAGCGGGATATTGCTTATTTTTTAAAATAAGAATTGTTAAACTCGATTAGGGTGGGAAAAGAATATGCCAGACAAAACGAGTGGTGAAAAGCTTCTTTATTGTTCTTTTTGCGGCAAGAGTCAGCATGAGGTACGAAAACTCATTGCAGGTCCTTCTGTATTTATTTGTGATGAATGTATTGATCTTTGCAATGACATTATCCGTGAAGAAATGCAAGGTGACGAAGCTACAAAGCTGGTTAAATCCAATTTACCCGTTCCGCGTGAAATCTGTCAGATACTCGATCAATATGTAATAGGACAAGAGTCGGCAAAAAAGATACTTTCTGTCGCAGTCTATAATCATTACAAGCGTTTAAGGAACGTCGTTAAATCGGAAGACGGTGACGACATCGAATTGTCCAAAAGTAATATTTTGCTGGTTGGACCTACGGGATCAGGTAAGACATTGCTTGCCCAAACGCTGGCTCGGCTGTTAGATGTTCCATTTATCATGGCCGATGCAACGGCACTAACAGAGGCGGGCTATGTTGGCGAAGATGTAGAAAACATTATTCAAAAGTTGCTGCAAAAATGTAATTATGATGCGGAGAAAGCGCAACGAGGTATTGTATACATTGACGAGATAGATAAAATTTCCCGTAAGTCCGATAACCCTTCAATAACTCGCGATGTTTCCGGTGAAGGTGTACAACAAGCATTGTTGAAATTGATTGAGGGAACAATTGCTATGGTTCCCCCTCAAGGAGGTCGGAAACATCCTAATCAAGAGTTTATTCAAGTCGATACAACCAACATTCTGTTTATTTGCGGTGGTGCGTTTGATGGATTGGATAAAGTGATCAGGGCACGTACCGAGAAAGGCGGAATCGGGTTTGGCGTTGAAGTAAAAAATTCTGCAAGTAGTAATGTGAACAAAGTTTTGCAACAAGTTGAACCGGAAGATCTTGTGAAGTTTGGATTGATACCTGAATTCGTTGGACGTTTGCCGGTTGTCGCTACACTCGAAGAACTCAATGAAGCAGCGTTAATTCAAATTCTTACAGAACCAAAGAATGCATTGGTTAAACAATATTGGAAGATGTTCAACATGGAAGGGGTGGATCTGGAATTTAGAGAACCAGCCTTAAAGGCCATAGCAAAAAGTGCTTTAACCCGGAAAACTGGTGCTCGCGGTCTACGCTCCATTCTGGAAGAGATATTGCTGGATATCATGTACGATTTGCCATCACTTGATAATGTATCGAAGGTTGTAATTGATTACAGTTCTTCAAATGGTGACATTAAACCGATTTTAATTTATTCAGATCAACCTAAAGTTGCAAAGCGTTCTAAATAAAAGTCTGTTAGTGTAACTGAAGGAACGCTGAGAGTGGGTAATAATTGTGTATTTTCACGTCTAATTACTGGATTAAAGCAGGTTCTTCTGTGCTAGTGTAGTCTGTGTATTTTGTAGATCCCGAGTTTCCCCGGGTTGCGCATATAGTTCATCCAATAGTTACGTTTTTTTTATAAGCCGATATGAATTCTTTATTAGAACACTCCGAACAATTAATACTACCGTTGCTTCCTTTGCGGGATGTGGTGGTTTTTCCACATATGGTCATTCCACTGTTTGTTGGGAGACAAAAGTCGATTAAAGCGCTCGAGTTGGCTATGGAGTCAAATAAAAATATACTTCTTGTGGCCCAAAAAATCGCATCAAAGGATGATCCTGCCCCTGAAGATCTCTATGAAGTATGCAGTATTGCCAGCTTGCTGCAGATGCTCAAGCTTCCTGACGGAACCGTCAAAGTTTTAGTGGAAGGTAATTATCGTGCTCGGATTCATGAGTTGATTGACTCCGAAACGCATTATTCAGGAAGAGCCTCGCAAATTGAAATTAATGTTGCTGATAATCCGGAAGCAGAGGCAATGCGGCGCGCTATCCTGACGCAATTCGATCAATATGTAAAACTCAATAAAAAGATACCTCCTGAAATCATTACATCAATGGGAGGTATTGATGATGCCGGGCGCTTAGTTGACACAATTGCAGCATATCTTCCGCTTAAACTGGAGCAGAAGCAGGAAGTTCTTGAGATATTTGATGTTCCAAAACGGCTGGAACATCTGCTTGGTTTGCTTGAGACTGAACTTGATATCCTGCAAGTGGAAAAAAGAATCCGCGGTAGAGTTAAGCGGCAAATGGAGAAAAGCCAACGTGATTATTACCTGAATGAACAGGTAAAAGCTATTCAAAAGGAATTAGGCGAAGGCGAAGATGGTGCGGATATTGAAGAAATTGAGAGAAAAATTAAATCCGCCCAAATGCCTAAAGATGCCCTTGCCAAAGCGGAATCCGAGTTAAAGAAACTGCGGTTGATGTCACCAATGTCAGCTGAAGCCACGGTAGTGCGTAACTATATTGATGCATTGGTTGCGTTACCTTGGAAGAAAAAAAGCAAGATTAACCAGGATTTAAAAGCAGCCGAGGATGCGCTGGAAAAAGATCATTACGGTTTGGAAAAAGTCAAAGAGCGGATTGTAGAGTATCTGGCAGTTCAGCAACGTGTTAACAAAATGAAAGCTCCGATTCTTTGCTTGGTTGGTCCTCCGGGTGTAGGTAAAACCTCACTGGGGCAATCGATTGCACATGCAACGAACCGCAAATTTGTGCGCATGTCGCTTGGCGGGGTGCGAGATGAGGCGGAAATACGCGGACATCGGCGGACTTATATCGGATCCATGCCGGGTAAAATTTTGCAGAATATGAGCAAGGTTGCGGTCAAGAACCCGTTATTTCTGCTTGATGAAGTGGATAAAATGGGAATGGACTTTCGAGGTGATCCATCTTCTGCGTTGCTTGAGGTACTCGATCCAGAGCAGAATAATACTTTTGTGGATCACTATGTCGAAGTGGAATACGATCTTTCAGATGTAATGTTTGTGGCGACTGCCAATACTTTGAATATCCCGCCTGCGCTTCTTGATCGTATGGAAGTGATTAAATTATCCGGTTATACGGAAGACGAGAAATTAAATATTGCTACTCGTTATCTGCTAACCAAACAGATGCGTAATCATGGGCTTAAAGAAAGTGAATTGACCGTCTCAGAATCCGCGCTTAGGGATATTGCGCGTTATTACACAAGAGAAGCAGGAGTGCGGGCAATGGAACGGGAGATTTCAAAAATCTGCCGGAAAGCTGTAAAGGCCTTATTGCTCAAGAAAGAAAAAGGCAAAGTGGCGGTGACATCGAAGAATCTCGATAAATTCCTGGGGGTGCGTCGCTATACCTACGGTATTGCCGAAGAAAAAAATCAAATCGGACAAGTTACCGGTCTGGCCTGGACAGAAGTCGGGGGTGAGTTGTTAACGATTGAAGCAGTGGTGCTGCCAGGCAAAGGCAAAACCATTACAACCGGCAAGTTGGGTGAAGTCATGCAGGAATCCATACAAGCGGCATTATCAGTAGTTCGGAGTCGTGCTCATATTTTTGGATTAGCGGAAGATTTCTATCAAAAGAACGATATTCATATCCACCTGCCGGAAGGTGCAACGCCGAAAGACGGTCCAAGCGCCGGAATTGGGATCTGTGTTGCGATGGTATCGGTGCTGACAAATATCGCTGTGCGTGCTGACGTGGCAATGACTGGTGAGATCACTCTGAGGGGCGAAGTGCTTCCTATCGGGGGATTGAAGGAAAAATTACTGGCGGCGCATCGTGGTGGTATCAAGGTCGTTATTATTCCTGAACAAAATGTTAAGGATCTGGCTGATATTCCAGCGAATGTAAAAAATCAACTAACGATTCATCCAGTTAAGTGGATCGATCAAGTACTTGATTTGGCATTGGAACATAAACCGGAATTGCTTCCAGCACCGATTCCACAACCGCCATTATCATCAGGTTCTGAAGAGCAGATTATTGAAACTGTCATTAAGCATTGAATGCGCCAATCAATGCAATTTAGTGCTATCTCAGTTTAAATTCGGCGATTAATGGAATATGGTCAGACATGCGATGCCATGGCTGGCCATGTAAGAAGTTGCAATCGACAACATCAAGGCCCCGGAAGTAAATGCGATCCATTGATAATACGGGGAGCCAAGCAGGAAATGTACGAGCATAAGTTCCGTGGGTGGTTTTGAAAACTTCTTTTACACCCAAATCACGATGTAGATAGTGTTCAGCGCGCCCGCGCCAGTCGTTAAAGTCCCCTGCGATTACCAATGGTTCTTCAAATGGCACATGCGAATTGATGCGCCTTACCAATGTGGAGAGTTGACGATCCCTTTCCAGTCCGAATAAACCCAAATGAACACAAATAATATGAATTTTGCGGTTAATACCGGGGATTTGAATGGCTCCGTGCAACAAACTACGGCTGGCAGACCGAAACAACGACACGTTGATGTTATCCCATTCAATAAACGGATATTTACTGAGAATGGCGTTGCCATGATGGCCTGACTTATAAATGGCATTCTTGCCATAGGCGTAATGCTGCCAAACTTGGTCGGCCAGAAATTCGAATTGCTGGTTATTCGGCCAGTCATCAAAGCGATTGTTGGAAATATTCCGCTCGCCATGCACTTCCTGCAGAAAAACGATATCAGCATTGATCTGTCGTAATGAGTTCTTGATCTCATGAAGGATGAAACGAAGATTACTTGCACTGAATCCTTTATGAATATTATAGGTGAGTACTTTTAATGATAGGTCGGCCATACGGTTTCCGAATTATTAGCTTCCAAACCGGTCATAATGACCGAGCAAAAAAATACCTTTGAAGATGGAATATTGACATTGTCGATCGAATTTTTACATCTGTTGCTTTTAATTATAATCGCAAATGGCGCACCAGTATTGGTACGGCTGCTATTGAAGGACCATTTAGACCTTGCAGTCGATTTCGGTAGAAACTTCGCGGACAACAATCGTATCTTCGGGTCTTCGAAAACCTGGCGAGGAATAATCGCAGCATTGCTGGTAACCCCCATTGCAGCGAGTGTACTGGGGTATTCTTTCGAAACAGGATGGCACATTGCATTATTTGCGGTTCTCGGTGATTTGTTTTCGAGTTTCATTAAGCGCCGCTTGGGGATGGCGCCAAGCAGCAAGGCATTCTTGCTCGATCAGGTACCGGAATCGTTGATGCCGGCGCTGATAGTGATGCAGAATTTTCATCTCGGAGTATCCGATATTTCATTGCTGGTTTTTGTTTTCTTGATCGTCGATCTTGTGATGACATATATGCTTTATCACTGGAGGATTCTAAAGAAGAAACCTTAACTAACAAGGAGTTCCGTCATGAATCGTACAAAGAATCAGATAATAAATATTCCCAATCTGGTCAGTTTGATTCGCTTACTGGCGACGCCGCTTCTGTTTTATTTCGCGCTTACAGATCAGCCCAACTGGTTCATAGGTGTGTTGTTGTTCGCGGTATTCACCGACATCTTGGACGGTTTTTTGGCTCGATGGCTCAATCAAATAACTGCAGTGGGTTCACGGCTCGATAGCTGGGGAGATTTTTTTATCTATAGCACGATGGCAATTTGCGCTTGGATTCTATGGCCGGAAATTATCATCCGGGAAAAGCTGTACTGGTTGATCATCGTGTTAAGTTTTACACTGCCTGTTGTAATTAGCCTCATTAAGTTTCATACCATTAGTAGTTATCACACCTGGAGTGTAAAGCTTGCAGTGGCAATTACCGTAGTAAGCTATGTTTTGTTATTTACGGGATTGCTGGATTGGCCGATTCGAGTAGCTGCTATTTTTTGTTTGTATGCCGCTATCGAAGAAATCGCAATTACGTTGCTGATCCGGCATGAGCTTGTTGATGTCCGGACCGTTTGGCAAGCGATACGATATAAAAGGAACAACCAGTACCGTAAACCCTGAAGCCGGCTCAAAGTGAGTTCTGTCGGTAGATTATTTCCATGTGTATTTTTATATGATAAAAAAAGTTCAGGCTAATGAAGTTCGATTAGGCATGTATATTCATGAGTTGCGGGGAAATTGGCTCGAGCATCCATTCTGGAGAAAATCATTTAAGCTGGATCAGCAAAAGGATCTGGATAAACTGCTCGGTTGCAGTTTCGACGAGATATGGATAGACACCGATAAAGGATTGGATGTCAAAAATCTGCAATCCGCCATCAAAATTAATCCATATTCCAACAAACCCAGCGTTGAAATTCCAAAACCGGCTAAAAAGCCACAGCTCCCGGTTTCGGTGGATGAAGAAATGGATGCGGCTAAAAAAATTCATAGCAAAGCCAAAGAAGCGGTTACCAGCATGTTTTCTGAAGTTCGCATGGGTAAAGCGCTGGAGATCGAAGAAGCAACCGTGCTGGTGGATGAAATTAACCAATCCATGGAGCGCAATCCCAATGCGTTGTTGAGTCTGGTGCGATTGAAAACCGCCAATGAATATACCTATTTGCATTCCGTCGCAGTTTGCATGCTGATGGTGGCGCTTGGAAGGCAAATGGGATTGCAAGGAGAGCAACTCAGGCAAGCGGGCGTCGCCGGGTTGCTGCACGATGTCGGTAAGATGGCGGTTCCTAATGAGGTATTAGAAAAACCCGGGAAATTAACCGATGAAGAATTTTCGATCATGAGAAGCCATCCCCGGCGCGGATGGGAAATTCTCAAATCCTGTTATCAAGTGCAAGAATCTGCTCTGGATGTATGTTTACATCACCATGAGCGGATGGATGGACAGGGTTATCCAGAGAAACTATCAGGTGATCAATTGACGCTTTTTGCCCGCATGGGTGCAGTTTGTGATGTGTATGACGCCATCAGTTCGGAACGTTGCTACAAAAAAGCTTGGTCGCCATCAGAATCCATTCATAAAATGGCGTCTTGGAAAGATGGACATTTCGACGAGAAAGTATTCCATGCATTTGTAAAAACCATCGGAATTTATCCTAACGGCACACTGGTCAAGCTCAAATCCGGTCGGCTGGGTGTCATCCTTGAACAATCCAAAAAAAGCCTGACAGCGCCCATCATCAAAGTGTTCTTCTCAACGCGCGCCAATGCTTACATTCAGGCGGAAATTCTGGATTTATCGAAAGGCGCGGATAGCATTGTGAATATTGAAGATCCGCTCAAATGGCAATTCGATATCAACAAGCTGCAAGGCATTTAACGAAAAAATGGGAAAGTAGCAGAAAGACGGCAACTAAGCGGCCAATAAAAAAAGCCCCGCAAATTATGCGGGGCTTTTTTTCATCCAGTCACCGGTTTGCAGCCGATAGCGATTTGTAACTTCAGATTTTCAGAAGTTTAGCCATTGATCGCACGACGGCGCGCATATGCACCGACAATACCTAATCCGGCCAGCAAAAGAGCATAGGTTTCAGGTTCCGGTACCAATGAGACATTGATATTATCAATTGAATAATCTCCGAAAGCGCCGGTACTATTGGCGCCAGTGATAGTCACTGAGATCAGGTTTGTCCAGCCGATGGCCGCCCATTGAAAATCATTGACACCGCCTACGCCATCGCGTATTCCATCAAGCGTAATGCTGGTGCTGAGTACGCCGCCGCCGGATTGATTGCCGGTGATGATGACGTCAGAGAAATCGTTGAGAGATTCACCAGGCAGCCATAGTTCAGCCACTTCAAGTCCAACCAGATTGAAAAGGCTGCCGCCTGCGTGTGTCATTGTTACCGCTTTTCCTAAAGCAGAGGCTGCTTCGGCTGAAAGATAATTCGATCCGCTCGAAACGAGTCTCGAATCGAAGGTATCAATGATATGAAAATGATCGCCAGCGAAATTAAAACCATCCGAAGTGACGGCAGTAGAAACGCTGTTACCGGTAGGCGCGAGATCGTCAAAAGTGATGGTGGCGGCATGTGTCACCCCTGATAAAACAAATGAAGCTGCACCGATAATAGATACATAAGTGAATGTTTTCATAATAATTCTCCTGTTCGTAAAAGATTTAGAACAAAAAATCATCATTAGCCGTTATGCCTGATGATGATTGCTACGGCGTTGCACAAACATGCCAATACCGAATAAGCCGGCCAGCAACATCAGATAAGTTTGAGGCTCGGGCACTGCCGTAATGCTTGCAATCCAGGCGGCATGTGGCAGCAAATACGTGTCACCGGCAACTTCGCCAAAAGTAGAATTCAAATCATCGTCAATGTCACCGAATCCCAAACCGAAGGTGGCACCGAATGAATGTACGCCTACTAGCTTGAATACACCACCCTCGAGAACAAAGCTGGGACCGCCGGAATCGCCGGATGCAATCATGGCTTCGTTAGGAAATGGCAAACCCGTGTTACAGGTTCCGGCGATGATACAAAATACATCATTCGCTGCGGTGCCGTTATCAAAATCATACGCCAGACTGCCGCCACTCCAGACAGCGTCGTAAACGTTATAACCGTAATGCAACGTGCCAAAAGTACCGGGGATGGCGCCGGTTAAACCAGTGCCGATCAAACCGTAACCGGCGTGTAATACCGGTTGAAGAACCGGGCTGCCGGTTGCAAGCCCAAAACCGGGAATGGAATTGATTGGTGTATCCAGCTTGAGAATTGCGATGTCGTCATTGTTTCCGAGCGAATGACCATCCCAGGTTGGGAAGACAAAAGCCTCGGTGGAAGTTGTGGTGATCGCGCCGCCCTGGAAAGAAATCGTGGCGGAATTGAGCAGATTATTGCCGTCATCATCGGTGACACAATGCGCGGCGGTCATCAAGAAAGCGCCGCCGTCCAGCAGCGAGCCGCTGCAACCGAAATTACCGTCGCTGCGGCTCAACGACAGCTTGGCTACGCCGTCAAATGGCAAGCCCAGCGGCGCGATCCAGTTATCAGGATCATCGCTGGCAACCATCAAAGGCATGTATTCTTTGGCGGCGTCGAGATCAATCACCGGCAGCGTTGTGGCGTGAGCCGAAACCGATAGCCCTGCGGCAATCGACAATATCAAAAAGTGATGTAATTTATTATTCATATTCTTATCCTATGTTTTAAGGGGCATATGCATTAATTGGGTAAAAAAAATCGGTTAATCAAAAAGAGCTGCGCTAAGAAATGATCATTTTAACAACCGGACCGGAATTTTTTCACTGCGGAAAGATGCTGGTTAGTCTATCGTATCATTGCGATAGCGCGCATACTTAATCCGATACATAAATTGTTTTTATTATTATCTAAGTGATTGATTTTTCAATTCGCTCACTTCAACAGAAGGCATTATAACGAATTTCTGGAAAATGAAAACCCATCATTGCATGAATGAAATGGATGATTAAAAAATTGTGTCTATCCGGGTTGCCGGATCGATCGAATTGATCTATTTTCAGCAATCCTGAATAAACTGGATTCATAACTGACCGTGGCAACGCAAATGACCCCTGATAACCCGATTCAAGATTTACTTGACTTCATCGACCGCAGCCCGAGTCCGTGGCATGCCGCCGCTTCGGTCGAGGCCGCCGTTCAAGCCTTTCAATTCGTCAAACTCGACGAAACCGCCAAATGGCAACTGCAAGCAGGCGGGCGTTATTACGTGAAGCGCGACGATTCGTCGATCGTGCTGTTCGTGCTGGGCAATCAAGCGCCATCCGATGCGGGGTTTAAAATTGTCGGCGCGCATACCGACTCGCCGGGATTCCGCATCCGGCCGCATGCCGCTACCGTGAGCAACGGCTTTGTCCGGTTGGGAGTCGAGATTTACGGCGGACCGATCCTGGCGACATTTACCGATCGCGATTTAAGCCTCGCGGGCCGCATCAGTTATCTCGACGAACATGGCAAACTGTCTTATCGGCTAGTGCGCTTCGATCAACCGCTGTTGCGCTTGCCGAATCTGGCGATTCACATGAATCGCGGCGTCAACGAAGACGGTTTAAAGCTGCATAAACAAAACGAATTGCCGCCGCTGTTCGCGCAACTGACCGGCGAACAATTGCCGCAACCGTATTTTCTGGCGCTGCTGGAGCAAGCCAGCGGTATTGACGCCGCGCAAATCCTGTCGTGGGATCTGGCGGTGTATGACACGCAAAAAGGCGCGGTGTGGGGCGCGAACCGCGAATTTTACGCCGACAGCCAGATCGACAATCTGGCGTCGTGCCACGCCGGTTTGCAAGCGCTGCTAGAAGATACGGTTCTGAACGATGCGCGCAGTACGCTGGTGTGCGCGTTTTTCGATCACGAGGAAATCGGCAGCGAGAGTCATGTCGGCGCCGCCGGCAGTTTTCTCGCCGATACTTTGCAGCGGATTTGCATCGCCACCGCGATGGATCGCGAAGATACCGCGCGTGCCTTGGCGAACAGCTTTCTGATCAGCGCCGACATGGCGCACGGTTATCATCCGAATTTTCCAGCTTCGTACGACGCCGACCACCGCGTGTTCGTCAATCAAGGACCGGTGATTAAATCCAACGCCAATCGCCGTTACAGCACCGAAAGCGTTTCCGCCGCGCAATTCATCCGTTGGTGCGAAGACGCCGAAGTGCCCTATCAGCGCTACTCACATCGCAGCGACCTGCCATGCGGCAGCACCATCGGGCCGATTGCTTCAGCGAAACTCGGTATCCGCAGCGTCGATGTCGGTTGCCCGATGTGGGCGATGCACAGTGTGCGCGAAAGCGCCGGGGTGGCTGACCATGATTACATGATCCGGGTGTTGAAACGGTTTTTTGGCGATTGAGTTCGCCTTTTGAATGATGTGATTTTCTACAAGGTTTCTTTTAATTTTCAGGTTTCCAACATAATTTTGCGAATGTTCTATCGAATAGGTTGAGAAAACCTATTTCATATGCGGTACGGACTTGTGGGTTTTATCACAGAGTCACACGATTTTTGTGGCTATACTTCGTGACTTGCAATGTATCTTGAAACGATTTTAAGAATTCATGCATGAATAGGAGTTTTTGACCGGCAATTTTTAGCGAGGTAGGGTTTCCGCGTATCGAACAATAATGCTACTTTCTTGTATTTTGGAGTTTTGTTGAACCGGAAGCTTCTTAACAGACGTAACGGCATGATCTGCTTGTGCCATATAGATAAATCAATTGGAGAAAGAAATGACACGACACGGTTCTTATAAATTAGGCGGTGATAATCCTCCCAAGTCGACTTATTACGAGCAAGGTAAATTTGGCCGGATGTTTCCGTCATTGCCGCCTTTTGCTACGGATAACAAACAAATAAAAGATGCGCTAAAAGAATTGGGCAGGAAAGGCGGCATCATGGATGCAATGGAAAGTATGGATGTTATGGCGAATCCAAATCTTGCTCGCGATTTGATCGTGAATCCCGCATTAAATACCAATAATCCGAATAACCCCAATCTTTCCGCCGGTATGACTTTTCTTGGTCAATTTCTTGACCATGACATTACATTCGATCCGACATCGAGTTTGGAACGGCAATCGGATCCTGAATCCATTCAGAATTTCCGGACACCGCTGTTTGAATTGGACAGCATGTATGGGTCGGGACCGGGTGCATCGCCGCATTTGTACGACCAAAGCCCAGCCGGGGAAGGTATCAAGTTTTATCTTGAAGAAATTCCCGGTTCCGGGGCAGTTTCTGCGGATGGATCCACACGTTTCGATTTGCCGCGCAACAACCAAGGAACTGCACTGTTGGGTGATCCACGCAATGATGAGAATTTGATTGTTTCTCAGTTGCATCTGGCGATGTTGCGGTTTCACAATGCGGTTGTCGATTATGTGAAAGCTGAGTTTGGCCTTAGCAATCCTGACGAAATTTTTGCAGAGGCGCAGCGTTTGGTTCGATGGCATTACCAGTGGATTATCGTGCACGAATTTTTGGAGAAAACAGTCGGTAAACCATTGGTTGATGATATTTTGAACAATGGACGCAAGTTTTATAAATGGCGCAATCAACCCTATATTCCAGTTGAATTTTCGGCAGCCGCCTATCGATTCGGGCATTCACAGGTGCGTCCGTCTTATCGCTCCAACTTTGGGTCAACACCGTCAGATGTGAATTCGCATGTCTTCAAACTGATTTTTAATGACGGTTTGCCCGATGGTCCCGATCCGGATGATTTGCGAGGTGGAAAGCGAGCCCCATCCCGCTTTATTGATTGGCAAACATTTTTTGATTTTGGTGATGGCAATGTCCGGCCGAATAAGAAAATTGATACGAAACTGTCGACCGTGTTATTTGATTTGCCAGGTGTGCGGGGCGAGTTTCAATCCCTGGCGCAGCTTAATTTACTACGGGGTCTGACTTTCAGCTTACCTTCCGGCCAAAGTGTAGCCAAAGCCATGAATTTGCCTGTTCTGGATGCGACGGACCTTGCCGATCTTGTTGATCTCAAATTGCACCTACGGACGCCGCTTTGGTTTTATATTTTGCGTGAAGCTGAAGTGAAGCAAAACGGAGAGCGGCTCGGGCCGGTTGGTGGACGCATTGTTGCCGAGGTTTTTATTGGCTTGTTGCAGGGCGATTCGATGTCATACCTGAAGCAAGATCCGGAATGGACACCCACGTTACCAAGCGCGGTTGCAGATAATTTTAAAATGACTGACTTACTGAAGTTCGCCGGTGTTGTCGCGAGATTATGAGTAATGCTTTAGTACCGGGTTAATATGTGGCACGTCATCCTCAAAAAATCATGGTAACCTCATGAATACGGGTGGATGACGCTACAAAAATTGCGCTTCAAAGTTGAATCCGCCACTTTTATTTCGACGGCGCAAGAACATCGACCGGCTCCCAATGCCTTTCAGCCGTCATCCGCACAGCGCCGGTTGCCTCGCGTAACAACAGCGGATAAATTTTATGCCGGACTTCGGCGGGTATATTCGCGGTATCGGATGAATGCGGATCGAAATGCAATTTCTCGATATGGCTGTGATAGCGGCCGTTGACCGGGAAACCGTGTTTGCTCAAATGATGAAACGTGTGTTCCAGTTCCTCGTCTCCTGCCAAAACCAGCTTGTGACTATTCGCCTTCAGCCAGTCGACGTTAGGTTGGCCATAACCGATCTTGGAATAATCGAGCTGATTGGCAAGGCAGAACGACAGAATGCGCATGCATTTCTGGCAAGTGCCGCACGGCAGGATTCTGTCGTTGCCTTTATGCGCGTGATGGCACGACACCTGCAACTCGAATAGCGCCGGATATTGCTTGGCCAGCGTTTTTTGCACCTGATAGCCGGTAATCGAACGGATCGGCGCCCATTGGCGGATGCCGTACCCGGCATCGCCAAACCAGCGGGTCATGTAGCGGTCGTATTCCTGGCTTTGATCGTAAATTCCCGGGAAGAAATCGACATCGTTGATGCGGTTGCGGCCGTCGAGAATCTTGGTCGGTTCGATATATTCGTTGCCGACGCAGACATTACCGATTTTTTCCTGCTCCATCAGCGGCAACGACGAAAAAATGAAATACGCGAAAGTAAAGAAATGCAGCGGATCGGTGATCGACTTGATGCCGCGGATATTGGTTTCGACCAGCGGCGAATGCCTCACCATGAACGCCCACAGCCGGTCGGCATTGGTCCAGATGCGGCGGGTATTGATATCGTTTTGCTTGAATGCACGGTAAGCGGTCATCGCGGTGCGCCAATGCCCGCCGGACACGTTGATATACACCGGGTACACATTCATGCCGGCTTCCTTGAGCAAACCGTAGCACAGCAAACTTTCCTTGCCGCCGGACGACAGAACCACCATTTTGTTCGGATCGGCATCGAAACCGGTCAGATCGCGTCCGCTGCCGGCAATCAATGTAGCCTTGCACGACGCATTCGCCAGCGTGACATCGAGTTCCGCCACGGCGTATTGCGGCTTGATGAACAGCGGATCTTGATGAAACCGGCTGACGAAAATCTCGATGCTCATTTTCTTCAGCATGTCGTCGAAAAAACGGAATTCCTGCGGCCCAAGATCGAATTCGAACACGATTTCCCGGGTGTACAACCCGTAATTGACCGCCGAAAGACCGCACGTCAGATTGGCGAAGCGCTGCGCGTTATCGCCTTCGATGCTGTCCTCGTATTTGTTGCGCAATTCGCATGACATGCGCTTGCCGTCTTTCTCCAGAATATAGCGGGTATGAAAACCGTGCTTGGTAACGACGGGTTTCTCGACGATGATCCGGTCGAAGCAAATCAGATCGTTCATGAATGTCAGCCCTCTGATAGATAAAGGCGCGCGCAGCGCCGCGGTTTGATTTTTTTATTGCTGACCGGCCCTGGTAGCCGGTCGGATTTAATATTAAGACAGCGAACACATGGTTTTGTTGACACCGCAGCGCAAACTATCGGTCAGGGACTGGTGATCGCCTGGTAGCACTCGAACGAGAACAACATGCATCCGGTTCGATTGCAAAAGTTCTTCCGTGCTATGC
This sequence comes from Nitrosomonas limosa, assembly GCF_054188085.1. Classification (NCBI taxonomy): domain Bacteria; kingdom Pseudomonadati; phylum Pseudomonadota; class Betaproteobacteria; order Nitrosomonadales; family Nitrosomonadaceae; genus Nitrosomonas; species Nitrosomonas limosa. The sequence goes on along the minus strand of NZ_CM135180.1, from coordinate 1,212,230 downwards.
GCTTTCTCCTTCGTCAAAGGGGAATATGACGGCTCCAGGCCGCGAGAAGTTGTGGCGTCAGGGGGTTCTTAAGGCATCAAACCGCAGAACGGTCTCCATTAACAACCGGTCCAGCACGGAAAAATCGATTTCACGAAATGCGGGCGGGGATACTGATTCCAGCCGCTTCAATTCCGCAGCGATGAATGCATCGATGACCGGCATCGGCGGACCGTATTCCGACTCCTGCGCTGCTCGCTTGATCGCCAGCAATTCTTCGATAGCCCGGCGCATCGCCGGATCGGTTATCATGGCAGCTACCAATTCCTCAAACCGCATCGGCGTTGTGCCTCGTCCTTGCTCGATCCAGCGCGCCGCCAGCAGCGGGCGCAACACATAGAGGTATTTTTTCAGCCGCACTGTAGTGCCGGTGAGATATTCGCGATAGTTTCCGCTCGCCATGTGAATGTAATGATGGAATGCGCGCTCCGGTTGATGCGTTATCTGCGCGGCCTCTCGCACGGCATGCAAGAAAACGGTATCAGCGCGATATACCACCGGCGAATCCAGCCACTCGATCAGCGTGGCATTGCCTTTTTTCAGCAAACCCAATGCCTTGCGCAATTCCCAGCCGCCGATGTCGAGTTCGTCCGCAACCGGCAATTCGATCACGTTGCGCTGCGGCGTGACTTGCAAATACCAGGGTAATGGATGCACGTACAGGAAGCGCACATCGTAATCGCTGTCGGGCGAGGCGAAACCCCAACCACGGCTGCCGGATTCGCACGCATAAAGGACGCGCACGCCATAGTCCGCTTCAATGGCCGCGAGACGGGATTCGATTTCGGTGCGAACACCGGAATCGATCGGGTGATCGTCCTCAATGATCGGCATTGTCTCCTGCCGGTAATGGTCCGTCATCGGCGGCATGCAGAAAATTCTCGCAATAGCGTACCGTCACATCCGGCGCGGTTTCGCCTTCTTGCAGGCTGGCCTGGAACATTGCTGCGAAGCGTCTACCCGCGTCGTGGCAGCGCTGCCGATCCGAAGCATGCAACAAGACGAAGTCGTTCGGGTCGATGTCGGTGCCGTGGGTAATGGGGCCTGTTCGCGGCAGGCTGGTTGCGAAAGGAAGTTTGCGATCAGGGTCAAATACATAGGCGCGGTGTGCATACGAAAGCCAGGATCTAAAAGCAATGATTACTTTCCAGCTAGTGAAATAGTGGCTGGGCCAGCGGCATCCGGAGTATTCGCCGTTGATCCGCATCAATTCATGGCCGCTCTTGCCCGGAAAAAAGCCGAATTCGATCCGCGCTCCGGCGGGCCACAGCGGTGTGCGCGGCCAAGGTTCGTCGGCGTCGAGTTCGAGCAGACGCTCCAGTGCCATGCCGCCTTCGACATTGGGCTCCAGTTCGTCAACAGGCAATGAATCGCATGCCGGATAATCGGCGAGCAGATGATTCAAACCATGCGTGCGGGAATCCAGCGCAGTGACGGACACCGGGCCGCGGCCCGCTTGTTGCAAAGCCTTTACTAGCGCCCGGATATCGGCCTCGTATTGTTCGCGCGCAAATTCCAGACGCACGTAGCCCACGCGATCGCCGGTCAGTGTTTTGTCCAATGCCGGGTGCAGACCAACAATATCCAGTTCCCAAACCACGGTGTTGCTATCCGGATGGCTGATCAGCACTCGTTCTTCAAGGTAGACATCCGGCGCATAACCGCAATCAGCGGTCAGCACTTGGTGCCCGCCGGGGCGCTTGATCGAATCGATTAATGCAAATACATCCCAAACGATGCCGCGTCCGGCCAAATCGTTGCCGCTGCCTGCAAAATCGGGAACTGCTTGCAGTATCAAATGTGGCGGATCGTCAAAAATAATCTCGCTGTAGTGGATTTGCCCGCCGATCCGGCTGGGCAGCGTGAGCGCGGGACGGGTTTCGCCGTCAAGAAAGCCGGTCATGGTTTGGCGGTTGCGCTGTTTTTTTGCCGGTTTTCTTGGCGGAAACGGCGGGCAGCAGGCTGGTGATTGCTTGGTAGCGTTCGAACAAAAACGCCACGCGTTCGGCTTCGGAAGCGAACGATTTTTTGCCGTACGCCGCATCGACGGCACGGTCCAGCGCCTGATGCGAGCGCACCAGTTGCGGCGGCATGGTCAGCGGGTCGTACAAATCGGCCAGTGTCGCATCTGGAAACTGCGCACGGGCGTCGAGCACGGCTTGCGCGGCGGTTTCGATGGCATGGCGTTGCGTTTCAGTGGGTTCCGGCCACGGGAAGTTGTTGTAGACGATTGTTACAGAATATTGATAATCACTTTTCAATCGGCCTGTAACAGAACGAACCCAGGCATTGTGCATGGCTGAAGATAAAATGCCAAAGTGGTACGCATTAGCATTGCGAAAAATTCTTAATTTGTTACTGCTCAGAGTTTCTGGTTGTTCAAACCCAATAGGTATAAAAGTCCGGCGTTCGGAGGAAACTTCAGGGATAACCAAATAAGACGAATCGGGTATATTTTCTACATGGAAACGTGTTGGTGTGGCAGCAATCTTTTGTGTGGGAATGCTTTTGCTTTTCAATCGAAGCTGACGTACAGCTTCCACACGTTTCATCGCTTCCGGCATCTGGCGAAGTTCATTTGGCGGACAGTCGCCAAGCCATAAGCACCAGCGCTCGTAGCTGTTCAAAAATTCATCGGCACCAATCCAACGACGGAACCATTTAGCAGCTTGCGGTTCACGAGCGATAAATTCAGTTTTTTCTTCTGTTGTAAACAGATAATTGCCACCGTCAATTGGTTTATTGCCGATACCAATGGCAGGTACATTACAAATCGGTTTCTCGCGATTGGTCAACGTGATATTGGGTGCATCTACTAGATATGGATTGATGTTTTTGACAGAAATCGCATGCGGTTCGCCTTGGATATTCACATACTCAAAAATGGTTTTCTGCGCGGCTTCTTGTAAACCGAAACCAATAATGACGCAATGCACCGCTGCCTTACCACTGGCTTCGCTGCTCCACTGGAAGGTGCGGTGGGCGAAATGGATATGCACGCCACGCCGCAATAAATCCGGCCACAATACGCCAACCTGTTCGCCTTGCGTGATCGAATTGGTGGAGACAAACGCGACAAGGATCGCCGGATGGGTGGCGATATAATCGGTAGCTTTGCGGTACCAGCAACTGACGTAATCGAGCAATCCGGCATTTTTGGTATCGTGAAAAATCGCGGCGACATCGGTGCGTTGCGCGTCGTTCATGAATTTTGCGCCAATAAATGGCGGATTCCCCATCACGTAATGGCATTGCTCCGCAGGAATCACTTCATTCCAATTCAGCCGCAGCGCGTTGCCGTGCACGATATGCGCGGATTTGGTCAGCGGCAGGCGGGTGTAGTTTTGGCCGAACTCTTCCGACACTTGCGCGTTCATTTGGTGATCGGTGAGCCACAGCGCGACTTGCGCGATTTGCACCGGGAATTCCTCGATTTCGATGCCGTGGAATTGATCGACATTAACCCGGACAATATTGGATATATCGAGCACTAACTGCCCGCCGCCATAGAGTGCGCGCAATACTTCCAATTCCAGACGGCGCAGTTCGCGGTACGCGATCACCAGGAAATTGCCGCAGCCGCACGCCGGGTCTAAAAATTTGAGGCTGGCGAGTTTGCTGTGAAACGTTTGCAGGTTTTGTGTGCGGCCTTTGACGGTCTGGCGGATTTTTTCAAATTCGGCGTGCAGTTCATCGAGAAACAGCGGACGGATCAGCTTGAGGATGTTTTCCTCGGTGGTGTAATGCGCGCCGAGGTTTCGCCGTGCGTTCGGCGTTTCGTCCATGATGTTCTGGAACAGCGAACCGAAAATCGCCGGGGAGATGCCGCTCCAGTCGAGCGCGCAGCAAACCAGCAACGCGGCGCGCATGTCGCGGTCGAAACTGGCGAACGGCAGGCGCTCTTCAAACAATTTCCCGTTGACGTACGGAAACCGGGCCAGCGTGTCGTCGAGGTTTTTCAGCCGCGCGTGTTCCGGTGTGTTCAGAATGTCGAACAATTGCGCCAGTTGCGACGCCAGGTCGCTGCCATCTTCGCGCGTTTGCTGACTGATGAATTCAGTGAACTGCGTGCGCTCGAAAATGCCGGTGTCCTCGGCGAACAGGCAAAACAGCAGCCGCACCAGATACACTTCCAAGTCGCGCGGCTTGGCCTTGCCATAACCGATCTGTTTCAATTGGTCGTGCAGCTTCGCCATGCGCTGCACCGCCTTGGCGTTGACCGGGCTTTCCGGTGAAATTTTTTGCGGCTGGTAACCGGCGATGAACCAGAATAGCTTGACGTTTTTGTACAGTTCCTTGAGCAGGAATTCGGTCTGCGTGCCTTCCACCATGTCGTACAGGCGGAAGCGGGCAAAGTCGCTGACCAGCACGAAACGCGGCAATTCGTGTTCCTTCAGTCCGGGGAAATAGTCGATGGCTTGCTGGTAGGCGCGATCCAGATCTTTACCGCGCGATTTGTGCTCGATCAGCAGATTGCCTTTCCACAGCCAGTCGATGTAACCGTCGCGGTCGCCGAGTTTTTTGACCTTCTGCTCAAAGCTGCCGATGCGCCGCGAGGTGATGCCGAACACATTGAAAAACTCGATCCAGAACGGTTTGGCGTCGGCGTCTTCGGATTCCGCTTTGGCCCATTCGCGGGAAAACGCCAGCGCGCGGTCTTTGATTTCGTTCCAGGCTAGGGCCATGCAGTCTCCGGTGCTTTGTTGCGAGTTAAAATCTTCAACGCTGCCGCTGATATCGGCCGATCAATTCCGTTTGCGCCAGGATATGGCCGTGCATCGCTTGTTCGAGTTTCGCTTTGGTGGGGTGATGCAGATCCGGCAGCACCGTGTCTAAAGCGTAAAGTTTGTGAAAATAACGGTGCGTACCGATGGGCGGGCACGGGCCGCCATAGCCGGTGCGTTTCCAATCGTTGAGTCCTTGCAGAGCGCCGGGCGGCAGATCTTTTTCCTGAATGCCTTCGGCTAAGCCGGTTGCGGCAGGGGGAATATTGTAGAGCACCCAATGCACCCAGGTCATTTTCGGCGCGGCGGGGTCGGGCGCATCCGGATCGTCGACAATCAGCACCAGGCTTTGCGTGCCTTCCGGCAATCCGCTCCACGACAGCGCCGGTGAGCTATCCGCGCCGTCGCAGGTGTGGCGCGACGGGATCGCGGCATTATGCGAAAATGAAGCTGAAATAAGAGTGAATAGGGTCATCATCAAAGCAGACATCATTGCTCCTTTGGAAATATTGATTAATCGACCGCGCAAGCAAATTGCTGCGTTGGGTGATACTCGCTCTTTCGCTTTTCTTTTGCGATCATTTTTATATGAATTCAATTATCACATCAAATAACAACGGGGGTAACTGATGCGGGCGGTATTTTTTGATTTCGGTTCGGTCACTCGCGGCGACATGGATTGTGCCGCGCTGGAGCGGGCGATTTCGCCGTGGCAATATCATCATGATTCCACCGAAGCGGAGGTGTTGGAGCGGATTCGCGAAGCCGAAGTAGTGGTCAGCAACAAAGTGTTTATCGGGCGTGAAGCGATTGCCGCGGCCAAACGATTGAAGCTGATTTGCGTGGCGGCGACTGGCTATAACAATGTCGACTTGGCCGCAGCGGCGGGCTGCAACGTACCGGTGTGTAATGTGCGCGGTTATGCCACGCCGTCGGTGGTGCAGCATGTGTTCATGTTGATGCTGAACATGGCGCGGCATTTCTCCGATTATCAGGCACTGGTCAAACGCGGCGGCTGGCAACAAAGCCGGTTTTTCTGCCCGCTCGATTACCCGATCATGGAATTGTCCGGGAAAACGCTCGGCATTATTGGTTATGGCGAACTCGGCCATGCCGTGGCGCAAGTGGCGCAGGCATTTGGTATGCAGGTATTGATTGCAGACCATAAAGGGCAAGCGCCGCGCCCAGGACGGCTGGGGTTCGACGACGTATTGCGGCAGGCGGATTTTATTACCTTGCATTGTCCTTTATTGCCCGATACCCAGCACCTGATTAGCCGCCGCGAACTGGAATTGATGAAACCGTCGGCGTATTTGATCAATACCGCACGCGGCGGGTTGGTGAACGAGGCCGATTTGCTGGCCTGTTTAACCAGCGGCGGTATTGCCGGTGCTGCCACCGATGTTGTTCAGGGCGAACCGCCGGATCATGATCAACCGTTATTGCGGCAACAACTACCCAATTTGATCATTACGCCGCATATCGCCTGGGCCAGCCGCGAATCCCGCCAGCGGTTGCTCGATCAACTGGCGGGCAATATTGAGAACTTTTTCCAGCACAAACCCTTTAATCAGATTACCGATGCGCTGAATTAGTACAAAATCAGGAGTTAAGTAGTATAAGAATCAGTAATCAGGAAACAAAAAATCAGTAAAATCGCAAATGAAAATGCCTGCAACGAAGAAAAGGTTTTTTCGAGGGTAACCCGCTGACATTAATCAGATCTGATGACTGCTGCAAACGGTTGAGATGCAAAATGGGATTAACGGGTTATTTGTTTAAAAAGTATCAATTGGGTTGTTTTTTAAATAAGGAGAAAAATAATGAAAATCATGAAAAGCGCTACGCAAGTTGCTGCCGCGCTCGGGTTTTCTGTGCTATTGAGTGGCGTTAGCTATGCATCGCCATCTGGCTCGATCACAGTGACGAACCCTGGCCCGCTGGGTTCATTCAGCATCAATACCGCCGCTTTTGACGGCACCAGCGGTCAAATCGAGAAACTCACGTTCGATCTGTCCGGAACGCATTGCACGGATGGCGGAAGTTGTATACTAGGCGAATCACTGGTGTTCGGCGGTTCGGGCGGCGGAAACTTTATCTATGATCCGGAAGCCAATGGCACATCGTCATTATTTGGCGCAGTGGGTTCGACTGTATTCGGTTTTGATTTCACCGGTTTCGATCCCCTGAATGTATTCGCATTTTCCTGGGATCCGGATGTTGCCAGTAATGGCGGTTACGGTGCAGTTGTCGCCGAACTGGCTGGTACCGTGATCACCGCATCTGTTCGTTTTGATGGGGGCGAGCTCTTAACATACTCAGGAACAATGGGCATCGTCGGTCATGACGTTGCTGCTAACCTGGTTCCGGTTCCGGAACCTGAAACCTACGCGATGCTGTTGGCAGGGCTTGGATTGCTCGGTTTTGTCGGCTCTCGCCGTAAGCAAGCTGCCGCAGTCTGATTGTAAGATTGTTTAAACGTTCTAAAAGAACCGGCGCTTAGGAATAACCCCAGCGCCGGTTTTTTATTCCATCGAACTGATAGTATTCAGCCGTCACGTTCATCACCATGATGCAGCAGCTCTTGCTGCGATTCGATTTAATTTCATCTTGTTTTGGTAAGATAGCAAGATTATTCCAATGCCTCCGGTCGAAACCGGTGCATTGGGCCATCAAGATACAGGGAGTGATACCCATGCAACAATGGATTTATCTGGCTATCGCGATTGTCAGCGAAGTGATCGCGACGTCGTTTCTCAAAGCAGCCGAAGGGTTTACCCGGTTTTGGCCATCGCTGATTGTCGTGCTGGGCTATCTGCTGGCGTTTTACTTGTTGTCGTTGACGTTGAAAACGATCCCGGTCGGAGTGGCGTATGCGATTTGGTCGGGCGTTGGCATTGTTCTGATCGCGCTGAGCGGCTGGCTATTTCTCGGGCAAACGCTGGATACGCCCGCACTCATCGGTTTGACGATGATCGTGGCGGGCGTGATGGTGATCAATGTATTTTCCCGGACAGTCACGCATGGTTAGGCTATTGAAGTCACGCATGGTTAGGCTATTGAAAAACTATCTGCGCTGCCGCTACAAAACGTTTTTGAACTGTCCTCAGTTATCCGGTCGTGCGTAGATCGGTCAAGAACCGGTCCAACGTTTCTTTTTTAGCGTGCGGCATCACCACAATGTGCGCGCACGGTGTCGGAACGCCGTCGATGTCGAGCCGCATGGTCGCGAGCGAATAACGGTTGACGACCATTTTAAGCGGCGTGATGAAGTAAACGATATTCGAATGTCCGTTGGCGCGTACCGGCCGCAGGAAGCTATAGTGAGTATTCATTTCTTTCAACAAGTAATCGGTGTTATCCAGGATCGCCTTGGCGTCGGCGGCTTGCCGCGCCAACGCTTTTTCCGAACTGAAAAAATAAAATTCGGCAGGCTTGACGGCATCGCGCGAGCAAGAAATGGTTCCAGGCACTTGCTTGATATATTCCGGGTCGTGGATGCGGCTGAAGGGTTCGCGGAACAGATCAAAATTCGCTTCCGTGGTAATGAACAGCCCTGCAGGTGACGGAAAGCCGAAGAATTTATGGCACGATACCGCGATGGAATCGTAACGATTCATCATGCTGCCGCTGAGCGGATCCCGCGCTTGCTGCTTGAGTTCGGCGGCAAACGGCGTGTGCGGCAGAAAACCGCCGAACAGCGCCGCATCGAGATGCAGATAAGCATCGCGGTTTCTCAGCTTTTCCTGGATCGCATCGACCGGATCGATCGCGCCTTTGAAAGTGGTGCCGATCGTTGCAACCACCAGCGCAGGATGGTTGCGATGAATGTTCAATTGCCGCGCCAAATCGCCGGCATCCATCGCTCCATCCGGGTTGGTGCCGACGATGACCGACTCGAGTTGCAGGACATCGCGCAGAATCTGAATCGAATAATGCGCTTCCTTGGTAAAGTAAATCTTTGGCATCACACCGGTGCGGTTATGCAGAATCGTCCGTCCCATGTACAGTCCGTGCAGATTGCTATCGGTACCGCTGTTGCTGAGAAAGCCCCAGATGTTGCCGCTGGGAAAACCGTAGAGCGCGCCGAAGCGGTCGATCAATTCACGTTCGAACAGATGGCAATTAAACGGGATGTGGCTGTGTTCGTAGGGGTTGCCGACATTATTGAAGGCGAATTGATTGAAACCCGAAGCGGCGAGTTCGTTGCGCCAAGCAAAAAATTCTTCCGGCGGCGTGTTCATGTTGATCGGGTAACCGAGAAAGCGTTCTTTCTGGCGAGCGAGCTTCTGAATATTTTTTATTGCAGACGATACTCTTTTCGACGGTTGTTGCACGCGCGTCGAAGTTGATAATGCTTGCGGTGAGCATACGGCTACTAAGGCCGTTGCGCCTGTCATGCTCAGAAAATGGCGCCGGTTGATGGTCATGATAATGGCCTCCTGAACAATATAATCATTAGATTTTACGCCGTTCACAAGGTTTCTTGCAGTGCTATAAACCGGGGCCGTCTTGAATTGATGGCCGAAGACCGCTATCTTAACAATCTGATCATTTTATATGTGCGGCTATGAGCAAAGCATTTACTAAGGAAAGCGAAGACGACGAAGACCTGGACGGCACGCCGCAATTGCCAACAGGAGTGAAGAACTATATCACGCCAAGCGGCCATCAGCGGCTCAAGGATGAATTCGATCAGCTATGGAAGGTGGAACGCCCGGAATTGGTCAAGACCATTACTTGGGCAGCATCGAACGGCGACCGCTCGGAAAATGGTGATTATATCTACGGCAAGCGCCGTTTGCGCGAAATCGACCGGCGCTTGCGTTTTTTATCGAAACGCCTGGATAACGCCGAGGTGGTCGATCCGGCGCAACGCGGCGACTGCGATCAAGTGTTTTTCGGCGCCACCGTGACTGTGTGCAATAGCCAAGGCGAAGAACACACGTACAGCATTGTCGGCATGGACGAAGCCGAGCCAAGCCGAGGCCGCATTAGTTGGATTTCTCCGCTGGCCAAAGCACTGCTCAAAGCGCGAGAAGGCGACATGGTGTCGCTGCATACGCCGGGCGGGCTGGAAGAACTGGAAGTGGTGGCAATCCGTTACGAGGCGTTGTGAATTGAAGAATTCAATTTCGCAGAATGTCTCCATCGACATATAACCACACACCGTCTTTTCGTACAAAGCTACTGATTTCGTGCAAACGATGCGCCCTTCCGTTGATTTTGTAACGCGCGACGAATTCCACGATGGCTTGATCCGCAGCGGTTTGCTCGTGGCGTCTGATGGTTAATCCGATCCATTGCTGCGCCGCTTGTCCGGCCAATTCCAGCGACGCCGGACGCGTATCCGGGTGCCAGGTTGCCAGCAGATAATCCTCGCGGCGCTGGGTGTAGGCGGTGTAGCGCGAACGCATCAATTGTTCCGCGGTGACTGCGGATTCGCCGTGATCCAGATAATGTCCGCAGCAATCGCGGTAAGGCTGGCCGCTGCCGCACGGGCAGGGAGAGGATTTCGGATTGGCCGATGTATTCATATACAATGCAATTTGTTTGTCCGCGTAATGTAACACAGACCGCATGACCGTTGCTCCGACCGAATCCGCCAATGCTTCGCCGCGCCGTATTGCGCACCTCGACATGGATGCCTTTTACGCATCAGTCGAGTTGCTGCGCTATCCGGAATTGCGTGGATTGCCGGTGGTGATCGCCGGACGGGATGAACATCAGCCGGTGATTCAAGCCGGCGGTCAGCGGCATTTCTTCCGTTTACGCGATTATGCCGGACGTGGCGTCATTACCACCGCGACGTATGAAGCCAGGGCACTGGGCGTGCATTCCGCGATGGGTGTGATGAAGGCGGCGAAACTGGCGCCGGATGCGATTCTGCTGCCGGTTGATTTCACCGCTTACCGGCATTATTCGCGGTTATTCAAAGCGGCGATTGCCGGCATTGTCACAAAGATCGAGGATTCCGGTATTGATGAAATCTATCTGGATCTCAGTGATCTGCCGGATGAGACGCACGCGTTGGCGATGCGGCTCAAGCAAGCGGTTAAGGATGCAACCGGGCTTTCCTGTTCGATCGGCATCGCGCCGAACAAATTGCTGGCAAAAATTTGCTCGGATCTGGAGAAGCCGGATGGATTGACGATCCTTGCGATGGCGGATATCCCGGCGCGGATCTGGCCTCTTTCTGTGATAAAAATCAATGGTATCGGCCCCAAGGCTGCGGAGAGGCTGGCATCGCTGGGTATCACTACGATTGCCGGGTTAGCGCAAACCGACCTGGGGTTGCTTCGTCATCATTTCGGACGCAGCTATTCGGTCTGGCTGTTCGAAGTATCGCGCGGCATCGACCACCGCCCGGTGATCGTGGATGCGGAACCTAAGTCGATGAGCCGTGAAACGACGTTCGAGCGCGATCTGGATGCGCGTCTGGACCGGCCAGTTTTGTCAGCGGCGTTTACGGCGCTGTGTGAGCAAGTAGCCGGTGATTTACAACGCAAAGGTTATGCCGGTCGCACTATCAGCATTAAATTGCGGTTTGAGAATTTTCAGACCGTGACGCGCGATTGCTCCCTGAACGAGCCTACCGCCGACGCGGTACGCATCCGCCGCGCCGCAGGGGAATGTTTGCGGCGGGTGCAATTGGTTAAGAAAATCCGGTTACTGGGCGTTAAAGTCAGCGCGTTGTGCGCGGCCTCTTCAATTTCCGCCGTCGGTGCATGCCGGCAGAGAGAGTTGCCGCTGATTCCCTGAATGCTGTGGTGTGTTCGCGAGCGTTTCCCTAAATTTCAATCAAAGCCCTATAAACCCTGTTATTACGCATTAAAAAAACCTCTGGCTTCTTATACACTTGCGACAATGACAAACGTGGGTGCAACGTTCGCGGATTGTCTGCAATCGTGTAAAACAAGAAAAATTTCAGAAGGAAATGATGAATGGTTGATCGGACAAATCTTTACCGGATAGCACCTTTCGCTGCGTATGTTTTTTTCATGATCCTGGAGGATGTGCTCTTGAAGTTTGGCTGGGAAGCCAACGACTTGCGCTGGCTGTATGCGGTGAAAATAACCGCCGTGGTTGCACTGTTGTGGGCCATGCGTAGCGCGTACAGTGAATTGCGCTGGCCCAGCGCCGCTGGTTTCCGCACTTGGGTTGCTGCGATTATTGCCGGTATCGTGGTGTTTGTTGCTTGGATCAACATGACGGCGGATTGGATGGTGATGGGGGAATCGGTCGGTTTTGATCCGCGCAATGAGGATGAAATCGATTGGATTTTTGTCGCCGTGCGGATTGCCGGTGCGGCTCTGGTAGTGCCGGTGATGGAGGAGCTTTTTTGGCGCTCGTTTCTGATGCGCTGGATTCATCATCCCGATTTTTTGAGTGTGAATCCTGCCCAAGTTGGTATCAAAGCGTTGACCATCGCCGCAGTATTGTTTGCACTTGCGCACAGTTTGTGGTTTGCCGGCCTGTTCGCCGGATTTGTCTACAGTTTGCTGTATACGCGGAGCGGGACGCTATGGTCGCCAATACTGGCGCATGCCGTGACCAACGGCATACTGGGTATCTGGATTGTTGTTACCGGGAATTGGGGTTTCTGGTAAAGGGAAGGGATGGAATGAGATGGTGAACTTACACCATCCATTAAATAATGTTTTCAGGGTGTTCGACAATTTCGTGATAGATCAGGTGATGTAATGTAAATACCTGATCCGGCTTGATGTCGGTAAATTCTACGCCGGTAACAATGAATTTTTGATTGTTTTTGGTTATTTGCTTGGCTGATCGAATAATCGCTTTAATCGATAAATGCAATTCTCTGTCAAGAATGGTGATGCTAAACGATAATGTGACGGTTGAACCGAGCGTTCCCAAAGGCAGCTTTGAGCTAATTCCGGCGCCACAGATACTCAGGTCGGTAATGGCGATCGGGATTGCTTTTTCAGCGACTGTTGCATCCATATTGCATTTAATTCTGCGAGACTTCCGGATGCTTTGACCTTGCACGACTTTAGGAAACGACAGGTGTAAATATTTGAACGGGGCTTTGATTACTTTGTCGACAAAGGCCGAAAACTTATAAGCATACTGGCCGGTGACCAAGCGGATATTCAGCTGATCACCTTCAATTAAGGGGTCTCCGACGATTTGATCGGTGATCGGCATGGTAACAATTAGCGTGCTATTCGGTACATAACCGATCATCGATACCGAGTATGAGTTCTCCGAGAGTTCGCATGATTTTCTTAATTTTGAATAAGCCGCCAACGTGAGGTACATTTTTTGTCCCACTTTAATTTGCATATCTTCAAAGCCGATCTGATCCGGTGCTTTTTTGTCAGCTTCAGCTTGTTTTGATGCTGGCGCTTGCATGCGAAACACCGACAATTCTTCCAATTCTCTGAGTTCATCAGCGGTTTTGATAACATAGCCACGTTTTTGAATCGGCTTTTGCGATTCATCAAATAAATCCCACGGCAGCGGTTGTCCTACAATCAAGTCGGAAGTTTGTATCGGTATCATGTTCATAACTGAATTATTATTAATTATTAATAAGTTAATTAACTTAATGTTGGTTTGATTACTTGTTAAATATGCCTGCTCATCTTCTTACAACAACTAGTTTGATTTTTTACGGTGTTCACTCATCGAAACTTTAGAGAATTACACCGGAGTTGCCATTGCATGGTGCGGATTAATTTAAAAGTTCCCAAGTGTTATTAAAGATAAGAAAATGGTTTCTGTTGTGAATTTGATAGTTGCACCTGCAAGCGTGTTGTAATTTAAATCAACCGGTTCATTTATTTCGTGTATTTGCGTTGACCCTTTACATAATTCAGTGTTAGAGTTCTTACCATGCAGTTATCAGGGTCTTTGTTTTCAACGTATCTGCATCTTTTTTCACAATCTTTCTGAGGGAGGGGAGTAATGGAATATAAAACAAAATATAAGTGCCAGATGATCCGTACCGTAGCTGGAGGATTGCTGCTACTCGGTATGAGTTCGTCTGGTGTTTATGCGAACAGTTCGATGAGCAGTAATGGGTTGAGCGATAATCCTTTTGCTAGAGCAATCAAAAACAGCGGTATTGAATTCGGTGGCTGGGTGCAAGGCGGTGCAACGTTTAATCCGAGCCAAACCCATGGTTTTAATGGACCTGTTACTTTTTCGGATCAGGCGAACCGGTTTCAATTGAATCAGTTGAATTTCTTCATAGAGCGGGGTGTAAAAACTGAAGGCAAGGGCTGGGATATTGGTTTCCGGGCTGATTTCATGTTTGGTACCGATGCTATTTTCACCCAAGCGTACGGTAATCCGGCTTTTGATGTGAATAACGGCAGACCGTTGGCGGATCGCGGCAACTGGGATTTGGAGATCTGTTGTAATTCCAGCCGTACCTACGGTATTGCAATCCCTCAGGCGTTTGCAGAAATTTATGCGCCGGTTGGCAATGGCTTGAATGTTAAAGTGGGCCACTTTTATACACCGATCGGTTATGAAACCGTTCCCGCGCCTAATAACTTCTTCTATTCCCATGCTTATACCATGCAGTATGGCGAACCCTTCACGCATACCGGTGTATTGGGTAATTACAATGTCAATAAAAATATCGTAGCAATGTTCGGCACCATCGGCGGCAGCGGAACCGGCGGCTGGGATGGAAATTTCGACAAGCAAATGGAAAACTGGGGCGGTATCGGTGGCGTTACTTGGAACAGTAATGACAATAAAACCTCATTTAATGTCAGCGGTACCGGCAGCACGACTTCCACCCGTAACAGTAGTTTCTGGGGGATGTACAGTATCGTTTTGCAGCACAAATTCACCGATAGAACCCATTTAGTCTTACAACATGATCATGGTTTCGCGGATAACGTAATGTTATTTAATAACGTATACTCCGGTGTTGTCAAAGACGCAGAATGGTATGGCGTTAACTCGCATTTTTACTATGATGCGACGCCCAATGTTTCGGTCGGTGTCCGTGCCGAGTGGTTTCGTGATCGCGATGGTTTTCGGGTGTTCGCACCAGGCCGGGTGACTGCGGCAACCAATCATCTGGGGGTTAGTTATGCCAGTAACATTGGTTTGCTCGGCACCAGCACGCCCGCCGATTATTATGCCGTAACCATCGGTGCGAACTGGAAAGCAGCTAGAACCTTGAATGTGCCTTGGAAAGGCTTGAAGAACTTCAATCTTCGTCCGAACATCCGCTATGATCGCGTAGATGCATTGCACGAGTCATTGCAGGCTTCCGCTTATCGGCCGTTCGGCGGAAATAAAGATCAGATACTCTTCTCATTGGATGCTGTTTTACCTTTCTAAGCATTGAGGATTTTAGTTGTCATGGAATATAAAAAATGCGCCTTAGGGCGCATTTTTTATATTCTGACTCAAGTTTTCGTAAGTTGACGAAGGTCTTGCAACAACGTCGAGAAATCTTGTGGAACGGGAGCTTCCCACTGACAAATCTGTTCAGTTCGCGGGTGCACCAGCGTTAATCGTTGCGCATGCAGTGCTTGCCGCGGGAAATCCGATAATAGTTGCGCGGCTGCTGGTTCCAAGTGTGACGGGTTTCCGTTGTAAACCGGATCACCAACCAGCGCATGACCGATGGCCTGCATATGAACCCGGATTTGATGCGTTCGGCCTGTTTCAAGACTGCATTGCAGCAGGGTGCAGTCAGCGTAAATTTCAATTACCCGGTAGTGCGTGCGCGCAGGTTTCCCGGTTGCCGTGACTGTCATTTTGGTGCGCTGTGTCGAATGGCGTCCGATGGGTGCATCGACATGGCCGGCTTGCTTGATTTCTCCCAATACCAATGCCAGATAATCTCGTTTTACGGTACGCTGCTGCAGCTGCCGCACGAGACTTGTTTGCGCCTCCAAGGTTTTCGCAACCACTAATAAGCCAGTGGTATTTTTGTCGAGGCGATGTACAATCCCGGCACGGGGAACATGTTCCAATTGCGGCGCATGGTGTAGTAATGCGTTCAGCAATGTTCCCTGCCAGTTTCCATTTCCTGGGTGGGTGACCAATCCCGCCGGTTTGTCGAGAACAATTAGCGCATCGTCTTCATAAATGATGTCGATGGCGATGCTTTCGGGTTTGAATGCCGTTTCGTGAGGCATCTCGCGCGGTAGGATCCGCACACGCTCATTTCCCCAGACCTTATGTTTTACCGTGGTGGTTTGATCATCAAGCAGTATCCGGTTCTCGATAATCCAGGACTGTAAACGGCTGCGTGACCAATGTGGCAATAATTTCGCGAGTGCTTGGTCCAATCGCAAACCGGCGCAATCGGCAGGAATGATTAAATCTAGCGCTGTATATTCCAGATCGCTTTGTGTGAGCGGCTCCGGCTTTGCGCTATAATTCGCGGATCGATCACTGCTATTAATGGAACTTGTCATGTTACGTAGTTTAGCTTTAATTCTGGTTATGGGGCTATCGGGTTGCGGTATGCTGCCGGATCGTACGGAAGATCAGCAAGACTGGTCCGCCAATAAGTTTTATTCAGAAGCAAAGGCGAAATTGAATGATGGTAGTTATCCTGCGGCGATCAAGCTCTATGAGTCGCTGGAATCCCGTTATCCATACGGCCGGATTGCGCAACAAGCGCAACTGGAAATTGCCTATGCGCATTATAAAAATGAAGAACCGGCTTCTGCGATTGCTGCGGCGGATCGATTTATTAAGCTGCATCCGAATCACCAACATGTTGATTATGCATATTATATCAAAGGATTGGCGAATTTTAACGATAGCTGGGGAATGATCGCGTTTTTGATGAAAGGACCGCTGAAACAGGATATGAGCGAGCGTGATCCCAAAGCCTCGTATGAATCGTTTGAAATTTTTAAGGAACTGGTGACCCGCTTTCCGGAGAGCAAGTACGCCGCCGACGCCAGGCAACGGATGGCCTATTTGCTGAATTCCTTGGCAATGAGTGAGATTCATGTGGCGCGTTATTATATGAAGCGTAAAGCTTATGTCGCGGCTGCCAACCGGGCGCAGAACGCTGTTAAGGAATATCCGCGTACACCGGCAACCGAGGAAGCACTGTATATCATGATCAGAGCTTATGAGGCGCTGGAGATGTACGACCTGCGCGACGATGCGGAGCGTGTCATGCGCATCAACTTTCCTGACAGTATTTTCCTTGCGGAATTACCCGAGGTGGGCGGAAAAGCCTGGTGGCAATTCTGGAAAAATTAATAATGCTGGATGTTACGCCTATTTTTTGATGTGTACTGCCAGAACATCACATTCGGCGTGATATAGCACATCCTTGGCCGTAGACCCGGTTAGCATCGCGAAACCATGCCGGTCATGAGAACCGACAATAATCAGGTCTATTTGTTGTTTTAGCGCCAGTTGCGTGATCTCTTGCTGCGGCTCGCCCCAGATCAGCCAGCGGCGGGCTGAAGTGATATTAAGTTGATCGCTAATGCGCGCTAATTTGTTTTTTTCATTTTCCAGCAATTCATAGGCTGAAGCTTCCGTCAACGAAATGACTGTTCCATATGGAGTATCGGGCATCGGGATGTTATCCAATACGTGCAGAATATGGAGAGTCGCATGAAATTGTTCGGCCAATGCTTTCGCTTTTTGGGCGACGATTTGATCGTGTTCAGAAAAATCGACGGTAAGTAAGATGTTTTGATAGTTAAGCATATTCGAGTTTTAAAACGCTTGAAAAATAATTGAGGCGCACTTTAGCATATCCTGCGAGCGATTGCGTCGCACATTGCAACCAGCTAATCATCTTCCTCGTATCGCTTGAGATAGTGCGATAAAAATTCATCCACGCGATATTCGTATTCTCTTCCGGCATAGGTATGCATATTGAAATGTTTGGCGCCTGGAACGATCCACAGTTCTTTTGGAGCCCTAGCCGCAGCGTATAAACGTTCTGTTTCCGATTGGGTGGTATGTGCATCATGGGTTCCTGAAATGAGCAGAATGGGAGCGTTAATCCGATCAATTCGCGTAATCGGATTGAGTTCATCAATCGCGATATCCAGATTCAGTGATAACTGCCAGAGCATCAGTGGCAGTAACACGCGGCCGTAGTCTCCAAAATGGAGCTTTAAGCGATTCTCAACAGCTTCTTCCAGGGTAGGATGGAGCGATTCGAGAATCACTGCGTCTAATTTTAGATTTTTTTTGGCAAGAACAATCGCTGCGGCCCCCAACGAAGTGCCGATTGCCCCGATGCGTTCATGCGGGAAACGCTGTCTCAGAAAATCGACGGATGCTTCAATATTTTCGGCTTCTTTCAAGCCAAAGGTGATTTTATCGCCGATGGTTTCGCCGTGCCCTTGCAGATCAATAAGTAACACGCTATAACCTTTGTTTCTAAGAAACCGTGCCCGGCTTAACATCTCTACGCGGTTGCTTCGCATCGAATGCGCCAGAAGTACAATGCCTCCGCCCGGTTCCCCGTGAACTAACCAGCCATGAACAATGACTTGTTCCCGGCTTGGGATTTGTACCGACTCAACCGGGAAATCTGCAGAAAGCGCGGAAACGGTGGTGGGTGCCGGTGATGTCAGAACCGTACCAATCGCAAATAAAAGTACAAGTGTTACAAGGATTGTTAAGAGTAATTTGAGAATGATCGAGGAGCGCATAACGAGTACACCGAAATTTAGAAAATGCACGGTATTCATTGATGGATCACCGGCAGCCGCCGGGGAAAATTCTTGTTTTGTCTTCTCATCAAATTTTACCGTCGCAATAGGGTGGAATGGGGATTTATTTTAACAAAGGAATAGTCAGATACCGTTTCCATTGCGATTTGGGTTCAAGAAATGGACAGCAGAAACATGATAATAAAAGATATAACTGACAGGTTTTTCAGTGTCAGTTCCAGCATTTAAAAATTGTATTGTTACTTACAATAGGCGAAAGTTGAAAAGGGGTGTATCGGGGAAACCCAGCTATAACCGCTTATCCCGAACCTACAAGTACTTTATGGGTGTTGCAAGTCGCAAAACAGAGTTCAGTATGTGCCACGGATAAAATGAATTGATTGATTCTTTTTATGGCGGGATAGTTTTTTGGGAGGGGGACGCAATAAAGTGAAAAAATCCCGTAAGATGTTGATACATGTTACAACTCATTGATAAAAATGCTATATTGGTTGCTTTTAAAGTGCAATTGGGCAAGTGAAAACTGAGATGACGATTGGTATTGTTGCTGTTGTTAAGAAACCATTTGATTTCAAACATGTTGTTGAGGTTGGATATTTTTTGGGTGCATGACTATGGAAAATAAATTACACGATGAATTTCAGGAAAGATTATGCTCGCTGGCTACGACGTTTATCGAAGAGCTGCCGGACAAAATAAATGAAATCGAAGTGTTGTGGAGCAAACTCTTGGGTGAGTGGGAATCGGATATGCTCCAGGAAATTCATCGCGCCGTTAATAACCTGGCGGGCAGCAGTAAAACATTCGGATTCTCGGAATTGAGCATCGAGGCGAGGGTCTTGGAACAGATTTTTAAGAATTTACTGCTGCAGCAAATTCCTGCCGATGCCTTTCAAGCCAACCGGATTTCTCAGCAAATCCTGGAGTTGAAAAAGATATCGGAAGATAATGAATCCAATCCGATTTTCATCCGGCAAACAATTGCTAACAAAGAAGCTTTTTTCACGATTCCGCAACCTTCCGATTTGATTTTTGTGGTAAATGCCGATGCCGAAGCTGCTGAAGAATTGGCATTGCAGCTACGGTACTATGGTTATGAGGTGGAAGTATTCAATCAATTGGATAAATTCCGCGCTGCTATCTTGCAGATACCCAATGCCATAGTATTGATGGAAATTGAGTTTCCGGACGATGAAATGGCCGGAATCCGGGTAATGGAAGAGATTCAGCGAGAATTGACGCAACCGGCTCAAGTGATTTTTATATCGGTTCACGACGGTTTGGATTACCGGCTGGGTGCGGTACGGGCGGGTGGCTTGGCATATTTTACCAAACCGTTTAATCCGGTTGAATTAATCAGCCAGCTCGATTTGATTACGGCCTCGCAAATCCAGGATTCTTTTCGCATTTTGCTGGTCGACGATAATCCGACGATCCTGGCCTATAATGCCGCGGTCCTGGAGCGAGCCGGCATGACGGTCAAAGCCGTAACCGGACCCGCACAACTCCTCGAAACGCTGAATGGCTTTAACCCGGATTTGATTTTGATGGACCTCTATATGCCTGGTTGTAACGGTATCGAACTGGCAAAAGTGATCCGGCAAATGGAAGGCTTTATTGCGATCCCGATTGTTTATCTATCATCTGAAAATGATTTCAACACGCAACGTGAAGCCATGAGTCTGGGGGGAGACGATTTTCTCGTCAAACCAGTTTTTTCCCGGCAATTGATTTCGGCGGTGACATTACGGGTAATGCGCGCGCGATCTTTACGTGCGCTCATGGTGCATGATGGTTTGACCGGCTTGCTTAATCATGCGGCGATTAAAGAAGAATTGGTGCGCGAAGTGGTACGTTCCGATCGATTGAATACACCGCTGTCGTATGCCTTGGTGGATATAGACTTTATCAAGAAAGTGAATGACCTTCATGGGCATGCGGCGGGAGATCGCGTGATTAAAAGTTTGGCAAGGTTGTTGAAGCAGCGGTTACGTGGTACCGATACCGTCGGTCGCTATGGCGGAGAAGAATTTGCCGTGATTATGAATGATACGGATGCAACTTCGGCTGCCAAGGTCATCGACGAAATCCGGCATGTTTTCTCCCGGTTACTGCATTTAAGTCAGGATGAGGAGTTTTCAGTCAGCTTCAGTTGCGGGATTGCGGATCTCGAACATTTTCCGGATGCTGCGAAATTGAGTGAAGCGGCTGAACAAGCGCTGTTTCATGCCAAACAGCGCGGGCGTAACAAAGTGGTGGTGAACAGCGGGGATTAAGCGCAGGTGGTTGAAAGACTATCTGCGTTGCCGCATGGTGTTAATAATAGCCTCGAAAATGCTGTTCAGTGCCTTGTTAGACCTTCCTCGCAACCTATGCGAACGCGCATGACATCACATACTGCAATCGTCACGCCGGGTTCGCGATTCACGCGGTGACTCGCTAGTCAGATCAATTGCAAATTGTTGCTTACTGAAAGCAGCACGCGACTGTGGATCAGGATCAATTTCCTGGATGGATTCAATAATTGCCACCCGCGGCGCCAATCCTGCAGCGTTGGCAACCTGGATGGAAAGTCCCGGGCGTGCATTGAGTTCAATAATCATCGGACCATGATCACGGTCCAGCACGATATCGGCTCCCAGATATCCCAGACCGGTCATTTCATAGCAAGCCGCTGCCAGTTGCAGTAACTTGTCCCAATGAGGAATCACGAGTTGCGAGAATGTTTTTCGCGTATCCGGATGAAACAATACCGGTTCACCGTACTGAACGGCATGTAATGCGCTGCCGCTTCCCATATCAATTCCAACTCCCACGGCGCCCTGATGCAAATTGGCTTTACCATCGGAAGCATGCGTGGTAAGACGGAGCATTGCCATAATGGGATAGCCGCGAAAAACGATAATGCGCAAATCCGGGATGCCTTCATAGCTGTAATCCGCAAAAACCGGATCCAGTTGGATCAGTGATTCGATCATTACCATATCGGGTTTTCCGCCGAGGCTATGCAGGCCGCTTAAAATATTCGAGACATGCCGTTCGATGTCACGCAGTTGCAGAGCATCGCCACTCGGCTTGAAGTAGAGATTATGTTCATGTTCGGTGATCACCAGAATGCCTTTGCCGCCGCTGCCTTTGACTGGCTTTATAACAAACTGGGCATGCGGATCTAATATTTCTTTCAACAATTTGACATCATGCTGGTATTGCACAGTCCCCAGCAACTTCGGAACAGTAATTCCAGCTTGCTGGGCCAGTAACTTGGTTTTTAACTTGTCGTCAACCAGCGGGTACAGACGGCGCGGGTTATAGCGGGCAATCAGCCCGAAATTCCGCTGATTCATGCCGATGATGCCGAAGCTTCTAAGTTTCTTAGCGCTGGCCAGGAACATTGCGCCGCTCCAGTGCGTGAAAACGATAAAGCTCGGATAGCCGGTACCCGGTATATTGTCCGAGAATCAAAATAAACGCCAGATTGACCAGCATCAACTCAGGAAAGTTGAACGTCAGATACTCGATGGTGCGGTTTGTCATGAATAGATAGGCAATGACCGCAGTCAGTAAACTGCCGCCACCTTGAATGAATACTTCACGAGGACCGTCTTCTTCCCATAGTACCGACATCCGCTCAATGGTCCACGACAGGATGATCATCGGGAAGAAAGTAACTGTCAGAGCCTGATCAAGCCCGAGCTTGTTGCTGATAATGCTGATACTGGCCATGATCGCAATAACGACGATGATCACCGCCGAGATCCGTGCGACAAATAACAGATTGAGTCGTGACAAGTAGGAACGAATCAGCAGTCCGGTACCGACTACGGTCAGAAAGATAAGGATTCCGGTCAGCAAAGTGGTTTGTATTAATGCGAGTGCAATCAAAATTGGCATAAAAGTGCCGGAAGTGCGGATGCCAACCAATAGCCGCATAATAACGACAATTAATGCGCCGATCGGCAGCAGCAAGATCATTTTGAAGGCATTTTGCTGTTCGATCGGTAAACTGTAGATCGAAAAGTCAATGATGCCCGCTTGTTTGTTCATACCATCGCGAACCACGAGATCACGGGTTGAATGAACGTTCTTGATAATTGAAAAAGATATCTGAGAATTTTTGCCGCCGACAACATCGAGTAAGGACTGATCGCCACGCTGCCATATCAGAAAGTTCTTCGGTTTGCCGATTTCACCGGAGTTTTGATTGAATAGCAACCACTGTCCGCCGATGTATACCTCGATAAAATTAGTCAATGTTTGTCTGCGGCGCCCGTCCTTCAAATAGAGTCCGCGGACAATGCGTGAACTGATACCTTCCAGCGCCAGTAAGTTGATAATCAAGTGTGTTTTGTATTCTTCGGTGGAATGCTCGTTCAGCAACAAGCTCTGATTTTGGCTGGGGGCGTTCGAATTGAGCGTGGCGATCAGTTCGCGGGTGAAAGTTTCAGTATTGGCCGACCGGTTACGGACCTGATCCAAAAGCGTGGTCGCTGCCGTTTTAAGCACTTCGTCAAATTCCGGTTTTTCCGGTTCTGGAGGAAGATCCGCAACGTCAGCCTCGGTAGTGGTTTCGGTTTCATGCATACTGAGCCGGTAATAAGCTGTTTGTGAGCCGGTTGCAGTTCTTTTGCTCCATTGCGCGCGGCGGCCGGTTGGAGATACCAACTCGCTAAATCCGTAATCGGGAGACGCGAAATCTTCTTCGACAATTGCAATGTCCGAGGTCTTTGGCGGCAGAGCGAATGAAACGATAATGGGGGCACCGCGTGCGACGAAGTCAATTTTGGCTTCGATGGTCCAGACCGGCTTTTTGTCGTCGGGTGATAATGGAAATCCTAGCGCGAAGTGTTTATAGAGAATCAAGCCGATCCCCATGCCTAGCAGGAGTATGACGATAAAATATAATCTTAATTTTGTGTGCATTACTTCATATCGCCATTTTCGGGAATTTCAGTTTTGACCGCAGTGAAATTTTTGCTGACATCTACAATCGCCAAATCGTTGAGCAAATTCCTGCCGATTAGGACCTGATATTTAAACTTGCTGCGATTTTCCAGTGTGAAATCGATTTGTTCGTTGATATCAGCAAGGATCACCCTCATTCTGACCACAGGCCGCCGCTGCGCTTCCCTATCACCGCGTTCCTTGACCCGGACATGGCGGCGCAAGCGCCGGGTGATTTCCAGGATTTCGCCGGTTTCAGGGTGTGTCAGCTTGAATTTCACAAACGGTTTTCCATCCCTTTCAAGTTCCACGATATCCATTGCATTCAACGAAGAAGTTCGTGCACCCGTGTCAATTCGAGCGCTGAATTCCAGACCAGGCGGATCGAGGTAGACATTTTCAATGCCGCCGAGCAGTGTCTTGCCATCCATTTTTCCAGGAGATTCCGGTTTGGGTGGAACGGTATTGGTGTTATCGCAAGAACACTGATGATCGGTTTTAGTTGGAATAGTAACCTCTTTTTTGCTTGCTATATTATCCGGCTGGTTTTTTTCCAGAAATTTCCTGGTTTCAACCAGTTCCGCGAATAGGTTAACCAGCTCCGATTCGCGGGCTTGGATCATCGCTTCTCTTTCCGATAATTGATCGTCCCGCTGATTGCAAGCGCTGAGAATTGCTATCGTAAGAACGGCGAGCAAGCGGTTCAAGCAATGTTTGCTGATGGATAAATGAGAAATACTCATAAGTGGAATTGCATCGTGGGATTGTTAGTTAGTAATGTCAGGTAAGCTGACTGTTGTGCAAGTAATAATGATTCAAGCAACCATTTGCTAGGCGGTAGTAATTGCGCTATGGGTTCTTAAGCTGAATGACCAGCGATTGGCTTTTATAGGTACATGCATACCGATGTATTTCCAAGCAATGAGACGTGATAGTAATCTGATAGTTACCGGGCGCTTCGCTTTTGGTGTCAAACTTGAATTCAAATTGCCCTTCCGCGTTACTGGGATAGGATTGATCCACCAAGGTGGAGCCATCTGGCCGGATTACTCTGAAATTCAGTAAAACATCGGCTGCCGCTTGATCATTGTAATTCACCCAGCCGTGAAGAGTGACGGATTCGCCGATGATATATTGTGTTTTAGGATTGATAAGAATCGGTTGTGAAATATGAGTTGCCCATGAGCTGGATAAGCCGCCGAATAAAAAAAGCAAAACCGAAAATGCAAAAATTGAAGTTTTTTTTGAGGCCATCATCATTGTTGTAATCAGTAAAAGAATAGCTTAATCGTCAGTTGGTCACGATGAAGAATTAATCAAGGAAGTCATTTCTTTGGTAAGTAGAGATCAGTGATAGTTCCGGTTGCCATCTCAGCCGCGAACAAAACTGTTTCCGATAATGTGGGGTGCGGGTGGATGGTCAAACCGAGATCTTGCATATCAGCCCCCATCTCCAGCGCTAACACGGTTTCGGCGATGAGTTCACCGGCATTGATACCGGTGATGCCGGCGCCGAGTATCCGTTGTGTCTTTTTATCGAAAATCAACTGTGTGTATCCCTCGTCACGTGTCATCGAAATGGCGCGTCCGCTGGCCGCCCAAGGAAAACTGCTTTTCTCATAGTCAACGCCTTGCTTGATGGCTTCTTTTTCAGTCAAACCCATCCAGGCGATTTCAGGGTCGGTATAAGCCACCGAGGGAATTGTGCGTGCATCGAACTGCGCTTTATGCCCGGCAATAATCTCGGCAGCCAGCTTTCCCTCGTAGGTTGCTTTGTGCGCCAGCATCGGTTCGCCAACGATATCGCCGATTGCGAAGATATGCGGCAAATTGGTGCGCATTTGTGCATCTACCGGGATAAATCCACGGTCATTCACGCGTATGCCGATTTCATTGGCGCCAATGGTGTGTCCATTCGGGCGGCGGCCGACTGCTATCAGAATCCGGTCATAAGTCTGTTGCGCCGGTGCATTCTCACCTTCAAAGGTGACATCTAATCCGGCCATTGATGGTTCAATCCGGTTTACTTTGGTATTGAGATAGATCGCTTCATAGCGTTTCTTGATACGGCGGAATAACGGTTTGACCAGATCCGCATCGGCGCCGGGAATCAATTGATCCATTGATTCAACCACGCTGATTTTACTTCCCAATGCATCATAAACGGTTGCCATTTCCAAACCGATAATGCCACCGCCAATGATCAGCAATCGTTGCGGGATGTCTTGCAGATTCAAAGCATCGGTGGAATCCATCAAGCGCGGATCGTGGTATGGAAAACCAGGAATGCGGGCAACGCTGGAGCCGGCGGCAATGATGCAGTGGCCGAAAGAAATTGTTTTACGGCCATCGGCGGTGGCCACTTCCAGCAAATGGGTTGAGGCAAATTTACCAACGCCGTGAACAATTTCGACTTTGCGCTGCTTTGCCAATGCCTTCAGACCTTTGGTCAGCTTGGTTATGACCGACTCTTTCCAGGTGCGCAGTTTATCCAGATCGACTTGAGGTTTACTGAATAAGAGACCGTGATGCGACAGTTCCTCGGTTTCGGTGATGACCTTGGCTGCATGCAACAGCGCTTTCGAAGGGATACAGCCGACATTCAGACATACCCCGCCAAGCGTCTGATAACGCTCGATTAACACCACTTTCTTGCCGAGATCGGCGGCACGGAAGGCTGCGGTGTAACCGCCAGGACCGGCGCCGAGCACCACGACATCGGCATGCAGATCACCTTGCATGCTTGCTTGTTCAGATCTTGATGGCGTTGATGGCGACGGAACTGGAGTGGGTTGAGGCACATCGCGAATTGATCCGGCTTGGATGGATTCCACTGGCTGAGCGACTGATAAAGTCAAAATCACTGTGCCTTCCGAGACTTTATCGCCAACGCGAATACGAATATCCCGCACGGTACCGGCCTGCGGCGATGGCACTTCCATCGAGGCTTTGTCAGTTTCCAATGTGATCAGGGATGTTTCTTTCTCAACGGTATCGCCCGGCGATACCAGCACTTCGATGACCGGCACATCTTTGAAATCACCGATGTCGGGAATTTTCACTTCAATAATTTGTGCCATGGCGATCTTTATTGGATTGTTTATTTTCTTAACTGACCGTCACCCAGCACGATGAATTTTTGACTGGTCAGGCCTTCGAGACCCACCGGTCCCCGCGCATGAATTTTATCAGTGGAAATACCGATTTCGGCACCCAAGCCATATTCAAAACCGTCCGCGAAGCGGGTGGTGGTGTTGACCATCACCGAACTGGAATCCACTTCTCGGAGAAAGCGGCGGGCTCTGGTATAGTTTTCGGTGACGATGGCATCGGTATGTTGCGAACCGTATCGAGTAATGTGATCAATTGCTTGATCCAGATTTTCTACGATTCGGATACTCAGAATCGGTCCCAGGTATTCCTCGTACCAATCGGCTTCGGTGGCTGCTTTCATTTGCGGAATAATGCGGCAAGCTGTTTCGTCACCGCGTAATTCAACGCCTTTATCGAAGTAGATTTTACTGAGCGGCGGCAGAATTTCAGGTGCCATGCCGGCGTGAATCAGCAATGTTTCCATGGTATTGCAGGTACCGTAGCGTTGCGTTTTGGCGTGATCGGCGATTTTGATCGCTTTGTCGAAATCTGCCTGATCGTCAATATAGACATGACAAACGCCATCCAAGTGCTTGATGACCGGGATCCGCGCTTCGTTGGCGATGCGTTCGATCAAGCTCTTGCCGCCGCGTGGCACAATCACATCGACAAATTCCTTCATCGTGATCAATTCCCCGACTGCTGCCCGATCGGTAGTTTCGATCACCTGGACGGCGGTTTCCGGCAATCCGGCAAACCGTAGTCCCTCTTTGACACACGCTGCGATTGCCTGATTACTGTGAATCGCTTCCGATCCGCCGCGTAAAATCGCTGCATTACCGGCTTTTAAACATAACCCTG
This sequence comes from Nitrosomonas limosa, assembly GCF_054188085.1. Taxonomy (NCBI): domain Bacteria; kingdom Pseudomonadati; phylum Pseudomonadota; class Betaproteobacteria; order Nitrosomonadales; family Nitrosomonadaceae; genus Nitrosomonas; species Nitrosomonas limosa. The sequence continues at coordinate 1,184,908 of NZ_CM135180.1, read as the reverse complement.
CAGCGTCGGCGGTTACATTCGGACGAGCCTCGTAAATAATGCCGATCACCCCCAACGGAACGCGCATTTTTCCAACCTGAATTCCGGAGGGGCGGTAATTTAATCCGCTAATTTCACCGACCGGATCTGCCAGAGCGGCGATTTGTTGCAATCCTTCTGCCATCGTTTCGATGCTTTTGGATGACAGAGTTAACCGATCGATCATCGAAGCTTCCAAACCTTTGGCGCGTGCATTTTCCAGATCCTTTGCATTCGCAGCAATCAAAACCGGTTCATCGCGCCGGATGGCGTTAGCCATCGCTGTTAAAGCTTGATTCTTTGCCGCTGTTTCGGCTTTTGCGACCAGGCGTGACGCTGCGCGTGCATTCTGGCCGACAGCTTGCATATAACTTTTGATATCAGAAGTATCCATGGGGGTGACTCAATAAGGAGTAATTGCAGTTTGGTTAAATGCGAGTTAATCCAAGATTATAGTACAAGTTACAGACTTTATTGCATACCGCGATATGCTTGTATAAGTGCTTCCCCAGGATCGAATTGCATTGTGATTATTAGAAGTTGATCGGATGGTGTGCGATTCGAAAAACACCAAAGATTGTTCTGTTTCAGAAATTTTTTAATTCTGAGAATAGCAGCGTAAATTGCTGTTAATTCATGGAAATGAGTGCGTATTTTTGCCAATAGCTGCTTGTAAATCCGGAAATGGCCGGTAAAAAGAGCGTTATTCTGAATTATCAAAATTAATACCGACCTTATTATTCGGCAGGGCAAAAATTAATCCACTCTATCTCAGCGAGGAAAAAATGAGTTATCAATTTTTCAATCTAAATCGAATTGCGATCTTGCTTGGCGGAATATTGACATTTTTAGTGCCGGTAGTTGTCAATGCCGGCTGGTCGATCGTAGATTTAAGAATGCATGGCGGAACCTACAGTGTGGCTCGCGCGGTTAACGATGCCGGACAAGTGGTGGGTAATGGTAATGGCTCCGATCGCGCATTTATTACCGGTCCGGACGGTGTTGGAATAAGCTACTTGGATACTTTGGGCGGGGCTCGAAGCTTTGCGCTGGATATCAATAATTCCGGGCAAGTCGTGGGGTACTCGATGACTGCTGACGGGCAGCTTCATGCTTATATTACTGACGTAAACGGGATGGGAATGACGGATCTGGGGACGCTCGGAGGGGATTATAGTATCGCATATGGTATCAACGACTTGGGGCAGGTAGTCGGTGTATCTTCGACAGCAGGGAATGCCGCCTATCATGCGTTCATTACCGGCCCTGGCGGCGTGGGGATGACCGACTTGGGTACCTTGGGGGGAGATTACAGTATTGCCTACAGTATTAACAACTCAGGGGAGGTGGCAGGTGCTTCCACGATTGCGGATGGTTTGACCCAGCATGCCTTTGTCACGGGTGCGGGCGGGACGGGCATGATCGATTTGGATACACTCAGCGGATCGACTCACAGCATTGCCTGGGATATTAATAACTCGGGAAAGATTGTGGGATTTTCCGGGCTTTACGACGACTTCTTCGGCTATTCTTCGGTGAAAGCCTTTATTACGGATACTACCGGCTCCAGTATGGACGGTTTGAACATCGCGCTGGATAGCCGCGCCGATGCCATCAACGATCTGGGGCAAGTGGTCGGCGGATTGAATCATTACTGTGACGATTGCACGCGAAGTTCATTTCTCTACAGTGATGGGACAGTGACCGATCTTTCATTACTGGAGCCGGTTGTCGCGGCTGGGTGGAGTGAATTGACCGCCGTTGGCATTAACAATCGCGGGCAAATCGTCGGCTGGGGGGAATTGGCCGGATCGCCCGGGGGCGGTTCCAGGGCATTTTTGTTATCCCCGGTTGTTGCCGTACCGGAACCCGGGGCTTACTTGATGTTACTGGCCGGATTGGGGCTGTTAGGTATTGCCTGGCGGCGAGAGGAGAAGAAACAATGATCCTGCCAACGATGATCGCAGCATAATCGCTTTGCAACAAAATTACTCAGTGGGCTGCGGTTGTCAACGACGGCTTGGCTCATTTGGGGGTGAAATTTCCTGGAAATTACGGATTCCTGTTGCCGCTCATTTCATCACCGGCTTTAGCTAGCGCATGAATACCCGCATTGAAAGTTCTGACTTCGGAACGGTCTAGAAGCACGCAAGGTTTTTGTGTGTGCTTGCAAAAGCGTTTGACCATCAAGAATGCTTCGTGATTGACGCAATCGACCGGGCATATGATCATATCGGTCATTTCCAGCAATAGCGGCAAGCGATCCAGTGAATCATCGGCGTCGCCGTGAAATGCCAGAAAACAACCGCCGCAGTTTGCAACTAACCGCTCGTAATCCGCATACAGCGTGAGGCGCCCACCGACACAGAGTATGGACCGGTTTTTCAAATAAGCGGCGTCGCGATGTGAATGCTGCGGACTGTCTGGGTTAGCAGGATTCGCTGTTTCACTGTGCGAGGTGGCTTTGACCAGCGGCGCCCAGCCGGTAACAGCCGAAGTTTTATTAAAAGTTAGTTCGGCATTGATTCTGGTTGCAAATATCCGGCAGATACGATTGCGCCAGCGTTTTAACATCGCTAATAGCTTTAGCACATTTTCGCTGCGATGGGACAGAAAGCTGTCTGCATTCGTTGAAGCGGAAGTATGACAATTTGGAATGACGCACAAGGATGCAGCCATAAGCGGTTTCTTGATGAGTTTCATGTCCGAGTCTCCTGCAAATCATCAGCAACTAAAAAAAACGGCTGGCTGACCCGGGAGAAGGGCTGGCTGGCTAAATAAGCCGCTGGATAAGGAAGAGAAACTCCAGCGGCGATGGCAAAACAAATTACATCTGGCTTTGCAGCCAATTGTGGATGCCGACTTTTTCCATGACATTCAATTGGGTTTCCAGCCAATCGATATGTTCTTCAGTATCTTCTAGAATCTGTTCGAATATCTCCCGCGACACGAAGTCTTGCACGGATTCACAAGCGGCGATTGCGGCGAGCAATGTATCCCGCGAGATATATTCGAGCTTCAGGTCGCATGCGACACATTCTTCCGCGGTTTCTCCGATCATCAGCTTGCCCAGATCCTGCAGATTGGGAAGGCCTTCCAACAGAAGGATTCTTTCGATCAAACTGTCCGCATGTTTCATTTCCTCGCAGGATTCTTTAAATTCATGGTCTCCAAGGCTGTTGAATCCCCAGTTCTTATACATGCGCGCGTGGAGGAAATATTGATTAATGGCAGTTAATTCATGTTGCAGTTGCAGATTTAACCAGCGGATAATTTCTACGTTACCTTTCATTTTTATCTCCTCAGACAAGTCTTTTGCACATCTACGGCAGTATCGGAAAGATATCGCACTGGTACTGTATTATCTGCATTCTCAATTCAATTGCTTGTATTGTGCCGATCAGCATACCTTGCATGAGTCCTTATCATGCATCCGTAAATCAGGTTTTAGCTGGCTTTACGAAGTACGATACCGCTAACAACTTACAAGCATAAATATACAGGATATGCGCTTTTTATCCACTATTTGTTCAGAATCAGCTTGCCATTTCGCGTACGGCGCAATGCATATTGTTCACCTTTGTGCAGGATGATCACGACGTCGCCATGTCTGAACAAGGCATCGCTATCGATGAGTTTGTTGATTTCCGCTATTCCGGATTGCGGTAAGTTTCTTGCGCTGACTGGTTGAGAACTTAAAATATTCATGATGTGTTTTTCCGAATCAAATGAGAATGATTCTCATTATATTCATTTTCAAATAAAGTGCAAGCTCTTCTTGTGATGTTGCCGGATTAATATTAAGGAAATACTGATTAATTGACTATACGAGCGAATCACTTCGTTGCGCGGTACTCGCTCCCTTGCCTATCTTGTTGATATGTCTCGGTTGCTGTGTTCCGTGCGCCTCGTGCTTCATCTCGTTCGCCGAATTAATCAGCGTTTCCTTAATTTTAAGAAAAAACTGGGTTCTGATTTATCATAGCTTTAAACAGATGGTGGATCTTTAACCGGATCGATCGGTTAAAACGATCATCTATCAGGGTTTCCGATCCAGACGCTCCATCAAATAGCATAAACAATCCTGGCGGATGATGCGGGTATCGCGCGTCAGCATCGCAGGCATTACTAACTGCCGTGTCAATAAATTGCCGTCACGGTTTTCGAAGTAATGCTCGCTCATGTCGCAACCCAGGCCATTGCGCACGTGTAAAGGCTGGGCGCATCCGGGCGCCACCACTGCCAGATGCGTGCCGGGATCGAGCAAACGGAAATTGTAATAATCAATATTTTCAATCAAGCATAAATCCGTTCCCGGATCGCCGATGCTCAGGCTGACTGTTTCGGGAACCGTGACAACCGCGACCGATTGAAACAATTCCAGATCCTGGCTGGCCACGGGATGCGCCGGGAACGCAGATAAATGCAACGCGCCCTCGACAAAACAAGCCGCGTGTTCGATGCCGCCGATCCCGCCCGGTTTGCCGCATTCCACCGTAACTGCTGGGCAGAGCCTGGCAAATGCTTCGGATTGAACGCCTTTGGGGTGGGTGAAATACACGACGATGCGCGAAAACATCGTGGCCAAATGCAAAAAGGCATCGTCCAGGCGGTTGACGCAGGCGTAATGCGGATTCAAGCCGGTATTGTTATGAATGTCGATGCTGGCAAACACCTTGCGTTGCGCCATGATGTTGATGATTTGCCGCATCATGCGGTGTTCTTCGGTAACGACCGCACCATTTTCGAGCGACCAAACGCGATTGTAGTCCAACTGATTTTCTAAGCGGCGAACTCCCGCACGGGCGGCGGTAACGTTGCCGATATACAGCGACAGGGCGCGTGGCAGCAGCTGGTTTTGATATTTCTTCAAAACCAGCTGCAGGGATTTCAAACCGGTGTCTTCGTTGCCGTGCAGCAGGATCGATACAAACAACGGTGCTTCGCGCCTGCCGGGCAGGTGAATCAGGGTAGGGCCTGGCAATACCGTATGTAATCCGGTCGCTTCCACCTGCAACAGTCCATCCGGCAAGTAATCTAATTCCGTCAGCATGTTTACAATGCCCATTCATGCACCGGCGCGCCGCTTCGTTGCCGTTCCAGATAAGTGGCAACCAAATGCAAGCTGTCTGCCTGGTATTTCTCGCGATATGCGCGCTGCCATGCAGCGCCGGTTTGACCGCTTTTAATGCGGGATTCCAGAATGCCAAGATTGCGATCGATGTCGGTCTTGTCGATACCAAGCGCTACCAGCCCTTGGCGCGCCATCGGCAGAATGTCCTCGAGTAATAGAATGCGCGCTTCGCTGGTGCAGCCATCCAGCCAGGCTAGTTCGGCCTGAAGCCCATGGCGTGCGGCGACATAAAAATTATCACGGGCCAGGTTAAAACTGAAAGCAGCTTCCGGCGCCTCGCGCATGGTGGCAAGATAATGCGTCAGACCAAAAGACAAGGCGGCATTGGCGATCATATCGGCAATCGTAGGACCGGCAGGTAGCACGCGCTGCTCGATGCGCAAATGCGGCGTGCCGTCGGGGTCAAAACCGATCAGCGGCCGAACCCAGCGCCAAATCGTGCCATTGTGCAATCGGAGGTGTGCAAACTGCTGTGGCGCGCTGTCCATTAAAATAGGCAACAATACATCATGATGTGCAAGATTTTCTGCAAAACATTCGAACAGGGAATCGCGTACATAACCACAGCCAAAACTGACGCGGTGGTTCCCAAGTTGGGATTGGTCGTTAATTTCAACCGATTGTTCAAACAGCGGAATGCGTGTTTCATCCCAGAGATCGGTATCGAATAACAACGGCGAATTGCCTGACGCTGCCATCAATGGTCCGGCTGCGATGATGGATGCGTTAAAATAGCGCACGGCATTATGCTGCGCGCTCTGCAAATGCACTTGGAACGATGTGGTAGCAGCTTCCAGCATCACGTCCGGATGAGCGATATCGAGACGCTCGCGCCCATCGATGCAGACATGCAAGGGACGTCCGCAACGGCGCTTGAACACTTGTTCGTTCAGCGCGCGGTAACGTTTGAGTTCTGACATATTCGCCAGACATAAATCGGATTGCCGCACAGTCGGCAAAATGCCGATCATCATCAGCACGCTATCCATCTGATGTGCAACTTCCTGGCATTCGTGCCAATTCTGACCGAGCTCGGATGCCATGGCTGACAGTGCGTTACCTTTCAGTGGCACCGGTGCGCCGTTGAGCTCGACATTAAAACGTGACAGTTCGTGCACCACCAGAGGATTGTTGAGACGCGTCAGGAAGGCTTGATTGATCGGTGATGGAAAATAATTGTGATCCACCAGCCAGGATTCAAGCTCATAGCCACCGATTTCACCGATCGTTGAAAAAATACCTTGTGAAAGCTGTTCCTCTAGTAATTCAATTTCCCGGAATAGACGACGCCGATATTCCCCGAAAATTTGATCATCGAATTGCGTCTGGTTGATTTCCTGACCCATCGCAAGTGCTCGGAACCATCATGCAGGCTCGCTGGCAGCGATGCCCTTGTGGAAGGTGGCATAGACGTACACCGGGACTTGCAGATCGCCTAAATGCTTAGCGATCAGGGGACTGACTTCCTCCCAGCTCAATCCGCCGACCCCGGTAGCGAGGCGAGGTAGCGCGAGGCTGTGAAATTTTTCTGCCTCCATTAACCGGCGCAATTCCCGCAACGCGTGATTCACATGCTCGACAGTTGCTTTCCCCGGCTTGGAAGCATGATCAGGCGCGGCATCTTGCGTAAACAAATTGATGATACGCGCTCCTTCAGCGCCGCCCCATACCCAGGCACTGCCGGTTTTCGGGTGTGTGGTTTGGCAGAAATGCCGGAAATCCTTATACATCGCCGGCCATTGCTCCCTCAAGCTCAACGCCAAGCCGGAAGAAAATGGATCATTCGGCGCAACGCCGTGTGCAATGGCATGTGCCTTGGAAAGAAGAATATCGCCGCTAACCTGATGGATCATTTGGTTTAGGAATAAAAGTTGAAAAAAGCTCGCTGACCTCATTCCGACTGTACAGAAAGATGCAGGAAGCGTCAATCGCAAGGGAGCACTGATTATAAGGATTGGCACCAACGAGCTTTAATGGCAATCCGGCAGTGTCAAATCCAGCATAACACGATAGTGAAGCGGTTTGCTCTCGTCAGAGTTGACGATGATGATCAATGCCTTACAAAAGGTAACTTGATCCGCCAGTTGTTTTTCCTTCAGTTGATCACGGAAACTTCGCGCCGGTTCTCCATACAGATGACCGACCGTTTGCTGGTGAATCTCCACCCGGATAATATCGGTGTCAAAGGGGTTGCTCAGATCCGGAATCAATTGTGCTGTAAAAATGAGTGATTGCGCCGACGGTGACTGATCAGAAGCAGCAGTATTTTCCTGCACTAGTTGCTGTATCGTTTTTTGATACGGTTCCGCATGGATGGCGCAACTGAATTGCCCCAAATCCGGCCAATGATAGGTGTTCTCGATCGAGTGGTTATGTTTTGTTGATTTTGCGCTTGATGGCGTTTGAATATCGGCGATGGCAATTTTGTCACGCTTGATATAGAAAATAATCGCAGTAACCAGCGTAACGGGAAGGATAAGCGATTTGTCGATCCCGGCACCCACGATCAATCCGATAAAAAAGGATAAAATCAGGAGCGACAAAAGGCTGATTTCCGGCTTTTTGTCGCCCTCGGGATTGCGATCAGAAGGCGGCTGATGGGTCATCCGCTTATGGCTGCAGTGCTTGTTCGATAGCGGTTATAACACCCGGATCGAGAGGCTGGGTGTGCGGACTGAAATGAGTAATCAGCTGGCCATCGCGTCCAATCAGATATTTCTGGAAATTCCAGGTTGGATAAGTGCCCGACAACTCAGCCAGTTTCACATAGAAAGGATGCGCATGCTCTTTTTTTACCAAGGTTTTTTCAAACATCGGGAATTTTACATCGTAGGTGAGATGACAAAAATCGCGAATTTGCTCTTCCGTACCAGGTTCCTGGCCCATGAAATCATTCGACGGAAAACCGAGCACTACCAATCCTTGTTGCCGGTATTTTTCGTAGAGCTGTTCCAATCCTTCATACTGGGGAGTGTAGCCGCATTTACTGGCGGTATTGACGATGAGTAATACTTTGCCGGCATAGGCTTCGCATAAATTCACCGATTCCGTTCCCGCAAGTTTGCGGAAATTTTGATCGAGCAGCGAGCTTTTGCAGGCGGCATAAGCTGGGTTGAAGGTAAACATCATGATTAGTAAGAACAAAATACGCATGATTGACTCCTTAATTATTCTTTGGATGAATTTACAAAAATAGCTTCGAATGCACCAACTGGCGAACGCGCTGTTTGCCTATTTTATCGTATTATCGGACTGATCTCAGTATCGAGAAAACGCGCGAAATCAGACTATCGAATGCTGTATATTTGATGAGTTATTTGAGCGTTGCTATGAAACGTAGAAAGAGTATGAAGGCAAGTGGCGTGTCATTAAAACTTATAACTCTTGCAACAAGAAAATAATTTTCAAATTTGTTTGTTGAATGGGTGCAAGTCACCCCGGTGGTCTTACCGTATCAATTTGAAGTAGTTGGACCATGGATTTTTACATCGACCGGGATCGTGACGATTGTATTTGATTATATTTTATGGGAGGGGAATGTGTTTTTAACGACAGATGATCGCAAAATCAGCATTATTGGTGCTTTATTATTGTTGGGATTGACACTGACCACCGGGATTACAGTTTATAACGCAATGCGGCAGCAAATTGAAACGGTTCTGGGCAGGGGATTAACCGGAGCATTGGATGGTAAGGCGCTGCTATTTGAAACGAGAATAGAAAAAGGCGTTGAAGATACCCGCGCACTATCTTTGCGGCCATTTATCGTTCAATTTATGGTGGAATTAAATGAAAATCTTGAGAATGAGACGGCGCGCAATAATCTTACCCGTAATGTCAATTCCCTTACCCAGATAGGCTTTAGCGCTGTAGTAATCTATGACCGCAATAATAATGTGTTATCTCAAGTCGGAACCTTCAGCTCCTACGAAAATCCTGTGATCCCTTTGGATGCGGAAGGCAATGTGAAGCTTATTTGGGATAATTCTTTCGTGTTGCAAACAACAGTCGATGTTTTTAATCAAGGTCACAAGATTGGGAGAATCTCATCCGAGATGAAATTGCCGAATCTGACCAGAAGTTTCATGGAAATTAAATCGGCTGGCAGCAGCGCGGAATTATTGATTTGCGCAAAATTACCGCAGAATTACCGGACGCTTGCCTGCCTTATCAGAGATTCGAGCACGGTGCGTTTTACCCACATCAGCACGAATATGGACAGAGATCATATTTCTCCAAAAGAGATGGCGCTCTCGGGTAGAAGCGGCGTGGCATCGGCGCTTGACTATCGTAATGTGCCAGTGATCGAAGCGTTTACGTCATTACCGACACTGGGAATATTAATGACTCTGAAGTTGAATCAGGAAGAATTGTTTTTGCCAGTTAACGATAAATTGAAAGATATTATTCTTTATCTGGTGGCCATGATTTCCGCTGAGATCCTGCTGTTGAATTGGTTCATCAGGAAGCTGATTAACTCGGAGAAACAAGCAAGGCAGGCAAAAATTAAAGCTGAAGAATATTCCACTGAGTTAACTAAAAAGGAAAAAGAGCTGCGTGAAAGATTAAAGGAAATGACGTGTCTTTATGAGATACGGCGCGCCATGGAATTGGAAGTGTCGATCGATGGCGTCTGTCAGAAAATCCTGAAGTATTTGAATGCGGCTTTGCAATCCCCCGATACCAGCGCAAGCGAGATTGTGATTAATGATAAACGTTATGTTTCTGAAGATTATAATAAAAAGCGGCTGATTGAAGCGGATTCTTCCAATATTATAGAAATTTTTAAACCGGCCAGGCAATCCGAAAGAAGAGCGATATTCAATGCGTTTATTCAATCCGATATCTTCATTGATCATGAAAATAAGGGCTATATCCGGATTTACTATGAACGGGATGTACTGGATTCTCGCGTTGAAGAACAGAAACTCATCGATGCGATCGCAAGCGATTTGGAAAGCTGGATTGAATTCAGGAAATTGGAAGAGGCTTTGGTATCAGTGGCCGAAGGCCAAGTGCATAAAATCGGGCAGGAGTTACATGACAATATCGGTCAGCAGATCGCCGCAGTTGCATTTCAGGCTGGCGCATTGGAATTGCAAGTCAGCGATACCCAGGTTCCGCGTGCTCAGTTGACCGAATTAGCGGCCTCGATCGTACAGCAAACGCAAAGCCTCGTGGTCAATATTAAACAGCTTTCAAAGGTTTTATTACCGTTCGAACTGGAAGCTAACGGATTGATTACCGCGCTGCAGACACTCGCAACCGGCGTCAGCGCAACTTATAATGTTGAATGCCGGTTTGAAAGTAATCTTGGCGAGGAAGATCTGGGCAGCGTGATTGCGCTCAATCTGTATAGAGTGGCTCAGGAAGCGATTAACAATGCGATAACGCATGGCAAAGCGGAGCATGTTTTAATTTCTTTAATGGCCAATGAAGCCGAAAAAAAATTGATCCATCTCATGATTCGTGATGATGGTTACGGATTTGATGAATCGCACATCAAGAACAATTTCTTCTCAGGTATGGGGATAAAAATCATGCATTACCGCGCAAAACAATTGAACGGGAAATTGACCATCCTTAAACGCAACGAGAGTGGCATCGAAGTGCATTTTATCGTTCCGCTGGATCAGGCTGAAAATGCATAAATCGAAAGTGATGATCGTAGACGATCACGCCATGATCAGGCACGGCATGGCGATGCTGATTAACATGGAAGCTGATATGGAGGTTTCTTGTGAAGCCGGAGATGGACCGGAGGCGATCGAAATTCTCCAGAAGAACGCTCCGATCGATATTTTGCTACTGGATGTTTCGCTCAAGACGGTATCCGGGCTTGAGATCATTAAAACAATCCGGTCGATGTATCCGCTATTGCCGGTATTATTCATCTCCATGCACGATGAATCCGTGTATGCCGAGCGGGCTTTAAGGTCTGGTGCGCGTGGGTATGTGATGAAACAGGAACCGAGAAATATATTGATTGCTGCAATCCGGGAAGTACTGAAGGGCAATATCTATATTAGTAAGAGTATTCAGGAAAATGTATTGAAGCGCATTGCAACAAGAGGTTATGAGCAAGAAGCGACTGTAAGCGCGCTGACTCCCAGCGAATTTGAGATTTTTCATTTGATCGGGTTGGGCTATAACACCCATGAAATATCAAACCTGCTATCTCGCAGTATCAAAACCATAGAAACCCATCGTTTTAATATCCGTACAAAACTCAAACTGAAAGATACAGGGGAGCTGATACGCTACGCTACCAAATGGTTTACTGATCAGAAATAAAGAAAAAAACCTAACTAGCAGGAAGGGGTTCACGGAATGTGGAGAATTCTGCTAGTTAGGGGCGTTAGCCATAAAGGAGCTAGTAAAGAAAAAAACAATTCAAGAGTCGGCGCTCTTGTGTTGAAAACCGGCTAGTATGCGGTTACCCGCTACTGGCCGGTTTTTTTATGACTTATTTGTCACATTCTACTTGCCGGATTTTAATTGGAACGGCAAGAGACGATGAGGGGATTTGGATGGATAGACAAGAGACAAAAGCAAGTAAATGATAAACAAAGCGATCCCTACCCACACATCGTCACTCAATGCAATACTGCCGCTAAATTGCGGACTCTTTGTATTGATATACAACGCTAGGAAGGTTATTAGCATTGACATCATAGAAAAAATAAAAACTTTGGTTGTTGTCATATTATTACCTCCTGTAAAAATTATCTGATCAATTGATTCTTACCAACATGATGGAGCAATCGACTTTCTTCACCAGTTCTTCTGCTACGGAGCCGGAGAAGAATCGATCAAGTCCCTTACGGTTTGAAGTGCCGACGACGAGCAGATCGGCTTTCCATTCCGTGGCTGATTCGGCGATGGCTAAGCTGATGCCATTCAGGCCATATTGCTCATCTGCGACAAGAAGTTTTGTTTCGACGGTTATGCCATTGATACTGGCTTTTGCATTCTCCAATACGCCACGGCCTGCTTCCTGGCCGGATGAGTCATCGTTACTGATGCAATGTGCAATGCATAAGGTGCTATTAAAAATCTGGGCCATCTTGGTGGCGACTGCCAGTGCTTGCTTGGAGAATTCGCTTTCATCGACTGCGATATAAATTTTTTTGTACATGATTAATGTATCTATTAATTGGTATTTATCTTCTTAGCAGCAGCAACTCGACTGGTTGCTGCTGCTGGCTCACTACTTAGTACTCACTGCTTAATTCAAGTTAGAGTTGTTATCGCTGTTTCTGAGATTGTTGAGATATCGCTTGACTACATCCTTTCCAGGCATTTGGTCATGATTGGTGTACACCAGATAATGGATCGCACCGTGAATAACCATTGCAACCAGCAGTCCCTCGAAAATGCCTACCTTGAATACCAGCCCCGCTGTTACAACTGCCAGAATCAATGCATAGGTTCCGTAGTGGGTAACGTGCACCAGTCCGGCAATCATTTTGTATCCTGTGAAGAGCATGATTGCGGCTAATGCAAATTTCGGTAGAAAATCAAGATACTGCACATTAAACATAAAGAAGCACACCACTGCGCCAATGACTAATACCGAGAATTTCGTCATTGCACCCGCCAGTTTGTTGGTCGTGCTTTTTGCGAGTCCATCCAGGTTGGTCATACCATGGAAGAAACTGGACCCGAGATTGGCAACCCAGATGGCCAGCAAGCTATTGTTGCTGCTAGTTTTGCGTTTCAGTGGATCGATTTTTTCAATCGCGGCATTGCTCATGACTTGCTCAATCACGTCGACAATCGCCAGCATGGCGCAAAAGAGGATCATGTAAACGAGCATCATGACCGTGACATCTTCTGACGGTAAAGGTAATTTGAAATGAAGATCGACATCCTCAACATGGATCATCGGAACACTGACGAATTGCGCCAGAATGACTCCTCCTAGAATGAGGGCGAAATAGGGAACTGCCGGTTGCTTGTCTTTAAATTTGGAAAAGAGATAGAGGAAAAGCGCAACTCCTGCAGCTGAGATTGCTATCATTTGTATGCGTGCTTCGTTCAAGAAAGTCTCGGTAACCATTTCTTCCGGAATTTCGTAGGTAAATTCAAAGAATTTCATGAAAATCTTTAAACCTACGCCCGCGAGCAAGCCTTCCACCAGATATACCGGCACCGCCACCAGCAGATAGCGCTGCCAGTTGAATTTCCATATGATCGCCTGCATGACTGCAGTCATGAAAATGCAAAATGCCATGTTTTCCCAGCCGAAAGAAGCGACGCCAAGCGCCAATACGGGGGCTAACCCAGCGGCAATTCCCGGTGATCCAATGAAATTACCCGGTCTGAACCAGGCAAATAACCAGCCAATCAATGAAGCAAAGGCCACGGTCGCGAGACCTACTTTGATTGGATAGTCGGACATAATTGCGATCCCGATAGATAACGGAATAGCCATTGCACCGGTAATTAAACCGGCGGCAGTATCACGGAAAAAATATTGCGCTTGGAAAGCTGCCGATCCGTACTGCTTCATGTCGATTTCTTTAAGATTCTGTTTTTTTCCTGTTAACTCATTGTCTATATGCGTTGCCATAGTTTCATTTCCTATAAAGTATTCTGCTAGGAGCCACGTTAAATCCGAACAAATTTAACCCTTGTATGCTTTTCTTCAGGAGCTTTATCTATCAAGTGATTTCTTTTTGTTCAATGAAATCAATCGGTAAATAAAATTCTAAAGTTTGAGAATCATGCTAGTGCAAGACGAGGAAATAGTAGCGCTGTGTGTGAGCCGCTGTATATTGGGGAAAGTATTAATATAGATAGGGGTATTGCTTAGGCAATACTCAACTTTTACTTAGGTTATCTAAGTGATTGTATTAGATTCGGTGAGGGCTGAAGCGGATAAAAAATGAAATTGTTGCAGGAAAACAAGCCCCTATTATTGTTTTCGGAAAACTCCGATTGGAATGAATGGTTAAATATTAAATTTGTTCGATTACTATTTTCTAAGTAATGCCTCCATAAAGCAGCTTTCCAAAATTTTGGAACGCTCATTTCTTGGAGGATTCTTCTTCCTTGTCGGAAGTTTTCTCCTCCTTAGACTTAGAGTTTACCGGCCCAATAAACAGAGTTTTGATGAGGTAACTCAAGTAAAGAATTACAATAAGATCTGATAAAGCAACGCTGGTATTTGGCATCACAACATTGGCAACCAGAAAAATGCTGGATACCGCTATGATCAATAGATACATATTGCTGAATGCCATATGGCTTCTTTAATATTCATAAAGAATCACAATCCGGTTTTAATGATAGCATATTCTTCACAGAAAAATCACATTTAATTCACAGAAAAATCACATTTGAACGTTTGATTTATATTTCTAAGGTAATAATAGCAATTTTCTAACGGGTTTTTTTCTTTGCTTTTTCATTTGATACATTGCGCTATCTGCATGAGTCATCAATGAATCCAGATCAGCGCCGTCTCTGGGATATAAAGCGGTGCCGATGCTCGCACCTATCGCTACCGGCAGACCATCACCCAATACAATTTCGGTGGTTAATTGCTGCTGTAATTTATTGATCACTTGCTCACTTTCATCAGTACCACCGTCTTTAATCGGGAATCCGATCACAAATTCATCCCCTCCCAACCGGATCAAGATATCTTCCTTACGGATGACCGATTGCATGCGACGTGATACTTCTACCAATACCTTGTCGCCGGCATCGTGGCCATAGTTGTCGTTGATGCCTTTGAAGCCGTCCAGATCGATAAGCATTAACAAAATTTGACTGCTGGAGCGGCTGGCGTTGCGTATCATGTCATCGAGTCGTTGCTCGCCGGCGCGTCGGTTCAACAGCTGCGTTAGTGCATCGTGCTGCGACTCGAACAGTATCCGTTCCATTTCGAAGGTCCGCTCAGTGACATCAATCACCAAACCTTCGATCAGACTGTCTCCCTCATCGTTTTTGACAACTGAAAATAAACAGTGCAACCAACGTTCTCCGCCAGTTGTTAATGTGGCCAGCCGTAAATCGCAAGCTGCTTGCTTGCCGGATTTTAGTACTTCTTCCAATAGATTTCGCACGACGGCTACGTCATAAAATAAATCCGGAAAATAAATTTTCAGTTTATCCGCGCGCCGTTCTTTCAGCGCGATACCGGCAATATCTTTAAACGCCTGGTTGATGGAGTCGAGATAAAAATGCTGGTCCAACAGAAAGATGCCGGCGCTGGCGCGTTCGAAAATCAAGCGGAAATGTTTCTCCAGATTTTCCACCCGGCTGCGCAAATATTGTTCTTGCTGAATCGTTTGCCGCGCAGATTGCAGTAGCTTATTGATATCGTTGACCAGATTACCGATTTCGTCTTCCTCGTGCCCTTTAGGGCAGTGCAAGCTGTTTTCGTCGCCGGGAACAATACGGTGCAAGTTCGCTGCGATTGACTGGACGGGGTAGGTTAGTACCCGTAAAACTAAAACCAGAATTAAAATCGAAATGACCGCGATCAGAACGATTAAAATGAGCATCTGCTCAAACGCCGATTTCAGCACGCGTGAATTCAGCAACGCTGCATTCAATTGCATTTTTACTTCACCGATTTGTACAAAATCGGGGAAAGGCGTATAGAGCGGAAAGCGTAATGCTTCCGCATCAGAATCTTCCCACGACGATGTGATTACCATGCCGGTAACACTGGACAGCATGACACCGGCAACGATATCGTTTCTGGATAAGCTCTCGACAACTTCTTCGGCAAGGTCTTTGCTGTCCAGATAAGCCGCGATTTCCGCATTGCGTTGTACTGTGGAAAATAACTGCTCAAGCGCTTTCTTCATCAACTCGAATTCATCAGACTGCGTGCGGACGTAGGAGATGATGGAAGCCGCTAGGGCGAACACGATGGCGCCCAATGTCACGATGCGGGAGACACGAAAGTGAAGTTTATTGCGCATGGGTTACGACTCTAAAGACAACACTGACGCGATCATTCAGATTCCTTTCATTGATGTAACCAATGGCATTTGGATTTTTCTCAACAATGTCTATGATGCTCATATTATCAGTAACTTGCCTGGGCGGGGAAGCGCGTCCGGTGAACAATAACCTTGCCCAATACGCATTAATGAACGCAATCGGTCTTCCCATCAAAAATTGGTAAAAATCTTCCCGGATTTCCGAGTCTTGTGGCTGATCGTAAGGAATGACCGGATCGATATCGCCAACGGAATGAATACGGCCCATATAAATATCAATGACTTGCTGTTGCGTTAAATGTTTCAGCCGGCTCGATGGATGCACTACGACCACAATATCCGCTCGGGTTTGCGTGGATATCAGCAGCAGTAATACGATGATGGCAATCCAATATTTCATCATTTGAAAATGAAATTGAGATTGACACTGAACGTATCGATTGAAGTGTCATGCGCCAGCGGTTCCTGGGTAATCAAAAACCCTCCGCCGTTTTTCCGGACCCAGGTATGGTCCCACTGGGCTTTCAACGCGGTTTGATGATTCAGATCCCAGCGAGCGCCGAGAGAGAAGGTATTTTGATCGATGAGCGTCCGGTTAAATGCGGTTTCGGTGATGTCCTGAAGTCTTGCGATACTCGCCGGCGCAGCAGGATCTGTCAGGAGATTAAGCGGGGAATTCAGTGATTTCGCATAGGAGCCGATGCTGTACCAGGTGACCGGTCCGAACCGGCGGCCAACGCTCAGATAGCCATTGGTTAAATTAACGCTCGGCCACTTCGAGTCGTACCAAGCAAACTCGGATTGAACCACCCAAGCATTTTTGTCATACGCGATGCCCGCTGAGTAATAACTGCTTTGCTTACCTTCCGCGGATACATGATCAGCTACTTCCGCCGCTTGCGGCCAAAATGCGGGAGGAACATTGTTGAGCGCGTTTTGCAGCTGGTGATAAGGCTGGTTGCGAATTGCATGCACTTCCGCGGATGCAAACGTCAGGCGGAACTTCCAGTGGTCGGTTTCCAAGGAAGCGTTAGCGCCGAAGAAAGGCCGCTCCCTTAAACTCAAATCGCCCCTGCTGACGGTGATGTCGGAGCCGGTTTGACCGCCGTAGGCCTTGATTTCAAAAAAACCGGGTGCGATACGGCGGGAATATTTAATGTCGAATCCATCAAAATGGCTTAATGAAATCGGCATATAGAATTCCAGGACCGGCCGCGCCCAAAGATAGGCGAAACCGACATTCCGGTACTCGGAAAGCATAAACAGATCGATTCCCATGCGACCGGCGCGGATGGTGGTATTCGGCGTTACTTGATAGCGCAAGAAAGCCCAATCGAGGAAATTGAACAAGTCTTGCTTGCTTCTTTCTTTTACAACGCCTTGAACCGTGGCGCTTAATTTGGGCAGAAGATCCGCATCCAGTTGTAAACCGCCGACTGAACCGGAAAAGATTGAGACGCCGCCATATTGCGGGGCATGGCTGAATTCGTTGTGGTAGCCGATTTGCTTGGTGCCGGCGGCCGTTACATCCAAAGTGCCGAATCCGCTTAAGCGGAAGCGCGGTTCTTTTGATTCCTGTGCCGCCAGTTCACCGGTGCTGCACAACCAAGCGAAGCCGATCAATGAAATCGAAATAAACCTTCGCATCGCACCTGCAAGACCTGAATGAGCATTGGGAGAAACCCGCTTGAGAGTATGCGCTAATAGTAATACAAATGAGAATCAATGTTTTATAGAAATGGACGGTAAAACAGCCGTTTATTTGCGAGAGAAAAAATCCATTATGGAGTAGCGATTACGGATCGACTGATTTAACGATCGTTCATCAGTGGAGACCTTTGCACAGCTACTACGCGACTCGATAATCGCGTTAAAAATTCGCGGAAAATGCTCATTTACTCCGTGTAAACTCCGCTTTTTCGCAAATTTTTACCTTATTCTCGCACCGCTCATGACGCCGTGCAGAGGTCTCCAGTGAAGTGTGCAGATTCGCAAGAATGCCTATTTCAGCGCTTGCCGAAAGCGTATCAATCACTCGGTTCGCAATGCATCGACCGGGTTTAATTTGGCTGCCCGCATCGCAGGCACCACGCCAGCCGCCAATCCGATCAGCATCGACAAACCCAGCGCACCCAATACGAAATTCCATGGGATATGGACCGGCAATCCGCTGGCCAGCAGTTTAAGCAGCCACGCGATGCCGGAACCGATGATCAATCCGGCCAAACCGCCGAATGTCGAAAGCGCCATGGATTCCAGCAAGAACAATGTGCGGATGCGTGCGCGGGTGGCGCCCAGGGCTGTGAGTAAGCCGATTTCGGAAATCCGCTCGGAGACCGCGATATGCATCAGCGTCACCATGCCGACACCGCCCACGATCAGGGAAATGCCGCCCAAAGCTGCCACCGCGAATTTTAAAACGCTTAGAACGGTTGATAACGTACTCAGCATTTGCTGTTGCGGTTTGACAGTGAAGTCTTCGCGGCCATGACGGGCAATCAAAATGCGGCGAATGTCATCGACCACCGCTTGTACCGGCGCATCGGGCAGATAAGAAAACTGAATTTCCATGACCCCTTGCCGGTTAAAAACTTCCAGCGCCCGGGTGGTCGGCATGAAAACCGTGTCGTCCAGATCGAAACCGAGCACTTGCCCTTTGGAGGCCATCACGCCGATAACGCGGAAACGCGATCCCCCGACTTGCAGCAAAGCGCCCAAAGGATTGGCGTCGCCGAATAATTCAGTACGGACTTTCGCGCCAAGCACCACGTAGGCACGCGGATTGCGCGGGTCGTCGTCGGGCAGAAATTGCCCGGTTTCGATTTGCATATTAAAAGCCTTGGCAAAATCCGGCCCTTGACCATAGGCGGTCACTCGGCGGCTGCGGCCTTGCGCGCGGATTTCGGCATTACCGACCACGCTGGCATTGGTAAATTGCGCATAGCGGCTTTGTTTGAGCGCCATGGCATCTTCGATGGTCATTAACCGTGCGCTGCCGATAGCACCGAGAGAACCGCCGTGTGTATTGATTTTTCCGGGGGTGATGGTGACGATGTTGGTGCCGAATTGGGTAAATTCCGCTAGCACAAAACGCTGTATGCCGTCGCCGATCGCCGTTAACAAAATGACCGCTGCGATACCGATGGCAATTCCGGAAGCCGATAGCACGGTGCGCAAGCGGTGTGCCGAGAGTGAGCGGAAGGCAAATTGGAAAGTATCGGAGGTGTTCATTGCATGATTAGGCAGCGTTTAAAAATTTTTATGGATTAACCAGCGATGGTCTGTTGCATTCGGCGAAACCAAAACCTTGATTGTAACCCGCGGCGGAAATCAAAAACTGATTTGAGTGCGGAAAGATAGCACCGAGAAATGATCGGTGCGCGCCATGGTGCCATGACCTGAATGGCCGAGCTTCGCATCGGTAAGATAATAATTCAGCATCAAGCGGATATTGGGATACGGGTACCAGTTGACTCCCAGCGTAATGATCTGAACCTGGCATTTGGAAGTTCCGGTTTTGCAAGGATTGGCGCTGAGGCTTTGCGAAAAATTTTCCGCCAGATCATAGCGCCCCGCAAGCTCCAGCGCGCCCCATTTGCTAATCGGTTGCGGTTTGCCGAAAGCACCGCGGTCCTTTCTATAAACAGCAGTTTCGCCGGTAAGAAACCAGCTGGCTTGCGCATAAAATGCCTGAATCGTGGAATCATGAGGATGGCTGCTGATCAGGTGGGTATTGTCGAGGCGGGCGAGAGCGTATTCGCCTTGCAGTGTCAACGGACCGGTCGCATACGCGATTTCGGCGGCGAATGTCGACTGACTGTTATGATCCGGTGCGCCGGGACTGGCGCCGGCAATGCCTAAGGATTGGCTGATGCCTTGCCGTCCGCCATAAACATCGGTGACTCTGGCTGATAGCGAATCCCGATTGGCGGTATCGCGGCTGATCGAAACACCCAGATGAACAAGCTGTCCCTCTCGATCAAGCGGTAGCCAAACCATGCGCCCGCCATAGCTGATGCCCTCTACTGGCAAACCGAAGTGCGACAAGCTCATGACATAGAGTCCGAATCCCAGATCGTCCCGGATTAATCCCCGGTAACCGATGCCGGTCAGGAACTGGCGGCCGCCGTATATGCCGGTTGATGATGTCGAAGGCCGTTCCATCACAGTGAGATCATTAGAACTGGTGATTTCCTCCAATCCCCGGTAGGGTTTGAATTGACCGACGGTGAGTTGCCCCCGTCCTAATTGAGTTGCCACCCATGCCTCTCGCAGACTATGCGGGAATGGAATCGTGGCGTTGATAGCGAAATCGTTCTCGAACTTGAAATTGACGCGATGAATTTTTCCAGTGACCGTGGCATAGGTTCTGCGCCAATTGAAACCTTCTCGCGCATCGCCGTGCAGCAACTGGCTGCCAAATGCCGGATAGTCAGGATTCGCCTGATCCGGATACAGCCAATGCGTATCAAAGTGCCCCCGGCCATTAAGACCCAATTCAAAATTACCATCGCCGGATTTGATCCGGGGGCCGTTTTTATAGCTGATATTAGTCGCCTGACCATAGGCGTTGCCGATATGGATCAATGCCACCAGGCTTAAAAATTTGAACGATATTTTCAGGCTTCGGAATACTGACACACGGCACCTGCATGCGAATGAAAGAAGAACGATTATATATCAGCAGTTCAGGATTTCGTTTCGTGCTTGCCTTTGATTTTCTTAGATAAACAATCCGCATAAATTAAGAAAATGCTGATTAATTCGCCGAGCAAGATGAGATTCAAGGCGGATGGAGCGCGAGAAACGAGGCTTATCAACAATATGATAGGCAAGGGAGCGAGTGCCGCGCAACGAAGTGATTCGCTCGTATAGTCAATTAATCAGCATTTCCCTAATAATTAAAGCGGATGACACTGGTCACCGAGCATGGTTGATATAGATCAACTGGTATACCACTCAAAAAGATTACTTTGATCAATTCACAATAAGCAAAGGAGACGAATCATGGCGAAAAGGTTTATTTTTGTAGCGGTACTAATTTCGATAGGGTTGTTCACGGCATGTAATGAACCGAGAAGGACTCCCGATGGGCATTTGATGGATCGGCCTAAAATGTCTGCCTATGGACCGGATGATATTACCAGGCATGATACAAAAGCTTCAGATGCTGATAACAAGCCGATTGATGGCAAACAGTAATGTGTAATCGCGACCAGCTCTAACAGACACTTCATCAAATCGGGTGACTGTCAGATCAGGTCGCGATTACTACATATTAACCACCGCTTGCACGAAAAGGCTAACGCAGATACTCACCAGAACGTTCGGGTTGGTATGTAATTTCTTCAATACGCACTTGCAACATTCCTCCGCCTGGCTTCGGCCACTCAATTTCATCTCCTTGTGAAAGGCCAAGCAGTGCAATGCCGACGGGTGCAAGTATAGAGATTGTGCCACCTTGCGCATCAACATCTTTGGGATAGACCAGAGTTAAATAAAAATCCCGGCCAGTGGATTCGATTTTGAATTTTACGGTCGAATTCATTGTTACTACAGTGAATGGAATTTTTGTAGGATCTACCACTTGCGCGCGAGCAAGTTCGGCTTCCAGATTGCCTTTGTCCGGAAATTCTGAATCGGACAATGATTCTATAAGATTTTCGAGTCTTATCACATCAAGCGACGAAATTATAATTTTGGGTTTTTTTGTCATATTTCCTAAATCGGGGTTGTTATAAATTGTCTGAATTGGCTTGGGATAAACAATGCAATGATGTCACTCTGGTCGGTATCAGACACTGTCTGATGGCTAAAAATGAGAAAAAAGCGATGAAAATGGCGGGTCGATTGGAATCGAAAGCAGTTACATCATGGAATAAATCAGCTATCTGATCTTTGGTTCGATTGAATTTTTCGTCAGCATAGAGATAAAAGATCAGATTTGAGCGACTTAAGAAAACCAAACGCCCAGAGTTCTCTTATTGCTCTGGGCGTTCAGAAAATGTTCGGCTTCGATCGGCTATTCCTGCTGCGACTCTTTACCTTGAGTTTTGGGGCGCTTATAACTTGTCAGGATCGGAATCCAGCTCTGCTTTATTCGCACGATCATTGTGCTGGTTTGGTGCTGCAACAGGCTTGGCATGTTCGCGTTGTAGCAATTCTGCTGCGATCTTGCGGTGAAAATGAGCCTGTTTTTGTGCTTTTTGCGTCGCTTGTTCGTAATAACGTAAATTGGCTGTTGTATGTGAGTGAAAATCTTGTCCACGTCTTCCATAGTAGTGGCTTTTGTCTTCATAGTGTTGTAAGGCTTCTCTTTTTTCTACAACTTTCTTGCTCATTTCGTTCGCTACATCGTCATAGTAATTCGCCAATTTTTCATGATCGCTATGCGTGCTTGCGTGCTGTGAAAGCTTATTGATCTCAGTGTCTTGCACTTCGAGCGGACTCAGTTGCGCACAAGCAACCAGCAGAGAAAGCAACGGTAGAACTGTCAGGTATTTTCGTAGATTCTTGCTCATGATAGTGACTCCTGGTAAAACAAACGATAGGGAGGCATACTACCTGAGTCGATACAGTGCGAATATTGGGGAAACTATTGTTCTTTGCTAAGGGAGACTATGGTTCTCTACTAAGGAAAACTATTAAGTTACATCCGGTTTGGCTATCCATGAGGAAAATACTGATTAATTGCCTGTGCAAGTGATTTACTACGTTGAGCGGTGCTCAGAAAATTCGATTATCGTACTGATATGTCACGTTTTTCACGTTCCATTCACTTTGCATCTTGTCTTGTTCCCCGAATTAATCAGCGCTTTTTCTTTCTTAGAAGGCGCGGGTGGATTGTTCATATAAGGTAATGGCCGATTCTGTTTAATAATCATCGATCCATAATATTATTTGGTTGGAATCAAATTATTTTGAAGATTGATCCCAATAAGGCATCTCTCCGACGTGCTCGGACAAGAAATTAACAAAAGAGCTTATCTTTTTCGGTAGATGCCTACTGGGAAGGTAACAAGCATAAATATGGCGCTCTACCGATAGGTACTCTGGAAGCGCCGCCTGAAGCCGACCCTTTTGTATTTCCATGCCAATGGTATAGGTGGGCAACAAAGCGATCCCTAATCCGTGAAGAGCCGCTTGGGCAAGTGCATCATTATCATTGATACGTAAGGTCCCTGATACTGGAACCTTGATCTTTCCTTCGGGTCCGGTAAAGTGCCAGTAGCTTTGTTCAGTTGAGAGCGTGCAATCGAGACAATTGTGTTTTTCAAGATCTTCTGGCGTTTGCGGCATGCCCCATTGCTGAAAGTATTGCGGAGTTGCACATAATATGCGTCTTACAGGCGCAATCTTACGAGCCACTAGATTGGGGTCAGGCTCGTTTGTCACACGAATTTGCACGTCGTATCCTTCTTCAATCAAATCACCTGGCCGATCGGTAATAGTCAAATCCACTTTTATTTTTGGGTAACGAGCCAGAAAGCAAGGAAGTGCAGGAGCGACATGGCGCGTTCCAAAAGAACTCGGCACACTCACTTTTAATGTTCCGAGCGGCTCTGCATGAAGGCTATTTACAACTTGTTCAGCATGCTCAGCTTCTGCCAGGATGCGCGCGGCATGTTCAGACAGCGCGATACCTGTCTCCGTCAAGCTAAGATGCCGAGTACTTCGAAGGAGTAATCGTGTACTCAGGTCCTTCTCGAGTTTGGCGACAGCTTTGCTAACTGCTGCACGCGAAATATCCATACGCCGTGCCGCTTCCGCAAAACTACCCGCTTCCACGACTCGTGCAAAAATAGTGAAAAGATTAAGATCCTGCATTTCGCTATTGTATCCATTAAGGAAACAAAATGTTTCGTTTTCTGGTACTTTTATTTAATGTTTTCTGTCTATATTATCTCTTTCAAGGTTGGGTAATTATATTATATCCCATAAAGTAATGATGGTTGTTATTGTAATTTAATAACTAATATTCATCCAACCTTAATTGGTTCGCTCTAAATCACTTGGAGTGATGAATTTTAGGTTGATCGATTGATGATTTTATTGTCAACCTGATAGAGCGTATTGTCAGTATGGTTATTTATACGAGTTTGTCATTTCCTGCTACTTGAATAAATAGCCAATAAATGCATCATAAGGAGAATAAATTATGGAAACCAAAGAGTTATTGAAGGCACCTCAATTATTTGTGGTTTATGCAATTGCTATCCTCTATACAATCATGTTCTCTTTAGCAGCAGTTGTGGCACCGTCTACTGATGGAATATGGGGACAGCAAGGCATGCATCAGGTTGCCGAGCTAGAAACAAATAACCCCGGTCATTCTCATGTAGGACAGAACTACAATTTAGGTTAAAACTTATAGGGATGGCGCCTCTCATGCTTGCGATTAAGCTAATTATGCAAGGCATCATCAGGGGCGCCTAAAATCCGATTGGGAAAGCAATGCATATGTGAAGAAAGAATTTTGTTTTCGATAAACTTAGAGGAATAAAGTAGATTGAACTGAAAATCGTTGCTTGAAAATAACATGAGCGCCATCAAAATCAAACGAGTATACGAAAAGACTGACACCGAAGATGGGTACAGGATCTTGGTAGATAGATTGTGGCCCCGGGGATTGACTAGAGAACGGGCAGCAATTGATGTGTGGTTTAAAGAGATCGCGCCCTCGTCAGAATTGCGCAAGTGGTTTGGGCATGACCCAGAAAAATTTGTTGAATTTCGCACCCGCTATATTGAAGAGCTTTCAAAAAATCCTGCGATAGCAATAGTCTCAAGCTTATTAGCCAAACATAAAATTGTAACCTTGGTATATGCAGCCAAGAGTGAGGAAATTAATCATGCTGTCATCTTAAAAGAATTTATGGAATCAATTTAGATGGTATCGGTTTAACACCCTATGATGGATATTTTTACAGTTCAGGTTTACCTACTGAAGTAGCACTTTCTAATAGTTTCCTGTAGGAAGAAACCATGGTTTCCTTAATGTACAACTCACTATTAACTAAACTAAGATGGTTTTGTTTTCTGGTATCTGAAAAGAATTATCAGGAAAGCACAAGAAGTTGCAAGGATAAGAATGAATACAGGTGATATGCAAAAGCATCTCAGATTTCTATCTGACGGTTATTTGGCTTTTAGGGGGGTAAGTAGATGATATTAATGAAAAGATTTGAAATCGTTGTCGGAATTGAACATCTCAATCAATTAATAGAATTGTTAGAAAGATCCGAAGTGCGAGGATATACCGTCATCAAAAAGGCAGGGGGCTTCGGTTCACGAGGCGTGCGAAATCCGGACGATCTTCTGATTTCCGATGAGAATGCCGTGATAATTCTTGCCTGCAAGGAAGATCAAGCGCAGAAAATGCTAAATGAATTACGGCCCGCGATGGAGGGATTGAATGGTATGTGTTTGATTTCAAATTGTCATGCACATATTCATTAATGGGTGGTGCCCAAAAGGTATCCGGCAACAATCTGGGAAGAGCATTTATTAAATAATAGAATTCCTGCTACCGGAAGTTGCCGGAGTAGTGCTGCTTTGAATCATACATTGGAAACGATGATTGATTCGCCGGGCAAGATGACATGCAAGGAGGATTGCTATGAACTCCCAATACCGCGAATTGTTCGCGTAGACAATCGATCAGTGCTCCCTTTTCTGCATTACGTTCACTCCGTGTAATAAATAAGTAATTCCCCAATACATATCAATGTCTTGACCAAGCTAGGATACTTGTATTCGCGTTGCGAAATTGTAGCTGACTATTTCAAGAAGCGACGTTGATCTATCGTGTGGAAATGAGTAATGCTTGTAAAAAAAATTGTGATCTTATTGTTGATTATCTTGGGTCTGACCAGCTGCGCGACGGATGGTTATTCATATCAAGCGTCACAAAGAGACAAATGCGCACTGGCAGGCAGGGCGTTTATGTATTCCTGCATGAGTAGGCGATAGCGTTGGATGATCGCTTATTTCTTACCCAGCGCTTTCACCGCATCGAGCCGCGCTGCGCGGTTGGCGGGGAAAAGGCTGGCCAGAACGCCGGTCGCCAGCGCGACCAAGATGCCCGCAATGGAGGCCCAAGCAGGCGCCCACGCGGGAAGCTGCGGGAACGTTAATCGCAGCAGCAGACTGCCGAATTGTCCGAGCAAGAATCCCAGGATGGCGCCTACCAGCGATAACCAGACGGCTTCGGCGAAGAACAACCGGCGGATGTCACCGGAAGTCGCGCCGACGGCTTTCAATAGCCCAATTTCCGCAGTGCGCTGGCTGACCGCTACCAGCATCACATTCATTACTAGAATACCGGCGACGATCAGACTGATCGCGGCGATGCCGGCAACCGCCAAAGTCAATGCTTGCAGAATTTTATCGAAGGTCGCCAGGATGGCATCCTGCGTAATCACGGTCGTATCTTCTTCGCCATCATGACTTTGTTTCAGGGTTGCCAGCACTGCCCGCTTGGCGGGCTCGATGTCGCTGTGACTTTTGGCTTCGATCAGAATCCGGAACAGCGAGGTGGTGTTAAACATGGATTGAGCAAAATCGATCGGGATGATGACAATTTCATCGGTATTAAAACCCATCGTTTCTCCTTGCCCCGCCAGGACGCCGGACACTAGAAAGCGGCTGTCGCCCAGGCGCACGCGCTGTCCGATCGCTTGCGCGCGAGGAAAGAATTCCCGTGCGATTTTGGCGCCTAAAACAATCTGAGCGCTGTTTTCGGTACCGGATGCCATGAAACTGCCTTGCGCCAGTTTCATATGGCGGATTGGGATCAGGTTAGCATTACTGCCAAGTACGGTTACTTCGCGTAAGCGATTGGCTGCGGACAGCTCCGCTTCGCCGACGTTAAGCGGCGCATAACGGCGTACTTGCGGCAAGCGACCGATCAATTGCGCGTCTTTCAATGTTAAGTCGCGTGGTGTTTGACCAAGCACTGCGCCGAGAAACGAACCGGAAGTTTCCGCGCGCCCCGGCAATACCACCAGCAAGTTGGTGCCAATCGAAGAAAACTGATTGATGACATAGTTGCGCGCGCCGTCGCCGATCGCAGTCAACACCACCACGGCAGCAACTCCGAGCGCCATTGCCAGAATGATCAGCAACGAGCGCACGCGGTAGCTTACGACTGTTTTAAATGAGGTTTGCAGCGTGTCAGAGAACGTCATCGCCTTGGTCCGTCAGTATCCGGCCATCGCGCATGCCGATCTGGCGATGCGCGCGAGCGCCCAGTTCGCGATCATGCGTGACAACGATCAGCGTGGTCCCGCGGTGATGCAACGCTTCCAGAAGCAGCATGACCTCCGCGCCGATTTGATGATCCAGGTTGCCGGTCGGTTCGTCAGCCAGGATGACACTCGGTTGCATGATGGTTGCGCGCGCAATCGCCACGCGTTGACGCTGACCGCCGGAAAGTTCAGCGGGGCGGTGACGGGCACGTTGCTGCAGTTCGAATGCTTGCAAAGCCTCGTTGACGCGCATTTGCCGCTGATCCGGCGGGATACCGCTTAAAATAAGCGGCAATTCGATATTCTCCGCCGCGGTTAGGCGCGGAATCAGATGAAACGATTGAAACACGAAACCGATTTTTTCCCGGCGGATTTGCGCCAGCTCATTCTCGGACAAGTCGGTAATTAACCGGTTATCCAGCTCGTAACGGCCGCTATCGGGTCTATCCAGCAATCCGATGATATTGAGCAAGGTTGATTTTCCGGAACCGGAAGGCCCCATCACAGAAACGTATTCACCGGAAGCAATACGCAAATCGATATGGTTTAAAGCATGGACTGCTTGATCGCCCATCTGAAAAGTCCGGTTAATGCCGGTCAGACGGATCATGGTTGTTTGCGTTGGATGGTCACGCCGGCTCCGATGCCATCCTGATCGAAGGAAATCAATACTTGATCGCCCGCCTTTAAACCGCTGCGGATTTCGGTGAAACTCCAGTTACTGAGGCCAGCCTCCACCGATTGTTCGACCAGTTTATTCTGAGCGTCCACCAGCCAGACCTTATTTTCCTGGCGGATGGCTTGCGTCGGGATACGTAATACATCGTCCTTGCGTTCCAGAATGACTTCGACATCCGCGCTGTAGCCGACGAGCAATGGAATATCCGCCGGAATGTGCTGAAAATCCACTTCGATATCGACGGTGCGCGCTTGTTTTTCGATTTCTGTGACATAGGGTGCGATACGCCGGACTTTGCCGGGGAAAATGGAATTGGGCATGGCGTCCAGTGTAATGCGCGCTTCCTGCCCCACTTTGATTTTAGGCGCATCCACTTCATCCATCGGTGCGGTGACGTATAAACAACGATCGTCGATCAAATCGATGGTTGGCGGTGTTGGAATACCCGGTGGCGACGGTGTAGTGAATTCACCCAGCTCACCGGAGATTTTGCCGATAACGCCGGAAAACGGTGCGGTGATGATGGTGCGTTCAATGCCCGCTTGCGAGACGCGGACCTGCGCTTCGGCACGCTTGATATCGGAAATCGCCGCTTCGCAACTGGCCTGGCGTGAACGGGCATTGGCGTTGACATCGTCGGCGCGTTGCGAACTGACAAAGCCTTGCTCGACCAGTTGTTGCGTACGAACCGATTCGCGCCGCGCATTCTCGGCCAAAATGCAGGTTTCGCGGCGGCGCTCTTGCGCCATCGCCAATTGCCGTTGCGCCAGCTCACGCTGCGCCAGAAGATCCTGATTCCAAAGCTCCAGCAGTACTTGACCTTGTTGCACATGGTCGCCTTCTTTCACCCTGATTTTAGCGATCTGGCCGCCGGTAATCGGCGCCAGGTTGGAGCGCTGGCAGGATTTGATTGTACCGGCACGGGTGTTGACCACTGTCGCCTCGACGCTGCCGGTGGCGATGACGGCCACATCGACTTCCAGTGGCTTGGGGCGCGTGTAATACCATGTGGTGACGGCCAATCCACCCGCAAGAGCGATCAAGCCGATAGCGTGGAGCGGTTTCTTGGTAAGTGGCATGATGAGAAACGGTGTGACGGATAAAAATGGACGGGCATCGAGTTGTGTTTCCTGGCAAATATGCGTATTTTACACGTTCATTTACACGGCTTGCCGACGTATCACGATAAACCCTGACAAACGATTGCTATGATTGATATTTGGCGAAAAAAATTCATCCTGTCCGATTCCGACCGCCCTGCAACCCTGGAAGACATCCGGCCTTCTGACGCGGATTACGAAGCGCTTGACCCGAAAACCTTCGATGCTATCGAAGCGCAAGCTTTGTTTCATGCGATTGATCGCACGCAAACCGAAGCCGGGCGGCTGACATTGTACCGCGCGTTGGCCCGTCCGGTGCATGACGCGGCGGTGTTGCAGCAAAAGCAAGATGCGTTGCGGGAAATTGCGGAAAATCCGGCGCTGTTCGATGTGTTGGCGAAATATGTCGACAAAACGGCGTCATTGGAGAAATCGTTAAAATACTTGCTGTATGGGGAATTTACCGGCGGTTTGACGACCGAGGAACCAGCCAGCCGAAGCGATAAGCTGGAATTCGGCGGTTACGGCTACCGGCAATATCAGGACGGCACGCAATTTGCCATTGAACTGGTGGAAGGCGCCGCGCAAATCCGCCAACCGCAGTCGTTATATTTAAGGGCTTTGCTCGACGCCATCCGCGATTTCGGCCAGTCGCGCATCTATGCCTTGATGAAAGGGCCGGTGTATTCGTCGGGCGGCAAATTGAAAACCAAAAAAGAAAAAAAGCCGTTCGATTTGTTTGCGCGCTTCCGTCCGTCGCTGTTCAAAATCATGCCAACGGTTCTGTTTTTTGCAGCATCGTACGGTGTGTTGTTTTTCTTTGAAAATTTCATGCCGCAGTTTAGTGCGTCCTATATCGGCTACGGCATTTTGGCGCTGACTGCGCCGGTGTTTCCGATCATCTTGTTGGCGATGGGCGTATCCGACCGCGATACGATTATTTATCCATTGCGCAAACATTTTCGCGAAAGCTCGGAACTGGCGAAAGCGTTTGAAGCATTCGGTATGATCGATGAATTGTTGTCGCTTAACCGCTATGGCCAGACGTTGCCCGGTGCAAAAACACTACCGGCTATCGTTGCTGACAAGCAGCACCGGCTGATCGTCAGCCAGGCACGGAACCCGTTATTGATTCAGACAATTCCGGATTATGTGCCGAACGATATCGAGCTCGACACGGCGGGCCGGGTGCTGATCATTACCGGACCGAACAGCGGCGGCAAAACGGCTTACTGCAAAACCGTAGTGCAGATTCAACTGCTCGGGCAGATCGGTTGCTATATTCCTGCGGCGCAAGGGCAATTGGTGCCAGCGGAACATCTTTACTATCAAGTGCCTGACCCCGGCCAGCTCAGCGCGGCAATGGGACGTTTCGGTCACGAACTGCAACGTACACGCGAAATCTTCTTCAACTCCACACCGCGCAGTCTGGTGGTGCTCGACGAGTTATCCGAAGGCACCACGTTCGAAGAAAAAATGACCATCTCGGAATATATCCTGAAAGGCTTCCATAAACTCGGCGCCAGCACGCTGCTGGTCACGCACAACCACGAACTGTGCGAACTGCTGCAGCAAGATGGGATTGGCCGCTACCTGCAAGTCGAATTCCTGCAAGGCCCGACCCACCGGCTGATCGCCGGCATTTCCAAAGTCAGTCATGCCGATCGTGTCGCCAGTGCGATTGGGTTTAGCCGGAAAGATGTGGAGGCGCATTTGGAGAAGCAGGGTGGTGGGATGTAATAACGTTATTTGTTAATTCTGATGCTCTGCCAATTCCAGCGGCTATCACATTGGGGTGATGCTATGGCTTTGGAATAATCTCATTCAAAGAAAACTTCTTCGCCCGCACTGGCTGGTGCGAACGAAGAAGTTTGCTGGTGACGCGGTGAATCCTAACAGGCTTAATTCACGCGGATGCCGATGTAAGTGGCGTTGTTGGCTTCGCTACGCTCGGTAAATGCGCCGTTGTAGTCGATGATCGCGCCGATCCAGTAATTCTGGCCGCTGACCAGATCGGAAGGAATGACCAGGAAGGTGTTGTTGGTGGTATCCGGAAAACCGCGATACAGGGTCACCGTGCCTTCGCCAAGGAACCGGTCGCCGGTCGTGATGGTGTCATTGGTCGAGAGGTAATAACCGACTTTGGCCGTCAGCGGACTGGTTTTGCCGAGGTTTTCATAGGTCATCTCGAGCTTGATGGTTTGTCCTTTGTTGACGCGGTATACCGGTTCGGTGGTACCCGCTACTTTGGTCAGTTCTACATTCGAAGTGTTGAAAATGCGGGTGCGGCCATGCGTGCTGTATTCGCCGCTGCTGCCGGTATGCCGCCAGTGTGAAACAGCCAAATCATTCGGACCGCCGGCCCACAAGCCGTACACCGCGACCAAGCCGTTGTTGGCATCCTCACCGCTGTATGCAGTGGCGGTTGTGCCGTTGGCATGGATGTGTGTGGGGTCAGAGCCCATGATGTTATAAACATTGGCGGTATGCGCCAATCCCGCGGCATGGCCGAATTCGTGCATGGCCGTGGTTTGGAATGGACGGAATGCACCGCCATAAGGCGACAAGCTGGCTTTGTTGGTGGTGTAGTGATACGACACGCTGTTATTGAAAATCACATCCGCTTCCTTCAACGTGCAATCGCCTTTAAACCATACATAGGCAACCGCCGGAAAGGTGCCGATGTTCGGGCCGCCGCTCGCTTCCCACCAGACTTCGTTCTCGTTGTTATTGGCGGCGACTCCGGGTTCGTTCCAGACCACAGCGAAGCTCAGGTTGCTGGGATTACCGTTCCAATGCGTAATCACGGAAGATAATGCATCGCGCCACGGACCCGCCGGGAAGCCGACGGATGATGCGCGGGCTGTGTAACTGTTGCTGCTCCATTTGGTTGCGTTGCCGCCGCATTTGATGGTGGTGTAAGCGAATGCATGTTGTGTGACGGTTGCCAGAAACATCGTGGCGAGCAATTGATTTAATCGCGAGAATTTCATTGTATATCTCCTTGTAATTGATTCAAATCTCAAATAATCGGGGTAAATTCAGTACGAAGAACCGTTCTAATTTCTGTGGATGGTCATTTCTTCGTGACGTGGCGCTTCCAGATCGAGTTTTTTGAGAACCGGAGGTACTGCCGGAGCAGCAGCCGGTTTTGCTCTGCCTACTGCAAACTGTTCATGCATTTGTACGCTTTGGACAGGTTTGAGCGAACTGAGCGCTTGCGGGGTATAGTGCTGATTGACGCTATCGCTGAGGAATTTGCGGAATTGCACCGGCGTCAGCTTGGTCGCGTCGGCGGGTGGTGTCCACTCGGCTTTGGTTTCGGTTTCAAAAGTAAATTCTTTGATGCCGATACGCAACGTCACGCTTTTCTTGTCTTCGTTAAAATTGCCTTGATCGAGCTGACCATTGCTGCGCAACCAGATTTCTTGCCAGGCATCGGAATGCACGGTGTCCTTGCTGATGCGGAAACGGCCAAAATTACCGCCGACCACCGGTGAAATTTCCACGCCGTTGCCACGCACAAATACGATGTCCTGATCGCCCACCTGGAACAACGGTACGCCTGGAATAATCAAGGTATTGCCGGCGTCATCCGGACCGCCGCGGAAACGCAGGGTGATCAGCTTGTCCTGGCTCGAACGGCCCTTAAAGCTCCGGCTGATCTCGTAGGTTACGTAGGTATGCGGCATGGCAACGTCGCCCGCTTGCAGAACGTCCGATGTACGATAGTCGACCTCGACGACCTTGCCTTCAAAAATCAGGTCGGCTTTATGCACCAAATCCGAAGTATTGGTGCCGTCTGCATGCGATGCGTGCGACTGCGGAATTGCAATCGCCAAACCTAAAGTTAATATTGCTGCGGCTAATGTTGTTACTTTCATCATTTATCTCCTCTTACGTGGTTAGTTACTACATTGTTGCGCCGAATTTTCAGCAAACCCGGCAAAATCGAAACTGCCACGCAAAGATAGGACTTTTTGCTCGAGCAGTCTGTGAGAAAACACACAGGACACGGCGTTTTGCAGCTAAGCTCTTGGAGGAAAAGGCTAGTTGAATGGAGGCGCGGTCATTGAAAGTAGTTTTCTTGGAGATTTGAGAAATCAGGTATGCTTGTACTGAGAGAGTGTAGTGGAGGGGAAAAATCATGCATACCATTGGTAAATTCGTACTCGGGTTGATGGGGCAATTGCGCGCCAAACCGGCTGTCGGCGATTCAGCTATGTCGATTTCCCTGCCGTCTCCCGAAAAACAGGGCGGACTGCCACTGATGGAAGCATTGCTTATGCGCCACTCGTCGCGCGAATTTTCACCCGAACCGCTGTCTTTACCGTTGCTATCGACTTTGCTGTGGGCGGCGTATGGCATCAACCGTGAAGATGGCGGACGGACCGCGCCTTCTGCGCTCAACGCGCAGGAAATCGATATTTACGCGGCGCTGCCGTCGGGTGCCTATCGCTACGACGCGGCGGCCAATTGCCTGCAACTGGTAGCCGCCAGCGATGTGCGGCGGATTACCGGTTATCAGGATTTTGTCGACGACGCGCCGCTGGATTTAGTGTATGTCGCCGACTACACGCGTCTGAGCCGGGTGCCGTTTAGCCAGCGCGAATCGTATGCCTCGGTGGCAGCAGGGGCCATCGCGCAAAATGTGTATTTGTTCGCTGCGAGTCACAACCTTGCCACCGTACTACGCGCCTGGATCGACCGCACGGCGATTGCCGAGGCGCTGGGGTTGACGCACGATCAACAGGTGTTGCTGTCGCAGACGGTGGGATATTCGAAGATTACATGACCCACAACAGAGATGGTTTTATGGATAGTAAAATGTTCTAATCAAGAAATTAGTGAAGAAGGAGTTCGTTGATTCGAATGAGAAAAACGATGCAACATTTATCGTACGGTTTAAAGCAACCATCTGATCTTCTCGAAAAGTTAAGGTGGGACGCAGACAAACTTGGTGACTCGCCTCATGCATACGATGTGTTTAATTTCATTGTTACTGCCGCTGTACTTGCTGAATGGATACAACAAGCTTATTCTTCTAATTCGGATTCCGACCCATTTGCTGCACCTGCAAAGACAAAGAAAAAGGGTCAAAATATATCTCAAGAAAATTGGCTGATACCAAGTAAAGCGGCTTTGTGGATTAGAGACACAAGTTATCTTCCCAATCCTCATGTGGATGTCTGCCGTCATATTGAAAATGTACTTTCGATTTGTATGCATACTGCAAATGCCAGCAAGCATTTTCACTGGAATGATAGGCGGAGTATTACTACAATTGAAAAGAAGCCATTAATAAGAAATTGGTACCAATGGACCTTTACCTCGAGATTTCCAGATTTATATGTCGAATATAAAGGTGAGTACTACGGGTTACGGCAGATTAAAGGAATTTTGTTGCAATTTTATTCTGGCCTAATTCAATATTTCGAAGACCAAAAGCCATCCACTGGAGTGACCTCATGAAAATCCACGAATACCAAGCCAAGGAAATTTTACGCCAATACGGTGTGGCGACGCCGCAAGGCATTGCCTGTTTTAGCGTTGATGAAGCGGTGAGCGCGGCGAAGCAATTGGGCGGCGATGTTTGGGCGGTGAAAGCGCAGATTTATGCCGGCGGGCGCGGCAAGGGCGGCGGGGTGAAAGTGGCGAAGTCGCTGGATGAGGTGCGGCAGCGTGCCGGAGAGATTTTGGGAATGCGGCTGGTGACGCATCAAACCGGGCCGGAGGGACGAATCGTGCACCGCTTGTTCATTGAGCAGGGGGTGAAGATCGACAAGGAATACTATGCCGGCATGGTGGTCGACCGGCGCCAGCAACGCGTGTGTTTGATGGCGAGCTCTGAAGGCGGGATGGACATTGAAAAAGTCGCGGCGGAGACGCCGGATAAGATTCACAAAGTGTTTATCGATCCGGTTGCGGGCTTGACGTCGGAGCAGGCGCAAGACATCGCGCAGAAAATCGGTGTCCCATCGCAGTGCGTGCCGCAGGCAGTGAGTCTGTTGCAAGGCTTGTACCGGGCGTTCGACGAAACCGATGCATCGTTGCTGGAGATCAATCCGCTCGGGCTGGTGAATGGCGATCAGGTGATGGCGCTCGATGCCAAGATGAATTTCGACGACAATGCGCTGTACCGGCATGCCGAAGTTGTCGCGCTACGCGATTTGGACGAAGAAGATCCGGTTGAAATCGAGGCGGCGAAGCATGAGTTGTCATACATTCCACTCGACGGCACTATCGGCTGCTTGGTGAATGGTGCCGGCTTGGCGATGGCGACGATGGATATCATCAAACTGTACGGTGGCAATCCGGCCAATTTTCTCGATGTCGGCGGTGGGGCGACAACCGAGAAGGTGACCGAAGCGTTCAAGCTGATGCTGCGCAATCCCAAATTGCAGGCGATTCTGGTGAATATTTTCGGCGGCATCATGAAATGCGACGTGATCGCCGAAGGCGTGGTCGCCGCAGCGCGCGAGGTGCAATTGACGGTGCCGCTGGTGGTGCGGCTGGAAGGCACCAATGTCGATCTCGGCAAGAAAATTCTGGCCGATTCCGGTTTGCCGATCATTTCGGCAACGGATATGGCCGATGCGGCGCAGAAGGCGGTGAACGCGGCGCAATCGAAACCGTCTTCGTGCGGTTGTCAGAGTTAATCATTACAGGAGCGCAACATGTCTATTCTGATCAATCGCAACAGCCGTGTTCTCACCCAAGGCATCACCGGCAAGACCGGGCAATTTCATACCCGCATGTGCCGCGACTATGCCAATGGCAAGGAATGTTTCGTGGCCGGGGTCAATCCGCGCAAACCCGGCGAGGATTTCGAGGGTATTCCGGTGTTTGCCACTGTCAAGGAAGCGAAGCAGCAAACCGGCGCGAATGTATCGGTGGTTTACGTGCCGCCACCGTTTGCCGCCGTAGCGATCGACGAAGCGGTCGAAGCCGAGCTGGATCTGGTGATTTGCATCACCGAAGGCATTCCGGTGCGCGACATGATTCGCACGCGTTACAACATGCAGGGCAAGAAAACCCGGCTGATCGGCCCGAACTGTCCCGGCATTATCACCCCGGACGAACTCAAGATCGGCATCATGCCCGGTTACATCCATAAAAAAGGCCGCATTGGCGTGGTGTCGCGTTCCGGCACGTTGACCTACGAAGCGGTGGCGCAATTGATGGCGCTGGGTCTTGGGCAATCGACTTGCATCGGGATCGGCGGTGACCCGGTGAATGGCTTGAAACATCTCGATGTGATGCAATTATTCAACGATGACGACGAAACCGATGCCGTGCTGATGGTCGGCGAGATCGGTGGCAGCGACGAAGAGGATTGCGCGCGCTGGATCAAGGACAACATGCGCAAGCCGGTGGTCGGCTTTATCGCCGGTGTGACTGCGCCGCCTGGTAAACGCATGGGGCATGCCGGGGCGATTATTTCCGGCGGCAAGGGCACGGCGCAGGAAAAGCTCGAAGTGATGGAAGCCTGTGGTATCAAAGTCACCCGTAACCCCGCTGAAATGGGACAATTGCTGAAGTCGGTTTTATAGTTTCTTCAATTATTCAAAGGTATTTTTTATGCGTTTTCGCTTATCGTTTGCAATTATTTCTCTCGCAATCATAGTTTCCGCGTGTAGCACCATACCTGGAAAACAACTACCGCTACCCGGTAAGAAACCGGAACGGCCTGCCGGTCCGCTGCCGCAAAGCGCCAAGCCCAAATACAACCTGACCGGCTACCCGGCGGAGGTGCAACAAGGTTATATCGATGGTTGCGAAACCGCCAAAAACACCAGCTGGGCATTCAAGGATCTCAACCGTTACGATAAAGACGATCAATACCGCATGGGTTGGGAAGATGGTTTCATGATGTGCAAGGGCAAGAAATAACTATTACATTCCAATGATTGGCGTTAATTGGCATTTGGGTTTACTGGCGTGGTTGATTATTTCAGCGACACCGGTTGCTGCTGCTGATTTACCGCTTACTGTCAAACAAAAGCTGCAGCAACTGGCTATTCCCGAAGCGGCGATCGGTGTTTATGTACACGAGATCGGCGCGCGCGAGCCGCTATTGGCGGTCAATGCCGATACTGCCATGAATCCGGCATCGGTAATGAAATTGCTGACGACGTATGCCGGATTGGAGCTGTTGGGACCGGCGTATACCTGGCCGACGATGTTGTACGCCGATGGTCCGATCATTGACGGTGTATTGCACGGTGATCTGATCATCAAAGGCTATGGCGATCCGAAGCTGGATCTGGAGAATTTCTGGTTGCTGATTCATCGCCTGCGCCAAACCGGATTACACGAGATTAAAGGGAATCTGGTGCTGGATAACAGCCATTACGCGATCCCAAACGACGATCCGGGTGATTTTGACGGACAGCCTTACCGCACCTACAACATCATTCCGGAGGCTTTGCTGGTCAATTACCGTACATCGACCATTCATTTGTTTCCGCAACCCGAGAAAAATGCGGTGCGAGTGGTCATTGATCCGTTGCCGGATTCGATCCAGGTTCAGAATCATTTGAAATTGACCCAGGGCGCATGCGGCGACTGGCAAAATGCGATGACGATCGACGTGTTGGCCGATAAGAATAATGACAACAATTTTACCGTGGTGCTGAAAGGCAATTTTTCCCGTCACTGCGGCAAGCAATCGTACATGCTGAGTTTGCAGAAAAGTGCGATTTATACGCGCGATTTGTTTAAACGCTTGTGGGCGCAGCAAGGCGGCTTGTTTCACGGCGATGTAAGAGTCGAAAGGGCGCCATCCGGGTTAACGCTGCTAAAAATTTATCAGTCGCCGCCACTGGCGGAGATTGTTCGCGGTATCAACAAATTCAGCAATAACATTGCTGCGCGGCAACTGTATTTGGCGTTGGGTACGGGCGATGCCGTGGCGCTTAATTCTCCTGCGACGTTGACGAAATCGGATGAAGCCATCCGGCAGTGGCTGGCGCGTAAACAGTTAAATTTTCCGGAGCTTGTGGTTGAAAACGGCTCCGGACTATCGCGCAGGGAGCGTATCAGCACCCGGCATATGGGGCAATTGCTGTTGGTTGCTTTCAATAGCCCGGTGATGCCGGAATTTATGTCATCGATGCCGATTGCGGCGGTCGATGGCACCTTGAGAAACCGGTTCACCGGAACAGCGGTAAAAGGTCTGGCGCATATGAAAACCGGTGCGCTCAATAATGTGCGTGCGTTGGCGGGGTATGTGCTGGATCAAGCCGGACGACGCTTCGTCGTCGTGTTTATCGTGAATCATGAGCAGGCCGGGCAATCCCGAATCGCCATGGATGCTTTGGTGCAATGGCTTTACAGCCGATCTTAATGTCCCTGAGACTAACAGGCCTATTGATTCCAATTTCTTTTCGGCGTAGAGTGCATGCTCAAGGTAGATGATCTATTTTGAAATCAGGTGAATCCCTTCAATCTCAGCTTGAGGAGTACACAAAATGATGAATGAATATAAATCCCTCGCCGTGCAATATCTGTCCGGAACTGTCCATATTTCCCGCCCCTTACCACCCAATCCGGTGACGTTTGATTCTCCCGCAACGGAAGTAATGACCGATTTGCGCTCGATCCACGCAGCGGTCATTGCGCCAAGCACTCCGATGGAAATTGCCAATACCTACATGATGCAGCGCGGTGTGCGGACATTGCTGGTCATGAGCAATGACAATACGCTGGCCGGAATCATTACTGCAACCGATATTTTAGGTGAGAAACCGATGCGTTTTATTCAGGAACGCGGCGTGAAGCACAATGAAATTCTGGTGGTGGATATCATGACACCGCTGGATAAACTGGAAGCGATTTCCCTGGAGGAAGTGATGCATGCTCGAGTTGGCAATGTGGTTGCCAGTTTGCGCGAAAGCGGACGGTTGCATGCATTGGTGATCGATGACTATACCATCGGTCTACCGAGGATCTGTGGCATCTTTTCCTGGACTCAAATTGAAAAGCAGCTTGGCATGATGATTCCACAAAACAATGTTGCGAAGAGTTTCGCCGAAATTGAATCAACATTGATAGCAAGTTGATAAGGGATGCGAAAACCTATTATTAAGCCAGTTCATGGTTTGACTTTGGACTGGCTTTCTAAAGACACTGATGCGGACGGCAGCCGCTGACTCAGTTATAGTCTATTAGATTTTACTGTCGAGACCGTTCTCGGCAAGTTCTGCGGCGCGTAACACCGCTTTGGCTTTGTTCTGTGTTTCCACCCATTCGTTTTGCGGCACTGAATCGGCGACAATGCCCGCACCTGCCTGCACATGCAGCATACCGTCTTTGATGACGCCGGTGCGGATAGCGATCGCTAAATCCATGTCGCCATTAAATCCCAGATATCCCACGGCGCCAGCGTAGACCCCGCGCTTGGAGACTTCCAGTTCGTCGATGATTTCCATGGCGCGGACTTTGGGAGCGCCGCTGACGGTGCCAGCCGGAAAGGTGGCGCGTAATACGTCGATGGCGCTTAATCCGGGTTTCAGCTTGCCTTCGACATTCGAAACGATGTGCATGACATGCGAGTAGTTTTCAATTTGCATTTTTTCAGTCACTTTGACTGTCCCGGTTTGCGCGACACGACCAATGTCGTTGCGTCCCA
The DNA here is from genome assembly GCF_054188085.1 of Nitrosomonas limosa. Classification (NCBI taxonomy): domain Bacteria; kingdom Pseudomonadati; phylum Pseudomonadota; class Betaproteobacteria; order Nitrosomonadales; family Nitrosomonadaceae; genus Nitrosomonas; species Nitrosomonas limosa. The sequence continues at coordinate 1,145,131 of NZ_CM135180.1, read as the reverse complement.
GATCCATCAACATCACATGTTCTGCAATTTCTTTCGGATCCGCCAATAAATCGGCTGCCAGTTCGGCATCTTCCTGCGGATTTTTTCCGCGTGGACGGGTGCCGGCAATTGGCCGGACAGTGACGGTATCGCTTTCCAGGCGCACCAAAATTTCCGGAGAAGCGCCGACGACATGAAAATCGTTGAAATGATAGAAAAACATGTAAGGCGATGGGTTGAGGCTGCGCAAGGAACGGTACAACGCCAGCGGCGAAGCGCGATACGGTTTACTGGTGCGTTGCGACAGTACCACTTGCATGATGTCGCCGTCATAGATGTAGCGTTTAGCCCGTTCGACGGCAGCCTTAAATTCCGCTTCCGGAAATTCGGAGACCGCAGTGGCTGACTCAGCCGTTTCTTCAGAGGGAATAGTGACCGGTTGGCGTAATTGTGCGAGTAATGCTTTCAAACGGTCGCGGCCAGCCTGGTATGCGTTTGCATTTGCTGGATCGACGTACACGATCAGATACAATTTGCCGGAAAGATTGTCGACGACGGCTAATTCTTCGGAAAGCAGCAGCAGCATATCCGGCGTGTTCAAGCAATCCGGCTTGGCATGCCCTTTAAGCTTGTGCTCGATATAACGCACAGTGTCGTAGGAGAAGTAACCGGCCAGTCCGCCACGAAAGCGTGATTTTCCGGCGGGGCATGGTGCCGCTTTGAAACGTGCCAAATAAGATTCAACAAAAGCCAGAGGATCGGTTGCTGCAACCGTTTCCGATAGATTCTGGTGAATCGTGGTAATTTGATTGTCGCGGGCTTCAATGCGAGTTGTTGCCGGCAGACCGATGATTGAGAAGCGGCCGAACCGCTCGCCGCCTTGCACCGACTCCAGCAGGTACGAATAGGGCTGATTGGCCAGTTTCAGATAGATCGATAAAGGCGTGTCGAGATCGGCGAATGTTTCAAGAATAACCGGAATACGGTTAAATCCTTGCCGCGCGAGTTCATCAAATTCGGCTTCGGTCATTTCTAGGATGATTTTTTAATCAATTTCGCCGCATCCACGATGGATTCCACTATTGCATCGCAATCCAGTTCATAAACATTGCGTCCTTCATTGTAACCATAGGTTACACAAAACACATGGCAACCGGCGGCTCTGGCTGCGATCGCATCATTTAACGAGTCGCCGATCAACAGTGCTTCGTTGGGCTGTGCGTCAAAAAACTTGCAAATGTGCGTGAGCGGCATCGGATCGGGCTTCTTTTTCGGCAAGCTGTCGCCGGATAGAACGATTTCAAATTGATCGTACAGCCCGGTCGCCCGTAGCAGCGGAATGGTAAATGCTTCTGCCTTATTGGTGATGCAAGCTAACCTGAAACCGGCTTGCTGCAAGACTTTAACGCCTTCAACCACCCCCGGATAGGGGCGAGTATTTAAACTTAAATTCTCCGCATAATGTTTTTCATAAATCGGTAACGCTTTTTCAAATAGATTAGCATCGGGTTCACCGTCGAGTTCGCCAGTCAAGGTACGCTTGACCAGTTTCTGTATGCCCTTACCGATATAGGAACGGATGGTTTCAGTCGATTGTTCCGGCATTCCCAAATCCTTGAGCATCAGGTTGGCGGACAATGCGAGGTCATCCGCGGTGTTCAGCAAAGTACCGTCCAGATCGATCATGATTACCTTGACCGCAATCGGGAAATCGGTTTTCTTGGATGAAGCCGCAGTGTTGAAAGAAAAACTTTGATTCATGAACGTGTAAATAGTGGCAATTGATACGAAAGGTTTTATTTGACTTTGGCTAACTCAGCGCGAAACGCAGCCACAATGCTATCGTAGCGATGTGGATCCGAGTCTTTACCAGCCTGATAAATAGCCGATCCGGCTACAAATGTGTCGGCGCCGGCACGTGCAATTTCTGCGATATTGTCAACTTTCACACCACCATCAATTTCCAGCATGATGTTGTTATTGCCGCTGTCATCCAACCGTTTTCTGACAGCGCGTAATTTGTTTAACGCTTCTGGAATGAATTTTTGACCGCCAAAACCGGGATTGACCGACATGATCAGAATCAAATCCAGTTTGTCGAGCACATGATCCAAATAAGATAGCGGTGTTGCCGGATTAAATACCAAACCGGCTTTACAACCTTGTTCCTTGATCAGACCAATGGTGCGGTCAATATGGTTGGATGCTTCCGGGTGAAAGGAGATAATGTTGGCGCCGGCTTTGGCAAAATCGGGGATAATGCGATCAACCGGTTCAACCATCAAGTGTACGTCGATGATGGCATCGGTGACGGGGCGAATGGCTTCGCATACCAAAGGGCCAATCGTCAAATTGGGTACATAGTGGTTGTCCATCACATCAAAATGGACAATATCTGCGCCTGAAGCGATAACATCGGTGATTTCCTGACCGAGTTTGGCAAAATTGGCGGACAGAATGCTGGGTGCTAAGCGAAACATGAAAAACCTCTCAATTGAAATCAAATTGTTTATTTTAACCTTAATTGGCCGGTTGCGCGTGAAAGAGTGCAAGTGGATATGAATTTCATCCGGTTAATCCGTTTTTTAGCTTTTCTTGGTACACTATTTAAAAGAACGCGCTAATAGCAGGGATAAACATATGTCCGATGATAAGAAATACGAAATAGATATTACTGTTCGAACCGCCTATTTACCTGACCAATCGGATGAGGAAGCCGATCGGCATGTGTTCGCTTACACCATCACGATTGCCAATAATGGCACGGTCGCCACACAATTAATCAGTCGGCATTGGATCATCAATAATGGCGATGGCACAACACAGGAAGTGCGGGGATTGGGTGTCGTCGGCGAGCAACCGCTGCTTAAGCCCGGCGACAGCTTTGAATACACCAGCGGAACAGTGATTTCAACATCGGTTGGCTCGATGAAAGGCAGTTATCAGATGGCTGCGGAAGATGGCGTGCATTTTGATGTGGCCATCCCGGAATTCATATTGAGTGTGCCCAGGACGTTACATTAAAACGCTCAATGGCTGGTTTTGATTCTGGGTTTAATGACTGCATTGCATAGTTGCTTCCATGACCGGCACGCTCTATCTAATCCCATCACCCATTAGCCAGGAAAGTATCGCTTGGGTGTTGCCGGCGGCCGTGCAACAATGCGTGGCCGGATTGAGCCATTTTATCGTGGAGCATCCCAAAACTGCGCGGCAATTTCTCAAGCAAATTGGTTGCAAGCAGCCATTACAGGCATTGCAGATGCAAATACTTAATGAACATACATCCAGTAAAGATTTGCCGGGGCTTCTTAAGCCATTATTGGCAGGCAACGATGTGGGGCTATTATCAGAAGCCGGGTGCCCGGCAGTAGCCGATCCTGGGGCGGAATTAATCCGCCTGGCGCATGGAAGTAACATTACCGTGTCCCCTTTGGTCGGACCTTCCTCTATTATACTGGCACTGATGGCATCGGGCTTGAATGGTCAGCGATTTGCTTTTCATGGGTATTTGCCGGTTGAAAGCGTTGCGCGGGCAAGCAGGATTGTGGAGTTAGAAAAATTATCCATTAGCTTGCAGCAGACGCAAATTTTTATCGAAGCGCCGTACCGTAATCAGAAATTACTGGAACAATTGGTGAATGTATGCCGCGATACGACCGATTTATGCATCGCCAGTCATCTTACGTTTTCCAGCGAGTTGATTGCGACCAAGCCGATCAGGGAGTGGCGTAAGCACCTGCCGGATATCAACAAAATACCGGCCATTTTTTTATTGTACGGCTAGGAGGTGCCAGGGTTTTTGCTGGCTGTAGCCGGTTATTCGAAATAAGGATTACTGAGCCGGGAGTTTTTTCTGGATAAATTCTATCTTGTAGCCATCCGGGTCTTCGATAAACGCAATCACTGTTGTGCCATGCTTCATCGGCCCGGCTTCACGGGTAACCTTGCCGCCCAGTTTTTTAGTGTTCTCGCATGCTTGGTAAGCATCATCGACTTCAATGGCGATATGGCCGTAGCCTTCTCCCAGATTATACGAGGCAGTATCCCAATTGTGCGTCAATTCCAGAACAGCGCCGCTGGCTTCATCCTGAAAACCAACGAAAGCAAGCGTGAACCTGCCTTCGGGATACTCTTTGCGGCGCAATAGCTTCATCCCTAACACTTGGGTGTAAAAAGCTAGGGATTTTTCAAGATTGCCGACACGCAGCATGGTATGCAGAATGCGCATTTATATTTTTACCATTTCAAAATCATCTTTACGCGCGCCGCATTCCGGGCAAGTCCAGTTGATCGGCACATCTTCCCAGCGCGTGCCCGGTGCGATACCTTCATCCGGAGCTCCAGCGGCTTCATCATAAATATAGCCGCAAATTAAGCACATATAGCGATTGTACTCACGATTCTCATCGGTTGGCATGATAGATAGCAACTTCCTTTTAGGTTAAAATGATATTTTACGGTATTAATGCATGTTACAGCCACCCCCAATTGTACTTTCTTTCGCAGCCAATGATCCCACTGGTGGAGCAGGTCTTCAAGCGGACTTGCTGACTATAGCAAGTCTGGGTTGCCATCCGTTGTCGGTGATGACAGCGATTACCGTTCAGGATACCGCCGGCGTTGAAGATGTCATGCCGCTTGATCCCGAATGGGTTGCCGATCAAGCCAGAGCGGTCCTTGAAGATATGCCAATTCAAGCTTTTAAAATCGGATTATTAGGCAGCGTTGAAATTATCGCTACGATTGCAGAGGTGATTTCCGACTATCCGCAGATTCCCTTGGTGATGGATCCTGTTCTGACTTCAGGTCGAGGGGATGAGCTGGCAAGCGAGGAAATGATTGATGCCATGCGCGAGTTATTATTGCCGCAGGTGACGATTTTAACGCCCAATAGCCTGGAAGCGCGGCATCTGGCGCAACTGGAAAACGACAGTCATGTGACTAAGCTGGATTTAAGTCTGTGCGCGGAGCGGTTGCTGGATCTCGGATGCGAATATGTGTTGATCACCGGTACTCACGAAAACACCGTTCAGGTGACCAATACTTTATTTGCAAGCGACGGTATTGTGCGATCCGATCACTGGGAGCGGCTTGCCAATACCTATCATGGCTCGGGTTGCACTTTGGCATCCGCGATCGCAGCTTATTTAGCCAACGGATTGCCCATCACAGAGAGCGTGCAGGAGGCACAGGATTACACTTGGCATACATTACAGGCAGGTTTTCGTCCCGGGATGGGGCAATATATTCCCAACCGGCTTTTTTGGGTGAGGGAAAATGATGATGACGACAATGAAATAGGCTCGTCTATTATCGAAAAAAACTGAAGAATCGCTGATTAATCCAATGAACGTAATGAAGCGCAACAGTGGCAACATCTCGACCCGATAGCCGAAATTTCCCCAGAGCGATATGTCCGTGCAATCAATGAATCAGGGGCTCTCCATGATTGGCGGGCTATACGCGATTACGCCGGATTTGAACGATACCGGTGAATTGCTCGAAAAGACGCGGCAAGCTTTGACTGGTGGGACTCGTCTGGTGCAGTACCGGAACAAATCGGCTAATAGCGTTTTGTTGAGGGAGCAAGCCGGATTAATGCGGCAACTCTGCAATGAATTCCGGGTACCATTGATTATCAATGATCACATCGATTTGGTAATCGCAGTTGATGCGGATGGCGTACACGTGGGTCGGGAGGATGCGGGTGTCGTCGAAGCGCGAAAGCACCTCGGGAAAAATAAGATCGTCGGGGCATCGTGTTATAACGATCTGGAACGGGCGCAGCGAGCAGAGCAAGAGGGTGCCGACTATGTGGCTTTTGGCGCATTCTTTGCTTCAGCGACAAAGCCTGATGCTGTCTCCGTTTCCGAATATCTGATGGGACAAGCGAAACAAAAAATTTCAATTCCTATTGTGGGGATCGGCGGTATCCAGCTGAACAATGCAAGGCAAGTTATTGCAAGCGGCTGTGCCGCAGTTGCGGTGTGTGGTAATTTGTTCAGGAATGACAATGTCACGACGCAAGCCATACGATTCACGCAATTATTTGCAGAGTATCAAACTTACTAACAACCAACTAATTTTAAAAGAGTAATCAAATGACTTCACGTAATCATCAACTATTTGAACAATCTCAGCAATATATACCCGGCGGTGTGAATTCCCCTGTTCGTGCTTTCAAATCGGTGGGCGGGGAGCCGGTTTTTTTTAAACGTGGTGAAGGCGCGTATTTTTGGGATGCGGACGGTAAATCGTATATTGATTATGTGGGTTCATGGGGACCGCTGATTCTTGGTCATGCCCATCCGGAAGTGGTTAAAGCCGTGCAGACTGCGGCACAGAATGGTTTGACCTTTGGGGCACCCACTGAAGCGGAACTGGAAATCGCCAAGCTGATTTGCCAAATGGTGCCTTCCATTGAACAAGTCCGGTTGGTAAGTTCCGGCACGGAAGCGGGTATGAGCGTCATTCGGTTGGCACGTGGTTTTACTGGCAGAAGTAAGATCATTAAATTTGAAGGTTGTTATCACGGTCACGACGATTCCTTGCTGGTTAAAGCGGGCTCGGGTGCGCTTACTTTTGGAAATCCAAGCTCTGCCGGTGTTCCGGCGGAGACAGCGGGACATACGATTGTTCTGGATTACAACGATCTGGCCGGCATCGAAGAAGCCTTCAGCAAATGGGGCAAAGAAATTGCGGCGGTGATTGTTGAGCCGGTTGCGGGCAACATGAATCTGATCGCTCCAAAGGCGGATTTTCTGGCGCGATTGCGTGCATTGTGCACGCAAAACGGCACCGTATTGATCTTTGATGAAGTGATGACGGGCTTCCGCGTTGGATTGGGATGTGCGCAAGGGCTTTATCAAATCAAACCGGATCTGACGGCATTGGGTAAAGTGATCGGCGGTGGCATGCCGATGGCTGCATTCGGCGGGCGGCGTGACATTATGCAATGTTTGGCGCCACTCGGGCCGGTTTATCAAGCAGGTACGCTTTCTGGAAATCCGGTGGCGGTTGCGGCAGGCATGGCGACGTTGAAACTGATTCAAGTACCAGGTTTCTACGATAAGTTATCCAGCAGAACCCGGCAGCTTGTCGAAGGTATCAGCGCAGCAGCAAAGACATACGGCATTGATTTTTGCGCGCAATCGGTCGGCGGTATGTTCGGATTTTATTTCAGCAAGGATATTCCCACCAGTTTTGCCGAAGTCATGCAATGCGACAAGGCGGCTTTTAATCGATTCTTTCATGCAATGCTTGAAGAAGGCGTTTATTTCGCACCATCCGCGTTTGAGGCCGGATTTGTATCGTCAGCGCATGGCGATCAAGAGCTTGATAAGACCCTGTCAGCAGCCGATAAAATATTTAAGAATTGGTAGCAAACAGTAGATAACAAAAAAAGGCGATCTTAAGATCGCCTTTTTTGTTTACGCGAGGATTGTTTGTTAGCGAATCGTTGCGATGTATGCAGAAACCGCTCTTTTTTCATTTGCGCTCATACGGCTAACAACTTGTTGCATGACAGCATTGTCATTGGTGCGGTCGCCTTTGTTAAATTGGTCGAGCTGCGACAGCGTGTATTCCGCATGTTGTCCGCCAACCGCAGGATAATGCGGCGGAATGCCGGAACCGTCCGGACCGTGGCAGCTTGCGCAAGCAGGAATGCCATTTTCAATATTGCCGCCGTGGTAAAGAATTTTGCCAGCTTCAAGCATATTTTCATCGACCGGTGCTTGGCTTGGGTTAGCCTTTTGTTTGGCGTAGTATTCGCCTAACGCTTTCATATCCTCCTGCGACAATGCCGCTACCATGGCTGACATCACAGGACTGTTGCGTTTAGGTGGTTCTTCGCCATTTGCCTTAAAATCCATCAACTGCTTGGTGATATACTCCGCATGTTGTCCGGCCAAAATCGGATTCATCGGAATGACGCTATTGCCGTCAGCGTTGTGGCAGCCAGCGCAAGTGCCAGCGGCAATCTCTTCAACTGTGGCCGGTGCGGCAGGCGCTGGTGCAGTGGAGTCGGATTCAGAAGTTGTTTCGGCTGAAATCGGTGCAGCGGCTAATAATGCTGCGAATAAAACCATATGCTTGAAAATTTTCATGTTTCTTATTCCGTTTTTAAAGGCATCTAAAAGTGGGTTGGTCTGTTTGTGAAATAACGGCGTATTTTAGCAAGGCAAAAGCGCGTTAACAACAAAATTAATAGGGTTGTTGTTATTTAATATTCTATTTTTCAATGAGAATAATCTTTATTATCCTGCTAATAGTGAACGTTGCATTTTTTGCCAATGCGTGGCTTCACTCGGATGAACGAAATCAAAACACTCCGCTACCGGTAAATCCGGAGAAAATTATTCTGGTGCCGGCTCATGCAAATTGTTTAATATGGGGCAATTTTTATGAAGAACAAATACAATATGCGACATCGGTATTGGCTGAATTGTTACCCGATTTAGCCTATAGCTTGGAGGAAGCCGGCGATACTAACCTATACTGGCTTTATATCCCGCCTTATCCCAATAAAGATCTCGCTAATCGTGAGATCAACAAACTCAGGAATCTTGGCATTGTGAGTTTTCGTGTAAAAGACGGCAGCCAGTGGGAGAATGCCATCTCGTTAGGGATGTTTTATGATCAGAACGATGCGCTCAAGCAGCTGCGTGAAGTGGAAAAGAAAGGAATTGTCATTGCAAAAATCGATCATCGCACGGTTCTCTTAAAAAAAATTGTAGTTCGAGAATCGACGCAGACCACTAAAGATTCGATGCAAAAGCTGGTAGAACAATTTGACGATACGCAGCTGAACTCCGGCGAATGCGAACGTTAATTTTGATAATCTCATTAATAATGAATGGATAGTGGCATTTTGGAACGCTGATAATCCGGGATAAATCCTATCCGAATAAAAATTTATGAAGGTAACCATTAAAACACCGCAAGAAATTGAAAAAATGCGCATTGCGGGGCGATTGGCCTCGGAGGTTTTGGATTTTATTTCCCCTCATGTTGTGGCCGGTATTACAACGGAAGAGTTGGACAGGCTGTGCCATGATTACATGGTGAACGTGCAAAAAACCATTCCAGCACCGCTCAATTATGCGCCATCTGGGCATGCACCCTATCCGAAATCGATTTGCACATCGGTCAATAACCAAATATGTCATGGCGTTCCCGGCAAAAAGATACTTAAAAACGGTGACATCATTAATATTGACATCACCGTTATCTACGAAGGCTATCACGGCGATACCAGTCGGATGTTTTACGTCGGCGAACCATCGATTCAAGCCAAACGCTTGTGCGAAGTGACTTATGAAGCCATGTGGCGGGGTATTGATCAAATTGCACCGGGTAAGCATTTAGGCGATATCGGTCATGCCATTCAGAAATTAGCGGAAGGTGTCGGTTACAGCGTGGTCAGAGAATTCTGCGGTCACGGTATCGGTGCAAAATTTCACGAAGACCCGCAAGTGTTGCATTACGGGCGTCCCGGTACCGGATTGGAACTCAAGTCCGGCATGATTTTTACCGTGGAACCGATGATCAATGCCGGGAAGGCCGCTATCCGCCATTTGCCGGACGGGTGGACGGTCACCACCAAAGACGGCAGTTTGTCCGCGCAATGGGAACATACCATTCTGGTGACTGAAAACGGTCATGAAGTGTTGACCCTGTCGGCGGGCGCTCCTGCAAAACCAGAGTATCGTTTCGCATCTTAATCTCATTACCACAGAATTCTATGACACGCAGTTATCAACGCACACCGACGCAAATCCGTCCTGTCAAAATCACACGCCATTACATCAAACATGCCGACGGCTCAGTGCTGATCGAATGCGGCGACACTAAGGTTGTCTGCACTGCGACAATTGCCGAACAAGTGCCATCCTTTTTGAAGGGGCAGGGGCAAGGGTGGTTGACCGCCGAATATGGCATGCTGCCCGGATCGACGCATTCGCGTATGCAGCGAGAAGCTGCTAAAGGCAAACAGACCGGGCGTACTATGGAAATTCAGCGGTTAATCGGCAGAGCGCTCCGCGCTGCGGTCGATTTGAAGAAACTCGGCGAGCGCACTATCCAGATCGATTGCGACGTCATCCAGGCGGATGGCGGCACCCGTACCGCCAGCATTACCGGCGCCTATGTCGCCTTGCATGATGCTGCTCAAAAGTTGCTCGATCAACAACGCATCGGATCTTCACCGATTCTCGATCACGTCGCAGCGGTGTCGGTGGGTATTTTTGAAGGCACACCGGTACTGGATTTGGATTATGCGGAGGATTCCGCGTGTGATACCGATATGAACGTCGTCATGACCGGGCGTTTGCACTTGATCGAAGTGCAAGGAACCGCCGAAGGTGTTGCTTTCAGCCGCGAAGAATTGAACACCATGCTCGATATGGCGCAACATGGCATCCAGGAATTGATTGCGATTCAAAAAGCGGTGTTGGGTCAATCGTGAGCATGCTGGAAAAATTGGTCATCGCCAGCAATAATTCCGGTAAATTACGGGAAATCGGAGAATTACTTGCGCCGCTGACAATTGAAGTTATCCCGCAATCGCAATTTGCTGCCGGTGAAGTTGACGAGCCGCATCCGACGTTTGTCGAAAATGCCTTGATTAAAGCCCGTCACGCGAGCCGTTGTGCCGGATTACCCGCACTGGCGGATGACTCAGGCATTTGTGTTAGCGCACTGGGCGGTTCTCCCGGCGTGAATTCCGCCCGATATGCCGGCGAACCCAGATCCGATGAACGTAACAATCAAAAACTAATTTCGGCGTTAAAAGATCAAACGGATCGCCGTGCCTATTATTACTGTGTGATCGTGCTGCTCCGGCATGCCGAAGATCCGCAGCCGATCATTGTCGATGGCGCGTGGCATGGTGAAATCGTCGATCAACCGCGCGGCGCCGGTGGATTTGGCTACGATCCCTATTTTTGGGTGCCCGAATTCGGTAAAACATCCGCAGAATTAACATCCGAGCAGAAAAATCGTCTCAGTCATCGCGGCCAGGCGCTGTCGAAGCTGGTGGATATATTGCGTTCCGGGAAGTTTTAGCCAGAGGATTTTGATCTGGATTTCCGGCGATTTTTTTTTCGGGAGCCGTAAGTTAATCGATGGTGTTTGGGAAAAACGGATCGATACGATGCGCAGCGCAGCAAGATCAGCATGGCAATGACGGCAATGTGAAGACCGGCTTCCATGCAGGTGTATTCTTCATACATAGCACGATCAATCCCTCGATCAATGCGGCGAGTGCTAATTCAGAATAGATGTCACTTGATTCGCTGCATTGGGGTGCGCTCAAAAACTCACCTATCATATTGATAGATCTCGTTTTTAGTGCTCTAGCCGCCTTACATTAATCTCGGCTTGAGCGGCGAATCAGGTTTTCCTAATCGTATCAGTCGTTCTTTGGTTCCTGGTAAGTTTCGTGAGTAACTAGTCGCCCCTGAAAAAGTATCAGACAACAGTTGTTGTTCTGGAAAAGCCGCCCGAGAAAACGGCTACCTATCAAAATGCATACCCTTGTAGTTTAAATTTCCATCAAGGAATCCGTTCTCGCCACGGGAAAAAGAGCCAAAAAATGGCCAGCAGCCATTGTTTCAGATTCCAGGCGCAAGCAGCCATCAGCAGGTTGATGCGATCACCGACAGCGCCTTTCAGATAGCTCCTTGCCATTCGATAATCCGACTTCAGGTGACCGATAATGGGTTCAATCGCGGCGCGCCTCCTGCACTGTTTTCGCTTCCTGTCTTTCTGGTACCGGGTATCCTTCTTGAGCGCCTTTCCGGGCAAAATGATCTGGGTTCCATTGACTTCACGTTTGCCGCGGTAGCCGCGATCGCATACGGCCTGCCTGGCAGCTTTCCCTCGCGAAATCTCAACATGTCGCAATATCTCCGGTAATGTATGGCTGTCATGCAGATTCTGTTCGTGACTGACAACCCCGACAATCAGATTGCCTTTTGCGGTACTGGCTATCGATGCCTTGCTGCCGTATTCATATTGTTTGTGGTCTTTTCCCTTGGCGACACAGTACACTTGCGGTTCGTGCAATGAGTAGATCTTGTTTTTATCGTTTTGTTGCTGCCGTAATACTCCCTCATACCGTAGAAAATCCTTTTGGTAGCATTCAAACAAACAGTATTGCGGCAGTTCTCTCCTGAGCTCCCGCATCAGAATACCTGCAATGGTTCTGAGTCGCTTCAACGCTCGTTTCGCTTTCGCTCTTTTCTTCACATGCCGGTAGTGCCGGATATCCAGGCGCAGTGACTTCACTTCTTTGACAAAAGTACGCCGCTGTAAAATACCATGGGATTTGGCAATCTTGTTGAGGCGATTGATAATTTTGATCGCCAGTTTGCTATCCGTTGGGTACGTGATGTTCTTCTCATGCACGGTCGTGTCAATATGAATGACGTCTTCCAGCGCCGATTCCCCATGCAAACCAACGCTCATCCGGAAAATCCGCTCTACGCCTTCCGCGCCTATGCGCTTACGAAAATGTACCAGCTCCGTGCTATGACAAGGCAACTTCTGCTGGAACTCTTTCATGCCGCAAAAAGCCTGGTAATAAGGATTACGCTTCCACTGCAGTACTATCGATTCGTCACTCAAATTCTCTAACTGTTTTAGAATCAATAACCCAACCATCAAACGGATCGGCTTACTCGGTGCTCCTGTCGCTGCTGTGTAATGAACCGAAAATGATTCCTCAAATCCTTGCCACGGTATCGCTGATGCAAGCTTCAGCAATGGATCACCGGGATCAAGCTGCATCAGTAAATCTGTTCCAAACAGATTCGGTTGATGAATCGTACTGCTATTTCTTAGCATTTTTAATCACCATTTCGACCAGAAATACAGCACTATTTTAACATTCCAGGTCGTTATGATCACTAATAAACAGTGTATTTATAACTAATATCAAGTGCTTAGGAATATTTCAGGACCGACTAACTATTGATTACTCAAAACAATTCTGTATTTGACTGAGCCATTTGCAAGCTTGGCAAGCGCATCGTTCACTTGATCCATGGGGAAACTTTCGACGATGGGTTCGATTTTGTGTTGTTCTGCGAATTGCAGCATGGTGGCAATGGTGGCAGGGCTGCCGACGGGGGAGCCGGATACGTCGCACTGGTTGGCAATCATCGGAAAAACATTGATGTCCAGCGGTTGCAGCGGGACACCGAGAAAATGCAGCCGGCCTTTCGGACGCAAAGTGGCAAGATAAGCGTTCCAATCCAGTTTCACATTCACGGTTGCCAGGATCAGGTCAAAGTGATTGGCAACGGCAGCCAGTTCTTCCGGGTTTCTCGTATTCAGCACCGCGTGCGCTCCTAAAGACATTGCTTCTTTTTGTTTACTTTCACTGGAAGTAAAAGCAGTGACGTGGCAACCCCAGGCTTTGGCAAATTGCAGTGCAAGGTGACCCAAACCACCGATGCCGATGACAGCTACTTTTGCAGTCGGTGGAATGTGATATTGCACGAGCGGATTAAAAACAGTGATGCCGCCACAGAATAAAGGGCCGGCAGTTTGAGCGTTGAGATTGTCCGGTAGCGCAACCACACTGGCCGCTTTTGCGCGAACCTTTTCGGAGAATCCGCCGTGGCGTCCAACGATGGTGGATTCTGATTGCGCACACAAATTATGATCGCCGGATAGGCAACTGTGGCAAGTCATGCAATAGCCGGCATGCCAGCCTAAACCGACGCGCTGACCGATTGACAAGTTATGCACATGACTGCCTTTGGCGGCTATCGTACCGATGATTTCGTGACCCGGAACAAATGGGTATTGCGTGATTCCCCAATCGTTATGCAGCATGCTGAGATCGCTGTGGCAGATGCCGCAATGCTCCACGGCAATTTCAACGTCGTGATCACCGAGCGGTCCCGGATCGTATTCAAACGGCTGTAGTTTTCCGCCTGGTTCAAATGCTGCATACGCTTTAATCATGATTGCTCCTTCTATCGTGCTTTCCAATAACTTAATTATTCATTATCACTGTTTTTGTAATTGGGTGCATGATATCTTCATGGCGGCCACAGAACCTGGCATGATTTCAGCGGATTCACTTTGATCGATGCAACCAATCTTTAGGTATTTTCATGGAATATAAGATTTTATTAACGGTATTTGTCACAGTTTTTATCGCGGAACTTGGCGATAAGACGCAGTTGGCTACGCTGCTATTTGCTGCCGATAAGGAAGTCAGCAAGTTGACGGTATTTGTTGGCGCGTCGCTGGCTCTCATTGCCACCTCGGCAATCGGTGTGCTGGCGGGTGGCTTCATTTCCGAGCATGTCAGTGCGAAATATTTGCATTATCTCGCCGGTGCGGGGTTTATTGTTATCGGGACCTGGACGTTGATTAAAGCTTGATCGATCTTTTCATTGAAGAGCAACACTGTTCACTAACTTCTATTTGGATTTTCCCAAGCGTAGCGTAATGCAAGCTCCTCCATCCGGATGATTCTCAATTGATAATTCACCGCCGTAGACCTGGACAATATCACGCACAATGGCTAATCCAATGCCGTGACCGGGTGTGGATTGGTCAGCGCGCACGCCTCGTTCCAGTATTCTGGCGATTTGATCCGGCTGAATACCGGGGCCGTCGTCTGTTATCTGAATGACGACTTGACTATCTTGATAGTCGGCCGATAGTTGAATGTGTTGCCTGCACCATTTAAAGGCATTGTCGACCAGATTGCCGAGCAATTCCATTAAATCGCCCTCATCAATGCGCAGTCCGATACTGTCGTCAATCTGAACTACTATTTCGGGTTGTTTATCCCGATAGGCCTTGGCAACGGTAGTGACGATCCGGTCGGCCAGCGGACGAAGGGCGATCATGACCATACCGGGCGAGCTGCCAGCAGTGGCGGCGCGGCGGAGCTGGTATTGAATAATATTGTCGATGCGGTCAATCTGTTCCTGTATCGCCTTTGCCCGATTGATTTCATCATCGTCACTGTGAAGAGCGCCCTGCAGGACAGCCAAGGGCGTTTTGAGACTATGCGCCAAATCCGCCAGACCGTTGCGGTAACGCTTTTGCTGTTTGTGTTCGTGAGCGATTAACGAGTTGATGTTGTCGGTTAATAATTGTAATTCGCTGGGGTAAGCGCCTTTTAAACTTTCTTGCTGCCCGGATTCGATCGCGGCTAGTTCGGTTGACACTCTGCGGAGAGGTTGCAGCCCCCAGCGCAGCACCAGCATTTGCGTAGCCAGCAAGAACACTGCCATGACACCGAGTAAGCCCCACAAATCCTCACGGTATTGTTCGATCTGTGCGTCGAATAACACCGCATCGGTGATCACATAAAAGGTTAATGGGTAGTCCCCGACGGGGGTTTCCCAAGCGACACCGTACCGGTAAATAAAGTAGGGCAGATCGTTAATCTGAATCTGCGCGAATTCTTTCTTGCCTTTTTCCGCTAGGGAAATATCTGGAACCGGTTTGTTCAACGAAGAAGTAGAACGCCAAACAATTCGATTGCTGGGGCCAACGATAAAAGCATACGTATCGGAATTGACGTGGCCGAGCTCCGCATCGAGTAAGTTGGTGGGAACGTCAAGCTCTCCCGATTCTTCCACTTCGGCATCGCCCATCAACATCAGTACTTTTGCAAACAAACGGTCTTTAACGCCCAAGCGCGCGCTGTCATAGAAAGCGCGATCCAGCATCCACGCGATCCCCACGATGAAAATCAATAGCACGAGTGTGGCGCTGAGAAGGACTCGCTGATTGAGGGACATCATCACGATTTATTGCATTCCAAATTGAACCGGTAACCGCGGCCTCGCATGGTTTCAATCGGATTCAGCGTACCGGTTGGATCCAGTTTGCGGCGCAACCGGCCGACCATGACTTCGAGCACATTACTGTCGCGATCTTCATCGTGCGGATAGAGATAATCGGATAAGGTATGTTTGGAAAGCACCTCGCCATGATGGCGGACTAATTCTTCTAAAAGGCGGTATTCGAACGAGGTCAATTCGATGATATTACCGTCGACTGTCACAACTTGCGAAGTTACATCAACCGTGATGGGGCCACACTTTAACTGCGTTTGCGGAATGCCGGTGGCACGCCTGAGCAAAGCTTTGACCCGGGCTTGCAATTCTTCCATTTGAAATGGCTTCGTGAGGTAGTCGTCTGCTCCCATTTCCAAACCTTGCACTTTGTCCTGCCAGCTGCTGCGTGCAGTCAGAATCAAGATCGGCAGCAAACTGCCGCGTTCTCGAAGTGCTTTGATGATTTCCAGGCCGGATTTACCAGGCAGGCCAATATCGATGATGGCTGCATCGATCGGATATTCAGTCGCAAGAAATAACCCTTCATCGCCATCGCCGCAAGTATCGACCATATAACCTTCTGCTTCCAATTGCTGGCGGATCTGATTTTGTAATCGGAATTCATCCTCAATGACCAGGATGCGCATGTTTGTCTCCTGTGGTGCTGATATTTAAATAGAATTGACTATCTTCGGGTAGCAGGAATTATTTTAATCGCCAATGTGTGGAAATCACCGAACCATCTTGTACATCAATTAAAACGATGTGAATCCTGCCTTGGCTGCTGAGAATTTTTACCCGGTAAGTCTGATTTGTTTGATTGATTGCCAGTACGCGGCCATTGACCTGCTGTTGCGCAATAGTAATCGCTTTTTGCTCGGTAATACCTTTGGTCGGGCCGGTGTCGATGGATTGTTTGACCATCGGGTTTTGCGTATCTGCTGTTGCTTGTAAGATCGAGCTAGTCATGATCATTATGATGACTAATATTTTCCACCGTCTGTTCATAACCGGTCACTCCTTGGTTAAAGGTAGAAATCAGGCTGGCCACAGTTAAAGCGCGGTCTGTTGCCAGCCTGCGATGTCAGAAGCGTATCATAAAATCCATATTTCCGGATCCGATCCCCATCATCAGTTGCGGCGCAGGAACATATACCGGAGCAGGGTAATAGCTGTTGTAATAGTTATAGCGCGGTTGCGGGTAGTGAGGTTGGTAATAACCCCAAGGCTGGCTATACACATAACCATAACTGCCATGATGGTGGTGTTTATGATGGTGATGTCCGTGGTGATGGCCATGGCCGCGATGACCTCTGCCTGCTTCAGCCAGGGTCGGTGTTGCCAATATGGGCGCCAAAAGAATCATTAAAATCAAACTGATCAGTTTTTTTGTCCAGATGTTCATGATGTTTCTCCTTTTCGTTGTTTGTCGTTGACGATTCCTGATGGCATCAATCTACGCAAAACTGGATGAACAAAAACTGAATGGAAAATGTCGCTACGATTTAGCGAAGTTGTGTCATTCGATATAAATCGAATGACATAAATTGACTATAAGAAGCGTAACAGGCTCTGCGGATACCGCCACTTTAAGGTACGGTAGGCGCGACAGAGCGGGTACAGAATGACAAGCACGAGCAATGCGATAAGATAAGTTTGCGCCAAACTGCCACGTTCGAAAAAAAATTCCATCATTCTCAATACCACAAAGTGTGCGAGGTAGAAAAATAACGCAGTTTGGCCGAATACCAGCACGGGGCCATTAAAGCGAATGGTTTTACTCAGTGATTCGAAGCGCATCAATAGCGATAGTATGATTGCCATCAATCCTAGTTCCAGCAGCGTGTAAGCCAAACTGGGTGGATATTTGCTCACATGCAACCAGTGCGTCAGCGTGTTGCCTTCCAGGTGCATAAACAGATTGCCATAGCCGTCGAGACCACGAACGATGACGAATAATGTCAGTGCTAACCAGCCGCAAGTTAATAATAGCCGATGCGGCGTTTCAGAACCGGATGGTCTGGTGATGAGCCACTGGCCGAAAACCCAGCCGAGCATCATCATGCCGAGCCACGGTAAAGCGGGATAGAGCACCGTGTAGTTGTCGTTGAAGTCCGGTGCAAACGTAATCGCTAACCAAATCGGTACATCGCCGCCTGGTTGCCATAGGAGCATGAGCAGAAACTCCCCGCCGCAGATTATCAAAATGGCCAGCCAGAATATCGTACTAGCGCTGAGGCGTTGCAAATAGACCATCAACATCATGCTGATACCGATAGCATACAGCACTTGCAAAATCGGTTTGCCGCCAAACAATGAGAATACAACTAAATCCAATAATGCGATAAAAGCGCCGCGCAGCAGCAATTCACGATCGATGTCAGCAGTGTCCATGCCAAGCCGTTGCCGTTGCAGATTGCTGATAGCGATGGATGCGCCCGCTAGAAAAATGAATGTGGGTGCGCAGATATGGGTGATCCAGCGTGTCAGGAATTGATCGGTGGCGAACTGAATGCCTGGTTCATACAACAATACGGAATCAGCGAATAGACGCTGTTCGTTGAAAAACCAGGAAGTGTGATCGAGCGCCATCAGCATCATGACAAGTCCACGCAACCAATCGATGGCAGCAATACGCTGTATATTTTTATCGTATGGCGGCGTCATGTGAGTCTCCAGGAACCATACCCAATGACATGCTAGAGTAAAACCAGATTGTTCCTGTGAATGAGTTCCGGTTCATCCACATAGCCCAGAATTGTTTCAATTTCACTGCTGGGTTGTTTCAGGATTTTTTGCGTTTCCACCGCGCTGTAGTTAATCAATCCGCGTGCGATTTCGCGTCCGTCCGGGTCGAGGCAGGAAACCGTCTCACCGCGCTCGAACTCGCCTTCGACAGCGATCACGCCAATAGGCAACAAGCTTTTACCGTCCCCCGTCAATGCCTTAACCGCGCCATGGTCGAGCGTGACATAACCTCGTACTTGCAAATAATCGGCGAGCCATTGTTTGCGTGCGGCCAGAACCGGCAATTTGGCGATGAAACGAGTACCGATGATCTCATCTTGGCTTAGACGGACCAGCACGTTCTGTTCATGACCGGAAGCGACAATCGTGTTCGCGCCACTACGCGCTGCGCGCTTGGCTGCAATGACTTTGGTTTGCATGCCGCCGCGGCTGATACTACTGCCGACACCGCCGGCCATTTTTTCCAGCGCCGGATCACCGGCGTGTACTTCATTTAATAATGTTGCCGTTGGATCTTTACGCGGATCGCTCGTATATAAACCGGCTTGATCGGTCAGGATCACCAGCACATCGGCCTCGACCAGATTGGTGACTAGCGCCGCGAGTGTGTCGTTATCGCCGAATCGGATCTCGTCGGTGGCGACGGTATCGTTTTCATTGATGATCGGGATAATGTCGAGTTTGAGCAACGTTGTCAGCGTCGAGCGTGCATTCAGATAGCGTTTGCGATTCGATAGATCCTCGTGGGTCAACAGCACTTGCGCGGTTTGTAAACCATATTGCGAGAAACTTGATGCGTAGGCTTGCGCCAATCCCATCTGACCGACAGCCGCTGCGGCCTGCAGTTCGTATAAAGCGGTTGGACGGGTGTCCCAATTTAATCGCTGCATGCCCTCGGCGATAGCACCGGAGGAGACGAGGATGATGTCCTTGCCAGCTTGTTTGAGGGCAGCAATTTGCGCTGCCCAGCCTGCTAAAGCGGAATGGTCGAGTCCTTTACCTTGATTGGTGACCAGGCTGCTGCCTACTTTGATGATGACACGGCGTGCTTGCTTCAGCATGAGTTCAATAATTCATTATCAGAATTCTTGGGGTTTTGCGGCTCTGGTTGCGGTAGCAAATGATGCTCCAGATAGCCCATGATGGCGTAGGTAAGTTGTTGGCAACCTTCGCCGGTTAGCGCTGAAATGATGAAGTATTTATTCTGCCATTCCATTTTTTGGATGAATTCCAAGCAGATCCGGTCGCGCTGGTCAGCCGGTATCATATCGGTTTTATTCAATACCAGCCAGCGCGGTTTTTGATACAGAGACTGATCGTATTTTTTCAATTCTTCAACCAGCGCACGTGCTTCATGAACTAAATCGGTATCGGCATTCAGCGGCGACATATCGACAACATGCAATAACAACCGGGTGCGGGTTAAATGCTTGAGGAAGCGATGTCCGAGCCCGACTCCTTCGGCAGCGCCTTCGATCAATCCGGGGATATCTGCCATGACAAAGCTGCGATTATGATCGACGCGAACCACACCCAGATTGGGATGTAGCGTGGTGAACGGATAATCGGCGACTTTAGGCCGCGCCGCAGATACGGCGCGGATTAAAGTGGATTTGCCGGCATTCGGCATACCCAGCAAACCGACATCCGCGAGTATTTTTAGCTCTAGTTTCAATTCGAGTTCTTGTCCCGGTTCACCAAAGGTGAACTGGCGGGGGGCCCGGTTGGTGCTGGATTTAAAGTGCAAATTGCCTAAACCTCCGGCGCCGCCCTTGGCCAGCAGCACTTGCTGTTGATCATGCACTAAATCTGCAATTGTTTCGCCGCTGTTAAAGTCCTTAATCAGGGTGCCAACAGGCATGCGCAATACAATATCTTCTGCGCTTTTGCCGTAACGGTCGGAACCCTGACCGTTCTGGCCATTTTTGGCGCGGTGCATGCGCGCAAAGCGATAATCGATCAGCGTATTGACGTTACGATCCGCAATAGCATAAATACTGCCACCGCGCCCGCCGTCACCGCCATTCGGCCCGCCTCTGGGGATGTACTTTTCCCGCCGGAAACTTGCGACACCATCGCCACCTTTACCGGCATACACCTGGATGATCGCTTCATCAATAAACTTCATAATTTGATATCACGATTTAGGCTAATGGGGCGCACCGTAAACAAAAAAGCCCCATCGTAGGTAGACAGGGCTTTTTTAAGGAAAAAGATAATATCGTTGTTATACTGGAATAACACTGGCTACTTTACGATTAAAAGGGCCTTTAATACTGAAATTGACTTTTCCTGTCACTTTTGCAAATAACGTATGGTCTTTACCCATGCCGACATTTTCACCGGGATGAATTCTTGTGCCCCGTTGACGAATAATGATCGATCCTGCTGGGATCAGTTCACCGCCGTAGCTTTTAACCCCAAGCCGCTTTGAGTGTGAATCGCGTCCGTTTCTGGAACTTCCGCCTGCTTTCTTATGTGCCATCTATCAACTCCTTAAGCCGAAATACCGGTAATTTGTATTTCAGTGTAATTCTGCCGGTGACCTTGGTGTTTCTGGTAGTGTTTGCGGCGACGCATTTTGAAGATGCGGATTTTGTCATGGCGTCCCTGGCCAAGCACCGTTGCACTGACTTTCGCGCCACTGACAAGCGGTGTTCCCACCGAAACTTTGTCGCCATCCGCAACCATCAACACTTGATCAATCACCAACGCGCTGCCGTTTTCTACATCCAGCTGCTCCACTTTCAGTTTTTCACCGACTTGTATCCGATATTGCTTACCACCGGTTTTTATGACCGCATACATATTTTGACTCCATGCTTCCTTTTGAGAACGGCGAATTATACATAAATAGCCTTTGATTGTGGAGGAAATTTTGTATTACGATCATTGTGCTTGACATGCGGGTATCGTCATTCCTAACATAGCGTTTTCTTGAAGGTAAAATTGTGTCAATCGAAAATATAAGAAGTTATATCGCCCGGGATATGGAGATCGTCGATGATGTCATCCGGGAAAAGTTGCATTCTCATGTTGCATTGATTCGCCAAGTCAGTGAATATATTATCAATAGTGGAGGTAAACGATTACGTCCGGCGTTGGTAATTCTAGCAGCCGGTGCTTTCGGCTATTCAGGAAAATTTCATTATAATCTCGCGGCTATCGTTGAGTTCATTCATACCGCAACGTTATTGCATGATGACGTGGTCGACGAGTCCGAGTTGCGTCGAAATAGAGAAACCGCGAACGCGCTGTTTGGCAACGCCGCCAGTGTGCTGGTCGGTGATTTTCTCTACTCCCGGGCGTTTCAGATGATGGTGGAAGTCGACAATATGCGCGTGATGCAAGTGTTGGCCGACGCGACCAATACCATTGCCGAAGGCGAAGTATTGCAACTGCTGAATTGCGGGGATCCGCAGGTGACCGAAGAAAATTACCTGCAAGTGATTCGCTATAAAACCGCCAAGCTATTCGAGGCAGCCAGCCGGTTGGGCGCGATTTTGGGAAATGCATCGCCAGCGGAGGAAAATGCAATGTCAATTTATGGAATGCACTTAGGTACTGCATTCCAACTGATCGATGACATGCTTGATTACACTGGAAATAATCACGACATCGGTAAAAATCTGGGTGACGATCTGGCGGAAGGGAAACCTACGTTACCACTCATTTATGCGATGCGAGTCGGGAATCCGGAACAAGCCGGCATCATCCGTAAAGCAATTGAAGATGGCGGTAAGGATGGGTTTCAACCGGTTTTAAACGTCATTCGTGAAACAGCGGCTCTGGATTACGCCAGGCAATGCGCGCAAGCTGAAGTCGCAACGGCAACTGCGGCAATTGCTGCTTTACCGGAATCGAAAAACAAAGAATGTTTGCTGCAATTGGCACATTTTTCTGTCACGCGTAATTATTGAAGTAACTGGTTGTTCTCAATCGGAATCCAATCCAGCCATTTCAGAAATTCCTGCTTAAGGAATTACAGAATTTTAGCTGTATTTCTGATGGTTATAAGAGAATTGTTATCTTTTAGCTGATCTTTTTCGAATATCTTCCTGAAGTTACGTAAATTTGGCTTGCTTGTTATTTTGAATTGCTAATGATAAGCACAAAAACTACGATTAATCCAGCATTTGCCAACATAAAAAATTGCTAAGCTAAGTTTGTATAGCAATGGCAAAAACCATCCATCGATAGCTTCAATTAAGGCTTGAAAATTCGAGCCATAATGGAAATCATAGTGTCTATGTCATTCTATAAGCTGCATAAATACAATGGGAAAAATAATTTTTTACTTATTCATCGCGTTGCTGATTTATTGGTTGATTAATCATCGTCGGCCAAAACAAAAGAATAGCGAATCTTTTATGGATACCGCAGAAGATACTGTCGTTTGCAATCATTGCGGTGTTTATTTGCCGAAAAAGGAAGCGATTAGCTGTCAGAACCAATTCTTTTGTTGTCAAGAACATCGCGATAATCACATAAAGCCATTATCTTAATTTTTTATAGTGTCAACTCTTGCTAATTCAACAACTTCTACTCAGCTACCGCTGTTGAACCAATCTGCTGAGCCCTTCAGCGATGCCGGCAACGCGCGTTCGAATGCGTACTGGCGTTCATTGATTTATTTTAATATTTACCGTCTGTTAATTGGAGTCAGTCTGCTTATAGTCACATTGAAAGCAGGTTTTATCGACTTCGGAACGCATCAGTACACGCTGTTTTTGTATGCCTGCTATGGCCATTTTATTAGCAGCGGTATCTCCATGCTGTTGATCAAGTGGCGGATGCCTGCTTTTGACTGGCAATTGGCCCTTCAAGTATTCAGCGATATTGTTTTTTTCTCTTTAATGCTCTATGCCAGTGGCGGCTTGCAAAGCGGCTTGGGAGTAGTGCTCTTGGTAACGTTGGCAGGGGCGGGGTTGATCAGCCGGGGTCGTTTGGCGCTATTTTTTGCCGCTGTTGCGACTATTAGTCTGCTGTTGCTCGAAACCTTTTCCTTGCTGACAATTCAATCCTATCAGGCGCAATACTCGCAGGCCGGGCTTATGAGCATGGCTTATTTCGCGGTTGCCTGGCTGGCCTTCCGGCTGGCAAAACACACAATCGCCAGTGAACGATTGGCGCAAGAGCGTGGTATCGATCTGGCCAATATGGCGCAAGTCAATCAGTTGGTGATACAAGACTTGCAAGAAGGGATTTTGGTCATCGATAACAATGGCTTTATCCGGCAGCGCAATGGTTATGCTGAAAAATTGCTGGATATTACACCGCTGTCTGGTGACACGGAACGGCTTAAGTTATCGGATTCGGTACCGGAAATAGCCGATCGGTTGGCGAGCTGGCAAGGCAACAGCAATATTCAGTTCGATTTGTTGCGGTTAGCCCATAGCAACGCGCTGGTGCGTACGCGTTTTGTCCCGATTCAATCGGATTTACGCAACGGTGTTGTTATCTTCCTTGAAGATATGGGGCGTGTGCAGGCGCAGCT
Organism: Nitrosomonas limosa; assembly: GCF_054188085.1. Taxonomy (NCBI): domain Bacteria; kingdom Pseudomonadati; phylum Pseudomonadota; class Betaproteobacteria; order Nitrosomonadales; family Nitrosomonadaceae; genus Nitrosomonas; species Nitrosomonas limosa. The sequence continues at coordinate 1,121,086 of NZ_CM135180.1, read as the reverse complement.
ACAGCAACTCAAACTGGCTGCGTTAGGTCGTTTAACGGTCAATATCGCGCATGAAATCCGCAATCCATTGTCAGCGATCAATCACGCGGCTGAATTACTCGAGGAGGAGCAGCTTGAAGCGAATTTGGATCCTCGGCTGGTGCGTATCATTTGTGAGAATACCCAACGATTAAACAAGATTGTAAATGATGTGCTGCAATTGAACCGGAGCAATGTGGCAAAACCGGAGGTGTTTGATGCTCAGGATTATATCCGGAAATTTCTCGAAGGATTTTGCGATACTGAAAAGATAGATAAAGGTGTATTTGTTGTTTTGAGTGATTCTAAGGATCTACGCATTTGTTTTGATCGGGATCACTTCAACCGGGTATTGTGGAATTTATGCCGGAATGCTTGGCGTCACTGCCGTCAACAAGCTGGAAGTGTTCGCATTCACTTGGAGAAAGCTATCAATGGGAGCGATCTTTGCATCGATATCATTGATGACGGGGCGGGGGTCGATCCGCAGCAAACCAAGCAACTCTTTGAGCCCTTTTTTACTACGGCATCCGGCGGCACTGGTTTGGGCTTGTTTATTGCGCGCGAGTTATGTGAAGACAACCAGGCATCCTTAGATTATGTCGAGGGATCGGCTTCGGGGCTCTTTAGAATCATTTGCAAAATGAAAGAATTATGTCAATAGTTAGTGGACGCGATGCTGTTTCATCGCGAAAAAATCCTTCCCCCAATATTCTGATCGTCGATGACGAACCCGATATTATTGAACTGCTGGAATTGACGTTGGCGCGCATGGGGATGAATGTGGTGAGCGCAAGATCGCTGGGTGAAGCGAAACAGTTGTTGCAATCCAAGCGATTTCAGTTATGCCTGACCGACATGCGGCTTGCCGATGGAGAGGGGCTTGATTTGGTTAAATTCATCGCGCAATTTTGTGCGGACCTCCCGGTAGCTGTCATTACCGCTCACGGCACGGCAGAAAACGCAGTTGCGGCGCTCAAAGCGGGTGCCTTTGATTACTTGGCGAAGCCGGTTTCACTGAAGCAATTGCGCGATCTGGTTAAATCCGCGCTCAATTTACCGCCAATGGCGGCGCACGCCGTACCGGCGGCTTCATCGCAATCGAACCGGCGCGTATTGCTGGGCGAATCGCAACCGATGCGTCAGCTTCGCGCCACTATCGATAAACTTTCCCGCAGTCAAGCCGCCGTCTATATCAGCGGTGAATCCGGCAGCGGTAAGGAATTGGCGGCGCGGATGATTCATGAAAGAAGCGCACGCCATCAACAACCGCTTGTTGCGGTTAATTGTGGTGCTATTCCTGAAAATCTGATGGAAAGCGAGTTTTTCGGTTACAAAAAAGGCGCTTTCACCGGCGCTGAAAAAGATCACGACGGATTTTTTCTGGCGGCCAATGGCGGAACCTTGTTTCTTGATGAAGTAGCGGATTTGCCTCTGGCCATGCAAGTCAAGTTACTAAGGGTCATCCAGGAGAAACAGGTACGAAGAATCGGCGAATCGCAAGAAAAAAACGTGGACGTGCGTATCATTAGTGCAACCCATAAAAGACTCAATCAATGCGTGGAAACCGGGCAATTTCGTCAGGATTTGTATTACCGGCTGAATGTCATAGAGCTGAACATGCCGGCGTTGCGTGAGATGCGCGAGGATATTCCATTGATAGCTACGGCGGTACTGGAAAAATTATGCCGCGATGCCGCGCGGCCTGTCAGCAGTTTTACCAAAGGCGCATTAGCCAAGCTGGTAAATTATGACTATCCTGGAAATGTGCGCGAATTGGAAAATATTCTGGAACGAACGCTTGCGCTGTCCGGAGAAGTGCAAATCGGCGAGGCGGAACTGCAGTTACCCGCAACAACAAAAGAAGCGAAACCATCAATTCCGGAGAACATTAATTTTGTTTTGCCCGATCCCGATTCCGGACTGCCGCTACAGGATTATCTCGATCAACTTGAAAAAGATTCCATTATCAAGGCATTAAGTCTTAGCCGCTATAACCGGACTAAAGCAGCAAAAACACTTGGGATAACCGTGAGATCGTTACGCTACCGGATGGAGCGGCTGGGGCTTAACGAAAACACATAAACCTGTCAGCAACGATAACCCGAAAAAGCGATTGGGCTATTTTCGGGATTCAGTTCAAGTGGTTCTAATGCGATCGCAAGCGGTGGTTAACCCAAAGCGATGCCGCAAATAGCAATACTGCGCCACCTTGATGCGAAGCAGCCAGCGGAATCGGCACTACATGGAGAAGTGTCGCGATTCCTAAACTAATTTGTATGATCAGCATCAGTAAAAAGAGGTTGCAGGCAAGCCGGGTTGTGCCCGGTAACTCCACCTTGCGCGACTTGAACCAGAACAGCGGGACCAGAAAAGCCAATGTCCATGCGATCAAACGATGATCAAATTGCACGGTGGTAATGTTATCGAAGAAATTCCGGTACCACGGTTCGAGAATGAACAGATCGGGTGGAATCAGATGCCCGTTCATCAACGGAAAGGTATTGTAAGCCATGCCGGCACGAATGCCGGCGACAAATCCACCGGATAAAATCATGATAAAAATTAATAGGCTAAGACCGAAAGAGAACTTTCTTAACCCTTGAATTTTTTCATCGGCTTGTTGCGAGACAGGCTGAGGTGACAGCAGCCCCATGGCTACCCAGAACATCGCAGCAAAAATAATAAATGCCAATCCCAAATGTGCGGTGAGCCGGTACTGGCTGACATGAGGATCATTGACCAAGCCGCTCATGACCATGTACCACCCCATAAAACCTTGTAAACCACCCAGCACGAATATCCCCGTCAGCTTGATTCCGAGGGGACGGTCGATTTGTTTTTTTATCAGGAAATAGACAAACGGAATAAAAAATACCAAACCGATCAATCGTCCGAGTAGCCGATGAAAATATTCCCACCAGAAAATACTCTTGAATTCGTCGACACTCATGCCTTTATTGACTTGTTGATACTGCGGCGTTGCGCGGTATTTTTCCAATAACACGTCCCAATCTTGTTGAGTGATAGGCGGCATGGTACCGACGATCGGTTGCCATTCCACAATTGAAAGGCCGGAATCGGTCAAGCGCGTGACGCCTCCGACGACTATCATGGCAAATACCAGGGCACAACAAATTAATAGCCAGATTGCAATAGGTTTCTGCATAGTTGTTTGTAAATATTAATGATAAATCAATACAAGGGGTTATTTTATAATGTTATTTCGCGCGCATCAGCCGTTGCTTGGTGCGTTCCCATTCTTTTTGTTTTTCTGATTCACGTTTGTCATATTGTTTTTTTCCTTTTGCCAAGCCAATTTCGACTTTAATTCTGCCAGATTTATAATGCATGTCGATAGGAATCAGCGTATAACCGGCGCGTTCCACTTTACCGATCAATCGCTTGATTTCCTCGGCGTGCAATAACAATTTGCGCGTTCTTACGGGATCGGGATTGATGTGCGTCGAAGCGGTTTTGAGCGGACTGATATGACAACCGATAAGGAAAATTTCGCCATTGCGAATGATAACATATGCTTCTTTTAACTGAATGCGGCCATCACGAATGGCTTTGACTTCCCAACCTTCCAGCATAATGCCCGTTTCATATTTTTCTTCGATAAAATAATCGTGAAAGGCTTTTTTATTTTGTACTATACTCATGCAGGAATGAAATAGGTGGGAATCACTAATTTTCGTGTATTTTATCAGTTTTTCAGCATTACTCCATTGATGTGGGGTGAATTACCTTTATGGCAGAAATAGAAAAATCGGTTTTGGTCGAATATTCGGCAAGTCAGATGTTTGCGTTAGTCGATAATGTTGAGGAATACCCAAATTTTCTTCCATGGTGCGGAGGCACTTCGGTTGATCCGCAAGATGAAATTACGACGCATGCAACAGTTAAAATCAACTACCATCATATCCAACACAGCTTCACGACGATCAACAAACGCTTCCCGCCGGATTTAATCGAAATGAGCCTGCTGGATGGACCGTTTGAACACTTGGATGGCTACTGGCAATTCATTGCCCTGTCAGAGCATGCTTGCAAGATAAAATTCCGGCTGCATTACACCTTCTCGCACAAAATTCTTGAAAAACTGGTAGGGCCGGTATTTCATATGATCGCAAACAGTTTCGTCGAGTCTTTCATTGAAAGAGCCGAAACTATTTATGGCAAGCGCTGAGAACATTTTTCAAGTAGAGGTGGCTTATGCGTTACCTCAAAACCAAGTGTTAAAGCAATTAAACGTAACGGAAGGATGCACTGTCGGGCAAGCGTTATTAAGTTCAGGATTATTGAACGATTATCCTGAAATCGATTTGGCTCGCACCAGAATTGGAATTTTTGGCAAATTCGTGCAACTTGATGATATTTTGCAGCCCCATGACCGGATTGAAATTTATCGGTCCCTCATAATTGATCCCAAAGAGGCGAGAAGAAAGCGCGTTAAATCAGGAAACAATCGGCGATAGGGATTGATCGGATAAGTTTTCATCCTTCTGCGGTACGGGAAAAATAAAAAAACGCAGCAACCATCAGGGAATTGATCGCCACAGCGATGATATTCCAAACTACTACCGGCATTGAATCAATCAGAATACCGTAGTAAACCCAGACAATCTGAAACGTACCCATCATGCCGGCCATGGTCGGGTTCATGCCAGCAGCGCTCTTGCGTTTCAGCATCGCATATAAATCCGGGGCGGCAGCAAAGGTGGTGCCGAATCCCGCTATGAATCCGATGATTTCATGACTTTCCATTCATGGATTTCCTCATGTGAGTGACTTTAGAATTGCGCGTAAACATCTATAGCCGCAATTAAGTATAAGATAATTGCTGGGAGATGCTGTCCCAGAAACATAACCTCGTTCGCTATGAATTGTGTTTTTATGATGTTGTGTTGATTTTAATCAATGGCTATAAGTGTGTTTATTGACAAGCTACCCGCGAGGTGCGGCCTGCTAGGAACAATAAATCATTATTCGTGAGGAAAAGTATGGCGATAAAAAATTTCTTGGCAATCGATAAGCTAGTGCTTCCATTGTTTGTTTTTCTGGTTGCACATACTGTGGCGGTTAAAGCCGATGCCGTCACTGATTGGAACAAGCAGGCGGGTGATATCGTCGTGGCAGCAGGAATTGGTCCGTTACCAGCCGAACGCGCTTTGGCAATCGTGCATGCAGCGGTTTATGAAGCGGTCAATGCAATTACTCAACGCTATCCGGTGAGCGATCTGAAGCTCGACCCTGCACCAAATGCATCCGTAGAAGCGGCGATTGCGGCTGCTAACCAGGTTGCGTTAATGCAACTGATTCCCAATCAAAAAGCTGCAATTGATATAGCTTATCAAGCGGCAATCGCTGCCGTCGGTAACGAGGAAGCCAGGAAAGCCGGTATTGCGGTAGGCGAACAAGCGGCGCAGCAGATTTTGACAATGCGCGCGAATGACGGCGCATTCGATCAGGAAACTTACCGGCCGGTTACCAATGCCGGCGTGTATATCCCGACGGTTATTCCGGAAGCGCCGCAATGGGTCACGCGCAAACCTTGGTTGATGACCAGTGCCGCGCAGTTTAGACCGGCGCCGCCACCGCCATTGAATAGCGAACGATGGGTGCGTGATTTTAACGAAGTAAAAGCGCTCGGGCGCTACGATAGCCAGGTACGAACAGCGGAACAAACTGAAATCGCCCGGTTCTGGGAAGAGGTGATGCCGCCGATTTATCACGGTATTGTGCGTTCAGTGGCCACGCAGCCAGGCAGGGAAATTACGCAAAATGCTCGTTTGTTTGCTGCGGTGACGCAAGCATCCGATGATGCGCTCATCGCTGTTTTTGACGCAAAATATCAATATGGTTTCTGGCGCCCATTGACCGCAATCCGCAACGGAGATATCGACGGTAACGATGCTACCGAACGAGATCCATCATGGCGGCCATTCATCAATACACCAATGCATCCGGAGTATCCATGCGCACATTGCATCGTGTCGGCAACCGTCGGCACCGTGTTGCAAGCGGAAATTGGAGATGGCGCTGCACCGATTTTAACCACAGTGAGTAAAGCGGCAGGTGACGTATCCCGGAGCTGGACCAGCGTTCATGCATTTATGCAAGAAGTAATCAATGCACGAATTTATGACGGTGTGCATTACCGAAATTCGGGTGAAGTGGGCGCTGACATGGGCAAGCAGGTCGCTAAGCTTGCAATCGGGAAGTACCGGTTGGATCAAAAATAATTCCGCTAACCGGTAGGCGTGCCGGTGGCAGCTAACATTTTTCATGATAATCAAAATTGTTTTCTTGTGATTTTTCTCACTGACTCGTCTTTGACAGTAGTTTACTCTGACAGAACACTGGTTCCAAGAGAAACTGCAATCTGATTCAATGGGTTGCAGAATGCTTGGCATCATGTTTGTTAACATTGTTAAATAGGAGTCAGCACATGAAAACCTTACTGCAATTATTCTTGATTTCCATTCTAGGATTGTCCTGTGGAATAAGTACCTTATCGGTCGCCGCTACTACTTCAACACAAATCACCGGATCGACTTCAACCACCGATTATTCCGGGAAGAAAGCCGCGGAAAAAAGGACACTCGCGCCATCATCGACATCGAATGAAGCGCTAATCGGTGTAGATATTGCTGAGCGCTCCGATGATCCGTGTTTCTTGCGAGCAAGATACCGTAATATCGCAAATGGGGGTGATGGCGCGAATGTGCGCTTTGCAGAATGCGATGACAATAACAATAATGAAGGCACCGACGATAGCCTCCGCACTTTGGCGATGCCATCGGGCGGATTTGTTACCGGCGTTCGGATTTGTATGAACAGCGAGCAAGACAAAATGAAAGGTATTCAGCTCATTGGGCGTTATGGCGCTTGTTTGCTCGGTGAGGAGAAAGTTTACGTTTCGCCTGCACCTTGCTCACAGGTATTCAAATCATCGGGAATTGAGTACCGGTTGTGCGATACCGATCAACCGAATTATCAAACACTGTCTTGTAATTCCAGCTCCTCGTCTTTATCCGTTCACTATGAACGTACAAATTGCCAGGGCAGCAACAACGGCCCAGACAGTGATTGGGAAGAAGCCGCCTATTGTCCCGATCAAACGGTTGCAACCGGGATGCGCCTGAATCACCGAGAAGGAAACGGTGGCCGCAGAATCATTACCGGCGTTGCTTTGGATTGCCGCAAGGTGGAGCTGTCGGATTAGGAATTTATCAATGAAATAACCCAAGTTTAGGATAAATGAACTACGTTCGCGGTCCTTCAACTGTACGGCGAACGTAGTAGCAGATTGCTATCCACTCCGATATGAATTGCGATCAAGTCGCACTTGTAACTATCCGTAGAGCTTGAATCGATTATTTACTATGGAAGCCGTCATGGATAGCGCCACAAAAAAACATTTGATCATCGCATTTTTTATGAGTTTTTTTACCGTCGGTATTCCTTACTGGCGAATTCCATACAATACCGTCAACTTGCCTGAAGCCTTGCCGGTTTTTGGCTTGATAGTTGTAGGCGGTGTTGCGATGATGTTGCGATTGCAAACAACAGCGACCTTTTGGCAAGTCATTAAAGTGATCACGGCATCGGTACCGGCGGCAGTGTTTGCACGCGTTGTCTGGGACGGTTTCACGGATCCCAGCTCGCACAATTTGTGGCCTTTTGAAATTGCTGTCGTACTACCGGTTGGTTTTGCTTGTGCTTTTACCGGTGCGCTTGCGGGCAGCCTGATTGCAGCTATGATCGAAACACTGGAAAGGCGTAAGTAACGATGAACCGTCTCTAACAAGTGTTGCTTAACCGCTGGTCCGGTGGACGGCAATCCGATCGGGTTCGGATTCTGGGTTGTACTATTGGCGCCAGCGCTAGATACCGCCTTTAATGATATCGTTAAGAATCCAAATGAATAATTTGAAAAAGATATTTAGAACAACGATGAAGATAATTAATTCCAGAACGATTTTCATTGATCAATAGAAAATAAAAGTTTATGAGTCAAAGGTTCAACGACGCTTCATTGAATTATTTGGGCATATTACGAAGCAGAAGGTTCCGGTCAGACGGGGCAATTCAATTTTGTAGGATTCATACCACTGCGTTGTCAATTTATATAGAAACCGTGAATTCATTGCAACGCCCAACTCGGCTAGAAATTCGATTGATCATCGGAAATAAGGCAGAAATCCCTCCTTATTCTGACGATTGAACTAAACCATCCCGTGAATAATCTCAGCTATCGTTTTGATAAACGATCACAATTGTCCTAGTTCTAAAGCAGGAATGATTGACTATGGTAGTAACCGGTGAGCGGGCCTAGAATACATATATCTCTAATTAATATAATTTCTTTCAATAGCATAATCGGTTTGGCGAAACAACTTGTAACGGGAGCATAAAATGGCACGACTACTGGTAATTGTATTATTTTTGATTAGTCCGAACGCATTGGCGTTCTCGATAGAATGGCTGCCCTTGGTAACTACCGAGAAAAACGGTAACCCGTTAAGCATTCAAGGCAATCCGGTTCTGGAATATAAAAACGCCGGAAAAGGCGGTATCGACTGGGTGGTTACCGGCGATGGCCCGACCGGTGGACGCGGAATACGGGAATTGTGGCTGTTTGACGATTCGGCGGCCGGTATCCCGGGAACCAGCCAGGCAACCACAACGTTTTCCGTCATCAGCAATGCGGTTGGCTTTGTGATGGCGGGTGATCATAATGACGGCTTTGCCCAATTCTTTGTCGATGGTGTCGATGTCGGCACTTTTGACATGTATCGCAGTGGCAATAGGTTATTGGCGGTCACTGGATTGGATTTCATGGCGCATACCTTGAAAATCGTTCAGCTTGGAGAACACAATCCCAATTCAACGAAAGGCGATGTTGCGATTTTTGGTGGCGCCGCGTTTAACACGCCGATTGCCGCCATTCCGGAACCGCAAACCTATGCGATGCTGCTGGTTGGTTTAATCCTGCTGGCTTCTATGGTGCGTTACCAAAAGCAACGTAGCTGCTGACCGGCTTCAACACTATCCTGGCAATCCCGTCATCTGGCGGAATTTTCATTTAAACCCGAAACATGACATTGCTTCACCGTATTCCATCTTATTTCCAGCGATAATTGTCTAGTTATCGTTACAGGCCACAGTCTCGGTCGGTTAGCTAATTACCCGCCTTATGATGGCGGGTAATTATTGTTAGCTTGCCGGTGTTTACATTATCCCGGCATTTTCTGTCAGTTCTGACGGGGATTTCGTTGATTGACTCAACGCTTCCAGCGCCAGTTCCAAGACCGGTGTTTGCTTGCTGATTAGACGGACCTGCAGTGAGTCAGAGAATGCATTCAGGGGTGCGCCACCTTGGTAACTGAAGCGAATTGAAACATGATCGCCTTTGGAAACCTTGATTGGTTTTGATAACGGGAAAACGATGTATTGCGTGTGCCAGTCGATGGTGCTGCACGTTGTCACATTGATGGCCAGTAAATTTTTGGTGATCAGCCGCAAAGCATTAAACTGACCATCTTCGGTAATAAGGATTTCTTCTTTGCATTCGCAGGTTTGGCTATAAGGCTCGGCGTAAGCCAGTAATTGAAATACTTCGGGGTTACCCAAGCCTTTGCTTCGTTCCTGTATAAAGTAGGGGTCTTGGAATTGAATCGTTGGCGCGTAAAAACCTGCGAAATTAAAGTTATGTTCTATCGGTTGAATCGCCTGGATACTGGCTTCTGGTACAAAGATGGGTAGCGGGCCGCCAAACTTTTCCCAGTATCGTTTTTTAAAGGAATCGATGACAGGCATCTGCTTTTCACGTAACAGGCCGGTATGCAGCATCTCACAAATTACCACATCGACCGGTTCCGGCGGCAGGTAATGCATGGCGTCGGCCTGGATAATTTCGACTTTGTCGCCATTGTGATTTTGCGCCAGCAGAGTGCGCGCGGCGCTAATCAATTCCGGGTTGCGCTCGACACAATACACTTTTTGCGCTTTTTGCGCGGCAAAAAATGATTGCACGCCGGTGCCGCCACCGAGTTCCAGCACTTTGGCGCCGGGTTTGACCACTAAATCAATCGCATCCTTAAATCCTTGCATGCGCACGGTATCATTTAACATGTTGTGATGATAGTGCAGCGGTATGAATTGACCGAGTTCCAAACTTTCATATTTATTTTTCATAGGGACTCCTGAAGGTTGAATACTGCCGGTTTATAATGAATTGCTTTCAAAGTTGACAGCAATGATCATGCCAGCCGGCGGCAAGCGAATAGTGACGGGACTTGACGCTTCTAAGACGGGTTTTTAGAGACGCATTGCCGGCAAGACCGGCAAATGTTGCCGCATTAAAAGGGAAAAATTGTAATGACAGAACCGACGATTACTTGCCCGGACTGTAAGTGCGAAATCAAACTCAACGAATCGCTGATCCTGATGCAGTGCTAATTCATTCTTTTCAATTCTTTGCAGCATGCCGGTACATAAAAATTACGGACAAACTTGGTGGGGAGAGCAATGGCTCAATTCCTTGTCGCAAATCGACTATGACAATAGGTTACCGCGAGGGCGCAGTTATGCCAATAAAGGTTCGGTAACGAAAATTGAGGCTCAGCTGGGAAATATACAAGCAAAAGTCAAAGGTTCCCGCTCGCAGCCGTATACCGTGAGAATCGAAGTTCCAGCCATGCCAAAGCCACAGGCCGGGGTTTTACTCGATGCGCTGGCAAGCGATCCAGTGGTCATCTCGAAAATGCTCAATCGCGAGCTGGATCCTATTGTTCTGGAGCGCGCCAGATTGCTGAAAATCGATATCTTCCCGGCGCGTTGGTCGGATCTTTCCATGTACTGTTCTTGTCCGGATTGGGCCGTGCCTTGCAAGCACTTGGCTGCAGTGATTTATCTGATCAGCCGGGAAATTGACGGCAACCCTTTTATGGTGTTTTCGTTGAAGGGGGTCGATCTCATCCAGGAACTGAAAGCCCGCCATATTTCGATTGAAAGCGAAGCCAAGGCAGCGCTGCCGGCGGTAGAGGATTTGCTGAATCAATCGCATCAACATGTAATGATGGTACCGGATGCCGCTGATGCTGCGGACTATAGCAGGTTGGATTACTCCACTTTGCCCGATCTTACCACCTCTTTGGTGAACGTATTACCTGCGGAACCTGCTTTCTTTCCACAGGGTGATTTTCGTGCCACCTATGAGAAAGTGATGAAGCGGGTGATCAAGCAGGCACGGTTTGCACTCAGCGCCGTTGTAGAAACCGCTAAGGCGCAATCCGTAATCACCGCTGCGGATAAACCGCACTTAACTCTCGATACTGGCTATCACCCGACCCTTGCCGGATCCGCCGCATCATTGAGCTGGTCTGATTGGATGTCCGATCTGCAATGGATTGCCGAAGCTGATTTGCCGGATCTCCAGCCAGAAGTGGCGGCAATTTTTCATGTGCGTATGGCCAGCTTGCATTTGCTGGCAAAGGGCGCGGTCTTGCCACAGGTATTCAATGCGGATCAATTGGGTGTGGGGTTACGGTGGTTACCGGCGATGCTGGATGAAACGGTGAATACTTTGATTGGCCAGCTGGCAGCGCGTCTGCCATCGGGATTGCTGACTTTCCACGGTGACAAGCAAGTGGTTAACCTTTCGGGAGAAGTCCAAGCCGTAGCGCTATGCAGTTTATTTTTGAGCGAGTTTATACGCCGTTGGAGTGAGGCCGGTGCTGAAAAGCCGCAAGGTAACAAACTGATCGATCTGTTTTTCGGCCACGGCTACGCGCGGTTTGACGACCCCGGAGAAGGCGAAGCGGGCAGCGGGTTGCAATTATGGTTGGCGCGCTTTCATATAGGCCATCAAACCTATGTGCCGGTATTGCAGTTAGAGGAAGAAAGTACCGGATTCAACCTATCACTGGGCGTGTCGGCACGTAATGACCTGCTGCAAGAACCGGTCTCATTTGCGAAACTGTTGACCGATGCGGCATGGCAGGAAAGCCGCTATAGCGTGCTGAAAACGGTGGCATTATTGGCGGAATTCTTCCCGGACTTTAACAGTTATATCAGTGCCGGTGCAGCAACGCCGATAGCGCTGAGTCCTGAAGCACTTCCGGCATTTTTGTTTGATGTGCTGCCGGTGATCCGGTTGCTTGGGATACGCGCGTTGCTGCCCAAAGCGCTGGACCGCGTGCTGCGGCCACGTTTGTCGATGAAATTATCCGGCAAGAATGTCGGGAGTTCCGGTTACCTCAATGCGAATGATATTTTTGGTTTCGACTGGACGGTGGCGGTTGGGCATAACCAGCTCACGCAAAAGGAGTTCGAGGAGTTGGTCAAAACCGCTCACGGGATCATACGTTTCAGAGGCGAATATGTTTATCTGGATCCTGCCGAAATTGAGCGGTTGCGCCTGCAACTGGAAAAACCACCGCACACTACGCAGGCAGAACTGCTGCGTATTGCTTTGACCGGGGAGTATCTGGGCACGCCGGTAACGCTGGATGCGCGAGCGCAAGCCATTATTCGTGAATTCATCGAAGTTAATAATGTGCCACTGCCGGTAGGACTGAATGCAACTTTGCGGCCATACCAGGAACGCGGCTATGCCTGGTTGTACCGCAATATCCGTATTGGATTTGGCAGTGTGATTGCCGACGACATGGGTCTGGGTAAGACACTCCAGGTGATTGTCACTTTGCTGAGACTCAAAGAGGAAGGAAGGCTGGAAGAGGCGAAAGCGCTCGTGATCGTGCCAACCAGCTTGCTGACCAACTGGGTAAAAGAGATTGCACGCTTTGCGCCAACGCTGAAGGTGAGTGTTTTTCATGGTGCGGAGCGTGTGCTGGAAATAGAACGACCTGATCTGTTGCTGACGACCTACGGCGTGGCGCGATCTGACCTGTCCAAGCTCAAGAAATTATCCTGGCATATCGTCGTCGCCGATGAAGCGCAGAACATCAAAAACCCGGCTGCTGATCAAACTAAAGCGGTCAAGGCGATCCCGGCGGCAAGTTTCGTTGCCTTGACCGGAACGCCGGTTGAAAACCGGTTATCCGAATATTGGAGCATCATGGATTTTGCCAATCGCGGTTTTCTGGGGAATCTCACCGGTTTTACCAAGGAGTTTGCAGTACCGATACAAAGCCACCATGATCAGTACGCGGCGAATCGTTTTAAGCGCATCACCAGTCCGTTCTTGCTGCGGCGGCTTAAGTCGGATAAAAGCATTATCAACGATTTGCCCGATAAGATTGAGCAGAATCAATATTGCGAACTGACAGAAAAACAAGCGGCATTGTATGAATCCATCGTGCGTGAAGCGCTGCAGGTGATCAACGGTGAATCCGATACATTGAAACGCCAAGGATTGGTGCTGCAAATGATCATGGCCTTGAAGCAAATCTGTAATCATCCGGCGCAATACCTCAAAAAAGGAGACTCCAGCGCTAACTTATCGGGCAAAGCCGGATTGTTTCTTGATCTGCTTGAACCTTTGCTGGCCGCGCATGAGAAGGTGCTGGTATTTACGCAATTCCGCGAAGCGGGGGAATTGCTGTCGGGTTGGATCAAAGAACGATTCGGACGGGAGCCGCAATTTCTGCACGGCGGTGTTGCACGAAAAATACGCGATGACATGGTGGATCGTTTTCAGAACGACCGCACCGAACGCATATTTTTGTTGTCGCTCAAAGCAGGGGGCACCGGTCTCAATCTGACAGCCGCCGCAAATGTGATCCACTTTGATTTGTGGTGGAATCCGGCGGTTGAAGCGCAAGCGACTGATCGGGCCTACCGTATCGGCCAGCAGCATAACGTACAAGTGCATCGCCTGATTACCCGCGCCACCTTCGAGGAACGCATCAATGACATGATTCAATCCAAACGGAATCTGGCTGATATGACTGTGGGTACCGGGGAAAAATGGATCGGGAATCTGAGCAATAGCGAACTGAAAGATATCTTTAGTTTAAGGTAAACTTTACTTCAATATTTGAAAAGCCTCTGAATGATCGTCATTTCGAGCACAGCGGGAAATTCATAATGTTGATTGTCAAAGTCTTTTCGCCACGTTCTGAATGACAAATGCGGGGTTTTCAAAGCCGCCTTATTAATGCATCGCGCAATCTCATGCTATCAACTGGAGAAACAGTGTTATGACAGAGCCGACGATTACTTGTCCGAATTGCAAAACCGAAATCAAGCTGACTGAATCGCTGGCGGCGCCTTTGATCGAGTCGACCCGCAAGCAATTCGAGCAGCGCCTAGCGCAGAAAGACAGTGAAATTCAACAACGCGAACAAGCAATGCGCGACAAGGAAAAGTTGTTGGCGGAGGAAAAGCGCAAGCTCGACGATCAAGTGGCTCTGCAAGTATCCGAGCTGATGAAAGCGGAGCGCGTGCGGGTAATCGCGGAAGAATCGCGTAAAGCGAAGCAGGCCAGCGCCGCCGAGTTGGAAAACAAGGCGCGGGAACTGGCCGAGTTGCACGAAGTCCTCAAATCCCGTGACGAGAAACTGGCGCAAGCGCAGCAGGCGCAAGCCGAATTGATCAAGAAACAGCGCGAACTCGACGATGCCAAGCGCGAATTGGAACTGACGGTCGCCAAGCGGGTGCAGGACGGATTGACGGAAGCGCGGCAATTGGCCAGAAAGGAAGCCGAAGACGAGCAGAAACTGAAAGTGCTGGAAAAGGAGCAAACCATCGCTGCGATGCAGAAACAGATCGAAGACCTGAAACGCCGCGCCGAGCAAGGTTCGCAGCAACTGCAAGGGGAAGTGCAGGAGCTCGAACTGGAGAACCTGCTGCGACTGAAATTTCCGTTTGATGCCATCGAACCGGTGCCGAAAGGCGAATTCGGCGGCGATGTATTGCATCGCGTAATCGGATCGGGCGGTCAAATTGGCGGTACCTTGTTATGGGAATTCAAACGCACCAAAAACTGGAGCGATGCCTGGCTGGTGAAACTGCGCGACGATCAACGTGCCGCCAAAGCGGAAGTGGCGGTCATTGTCAGCCATACCTTGCCGAAAGGCGTGGAAACCTTTGAATTGATCGAAGGTGTCTGGGTCACTCACCCGCGCGCCGCGTTACCGGTCGCGATGATTCTGCGGCAATCGTTGCTGGAGATTGCACTGGCGCGGCAATCCTCCGAAGGTCAACAAAGCAAAACCGAAATGGTCTACCAATACCTCACCGGGCCGCGCTTCCGTCAGCGCGTCGAAGCAATAGTCGAAGCGTTCTCCACCATGCAGGAAGACCTCGATAAAGAACGCAAAGCGATCATGAAACAATGGGCCAAGCGCGAGGAACAAATTGAGCGTGTAATGAGTGCAACGGTCGGCATGTACGGCGATTTACAAGGCATTGCCGGAAAATCGCTACAGGAAATTGAGGGCTTGGAGTTATCCCTACTGGAAGACAAGAATGAGCAGCCATAAACCGGACTGATCATGGAATCAACTTCAACGCATTCAGCCAAACTTTTGCTTCTGCATCCGACGGTGCGCGCCAACCGCCGCACGGCGATTAGAAACCGCCGAAGCTGACTTTCGGTGTGTTGGGAATACGCGAGCGTTTGAATTGATTGGTTTGGAAAAAACGTGTCAGAGACACCTCCGCTGGACCAATGCGGGTACCGGCATTACAAGCCCGGCTATCAACAGCGAAGAAACCAGCAGTCTTTAATGTGATTGCATAATTTTTCTAATATATATCCCTATTTCCTATCGAAAAACTGATTTGCTTGCTTTCAATCGATTAATAATTAAGAACAAACCCAACCCGGAAGCTCACTGGCTCGACAGGGTGGAAGTGAAAGTCGTTCACGCCCGTGAGGGGTTCTCCCGGCAGGCGTGATGTATAGAAATAGGTGATTGCATCATCCTTGCGGTCGAGCATGTTGAACACTTCGGCCTGGATGCGGAACGACCGGTTAAATTCATATCCCAGCATTGCGGATAACAAAATTGTGCCATCCGAACGCTTGGAGTTGTCTTCATTCATAGCACGTGGCCCAAGATACCGTAGTCTCGGACCACCGTAGAAACCACCGAAAACATCATGGAATGTTGCACCTGAAGCAATTACCGCTTCCACGGCGTTGGGTACATGATTGCCTTCATCCGGTACGAAGTTGCGAAAGCGTGCATGCGAGAAACTGAAATCCACGTCAAACGTCAGCCAATGCACTGGCTGGTAATAGTTGGCGAATTCGATTCCGTAGCGGCGGCTGGGGCGGCTTGCTTCGGTCGTACCTGCATCCCCGACAAAAACCAGTTCCGACTGAAGATCCATCCACCAGACAGATAGTGTGCTTTGCAAGCCGAGAACCCAGGTTGAGCGGATGCCTGTTTCGGCGCTGTAGGTACGGGCAAGAGGATCGGCACGTTCCACAGGGCTGCCGCTGACAGGATCGATGCGGGTGTTGATTCCGCGGGCATCATTGCTGTGAAAGCCAAATCCGCCATTCAGGTAAAGCTCGGTATTCGCCCAAGGACCGAAGACGATACCCAATTTCGGGCTGACCAATCCGTCATAACGTGTGCCATTGTTTTGCTGGAGATTGCTCTGATTGACGGCAAAGCGGAATCCATCGAATCGTACTCCCACACTGGTACGTAGCCAGCTCTGCCACTGTGTTTTATTTTGCAGAAAAGGACTGACACTGGTGACCCAGATGGAGTCTTGACGGGTAATACCGTATACCCGCTGCGCATGGGCTTTTGTCAGGGCATTCTGAATATTATCGTTACGTACTTGTATTCCCAGTGTTGTTTCGGAGTCAAATCGGCCGAATTTATGAAATACCGTGTGGCTGGCCGCTAGGCCGGTTGTCCAACGGTCGTCGGGCTGACCGAACTGATCGCCGCAGGTCTGGAATATGCTCGTGGAAATCCGGTTAGCGGACTGTAAGCCGTTCAACCCCGAGCATCCCAGCGGGTTGGTCGTTTCATTATTATCCAGTAGAAAAGAGAAATTCGAATAAAGGTCTAGTTTGGAGTAAATACCGTAGGCCATGACCGACGTTAAGCTGTTTTCCGAGCGCCGATTCCATTCACCCGCCAGGCTGTAACGATGACTCTTTCCGCCATCGGTGGGATCAACCGCGTCGAACCGGCGGATAGTGTCCGTGCCGATAGCTCGCCTTGGTATTTGATCGGTCGCACGCCAATCCGAATGCGTTCCCATTGCCGTAATACGCCAATCTTGATTACCATTGCTGCCACTGTATCGAATCACACCGTTGAACTTCAGATAATTATTTCCGACGGCCCACGGACCGTCGTTATGTACGATCTCACCGGCATACAACAGATTACCTTTTGATAGCTGGCCCGATCCGGCGATCAGTCCTCGATAATAATCAAAGCTGCCGCCGGTGAAGCGCAACATATTCTGTGGCAAGCGATTGGAATAGCGGATATTGGCCGATCCCGCGCTCGAGAAATCCCCGGTATCGGCAAAATAATTTCCTTTTCTAAATTCGATCGATTCGACCAATTCCGGGATCAGGAAATTGACATCCGTCCAACCTTGGCCGTGAGCATGCGACAGTTGATTGACCGGCACACCTTCGATTTGCGTTAGGAAATCGGTACCATGATCGAGATTGAATCCACGCAGAAAAAATTGATTGGCTTTACCTTCGCCACTGTGTTGAGTCGCAATTAAACCTGGCACCGTTTCCAGAATTTCTCCGGGACGGCTAATTGGTCGGTATCGAAGCTGATCCTGTCCGACTTTACCTTGTGAAGCTGAGTCGGCGATACCGGTTAATTTGTCCGCGCGGCCGTGGACGGGTATTTCATTTAAAACTGCATGCGCCAACTTGCCAGCATGCCCATTTGGCCTAGCGTTATGAAGATGGAACGGCAAATCTTTACCCTGAGCGCTCAGACTGGTGCTGACAAGAAAGGTGATTACCAGCAAAAGCAGCTGCGAAATCAAAATGCCGGCACCCTGCAGCAGTAATGTCGCGAACTCGAAACCGACCGTGTATGAAGAAACTAGCCTAGTCGCTGCGGAAATTTTATGTCCGTGCACATAACCATGAAAAAAAGTGAACAGTAAAATAATAGCCATGTTGACGGAAGTTTCGAAGGGGATTCCGCGCTCCATCAGTATGCTAATGTGAAGCAGGATAGAAAATCGCCGCCTCCACACTCGGAATAGTCAGATTGACACTCTAGCCAGATTGCCAAGTTCCGTGAAACTGGAAAATACAGCCGGTAGCGGCGCAATCACTATGCACGACCTGAGTATTATGGCTTTTGATGAACGAGATAGCACGTTCTGACCGGATGGGCGGAACTGGCATGATGCCGTTGAATAATTGACCGCTCCGGTTCATTCGCAGGATTGAATCATACAGTTTTTTTACCAAATGAAATAAAAGTAGTTTCATTCCTGGATGCTGTCAACTTGCTAAACCCGATGGAGCGAGCATATAAATGGTCCGGATTTGTAACAAATGATCTGTCCGGTTTTATATGGAGTTCGAGGAAGATTCAGATGAGACGGACAGACTGACTACAGGAGAACAGAAAGATGAACATTAAAGAAATGACTTGGTTATGACCGAAGTGGATGAATTTTTCATACCAGCGATCAACGAGCGTCGACGCTGTTGCTTTTTTCCGCCAAAGTAGCGGTGGGTTTTCCCAGTCCAGAGGGTGATCACGTAGAAAAAAGCTCGATATCAGTGGATTTCTGATCGATTATCCGGTGTCGACATGCTTTTGGTCGTGGTGGATCGAATTCCCCATCAAAATTCTTGATCATGGCACAAATTACTGTCAGACTGCGGCAGTAGCTGAAACAATAAGTATCATATTGATTTTAAAAGTTATTTATGAAATAATTTTGCCGTTATTTCTTGCTTGCTTCCGCCTGTTGATCGCGGCAGGAAGCAATCCAAGTGCGTTTAGGTGTGTTATGGTGTATTACGGAATCAGTTTTAACTCGTCCAGCCAGACTCTCGCTTCCGCATCCGACGGTGCGCGCCAGTCACCGCGTGGCGATAATGAGCCGCCGGAACCGACTTTCGGGGCATTGGGAATACACGAGCGTTTGAATTGGCTGGTTTGGAAAAAACGTATCAGAAAAACACCGAGCCAATGCTTGATGGTGGCGAGATCGTATTCGTTTCTGGCTTGCTCGGGAATACTGGTCGGCCATTGTCCCGATAGGCGGTTTCTCCAGGCATGGTGTGCAAGAAATGCGATTTTGCTGGGGCGAAAACCGAAACGGGTAATGTAATACAGGTTAAAGTCTTGCAGCTCATAAGGGCCGATGATTTGCTGTGTGCTTTGCAGCGGCTTACCCGGTGACTGAACGGGAATCAGCTCGGGTGAAATTTCGGTGTTCAGTATGGCGGTCAGCGCTTCGTTGGTGGCGTCATTGAATTGCCGGGTATCGATGGTCCAGCGGATCAAATGCTGTATCAGTGTTTTAGGGACCGAAGCATTAACGCTGTAATGCGACATATGATCGCCAACGCCATAAGTACACCAGCCGAGCGCGAGTTCACTGAGATCGCCGGTTCCCAGTACCAATGCGTGATGCAAATTGGCGAGGCGGAACAGGTGTGAAGTCCGTTCGCCCGCTTGCACGTTTTCAAACGTAATATCGTATTGCGGTGTACCGTCGATAAACGGATGTTCGATATCTTTCAGCATTTGCAGGCATGACGGACAGATATCGATTTCCTGACTGGTGACACCGAGCGCAGTCATCAAGCGGTGGGCATTGGCTTTCGTGCCTTCGCTTGTGGCGAATCCCGGTAGGGTATAAGCCAGAATATGGGTGCGCGGCAATCCTAACCGATCCATCGTATGCGCCGCGACGATCAGCGCGTGCGCCGAATCCAAACCGCCGGAGACACCGATCACAACACGTTCGGTTTTGCTGAACGCCAACCGTTTCAATAATCCATGCACCTGTATCTGATACGCTTCATAGCAATGTTCATCACGTTTTGCCGGATTGTCTGGAACATAAGGAAAGCGTGCCACCGGGCGAAGTAACGATGCGCTATCTTCCGGAATCACAAAGTTGAATTCAATCCGGCGAATATTGCCGAGTTGTTCGCGATGGTATTGAATCGCGTCATTAAAACTGGTGGTGCGCTGGCGTTCTTGTATCAGCCGTTCGAGATCGATATCGGTGGTGATGATTTGTTGCTGATCCGAGAATCGTTCGGATTCTGCCAACAGTTGATGGTTCTCATAAATCATCGCATGGCCGTCCCATGCCAAATCAGTGGTCGATTCTCCAGGGCCGGCGGCGGTGTAAGCATAAGCTGCTAAACACTTGCTCGATTGCATGGCGCAGAGATGGCGCCGGTAATCGGCTTTACCAATAGTGATATTGCTGGCGGATAAATTGGTTAGGACGGTGGCGCCAGCCAGTGCGGCGAAGCTGCTCGGCGGCAGCGGTGTCCATAGGTCCTCGCAAATTTCGGTATGCAAGGAAAAATGCTCAACATTAGTCGCGGTGAAAATCAGATTGTTGCCAAATGGAACGTTGTTCCCGAGGAAACTTATGTTGCTAGCGAGTGCTGCATGCGCTGATGTAAACTGCCGTTTCTCATAAAATTCCCGGTAATTGGGCAAATAGGTTTTTGGCACGATACCGAGAATACGCCCGCGATAAATCATCACAGCGCAATTGAATAGCTTGCCTTCCAATTGCAATGGCGCGCCAACTAGCAGAATCGGTGTGAGTTCCTGGCTGGCTTCAATGATACGAACGATACCAGCATTTACCGCATCGAGCAGGGCTTGCTGGTGAAACAGGTCATCAGCGGAGTAGGACGAGATGCTCAGTTCCGGAAAAAGCGCGATGGTTGATTTGAGCTCAGATGCATGCGTTGCGAGTTCGAGAATACGCTCGACGTTAAATGCAGGATCGGCTACTTTGAGCTGTGGGATACAGGCCGATACCCTGATAAAGTGGTGCGAGTAAATCGAGTGGAAGTTTTTCAAGAATATCTCCGTGATATCGCTATTCCAGTCAGATGCGTGAATAATAAAGCAAATGTTACACGTATCAGGATAAGTCTGGCAAAAGATCAAGCCTCTAGTGGATTTTTAGGTGACTGGGCGGGGCTTGATTGAGACTTACTATAGTGCGACATTTTGTCGCATTGTAATATCTGCTATAGATCATCAATAATGACCACCGGCGTCAATAGAGAATGATTGATGAGGATCAAGATGAATCGCGCGATTGAAATGATAATGTCCATTGGATAGTAGAAAATGGCATTATCAGATTTATGTTTTATAATCAAATAGATGTAAGTGTGTGAAGTTGCAAATAATACGATTCAGATCGTGATGCGCATGCAATGTTGGGAAGTTTAGGTATATACTGAATTTGTGTTGGTATGTGAGGAAGAGCAAATAGAAATCTTCTTCATCTGTTGTTATCCAGCCACTGAGATTTTTCAGAAGTCACATTGTGTTTTTTAATAACATTCAAACAGGAGAAATCATCATGAGAGTACTATCAACTGCAGTTGCAATCAGTGCATTGGCATTAATCATGAATACCCAAGTGTGGGCAGCCGATGCGGGGCATACATCCGAAGCCATGGAACATGCCGGAAAAGCGCAAGCGCATGGTGAAATGGGACATGCTAAAGAATCGCTGGAGCATGCGAAAGATAGTTTGGCACATGCTAAAGCGGCTAGGGACGATCATGCTGCGTCGCATAAACATATGGATGAAGCGATCAAACACCTGGAAGAAGCAATCAAACATGCTGAAATGGGACACGGCCCTGAAGCCGCTAAACATTCGGAAGAAGCGATGAAACATATGCGCCAATCCGGTCATTAATAGTTTCAATCTTTCCCCCTCAGGATGAGGGGGAGTAAGTATTATTACTGCGCGCCTAATGTTAGTGCGCGCTTTTTCGTTTGCTGCGCTGCTTCCTCAGAAACTTCTTGATCCAGCCATCCTTGCAAATTTGCGCTGGCAATATCGGCTAATGCTTCAATCCAATCATGACGTTCATTGAGGCAAGGAATGTAGTGAAATTCCTTACCGCCAGCCTGAATGAATGTATGTTTGGCTTCAATCGCAATTTCTTCCAGTGTTTCCAGGCAATCTGCAACGAAACCGGGACAAACGATATCCACGCGACGTGTTTGTTCCTTACCCAATTGTTCCAGTGTGACCGCTGTATACGGTGTCAGCCATTGCGCTTTGCCGAAACGCGATTGAAAGCATACGGCGTATTGCTCGGTCTGCAATGCCAATGCTTCAGCCAGCAAGCGCCCGGTTTTTTGGCAGTAACAATGATAGGGGTCACCCTTGTCGAGGCTCGCGCGAGGAGTACCGTGAAAACTGATGATCAGCTTGTCGGGTTGCCCATGCGTTGCCCAATAGTCACGCACATTTTGTGCTAGGGCAGCGATATAACCTGGATGATCGTGATAGTGCTTGACGGTACGGATTGCAGGCTGATTACGCATGGTTCCAAGGACATCGAAAACATTATCCATGGCTGCCGCCGTACTACTGGCGGCATATTGAGGAAACAGCGGAATAACCAGAATCCGGTCGCACCCTTGCGCTTGCATGTTGGTCATTACCGTGGCGACTGATGGTTTGCCGATATTCATTGCGTATTCGACAACCGGGGCATTGTTAAACCGGGATTGCAACGCTTCGCGCAGCAGCCTGGTTTGTCGTTCGGTATGCACTTTAAGCGGTGAGCCTTCCGGCATCCAGATTTTTGCGTATTTCCCGGCCGATTCCTTGGGCCGGAAAGGCAGGATAAAGCCATGCAAAATGGGCCACCAGATTAGCCGCGGCACTTCGATGACGCGGCGGTTGCTTAGGAATTCCTTGAGATAAGGATGTAATGCCTGTGCGGTTGGCGCATCAGGGGTGCCTAAATTGATGAGCAATACGCCCGTTCGGCTAGGCGAGCCATGCTGATAGTTTGATTTGGAAGCCATGCGATCAGTTATTGTTGAAATGGGATGATAGATTATTGCTGTGACAAGCCATTGGAAAGCAGTTTCGCGGTAATGTCAACGATCGGAATCACGCGCTCGTAAGCCATGCGTCGAGGACCGATGACACCAACGGTACCGACTACTTCTCCTTCTATTTCATACGGTGCGGTTATTACGCTGAATTCTTCCAGCGAGGCGACTTCGGATTCACCACCGATAAATATTTTTACGCCATGTGCTTGCCGGCTTAGCTCGAGCAACTGCAAAAGTTTGGTTTTGCGCTCGAACAATTCGAATAAATTCTTCAAGCCTGTCAGATTTTCGGAGAGATCGTCGATCTGCAACAGATTATGCTCGCCGGCGAGAACCACTGCTTCGCTGCTTTCATGGATGGCATTACTGCCGACTTCGATGGCGGCGTTCATAAGATTAACCATCTCGCTGCGCAGTTGTTTTAATTCGGTGTTCAGGCGGCTTCGAATTTCATCCAGGGTGCATCCTGCGTAATGCTGATTGATAAAATTGCCTGCCTCGATCAGATCGGATTGATTGTAGGGCGTATCGGTGAAGATGATACGGTTTTGCACATCCCCTTCAGGCGTAACGATGATCAATAGAATGCGTTTTTCCGAAAGCGCCATGAACTCGACATAGCGGAAGACCGCGCCCTTGCGTTTCGGTGTTACTACCACGCCGGCGAAACGGGTTAACTCCGACAGTAACTGCGAAGCCGCATTGATTAGACGTGATGGATTATCGGGATGTAACTGATTTTCCAGATGATGGAGTTCGGTTTGATCCAGCTTTTTAACAACCAGTAGTGTATCCACAAAAAGTCGATAACCCATCGGTGTTGGAACTCTTCCGGCGGAAGTGTGCGGACTTGCGACCAATCCCATTTCCTCAAGATCCGCCATGACATTACGGATCGTGGCCGGACTCAAATCCAAGCCGGAAAACTTGGATAGTGCGCGGGAACCCACCGGTTGCCCTTCGTGGATATAACGTTCGACCAGGGTTTTTAATAATATTTGGGCACGTTCGTTTAACATGGTTTTATTCTACACGAGTCAGCTGATTTTATATTTGAATGCAAGTAATCATTTGTCCATTTTTGTGTATGCTAAACTTCGACGGTACTCAAGTTTCACCAATCAATGCGAGGTATTGAGTCCGCTAAAAACTTGGGTTTTTTCTCAGGAATCTGTTTTTTTCCGCGTATATATGGTCAAGCTGAGATTTTACAACGCTACAATGGACATTATTGACTAACTTGCTTTATTTTAACGGTAAATCAGGCACTAATATTTAATTCCGGCTCAGCGTGATAAAGTAAATCATAATTTCCAGTCATGAACTCATCATTTTCCACCATTGCCTTGATCGGTAAGCATAAGAACCCCGAGATCGCAATTCCGCTGCTCAATCTGGCTGAATATTTAACTGCCCGGAAATATAAGGTGTTATTTGATCGACTCACCGCCACGAATATTGGTTCTGATCTGTACCCGGCGTTGTCGTTGGAAGAGATTGGCACGCAGGCGGATTTGGCGGTAGTGATGGGTGGCGATGGCACCATGTTAAACATTGCACGTATGCTGGTCGCCTACGATGTGCCGCTAATCGGCATCAATCAAGGCAGATTGGGTTTTCTGACCGATTTATCCATCGAAACCATGTTTGAAACGTTGGATGAAATACTGGCGGGAAAATATATCACGGAAAAGCGCATGTTGTTGTATACGGAAATCTTTCGCGCTGAGATCAATGTATTTAATAGCCTGGCATTTAACGATGTGGTGTTGTACCGGGGCATGAGTAGCGGCATGATTGAATTTGAGGTTAAGGTTAACGACGAATATGTAAATACCTTGCGCTCCGACGGATTGATTGTGAACACGCCGACGGGATCCACCGCATACGCATTGTCTTCCGGTGGTCCGATTTTGCATCCCAATTTAGATTTAATTTCACTGGTACCGGTTTGTCCGCATACCCTCAGTAATCGCCCGATCGTGATCGGCCCGGATGCCGTCGTCGAGATTCGGATGATCAGTTGCCAGCAGGTCAGGATAAATTGCGACAGTCATTCCGGCTTCGATTTGGAGCCAACCGATAAGATCCTGGTTCGGCGTTTCCCCCAAACGGTCCGGTTGCTTCATTCCGTGCATCACAGTTATTACCGCATGCTGAGAGAGAAATTGGGCTGGAGCGAACTGCCGTGATTGCACTGGACATTGCGCCGCTATGTTGAGACAGATAAGCATCAGAAAATTTGTCATCGTTGATCAAATCGATCTCGATGTTTTGCCAGGTTTCACGGTGCTGACCGGTGAAACCGGGGCCGGAAAATCGATATTGATCGATGCGCTGACACTGATTCTGGGGGAACGCGGCGACACCAGCCTGATCCGATTAGGATGCGAACGGGCCGAGATCAGCGTTACTTTCGACATCAGCCGCTTGCCGTCATTGGTGCAATGGATGAATGACAACGATTTGCAGGGAGAAGCGGAAAGTTGTTTGATGCGCCGGATTATTGAAAGCAACGGACGTTCTCGCAACTATATCAATGGACACGCCGCGACCTTACAACAAATGCGCATTGCAGGCGATTACCTGATTGCGATCCATAGCCAGCATGCGCATCAATTACTGTTACAAAAAGATGCGCAGCGGGAACTGCTGGATGCATTCGCGGGCTGCGGCGAGCTTGCTAGAGCGGTTAAATCGGCCTACCAACACTGGAAAAACTGTCAGCAGCTTAGAATCAGCATGCAGGAGCGTTCGGCTGAAATGCTTGATAAGCGAGCACAGCTTGAATGGCAACTGGAAGAGTTGTCCGCGTTAAATTTCTCCTTGGACGAGTGGCAGCAGTTGCAAGCTGATCATAGCCGCTTGTCGCATTTGGCGGCGTTGATGGAAACGGCGGAACTGGCAATCAATGCGCTGTCCGACAGCGAATCGCCGGTGCTGGGGCAGTTGAATACCGTGATTACACAACTGCAAAATATGCAGGAGTATGACCGGCAATTGCAACCCATCGCCGACTTGCTCGAATCGGGGCATATTCAAGTGCGCGAAGGTTTATACGAATTGAAACACTATCGTCAAAACTTGGAGCTGGATCCGCAAGTATTGCAGGAGATTGAGCAGCGAATGTCGGCGATTCATACAACCGCCAGGAAATTTCGCGTGGATCCGTTACAACTGCCTGGGCTGATGGACTCACTATCGCAGCAATTGGAAGCACTTGGTTCCAGTACTGATATCGACCGGTTGCAGGCGCATGAAGCGGCTGCCTGGTCTGCTTATTTCCAGCAGGCTACCGAGCTGACGGCCATCCGTGAACAAGCCGGACGAGCGTTATCGCAGCAGGTGACTGAGATGATGCAAACGCTGGCGATGGAAGGCGGTCAGTTTTCGGTTACATTGACTGCTTTGGAGCAAGGCAATGCCGATGGCTTGGAGCACATCGAATTTCAGGTGGCTGCGCATCAAGGGCTGCCGCTTAGGCCGCTGGCTAAAGTTGCATCGGGTGGTGAATTATCGAGAATCAGCCTGGCTATTCAAGTGATAACCAGCAAAGCCGGGGTTGTATCGACGCTGGTTTTTGATGAGGTCGATGTCGGTATTGGCGGGAAGGTTGCTGAAATCGTGGGGCGGCTATTGAAAAAATTAGGGCAGGAGCGGCAAGTGCTGTGTGTTACGCATTTGCCGCAAGTAGCCGCTGCTGGCGATCAGCAATGGCAAGTGGTTAAAACTGTAGGCGCCGGAGAAAGTGTGCAGGTCTCGAGTCATATCTCTATCCTGGATCCGCAGCAACGCATCGAAGAAATCGCGCGGATGCTGGGGGGTGCGCATATCACCGAAACCACGCGGCAGCACGCTGCGGAAATGCTGCAGGGCGGAACCGGGCGATCATGATGGTGCAGAGCTTTCTTAACGGATGAAGTGACGAGTTCCCACCATATCGACGATCATGCGCCGGTAGGTTTCGGATTTGCGTATTTGCAGCAATTCGAGATTGCTGAGGTTGTCGGTCATGATCATGCCATTCGATTGATCGATTGCCAACAGACGTTCATTAAGCCAAGCGCGTTGCATTTGCGGAATTGAATCATCGTTCAAATCAAGCGCGTGATTAGTTGCGAGGAAAATAAAATCATTGAAATTTTCGTTGGGGTCGGAAATGAACACCCGCTGATGCGGAAAAACTTGCGCCAGTGTTTTTGCGACCGATGCCAACGCAGGATTCTGCCCATTGTCGTAAAATGCGACAAAGTTGAGCGCCAGAATTCCTTGATTTGCCAGTAATCCCTGTAGCTGAGCGATAGCCTCAACCGTCAGCAGATGCGTCGGTTCCGATCCACCGGTGAAAACATCCAGAATGATTAAATCATAGGGGCCTTTCAGTTGACGGATTTCGTAGCGCGCATCGCCGATAATCCGCCGGCCGGTCGGGACAAATCCGAAGTGTTCGCTGGCGGCTTCGGCGACGGCTGGATCAATTTCCAGCGTATCCGTTTCGATACCGAATTCTTTCAAGGTTGCGACCATGTGACCGGCGCCTTGTCCGATCAACAAGGCTTTATTCAGCGATGGCGCTAACGCCGGGATCATCGTCACAATTTTTTGATAGGTTAAAAGATTCTCGCCGTGACTGAGACTGGCTGCTCCGATTGTCGAAGCATCGACGGTTAGCAACCGTATATTCTCATGAGGTTGATCGATGACGCGAACCCAACCGTACAGGCTTTCGCGTTCAAATATGGTTTGAAAAGCTTCGGCGGATTCCGATTTGCCGGAACTGGCGATCTGCGGATACAACGCCAGGCCGATAATTACCAGCAGTGTTGTAGGCGCTAAGGCAAGGGTGGATTTCTGATATTTCCGTTCGATCACTGCAACGATCATTGCCAGAACCAATAAGGCTATTCCCAGTCCGATGAAGATTTCACGGGAGCCGATCAATGGAAATAAATAAAAACCCAAAAACAATGTTCCTATAACACTGCCAACGGTACTCACCGCATAAATCGAACCGGTACTGGCGCCGACGCTGGCAAGCGTCGTCGTCGATAACTTGACGGCGAATGGTCCGACCATACCAAGCATAATCAGGCTGGGGGAAAACAAGATTAATGTGCTCAGGAAGCTGCCAAGCCGCAGTCCTAAAGAATCCGTGGCCAACAGGACCGGTCCGGTGAGCCAGGGAATAATGAGCGTCAATAAACCGGCTGCCGCAATAATAAACGATAAACCGGAACGAGACCGGTCAGCCCAAATACCGCCCCAGTAATACCCTAATGCGAGCGCAATCAGCGTGACGGAAATCAATGAGGTCCAAACATAAAGGCTGGCTCCATAAAAAGGCGCTATCAGACGCGTTCCTAACAGTTCGACCACCATGACGGCAGCGCCGGTTAGAAAAACGGTGCAGTACAGCCAAATCCGGTTTAGTAATTTCGGAGGAATAGTTGATTTCATTTTTTTATTTTCTAATGATGAGGAAAGTTTTGGTGCACATGATTTGTGCAGCACTGTTCAGCGAATATTCTAAAGATAGCCACTCGATTAAGAAATGCGACAAATTGTCGCACTCAACATTGCAGCATTGCTTCTGGAAAGTAGGCTGGATGCGGATCTTCAAAGTTTAAATAGATTAGCTTTTGAGGGTGCGACAATTTGTCGCATTGTCATCGCGATGATTCAGAAATATGATCGAATCCGTAAAACAATGAATGAATGTCCAATTTGATTAGTCGGAATACTTTCGTTTCTTGCTTGCTCAAATTGCATGGGATGTTTTCAACTATAAAGACAAGACTATTACAAGAATCAACGGCTGTTAGTACTTATATTGCATGAATAGCGGCGGCAGTAAGCTTTTGGTCATCGCTAATGATGAAGTAATGAGTTAACCGGGTTTTACAGTATGCGGACGTAGTGAATGCTAAAGATGTGTATTTCTCAAAACCTCGCCCATTCCTCCTGCTTTTCCGGGTGAGGCTTAATTAACAATTAATACTTAAGAATGAAAAGGGAGTCTCAGTAGATGTATAAGTCAGCAATTTTGAATTATCGTGCAATCGCTTTAATGGGAATCATTGGATTGACCGGTGCTTGGCAATCCGCGCATGCGCATACCCGCTTGAAAACACCGGTCATCCAGGAAAATGCAGCGAATCATGGCAGCAATTATAATGATGTGGTGATCGGGCACGGCTGTCAAAATACCACCGACGGCGCTTCAACAATCGACACCTTGGGCACTGTGGTTGTGTTTCCAGATGGCAAGGATTCCATCATAACCACTGGAACCGTTGATGGTACTGTGCATACCGGCACCTTGTCGGATTTCGTCACCAATTGGGGCAGTCCTGTGACAATTATTCAAGATAGCAGCGTTTTTTCGCATCAGGAATATATTAAAGATTCTCTTGGCAACAAGCTGGGGTTCTGGACAGGTGGCGGTAAAGTATTAAAGGCGGGTTATCGCGGAGTATTTCCATTTACAACAGCAGGGGTAGTGATTGAACCAACTTCTTGCGCTAAAAGTGTGACCTTTGTGGTTGCAATAGCGGATATTTGCGAAATTACTGATCCGAGTGGATTCAGTAATGCGACAGTGCAGTTATGGACCCCTGCAGTCGGCTCTATCTATGATGGCGTAGGGTTGCATGGCTATAATTCTCCAGCGACCCTGAAAGTTACCCGCTCGATTGCACCATTGCCTTCATCATGCGGTGATGGCGTGGACGTGTTTGTGAAGCCTTCGGCTGCGCAATTGAATCGTGATTTGCGAATTAAATTAGACAGCACGCAGATTTGGCCAAAATGATGAAGAATTTTGTTTTGACGTGGTGAAGGTGGCGGATTCATCTGCATTTATGGATGAATCCGCTTGCCTTTTCTGAGCAGTCAACTGAAAGAAACTGTTTTGTGGCGGCAACAATAATTGTCGCGTTATTATGCAAGGATTCTGATTATGTTTCACATTTTCTTAAAAAATACACTCGCGAGCATGATCTTTGCAGCGATGCTTGGTTACGCCGGTTTAGGCAGTGCGCATGACGCCGGCGCAACGATGGATCCGAACGGGACAGTGGCGGCTTTTACCGGTTATGCGCTGGTTACGTGCTCTGATGACGGCAACGGTCCAGCGGATCATCTGCTCGCCAGCATCAAGGATTTATCGCCACCTCAAGACAAATTGCTGGTTAATTTACAGATTATCAAAGGTAACCGTGCGATTAGCACCACTGATCCGGTTTCGGGCGATGCCAGCTATAGTCCTGAAGTTAAAGTGCGAGGTGGAAATGGCACCTATCTATTGCTGGTCAACAAAACAAAAGCCGGAGCACGGTCGTTTGCTGTTTCGTATCATTGCATGACGGCGAATAATCTGCATACCGGAACGGATATCGTGGTTAATCAATTTGAGTAATGATGGCAGGGGTGCAAATTATGTTTGAATCTTTCTTGAAGAAAATAAAAACAAAAATTTTTTGCACGATGTTGGTGGGTTATGCCGGTTTATGCAGTGCGCATGATGCCGGGACTGTCATGGATCCTAGTGGCTCAGTGGAGGGCTTTACGGGTTATGCGTTGGTGAGTTGTTATGATAATGGCAATGGTCCAGCGGATCATTTGAGGGCCAGTGTAAAAGATTTGTCCCGGCCACAAGATGGGTTATTGGTCAATCTGCAAATCATCAAAGGTAACCGAGCGATTAGCACGACTGATCCGATTTCGGGGGATGCGAACTTCAGTCCTGAAGTTAAAGTTCAGGGTGGGAATGGCACTTATTTATTGCTTGTAAATAAAACCAAAGCAGGGGCTCGGTCATTTTCAGTTTCCTATCATTGCATGACAGCGAGCAATGCCCATACCGGAACGGATATAGCAGTTCAGCAATTTGAGTAATGATCAAAGAATCTATTTTTGCGATAATGCATTAAACTGGATAATTGGAACGTAAAATGAGAAAAATAAAATTTTTGTGGGCAGCGATATTGTTATTTTGTAGCAGTAGCTTATTCGCAGAACATTTAGACCAGGTTTCTGCTGCCTGTGGCTTAACCACGCTCGATGGCAAGCCGGCACTGGAACTGCAAGAGCTGAAGGGAAAAGTGGTGTATATGGACTTCTGGGCCTCTTGGTGTCCGCCTTGCGTCAAATCATTTGCGTTTCTGAATCAACTTGAGCAGGAGATGAAAGGTCAGGACGTACATGTTATCGGCGTTAATCTCGATGAAAAAGTAAAAGATGCGCAAGAGTTTCTCGCTAAGTATCCGGCCAACTTTTCGATAGTTGTCGATCCGAGTAAAGAGTGCGCTAAAGTATTTGAAGTGATGGCCATGCCAACTTCTTTCATCATTGATAAGAAAGGGAATATTCGTCATGTGCACCAAGGTTTCCGCCCTGGAGAAACCGAAGAGTTACGTGCGCTAGTAACGCAATTGGCCAGTGAACATCCCTAGTATTGCGATGTTACGTATGGTTGCAAAGAATTTCGTTCAGAATCCTTTATTGATTTTATTCATTGTAGCGTTGGTTTTATTAACCGGTTGTGTTCACGTCGCTCCTTGGGAGCGTGGTATTCTCGCGAAACCTCAAATGGATATTGATCCATTTCCATTACAAAGCGAGATACAAGCCCACAATTACAGTAGCCGCGAGGCGGCGCCCAGTCATAAATCATCTTCAGGCGGAGGTGGTTGTGGTTGTTATTGAATTGAACAGGGGCCGAGATTGATTTAAAGGCAATCAATTTGCAGCGAAAAAAAAAACCTAAAAACCAAACCAGTCATTATCGATCCGCCCATCCTGATTCACTATCAGCTAAGCCGTGCAGTACCGCTCTACACGCACTGACTTCAGCCGCATTGGTATTGCCGGGTCTGTTGATGTCATCGGGACATGCGGCCGGCCCGGACCGGATTAATTTCCAATACAGCCGCTATCAGGAAGGCGAACGCAATCTGTATGGCGTTCCACAAAGTTTAAAACCGATTACTGCCGATGTTTTGCATGGCAGCGGCATTTTCTCGCTTACGGATCGTACCCGCTTCACTTTCGGTTATACGCAAGATACCTGGTCCGGCGCAACGCCGGTAACCATCGCTCCATTGGCAGCCAATAGCAATAATCCGATTTTCCGCAATACCGATTCCGGCTCTGTGATTGTCGGAGCTTCTCCTTTGATTAACAGCAAATTTCTGCTACTGGATCACGATTTGAATCCGATCCGGCGCGATCCGCTTAGCGGGCAACCATTGGGTATCGATAGTCGATCGGTGATGGTAATGTCTTCCGCATCTCCGGAAACACGCAATCAAGCTAATTTTGGCTTGAACCGTGAATGGAATGAAGCATCGCTCAGTATTTCGGGCGGTTTTTCCAGCGAAAGAGATTATCAATCAAGTTTCGGTAACGTCAACGGGCGGGTTGATTTCAATCAGAAGCTGACAACCTTCAAATATGGCGCGGGTTATACCGACAGCGGTGTCCGGGCGATACTGGATCACGACGCCTCACCTTACATTACCAAAAATGCTTTTGCCGATCATATCGAAAGGCGCGATGGATCTGAGATATTGAGAGGAAAACGCGATGATTGGATTGCCAACCTGGGCTTGACGCAAGTTTTGACTAAAAACTCGCTGCTGGACTCTAATTTCAGTTATACCCGTAGTGATGGCTATTTAGAAAATCCTTATAAAGTGACAACGGTGATTTTCGTTGATACTGCAGATTTGAATAATAATCAGAAATCATTGATCACCGGAGACGTGCGTGCGCTGCTGGAACAACGACCTAACGAACGGAATCAATTTGCTTTCAATGCCAAGTATGTGCACTACATCAATCGGTTCGATGCGGCATTGCATCTGGGGTACCGGGTATCGTCGGACGATTGGGGTATCAACACGCATACCTTTGATGCAAACTGGGTGCAACCTCTTGGCAGCGGCTGGATGCTGACACCACGCATCCGTTATTACTCGCAAGATGCTGCGAGTTTCTATCGCCCCTACTTGTTTTCACTGCAGAATTATTCCCGGCAGGAACTCGATGCATCAGGACGGAAGGTGTGGACGGACGCAAATAATTCGTCGCAGCGATATTTTGGTGATTCAATCTTTAATCTGGTTGACCGGAACGGCAATCCTGTTGATGCCATTTCAGCGAATCCAATCCCTAGAACGATTGCGTTCGATGCCAATAAATTGCCCGATAATTTCTCCAGCGATCATCGGCTGGCCGGTTTTGGCGCATTAAGCGGCGGTGTGACGCTGAGCAAGCTGATCGGCAGGGGTATCGCACTGGAAGCAGGGTTTGAATACTATACCCGCGCCAGTTCGATGCAAATTGGCAGCGGCAATAACAGTTTTGCCGATTTTGATTATTATGTGGCCAATGCGGCGCTCAAGTTCGATATGGAACCCTCGAATTTGCCGTTACCCGGTGCTTCTTCCTCGTCTCATCAGCATCACTCAGCAACGCATCATCACAAGATTCCTCCGGCAGGCATCATGTTCGGCCATATGCTCGACAAGCCCGGTGATTTTATGGCGGGGTACCGGTATATGCACAATTGGACGAACGGCAGCATGATGCATGGCGATCATAAAGTGAGCGACCAAACGGTCGTTGCGCAAGGATGCAGCGACACCGCGCAATGCCGTTTTGCTCCCACCTTTATGAACATGAGCATGCATATGCTCGATCTTATGTATGCACCGACAAAGTGGCTGAATGTCATGCTGATGCCGACGTTTATGACCATGGATATGAATCTGCGGCAACTGACTGGGCGCCCCCCTCCGGTACCGGGCACGCATGAGCACAGCGGTATCGCCGGTCACGAAACGGGCGCAATTGGAGATACTTACTTTTCATCGATGGTTAAACTGCTCGATATTCCCGGTCATCGCGTCCATGCCAATCTTGGATTCAGCGCACCGACTGGACGGGTGGATATCGAACTGCGGCGCATGTTCAGAATCGACGGCGGATTGATTCATTTCGGCATGCAGCAGGGTAGCGGCACTTGGGATTTTACGCCGAGCCTGACGTATGCTGGCGAATACAATCGCTGGTCTTGGGGCGCGCAAGTCAGTGGCGTCAAACGGATGGAGAAACAGAATGAGTCGGGTTACCGCTTGGGAGATGTTATTCAAGCGACCACCTGGGGTGGTTTTGATGTTAACCGTTGGCTGACTGCTTCGGTACGAGGTGCGTACACCTGGCAAGATGCCATCCACCGGGATTTCAACCAGTTTAACGCTCGCATCGGCCCGATGGATTTTCCAGCCAATTATGGCGGACAATTCTGGGATGTCGGGTTTGGTTTAAATGCTGTAATCCCGCGCGGACGTTTTGCCGGTAATCGCTTCGGATTCGAGTGGATACAGCCGGTTGGAAACGATTTCAATGGGTACCAACTGGACCGCAAAGGTGCATTGGCGGCAACCTGGAGTTACCAGTTTTAGGTTAGGATAGGAAGCATTTCACATTCAGGAAGCTTTGAAGCCGGAATTGCATGGCGCGTCTCGATTATTTTCATTATGACTTTCATGCAATGGGTTCGCCATGCTCGATTCAGTTTTATGCGCGCAATGATAAAGCTGCACAGCATGCCGCCAAGATCGCAATGGGAGATGTCTACCGGCTGGAAGCAAAATACTCCCGTTACCGGGAAGATAGTTATTTATCCACAATCAATCGTATTGCCGCTAATGGCGGGGAGCTTTCGGCCGACGATGAGACTGCGGGGCTGCTGGATTATGCATCGACCTGTTACCAGCAAAGCGATGGTTTGTTTGATGTCACTTCGGGAATTCTGCGGCGCGTTTGGAATTTTAAGTCCGGAAAAATACCGGAGCCGCAAGCTATTCAAGCGCTATTGAACTCGGTGGGCTGGAATAAAGTTGTTTGGCGGCGGCCGTTGTTATCATTTACTGTCCCCGGAATGGAAATCGATTTTGGCGGTGTCGTCAAGGAATACGCGGTCGATCGTGCGGCTTCGCTGTGCCATGAAATCGGCATTCGTCACGGTATTGTGAATCTGGGTGGAGACATTAAAGTAATCGGTCCGCATGTGGACGGTACACCTTGGCGTGTTGCCATACGGCATCCGCGCAGCCCCGGCAGTATTTTACAAACGCTATTGCTGCATTCCGGTGCACTGGCGAGTAGCGGCGACTATGAACGGTGTATTACGCTCAATGGTATCCGCTACGGTCATGTGCTCAATCCTAAAACCGGTTGGCCGGTACGTTATATGGCAGCAGTGAGCGTTATTGGAGAGTTTTGTGTGGTTGCCGGCAGCGCATCGACCATTGGTATGCTGAAGGAGGAAGAAGGACCTGCTTGGTTACAAGCGCTTGGTTTACCGCACTTATGGGTGAACGTGTCGGGAGAATCGGGTGGTTCTTTGATGGAATAAAAAGCTTCGATTCAGAATATCGGAATCGCTTCGAGCATGATATATAAGCAGACTATCACTCCTGACAGGCCGTTGAAAAACTATCTGCGTTGCCGCTACGGTGTTAAAAACAAGCTCAAAATGCTCATTTATACCGCATAAACTGCGCTTTTTCGCCTGTTTTTGCCTTGTATCGGCTGCCTCGAAAACGTTTTTCAACGGCCTGCTAAACCGGTCGCAGTTTTATGTAAATTTTAATGTTCTTCTGAAACCCAGCGTGTTGCATAACGGATTAGATCCGCGCCATCCTTTAAATTTAGTTTGGTGCGAATGTTAAAACGGTGCGTTTCTATCGTTTTTATACTGCGGCACAGTAATTTTGCGATTTCTTGACTGCTATGTCCTTGTCCGATCAAATGAAGCACTTCAAATTCGCTCGGAGTCAGCGAATTGATCAGTTGCTCGGGCTCGGAGCCGCCGGATGCAATTTTCTTTAGCAGTTTTTCCTGCATGTTTTTGCTTAAGTAAATGTTTCCTTTAAGAACTTCACGGATAGCGGTCAGCAATATTTCACCCGGTTCTTGTTTCATTACGTAGCCACGCGCTCCGGCACGTAATGCACGTTCCGCGTATACCGATTCATCGTGCATCGATACGAAAAGCACAGGAAGTGCCGGGATCAAAGCATGCATGCTTTTAATCACTTCAAAGCCGGAAACGGTTTTAAGCGTGACATCCAACAGAACAATATCCGCAGGTCCGGACTTCTTGAGTATCCGCATCGCCTCATCGCCATCGCCGGCTTCGGCAAATACTTCGAGATCCGGTTCCATATTGATCATCATCGCCATACCGTGACGGAGCATGGCATGGTCATCGACTAACATTACTTTTGCTTTCATAGACGTGGTTGATTATCCTATTTGCATTTCCAAACGAACTTCCGTGCCGCCTCCGGTGCGAGAAAGGAAGTCCAGCTTAGCGCCCAATTGTCTTGCTCGATATTGCATGATTTTTATTCCCATCCCTGAGGTCGAAATTGCATCGGGGGTGAGATTCTCTACCGGGAAGCCGCTGCCGTCGTCCGCAATTGACAGCCTTAGTACGCCGCCATCAAGCGTTAATGATATTTCGATATGTTGCGCTTTCCCGTGGCGAATTGCGTTATTGGTCGCTTCTTGCGCAATCCGATAGAGATTAAGCGCGATAATTTCATCATTAACATTGGGATCATTTTGACTTGTGAAATTGCATATGATTCCATAGGTTGTGGAGATCCGGTTTGCAAGTTTCTGCAGCGCGGAGATCAAGCCGTTGGTTTCTAATTCAAACGGCAGCAATCCTTGCGCGAGCTGTTTAATTTGAATGACTGAGATCTGCGCCTGCGCAGCAATGGTTGCAGCAACCTCCGCCATGTTCAAATTTCCGATGGTTGCAATCTGTTTTTCCAAGGCTCTTGCTTGATAACTGATTGCGGCGATTTGTTGACCAAGATTGTCATGCAATTCTTGTCCGATGGTATGTGACTGTTCTTCAGCGATCAGCACGATCGCTTGTTCCAGTCGTTTGCGTTCAAGCCAGCTTTCCAGATCATTGGCAATCGCGTTGACGAGTTTTTGCTCTTCCAGCATGAGAAAAGGTTTGTCGCCCGGATAGAATACTCGCAATTGACCGCGAATGTTGCCATTGACAGTGATTGAGGACCAGCAGGTACAAGCGGGGTCCCGCTCTGCGCGCCAAGAACCCTGTTTTCTACTGACAATTTTAGTTTTTGCCGGAAATTGCCGGTGCGTTGCCTGATCAAAAGTTCCAGAGAAAAATCGCCAGCCATCAAGCTCGATCACAGCGCTCGCAATTTCCGGGAATTGCAAAGCAGGGATCAAGTGTTCAAAAATGCTATGACAAACATTATCAATCGAAGACTCCATTCCGATACCCCGGCGTATTTCATACAGGCATGTGATCTCTTTCAGGCGTTCGCGCAATAATTCGTCCACCTGTTTTCGTTCCAGCCATCTGGAAAGGTCGGTGGTAATGGCGTCGATTAATTTTTGTTCTTCCTGATGGAATACTGGTTTGTCATTCGAGGATAAAACAGTCAGTTGACCGCATACTTTACCGATGACCCAAATTTTCGATTCTAATCCTTGAGTGAAATTTTGAGTCTGAGCATGCGAAACAATTCGTTTGCCATTTAGCTCGATGATGATAGCCGTATGTTCCGGATATTGCATGGCCGGGATCAGATGTTCGATAATCTGCTGACAAACCTTTTCTTCCGATAAATCCAGCGTGAAAGCGCGCCGAATCTCATAGAGACAAGTTATTTCTTTCAGGCGTTCGCGAAGCTCTATCTCTTTCTGGCTGAGTTCAAGTGAAATTTGCTCGGCGATCTCTTTGGCGTTTCGTGCCTCGCGCTCGGACTTGATCAACTTCTGAACAAACCAATTCAACAACAGAATTTCAGCGATAATCAGTCCGGCAAGATAAAGAATGATAATTTTTAGCTGTTCATTGATGGGTTTAAATAATTCTTCCTCATCCAGTTTTAAGATCATGCCGAGACCGATCTGGCGCAATGGTGCATAGGCTTCGATAACAGGTACATTACGGTAATCCTGAACTGCAATAACACCGCTTTTCCCATCGAAGGCAAGGCTGATGGGTAGCGTGCCGGCTTCGGTGCTATGCATTAAATATGCAAAATTTACACCATCGATCTGGCTGATCAAACAGGCCATTTCACGTTTACCAGGTACTGGAGGAGCGCATAAAATAAATTCACCGGTTTTTCCGATGGATCTTATCTCACTGAATCTTCGGGTTAGTTGCGGTAATTTTATTTCGGTAGTAATACTGCCGATCCGCTGTTTTTCCTGATCAAAGAAATCCATTGTGGTGCGTAAAATGAACTGCTCATCCCAGATGATGTTGGTGTTTGGAAACTTATTGAGCGGAATGGATTGGATATGCCGCTCGGAAAAACGGCCAACTTGTGATAGTACGTTGCCATGCTGATCATGTACCGAGACTGCGGAGAAACCGGCTTCGGGCAGTGCATTAACATTGCGTTCAAGATCGTGTGATGCCTGGCTATTTTTTGACTGCGCATTAAGCTGTTGGATAGATTGGATCAGGAATGGCCGAAGTGTCAATGCATGAGTATTCTCAAGTCCTTTTTGGATTTGATTTTCGATCAACAATGCTTTGCCTTGTAAGGCAACGCTCAATCCACGGCCTAGCACCGATTCAATTTGCTGCCGCATCGCGCTATAAACTGCGATGCCTGTCGTGAGCGTAAGTCCCAGCAATAATAAGCCGCCAATAATACTGATCTTGCGGTTATCGCGAATGAATAGCAAGATTCCTCCCTGATGTTCCGGTCTTAATCAATGGTTTCATACATTACGCTAAGTGAAAAAATAAAGCCATTAATTAGCGATTTGGCAAACAGCTTCTTGATCTTCAGTGCTATGCGCAGCATCGATACGGTATAATAATCTTTTATTTCGTTGACTGATAAAATCATGTTGCAAGGGATTAACCTCGCTTGTGTTCGCGGGGACCGTGAGTTGTTTAGGGATATAAATTTTTCTGTTGAAGCAGGTTGCCTAATGCAAGTCAGTGGTCCTAATGGCAG
This sequence comes from Nitrosomonas limosa, assembly GCF_054188085.1. Classification (NCBI taxonomy): domain Bacteria; kingdom Pseudomonadati; phylum Pseudomonadota; class Betaproteobacteria; order Nitrosomonadales; family Nitrosomonadaceae; genus Nitrosomonas; species Nitrosomonas limosa. Next base: position 1,082,001 of record NZ_CM135180.1, on the reverse strand, counting down.
CGGTAAAACCAGTTTGCTCCGGATGCTTTGCGGGTTATCCAATCCGGCCGCAGGTGAGATTCTCTGGCGTAATGCGCCCATTCGAACGCTGGAAAATGAATTTTTTGCAGATATGACTTATATCGGACATCTAAGCGGTACGAAAGATGATCTTACTGTCAATGAGAATTTGCGCATAGCAAGCGTTTTGGCGGGAGTTGAAATCAGTATTTCACAAGCTGCGGAAGCGCTTGCTTTTCTGGGATTAGGTGGCAGAAATAATTTGCCGGTTAAAGTGTTATCGCAAGGCCAGCGGCGGCGCGTAGCATTGGCGCGCTTGCTGGTTTGTAAAACTACTTTATGGATTTTGGACGAACCGCTGGTTGCATTGGATGTAACAGCTGTTCAGTTAATAAAAGAAATATTGGAGCGGCATTTGCAGCAGGGTGGCGTTGTAGTGATGACGACTCATCAGGAAATCGATATCGAGGCTTCTTCTAAAATGCAATTGCATCTGGCTTAGTAATTATATGTTTATTTGGATCATTAAGCGTGACCTATTGTTGGCGGTACGGCGGCAATCCGATGTGTTCGTAACGCTATTTTTCTTCATAATTGTAGTGAGCTTATTTCCGCTCAGTGTCGGACCGGAGATGAATTTGCTCCGGACAATGGCCCCCGGTGTTGTGTGGGTAGCAGCTTTGTTGGCATCTATGCTATCGCTTGGCAGAATGTTCTCTAACGATTACTTGGATGGTACATTGGAGCAAATGCTGTTATCCCCACAATCTTTGTCAATTCTTGTGCTTGGTAAAGCATTTGCGCATTGGCTGGTGTCAGGTGTTCCGCTCGTGCTGATGGCACCTGTGCTGGGTATTCAATATGATTTACCGGTTGATGCATTGCTGGTATTAACAGGAGCTTTATTGCTGGGAACGCCTGTGCTAAGTTTGATAGGGGCCATCGGCGCGGCATTAACGCTTGGATTGAGAGGCGGCGGTGTATTGGTATCTCTTCTGGTGCTGCCTTTGTATATTCCAATCTTGATTTTTGGAGCGGGTGCAGTTGAAGCTAACATGGCGGGTATTGCATTTGATGCGCACCTTTCGTTAATCGGTGCGTTCCTGTTGGCATCACTTGTTTTTGCCCCCTGGGCGGCGGCTTCGTCGCTACGTGTTTCTTTAGAATAGCGTGAAAACGATCAATTCGATTGATTGACTTGCCAGAGATTTGTGTTCTTATTCGGTATGCATTCTTCATTTTTTGCAGTATTTTTTCTTGATCATTTGCTTTGTTGCGATGTTTGTAAGTAAAGAAAGCAATTTTTGATTTTTACTTTTTGGTATAGAATTAGCCGCTGCACAAATCGGGTAAGTAATAGACATCATTAAAATTTATTATGAAGGTTGTTAATATATAAAATGGCGATTAATTGGTTCAAATATTCGTCTCCTGCCAGTTTTTATACGCTTGCGGGAAAAATGATCCCAATATTTGTCATAGCTGCGGTGATTTTTTTAGTAGCGGGGCTTTATATCGGTTTTTTTGTGGCACCGACAGATTTTCAGCAAGGTGAAGCTTATCGGATTATATTTATCCATGTTCCGGCTGCTTGGATGTCAATGTTTCTATATGTGGTAATGGCTTTCTGGGCTGCAATAGGCTTGGCTTTTAACACGCGACTGTCTTCCATGTTTGCGACTGCAATCGCACCCACCGGTGCCATGTTCACTTTCCTTGCACTATGGACGGGTGCTTTGTGGGGTAAACCCATGTGGGGCACGTGGTGGGTATGGGACGCTCGATTAACTTCAGAATTGATCCTGTTTTTTCTATATATTGGTTTCATGTCTCTGCAAGCGGCAATTGACGATCCGCGTCGGGCTGATAAAGCAGGTGCGATCATTGCGATTGTCGGTGTGGTTAATATTCCAATTATTTATTTCTCGGTTCAATGGTGGAACACCCTGCATCAAGGAGCATCGGTCAGTATCAATCAAGCGCCTGCGATGGCAACAACGATGTTAACCGGGATGTTGATTATGGTGCTTGCAAGCTGGATGTATTCCATTGCAGTCATATTAAAGAGAGTGCGCGTAATTATCCTGGAGAGAGAAGGCCATTCAGCTTGGGTAATGGAACTGCAAAAGAAGGGAGCAATTTAATGAATTGGTCAAGCTGGTCGGAATTTTTTTCAATGGGTGGGTACGGATTGTATGTCTGGGGTTCCTATGCGGTGACATTTGTTTGTATCGTTGCCGAGGTATTGTTAATTTCAAATCGGCGTAGAACTTTGGAAAAACAATATGGTCACATTCACGACTTAAATATAACAGAGACTAAAAATGAAACCCCGTCATAAAAAGCTTGTAATTATCGCCTCTAGTGTAACTGCATTGGGATTTTCAGCAGTTTTAGTATTAAATGCATTCCAAAGTAACTTGGTCTTTTTCTTCAGCCCGACACAAGTTGTTGCTAAGGAAGCGCCAATAGGTAAAAGTTTTCGTATCGGTGGTCTGGTTGCGGATGGCAGTGTGAAACGCGAAGATGGTTCAACAACGGTGCATTTTGCAATTACCGATACTGCGGAAACAATACCGGTCGTGTACACCGGAATTTTGCCCGATCTGTTTAAGGAAGGTAAGGGAGTCGTTGCACAAGGGAAAATATCGGATCAAGGTGTATTTCTTGCAGATGAAGTTCTCGCAAAACATGATGAGAACTATATGCCCCCTGAAGCTGCTGAAGCTTTAGAAAAAGCAGCTAAAGCTCAAAAAGCATCTCTCATGCAATAATTTTTTCAAGGTAGCTAAGCCTTTGGAAATTTATTTTTTAATCCTGAAAGATTTTCAATTGGTACAAAATCATGATTCCAGAAATAGGTAACTTTTCATTAATTCTCGCTCTTTTGTTAGCCACTATACAAGGAACACTTCCTTTAATTGGTGCGACACGAGGCATTCCTTCCTGGATTGCTCTCGCCAGACCCGTTGTGCAAGGGCAATTTGTGTTCGTTTTGATTGCGTTCTTATGCTTGGCTTATTCATTTGTTAGCAGTGACTTTTCAGTATTGAATGTCGCGAAGAATTCAAATACGGAATTACCACTTCATTTCAGGATTGCGGCTACTTGGGGGTCGCACGAAGGTTCTTTATTGCTTTGGGTGTTAATGTTGGCCAGCTGGTCTGTTGCCGTCAGTATTTTCAGCAAGCAATTGCCGGATGAAGTAGTGGCGCGAGTACTTGGGGTGCTAGGGCTTGTTGCGATTGGTTTTTATGTATTTATGTTATTTACATCCAATCCTTTTGATCGTTTGTTGCCCGCAGCACTTGAAGGAAGTGATTTGAATCCTCTACTGCAGGATGTTGGCATGGTGGTTCATCCACCCATGTTATATATGGGATATGTCGGCTTTTCAATTGCATTTGCGTTTGCGATCGCAGCTCTATTAAGTGGGAAATTAGATGCTGCATGGGCTAGATGGTCTCGTCCTTGGACGATTGTAGCTTGGGTGTTTTTGACATTTGGTATCATGCTGGGAAGCTGGTGGGCTTATTATGAACTGGGTTGGGGCGGTTGGTGGTTCTGGGATCCGGTTGAAAATGCTTCATTTATGCCATGGTTAGTCGGGACTGCCTTGGTTCATTCATTGGCGGTAACAGAAAAGCGCGGAAGTTTCAAAAGCTGGACGGTTTTGTTAGCTATCAGTGCGTTTGCGCTTAGCTTATTAGGGACCTTCTTGGTGCGCTCGGGCGTGTTGACATCTGTGCATGCATTTGCTACTGATCCAGCACGCGGCATTTTTATTCTGGCTTTCCTGGTTATTGTGGTTAGCTGCTCACTGGTACTGTTCGCCTGGCGCGCTCCTAAAGTCGGCTTGGGCGGTAAATTCGACTTGCTGTCCCGGGAATCAATGCTGTTGACAAATAACATATTGTTATTGGTTGCCGCGGCCAGTGTATTTTTGGGAACGCTATATCCGCTCATTATCGATGCGCTTGGTTTGGGTAAATTATCGGTGGGGCCTCCTTATTTTGAAGCTGTTTTTGTTCCGGTCATGGCGCCCGCAATATTTCTCATTGGTGTCGGTCCCATTTCAAGATGGAAGCAAATGAGTCTGCCGACTTTGGCTGTGCGTTTACGTTGGGCATTTGCGGTGAGTGTTGTTTCTGCATTGACCGCTCCCTACTTTATGGGTGAATGGAAGCCAATGATCAGCTTCGGGTTATTGTTAGCGTTTTGGATTATTGTTTGTATATTTGTAAGTATCAAACACCGGGTCAGCAATAGCAGTGAAGGTAACTTACTAGTTAGATTAGTGAAGCAATCGCGGAGTTTTTATGGAATGCACCTGGCGCATTTAGGGGTTGCGGTATTTATTATTGGCGTGACATTGGTCAATGGTTACGAGACTGAAAAAGATGTGCGGATGGAGATTGGAAGTAAAGTAACAGTTGGGGGTTATACCTTCCAGTTCAACGGTACCAGTGATGTTGTGGGTCCCAACTATAAGGCAGTACGCGGGGATATCGCTGTTATCAAAAACGATCAATTTATCCGCAACTTGTATCCCGAAAAACGTACTTATAATGCATCCGGTATGGCCATGACTGAAGCAGCGATTGACACAGGATTATTCCGGGATCTGTATGTTGCCTTGGGTGAACCGCTTACGAATGGAGCCTGGGTTGTCCGCGCTTATCATAAGCCATTTGTCGATTGGATATGGCTTGGATGTTTGTTAATGGCAATTGGAGGAGTTACTTCCATTACAGACCGGCGTTATCGTCTGAAAATAACTAAAAAGAATCAGGTGGCCACTAAAGATGAAGAAGCTGAAAAATCAGTAGAAGAAGGTTCATCTGTTGCTGTACCGTCTGCAAGTAAAGTCAGTCTGGTAACGGAGTCAAGCAAAGTATGATGCGTTATTTGATTCCGCTGTTTGCGTTTATGGTGCTGGCGGTTTTTTTGATGATTGGTCTAACATTAAATCCGCGGCAAGTGCCATCGCCGCTGATAGATAAACCAGCACCAAAATTTCAACTCAATCAGCTTCATGATTCCGCTAAAGTCATGTCATCCGATGATAATCTTGGGAAGGTCTGGATGTTGAATGTCTGGGCTTCCTGGTGTGTCGCCTGTCGTGATGAGCATCCGCTATTGGTGCAGTTGGCCAATGTTGGTATTGTGCCGATTTATGGTTTGAATTATAAGGATGACCGTGATACTGCGTTGCAATGGTTAAAACGCTACGGCGATCCTTATCAGATCAGTATTGTTGATTCCGATGGCAAAGTAGGGATTGATTACGGTGTTTATGGCGTTCCAGAAACTTATGTAATCGATAAGAAAGGAATTATTAGACACAAACACATTGGCCCTGTAACTGTCGATTCTTTGGAAAAAACAATCCTTCCTCTCATAAAAGAATTGCAAAATCAAGTATAAATAATTTGAGAAGGAATTGTTTTAACAATGACACATTATGTACCTTGCAAGTTAATAACAAAAAGCTTTGTTTTTTTGTTGTTTTTGATAATTTTTTTGACTCCATTCGTCAGCTGGGCAAAGGAAGCTATACCCGTTGCGGAAGATCCGGAAATTGAAAAGCGCATGCTGGCACTCACGATGGATTTGCGATGCTTAGTTTGTCAAAACGAACCCATTTCAGATTCACGCGCTGAATTTTCAAACGACATCCGACGTGAAATCCGTGAACAAATCAAAGCCAATAAAACCGATGACGAGATAATCCAATTTCTGGTCGATCGATATGGAGATTTTATTCTTTACAATCCTCCCATGAAGCCGACCACAATATTATTATGGTTTGGTCCGGTCATACTTTTTTTGATCAGCCTCGGCTCATTAGTATTTTATTTGAGACGACGTCGAGTTCAAATTGAAGAAATATCACTGTCACAAGAACAACGTGAGAAAGCGGAAGCACTGCTAAAAGAAGATAATAAAGGTAAAGACGAATGACTGCTTTCTGGACTATTTCTGGAATTTTTATTGTTACAGCGTTGTTGTTCGTTATCCCAACGCTATTAAGAAATAAAAAGAACCTCGCAAGAGATATTGAGCATGATGCTGTTAATATTACGGTATACCGGGATCAAATTGCCGAACTCGATAGGGATTTACAGAACGATATTTTAAGCCAAGAGCAATACGATAAAAGCAAGCTTGAGCTGCAGCAGCGAATGTTACAGGACGTTGTTGAACAAGAAAAACTTATTCCTCAAAAAAACAAAAAATATCAAAATATACTCGTTTCAATCTTTATTGCGCTTGGATTCCCCTTAGCAGCTGTGTATTTGTATTTAAACATTGGCGATACTCGTGGATTGTTACCGCAGGCTCAGCTTGCCAGCGTAACTAATATGAATCGCGGTGGAGGTGGCAATGGTCCTTCCGAGATGGGCGGGCATGATTTTTCCGCTGCATTGGAGAATCTTATAGCTAGGTTAAGCAGTAATCCTGAAGATATTGAAGGTTGGGTGATGCTAGCGCGTACCTATACAGCAATGGAACGCTATAATGAAGCAAGCAGCACCTTCGCTAAATTAAACGAACTGGTTCCTAATAACCCTCAAATACTGAGCGATTATGCTCGGGCCTTGGCACTAAAAAATCAAGGCACTTTAGCAGGGAAGCCAACTGAACTGCTCCATGAAGCGCTAAAAATTGATCCGCTGTTTCCCCCAGCACTGGCATTGGCTGGTCATGCCGAATTTGAACAGGAAAAATATCAGGACGCATCTGGATATTGGGAAAAGTTGTTAACAACCATTCCTCCGGATTCTCCGCTAGCTAAATCTGTTAAAGATAGTATCGCTGAAGCCAAGCTGCTCTCTCTTGGTGGAAAAGCAGGAGCGCATGAGCAATCAGAACAACCGGTTGAGAAGGTAGAACAAAAAGATGTTGTCACTGCTCAACCAGACAAAATTGCTGACAACAACGAAGCAACAAACAAAGCAGCATCGTCAGGCTCGGTTTCTGTATCCGGTCAGGTAACAATACGATCTGAATTGGCTGCAAAAGCTTCGCCAAACGATACGCTGTTCATTTTTGCTCGCGCCAAAACCGGACCCAAAATGCCGCTTGCGATTCTTCGTCTTAAAGCGAGTGACCTACCAGCAACATTTACTTTGACAGACGATATGGCAATGACGCCTGCCATGCGGATGTCGAGTTTTCCTGAAGTCATAATAGAAGCGAGAATTTCAAAATCCGGCCAGGCTGTTCCTTCAAGTGGCGATCTTCAGGGGTTTAGTGAACCCGTTCAGCTGGGCTACAATAACATTGCAATAGTCATAGATACTCAGATTCCGTAATCACGATGGTAAAAATTGGCCAGAGCGTTGAAAACTTTACCTTACCCTCGACAAGCGGGGGAGATTTCAACTTGTCTGATTATCTGGGTAAGAATGTCATCATTTATTTTTATCCTAAAGATGATACTCCTGGATGTACAACCGAGGGACAAGACTTCCGGGACAATTGGGAAGCTTTTAATCAAAAAAATTCTGTGATTGTTGGCATTTCACGCGATAGCATCAAATCACACGAAAGTTTTAAAACCAAAATGCAATTTCCTTTCGAACTATTAAGTGACAGCGATGAAATTGTCTGTAATTTGTTTGATGTCATGAAGATGAAAAATATGTACGGTAAACAAGTTCGTGGGATTGAGCGCAGTACATTCATTATCGATGCTCAGGGAGTTTTAAGAAAAGAGTGGCGCGCCGTTAAAGTACCCGGGCATGTCCTAAAAGTTCTGGCTTCTATAACATAGCGGATTGAAACGAAAGCGGATTCAAGTAAAACTCCCTATCAATATTTCCGATGCTCATCAAGCAATTGCCTGGAGGTATCTTAGGGAAGCATAACTTTAAATTCAAGAACCTGTCGTGTGATGAGGTGATTCAGTGGGTTAAGGTGCTTCTTATCAGCGATAGTCCAGGAAAGTGCTGGTATTCCACGCTTCTAGATTATTTAGTCGGCCCTGCAAAATTCACATGACCGTGGTGGTAGCTTTGTATACAAGAAAGCTTCGCCCATATATGGTTGTTTTGCGCGGAAGCGGTTGATCAACTGCAGCAAGGCAAAGGGCAACAAAATACCTTTTAGCCCCAAGCGGAGTACTGCCCTCATCAGCCAGCGCAGGTTGTATCCCGCCGCACACAACACAGCATGGAGCGCATCTCCCAACTTGCCCTGCAACCAGCAGCGGTCCATTCGGTGATTCGACTTTAAATGCCCAATCGCAGGTTCCACGGCCTGACGACGTTTGAGCCAGCGCCGCTGCGGCATTGTGAGTGACTTGTACTTGCCACGATGGATGATGTTCACGTCCGGGTTGTCGGTATCCACGCCTCGAAATCCGAGATCGACAATGACCTTCTTCGGCGTTGATCCTGCGTTTTCGAGTAACGTCTGTGTCTGTGTGAGTTGCTTATGAAGGATATGGCCATCGTAGGGATTGCCGGGGAAGGTTTTTGCACCGACCATCAGGCCGTTCTTGTGCGTGATCGCAATGCTGGCTTTAACGCCGAACTCGTAAGGCTTGCGCGCCTTGCCCTTGCCGATACATTCGACTTCCGGGGCATGCAGTGCGTAGAGTTTGTTTTTGTCTTTCGGTTGCTGCTGGTGAATCCGCTGTACTCGCTCCAGCAGCGTGTTCAGATGTTGGAACGATGCGGAGCACTCCAGTTCTGCCGTCGCCAGTTTCCGATTGATCTCTCGCAGCACGATACCAAGGATCGTGCGTTGGCGTTTAACGGCTTTGCGCATGCGGCGCAATTCCTTGCCTTCCTTGGCGTAACTCTGCTTCAAGGTGATGCCGCTTCGTTTGGCCGCCTGTACGATTTTGCTGCGCGCAATTTCCAGCAAGCGACTATCCACCGGATGCGCAATCGCTTTTTCCTGTACTGTCGTATCGACGATGACACGTTCGAATTCAGCCGGTTTGACCACCTTCGCTCGCACAGCTGCGTCAATGGTTGCTTGCAGCAGCTTTTCGACACCGGACTCACCAATCGCGGTGCGAAAGCGGCCTATCTGAGTAGCATCACAGGGCAGCTTCGGTGTGTAGTACGCCTGCCCGCTGAAATACTGCCAGACCACATTCTCGGACCAGCGAATCACCAGTTCTTCATCACTCAGATTGAATGCGTGCTTCAGATACAGCAAGGAAGCCATCAACCGGATGGGCAAACGAGGCCGGCCCGCAGCACTCACTCCTGTGCCCGCAGTCGCTAACGTTGTACCGAAAATATCGCTGAACTCTACCATGCGGCCTTGACGATTCTTGCGCTCGAAAGCTGGTGCAAGGGCTGCTTCAATAGCGGGCCACGGTAGTCGATTTGCCAATACCGCCAAGGGATGGTGCAGATCGATCATCTGGTCGAGACGTGCACGAAAAAAATCATCAGTCGGCATTTAAATTTCCTCTAATTCCCTCAGGTTTTGATGCCTATATTATAATTTCCCAGGGATTTCAGCGTTTGCTAATTCGCATGAATTCCAATATTTATAGGGTCTCCAAGTGTTTTGCAGGACTGACTATTTAGTCGCCCCTGAAAAAGTATCAGACAACAGTTGTTGATCTGGAAAAGCCGCCCGAGGAAACGGCTACCTATCAAAATGCATACCCTTGTAGTTTAAATTTCCATCAAGGAATCCGTTCTCGCCACGGGAAAAAGAGCCAAAAAATGGCCAGCAGCCATTGTTTCAGATTCCAGGCGCAAGCAGCCATCAGCAGGTTGATGCGATCACCGACAGCGCCTTTCAGATAGTTCCTTGCCATTCGATAATCCGACTTCAGGTGACCGATAATGGGTTCAATCGCGGCGCGCCTCCTGCACTGTTTTCGCTTCCTGTCTTTCTGGTACCGGGTATCCTTCTTGAGCGCCTTTCCGGGCAAAATGATCTGGGTTCCATTGACTTCACGTTTGCCGCGGTAGCCGCGATCGCATACGGCCTGCCTGGCAGCTTTCCCTCGCGAAATCTCAACATGTCGCAATATCTCCGGTAATGTATGGCTGTCATGCAGATTCTGTTCGTGACTGACAACCCCGACAATCAGATTGCCTTTTGCGGTACTGGCTATCGATGCCTTGCTGCCGTATTCATATTGTTTGTGGTCTTTTCCCTTGGCGACACAGTACACTTGCGGTTCGTGCAATGAGTAGATCTTGTTTTTATCGTTTTGTTGCTGCCGTAATACTCCCTCATACCGTAGAAAATCCTTTTGGTAGCATTCAAACAAACAGTATTGCGGCAGTTCTCTCCTGAGCTCCCGCATCAGAATACCTGCAATGGTTCTGAGTCGCTTCAACGCTCGTTTCGCTTTCGCTCTTTTCTTCACATGCCGGTAGTGCCGGATATCCAGGCGCAGTGACTTCACTTCTTTGACAAAAGTACGCCGCTGTAAAATACCATGGGATTTGGCAATCTTGTTGAGGCGATTGATAATTTTGATCGCCAGTTTGCTATCCGTTGGGTACGTGATGTTCTTCTCATGCACGGTCGTGTCAATATGAATGACGTCTTCCAGCGCCGATTCCCCATGCAAACCAACGCTCATCCGGAAAATCCGCTCTACGCCTTCCGCGCCTATGCGCTTACGAAAATGTACCAGCTCCGTGCTATGACAAGGCAACTTCTGCTGGAACTCTTTCATGCCGCAAAAAGCCTGGTAATAAGGATTACGCTTCCACTGCAGTACTATCGATTCGTCACTCAAATTCTCTAACTGTTTTAGAATCAATAACCCAACCATCAAACGGATCGGCTTACTCGGTGCTCCTGTCGCTGCTGTGTAATGAACCGAAAATGATTCCTCAAATCCTTGCCACGGTATCGCTGATGCAAGCTTCAGCAATGGATCACCGGGATCAAGCTGCATCAGTAAATCTGTTCCAAACAGATTCGGTTGATGAATCGTACTGCTATTTCTTAGCATTTTTAATCACCATTTCGACCAGAAATACAGCACTATTTTAACATTCCAGGTCGTTATGATCACTAATGAACAGTGTATTTATAACTAATATCAAGTGCTTAGGAATATTTCAGGACCGACTATTTACAATTCAATGAGTACTCGAAACTATCGGAATAGCCGTGGTAATCGGTGATATGAAAGCCCAATTTACCGGACGCGCCGAAAAAGAATTCGCAGAGCAGTTCCTTAGAATCAAAATCAAAAATAACATTTAGGCCAAGGTCTGTGGGTTCCAGCTTTATGATTGAAAGTGTCATGTACTTCGTTACCCGGTCTAAAAATAGACCGGTAAAGTCGATTCCGTCTAACGTCATCTTGAATGTGTCCCAGTGGAGATCGGCCTTTCTGTCCCAGTCATAAATCTCCAGAATGTATTTATCTTCCGTACTAAACGGGGAATCGCCCTTAAGCGAAAACCAAATAACGGGAGATCGGCCAAGCCAGAGAGGTGCCACAGCCACGCCTGAGCCACCTTTTGTGTCACTGACCGTAAATTTCATTTCGTAGGCATAACCATAAGGATAGGGGGGGCCATCGGCTTCGAAAATCAGCTCGCGCAGCTGCTGATAGCTGGTGTTAAATGTGACGGATAAACGGGTGTCTGTACGTTCCATAGTGACGTTGCCGTTATTGAGCAGCTCCATGAATTTGACCATGAAGACCCCTGATACATCTTCATAGTCTTGATCGATTAATTTCTTCTCGATTTTTAGCGTCGCAAAATCGATATCCGAGATACCATCCCTATCTTCAAATACGATACCCCAAGTGACGATCGGGTTGTTAACCGCACCCGAGATAAAGGGTGTGTCGTTATCATTGAAGAATTGAATGGTCGGTGATTCATTGCCCTCCGAAATTCCGCATTTATTGTTAATCAAAGTCTTTGCTTTTGCGATAAGGTTCAGAAAAATTTCAATCGCGACATCTTTACCGGTTTCGTTGCCAGGTGCGGTTCCACCAGTGATTTCGATAATATTTCCTTCATATAGAGCATAGCCTTTAAAATTGAAGAGCGCTGTTTGCGCACTGGTCCTGAACGTGCCAAACAACCATCGATCGGTTTCTTTTAATAAATAACGCGCTGTCGTTGTTTCTGAAAATGAATTCAATCGGATTGGATTATTAAAATCGGTAACGGCACTCGTTTTGCTCGGGTAAGACGCGATGTTCACCCGCACTGACCAATTGGCATCGGGATGGATGGCCGGTGAACCGAACCAGGTAACCGGAACGCTGGTATTTATACCATTCAGCAATTGCAAACGCGGCGTGTTATCAACGGTCATAAATCCCAGCGGATCGCCTCCAAGTGCAGTGGCGTCGGTGTTAGACCAGTTGCTGACCGGCAGGCATTCGGATTGCACGCTCATCGCCATTGAACTCAACAGGATAAAGCACAGCAGTTTGTATGGGAGGAATGCAGGGACGTTGGCAAATCGAGCCAATCCGGACAAAAAACTTAAATTGAACACTGGCGCCTCCCGCAAAATTAAGAAATTGAGGACTATGCTCAATACTAAATTATATTAACCAAGACGTATTTGATGTGTATCAAGGGTAGGTGATTGCTTGAAAATAATTGTAATTCAATGAATTAAACTCTCTCAAGAAAATCATGAATCAAGCACTGCAACATGAGATTCTGGAAAATTTAATGTGCTAGGATTCGCATTAAGCGATAGATTCTATTCATCACAATGGATGATTAGGCTCTAAGGTGATGTGAATTTTGAAATTGTTTCTCTCGCCATGCTGCTAAAGGCGATAGTTTTAAGCCAGTTTACCGTTCAAAAACTCCAGTACGCCGCCTTCGGACGAATGGCGGATACGGGTCACGCCGCCGTTACTGATTTTGATGCGATAAAGACCGGTCGGCGAGGCATGGACAGTTTTGGCGATAATCGCACGCATTACGCCGGCATGCGCAACGATCAGAATCCGTCTGCCGGTATGTCGTGCGATCACTTCATCGTATGCTGCGCTGACACGTTGCATAAAATCGTCGAGCGGCTCCGCGTCATGCGGGCGGCAATTCACCGGATCCCGCAAAAACGCTTGGTACTCGGCCATCCGCCCGATCTTGATGTCATCGTGACTGAGTCCTTCCCACACGCCGAAACCGACTTCCCTGAAGCGCGATTCGACAGCAAGAGGAATTCCGTAACGTTCCCCAAGTGCCGTTGCGAAGGTATGGCAACGCAGCAACGGCGAGCTGATAATCTGGTTCCATTGCCGATAATCGCCAATTGCGCTCCACATTTGCGTCCATCCTCTTTCCGTAAGCGGATCGTCCACACCATGACCGCGATAGCGGCTCCCACCCGCCGGTTCACCGTGACGGATTAAATCAATAACCGTTTCTGCCATAAAAACTTAGATAAGATAAATCGGAATTATTGCTAGTTTATCCGATTTAAGCGGCGTTCAACCTGAGTTAAATCAAAAAAACGGCTGTTGCAGTTGATGAGATTTTGATCGGGATGCTAATAATTTCCCAAACGGATATTTGCCCCGCCGGTTTTCTTGACGACTCCGAGCGCAATGTCGACATATTCTGAGAATTCCAACGCGTCTTCCTCGGCAATCGGAGCAGCTAACACGAAATCCGCGTGCTTGCGTGCTTCATCCTTTTTGCCGATGTCATACAACAGCTCAGCATAAAACGCGCGGGTAATGACATCTTCAGGGAAAAGTTCGTGCGCGCGTTTGAGGTGTGCCAACGCTTTCTGGTTACTGCCAAAACTGATTGGGAAACCCGGCAGCTTATGATACATCCGGCCCAGCGCCCGGTGCGCGCCGGCATTTTCGTATCTTTCGTCCAATTCGACTACTTTCAGCAGCAATTCTTCCATCGGCCGCAGCATTCTCAGCGCATTCAAGATACCGCTGTCTTCCGCCATTTTTCCCATCGCAGCAGCTTTCCAGAAAAGCCCTCGGACATCGTTGGGATTGATCATCAAAGCACGGTCCGCTGTAGTAATGCAGCGTTCAAATAGCTGTACCCGGTGATTCTTGTCGAGTTCCAGTTGCGCTCGCATGAATTTCAGACGGGAAAGCTCGGCGATCGCAGCCGATTCGCGGGTATCCTTCGTCAAACCGCGAAACCAATCGATGGTTTGTACCAGTAAGGGCGTATCGACAGCGTATCGCCACACCGCCCATTCAATTTTTTGCTGATTTTCTTCGGTTAATACCGCAGCATTTGCATAATTTTGTGCAAAAAACGGCGTTGACATACAAGCTAATGCAATCAACTTGCAAGTCAATCGAATCATTTTTGGTTCTAGGTGCGATAAGTTCATTTTCATGATAGCACTCATGTTTATTCTTTCAGAAAATGTATGTCTATTCTAATCCAAATACAGGCAGTTAAGTGACTGTTGATTAGAATAGCGCTATTCCGGACAATTTAAAACTAGAAATAACACGGAAATTCGCGCATTGTTCATAGCCAATCCATCGTCCTCAAGCAGCACTTACATTCATTAAGGCAGCTCAGAACTCGCATATAATAGGCGGTTTTTGATTACTGTTTGCCTTGCCGCCTATAGCTTTTAGCACAACAATACGACCATTTTATTAAATGCATCAAAAACCGATTTTACCCGAGCCGGGCGCTGTTCTCCGTTACGCCGATTTTGCCGGTTCCAGCGATGCGCTATTTCTGGCGCAGCTCGCGCAACAAGCAAAACCCGTGGCGATCATTACCGCCAATGCACTCGACGCACAGCGCTTGCTGGAAGAAATTCCTTATTTTGCACCGGAACTGAAAACGCATCTGTTGCCGGACTGGGAAACGCTGCCGTACGATACCTTTTCGCCGCATCATGATTTGGTATCCGAGCGGCTCGCGGCGCTCTATCAAGTGATGACCGGCGCTTGCGATGTGCTGATCGCGCCGTTGACCACTGCGCTGTATCGCATGTTGCCACGAGAATACTTGGCTGCACATACGTTTTTCCTCAAGCAAGGTGAAACGCTCGATGTTGCCGGGTTGCGCAGCCAATTGACCCTGGCGGGTTATTCACATGTCACGCAAGTGTTTTCACCGGGTGAATACAGCGTGCGCGGCGGCTTGATCGATTTGTTTCCGATGGGCAGTCCGCTGCCGTACCGTATCGACCTGCTGGACAACGACATCGACACCATCCGCACCTTCGATGTCGACACGCAGCGCAGTATCTATCCGGTCAAGGAAATCCGGCTGTTACCCGCGCGCGAGTTTCCGCTCGATGAAGCCGGGCGCACGTTTTTCCGCGGTAAATTCCGCGAGCAATTCGAAGGCGATCCGTCGAAGAAGCAGATTTACAAAGACATCAGCAAGGGCGGTACACCCGCCGGTATCGAATACTATTTGCCGCTGTTTTTCGAGCAAACCGCGACGCTGTTCGATTATTTGCCGGAAAACACCCGGCTCTGCTTGCACCACGATGTCCGCCCGGTGATCGACGAATTTTGGCGCGATACCCAATCGCGCTATCAATTACTGCGCGGCGACAGCGATCGGCCGTTGTTGCCGCCAACCGAGCTGTTCTTAACCAGCGATCAGTTCTTCGGTTCGATCAAACCATATGCGCGCATTGAATTATTGGTGAATCCGCAGGACGTTAAAGTCACTGATGTCAAAACCAGCCAGCCGCTGCCATCGGTGCAAGTCAACCGGCACGCGGAAAATCCATTGGAAAAACTGGCGGGTTTTATCGCACAGTTCAAGATGACTGGCGGGCGGGTGCTGCTACTGGCGGAAAGCTTGGGGCGGCGCGAATTGGTCGCCGAGTATTTGCAGCAATACGATCTGCATCCGGTGGTTTGTCAGGATTTCGCCGCGTTCTTGGACAGCCAGGAACCGTTCATGCTCGGCGTCGCGCCGCTGCATACCGGTTTTATCGACGGCTCCGCGAAAATCGCTTTCATTACCGAAAGCGAACTGTACGCCACGCACCTGCACGGCCGCCGTGAGCGCGAATCGCGCAAATCGGCCACATCGACCGACAACATCCTGCGCGATTTGTCGGAAATCAAACCCGGCGACCCGGTGGTGCACGAACAGCACGGCATCGGCCGCTATCTCGGCTTGGTCAGCATGGACGTCGGCGAAGGCGAACCCGGTGAATTGAGCGAATTTTTGGCGTTGGAATACGACGGCGGCGACAAATTGTACGTGCCGGTGTCGCAACTGTATTTAATCGGACGCTACAGCGGCGGCGCGCCGGAATCGGCGCCATTGCACAAGCTCGGGAGCAGCCAGTGGGACAAAGCCAAACGCAAAGCGATGCAACAAGTGCGCGACACCGCGGCGGAATTGCTGAATCTATACGCCCAGCGCGCCGCACGCGAAGGCCATAAGTTCTCGCTGCAGCAGCACGATTACGATGCGTTTTCCGAAGGTTTCGGTTTCGAGGAAACCCCCGACCAAGCGGCTGCGATCAAAGCCGTAATCGAGGATTTAACCTCCGGCAAGCCGATGGACCGGTTGATTTGCGGCGACGTCGGCTTCGGCAAAACTGAGGTAGCGTTGCGCGCCGCGTTTATCGCCATCGCCGACGGCAAGCAAGTCGCAGTGCTGGTGCCAACCACGCTACTGGCGGAACAGCATTTCCAGAATTTCTCCGACCGCTTCGGCCTGATCGCCGATCAATGGCCAGTCAAAATCGCCGAATTGTCGCGCTTCCGCTCCGCCAAGGAGCAAACGCAAGCGATCGCCGGTCTGGCCAAAGGCGAAATCGACATCATCATCGGCACGCACAAACTGATCCAGAAAGACGTACATTTCAAGAATCTGGGACTGGTGATCATCGACGAGGAACACCGTTTCGGCGTGCGACAAAAAGAACAACTGAAGAAACTGCGCGCCGAGGTCGACGTGCTGACGCTCACTGCAACACCGATCCCGCGCACGCTGGCGATGTCACTCGAAGGTCTGCGTGATTTCTCCATCATCGCCACCGCGCCGCAGCGTCGCCTGGCAATCCGCACTTTCGTCACCAGTTTCTCGATGGGCATCATCCGCGAAGCGTGCCTGCGCGAACTGAAACGCGGCGGGCAGATTTACTTCCTGCACAACGAAGTCAGTAGCATCCAATTGATGTACGAAAAACTCAGCGGATTGCTGCCGGAGGCGCGCATCAACGTCGCCCACGGCCAAATGCCGGAACGCGAACTGGAACACGTGATGCGCGATTTCTACCAGCAGCGCTTCAATATCCTGCTGTGCACCACGATCATCGAAACCGGTATCGACATTCCCAGTGCCAACACCATCATCATCAACGAAGCGCACAAATTCGGTCTGGCGCAATTGCATCAACTGCGCGGCCGGGTCGGACGTTCGCACCACCAGGCTTACGCGTATTTGCTGACACCGCCGGAAGCGGCACTCGGCGCGCAAGCGAAAAAGCGTCTGGAAGCGATCCAGGCGATGGAAGAGCTCGGTTCCGGCTTTTACCTGGCGATGCACGACCTGGAAATCCGCGGCGCCGGCGCAGTGCTCTCCGAATCGCAAAGCGGCGAAATGCAGGAAGTCGGTTTTAGCCTCTACAGCGCTATGCTCGACACCGCAATCCAATCGCTCAAGCAAGGCAAGGAACCCGACATGCAACATCCGCTCGGTGTCGCCACCGAAATCAACCTGCACGTGCCTGCGCTATTGCCGGACGACTACTGCCACGACATCCACGAACGCCTGGTGCTGTACAAGCGCATGGCCAACTGCGCCGACAACGACCAGCTCGACGACATGCAACGCGAACTGATCGACCGCTTCGGATTGTTGCCGAATCCCACCCGCGCCCTGATCGACTGCCACCGCCTGCGCATCGCCGCCAAACCGCTCGGCATCACCCGCATCGACGCCAGCGCCGACAGCATCCAAGTGCAATTCATCCCCAACCCACCCATCGACCCGCTCAAAATCATCCAACTGATTCAAAGCAGCCGCGAATACTCACTATCCGGCCAGGACCGACTGAAAATTCTGGTGAAGATTGAGGACGTGAATAAGCGGGTCATGCGGATTAAGGAGTTGATGCAGAAGTTGGGGTGATTAGTCGAAGATATTTTTCCGCGAGTTTATGAATTTAGAAATGTTTGTTATATTGAAATTTGAAATGACGTATTCTATTGCGTCATTCTGGACGTCTAATTCTAGTTAGGAATCTCATCACATGGATGACGAGTTCGATATCGCTCGCGAAGAAATGTACGCTCGTCTTGCAGATGAACTGTATCCTGAGCACAAAGAACAAGCCGTTCAAGAATTTGCTGTTGATCGGCTCCGCTCCTACTATCTGGCAAATCCAAATGTAGCCAAACCAGCCGTGTTCATGCTCCGCAATGCGGAGCAGCTTTTCCAGCTTCAGCAACACGAAGCAGCGCTTGTGTTTGCTGTTTCGTCAATTGAGCTTTTTCTAAAAGCTACACTACTGAAACCCGTCATTTACGGGCTAATTCATAGCGAAGCTGTTGCCGAAGTCATTGTCAATGAAACGCTCAGTCAATCAGGCCTTAAGCGCTATCACAAACTGCTCGGGAAACTTTTTAACCACCTTACCGAGTCGAAACTTGAGGAAATAAAACGAGAGGGCGAATCAAGCACTCTACTAAAAGAAATTGAAGCACTGTAAGAGAAAAGAAACAAGGTTGTCCATCAAGGCTTTCATGCCGATCGCACCGAGGCAAATCAAGCACTGAATGTCGCGCATGCGGTTGTCTCAAGTGTGCTCAGCGAGGTCTTGTGGTCTCTTGGTCTTGAGGCGAGAAAAGGAGAAGGCATATGTGTAGCCCGGTAGGTTGGGGTAAGCCCGCGAACCCCAACATCAAATATTGGTATGAGGAAATGATCAACCATGCGATACCGGCGCGCTGATGTAAAAGGCGGAACCTATTTCTTCACGGTCAATCTTGCGCAACCTCACCTGCGCTTGTTATTGGATCATGTGGAAATTTTGCGCTTGGCTGTCAAAGTGGTGAAGCAACGGCATCCCTTTCACATCGATGCGTTCGTCGTGTTGCCGGATCATCTGCATGCGATATGGACTTTACCGCCTGACGATGCAGATTTTGCAACTCGATGGATGCTGATCAAATCGGGCTTCTCACGAAAAATCGCCATGAACGAACACCGCAATGCCAGCCGGATTTCCAAAGGCGAGCGTGGAATTTGGCAACGCCGGTATTGGGAGCATTTGATTCGTGACGAAAATGATTTTGAGCGGCATGTCGATTACATTCATTACAATCCGGTAAAACATGTATACGTTCACCAGGCAAGCGAATGGCCTTATTCGAGCATTCACCGGTATATCAAGGCTGGGATCATTTCGAATGATTGGGGCGGATACATTGATAACAGTAATGAAGGCAGTTATGGTGAGCGAAATTAAAAGTTGGGGTTCGCAAGCTCACCCCAACCTACGTCCTACGACCTACGACCTAAACTGAAACGTTACGCGGCTCCCACTGTCCGCGCCAAGAGCCTGAAAAGACGATGAACAGTACACCGATACATGCTACCGACGAGATTACGATCCCCTTCCCATCAACCGAAATATGGCCGGTGCTGGCTGACATAGCAGGGTATCCCCGGTGGTGGCCGAAGTCTCTCGAAATACGCGTCCTTTCGGGTGGTGCGCCGCTGCTGGGTACGGAGGTGGAAATACGTCCCGCCGGCGGGCAGCCTTTTCGCTGCCGGGTCGAATCGGTGGATGAACCGAAGCACATACAGATGCGATATCTCGGCGGCTTCATCGAAGGCTTCGGCGAGTGGCGATTGGAGTCACTAGGCCAAGAAACGCACGTGATCTACAAACTCGACGTCAAGGCACATGGCTGGATAGCTGTGCTACTTGGCAAGGTACTTAATCTTGCACAGATTCATTCACGATCAATGCAGTTAGTTCTGCAAAACCTCAGCCAAGAATTGGATCGGAATCGACACGATGCAGAATACGGTCAAAACGCGAGCCCGGTCAGCTTAGACGTTAAACCTGACATCGACTTACGCTCCCCCACCGTGAACACAAAAATTCATTCAATTACCGCGCTTGATGCAGCGCCACGAACGACGCCTTCCAGCTATCCGGAGCCGTTCCGCTCAATGATGAACGGGCGCGTGAAGCTACCGCTGGGTGATTTGTTCGGGCTTACCAATTTTGGCGTGAATATTACCGTGCTTGCGCCCGGAGCGATGTCGGCGCTGCGTCATACGCACAGCAAGCAAGACGAGTTCGTCTACGTCGTATCCGGTATGCTTGCACTTTATTCCGGCGCAGGCCGCACGGAACTGCATGTGGGTATGTGCGCCGGGTTCAAAGCAGGTACCGGCAATGCGCATCATCTTGTCAACGAAACTTCGGGAGATGCGGTGTATTTGGAAGTCGGCGATCGGACACCCGGCGATGAAGTCAGCTATCCGGATGATGATCTTGTCGCCCGGTTTGCCGACGGCTCATGGCATTTCTTTCATAAGGATGGCCGTCCGTATCCCTAGTTACAACGCCAATAATAGAACGATGAAACTGGATTGTTATGAACCCAGTTTCATCGAAGAAATATCAGCAAAGACTTACTTAATCCGCCGCCACGGCGCGAATGCGTTTTGGATTCCGTCAAGCGCCGGAGATAATCCGGGGTGATGGCGGCGCAGCACGGTCAGCATAGTATTGTCTTCAATCCAATCCAAACCTTGCTGTGTATACACTTCGGCGCGGTAATCCTTGGTAAAGAAGCGGTCGCTCTTGAGGCGGCGCGACGCCATCAGGATGAACACCCGGAATGCGGTTTCGCTGAAGCCGAAGCCTTCGGGTATGTCCTCCGCGTAAAGCCCGACCATCAAGTCGACTTGGTTGATATCGTTATCGTAAACCTTGCGCAGCTCTTCGGCCCACTGCGGGTTGCTGGTGATTTCTTCGAATGATTGCACGCGCCCGCGCCCGACCAGCTCGCGAAAACGGTTATAGCGGGGCACACCGCGTTCTCTGTCGCGCAGAATATCGACGGCGGCCAGATCGAAGGCTTCGCCGTTTTCCTTCACCAGCTTGCGCAGAAAATTCGGATAATTGTGCAACGTCAACGCGCCGGGGTGGTTGATACCAAACGAATAGAACAGATTCTCCATGCCGATTTCCTGCATCATCGAGCGGGTTTTTTTATCGAATCCTTCCATGAAGGGTTTGCTGGCGATCGGCTCGCCGGTTTGATGCGAATAAAAGTCAAACTGGTCCGGCACCAGCGGGTGCATGCGGTAAACCGACACGAATTCTTCGGTCAGGTAATACGGCGCGGCATGATGCTCCGGCGTCGAACCGATGATGCCGCTGAGCACTTCGCCGGTGCCGACGCGGCCAAACATTTTCTTGAAGCGCTGGCCGAGAATCCCCCACCAGTTAATACGCATCGCCAAGGCGGTCGCCGGGTGCGGCAGAATCGCCGGTGTCCATTCGACGGTATGGATTTTAGCGATCAATGCGGCATTAATCAGCCGCGCATGGTTGAACAATTGCTCGTCATCCCACTGCGGATAAGCTTGCTTGAGGTGATCGCAAATGCTGTTGTGTTCCTTCACGAACAGCGTATGCAGCATGCTCAGGCCGAACCACCAGGTGCCGGGAAATGCCACCAGATCGATGCCTTTCTCAAGCGGCAAATAACCATCGGCTTCAATGCGCATTTTACCGTCGCTGTGCGAACGCAATTTGTCGATCATTTCCTGACTGCTGCCATAAATCTGCGAAGCATCCCACCAATGCGTCTCGGTGTTGATAAAAGTCGGCGGGGTGGCAGTGGCAGGGCGGCTGCGATCCGCCAGTGTTTTGTCGACTTTCATCGGGCGTTGGTCTTGCGGCCACGAATCATCCGCTTCGACCGGAACTTCCCATTGATTGCCTGGCTGGTTGGTGCCATGCGAGAACCAGTCATGTGTTTGAAATTGAATCCACGATGCTGCATGGACGTTCAAAATCGTCGCTGGAACGAATTTCTCCCGCGTCAGCAAAGCCTGGCTGACTTTCCGGGTGCTGGGGCGATGCAGCGATTGTTCATCGGCGTTGACATCGCTTAAGGGGACGTTACGCCCGAAACGGGTCCCCGCCATGCCCATTTCCGGTTGTTTTAAATCGTTAAAGCTGCCATCCGCAGTGCGCCAATAATGATAAACACCTTTCTGATCGGGCCAAGGTTTGGGCAAATCGCCACGATTCGGCAATGCCGACGTATCGTGCAGGTTTTCCTTGCGCAATTTGTTACGGAATTGAACCAATTTCAATAGGGCCAGCGGCAGGGGTAACTTGTACCAGGGTCGATCAAACATAATCACAGCTCCCGTAAAGATAAAAAATCAATCAGTGCCATTACTTTGCTGAAGAAGCTCTGAAAAATCACCGCGCTTCCTTAATGGATCCGCGCAGTTTACTGAGCATAATTCCAACTTGACAAGCAATTATTCAAAGAGGCCATTGATTCAGCCGGATTTTCAGGGAGGTGTTGATTAATTCGACGAACGTGATGAAGGGTGGGGCGTACGGAACGAAGGACCGAGACAGTGCAGTCAGCATCAATCGGAAAAAAGGTGCAATGCCCTGCGGTTATTGCACCCTCATCAGATAGGTGAATTTTCGAGTACCGTCTAACGCAACGAGTTTTACAAATAATTAACAAGCCTGCTTATAAACTTGCGCCTCGATCCGGAAAATAGCAAATATTACATAATCTTATTAATTGAATTTGAAATATCTTCATTAGTGCAATCATCGGATCGAAGCACTCAATTTATTAAAAACGAAAGGATATATAAATGATGAAATTTTTTGAACCGGCTAGCTCTACCCTGCGGGCCGCTCTGATTGTTTTAAGTATCACTATTGCACCGCAAGCACAGGCTCAAGACGCTGCGGCACTGAGAATCAAAGAATTGGAAACACGATTACTGGAAATGCAGAAAGGCATGCAGATGATGCAAAGCAATATGCAATCAATGCATAACGAATTGGAAAAGCTCAGAACGCAATCCACACAAGTTACACAAAAAGTCGAAGCTATTCAGCAAAAAGAAGCTGCACGCGAAACAGTACATCAAACTGCTCATAAACCATCCGGCGAAATGGAGCAAGAAGGCAGCAAAGCCAACATGGTATTTTTCCGCGGCGGTTTCGCCCATAGCTCGCAACATCGTGACGGTTTAGTATTTCATAGCGACGTCGTTCCTGCCGGCGCTCAGGATCGCCCTGATAAAAACGCCTGGTATTTCGGTGCCGGCTTTGATTGGAATTTAACCAAAAATACCTGGGGTATGGTGCCCAAAACGCAAGTCCTTGCAGAATTTATGCTTGAGTACAAACAATTCAGTTCGCACGTGCAAGGTAATGCACTGGCCAATATGCCGACCCAACTCGTAGGCGGAGCAACAAATCCTCATAGCGTAACGGCCAGCCAATTGTCGATCTATGCTTCACCCAAAATCAAATTCATGGAAGGTTCTCGATTCAGACCTTGGTTGATTCCAGCCGGTTTTGGCATGCATATCATCAGTCCGCCTGGCGAATCGGCATCATTCTTTATTCCCGGAGTGGTATTCGGCGGCGGTGCGGAATATCGCTTGTGGAAGGATTTCTACGCGGGTATAGATGCTCGCTACCATATCACCGGCGGTAAAAAAGACGGTATTGATGTTGATGGTTTAACTGCCGGCGGTTATCTCGGCATCGGTTTCTAAAGAAGTGCAATGAAAGCAGGTGGCGCTCACAAAATCAGGATGTCCTAGCGATATCCTGATTTGGAGCGCCACCGATCCATTCCATTTCCTTAATTTTCCTACGTTTTTCTACCGCCTCAGCAAGTTGATGCAGTATCTTTTCGGCTGTATCAAAACCGATGCAACCATCGGTAATGCTCTGTCCATAAACCAATTCTTCACGTTTCTTGCCATCGATT
Source organism: Nitrosomonas limosa (assembly GCF_054188085.1). NCBI lineage: Bacteria > Pseudomonadati > Pseudomonadota > Betaproteobacteria > Nitrosomonadales > Nitrosomonadaceae > Nitrosomonas > Nitrosomonas limosa. The sequence goes on along the minus strand of NZ_CM135180.1, from coordinate 1,058,081 downwards.
CTTTGATTGCCTTCCACCAAATGACTTTCGATCATGACGCCAAAGATCGCGCGCGACCCGGCAGCGATTTGTCCTGCGACAACAACCGCAACTTCCGATTGGCGACGATAATCCTTATGACTGTTCGCATGAATGAAATCGATCATCAAATGAGGTACCAGATTCGCCTTAACCAATTCTACTTCAGTCGATTTAACGTTGGCTTCGTCAAAATTCGGTTTGCGACCGCCACGTAAAATGATATGACAATCCTCATTGCCTTTGGTCGCGAGAATCGCAGCACAGTAGGATGTGCCGACTGTAAGGAGGCGTATCAATCGGAAAAATGGTGCAAAGCCCTGCGGTTATTGCACCCTACTCGCGCCAGTATGCCGCATGCTGCTGTTCCGGGAATTGCTCAAACAAGCCTTTGGCAATCATCTAATGTGCTCAGGCGAGGGATTTGACCGCTAAGATCGCACAGCTAGCGGCATAGTTATACTTTTATTACTTTGGTGGAGTGAGTGAACAGTTTTTTTGAGAGATCAAAAAAAGCCTCCGGCGTCAGGGCCGGAGGATGAACAAATGTAGCAACGATTCTCAACTGACTGTACAAAAGGGATATGAAAGTACTGCTTAACTAATTACTGTACGGCTGCTGCATTCATGCTGTTACTGTTGGTGCTCTTAGCTTGTTGATCAACGGTTAACATATTTTTGTGTAATTCTGCTTGTGCCAGATCCTCTTCAAGCTGATGCTCATGCTCACGAATATTGGCACGCAAATGCGATACATCATCTTGTCCTCTGCGGCCGTAGACATACGCGTGATCTTCATGCTCTTCCAGATCTTGCCGGTATTTTTCCACAATCGCAGCTTCTTCTTTCGCCAGGTTTTCGTAATAGGTAGCTGCGGCTACATGGTCATTGGGATTGATGTTACTCGGCAATGCGGGCACTTCGGCAAATGCGGAAGCTGTCATCAAACCGAATGCGAGGACAGACAAAATAGCGCTTATTTTCAATGCTTTCATTTTAATTTCCTCCATCGTTAAAATTCTTAAGTGTTGCCATCTTAGCGAAGGCAAAAGACAACGTATATTGGGGAAACCCTGGTTTTTGTATAAGGGAAACCATTAGATGATTCTGTTTTGATTTCAATGAAGTAAACTCTGCAGGGACCGGATCGATCGATCTGATCTAGTTATTCCGGGCTGTGCGGTTTGCAATCCATTTATGGTTTGCGGTAATTTAAGCACGCGAACTATGCGGATTTGATTTCAAATCTGTATACTGCAAGACTTTCGAAGTTATTTTCTGACTTGAATCCATCCATCAACCAGCCGGAGCCAGTCTATGAAATTTTCGATTTACCGCTACGATCCCGATAAAGATGAACAGCCTTATATGCAGGATTATGATATCCAGCTGGCGCCGACCGATAAGATGCTGCTGGATGCGTTACTGCGAATCAAAACGGTCGATGATAGTTTGAGTTTGCGACGCTCTTGCCGCGAGGGGGTCTGTGGATCGGATGCGATGAATATCAATGGTCGTAATGGATTATCGTGCATCACGCCTCTCAGCGGTTTGACCGAGCCGGTTGAGATCCGCCCGTTGCCGGGCTTGCCGGTGATCCGTGATTTGATCGTCGATATGACGCAATTTTTTCAGCAGTATCATTCGATCAAACCTTATTTGATCAACAACGACCCGCCGCCTGAAACCGAAAGACTGCAATCACCGGAAGAACGGGCGGCGCTGGATGGTGTATACGAATGCATTTTATGCGCGTGTTGTTCAACTTCGTGTCCGTCGTTCTGGTGGAATCCGGATAAGTTCGTCGGTCCGGCCGGATTGTTGCAAGCGTACCGGTTTCTGGCGGATAGCCGCGATCAGGCAACCGCTGAACGGCTGGATAATTTAGAAGATCCATACCGGTTATTCCGCTGCCATTCCATCATGAATTGCGCCGATGCCTGTCCGAAGGGCTTGAATCCAACCGAGGCAATCGGCAAAATCAAAGACATGATGGTTAAACGAATGGTATGAAGGAATTCGAACGGGCGTGTTGGCGCTGCCGGCGCGGGATGCTCGAATTGGATATCGTATTGCAACGTTTCATGCATCGTTATTACGCAGACTTGGATGCGCAGGGATTGGCGCAATTTGAGCGATTGTTGTCGTTAGCGGATAACGATTTGTGGGATTTAATCACTGGCCGGAAGGCGAATACCAATCGGCAATGGTTGCCAATCTTGGAATTGTTGCAAAAGAGTTAGATTTCTAGTGGTATTCTGGCAGTGCGTCTGTATGGAAACAGCGCATACTAGTAACGATACGCATCAAGTGGAGAAGTAATTATGGCACAAAAAGGCACAGCGACTCTGAATCTGAATAATGGCAGCGCACCGATCGAGCTGCCGGTGCTATCCGGAACCATGGGCCCGGATGTCATCGATATCCGTAAACTGCACGCGCAAAGCGGCTTGTTTACTTATGATCCCGGTTTTCTGTCGACAGCCAGTAATAGTTCTACGATTACTTTTATTGATGGTGATAAAGGAATATTGCTCTATCGCGGTTATCCGATCGAGCAGCTGGCATTGCATTGCGATTTTGTGGATGTCTGCTATTTATTGCTGCATGGAGAATTGCCGGCCCCGGATCAGAAAAAAACCTTTGATGCGGCGATCAAAAGCCATTCGATGCTGCACGAACAATTGGTGCGGTTTTACAGCGGCTTCCGCCGCGATGCGCATCCGATGGCAGTGATGGTCGGCGTGGTTGGCGCATTGTCGGCGTTTTATCATGATTCGTTGAATATCTCCGATCCGGCGCATCGTGAGCAATCCGCGTTTCGCTTGATTGCAAAATTGCCGACGATTACCGCGATGGCTTATAAATACAACATCGGACAACCTTATGTTTACCCGCAAAACAGCCTGAGTTACGCGGAAAATTTCCTGCATATGATGTTTTCCGTACCGACGGAAAAATATGAAGCCAATCCGGTGATTGTGCGCGCCTTAGACCGTATTCTGATTTTGCATGCCGATCACGAACAAAACGCTTCGACATCGACTGTCCGCTTGGCCGGCTCCAGCGGCGCCAATCCATTTGCCTGTGTTTCCGCGGGTATTTCTTGTTTGTGGGGGCCTGCGCATGGCGGAGCTAACGAGGCATGTTTACGGATGCTGGAGGAAATCGGCGATGTGTCGCGCATCGATGAATTTATCCGGCGTGCTAAAAACAAAGAAGACAATTACCGGTTAATGGGTTTTGGGCATCGTGTCTATAAAAACATGGATCCGCGCGCAAAACTGATGCGCGAAACCTGTCATGAGGTTTTGAATGAATTGGGTTTGCAAAATGACCGCTTGTTTAAGCTGGCGTTGCAGCTCGAAAAGATTGCCTTGGAAGACGATTATTTCATTTCGCGCAAGCTCTATCCGAATGTCGATTTTTACTCCGGTATCGTGCAGCGCGCGCTGGGGATTCCGACCAGTATGTTTACCGCCATTTTCGCGATGGCCCGGACAGTCGGCTGGGTCGCGCAATGGAGTGAGATGGTATCCGATCCGGAACATAAAATCGGACGTCCCCGTCAGCTCTATACAGGTACAACGATGCGCGACGTACCCGATTCGTATATCAAGAAATAAACGTTTATCCATTTGAGGGCTACCCATCCCATGAATAAACCGTTGTTGGACGATCCCCTGCTGGCTGCTGCGAATGCCGCGTTTATCGAGGCAGTGTATGATGAATATCTGCATAATCCCAATTCGGTCAGTTCGGCATGGCGGGAATATTTTGATCGTTTAGCGAAGCAGCCGGATATCGTTGAGGTCAAACCTTCGCAAATTCCTGCAACCAGCGTGCCGGGTGGCAGTGCTGCGAAACCTCTCGGCATTGAGACGCAAGCCGCGTTACCCGAAGTGGTAATGGCGGATACCGATGACCGTAAGCAAGTTGCTGTGCTGCAACTGATAAACATGCACCGGTATCTCGGTCTTAATCAAGCAAAACTCGATCCGCTCGGACTCAAACAGCAAACAGACATTCCCGAACTGAATCCTGCCCACTTCGGATTTACCGAAGTGGATATGGACAAAGTATTCAATACCGGTTCGCTGGTTGGTCCCGAACGCGCTTCTTTGCGCGAGATCCTGCAAATTTTGCGGGAAACCTATTGCGGTTCGATCGGCGCTGAATATATGTATATTTCTTCGGTCGAACAAAAACGCTGGATTCAGGCGCGCTTGGAAGGTCAACGTTCCAACCCGGATTTTTCCCCCGACTATAAGCGGCATATTCTGGAGCGATTGGTTGCGGCGGAGGGATTGGAAAAGTATCTGCATACCCGTTACGTCGGACAGAAACGATTTTCCGGGGAAGGTAACGAAAGTCTGATTCCGCTGCTCGACAGTATTATTCATCGAGCCGGAAAAACCGGTGTGCAGCAGATTGTTATGGGTATGGCGCATCGCGCCCGGCTTAACGTATTGGTTAATACGTTGGGGAAAATGCCCGGTGATTTGTTCCGGGAATTTGAAGAAAAACAGCCGCAACACCTACCTTCCGGCGATGTGAAATATCATCAAGGATTTTCGTCGGCGATCAAAACCGCCGATGGTATCGTGCGTTTGGCATTGGCGTTTAATCCTTCGCATTTGGAGATTGTCAATCCGGTCGTTGAAGGCTCGGTGCGCGCGCGCCAGCATTTGCTCAACGATAAATTAGGCGACCGGGTGTTGCCGCTGTTAATTCACGGGGACGCCGCTTTTGCCGGTCAAGGCGTGGTAATGGAAACGCTGAATTTATCGCAAACGCGTGGCTATGGTACCGGTGGCACGGTGCATATCATTATCAATAACCAAATCGGGTTTACTACCTCGGATCCGCGCGATAGCCGTTCGACATTGTATTGCACCGATGTTGCCAAGATGATTGAAGCGCCGATTTTTCATGTCAATAGCGATGATCCGGAAGCGGTGGTGATGGCGGCGGAATTGGCGTTTGATTTCCGCATGCGGTTTCACAAAGATGTGGTGGTTGATTTGGTGTGTTTCCGCAAGCTGGGGCACAATGAACAAGATGAACCGATGGTGACGCAGCCGAAAATGTATCAAGTGATCAGCCGGCATCCTGGCACCCGTCAGTTGTACGCCGACCGGCTGGTCGCGGAGAAAGTGATTCAGCCGCAGGACGCGGATTTGCTCATGCAGTCATACCGGGAAGCGATGGATGAAGGCGTCAATCCGAATAAAGCCGTCTGTTACGACTACAGGTCGCCGTATGCGATTAACTGGGAGCCGTTTATCCGGCCGTTCAAGTGGAACAAAAAAGTTAAAACCGGTGTTTCATTGCAGATGCTCAAGCAACTTTCTCTACGGCTTACGGATATTCCCGAGGGGTTCAAGTTGCACCCCCGTGTGGAAAAGATAATGGCCGACCGGCGGTTAATGGGTAAAGGCGAATTACCGCTGGATTGGGGGATGGCCGAGAATCTGGCCTACGCCGCCTTGCTGAAGGAGGGTTATCCGGTCAGATTATCGGGCCAGGATTCGGGGCGCGGGACTTTTTTTCATCGCCATGCGGAATTGCACGATCAAGTAGCCGCGGATCAGAACGAGCGGATTTATGTGCCGTTGCGCCATCTTTATCCGGAACAACCTGATTTCGTCGTGATCAATTCGATGTTGTCGGAAGAAGCGGTATTGGGTTTTGAATACGGCTATGCCACCACACAGCCGAATGAGCTGGTGATCTGGGAAGCTCAGTTCGGTGATTTTGCCAACGGCGCTCAAGTGGTTATCGATCAGTTCATTGCTTCCGGAGAGGCCAAGTGGGGGCGGTTGTGCGGCTTGGTCATGATGTTGCCGCATGGTTACGAAGGACAAGGACCGGAGCATTCTTCGGCGCGGCTGGAACGCTATTTGCAGTTGTGCGCCGATTACAATATTCAAGTGTGCGTCCCATCGACACCAGCGCAGATGTTCCATTTGCTGCGCAGGCAAATGATTCGCCCGATCCGTAAGCCGTTGATCATCATGAGTCCGAAAAGCCTGTTGCGGCATAAGGAGTCGGTATCGAGTTTGGATGAATTGGCGCATGGTTATTTTTACCCGGTCATTTCTGAGACCGACAATCTGGATCCACGCACTATTAAACGGCTCATTGTTTGCAGCGGAAAAATTTATTATGAATTGCTGGCTTACCGAAAAGAGCAGCGCATCGGCGATATGGCGATCATTCGTCTGGAGCAATTGTATCCATTTCCGCATGAGGAATTTCAGGCGGAAATCGATCGTTTCGTGAATGCCAAAGAAGTGGTGTGGTGCCAGGAAGAACCGGGCAATCAAGGCGCGTGGCACCGCATTCAGCATTATTTATTGCGTCACATGAAACCGAATCAAGCGTTGGCTTATGCATTGCGAGCGTCGTCGGCTTCCCCGGCGGTCGGTTACACGGCTAGACACAAATTTACGCAAAACGAGTTGATCGTTGCGGCATTCCGAGAAAAAATTTAGTAAGAGGGCGCCATGCTAATTGAAGTCAAAGTTCCCGTATTATCTGAATCCGTTGCTGAAGCCACGCTGATCGCTTGGCATAAGAAAGCAGGGGATACCGTGAACCGGTCAGAAAATCTGATCGACATCGAGACCGATAAGGTGGTGCTGGAATTGCCTGCGCCCAGCGCCGGCGTGTTGAGTAAAATCCTGAAGCAGGATGGTGCGACAGTAGTTAGCGGCGAAGTCATTGCAATGATTGATACCGAAGCCGTCGTGCCCAGCGAAAAGCAAGCGGCGGTGGCTGAAAAAGAAACAGTCATTGCTACCGGTAAGAGCGCTGAAAAAGCCAGTGTGGAAGCAACCGATGCGGCTATTCCCATGCTGATGCCGGCAGCGCGGAAGCTGGCGGAAGAAAACGATCTGAAAGCGACGGAAACAAGCGCAATCAAGGGTACCGGTCTCGGCGGCCGGATTACCAAGGAAGATGTGCAAGCCTACGTAGATGGCAAATCCCGTCCGATTGCACGGGCGGATAGCAAGCCTGTTTCTTCCGGAGCGGTTGCTGCCGGAGCGCGCACGGAACGCCGGGTAGCGATGTCACGGCTACGCCAGCGCATCGCGGAACGGCTGGTGCAGTCGCAATCTACAGCTGCCATCCTGACGACGTTTAACGAAGTCAATATGCAAGCGATCATGGATTTGCGCACGCGTTACAAAACCGAATTCGAGAAAGAGCATGGCGTGAAACTTGGGTTCATGTCGTTCTTCGTCAAAGCCGCGGTTGCGGCGCTGAAAAAATATCCGATCGTCAATGCATCGGTGGAAGGTAATGAAATTGTCTATCACGATTATTACGATATCGGTATTGCGGTCGGCAGTCCGCGCGGGCTGGTAGTGCCTATCATTCGCGACGCTGACAAGCTGTCGATGGCTGAGATTGAACTGCAGATTGCCGATTTCGCCAAGCGCGCCCAAGACGGTAAACTCGGTATCGACGAACTCAGCGGCGGTACATTCTCGATCACCAACGGCGGCGTGTTCGGCTCGATGCTGTCGACCCCGATCATCAATCCGCCGCAAAGCGCCATTCTTGGTATCCATGCCACCAAGGAGCGTCCGGTCGTAGAAAATGGCCAGATTGTGATTCGCCCGATGAATTACCTGGCGTTATCGTATGATCATCGAATTATCGACGGACGCGAAGCGGTATTGTCGCTGGTGGCGATGAAAGAAGCGCTGGAATATCCGATGAGTCCGTTGCTGGAGAAGTGAAAATAAACAAGGATTGATTCCTTGTTTCAGATGGTTATTTTTCAAGGTTAAAGTAATCAGAATTTCATTCTTCTCAACTATTGTTGTATTGACTGCGTTTCAGTGAAATCAACTGCGTGAATCCGGATGCTGGATTTGTCAAGATACGCCGGTGAGCTCGGCGATTCCTGCCGCGATAAGCGATGAGAGCGCATTTTGAATCCATGTTCCAAGGATCTTCATGAAGTTATTCCACACATTCAGACTCTTCTATTGTTTCTTCTTTTTGTTATCCGCCTGCCAAGGCGACAATAATCCGATAATTGCGCGCCAACAAGCACCGGTGCCAGTCGCGTTGCCGCCCGCGATAGAAAGACCGGTTTCGTATCATGAAGAGATTCGTCCGATTCTCGAAGCCAAATGTCTATCCTGTCACAGTTGTTACGATGCACCGTGCCAGCTTAAGCTGGAGAACACGGAGGGATTGTTGCGCGGGGCTTTTCGCGAATCCATTTATGTTGGTGCGCGGGCTGAGGCTCTGGCGCCGACCCGGCTCGGGATCGATGAGTTGACTGTTTCGGGATGGCGGGAACGCGGTTTTCATTCTGTTCTGCAACCTCACGACACACGATCCGAACCGCTGATTGCAGCAATGATATCTCTGGCGAAGCAGTATCCATTCCCGCCGAACAGCAAGCTTCCGGATTCGATTGACCTGAGCATTACCCGGAAAAACCAGTGTGTCACCGGTGAGAAATTTCCCGGTTATGCGCGGGACTATCCCCTCAGCGGCATGCCGTTTGCTGTTACCGGACTGAGTGATCAGGAATATGCGCTGCTGGCCGGGTGGGTCAGGCAGGGCGCAGTGATTACCGATGAACCGGTGATATTGACCGATGGCGAGAGAGAGTCGCTGCGGCAATGGGAATCGCTACTCAATCGTGATGATAATCGTGGCAAACTGGTGGCGCGCTGGTTGTATGAGCACTGGTTTATGGCGACGCTGTATTTTCCGGATCTGAATGGAGAGTTACGTTTTTTTGAGTTAATCCGGTCTACAACGGCACCTGGCAAGGATATCATCCCGATCCCCACCGTATTTCCCAATGACGATCCCGAACAACCGTTTTTCTACCGTATCCGTCCGATTAACGGCAGCATTCTGCACAAACGCCGGATTCCTTATCCGCTTAACGCATCCAAGCAGCAGCGGATCAACGAGCTATTTTTCTCTGATGAGTGGCCGCTGGACAATTTGCCAGGATACAGTTATGCGGAGCGGGTCAATCCATTCGCAACCTTTGCCGCGATCCCGGCGTATGCGCGTTACCGGTTTATGCTGGACGACGCCGAATACTATATCCGGAATGTCATTCATGGACCGGTGTGCCGCGGTCAGATTGCAACCGACGTGATACGCGATCGTTTCTGGGTTTTATTCCAGAATCCGGAGTCCGATCTGTTCACTACGAATGACGCGTATCAACGCCAGGCTATTCCATTACTGGAAATGCCCGGACAAAACGATGATTTGCTGGCGATGGGCGAGGAATGGCTTTGGTATCTCGGTCATCATAATGACTATCTGGCGCAGCGCCGCAGTCAGTATTTTTTGCAATATCCGCAAGGCGCTTCGCTGGATCATCTATGGGATGGTGATCAGCGGAATCAAGATGCCTTGTTGACCATTACCCGTCACTACGATAGCGCTTCGGTTGCCCGCGGATTGATCGGAGATGTTCCGCAGACATTGTGGCTCATGGATTATCCTCTGCTTGAGCGCACCTATTACATACTGGTGGTGAATTACAACGTATTCGGCAATGTCGCCCATCAACTTCTGACCAGATTGTATTTCGATCTGATTCGCAATAGCTCGGAACATAACTTTTTGCGCTTGATACCCGATGGTCAACGCACAAACATACTGCACGATTGGTATCAACAAGCAGGCAAACTTAAATTCGGGATCTTTTACGAAAATATTGACGATGTGTCGCCCTCAGCAGAACGCTTCGCAACCGCGGATCCGAAGCAGGAACTCGCTTTTCGGATTCTTGACCGGTTTGAGGCGGTGAATGCAATGGCCGATGACCCGATCAATCGTTGCCGGGAGACGGACTGTGTGCGCCCGGATCAGCCACTCTGGATCCAAAAATCGGATCGTGCCTTGTCTACTATTGCCGCCCGCACGGCGAGTGATCTGGTTGGCATCAACCAGTTACCGGAAGTGACTTTCGTGAGAGTCAAACACGGTGAGGATAAACGCACGGTCTATACCTTATTGCGGGACCGTGCGCATACCAATGTGGCTTTTATATTGGGTGAAGAATTCAGGTATCAGCCCGAAAAAGACCGCCTAACGGTATACCCCGGCATTGCCGGCAGCTATCCGAATTTCATTTTTGATGTACCGAGTACGGATATCGAGGAGTTTGCGCTGCTGCTCGGTGCGGCAAAAAATGAAACCCGTTTTGAGCATATTGTGAACACCTGGGGGGTGCGGCGCACGCACCCGCATTTCTGGGAAATTCTGCATGACATCACTGCTTGGCAAACAGAACGAGAACCTCTGATAGCCGGTATTTTTGATGTCAACCGTTATGAAAACTATTAACTGTAAGAATTTCAGGATTATGTTTCATTGGGTAATTTTTTTACTTTACCATTTAATGAATTGACGAGAGCTATGATTATTTCCGGGCAATGAAGGTGAATGCTCCAGTGGTATTCCTTACACGAATTGCTTCAGAGGCTTTATTCGAGAAAAAAGAGCCTAATTTCCACCAGCTTTTGTGCAGGATTTGTAAAGGCATTACTAATGATTTTGAAAGTATAGGAGGTAACTTGGGAAATAATGCCATATTCGCTTGCGCCATCAATACCGTCCATTTATCGCTGGGGCAAATTTTTTCAATTTTGAACCCACCTTGTTGCAAGGAATTATAAGTTCCCAAGTGTGTGTGATGATAATAACTATCGCCATGAAATGGCTCAAGAAAAGCTACTGTTCCTATAAAGATGCCGTCAGGTTTTAATACTCTATAGGCTTCTTTCATTGAAACAAAAGGAAATCTGATATGTTCAAGAACAGCTATCGAAAGTATGAAATCAAAACTATCATCTTTAAAAGGCAGAGCATGCGCATCACCAAGTATGGAAGCTTCGTTTGAATCGTAATCCAAGCCTACATACTCAAATCCAGCATATTCACAGACTTCTTTATGTAAGCCGGTTCCGCAACCAAGATCAAGCATTAAACTGGTTTTATCTTTTGCTTTTGGAAAATAACTTAGAGTTTCTCTTGTAAGGTGAAATGGAGCATCTTGTTTAGAAAAATCTACTTCTGGATTATTTTTCTCTGGTAGTGTGGAAAAATCAAACCCTGATTCAGGTATCAACTGCGTTCCTAACGAAAAATCATATCGATATTTTTTTTCTTGCTGCAGCCTCAAATCAATAGCACCCGATTTGTTAAATTCATACTTTGTTTGACAACTGCTACAGGTTACATTCTGATGTGATTCTTGAAGAGATGTTCCACACTGTGGGCAAGCGATGATTTTCCAAACATTATTTGAGATTTTATTGCTCACGAATTTCTCCCTATAGAAGTTTCTTAACAAAAATAGATATTGGGAATACTGTAATTCTGAAGAAGATCACTTTAACGAAACAACCTGAAAGAAATTAAGCTTTGTGATGTTATCGAGGTCAGGCGACTTGTAGATGCGATTGTGATAATACACCTTATCGGGTGTTTGATTGTTGATTCCTGAGAAAGCGTTCTTGATTATCAGCTGAACCAGCGAACTAAGGAAACACCGGTTAATTTACTGGTCATTCGATATCAGTTTTTCGGTGTTACTTCATGGTCTAGAAAAATAATCGAGCAAGCTCAACGCCGGGATCTGCGGCTCGCATAAAAGCTTCGCCAACAAGGAACGCATTTACTTGATGAGCACGCATCAGTGCAACATCGGCAGGTGTATGAATGCCACTTTCAGTGACGACAATTTTACCGGATGGAATTTTGCTTAATAATCCCAACGTGGTGTCTAGAGTCGTTTCAAATGTCCTTAAATTCCGGTTGTTAATTCCAATCAGCGGAGTTGATAGCTGAAGCGCCATTTCAAGTTCGGCGGCATCATGAACCTCAACCAGAACCGCCATACCCAGTGACTGGGCTAATTGCTCAAGTTTTAACATACGAGCGATCGGAGCAGTTTTTGAATTAGCCGAGGCGTGGCCGTTTTCAGTCTCGAGCAAGAAAGCGCTGACAATCAGTAAAATACAATCAGCATTCATCGCGCGCGCTTCCGCGATTTGATATTCTTTAAGAATAAAATCTTTACGCAACACCGGTAATGAACAAGCTGCGCGCGCTGCTTGCAGATATTCGGGGGCTCCCATGAAAAATTGCTTATCCGTCAATACCGAAAGGCACGCCGCGCCATGCTTGGCATAAGTTCTAGCAATCTCATCGGGTATGAATTCGAGTGCTTGCGCACCACCGGATGCTGATCCGCGTAAAACGCCTTTGCTGGGACTGGCTTGTTTAATCTCTGCGATTACCGCTGATTGCCCCGCTTTAATTTTGTTTTGGATCGCACCAATAAAATCTCGTGGCGGCGGTGTGGATTGAACTTCCTTGAGTAACGCCGTATAGGGTTTTAGCGCCTCGGCAGCAGCAATTTCTTGCTTTTTAACGATCAATATTTTTTTTAAAATATCGGACATGGTATCTTAAACGGGATTCCGGTTGGTAAATTCAACGAGATCGTGAAGTTTCTTCAGCGCAGCTCCACTTTCGATTGCCCGTAGCGCCGCTGTTATGCCTAATTCAAGCGAGTCGGTAATTCCGGCTGTGTAAATTGCCGCGCCAGCGTTCATTAAAACGATATCCCGTGCAGGTCCGGCAGTGTTTTCCAATACCGAAAGTAGCATTCTTTTGGCCTGTTCATTGTCCGTGACGCGAATCGCGTCAATTACAGCAGTTTTGAGATTAAAGTCTTCGGGTCGGACTGAGAACACAGTAATCCGATTATTTTTCATCTCCCCGATTCTGGTTTCGCCAGTAATCGTGATTTCATCCAGTCCATCCTTACCATGGGCAATCAACACGTGTTCGCTTCCCAAACGCTGCAGAACTTGCGCCAAAGGCTCGACCAGCTCATCGGAAAACACGCCTAGTACTTGCCTTTTCGCATTAGCCGGATTGGTTAGCGGCCCAAGGATATTGAATAATGTTTTGATGCCCAATTCGCGGCGTACCGGTGCGGCATGTTTCATCGCGGCATGATAATTGGGTGCAAACATAAATCCCACGCCGATTTCACGGATGCTTTCCGCAACTTGCAATGGCGTTTGATTAAGATTAACACCCAATGCTTCTAAAACATCTGCGCTGCCGGATTTGCTGGAGACCGACCGGCCGCCATGTTTCGCGACACGAGCACCGGCGGCGGCGGCGACAAATGCCGAGGCTGTTGAGATATTGAAAGTATGCGCGGAATCACCGCCGGTGCCGCACGTATCAACCAGATATGCGCTGTTCTGAACATCGACTTTGGCCGCAAATTCCCGCATCACTTGGGCTGCAGCCGTAATTTCACCAACAGTTTCTTTTTTTACGCGCAGGCCGGTGATAATGGCCGCGATTAAAACAGGAGAAACCTCACCTTGCATGATTTGACGCATTAAGGAAGTCATGTCATCGTGCATGATTTCCTGGTGCTCAATCAGTCGCTGAAGCGCTTCTTGTGGATTCATTGGATTGCCTTATGAAATTACAGTATTGACAGCACTAGGCACGTTTAAGAAAATTTTCGAGCATTTGATGTCCATGCTCGCTCAGGATTGATTCCGGATGAAACTGGATGCCTTCGATCGCGAGGGTTTTATGGCGAACGCCCATAATTTCATCATCTTCGGTCCAAGCAGTAACTTCAAGGCAATCGGGTAATGTCGATCGTTCGATCACGAGCGAGTGGTAGCGAGTGGCAATAAACGGGTTTGGCAAGTTGCGGAAAATTCCAACATTTTTGTGAAAAATCGGCGATGTCTTGCCATGCATTAATTGTTTCGCATGAACAATGTGCCCGCCGAATGCTTGTCCGATGCTTTGATGTCCCAGACATACCCCTAAGACAGGAATATCTTCACTGAATTTTTTGATCACGGATAATGAAATACCAGCTTCATTCGGTGTACAAGGCCCGGGGGAGATTACTATCCGGTCGGGCTTTAATTTCAAGATGGTATCCAGTGTAATTTCGTCGTTTCTATAGACCACGACGTCTTCACCCAGCTCCGAAAGATACTGCACCAGGTTGTAGGTAAAAGAATCGTAGTTATCGATCATTAACAGCATTTTGAGCCGGCGTACAATATAAATAATTTATGGATTATACCAAATGACGAAATAAGATTATCTCGCTGATTTTACCAGCATGAAAGCCAGTAATGATGATTGGAAGGTCTTTACAAGCGTGTTTATTTGGCGGAGAAAGCGGGATTCGAACCCGCGGTACGGTTTGAGCCGTACACACGCTTTCCAGGCGTGCACCTTCAACCACTCGGTCATTTCTCCAGGCTGTCATGCAATTGGGGGCCAAGAATAAACCAGATATCATTTTCGGGCAAATTTGTTTTCGCAGCGGGCGGCGCTCGTTATTGTTCTTCGAGAAATTTCCAGGATGAGAAAGTCGCGCCTTGGCCGATGGTGGTGCCGTCTGGCTTATGAATCGTCCAAATGGTTGCTTGTTCGACCAGAAAACGTTTGCCGCTGCTGGAAATCCGGATGCCGCGATAATCCGGGATATAGCCTTGGGTTTTTGCTTGTTCCAGCATGCGGGCGCGTTCTTCGCGGTTAGGCGGTTCGGCGGTGAGGCGTGACGGTGTTTGCGTGAATTGCTGCCAATTCATTTCCCATAGCTCCAGCGCTGTCTGATTACCGTAATTCAGCACCGGGTCCGCTTCGGTGCCATGCGATGCGACGACAAACGGGCAGTGAAACAGCCGTTGTGCTTGCTCCAGCGGTGTGCCGCTGCGGTCGATGAGTTCATGCCGGAGCCAATGAGAGTAGCTGTCAAGCAGGTATTGGCACCATTGCACGACCGGGGGATCATTCCAATCATTTTTCATGGCCGCTTAAACTATGACTGGTTTCGGGAGAATGTGGTGAATGGCGCGATGATAGCCGTGCGATACATGATTTTCTAATTGCTTTTTCTGAGAATGGTGTTGTGAGCGGCCGGTAAAGTCCTAGGGTAGTCTTTGCTAAAGTGCAAACCGCGGCTTTCATGACGCAGCATCGCGCAACGCACGATCAGATCGGCACTGTCGACCAGATTGCGTAACTCGAGCAAATCGCTGGTAACACGGAAATTCGTATAATATTCATTGATTTCTTCGCGTAGTAACTCGATTCTGCGTTGCGCGCGCTGCAGCCGTTTCGTGGTGCGCACGATGCCGACATAATTCCACATGAAGCGGCGCAATTCATCCCAGTTGTGCGCAATGACAATTTCCTCGTCGGCATCGGTGACTCGGCTTTCATCCCAGTCGGGGAGCGGCGGCAATCCATTCGCGGATTGACTGATTATGTCTTCACTTGCAGCTTGCGCCAGAACCACGCATTCGAGCAATGAATTGCTGGCCAGGCGATTTGCGCCATGCAAGCCGGTATGCGCGGTTTCGCCGATGGCGTAAAGATTGCTCAAATCGGTCCGGCCTTGCCGGTCGGTTACAACGCCGCCGCAGGTGTAGTGCGCAGCGGGAACAACCGGTATCGGCTCTTGGGTGATGTCGATACCCAACTCCAGACAACGGGCATAAATCGTCGGAAAATGTTTTTTCAGAAAATCCGCCGGTTTATGCGAAATGTCCAGATACACGCAATCCAAACCGCGTTTCTTCATTTCAAAGTCGATCGCGCGTGCGACGATGTCTCGCGGCGCGAGCTCTGCGCGCTCATCATGGCGGGGCATAAAACGATCGCCATTGGGCAGTTTCAATAATCCGCCTTCTCCACGGACAGCTTCACTGATTAAAAAAGACTTGGCATGCGGATGGTACAGGCAAGTCGGATGGAATTGAATGAATTCCATATTGGCGATTCTGCAACCGGCCCGCCAACCCATTGCAATGCCGTCACCGGTGGCGGTATCCGGGTTAGTGGTGTAGAGATAAACTTTATTCGCGCCCCCGGTCGCCAATACCGTGTTTTGGGCAGTAAAGGTGCGCACTTTATCTTTGTTCTTGTC
This sequence comes from Nitrosomonas limosa, assembly GCF_054188085.1. Lineage (NCBI taxonomy): Bacteria > Pseudomonadati > Pseudomonadota > Betaproteobacteria > Nitrosomonadales > Nitrosomonadaceae > Nitrosomonas > Nitrosomonas limosa. Next base: position 1,042,066 of record NZ_CM135180.1, on the reverse strand, counting down.
GAGCACATAAGCGCCGAAACAGCGTTTCTGTTCAGCGTTCTTATAATCCGGCAGTTTATCGCTGGTAATCAGGTCGATCGCGATATGATGTTCCAGAATGCAGATATTCGGATGTATCCGGATTCGTTCGATCAACGCTTGCTGCACGGCCTTACCGGTGGCATCGCCGCTATGGATAATTCGCCGGGTGCTGTGACCGCCTTCCTGGGTGAGGTGGTATCCAGTCCCGTTGCTTGGATCGGCAGTAAAAACAACCCCCTCACCGATCAACCAATGGATTGCAGCCGCTGCATGTTCGGCAACAAACCGGGTGATGGCTTCATCGCATAAACCGGCTCCGGCAATCAAAGTGTCGTGCACATGCTGTGCGGGGGAATCCTCGTGGGATAGCGCGGCTGCAATGCCGCCTTGCGCCCACGAACTAGCGCCGGAATCGGCTGTTTGCTTGGTGACGATGCAGACTTTTTGCTGTTTCGCCAGGTGCAAGGCCAGGGAAAAACCAGCCAGTCCGCTGCCGATAATGAGCGTATCGAAATAGTTGTTAGACATTCAACCGATTAATTTTAAGTAATTAAGTCACTTTTGACCGTGCCGAGGGATTAAAATCCCAGATTGCTAAAACTCCGGGCAGGCGGCTGTGACCGGTGAGTCAAAAAAAGCTGTTCAGAAATAGTAAGCTCCGTGATGATTGCAGCTAGAATTCAGCAAATCTGATTGCTGTGCCGCCAGCGAAGCATCGTAACGCAATCGTAACACGTAAACCCGCAGGCATGGGGAATAAGACCGGTTCAGAGTGGATGAAAGCTGGTATAAAACCGAGATGGAGTTGCGCTATTTAATAGCCTTATATGCCTTGATTCACAATGCATTACGGCTGCAATCGTTCGTGTGAAATCCGATCGCGACAAAGCTGGGAGTGTGAGATACAAAATCAAGCTTGCAATGTTACCCAGCTTACCTCGCATTCTCCCGATTCTGTTGCTACAAAGGCCGATTCCTCGGTGATCGTGACGGAAATATCCATCGTTCGTTGTGCCAGTGTTGCGAGTATCTGGATCTGAGACCATTGAAACTGGAAAATGGCGGCGGTCAGTGGAGCGAATTTTGCTTGTTCTTGCATCCACCAGACATTCGATTTGGAATTGAAACTGTACACTTTGACCGTTTGTGCGATGCGGGTGGCTTTCTTGATGCGATCCGGGTCGGGTTCGCCGACGTCGATCCACACGCCGATCCGACCATCCGCAGTATGAGTCCATAGATCGGGTTCTTCCGCGGTACTCAAGCCTTTGGTGAATAACAGCGATTCCTCGGCATTGATGCAAAACGCGAGCATGCGCACCATCATGCGCTCAATCGTTTCGGACGGGTGTTGGGCAACGGTCAGGCTGAGCGTGTCGTAATAATTGCGATTGAGATCGGTCAGCGCAATTTTGAATTTATAAATGGTCGGTTTTAAGGCCACAGGTTCACCGAAGCGTGATTAATTCAGCCACTTATTGTTGCGGATCATTCAATCCCTTGTGATCTCAAATAATCCTCGTAATTGCCCTTGAAGTCTTTGATACCATCCGGTGTCATTTCGAGGATGCGCGTGGCCAGCGAGGAGACGAATTCGCGGTCGTGGGAGATGAAAATCAGCGTGCCGGTATATTTCTCCAATGCGCTGTTTAGCGATTCAATCGACTCCATGTCCAAATGGTTGGTCGGTTCGTCCATTAGCAACACATTCGGTTTCTGCAGGATCAGCTTGCCGAACAACATGCGGCCTTGTTCGCCGCCGGAAATCACGCGCGTGGATTTTTTCACATCGTCGCCGGAGAACAATAACCGCCCCAGCGTACCGCGAATCGTTTGATCGTCGTCGCTACCTTTTCGCCACTGGTCCATCCATTCGGTCAGCGACATGTCTTCGGCGAAATCCGCCGCATGGTCTTGCGGGAAATAGCCGGGATTTGCTTTATCGGTCCATTTGATCTCGCCACTATCCGGTATCAAATCACCTGCTAGGCAGCGCAGCAGCGTGGTCTTGCCGATACCGTTCGGACCGATGATCGCAACTTTCTCACCGGCCTCGATATTCAGGCTGAAATCCTCGAACAGCGGTTTATCCATGCCGGGGAAAGCTTTGCTAATGGCTTGGATGGAAACCGCCAGGCGATGCAATTTTTCCTTTTCGTGATATTCAAAGCGGATGAACGGATACTGGCGGCTGGACGGTTTGACGTCTTCCAGCTTGATTTTCTCTATCTGCCGCGCGCGGCTGGTGGCTTGCCGGGCTTTCGACGCATTGGCGGAAAAACGGCTGACAAACGATTGCAAATCGGCAATCTGCGCTTTCTTCTTGGCGTTATCGGCCAGCATGCGTTCGCGCACCTGAGTCGAAGCGGTCATGTAATCGTCGTAGTTGCCGGGATAAATGCGTAATTCGCCGTAATCCAGATCGGCCATGTGCGTGCACACGCTGTTCAAAAAATGCCGGTCGTGGGAAATGATGATAATGGTGTTCTTGCTGTCGTTGATCACATCTTCCAACCAGCGGATGGTATTGATATCGAGGTTATTGGTTGGCTCGTCGAGCAGCAGAATATCGGGATTGGAAAACAACGCCTGCGCCAATAACACGCGCAACTTGTAACCCGGCGCAATGGCGCTCATCAAATCCTGATGCTGAGAAGAGGGGATGCCGACGCCAAGCAACAGCTCCCCGGCACGCGCTTCCGCCGAATAACCGTCGAGCTCGGCAAACTCGGATTCCAGCCCGGCAGCGTGCATATAATCGTCTTCGGTGGCGTCCGGATTGGCGTAAATGGCGTCGCGCTCCTGCTTGATGCGCCATAGCTCCGCGTGTCCCATCATCACCGTGTCGATCACCAGATACTCTTCAAACGCGAACTGATCCTGCCGCAGCTTGCCCACCCGTTCGCCGCTATCGACCGAAACATTCCCGGCCGTCGGCTCCAGATCCCCGCCGAGAATCTTCATGAACGTCGACTTACCGCAACCGTTCGCACCGATCAACCCATAGCGATTACCCCCGCCAAATTTGACGGAAACATTTTCAAACAACGGCTTGGCGCCGAATTGCATGGTGATATTGGCGGTTGTGATCAAAACGAGTACCTGCGGATGATGGTTACAAGAAAGGGGCGCACATTCTAAACGTTTTTCGAGGGGATTGCTGGGGTATGGCGGGTGTTGATATCAATTGTATGAAACAATGATTGAGGGTTATGCTTTGCAAGTATGGAATTTTTAGAATGAATCTAATACCTTCTAGCAAGATCTTGCGATGAAATTTAAAACGATGGTGATTTTATAAAAAATAATAAGATAGAATGTGTTTTATGGGTTTGAGTATTACAACTAATGTAATTTATTGCATCATCTTGGATGTTCAGTTGTAACTATGTATCAAATGGATAAATCAGAGCAACTCGCCCAGCAGTACCTTCGTTCGCTAAACATCGGAACCGTTATCTACGAGCCTGATGGCAACATTCCGCCTGATTTCGCCGTCGGTGGACGCATCGCCGTCGAGGTGCGTCGCCTTAATCAGAATTTCGAGTTCGACGATGGGTCGCGACAAGGATTGGAACAGCTTGAAATTCCGCTGTGGAACAGATTCAAGTCATTTCTGCCGTTGCTTGGACCATCACTGAATGGCGAGTGCTGGTATGTTGGTTTGGATTTTCGCCGTCCGTTGGAGAAATGGAAGACACTAGAACCTTTGCTGCGATCGCAGTTGCGCGCATTTATGTCCCAACCATTGCGGGAGCAGACGACGCTTCATGTGACATCAAATTTGAACCTCGACCTCATTCGTTCGAGTAAGGATCATGGCACCTTCTTCTTGCTCGGTGCTAGTAGTGACGATGATTCGGGAGGCTGGATTATGGCAGAGATCGAGCGCAACCTGCGGCTATGCATCGCCGAGAAGGAAAAGAAGATCGAACCTTACCGTTCCAATTACTCGGCTTGGTGGCTTGTTCTGCCTGATTACATCGACTACGCAATGGAAGATAAAGATCGATCCGTCTTCCGATCGGAAGTTATGCCAAGAATCCCTCACCGCTTCGACAGGATCGTGTTACTTGATCCCCGAGATTATCGGCGCGCAGTTGAGGTCTGAATAATCAATGAAATCGGACTCCAGTGATTATCTTACGTTGGTGAATCCATCCAAGGGTTAATGATTGTAACGATGCAGCTGGTGAAGTCTTTAACCCAGCCGAAAGTGTTCCGCCGAATGAGCGTGATAACAGAACCAGGTACCGGGTCTTGCATTAACACATTTTGCCAAGATCAGCAGATGGATTGAATCGAATCCGAGAACCCCAGTTGAATATCAGGTTTAAGGAATCAACAACATGCAATACTTCTAGAATTTTGAGTTGGCTGATGTTTCGCCACAGATGCTTATATGAACTTATTGATAATTCTTATGCAAGACTTATAATAGTGCTCATGAATGCGATCATCTGGAAAACGAAGGCGATCAAGCAAGTGCTGAAACTGCAGCGGCAAACGGCGCAAATCATTCGCGATGTGATCGAAGAAAAACTCTCTGTTTTTCCTGATTGCACAGGTGTCAAGAAACTGACCAATCATCAATTTCAATATCGCCTTCGCATCGGGAATCATAGAGTTTTCTTTGATTTCGATGGGGAAATTCATATCGTCAGCATTGAAGAGGTGAAAAAACGCGATGAAACCACTTACTAATTATCAAACAATCAATGATTCGAAAGGTCGTCCGGCTTTTGTTGTAATCCCTTACGCGGATTTTGTTCATTCCCAAGCCTATGTGCCCAAAGATGGTGTGCCGCATGCGGTCGTCAGTAAAGCCATTGACGGCATGAGCATGCTCGCCGCTTGGCGCGAATACTTGATGCTGACACAAGAAGAAATGGCGCAGCGCATGAGTATCACGCAAGCCGGTTATGCCCAGATCGAAGCCGCCAAGCGCCCGCGTAAGGCAACGCTCGAAAAAGCCGCCGCTGCTATGGGTATTACACTGGAACAGTTGGCGTATTGAGGGGGCTACGGCGCGGTAGAGGTAGATTGAATCAAAAGGGCCTGACCCTTTTGATTGTAGACTAACAGATTACGTCTGTTAGTCTAGAGTCTTACAAATAATGAAAAACACCCATCAATGAAACTCCGCCAGCCGCATAGATGAGCGGGCTATCCCAGGTGTGGGGAGAAAATGCCTCGGCTAGCGTAATCAGGATCGGCATGACCAGCAGCGCGGCAACAAGCTGAGTCGCACTGAAATATTGTTGAAACGCCAGTATTGCAATCATCGTTGTCACAAAAACGCAAGCGCTGCCGAGATAGCTTCGCACATACCTTTGCTGGGTAAAAAGCGCATAAGTGCTATATTTTTTCTTGCCGAATCGTATGCCGACCGGTTCCGCAAGCCCATCGCCGACGCCGTTGGCAATGATGATGATCATCACGAGCGGCAGCATTTCACGGCTTTCGAAATAAACCAGCAACGGGATCAGTACCAGGTAACTGGCAATAAACTGGGTGTATAACCAGATCAAGGTGAATGGCCGGTCTTCCGGTCGATCAAACGAGCTGAACATGACCGAAAGCACCCGGAAGTTATTTCGCAAGGGTTTGATGAAGCATGTCAGGAAAACAAATGCGCAGATTAAATCGATGAGAAATGTTGCCGGGCTGTACGGGTATTCAATGATTAATGACAGTAACGAAGGCAGAAAGAAGAATGCGAAATGGTTAACTTTGCGCGTGTAGTTAACTTTAACATTGCAATGGATGACCAGTAATCCGCACGCATAATGAATCAAAAACAGTAACGCGTAGAAAATGGCGTGATGCACCCAGAATTCGAAGGGAATCGGCATGTGCGAATGGACTATGGCTTCATCAGCTTAATCGCGATAACGTTTTTCAGTACCGCATTGTAGCTGAATATCGGAGCTTGACCGGTTAGATAAACGTATTGAGAACACCAGGAACAGGTCGCAGGCAAATTAAGAAATTCAATTAAGATATAAAAGTTTCTGAGCGTCACCCAACGCAGCAAATCGCTTGCGCAGGCAACGAATCAGCGTTTCCTTAGGTGCGGGGAATGATTCCCGCTTTCTTGCACGCCGGTCTCGATAAAATAGAATCCAAGTACCGCGCCACCTCGCGATAGGGCGAAAAATCGAATTCGCCGCCCAGCGCATAGGACAAAACACCCGCCATATTGATATCTGCGACGGTAAATTTGTCGGTCACCAGGAAGTCTTTACCGGCGAGATGGTTGTTCAATACTTCAAGCGGTTTTTTCAGTTTCTTCTCAGCCGCCTGGATGATGTCCGGGTTTCTAGCTTTCGCATCAATAACCTTGCGGTGCACAATAAGATCCACGCAGGCAGTTTCCATTTGAGTGACGGCAAACAGGCTCCACTTGTAGATCAGCGCTTCGTCTTCCAGCCGGTCCGCCCACAGCTTCCCCGCGCCGTATTTTCTCGCCAGATAAAAATTAATCGCCACCGCTTCGGTCAGCACCAGATCGCCATCGACCAGCGTGGGCACCTGCGTCAGCGGATTCAGCTTTAAATACTCGGGCGAATTTTTCTCTTTCTCGAATGGGTTGATCCTGACATGCTGAAAATCCAGGCCAAGCTCCGTCAGCGTGAACAAACCATATTTCGCGCGTGACCATTCAATGCCATAGAGAGTAATAATGTTTTCACCTTATTGCATCACGGACTGATTATTGCATTTTAGCGGGGTTGTTATGGTGGATGTTGATTCGCAGATTCGATGATCCATTGCACGGGCGGAAGTTGGGGGATATGCTTTGCAAGCATAGTTTTTGGCAATATAAAAATTAGGAAAAAATGAATCTAGCGAATTTTGATATTACTTAATGCTACTTTTAAGACAAATAGTATATCGCGTCATTTCGGATGTTTAATTCTTTCAGTTTTGATTGGCTCCTCAATCTCTTCTTGAGAGGTAAGTTGATTAGTAATTAGTAGCTTGATGAGCTGAAATTAAAATTTCGTTACTTGTGGTGGAGTTTCTTGGGAGAAAAAATTTGAATGAATCAAAACGCATAAAAAGATTCCGTAACCAGATAATCAATGAAATTCCTAAATTTCCCAATGACAGGAAAACGAAGGAAATACTTGAAAATATGCCGCTGGTAACTTTATTCGTTCACTATCTAAATTGGATAAGTCGTTATGTCTCTATAAAACCCAGAAAAGTAATTATAGAATCAGCTGTAACAAATGATCAGCGTTGGAGTTTACTCAAGCATCAAGTTGAAATTGTTTTGGAAAAAGCCCGCTCTGGTGAAGATTTGACGCCATACCTCTCGATTCAACCTCATTCAAGGGGATACAGTCCAAAAACATCAATACTTGCTTCCACTGTTGATTCATGGGTAGATAAAGATTTTCTACTGAACGTAATGGGGTTTCATCATTTTCATTTGGGTACGAAACTAGAGAGCGCAGGGCACATCGAGAGAACAGATGATGTGCTATTTGCCCGAGTTAATCGTGAAAAATTTACTGCAATTGGCATCTTTGATCACTCCGTTTTTGAATCAATAGATAATGGAATGAATGATGAAAGAAAACGACTTTGGGAAATCTTCGATGAGCATACAAGTCAAGGAGTTCCTGAAGGTTCAATTTTTATGTCGCCACCCATAGCCGCTTCTGGTCACCCGCTTCATTTGGTCAAATTGGCTCAGGAATATTACAGGGTAATTCTCGAAGTCGATCCAAAGATTAATGAACCAGAGTTTTTGCGAGAGTTGTATAGAGGTCTTGATCTTGAAACTGAAGTTCCATCAAATTTAAAATTTGAGTGGATGTTAAATTTCTCAGATCTTGGTATCTACGATAAAAACCACAATAATTTTTTTGTCTTACGTAAAGGATTGAACTGAACGGACCGCATGATTCCGCTGAATGAGTGTGATGATGCTATTGAATGATAGGTTGGCACTGGTTTTATTTGACGGATCGCCCTCCGGACATCTGTCCTACAAGCTGAAAACAAGCTGCCAAAACGATAAATGCATTGCTTCCTTATCAGTTTGGATTCCGGCTCAGCTTGTAACTGATCTGATACTCAGCGCCTTCCGCTTCGATGATGAGCGACGATTCCCGGCTGTTTTCGCCTTTCTTCAACGCCGGAATCGTGGCGGTGAAGGGGCCGTCGTCGTCATCGCCGCTATCCAGTTCGAACACGGTAATGTTGAGCCGGTCGTTGAATGCGGTGTTTTTCGGGTAGTAGGAGTTGAGCATCCGCCGTTCGTCGTCGTCGAAATCTTCGTCGGTGAAGTCGAGGAAGTTGGTGGCCATGTCGTCGGCGGTCATCGTGAGGTGAATTTCGTCCGCGCCGAGGCCGCTTTGGTCTTCGATACTGTAGATTTCCAGGTGATTCAGGTAGGAAATGCTGTAGCGATAGCCCGCCAGGAATTCGAAATCCGTTAACTGGCTGCGTTCCAGCAGCATGTAAACATCCTTGATGTCGGCGGCGCGGTGTTTCGCCTACGGCATCGGTGCGTTGTTTCGGAAAGCAGATGTGATCCAGCCGCTCTTTCAATCCCGCCAGTAAACCCGCGAAAGGCGGAAGCTGAAAGCATTCCGCCGAATGAGTGTGATATCTCATGTTGCTGCTTATTACAAACATTTACAGGAAAAACGCGGGTTACTGAAAATCCAAGCATTATGCGCAGTTATGCGCAAAATACTGCATGCAATTTACGGTCTGTTACGCGGCAAACAGCCTTTCGACGGCCGTATGTTTTTCCGTATGGAAACAGCATGGCTTCTTAAAAATCAATTGCAAAAGAGAGAGTATCTACATTCAGTCTCGATTCAGTTCATGGGGAACAGAATCATCCACAACATCAGAACGATTGGACATCGGCTGACGGGAATAGCAAAGAAATTGAGCGAAAAAAGATTTTTGAGGAGAAACACCATGAACACCAGAAAGATACTGATCATCGCCGCAGTCATCGGCATGTTTTTGCTTGGCGGATGCGTTGCCACGCCATACTACGGCGGCGCTGGCTACTATCGTACCACCGCCCACGGTTATGGTTATCAGCCTTATGCGGCTTATGGCTACCGGAGTATTCCGCGTTACGGCGTGCCGAATTACACCATCGGCGGCCGCATTCATCTGCACGGCGGCCACAAACATGGCATCGGCGGACACCGGCATTGGGGCGGACACAAGCATCACGGCGGTCACGGCAGGGGGCATCGAGGGCATCGTTGGTGAAGCTATGCTTTTTCTCAAATAAGCCCGCTAATTCTGGCGGGTTTATTTTTTTAGAGGCTTCTGATTTGTAACTAATTCTGAATCTAGATTTTGATAGTGTGGTGTCAAAGCCAGCTTAAAATTATCAATCAGCCCTCAGTAAAAATTCTCGTACAATACAATTGATAAAAATGACAGCTTCAGTCGGTTGTCGCGATGTTTTAATTTCTTTGAAAAGATAGCTTTGTTACATTAATTCTGCATTTTTTCTTAGTCAGTTTTTATTATTAATATGATGTTTCAAAGCCAATAAATTATGCTGGAATTACGTAATATTACCAAGGGTTATGCCCAAGGCCGGAAGGTGCTGACCAATTTGAGCTACACGCTGAACGCAGGCGAGTATGTTGCCGTCATGGGCGAATCGGGGGTGGGCAAGTCGACGTTGTTGAATCTGATCGCCGGTCTGGACACGCCGGATTCGGGTGAGATTGTGATCAATGGCACGGCGATTTCGTCCCTTGATGACGATGCGGCGACGCGATTGCGGCGTGAGCAGTTTGGGTTTGTTTTTCAGGCGTTTCATGTGTTGCCGCATCTGACGCTGGCGCAGAATATCGCGTTGCCGCTGCTGTTGAACGGCGACACCACGGAGCGTGTTGAACCGATGCTGAAGCAAGTCGGTTTGCAAGGTCGTGGCGGCGATTTTCCGCGGCAGTTGTCGGGTGGTGAACTGCAGCGTGTGGCGATTGCGCGGGCGTTGATACACCGGCCCAAGCTGGTGCTGGCGGACGAGCCGACCGGCAACCTCGACCCGGATACGGCACATGAAATTTTGCATTTGATCCGCAACGAGATCAAAGCCAACGGCGCGATGGGCATACTGGTAACGCACTCGCATGCAGCCGCGGCGACGGCGGATCGGGTACTGCAATTGACCAAAGAGGGTTTGCAGCCGGCTAGATCAGGAAACGAGGCATGAGCACGGCGACGATATCGCGCTGGTTGCTGTGGGGCGAGTGGCGCTCGCACTGGTTGCAATTTTTGGTGGCGCTGACCGCGATCGGCATCGGCGTGGCGATGGCGTTTTCGATTCATTTGATCAATACCGCCGCGTTCAACGAATTTTCCGCAGCCAGCAAAAGCTTGTCCGGGCAATCCGATTTGCAAGTGCAAAGCCGTAGCGGTTTTTTCGATGAAATGCTGTATCCGCGGCTCGCCGGTTATCCCGGGGTGCAGTTGGCCAATCCGGTGCTGGAGTTGGATGTGACGGTGCCCGGCAAGCAGCAGAGCCGCAACGATCACCGCTTGAAAATCATCGGTATCGATATGCTGCGGGCGATGGCGATTGCGCCGGATTTAATCGGATTACCGGAAGAGGGTAAGTCGTTGGACCGGTTGGCCAGCGATACCATTTTTCTGTCACCGGCAGCGATGGAGTGGTTGCAAGTAAAGCAGCATGAATACTTAGAACTGCATGCTGGGCTGGAAACGATTACGCTGCGCGTGGCCGGTGGTTTGGTACGAGCGCGGGCCGGGCAGCGTCTCGCAGTGATGGATATCGGTGCGATGCAGTGGCGTTTTCAGCAACTGGGTGTGTTGTCGCGCATAGAATTGAAGCTGGAAAATGGCGTCAATCATGCAGCATTTAAGGCAAGGTTGGCCGATGAGCTGGGCGAAGCGTTCGTCGTTACCGAACAAACCGATCAGGAAAAACGCATTGCCAATATGTCGCGCGCTTATCGCGTTAATTTGAACATGCTGGCCCTGGTGGCGCTGTTTACCGGTACATTCCTGGTATTTTCTACACAAGCGCTGTCGGTGGTGCGGCGGCGCCAGCAATTTGCATTGTTGCGGGTGCTGGGGTTGACTCGCCGGCAGTTGTTGCGGCAGGTAATTACCGAAGGACTGCTGCTTGGGGTGATTGGCTCAGGGTTGGGGTTGCTGCTGGGTTATGGCGTGGCAGTATCGGCGATTCGAATGCTCGGCGGTGACTTGGGCACCAACTTTTTTCCCGGTGTAAAACCGAGCATATATTTGGATCCGCTGCTGGCATTGTTGTTTTTCGGTGTCGGCGTGACCGTGACGTTGCTGGGCAATATCTTGCCGGCATTGGAAGCATCGCGCGCCAGACCGGCATTGGCACTGCGTTCCGGCAGTGAGGATATAGCAATGGCGGCATTATCGGTACCGTGGTATGCGCTGGCTTGCTTGGCAGTTGCATTACTGTTTACGCAATTGCCATCCATTTTTGAACTGCCGATTTTCGGATATCTGGCCATTTCGCTGCTGCTGATTGGTGGCATTGCACTGATGCCATACTTGACCGGCCAAGTGTTTTTGCGCTTGCTGCGGTATCAACCGGATAAACCGGGGGTGGTCGGTATGCTGGCGATTGCACGGCTTGCCAATGCGCCCAATCAAGCGGCTGTCGCGCTCGGCGGCATTCTGGCGAGCTTTAGCTTGATGGTGGCTATGGCGATTATGGTTGCGAGTTTCCGCACTTCAATCGACCATTGGCTGGAACAAGTGTTGCCGGCGGATTTATACGTGCGTACCGCGGTAAGCGGTGATCAGGGCGGATTCCCAACCGATGTGCAACAGCAGATTAAAACGATGCCTGGTTTTCAGCGTGTCGATTTGTTTCGCACCCGGCAATTGACACTGGATCCAAACCGGCCGGATATTACCTTGTTTGCCCGTCCGGTGGATCGCGTGGATCCGCGCAATACGCTGCCGATGACCGACGATATGCTGACACCGGGAACGATTCCGGATGACGTCATGCCGGTTTGGGTTTCGGAAGCGATGGTGGATTTGTATGGTTATAAAACCGGCGATCGTATCCGGTTACCGGTGGGCGAATCGCTCAACGAGTTTCTGGTGGCTGGGATTTGGCGGGACTATGGCCGCCAATTCGGTGCGGTGCAAATGCTGCTGACCGATTATCAGGCGCTGACCGGTGATGTAAGCGTCAATACCGTGGCGGCCTGGTTACAGCCTGGCGTTACCGCCGATCAAGCCATCGCGGCATTGCGCCAACTGCCGTTCGGCTCTGCTTTGGAAATTTCGAGTTCGAGTGACATGCGTGCATTGAGCCTGGAGATTTTTGACCGCAGTTTCGCGGTGACCTATTTGCTGGAAATGATCGCGGTGGTAATCGGCTTGCTCGGCGTCGCCGCAAGTTTTTCCGCGCAAATTCTAGCGCGTATTAAGGAATTCGGGATGTTGCGGCATATCGGTGTGCTGCGGCGGCAGGTTTTAATGTTATTGGCTGTGGAAGGCGGGTTGTTGTCGTCACTCGGTATCGTGCTGGGTTTTTTACTGGGCTGGGCGATTAGTTTGATTCTGGTGTTTATTGTAAATCCGCAATCCTTTCATTGGACCATGGCGATTCATATGCCATGGCCGTGGCTGTTTTCGGTTGCCGTGATTTTGCTGATTTCCGCTGCTTTGACTGCGGTAGTGTCAGGGCGACGGGCGGTTTCGGCGCAAGTGATTCGTGCAGTACGGGAGGATTGGTGATGATACGCAAAAAAACGATCAGTCCATGGATTGCGTTGTTGCTGCTTGTTCTTAATGTGATCGGGCTGGATGCGCTTGCTCAATCGAGCCGGTTGAAGCCGGTTACGCCCGATTGTCAGCTTAGGTTTCCGCATGATTTAGGTGCGCATGAAGATTTTCGCATCGAATGGTGGTATATCACCGGTTGGCTGGAAACGGAAGACCGCAAGCCGCTTGGGTTTCAAGTGACTTTTTTCCGTTATGCGACGGATGTGAATCATGACAACCCCAGCCGCTTCGCCGCCAAGTATCTGATTATCGCGCATTTGGCGCTGTCCGATCCAGCGGTTGGCAAGCTGATGCATCGCGAACGGACGGTGCGTGAAGGTTTTGGATTTGCTTACAGCAAGCCGGGCGATACCGATGTGAAGCTCGATGATTGGACGCTGGTGCGTCAAGCCGATGGCCAGTATGTCGTCGATATGCAGGATGAGGGATTCGGTTTACGGCTGTCGCTGATCCCGACACAAAGCCCGATGCTGCAAGATCAGAATGGTTTTTCGCGCAAAGGACCGAAACCCGAGCAAGCCAGTTATTACTACAGCGAACCGCATTTGAGTGTAAGCGGCACGGTGCTTCGCGATGGTAAACCGGTTGCGGTTAAAGGCAGTGCCTGGCTGGATCACGAATGGTCAACCGCATATCTTGACCCAGATGCCGATGGCTGGGATTGGGTCGGTGCCAATCTCGATGACGGTTCGGCGTTGATGGCGTTTCAAATTCGCGCCAAGCAAGGCGGAAAAGTCTGGGCGTACGCGGCTTTGCGCGATGCAGCCGGTAATATGAAGCTATTTGACCCGGAACAAGTCGATTTCACGCCGGTACGCACCTGGCAATCGACACTTACTGAAGGGGTGTATCCGGTTGAGATGCGTGTTCGTACCGGCGACATCGAATGGCATTTGAAGCCGCTGATCGACGATCAGGAATTGGATTCTCGTCAATCAACCGCGACAGTCTATTGGGAAGGAGCAGTAACTTTATTTAAAGACGAGCAGCCGGTAGGGCGCGGTTATTTGGAACTGACCGGCTATGCGAAAGCCTTATCACTGTAAGACCTCTTGCACATCTTTGGTGTTGGGAAATAGGAAGTCTAACAAGAGCATTTCAGATGAAAGAAAATAGGATGACATTAGTTTTTTGCGAATTTTCGGGATATCCACAATTTCAACACTTTCATTGTTGTTAAATGTGAGTTAGAATCGACGGACGCAGTGATCTGGAATACTGGATGATTGCGGATAAATTACTCGGTTCTAGTTGCAGAATTTGCTTTAATAGTAAGTCTGGGGAACAGAGATTGGATTCACAATCATAATTTTATGATCGTGCAAGAAGGGAGCTGATGAATTCATCGGCATTAGTTTTGTTAATGGAATCGTAAATAAGGAGATTAGAATGGCCGAAGTAAATAGAAGAGAAACAGATGCACAAGTTCTGAGATTGTTCTTCATTTCTACCGCAGCTTTTGTCGCTATTGGTGCCGTAGTTTACTTTGTTTTATAGACTGAAATATTTTCAGTGCCCTTAGGTAGTTAAGTTTTATGTTGTGTCACGCAGTTAAAACGATTGCTACCTGATATAAATGAAAAAAACAGGGCTGAATCAGTCAAATGTTTTTAAAAATAATAATTAAAATGCTCAATTATCAGTAAATTTATTTCTGATAATTGGGCATTTCATTTTTCAGCCGACATTACCCTGATTCGATTAAACGGCTAATCTTCTATACAAGCTTCTTCTGGTGAAGTTTGCTCCTAAAAAAATCAAACGGCCTTTCCTGAATTGATTAATTTTTCCAGATTGTTGATCCATTTATTTTTTTAACTCATTTGGATCAATAACGATCGACTCAGAGTTTAGAAAAAGCTTCGGAATAGTCAGGCAGGTTCGTTGCTGTCAATCAACAACTTCGAATCCAGCATCAATAATCGCTTCTTTAAGTTCCTCGAGTTTTGTTACCGCTGAGTTGAAATGAATTGTTGCTTGAGGAGGCTCGAGCGTTGCTTCAATCTGAGCAACGCCCGGAACGTTCAAAAGGACGTTTCTTATGCTGTTGACGCAGCCCATGCAGGTCATGCCTTTGATTTTAATGGTAGCTATTTCCATAATTATAATTTTCCTAGAATTTCTAACGTTGCATTTGCCAACGTTTCAGTAGTAATGAATTGCTGATGACTGATACCGAACTCATGGCCATGGCGGCACCCGCGATAACGGGATTGAGCATACCGATAGCCGCTAATGGAATTCCCAGCGTATTGTATACAAATGCGAAGAAAAGATTTTGGCGGATTTTTTTTAACGTAGCGCGTGACAGGGAAATGGCATCAGCCACGCTCATCAGGTCATTGCGCACCAACGTGATATCAGCGGCTTCAATTGCGACATCTGAGCCGGCGCCGATGGCAAAGCCGACGTCTGCAGCAGCCAGCGCGGGTGCGTCGTTAATGCCGTCGCCTACCATGGCTGTGAACCGGTTGCTAGCTTTTATTTTTTTTACGGCTGCGGCTTTGTCGGCTGGCAATACTTCAGCCTGAAAATGCGTAATACCGGCTTGCTGAGCAATCGCAGCTGCAGTCACGGCGTTATCTCCGGTTAACATGATGACCTCGATTCCCAACGATTGCAATCGCTCCACGGCATGCCGGGAAGTAGCACGCATGCGATCAGCTATCGCGAGATAACCGTGAATTTTGCCAGTGTTATTGAAAATTTCGGCGATACCGATTACAGTCTTTCCTTCCGATTGTAAACGATTGATTTGCTGCTCATCCAAATGAATTCCATGCTGTTTAAGTAATTTGGGTGAACCGACCAAATAGTGAGTGCCGTCGATCTGCGCAGTAATACCGCCACCTGTAATTGCTGTGAAATCTTGAATCGATTGCAACGTGAGTTGCATTTGCTTGGCATGTTCGAGGATTGCGCGAGCCAAAGGGTGTTCCGATCCTTGCTCAAGGGAAGCCGTAATGCGCAACAAGCCCAATGAACTGTGAGAATCTGAGGGGATAATATCTGTAACTTCCGGCCTGCCTTCGGTCAATGTGCCGGTTTTATCAACGATGACGGTTTGAATTTTTTCGGCATGCTCCAATGCTGCGGCATTCTTAACCAGCACACCGATTTGTGCGCCACGGCCGGTACCTACCATGATAGCGGTCGGTGTAGCGAGTCCCAGTGCGCAAGGACAGGCGATAACAAGAACTGAAACCGCATTAATGAGTGCGGTTACAAAATCGTCGGTGATCCAGCCAGTGATTACAAAAGTCAAGAAACTGATGATCACGACAATCGGCACAAATATTCCCGAGATGGTATCTGCCATGCGTTGAATCGGTGCTTTGGAACCTTGCGCTTCTTCGACTAAATGAATAATGGCCGCCAATTGCGTTTGCATGCCGATACTGGTGGCGCGGCACTTTAGAAATCCCTGTTGATTTTGCGTGGCAGCGAAAACCTTAGCGCCGATTTCTTTGCTGACGGGTAAGCTTTCACCCGTGAGCATCGATTCATTAACGTTGGATGATCCTTCAATGACGATTCCGTCGACTGGAAAATTTTCTCCTGCGCGTACCAAGAAAATATCATCGACTTGTAAACTGCTGGCCGGTACCTCGATGATTTCCCCATGGCGTTCGACGCGAGCAGTTTTGGGTTGCAGTCTGATCAATGCCTCGATGGCTTCAGAAGTTTTGCCCTTGGCGCGTGCTTCCATCAATTTCCCTAGTAAAACTAATGTGATGATAGCTGCGCTGGCTTCGAAATAAACATGCTGATTCAATCCGAACGCTGTGACTGCGGCACTGAAAAAATAAGCCATGCTGGTACCCAACGCGATCAGTACATCCATATTGGCACTACCGCCTCGCAGAGAATGCCAGCCGCCGATATAAAATCGGCGGCCGATCCAGAATTGCACTGGGGTGGCCAGTAGCCACTGCAGCCATTGCGGCAATAAATCCATTTCATGGCCAGTGAACATTGCTCCCATTTGCAATACCAGCGGCAATGTGAGGATTGCCGAGATCTTGAATAAACGCAACTCTGCTTGATAAGCAGCTGCGCGCTTGGCTTTTTGCTCTGCGTGAGTATTTTCGCTGATTTCGTTGGCGTCATAACCTGCTTTTACGATCGTGCCGATTAATTGCTGCACCGTCACGACACCCGGCATGAAATTAACCCGGGCGATTTCTGTGGCTACGTTAACTGTGGCGGTAACGCTTGGCAGCGTATTAAGCGCTTTTTCAATATGATCGGCGCAAGCAGCGCATGTCATGTGATGGATTTGCAGTTGGACCGAACGTGGCGTGACATGAAATCCGGATTTTTCGATCGCCTGAATCAGTTTTTCAGCATTGACCAGATTCTCATCATAATTGACTAGCGCTTTCTCATTGGCGAAATTCACAGCCGCATGAACACTTGAAAGTTTGTTTAAATTCTTTTCGATACGCGAAGCACAAGCAGCACATGTCATGCCCTCGATGGGTAGTTCAATGCGTTTAAGAGCCGGTGAGTTCACAGTTTCTCCAAAAATTAAATCCTGAATAAGAAAAATTGGATCAGCGGTCAAGGACCAGGCCGCCATCAACCCATCTTACCCGATCACCTTGATGAAAATTGGCCGCATCCGGTAGATTGATAATCGCTTGTCTGCCGTCATTCATGGTAATTCCGATTTGATACAGGCTGCCGGGGTAAACGATATTTCCACCGTGGCTATGCTGATTAGAGTCCCTGATTTCCGGGTGATTGATCCCTGGATGGGAATGCGATTGTTGCAGCACTTCACGCGCAATAGTACCGGCTACGACTCCGCTGGCGATGGCGTTGAGCCCCGGTCCTTGCCCGAGTTTATTCACAAAATCGACGATGCCGCAGTTGCTGCACCTGGCTTGCGGTGCTTGCCGCTGGCTGCTGCCAGCATCGGTACTTTTAATGCTGATGCTGTTACGTGGCGCACCAATGGCTGTTCCGATGCGATGAACCGTTCTGGGCGGTTTATCCACGCCGGGTGGTGTTACCGGGTGCAGCATCGGGTTTTGTGGCTGTGTGGTTAATTGATGGTTCGATTCACTAGCCGGTTGTTGCGCTACCGCAATGGCAGTAACCGCGATCATGAAAATCAACGTTATCACCGTTTTTTTGGTGACAACCATTGCATTAGTGATAATCGGCATTATTAATTCCCCTTTTGTGACAGCCTGTACCTCCCATTGGATACGCTAGTGCACCGATGGTTTCAATATAACGGCGTCTACCGGTTGCTAGTGGTTGACTTGACTGGGTTAAGTTTCAATCTTTTTTCTGGGATGTGTCTTCGTTGTCGAGTGAGTTCTTCTCCGGTTGCGGTTCTGGTTCTGTGGGAATCTGTTGAGATTGTTGTTGAGCCAACATAATGGCGATCATGATGCCCAGTTCATAGAGAAGACATAAAGGCACGGCCAGCATGAATTGTGAGATTACATCCGGAGGCGTGAAAATTGCAGCGATAACAAATGCGCCGACGATGACATAAGGCCGTATTTCCTTCAGTTTTTCAACTGTGATAACGCCCGTCCGGACAAGCACGATGACAAAGATCGGAACTTCAAATGTGACGCCGAAGGCCATAAACATCGATAGTACGAAGCTGAGATATTTACTGATATCGGTCATTACAGCAACGCCGTCCGGCGCAAAATAAGTTATGAATTCAAAGACCACCGGTAGTGCGGCAAAGTAAGCAAACGCCATTCCCAAAAAAAATAATAAGCTGCTGCCAATCACAATCGGCAGCGCCAAGCGTTTTTCATGCGTATAGAGCCCGGGTGCAACGAAAGCCCAGATTTGGAACAAGGTATGCGGTAGCGTAATTACGAATGCCAGCATCATCGCAACTTGCATCGGCACGAAGAAAGGCGTTGCGACATCGGTAGCGATCATTTGACCGCCTTGCGGCAGTTTCTCGAGTAATGGTTGCGCCAATAGGGTATAAAGTTCGCGTGCAAAAAAAGCGCACGGCAAAAAACCGATCAGCAACACACCCAGGATGCGTATTATTCTGGCACGTAATTCGACTAAGTGTGATAGGAATGAGCCTTCAAGCATGGCGATTGCAATCGGAAGAGTTCAATTGTTTTTGTTACTCTCGCCCGAGTTAATTGAAGAAGGAGAAGCGTGATCGGGTTGTGACCGGGAAGATTCGATCGCCGCATCTTGTATGATGGTTTGATCAGTGGCTGATTTCGGTCCGTTTGCGCCATCATCAATGGCCGTTTTAAAGTGATCGGCATGTTGCTGTACGGAATCTTCAATGGTATGAGCCGTTTCCTGCATGGAGTGATGCATTTCTTTCAATTCTTCCATGCGCATTTCGTTATGAATATCCGTTCTGATGCTGTACACAAAGCTGCGGCAGCGGCCATATAAGTGACCGAGGGTACGCGCCACGGCTGGTAATCGTTCCGGTCCGATCACAATCAGCGCCACCATTGAGATAACCAGCAACTCCATGAAACTGATGTCAAACATGCTTTTTCTTAAACAGGATTATGACGAGTAAAGCAGTCGGTTCGGGTATGCGAAATTTGATTTCAATCCCGATCAGCCACTAGGTTTTGGAATTGGTTGTATCTCTGATATCGGTGTCAGTTACAGAGCCAGGAGTCTGTTGCGATGCATTTTTCCCGGATACTGTTCCGGTATTGTTTTCTTTAGGAGTATGGAAGGTAGCATCTTTCATGGCCGCGACTTCAATGACTGCTTGTTCCGGCTGAGAAGATTTTTCGGTTTCTGACTCTTTCATGCCGTCTTTGAATCCTCTGATGGCGCTTCCGAGATCGCTGCCAAGATTACGCAATTTTTTGGTACCGAATACCAGAGCAACAATGATTAGTACAATAATCCAATGCCAAATACTGAATGTACCCATTATTTTCTCCTTTTACTCATGGGTTTGATGGATCAACCGTGGTGAATCATACCCGGTAATCGTTCACGTCCGCCGATGATATGAAAATGTAAATGAAACACTTCTTGCCCGCCGATCCGGCCGGTATTGATAATGGTACGGAAACCATCATCGCACCCTTGCTCTTTAGCAAGTTTAGGTGCCAATAGTAGCATTTTTCCAATTAACGCTTGATGACACTCTTGCACGTCAGCAAGAGATTCGATATGCAGTTTGGGAATCAACAGGAAATGAACGGGAGCAACCGGATGAATGTCATTGAATGCAAGAATATCTTCATCTTCGTAAATTCTGTGTGAAGGGATTTCTCTTCTTGCGATTTTGCA
Organism: Nitrosomonas limosa; assembly: GCF_054188085.1. Lineage (NCBI taxonomy): Bacteria > Pseudomonadati > Pseudomonadota > Betaproteobacteria > Nitrosomonadales > Nitrosomonadaceae > Nitrosomonas > Nitrosomonas limosa. The sequence goes on along the minus strand of NZ_CM135180.1, from coordinate 1,021,966 downwards.
GAAAATACAATTGTCCATGCATTACTCCTTTTTGCGTGATGCTTTCTCCGTAATTCCGGAGACACCTTCCCGTCTTTCAAGTTCTTTTAACACATCATCCGGAGTGAGTCCGTGATGGGCGAGCAAAACCAAGCAATGAAACCAGAGATCGGCGGTTTCATAGATGACTTGCTCCAGATTACCATCCTTCGACGCCATCAAAGTCTCGGCGGATTCTTCTGCAATTTTCTTAAGGATTTTGTCGTGTCCGCCGTGAAGAAGCTTGGCGACATAGGAACTATCGGCATCTGCGGATTTGCGTGACTCGATCGTTTCTGCCAGGCGATGAAGAATGGTGGTGTTGGTCATTTCGAATAAATTTTTTCCGGATCTTTGATGACAGGTGCTGTGATCACCCACTCGGTGCCTTCGAGTTTCTGAAAGAAACAGTTATGCCGGCCGGTGTGGCAGGCGATGCCGCCGATTTGCTCAACCATCAGGAGTAAAACATCTTCGTCGCAATCCAAATAAATCTCTTTGACTTTTTGGGTGTGCCCGGATTCCTCCCCTTTATGCCAAAGTTTTTTACGAGAACGCGACCAATACACCGCTTCGCCTTTTTCAACGGTCATTTTAAGCGCGTCGCGGTTCATCCAGGCGAACATTAGAATTTTACCGCTACCGATTTCTTGCGTGATGACGGGTATTAGCCCATCTTCCGACCAGTTAATTTTGTTGAGCCAGGTGTCAGATTGCATTTTATAGACAGTGTCGGGTGTTGAAAAACATGAATTTCCAATAATTTTAGCATTATAAACGCACTTCAATACCGTGTTGTGCCATATGCTGCTTTGCTTGCTGGATCGTAAATTCTCCGTAGTGGAAGATGCTGGCTGCTAACACAGCATCGGCATGGCCTTGCAAGATGCCATCGACGAGATGGTCCAGATTGCCGACCCCGCCGCTGGCGATGACCGGGATGTCAATGGCGTCAGCGATCGCGCGTGTCAAGGCAATATCAAAACCATTTCGCGTGCCGTCTCTATCCATGCTGGTAAGCAATATTTCGCCAGCACCCAATGATTGCATTTTCTGGGCCCACTCGATAGCGTCAATACCGGTTGCTTTGCGTCCGCCATGCGTGAAGACTTCCCAACGCGGTGGGTCATTCGGCGAATTGACTTGTTTGGCGTCAATCGCTACTACTATACATTGCGAACCGTAATGATCGGATGCATCCGCCACCAATTGCGGATTCAGTACCGCCGATGTGTTAATGCTTACTTTGTCTGCGCCAGCATTAAGCAGGCGCCGGACATCATCGACTTGACGTACGCCACCACCAACCGTTAGCGGGATGAAAACCTGTGCTGCAACCTCTTCAATTATGTGAAGAATCAGGTCGCGATTGTCGGAGCTGGCGGTGATGTCAAGAAAAGTCAATTCATCCGCACCTTGTTCGTCATAGCGGCGGGAAATTTCCACTGGATCGCCCGCATCGCGCAACTCTACAAAATTAATGCCTTTGACGACACGCCCATTAGTCACATCCAGACAAGGAATAATACGTTTAGCGAGGCTCATTTGATTATTTAAAGCCGGAATTGAAAAAAGAAGGGATGAGATGAGTAAGACTGAAAACTGGCTTTTTGATTAAGGGATATTATGTTCGCTGCTGAGCTTGTCGGCCAATATCTGGGCTTCTTTAAAGTTCAGCGAACCTTCATAAATTGCACGCCCGGTGATTGCACCCATAATACCTTCATACTCAACCTCACATAATTTATGCACATCTTGAATGTTGGTAATGCCGCCGCTGGCGATGACAGGTATGGTGAGTTCCCTGGCCAATTCAACAGTTGCTTCAATGTTGACGCCGCTAAGCATGCCATCTCTGCCGATATCCGTATATACGATAGCTTCCACTCCGTAGCCTTCAAATTTCTTGGCCAGGTCAATGACGTCATGCCCGGTCACTTTGGACCAACCATCAACAGCGACTTTTCCTTCTTTTGCATCTAATCCGACAATGATTTGACCCGGGAAGGCATTGCAGGCGTCTTGCAGGAAACCTGGGATTTTAATTGCGGCTGTGCCGATGATGATGTAGGAAATACCGTCATCCAGGTAACGTTCAATGGTATCGAGATCACGGATCCCTCCGCCCAATTGAATTGGAATTTGACCTCCCAAGGCTTCCACAATTTCAAGAATGGCCGCTTCATTTCTCGGTTTTCCAGCGAATGCGCCATTTAAATCAACCAGATGAAGTCTACGTGCGCCTTGACTGAGCCAATGGGCCGCCATTTCTCCAGGTTTTTCAGAAAATACCGTGGCATCCTCCATGACACCCTGTTTGAGGCGGACACAATGCCCATCTTTAAGATCTATTGCAGGAATAATCAGCATAGCTTAATCATGAATAATAATTGATGAAAGTTAAGTGATAAAAAAACAGTATGTTGTTTTCTTTTAGCCGTGCGGTATCCATTTTGCAAAATTACTCAATAAAGTTAATCCTGCTATTTGGCTTTTTTCTGGATGAAACTGTACCGCGAAAATATTATCTTTTGCAATGGCGCAAGTAAATGGGAAAGGATACTGGCTCTGTGCGGCAATCGATGTTGGGTCGGTAGTTTCAACGTAATAGCTATGTACAAAATAAAAACGTGAATCTTCGCCAATGCCCTGCCAAAGCGGATGTTTATGTATTTGATGAACTTGATTCCAACCCATATGAGGGACCTTAAGTTTCTGACCATCGGCATTTTTCATTTTGGATACAGGAAAATGCACAACTTTTCCCGGCAAAATATTGAGACCTTTGACGTTTCCTTCTTCGCTTTCTTCAAACAGCATTTGTAAGCCCAGGCAAATGCCAAGATAAGGTTTGTGAGTCGCAGCTTCAATGACGGCTTCTCGCAGTCCCCGCGTCTCCAGTTCATGGATACAGTTGCGCATCGACCCCTGGCCCGGAACGACGATCCGATCAGCTTTAGAGACCTCATGCGGATCGCTGGTGACTGTAATCGACGCGGACGGCGCAACATGTTCAAACGCTTTTTGCACGGAACGCAAATTTCCCATGCCGTAATCAACAATTGCAATATCAATCATACAATGTGGTGTGGTGGAACTCGGATGCTTATAACGAGCCTTTAGTAGATGGAATAATGCCGACAGCCGCCGGATCATGTTCTATTGCCATTCGCAGCGCGCGTCCAAATGCTTTAAATATAGTTTCTGCCTGATGATGGGCATTTCTTCCAGATAAATTATCGATATGTAAAGTTATTAGCGCGTGATTGGTAAGTCCTTGGAAGAATTCATGAATGAGATCCACGTCAAATTCACCGATCCGCGCTCTGGTAAATTCGACATTAAAGACCAATCCCGGACGTCCGGATAGGTCTATGACAACACGCGATAATGCTTCATCCAGAGGGACATAGGCATGTCCATAGCGGCGCAGGCCTTTTTTGTCTCCTGCTGCTTGAATCAGCGCCTGGCCCAAAGTAATACCAATGTCCTCGACCGTGTGATGCGCATCGATATGGAGATCACCTTTTGCGGCTACTTTAAGATCAATCATGCCATGCCGCGAAATTTGATCGAGCATGTGATCCAAAAAAGGGACACCGGTTTCCAAAACTGACTTACCCGTTCCATCCAGATTGAGATGGATACTGATTTGGGTTTCCAATGTGTTTCGAATGATTTGTGCTTGACGCATAGAAAAGCTTGGATGGATTGAACAGGGTTTAGCTGGTTTTAAGCGGTTTTACTCAATAGGGATTGCAATGCCATGCAAAACTGCGAATTTTCTTCAGGCGTACCGATCGTGACACGTAAACAATTTTCTAATAGCGGATGCGTGCCGTCGAGGTTTTTGATTAATATTTTTCGCTGCTTAAGCGCCTGAAAGATTTGACCGGCTTTATTTACACGAAACAATATAAAATTGGCTTTAGAAGGATATGCTTCAACATTTTTCATGGTAGCAAAAAAAGCGTTCATTTTTGCACGTTCTGATTTAATAGCTTCGGCTTGTTCAGATAATATTGCGGTATGTTGTAATACTTTTTCTGCGATTAATTGCGTCATAATGCCAATATTATACGGTAAACGCAATTTTTCAAGTTGTTCCAGCCACTCCGGTCTTCCAATTAGTAATCCCAATCGCAAGCCAGCTAAGCCTGACTTAGAAAGTGTACGCATCAATAAAAGATTGGGATATTCAGACAATTCATCGATAAAACTGTTATCCGCAAATGCTTGATAAGCTTCGTCGACAACCACGATACCGGGAGTTGCTGCGATTATTTGTTTTATTGCTTCGGGATCGAATAGATTGCCGGTTGGGTTATTAGGATAAGCCAGGAAAATTACTGCCGGTTTGTGTTTCGCTATGGCACTGAGCATCAAATCCAAATCCAGCGAGAAATCTTGCTTTAAAGGGACTCCTACGTACCGGATATTGGTAAACGTGGCGATCATCCGGAACATCACAAAAGCCGGTTCGACACTCATCAGCACGGCACTGGGCTTAGCCGCTGCCATGGCGATAATCTGTATGATCTCATCGGATCCATTGCCAAGCAAAATGCTCATGTCATCTGGAATGGCAAGAGCCCGGCGTAATGATGATTTAAGTGAAGCAGCACTGGCATCCGGATAGCGGTTGATAGGCGCTTGTTCCATCAGACTGGCGATTTCTTCGCGCAGTGCAAGAGGTAACGGATAAGGGTTCTCCATCGCATCCAGCTTGATCATGCCGGTTGCGGGCGGTACATGATAGGCGGAAATCGCAAGAATTTCAGGCCGGAAAATTAGTTCTGGGTGTACAGTGCTTGGCATAGCTGCGTATTTTAACTCAATAGTGTATTTGCCGTTTAATTTGTTGTTGAGGATCTTGATTGGGCTTTAAACGGTGCAGGTAGATAAAGTTTTATGCTGCCAGTTCATCAGCTAGCAGGGTAATCTCATTTCGGCAGCTTTGCACTTTTTCGCTGGTTGCAACCGCTTCGGTTTCATTGATTCCCAGAGACTCCATTAATACAGAAGTTTCTATGTAAGGACATCCATCAACGGTTGTGTGATCGTGGAGTAGCCGGTTAGCAATGGCAATCAGTTTTACATACAAAGCATGTTTTCCTGAATAATCAGGAAAGTGCTGCTCAGCAACCGTAATGGCAACTTCTTCCGGTAAATTCCAGGCTTTAATCAGGTACATGCCGATCGTATCATGTGTAATACCAAAAACCTGCATCTGAATGGAACGGATGTCTTGTTTCGGATAGCGTGAAATTAAATCATTCAGATAGGCAAATTCTCGGGGATACAGATGCGCAAATAAAAAATAGCCGAAATTATGGAATAACCCGCTTAAATACATTAAATCGCGATCAATAATTTGATTATTTGGGATGATATTGCAAAGTTCGCGGCAGAGGATGGCGCATTCCAGGGTTTGATTCCAGATGAGGTTGCGGCCTAGCGCGCCATGATTCGGCATTTTTAAGCAGCCGGAAGAGACGATGCTCATTGATAAATTAAGTGCGGTATTAAAGCCTATAACCAGGGAGATAGCGTGATATACCGAGTGAATCTTGTTGCCGTAACCGAAAACGGACATACGCGCGTATCGCATGATGAAAACGGACAAACCTGGGTCTTGTTCGATTAATCCTGCAAGCTGATCAAGATTGGCATCAGGATTGTTGCGGAGCCTAAGCAGTGAACGTGCTGTATCCGGAAGCGGCGGTATCTGTCCGGCTTGTTGCAGGATACTGCGGAAGTTCTGGCTAAATTCCAATTTATTAAGAAACAACATGAACTCCGTCTCAAGGTGTTGATATAGGGGCGGATGCTAAGTCCATAGTAATACTGGGAGGCGCTGGTATTATTTTGAAATAATTGTTATGAAACAGAATCATAATTGTGGATTAGAATTTCCCTGTAAGTTTACGACACACATTTTCTTTTCTTTATAGTTTTCATAAGAGGCGGCTCATGTCGCCGGAACAAAAACCGGTAAGCGGGTCGTTAAAATTTTTTCCAAAAGCAATGACTTTGAATAACTCACCCATTTCAGCAGGGCTGACTAATTTTTGCAGTTGCTTGGATTGTGGTAAGTAATGAATCGTATCTTCAGCGGAAGTTTGGGCCAGAATACTCGTGATACCGCAATTAATGAGGAAATGTGCCTGCGTTGTATAACCCATAAACTGTAGCCCGGCATTCACTGCAGCACTTGCGATCGCGCTGAAATCGACATGACTGGTAATATCTTGTAAACCAGGCAGATAAAAAGGATCGCCATGAGCATGGTGGCGATAATGACACATCAGCGTGCCTTGATTTCGTTGCGGGTGATAATATTCATGCCGACCAAAGCCATAGTCTATCAACAGGATAACGCCTTGCCGGAACCGTTCCGCAAGAGTACTCATGAAGCCGGAGGCGGCAAGATTAACTTCGCTGAGATACTCAAAGCCGGGAAGTTTGCGTGGATTGATCTCAGGTAATAATTCTTTAGCAATGGCATGTAACTGTGGGTGACTGATCGGACGGTCCTGCCAGGTAAATTGATTTTCTTCCAGAGAAACCCCGCGCTCCAGTACCATATTTTCTTGCCATTTAATGATATGCACCGGCATCGCATCCATTACTTCATTAGCGATGACGACGCCAGTCAATTGGTCGGGTAATTGGTCGATCCATTCAACTATTTGCGTCAAGTGCGGAATTTCATGTGAGATCAGCATTTGTTGACGTTGGCGCAGTTCGGCGCTTACTTCCAGAATTAAATATTTCTCCGGCAGCGCATTGGATTGCTCCAGCTCCAGCAAGATATCGCGCGCCAGTTTTCCAGTTCCCGCACCAAATTCGAGAATGATTGTTTGTGCCAGAGATGGCAAGATTTGTTTTAACTGTTGGGCCAATGTGCGACCAAATAACGGGGAAACTTCCGGGGCCGTGACAAAATCACCTGCGCTGCCCAATTTGGTTGCACCGCTACTGTAATAACCCAATCCAGGTGCGTACAATACGAGATTCATGTACTGTTCGAAGGAAATCCATTGGTTTGCCGCGAGAATCTTCTCTCGAATCATGGCTTGTACCAATTGGCTGTGTGCCAAAGCTATTTCACTTGGAGGTAGCATATTTATAATCAATGATGTGACGGATATTCTTAAAGTGGATTGTAAGGTTTTTACTTCGACTGGGCCATAGTGTAGCAGTTCTTTGATGGAGGCGTCTGTGCAAGGGAAAGTAATACTGGTGACCGGCGGGGCAAAGCGGGTTGGAGCGGCGATCTGCAGGCGACTGCATGCGCAAGGCGCTTATTTGATTGTGCATTACCGGTCGTCACTCGATGAAGCGAAAGCGCTATCCGACGAGTTAAACCGGCAACGGCCGGAGTCTGTGGCGTTGGCACAAGCCGATCTGTTAGATACCGATTTACTGCCGAATCTGGTTGAAAAGGCCATTAAACGTTTCGGGCATCTGGATGTGCTCATCAATAACGCCTCCAGCTTTTTTCCGACACTGTTGCAGCAAAGTACGTTAGAAGATTGGAAAGATCTTGTCGGCAGCAATCTGCAGGCGCCTTTGTTTCTAACAAAAGCAGCTGCATCCTATCTTAAGGAAAGGCATGGGTGCGTAGTCAATATTATTGATATTCATACCGAGCGGCCTTTGAAAAATTATGTGATCTACAATGCTGCCAAAGGCGGGTTGCTGGCATTGACTAAATCCCTGGCTGTTGAAATGGCGCCTGAAGTGCGCGTGAATGGGGTGTCGCCGGGACCGATTCTATGGCCAGAAGCTGGAGAGTGGTCCGATGATGCGGCGCGTCAGCAGATTATTGCCAGCACCTTGCTTCAACGTTGCGGAGAACCTGACGACATCGCTAAAACCGTGCAATTTCTAATCGCGGATGCGCCTTATATCACCGGACAAGTCATTGCAGTAGATGGCGGGCGCAGCATTTCTTTATAGAAAACCAATTCCCGCCTGATCTCACTTGCCGTGTTCATGGATGACCTGAAACCGGCTTCCTTACTTATTTCTTTCTTCAGATTCTGTTATTCGGACTAAAAAAGCGGTTTTACTTGCATCCGGATGCAGCTTTTTTTCGTATCAGTTAATAGGAGCTCGTGCTTTGTAAAGGGTTTATCAAGAAACCCAGTTGCAACGAGCGCATTTTAATGACGAAAAGAGGAGAAAACGATGGGAACTGTTCGAGTAATCGCAGAGATAACGGCGCGTGTTGATAAAGTCACTGAAGTGGAAATGATTCTAAAAAAAATTATCGCGCCGACATGCCAGGAAAACGGTTGTTTGAGTTATCAACTGTTTCGAAAAAACCATCATGGAACGGAATTTTTGTTTATTGAAGAATGGACCGACGAAAAATCTATCGAGGCTCATTTCAATACACCGCATATCCAAGAAGCCTTGAATCAAGCGATACCGTTCTTGGCTAAGGCGCCGAATATTCAAAAATATACCTATCTTGCTGAGTGCGAATAATGAATCCGCATGCCACATGGAGCGAAAAATGAATATTAACTCGGAAGAACTCGAAATCATGACACAATTTGTGCATGGTCTTTGCATTAACGACGGACGGGAATTCTCGAATTGGGGGCTCAGCCGTTCCACTCATCCGGCCGTGTATGTTGAACCGGTCAGTTACGCCGACGTGCAAGCGGTAGTGCGCGATACTGCGCAGTTTCCCACGCCGGTGCGTCCAATCGGTTCCATGCTGTCGGTTACTGAAACAGTCTGCAATGATGGTGGTACTCTGTTATGCACGCGCAAACTGGACGCCATTCTTGGTTTGGAAACCGACGGCTGCGGCCGGCAGGTCGTTCGAGTTCAGGCCGGATGCCGGTTGAAAAAATTGAATGTTTGGTTACAACAGCAAGGATGGGAAATCCCTTTTCAGGCAGAAATCGGCGAAGCGACAGTGGGTTCGGTCACAGTAGGGGATACCAAAGAGTCATCACTCGACGGGCCGGGATATTTTTCCAGCCATGTTGTCGCTGTGCTATATATCAATGAATTTGGCAACTTGTGCATACTCTCGGATCAGCAGGATGGCGCGGCTTTTTATGAATTTAAATGCAGTTTCGGATTGAGCGGAATCGTTGTGGAATGTTTGATAGAAGTTCGTCCAGCCAGTCTATGCCGGGCGAATGTCGCCTTATACGCTTATCAAAGCCCTCAGGCATTGGCGGAAGGAATATTGCAATTGCGCGAGCAGTGCGATGCTTTGCTGGCGGTGGTGATATTGCATCAGCTCGTTTGTTTCGCAGAACAACGGTACCAAGCGGGCGCGGGTAACATGACACCGGATAGTTCGCAGCCGCATTGCGAGCAATATCGCCTTGCTAAACGCTTGGCGATACAACATGGCTTCGACGGTGGTGATTTGCCCCGGCCACAGGGGATTGTTTTTTCGCGAAGCGATTTTGTCAATGAATACTGGCGTCCCGCTGAGACAGAGAATCGCCTGGATTTCCAATACTATGAGCACGATATTGGGATGCTGGAGCGTGTAATCAATGAATCCTATCGCTTCACCAAATCGTTTGAGCATGATACCGGATTTGTGCCTACGGGCTGGGCTACCTATTTTGTGCATCGTCCGGAAAAAGAACGAAAACCTTTTGGCATTTATTCCGGTGGCAGCGGTATTTCGTGTTCGTTCGATCCGCTTTACAGTAACCCTAACGATCCCTTGTGGCAACGGTTTGCAAAAGAATACAACCGTGTCGCGATCGATCAATTGAGGGGGAATCCCTCGCCCATCCAGACCCAATGGCTGCAGCCAGGCGATATTTGCATTCCGCGAAAGCTCGCGCGCGAACGTTTCACGACGCCTTATTATGAACAATTTCTGATGTAATTCGGGAAATATACTGTGGCGGCGTATCTGGTGATATATTTCAGTGCATGGAATAGGTACAGTGGTTCAATATGGCTAGGATATGACCGGTAGTGACGGCAAGTGACAGCAATAGCAGCGGCTGCAGTGCTGAAGCTGCACAGATGCAGACCTGGGTTGCGGCGATCGCAATGCACGATGAGCAGGCGCTGGAAAATTTGTACGAGGCGACACTGACACGGGTGTATGGTGTGGCGTTGCGGATTACGCGCAACCCGCAAGCGGCTGAAGAAGTCAGCGAGGATGTATATTGGCAGGTATGGCGCGAAGCGCCGCGCTTCGATGCGCAACGCGGCAATGTCATCGCTTGGTTGCTGATGATGGCACGCAGCCGGGCATTGGACTATTTGCGGAAACAAGACGACGTTGAACTTTGCGAAGAACCGGCGCTTCTATTAAGTGATGAGCCAGCGCGGGATAGCGATCCGCAAGATTTGCTGATCGCGACGCAGCATAACCGCCTGTTGAATCAAGCATTAGAGCAATTAGAACCGGTACAACGGCAGTTAGTCGCATTGGCTTTTTTTCGCGGTTTGACGCACGATGAGATTACGTCCTGTACGGGTATGGCGCTGGGCACGGTAAAATCGCATATTCGCCGGGCGCTCAAGCAGTTGCAAGAAGTGCTTGAAGACGATTTACTGAAAGGCTTTGAATGATGAAAAAACGCTACTCCTTGGACCCGGATGATCCGCAACGCGCCGAGAACGTCGAAACGGCCTTGTTGAAGGGACTGGAGCCATTGCAGCCCAGCAAGGAACAGCGCGTTAATGTTCGTCAGCGGCTGTTGCAGCGAGTGCAAGCCAGCGTAACCGCTGAATCATCCCGTATCACGATCCGCAGCGATCAAGGCAATTGGCGGCAAATTCGCTCGGGTGTGCGCGCCAAAACGCTGGATCCGGATATTCGCGCATTTTTACTGGATCTCGAGCCCGGCGCCAGTTTGCCGATGCACCGCCATCACGAAGACGAAGAATGCGTCGTGCTGCGGGGATCGGCTAGTCTGGGAGAATTCAAAGTCAATGCCGGTGATTACCATATGGCGCGTTCCAGCAGCCGTCATGGCCGGATCTATTCCGAAACCGGCGCTTTGCTCTATTTGAGAGGAATCCCGGTCGGTCATACCGCAGAAGTTGCCCGCGATCTATTGACAGCTTTTTTATCCGGCGATGGCAGTGAGCTGATTACAATCCACGCGCACGAAGGCGAATGGACCGATCTGGCGCCAGGCGTAGCGAGTAAGCCGCTGTATGATGACGGCAAAAGCTACTCGTCGATGGTGCGCATTGCTCCCGATTCGTCATGGAAACCGCCTGTGCCGATGCTGGCGCAGGAAGAAGAGTGTTTATTACTTGAAGGCGACGCGTTTTTCGGCGATACCCTGCTGCGTTCCGGCGATTGGCAGCTGGCTCCGGCAGGCGTGAGTTCACGGCCGGTTTCGACCGACAGCGGCGCGTTGTTTTTCATGCGCAGCGCGAGCAGCCGGTTTAGTATTGGGTAATATCAATTTAATGCAAGGATTTTATGTCAGGTAGCGTTCCAAACGTCAACACCACTTTAGAACACATGCGGCAGCGAAGCCTGCAAGCGGTATGGCATCCTTGCACACAAATGAAGCAGCACGAAAGCTATCCGCTGGTGCCGGTGGTACGCGGGCAAGGGGTATGGCTTTACGACGCCGATGGGAAGCGCTATTTAGATGCGATCAGTTCCTGGTGGGTCAATTTATTCGGACATGCCAATCCGCTCATTAACGCTGCCATCCAGGATCAACTGGAGAAGATAGAACATGTGATGCTGGCAGGCTTCACTCACGAGCCGGTGGTTGCGCTATCGGAGCGGCTCAAAAGAATCGCGCCCGGTTCGCTCGGACATTGTTTTTACGCCAGTGACGGTGCATCGGCAACCGAGATCGCGTTAAAAATGAGCTTTCATTATTGGCTGTTGTGCGGTAAACCTCGGAAAAACCGGTTTGTCAGCCTGCAGAACGATTACCACGGCGAGACACTAGGTGCCTTGTCGGTGACCGATGTGGCGATTTTCAAGGAAACCTACGCGCCGTTGTTGCGGCCGTGCACGCATGTGCCGACCCCGGACTGGCGCTACGCCGAACGTGGTGAATCAGCGCACGATTATGCGCTGCGTGCTGCCGTTGCGCTGGAAAACCATTTGGCGAAACATCATGAAGAGATAGCAGCACTGATTCTGGAGCCGCTGGTGCAGGGCGCTACCGGCATGGGCATGTACCATCCGGTGTATTTGCAACGTGCCAGGGAAATCTGCGACCGCTATCAGGTGCATCTGATTGCCGATGAAATCGCCGTCGGCTTTGGCCGCACCGGTACCTTATTTGCGTGCAATCAAGCCGCGATTGCACCGGATTTTTTATGTTTGGCCAAAGGGCTGAGCGGCGGTTATCTGCCGTTATCGGTGGTGATGACGACCGATGCGATCTACCAGGCGTTTTATGACGACTCAACTGCCTGCGCGTTTCTGCACTCGCATTCGCACACCGGTAATGCACTGGCTTGCCGCGCGGCATTGGCGACACTGGATATTTTCGAAAAAGATCATGTGATTACAGCAAATCAGAAAAAAACGGCTTATCTCAATGCGCAAGCCGCATCGCTGGCTGCTCATCCGAAAGTCAGTAATTTCCGCAACTGCGGCATGATCTGGGCGTTTGAAGTAGAGTCAGAGGATCGGGATTTTGCCGCCAAATGCTTTCAGGCCGGATTGCAGCAACAACTGATTTTGCGGCCTTTAGGAAAAACAATCTATTTCATGCCGCCGTATATCATTACCGAAGCGGAGATCGATCTTTTGATCAGCGGTACATTGCGTGTGCTGGATTCGATGTAACTATCAGAAAGGAACATATTGCCATGCAACTGACTTTCCTGGGCGCTGCCGGTGAAGTAACCGGCTCCAGCTATTTGATCGAAACCGGATCGGTACGGTTTCTGGTGGATTGCGGTATGTTCCAAGGCGGCCGCGAAGCCGACCGGAAAAACCGCACGGCATTCAAGTTTGATCCGCGGGCGATTGATTTTGTGCTGCTGACGCATGCGCATATCGATCATTCCGGGTTATTGCCGCGTCTTAACGCTTGGGGATTCCGCGGGCCGGTGTATTGCACGGCTGCGACAGCGGATCTGCTGCAAGTGATGTTGAAGGATAGCGCCTATATTCAGGAAAAGGAAACCGAATGGCGCAATCAATCGCGCCGCCACGGCCATTCCATTCAGGATCTGGCGCCGCTCTACACCGTTGCGCAAGCGGAAGCGCTGCTGAAGCAATTGGTGCGGGTGGATTACGACACTGAAGTCAATCCGCATCCGGCAATACGCTGTTGCTTCCGTGATGCCGGGCATATTCTGGGTTCGGCGATCATTGAACTATGGGTGAAGCAGCAAGCGGCCAGCAAAAAAATCGTATTTTCCGGGGATCTGGGAAAACCGGGGCATCCGGTGGTGCGCGACCCGGCGATTATCCGGCAAGCGGATGTATTGCTGATCGAATCCACCTATGGTAACCGCTTGCATCGCAGCATGGCGGATACGTTGGATGAACTGGTGTTGGCCATCAACGATACGTTGATCAAGAAAGGTGGTAACGTCATCATTCCGGCGTTTACCGTCGGCAGGACGCAGGATTTATTGTTCTTGTTGATCGACTTGTACCGCCAGGGAAAACTCGGGGAAATGGATATTTACGTGGATTCGCCGATGGCGCGGGCGGCTACGGAAATCACGTTGAAGCATATCGCATTGCTCGATAAGGAATCGACCGACGCGCTGAAATGGATGAACGATAATGTCAAAAAACCCCGTATACACTTCGTGCAGGATATTGAAGAATCGATGCAGCTCAATAGCATGAAACACGGCATCATCATCTCCGCCAGCGGCATGTGTGATGCCGGGCGGATCAAGCATCACCTGAAATATAACCTCGACCGGCCGGAATGCAGCATTTTGATTACCGGTTTTCAGGCTGAGCGGACTCTGGGCAGGCGGCTGGTTGACGGCGTCAGGCAGGTGAAGATCTTTGGTCAGGATGTCCGGGTCCGGGCGGCGATTTACACCATCGGCGGACTCTCGGCGCACGCCGATCAGGCGGACCTGCTTAATTGGCTGCGCCATTTCGTGAACAAGCCGGAAAAAGTTTTTGTGGTACACGGCGAATACAGCAATTCGGTGGCGTTAGCCGCGGCCATTGGTAAGGATTTGAAGTGGAACGCCGAAATACCGGAGTTTTTGGCGACGGTCAGTTTGTAGATTCCGGGTCTTGGAAAAAAGTGGTAGCAGGCGCCGGCTTGCCGATGTGATAGCCTTGTGCGTAATCAATGTCTAATTTCTCAATGAGCGCCAGGACCTCGGCATTTTCCACAAACTCGGCCGTAGTGCGTTTGCCGAATCCCCTTGCAACGCTGCATAAGGCATTGACCAGAATCAAATCGTCACTGTTCGCCGAAAGATTGCGGATGAACGAACCGTCAATCTTGACAACATCGACCGGCAGTTCGCGTAAGTAATAAAACGACGAGAAACCGACGCCGAAATCATCCAGTACAAAGCCGCAACCAAGCTCTTTGATCTCTATCATCAAGCCACGCGCGCCGGGTAAATCTTCCAAAGCGGCGGTTTCGGTAATCTCAAACATCAAGCTGGCTGGATTCATTTGATTCGACACCAATTCCTGTTTGAGAATGGGCAACAATTCAGGATCGTTAAACGCATGCGCCGATAAGTTGATCGAGAACGTAGCGTGAAAACCGTTTTTATAGATTTGGGCAATCTGCGAGATGGCTTTGCGCAATACCATGTGATCAATGGCGTGAATCAATCCGGTATGTTCTGCTGCCGGTATGAAGTCGGCGGGTGACAGCATCGAACCGTCATTATCTCTCATGCGCAATAATACTTCGTAGTGCGAGGTTACTTTCGTTTTGACATGCATGATCGGTTGCAGATACAGCACGAAATTGTCATGCAAATGCGAATACTCGATTTTTTCTTTCCAATAAACCAGCGTATGTATCCGTTCGCGGCTGCGGTCCTGATCGGAGAACAAATACCAGGCATTTCGTCCTTTGGCTTTTGCCTGGTACATCGCGAGATCTGCGGCTGCGAGCAGATCGTGAATATTGGCGCCGTGTTCCGGGAATAACGCGATGCCGATACTGGCAGAAATTTTGTGTGTGCGGTTGTTGATCGTCAGTTGCGCCAGACCTAACTGGGTCAGAACTTTCTTGGCGACCTCGATGGCGCCGCTGGCATTGATCTCCGGCAAGATGATGGCGAATTCATCACCGCCTAAACGGCCGGTAATATCATCGGCGCGAATGGTCTGGGCAAGCATGTTGGCGACCATTTTAAGCAATGCGTCACCGGCTTGGTGACCGCTGGTATCGTTGATGTATTTAAAACGATCCAGGTCGAAGAATAGCAAAGCCCCCGGGTGCCGGTAGCGTTCCGCGCGGCTCAACACCTGTTCCAGTTCCTCGCTGAAACGGCGCCGGTTGAACATATTGGTGAGCGGATCATGATCGGCCAGCCACGCAAGATGCCCTTCGACGCGTTTATATTCGGTAACGTCGAGACCGACCGACAAAATCGACGGGTCGTCTTCGGATTGCTTATCCAGGTGCGAATGCAGCCAAGCGACATGGCGGGTCGTGCCATCCTTGCAATGGGTAATGGCTTCATGACGCAGTTGAATTCTTTCGCCGCTGTGAATTTCTTTAAAGCGGAAAAGCAAATCTTGCGATTCATACTCAGGAATCAACGTCTGCAAAAAAGATTTGTCCTTTAACTCGACTTCGGTGTAATGCGTCAGCATTTCACCGTAATTATTCAATGACATAATCCGGCCTTCGGAACTTTGCGTCAGCACAATGGCTTGTGCGGTATCCAGCAGGTTTTGAATGAAATCCCGTTCCTTACCGAGCGCATTTTTTTGTTCAACCAGCATTTTTGTCCGCGTCGATACTTCTTGTTCCAGTTTTTCTAACTGCAATGAGAGGGATATCGCCGCTTCCGATAGCGTATCGACTTCGTCTCTGACATGTTGCGCCCGATCGGTTAATGCGAGCGATGCGCGGAATTTTTCAAACTGTCCGTTTGCCAGGAGCGGCAGCACGAACACGACATCTCGCAGTTTTGCCAGCAATCGGGTGAATATGAAAAATAACAATACTTCCGAGAAAATAAGTCCCAGCAAGCCGATTACAGCGATTTTCCAGATCGAATCATGAATATTTTCTACGGCGGCGGTAACATCCGTGATGATAATTAAATGCGCTTTACCCGGTTCATAAGAATCCAAAGGAAATAATTTCATCTGTACGTACTGGTTATTCCAGCGAATCTGGATACCGTCGTTGAGTTTGCTCATGTCCGGGTACAATTGATTGACCTGATTCAGGATCTCGTAATTGCGTTCTTTGCCGGTTAACGCGGAGATTTGAACATTCCAGCTGGAAATTTCGGTGTCATGATGTGACGGGTGGATATTTTTGGTGGAGATCAACAATCCGATATCCGCGCCGGAAATCCGTTTAAAGGCCAGAAATACATCCACCAAGGAAGTTCCCATAGCCACGACACCTACTTTCCTGCCTTCCACCAGAATGGGGGCGATCAGGTATTGGATGCAACTTTCGCGGCAGAGCAGCGGATTGATGGGGTGCTCCGATTGATTGACATGGCTGACCCATTTGGACAGTAACTGATTGTCGTCAATGGTGACATCAAGACTGTCCCAACTGGCGTTTAACTGATTGGAAGAATTATAAAAGTGAATGAATTCGACGCCATTGTGGAATTGCAGTAATGCCCAATGCGCGTCGAAAACCTGACTGATGCTTTCGCCATCGTTCAATAACAAAGCTTTCTTCATTCCATCCAGGAATGGAATCATTTCGGCGAGTTGATGTAAGTTCCGCGTGGTATTGGTGACCAGGCTGTTGATCTCGAGCGAATATCTCCGGTGCTCGACTTCTTGCTGATTGGCAAAGTTGGTCATTAATCCGAGGTAGCTGACAAAACAAAACAGCGAGACAACCGCGAGTAAAATCAAGCTGCTTCCGAGCGAGATTTTCCATCGTAAGCTACGGAATTTACGTCTCTTCGGTTGTGAGTCAATAGGCATGTTATTCAATTTAAACCCGGAACTGTTGTGCGACAGCGCTTTTGCTTAATCCGGAAAACACGGAATAATCGTTTTCGCCAGTGAACAGTCATATTGGAAGGTGCTCGGAGCTTTGATCAACGCTAAGCTATGTCTCATTTTCTGATTGCCACCAGCTGTGTTTTTATTGTGCTCTAACAGGCCGTTGAAAAACTATCTGCGTTGCCACTATGGTGTTAAAAACAAGCTCAAAATGCTCATTTATACCGCATAAACTGCGTTTTTTCGCCTGTTTTCGCCTTGTATCGGCTGCCTCGAAAACGTTTTTCAATGGCCTGCTAAGGAAATGCTGATTAATTGACTATACGCGTGCCGTGCGCCTCGTGCTCCATCGCGTTCGCCGAATTAATCAGCGTTTCCCTAAGAGTGGTACAACGTTACCTAAAATCGATAAGATGCTTGAATCGCGTACAGATTCCAGTTTTCTTCCGTGTCTCTTGCCACTGGATTATCCAGCCGCGACAGCCAACCGGTTCCGTTCACATGATGGAATTCGGCCCGTAGCATGAATTCCGGTGTGACATTCCAGCGTACGCCGACGGTAATATCTCTGGCAAAACGACTGTGTTCCAGCCCTTGGCGCAGTGGACTTTGAGCAGCCCATTGATTGCCGTTGCGATCCGATCTATCGAGAAAGAGTGCATCATACCGCAAAATTCCTTCAATTTTCGGGGTAAAACGATATTCACCCTGGAAATAATAGCTTTCACCCACGAAATCCAGGCCGTTTAGCCCCGGATTCCTGAAATTGTTGTCATATTTGAATGGCCGGATCGCATATTCGGATGTTAATGTCCATCGCTCCGCGTTATATTGGGCCGAGAAAATGACAGGGGTGAATTGGAGCGCGCCCGGTCCCAGCGGATCACGTAACAGGCTATTGGGATCGTAGCTCGTGTTCAACCATATGCCGCTGATACCTAAACGAAGCCGCTTATCATTCGTTTCAAAAATTCCCCGTCCGATGTAGGACACATCCCGATTCAATTCTCCCGGACGCACAATGCCTAGTAAAGAGCTTTCAGTGTCTTTGTCGCCAACGACGGGTAAGGTTACGCCAAACTGGGTCGATAGCGTGCCCCAATTTGATACCGCCAGATCGTTGTAAACCTGTACGGAATCGCTGGAAAGCCCCAAATTGCGGGTGCGGTCAAAATAGATCGACTGTGGCAGCAAGATACTGGGGCGTGTAAATGCGACATCCCGGGTTTCGTTGTAAAAACCAAATGGATTTTTAATCCGGCCAACGCGGATGCCGAGCTGATTGGTCTCTTGGGAATATAAGCGATAATCCAATACCGCATAATCGAGCCGCGGCATGCCGCTATTGCCTTCGCCGGCGCGCCGGGACAGCACTTGCGCCGATAACTGCAAGCGCGGCAACGGCCTGATGGAGGCATTCAAACCCGCTTCGGTAAGACCGAAACTGCCGCCGTTATCGCTATTTCCAAAAACATTGTTATCCGACGTGGAAATATACGCTTGGCTAACAAAGCCGTGAATCTGCAAATCACCGGGAAGATCATTGTTACGAAAACGGTCGATGGTCGACCTTATAAATCCCGGTTTTTTCTCCGTTGTTTCGGCTTGTGGAGTGACCACAGGTAATTCCATCGCGAGGAATTTTCTGGCAGGCGGATTATTTGCTTCCGGCGGTGATTTCGAATTCGCACTATCCTGCGCTTGCACCGGAAAACAGAAAAACAATGACAGTGTTACCGCTTGCATGATTAGCCGGAGTCCTGAACCGATAAAACGGTTACTTAATTTCGAGCACATTAACATTTTCATTGATATTTGCTTTCCATAAATAACCGATTGCTCCGGGGGTACTGGCAATTTTGGCGAGCATTTCCTCGTTTGAGCTGACTTTTGTCGGAGCTTGGCCAGTGCCTGAGAAAACCAATCGATCCCAGGTGGATCTCAATTGGTAGGGAAAAACGTTTAATTTTTCCTTGGAGAAGATCTGGTGTAATTCGTCATCGTCGGATAGCACAAAAACCCGGATCTTGGTGCCGTCCGGCCAGGTTTTTAAGCGCATGCTGAAAATCGAGCGCAGTGAATTAACCGTGAGGATTTTTTCGTTTACGCCGGGATTGGCGACAATTTCGTATGAATTTTCCGCTCTGACACCAGTATCTATGCACCAAAGGGATACAGTCAAAGCCAAGCATAAGCTTGCTTTAACTTTTAACCAATAATGACTGGATAGTTGCCTTTGTATCGATGAATGAAATAAATTCAAGAAACAGATTCCCGGTTCAGAGTTATTCCATTAAATTAGTTAACACGCATTAAGCTATAAGCACCGCAATCGGTTACGACTTCCCATGCATCGCGATGCTCGTTGTACATTTTTTCGAGGGCATCTTCCACGCGGACGTAATAAGGACGACGGATGCCGTGATAATTGACCGGCGGGCCGATCGGATTGAAATTCAAACCGTAAAATCCCATCAGCTTATTCAGTGCAGGATCCGCAACGGACAACCAATGCCGGATATTGTATTTAACCGACATGCGCATAACCCCGGCCATCAGTACCAATCCTATGCTTAATCCGGAACGGCGATCCGACGCCCGTCGGTCTTGCGAAGTCCTTTTTTCGCTGTCGGTTTCGGCTGTTTCTTTACGGCGATCCTCCCGGCGTCGTTCGTCTCTACGGCGGTCAAATTGACTCATGACCAGGAAACGTGAAATTTCAGCAGTTTGCTGGCGAGGCAATGCTTTGATGTCGCAAAGCATCGGATCTGTCTGTCCGTACAATTCAACCGGCAGCAGTTTTGCGGGTTGTCGGTTATCCGGAAGAATCAATCGCACGGTACCGATGAATTCCCCGGTAGGGCGATAACGTAACAGCACATGACAGGAATGGCTATCATAACTGTCTTTTTCTTTCTCACCCGGGCAATGCGAAGGGTCAAATCCCGGTAACCGCTGTTCGATGCATAATACCTGATAGCGGATTCTGTAAACATGCTCAAGTAATTCGGCTGTATCTGCAATTACGATTTCAAAGAATTTTTGAAAATTTTGATACAAATCGTTCATAGAATCACCTAATTAAACTAGTCAATAAGTCTGTCATACTATTTCACTCAAGGAAAAAATTGATCCGTGCCGATCGGAAGTCAAAGTAAAAATAGTAAACTGCCGCTACGATATATCATCAGCGGAAAAGCACAGAATCTACGGTGCATTTCCTATTTTCCGGTTATGCGAAACAAAGCTTTTTCATTCAATAAGTAATATCTACTGGATCTATCAATCATTTAAGTATATTTAAAGCGAATATTCAACTGATCTTTATAATTTAGCTAGGAAATCGCAACAAACTTAAAGGCTTGTGCACAATAAACAACATTTGCACAGTGACTGACAAAACGCAGGGGGATCAAACCAATACTTCGACCGATTCGGGATGTCCCAGGAAAGCAGCGGGACTGGCGCTCAATCCATAAGCGCCGGATTGCAACACGACCACCAGATCACCCGCCGACGCTCTCGCCATGGGTAATTGTTCGGCCAATACATCCAATGGCGTACACAGCGGACCGGTAACCGAAACAATCTCTCGCTCACTGCCGTACACTTTATTACCGATCAATACTGGGTAATTTTTGCGGATAACCTGGCCGAAGTTACCGGAAGCGGCCAGATGATGGTGCATTCCGCCATCCGTTATGAGGAAGACTTGTCCGCGCGATAGCTTTCTTTCAAGCACGCGGCACACGTAAATCCCCGCTTCGGCGACCAGATAGCGCCCCAGCTCCAATGCCACCGCAGCTTGCGGTAATTGTCTCCGGATCTGCTGCATCAGGATATGTAGATGATCGCCGATAGCGGCAATATCCAGGGGCTGTTCTCCCGGAAAATAGGGCACACCGAAGCCGCCACCGATATTCAGCAACCGGACAGGCGAGGGCGCATGCCGGGCCAGTTCGATCGCTAGTTGAATCGCTTGTTCTTGTGCCTGTTGAATGGCGGCGGCGTTTAAGTTCTGTGAACCGCTGAAAATATGGAAACCAACGAAATCCAAGTTTAGCGAACTGATTTCCTTGAGTACGCCGGGGACTTGCTCGGCGTCGATTCCAAATGGTTTGGGGCCGCCGCCCATTTTCATACCGGCGGATTTGAGCTCAAAATCCGGGTTCACCCGGATTGCAACGCTGGGAGTGACGCCAATTGCCATCGCTTGCCGCGCGATGGTTTCCAATTCTTGCCGGGATTCGGCATTGATCACAACACCCGCTGCGATAGCACACCGTAGCTCGTATTCTTTTTTACCGGGTCCGGCAAAACTGATGCTGCCGGAATCGATACCCGTATCCAGCGCAATTTTCATTTCCCCGTTCGATGCGACATCCAAACCATCGACCAAGCCTGCCAAATGTTGTACGACCGCCGGCATCGGGTTTGCCTTAACGGCGTAATGCAGCAGGATCTCCGGCGGCAGATGCTGGCGCAGCAGGGCCACTCGCTCGGTGATTGCTTGGCGGTCGTAGGCATAAAACGGCGTGGAGCCGATACGCTGCGCCAGACGGGTCAGCGGCATGCCACCAATTTGCAAACAATCGTCTCGCACGGCAAATTGGGTCAGTGGCGCATGTTGCGGAAGTTGACG
Source organism: Nitrosomonas limosa (assembly GCF_054188085.1). NCBI lineage: Bacteria > Pseudomonadati > Pseudomonadota > Betaproteobacteria > Nitrosomonadales > Nitrosomonadaceae > Nitrosomonas > Nitrosomonas limosa. The sequence goes on along the minus strand of NZ_CM135180.1, from coordinate 1,000,211 downwards.
GTTCATCATGGGAGACCGTCAAACAACCGTTGCAATTGCTGCGACAAATATTTGCGATCGATTTTGCCGTTTGGATTTTTGGGCAAGCAGTGCGCGCGGATCTCAATATGACTGGGTACCATATAAGCGGGTAAGTGTTGCTTGCAGGCGTTAAACAGCGCGTCCGCATCGATTTGTATATCTTCCTTGAGGGTGACAATCACCGCGATTGCTTGACCCAAGGTAGGGTGGGGTATTCCGCAGGCAATCGCTTCCACGACGTATCCGGTGGCATAAATCACTTCTTCGATTTCCGTCGGACTGACGCGATAACCGGATGTCTTGATCATTTCATCACGGCGCTCGATGAAATACAGATACCCATCCGGATCCATGCGCACGGTATCACCCGACCAGGCGGCAATTTCCGGAATCGTCAAACCGCTGTGCTGCGGCTTGAGCGGCTTAAAGCAGGCGGCCGTTTTTTCGGCGTCATTCCAGTAGCCCATTGCGACCAGCGCGCCGCGATGAACCAGTTCTCCAGGTTCGCCGGGTGCGCAATGAGATCCATCTTCGCGCAGCACCAATACTTCGGCATTCGGGATCGCTTTGCCGATCGAATCAGGGCGCCGGTCAAGTTCTTGCGGCTCCAGGTAGGTGGAGCGGAAAGCTTCGGTGAATCCGTACATCAAAAAGATTTTTGTGTTTGGCAGAGCGGTGCGCAAGCGATCCAATGCCGGACGGGGCAGGGCGCCGCCGGAGCTGGTGATGTAGCGCAACGAAGGTGTCGCGCCCCAATCCAATTGCGCCAGTTGCGTCCATAGCGGCGGGACTGCGGCAATACCGGTAACCTGCTGTTCGTCAACGATGCGGATAATGTCACGCGGCAGCAGGTAATTCATCAGAATGTTGGCGGCTCCGGCATAAAATGCGGTTGTCAATTGACTGAGTCCGTAATCGAAACTTAATGGCAGTATGGTTAAGATCCGGTCGCCGGGCCGATTTTGCAGGTATTGCGTGACACTTTTTGCGCCCGCCATGAGATTGCGATGCGATAGCACCACGCCTTTGGGTTTACCGGTGCTGCCGGATGTATAAATGATCGCGGCCATGTCGCTGTCGATGCTTGTCAAGGCGGACTGAGCGCCATTGACTTCATCCCAGTTGACAACAGTAATGCCTGGAATAACCGGAGATTCGCCTTTGCTATCGATCACTGCAATGGTGTGCAAGTTGTGGCATGACGCTAATTCCTTCTGCAGCAGCTTAAGCCGTTCCAATGAAGTGACCAATACTCGCACATTGCAATCGGCAAAAATATAGCGGACTTGCTCCGGTTTCAATACCGGATTGACCGGCACAAAAACACCCCCGGCGGCGGATGCCGCAAATAATGCGATCACCGCCTCGAAACGCTTTTCAAGATAAACAGCAACTCGTTCGCCGCGCGCTAAGCCGAGCGCCTGAAATCCGTTTGCTTTGGTTGCGACTTCCGTGGCCAGGGTTTGATAGTGCATCCATTGATTTTGATAGGACAATGCAGCAGCATCCGGTGAGCGGTCAGCGGCTGAAAAAATCAAGTCATGGATTAAATCGGTCATGGGTCGATTGCTTCATCGTGATGTTCAAAAATGAACATTGGGTTAAATTGCTCGCATTATAATCATGTTTAGTGTCTGCTTCGAATAACCTATCGCCAGCAGTCCAGAGCCGGGCAAAGAGAACACGGCTTTTATAGAATCGCGTAAACTATGCCCCCTGTATTTATTCGCTACTAAACAATCGGTTCAACAATCATGAAGGTACGCACACGTTTTGCCCCCAGCCCCACCGGTTATCTCCACATCGGCGGCGCACGCACCGCGCTTTTTTCCTGGGCTTACGCCCGTAAACATGGCGGGGATTTCATCTTGCGCATTGAAGACACCGATCTGGAGCGCTCAACGCAACAATCCATCCAAGCAATTCTGGATGGCATGGAATGGTTAGGGCTGGATTACGACGAAGGGCCGTTTTACCAAATGCAGCGGTTAGCGCGCTACCATGAGGTTGCCGAACGATTATTGCAAAATAACCAGGCATATTATTGCTACGCCAGCAAAGAAGAATTGGAGCAAATGCGTGAACAGCAATTGGCCGCGGGTTTGAAGCCGCGCTACGACGGTCGCTGGCGCGATAGCAAGAAAACTCCGCCCGCTGGTGTGAAACCGGTGATTCGTTTCAAAAATCCGCTGGATGGCTATGTGTCGTTTAACGATCAGATCAAAGGAAAAATCACCGTCGCCAACAATGAACTCGATGATCTGGTGCTGTTGCGCGGCGATGGCGTCCCCACATATAACTTCAGCGTGGTGATTGACGATCTCGATATGAACATCACCCATGTGATCCGCGGCGACGATCACGTCAACAATACCCCGCGCCAGATCAATATCCTTAAAGCCTTGGGTGCTACTTTACCGGAATATGCGCACGTGCCGATGATCCTCGGCGCCAACGGCGAGCGTTTATCGAAACGGCATGGCGCGGTGTCGGTGATACAGTATCGCGACGATGGTTATTTGCCCGAAGCGTTATTGAATTATCTGGCACGGCTCGGTTGGTCGCACGGCGACGAAGAGATTTTCAGCCGCGAGCAACTGGTTGAATGGTTTGATTTATCCGCGATCAGCCGCTCTCCGGCCAAGTTCAATCCGGAGAAACTGCATTGGATCAATCAGCAATATCTCAAAACTACCGATAATGCGCGTTTGGCTGATCTGGTGGTGCCTTTCCTCGCTAAGGATAACTGCCCGCTGAATGGCGGCCCCGATCTGGCGCAAGTCGTCGATTTGCTTAAAGAAAGGGTCAATACCATCGAAGAACTGGCCGATGCCGCCGTGTATTTTTACCGTCCGCTGGAACCCGCCGAGGAACTGAAAGCGCAGCATTTAACTGCGGACGCCAAACCGATCGTGACCGGTTTGATGGAAACCTTCAAACAAATCGAATGGACGCGCGAAGTCATCCATCAGGAAATAAAAAACGCCGCCAAAGCGCACGACGTCAAATTGCCGAAAATCGCGATGCCATTGCGGGTGATGGTCACCGGCGAAGTGCATACGCCTTCGATCGACGCGGTACTGGCATTGCTTGGACGCGATGAAACACTGGCTCGCATGAACAATCAACTCGGCAATTTCCCCGGTTGATCTTTGCTTTACAAGCCATCATCGCATCAGTATAATCCACGTTCCTTTGATCAGGGGGTATAGCTCAGCTGGGAGAGCGCTTGCATGGCATGCAAGAGGTCAGCGGTTCGATCCCGCTTATCTCCACCAGTTTCTTACTGTGGATTAAGCGACGCTGTAACGACATATCACATTGTCCCCATCGTCTAGAGGCCTAGGACATCGCCCTTTCACGGCGGTAACAGGGGTTCGAATCCCCTTGGGGACGCCAATAGAACAACAGGTTATAAAAAATTACAACCTGTTCTGCTTTAAATGCTTATTCTGCGCGTAATGTATGAAAACAAAAATATCATCATTACTGCGGCATACAATTTTTCTACTCAATCGATCTATAGTAGGCAGTAACTCAACCTGAATAAGATCCGCTATTTGACAGAAAAATTACACATTACGCGAAATCCAAAACCTTTGTATCGAGTACCAGCATCAAACTCGCCGCGGACAGATGAACGTATATACTTAGAATCATAGGCCCAGGAACCTCCACGCACTGCACGTGAGCCGAATTCATCCATGCGAGCGCATTGCTGCTCCTGTCCATTGTATTGATCCTGCCATGCCGAACAAGTCCATTCCCAGACGTTTCCAGATGTATCGTATAGCCCGTAAAGATTTGCTTTAAATTGTCCTACTGGAGCCGCTTCATGATTGTCCCATTGACTCCCGCATTGACTACAATTGGCATTATTTATCCCAACTTCATTACCCCACGGATAAGCGGTTTTCAGTCCCGCTCGTGCGGCGTATTCCCATTCCGCTTCGGTCGGCAAACGGCAGCTAAGTCGTTTCTGTTCCCCTAGCCAGATTGCAAAGGCCATTGCCCCGTGCCAATTAATCTTTACTGCGGGCAATTTTCCCGTGGTATTTTCTTTGTCAGTTGACTGGGTATATAAACCTTTTTCTGCTTGGTTTCTAAATTTCTTTGCCCGTATGTAGCTATCATACTGCTCATTGGTGATTTCGTATTTGCTGATGTAAAAAGGCTGATCAATCTGGATATGTTTACCTGGAATACCGAAGTACTTTTTTTCTTCCGCTCCAAGCTCTTCTATAAATACGACGTCCTGCTCACCCATTTCAAAAGAACCAGCCGGTATCAATACTAGTTCGGGAAAAATGATTTCACCGGATTGCATTAGATTAATGCCAGAGTCGATTTGATTCCGAATGAACATGTCATAGATTGACCGAATAAAAGGAATACTCATGATTGCCAGAATCGCAATAACCGTAATCCACAAAAATCTGCGGAGTAATAAAATATGTTGGCGATCTTTTCTCAAAATTTATTGAACCTATATTTTTTACACGGTATGGCTTTTGTTGATCAAAGGGTAAAATTCATTCGCATATCGATAAAAAACAGCTTAATTTTTATGCAAAAGTTATAAATCTGAAAACTATGAAACTTACACGCGCTATAAAGCAAATGCGCTAGTTTTTCTTCAATTGTCGGATAAGAGGCTATTGAGAATATTCTGCCGGTCGACGGGCGAGTTGGTCAGATCTTTGCTCATGCGGTTTCTCCCCAGACACGGTTGATGACAACTTTGATTTTGTCTTCGAAGAGCCGGATCAATTCCTTGTTGGCGTTGACCAGGCGCTGCTCGGCTTCGATTTGGGCGACAATGGCGCGTTGAGTATCAAGATCGGGAAATGGAACCATTCTTTCCAATACTATTGCTTGAGAAATTGAAGGTTGGCCACCAACTTTTGCATACTGATTCAATTTGAGATGTGAAAGTAATAATGCCAGGAACAACAGATCTGATTCTTTAAAAAATTCCTTCACATATAAACCATTATCAGTTATCCATGACTTAGGTTGCGTTACATGTATCGCACCACAGTATGCACCGACTCTACCTATAACGATCGTTGAATCTTCAAGAAAATAATCAGAATGATAACCGTTGATTCCGTTGCCGCCATACACTGGGTATGGTCCGTCGCTCTTCATCACATTAGAAAGAAATTGACCACTTGAGAGCTTAATTAATTTACTTAACTCTATCATTGGCCAATCGGGATCAATCGAAATACGGGGCAGGTAGTTTTCAACAACTTGGCGGGCGCCGTCGATGATTTTTTGATACCCCTCGATCTCCGCGACGATCTCTTTTTGCACTTCAAGCGGCGGGAGAGGTATTTCGTATTCTTTCAGCTTACTGAAGTGGCGTTGATAACCAGCTGTTTCTAATGGTTTGAGTCGCAGAACATGAAATAGATAGCACGGATCGAGCACATCTTTCGTTTGAAGAATCTTAATGCCATCTGCGCCTTGCGCGAAAGGAGAATCAATGAGCTTCACGACGCATGTGTGATCACCAAAAATTACCAGAGGCTTTTGCGGATAGATTAATGACGATCCATCATTTATCCATCCCGCAATTTGATTTTGCGATTGATCGATAATTGGAAACTGACCGAATAAACCAAATTCTGTTTTTTGAATCTTGATAGGTGGTGTAATGGTTTTAACGAATTCACCAATCTTAATCAAAGGGTAGTCGGTTGAGTGAACACTCCCTTCTTGATATCGCTCACCACTCAAATTCCACTCGCCATTCCCGCCAATTTTCTCCTTAGCCACGAGACTCAGATTGGCAATTGACTCAACATTAAACACCGCACCATTACGCACGCCATCCAGCCATCCTTTGATAGCTCGCACCGTTGCCGGTAAATCGTTATGATTGACCGGGCGGCGTTGTGCGCCGAGGTGATAGCCGTCGCTGCCGATTTTGGCGAATAAAATTGCATCGGTCTTTTTCGCCAGGCGCTTGTCCATGACCAGGATCGAAGTCTTGACGCCACTGTAGGGATTGAATACCCCGGCGGGCAGCGAAATCACCGCGACCAGATATTGTTTTACCAGCATTTCGCGCAGTTGTTTGTAGGCATTGCCGCTTTGGAAAATGATGCCTTCGGGCACAATCACGGCGGCGCGGCCATTAGGCGTGAGGTGTTCGGCGATATAGTCGACGAACAAGACTTCCGAGCGTGTCGCGGCCACGGAAAACCGTTTATGCGGCTTGATGCCGCCTTTCGGTGACATGAACGGCGGATTGGCGAGGATCACGTCGGCGAGTTCGTTCCATTTCTCGTCGCTGGTGAGGGTGTCGTATTCGTCGATATGCGGGCTGACAAAGCCGTGCAGATACATATTCACCAGCGACAGGCGCACCATGTCGGGTGAAATGTCGTAGCCGCGGATATTAGCGGCGAGGCGGTTTTTATCGTCCAGCGTGAGCAGATCGCCCTTGTAATGCAGCGGGCTGTCGAGCGTCAGCGCTTCCAGCGGCACGCCGGTTTCGTCAAAAGCTTCGCGGTCTTGCTGCGTCTTGTAGCCTTTCGTATTGTGCTTGAGGATATGTTTGTACGACGAAATTAAGAAACCCGCCGTGCCGCAGGCCGGATCGAGGATCGATTCGTCCTTTTTCGGGTCGATGAGCTCCACCATGAAATCGATGATATGGCGCGGCGTGCGGAATTGCCCGGCATCACCCTGGCTGCCCAGCACCGACAACAGGTATTCAAAGGCGTCGCCCAGCCGTTCGGAATGATCGTAAGTGAAACCGTTAATTTCCTTCAGAAAGCTGCGCAGCGTTTCCGGATCGCGGTATGGCAAATAGGCGTTCTTGAAAATATCGCGGAACAGCGCGGGCACCCCCGGGTTTTCGTTCATTTTGCCGATGGCTTCGGAATAAAGGTTCAACATATCGAAGCCGCCCATGCCCGGCGCCATCAAGTTGGACCAACCGTATTTGGCAAATTCACCGGTAAAAAAGCTGCGTTTGCCGCCCAGGTCTTCGGCTTCTGCGTCCATGTCGTCCATGAACTTATAGATCAGCGCGATGGTGATCTGTTCGACTTGCGATTTGGGATCGGGTACTTTGCCGACCAGGATGTCACGGCAGGAATCGATGCGGCGTTTGGTTTCGGAATCCAGCATGGGTTATCGGGTTACTTGAATGGGTCGAGTGGAACGTACTGGTTGATGTATTCCGGGATGCGGTTGCGCCATGCCACGGGTACAGCCGTGAAATCAGCCATATTAAAACTTGGATTTACGTTCAGTTCAGTCAGGCGGCCATTTTCGATGATGTAACGCAGATGGCCATCGGTGGCATACGCCTTAAAATAGTTCTTCAGTGCGAGGATGGCATCCGCGTGCAATTCCAATTCTTCCGGCGACAAATCAAGCAAAAGTTTCTGAAATTCGTCTTCCAATAATTCATCCTTCGACTTGAATCCGGGAATCAGTCCAAACACTTTTTCCAGCAGTTCCCGGAACCCCAGGTGACGATCCATGCCAGCCGCGCGGCGCAAGGTTTCCAGAGAGAAAAATTCTTTCGGTTTGTTGAATAAATGGCGATGCACGTAATCGGTGGCTTGATCCCATTGCGCATTTTCAACCAGGGTTTTCAGCGTGCTATCGCCTTGGGCTTTCTCTTCAAATTTGTTGAAAAACATGCGGTCGATTTTCATGCCGTGCTCGCCGATTTGATGCTCCCCGAGCGCGGTAAGGGTATCCGCACCGCCGTATCGGAACGAACCCGGTGGCGACGGGGGCGGTGATATTTCCGATTGTCCGCCGTTTTGCTGCGATCGGGGTAATTGCAACTTTTCGTTGTAATCGAATTTTTCCTCGAAGTATTCGCAATTGGCAAAGAAATCGAATAGCTTGAAGCGGGTTTTTTCTCGTGTTCCGAGTTGCTGTTTCAGTGCCGGATCGAAAAGCTGTTCCAGAAAATCATGCTTGCGCGTGCCGCGTCCTTTGATTTGCACGAAATCTTGCGGCGAGAAAATCGGACGCATCATCGCCAGATTCAATATATCCGGGCAATCGTAGCCGGTGGTCATCATGCCGACGGTGACGCAAATGCGCGCTTTGCTGGTGCGATAGTTTTCTTCGAAATTGGCCGAGCCGAGCAAATTATTGTTGGCGAAGTTGAGGGTAAATTGCTGCGCTTCGGGGATCAGCGAGGTCACTTGCACGGCGAAGTCGGATTGATATTTGCCGGGGAAATAGGCATCGGCCAGTTCGTTGAGAATTTGCGTCAGCTTGGCGGCATGATTTTGACTGACGGCAAACACGATGCTTTTGCCGGTTTCGCCGCTGATGGGGTCGCGTAGCGCATTGCGCATGAATGTTTCACAAAATAAGCGATTGGTGGCTTCGGAGAAAAAATTTTTCTCGAAGTCTTTTTGATAAAAATTTTCGGTTGCTTCATTGCCGTCGCCGTCCGCCACGGCAATCGCATAGCCTTTGTCGGATAACAGTTGGGTGGTAATGTCGCTGCGCGCATCCACGACCAGCGGATTGATGAGAAATCCTTCGCGCACGCCGTCGAGCAGCGAGTAGCGGAAAGTCGGCTCGGCGGATTCGCAGCCGAAAGTGCGGTAGGTATCGAGCAACAGACGCCGCTCCAACTCGCGCGGATCGCGCGTATTGGATTTGCTCTTGTCGAATTGTTTCAGATAATCCTTTGGCGTTGCAGTCAATCCCAGTTTATAACCGACAAAATACTCGAATACCGCACGTGCATTGCCGCCGATGGAACGATGCGCTTCATCGGAAATCACCAGATCGAAGTCCGTTGGCGAAAACAAACGCTGGTATTTGCCGTTAAATAGCAGGGACTGCACCGTGGTGACAACGATCTCGGCGTTGCGCCATTCGTCTCGACGTTCTTTGTATATGACCGAAGTGTAATCGTTCTTCAAATAGGCGACGAATGCTTTGTTGGCCTGATCTTCCAGTTCCAGCCTGTCCACCAGAAACAACACGCGGTGCGCGTTGCCGGTGCGCAGGAAAAGCTTGATGACTGCGGCGGCAGTCAGTGTTTTGCCGGTACCAGTCGCCATTTCGAACAGAAAACGGCTTTTTCCTTCCGCCACCGCGTCTTGTATCGCTTGGACGGCGCGCTTTTGATAATCGCGCAGAAACCGCAGCCGGTTTTTGGCGATGAAACCGGTGCGTTCGCCTTCATTTTTCCAGCCTGCTTCATTCGCATAGCCCGGCATTTGCGTTAGCGCGATATAGTCTTTTGAGACCATTTCGGTAATCAGCCGCTGCGGGTCCGGCTGGAAGCGCTGGCATCCCTTGATTGAATCCGGGCTAGGAAAGCGCGTAATGACATGCGGATTGCCTTGTTCCAGATCCCAGAAATAATGCAGGTTGCCATTCGAAAGAATCACGAAGCGGCAACGCTGCGATTGGGCATAGCTACGTGCTTGTTCCTTGCCGATCAGCGGATTCTTATCCTCGGCTTTGGCTTCAAGTACGACGAAGGGATGACCGTGTTCATCCAGCAGTAAGAAATCAACAAAACCCTGGCGGGAAGTTTCAAAATTTTCTCCCAAGGCATCGCATTTAACCGTGGTCAGCTTGACGTTGGGTTCCAACACAATGTTGGCGTTGCCAGAGGCATCATCAAAAAAACGCCAACCGGATTCTTCGAGTAGCTTATTGATCTTGATTCGTGCCTTGGCTTCTTTAGCGGCCATAAAAAATGAGCAATCCTATTGACATGCTGAGAGGCGTTTTGCTGGTGCTTACAATCGCATATTGTAATGTACCGTAAAACCTAGCGTAATCCAATCAATTGCTACTCGATGATTAATAGCTAAAAATTTTGCTCTGACTTGCAGCAGACTAAAACACCATTATCTTGAGAGTAAATTCAGCACGATCAGCAAAACTGCAAAGAAAGCGGTGTAGTACGAGAATTTTTGCGCATCCTTGGCGTGGTCTTCCTTCGACGGGAATTTTATGTCGGGTGTCTGCTGGCCATATTTTTTGCGGATAAACTGATAGACGCGGTCGTAGTTTGAGTGCATGTAATGATGGTAGATCATCAATGTCAGCGAAACGATCAGGCAGATCCATCCTAATAGCTCGATCATTGTTTGTCCTTTCGTTCAGGGATTAATTGTGTGTCAATCTGGAAAGGATACTTTATACAATATTTACAAGCTGTTCGAATACTGTTTTCATGAAACTCCGAGAAAGCGCAGATTGATTTGCTCGCTGGAATTCGTTGCGGGATAAGGGCGCAAGCAGTGGAAGAGGGGGGCAGCGTGGCATCGAAAAATTATTGATGCCGGAATTAAAGCGATGAGCGATGAGTTTTTTCGGCAGCTTAGGCTTTTGTCATTGCCTAAGCTGCCGCTGCATGATGTAGATTCAATTATTTTTTGCGGCGTGCGGCAAATCCCAGCAAACCGAGTCCTGCCAGTAGCATCGCGTAAGTTTCAGGTTCCGGAACGGCGGATATCTGAAAGGCTAATTCCGTGCCGTGAGGATTCCAGCCATTACCTTCACCCAAACGAAAAGCGCTGCTGCCGGATGTTTGCGAATTTTCCCAAAGCCAATCGTCCGTGTGGCCACTGGTGTCATTGACCACCGACAGCCAATACGTCGTTCCCGCCGTGAGTGTGGTCGATGGTACGGAGGCTGAATAGTTGTAGATGTCGATGTTCCAGGTTGCGTCATCAATGCCGCTATCGATCCGGTTAACCGCATTGCCTACATTGAAAGAATAAATCGGATTGGTGTCGGGAATGCCTCCTAAATCGCTAAATATTCTGATTACGAAATTATCCGCGGCGGTAGGGTTATTGGATGCATAATACGAACCGCTCCAGCTAACGCCGGTGAATGTATTGCTTCCCGCGCCGAGCACAAAGTTATCGGCCATTTGCTGAAATGGTTGCAGCGCGCCGTCAAAATCGCTCCACCAACCCCTGCTGCCATCAGCGCTGCCGTTATCGTAAACGACAGTTGCGGCGGTTGCTGGCAGCATCCATCCGAAAGACGGTACCGCGACAGCCAGAACCAGCAAAGATCGTAATTGTTGACTGGCTGATTTTTCAAAGTTATGCATGACTTTCATGGTTTTACTCCTGTTGTGGAAATTGCAATCATGATTATAGTTAAGTGCGGACATTCAGCCTATCAATATTTTTTTCTTCTATAAATTAAACGTGAAATCACCATCCACAATCCGTGTGTGCCGAAGGGAAATGGTCGTCGCATTCCCACTTCGTGCCATTGATATTGATGATGAATGATTGCGTCCGAATCACTGAAGCCGCGGGTCGTTGGAGTGATTCAATCCCGCGACATGCTTGAAAATTTCGCAACAAAAGCGGGTGTGGATTCAGAAATCGCTGAGAACAGCTTAAATCCGGATTTTGGAATGGTGGCCAAGGGCGGAATCGAACCACCGACACAAGGATTTTCAGTCCTCTGCTCTACCGACTGAGCTACTTGGCCATTTTGAAACTGAGATAAACGAACAATCCGTCAAATTGCAGAAAAAAGATTATTCGGTGAAGTGGCGCGCCCGGCAGGATTCGAACCCACGACCCCTTGGTTCGTAGCCAAGTACTCTATCCAACTGAGCTACGGGCGCAAAGTACAATCTCTTTACTAGCAGCTTGTTAAGCAACCGGGGGATTATATCAGATTGAAGCTAATGCGGGATTCGAAGTTACGCTTTTGTTACGGTATTCGATCTCTTCAAACTGTAATCGACCAAGTCGACTCGAATTGCCAACCATCACATTTATTTTGCGGGGGCGATAATGGTCGATTTAGCCGATCTTGTCAAGGCTAAGGAAACACTGATTGATTGCCTGCGCAGGCGATTTACTGCGTGCGGCAGTGCTTAAAAACTTGCCTATCATTATGATATATCTCGTTTCTTGCGCCATCCGGCTTGCATTTCGTCTTGTCCGGCGAATTAATCATCATGTTCTTAACTACCATCGGTTTGTTCACTTTAGACGTCTTCTTCTGGTTCCGGGTCTTCTTTATGCGGTATCGGTGCGGTTATCCCTGAGCTGTGCGGTGCATTGATTTTTCCGGGTATTTTCGGTGTTCTGCAAATCACATCGGCATTTTGTGCGCGATGCCGCAAAGCGTGATCGATCAGTACGAGGGCCAGCATCGCCTCGACAATCGGTGTTGCGCGAATACCGACGCACGGATCATGGCGGCCATGTGTTTCGACAATGGCAGCGTTACCGTCTTTATCGATCGATCGTCTTTCCAGACGGATGCTGGAAGTCGGCTTGATGGCTACATTAACGGTGATGTCCTGGCCGGTCGAGATGCCGCCCAGAATGCCGCCGGCATTGTTGCTCAAGAACCCTTCCGGTGTCATTTCATCGGAATGTTCCGTGCCGCGCTGCGACACGCTGGCGAATCCGGCGCCGATCTCAACACCTTTAACGGCGTTGATGTTCATCATGGCATAGGCGATTTCGGCGTCCAGGCGGTCATAAACCGGTTCGCCCCAACCCACCGGCACACCTTGGGCAACCGCACTGATCCTGGCGCCGACCGAATCACCGGATTTACGCAGTTGATCCATGAATTTTTCCAATTGCTCGACAGCGTTGTTGTCGGCGACGAAAAACGGGTTGGTATTGATGTCTTCCCAGCGTTTGAATGGTACCGGGATCGGGCCGAGTTGCGCGAGGAAGCCGCGGATGACGATGCCGTATTTTTCCTGAAGCCATTTTTTGGCAATGGCGCCGGCGGCAACGCGAACTGCCGTCTCGCGCGCTGAAGAGCGTCCACCGCCCCGGTAATCGCGGATACCGTATTTTTGCCAATAAGTGTAATCGGCGTGGCCCGGACGAAAAACATCCATGATTTTGCTGTAATCCTTGCTGCGCTGATCTTCATTGCGGATTAACAGGGCAATCGGTGTGCCGGTGGTTTGTCCTTCAAATACACCGGATAGAATTTCGACAGTGTCGGATTCGCGCCGCTGTGTGACATGCCGCGATGTGCCGGGTTTGCGCCGGTCCAGTTCGAGCTGAATATCTTCGGCGCTGATTGCCAGCCCTGGCGGGCAGCCGTCAATAATGCAACCGATGGCGGGGCCATGCGATTCGCCAAATGAGGTGACGGTAAAAAGCGTTCCAAGTGTATTTCCAGACATACAGATGCATTTACGGATGAGTTTATGATGCAAGAGTCTATCATACGCACCCGGGTTTTCGACAGCGTGAATATTGCCTCGCCATACCGGTCAAGCGGTCAAAGATTGAGACACATCAACAATCAAATTCGGTCATCGTGTTATACCTGCGCTAAAATGCGAGGTATTGCAGATTGGTCTTGAAATTTGGGACCTTTGTCATAAAAAATTAATCCCAGGAGTTTGCATGAGTACACCACGAGTTAAAGAGTTTCTTTTGAACTTGCAAAATAGCATTGTTAAGGGGCTGGAGCAGGTCGACGGCAAAACCTTCAGGCGCGATCAATGGGATCGCCCGGAAGGTGGCGGCGGGATGAGCAGCGTGATCGAAGAGGGGAACGTGCTGGAGCGCGGCGGCGTTAATTTTTCGCATGTATTCGGCCCCGGTCTGCCGGCGTCGGCGACCGCTGCACGGCCTGAATTGGCCGGACGTTCGTTTGAAGCGATGGGCGTGTCGCTGGTGCTGCATCCGCGTAATCCTTACGCGCCGACCGTGCATATGAACGTACGCTACTTTGAGGCACGCAAAGAGGACGCGGAGCCGGTATGGTGGTTCGGCGGCGGCATGGATCTGACCCCTTATTACGGTTATGCCGAAGACGCAGTACATTTTCATCAGACTTGCAAGGATGCGCTGAAGCCTTTCGGTGATGATTGTTATCCGCGATTGAAAAAATGGTGCGATGACTACTTCTATTTGAAACATCGCAAAGAGCCGCGCGGTATTGGCGGTGTGTTTTTTGACGATTTGAATCAGCCGGATTTTGAGACATGTTTTCAGTTAACACGTAACGTCGGTGAAAATTTCTTGAATGCCTACCGGCCGATTTTGGAGCGTCGCAAGGATGAAACCTATGGCGAGCGCGAGCGCGATTTTCAGGCATACCGCCGCGGGCGTTACGTTGAGTTTAATTTGGTCTGGGATCGCGGCACATTGTTCGGCTTGCAAACCGGCGGGCGCACCGAATCGATACTGATGTCTTTGCCGCCCATTGTAAAATGGCGCTACGACTGGAAACCTGCAGAGGGTACTGCGGAGTCGAAATTGTATACGGATTTCTTGGTCGGTAAGGATTGGGTGTGACTGTCCGGTGAACAAAGTATCGCTCAATAGCCAGATCTTGCTGGGAGTGGTATCCGGTGGGATCCTTGGTTTCTGGCTGGCGGGACTGGAGCAAGAATCCGGAATTGCGCAAAGTGGATTATATGCAGCAAAGCTGATCGGTTCTTTATTCACCGATCTGCTGCGGATGGTTCTGATTCCGCTGGTGTTTACATCGATCGTGGTTGGAGTAGCCAATCTGCGTTCGCACCAGCAAATGAATCGTGTTTGGCAAGTGACACTGGTTTTTTTTGTGTCGACGATGGCTGTTGCGGTGGTGCTGGGTTTGACGGCTGCCAATGTATTGCAGCCAGGCGGTGGCTTGCAGATCGCAATGTTTCAGGATGCAATGCAAGGTTTCCAGGCGACGCAAATGTCACTCGCCGATTTCTTCGCGCAGTTCATGCGTTCGCTGTTTCAGAATCCGGTCGCGGCGCTGGCGCAAGGCAATGTGCTGGCAGTGGTGATTTTCGCTTTGTTGCTGGGCATCGCCTTGGTTATTGGCGGTGAACGCTACCGCAATATCCTGGTATTGATGCAGGAATTTCTGGAATTGATCCTGATGCTGGTCGGCTGGATTATGCGCTTGGCGCCGCTCGGGATTATGGCATTGGTATTGCAGTTGGTGGCTTCACAAGATGCCGGGTTGTTGTCAACGCTGATTAAATTCGTAGGGATCGTCATAGGAACCACATTGCTGCATGGGTTGGTGGTGTTGCCGCTGATTTTATTCCTGATGACCGGCATGACGCCTATCCGGTTTTGGATGGGTGCACGCGAGGCATTAATGACCGCCTTTGCAACCAGTTCGAGTGCTGCGACCCTGCCGGTGACGCTTCGTTGCGCCGAACAACACCTGCATGTCAAACGTGATGTGGCCGGTTTTGTCATTCCGGTCGGTGCAACCATGAATATGGATGGCACGGCGCTTTATGAAGCCGTGGCTGCTTTATTCATTGCTAATTTGGTGGGGATTGAACTCAGTTTGACGCAGCAATTGATTGTATTCATGACCGCTATGCTGGCCGCCATTGGTGCGCCAGGTATTCCCAGTGCCGGCATGGTGACGATGGTCGTGGTATTGCAGTCGGTTGGGTTGCCGGTGGAAGCCATCGCAATTTTATTACCGGTCGACCGTCTGCTCGATACATTTCGCACGACGGTCAATGTCGAAGGTGATCTGGTGGGAAGCCTGGTCGTGCAGTACTGGACCCGGAGTGATGGTCCGGGTGTATAAGACTTGTAAGATTCTATCTTAAATCAGATCGTTATCTCGGAAGCGTTGCTGGATTTCCAATACTTTTCCGGCGTTATTGATTAAAGCTTCGACGCAATCACGGTCCAGTTTGGAATTGGACATTTGCCGGAGCAACGCAAAAGCTTGTTCATTACTCCATGCCGCTTTATACGAGCGCCGTGATGTCAGCGCGTCGAACACGTCGGCAACGGCGCTGATGCGCGCTTCAATGGGGATTTCGTCGCCTTTCAGGCCACTCGGGTAACCGCTGCCGTCAACCGCTTCATGGTGAAACTCGGCGATATTGCGCAGGATGTTGGTATGACCTAGCGCACCCAAGCCAAAATCTTGCAATACCGAGTCGATAATTTCACGGCCTTTGATCGGATGCGTTTTCATGACATCGAATTCGGTGTCGTCGAGCTTGCTTGGTTTGCGCAGAATGTTATCCGGAATGCCGATTTTGCCGACATCGTGCATCGGCGAAAACAGGAAAATATGTTCAATCTGTTCGTCGCTGATGCCATAACTGGCCGCCAGTTCACGCGCGATTAGCCGCGCGTAGTGCGCGGTACGGTCGATATGTGATCCGGTTTCAAGGTCGCGGTAATGCGTCATGCTGCGGGCGGCTCGAACTGCCGCCAGCAAGGTTCGAATCGCGGCCAATTCGTTGATGACCATCAGCGCGATCAAGTGGCCGTAGATGTCAATTTGCCGCAATGCCCTTGGGTCAAACGGGTGTTCTTGCAGCGAATTAAAAAACAAAAAGCCAATAAAAATACCGCTTTGATACAGCGGCATGGTATAGCTGGACTTGTAACCTTTGGCTGCGACGCGTTGGGTGTGTTCGTGAGTGCCTTTCGCAAAAATGTTGAGATCCTGCACTAAGCGCGGACGACGGTGTTCGATTATGGCATGTAGCGATGGCGCTGCACTCAATGGCGCTTCGTAGGTAGTTACCGGGCTGTCGCAGCCTTCCGTGCTGTGGGTATAGGTTTTGAGCATTTGCGTTTTTTCATCATATAGGGCGATCGCCAATCGATCGATGAAGGGAAAATCCTGGCGGATAATTTGGTGCAAGAAACGCAATTTTTCTGTTAAAGGTATATTTTCATGCAAATTAGCCAGGGTATCCTGGTGCGTAAAAAGATCTTCTTCTGATTGCATAAAATTCCTTTGGGAAAATTCCGGTGATAGCAACAAGCGGTTTCTCAACGAACTTGACTGCGCGCCGCATTTATTTCAGACGACTGCTTAATTTTTACATTTTAAACGATTTGTCGCTGTCTCGGCATGCAGGCTTATCAATCCATTCAGGCGGCAATATCGCGATGTGACAATTTGCCGCGCGACAATTTGTCACATTCCCAAATGGAATCATTCTTCTTACAATTTTTGCAACGTGAATCAATCGAGTCAGAGCAGTCTGGGATTATCACGGCAAGCCCAAATGAATAGTAACGCTAACGGAGGATGATGAACGGACAATCGGGTTCGTACGCATAAAACTTATGAAGATACCAACAAGACTTGAGCCATTATTTGAAGAAGGATTGATCGACAGCGTTATATGCCAGCTCATGAGCGGTAAAGAAGCAATGGTGTATATGGTTCGCAGTGGCCAACATGCGTTATGTGCGAAGGTGTATAAAGAGAGCAATAAACGCAACTTCCACCATATTGCAAGCTATACCGAAGGACGCCGTATCAAAAACAGCCGGCGTGCCCGGGCGATCGAGAAAGGGAGTCATTATGGCCGTATCGCGCGAGAGGAGGGTTGGCAAAATACTGAAGTTGACATGTTATGCCGGCTTGGCATGGCCGGAATCCGGGTGCCGAAATTCTATAGTTTTTTTTCCGGTGTTTTATTGATGGAGTTGATCACCGATGCCGAAGGAAATGTTGCGCCACGATTGAACGATCTACCCCTCTCACCGAAACAGGCGCGAGCTTATCACAAGACTTTGATTAACCATGTGGTGCAGATGCTGTGCATGGGGATAGTGCACGGTGATCTGTCACCTTACAACGTTCTGGTGGATGGTCAAGGGCCGGTGATTATCGATTTACCTCAAGCCGTAAATGCAGCGGGAAATCAACAAGCCCGCATGATGATCAAGCGTGACATTGATAATCTGACAAGTTTTTTTAGCCGGTTTGCTCCGGATCTTGCGCAATCCGACTATGCATCCGAAATTTGGAGCTACTACCAGCGGGGTAAATTGCCGCAAGCACATCTAACCGGGATGGTTAAATCCCACAATAAACCAGTGAATGTGGGCAGCATTTTACAAGCTATTGACAGTGCAAACCGGAAAGAGCTTGCTTGGCAGCGGCACAAACATGCAAAATTGAACGGATATTCAGCATACTACTGAGATCGGAAACACATTATCACCCCGCCCAGCAAGTTCATTGACCTGAGCATGCAGGCTTATGCTATAATCCCAATTCTGACGCGGGGTGGAGCAGTCTGGCAGCTCGTCGGGCTCATAACCCGAAGGTCGTAGGTTCAAATCCTGCCCCCGCAACCAAATAAAAAAAAACACTTAGAGAATAAAATCCTAAGTGTTTTTTTGTTTTTCAGGCATCGTGTAAGGCTAGTGTAAGAAAATTGGGTAAGCGCCAAGCAATAAAAAACCCGCCGAAGCGGGTTCATGTCGTTAACGATAAAGAGTCAACTTTCTATCACAGGCAATTTAGAAAATTGATCAAGCATATAACTCAACTCTGAGTCAATCAACGATTCAATTTTTTTCAACGATTCTTTCTCGACACAAGTGGCGCGATTCTCTTGCTTGTTGCTGTAACTCCATCGCGAAATTGTCTAGCACGTTCAAACAATATTTTTTCAATGACAGCTTTTTCAACTAATGAACCAGTAAGCTTTTCATATTCGACTGAAGCCTGAAGTGCCAATGCTTTTTCTTTTAATGCGCGGGCGTTTCTGTAAAGCTTATCCGCGTCGGTTGTTTCAAGGTCAAGCTGCGCGGAATTGTTTAGCACGGCTTGTAACTCTTCCAATGTGCGAGTATCTCCCGTGGTTTTATTGGGAACCGGTTTCATACATTGGTTTCCGTCAATCCGCCATGATTTAGTTTGCGTTTGGTCAAGGTTACGCTTGCGCCATTCAATCGCGCTTTGCAATGAATCGCCAGGCATTCCGCGCTTCTTCAGCCTGTTGCACATTTGCTGACTAATGCCTAATTGTTTCGATAATTCTGAAGTTTTCATTTAATACCTTGTTTATAAAAGAAACCCACTTAAAAAATTGCTGGGCTAGAATTTAGACGGGGTTCGAATTACCCTTGATAGTCGGCCCTGCAAAATTCACATGACCGTAGCGGAGACTTTGTATACAAGAAAGCTTCGCCAATATATGGTTGTTTTGCGCGGAAGCGTTTGATCAACTGCAGCAAGGCAAAGGGCAACAAAATACCTTTTAGCCCCAACCGGAGTACTGCCCTCATCAGCCAGCGCAAGTTGTATCCCGCCGCACACAACACAGCATGGAGCGCATCTCCCAACTTGCCCTGCAACCAGCAGCGGTCCATTCGGTGACCCGACTTTAAATGCCCAATCGCAGGTTCCACGGCCTGACGACGTTTGAGCCAGCGCCGCTGCGGCGTTGTGAGTGACTTGTACTTGCCACGATGGATGATGTTCACGTCCGGGTTGTCGGCATCCACGCCTAGAAATCCGAGATCGACAATGACCTGCTTCGGCGTTGATCCTGCGTTTTCGAGTAACGTCTGTGTCTGTGTGAGTTGCTTATGAAGGATATGGCCATCGTAGGGATTGCCGGGGAAGGTTTTTGCACCGACCATCAGGCCGTTCTTATGCGTGATCGCAATGCTGGCTTGTTGACACCGGACGAAAATTGACCAGGTAATTCACGTATTTTGCCTAAATTTTAGGCAGGAGAATTTAAGAGGTGATTACCATGGTTATGTATGGAAAGATACGACGGATGTTTTATCGAGAACATCTGTCGATTAATGAAATTCAGCGCCGCACGAGTTTGTCGCGGAACACGATCAAGAAGTGGTTGAAAGCGCCAAGCGATAGCGCAATGAAATATCAAAGAGCGAAGAAGCTTGGCAAGCTGACAGCGTTTCAATCCAGGTTATTGCTGGCGCTGGAAGCGGATGCACGTCGTCCGAAGAAGGATCGGCGCACGGCGTTGATGCTGTTCAAAGAGATATTGAACGCAGGTTATACAGGCGGTTATACGATTGTGTGCGATTTTGTTCGTAACTGGCGCAATCAAGGCGGACAAAGTAAAACGGCGTATGTGCCACTGAAGTTCGCGCTGGGCGAAGCGTTTCAGTTTGACTGGAGCGAGGAATGGCTGGTGATCGGCGGCATTCACCGCAAGGTATTGGCAGCACATACCAAGCTATGCGCCAGTCGCGCCTTCATGTTATCGGGTTATCCGTCACAAAGCCACGAGATGTTATTTGATGCCCATACCCGTGCATTCACTGCCTTTGGCGGCGTGCCGAAACGCGGCATTTACGACAACATGAAGACGGCCGTGGACAAGGTGTCCAAAGGTAACGGGCGTGTGGTGAATACGCGTTTCTTTGCGATGACGGCGCATTACCTGTTCGATCCTGATTTTTGCAATGTGGCTTCCGGCTGGGAAAAAGGTGTTGTCGAGAAGAATGTTCAGGACATGCGCCGCCGCATATGGAATGAAGCCAAACAACAACAGTTTGGCTCATTCGATGACTTAAACCGATGGCTTCGCGCTGTCGCACACTGTGGTCTGAAATCGAGCATCCGGATTATGCGGGCATCACCCTTGCCGATGCACTGGAACAGGAACAATTGTACCTGATGCCGATGCCAGTGCCGTTCGATGGCTATATCGAAGTATTGGCGCGAGTGTCCAGTACCTGTCTGGTTACATTGCAGCGTAATCGTTATTCCGTACCTTGCCGCCTGGCCAACCAGATGGTAGCCGTTCACCAGTATGCCGGTCATATCGAAATCGTTCATGACAATGCGATTGCTGCACGTCATGTCCGGTTGTTGGATAGCGATCAGGTCAGCTATGACTGGCAACATTATATTCCGGTCATCGAGAAGAAACCGGGCGCATTGCGTAACGGCGCACCGTTTGCGGAACTGCCAGCGTCCCTGTTGAAATTACAGACAGCACTGCGGCGTAGAGAACGACAGCAAGCCGATCGAACCATGTCCAAAGTGCTGAGTCTGGTGCCAATGCATGGATTGGAAGCGGTATTGGTTGCCGTTGATCTGGTGCTCGAATCCGACGTGATAAGCGCTGAGCATGTTGCCAATGTATTGGCGCGGCTGAAACACACCGACATGCCGGCGCCTGTGGAAACGACGCTTAAACTCAAGGAAGAACCGCAAGCCAATACCGCGCGCTATGACCGCCTGAACCGGCAGGAGGTGTCGCATGTCTGACATACTGGCGCAAAACTCAAGGCACTGAAATTACATGGCATGGCTGGCTGTTATGCCGATCTTCAACAACAGATTACGCCTGATATTGCTGCTGAATTCGAGTCATCCGGCAAAATGCTGCGGCAATTACTTCAAGCCGAAGCAATCGAGCGCAACATCCGTTCCATCCGCTATCAGACACAAGCTGCCAGGTTCCCTGTGCGGCGTCATTTACAGGGATTCGACTTCAGTCAATCCAAAGTCGATCAACAATTGATTCGTCAATTGGCCACGCAGGAATTTACTGCTGCCGCACAGAATCTCGTGCTGGTTGGCGGCACCGGTACCGGCAAAGCGCATCTGACCATCGCCATCGGTACTTCAGGCATACAGCATCACGATAAGAAGGTGCGATTTGGAAGCCGCCATCGATCTAGCCAATAGCCTGGAACGGGAAAAATCAACCGGCAAGCAAGGCAGGTTTGCCCTAAGCTTGTTGCAGGTTGATCTGGTCATTCTCGACGAACTGGGCTATCTGCCATTCTCACAAGCCGGCGGTGCGTTGCTGTTCCACTTGCTCTCCAGGCTTTATGAACGAACCAGCGTAATCATTACCACCAACCTCGCATTCGCAGAATGGAGCAACATATTCATCGACGCCAAAATGACCACCGCGTTACTGGATAGACTCACGCACCATTGTCACATCATCGAAACCGGTAACGTGTCTTTTCGTTACATACAAAGCGCTGCAAGTGCAAAGATCAGAATACAGCAACGGGAAAAAGAAAAATGTGCATCAGAAGAAAATTCGGTCAATTTGTAGTGATTCACGATTGAATCAAAAACACCAACTGGAGGAAAAACACCAACTCAGTCTGGTCGACTTATCCACAGATGCAGGGTATCCTGTGCTCTGTTCCTCCCTGGTCAAATTTCAACCGTAATGGGTGGTCAATTTTAAACCGGTATCAACAAGAGACCTTTGCACGGTGTCATGAGCGGTACGAGAATAAGGCAAAAATTTGCGAAAAAGCGGAGTTTACATGAGGTAAATGAGCATTTTCCGCGAATTTTTAACGCAATTATCGTGCCGCGTAGTAACCGTGCAAAGGTCTCAAGAAATCAATAAAGCAGTGATTCAATGAGGTGGAAACCGCTTCTCAAGTAAACCTATCGATCTTCCGTAGTTATCAATCTCCTGAAAATGAAGATTTTTGGGTAAATACAAAAGAATAATTAAATTTTAAGGATTTTGGTACGCGATTGATCGAATCCAATATTGTCATTGTCATAAATAAATTATCGGATTACTTTGGAGGCCTTTTCTTGTGAAGCAGAATGGTCCATTTGGCTTGCTCTCAACGATCAGCGATTTCCTTGTTTGTATTGATCCACAAGGCAGAATTAAACGAGCATCCACAACCTCGCATACATTTCTTCAAGTATCGAAAGAATTATTACAAGAATCAATTGAAAGGTTTGTACAGCCGGAGGATTTGGTACTCCTCACCGAAGCTCGCAAGAACGCAAAAAAAAGTGGTGAAAAACAAGTTTTTGTGTGTCGGTTATTACGCCAAAGTGTTCTACCGGTTTGGGTCAATTGCTATTTGTTTTATTTGCCTGACGATTCATTTCTCATCGCAGCGTTTGATGCCATGCATTGGAAAGAAAATGAGGATCGGTTAATTTATTTATCGACTCATGATGCATTGACGGGTTTGCCTGGGAAGGTACTGCTAGATGATCGCGTTACTATGAATATTGAAATGGCGCGTCGGGAAAAACAATTTTTGTCGTTAATCGTATTGAGTTTGGATGGGTATAGAAAGATTAACGACTTGCTGGGTCATGCTGTCGGTAGTGAATTGATCAAAGCTGTAGCTGAGCGCCTTCAGATCTGCGTACGTCGCAGCGATACCGTGGCGCGTGTCAGCGAGGATGAGTTTGCGATGATCATGATGGGTGTTGGTCAAGATAATATCGAGATGATCGCGAAAAAGATTATGGCCGCCATGCAGCGAACATTCCGTATCCAAGAACATACATTGCATATCCGCACGAATCTCGGGATCTCGATCTATCCTGCGCATGGTGAGAATTTCCTGCAGTTGTTCCGTAATGCGGAGACTGCGATGTATCGTTCAAGTTCGTCAGGAAAAAATCACTGGAGTATCTACTGCGATCAGATCAGTGACATCGAAAGAAGCGATTTGTCTCTTGAATCTGCGATGTATCAGGGTATTGAGAAGGGTGAGTTCATGCTGCACTATCAGCCGATATTTTGTGCGCGAACTGGTCAATTGAAAGGCGCTGAGGCTCTGATGCGATGGTTGAACCCAAAGCAAGGATTTATCTCACCCATGAAATTTATCCCACTGGCAGAAAGTAGCGGTTTGATAAAGATTCTTGGTGCTTGGGCATTGCGTAGCGCGTGTCTCCAAGCGAAGCAATGGCAAGATGCGGGGCTTAGAGAATTTTATATCTCCGTAAATGTATCGCCGCACCAGTTTGTTCAAGATGATTTTCTAGAGCTAATCAACAGAACACTGCATGAATCGGGTTTGTTGCCATCGTGTCTGGTACTGGAAATTACAGAAACCATTTTAATGGATAACCATCAGAAATCAAAAGATATTTTGGCTAAATTACATGCAGTTGGAATCAAAATTGCAATTGATGATTTTGGTACCGGCTATTCTTCGTTGGCTTATTTGAAAAATTTTCCCTTATCGGTTTTGAAGATTGATAAGACATTTGTGGATGATGTGGTCAATAGTCTGGAAGATATGGCCATTATCGGTGCCATCCTTAGCTTGGCCGATGGCCTGAATTTGCAGGTAGTGGCGGAAGGTGTCGAAACTGATGCTCAGTTGGGCTTTCTGAGGGAGGAAGGCTGCGATCTGATTCAAGGGTATCTAACTGGTAGGCCGATTAATGCCGAGTCCTTTAAAGAGCAACACATCGTATGACTATCCTGGTTTCACTCAGCAAACTGTATCGCTTTGAAATCAGAATCAAATCAATTCCTCGTGTTTATTCATAACTCAATTGCAATAACCATTGTCTTTAAACCATTTAACCGCATCTTTGAGCGCTTCGGCAGCAGGGCGATAGCGGTAACCTAAATCGCGTTCGGCTTTGGCGCTGGAAAAGTACATCATCTTTTTTGCCATACGAATGCTATCCAATGTGGCGCGAGGCTCCGCTTGCGTCATGAGAGCAATTTTCTCCATGCACCAGGCTATCGGAAGCATAACGTTGATCGGGATACTGACGCGGTAATGCCGGGCGCTATTAATCTCATCGATGGTTTCCAGGATTTGCAGCAGCGTCATGTTGTCGCCACCCAGAATATAGCGTTCTTGCGGTTTGCCATAGAGGTAGGCGAGTAAATGCCCATAGGCAATATCATCCACATGTGCGATATTGAGACCGGTATTTACATAGGCCGGCATGCGGCCAACGATTGTATCCAGGACGATACGCCCGGTCGGAGTCGGGCGGATATCATTCGGGCCAATCGGTGTCGACGGATTTACGATGATCAAAGGCAATTGGTGATCAACGGTCAATTGTCTGACTAACTGCTCGGCCTGATATTTCGAATGCTTGTAGTGACCGTTGATAGCTGCTGGGTCGCTTGGTGTTTCTTCATTTGCGGGTGTTCCATCCGGGTTTAAACCCAGCGTGGCGACGCTGCTGGTATACACAATCCGTTTCAAGCCTGCTTGATGAGCGGCTATAATGAGCGCGCGCGTACCGGCGACATTAGTTTCATACATGGTTCCCGGGTCCGGAACCCAAAGGCGGTAGTCGGCTGCGACGTGAAAAAGATTATCGCATCCTTGAACCGCGCGTTTGAGTGATTCAGAATCCCTCAGATCGCCTTCGACGATTTCAATTGGATAGTTTTCGAGGTTCCGGCGGTCGCTACCGGGTCTGGCCAAAACGCGAACTTCATGTCCGGCAGTGAGCAGACAACGCATGACGGCCGAACCGAGAAACCCGGTAGCACCGGTAACTAATGATTTCATGGTGCCTTTGAGTCGAAATAGATGGTTGGAATGCCCGGAATGCACATTAGTCGATTACTTACGGAGTGCCTGAAAGTACTTCACTGTGGAGTTCTGCGACGGGAAGGTTTCGTGACGTTAATTTGAATAATAACTCCAATATCCAATCGTTACTGGCAAATAAACTCGTTAGTGCAATGGTTGTCTTGACGCTGTTACGGCTGATTTTTACTTGCGCGCCTTCAGAAAAATCCCGATGTTTATTGATTTTATTCAAAGTAAGAATGGCCATGCCAATCGCCCAGAGGCAAAAACGCCGAATTCCTTTTTCGTGGAGCGGGATCAGACTGGTATAAATTAACGCATTCTGCAAATGTCCTTTGGCTATTCCCAATAACTCTGCCAAACCTGCTTGGAATTTAGCATCTTTCATACCCGGTCGCATATCAGTGAGATAAAAGCCGTATTTAAGAAAGATGTCTTGTGGCAACCAGCAGGCGCCGCGTTTACGATCATCCCAGATGTCTTTGAGGATGTTGGTCATTTGCAATCCCTGACCGAAAGAGACGGACAGTTTCATCAGTGTTGACCTATGCAGATTAATTTCTTCCGAATAATCGCAAAATAATTCGGTCAGCATTTCACCCACAACACCGGCAACGTAATAACAGTATTGATTCATTGCGGGCAAATCCTTCAGGCCATCCAAAGACTCTGTCTCCTGGTAGTCGGCCATGCCTTTCGCCATAATACGTACGCACCGCTCCAGTGCTTTTCGTTGCGCAGCATTGAAACTGTGAGTAACGCGGATGACAGCCGGCGTATTTTTGATTAAATCATGTTCGGCCGGGATGGTATGGTTGGATAAGAGAGGGTAAAGCTTTTGTGCAAATTCCTCCGCAGATGCGCTGCCGCAGACGACATCCGCAAACATATCCGACAGTTCTCTGGTTTGCTCGGATGAAAGCGCATTATCGTCTTCGATGGTATCGGTAATGCGGCATAGCAGGTAGGCATTGCCGATCACGCGGCGCAAAGCTTCCGGCAATTGCGGAATGGTCAATGCAAAAGTACGTGAAACCCCTTGCAGGATATGGTCCTGATAAAGTTCATCGTCAATACTGGGTTGGCTTGTCATTACAAATTCATCATATGGCGATAACGCATCTTACTATAATTGAGCGTATCTCCAAATGCAGATTATTTATTGTGGTAACGTTTGCTCGGATGCAATGAGTTGATCGATGGTTTCACGTTGCCGGATAACGTAAGTCTTATCCTGATCGACCATGATCTCGGCGGCGCGTGGCCGGGTATTGTAATTGGAACTCATACTCATGCCATAAGCGCCGGCTGACATGACAGACAGTAAATCGCCGGTTTCCACGGCAAGCTCACGATCATGGCCGATAAAATCGCCGGTTTCGCATACTGGACCGACGACTTCATACCTTTTGGCTTCTGCGCGACTGTTAAATACCGGAAGGATTTCATGATACGCGTCATACAATGCCGGGCGCATCAGATCGTTCATCGCTGCATCGACAATGGCAAAATTTCGGGCGGATGTGTGTTTAAGGTATTCAATACGAGTGAGCAGAATACCGGAATTTCCAACCAGCGAGCGTCCAGGTTCTATCAATAAGCGCTGCTGAATGTGCTGAGTGCCGGCGCAGAGTGAAGAGACGTAATTTTTAATGGTCGGTGGCGTCTCATGCGTGTAGCGTATGCCCAAACCGCCGCCCAGATCCAGATGTTCGATCTTCAACCCCTGAGATTGTAGTTTACTAAGCAATTGAAGCATTTTCTCGCTTGCCTGCATGAAGGGTCCGAGCTCCGTTAATTGCGAACCGATATGGCAGTCAAGACCTGTAAAACGGATATTTGAATACTTCTGCGCGGATTGATAGATGCTTTCAGCGGTACTGGCCGGGATGCCGAATTTGTTTTCCTTGAGACCGGTAGAAATGTACGGATGTGTTTTGGCATCGACATCCGGATTAACGCGCAGGCTAACCGGGGCAATTTTGTCCATTGCTCGCGCCACTTGGTTTAAGGTGATTAATTCAGCTTCAGATTCCACGTTAAAACACAGGATATTGGCGGCAAGCGCCAGTTGTATTTCAGCACGGCTCTTTCCGACACCTGAAAAGACAGTTTTTCCAGGATCGCCGCCAGCTTGAAGCACACGCTGCAGTTCTCCGCCTGACACAATATCAAAGCCGCTGCCAAGCCGTGCGAAGAGATTCAGGATAGCGATATTGGAATTAGCTTTTACCGCATAGCAGATCAAGTGGTCGCGACCTGCAAAAGCTGTTTCAAATTCTTGATAAGCTTTGGTCAGCGCAGATCGTGAATAGACATAACAAGGCGTTCCGTACGTTTCAGCAATTTTCCGCAGCGGAACGGATTCCACAAAAAGCTCGTTATCACGGTAATTAAATTCGGGAAAGCCGCTCATTTCTTTTCAGTGTCGTTGGAAATTACAGGATTTTCCGTATCGGTTTTGGGTAGATACAGAGCGCCTTTATGACCACAGGCGCTTAACAGGAAAGCAGAAACAAGCAAGATAACAAATAAACGCATGAGAATCTATTATTTTAAAGTTGATAAGATACTAACATAACAAATACCAATGTTATAAACGCGCGTGACTATAACAAGTCGATGATACTGCTAGTTGCCAAGCGATACCGAATTCAACCAATTAACCAGTTCGCCAATGAGCCGGTTACTGGCGGTATTGATTGCAGAGACAGCGCCGGCAGCATCGGCCGAGGGTGCTTTCTCCGAAATACTAAAATCTTTCTGCGCCAACAGTTTACGTGAGTTACGCTCGATCAAACTGGCACGCAACCCAAATACCACATGGCTGTCAGTCGCAGTTTCAAAAACATGCACTAGCTCTTTCAATTCGATGTCCAACGTCCGATCGGTTTTCGCGGTGCTGCTGTCTTTAATGACGTATTCATTCAACTGGAAAACGATTTGATTGCGCAGTTGCTGGGTAAACAGCGCGGCAGGTGATGCTATCCAGCGGCTGTTACCATACGTGAAGGTTTGCGCGGGATTATGATACATCAAGCGGTAATGAATCCCAGTGTTGTCGAGCCATGCGGGGGATGTCACATCGGCTATCAACAGGCTTTTTTTGTCCTGCTGGGATTGCGGTGTTTGCGTTGTCGCCGTTTCCTTGGTGGAAGGGTAAAGGACTCCAAAATCATAAGTCGATATCCCGCCGGGTGCTTTTTGCAGCGGTGTACAACTTGCGATTAATGAAAAAAACAATATCGTTAGCAGCGTTCTGATCATTGCTGAATTCCTTTGGGTAGCACAAATCCTTCCTCTCCCGGTCCGGGTTGCGTCGATGGGCGTCCAAAAATCAGGCTTTGCGGATTTTCTTCCAATTGCTGTAACACCCGGTCAAAATTGCTTGAGTTGCGTGCAATGTTGTTACTCAATTTTCTCAATTCCGGAATGGTAACGGCGAGTTCTTGGGCGCTTTCCGCCAAGCTGTCAAAAATACCTTCTTTCTGGTTGGCTTTATTCATCGCCAGATTAATCTCTCCCAGCAGTTGATCGAGCCGTTTTACCAAGAACCCCGACTCGGTTGTCAATTCCGTGAACGACTCTAATACCGGCTGTAAGTGACTGGCGATACCGTCAAAATTTTTGGTGGCTTTATCGATATTTTGCAAAATTTGAGCAATATGCGTTTGATTGTCATCGTTAAGCAGGTGGTTCATTTTAAGGACTAATTTGTTGACGTTAGTCAACAAGTGCTGACCGGAAACCGTGACTTCATCGAATAGTGAGCGGCGCATCGGGATGCGCGCATGACTCGGCAGCTTGCCGGTACCGATGCCGTCATCATTCAATTGGATATAGGCAAGACCGGTTACTCCCTGGTAACCAAGCTGGGCATACACGGTATTTTGCAAATTGACGTTTTCATTTACCGAAATCTGTACCAGGATTTGCTGTGAATCTTCCGGATCAAATTCAATATTTTCAACTTTGCCGATGAGTACCCCGCGGTAATGCACGGAAGATTGCGGATTAAGTCCGCTGACCGATTCTTTGGTAACAACCAGATAGGAAACGCGCTGGATGTTGTCGCCGCTAAACCAAGTTGCAACCAGTCCGACAGCGATGCTGAGGAGAATGACAAAGATGCCGGCTACAAGGGCATGGGCGCGGTTTTCCATGGATGCTCCGAGTGTGAGTTTTGTTCAATTTTGTGTCGAATACTTTTGAAATAGCTGGTGATAAACGGATGCTGGAACCGGCATATCTGTTCCAGCGTGTCGGCGATAATCACTTTCTGATCCGCAAGTACGGCAATACGATCGGACAGCGCCACCAGCGTATCCAGATCATGCGTCACCATCACAATGGTGAGATTCAATTCCCTGCGCAGCGAAAGGATCAATTCAACAAAGCTTTCGCTAAGTTCTGGATCCAAACCGGCGGTCGGTTCATCCAGAAAAAGCAGTTCGGGATCGAGCGCTAACGCACGTGCTAACGCGACGCGTTTGATCATGCCACCGGATAAAGCTGCCGGCATTTTATCGGCATGTTCCGCGCCGATGGCGACCATATCCAGTTTAACCATTACCAATTCACGAATTAGATCTTCGCTCAACGAGTGAAGTTCTCGTAATGGCAGAGCGACATTATCAAAGACAGTCAGTGCGCTGAATAACGCACCTTGCTGAAACAGGACGCCGGAGCGGTTACGGATATTACTTTTCAGATGATTGCGAAGCATATCATCCCGGGGCTGGCCAAAAATCTTGACGCTGCCTTGGGATGGCTGCTCCAAGCCCAGCATTTGGCGCAATAAGGTAGTTTTTCCGCTGCCGGAGCCGCCGATGAGTGTGAGAATTTCGCCGCGATACACGCATAGGTTAATGCCGCGATGGACCACATGGTCACCAAAACGGGTATGGAGAGACTCGATCTCAATGACACATTCGGGATTCAGCATGGTGCTAGGAGATTCCTACATCTGAAAACATGACAGCAAAAATTGCATCGATAATAATCACCATTGTGATTGCGGTAACCACGGAAGTGGTGGTGCCTTCTCCCAGACTCTCTGTGTTAGGTTTGATTCTTAATCCGAAATGACAAGCAATCAGCGCGATAACCATACCGCACACGACTCCCTTTCCCAGACCGAGCCATAAATTTGCGATTGGCACAGTGTCCGGCAATGACCGCAAGAAATGATGATGACTCAGTCCTAATTGTAACTCAGCCGCAACCATTCCGCCGATTAATGCGATGGCGCTGGTCCAAAGCACCAATAAGGGCATGGCGATACCGAGACCTAAAACTTTGGGTAAGATGAGGCGCTGGCTATGCGAGATGCCCATGACGGTTAACGCGTCCAATTCCTGCGTTACGCGCATCACGCCTAATTGCGCTGTCATCGACGAACCGGAACGTCCGGCGACAAGAATAGCGGCCAGCATGGGGCCTAATTCGCGAATAATGCTGATTCCAAGGATATTGATGATAAAGATATCCGCACCGAATATCTGTAACTGTTTAGAAGACAAATAGCTTAATACGATACCGATCAGAAAACCGACCAATGCCGTAATCCCGAGAGCCTGCGCACCGGTGCGGTATAAGTTTGCGGAAATTTCGCGCCAAGGGATCAAAACAGGATGCCGTATCAAATACAACACATCCAGCATTAACTGACCGATTAGCATCACCAATCCGAGCGTATTGTTCCATAACAGCAACGCCAGCCGGCCAAGGGTTGTAACAGGCCAAGCCAGATCCCGGTAGCGAGCGGTTATCTGGAGCAGTGGAACATGTTCAAGCCGGGCAAGCATCTTTTCATGTTCCGGGCGTAACTGCAGATGCTTCGGGCGTTGCCCCTTCCATGCGCGCCAAAGTATCGTTGTCCCCGCCGTGTCAAGCTGTTGAATGCCGGTCAAATCCCAGTGTAGATCCAGATTCTGAGCTAGTTGCGCAAGTTCATGGGATAACGATTCCAGGCTGGGTCCCAAAGCGACCAACGTGTAATGTCCTGTCAGCACAATTTGCGTCGAACCATCAGTGGTGCTGAGCTGGTACCAGGAATTGAGCGATGTGCGATTAAGTTCAGATGGCATACATGGATGCGGATTGGTGTGTGTTGCTTAAAATTATTTGATGCAATAGATTAGATTGCGTGTAGCTGGTTCAAAATTAATGAAAATACATTGCGATCTATCATTGACAACTTATGCAAAAAAAAAACCGCAGAATCGATGGGAGTGTCCGCGGGAGGGAACGAAGCCTATTTGACTTGAGCCATTTCAGAGCGCGCTAATGCCGGATTATCCGCAAAGTATTTTTTGATGCCTAAGAACATGGCATCCGCCATTCTGTCTTGATATTGCGTGCTGCGCAATTTTATTTCTTCCTTGGGGTTACTCAAGAAGGCGGTTTCGACCAGAATCGACGGAATATCCGGCGACTTGAGCACGGCAAAGCCCGCTTGTTCAACATTGCGTTTGTGGAGATGATTAATGCCGCCAAGCTGTTTCAACACGTATTCCGCCAGTTTAACGCTGTCGTTAATTGTCGCATTGAGTGATAAATCCAGCAGTAGCTCCTTAATATCCTTGGATTTTGAGGTGATATCGATACCGCCCATCAAATCGTTGTCGACACTGTTTTCTTTATTCGCAAGCCAACTGGCGGTTGTCGAAGTCGCGCCATGTTCCGAAAGTGTGAAGACCGAAGAGCCGTGCGCATGTGATTTGGGATTGGCGTCGGCATGGATGGATATGAACAAGTCGGCATTGGCGCGGCGGGCATTGATGCGCCGTTGCGGCAATGAAATATAGTAATCCCCGTCACGAGTGAGAACAGCGCGCATATTCGGTTCTTTGTTGATGCGCTCTCTCAGTTTCCGCGCAATCGCAAGCGTGACATCTTTTTCATAGGTGCCTTGCTGACCCACCGCACCGGGATCCTTACCGCCGTGTCCAGGATCGATCGCCACGATTAAGATTCGCGGGACTTTAACTTTTTCTGGTTTGCGATTCTGCGTCGCAGCGATACTGTCGGGTTGCTTGGCCGGTGTCACAGTTGCTGTCAGTTGCGGTTTCGGCCCGTGCGGGAAAATCAATTGCACCGGACTCGCTTTTTTTTCGGTTCCGCTTTGGATCAGTGTCGCGACCAGTTCATCCAACGCATCGGTTGCAAAATCACCGGGGAGGTTATCGGTGACGTTGGGAGTTGCCGCGGTTTTGGTTGCTTTGTCCGGGTGATGAATATCCAATATCAAACGATGCGCGAAGTTATCTTTCGGTTCCATCACAAAAGCGCGCGGCACGACATTCGACTTCAGGTCGAAAACCAGCCGGATTACATCCGGTTTAAACTGTCCGACACGGATTTTCTGCACATAGGGATCGATCGCATCGACTTTATCGGGTAATGCCGCGAGCGCCGGTGTAATCTTGATTTGATTGAGATCAATGACAACGCGATGGGGATTGCTCAGCATGCTCAGCTCGTAATCCAACGGCTGATTCGATTCCAAAGTGATGCGCGTGTAATCGGGCGTGAGTCCGACACGAGCGGATTTTATCGTTGCATTTGCGGCGGCTGCCGGTTGTAACGCCAACACGCAGAACAATACAACGATTAATTGAAAGAATTGCAGATAGCTTCTTGCGGACGCGTCGTGTGTGCTACTGAGGTGAGGAATTATCGATTGTTTGTTTTCCAATGTGTTAAACATTGTTTTCCTGTTTCGGTGCAAGCCTGAATTTCGATTTGCCGGCCAGTATCGAGAATATCAAGAATGCATCGCAGATCCGGTGGTGGCAATAAATCACCTGCTTTTTCAGGCCATTCAACCACGCAAATCGAATCTGAATTAAAATATTCGCGGAAACCTGCTTCTTCCCATTCAAGGTAGTCATTGAACCGATAAAAATCAAAGTGATAGAAGTATAACCCAGAGATTTTGTAGATTTCAACTAAATTGTAGGTCGGGCTTTTGACGGAATGCGTGTATCCAAGCCCGCGTAGCATGCCTCTGGTCAGGGCCGTTTTGCCGGAACCCAAGTTGCCGGTCAAATGAATTGTCATGCCAGGTTTTATATAACTAACTAATTTTTCACCAAATTTTATGGTTTCTGTGTCGTCGGCTAAAAAATGCGAGAAGCATTCAGATGATCCGGCATTGTTTGAATGAGTGTTATGCAAGTAAATCTCTCAAATCCCAAAAAAAATCCTGATTATGCGGTTTTAGCAACAGCGATCAAAACCTGGGGCAAAGCATTGGGTTTTCACGATGTCCGCATTGCCGACGCGCATGCTGATATGTCCACGGTCGAATCCGGTTTGTTCCATTGGCTGGAACAAGGATATCACGGCACCATGGATTATATGGCGAAACATGGCACCAAACGTACCCGGCCCGCGGAATTGGAACCGGGCACGCAACGCATCATTTCGGTATGCATGAATTATGCGCCGCCTGCCGTCAAAAATAGCTGGGAAGTGATTCGATCCGGTGAACGGGCGTTTATCTCACGCTACGCGTTAGGCCGCGATTACCATAAAGTGATCCGCACCCGGTTGCAAAAGCTCGCCGACCAGATTACAGAGGCAACGGGGTCGTTCAATTACCGGGTGTTTTCCGATAGCGCCCCGGTGATGGAAGTGGCATGGGCGCAGAAAGCCGGTCTCGGCTGGCGCGGTAAGCACACGTTATTATTGAATCGTCAGGCGGGATCGATGTTTTTTCTGGGAGAAATGTATGTCGATTTGCCGCTGCCGGTGGACGAAGAAACTCCGAGCTATTGCGGCAGTTGCACCCGCTGTATCGACATTTGTCCGACGCAAGCCATTGTCGCGCCTTACCAGGTCGATGCACGGCGTTGCATTTCTTATTTAACCATCGAACTCAAAGACAGCATCCCGGAACCGCTGCGGCCGCTGATCGGCAACCGCATCTATGGTTGCGACGATTGCCAATTGGTCTGTCCGTGGAATAAGTACGCCAAAATCACCAACGAAAACGATTTTCACGTGCGCAACGGCCTGGACGATGTATCGTTGATCGAATTGTTCGGTTGGGATCAAGCGACATTCGAAGTTAAGCTGGCCGGCAGCGCGATTCGCCGCATCGGCTATCCGCAATGGTTGCGCAATATTGCCGTTGGTTTGGGCAATGCGCCGCATTCAACAGAAATTGTACAGGCGTTGCAAGCGCGCGCAGACGATCCGTCGGAGATGGTGCGTGAGCATGTGCAGTGGGCATTGCAGCAACAACATCAAAAACGAACTGCTACTCGGGAGACATAAAAACATGAAAACAACATCGGTCATCGGTACGCCGCTGAGTCCGTCGGCGACCAAAGTCATGCTGCTTGGCAGCGGCGAGCTCGGCAAGGAAGTCATCATCGCATTGCAACGCCTCGGCGTCGAAACCATCGCGGTCGATCGCTACGCCAATGCACCGGGCCATCAAGTCGCGCATCGCGCGCATGTGATCAACATGGCCGACGGGCAAGCGTTACGCGCACTGATCGAACAGGAGCGGCCCGACATTATCGTGCCGGAAATCGAAGCGATTGCGACCGATATGCTGATCGAAGTCGAGCAAGCCGGTATCGCGACGGTGATTCCGACCGCGCGCGCCGCCAAATTGACGATGAACCGTGAAGGCATCCGCTGCCTGGCGGCGGAAACGCTGGGGTTGCCGACATCGCCGTATGCTTTCGCCAATAGCCTGGCGGAACTGCAAGCGGTGATCGACAGCAAGATCGGTTATCCGTGCATCGTCAAACCGGTGATGTCGTCGTCCGGCAAAGGGCAATCGCGCGTCGACAACGCCGGAGAAGTGGCAGCGGCTTGGAATTATGCCGCCAGCGGCAGCCGTGTCGATCAAGGACGGGTGATCGTCGAGGGCGTGATCCATTTCGACTACGAAATCACGCAACTGACGGTGCGGGCGCTCGAAGCCGGTGGCAGCGTCAAAACCCATTTCTGCGAACCGGTCGGGCATGTGCAGGTGCATGGCGATTACGTCGAAAGCTGGCAGCCGCAAGCAATGTCGCCGGTAGCGCTGCAGCGTGCACGCGAAATCGCCAAAATCATCACCGATGATTTAGGCGGGCTGGGTATTTTCGGTGTGGAATTGTTCGTCAAAGGTGACGACGTGTGGTTCAGCGAAGTCAGTCCGCGCCCGCACGACACCGGCATGGTGACCATGTGCAGCCAGAAGCAAAGCGAATTCGATCTGCACGCGCGGGCCATCTTGGGGTTGCCGGTGGATACGGCGTTGCTGGTGCCGGGCGCCAGCGCGGTGATTTACGGACAACTGGAAGCCAAAGGCATTGCATTTACCGGCATCGCCGAAGCGCTCAGCGTGCCGCAAAGCGATATCCGTCTGTTCGGCAAACCGGAATCGTTCAAGCGGCGCCGCATGGGGGTAGCGCTGGCGAACGGTATCAATACAGACGAAGCTCGGAGCCGTGCTAAACTTGCGGCCAGCCGGGTGATACCGACCCAAAACTAATCTCAATCAATTAATAACAAAGGAAAATATTATGACAATCGAACAACTCAACACGCAATTCGGCATCGCAGGTAAAGTGGAATTTATCGCGGGTAACGGCGGATTGCCGATGATTCAGGTTAAAACCGCCAAAGCCAAAGCAGTGATCTCGCTGCATGCCGGGCAAGTGCTGTCGTATCAACCGGCCGGCGAAGCGGACGACGTGCTATTTTTAAGTGAGAAAGCGTATTACCAAGACGGCAAAGCGATCAAAGGCGGCGCGCCGGTTTGCTGGCCGTGGTTCGGTGCCGATCCGGAAGGTAAAGGTCGTCCGGGGCACGGTTTTGTGCGTAACCGCGGCTGGAATGTGATCGCCACCGAAGCATTGGCGAATGGCGATATCAAAGTCACTGTCGGACTCGACGATACGCCGGAAACGCAAGCTATTTGGCCACATGCGTTCAGTCTGCGGCAGGAAATCGTTGTCGGTGACACCTTGAATCTATCGTTAATCACGCGCAACACCGGTAAGGAAAAATTTAACATTACCCAGGCATTTCACACTTACTTCAAAGTCGGTGACATCACCCGCGCAAAAATAGCGGGACTCGCCGGTTGCGACTATCTCGACAAAGCCGGCGGCGGCAACACGCAAAAACATCAAACCGGTGACGTCACCATCGACGCCGAAGTCGACCGCATCTATCTGAACGTCGGCAATACCCTGACCATCGACGACACAGCCCTCAGCCGCCGCATCCAAATCACCTCGCAAGGCAGCAAAACCGCCGTGGTATGGAACCCGTGGGAAAAAATCGCCAAAGACATGGCGGATTTGGAAGATGACGACTACAAACGTTTATTGTGCGTCGAAACCACTAATGCGGCGGACGATGTTCGGGAGGTTGCGCCGGGTGGGGAGTGCCGGTTGGTGGCTGATTATCGGGTGGTGAGGGGGTGATGAGTGGCAAATGAATGATGTTAGCTATGTATTTACTTAGGGTTCGTTGCTTAAAGATAAGTGTGAGGAGATGGCATGGACGCCTCCCTCCCCACCGGGGAGTCGGGGTAAGCAATAGGAATTGAGTTAGAGCCCCTCGCGGACCTGACGGCATCTACGTGCCAAGGTGGAGATAATAGAATCTTTCCACAAACGGACGGAGGGGCTAAAATGAATTTTGCAACCTATGGGTTGGATATCGCAAAGCGAGTTTTTCAACTGTACTGGGTGACACACGAGAGCGGCGAGATACACAACCGCAAGTTTGGCAAGCAGGAATTGCTGGAATTTTTTGCGCAACGTGAAGCCGGACTGATTGCAATTGAGGCATGCGGAAGCGCGCACTGGTGGCGACGCAAACTGATGGCACTGGGACATGAGGTTAAACTGATTCACGCCAAGTTTGTCCGGCCCTTTGTGCAAGGCAACAAGACCGATGCGGCGGATGCCAAGGCAATCTGGACGGCGGTATGGCAACCGGGGATGCGCATGGTTGCGGGTAAAACAGAAGATCAACAAGCGCTGCTGGCACTGCACCGGATGAGATTATCGCTAATCAAGTTCCGTACCATGCAAGTGAACCAGCTGCGCGGCTTGCTCTACGAATTTGGTGTTACGTTGAAGGGCGGCAGACAAGCAGGTCTGTCAGAAATACAGCAGCGCATGACTGAACTGGAAGGAATCGTACCTGGTGTGCTGTTTGAAGCAGTCAAGGAGCAATTGAATCGGCTCGATGAAATCGAAGCGGACGTGAAGAACATTGAACGCAGAATCAAAGATTGGCAGAAACAGCAGGCTGCATGCAGGAAGATTGCTGAGATCCCCAGTGTGGGAATGCTGACGGCAACTGCCCTTGTCGCCACGATGGGTGAAGCAGATAGCTTTAAATCTGGGCGGGAATTTGCTGCCTTTGTGGGGCTTGTTCCAAGGCAGAGCGGCACGGGCGGCAAGATCAAGCTGTTAGGTATCAGCAAACGGGGCGACACGTATTTACGCACCTTGCTGATCCATGGCACCAGGGCCGTCATGTTCAACGCCAAAGATAAAGGCGCGTGGAGTGAAGCACTGCTCCAGAGGCGCCCGACGAATGTGGCCATTGTTGCGATGGCCAACAAGATGGCGCGAACGGCGTGGGCGATTTTAGCGCATGATCGAGAGTACCAAAAGGGTTATGTGAGCCAAGTGCTCACATAACAAAGAACAACCACTGAAAAGGAGTGGAATGCTGATAGGTTGTGCAGGTAGATAAATCCGTGTGATGGCGAAACAGGTCGGACCGCAAGAACGTAAACCTGAATTTTTACCAGTGCTTCGAGCACGACGAGGAGATGAGGGCGTTCTTGGCGAATTCCATTAGGGCCCGCAGACAGAAATCCAATCTGCAATAAGGCCGGATATAAGACTGCAGCCGATTTCCTTTTTACCAAAACACGAAATATTGCTTGCCAAACCGGGAGGTGTCCATATAAGGGGGAGAAATGGAAGGACTCATCGGATTAGCTATTTTTCTTTTTTTTGTTTACCTTGTTGTTAGAGATTATTGGGAATACCTCTTATTAGTAATACCAATCATTGGTTTCATATGGTTCATACTGGATCAAATGAAGAAAGCGAAGATTGCTGATGAAAAACAAAAGCAATATCAAAGAGAAGAAGAAGCGCGAGTTTTAGCTCAGACGGATTCAATTTCGAAGTGCAACACCTAATGGTAATTTAGTTGTAGTAATCGCGACCTGATCTGACAGCCCCCCCGATTTGACGATGTGCCTGTTAGATCAAATTCAGTTATTCAATGCGGTGATTTTATCGTTCCATACCTCCTTTGCGTCAATTAAAGTTTGCATTGGCGTGCGTCCGCAGCACATCTTTCCTTGGTGAGTACGCGAATTGTTGTAATACGCCATCCATTCATCCAGATCGTGTTGTAACTGCTCGATCGAGTGGTAGATCTTACGCCGGAATGCCACTTGGTAGAATTCCTGCAAGATGGTTTTGTGGAAACGCTCGCAAATACCGTTGGTCTGAGGATGATTGGCTTTCGTTTTGGTATGCTCAATCTCGCTCAGTGCCAGATAGAGCTGGTAATCGTGACTCTCCGGTCTGCCGCAATATTCGGTGCCACGGTCGGTCAGGATGCGGATGACGCCCATACCTTGCTCAGCGAAGAACGGCAGTACCCGGTCATTGAGCAAATCAGCCGCTGTGATTGGTGTCTTGGTGGTATACAACTTGGCGGCCGCCCATTTGGAATAGGTGTCGACGAAGGTTTGCTGGTATATCCGCCCCACACCCTTGAGGGTGCCGACATAAAACGTGTCCTGGCTACCGAGATAGCCAGGATGAGCGGTCTCGATCTCACCATGGGCCACATCATCGTCCTGTTTTTTCTCTAGCGCCTGCACCTGCGCCTCAGTCAGCACCGTTCCGGTCTCGGCGACATGCTTTTCCAAAGCCGACAAACGCTTTTTGAACGACTCCAGATTCTGGCGCAGCCACACCGAACGAACACCAGACGGAGAAACAAAGATTCCGCGTTTGCGCAGTTCATTGGAAACTCGGACTTGACCAAAAGCCGGTTGCTCCAGGGCGAAAGCAGTGACCGCCACCTCCGTCGCTTCTTCTACACGGTTCTTGATGTTGGGCTTGCGTCGATTCGCATCGATCAGCGCTTCAACGCCCCCTGCTTCTACCGCTGCCTGATAGCGATAGAAAGTATCGCGTGAAAAACCCATCACCTTGCAGGCGCGGGATACATTGCCAAGTTCGGCTGCCAAATTAAGCAGACCAATCTTGTGTTTGATGACTTTCTGTTGAACACTACTCATGGGATTACTCCTTTTCGCTTTCGCGTTTGGTTGATAAAGTTTCGCACCTCTATCAAACCGGGTAATCCCACCTCTTGGCAAGACCCTGCTGTCAGATCAAGTCTGAATTACTACAATTTAGTGTAACGCACCGTCTTCCCGAAGAATATCTCAAACGGGGTTCTGAATCCAAGCACTTTGCGTGGCCGGTGGTTGAGTCTATCCACTGCCCATTGCACTTGTTCCTGGGTAACCTCAATCAGCTCCATTGCCTTGGGGAAATACTGGCGCAGCAACCCGTTGCTGTTCTCGTTCAAACCACGCTCCCATGAACGGTAGGGACGGGCGAAATAGACATCCGCATCCAGTTCCGCCGCGATGGTTTCATGCTCTGCAAACTCTTTCCCGTTGTCGAACGTCATGGTGTAGCACTTGTCTTTATGGGGGTGCAGCAGCCGCGTTATCGCCGCCGTCACACCCGATGCCTGTTTGCCGGGTACTTGGGCTGCCAGTATGTAGCGCGATTTCCGCTCAGCCAATGTGACCAAGGCGCCTCGATGGTTCTTGCCGATCACGGTGTCGCCTTCCCAGTCGCCTATGCGGCTCTTCTGATCGACAATCCCCGGGCGTTCGTCACTGCCGATCCGGTTCTTGATCGTGCCCCGGCGCTCTTGACCGCTCGCGTAACGTTTTCTGCGTGGTTTCTGGCAGCGCAAATGTTGCCACAGGTCGCCACCACGGCGTTTGTCTTCATAAATGTGCACGTAAATCGTCTCATGGCTGATTCTCAACCCGCATTCCAGTGTAAGCCGGCAAGATGCTTGTTCCGGGCTCATGTCCAGCCGGATCAACCGTTCAATCTCCGCCCATTCTGGCAATGAGAAACGCTGGGCATTGACGCATTTCTTTCGACGCTCATCCCGCAATTCCTGCGCCTGCTTTGGACGCCAGCCACGCCGGTCTTTGTTCCGCCCGAATTCCCGGGATATCGTCGACTTGTCTACGCCCACTTCATCCGCAATTTGCTTTTGGTTCAATCCCGCTTTCTTCAAACCGGAAATCTGGTATCGTTGCTCTCGGGTGAGCTGCTTGTAGTGCTTCATCTGTGCTCCTTTTACTTGGTGTTTAAGCAGCTCCGATACTACCGCAGCTTGCCTATAAACTTCCTTACAAAAGTTGCACTTCAATGTTGAATCCGCCTTCTATTGAACGAGCAGCAACTTATCTGGGTCATTTCGATGGCGGTGTTGTTTCTATAAACAAGGACGTTAAGAGATATCAGGAATTAACTAAGCTTTATGAAGATAAACCACCACGTTTTCTAATAAATGCTGATTCGGTAAAAGGAATGATTGCTGGAAATACGACGACTGATCGGATGAAGGCAATAGTGCGGCAAGCACAACGAAATTTTCAATTTGCTTCGATATACGAACAAAGGAAGACCAATCAGATTCTTATTGCTGGGTTTACAAATTTAGCCCAAGCACTGGATGGGATGAGTCAGAGAATTTCAGATTCGATAGATGCACTTGGGTGGCAGGTTTCAGAAATGTCCACATCACTAAGTACAGCTTTAGAAACTCTTAAAGGACAGATGACTACATCGAATCAATTAGCAGCTAACACATCTGAATCGGTTCAAGATATTCGTTTTACATTTCAAAAGGAAGCAGCAGAACTGGAGAAGCGCCATAATTTCGCACTTGATATGCTCGACAATATTCAACATGGACGTAGGCCGATTAGTTTAGGCTTAGAAAAACATCTAACCACTGTGCCAATCAATCGCAATAAGGATAGCTAGAAAAAGCATCACTGCGCACTAGCACTGCGAGCAAGCCAGGGGTCACAAGCCAGGGGTCACGTCTTGACATAACGGTTATGAAATCAATCAACAATCAATGGGGAATCAATGGGGTCAGACTCGATTGTTATTATAATTTGCGCTATACTTTTGTCGCTCAAGTAAATTAAAAAGATAAGTTATGGCACGACTGCCCAGATTTGATGTTCCCGGTTATACGCAGCATGTCATTCAGCGCGGTAATAATCGCAGTGTTATTTTTGCGGGTGAAGAAGATTATGTGTTTTATTTGAATAAATTGGGCGATGCTTGCAAGAAATATCAGTGTGACTTGCATGCTTATGTGCTCATGACCAACCATGTGCATTTGTTGATGACTCCACATTTGAAGGGTGGTATTGGTAAAGTGATGCAAATGCTGGGGAGGTATTATGTTCAGTATTTTAATTTTCAGTACAACAGAACGGGCACCCTGTGGGAGGGGCGTTATAAAGCAACGGTGCTGGATAGTGAGCAATATTTATTAAGCTGTAGTCGTTATATTGAGTTGAATCCGGTGCGTGCCGACATGGTTAAACATCCGGCAGATTATCCTTGGTCCAGTTATCATTTTAATGCATTGGGCGTGAGTAATTCCCTGATCAAGGCGCACACAATTTACACTGCGCTTGGACACGATGCTTCTAGCCGTCAATCGGCTTATCGCGCTTTATTCGAGCATCAAATTCCGGAACGAACGATGGATGAAATCAGGGCTGCAACCAATAAAGCCTGGGCATTAGGAAATGAGCGATTTCTTCAACAAATTGCAGATTTGACACAAAGACAGACTCAACCAAAACCACGGGGAGGCGATAAAAGATCTAAAAGGGCTCAAGAAAGAGGTATCAAAGGAGTCTAACCCCATTGTTTTTAGAGTGAGAGAATTAAAGCGAACTTAATATAGATATGCAATTATATACACCCCATAAAAACAGAATAAATGAAATAGACATAAGAACCCAACAACTAATAATCCCGCGTTTAGTTAAGCCCCAGTTTTGTTTTTCTTCAAGATCAATCTCATTTTTTATAAATCGGATGGCCTGCTCAGAATGGAAATTAAGTGCTTGATTCGCAACAATTGCAAGTATTCCATAGATCAGAGAACCGATTATCGCGCCGAATAAAAATTTCCATAATGGTGAAACAAGTTGCGAAATAGGGTGACCACTCGCAGCGATTGCTCCCATAAATGTTGCAAGAAGGATAATCCCAGATCCATTACTAATAATAAGAAATCGCATAATGTGGCCAATATATTCACGGTCATCTTTAACTTTATTCTCAAGCTCAAGAATCATTATTTCCTTCAATATTTCTTTTTTCTGATCATCAAATTCATTAAATTTAGTCATAAAACATAATCATAAAAATTAGTAGTATGCCACTTTCCACGAAAAATTCATCAATCAAATAAGCGTGATAGGTTGGAGTGACAACAGGAACTTCAACGCAGAGATAGAGAAAAGAACTGATTACCAGTCAACAACAGGAATTGCTGTCCATCCAGGTCCTTTCCGATTGACGGTGCCTTGCCATTCCATAACTAACCTCATTAGACCTTCCTCATCAAACCGCACGTGCGATTTTTCCGCAATAGACAATTGATTGCGGTGTCAAAAATAGGCTTAGATGCGCACATAAACTGCAATTTTTTGCTTCCTCGAAAACGTTTCTCATTCGCCTACCGGTTATGAACGATGCTCCCGTAGCCACTCCATGAGCGCTTCATCCATGCGTGTTTGCCAGCCGCTGCCGGTAGCGCGGAATGCATCGACTACTTCGCGTGATAAGCGGATGGTGATT
Organism: Nitrosomonas limosa; assembly: GCF_054188085.1. NCBI lineage: Bacteria > Pseudomonadati > Pseudomonadota > Betaproteobacteria > Nitrosomonadales > Nitrosomonadaceae > Nitrosomonas > Nitrosomonas limosa. Next base: position 957,241 of record NZ_CM135180.1, on the reverse strand, counting down.
CGTTCTTTGGTTACAGCGGCGCGCGGACGTCCTACGCGCTTCAATTTCACAAACTCGGCATCGGTCAGTGGCAAAGCATCCGGATCGGACAATGCGGCTGCGGTGATGGCAGCATCTTCTTCCGGTGTCGGCAAATACACTTTTTTGCCTGATTTAGTCTTGAGATACATAGCGTTTAACCTCTTCAGGAGTCTGTCGGAGTTAAGCAATCGTAACGAGCCAAGTGGGGGAGCGGTTCAGATAATCTTAATTTTGAGGAATATGGATAGTTCCGCTATGGAGCTTCGATAATTATTACGATGAAAGAATTCATTGCCTGCAAATCAATAGTTTCTTTTCATTGAAATGCGGATGCTCGATCCAGAAATTCGGTTGACGTTGCAAGGTAGGGAGGTGGAAATTCTTGATGATTTTCGTCGGCGATCTTTTTCAGGGTTTGAATTGCATCGATCACCAAGTTCCGGGCAGTTGCAAAGTCTTCTTCATACACGCTGATATTGGGAAATTCAGCTACCCTGCCCACGTATAGAATTTCATCGTCGATTTCTTCTTTACGTATCGTAATCGAATAGGCTTCAGGATCAAATTTCATTTCATGTGCTCCTTGATTGCGTTTTCGTGTTGTTTGACAAATTTGTATAGCTTTTTGATATACGGGCGTTTAACGGCTTCACCCTTATTATGACCACAATTATAGTTAGGATACTCAATTAATGATACGGCCGGATGCCGTGCGATTTTATGGCCAGCGCTGCCGCAGTTTTCAATTTGGAATCCCAGAGCAATTAATAGATTGGTGAATTCTTTACAGGATGCGTTGGCGCTGGTGGTTAGGTCTTCGAGTTTTTTGAGGAGTTTTCCGAATTCTGGCATGAAGAGTATCGCGAATTCAATTTACAAACAAACTCAGTGCCTGGGTGTTTCAACATGCAGCTTCAATCCGAGCGCCTTAATGACTTTCAGGATCGTGGAGAAGCTGGGGTTGCCGTCTCCGGACAAAGCTTTATAAAGACTTTCTCTGCCAAGCCCGGTATCGTGCGCAAGCTGTGTCATGCCGCGCGCACGGGCTATGTTTCCCAGCGCTTTGGCGATAAAAGCGGCATCATCGCCAGCCTCTTCCAGGCAGGCTTCAAGGTAAAGTGCGATGTCTTCCTCGGTTTTGAGGTGCTCGGCACTATCCCAGCGCCGCAATTTGATTTTATCCATGGGTTATTCCTTAATTTTGCGCGCCAATTCAAGTGCTGTTTCTAAATCGCCATGACTTATTCCGGCAGTATAGCGCTGCCAATCAAAGTAAGGCCCCGGATCGGTTTTGCGGCCGGGGGCGATGTCGGAATGGCCGGCGATGTGCTGAATCGGATACCGGTGGCATAAGCATTCGGTCAAAGCGATCAATACGTCATATTGCGCATCGGTAAACGACGTGGTGTCGCTGCCTTCGAGTTCGACGCCGACCGAGAAATCATTGCAGCGCTCGCGGCCCTGCCAGTTCGAAACACCGGCGTGCCAGGCGCGCTGGTTGCATGGCACGAACTGAATCAAGCTGCCATCGCGGCGGATGAAAATATGCGCCGAGACTTTCAAGCCCTGTAGCGATTGATAATAAGGATGCGCCTGCGGGTCGATCCGATTGGTGAACAGTTCGATCACGCCGTCGCCGCCGAACTCATCGGGCGGCAAGCTGATGTTGTGGATGACCAATAAATTGATGTCGATACCCGGCGGGCGCTCGTCGCAATTCGGCGAGGCGATGAATTGAGCAGTATCGAGCAAACCGGTAGCATCAATGTGCATGTTAGAATTGACTGATAACTAAATGTCCATGCATGGTAGCTTACCTTAACAACACTTGAAAATCGGAATCGCATGAAGCAAGGCCAATTCATTACGCTGGAAGGCATCGACGGCGCAGGGAAATCGACGCAATTGGCGTGGATCGTCGAGCTGTTGCAGAATGCTGGATTGCAACCGGTGGTGACGCGCGAACCGGGCGGCACGCCACTGGGTGAACGCTTGCGGGAATTGTTGCTGGACAAATCGATGGCGATGCACGCCGAGACCGAAGCGCTGTTGATGTTTGCTGCGCGGCGTGAGCATCTGGACAAAGTCATTCTACCGGCGCTGGTGCAGGGGCAATGGGTGATTTCCGACCGTTTCACCGACGCCAGTTTTGCCTATCAAGGCGGCGGACGGGGACTGGATCAGGCCAAGCTCGGTATTCTCGAGCAATGGGTGCAGGATGCTTTGCAGCCGGATTTGACGTTGTACTTCGATGTGTCGGTCGAAGTTGGGCAACAGCGTGTTAATCGCATCAAGGATGCCGATCGTTTCGAGCAGGAGCAAGCGGGTTTTTTTCAGCGCGTGCGAAATGCTTACCTTGATCGCGCGCGGCAATTTCCCCAGCGTATTCAAATCATCGACAGCAGCCGTGATCTGGCAGACGTGAAAGCGGCAGTCGAGCAAGCCATTCAACGGTTGTTGCAACATGTCTGACATTTATCCCTGGCAACAAGCAATCTGGCAGAAGTTGCTGCAAAGCCGCTCGCTTTGGGGGCATGCGTTGCTGCTCAAAGGCAAAAAAGGCACCGGTAAGTACGATTTTGCCCGCCTATTGGCTCAGTCGTTGCTGTGCACCGCACCGACAAGCAACCGGCAAGCGTGCGGCCAGTGTGTTAGCTGCGGTTGGTTCGAGCAAAACGGTCACCCGAATTTCCACGCGGTGTTGCCGGAAGCGTTGACCGCCGTTACGGAAGGCAGTGCCGCTAAAAGCGAGAGCGATGATTCATCCGCCGATAAGACAACCAAGAAAAGCGCCAGCCAGCAAATCAGCATCGAGCAAATCCGCAAGCTGAACGATTTTGTGTATCTGACCGGCCATCAAAGCGGCTATAAGATCATTTTGATCTATCCGGCAGAAGCGATGAATACCGCCGCCGCCAACGCGTTGCTGAAAAAACTCGAAGAACCGCCGCCGAACGTGTTGTTCCTATTGGTCACGCATCAGGCGCAACATTTGCTGCCGACCATCCGCAGCCGGTGCCAGCAATTAACGATGCCGGCGCCGGATATAACGGCGTCGCTCGCGTGGTTACGGCAGCAAGGGATTAACGATGCGGAGCAATATCTCGCCGCCGCCGGTTATTCGCCGCTGTTAGCGCTGCAGCTCGCGAAAGGCGACGACGCGCAATCGTTTGAACAATTCATCCGCCAGGTCGCCGATCCCAAACGGCTCGATCCGTTGCTACTGGCCGAAGTGTTGCAGCAAAACAGCTTGCCGGTCGTCGTCACTTGGCTGCAGAAATGGTGTTATGACTTGGTCAGTTACCGCGTCACCGGCAAAGTCCGTTATTTTCTGACGCAATTACCGGCGATCCAGGCGCTGAGCAGTCAACTCGATCCGCTCGCCTGTGGCGCATTTTTCCGGGAACTGAACAATAAGCAGAAACTGGCGCATCATCCATTGAATCCGCGCCTGTTTCTGGAAGATTTGTTTATCGCTTACGCCGCACTGGCGCAGCCGCGCTGATTACTTGCGTTCGAAAGTATCGTCCGCTTTCAAAACCTTCAGCGCCGCGCTCGCGCAAACTTCGTCAAACTCGATGCCCGGTGCGCCGCCGACGCCAATGCCGCCGACCACTTCACCGCCGACTTTGATCGGAAATCCGCCGCCCAGCAGCAAGATGTTGTCGTTCAGACGCGTCAGGCTTTGCAACTCCGGCTTTTGCGTGACCAATACCGCGTATTTATGCGTCGAATCGCGCAGGCTGTTGGCAGTGTAAGCTTTGCGGCGGCTGCTATCCAACGTGTGCGGCCCGGCGCCGTCGGCTTTCAGTTGCACCTTGAGCAACCCGGACTGATCGACGATCGCCACGCTGACTTTAAAACCGTCGTCCTGACATTTTTTGATTGCCGCCATCGCCGCCTGGGTTGATAATTCCAACGGTAACACTTTTTGCGCCGGGAAATCCTGCGCGGAAACGTGGCTGGACAATGCCCATAGCGATAGCGCCGCAACTACGCTGGTAACTGATTTGCGTGAATGGTTCATGGGTATGACTCCTTTGGTTTCATGAAATCAAAATAATAGCTACAAAGTGAGATTATCACGGCTAACAACGAAAGGTGACAACATGATTACACAAACGATCGATTATCACGACGGCAGCACGATTCTGGAAGGTTATCTGGCGTATCACGACACCGGTACACCGAAGCCTGCGGTGCTGGTGTCGCACGACTGGAGCGGGCGGCGCGAACTTGCGTGCAAAGGCGCGGAGCGCGTTGCGGATATGGGCTATGTCGGTTTTGCGCTGGATATGTACGGCAAAGGCATTTTCGGCGCCGATGGCGATGCCGATCGCAACGGTGCCTTGATGGCGCCATTCGCGCAAGACCGGGCATTGCTGCGCCGCCGCATCAACGCTGCCGTACAAGCCGTGCGGCAACTGCCGCAAGTCGATGCGACCAAAGTCGCGGCGATGGGTTATTGCTTCGGCGGCCTATGCGTCCTCGAATTAGCGCGCTCCGGCGCGGATGTCAAAGGCGTGGTCAGCATCCACGGTATTTTTGCGCCGGGCGATGTGCCCAATGAAGTCGTCACGGCTAAGGTGCTGTGCCTGCACGGTCACGACGACCCGATGGTGCCGCCCGAACAAGTGCTTGCGTTCGAAACCGAAATGACCCGCGGCAACGTTGATTGGCAAGTCCACGTCTACGGCGGCACCATGCACGCCTTCACCAACCCGAAAGCCAACAACCCAAGCTTCGGCACTGTCTACAAGGAAATCGCAGCAAACCGCGCGTACCGCTCGATTGAGAATTTTTTAGGCGAAGTGTTTAGCTAAATCGCGAAAAGCGGCTCATGACTGAACCGGCTCAAAGCGTTGAATCCGGTTTAGTGCATCGCCTAAGCTGGCCCGCGTAATTGCCATATCGTAATCGGTTTGCAATCCCATCCAGAACTCCGCGCGGGTACCGAAAAACCGCGCTAACCGAAGCGCAGTGTCAACCGTGATCGCACGGCGCTCTCGTACGATATCGTTGATGCGCGGTGCGGGGACCTGCAAGGCGAGTGACAGTGCATGCGGCGTAAGCTTCAACGGAATAAGAAACTCTTCGCGCAGAATTTCCCCCGGATGAATCGGCGACAATTTATCGCCAGTAGCAACATCGCTGAAATCCAGGTCGTGTATATCTTCAACTCGAATCGTCATTATCGAAAACCTCTTCAATGATAATCAACTATCTCAACATCGTACGCGTTGCCGGCTTCAAATCTGAAGCAAATCCGCCACTGATCATTAACCCGAATGCTCCAAAGCCCATCACGATCACCCGATAATTTTTCCACTCTATTACCAGGTGGCACGCGAAGTTCCTCAATGGAGGCAATATTGTGCAGCTGCACCAATTTTCTACGAGCAACCTGAAGAATATTGGGTGGTAAGCGCCGTACTCTTTCATTAGCAAACACCGCAGCGGTTTCTTTGGTGGCGAATGTTCTAATCATGTGGAAATAATATAACGCAATACGTTAAATATCAATCGATATATATGACCTAAAAATCATGTACTCAAATTTTCAGCTTTCGGCCTAATGGATCACTTGTTTGCTGTTGCAGTTGTCATGTCACAGTCAGATACGATAGTATTATCAGATATTTAGTGAGAGGCAGTGAAATTGATACATTATATTTTGGCTCATAACGAGTGAGATACCAGCCTGAACAAAGAATTATAGTTGAAACTGAGATTCCCACCGTTGGCGATAAAAATATCAAATTCGAATTACCAATAATCTTACCTAGAATTGCAATTCCCCAACCGTACAAAAATCCCGCAATAACCGCTAGGCTCGCATAATTTGAAAGGCGATGCAGCCTTTCTCTGTTACTGAATAACGCAGCCATGATTAAGGGAAATAAAGCGAGAGAACCACCATAAATGGATAAGGCAAGATCAGCAATAGAGAAACCGAAGTACTTAAGCCCTTCTACTAAAATCACTGCCAGATAAGCAGCTAAGAACAATATGATCCGCGAATTCAGTAGTTCAGTTTTGGATTCGATACGTTGATTAAGTGAAGCTTTCTTAAGTGGTGCTAGTATATCTTCAGAATTTTTAATTGCAAACACCAGTGGTGATTCGTCGGTCATAAGAAAAGTAATCTTTGAAAATCAAACAGGTGCAGATAGATTGAGCAAAAGAAAGCCTCGATCTAGTTCTCAATCTTCTGTAGTATGGAGTAAAGCACTGGACATGGCTAAACGGATGGTGCCTAATGCCATAATCAAATAGTATCTCGAATCGAAAGGGTACTACTGTCCACCAGGCCCGTTCTTGTTCTGCGCACGAACAGCTGAATAGAATTTCTTGATAGCTAGTAGCTCCGATTATCTTTCGGAGCTACTTTTATTTCCATATGTTTGGTAATAGAATTGCCCTGGAAATCGGGCAGTTTTTGGGTTGAATTAATTAGGCAGCTTGTTTTTTATTACGTGCAAAGAATCCCAACAACCCAATTCCCATTAGCATCGTTGCGTATGTTTCCGGTTCCGGTACCGCGCTGACAAATGTGACATCCACATTGATTCCATCCAATGAGCCGAATGACTGTCCAGCGCTTTTGGTAAATGCGAATACCAGCGTATCTCCGGCGATCACGGATAAATCATTACCGCTTAAATGCCAAGTATTAGATCTATCGCCATACGATGCGTTTGAAATGGTGGCTGATCCGAGAGAAGACCCGCCTAATGAAGCAAAAACATCATTTGAACGATTAACAACGGAATGCGCATACCAAATATCGCTTGTGAAATCAATGGTTCCTGCTTCCGGTGCGGTCCATACGATGAATAATGGATCACCGGCATTAGGGCTGTGGACAATCACGTCGCCAGCCAGGAAATCCGCGTCGGTTTCTCCGGCGCTACTGCCATTAACCGCAGTTTTAATGACATCAGGCGTGTTTGTGTTTAAATCCGGGCCGGTGCTCCAATAACCGGGGAGCACCGCCGGATAAAGCGGATTACCGTTATTCAATGGAACCTGCGGTGTCAGCAAAGCGGCGCCATACAAAAACGACCATGCACCATTGGGATTATTGCTGTAACTGAAATCATTCGACAGATTGTAACTTGTAGCAGCGGATGCAAGCATAGGGGCTGCAAGCAACGCACCTGCAATATATTTATAGATTTTTTTCATTACTGTCTCCAACTGTGAATCTGAACCCAAGAGAAAATATTAATTTGGAATGCGATTGTTCCGTCTGGGATTTTATTCGAAGTGGAATCTTATTTCTATTACTGGCCTGTCCTTATTAACTAGTACATTTGTCCTGTTTTTTGCCATTTTTGCCGATCTGAAGTTGTTTTATAGCGTTTGGTGTGAATCCTTTCAATGCTTTTCTCCTGCAGTTACGAAAAAACCGCCATTCCCGCCGTTTACCCGGCGAATGGAAACAACCAGCTCAGGTATAATGCCAAAATCTTTTTTTTGAAATTATTATCCGATCTATGACGAGAGAATCCCGCACAGCCTTATTGGAAAGTTTATTTCCCCAGCGCATCCTGATCCTGGATGGCGCGATGGGTACGATGATTCAGACGTTTAAGTTAACCGAGGCGGATTTTCGCGGACAGCGCTTCGCCGATTTTCCGCATGATCTGAAAGGCAATAACGATTTGCTGACCCTGACGCAGCCAGACATTATCCGTTCGATTCATAACGGTTATCTGGAGGCGGGTGCGGATATTCTCGAAACCAATACGTTCAATTCCAATGCTGCGTCGATGGCGGATTATCACATGCAGGATCTGGTGTATGAATTGAATGCTGCTTCGGCAAAGCTGGCGCGCGAGGCGGCACAAGCTTATGAAGCGAAAACGCCGGATAAGCCGCGCTTTGTTGCCGGCGTCATCGGCCCGACGACCAAAACCGCGTCGATTTCGCCCGATGTCAACGATCCGGGGTTTCGCAATATTACCTTCGATCAATTGGTGGTCGACTATACCGAATCGATCCGCGGATTGGTCGATGGCGGCGTGGATATTTTGCTGGTGGAAACCATTTTCGATTCGCTGAACGCCAAAGCGGCGTTGTTTGCAATCGATCAATTTTTCGAGAAGCATAATATCCGCTTGCCGATCATGATTTCGGTAACGATTACCGATGCCTCCGGACGCACGTTGTCCGGGCAAACACCGGAAGCATTCTGGAATTCGATTAGCCATACCCGGCCATTGTCGGTCGGTATCAATTGCGCGTTGGGCGCTGAGTTGATGCGGCCCTATATCGAGGAGTTATCGGGTGTTGCGGATGTGTATATTAGCGTGCATCCCAACGCCGGGTTGCCGAATCCGCTGTCCGAAACCGGTTACGATGAAACACCGGAATATACCGCCAACCAGATTAAAGGTTTTGCCCAAGATGGCTTTGTCAATATCGTCGGCGGCTGCTGCGGCACCACGCCGGCGCATATCAAAGCGATTGCTGGCGCAGTGAGCACCATTCCACCCCGCAAGATTCCCGAAATACCGAAGAAATTACGCTTGTCCGGATTGGAGCCGCTGAATATCGGCGACGATTCGTTGTTCGTCAACGTCGGGGAACGGACTAACGTGACCGGTTCGCGCGCATTCGCCCGCTTGATTCTGAACGATAATTATGCGGAAGCGCTCAGTGTGGCGCGCAGCCAGGTGGAAAACGGTGCGCAGATTATCGACATCAACATGGACGAGGCGATGCTCGATTCGCAAAAAGCCATGGTGACTTTCCTGAATCTGATCGCTGCTGAACCGGACATCTGCCGCGTGCCGATCATGCTCGATTCGAGCAAATGGTCGGTGATCGAAGCCGGATTGAAATGCATTCAAGGGAAGTCGATCATCAACTCGATCAGCATGAAGGAAGGTGAAGAAGAGTTCATTCATCATGCCAAATTGGCGCGCCGCTATGGTGCGGCGGTGATCGTGATGGCGTTCGATGAGAAAGGCCAGGCCGATACCCTGCAGCGTAAGGTCGAGATTTGCACGCGTAGTTACCGGATTCTGGTCGATCAGGTTGGGTTTCCGCCGGAAGACATTATTTTTGATCCGAATATTTTCGCGATTGCCACCGGTATCGAAGAACATAATAACTATGGTGTGGATTTTATCGAAGCCACCCGCATGATCAAGCAAACCTTGCCATACGCCAAAGTGAGCGGCGGGGTATCCAACGTATCGTTTTCTTTCCGTGGCAACGAGCCGATTCGTGAAGCGATTCACACGGCCTTTTTGTACCATGCGATCAAGGCCGGCATGACGATGGGGATCGTGAACGCCGGGCAATTGGGTGTGTATTCGGATATTCCGCCGGAATTGCTGGAGAGAGTCGAGGATGTGCTGCTGAACCGCCGTCCCGATGCGACCGAGCGTTTAGTCGAATTTGCCGAACAGTTTAAAGGACAAAAGAAAGAGCAAGTCGAAGATTTGGCGTGGCGCGACGAGCCGCTGCAGCAACGGTTGACGCATGCGCTGGTGAAGGGTATTTCGACTTATATCGAAGTGGATACCGAGGAAGCGCGCGCTGAGATCGAGCGCAAAGGCGGCCGTCCGATTCAGGTTATCGAAGGTCCGTTGATGGACGGTATGAGCGTAGTAGGCGATTTATTCGGCGCCGGAAAGATGTTCTTGCCGCAAGTGGTCAAATCCGCCCGCGTGATGAAGCAAGCCGTGGCGTATCTGCTGCCGTACATCGAAGCGGAGAAGAAATTGCTCGGCGATGATAAGCCCAAAGGCAAGATCGTCGTCGCTACCGTCAAGGGCGACGTGCACGATATCGGCAAAAACATCGTGGCGGTAGTGTTGCAATGTAACAATTACGAAGTCATCAACATGGGCGTGATGGTGCCGAGCGCTCAAATTCTGGAAACGGCGCGGCGTGGAAACGCCGATATCATCGGTCTGTCCGGGTTGATTACGCCGTCGCTGGAAGAAATGGCGCATGTCGCCAAGGAAATGCAGCGTGAGGGGTTCACGATTCCTTTGTTGATCGGTGGCGCGACGACGTCGCGGGTGCATACCGCCGTCAAAATCGCACCGCATTACGATGGTCCGACCGTATGGGTGCCGGATGCCAGCCGCGCAGTGGGCGTGTGCAGCAATTTGCTGTCGGAAGATTTGCGCGACAACTATATGCGTGAAATTAAGGAAGAATACGAAAAAGTCCGCACCCAGCATAAGAACAAGAAGGGACCGTCGAAGTTATTGACGCTGGCGGAAGCGCGCGCCAATGCGTTCAAGACCGATTGGTCGAATTATCAGCCGTATCAACCGGAGCTAACCGGGGTGCGCACGCTGAACAATTATCCGCTGGAAAAAATTGTGCCGTTCATCGATTGGACGCCGTTCTTCCAGGCGTGGGAACTGGCCGGGCGTTATCCCGATATTCTTACCGATGAAGTAGTCGGTGAAACAGCCAGCCATTTGTTCCGCGACGCCCAAACCATGCTGAAAAAAATCGTCGAGCAAAAATGGCTGAGCGCCAATGCGGTCATCGGTTTATTTCCGGCGAATGCGGTCGGTGACGATATCGAGATCTATACCGATGCTTCGCGCAGCAAAATCGCGATGGTTTACCACTGTTTGCGGCAACAGGATCAAAAGCCCTCGGGTAAGCCCAACCGCTGCTTGGCCGACTATATTGCACCGAAAGAAACTGGCATCAAGGATACCATCGGTTTGTTTGCGGTCGGTGCCGGGTTCGGCATCGACGATCGTATCAAAGCGTTTGAAGCGGCAAATGACGATTACAGCGCGATTGTATTGAAAGCCCTGGCCGACCGGCTGGCGGAGGCATTTGCCGAGCATATGCACATGCGCGTGCGCCGCGAGTTCTGGGGGTATGTCAAGGATGAAAAATTGACTAATGAACAATTGATCAATGAAGAATACCTTGGCATCCGTCCTGCGCCGGGTTATCCCGCCTGTCCTGATCACACTGAAAAAGGACCGTTGTTCGCGACGCTGAACGCCACTGAAAATACCGGCATCATTATCACCGAGTCGTTTGCCATGGTGCCAACCGCGGCAGTTTCCGGCTTCTACTTCTCGCATCCGGAATCGTCCTTCTTTGCGGTCGGCAAGATCGGCAAGGATCAAGTGGAAGATTACGCCAAACGTAAAGGCTGGACTGTGGAAGAGGCGGAACGCTGGTTGGCGCCGGTGCTGGCGTATGAACGGTAATTCCGCAGCATTTTAAGATACCGCCAAAAAATTGTTTGGGAAGACGAGAGTTTTAACATCCGCTCCTGAAAGGCGTGTCACGGGGCATCGGTGTCTTTATTTGTTGCTATTTTTTCCATATTTTTCAGAAAACAAGCAAAATACTTATTCAGTTTCTTAATTGAAAGGTTTAATATCGAGGGTGGTGAATTTAATTATAGTTAAATTTCCACCGTAAGAGAGCAAGGTAATTTATTGATAATAATAAGTTTATGCTAATGGAGGCATGCCTTGTAAAAATAAAAATTTTAGTAGAGGAATTCATTATGATGAAAAAAAATATGCGCACTCTGGCAATCGCCGGATTGTTTTCACTAACACCGCTTGCCGTTCATGCGGCGCCGGTTGATTTATCAGGTTGGACGGAACTGACCCTGAATTACCCGGGCGGTCAAGGCCCGGGCAACTGGGTACTGGAACCCGGTAATACCGCTGTTGAGCAGGTAATCAATGCCGATCCGTCGTTCTTTTTGAACAATCAAAACCTGAGCAGTTATACCGTCGACGGCACCTGGAAGGTTAAAACATCCGGCGACGACGATTACATGGGATTTGTTTTCGGTTATCAAAATTCCAGCAATTTTTATCTGTTCGACTGGAAACAAGCGTCGCAAGGCTATGTGGGTCGCACCGCGGCAGAAGGGATGACCCTCAAAAAATTTGAAGGAGCGACCGGCGATGGTCTGGTGGATTTATCATTGGAAGAATTCTGGGAGAATCAGGTCGATTTCGGCGATATGAGCGTGCTCGCCACCAATCATTCCAGCACCAAAGGCTGGGTTGATAATGTCGAATACACCTTCCATCTGGAATACAACCTGACGCCCGGTGACATTCATATCGTGATTAGTCAAGGTGCTATCGAGCTGTGGAACGTGACCGTGAACGACACCACGTTTGCCTCGGGACAATTCGGTTTCTATAACAATTCGCAATCCAATGTGCGTTACGCCGGATTCGAAGTCACCCCGGTTCCGGAACCTGAAACATATGCCATGTTGCTGGCCGGTTTGGGGCTGGTGGGTTTCTTAGCTCGCCGCAGAAAAGCAGCCGCAGTTTAAGCAGTTTAATAATCGTAATGTTTTATACAAAAACAGGAGCTTAGGCTCCTGTTTTTGTATCCGCATGATCAAACTTACAGCAATGACCGGTAAATTTTCAGATAAGCCGATGCGCTGGTTTGCCAGCTAAAATCCTTGGCCATGCCGTTTTTTTGTAATCGCTGCCAGGTTTTTTTATCGTGATAAGTAGCTGCAGCGCGTTGAATGGCGTGAAGCAAGCTATCGGCGGACATGGTATCGAACAGGAAACCGCTGGCGCTATTGTTGGCAAGCGTTTCCGGGGTGCAATCAACCACCGTATCGACCAGGCCGCCGGTGGCATGCACGATCGGCGGTGTGCCGTAATGCTGGCTGTACATTTGATTCAGTCCGCACGGCTCAAAGCGGGACGGCATCAGAAAGCAATCGGCGCCGGCTTCGATCAAATGCGATAGGGTTTCGTTATAGCCGATGCGCACTGCGATGCTGCCCGGGTGGCTGTGCGCCAGCATTACCAGAAGGTGCTCGAGCTGTGCTTGATCGCTGCCGAGCACCACCAGTTGCGCGGGAATATTTATCAGTTGCGGCGCGATCTGTATTAATAGATCGGTTCCTTTTTGGTAACTCAAGCGGCTGACCATGCCGAACAGCGGGATATTGGCATCGACAGTCAAATCCATGCGCTGCTGCAAAGCGCTTTTGTTGGCAGCCTTGCCGGAAAGCTTTTGACGGTTGTAGTGTTGTGCCAGGTGTGGATCGGTTGCGGGATCCCATTCCCGGGTATCGATACCGTTGACGATACCGCTCAGTTGATTGCTGCGCGTGGCGAGCAGGCCTTGCAGACCGAACCCCAGCGGTTCCGTTTGTATCTCTTTGGCGTAATTCGGGCTGACGGTAGTAAGGTGGTCGGCATAATAAAGCCCGGCTTTGAGAAACGATAGATTGCCGTAATATTCGACGCCGTGAATGTCGAAACTCTCGGGCGGCAAACCCAATTGCACGACAGTTCCGGGCGGGAAGCAACCTTGAAAGGCGAGGTTATGGATGGTGATGACAGTAGCCGCTTTATTGCCGTTGTGGAAATGCAGGTAAGCGGGGGTGAGCCCGCTTTGCCAATCATTGCAATGCGCGATGTGCGGGCGCCAGGCAATTGGGCTGCTATCGCTGCTCAATATTGCGCCGATTTTTGACAACAAGCCGAAGCGCAATGCGTTATCCGGCCAGTCGCGGCCGTATTCGTCCATATAAGGTCCGCCATCACGGCAATAGAGGCCGGGGCAATCAATCACAAATACCGGAATGTGTTCCGCTTTGTTCAGCGATAACCGCGCCGACAGCAAGGATGCGGGAGGAAAATGCGCCAATGATGAAAAATCAGCGATCTTGGATTTGTATTTCACCCCGGCCAGCACTTGCGGGTAACCCGGCAACAACAGCCTGACATCGGTTTGCAGCGCCCGTAAAGCAGCAGGCAGCGCGGCGCTGACATCGCCCAGACCGCCGGTTTTGCACAACGGATAGACTTCCGAAGTGATAAAAAGCACACGAAGCGATTGTAGCGACGGCATGGGGGGCGTTACCGGTGTGCTTTGAAATACTGAATCAGGCCATTGGTGGATGCATCATGTGAAGTTACAGAATGATCGTCCGCCAATTCCCCGAGAATCTTTCCGGCCAACTGTTTACCCAGTTCCACGCCCCATTGATCGAACGGGTTGATATTCCAGATCACGCTTTGCACAAACACCTTATGTTCGTACAGCGCAATCAACGCACCGAGCGTTTGAGGGTCGAGTTTCTTGAAAAGAATCGACGTAGTCGGGCGATTGCCGGGAAACACCTTGTGCGGTAAGAGTTGTTCGATTGCTTGATTGCTCACCCCTTGTTTTTGCAGTTCGGCACGGACTTCTCCCTCGTCTTTTCCGGTCATCAGCGCTTCGGTTTGCGCAAAAAAATTAGCCAGCAGCATGTGGTGATGATCGCCTACCGGAAACTGACTCTGGCACGGCGCCAGAAAATCGGCGGAGACGGTTTGCGTGCCTTGGTGCAACAATTGATAAAAGGCATGCTGCCCGTTGGTGCCGGGTTCACCCCAAACCACTGCGCCAGTAGCATAATCGACGGCTTGGCCGTCTCGCGTGATGCGTTTGCCGTTGCTTTCCATCTCCAATTGCTGCAAATACGCAGGAAAACGGTGCAGCGATTGATCGTACGGTAATACCGCATGACTGGCGGTGCCATAAAAATTGATTTGCCAGATGCCCAGCAACCCCAGCATTACCGGCAGATTTTGTTGCAAAGGCGCGGTGGCGAAATGCCGGTCCATGTCACGGGCACCTGCGAGCAATGCATAGAAATGATCCATGCCGGTAGTCAACGCGATCGGCAAGCCGATCGCCGACCATAGCGAGTAGCGGCCGCCGACCCAATCCCAGAATTCGAACATGTTATCCGGGTCGATACCGAATTGTGTCACTGCGGCACGGCTGGTCGAGACTGCGACAAAATGCTGCGCGATCGCTTGTTCACTGCCGCCGTTTGCCAGAAACCATTGGCGCGCGGAGTGGGCATTGGTTAATGTTTCCTGCGTGGTAAAAGTTTTCGACGCGATAATGAGTAACGTCGTTTCCGGGTTGAGATGCCGCAGAGTGTCGGTCAATTGCGCGCCGTCGATATTGGAAATGAAGTGCGGCTTGATGCCGTTCACCCAATAGGGCTTCAGCGCCTCGGTGACCATCACCGGGCCGAGATCCGAGCCGCCAATGCCGATATTGACGATATCGGTAAAGATCTTGCCGCTATAGCCCCGGCGCGCGCCGCTTTGAATCGCGATGGCAAAACGTTCCATCTGTTTGAGCACACGTTTCACATCGGGCAGCACATTCACGCCATCGCAATAAACCGGTTGGTCGCCGCGCAATGCGATGTGCAAGGCAGCGCGTTGTTCGGTGGAATTGATTTTATCGCCGGAGAACATGCGGTCGATCCAATTTTGCAATTGCTGTTGATGCGCCAAAGCCAGCAACAAGCCGACAGTTTCAGTTGTAATTGGCTGTTTCGAGCAATCCATCAATATGTCTTTAAATTGCAAGGAGAATTTCTCGAAGCGGGTTGGATCGTCATGGAACAATTGGCGCAAGTGCCGAGCCGTCATGACGGAATGGTGCGCTTTTAATGCAAGCCAGGCGGGTGAGTGTGTAAGTGCTGACATATCGTATTTACGTATTTGTGTCTTGCAACGTGTTAATAATATGGCCGAAGAATTTTAATGGGTTGCGCGTGACTTGATTTCCAAAGTAACGATCAATTCCGGTCCTGAAACCGGCCACTCGAGCAGCAGCGTGACGGCTTGCATGATTTTCTCAAAACCGCTTTCAGATTGCGAAACTGAAAAATGCGGGCGTGCCCGTAAAGTGACCGGATGAGATGTCGTCAGCGTGACACTGCCGCCTAAGGTATCGTCGTCGAGTGTCAGTTCGGTGATTGCGGTCAGTTCCAGCAATTGACCAAAACCGCCGGGAATTTTACCCTGATAAATATACCGGCCGCCCATGCCATCGCAGCTTGGCATCGCCAGGTTGATTTCGGTGCTGAATGCGTGTGAAAACTTGGCAGTGAAATGGTAAGTGACTTGCAACCGGTTATCGTCCAACATGATCAGCTTATGAATCGGATACGCGGTATTTTCCGACTGGAAGTGATTATTCTCGAGCGCCGAAGTTAGAGAGCGATAAACGATAAACATGCCGTCCAAGCGATCGATAAACAAGCCGCGGGGATAATCGTCGGCTTGAATATCCGCAGCGCTAATCTCATGCTTATAACTGATCCGGTCATGGGCCGAGGCAATACCGCTGCCGCTATGATTTGTATTCCGGGGTCCGCCGGGTTGGATTTTCTGGTGATAATGCTCGACCTGGCTGCGTAAGGTATCACCGAAATTGTGTTTTAACGGGTACATATCCAATTCACAAATGCTGGCGAAGCGATCCATTTTCAATACCGCTTGCAGGATGCCATTTTGCAAATACGCTTCGTCAACGCCATCCAAGTCGGTATCTTCGGTATGGCAAGACGGACGCGGTACACAACGATCGAGCAACGCTTCCAACTCCACCATGGCGTTGTACACCGCACGCCGCAAATGCGGCAGGTAGAGACCGCCGAATAGACCGTGCCAATAAGCATCGTTAGCCTGCGCCTCATAAAGTTTCTGGCGCATTTGACCGGTCCGTTGTTTTTCCGGCAGCGCCGCCAAGCGTGCGGAAAGGGACAGCATGCGCTTATGCATCCAATTGGATTCCGGATAGCGGGAAAAGAAATTTTTCCAGATACCGCCGCGCAAGAATGCTTTTTTCGACTCGTACCAGCTACTGGTTTTGGCTTGCTGAACCAGATCGGCGTAGGTGTTGGCGGCATGTGCCGGCAATGTCCATTCATTCATCTCGATGTATGAAACCGTCGGCAAATAGATCACGCCACGGGTTTTTTCAGCGGCGTGATATTCGCTGTAATGCTGCGGAAGAATTTTAGGGGAAGCCAGCACGCCTTGGATAAAACGTTCAAGCCAGCCTTTCTCGTAGACCCATTGATAAGTTTCCGGCCAAATCCCGAATTTCTCGATATCGTCGAAATAAACCGCCGCAGCCGCAGTATTCGATGCCGGCAGAGTAGTCAGCGATTCCAGATAAGCGATGGTGTCCTCGACCGGGGCGAAGGGGATTTTGTAGCGCAAGGTCTCTGAAATCGGAAACAGATCCAGTTTGCGGCCTTCTTCCTCGGTGGTGAAATAACCGTTTAATTCATCAGCGGCTTTTCCGGCGCACAGAAAATGATAGTCATCGACGATGACATAGCGGATGCCGCAATCCGCCAGCGCCGGAACGACTGTTGATTCCCACACACGTTCGGTTAACCAGGCGCCTTGCGGACGTTGCCCCATTTTTTCCGCAAGTTTCGCGGAAAATGTTTCAATCTGTCCAATACGGTCGCGCTGAGGGATCACAGCCAACACCGGTTCGGTATCGCCCGCGCCAAACAGCTCGACTTGCCGGCGTGTCACCATTTCATGCAGCAGCGCCATGTCATCCGGGAAATTTTGCAGCAGATAATCGAGCAGCCAGCCGGAGAAATGCACGGAAAAGCGGAATTCTGGGTAGCGATAAAGTACTTCCAGAAACGGTTTATAACAGCGCAGATGCGCGTCTCTCAGGACTTCGGGGAAATTGCCGACTGGCTGGTGTGCGTGCACGCCAAAAAGCAGTGAAACGGGTTGTGACATTCAGTAACTCCGGTAATCGTTAAGAAAGTTCTGAAATACTGCTGTGCTCGTTACCTCTTTCAGAGCTTTCCCGAGGGCCCATGCAACCAAAAAACTCGATACCTGCTGCAATCGCTTGCGCAAGCAATTAATCAGTGTTTTCCTGAAAAGAACGCCGCATTGCTCCGCTGGTGTCGGTTTGCGCATTGCCTTTACTGACCGGTTCAAGTATCGCCGGGGGTAAAGGCAATTTTAGCAAGTGATAGAGATTCATTAAATTTTTTCTGAATAATTGATCGAAACTGGCGACCGAATGCGCCGGATTGTAATCTCCGAACCACCAAAACCAATCGGAGCTTTCGCACGATGCCAATTGCCGGCTGGCTTGCGTTTTTTTGTCATCGGTCAGCCGGTCGCTTTGTATCACCAGATCATAACTATGCTTAGCCGCACAGAGCATATCCCATGCATTGTTTTTTTCGCGGTCGCCAATCCAGGTGGAAAACGTTCCATACACCCAGCTACCGGCTGCCAATGCCGGCAGTGTTTTGATGTTGCGATGATTGTCCGGATCGGCAAGATAATCGCGGTAAGTGGTGGTGCGGATGGTGGGATGGTTGTCGAGTAAGCTGTACAGATCTTCGAGAAAGTAAAAGCCGTTGTAAGGGTAAGATTCCCAGGCATTTTCACCATCCAGGATGACGCTGACCACCGGATTTTCATCGGCCGGCGTGTGGTGGTAAATCCGTTCCAGCGATTGAATAAAATTTTCCGCGGCATCGCGTCCGAACCATTTGGCATACTCAAAACCGATCAAATCCGATAATTGATCATCGCGGAAAAAACAAGTTACGGATTCGGTTTCTCCCGCGACCCGGTAAGGTCGGTACAAATAGTGATTGCGATCCGGTAACGGTGCACCCGGATGAGAGGCACGCAGGCTATTCGCCAATACGCCTTC
This sequence comes from Nitrosomonas limosa, assembly GCF_054188085.1. Lineage (NCBI taxonomy): Bacteria > Pseudomonadati > Pseudomonadota > Betaproteobacteria > Nitrosomonadales > Nitrosomonadaceae > Nitrosomonas > Nitrosomonas limosa. The sequence goes on along the minus strand of NZ_CM135180.1, from coordinate 938,710 downwards.
GCCGCTGGCGCTCCATTGACATTGCTGCTCGGTCAGAATTTTAAGAAATGCGGTCGATATGGCACCTTCCGCCGGCCAGATACCAGTCGGTTTTTCATTGAAACGCCGGGCGTGGCTGGTGATTGCCGACGTCATGTGAAATGTCACGCGGCTGCGGCCGCCGGGGTAACACTGATGTTCCGGCAGTCCGATCTCAGGCTGGCTGTCCCGCGCCGAGGAGAAGTCGATCAGCAGCGGTGCGAGGGGATGATAATGCGGCGTGGTGGATAATTCGATTTGCCCGGTTTCCATGAGTTTGCGGTAACGTGGGATCAAGCCACTGATTAAATCGCCGATCAGCTTGAACAATTGCAACCGGTCTTCATAGCTGAATTCCTGACTTTGCGCCATCAAACGCATCATGAATTCGTTATTGCGCCGCACACTTTCACCCATCCACGCAAGGTGGTACCAGACCAGCAAATCCCCAAGATACTGCCCGGAAAAGTATGTCAACTCGCGGTCACCGCGCTTGCTGAAAGTATCGTAAAGTTCGTGCAAACGCTTATACGCCGGATAGGGATTCAGCATGGTCTCGTGATTGCTGAGAAAACAGCTATCAAACACGTAGAGCCGATCTTGCAGGGTGATGTGATTGAGATCGGGCATGGCCAGCAGACGTAACAGCGGACAGCGTATTTCACCGGTGCGGAATTGCTCCTCGAAGTCTTCGAGCTGATCCAGCAGTACGGGTACAAAATTAACCACGGCTTTGGTTTGAGGGTGCATCTCCAGATGGTAGGCCATGTCGGTATAATCTTTAATGGCATGCAGATATACCCACGGCAAAACAAATTCATTGGTGACATAATCCCGGTAGTCGGGTTGATGCATATGCCATAACAGGATGAGATTCAGTTGTTTCATAACGAAGTGAAGCTGCCCTTTTAAAATTATTATTATTATCGGAATGGGTTGCGTGACTGTTAAGGCGGGTATTGCAGGAGACAATTGACAGATATTCCGCATGTCCCTTCAACGCCTGTATCCATCATTGATGCTTAAACCTTATGGATTTCCTGTCCCAGCATCTCCGGCGTGATTAATGTGATGCCTTTATCAGTTACGTGGAATTGCTTGCGATCCGCTTCCGGATCAAAACCTACAACCAAACCTTCCGGGATTTTACACTTTTTCTCAACCACGACCCGACGCAACTTCGCGTGCCTGCCGACGACGACATCGGGAAGAATCACCGAATCCTCGATGCTGCTGAAACTGTTGACTTTGACATTGGAAAACAACAGCGAGCGGCGCACGGTTGCGCCGCTGATAATGCAACCGCCCGATACCGATGAATCCAGTGCCTGACCGCGGCGGTCTTCGTCATCGAATACGAATTTCGCCGGTGGTAATTGTTCCTGGTGCGTCCAGATCGGCCAATCGGCATCGTACAAATTTAGTTGCGGCGTCACACTGACCAGGTCGATATTGGCTTCCCAATAAGCATCAATGGTACCGACATCGCGCCAATAAGGAATTCCCGACGCCATGTTGACGCAACTGCTTTGAAAGCGGTGCGCAAAAACACGGTAACGGGGTACCAAATAAGGGATGATATCCTTGCCGAAATCGTGCGATGAATCCTGCGTGTTGTGGTCACGGATTAACTGCTCGTAAAGAAATCCGGCGTTAAATACATAAATTCCCATGCTCGCCAGTGCCTTGTCCGGTTGCCCGGGAATAGCGGCGGGATGCGCCGGTTTCTCGGCGAAAGTCGTGACTTGCCAGGCGTCATTAACACCCATGACGCCAAAAGCCTTTGCTTCTTCCAGCGGAACTTCGAGGCAAGCTACCGTCATGTCCGCCCGTTTTTCTACGTGCTCGGCCAGCAGCTTGCTGTAATCCATTTTATAGATGTGATCGCCGCCCAGAATCAGCACATATTTCGCATTGTGACGCCGCATGATGTCGACGTTCTGGAAAACCGCGTCGGCGGTACCCTGATACCAGGTTTCATCGGCGGTGCGTTGTTGCGCGGGCAGTAACTCGACGAATTCCTTGAAGCGGCCATCGAGGAAGCTCCAGCCGTGCTGGATATGACGGATCAAACTCTGGGCTTTATATTGCGTCACGACACCGATGCGGCGCACGCCGGAATTGACGCAATTGGATAATGGGAAATCGATAATGCGGAATTTACCGCCAAACGGCACCGCCGGTTTGGCGCGCCAATCGGTTAGCTGGTGCAAACGGCTGCCGCGGCCACCGGCCAATATCAATGCCAAGGTGTCATGAGTTACATGATTATAAGCGCTGACTTTGTACTCGGCTTGAAATTCATCGATGGGTGATCTTTGCTGACTATCCATAGCAATAATACCTATTTGGATTCACAGTAATATGGTATCGCATTTAGCGCTTCCTGAGCGATTTCTTCCGCTTTAATTGTCCATTGTAAGGAAACAGACAAGCTATAATTCATCACATTTTTTACAGGCTGATGACGTCGTGAAAGCTCAACCCAAAACCCATTCTTTACAAACCGCATTGCTGCATGCGCGGCTTCACGATCCTTTCAGTTATCTGGGATTGCATCGCGAGCATGGGCAAACGGTGGTACGCGTATTCCGTCCCACGGATGCCAATGTCTGGATCAAGACGGCGATAGGCTTCGAGCCGATGCAGCGCGTTCATCCTGATGGAATTTTCGAATGGTCGGGTGAGTCGATGCCGGTCATGCCGTATCGATTGCGCGCCGAACAAAATGGAAACACAGCCATTGTTTATGAAGCCTACGATCCGTATGCGTTCGCGCCGCAAATTTCCGATCACGATTTGTATCTGTTCAACGAAGGCAAGCTGTGGCAAGCATATCGCACGCTCGGCGCGCACCAGGTCAGCAATGCCGGAATTACCGGCACGCGCTTCGCGGTGTGGGCGCCGAATGCCGAGCGGGTGAGCGTGATTGGCGATTTCAACCGCTGGGATGGCCGGGTGCATCCGATGAAAGTGCATCATGCCAGTGGCGTTTGGGAATTGTTCATCCCGGAATTGCCGCCCGATTCGCTGTACAAATTTGAAATCCGCAACCGTGACAGCGGCGCGATTATGATCAAAACCGATCCGTACGCACGGCGTTGCGAGTTACGTCCGCACACCGCGGCGCTGACAACCGCCGATAGCGCTTACAATTGGCAAGATGCTGGCTGGATCAGTCAGCGCAATCACTGGGATTGGCTGCATGCGCCGCTGAACATACTTGAACTGCATGCCGGTTCGTGGAAGCGCCATCCCGGCGGGCGTTTTTATTCTTACCGCGAACTGGCCGAGCATTTACTGCCCTACGTTCTCGACATGGGTTACACCCACATCGAATTACTGCCGGTGTCCGAGCATCCGCTCGATGAATCGTGGGGCTATCAGACTACCGGGTACTTTGCCGTGACCAGCCGCTACGGTACGCCGGATGATTTCCGCTTTTTCGTCGATGCGTGCCATCAAGCGGGAATCGGCGTGATTCTCGATTGGGTGCCGGCGCATTTTCCGCAAGATCGTTTCGCATTGGCGCGATTCGACGGCACGGCTTTATACGAACATGAAGACCCGCGCCTGGGTTTTCATCACGATTGGGGCACGTATATTTTCAATTTCGGCCGTAACGAAGTGAAATCGTTTTTGTTGTCGAGCGCGCATTTCTGGCTGTCGGAATTTCATCTCGACGGCTTGCGCGTCGATGCGGTGGCGTCGATGCTGTACCTCGATTATTCGCGCAAAGAGGGCGAATGGTTGCCGAATCAATACGGCGGGCGGGAGAATCTGGCGGCGATCGACTTCCTGCGCGAACTCAATGTAATGGTGCACGCGGAATTTCCAGGCGCATTGACGCTGGCGGAAGAATCCACCGCTTGGCCGGGCGTGTCGCGGCCAACGTATACCGGCGGGCTAGGGTTCTCGATGAAATGGAACATGGGCTGGATGCACGACACTTTATCGTACCTGCACCAAGACCCGATCTTCCGCCGCTATCATCACGATCAACTGACGTTCAGCCAACTGTACGCGTACAGCGAAAATTTCGTACTGCCGTTTTCGCACGACGAAGTGGTGCACGGCAAAGGCTCGCTGCTTAACAAAATGCCCGGCGACGATTGGCAGAAATTCGCCAACGTGCGGCTGCTGCTGACGTTTCAAATGACCTGGCCGGGCAAGAAACTCAATTTCATGGGCAATGAATTCGCGCAGCGGCAGGAATGGCGCGTCAACGGCGAACTCGACTGGGGATTATTGCAGCAGCCGCTGCATACCGGTGTGCAAAAGGCGGTGCGCGATTTGAACCGCTGTTACAAAACGATTCCGGCGTTGCATCAACTGGAGTTTATCGCCGATGGTTTTCAATGGATCGATTGCCAGGATGTCGAACAATCGGTCATCAGCTACCTGCGGCGCGCCAAAGACGGCTCATTTGCCGTGGTCGTGCTCAACTTCACCCCGGTGCCGCGTATCGGTTATCGCATCGGCGTACCCGCCAGCGGCGCATATCAGGAAGTTTTTAACAGCGATTCGGCGTATTACGGCGGCAGCAACCTCGGTAATCTCGGCAGTATCGCCAGCGTCCCCATGCCGTGGATGGGATTTGCCGACTCGATCGCGATTACGTTACCGCCGCTGGCGGGGGTGGTGTTTGCGTTGAATAATAGTGGTGCGCCTGACGGTATCGGTGGTTTAGCAAGTCATTAAAATAAGCAGCTTTATGGAAATGGTTCACTTTTTAAGCTATATGGCTAATTTTAGTTAAGCTCAGGAGAAGACAATGAAAATCAAATTAACGATACCAGACGAACTACCTCACGGACACGGTGCATCTTTCAAGAAAGGAATTGCCGATGCTCTTTTAGAATCTGCGAGATCGGAATGGCTTCATACACCGGAAGGACATAATGAAAGTAGAGAGAAAGGACAGGTTGTGGGAAAAGAAATAGCAAAGCTTGTTTCAAAAATTGTGAAGCCATAACTTTGTTAGTGTGTTACACCGAATAGACCAGCACTCATAGAAGAAAAAGTTAAGATGATTCATACTATTGTTTTAGCAATAATCCTTGCCGCTACTGCAATTTCAACAGTTGGATGTGCTACATCCAGAAGCACAGCACAGTATGCTTCAGCAGATGTTTCGACCCAATATATGTATCCAATGACTGCGGAACAGGCAGACAAGATTCTCACTGAAGCAATGAAGTATCAATTTTCTGATGCTTCCATTGTACGAGTAGAGTTGCCATATAAAGGATATTTTGTTACTCGGCGATTTCTGTTGGATTCTCAGGATTTTACGGCGAGGATGATTCCTGCAAAAGGAATTGACCAAAACGGAAAGACTGTTAGCGGCTTTTATTTCGAGGTACTAGACGCGGGCACGATGCCGATCAGTGGATCGGTTCGAGCCTCAAGCTTGTTTGACAAAATTATCGAAATTGCAAACAGTATTTCTAAACCAATTTTGATTGCTCATTAAGGGTGAGTTTGAAGACCAGAAAAGATAGGCAAGTCTTGGCATTATTGATGGATCATCTTCTAAAACCTGCAATATAGTTACGCCGATTTGAATTATTTTGGGTGATATATCCGTTTTTCAGATTGATCACAAATACCCCACCGGTATCGCATCTACGTGGTCGGATAGGGGTATCAGAGTATTCGCAAAACAAATTACTCCACCATGACCGACCGGAGTGTCGAGGTTCTCGAGCATGCTAAATCCTTTGAATTTCATAGCGTGAATAGCCGCCGATTTCTTGATTTCGATCGGGTAGAGTGTTCCGTTTTCTTCAATGAGCAGATCGACTTCCCGCTTTTCCTTGTCGCGGTAAAAATAGATTCGAGGAGTGCGGCTATGATGCAGGTAGGATTTGATGATTTCCGCGACAACCCAGGTTTCCAATATCGCGCCGGACATTGCGCCGCGCTCCAGAACATCGGCATTCAACCAGCCGGTCAAATAGGCGCACAGACCGGTATCCATGAAATACAGCTTGGGCGTTTTGACCAGCCGCTTGGTGCGGTTGTTAAAATAGGGCTGGAGTAAATACACAATGCCGGAGGCGTGCAGCACATTCAGCCACGTTTTAATCGTTACCTCGCTGACACCGGTATCCCGCGCCATATCCGCATAATTGATGAGCTGACCGGTGCGCGCGGCGGCGATTTGCATGAATTTGTGAAAAGCGGCGGTGTCGTTGATATTCAGATACTCCCGCACATCGCGCTGGATGTAGGTGGAAACGTAGGAGCTGTAGAATTGTTCCCAGTGCTGATCACTATGATGCGCCACCATGTCCGGGTACGAGCCGCGCCATATCTTGTGATAAGCCTCCGGCACGGTGAGCGGTTTTGCGGTTTTCTGGCGGGATTTGAGTTGCGCCAGATCGGGCAGAAATGGCGAGTCATCGCTACGGCCCTGTTCTTCCGCTAATGAAATACCTTGCAGTTGCAGCAGCGCAACGCGTCCCGCCAGCGATTCCGTGACATTCTTCATCATGTCGAATTGCTGCGATCCGGTGAGCCAAAACAGCCCGTTTTGTTTGGTTTTATCGACCGTCATTTTGATGTAAGGAAACAGGTCCGGCGCATACTGCACTTCGTCAATCAGGACTGGAAGACTGAGTCTGTCCAGGAAGCTTGCCGGGTCTTGCTGCGCGGCCATGCGCAGGGAAAGATCATCCAGCGTGATATAAGTGCGCGCTGGTTCCCGGATATCTTGCAATAGCGTGGTTTTGCCAACCTGGCGCGGGCCGGTAAGTAAAATGACCTTAAAGCGGGAGCTCGCTTCCAGAATCGATTTCCCGAGGGTGCGTGAGATATTTTTATCCATATTCTGGCTAATCCAAAGTCATACTTCAGAATAGTCGGAGAAGTATCTGATGTCAATCCGAATGAGGAATGGTGAATTATCTTGGTCTGCTGGAATAATGGCGCTTTGGCTTATCCAAACTGTAATTCATTCAAATCTCATCGCACCGCCACAACTGTGCCGCGCCACGCACGCCGGAGCTGTCGCCGAGGATGTTTTTCAAGATCGGGGTGGTGAGTTGATCGTTAAACACGTAATGCGCGACCCGTTCGCGGCCTTCGGTGTAGAGCCGATCAATATTCGATAATCCACCGCCGAGGACGATGGCGTCGGGGTCGAGGATGTTGATCACCATCGCCAGCGCGCGGCCAAAGCGCTCGAAAAAACGCTGCATCGCAGCTTCCGCCTGCTCATCGCCTTGCATGGCCAGTTTGACGATATCGTTGGCTGTGATTGAACGATTGCCGCCGTGACGGTGATAATCGGCGGCTAGGCCGGGACCGGAAATCAGCGTTTCGACACAGCCTTTCTGCCCGCAGTAGCATTCCGGTCCGTTCCATTCGAGAATATTGTGACCCCACTCGCCGCCGATATGTTGGCGCCCCGGGTGTAATTGACCGTTAATTACGATGCCACCGCCGACACCGGTGCCCATAATCACGCCAAACACCACGCCGTAATCTTTTCCCGCGCCATCGAGCGCTTCGCTCAATGCAAAACAATTGGCGTCGTTGGCGATACGCAGCGGCCGTTGCAGTAATTCCTGTAAGTCTTCCAGCAGCGGTTGATCGTTCAGGCAAACGGTATTGGAGTTTTTCATCTTGCCGGTTACCGCCGAAATCGCACCGGGCGTGCCGATGCCAACCGGGCAGCGCCGCCCGGCTTCGGTTTCGAGCGATGCCACCAGACGGGCGATGGCATGCAGAATGGCTTGATAACCTTCGGATTGGGGCGTGTCGACGCGCATCCGCCGCAATTCGGCGCCGTGGTCATCCAACACCACGCCTTCGATTTTGGTGCCGCCTAAATCAATACCGATGCGCATGGGTAAGCTTTAATCAGAATCAGGGAGAATATTTTGCGGGAATGTGAATGCTTTTGCAAAGCGGCCGGAGATTGGGATCAGAATCGCCAATCCAATTGTAAGCCGAGGATGTTGACTTGTTCGGTATATCGGCCCCGCAGCATTTCACCGGTGGTGCCGCGCCGGTTGATGGTGGGGTCTTCGAAAAACAGATGCGCATAAGCGCCGTGAATGCTGATATTTTTCCGGATTGCGTAGGTAACGCCCGCAGTCAGCCAGTAACGATTGCTATCAGGGAGGCGTGCTGAGCGGTTTTCCGGATTCGGGATGGGTGTTTCATCGTAGGCGAAACCGGTGCGGAATATCCATTTGCCGTTGTCAGTAAAATAATTCACGCCACCGGCGTAACGCCAGGTATCCCGCCAGTTCATCGGTTGCACATCATCGGCTTGGCTGGATTTAAAATCGGTTCTCAGTTCGCGGATCAGGCTCCAGTGCGTCCATAAGGCATCCGCCGAAAACGCCCAGCGCGGGTGGATGCGATAGGAAAAACCGAATAAGACGCTATCGGGCAGGGTTACCGATGTTTGCGTATCGGTGTCGACGAATGAGTTTCTTCGCGTCAGTATCATGGCGTTACCGGGTACGCTGAAATTCGCCTGACCGTCGAGGTGGTGCGTGACCCTGGAGCGGTAGCTGGCGCCAAGCTGAATTTTGGGATTCAAAGCATAGAATGCGCCTACATTATAGCCAAAACCGACGTTATCGCTCTTGAGAGAGAGATGTCCATCCGCTTGTTGCGGCAACAGGCCTTGGGGGGCGCAGACCGAAGCTCCAAGTCCTCCTACGCAGGCTGTGCCGAGATCAATGGCGTTGGTGAATTTGGAAGTCAGGTATTGGATGTTGAAACCGGCGCCCAGGGATAGTTTTTCGGTAACTTTCAGCGATAGAGATGGATTGAAATTGAATGCGGCGACCTCGGAATCAATGGCTTGATAGCGGCCTTTCCAGTCGGAATGGTAACTATTGTGTGCCGCAAATGGCACATTGAAGCCCATGCCGAAGGTAATGCGGTTAGTGAGCGGGTGCACATAATAAAAATTCGGAATCATCGAAGGGTCCACAAAATTGCCGCCGTCACCACCGCGAAGCGGTGCGCCCGACACAGTCGTGGACGATTGATTATGAAATTCCGCAAACGGTATTAACAGATAGCCCGCTGAAGTGATCAGCCTGCTTTGTACCCGGCTCATTGCCGCCGGGTTAAAAAATATCATGCTGCCGTCGCTGACGTTGGTGGGCGCGCCGGAAAAAGCCTGGCCTAATTCCTTGACGCTCTGTTCCATAATCGCAATCCCGGCACCCATTGCCGCAGCCGAGTATTGCAATAAAACACAACTCGCTAGAAAAATGCTTTGGCGATAACAAACACCAGCGACTGTTAGAAGAATGGGTCGCTCAAGCCATTTTTTACAGTTAAAAATCAAAAATATGGATAATATTTTTGCTCTCCCTGAAGTGGCACATGAACTACATGACTTTAAATAATGAGGTTATATAGGGTGTTTAGATAAATTTTCTATGTTGTTAATTTTAATATTGTTTGATACTTTTTGAGAGACCTGTGGATATAGTAAGCTGAAAAACTTTTTTTTCCAACTTTTGCAGTGGTGGAATTACCAGTGCTTCCTGTCATGAAATTGTGTTTCGGTCATGATTGATCAGTCAATTTAATGCATTAATAGACATTTATGGCTGGTAATCTAAGTCGGGCGAATTCCATAATGCGTTGCCCGCATGGTATCGTTGCATCTCCTTGAATCGCCGCCGGAATACCTTGGCTTTGAGTTCAGGGGATGATGATTATGTTTCTTGCTTATTCTCTGTATTATTTTTATTTATAAAAATAATCGCACAGAAAATGACTCATCAATTTTACTTATTGACTGTTCAGCTTGTCGGATCAATTTCAGTAATTTAACTTTCTCATAATTAGTCGCCCCTGAAAAAGTATCAGACAACAGTTGTTGATCTGGAAAAGCCGCCCGAGGAAACGGCTACCTATCAAAATGCATACCCTTGTAGTTTAAATTTCCATCAAGGAATCCGTTCTCGCCACGGGAAAAAGAGCCAAAAAATGGCCAGCAGCCATTGTTTCAGATTCCAGGCGCAAGCAGCCATCAGCAGGTTGATGCGATCACCGACAGCGCCTTTCAGATAGTTCCTTGCCATTCGATAATCCGACTTCAGGTGACCGATAATGGGTTCAATCGCGGCGCGCCTCCTGCACTGTTTTCGCTTCCTGTCTTTCTGGTACCGGGTATCCTTCTTGAGCGCCTTTCCGGGCAAAATGATCTGGGTTCCATTGACTTCACGTTTGCCGCGGTAGCCGCGATCGCATACGGCCTGCCTGGCAGCTTTCCCTCGCGAAATCTCAACATGTCGCAATATCTCCGGTAATGTATGGCTGTCATGCAGATTCTGTTCGTGACTGACAACCCCGACAATCAGATTGCCTTTTGCGGTACTGGCTATCGATGCCTTGCTGCCGTATTCATATTGTTTGTGGTCTTTTCCCTTGGCGACACAGTACACTTGCGGTTCGTGCAATGAGTAGATCTTGTTTTTATCGTTTTGTCGCTGCCGTAATACTCCCTCATACCGTAGAAAATCCTTTTGGTAGCATTCAAACAAACAGTATTGCGGCAGTTCTCTCCTGAGCTCCCGCATCAGAATACCTGCAATGGTTCTGAGTCGCTTCAACGCTCGTTTCGCTTTCGCTCTTTTCTTCACATGCCGGTAGTGCCGGATATCCAGGCGCAGTGACTTCACTTCTTTGACAAAAGTACGCCGCTGTAAAATACCATGGGATTTGGCAATCTTGTTGAGGCGATTGATAATCTTGATCGCCAGTTTGCTATCCGTTGGGTACGTGATGTTCTTCTCATGCACGGTCGTGTCAATATGAATGACGTCTTCCAGCGCCGATTCCCCATGCAAACCAACGCTCATCCGGAAAATCCGCTCTACGCCTTCCGCGCCTATGCGCTTACGAAAATGTACCAGCTCCGTGCTATGACAAGGCAACTTCTGCTGGAACTCTTTCATGCCGCAAAAAGCCTGGTAATAAGGATTACGCTTCCACTGCAGTACTATCGATTCGTCACTCAAATTCTCTAACTGTTTTAGAATCAATAACCCAACCATCAAACGGATCGGCTTACTCGGTGCTCCTGTCGCTGCTGTGTAATGAACCGAAAATGATTCCTCAAATCCTTGCCACGGTATCGCTGATGCAAGCTTCAGCAATGGATCACCGGGATCAAGCTGCATCAGTAAATCTGTTCCAAACAGATTCGGTTGATGAATCGTACTGCTATTTCTTAGCATTTTTAATCACCATTTCGACCAGAAATACAGCACTATTTTAACATTCCAGGTCGTTATGATCACTAATGAACAGTGTATTTATAACTAATATCAAGTGCTTAGGAATATTTCAGGACCGACTAATTAATTATGAGAATTACGTTCTTAATGATTGGCTATAGATAACAAAATCTGCATAAACTTAGTATTTACACAGAGCTTGTTGGTGTTTTATGGGTGATGCTAGAAATATTCTGGCGGAGAGAGAGTCCGCCTAACTAAACTCCGGTAACCTCCAGGAAAGTATTTTTTGTATGATTTTTTATCAAGTTATTAAAAATTATTTGTCCACTGATATCCGCTAAGATATACTAAAATCTGATACTTTATAATGGGTAGAAAGATGTGTAGTAGAAAGGTGAATAGCGATGGCAATCAATAAGCTTTCTGTAAAAAAAGTTGATGCATTGAGCAAGACAGGTAACTACGGAGATGGTGGCGGTTTATGGTTGCAAGTGAGCAAGTGGCAAACTAAAAGTTGGGTATTTCGTTTCACATTCGACGGCAAACGTCGCGAAATGGGTTTGGGTTCATGTAAGGACGTTACTTTAGCCGATGCACGTATGCTGGCCGAATCATTCCGCCGGATGGCTCGAAACGGTACTGATCCAATTGAAGCGCGCAAAGCTGAGCATACCGCAAAACGCACCGAGCGCATGAATATCGTCACTTTTCCTTTTTGTGCTGAAAAGTACATCGAAGCACACCGTCATGGCTGGAAGAATACCAAACACGCGCAACAATGGACGAATACCCTTACCCAATACGCCTATCCGGTCGTTGGTGGAATGCCGATCAAAAATGTGGACACTGCGCTTGTGTTGCGAATACTGGAACCGATTTGGACGACTAAAACCGAAACAGCCTCCCGTATTCGCTCACGTCTTGAAAACGTGCTGGACTGGGCAACAACACGTGGTTATCGCAGTGGTGACAATCCAGCGCGATGGAAAGGGCACCTTGAGAATCTGTTACCGAAACCATCGAAAGTCAAAAAGGTGGAACATCATGCCGCCTTGCCTTACATCCAGATGCACACGTTCATGCAGGCGTTGCGGCAGCATGACAATATTTCTGCATTGGCGTTGGAATTCCTCGTGTTAACAGCTGCCCGAACAAATGAAGTAATTGCAGCAACATGGGATGAAATCAATCTCAACGAAATGATCTGGACGATTCCCGTCAATCGCATGAAAGCCGAAAAGGAACACCGCATTCCATTATCAAACCGCTGCATTGAAATCTTGAATCAATCAGCAATTATGCGTCAATCTGATTTCATTTTTCCTGGAGGCAGAGCTAACAAAGGTCTATCAAATGCCGCTATGGATAAACTATTGCAAGTCACAATGCGTTATGAATGCACGGTGCATGGCTTTCGATCAGCGTTCCGTGATTGGGCCGGCGAATGTACCAATTACCCGCGAGATCTATGCGAAATGGCGCTGGCACATACGATCAAGGACAAAGCCGAAGCCGCCTATCGGCGTGGTGATATGCTGGAAAAACGGCGGCGCATGATGGACGATTGGCAAAAATTTTGCGATACAGCAATCGAAACTGACTCGGACATTATTCCAATCCGCAAAACAGGTTGATGAAATCACGTCTCAATACGTAATTACGTAATCCTGAAGCCGTTTTACCAAGACTGGATCCGTAATGTAAAAGGCGGAGCTATATCAACTGCCAGGCTGATTTCTCTTCTTTAAAGTAATCTCTTCAACGGGCAATTAATATGCCACTTGATAAAAAGGGTCTGGTAGAACGCGCTCGCAGGGCTGGAAGTGCGAGCGCAAAAGCGCGCTGGAAGAAAACCATTCCCAGGGATGCAAAGCTTATTCTGGCTTACAAACGCTTAACAGGGGCGTTTTTGTCTAAAGATGACGAGATAAGCGCCATCAAATTTCTTAAGAGTATTGGACTTGGTCCGAATCCACCTGAAGATGGCTCCGTTTTGAACCATCTGGCAATTGCTTTGGGTTTAACTAAGGATCGTGTTCAAAGAATATTGCGGAAAGCTAAAAAAATTTCTAGTTGATACCGCATATATATCAATCGCATATAATATTTTTGTTTTCTTGTATAAAAAACAATGTTTCTGAAAAACAACTGCTTATAAAAAGCGAGATAAAAACAAGGAAAACGGCCCAAAAACCGCTTTCGCCGTCGTCCACTATATGCACCTCAGTTCGCCGATGTCCGGCGACATTTATGGAGGTCCATATGAAAATTACGACATCAATTCCTACACTGTTGCGTTTGACAGATGTTCTGGTTTTGCGTGGTATAGGCAAATCGCAACACTACGAAGATATTCAAAAAGGGCTTTTTACTCCACCAATAAAGATTGGTACGCGCGCATCTGCATGGCCAGCACACGAAGTGGCGGCAATTAATTCCGCGCGCATCGCTGGCAAGACTGAAGACCAAATACGGAAGATAGTTACTGATTTGATTATCGCCCGTACTGCGGGGTGCTGTATATGATGAATTGGAGCACCTCCAGTTTCACAGCTGCTGAAAGTAAAATTTTGCCACACTTGCAAAAAGTTAAACGTATTAGCGAAAGTAGATACGTTGCCCTATGCCCATGCCACAATGACAAAACTCCTTCACTAGCTGTTACGCTAAAGCCTGATGGCGTCACACTGATTCATTGCTTTGGCTGTGGCGCTTCCGGTCTGGATATATGTAATGCTTTGGGTATTGCTCCTGCTGCTTTGTTTCCCTCATCCGATAATCCGCGTTATGAAAAACAAATTAAGCAAGGCTTTAGCGCCTGGCAGCTTTTGCATGCCCTTGAGCGTGATCTACTTGTCGTTTTAATCGCAGCTAACCGCTATCTTATCGGAAGCGAACGGCCATGCCAATCAGATGTTGATTACTTGAAGGATGTTTGTGTCCGAATCAACGTAGCTTTGCAATATCTGGAGGGCAGACGAAATGACTAGTCTGCAGGAACAAGCAGAAGCAGCTTATTACGACGATGATGGTAAGTTACATATTCCTGCGAGGGAAGCTGATAAAAAGAATACAAATAGCATCGTTTTTAATGGGGATAATGGGGACAAAACTGAAGAATCAATCAATGACGAGGCCTCCAAATATCAAAATTTATCTCCAAGTGATAAAGATAATGTGGGGACAATTGGGAACAAACCGCTATTTGAGGTAATTAAGTCCAGGGAAGGCTATCGAGATGGTGTTTATCATTGTACTGAAAAGAATGATGGCAGCCCTTACAAGCTGTGGTTATGTAGCCCACTGCATGTGTTGGCAGATACACGAAACCATACCCAAAACAATTGGGGAAAGCTTCTGTCCTGGCATGATAACGATAATCATGAGCATGTATGGGTGTGTCCCGCTGAATTACTGCAAGCTAGCGACCAGAGTGAATTTAGAAAGATTCTTGCAAATGGTGGATTAATCATCTCCGTTAACCAAAAAGCAAGGAGGCTTTTGTGTGATTATGTTCTGACATATAGGACAGATAAAAAAGCCAGGTGTGTTGATCGGATCGGCTGGAGTGACGGTAGATATGTGCTTAATTCGCAAATAATCGGTAGTGAAGATCATAAGGATTCTATCGTTTACCAAGGGCCGGTATCCGCAGATTTTGCAACAAATGGAACGCCGGAAGACTGGAAGAAGAATGTCGCGGCTCTGGCAATTGATAATAGTCGAATCACTTTTGCAATATCTTGTTCATTTGCTGGTGTATTAACTGAGATTGCAGGTGAAACAGGTGGCGGATTTCAGTTCACTGGTGAAACATCGAAAGGCAAAACCTCTACCTTAATTGATCCTGCTGCTAGTGTTTGGGGGTACCCTGATTTATTTGCTAAAAAATGGCGAACGACAACGAACGGTTTGGAAGCGCTTTGCCAAACGAGAAATCACAATATTCTTATTCTTGATGATCTTGGGCAGATCGAACCATCCGAAGCTGGGCAAGCTGCCTATTTGATCGCAAACGGACAAGGCAAAGTGCGTATGACGAAAGATGCATCCGCAAGGCCACCAATCACTTGGAGAACACTGCTGTTGTCGTCCGGTGAAGTTGATCTATCACAGCATATTGAGAGTGCGGGTATGAAAGCTAGAGGTGGTCAGGTTGTGCGATTGCCGAGCATTCCAGCTGACACGGGGTCAGGCTGGTATACCATTGAAGATCTTCATGGTTGTAATGATGGTAAGGAATTTTCTGGAAAGATTAAAGGATCGGCACGACTATATTACGGATCAGCTGGGGTAGCGTTTCTTGAAAAGCTGGTTGGTAACTATCCGACGATAGAAGCCGATATCAAAACATCCATCAGCGACATTGTTAAAATATTTAATCTTTCATCTGGTCACCCGCCAGAGGTTGGGCGCGTTGCTGAACGCTTCGCGTTAGTGGCTTATGCAGGAGAATTAGCTACAGAATACGGCGTAACAGGTTGGAAGCCTGGAGCGTCATTATTTGCTGCACAGCGGTGCTTTAATGCATGGTGGGCGCAATCCGATGGTAGTGTTGGGTATGACGAACAAAACCTGTTGTATCAGATTTCAACATACCTGCAAACCTACGGTGGAAGCCGCTTTCCCAATTGCGACACTCACCCTGACGATCTCGCTAAGGTTCAATGTCGTTCCGGTTTTACCAGAATCGAAGCAGGAGAACTTCAATATCTCATTGAATCAGGTGCATTTCGCAATGAGCTTTGCAAGGGATTCAATTTAAAGTGGGCAACTAAAGCGCTGATCAAGAAAGGCTGGTTGATTCCGGGTAGTGACAGACCGCAACAAAAACCACGAGTGAAGGCACTTGGCAAAACAGTGAGAGTTTACGCTATAGATAGTAAAGCCATTGAGGGGGACGAATTTTGATTGCTTCAGACTGGATAAATAAAGTTCTTGAGAAAGCTGTTCCCATTTATCCCCAGCTTCCTAAACGTAATGGGAGACGAAATAAGTATAGCGGAACCATGATGAATAAAGGCCTACAGCAATCTGCTCCCATTGTCCCCAATGTTCCCATAAAAGAAGTGATATCCGATAATTTGAGTGGGCAAACTGATTCGGACTTCGAGAAAGTCCGGGTCTTGTTATTTCAAACTGGTGAACCTGAGGAAGATCATTATTTAGTGCTGGATAAGTGCAAGAGTGATCCAAATTTAATCGCCTATTATTTGGGGCTGACTAACAACGATAAAGAATAATCTAATTACAAAAATGATAGTGAAAGCAAAAGTGGTTCAGAAATGCGAAGAGTCAGGTTTATTTGGCAAGGTATCCAAGATTTCTCAGAGAAACCATGACAAGGTTTCCGAAAAAAATTATGTGAAGGTTTACGAAACCTTCGAATTGGATACCATCAGTGCATTTACGAAACGGAATGTAGGTCGTCCTACATCGTATAGAGAAATATATATAAAACAGGCGTATAAATTATGTTTGCTTGGTGCTACAGATAAAGACTTAGCTGATTTCTTTGGCGTATCCGAACAAACCATCAACAACTGGAAGAAGAATCATCCTGAATTTTTTGAGTCCATAAATAGGGGTAAGCTGATAATGGATGCCAAAGTAGCCGAATGTTTATATAAGCTTGCTATTGGCTACTCATACCCTGATGTACGCGTCACTAATTCCCGTGGAAAAATAACAATCACTGAAACCACAAAACACTATCCACCAAATGTTAAAGCTTGTATTTTTTGGCTTAGAAACCGGCAACCCGAAAAATGGGGAAAATAGTAAGTCTAAGTAGTAAGTAAATTCCAAGCGAATTTGTGTGCAAAGAAAAGTTGGAATAAATAACCCCGCTACTTGCAACGGGGCTATTTATTTTGGGAATTAAGATATTCTCAATACCAATACTTTACAAGATAGATGATAATAATTATCATTACCAAAATCAGATTTAAGAATTATTCAGATAATCTCACTAAGCGAGCATTATTGTAATGCGACGAAAATTTGATACCTTTGTTTAATGCAAAAAATAATTTTCTAGCCAGCCAACAAAATCCTACTTAATTGTCAGCCAGCTATCACATAATATATTTGGAGATAGCGCAATGGTTGTAAAAAATAAATCAAATAAATTTAATTGGTTAACCTTAATGTTGCGTTATTGGTTAATCTTTATTGATGCGCGAAAGCTAATATCGCGAATCATCATGATCACGCCGTTCATTCGATTCACTCTCGCAGTAACTTTAAATCACTTCAAATTGTTTCCGCGTTAATTCCAAATTCACTGATTCTTTATTATGAATTTAGAAGGTGAGTGGGTTTTGCAAATGGATGCCTTATTTATTGCGCATCAAGCGCAATTGCGTCGAGCTGCATTCAAGATTTTGCGCGACTGGGATCAAGCCGATGATGTTGTTCACGACGCCTATCTCAAGATTCGTGAGTGTTCCGATAATAAAGTGGAGGTAAAGCAACCGATTGCCTATTTATTTCGGATTGTGCGGAATATGGCGATTGATCAATACCGTCGCTATATATTCGAACTAGATTTATTTGATAACGAGGAAGAAGGCTTGTTAGTGCCTGATAAGCTGCGAACTCCAGAGGCCTATCTAATGCACTACCAGGATTTGAATCTGGTAATGAAAGCGTTAAATAAGCTTCCTGATAGAACCCGAAGGGTTTTTGAGCTATATCGAATTGAAGGTTACACGCAGCGCATGATTGCGGAAGAACTCCATATATCTGTTTCTTTAGTAAACATTCTGATCCATACCGCTATTCGTCATTGCAAAGAAGCTTTGTCCAGTAGGTCATAAGCCGCACCAAACTTAAAAGTTTTATAGATTTCTTGGATTTTTCCTAAATTGGTTCGTCTAGTGAAATAAGAAGCATTCTTATTCTCATTGATGTAATGATTGAATCTAATTGATAAGGAAATAGCAATGACGAGTTGTTTTGATCGCGACGATGGTGTGTTCCGGGTATTGGTCAATCACGAGGAACAATATTCACTGTGGCCGGAATGGAAAGCGATTCCAGGTGGTTGGCGGGACACCGGTTTTCTGGGCGATAAAAAAACCTGCTTGAGTCATATTGAAGATGTTTGGACCGACATGCGTCCGCTCAGTCTGAGGCAATTCATGGACAATGCGTCATAGGTGGGTATCGGCATGTCTCGCCATTTTGTGCTCTATTGTTTGCCGTGTGCAGGTGCCAGCGCCACGATGTACCTGCGTTGGAAAAGATTGTTGCCTTCATGGATAGAAGTAATTCCAGTGGAATTACCGGGCCGCGGTAGCCGTTTGGGTGAGAGCCCGCAGGAAAATTACCGCGTGCTGGTGGACATCCTGAGTCAGGAAATTGCATTAACGCTACCAGAAAGCTACGCGCTTTTCGGTCATAGCATGGGGGCGTTGCTGGCTCATGGAATCACGCGGGAATTGCATCGACTGAAGGCTCGCTTGCCTGACGCGCTGATGGTATCCGGTTGCGCGGCTCCGGCACGGCAGGATAGTCAGCGTTATCACAAAATCTGCACGGAAGCGACGTTGATCGCAGACTTGAGTAAGCAAGGCGGAACACCTGAAGCAGTATTCAACAGTCCGGAATTGCTGGCCATGACATTGCAATTGCTGCGGATCGATTACCGCGTATGCGGTAGTTTTCAGTACACGGGGCATGATCCTCTTCCTGTTCCGATTCATTGTTTCGGCGGCAGATCGGATACGATCGGCGCGGACAACCTAAGCTTATGGCAGCAGGAAGGCGGTCGAATGTTTACACTCGATTGGTTCGACGGCGGACATTTCTTTCTGCGGCAATCGGAAGAGTGGTTCATCCATGTGCTAAAAAAACGATTGCTTGAAAGCCAAAAAGGGGTGATGTGTGACATCGTTGCAACGGCTTGAAGCGGTGCCGGAGAATATCGATGCATGGTTGCTCGAATTCGCATTTACCTCAACACAATTGGCGCACGATTGGCCAATTCTTAGCGCAAAGGAACAATCCCGGGCGCGAGGTTTTTATCACTATCAAGACCAGATCCGCTTCGTATCAGCGCGTGCGGCATTGAAGCGTTTGCTGGCCGAGCGTGTCGGAGCCTCGCCTGATCGGTTAAACATCTCAATCACTGCGTCCGGTAAGCCATATCTGGCGCAGCATGCTGAAATTCAATTCAATCTTTCTCATGCCGGCAGTTTTGCGCTGATTGCCATGTCGTCAGCGGGCAAGATCGGAATTGACATCGAACGGTGCGATCGCGATGTCACCGGGCTAATTCATTATGTGCTGTCTCCGCTTGAGCACGCCCGGGCATGTTGGCCGGAAAAGCGATTCATCGATCTGTGGGTAGCAAAGGAAGCGGTATTGAAGGCTCTGGGACTGGGAATTGCGGAAAACCTGCAAGATATTTCCGTGTTGCCGGTATCTGGCAGTCATTATCGCATCGCGCATGAACATCCGGATTGGGGAATCATTCGAGCCTGGCCAATCGAAGCTCCGAAAGATTACGCTGCGGCGCTGGCTTTGATTCACTAATCCGCATGGCAACTATAAAACAAGGCGCTTCTAACATCTCCATATTCGAAGATATGGACCATTTCCTATCAATAGGGCAACTCCAGAAAAATTGTTATGAACACAAGATTGATTCCGAATCGTGATTTCCCGGTGAATCTGGTAACACACCTGCAAGAATTAGCTTTAGCAAGACCCGAGGATACGGCGCTCATCACCGTATCCGAAGTGAATGGCGGCTGGCAAGAAAAGCGCTTTAGTTACAGGCAGCTTGATCAACGTGTCAAAGCTTTCGCGGCAGAATTGCAGAGCCATGTGTTGCCGGGCGGACGTGTGCTGTTGCTGATGGAAAACGACGAGCATTATGTGATCGGTTTCCTTGCATGCCTATATGCCGGAGCAATCGCAGTGCCGGTATTTCCGCCGGAAACGGTAAAGGAACAGCATATGGCTAGATTGCTGGCAATCGCTGCGGATGCCCGGGCACAGTGCATCGTGACCACCGGTGACGGCCTATCCTTGCTGCATGACGCCGGTGCGCTGCAACTCGGCGATATTCCGGTAGTGACCGTCGATACCGTCGACGGCGATTGTTCATGGAATTGGCAGGCGTTTGAGCCTCAAGCGGAAGATATCGCTTTTTTACAGTACACCTCAGGTTCAACCGCCGTTCCAAAAGGTGTCATGGTCAGTCATCATAACCTGATGGTTAATGCCCGGGCGTTTGAAGAAGGCATGTCGATTGCCGCCGACGATATTTTTGTCAGCTGGTTGCCGCTGTATCACGACATGGGATTGATCGGCGGATTGTTGCAGCCGTTGCACCGCGGTGTGCCGGTAATTCTGATGACGCCGAAGTTTTTTGTCGAGCGCCCGGTGCGCTGGCTGGAAGTCATTTCACGCTATCGCGCCACCGTCAGCGGCGCACCGAATTTTGCCTTTCAGTTATGCGCCGATCGAGTCAGAAATTCGCAGTTGCAAACATTGGATTTATCCTGCTGGCGAGTTGCTTTCTGTGGTGCTGAGCCGGTGCGGCGAGACACCATGCGCGCGTTTATTGAGCGCTTCGAGCCTGCCGGTTTTCATGCGGGAACAATGTATCCCTGCTATGGGTTGGCGGAAGCAACTTTGTTTGTAGCTGGCGGGGGGCGCGGTGAAGGCATGAAAGCGCAGGAATTTTCACCCGAATTGCTGGCGCAAGGCAAGGCGGAGCGGGCTGAACAAGGCGTTCCGGTCGTTGCTTGCGGTTTCCCGGCATCCAGCCATGCCGTCCGAATCGTCGACCCGGAGACTGGTGCTGCATTGCCGGACGATCATGTTGGCGAGATCTGGACCAGTGGTGACAGTCTGGCGCGAGGATACTGGCAGCGCCAGCAAGAAACCGCGGAAGCATTTGTGCAGCATGATGGATCAAACTGGCTACGCACCGGCGATTTGGGCTTCGTACACGAGCGGCAGCTTTATCTCATGGGAAGACTCAAGGATTTGATCATCATCCGCGGACAAAACATTTATCCGCAGGATATCGAACTGATCATCGAAAATGAAGTCGACGCAGTGCGCAAAGGCCGGGTCGCAGTGTTTTCCGTGGAGAGCGAAGAAGGTGAAGGCATTGGTGTCGCCGCCGAAATATCGCGCAATATGCAAAAACTGATCAGTGCGGAAACCTTGGTAAAAGTGCTTGCAGAAGCTGTCAGCGCCGGTTGTCATGAACCTCTGTCGGTTGCCGTACTGCTAAATCCCGGCGCATTGCCCAAAACCTCAAGTGGAAAGTTACAACGCGCCGCGTGCCGGCAAGGGTGGATCGATCGTTCGCTGGATGCTTACGCGATCTATGAATACGGCCGTTTTGTGCGCGGTGGCGGCAACCGGGCAGAGCAATCGTTACAGGATGATACCGAACGTGATGTTGCAGTGATCTGGGAAACGTTGCTGGATCGCACCGGATTAGGACGCGACGATCATTTTTTTGCCGCCGGTGGCAATTCACTCAAAGCGATTCAGGCGGTAGCCCGGATTTGTGATCGCTGGCAAATTACTTTTACCTCGCGCCACTTGTTTCAAAACCCGCGATTGCATGAATGTGCGGCAGTTATCCGCCAACTGACCGCAAATCAGGGAGTGCAAAGCGGACAAACCAGTGCTGGGCACAAGATCACGAAATGTGAGCGTACCGGTGCGTTACCCTTGTCTTACGGCCAGCAGCGGTTATGGTTCTTATGGCAGCTCGACCCAAACAGCACCGCTTTCCATGTTCAGCACGCGGTTCGCCTGATGGGTGAGCTAAATCTGCATGCGCTCCATGTCAGCTTGAGTGAGTTAATCGGGCGGCATGAAGCGCTGCGTACGAATTATGCCATTGGCGCTACCGGTATCGTGGAACAGATGATTGCGCCGTCGCTGCAATTGCCGTTACCGGTGATCGATTTGACAGCGATACCGCAATCGCAACACGACCGGCGCATTCAGATGGAAGTCACGAGCTTGCTGTTGCAGCCGTTTGACTTGACCCGCGATCCCTTGCTGCGGGTCGCGGTGATTCGGTTGAGCAGTCACGAGCAGATTCTGGTGATCGTGATGCATCACATCGTTTCCGACGCTGCCTCGCTGCAAATTCTGCTGGATGAATTGGCCGCTGGTTATCAGGCACAGGTGCAGCAACGGCCGCTCAATCTACCGGCACTACCGGTGCAATACGCGGACTACGCGCAATGGCAATTGCGTTGGCTGGAAGCGGGCGAAAAAGACCGCCAGCTGGCTTACTGGAAAAGCTACCTAGGAACGGAACACGAAGTGCTGCGCCTGCCGGTCGATCATGCCAGAAAACCGGTGACACATTATCGCGCTGCGCGCCACCGGTTCGATTTTCCGGATGATGCCGTGCAATCGTTGCGGCGGTTGGCGGCGGCGCAGGAAATCACCGTGTTTATGGCATTGCTAGCCGCTTTGCAGGTGCTGCTGTATCGTCACACGGGGCAACCGGATATCCGGATTGGCGTGCCGGTTGCCAATCGTAACCGGATCGAGACGGCTCCTCTGATTGGATTCTTCGTCAATACCCAGGTCGTGCGCGGGAGCTTGCATGGACGCATGACGCTCAATGAATTACTGCAGAAAGTGCGGGAAGATGCAATCAACGCTCAGCTCCATCAGGACTTGCCGTTCGAACAACTGGTGGAAGCACTCCACCCGCAACGGGATTTGCGGCACAGTCCTTTGTTTCAAGTTACATTGAATCATTTGCAACTGGACTACCGCTTGTTGCAGCAATGCACGGGATTGCAGGCAAGCGAGTATGCGTTGCCTGAATCCGACGGACAACTGGAACTACGGCTGGAAACAGTCGAATCACCCGATGGACATCTCAGCGGTCACTTCATTTATGCCGCCGATTTGTTCAATCAGGCTACGGTGGAGCGGATGGCGTGTCAGTATTTGCGCATTGTGCAGGCAATCGCCATGAATCCTGAAATAGCCATTGGCGAGATTTCATTACTGGATGAAGCCGAAGTCCGGTTACTGTACACACAGGGAAAACCGGATACAAATTTCACGCACTGCTCATTGGTTCAGCAGCGTTTCGAGGCGCAGGCCGAGAAACATCCGGATGCGATTGCCATCGTTACCCGGTCGCTACAACTCAGTTATGCCGAGCTGAATAATCATGCCAACCGGTTGGCTCACCGCTTGATCGATCAGGGCGTGCAACCGGAGATGCGTGTGGGAATTGCCGTGGCGCGCGATGCAATCGCTTTGCCGGTCGGATTGCTGGCCATACTGAAAGCGGGTGGCTGCTATGTACCGCTTGATCCCGAGTATCCGCAGGAGCGGCTGGACTACATGATAAAGGATAGCGGCATTCGCTTGCTGCTGACCCAATCGCAATTTCTCGGAAAGTTGCCGCTACCGGAGGGTCTGACCGTGATCGAGCTCGATCATGCGATTACCGGGCCAGGCAACGAGAACAATCCCGCTGTCGTACTTCATCCGGAAAATCTGGCGTACGTCATTTATACCTCGGGATCGACTGGCAGGCCGAAGGGAGTGGTCGTGACGCATGGCGCTCTGGCCATGCATTTGGCTGCAATCGAACCGGTTTATGACGTGCGCGCCGATGACCGGGAATTGATGTTTTTCTCCATCAACTTCGACGCTGCGGCGGAGCAATGGATGACACCACTGATGGCGGGCGCCGCTCTGGTGTTGTCTTCCCCCGAACAACTGGCAGGCGAGGGATTTGCCGAGCTCATCGCGACGCAGCAAATCAATCGTTTGCATCTGCCGCCGGCCTATTTGCGCATGCTCCTGCCATTGCTGGAAGGGGCTGACTATCCGGTTCGGGTTTGTATTGTCGGTGGCGAAGCCTGGCATACCGCCGACGTTGTCGCAACGCGCGCGCGATTCCGGCAAGCACGGCTGGTTAATGCCTACGGTCCGACCGAGACAGTTATCACACCAACCGCCTGGGTCGGTGATGCCGGGCAGGAGTTGTCAGCGCTACTGGATGGCGAATTCATGTCGATCGGCCAACCGGTGGGCAAGCGCTGTGTCTATGTGCTGGATGCGGAATTGAATCTCGCGCCCTCCGGTGCTATCGGGGAACTTTATATAGGTGGTACAGGTTTGGCGCGCGGCTATCTCGACCGATCGGGTTTGACCGCCGAACGTTTCGTCGCCGACCCGTTCGATCCGCGAGGAGGGCGACTGTACCGTACCGGCGATCTGGTGCGTTGGCGTGGCGACGGCCAACTGGAATACTGGGGGCGTGCCGATCAGCAAATCAAGCTGCGCGGTTTTCGCGTTGAACTGGGTGAAATCGAAGCGCAATTGCTGGCACTGGATCATGTGCGAGAGGCTGCCGTGATTGCGCAGAACGGTCCGCACGGTTTGCGCCTGGTTGCCTACGTCGGTATGCCGGATACCGGACACAGGAATGCGCCGGCGTTGAAAGCAGCATTGGCGGTGGTATTGCCGGATTATATGGTGCCGGGGGTGATCGTTTTTCTCGATACGTTGCCGCTCACACCGAACGGCAAGATCGACCGGCAGGCGCTGCCTGCACCGGGTCTTCCGGACGCGTCTGATTACGATCTGCCGATAAACGATCTGGAGGCGAAGATTGCCGGAATCTGGGCGGCGTTACTGCACATCCCGCAAGTGGGTCTGCATAATAATTTTTTTGATTTAGGCGGTCATTCGCTGTTGCTGATCAAGGTCAAGCAAAGTCTGGAAGCCGAACTGCACGTGCCGGTGGCCATTGTCGATTTGTTCAAATACACCACGGTAGCCAGTCTGGCCAAATTTCTCGGACAAGATGGAATACATCCGGTTTCATCTTTGCCGCGTCATTTACAACGGGCACAGCGGCAACGCAGTGCTTTCCTGTCAAGAAAACAGAAATTGGAGAAAATAAATTAATGGATACTTCCGAACAATTAACCGATGCTGCGTCCATCGATATTGCAGTGATCGGTATGGCGTGCCGGTTCCCAGGGGCGGACGATGCCGAATCGTTTTGGCGCAATTTGCGGGATGGCGTCGAGTCGATCCGGTTTTTTACCGATCAGGAATTGCTCGAACGGGGTGTGTCTGCGGAAGCATTGGCCGATCCGCATTACATCAAAGCCAGTGCGGAGATAACCGGGGTCGATGGCTTCGATGCCGCTTTTTTTGGCTATACCCCGCGAGAGGCGGCGGAGACTGATCCGCAGCATCGGCTTTTCCTTGAAGTGGCCTGGCAGGCGCTGGAAGACGCAGGTTACGACGCGAGCCGCTATGCTCAGCAGATCGGCGTATATGCCGGCTGCGGAGTCAACACTTATATGATGCTTAATCTGCTGGCCAGCGATCGTATGACGGACAAGCGGGATATTTCCGCGCTGCAGGGTCTGATGAACGGCAACAATAAGGATTCCATGACCACCACGGTTGCCTACAAACTCAATTTACGCGGACCGGGAATCACCGTACAGACAGCTTGTTCGACCTCGCTGGCGGCGGTGCATGTGGCCTGCCGCGGTCTGTTGAATTACGAAACGGATATGGCGCTCGCCGGCGGCTCCTGGGTTAATTTGTTGCACGACAAAGGGTATTACTATCAACCCGGTGCGATTTTGTCGCCGGACGGGCATTGCCGGGCATTCGACGCCAAGGCGGCCGGTACCGTGATCGGCAGCGGTGCAGGCATCGTGGTGTTAAAGCGGTTGGCCGATGCATTGGCGGATGGTGATACCATTCATGCCGTGATCAAAGGTTCGGCTGTCAATAACGATGGCTCGGCCAAGGCTGGTTATACCGCACCCAGTGTCGAAGGGCAGACGGAAGTGATTCTGGCGGCGCAGGCGATTGCAGGCATCTCCGCGGATACCGTCAGCTACGTCGAAACGCACGGCACCGGTACGACGATCGGTGATCCGATCGAAATCGCCGCATTGACGCAGGCTTTCCGGGAAACTACCGAGCAACGCAGTTTTTGCGCAATCGGATCGGTCAAAACCAATGTCGGACACTTGGATGCTGCAGCCGGTGTGGCGGGTCTGATCAAAACCGTGTTGTCGCTGAAAAACGAAATGCTGCCGCCCAGCTTGCACTTTGAACAACCCAATCCGCAGATCGATTTCAGCAGCAGTCCGTTTTATGTCAATACGCGCTGCAAAGCCTGGCCGGGTGGCGCACTGCCGCGCCGCGCGGGAGTCAGTTCGTTCGGCATCGGCGGCACCAATGTGCACGTGATCGTGGAACAAGCGCCAACGCAAAAACCATCCGCTTCATCGCGCGATTGGCAATTGCTGACAATCGCGGCGCGCAGTTCCGCTGCACTGGAACAAGCTGTGGCGAATCTACAGCATTATTTGACCGCACACCCGCAACTGGCGCTGGCTGATGTCGCTTACACCCTGCAGCTCGGCAGGAAACATTTTGCCCATCGCGCCATTGCACTGTGCCGGGATCATGATGATGCCGTGTCGCTGCTGTACGACCGCGATAGCACGCGTTTTCTCTTGCAAGGATCGGTTGACAGACACCATCCGGTCACTTTTATGTTTCCCGGTCAAGGGGCGCAGCATGTCGGTATGGCGCAAGATTTGTATCAGCGCGAACCGGTTTTCAAAGCCGAATTGGATCGTTGTTTGCGCTTATTGCAACCGTATCTGGATTATGATTTGCACGCGCTGCTCCTGCCGCAAAACGACGAGGAACGGTCGATTGCTACCACGCGACTTGAACAGACCGAAGTGACGCAACCGGCGCTGTTCGTGATCGAGTATGCACTGGCGCGGTTGTGGATGGCATGGGGTGTTCAACCGGCAGCAATAATCGGTCATAGCATCGGCGAATACGTGGCTGCTTGTCTGGCGGGGGTGTTCACGCTGGAGGATGCATTGGGGCTGGTGGCGATGCGCGGTTCTCTGTTACAACAAATGGAGTCCGGTGCCATGCTGGCGGTTTCGCTGTCCGAATCCGAACTCGCGCCTTATCTGATCGAAGGTTGCGATTTGGCGGCAGTCAATGGACCGGAATTGTGCGTGTTGTCCGGAACTGTTGCGGCGATCAATACGATCGAACAGAACCTGAACGAGCGGGGTATATTTTGCCGGCGACTGCATGTTTCGCATGCTTTTCATTCCGCTATGACGGATGAGTTGCTGCCGGTATTTGTTGAGCGTGTTGCCAAACTCAAGTTGAATCCACCGGCCATCCGTTTCTTTTCCAATGTCAGCGGTGACTGGATTGCGCCGCAGCAAGCCACCGATCCGCAGTACTGGGCAAGGCATTTGCGCGCCACGGTACGTTTCAACGATAGCTTGCAGCAATTGCTGAATCAGTCCGACACGATATTGCTGGAAGTGGGACCGGGAGAAACACTGACCCGGCTGGCGCAGCGGCATCCTTCCTTGCAACCGCAGCAATTGATCGTGTCATCGTTGCCGCACCCGAGTCAGATTCAGTCCACGCCACTGCATTTTTATCGAACGTTGGGGAAACTCTGGTTGCACGGTGTCGATATCGACTGGGCGGGTTTTTATGCGCAGGAACGCCGCTGCCGCGTTTCCTTGCCGACGTATCCGTTCGAGCGGCGATCATATTGGATCGAAGCGGATCAACAGGTCTCGCAACCGGTTGCCGCGCATAACCGGCAATCCCAATCCGTGCCGAAGCACACCGGTTCGATTCAGGATTGGTTGTACGTTCCGTCGTGGCAACGTACGGCTGCTGGTACGGAGAAAGTACCGGCACTGAAACAGGATAATCACTATTTGATTTTCGGTAATGAAGATGTCATTTCGATCGCGCTCGTGACCGCGCTGATCCATCAGGGTGCACATCCCGTCGTGGTTACTGTTGGAGAAGCGTTCCGGCAAACCGCCGACACCGACTATACGATCAATCCGGACAGACCGGATGATTTTGTGCAATTGCTGAACAGGTTCGATGACACGAACATCCGGGATTGGCAAATTTTTCATTTGTGGAGTGTGAGTGATGCCGAATGCATTCAGTCGCTGAAAGAAGGCATCAGCAGAAATTTCTATAGCGTATTGAATTTGGTGAAAGCACTGGAAACCGTGCAAGCCGCTGTATCACCAGGCAAGAAAATCACCATCAATCTGATTACCAGCGGGGTGGCGGATTTGACCGGCAGCGAAACACTGCATCCGCTGAAATCGCTGCTGATCGGTCCTGGCAAAGTGATTCCGCAGGAATATGCCAATCTCGGTTGCCGGATTATCGATATCGAGTTACAACATGCGACGGGTGATATGCCGATGAGGTTGAGCCGGCAACTGATTGCCGAGTCGCAAATGGATAGCGGCGATACCTTGGTGGCGTATCGCGGTCCGTACCGTTGGACTCAAAATTATCTACCGACCGGTCCGCTTGCAACGGTGAAAAGACGTTTCAAGCAGGAAGGCGTGTATTTCATTACCGGCGGTCTGGGCGGAATCGGATTGACGCTGGCACGCCATCTGGCGCAAAACTATCACGCGCGACTTGTTTTGCTGGGACGTACCGGTCTACCTGAAAGAGCAACCTGGCAGGGTGGCCTGCAGGACGAAATGAATCCGTCGTTACGGCAAAAGATTGCGGCAATTCAGCAATTGGAGGCAATGGGCGCCAAGGTTCTGCCGTTACAGGCCGATGTCGCCGATGCCGGACAGTTACAGGCAGCGGCGGTAACCGCACGCGCCTATTTCGGTAGGATCGATGGCGTCATCCATGCCGCCGGGGAAGTCAGTTCCGGTTTGATGACGACCAAAACCGATGCAACCATCGCGCGCGTATTGGCGCCCAAAGTACAGGGCATGCAGGCGCTGCAAGCGGTTTTCCGAGATGAGGCGCTGGATTTCATGGTGCTGTGTTCGTCCTTGGCGACGATCGCCGGAGGGTTGAGCAAGATCGATTACTGCGCAGCCAATGCCTACCTGGATGCGAGTGCACAAGTCGCTTACCGGGAAGGCCGTTACCCGGTCATTTCTATCAACTGGGACAGTTGGCGCGAAGTCGGCATGGCCGCCGATATGGACATGCCGGAAGGCATCGGGATTGCACCCGGGGAAGGTGCGGAATTGTTCGAGCTGATCGTGAATGGCCCGAATATTCCGCAGATTATCGTATCGACCAGCGATTTGTTCGCACGGTTGCGTCAATCGCCGCACGATCTACTGACGCAACCGCTGGCTCTGGTACCCGCTGATAAAATGAAGAGCAATCGGTTTCCCAGACCCGAGCTGCAAACCCCTTTCAATCCGCCGGCCAATGATCTGGAAAGCAAAATCGCGGAAATCTGGCAGAGCCTGCTCGGTATCGATACCGTGGGCATCGATGATAATTTGTTCGAACTGGGTGGCGATTCGTTGCTGGGGGTACAACTACTGGCCAGGGTGCGAGCCGGTTTTGCAATTGATTTGCATCCCGCCGATTTTTTCAGGGCACCCACCATTGCCGGTTTGGCCGCACTGGTGGAAACCAGACTGCTTGATGAAATCGAGTGTTCCTGATGATGAATAAGCAGCATGAACTGGAACAGCGGCGTGCGCGTCTGACGCCCGAGCAGCGCCAACGCCTGGCACAAAGAATTCAAACTGGTGATCAAACGGCGCAACAACAGGCGCAGATTGTGCGTCAACCGGACACGGATTCAATTCCCTTGTCCTACGGGCAACAACGGCACTGGTTTTTATGGCAACTGGATCCGCAGAGTACGGCGTATCACCTGAGCGCGGCGTTGCGGCTGACAGGCGAACTGGACGTTGCGGCGTTGCAGGCGAGTTTACGCATACTGGTGCAGCGGCACGAATCGCTGCGCACGGTGTGCCGTGTCAATGCGCATGGACAGGCGGAACAGGTGATCGAAGCGGTTGGCGATTTTGCGTTGCAAACGATCGATCTGAGCGAATTACCGCCGGATTCGCGGCAGCAACGCGCGACGCAGGAAGCAAAGTACATCGTCGCGACGCCGTTCAATTTGACGCAAGGGCCGCTACTGCGCGTGGTGGTGATCCGCATCGATGCGCACGAACACCACTTGATCGTGGCGATGCATCACATCATTTCCGACGCCTGGTCCAACCGCATCATCATCGATGAATTGGCGTTATGCTACCGGGCATGCCTGGCAGGGCAACCGCCGCAGTTGCCGGCATTGCCAGTGCAGTATGCCGATTATGCGATCTGGCAGCGCAACTGGCTCGAAGCCGGAGAGAAAGAGCGTCAATTGGCGTATTGGCGCGCGCAACTGGGCGACACGCACAAGATTCTGCAATTGCCGGTGGATCATGCACGATTGCCGGTCGACAATTACCGCGCCGCGCATGCAAGCTTTCAATTGCCGGCACCGCTGGCATCCGGGTTGCGGCGCCTGACGCAGGAACGTGGTGTCACGCTGTTCATGGCGCTGTTGTGCGGTTTTCAGATGCTGTTATATCGTTACAGCGGACAAAACGATATCCGCGTCGGCGTGCCGGTCGCCAACCGGCACCGCACGGAAGCCGAACGCATCGTCGGCTTGTTCGTCAACACGCAAGTACTGTGCAACCGCATCGATAGCCGCATGACGCTGGCGGCGATCCTCGATCAAGTCCGCGATGCCGCACTCGGTGCGCAGGCGCATCAGGATTTACCGTTCGAACAACTGGTCGAAGCGCTGCAACCGGAACGCAGTCTGCACCAGAATCCGCTGTTCCAGGTGATGTTCAACCACCTGCGCGAAGATTATCGCGCACTGTATCAATTACCCGGACTGACGGTGAGCGAATTCGAGCTGAGTGAGCGCAGCGCACAGTTCGAGCTGGTGCTGGATACAGTGGAGAATCCGGACGGAAAAATCGCGGCACGTTTCACGTATGCCGCGGAACTGTTCGAAGCGGACACGATACAACGCCTGAGCGAACATTACCTGTACCTGCTGCAGCAACTGGCGGACGATGCGCAGCAATGCCTGGGCGATGTGAATCTATTAAGCGTAGCGGAATGGCATCAGCTACTGAGCTGGGGTGTCAACGAACGGCGCTACGTCGATGTCGAACCGGTACACCGCCTAATCGAGCGGCGCACCAAGAAACAGCCGGACGCGGTGGCGTTGATCTTTCAGGATCATGAACTGAGTTATGCGCAACTGAATCAACGCGCCAATCAACTGGCGCACCGCCTGATCGCCCTGGGTGTCAGACCGGAAAGCCGAGTCGGCATTGCGCTAGAACGTTCGATCGACATGGTGGTGGGGCTGCTGGCGGTATTGAAGGCAGGTGGCGCCTATGTACCGCTCGATCCGGACTATCCTGCGGAACGGCTGCAACACATGATCGCCGACAGTGCCATCGAACTGCTGCTGACGCAAAGTCATACCAGGGCAAGGATACCGTGTCCGGAACATTGTCCGATGCTGGAGCTGGATACCGAAACCTTTGCCGATTGCCCGGAGAACAATCCGGACGTGGTACTGCATCCCGAGCACCTTGCGTATATCATCTATACTTCCGGTTCCACCGGTAAACCGAAGGGCGCGATGAATCGTCACGGTGCGCTGCATAATCGCCTGATGTGGATGCAGGAAGCCTTTCCGATCGATTCCGGTGATGCGGTTTTGCAGAAGACACCGTTCAGTTTCGATGTGTCGGTGTGGGAGTTTTTCTGGCCGCTGATGTATGGTGCGCGGCTGGTCATTGCCAATCCCGGCGATCATCGGGACGCCGGGCGGTTAATCGGATTAATCCGGCGGCACAATGTGACGCTGCTGCATTTCGTACCGTCGATGTTGCGTGCCTTTATGGCTGATGCGCAAGCCGCGGCCTGTATCCATCTTAAATGTATCATTTGCAGCGGCGAAGCGTTGCAACCGGAGATGCAGCAGGCGGTGTTCGACCGTCTTCCGGCGGTTAAGCTGCACAATCTTTACGGACCGACGGAAGCGGCGATCGATGTGACGCACTGGGTTTGCCGCTCGGAATCGTCGAGCAATATTCCGATTGGTCAACCGATTAGTTCCACGCAAACCTACATACTGGACAGCAACCTCAATCCGGTGCCATCAGGCGTTGCCGGAGAGTTATATCTGGGCGGGATCGGATTGGCGCGCGGTTATCTGAACCGCCCCGGTCTGACCGCCGAGCGCTTTGTCGCCGATCCGTTCGGTCAGCACGGCGAGCGGTTGTATCGCACCGGCGATCTGGCGCGCTGGCGTCGCGACGGACAAATCGAATATCTCGGACGTCTGGACCATCAGGTCAAGATTCGCGGTTTTCGTATTGAGCTCGGTGAAATCGAAGCGCAGTTACTGCAACAGCCTGAAATTCGCGAAGCGGCGGTGAGCGTATATACCGCCGGTCAAGATGCCCGGCTGGTAGCGTATGTCGCATTGCAGAACGGTGCGATGGCATTGGATACGGCAGCACTGAACGAATCACTGCGCAAGGTTCTGCCGGATTATATGCTGCCATCGCTGATCATGGTTCTGGATCATGTGCCGCTGAATGCCAATGGCAAGATCGACCGCAACCGCTTGCCGGTACCGGAGTTTACCTCCGTTGACAGCGATGCGCCGCCGCAAGATGAAACCGAACAATTGCTGGCCGGAATTTGGCAGGAAGTGCTGGGCATCGGCCGGATCAGCAGGAATGATCATTTTTTCAGATTGGGCGGGCACTCGCTAATGATCCTGCAGGTGCAGCAAAGATTGCAATCCACGCATCCCGTGTCGCTTTCCCTGCGATTGCTGTTTGAGCATCCGGTGCTTAAAGACATGGCTTTTGCGGTACGCGTCGAGCTAAGCAAAAGCACCGGTGTATCGGGTGGGTTGAGTCAAATGGCGGGATTATTGGATATGTTGGAGAATTGATTGGAACCGGATAAGTACGCAATCGCCGAGCGGTTTGCGGCACTCGCTGCCGACAAGCAAAAAGTATTTCTCAAGGCACTGAATGAACGGGGCATCGATTTTTCACAGCTACCGATCATCCGTCAACCGGACACGGATTCAATTCCCTTGTCCTACGGGCAACAACGGCACTGGTTTTTATGGCAACTGGATCCGCAGAGTACGGCGTATCACCTGAGCGCGGCGTTGCGGCTGACAGGCGAACTGGACGTTGCGGCGTTGCAGGCGAGTTTACGCATACTGGTGCAGCGGCACGAATCGCTGCGCACGGTGTGCCGTGTCAATGCGCATGGACAGGCGGAACAGGTGATCGAAGCGGTTGGCGATTTTGCGTTGCAAACGATCGATCTGAGCGAATTGCCGCCGGATTCGCGGCAGCAACGCGCGACGCAGGAAGCAAAGTACATCGTCGCGACGCCGTTCAATTTGACGCAAGGGCCGCTACTGCGCGTGGTGGTGATCCGCATCGATGAGCACGAACACCACTTGATCGTGGCGATGCATCACATCATTTCCGATGCCTGGTCCAATCGCATCATCATCGATGAATTGGCGTTATGCTACCGGGCATGCCTGGCAGGGCAACCGCCGCAGTTGCCGGCATTGCCAGTGCAGTATGCCGATTATGCGATCTGGCAGCGCAACTGGCTCGAAGCCGGAGAGAAAGAGCGTCAATTGGCGTATTGGCGCGCGCAACTGGGCGACACGCACAAGATTCTGCAATTGCCGGTGGATCATGCACGATTGCCGGTCGACAATTACCGCGCCGCGCATGCAAGCTTTCAATTGCCGGCACCGCTGGCATCCGGGTTGCGGCACCTGACGCAGGAACGTGGTGTCACGCTGTTCATGGCGCTGTTGTGCGGTTTTCAGATGCTGTTATATCGTTACAGCGGACAAAACGATATCCGCGTCGGCGTGCCGGTCGCCAACCGGCACCGCACGGAAGCCGAACGCATCGTCGGCTTGTTCGTCAACACGCAAGTACTGTGCAACCGCATCGATAGCCGCATGACGCTGGCGGCGATCCTCGATCAAGTCCGCGATGCCGCACTCGGTGCGCAGGCGCATCAGGATTTACCGTTCGAACAACTGGTCGAAGCGCTGCAACCGGAACGCAGTCTGCACCAGAATCCGCTGTTCCAGGTGATGTTCAACCACCTGCGCGAAGATTATCGCGCACTGTATCAATTACCCGGACTGACGGTGAGCGAATTCGAGCTGAGTGAGCGCAGCGCACAGTTCGAGCTGGTGCTGGATACAGTGGAGAATCCGGACGGAAAAATCGCGGCAC
This sequence comes from Nitrosomonas limosa, assembly GCF_054188085.1. Classification (NCBI taxonomy): domain Bacteria; kingdom Pseudomonadati; phylum Pseudomonadota; class Betaproteobacteria; order Nitrosomonadales; family Nitrosomonadaceae; genus Nitrosomonas; species Nitrosomonas limosa. Next base: position 904,275 of record NZ_CM135180.1, on the reverse strand, counting down.
GTTTCACGTATGCCGCGGAACTGTTCGAAGCGGACACGATACAACGCCTGAGCGAACATTACCTGTACCTGCTGCAGCAACTGGCGGACGATGCGCAGCAATGCCTGGGCGATGTGAATCTATTAAGCGTAGCGGAATGGCATCAGCTACTGAGCTGGGGTGTCAACGAACGGCGCTACGTCGATGTCGAACCGGTACACCGCCTAATCGAGCGGCGCACCAAGAAACAGCCGGACGCGGTGGCGTTGATCTTTCAGGATCATGAACTGAGTTATGCGCAACTGAATCAACGCGCCAATCAACTGGCGCACCGCCTGATCGCCCTGGGTGTCAGACCGGAAAGCCGAGTCGGCATTGCGCTAGAACGTTCGATCGACATGGTGGTGGGGCTGCTGGCGGTATTGAAGGCAGGTGGCGCCTATGTACCGCTCGATCCGGACTATCCTGCGGAACGGCTGCAACACATGATCGCCGACAGTGCCATCGAACTGCTGCTGACGCAAAGTCATACCAGGGCAAGGATACCGTGTCCGGAACATTGTCCGGTGCTGGAGCTGGATACCGAAACCTTTGCCGATTGCCCGGAGAACAATCCGGACGTGGTACTGCATCCCGAGCACCTTGCGTATATCATCTATACTTCCGGTTCCACCGGTAAACCGAAGGGCGTGGCGGTGGCGCACGGGCCATTGGCGATGCATGTGCAATCGATCGGCGAGTTGTACGGCATGACGCCGGCGGACCGGGAATTACAGTTCGCTTCGATCAATTTTGACGGTGCGCACGAACGCTGGCTGGTGCCGCTGGTTTTTGGTGCGGCTTTGATGCCGCGGGATAATGAATTATGGGCTGCCGACCGGGCCGCCGGCGAGATCGCCAAGCACGGCATCACCATTGCCTGTTTTACCCCGGGTTACTTGCAGCAGTTGGCCGAATTCACCGGCAGCGCCGGGCGCAATTTGCCGATCCGTTCGTATACGGCGGGTGGTGAGGCCATGAGCCGCAGTGCTTTCGAATTTGTGCAGCAAACCTTGCAGCCGCCGCGCATCATCAACGGTTACGGTCCGACCGAAACCGTCATCACGCCGCTCATTTTCAAAGCCTATCCGGATACCCGGTTCGATTCGAGTTATTTGCCGATCGGTTCGCCGGTGGGCGATCGTACCGCCTATATCGTCGATGCCGAGATGAATCCGGTTCCGGTCGGTGTGCCGGGCGAATTGTACTTGGGTGGAGTTGGATTGGCGCGCGGTTACCTGAATCGTCCCGGTCTGACCGCCGAGCGCTTTGTCGCCGATCCGTTCGGTCAACACGGCGAGCGGTTGTATCGCACCGGCGATCTGGCGCGCTGGCGGCGCGACGGACAAGTCGAATATCTTGGGCGTCTGGATCATCAGATCAAGATTCGCGGTTATCGTATCGAGCTTGGCGAAATTGAAGCGCAATTGTTGCGGTTAGCGATGGTGCGGGAAGCTGTTGCCGCGATCAAGGAGGGTCCGCAGGGTGCCAGGTTGATCGCCTATGTCGTACTGCAAGACGATCGAACAGAAGATGGAGGCACATTGCGCGAATCATTGGCCTGCGTATTACCGGATTATATGCTGCCGTCCGCGATCATGATTCTGCAAAGCTTGCCGCTGAATGCCAACGGCAAGGTCGATCGCGATCGCCTGCCGCAACCGGAGTTTGCGCACGACAAGGGATACGCGGCGCCGCAAGCCGGAATTGAAACCATTTTGGCGGATATCTGGGCGCAGGTGCTGGATCTTCCCCGTGTCGGGCGTCATGACAATTTTTTTGAAATAGGCGGAGACTCGATCCTGAGTTTGCAGATTGTCACCAAAACCCGCCGTGCCGGATGGAAAATCACGCCGCGGCAACTGTTCGAATGCCAGACTGTGTCAGCCCTGGCGCAGAAAGCCTCGCCTGTGGAGACGAGTGATCCGGGCGCTTTGCAATTCAACCGGATCGATGATTTGACGCCGATTCCGCTGTTGCCGGTGCAACAGGATTTTTTCGCACAATCGATACCGGTGCGATCGCACTGGAATCAGGCGGTGCTGCTGAAATGCCGGGAAAGATTGCAGGCCGACCGGTTACGGCAGGCCATAGCCGCCTTGGTGCAACAGCATCGTGCGCTGCGCTTCCGTTTCGACGAAGATGCGCACGGTTTGTGGCAGCAAACGGCCAGCACTGCACCTCAACAGGATTACCTGTGGGTCCGGCAAGCGTCGGATGAAGCGCAGTTTCTGGCCATCTGCAACGCCGCCCAGCGCAGCCTGAACGTGCGGCAAGGATTACTGCTGCGCGCGGTGCTGATCGATTGGATCAATGATACGCAGCGTTTATTGCTGGTGATTCACCACGCCGTGGTCGATGGCATGTCCTGGCGCATCGTGGTGGAAGATCTCGAAATCGCTTACCGTCAGGCTGTACAGCAGCAGGATATCGATCTGCCCGGTGTGACCACCGATTATGCCGTGTGGTCGCGGCGCTTGATACAGTACCCGTTGCAGCATGAAAGCGAGTTTGATTATTGGCAAAACCTGAAAGGCATGCCAGTTGCACCACCGTGCGATTTTCCGCAGGGCGCCAACGATGCAGCGAATCGCACCAGTATCACGGTAACGCTGGATCAACAGCAAACCCGAGCATTACTCAAGGATGCGCCGTCCGCTTACCGTACCCAGGTAAACGACCTGCTGCTAACCGCGTTGGCTGGGGCGTTACGCGATGGGTTCGGACAGCAGGGCATGGTCATTGATCTGGAAGGCCACGGACGTGAAGATCTTTTTCCGGACATCGATTTGTCGCGCTCGGTTGGCTGGCATACGACGGTATTCCCGGTGATGCTGGATGCTGGCGGTGACTTGCCGCAGCGCATCAAGCAAATCAAGGAACAATTGCGGCAAATACCGAATAAAGGGATAGGATACGGTCTGTTCAAGCATCATGGCTCGTTGCAGCAACGGCAGGTCATCGCCGCGCTGCCGCAAGCGCAGGTGGTATTCAATTATCTCGGACAACTGGATGCCAGTTTCACGGCGGATTCGCTGTGGCAACTTGCCGATGAACCGGTCGGCGATCTGATCGATCCGGGCATGCCGCAGACCCACGAGCTGGCCATCAACTGTCATGTTGCCCGTGGCGAACTGTGTATCGATATCAGCTTCAGTTCGGCGCGCTATACGCATGCCACCATGACCGCATTGGGCCAGCATCTGCTGACGGAACTCGGCGCGATCATTGATCATTGCACCAGCGGAGTCAGTGCCGTTACACCTTCCGATTTTCCGCTGACGCACATTTCCCAGGAGGAATTGGATGGCTTGCCGGTTACAGCCGAACGGATTGAGGATTTGTATCCGCTATCACCGCTACAAACTGGTATTTTGTTTCACAGTGTTTTTCAAACCGACAGCCGAGCTTATGTGAATCAGTTGCGCGTGAACATCGCGCAGCTTTCGGCTGCGCGATTCAGAACAGCCTGGCAAGCCGTGGTGGACCGGCATTCGATTTTGCGAACTGGTTTTTTGCCGGACGGGCGGGTGCCGTTGCAGTGGGTGGCAAAGACTGCGACCTTGCCGTTTGCTGAGTACGACTGGCGCCGCCGGGACTTTACCTCGCAGCATGATAGGGAACAGGCACTCGATGCGCTGGCGCAATCCGAATTAGTGACGGGATTCCGGTTGGATCAACCGCCGTTGATTAAAATCGCTCTCGTGCATTGTTCCCGGCAGCCATCGCACTTGATCCTGACGCTTCATCATCTTCTGTTGGATGGATGGAGTACTTCGCAACTGTTAGGTGAAGTGTTGCGGATTTATAGCAAGGAAGAACCTGCATTGCCGGTTAGCCGCTACCGCGATTTCATTGACTGGCTTTCCAATCGTGATGCAGTTGCGGCGGAACATTACTGGAAGACGCTGCTGCAAGCGGTAACCGAACCTACCCGGCTGGTTTCATCCAGCGGCAAGATGCACGCTGATTCCGGTTTTGAAGAATACACCCATGTGCTCGATTCCGAATTGGTATCGGCTGCATCGCAATTCGCGATGGAGCAGCGCGTCACCCTGAATACCCTCATGCAGGCTGTCTGGGCGCTGGTGTTGAAGCAGCGTACCGGACAATCGCAGGTGACCTTCGGTGTTACGGTAGCAGGCAGACCGGCGGAATTACCCGGCGCCGACCAGATTCTCGGCTTGTTTATCAACACGCTGCCGGTCGTGGTCGCTTTCAGGCCCGAATGGACTATCGGAGAGTGGCTGCACGATTTGCAACTGCAAAACCTTGCTTCGCGCGAGTACGAACATGCTGCGCTGTACGAGATTCAACGCTGGGGCGGTTATCAACGCGAAGGATTGTTCGACAGCATCGTGGTTTTCGAAAATTATCCGGTTGATGCAACACTGCAACAGCATGCCCCAGGGGGGTTGACTTTTTCCGCTGTCAAGGTTTATGAAACGACCCATTATCCGCTGACGGTGTCGGTGCTGGAAAACGATGGATTGGTTCTGCATTTCGGCTATGCGCGCGCGGAATTTGAACTCCGGACCGTAACCGATATCGCTGCAAAGATTGAACAATTGCTGGGCAAGTTGATTACGGATGCAAACTCGCGTCTAAGCGAATTGACGTTGTTAAGCGATGCGGAATGGCAGCAGCTGCTTGGCTGGGGTGTCAATGCACAACGCCATGATGCGACGCACCCGGTGCATCGGCTGATCGAACGGCAAGCTGCATTGCATCCGGATGCAACGGCGCTGGTTCTGGGCGCCCGGGAACTCAGCTATCGGGAACTGAATGTGGCGGCAAACCGCTTGGCGCATCATCTGATCGCGCTGGGAATCAGGCCTGAACAGCGAGTCGGTATCGCGTTGGATCGCTCGTTTGAAATGATTATCGCCCTGCTGGCCGCGTTGAAAGCCGGTGCGGCTTATGTGCCCCTGGATCCGGATTATCCGCGCGAACGCTTGATGCATATCGCGCAAGATAGCGGTATTGCCGTGGTATTGACACACGCACGGATACGCACAAAAGTTGCACAGGCAGTGACTTGTCCGCTCGTGGAAATGGATGCATCGGATTTGAGCGGCTTGCCGGCACACGATCCGAATATGGCGTTACACGCTCAACATTTGGCGTATATCATCTATACCTCCGGTTCGACCGGGAAACCGAAGGGTGTCGGGGTGGCGCATCATGCGCTTGCCGAACATGCCCAGGTTGCGGCATGCAGTTACGGCTTGCAACGCAACGATCGCATGCTGCAGTTTTCCACCATCAATTTCGATGCGTTTATCGATCAACTCTTTCCTGCATTATGCAGCGGAGCAGCGGTCGTGTTGCGCGATTCGCAATTGTGGGACGTGGCTACTTTCTATCGTGAACTGCACGACCAGTGCATCACCATTGCCGATCTGACTACGGCTTACTGGTCTGTTCTGCTCAATCAGTGCGATCAGCTCCGGCACGAGCGTTATTCTGCATTGCGACATATCAATGTCGGCGGTGAAAGCATGCAGCCGGAATCGTTGCAAAAATGGCATGCCGCCGGTTTGGGTCGCATCAGGCTGTTCAATGTGTATGGACCTACCGAAGCGGTGGTCACCGCTACCGCGTTCGATTGCAGCGATTACCGGCATGACGGACAGCAGCAATGGCAACCGGTCGCCATCGGAAAACCGTTGCCTGCACGCCGGATTTACTTGTTGGATGACGATCTGCTCCCGGTCGGTTGCGGACAAACCGGGGAGTTGTGTATTGGCGGAGAATTACTGGCACGAGGTTATCTGGAGCAACCGGGATTAACCGCAATGCGTTTTATCGCCGATCCTTTCGAAGGAGACGGCGGCAGGCTCTACCGCACCGGTGATTTGGCGCGCTGGCGCGAGGATGGTCAAATCGAATACCTGGGACGGCTGGATCATCAAGTCAAAATCCGCGGCTATCGGGTTGAATTGGGCGAGATCGAAACGCACTTGCTGTCGCTTCCACAAATTCGTCAGGCAGTCGTGCTGGCACAAACTGCGTCCAGCGGTGCGCGATTGGTGGCATATCTTACGTTGCTTCCGGACGAGCTGGTCACCACTGCGGAAATTCGTGCGGAACTGCTATCCACCTTGCCCGACTATATGATACCGGCGGCGTTTGTCATACTGGATCAGCTGCCGTTGGATGCCAACGGCAAGATTGATCGTAAACAGTTGCCCAAAGCGGAATTTTCCGGCGCATCCGGTTACGAGGCGGCGCAGGGAGAAGTCGAAGCAATGCTAACCAAAATCTGGCAGGAAGTGCTGGGTGTTGTAGCCGTAGGCCGGCATGATAATTTCTTTGAACTGGGGGGTGATTCGATTCTGAGTTTGCAGATTGTTTCGAAAGCGCAGCAAGCTGGATGGAAAATTACGCCACGACAGCTGTTCGAACAGCAGACCGTGGCGGCACTGGCGCTGGTGGCGGAGTCTGCCGGATCAGCAGAGATAGTCGAAATGGAAGTGGAACGCGTCCGGTTGGATGATTGTCTCGATGCAGAAACGATCGCTTCACTGGGAATCGAACTGGATCGGGTCGACGATGTATATGCGTTGTCGCCCACCCAGGAAGGCATGTTGTTTCATACGTTAGAAGCGCCGGGCACGGGATTGTATGTCAATCAGATCAGTGTGACGGTTGACGGTCTCGATGCCGATCGTATGGCGCAAGCCTGGCAGCACATGTTAGACCGGCATGCGGTATTGCGTACCGGTTTTTTATGGCGTTCGGGCCTGTCGCGGCCATTGCAGATGGTGTTTAGAAGCGCCGTTGCCGAGGTTGTACAACTGGATTGGCAAGACAAACACGATCTGCAACGGTGGATCGCAGCGTATGCTGAAACCGAATTGAAGCGGGAATTCGATTTCCTCCGTCCGCCATTGGCGCGCTTGTGCCTGATTCGAACCGGGGAAAACCGCCACCAATTGATCTGGACGCATCATCATATTTTGTTCGACGGCTGGAGCCATACCCTGCTGATTCGGGACTGGCTGGATAATTATTACGGCAAGTCGTTACGCCAGACCGGTCCGGACTACCGGCTTTACCTGCGCTGGCTGGAAAAACAGCCAAGCCAGGTGGCCCAGCAATTCTGGCAAACTGAGCTAGCACAGTTGGAAGGACCGACGCTGCTGGCACAAGCCGTCAGGCAAGCAACACCTAGGGATAAATCAGCGGATTTTGCGCTGCTGTATACTCGCTGGGACGCAGAAGAAACCAGTCGCTTGCAGGATTTTGTGCAGCGTCAGCACGTCACGCTCAATACCTTCGTTCAAGCTGCCTGGGCCTTGTTGTTGCAACGCTATTGCGGCAAGGAAACCATCGTGTTCGGCGCTACGGTAGCGGGACGTCCGATGGGTATCGCGCGCTCGGACGAGATGGTCGGTTTGTTCATTAATACCATCCCAGTGCCAGTGCAGCGACGTAACCACCTGGCTGTTGCAGAATATCTGCGGACAATGCAAGAATTAAACGTGCGTTTGCGCGATTTCGAGCACACCGCATTGGCGAATATTCAGCGATGGGCTGGTTATTCCGGTCAACCGCTGTTCGATAGCATTGTCGTTTTTGAAAATTATCCGGTTGATGCTGCACTACACGATTCGGAAAGCGATGGTTTGCAATTCGGTGCTATCCAAAGCAAGGGTATGACAGGCTATGCAATGGATTTGCAAGTCGTCGCCGGCGCCACGTTGGAAATCGAGTATGCCTATAGTTGCAATGATTTCACCGAAAACTTTGTGCAAAACTTGCGCTTGCACATGGAATCATTGATGCGTGAAATGATGATCGATGCGCTTCGTCCCGTCGGGGAATTGCCGTGGGTCGGTCAGCAAGAACATGCCAGGTTGCTGTCGCTGTGCAGCACCGCCGATTTTTCACCAGAAACCAGAATTTATCAGCCGGTGCACCGCTTGATCGAGCACAATGCGGCGGCTCGACCCGATGCAATTGCACTGTTGATGGGCGAACAGGAGATGTCGTATGCCGAACTGAATTCAAGGGCCAATAGTTTTGCGCACAAACTGATGCGGTTGGGTGCTACACCTGAAACCTGCATTGGCGTTGCTGTAGAGCGATCGCTTGATGTCATCGTGACCTTTTTGGCTATTTTAAAAACAGGCGCTGCTTATGTGCCGTTGGATATCGATTATCCGACCGAACGGCTGCAATTCATGATCAAGGACAGCGGCCTGTCACTATTGATCACGCAGCAGGCGGTTCTGATCAAACACATTTTTGATAGTGGCGTGCCACAACTTGTGCTGGACGACATCGACCGGGATTTTGAACACACGGGAAACCCGGCAGTTGCAGTGCATCAACAGCAATTGGCATACGTCATCTACACTTCCGGATCAACCGGTCTTCCCAAAGGCGTCGGCGTTACTCACGGCCCATTGTCGATGCATTGCCAGGCGACTGCAAGAATATACGAAATGCATCCCGGTTCTTGCGAGTTGCTGTTCATGTCATTTTCCTTCGACGGTGCGCACGAACGTTGGTTGACTGCGTTGACGGTCGGCGCTGGACTGGCGGTGCGCGATCAGGAATTATGGACGGCGGAGCAGACCTACGATTCTTTGCGGCATTACCGCATCACCAATGCCGCCTTTCCACCGGCGTATCTGGGCCAGATTGCTGAATGGGCATCGTCCCGGACCGACCCGCCGCCGGTCGAATTGTATGTTTTCGGCGGCGAAGCGATGCCGAAGACCTCGTATGATCTGATCCGTCAGACGTTACAACCGGACAGACTGATCAACGGTTATGGACCGACCGAAACCGTGGTGACACCACTGATCTGGAAAACCGATGCCACTGGGAGCTTTGATTGCGCTTATGCACCCATTGGCCGTCCGGTTGGAGATCGCACGGTGTATATTCTGGATACCGATATGCAGCCGGTGCCGTTTGGTGTTGTGGGCGAGTTGTATATTGGCGGGTATGGGTTGGCTAGAGGTTATCTGGGACGCACAGGACTGACCGCGGAACGGTTTGTGGCCGATCCGTTCGATCCTGCCGGAGGGCGTTTGTATCGTACCGGCGATTTGGTGCGCTGGTTGGATGACGGCAACATCGAGTATGTCGGCCGTGTCGATGATCAAGTGAAGATACGCGGATTTCGTATCGAATTGGGCGAAATCGAGGCGCGCATCCGCGCGGCGGACGGTGTGGCCGATGTCGCTGTGGTTGTGCATGCGGGTGCAAGCGGTGCGCAACTGGCGGCTTACATTCTGCCAATGAACGGATCGATGGAACAGTCAGTGCTGACCCGATTGAAACAAGTACTGGCGCAACAGCTACCAGAATACATGATGCCATCACATTGGATTACTGTGAGCGAGTTGCCCCGGCTGCTGAGCGGCAAGCTGGATCGTAAGCGGTTGCCAGAGCCGGAAGCGACCGGCGATAGTTATCGCGTGCCATCGAATCCGCAAGCGCGGGCGCTAGCAGAGATATGGCAGGAAGTACTGAGTGTGGAGCGGGTCGGTGAAACGGACAATTTCTTCGCATTGGGAGGCGATTCGTTATCCAGCCTCAAGGTCATTGCCCGTATCCGCAATCAGAAACAACTGAATCTGAATTTTAAGCTGCGGGATTTGATGCAGAAACCCACCATTGCCGATCTGCTGGGATTGGATAACACGGTTGCAAGCGGTTTGCTGTTGCTGAATCAAGCGATTGACGATCCCGGTAAACCGCCCTTGTTTTGTATCCATGCCGGGTTGGGTACGGTGTTCGACTATCAGCCGCTGGCGAGGCAGTTGCAAGGGATACGCACGGTGTATGGTTTGCCTTGCCGCATGCTGGCGGATCCGGCGCATCGGGATACGTCGTTGCGTCAAATGGCGCAAGATTATTGCGCCATGATTCGTACCATTCAACCGGAAGGGCCGGTACATCTTGCCGGTTGGTCGTTGGGAGGGACTTTGGCGGCACTGATGACGGAATTATTCGAGGCCGATGGTCAATCCGTTGCTTTTCTGGGATTGATCGATCCGTATGTCCCTGGTGTGGAATCGCCGCAAGCGAATGACTGGCGGCGGGATCTGGCAAATTTTGTGGCTGTTATCGCTCCCGGTGCAACTCTCGATGATGTATTACTGGCTGTATCATCCCCATCAGCGGAAGAACATGAAATCGTGCAAACGGCAGCCATGGTTCTCGCGTCTCTTTTTGAAAGCGCGGCGGGTGTTTGTAAGGCCTCCGGCTACGCCGCGATGGGAACGGATGAATTGGCGCAAGTCTTTTTAGTGGCGCGGCGATTGAAAATTTTGTCGATACAGACAGCGAAACTGGGAGCGCTGCGCGCAAATCCCGTGTGCTGGTGGGCGTCGGATCGCGAGCCTGGTCATCGAGCGGCGCTCGAACAGCAAATTGCTCCCGCCGGAATCCATTCGATTGAAATTGATGCCGATCATTTCGCGATCGTGCGGAATGATTCCTTGTCAAAAGACATTAACGCTGTATTGATGCAAATCACACACTGAATCGCCTCGGGTTTTCCGGAGATAAAATGATTTGAGAGGAGGAAGAAATGAAGAATGCGGCAACCGAGACATATAGGCAAGGGCGCGAGCGCTGCGCAACGAAGTGATTTGGTCACACTGTCAATTAATCAGCGCTTCTCGAGGAATCTGCCGGAACTTAAAGCTAATCTATCGCTCGTTGCATAGCCAGGCTATGCGCTTCAGAATTGAGAAAATCTGTTCATTTGGCTCGCGCCGCCTCAGTCTGAATAATTGAGGGTAGCCCGGGCTTTGCGTTTGCGGTACCAAATGATGACACCGGTAATTGATAAGATCGCAACCAATAAACCGAGCATTGAGACCATAATGCGGCCTGGCAGTCCCAGAATGCGCCCGGAATGCAACGGAAATTGCGCGTCCAGGAAAATGTCCCCGGCACTGCCGCTGCCGGGGATTTTATCTCCCAGAAGACGGCCGTCCTGACCATCGAAGTATAGCCAGGGATTACCCAATCCGCCGTCGGCATGATCTTTCCCGAGTTCATGAAACGTCACGCCGTAGATGCTATATTCCGGATCGTAAAACATCCCGCCCAATGGAATATGCCAACCGCGCTTATGTGCTTCAGCTTGCGCCAGACTGACAATCGCTTGCCGGTTAATGCCGGGCTCGATCGGCTCGTCATGCGGATTGGGCGTGCGCAATGCGAAAGGATCGGGGTTCAGCGTGGAAAACATCGAAACAATAGGGCGCATTACTTCCAGTTTCAGATTCATCGATACGGCCGTTACCGCCAATAGTAATAATAGCCCCCATAACCATACACCGCCGGAACGATGTAAATCGAAATTCAATTTATAGCCGCCTTGTTGCCAGCGGAAAGCAAACGATTTACGCCATGCTTGCCAATTGGGAAAAGAAAGCAATAACGCCACAAAGCAATCAATGGTCCAGACAATGGCCAGCAATCCCATAAACCAGATGCCGAATTCAATATCGAAAAAATCGGGAATATGCAGGCTGTAGTGCAGTTTATACAGAAACGGCACGAAATTTTCGCGTGTCAGCGCAATATCGCCCCACATGCGTGAACCGCGGATTTCTGTAGTAACCGGATCAAGCGCGATCTGATTCACACCGAGATTGATCGCTTTTCCTGTATGCGGATCCAGCCGCCCAGTAACAGCCAATCCAAGGTTGTGGCCGGGTTCGATAGCCAATGGCAGCCAGGTGATCAGGATACGCGGATCGGTATTTTCCAGATAATTCGCAAGCTCAAGCGGAGATAATTCTTCTCCTTGACTTTGTCTTTCGTACAAATGCGGATTCAGCCATTCATCAAGTTCGTGATCCCAGGAAATGATGGCGCCGGTGAATCCGGCGATAAATAAGAAAACGGCGAGTAAAAGCCCTGCCCAGCGATGCAGTAAAGTCAGGACGTGACGTGTCATTCTAGTTTTTGTAATGTTTTTGACGGATTCTTGAGGCTGATCGAACAATTTCGTGGCGAGAGGCTTTTTCATGATGTCAGGTGATGCTATTGAGAGCAAGCAGTGGGGCTGAAGCCGGTTTGGATTGATTGGAACGGTCTTGGTCTTGATCGACCGTCAAGCGGCCGTTGTCCATGCGCAGTAAGCGGTCGGCCAAATGAAAGTAACGATCATCGTGCGAAATCACTAGCACGGTTTTACCCATTGCGCGCAATTCCGGCAGCAGCTCGTGGTAAAAAATATCTTTGAATAACGGATCCTGATCGGCGGCCCATTCGTCAAATACCAGAAACGGGCGGCTCTCGAGATAAGCCACCACCAGTGCAAGCCGTTTGCGTTGCCCTTGCGATAACGACAAGGTAGTGAAGGCGCCATTGCGTACCTTCACCTTGTGCTGTAAATGCAGCTTCGCCAGCAGCTGATTTCCCTTTTGATCCAAATCGATGTTGTGACCGGTTTCCAACATCCGGTCGAAAAGATGAAAATCAGAAAAGACGGTCGTAAAGAATTGACGGTAATAATCGCGATTGAGGTCTGTGATCGGGATCTGATTCAGCGTAATAGTACCGGTTTCCGGCGGATACAAGCCGACGAGCAGCTTTGCCAGCGTGGTTTTGCCGCTGCCGTTGCCGCCCACCAGAAAAGTGATTTCACCCGGACGGAACGATAAGTCGACCGGACCGAGTGTGAATATTTCATCTTTTTGTTCATGATAGTAGCGATGAAACACATCTTTAAGCACGATCGACTGTAACGGCGGTATCGCCGTGTTGGTGACCGGCTGTTCCGTGGAAGCCATGGCTTGCGTTATTTCCTCGATCCTGTCCGCGGAAACTTGCGCCAGGTTGGCGCGGGGAATATTCAGTAGCAATGCTTCCAACGGTCCCACCATGTAAACGAAAATCAGTGCGTAGCCGGTCATGATCAAGGTGCGGTCAGGCACATCACCAACCAGAACGAATAGCACCAGGCCGATGAAGGCATAAATCAGAAAGTTTGCCCATCCTGCGGATGCGACAAAGACCGACATGCCGAAGGTGCGTTCCTTGCGTACTTTCTCAATTGAGCGCCGCAATACATCGTCAAAAAAAATAATCCGTTTGTCATGATTAAGGCGCAATTCTTTGGCGCCATCCGTCAAGGAACGGAAGTGCCCGAACAATTGGTCTTGTTCCTGTGCGGCTGCATCGAGATGCCGGATTGCGCGTAAATGAGCAAGATGATAGCCGATGCATCCTAAGCCAATAATGAGAACGGCCAGCAAAAACACTTGCCAGGATAGGAAAGCCATATAAGCCAGACAACCGATTACGACCACGGCATTGGTCAGAATGACCGGGAAGCTGACGAAAAATTCGGCAACCCGGCTACAGTGGTCGGATAAGGCGGATTGCACCCGGGCTGCACCTAGAACTTCCAGTTGCCGGTAGTCCGCGCCTATAACGCGCTTTGCTACAAAGCTGCGCAACTCGGCATGCGCCTGTTGACCGAGCCGTTCGAAAAGAATGGCTGCGATGACATATGTGAACATCACACCGAGTGCGGTAACGGCAAATAACCATGCCATCTGCTCACGCTCCGTATTTTCCGAGGTTAACGCGGAATTGATCTGCGCCAATAACATTACACTGCCGATGCCATGCAGGACGCTTGCAAGCGATGCGCCAAGCAATAAGGATTTTGATTGTTTAACAAGAAATTTCAGCATGCCCCACCTGATTCATTTCGATACAACTTTGAGACGAATGGCAATAGGAATTATTTACAGAGTTATCGCTGAATCGTGTCGCGGCAATATCGATTGAAGAAGTTGTTTTAATCGCTATCTGTAAAATAAAAACATTAATAATCATTTTGTTGATCTTAATTAATTGAATCACACATTATCGGGAATAATGATTATTTATAAATAAAAATAATTCTCATTCGTCTTCAGTGTTTAGAAAGTATATTGCAAAAATAAAATTGCGTTGGAGATAAATGAAATCGAATCTGCTCAGTGATCCATCCGTGGTTCTGATCGACGAAAGCATGGTTGCACAAGTGAGCCTGCTGTCGTATCCCGATCGGGTTTGCTGCACCATCAGCCATGATGATCAAAAGCTATACGTTTGGTATCGCGACAATGAACAACCATCGGTTTGGTCATTGCGAAATGCCGATGGGCAACTGACTTTGGGACTAATCGATGCAATCAGCCAACAGCCGTCCGCAACGGAACTGTTGGCGGTTATCGAAGCCGCTCTGCTTTGCTACCCGGCACAAAAGGAAGTGACGCTGACTGTTGCGCAATCGCGGTTTTCCGAGTTGTTTGCGGCAGGGGTTTTGACTGCCGATGGCAACCGGGTGATCGTTTATGCTGAAGCATTCTGGCAACTGCCCAGACTATGGCATCAACGCGGCAGTGACGTACCTTATCCCATCCGCTATGAGTTCAGTCAAGGACGGCGCCATCCGTTGCGCCCGCCCAAACCTTCCGGCCTGGTTTACCGTCGCTATATTCCTTGGCTCGGATGCACATTGAATTTTCGCCGGGTGGTCATTGATAACGATCTACAGCGTTTCAACCGCTGGATGAATGACCCTGTGGTTGCTGCTTTCTGGCAGGAAACCGGGGACATGCAAAAACATCGGGCTTATCTCGAAATGATCGATACGGATCCGCACATGCTGAATCTCATTGCGTGTCTGGACGATGAGCCATTCGGCTACTTCGAGGTTTATTGGGCAAAAGAAGATCGCATCGCACCATTTTACGACGCGCGTGACTTTGATCGCGGCTGGCATGTGCTGATCGGCGAGCCGCAAATGCGCGGCAAACCTTTCGTGACAGCCTGGTTGCCGTCGATTTCGCATTACTTGTTCCTGGATGATTGCCGGACGCAGCGCATCGTCATCGAACCTCGCATCGATAATCTCAAGATGATGCGGAATCTCGCATATGGTGGCTACGCTAATCTCAAGGAATTCGACTTTCCGCATAAACGTGCCGCACTGCACATGCTGCTGCGCGAGCGTTTCTTTTCCGAGCAACTGTGGGTGCCGCGCAGTACCGTCATCGCACATTCCTTATCGCAATCCTGAGGGTTACGTCATGCAAATTTATGATTTGATTGGTATTGGTTTTGGTCCATCGAATATCGCCCTGGCCATAACACTGGAAGAAAAAAAGCAAGCCGGCTATCACATCGACGCCTTTTTTATCGAGAAACAACCGGAGTTCGCGTGGCATGCCAATATGATGCTGGACAACGCCCACATGCAGGTTTCATTTCTCAAAGATTTGGCTACGCTGCGTAATCCTGCCAGCTACTTCACGTTTATCAATTATCTGCATCAGAAAAACCGGTTGCAGGATTTCATCAATTTGAAGACCTTTTTCCCTAGCCGCCACGAGTTTAATGATTATTTGGCATGGGCTGCCTCGCATTTCGATGACAGTTGCGCATACGGAGAGGAGGTGATCGAGGTCTTGCCGGAAAAAATCGGCAATGAAGTAATGTATTTGCGCGTCAGGTCCCGCGACCGGAATAACATCGTACATGAACGATTGACGCGCAGCCTGGCGGTGGGTATCGGCGGAAAACCGAGAATTCCGGACTGTTTCTTGGCGTTGAAGGACGACAACCGGATTTTTCATTCCAACGATTATCTGAGAAGAATCAAGGAATTCTCAAATGCCGAAAAAATTGCTGTCGTGGGGGGCGGACAGAGTGCTGCGGAGATCTTCATGGATTTACACGGCTGTTTCGATCGCGCAGAAATTGATTTGATCATGCGTGCCCGCTCGATCAGACCTTCCGATGACAGCCCTTTTGTCAATGAAATCTTCAATGCCGATTTCACCGATTTTGTTTTCAATAGCACAGAACAAGAGCGCAGTAGCCTGCTTGGAGAATTCTGGCACACCAATTATGCCGCACCGGATCTGGTGCTGATCGAGCAGATATTCAATGTGTTCTACCAGCAGAAGGTAGCGGGTGCGAAACGACACCGGTTTTTACGCAGACACGAAGTGAGACGAGCGGACTCATTACCACAAGGAATTCAGTTCACGCTGCACAATTTGAACGATGATTGCGATTTTTCCACAACCTACGATGCCGTCGTGCTCGCGACCGGGTATCACCGTGACCATTTTCAAGCCCTGTTGTTACCGCTAATGCCTTTTTTCAAAACTTTGTCGGTGGACCGCAATTACCGGCTGAGTGCCACTTCGCAATTCAAGCCGGCCATTTTTTTGCAAGGAGCCTGCGAATCCAGTCATGGACTGAGCGACACCTTGCTGTCGGTCACTGCGATTCGCGCCAGTGAGATTACTCAGGCATTGATCCACGAGCTTGGTCAAATAAAACATTCACCGGCTGCACGTACGATTTCTTCCGTGACTGTCTGATGAGTCCTGATTTTTTGTATCAACTTTATGAATCAATAGCATATTTAATCATGATCATATCCAAGGTAATAATAAAACCAAAACCGTCAAAAGCACTAAAACAGTTGATGATAACAGCGCTTTCGTCGCTGATTGTATTAGCGGTACCAGTCAATAGCTTCGCGCAATCGAAACAACCCGAAGCCAAACAATCTGCGGATGATAGCAGTCAACAACAAGCATCTGCTAAGACGGATGGCAATAAACCGGATGCAACACAGCCGAATGCTGCGGTTTTTCCGGCAGTTGTCGTAGAGGCGCAGAATACCGGCGAAGTGGCAGGAAATGTCGCGAAGCGGAGCATTACGGCAACCAAGACAGATACGCCGATTATTGAAATACCGCAATCGATTTCCGTGGTGACCCGCAATGAAATGGATATGCGTAGTGTGCAAAATTT
The DNA here is from genome assembly GCF_054188085.1 of Nitrosomonas limosa. Taxonomy (NCBI): domain Bacteria; kingdom Pseudomonadati; phylum Pseudomonadota; class Betaproteobacteria; order Nitrosomonadales; family Nitrosomonadaceae; genus Nitrosomonas; species Nitrosomonas limosa. The sequence goes on along the minus strand of NZ_CM135180.1, from coordinate 887,445 downwards.
TACCGAAGCGTTGCGTTATGTGCCTGGGGTCACAGTCGATCAATTCGGATTCGATGGACGCGGTTTTGAATATTTGTTGATGCGGGGATTCAATGCCTTGACGACTGCCAATTTCCGCGATGGATTGAGTAATGCAGCCCAGGGTTTATTTTTCGGCGGATTCATTACCGACACCTATGGTCTGGAACGGGTCGATGTTCTGCGCGGACCATCGTCGGTCATGTTCGGACGCGGTGATGCCGGCGGTATTGTTAACCGGGTGACCAAGCGGCCGACTGCCGCGCCGATCCGCGAAATCGAATTTCAATACGGCAATTTTGACCGGAAGCGGATCGCTGCGGATATTGGCGCTTCAAATAAGGAAGGCACGATTATGTTCCGGCTGGTGATGACCGCGCTCGAGAGCGATACGCAAGTCAGATACCCCAATACCGGTGGCGACCGGGCGCAAAATGAGCGGTTTTATATCGCACCATCCATTACTTTCAAACCGACTGCCGCGACCACCATTACCTTGATGGGTGATGTGCTTAATAATCGCAGCGGCTCCTCACCATTTTATATTGCCGCGCCGGACGGACGGTTTACCAATGTGCTGCAAAGTGATCCGAAGTTCGCCCGTTACGCAACCAATCAGGGATCTTTTAGTTACCAATTGGAACACCACTTCAACGAAATGTTGACCGTGCGGCAGAATTTCCGTCATGCGTTCCAGAAAGGTACTTTCCAGGATCTGTTCTCGCTAGGTTATAACACCGTCGAACAGCCGACTTTGGTCGATCGCGAAGCCTATGCCACCAATGAACGCCTGCGCCAGACCGTACTCGACACCCATTTGCAAGCGAAAATCAACACCGGTCCGGTTAACCATACCATGCTGCTGGGAGCGGATTGGAACCAGACTAATGCATCCTTGCGTTATTTTGAAGGCTATACCAACGGTTATTTGGTGCCTGCCATCGATATAGCCAATCCGGTTTATGCGCAATCGATTCCAAGACCGGATATGCTGTTTACCAATGCAAAACAGCGTATCGATCAATTGGGTTTTTATATTCAGGATCAGCTCAAATATGAAAATTGGATCATGACGTTAAGCGGGCGTTTTGACAGGATTCATACCAAAGATAACGATCTGCTGAATATGTCCACCACCCGGAACAAGGATAGCGCGTTTACCGGCAGGGCAGGTTTAACCTACTTGTTCTCGAATGGTATTGCGCCGTATTTCAGTTATGCGCAATCGTTCATGCCGCAAGCCGGCTTCGATTCCAGTGACAAGCCGTTCGATCCGACGCGTGGTTCGCAATTTGAGGCAGGTATCAAGTTTCAACCAACTGGTACGAGTGCGCTGTATACCGTAGCGTTTTTTGATTTGACCAAATCGAACACGCTGACAAGGGATCCGAATGACGAAACCGGATTCCGCTTCATGCAAACCGGCGAAGTCAGATCACGCGGTGTCGAACTGGAAGGACGCGCGGAACTGCTTCGCGGACTGAATGCCATCGGTACTTTCACTTATCATGACGTGGAAAATTTGCGAGATACCGACTTCAAAGGTAAAAGACCGGTGCAGGTACCTAATACCATGGCGTCGGGCTGGCTAGACTATTCGTTTGGCGCATTGGGTTACGAATGGCTGCGAGGTTTCGGGCTGGGCGGCGGTGTCCGCTATGTCGGCAAGGTATTCAACGAGGAAAGCAATACCAGCACCACGCCATCGTTTACCCTGTTCGACGCCACATTGCGCTATGAAAGAGGCCCCATGTTGTTCAACATCAACGCCAGCAACATTTTTGACAACCGCTATATCGCTTCGACATTCTTCGGCAGGCACTATCTGGGAACGGAACGCACCGTGATCGGTACCTTGACATTCCGGTTTTAGCCAGTGACTGCTATGACGATTCTTTGCGATACGCAGCTGATGGCTGGAGTAGCGGCATGCCAATAAATGACGATTTGGCGGCATTTCTCGATCTGGCAACGGAAGCAGTGGCAAGCGGCGACAGACCGCCGATGCACACGTTAACACCGGATTTGGCGCGTCGCGAATACGAAGCTGCAACACATATACTGGATGTTCCGGGGCCACTGGTGGCGAGTGTGCAGCAACTCACCATTGAGAGCCGCGATGGATATCCGATCAATGCCAGACTTTACAAACCTTTGGAATTCATGGAGATTTCCGGTCCGCAACCGGTATTGTTATATTTTCATGGCGGCGGTTATTGCCTGGGCAGTTTGGATTCGCATGATTCGTTGTGCCGTTCGCTGGCCGCATCGACACCCTGCCACGTATTGCATGTTGCTTACCGGCTGGCACCGGAGCATCGTTTTCCCGGTGCGGTACATGACGCGCACGATGCCTATCGATGGCTGCTGGCGCAAGGATCCGCCCACGGTCTCGACACAAAGCGGATAGCCGTTGGCGGTGATAGTGCCGGAGGTACATTGGCAACCGGGATTACGATCATGGCCCGGGATGAGAGCCGGCAACCGCCGATTTGCCAGATTCTGCTGTATCCATGCACCAGCGCATGGCAGACTAGCGGATCCCATCAGCGCCTTGCCACAGGGTATTTACTGGAAGCGGATACCTTGCAATGGATGTTCAAGCTTTATCTTCGCGGCGATGCCGACCGGACCGATTGGCGCTTCGCGCCGCTGGAGACACCGGATTTGTCGGAACTGGCACCGGCCTATTTTGCGTTGGCCGAATACGATCCGCTGCTGGACGAAGGCATCGCTTACGCAGAGCGCCTGCAAGCAAGCGGCGTAGCTGCGCAGGCTACAGTTTATCCGGGCATGGTGCATGATTTTGCACGGCTGGGAAACATTGTTGAAGAAACAGATCGGGTTCGCCAGGATCTTGCGAAGATTCTAGCGGGCGTTTTTTATGCTGACGGCGATCGCAGGTGAAATTATAAGACCCCGCATGTTATTCGTTACTTTTCCGGTATGAGACCATTACGTATAGGTTGCTTGCTGCTCTTGCTGGCTGTAAGCGCATGCGGCACATTGCCCGAGCGCCGCGCAAGCGATGCGGGCGCGGATATTCCCCAACAATGGGAAGGGCAATCGATAGAACAGCCGGTGGCGGTTAGCTGGGTACAAACATTTCAGGATGAAGTGTTGACGAAACTCATCGATACTGCGCTGAAAAATAATTATGAATTGAAAGCGGCGGCAGCGCGGGTGGAAGCTGCTGCCGCTCAAGCGCGTATCGATGGATCTCCTCGTTGGCCGCAGGTTTTTTTCTCAGCGGATTATGAAGAAGTAAAAATCAGGGAAGCCGGTTTCGGTTCCGCCCGCTTCAGTGTTTTTGAAGCTTTATTCGGTGTCAGCTGGGAAGTGGATGTATGGGGCCGTATTCGCGATTCGCATTTGGCGGCGGTGACGGAGGCAACGGCAGTGCAAGCGGATTTTCATGGCGCGCGATTATCGCTGGCAGCGCGTGTTGCGCAGAGCTATTTCGAATTAGCCGAAGCCGAATTGCAGTCGGCTATCATTGAGCGGTCGATTTTGGACCGGCGGGTAATCGTCGGTCTGGTGCGCGGCCGTTTTCACCGTGGTCTGGTGCGCGGTTTGGATGTGCGCTTGGCATTGAATGATCTGGCGAACGCCGAGGCACAGTTGAAACAAACGCGTAATCGCGCACAGCAAATTTCGAAACGACTGGAGATATTGTTGGGCAATTACCCGAAAGACAAAGTATGGACCATCACTCAATTGCCATCCTTGCCACCGGCTGTCCCGGCAGGATTGCCTGCGGAATTGCTGGCGCGCAGGCCCGATCTGGTGGCTGCGTTCAACCGCTTGCAGGCAGCCGATTTGCGCACCGTCAGCGCGCAAAAATTGCGGTTGCCGCGAATCACATTGACTGCAACGGGCGGATCTCGCAGTGTCGATCTGACCGAGCTGATTGATCCCAGGGCCGCAGCCTGGAATGTGTTTGCAGGATTGGTGCAACCTTTGTTTACCGGCTGGCGCATCCAAGGTGAAATTTTCCGCAATCAGGCACGTGCCGAGGAAGCATTGAATCAATACAAAAATACCGCGCTAAATGCGTTTCGTGAGGTTGAACAAGCGCTTGCAGCCGAGGAATGGTTGTGGCAACAAGAAACGGCGCTGCGCAAAGCGGTTGAACATACCGAATCCAGTCAGAAACTGGCGGTTTACTCTTACCGGAATGGCATCATTGAAATTCTGACATTGCTGGATAGCTATCGCAGTACCTTGAATGCGCAAACGGCGTATCTTTCCGTGACCCGGCAGTTGTTGAGTAATCGCATCAATCTCTATCTGGCGCTGGGAGGCGATGCCTGACCGATGCGTTACCATTCTGTTTTCACTTGCGACGGCTTCCGCTAATCGATGAAGACGCGCACACAAATACTGATTGCGTTGTCAGTGATGCTGGCTGGTGCATTTGCCGCTCTGATCATCGTCAGCACACCGCCCCAAGCCGATCAGCAGCCGCAAACCGATGAACCGCTGCAGGTGCAAATCGTTACCGTGCAACCGCAGCGGATACAAATGAATGTCCGCACACAAGGACGTGTCCAGGCGCAAACCGAGATCGAATTGATAACCGGTGTTTCCGGCAATATTACCCATGTCTCACCGGCATTTGTGAGCGGCGGTTTTTTCAAAAAAGGGGATTTGCTGGTTTCCATCGATCCGGCTGAATACGATTTGCGCGTGGCGCAAGCGCAAGCACGGATGATGGAAGCGCAATATCAATTGACCCGCGAAGAAGCGGAAGCGGAGCAGGCGCGGCAAGAGTGGCAGCAACTGGGAGAAGGCGATCCCAGTCCGTTAAACCTGAGAATCCCTCAGCTGAAAGAGAAGAAGGCAAAGCTCGCGGCGGAGCGGGAAGAGTTGAAAAATGCCCGATTGCTGCGGCAGCGGACGGAAATACGGGCGCCCTTTAATGGCCGAGTGCGCAACAAAACCATCGGGATGGGGCAGTACCTCAATACAGGCGACGTGCTGGGCCGTATTTACAGCAGTGATCTGGCGGAAGTACGTTTGCCGCTGAGCACACAGGAATTGGCTTGGATTGATGTGCCGCAATGGCTGGTGAAATCAACCGAGGCCAAAGATACCCAAGTGACGCTCACAGCTTTCTACCAGGGGGCATTGCAAACCTGGCAGGGCCGTATCGTACGTAGCGAAGGTGCTATCGATGAAAAAACCGGCATGGTGATGATCGTTGCGCAAGTTAACGATCCATTCGGATTGCGGACAGTTAAGCCGGACTTCCCGGTTGCCATTTTGCCGGTAGGTTTATACGTCGAAGCGGATATCGAAGGCCGTTGGCTGGAAGATGTGTTTGTGTTGCCTGCCGCTGCATTGCTGAAAAACGATCGAGTGGCGATCGTCGATCAGGACAATCGCTTGCGGCTACGTCATGTCGACGTTCTTAGAAGAGAGCGCGAGCAAGTTATTCTGAGAGAAGGATTGATACCAGGTGACCGCATCATGGTTTCCGGTGTGCAGCACCCGGTCGACGGGATATTCGTAGCGCCGAAGGCCGGGCCGTGAGACTGATTATCTGGTTTGCCAAAAACCCGGTTGCAGCCAATCTTTTAATGCTGCTCATCATCGCTGGCGGGATCTTAGGACTGACAATGGCGAAACGCTATACGATTCCGCCGGCGCCGCAGAATCAGCTGCAAATCGAGATTGAGTATCCCGGCGCCAGCCCGGCGGAAGTCGAACAAGCGCTCTGCGTTCCAATTGAAACAGCGGTGCATGATCTGGAGGGAATACAGCAAATCAATGCAACCGCCTATCAGGCGCAATGTGAAGTCATCGTTGAATTTGATCCAAAAATCGACGTAGCGCGCTTTCAGGCAAATATTCAGGCGCGCATTGATCGCATCACGGCTTTTCCGAAAGATGCCGAGAAAGTAAAAATCAAAGAATTAAAAACCGGTACTACCGCAGTAACAGTGATGGTGCACGGTGACGTCGACATGCTGACTTTGATGCGTCAGCGTGATCAACTGCAAGCGATGTTAAGCCGGCATCCAGATATCGGGAGATTATCGCCATGGCCCGAACTTCCCTATGAAATTTCCATAGAAATCAGTGAGCCGGAACTTCGGCGGTACGATCTGGATTTTGAGGAAATTGCCGCGGCAATCCAGGCGGCGTCGAATAATATTCCAGCCGGAGAACTCAAGAAACCGGATGGTAAGTTACTGTTACGGAGCAAGCATCAAGCGATGACTGCCGCGGATTACGCAGCGATCGTGCTTCGATCGAATGAGAATGGCGCACGTTTGTTGCTTGGCGATGTTGCACAAATCCGTGAGACGGTCAATGAAAGAGATGTATTGTCGAGAATTGACGGTAAACCGGCGGTGCAAATCTTTGTCATGTCCAAAGACCGGATTCCGGCGACCGTCGAAGCCGTCAATGAAGTGATCGGCGCATTCCGTCCCGGATTGCCGGATGGCGTCGGTATTTCGACCTGGGACGATTGGTCGAAATATTACGCCGAAAACATGACGATGTTAAAGGAAAACGCCATTTCAGGCTTTTTCCTGGTCTTCCTGATATTAATGTTTACATTGCGATTCCGTCTGGCGGTGTGGGTTAGCAGCGGCATTTTGATTTCACTGCTGGGCGCGTTATGGATGATGCCGGCGCTGGGGATCTCGCTCAATACATACTCGATCGCTGCGCTGATTCTGATTATCGGTATTCTGGCCGACGATGCAATCGTTGTCGGTGAGAACATTCATACCCACCAGCAGCGCGGAAAACCCGGCTTGCAGGGTGCCGTCAGCGGCACCCGGGAAGTTGCGCCGTTGATCGTTATGATGGTGTTGTCGACCATGATCGCCTTCATCCCCGGTTTGTTTTTGCCGGGACTCAGCGGCCACTTGATGTACAACATCTCCGCCGTGGTCATTCTGGCACTGACCTTCTCGCTGCTTGAGTCATTGCTGATTTTGCCTTCCCATTTATCGGCGTGCGACCGGCCGGTGCCGGAAAAAAACCGGTTGGCGATCACCTTGGAAAGCGCTCAGAAAAAAGTGGATGTTGCGTTACAGTGGCTGATGAACCGTGTGTACGTGCCGGTACTGAAGCGCTTGCTGTACTTCCGTTACATCACGCTATCGGTTTTTGCGATTGTCTTGATGGTCGCCGTTGCACTCGTCTCATCTGGACGGATTCAAAGCGTGATGGATGCGCCGGTCAATGATTATTATTTGTTTGCCTTTCTGCAATTCGTTCCGGGGGCGCCGTTCGAGGAGGTCAATGACTATGTGTTGCGCTTGGAGCGCGCTGCCAATGACATCCGGGTGGAATTGAATACCGGACTCGGATTGGGCGCTGCGGATAGGCTGCAGGATAGTTTTCAACATATCATTTCGGTGAGTGAGGATAACGCCGCGTTTGTGGATATTGAAATCGCCATCGATGAACGGATCCGTTCGCGCATGGATTTCATCAAGCAGCAATGGGAAGAACGGCTCGGCGAATTGCCTGCCGGAGCTACACTGTCGTTTCAAACCTTCTGGCCAAGAAACCTGGGGGTCGCCACAACGCAATCGGCCAAAGCGATTGAGCTAAAGCTGATTTCTCCGGATATTGCACAGCAGAGCGCTGTCAGCGAGATACTCAAAGCCAAGCTGGCTGCATACACCGGTGTGCATAGCGTCACTGGAGCGATGCAAACCGGTAAGCCCGAGTTGAATCTCAAACTCAAGCCGGAAGCCGCATTGCAAGGCTTGACCGTGCAAAATCTGGGGGAGCAGGTGCGCAACGGTTTTCTCGGATTGGAAGTGCAGCGGTTCTTTCTGGATCGGGACGAGATCCGGGTGATGGTACGCTTGCCGTTCGAGCATCGCCGCTCTTTGGATGATATTCATCGCCTGCCGGTCAAGTTGCCCAATGGTCATATCGTGCCTTTTGCAGCAGTAGCGGAAGCCGAACTTGTGCCGGGGTTTGTTAGTATTGTCCGGCAGAACCGGGAACGTGTTCAGTTGATCAGCGCGGAAGTGTATAAGGAACAAGCCAGTGTTGAAACGATCCTTGCCGATTTGCATACCCATGTGATTCCCGCATTGGAAGCGCAGTTTCCGGGAATAAAGATCGAATCGGGGCAAGCCCGGCAGAAACAGGAAGCCGCGATGTCCGATCTGTGGCGTTATGGCATGCTGGCGTTGCTCGGCATCTACGCACTGCTGGCAATTCCCCTCAGATCCTATACCCAGCCTTTGATGATCATGCTCGCGGTTCCCTTCGGTTTTATCGGAGCGATTGCGGGGCACTTGCTGTTGGCGATTCCGCTGTCGCTGGAATCTTATGTGGCGTTATTTGCCGTCGGAGGAATCGTCATCAACGACAGCTTGCTATTAGTCGATCAAATCAACAAAGCCGCACAAAGAAATCTCACCCGCTATCAAGCGGTGATTGGGGCCTGCAAGGCGCGATTCCGTGCAATTTTCCTGACCAGCACGACTACGTTTGTAGGACTGCTGCCGTTCATTAATGTGCAGAGCTCGGATGCTGAAAAAATCCTGCCGATGGCGGTCACTCTGGCGTTCGGCATACTATTTTCGGTATTGGTTACTTTGGTATTGGTGCCGGTCAGTTGCGCGGTGCTGCGAGAATGGCCGGAGCGATTGACGGCTCCGGCGCAAGCCAGAGAAGCATCCTGATTTTTACCTGTATTTCATCAAAAAATGACATCGAACTATCCATTACTTATTAAGCAAATCTGGCATACGCCATTGGCAAACGCGCCGGATCAGCAAATCATTTACCGCGACCGGCGGCGCATGAGTTATCGCGAAGTTTACGCGCGCGTCAACCGGTTTGCCGGCGCTCTGGCCGCATCGGGTGTTGCGCTTGGCGATGTGATCGCGGTGATGGATCACGATAGCCATCGCTATCTTGAGTGTTATTTTGCGATCCCGATGTACGGCGCGGTCATGATGACCGTCAATAGCCGTCTGACACCGGACCAGATCGCCTACACTTTGAATCATTCGCAAGCCTCATTGCTGTTGCTGCATACCGATTTCATACCGGTGATCGAAAGCATCCGGAAACAATTAACCGGGATATGGCGCATCATCGTGCTGACCGATGACGATGCATTACCGTCTACCGCGCTGAACTTGGATGACGAATACGAAACTTGGTTGAAAGACCGGCCCGATCATTTCGGTTTTGCCGATTTCGATGAAAATACGCTGGCCACGGTTTTTTACACGACCGGAACGACCGGATTGCCGAAGGGAGTTTTTTATACCCACAAGCAATTGGTGCTGCATACGCTGGCGGCCGGAATGGCGTTGACGGCGCCGGCGGAACAACAGCGGTTTCATGCGGGCGATGTTTATATGCCGCTGACCCCGATGTTTCACGTGCATGCCTGGGGAATTCCGTATGTTGCCACGCTGCTGGGCGTCAGGCAGGTCTACCCGGGGCGCTATAGCGCTGAATCGTTGCTGCGTTTGATTACCGGAGAACGCGTGACTTTCTCGCATTGCGTGCCGACGTTATTGAGAATGGTGCTGACAGCGGCGCAAACGGCCGGCGCGGATTTGCGCGGCTGGAAAGTGGTGGTGGGCGGTTCGGCGTTGCCGCAAACACTGGCAGAACAAGCATTGGCGATGGGGATCGATTGCTTTTCCGGTTACGGCTTGTCTGAAACCGCGCCGATTCTGACATTGGCGCAGTTGACCGGCCATTCTGACGATTCGTCGATGATTAAACGCCGCTGCAGCGCCGGGCGCGCGATCCCGCTGGTGGATTTGAAAATTGCCGGTGAAGCGATGCAACCGCAGGCACGGGATGGTAACAGCAGCGGCGAGATCGTTGTACGTTCGCCATGGCTGACGCAGGGATATTTGAATAATGCTGGCGCCAGCGCGGCGCTTTGGCAGGGGGGATATTTGCACACTCAGGATATCGGCGTGATCGATTCGGATGGTTATCTGCGTATTACCGACCGGCTTAAGGATGTGATCAAAGTGGCGGGGGAATGGGTGTCATCGCTGGAAGTGGAGAATGCCCTGGCTTCCGTTGCTGGTGTCAAGGAAGTTGCGGTGATCGGCATACCGGATTTACGCTGGGGAGAACGGCCGCTGGCTTTAGTGGCGGCGGATCCGCTGCTATTCGACGAATCAGCGGCGCAGCAGCAGATCCGCTCATGCGTTTCGCAAGGTTTGATTTCGAAACATGCATTGCTGACCCGGTTCAAACAGGTGAAGGTAATTGCCAAAACCAGTGTCGGCAAGGTTGATAAAAATGTGTTACGGGCCGAACACGGCGCCGCGTCATAGCGAATCTGGAAAAATGCTGAAACCGGTTACCTTTGTTTATGTGTTGTTGGCCGTTTTTGCGCTCAATGCGTGCCAGCTGGCCGGGCAGCTGCCCCGCGAGTCTGAGAATACCGAGATTCTGTGGGATACCTGGGGTGTTCCGCACATCGTTGCCGCTCATGATCGCGACGCTTTTTATGCGTTTGGCTGGGCGCAGATGCGCAGTCACGCCGATTTGCTGCTCAAACTCTACGCCATAGCACGCGGACGCGGCGCTGAATATTTTGGCGAAGATTATCTGGCTGCCGATCGCTCGATCCGGCTGCTCGGCATTCCGTCATTGGCCGAGCAGTGGTATCAGCAGCAGGAACCCGGGTTCAAAGACAATTTGGCGGCATTTGCCGCTGGCATCAATGAATTTGCCCGCCGCCATCCCGAGGTGATTTCCGGTCAAGTAAAAACCGTTCTGCCGGTAACGCCGCAAGATATCATTGCACATACTACGAGAATAATGACCGTTTTTGCCGCCGGCATTTCGGAATGCGGCGCCGTGCTACCGGGATTTGATTTTAATAGCCAGCCTCCGGGATCAAATGGCTGGGCATTGGGCGCCAAGTTTTCCAGCAGTGGCAATGCGATGCTGCTCGCCAATCCCCATTTGAGCTGGCACGGCATGGAAACACTGTTTGAAGCCCATATTCTGTTACCCGGTCTGAATCTCTATGGCGCAGCCCTGGTTGGATCGCCTGTTCTGCAGATTGCGTTTAACGATCATCTGGGGTGGACGCATACGGTCAATCCCATGGACGGTTGTGATTTATACCGGCTAAGGCTGGCGGGTGACCATTTGGATGAGGGTTACTGGCTCGATGGTGCGGTAAATGCATTCGAGGTAAGCAGCGAAACTATATTGATTCGCCGGGACGGCGACCGCATGGATAGCGAAGCGTTGATGATTCGCCGTGCATTGCAGGGACCTGTGATCGAACATGCCGGAGAAATTCTGTCGATTCGCTTAGCATTGCTGGCAACGCAGCAATTGGCCGGGATGAATCAACAATGGTGGGAAATGGGGCGGGCGGCCGATCTGGAGAGATTTCAGGAAGTTCTGGCGGGCGGCCATTTGCCTTTGTTTAACGTGATATACGCCGATGCCGATAAGCAAGTGATGCTCGCATTTAACGGAATTATCCCGCAGCGTACTGCCGGTGACGCGATTTTTTGGCGAAAACCCGTGGCCGGCGATGATTCCCGGTTGATCTGGAAGCAGTTCCACCATTACCGGGATTTACCCAAAGTCATTAATCCGGATGCCGGCTGGGTGCAAAACAGTAATGGCGCTCCATGGTATATGACCTTGCCCGTGCTGGACAAAAAACAGTATCCGGAAAATATGACCTTGGATGTCACCAATAATCGCGAATTACAAAGTTTGCGAATGCTGGCGGCGCAGCCGGAAATGAGTTTTGAGGAATTGGTTGCGGCCAAGCATTCGACGCATTCGCTGGCGGCCGATCAGTTGCTGGATGAATTGTTGCTGGCTGCGCTTGCCAGTGACGATCCGCTATTGCATCAAGCCGCCGCGGTAATGAGTCAATGGGACCGGCAATTTCTGGCGGAAAGCCGTGGCGCAAGACTTTTTAGTCTTTGGTTCGAGAAATGGGCTGAACTGACAATCGCTAAAGCAACGGAGATAAATCCCAATTATGTTTTTACCCCTGATCAGTTACTGGGCAGTCTTTTTTATTGGCAGCCGTTTGATTCTTCCAAACCGTTGATGACGCCTCGCGGTTTAGCCGACAAGCCGCTCGCACTGAATGCTTTACGTGAAGCCATAGCCCAACTGCTTGCAGAGACCGGAAAGCTTGATATTACCTGGGGAGAAGTCGCCCGCTTGCGCCGGGATAGAATCGATTTGCCTGGCAATGGCGCCGACACGGACTTGGGGGTTTTCAGAGAAATTGTCTATGAACCGGATGTCGATGGAAAACTGAGATCATCTTATGGAGATTCTTTCATTGCGGTCATTGAATTTTCCAAACCGGTGCGTGCACAAGTACTGATGACCTACGGCAATGCAACACAATCCCCATTTTTTGAAACGTATAACCAATTAGATCTGGCCGCCAAACAGCAATTACGACCTGTCTGGAGCAGTCGAAATGAAATTGAAAGTAATGTGCAATTCCGTGAATTTCTGTCTTACGATACGCTGGGTATTTATGAAAATAGAACACGATAGTCAGTTTTTGCAGCTTGAATTTACCTGAAAAGCTATTATTGAATAGCTAGATTGACACTAAGTCCGATAAGCAGACTTTGATTACTTAGTTGTAAGAATTTCTAGCGTTGTTTACAGTATTCAGGAGAATACTGTAGATGAACATACATAAACGTACACGATTAACTTTATTGGATCGCCAGGAGATCTGGCGGCTATATCAAACCCGGCTGTGGAAGGTAGCGCATTTGGCGGAATGCTCCTATGTCAGCAGTCCAAGGATTTATGACGTGCTGAAACGCGCGAGACTACAGGAATTTACTCCGCGCGACAGCACTAACCAGCGGTTTAAAACATTGCAGTACGGTCTCGAGCGAGAAACCAAGCGCTATAATAAGTCCTACCCGGGCGAACTTGTTCACTTCGATACCAAGCGGTTTTCCTTGTTGAAAGGGCAATCTGCCAGTGAACCTCGCGAATGTCTGTTTGTGGCTATCGATGATTTCTCCAGGGAGCTCTGAATGCTGAGATCTTTCCTGATAAAACCCAACACAGCGCCGCGCCGCTTGCTTCCTTCTAAGTACTGCTGCTCAATGTCTTTACCAGATCGACTACGCTTATTCCGATAACGGCAAGGAATTTAAAGGAACTAACGCTCTTACTTTCGTCAAAGCTTGCAGGCAATACGGTATTAGGCAGAAGTTTACCCGCATTAATCGCCCTCAAACCAACGGCAAAGCGAACGAGTCATCCGTCCCTGATAGATATGTGGCACAGCGAAACTTGCTTTAAAGACAGCACCGATCGCTGCATTCAGCTTTTCCGTTTCATTAACTTCTACAATACTGTAAAACTGCATAAGAGTTTGAATAATGCAGCCCCTTATGAAATACTCAACGCTTATTTCAATCAACTTCTGTGTAAACAACCCTGATATTTCAGGTTTTTATGGTCAATTAGGACTGGGTCAACAACAATGCTTGCTCCAGATTTATCCGGCAGTATCCGCTACTAACCAGTTACAAAAGATGGGTAAAAAGATGTGTATATTATAATAAAAGATATAATTATTATTATAATTCAATTGATTATATGTGATGTTTGGCGGAGAGAGAGGGATTCGAACCCTCGATAAGCTTTTTGAGCCTATACTCCCTTAGCAGGGGAGCGCCTTCGACCACTCGGCCATCTCTCCGGTTATCAGTGTTGCAGTTTTTAAAGTTGAATGCGTGGGTTTAGAGTGCTTGTTCGAGATCAAAAGCTTTGTGTAACACTCTGACAGCCAATTCCATATATTTCTCATCGACCACAACTGAGATTTTTATTTCAGATGTTGCGATCATTTGTATGTTGATGCCTTCTTCCGCTAACACCCGGAACATTTTGCTGGCAATTCCAGCGTGAGATCGCATTCCGACACCAACGACCGATACTTTTGCAATTCTATCACCACCCAGTACATCGCGGGCGCCAATATGTGGCTGGATCTGTTCTTTTAGAATATTCATCGTATTTTTAAATTCATTTCGATGAACGGTAAAGGAGAAATCCGTTAAGCCATCGTGTCCGACATTCTGGATAATCATGTCGACATCAATATTGGCATCAGCGACGGGCCCAAGTATCTGATAAGCGATACCAGGATGGTCCGGAACACCTAATACAGTAATTTTCGCTTCATCACGATTGAATGCGATACCTGAAATAACCGCTTGTTCCATATTTTCATCTTCCTCAAATGTGATCAGCGTGCCTTGGCCATCTTCTTCGAAACTGGATAGAACTCTGAGCTTGACTTTATATTTTCCGGCAAACTCAACGGATCTGAGTTGTAATACTTTGGAACCCAGGCTTGCCATTTCGAGCATTTCTTCAAAAGTTATGGTATTTAATCGTCTGGCTTCAGCGACTACACGGGGGTCGGTCGTATAAATTCCATCTACGTCGGTATAAATTTGACATTCATCGGCTTTCAGCGCAGCGGCGAGTGCGACACCCGTCGTGTCCGAACCACCGCGACCTAAGGTGGTAATGCTGCCTTTTTCATCGACACCTTGGAATCCGGCAACAACAACGACATATCCAGCCTCCAAATCCGCTCGAATCTTGTCTTCATCGATGCTTAAGATGCGTGCTTTGGTATATGTGCTATCGGTTAAGATCCTGACTTGGGAACCTGTGTAACTTTTCGCTTTAACATTCAGTTCCATCAATGCCATTGCCAAGAGTGCAATTGAAACTTGCTCTCCTGTTGAGATCATCACATCCAATTCACGCGGACTGGGATTTTCTTGTACTTCATGCGCTAAAGCAATCAATCGGTTGGTTTCACCACTCATTGCCGAAACGACGATAACAAGGCGATGGCCTTGTGCATGGAATTTTGCTACCCGGCGCGCAACATTTTTTATTCTTTCAGTACTTCCGACTGAAGTGCCGCCATATTTTTGTACGTAAAAAGCCACGAAATTAAAAATCCATTAAATTATGGAATGGAAAAAGCGCATAATTCTACACATTTCTCATATAGAAAACTAGTAATTGAACTGTAGGTAGCTTGCGACTAAGTGTTTGCAAACAGATGAATTCAAGCTGCTGGTATTCATGCTTTGCTGCATAATACTCTTAGAAAAGGCAATCTAATCGACCACGCAAGCATCTTTGAAAACTACCTTACGTTGACAACTCGTACAACACGATGGCCCATTTGTACTATATTCATGATCCGATGTGTAGTTGGTGCTATGCATTTAGTGAAGCATGGTTGCTATTTCAGAACAATTTATCAAGTGAAGTTGATATCGTTCATTTATTAGGCGGTTTGGCTCCCGATACCACGGCGCCGATGCCGCTCACAGTACAACAGAATATTCAACAAGCTTGGCAAAGAATCGAACAGACGATACCGGGTATCCGGTTTAATTGGGAATTCTGGACGCGCAATCAACCGATCCGTTCAACCTACCCGGCTTGCCGGGCAGTTATCGCAGCAACAAGGCAAAACCAAGAAACGGGACTGAGGATGATCCGCGCCATTCAAGATGGCTATTACCAAAAGGCAAAAAATCCTGCATTGTTGGAAGTATTAGTGGAATGCGCCGAAGCGATCGGTCTTGATACGAATACTTTCAAGGTTGATCTGGAAAGTATAGATGTCGAGAACGAATTGCAGCGGCAGATACAATTGTCCAGAAGCATGGATGTTTATTCTTATCCATCCTTACGATTAGTGCATAGAGAAACGATATACCCAATCGCAATCGACTACCGGAATTATCGCAGCATGCTCGATGAGATTAATAATTATCTTTAATACACCTATCGGCTGCGCTTTTTTAGTCAAAGAAAGTTTTTCTTAATTTCTCCCAGAATCCATTTGCCTCAACGGTTTGTGACTGAGAATTCTTGTCGATCAGTAAATTTTCCATGGTTAATTGATATATCTTGGAAAGTTTATCCAGATCGTCGACTTCAACGTTCTCATTCAGTTTATGAATCGTGGCATTGCAGGGGCCGAATTCGACGACTTGTTGGCAGATATCGGCGATGAACCGGCCGTCCGAGGTGCCGCCGGATGTAGAGAGTTGCGGTTCAAGAGTGGTAACTGACGAAATGGCTGCGTGCATTGCATTCGCTAGCTCGGCTTTCTCTGTCAAAAACGGTTTTCCCGACAATTCCCATTGCAATTCATAATTGAGGCCATGCTTGTCAAGAATTTGATGCACTTTGGTTTTTAAAGAATCAACGGTACTGGCGGTCGAGAATCGAAAATTAAATAATAAATTCAATGTACCCGGTATCACATTGGTTGCACCGGTACCGGCATGGATGTTGGAAATATGCCAGGTGGTCGGCGGAAAGTATTCGTTGCCTTGATCCCATTCAGTTTGCGCTAATTCGGCAATCGCCGGAGCGACAAGATGGATAGGGTTTTTGGCTAAATGTGGGTAAGCGATATGACCTTGAATACCCATCACTGTCAGATTACCGGATAAAGATCCGCGTCGGCCATTTTTAATGGTGTCTCCAAGTTTGTCGGTACAAGTCGGCTCACCGACGATACAGTAATCAATCAGTTCTCCTCGCGCTTTTAAGGTCTCGACAACTTTCACTGTGCCATCGATCGCGATTCCTTCTTCATCCGAGGTGATCAACAATGCAATCGAGCCATTATGATCAGCATGCTGCTGCACGAAAGCCTCAATGGCCGTGATAAATGCCGCTAGCGATGATTTCATATCCGCCGCACCTCGACCGTATAGCCGGTTGTCTCTGATCACAGGTGTGAATGGATCGCTGTCCCACTCTTCTAATGGACCCGTTGGAACAACATCCGTATGCCCGGCAAAGCATAAAACTGGTGAGCTTTTGCCACGCCGAGCCCAAAAATTGTCGACTTCACCGAAACGCATTTTTTCAACGTGGAAATCAAGCTTTTCGAGTCGTTCGATCAAGATCTCCTGGCAACCGTCATCAGACGGTGTGAGAGATTTACAGGCAATCAGTGTTTGGGCGAAGGCTAAAGTATCATTTGACATAGCAATGTTTGATTTTAAAAAGTGATTTAAGGTTATATCGAAGAGAATAACGCAGTTTATCTATCGTTTTAATTAAATTCGAATAAGAGAATGATTGAATTTTATTGCAATCCATCCGTAATATAAAAAATAAATAAATATGTCAGAATTTTCTGGCAACTAAAGAGTTGGCATATTGTACTAGTTATAAGGAAGGAAGATTAAAATGGCGCTAAAAAAAACTATCAAAGAATTTAAAGAACACTTAGGTGACAAAGATTCATTATTGGATACTCGATATCAGAGAGTTGCTGATATGATTGAATTGCATTGGGGATATAAAGAATTTTACTCTTACATCAGTAAGTTACTTGTTGTGGAGCGTGATCAAAGCAGGCAGGGATTTCCATTGGATGTTCTGCAAGAGATCTATACCTTACAAGAAATTCATGAAAAAGCTTTCCCTCATCTACAAAGTCCAGTAAAAAGTAATGGTCTGGAAATGGCATCATTCAGGTAACCATGATCAGCGTCCGATGCGGAATAGGTTGATTCGACTGAATGATCATACATTATCGAGTTGATTGCGGCGCCAAGGCTACGGCAATGGTGATTTGGCCTCCCGCAATCAATTAACGAAACAAGTTCCTAAGCCATTCTTCAAGTTTTCTGGTTGCCATTACATCATCGCGGTTATAGCTCAAAATTTCAGCTTTTAACCGCTGCCGCTCAGCATTGTTTTTTTCTGTACGAAAGCGGTTGAATTGCACCACTGACCACTGAGATCCCGATTCTTCATTCTGCCATTGAAAATTTACCAAGGCCGAATGTTTGCAAATATCCTTAAGTCCGTACCCTTGCAGCGGTAATACCAAACAATCCAATACCGGATTCTGTATATCGAATAATGGGCTATTCGGGCCGAGCAACCAGGCAACCGTAGCATGTTTTTCCATCGCATATCGTTCGGCATATTTGCGGATGGTGGCTTTTTCATGATTCGAATAGTGAGTGAGTATGAGTGACGGATAACGAGTTCGATATTCTTCAATTTTATTCAAGAAACCCAGCCAACCTTCAAAATCATTGGCTTCATGATCAGTCCATACATACTCAAAACATCCAGTATCGTAGTCCGGCAGCAGAAAACCCCAAAGATAGACATGACGTTCGCGGTCGGGTGTTAACGGATTATCTTCGATATCGAAATGGATCCAAGTACCATCAGGAAGCGCGGTTCGCTCGAGCTGGAAAACTTTTCCGGTAAGATAGGAATTGGCCTGCAAAATAGCGCGATGTTTTCGTTTGGTGCCTTTGAGATAAGGTGCATCGGGAAGCGATTCGACCGAACAAGCTGCGAGCTGGGAAATGGTCTTAATCCCTGATTCGGCCAGATGATCCGCTGCTTTTCCATGAATGCCATACAGTAAGGAAATGTCTTCCGATGTTTCAAATTCCGGGAGGCAGTCATTAAAATACGGGCAAATACGGCACTTGCTATGACTGTATCGAACCAGTGGCGGTTGCGGTAAGTCAAGGATTGCGCGCATACTGACAATGAATTCATCGACCACTGCATCAACCTCGTCGCCAAGCATTGCCGTGCGTCCGTCACCCAGAAAAACCAGCGCCGGTAACTTATTCGACAATAATCGCCGATAAATGCCGAGCTGAATTTGAATGGCCTTCTTGTTCTCGCTGGAAGATAGCTTGGCATCGGCGGGTTGATAGTGACCGCTTTCATGCCGTATCAGAAAATCAGGATATCCGACCAAGCCTAGTTGTTCACTTTTTAATTGCCCTTGATAAATGACTGGCACACCTTGCTGAATTAAAGCGTGCGTATGTTCAACGGAAGTTGCCGTGCTCACTGGGTACTGGCTTTCCAGTTTGGCGAGGATTGTCGCTTCATGTTCCAGACCAATGTCGCTAAGCATGCGATTAAAATCATCGGGCTCGTACGCGACCGGTTGATGTTGATCAAACCAAACCCGCCTGGTGCAGGCCACCCATGCCGATGCATCACTTGGTCTGATTAAAGCGGGTAAGGTTGTTTTGCGATTACGCATCATTGGGGGTTTCTGGCAGACCGGTTCGTGACTGTCTTCTTTTTAAACGGATTCTGGGTTTTACGAAGTCATTTATTGGCAGGCGATATCCGGAGCAGAGCAGGCTTTTCCTGTAATTAATTAATCGGATAATGGAATTTTTGGCAGCACATAAATGGGTGGCGTGGTATCGCCAGTGAGCAGCGTATTTTTTTCCGGGATGTTATCGCGAAATGTGATCAATCCGACATTACATTGGGCGGTCACGCGGCATGCCCGGTTTTGCGCCACTAGCAATTTCATTTCGGAACGCCAGTAAGACCATTTGATAAAGCCGCGCCGGCTAAAAGGC
Organism: Nitrosomonas limosa; assembly: GCF_054188085.1. Taxonomy (NCBI): domain Bacteria; kingdom Pseudomonadati; phylum Pseudomonadota; class Betaproteobacteria; order Nitrosomonadales; family Nitrosomonadaceae; genus Nitrosomonas; species Nitrosomonas limosa. The sequence continues at coordinate 868,009 of NZ_CM135180.1, read as the reverse complement.
TTGGTTTGCTTATTACCGATCTCCAGCAGCTTTTCGCCTTGGTCGTGTAATTTATTGCACAGCGCGGAACTGGTAAATTGGTAACAATCCAGGCGTTTGCCCGACAGCTTAAACCAACCGGTAGCCGCGAATGAGTGATGCACATCACCGGATAAGAATACACATCGCCGAATATTCATCGCATCGGCTAATGTGCTTAGAAAAGCGGCGTAGCCATCTTTGTTGTTGGCTTCCACATCCAATTTTGTGACGATCCATCCGGTAATAGCCCCTTCTTTCTTCAACAGTTTCTCAATAAGGTATATCGGTTGCCAGCCTTCGAGCAGGCCGGCCAACCAAACTGCCAGTTGCTTAGCGGATGCAACTGAAGTGAATCCCATTATCGGTATCGCCGTCATGATAATCGGGCAGACATCCGGTGCTAAATTCAGATCGGCTTTCAGTTTGATCCACTCGACGCGTAACCAGTCCAGCGCGTATCGATCCATTAACCGGGGTGGGTGATGATCATGATCACCATGATCCGGCTGCCGTTGGGTGCGGCAGTCAATAGCAATAATGGGCGGGTTGGTCGGTACGGAAAACCCCCAGTGACGGTGTTTCCAGGTAAAAAGATCGAAACGGTCGGCGTCATCGGTTCGGCCTTGTCCATTACTGAGATGCTTCGAAATGAAATAAATAAAATCCTTATCGAAATTGTCCGGATCATTTCCCCATCCCTGGAATAACCAGTAGGCTGCCAGCGCATTGCTGACAATTCGCCGTCCCAACACCGAATCTCTTACTTTCTCATGCCAAGCACCGGTGATATTCCAATCATCGGTTACCTCGTGATCATCGAAGATCATATATGTCGAGATGTTTGCCAGGAGCCGTCTGATTTTGGGCAAGCTATCGTGAAAGCGCTGCAGGGATTCACGCTCATGGCTGAAAATATCACGTGCTTTTTCTTTGTTATCGAGTCCCAACGACTTAAGCGTATTCCAATCCAGAACCGGTTTCCAACTATCATGGTTGCCGAAAACATAGAGATACATCGCGGCAAACTCGCCGAAACTCAGAAGATGGTTATAAGATAGATCGGAAGTAAAGCCGGTGTTGTACTTTTTTAGAACAGACTTGCGATTTCCGATGGAGATTCCAGTTGGATCCAGTGTGGTACCGTCGGATAATGGCAATCGTTCAGGTTGACCGGTTAACTTGGTTGCTTCCTGGCGCAGCATGGCAAACAACGAGATTCCGACGTCGTCGGCATAAATCTGATCGCCGCCAAGCAGCAAGACACCCGGACGCTGACGCAAATCGCGATGGTGCTCGTTTAATAAGTCATCCGCGAAACTCAAAGCATCGGGGTGCTCAGCATCGCGGGGTTTACGGTAATGGTGTGGTTTCCGGCAACTGCCATAAAGCACTTGTGATAATTGATCAGGGATAAAAAAAGTGGGGTATTCATCATCGCCATAAGTCAATTCTAATGCACGGAGATCCCAGTTCTGCTCCGTATCGCCTTCCAATTCTACGATCCGGTAACTCAGTAAACGATCGACGGGAAAGGTATTTTCAATCGGTCGTGCTTGCAGAAGATAGATATGCAGGTTTTTTCCGGCTGCTAAGGATTGCGATTTCAAATCGGCCGGATTGCTGAAAGCGAGAATCTGCCGGTCTTCATTCAAAATTTCCAATTTGAGAATAACCGGCCGGCTTGTTGCCAGCCATACACACACGCGATTTTTAGTAACTCGGCGAACGATTGGGCCTGCCAGCAACGTAGATGTCATCGGTGTCTCCTGAGTCAGCGTTATAAGCAGTGAACTGCTTGATTTATCGCATCGAATAAAACGGAATGCTCGCCGATTATATAGAGAAACAACGCTTTGAAGTAAAGAAGTAGACGGGAAGAGTTATCGGGAGAATGACGGCAGCAAGGTTACTGCTTTCATTGGATCAGCCATAGATGTTTTCCTTGAATTGCTGCTGAATCGTTTCAATAATCTTCTCATTGTTAATCAATGCATTGACGCAATCGGAATCCAGTTTTGTTCCTGCCATTTGTTTTAACATTTCAAACGCTTTTTGATTGCTCCATGCCGCTTTATACGGGCGCTGCGAAGTGAGCGCGTCAAAAACATCGGCGACGGCAACAATACGTGCTTCCAAAGGAATTTCTTGTCCTTTTTTCCCTGTAGGATAACCGCTGCCATTCACTGCTTCATGGTGGAATTCAGCGATATTTCTCAGGATATTAATGTGATCGATACTATCAAACCCAAAGTTCATCACAATATCATCGATCATGCTTCTGCCTTTTTGCGCATGCGTATTCATGATCGATCGCTCGTGTGGATTAAGTTGACCGGGTTTTAATAAGATGCTGTCGGGTATGGATATTTTTCCGATATCGTGCAACGGAGAGAACATAAAAATATGTTCGATGTATGCATCGTCCAAATCATATTGTTCCGCAAGCTCGGCAGCTATCAGACGGCTGTAGCGCGACATCCGGTCCAAGTGGCTGCCGGTTTCGGGATCACGCACATGGGTAATGCCGCTGGTGGTTTTTAACGCGGCGCCCATGACTTTAAGCGTGGTCAATTCGTTTATAACCATTAATGCGATTAAATGCCCGTAAATATCCAGAATACTTAAGACATTTTCGGTGAAAACATCGCTTTCGTGTGAATTAAAGAATAAGAATCCGACGAATTCTCCGGCATGAAAAATCGGCATCGTGTAGCTGGCCGCATAACCGTGACGGCCAATCCTTTTCGTGTGTTCGTGCGTTCCATTTTCAAAAGTAACCAGGTTATTGACAACGCGAGGCAGTCCTTTAGCCAATATTTCTTTGAGAGAAGGCGCTTCATCGAGCGGTGCTTGGTAGTGGGCGAGCGGTTTATCGTTGCCGCTGCTATCCAGATAAGTTTTGAGAATTCGTGTTTCCGGATCGTACAGCGCAATCGCGATCCGGGAGATAAATGCAAAGCGTTGTTGGATGGAACGATGCGCGCTGATGATTTTATCTTTGACCGGCAACGGCTTGTCAAGATCGGTGAGTAAATCGTGGTGATGAAACATGGCAGCGGTTTCCGTGAAAATAACCCTATAACGGTTTGATCCAATTTGAATTTGAATTTTTTGCTGAGCGACCGCGGAGAGTATACCCATTAAATTGGAGTAATCGTTTATCTGCTGGTATACTTCCGCCACTTTAGAAGTTTATGGCGGGCCACCCCGCATCGTGAGGTAGTGAACCTGGTCAGGTCCGGAAGGAAGCAGCCACAGCTATTTATCGCGAGTGCCGGGGATCTGGCTCGCCACCCAATGCTAACAGAGATCAATTATTCCGGTTTTTTGCTGGTTTTACAGGATCTTTCGCTTTTTCATACGATAACGTGTCGCAAACACAAGTCCTTGCGCGTAAGTGGCGCCCCAAAAAGTTCTCCGAATTGACAGGGCAGGAGCATGTGGTCAAAGCTTTGACCAACGCGTTTGAGCAAAACCGTTTACATCACGCCTATTTGTTTACCGGCACCCGTGGGGTCGGCAAAACCACCATCGCTCGTATTCTAGCCAAGTCGCTCAATTGTGAAACCGGCGTTACCGCATCGCCGTGCGGCGCTTGCCCGGCATGCCGTCAAATCGACAGCGGCAGTTTCATTGATCTGATCGAACTGGATGCCGCCTCCAACACGCAAGTCGATAACATGCGCGAACTGCTGGAAAACGCCCTGTATGCGCCGACCAGCGGCCGCTACAAGATCTACATCATCGACGAAGTGCACATGCTGTCCAAATCGGCGTTCAATGCCATGCTGAAAACGCTGGAAGAACCGCCGGCGCATGTCAAGTTTGTTCTGGCAACCACCGATCCGCAGAAAATTCCGGTGACGGTGCTGTCCCGTTGCTTGCAATTCAATCTGAAACAAATTCCGCAAACGCAAATAGCCGCGCATCTTAAGCACATATTACAGCAGGAAAACTTCCCGTTCGATGAAATTTCGTTGCAATTAATCGCCCGCGCCGCGCAGGGCAGTATGCGCGATGCGCTCAGTTTGCTGGATCAGGCGATTGCTTTCGGCGAAGGGAAAATTGCCGAAACCGGCGTGCGCGACATGCTTGGGATCATCGATCAGGGTTATTTGTTCGACCTGCTGGAAGCGTTGGCGCAAAAAAATGGCGTGCAATTATTGACACTGGCGGACGAAATGGAAGCGCAATGCCTGTCGTTCGATACCGCCTTGCAAGAATTGGCCGCTTTGCTGCATCGCATCGCATTGGCGCAGACCGTGCCGCAAGCGATCGGCGAAGATACGCCGGAGTATGCGCGTATTATCGAACTGGCGCGGCTGTTACCGCCCGAGGACATTCAATTGTTTTATCAAATCGCGTTGCACGGCCGCAGCGATTTGAGCCTGGCGCCCGACGAGTACGCCGGTTTCACCATGACCCTGCTGCGCATGCTGACCTTCATGCCGGATGACAAGACGGTTGACCGGCCAGCGCAACCCGCTGCGCAACCGGCAGCGGCGATCGCGCAGTCGCAAAAGCCTCCATCGCCGGTTAAACCCGCGCAGGTAGCGACGGTGCCGGTTGAGAATACCCGAAATGCCCCTGCATCCAATCTCGATTGGCCGCAACTGAGTCAGCAACTGAAACTGACCGGCATGGCAAAAATGCTGGCGCAACACAGCGAAGCCAAAGTGCTGTCGGCGGACAATATTGAATTGCATGTGCCGGAAGTGCATAAGCACCTGTTGGATAAGAAGTATCAAGAGAAAATCCAGGCAGCGCTGGATACATATTTTGGCAAACCTGTTAGACTGAGCTTCACGCTAGGCACGCTTTCCGGGTTAACACCCGCGGCGCTGCAGCAACGCGAAGAACAACAAAAACAGGCGGATGCCATCGCCGCGATCGAGCAAGATCCGGTGGTGCAAGAGTTGATCGAGCAATTCGATGCAAAATTAGTTATTTCAACCATCAAACCAATCGAAAAATAAAGGAGAACGTCAACATGAGAGGAAATCTGGGTAACATGATGAAGCAGGCTCAGATGATGCAGGAAAACATGCGTAAAATGCAGGAAAATCTGGCCAGCATCGAAGTCGAAGGCCAATCCGGCGCCGGCATGGTGAAAGTGACCATGACCTGCCGCCACGACGTCAAACGCGTCGACATCGATAGCAGCCTGATCGGCGACGACAAGGAAATGCTGGAAGACCTGGTAGCCGCAGCGTTCAACGACGCCGTGCGCAAAGTCGAAGTGACCACGCAGGAAAAAATGGCGGCGTTGACCAGCGGCATGGGGCTGCCGCCGGGATTCAAGCTGCCTTTCTAATGTCAGTAAAAAACTAATATAGCGTAATTTATTGAGTTTATTCGGGTAATCTATTTACCCTGGTTCTGAGTACAATCGAAAGAATGGTGTTTTTTTAGACACTTATTTGATTAGAGCGTAATGACTCATGAATGACAGGCAAATAGAAACGATCCGAACCGTGGTCGCGATGTTCGATGCGGCCCCCGGTGCGCGGTATTTAACAGAATTTGAAGTTTTCGCCAGCAATGCCGGAGGGGTGAAAGCGCTGGCTGATGCGCTCGCAGCCACCGACGTTTTCAAAAATTTCTATTATTCCGACACGCTATCCAACAATCTTTTCGCCCGGCAGTTCGTGGAAAATATCGCCGGTTCGCTGGTAGCTAGGGAACATAAATCCTGGGCAATCGCAGAAATCGACAAGCTGCTGAATGCCGGAGAGAGCCGTGGCGGCGTGATTCATTGGGCAGCTTCGGCGCTGGCGGCGGTCGATCCGGCCAATGCGGCATGGGGAGCGGCTGCCCGGCAGTTGCATCATAAAACCGAAGTGGCGGCTTATTATTCCGTCGAACTTAAGGGAACAGCGACCAGTCTTGCGATTCTGCAAGAGGTTCTGGCCCAGGTGACCGATGATCCGGCCACAGTCGATTCAGCTAAAAACCGGATTGAATCGGGCGTCACCGGAAAAGCCATCGACGGCTATATCAAAGATGCTGTGGTCTTTGCGGATTTGGACGGCAATGGCAGCAAAAGTGCCGGGGAGCTCTCGGTCACAACCGATGCGTTGGGTGGTTTCACGCTGCCGGGAGTCAGCGCATTTGGTCAATTGATTATGTCGGGCGGGATCGATATCGCCACCGGAAAACCGTTTGAAGGGCGCATGTTCGCACCGCCCGGCGCCACGGTCATCAATCCGCTGACGACGCTGCTTGTCAAGTTGCTGCAGGCTGATGCCACAGTTGCAGAGGATGCATCAGCCAAACTTTCGGCGGCACTTGGACTGCCATCCGGTTTTCAGCCGCTGCACTACGATCCGATTTATGAAGCAAACCGCACCGATACATCGGCCGCTGCGATTGCGGAAGCGGTGGCGGTGCAGGCAACAATTTCTCAGATCAATATTTTGGTAAGTCAAACAGCCGCTTTTTTGAGCGGCGCCGGTGTGCTGGCAGACGAGGCGCAGATCATCGATTTGGCTTATGCGGCATTGGCGGCGAACCTTGCCAAGACTGCTGAACCGGTTGAATTAACTGCCAGCGCTTTCATTGCTCAAGTGATTCAGGATGCCACGGTGCTGGCCGGCGCTGGCAATGCGATGCTGTTTAAAGTTGGCGCGATGCTGGATGAAGTGGCTACCGCAATTGCGTATCTGAATCGGGCAGTTGATCATGCGGTCGTGAACAATACCAAAATAACGCAGATCCTTGCCAATATGGCCGCGATTCAGATCGTGTCCGAGAACATCGAAAATTTGTTACAGACGGGGGCGGCGCAAGAGAGTATTCGCAGTGCGACAGCCTTGGCCGAAGGCACTGCGTTGACCAGTGCGATTGAGGCGGCAGGTGCATTGGTTGGCGATGTCACCGGTGATGGTAAGGCTGATCCGCTGTCGCCTTCCGTCATTCCATCGAGTGGCGGCGCTGCACCGTCGACACCCACCACTGCTTCAACCTGGTATTTGGCAACCAATGCGACGGCATTCAGCGGATCCGGGTCGAACGATGTGCTGTCGATTTCAACGGCGGCGGCGTGGACGCCGCTGGTAATGACGTCGGTGTTATTGGATGGCGGTGGCGGTAGCAATACCCTGAGCGTTCAGGACAGTTCGAGCATTGCCGCTGCATTGGTCGTCAATTTTTCCAATTTGAGTTTTGATGCAACCGGTGTGGCCGGTACGCATGATGTCACTATGTCGGCGTCGCAAAACCAGCAGTTCACAGGCACGATCACGGCCGCCGGTAGCGGCGCCAACAGTGAAAAAATCATCATTACCGGCGACGGTGCGGTTACTACGTTATCCGGCGTGGAACAATACAGCATCGGCGACGATTCCACCAATGCGCGGACGGTCACCATCAGTCAGGCGGCTACCACCGTTACCGCCGATGCATCGAACGATGCCGTGACCTTCAATGCCGGCGCCTTGGCGATCACAGGCACGCTCACAGGCGATGCAACGGTTGACGATGTGTTGAGCGTAAGTAACGGTGCTGATATCAGTGGCGCTACGATCACCAGCATCGAAGTGCTGACGTTGGCATCCGGTGCTGCAGTGACGATGAAAGCCAGTCAAAATCAGGCATTCACCGGTACTGCCACGGCGCCGGGTAGCGGTGCGAGTGGAGAAAAAATCATCGTCACCGGCGATGGCATGGTAACTGCGTTATCCAACATTGAGACCTACGAGCTGGGCGACGACAGCACCAATGCGCGTACGCTAACCACTGGCTCGGCGGCGCTGAATTTGATTGCCAATCAAGCCAGCGACACGGTGACCGTCAATGCGGCATCTCTGGCGCAGAATACGGCATTAACCATCACTGATACCAGCGCTTCGGCGTTGACCGTCAGCAGCCTGGTGGGCGATCTGGTCGCAACCAAATTGACCGGCGCGTTAACAGTGACCACCGCAAACGCCGCCGATAACGGCATCAGCATCACGACCGGTTCGGCGGCGGCTTCGATCAATGTGGCTGCCGGCGCGGCGTCCGATACGGTCAGTATCGACGCGACGGCTTTGGCTAACAATACCAGTCTCACCGTTACTTCCGGTGGCGCCGCCGCAGGCACTGTCAATATTACCGGTTTGAGCGGCAATCTGGTGGTGTCGAATCCTACCAGCGGTACGATTGGGGTGGCTGTTACGGATAACACGGCCGATGACGGCATTGCGATTACTGCGGCAGCGGCCAACCTTGCGATTACCGGTGTCGCCGACGGCGATACCGTGACGGTGTCAGGTTTTACCGGCTCGACCTTGACCGGCGCAATCAGCGGCACCACCGGCAAATTCAACATTACCGCCGGTACCGGCAGCAGCAGCATTACTACCGGCGCCGGTGATGATACCTTCACATTTGTCGCCGGAACCGGATTAACCAGTGCGGATACCGTCGATGGCGGCACCGGTTCGGATACGGTTGCGTTGACCAGCAATACCGCGGTTGCTGCCACTAATTTCAACAACGTTAAGAATATCGAAGTCATCACAGTTGCCAACACCAATACCGCCGTAGCGATTACCACGCAGGATACGCTGGTAGCGGCTGGTGCGACGTTAACTCTGTCAAATGCGGCCAATTCGGGCATTCTGACCTTCATCGGCAGCGCTGAGACCAACGGGCATTTCAAGATTACAGGCGGTACAGGGGTCGATAACATTACTGGCGGCGCCGGTGACGATACTTTTACATTCGTCGCCGGGACTGGTTTAACGACCGATACGGTCAACGGCGGCACGGGAACCGACACGGTGGCGCTGACCGGCACGACCGCAGTGACAGCAACACATTTTAACAACGTCAGCAATATCGAAGTGATTACGCTGCAGGATATGGTGAATACCACGGTTGCGATTACCACCGTCAATGCGTTGGTTGCCTCCGGCGCCACGTTGACGCTATCGAATGCGGCTAATGCCGGGGTATTGACGTTTAACGGCGCCGCCGAAACCGACGGGCATTTTAAAATTACCGGTGGCTCCGGTAATGATACGATTACCGGTGGTTCCGGTAACGATATTCTTACCGGTGGCAGCGGCACCGATAGCATAACCGCCGGTACCGGCAGCGATACGCTGTCGGGGGAATTGGGTAACGATACGTTTACGCTGGCTGCGGTGAGTGGTTTGACGCAAGCGGATGTTATCGACGGCGGCGCGGGCAGCGACACGGTGGCATTGACCGGTAACACGGCGTTCACCGCCAGCAATGACTTTGACAATGTCAGCAATATCGAAACCATTACCCTGGCCAATACCAATACTGCCGTTTCCATTACGACCAAAGATACCTTAGTGGCTGCTGGTGCAACGTTGACGCTTTCCACTTCCAATACCGGTGGTCTGACATTTAACGGTGCAGCGGAAACCGACGGCGCTTTCAGCATCACCAGCAGCGGTGCCTCCAATGACACGATTACGGGCGGAAGCGATGCCGATAGCATTACGTGTGGTACCGGCACGGATTCCATAGCAGGTGGTGGTGGCGACGATACCATCACGTTTGCAGCAGGCACGGGGTTAACCACCGCGGATACTGTGGATGGCGGCAACGGTATCGATACCGTCGCATTGACCGGAACCACTGCGGTTGCAGCGACCAATTTCGACAAGGTCAGCAATATCGAAGTGATTACCGTGGCGAACACCACGACGGCGGTGGCGATTACCTCCAAGGATGCGCTGGTTGCCGCGGGTGCCACGCTGACATTGCAAGCGACAACGCTGACCAGCGGCGTTTTGACGTTTGACGGCAGTGCGGAAATCGATGGCGCTTTTATCATTACCGGTGGAAGCGCTGGAGATACCATCAAGGGCGGATCCGGCAACGACACGCTCGACGGCGGTGCGGGTAGTAACAATGTCACGCCCGGCTTGGGTAATGACACAGTGACCAGCGGTTCCGGCAACGATATTTTTTCATTCGCGGCGGTTACCGGCTTAACCAGCGCTGACAGCGTCGATGGCGGTTCGGGTACGGATACTGTGACACTGACTGGGAATACGGCATTCACCGCTAGTAATGATTTTGATGCCGTCAAAAATATCGAAGCCATTTCTTTAGCGAATACCAATACCGAGGTATCCATTATCACTAAAGATGCATTGGTTTCTGCGAGCGCTACATTAACCTTATCGAATGCGGCCAACTCGGGTGCTTTGACATTCAATGGCAGTGCGGAAACCGACGGTGCTTTCAGCATTAGCGGCGGCACCGGCAACGATAGTATTACCGGCGGTGCGGGAAGTGACACGCTCAGTGGCGGAACCGGCAATGATACCCTGGTGGGCGGGGGCGGGAATGATTCGATCACTAGTGGTGCCGGCAATGACAGTATTACCGGGAATGGTGGCGCCGACAGCGTTACACTGGGCAGTAGTGCCAACGATAATACTTTGCAGACGTTTATTTATAGTGCCGCAGCGGATGGTGCCGCTGCCGGAGCAAGCAGCGGTGCCGATTCGATTACTCAATTCGATGCGAATGCTAATGACGCCACCGACGATTTGATTCAAATCACTGCGACATTAAAGACGCTGCTCGATGATGATAGTGATAATAGTCTCGATTATTCAACCGCTGACGGTTCTGATGGCGGCAATCAAGTCATCGCGGGTGGCACCGATCAGGAAGCGACGGTATTGGCGGATGCCGAAATCGAAATTGCATTGTCGGCGTTCACGACACCCGGATTGGCCAGTGTCATAACCGAGTTGAACGAAGAAATTGATTTCAGCAACATCGCTACAGGCGAGGAGCACTTGTTTATTCTCAATTTTTCCACAACGCAATCAGCAGTAGTGTTGTATACGGCGGGTACCGGCGGAGATGATGCCATTGTCGCTACCGACCTGCAGGTGATGGGGATTGTGACACACAATGATGGTACCGGCCTAGTGGCTGGCAATCTGACATTTTAAGCACTCACTGATTGTGCCTTCATGGTGCTTGCTTGGCGATGGCGGCAACAGTTAGTCTGCTTAATAGTTTAGAATTAGCCATTTTTGATTGCTTCAGCAGCATTCATCGCGAATTAGCCATCCATGAAAGTCAACAAACCATTCCGTCCCCCGAGGAAAAAAACACCGGCATCCACACGTGTTTCCGCTAAGACAACGGCAACGCCACCCGCAAAGCATTCACCAGAAACATCAGTGCCGCTTGCTAAGCGACCGATTGCAACTTTTAAGTTGCAAAAGCTGCTGGCGCAAAAAGGGCTCGGGTCGCGACGGGAAATGGAAGAGTTGATTGCTGCCGGGAAAGTCACTTTGAACAACCAGGTTGCTCAATTGGGTGATCGTGCTGGGACGGGAGATGTGATTCGGATCGGCAGGCGCACGATTCGTGTGCATGTCGAGGAAGAATTGCCGAAAGTGTTGCTGTATCACAAACCCGAAGGGGAAATCGTCAGCCGGGACGATCCGCAAGGACGTCCATCGGTGTTCGACAAATTACCGCATTTACGGTCATCGAAGTGGATTGCGGTCGGGCGCCTCGATTTTAATACCAGCGGCTTGTTGATTTTTACCAATGATGGTGTTCTGGCTAACCGTCTGATGCACCCGCGCTTCGAAATGGAACGTGAGTATGCGGTACGGATCCTCGGTGAACTCACCGAAGAACAGATGAAGCAACTGACCACTGGCATAACGCTCGACGATGGTCAGGCAGCATTCACGTATCTGGCAGAGGAAGGTGGTGAGGGAGCCAACCGTTGGTACCGCGTCATCCTTAAAGAAGGTAAAAACCGCGAAGTGCGACGCATGTTTGAAGCCGTTGGTGTTACGGTTAGCCGTTTGATGCGTGTTCGTTTCGGTCCGGTTAATTTGCCGCCCCGTATCAAACGCGGGCAATGGTTAGAACTGGATGAAAAAGAAACGCGGCGATTATTATCACTGATAAAACGAGATGTAATGTAAAAACAACACAGTTAAACACAGGGTACTTACAAGTTGCGCTGGAAAAGAAAAGAAAGTAACATTCGTTCTTTTTCGAAGAGGTTTGGGGGGTATTAATGGCTAACAGCGCACAAGCGAGAAAGCGTGCTAGACAAGCTATCAAGAGAAGAGCGCATAATGTTCATTTGCGATCACAGTTACGTACTGCTATTAAATCGGTCAGAAAAGCAATCGGACTGGGAGATAAAGAAGCGGCTAAAAGCGTATTTATTAATTCAGTGGGAACGATTGATTCAATAGCTGGTAGAGGTATTATTCATAAAAATAAAGCATCACGTTACAAAAGCCGATTGTCTTCAGCGATTAAGCTGATGAATTAATTAAAAACTTATAATCTTCTTCGATGAGAATTGGAAAATTAAATCAGATTCTTCAAAGAAGAAATTAAAAGGACAATAAGTTTAATGGAAAACCAAAGGAGAGAGAGATGAATGCCAAGAGATGGCTGAAGGGTGGGGCTTTGATGTTAGGGCTTCTGCTAGGAGGGGGATTACAAGCGGGTAACATACCGACGGTGCCGAACGAGCTTTACGAAGCGCTGAAGCTGGATCGTGAGAAGGTATCGCCGAAGGAATTATATGAAGCGGTAGTGAAGCGTTACAAGGATCCTGAGCAAGGGGCTGGGCGCGGGACACTGGCGCAATACTGGGAACCGATACCGTATGGAATCTATTTGGACCCAGCGACATTTTACAAATCGCCGACCACGAACAAAGAGATAGCGAGCCGCAAGGAATGCGTAGAATGTCACACGGACGAATCGCCGGTATGGGTACAAGCATGGAAGCGCAGCACCCATGCGAATTTGGACAAGGTACGTAATTTAAAACCGAGCGACCCGACATTTTACAAGAAAGCGAAGTTAGAAGAAGTAGAAAAGAACTTGCGCTCGATGGGCAAACTGGCGGAAGGCGAGAACCTGAAAGAAGTAGGGTGTATTGACTGCCACGTAGAACCGAACGCGAAGAAAAAAGCGGATCACACCAAAGACATCATCATGCCGACAGCCGACGTATGCGGAACCTGTCACTTGGCGGAATTTGTCGAACGTGAATCGGAAAGAGACACGATGATATGGCCGCACGGACAATGGCCGGATGGACGTCCATCGCACGCGCTGGACTACAAAGCCAACGTAGAAACCACGGTATGGGCGGCGATGCCACAACGTGAAGTAGCGGAAGGCTGCTCGATGTGCCACACCAACCAAAACAAATGCGACTCCTGCCATACCCGTCACGAATTCTCGGCAGCGGAATCCCGCAAACCGGAAGCCTGTGCTACCTGCCACAGCGGTGTAGACCACAACAACTGGGAAGCGTACTCAATGTCCAAGCACGGCAAGATGGTATCGATGCTGGGCGACAAATGGAACTGGGAAGCGCCGCTGAAAGACGCCTACGCAGTAGGTGGACAAAACGCACCGACCTGTGCGGGCTGTCACATGGAATACGAAGGCGAATACAGCCATAACATGGTGAGAAAGATCCGCTGGGCGAACTACCCGTTTGTACCCGGTATTGCGGAAAACATCAGAAGCGAATGGTCGGAAGCGCGTTTGGACTCATGGGTAGTTACCTGTACCCAATGCCACTCCGAGCGTTTTGCACGTTCTTACCTGGAACTGATGGACAAAGGCACCCTGGAAGGACTGGCGAAATATCAAGAAGCCAACGCAATCGTACATCAACTGTATAAAGAAGGCCTGTTGACAGGACAAAAAACCAACCGTCCTGCACCACCAGCACCGGAAAAAGAAGGCTATGCCTACTTTGCGCAACTGTTCTGGTCGAAAGGCAACAGCCCGGCAGCGATCGAGCTGAAAGTACTGGAAATGCACGAAAACGACCTGGCTAAAATGCACGTAGGCTTAGCACACGTTAACCCGGGCGGCTGGACTTACACCGAAGGCTGGGGTCCGATCAACCGTGCCTACGTTGAAATTCAAGACGAAAACACCCGCATCCGTGAAATGGTTGCACTGCAAGAACGTGTTAAAAATCTTGAAACCAAGAAAACCAGCTTACTCGACTTGGACGGCACAGCAGAGAAAATCTCTCTGGGCGGTTTAGGTGGTGGCATGCTACTAGCCGGAACACTGGCATTAGCAGGCTGGCGCAGACGTAAGCAAAGCGAAGCTTGATAGGCGCTGATACGACAGATCGCACTACCGGGGTAGTGCGATCGGGAGACAAGCTGCTCCCGTCATTAGGGATACTCCTGGTGACGGGAGGTTTGCTTTTACTGGGCTGGTTTGCGTATCTTTGGTTTAAACCGATTCCGGCCCCCTATCAATACCAACTGGTAGAAGAAAGCGACGCGCAGACACAGAAATTCAGCAAAATGGGACTGGATGACTGGTCCGGGCTGAAGCTCAGCGAATACAAAGTCAAAGCGGAAGGCGTAGACAAACCGATCGCGGAATTTATCGTAGCCAAACAAAGCGATGGACCGCCAGTATTGATTTACTGGAAGAACAGCACCAACGAAGTACTCTATAACTTTGACCGCAAGCCATCGGAACTAACGATACTGGCGACCGCGATCAACAAATATGCACCGAAAGACGCACTGATACTCTCCTGGTGGGACACCTCGCGGCAAATCAAACTGCTCACCGGACGCGACACTTTCTTTACCAACCACCTGAACGAACCGCTGATGATACCGGTTCCATGGCTGGAACAAAGTGAAGCGATACGCGCGTATGAAAAGCAATTCTGGGAAAGCAAACCCGACGCCAAAGAACTGGAAAGTTTCAAACGATTCAGCCATGCCCTGGCGTCACCTGCGGAAGAAGGCATCAAACAACTGCGGCAACTGATAGGATCGGACCGGGAAACCTACCTGATAGTGCACGTAACCGACCTCTACAAACTGGGACTCATGTACCCGGACGAAATAGGGGTAGCCTATCAAAACTTCCCGATGACAGGCAACATGCACGGCCTGATCAATCAAATGAAAGTGCAAGTAAAGGAAAACAACTTTGACACCTACACCCTGCAATCGGTGTCGGACAATGAAATCAGAGTATTCTTCCTGAGCGACGAAAAGAGCAGCCAAACGCTACTGGCCAGAATGCTGCCGTTTGTAGACAAGCAGGCACCGACAGAACTGGAACTGGCGCAACTGATCTACCAACAAGGCGGCTACTGGGTATACAAGCTGCCGTAGAAAGAATAAAGAACTCGAAGAAGCCGGAAGGACTCAAAGAAAGTGCAACACAGGCACAACAAAAAGGCGCAAAGCAGCCACATAGTCATTTACACAAACGGACGATAGCGTACAATACGAAGCCATCGGAATTGGATTAAAAAAGCATAAAGGAGGAAGGATGAAACACCCGATCGTATACATACTGTCAATAATGGCAGCGGTATTTTTTTCCAGCGCGGCATTGGCTGATTTTGAAGGACGCACCAAATGCAGCTCCTGCCACAAATCGCAAGCGAAATCATGGAAAGACACCGCACACGCCAAGGCGATGGAATCATTAAAGCCTGGCACCCGCAAAGAAGCCAAGATCAAAGCGAAATTGGATCCGGACAAAGACTACACCCAAGATAAAGACTGCGTAGGCTGTCACGTTGACGGCTGGGGCAAGAAAGGCGGCTACACCATTGAAGCGGCGAAAAAGCCACTCGCGGCAGTTGGCTGTGAATCCTGTCATGGCGGCGGCAAGAACTACCGTGGCGATCACCGCAAAGCAGGCCAGGCATTTGAAAGCAAAGGCACCACCACACAGCGTAAAGTGGTTGCAGACAAAGGACAAGACTTTCATTTTGAAGAAGCCTGCGCAGCCTGTCACTTAAACTACGAAGGTTCACCGTGGAAAGGCGCGAAAGCCCCGTATACACCGTTCACACCGGAAGTAGACGCGAAATACAAATTTGACTTTGACAAGATGGTCAAAGACGTCAAAGCGATGCACGAACACTATAAGCTAGACGGCACCTTCGTAGGCGAACCGAAGTTCAAGTATCACGATGAATTCCAAGCGAGCGCCAAAGAAAAGACAGCAGACAAAAAAGGTAAAGGGAAAGAGTAATGACAGGGATACAAAAAGGAGCGATAGGCACGCTACTGACAGGCGGGTTACTCGGGATATTGCTGGTAGCGGTGGTATTTGGTGGAGAAGCAGCGCTCTCGACCGAAGAATTCTGTACCAGCTGTCACTCGATGACCTACACACAGACGGAACTGAAGCAATCGACGCACTATGGTGCGTTGGGCGTGAATCCTAGCTGTAAAGACTGTCACATACCGCAAGGGTTCAAGAACTTCCACTTAGCGTTGTACACCCATGCGGTGGATGGCGCGCGGGAACTGTACTTGGAACTGATCAACGACTACTCGACGCTGGAGAAGTTTAACGAACGGCGATTGATCATGGCGCATGATGCGCGGATGAATCTGAAGAAATGGGACAGCGTGACATGCAGGGATTGTCATAGAGATCCGAATCCACCGGGAGCGGATGCACAGGAAGCGCACAAGAAGTTGAAGACGGAAGGCGCGACGTGCATAGACTGTCATCAGAATTTAGTGCATGAAGAAGTGGCGAAGACGGACTTAAATGCGAGTTTAGCTGCGGGCAAGATGGTACTGATGAAAGACGAAGACAGTGATGAAGGTGGGGACGAGGAAGACGAAGAAGATGAAGACGAGGGAGAGGCTGGAGCGGGTGCAAGCGAAGCTGAATCCCAAGGTGATGAAGAAGATGAGGAAGATGAGGAGTAAGTGGCACTCTGCCTTCTAGGTCTTGGCTTTTTTATTGTTGTTAAGCAAAGATTTTAAAACTGTTGTTATTTGCAAGAATTTAATAGCCCGCCTATGGCGGGCTTTTTGTTAGAGTGAGGTTGTTTGAATGCTGGATCATTTTCCAAAACCTGATGCTAATTATCCACATAGAAATAGAGATTATTTTATTGCTGCATTTACTTTCTTCTGTGTCGCGGTCAGTTTGGTGATTGATGGTAGTGCTAGTTACGAGATTCAAAATTTGCTTGGCGTAATTGCTTGGATTTTTCTGGCTGGTTTATTGATCGGTGAGAATAGAGAAGTGAGGATGCAAGTTGTTGTGGCCGTGGCATTTGCAACTGCAGGCGAGCATTTCGCTTCTATTTATATGGGAGGTTATACCTATCGGTTTGGTAATGTTCCTCTGTACGTTCCACCCGGGCATGGTATGGTATATTTAACGGCTGTGGCACTTTCCCGTTCGCGTTTTTTCTTGATAAATGCCAGAAAGCTCGCTATTTTTGTAATTATTGCTGGTGGGTTATGGTCGTTATGGGGTATTAGCGGTATACCGGATCAAGGAGATCAAGTCGGTGCTTTTTTATTTTGTATTTTTGTAATTTGCCTTTTTAAAGGCCGATCACCGATGGTTTATCTGGGAGCTTTTTTTATTTGCACATGGCTTGAGATTATTGGTACCGCAGCGGGCACATGGAAATGGGCTTCAATTGAACCGGTGTTTAATTGGACACAGGGAAATCCCCCCAGTGGAGTTGCGGCCTGGTATTGTTTGGTTGATGCTGTTGCGATCGGATTCGCTCCTAAAATTCTAGCTGCTTTCCAAAAAATGAATAACTGGTATAAAACATCCTTGATCAAATAGTCGTATGAACAAGCTTTTTTGATAAAAATGCATCTGATATAGAACTGTTAAATAATTTTTGTAAATGTATTGGAAGGATTAGCCGTGACTGTTGTTCGTTTACCTGATGGATCAGAACGTACTTATGAAGAGCCCGTAACCATAATGGATGTGGCAACATCAATAGGCACAGGGCTCGCCAGAGCAGCAATTGCCGCAAAAGTTGATGGGAAATTGGTTGATGTTTCCAGTCGAATTAATGGAAATTGCGAACTTGCGATAATTACAGAAAAAGATCCTGAAGGAATCGAAATCATCCGCCATTCTTGTGCGCATTTACTTGCGCATGCAGTGAAAGAGTTATTTCCTGAAGCGCAAGTAACTATAGGTCCGGTCATTGATGATGGTTTTTATTATGATTTCTCATATAAGCGGCCATTCACTCCCGACGATCTTGCGGCAATTGAGAAACGGATGTCGGAAATCAGCAAACGCGATTTAAAGATTGAAAGAAAAATAATGGAGCGTACCGAAGCCATTAATTTCTTTAAACAGCAGGGCGAACATTATAAAGCGCAAATCATTGAATCAATTCCCGGAAACGAGCAGTTATCTCTCTATTCGCAAGGTGATTTCACGGATCTCTGCCGCGGACCGCATGTTCCAGCGACTTCTAAAGTTAAAATTTTTAAACTGATGAAAGTTGCTGGCGCATATTGGCGCGGTGATTCACGCAACGAAATGTTGCAGCGTATTTACGGAACTGCATGGACCAATAAAGAAGATCAAAAGGATTATCTGCACCGGCTTGAAGAAGCCGAGAAAAGAGATCACCGGAGAATCGGAAAATTGCTCGATTTGTTTCATACGCAAGATGAAGCGCCTGGGATGGTATTTTGGCATCCTAAAGGTTGGATTTTATGGCAACAGATTGAGCAGTATATGAGAAATATCCTGAACCAGAATGGCTATCAGGAGATTCGTACCCCACAGATCTTGGATAAAGAACTCTGGGTTAAATCCGGACATTGGGAAAATTTCCGTGAAAATATGTTTACAACGAACTCGGATGAGCGGGATTTTGCTATTAAACCAATGAATTGCCCTGGTCACGTGCAAGTTTTTAATCAAGGTTTGCGAAGCTACCGGGAACTCCCGATTCGATTATCAGAATTTGGCTCCTGTCATCGAAATGAAGCTTCTGGCGCATTGCATGGGATTATGCGAGTCAGAGCATTTACACAAGATGATGCACATATTTTTTGCACCGAAGATCAAATTCAAGAAGAAGTAGTTCGGTTTATTGATTTATTGAAAACTGTTTATGCAGATTTTGGCTTTCGAGATATTATGGTCAAACTGTCAACCCGGCCACTTAAGAGAGTTGGTTCAGACGATCAGTGGGACAAATCAGAATCCGCACTCAAAGCTGCATTAGCTGAAGCAAAGCTTGATTGGGAATTGCAGCCGGGTGAAGGCGCTTTTTATGGTCCCAAAATTGAGTTCTCGCTCAAGGATTGTATTGGACGAGTGTGGCAATGTGGAACACTTCAACTTGATTTTTCGATGCCGGATCGGTTAGGGGCAGAATATGTTGCCGAAGATAATTCGCGCAGAATACCTGTTATGCTGCATAGAGCCATACTCGGTTCCATGGAAAGATTCATTGGTATTTTAATTGAGAATTATGCTGGAGCGCTTCCATTATGGTTATCGCCGGAACAGGTGGTTGTAATGAATATTTCTCGTTCACAAATGGATTTTGCTGAAAAAGTCGCTGAACATTTGAGACAACATGGTATTCGTGCAAGCTTAGACTTGAGAAATGAGAAGATAACCTATAAAATCCGCGAGCATAGCTTACAGAAACTTCCTTATCAAATTATTGTAGGGGATGAAGAAGTTCAAGCAAATTTAATCTCCGTTCGAAACCGAGGAGGGGAGAATTTGGGTCAAATGACTGTTGATTCATTGCTTGAGCAACTTAAGAAAGAAATTTCATTAAAGAGCTGAATTGTTTAACAGAATTATCTTGGAGAATTTGCCATAGTTCAGGAAAAATCAGTGCGCATCAATGAAGAGATTGATGTGCCCGAAGTACGGTTAATTGGAGTCGACGGGGAACAAGTTGGTATTGTTAAGCTTGCCGTTGCGAATGCAATGGCGGAAGAAGCGGGGGTGGATCTTGTTGAAATTGCACCAACTGCACAACCTCCTGTTTGTCGCTTGATGGATTATGGCAAGTTTCGCTATCAAGAAAGTAAAAAAAAGCACGATGCAAAAATAAAGCAGAAACAGGTACAGATTAAAGAAATAAAATTTAGACCGAATACTGACGAAGGTGATTACAACATCAAATTAAGAAATTTAATAAACTTTCTAAATGATGGTGATAAAGTTAAAGTGACTTTGCGTTTTCGGGGACGGGAAATGGCGCATCAGGAGTTTGGGATGCGTCTTTTAGAAAGAGTTAAGCAAGATTTGGAATCTTTCGCTGTAGTCGAACAATTCCCTAAAATGGAAGGCCGGCAAATGGTTATGGTATTGTCACCGAAACGCAAAGATGCACGGACTGATAAACCGAAATCCATTGTAAATGATTCACCCAGCATTTCATAATTCCGCTTTTTGTTGCTAAATCTGTTGTAAATTTTTTTAATAATAAGTGATTTTTAGGTTTGGAAAGTTTTCAATAATGAAACACCTATAATCATGTTAAATGAGGAGAATGTATGCCTAAAATGAAAACCAAAAGTGGCGCAGCAAAGCGCTTCAAGTTTAGAGCTAACGGGAGTATTAAACGCGCGCAAGCTTTTAAGCGTCATATATTGACAAAGAAAACAACCAAAAACAAACGCCAACTGCGTGGAATAGCACCTGTGCATGCAACGAATGATGCTTCAATCCGCGCAATGATGCCTTACGCATAACAAGGAGCGATCATGCCTAGAGTTAAACGTGGTGTTACAGCGCATGCGCGCCATAAGAAAATTTTGGATTTGGCCAAAGGTTATCGCGGCCGACGTAAAAATGTATACCGGATAGCAAAGCAAGCGGTCATGAAAGCGGGTCAGTATGCCTATCGGGATCGCCGACAACGGAAAAGGCAATTCCGGGCGCTTTGGATCGCGCGGATCAATGCTGCTGCCCGAGAATTTGGACTTTCCTACAGTGTGTTTATGAATGGTCTGAAAAAAGCGAGTATTGAAGTTGATAGAAAAGTTCTCGCAGATTTGGCAGTATTTGACAAAAGCGCATTTGAGAAAATTGTGCAGCAAGCAAAAGCCAGTCTGGCTGCTTAAGTGATCTGAAATTATATTGAACTTGGGAGGCCGGGTAAAACCTGAGCCTCCCTTTTTATTGTGGAGCAGAATGAAACTCTGTGCAATTGCTCCTTATACCGGATTGCTATGGATAATCTCGAAGAAATAATCACAGAAGCATCAAATTTGATGAATAGTATTGAAGACGCGGTTGAGCTGGAGAATGTCAAAGCGCGTTATCTGGGCAAGAGCGGCATCTTGACCGACTTACTAAAAGGTCTGGGTAAAATACCGGCAGAACAGCGCCCTATGATGGGGAGTTTAATCAACGAAGCCAAGAATCGGTTAGAAACTACGCTTAAATTGAGACGTGAGGCAATTCAAGCCAAAGCGCTGGAAGCAAAGCTTACCGAAGAAGCTTTGGATGTTACTTTGCCAGGAAGAGGAAGCGGCGTTGGCAGTTTGCACCCTGTTACACAGACATTATTGCGAATTGAGACATTGTTTCATTCGATTGGATTTGATGTTGCCTCAGGTCCAGAAATAGAAACTGATTTTTACAATTTTACAGCGCTCAATATTCCTGAGAATCATCCTGCAAGAGCTATGCACGACACGTTCTACATCGAGAATGGTGATTTATTGCGTACCCATACTTCTCCAGTACAGATTCACTATATGCAGAACAACAAGCCGCCAATTAAGGTTATTGCACCAGGAAGAGTGTATCGATGTGATTCCGATGTCACGCATACTCCGATGTTTCATCAAGTGGAAGGTTTATGGATTGATGAAAATGCAAATTTCTCGTCTTTAAAAGGAGTTTTGGCTGATTTTATGGCGCATTTTTTCGAACAAGAAGATTTACCCGTAAGATTCAGACCATCCTTTTTTCCGTTTACCGAACCATCAGCTGAAATGGATATCGGCTGTGTCATATGCAATGGAAAAGGCTGTCGTGTCTGTAGTCATACCGGATGGCTGGAGGTGCTTGGTTGCGGTATGGTACATCCGAACGTATTAAAACATGTTGGGATTGATAGTGAACAATATATTGGATTTGCATTCGGGATGGGTGTCGAGCGCTTAACAATGCTCAGATACGGCGTCAATGATTTAAGACTGTTTTTTGAAAACGATTTACGTTTTCTGAAACAGTTTGATTAACTGATTTTAAATCCAATATTGATATTTAATCGAAAAGTCTTATGAAATTTTCTGAAAACTGGTTGCGCAGTTTTGTAAACCCGCCGTATAGCAGTGCCGAATTGGCTCATGCCCTCACGATGGCAGGGATTGAAATTGAAAGCATTGAACCTGTTGCAGCAGCATTTAGTAGCGTCGTGGTCGCCGAAGTTCTCTCGGTCGAGAAACACCCGACTGCAGACCGCCTTAAAGTTTGCCGTGTCCAGACTGGTAATGCCGCTGAAGATTCTTTGCAAATTGTATGTGGTGCGCCTAATGTAGCTGTCGGGGTTAAAGTTCCTTGTGCGTTGGAAGGTGCAATTCTGCCGGGTTTTAGCATCAAACAAACAAAATTACGTGGAATAGATTCTTTCGGTATGCTGTGCTCCGCGAAGGAATTGGGAATCAGTGATGCCGCTGAAGGCCTACTCTTGCTCCCTGATGATGCGCCGGTAGGTATTAATTTCAGGGATTATTACGGGCTTGACGATCATATATTTGAATTAAAACTAACTCCCAACCGTGCTGATTGCCTAGGTGTGATGGGTGTGGCGCGGGAAGTTGCTGCGATTACCAATACGAAACTAAACTTGAGCGAATTAGAGCGGGGCCGTGTAGACACTGAAATTGAAGATACTTTAACAGTGCAAGTGGAAGCATCTGATGCCTGCCCGTTGTATTGCGGACGAGTCGTGCGAGGAATAAGTCTCGACGTAGCCACGCCGTTGTGGATGGCTCAAAGATTGGAACGAAGCGGCATACGGTTGATTAATGTTGTTGTAGATATAACCAACTACGTTTTGTTGGAAACCGGACAGCCCATGCACGCTTTTGATCTTGCTAAGATATCAAATACTATTCAAGTACGATTCGCCCGCTCACACGAGAAAGTACAACTGCTTAATGGTAATCAGATTGACTTGAATCCTGAAATGCTGATTATTGCGGATAATAACAAGCCGTTGGCGCTGGCAGGTATTATGGGGGGGGGGGATAGTGGTGTGATGCAAGGCACGTCTGATATTTTTCTAGAAAGCGCTTTTTTTAGTCCGAGTGTGATTAGCGGCAAATCATTTGTTCTTGGATTTAGTTCGGATTCCGCGTATCGGTTTGAACGCGGGGTTGATTTTTCAGCAACCAAGGCTGCGTTGGAACGCGCCACTTATCTCATACAATCCATTTGTGGCGGTCGCGCGGGTCCAATCACAGAAGTTAAGCACGCATTGCCGCAGCGGGGAACCGTCAGTGTTCGCATTGATCGTATCAAAAAAGTATTGGGTATTGATATAGATAAGCAGCAGGTTGCGGATTTCTTTGAGCGGTTAGGCTTTAAATATATCGAGAAAGAAAGTATTTTTGTTGTGACGCCACCTAGTTATCGTTTTGATTTGACAATAGAAGAAGATTTTATTGAAGAATTGGCGCGTATCTATGGGTACGATCGTATTCCAAGTTTTAATCCGCATGCCAATATGGCGATGCTGCCTGCTTCCGAGAAAACGCTTACGACTATCGAGATAAAGCGATTGTTAACCGCTCGCGATTATCACGAGGTTGTTAATTACGCTTTTGTGGATGAAATTTGGGAAAGAGAATTAGCTGGTAACAATCATCCTGTCGCATTAAAGAATCCGATTGCGAGTCAAATGAACGTCATGCGAAGTACGTTGATCGGTGGATTGATTTCTAATTTGCAATTCAATTTGAATCGGAAACAAACCAGGGTGCGTTTGTTTGAGATTGGTTGTTGTTTCGACAGAACGGAACAAAACAATTACTCTCAACTTGAGAAGCTTGCGGGAATCAGTTATGGCGATGTTGTTACAGAACAATGGGGAATGCCGGCAAAATCTGTCGACTTTTATGATGTTAAAGCCGATGTTGAGGTGCTTTGTAAAGGGAAAGACGTGCATTTCAGTAAGTTTTCTCATCCCGCATTGCATCCAGGGAAATCGGCTCAAATCATGATCGGTGCTCAGCCAGTAGGCTGGCTCGGTGAGTTACATCCGCATTGGCAGAAGAAATATGGTTTGCAGAAAAATGCGATTCTGTTTGAAATCGACTTGAATAGTTTGCTACCTAGATCGATACCAGCGGTCACTGAAGTTTCTAAATTTCCACCTGTCCGGCGAGATGTGGCCGTTGTGGTGGATTATGATATCAATGTCCAGACGCTTCTCGATAGCATGCATGCGGAAAAATCAGCAATTGTTACTGATATTTCGGTATTTGATATTTACCGTGGAAAAGACATGGACGATGCCAAAAAAAGTCTTGCATTCCGTGTGTTGTTACAAGATACTGAGAAAACATTAACTGATGCGGAAGCAGATTCGGCGATAGCCCAGTTAATTGAAATTTTGAAAAGTAAGTATGGCGCAACCTTAAGGAATTGATTGACGCCAAATAATGAATAATATTTAGGTCATTGAGTTTGCGTTTGAATTTGAGAGAACCGGTGAACCTCTCTCAAGATACGGAGTCATTGATCATTTTGGTTACACAAATGTGTAAGAAATCTAAATGCTGATGTTATAAGCGAATAATAAAGAACTATAGGGAGTGAAATATGGCATTAACAAAAGCTGAGTTAGCGGATATGTTGTTTGAAAATGTCGGGTTGAACAAACGCGAAGCTAAAGATATGGTTGAATCATTTTATGAAGAAGTGCGTGCCGCCTTGCAAAGTGGAGAAGGAGTAAAACTTTCTGGCTTCGGCAATTTTCAATTACGAGCTAAGCCGCAGCGCCCTGGCAGAAACCCGAAAACCGGCGAAGAAATACCGATTACGGCACGAAGAGTTGTGACTTTTCATGCCAGTCAGAAGTTAAAAGCATTAGTTGAGAAAAATTATCATGGAAAACAAAAAAATAATTAATACATTGCTTCCAATTCCCACCAAACGCTATTTTACGATTGGTGAAGTAGGTACTTTATGTGGTGTAAAACCTCATGTATTACGCTATTGGGAGCAAGAATTTACGCAGTTGAGGCCCGTCAAACGAAGAGGCAATCGCCGTTATTATCAACAACAAGAAGTATTGTTAATTCATCGCATCAGAGAATTGCTGTATGAACAGGGTTTTACCATCAATGGTGCGAGGAATCACTTGGAACAAAACGAAAGTAAATCTGTATTGAGCAATGGAAATATGGATGCTTCTTTATTTCCAGTTTCAAACTTGGGCCATATCAGGCAGGAGATCAATAACATAGTGTCGCAATTACGCTCATAGCTGCCGGTGTTAGCCGATGTCTTAGCCTGCGTTTTTATGGTCTAAGCTGTTTGTTTGTTATAATCCTCCATTCGGGGCGTAGCGCAGTCTGGTAGCGTACTTGCATGGGGTGCAAGTGGTCGGAGGTTCGAATCCTCTCGCCCCGACCATTTGTGATACTTTTGCCAATCTGTTTTGTACTTAACTTGATAAGTTGGAATATTCCGTTTGATTATCTGGTTGCAATTATAAATTTCTAAGATGCGCATATTGCTCAGTAACGATGACGGTTATTTTGCACCTGGCTTAGCCTGTCTTGCGGAGTTACTCTCAAAAATTGCTGAGATCATTGTCGTGGCACCCGAAAGAGATCGCAGCGGCTCAAGCAATTCCTTGACTCTGGATCGCCCACTCAGTCTTCACAAATCCCACAATGGTTTTTTTTATGTCAACGGTACCCCAACCGATTGTGTCCACCTGGCAGTGACAGGGATGCTGGAAGTGATGCCGGATATGATTGTATCCGGGGTAAATCATGGCGCTAACATGGGAGACGACACGATTTATTCCGGAACAGTTGCTGCCGCGACAGAGGGCTTTTTGCTAGGAATTCCTTCGCTGGCAGTATCTTTGGTGAGCTCATCGAATGGAAACTATATGACAGCTGCACGCGTTGCGGCTGATATGGTAAAACGCTTTAGCGAGAATGAAATACGAAGCCCGGTGTTATTGAATATCAATGTACCTGATATCGAATACCATCATCTTCAGGGCATTGAGATTACAAGGCTGGGGCGGCGTCATAAAGCGGAACCAGTAATTAAGTCACAAAATCCTCGTGGAGAGATTCTATATTGGGTTGGAGCGGCAGGTCCTGCACAAGATGCCGGAGAAGGCACTGATTTTTATGCAGTTCAGCACAACCGGGTTTCGATAACCCCGTTGCAAATCGACCTTACTCATTATGATCAAATCAGTCTGCTAACAAGATGGATCAATAATTAAGCGCTTGTTATGTTAGGGAAATATTTTATAGGTGCTGATAGGTGAATGTTCGTCATTCTGGAATTGGTATGACCTCTCAGCGTACACGCATGCGCATGATTGAGCGGCTGCGTGCACAAGGTATTGCTGATGAAGTGGTGTTGTCTGTGATGGGCACGATCCCGCGTCATATTTTTGTTGAAGAAGCTCTGGCAAGCAGGGCTTATGAAGACGTTGCCTTACCGATTAATTATGGACAAACCATTTCCAGTCCCTGGATTGTCGCTCGAATGACCGAGTTGCTAAGAGCAAATTCCAATTTAGGAAAAGTATTAGAAATTGGTACAGGGTGCGGTTACCAAACTGCGGTACTTGCGCAAATTGCGCAGAAGGTTTATTCAATCGAGCGGATTGGCCCGCTTCTGACTCGAACGCGTATTCGTTTGCAGGAACTGCAGATCCGGAATATTTATCTAAAACATGCCGATGGGTTATTAGGGCTGGCTGAAGCAGGGCCATTCGATGGTATCATCATGACAGCGGTTACCACGCATGTACCCGCATCATTGCTGGATCAACTGGAGATCGGCGGTCGAATGGTTTTTCCAAAAGGAACACAGAAGCAGAATCTCTGTGTTATTGAACGGAATTCGCAAGGTTTTACCGAAACTGTGCTCGAAGAAGTTAATTTTGTACCTCTGTTAGCCGGGGTCATTAAAAAATAGTGGTGCAGGAATATTAGAATGAGACAAATGTCATGAAAAAACCAAACAGTTTCGATATTTATCATTGCCCTCTCAGATTTGTTTCTTCGTTAGGTAAGCAAATGCTATTGCGGTATCTACTATTTTTTACGGGCTTGATTCTGGTTGGATGTAGTACCACCCAGCCCCCGGTCCCAGTTGTTGATCGTGAAAAGATTAATGCATCGGGGCCGTTAAGACCCACTGAACCGGCTGCCATGGATGGTCAGATATACACCGTGCAACGAGGGGATACATTGTATGGCATTGCCCTTAAGCATGGCATTGATTTTAAGAAATTAGTGGAATGGAACGAAATCGTTGATCCAAGATCGTTGCAGCCCGGCCAGAAAATCCGGCTATCGATGCCTGAAAAGGGGGCTCAACCGGTATTGTTTGCACTTCCTCAACAACCAGTTACAACGACTATAGAACCGGCGGCAGTCGCAGCTGAGCCTGTAGTGACGCCGCATGACGATGTCCGCGCGGATGTTGCGGGCACTCAAAAGATAAAAACAAGTCCTAAAGCGTTTAAATTACCGTATTCAGAACAAAATGTGGCTCGGCTTCAGTATCCTGGCAATAATCCACCGGTAATAGCGCCATCTCCCGCTGCAGCTGCAGTGACACCTGAGAACAATGCAAAAATCGAGGTGGCGCCACCATCTCCGGAACCGTTGAATTCCGACAAGGCAACAGATGCTTCGGTAGCTGATTGGATATGGCCGACAAGCGGAAAGCTGCTGGCGTCTTTTTCAAAAAATTCTAAAGGTGTAAAAATATCGGGGCAAGCAGGACAGCCGATTCTCGCTTCGGCAGCCGGCGAAGTGGTTTATAGCGGCCATGGGCTACGTGGTTACGGGAATTTAATCATTATTAAACACGATAACACCTACCTGAGTGCCTACGCTCACAATAGCAAGCTATTGGTTAAAGAAGGCGAAGCAGTCGTTAAAGGTCAGAAGATCGCCGAAATGGGCAATACCGATACGGATACGATACAGTTGCATTTTGAAATTCGCAAGAACGGGAAGCCTGTTGATCCGCTGGAGTACTTACCCAATCAATCCTAAGGAAATGCTGATCTCTGTGCAAGACAGCTGCAAAGCGAAAGAAAGAGATCTAGGAACAAGACATATTCCTTGCACAGGCAATTATCAGCGTTGCTCTAAAAAAATTGAACAATCTGCGTTACCGATAATGTTTCCCCATAACTGTCCCTTTTTATTTCCTGATTGAAAGACGCATGTGTTCTATCGCTTTTTCCATGTGTCGAGTTGCGGTTTTCGGTTGATCTCGTTTGGCGTTTTCAATCGCTGCGTTAAGGTGTTTGATGGATTCATCCAAATGGGGTGATTTATTTGTCAGTTTCTTTTCCGCAGCTTGTGCATGCGTAAGACTTTCTTGCGCATACTCCAGCAGTGTGCTGGTGTGACCTGCCTTACCGTGTATTTGAGCAGTTTCGGCTTGGTCAATCGCTTCGGTTATTGTTGAAGTGATTTCTATAGTCGTTGCATCAGGCTCATTAGCGACTGCAGGCATGCTAATCCATATTAACAACATCAATTCAATAATTTTCATTCTAATTCTCCTCAATTCTGCTATCAAAAGCGTTACGCCGCATGAGAAACCAATTCATTGAGAGCTTGGTAATCAACCCATCCGCTATCTAGATTGTTGCCAGCGATTAGTTTGAATGGCTGAGTCGGTTCTCCCAAGTCTGATACGACCGCCATTGCCCCTTCGAAGTTTTGCGAATGGGTATAACCACTGACTGTAATGAGTGTGGGAAGATCCGCGGCTAATGCGGATTTCAATCCATTCTCGGAATCTTCTATCGCGATGCATTGGTGCGCAGGTAAATTCAACTGCTCAAGTACCCACTGATAAATATCCGGTGCCGGTTTTTTTAAGGGCACAATGTCGCCCGCACCAATGATATCGAACCAGTCGATTGATTCTTCTCCTAAAGTCGACTTAAGCAAGGCGGTGACATTTTCCATTGTAGTCGTCGTTGCAATGGCCAGTTTTACTTGTTCATGCCGCAATTCCTGAATTAATCTTGCTACACCAGGTCGTAGCGGAATACTTCCTGCTTCCATTAGAGATTCGAAGTACTTGGTTTTGGTTTTGTGCAAACTTGCGATCCACTCACCTAAATCTTTTTTATCGAGAAAAGTCGGCGCGTACCGTTCGATATAGTGACGAATTCGTTCTTTACCGCCGGTAACCTGCAATAATTCTCCATAAAGACGGATATCCCAATTCCAATCGAGTTCAAATTGCTCAAATGCAGCGTTAAATGCGATGCGATGGCCATCTTGTTCGGTATCGGCGAGTGTGCCGTCCACGTCAAAAAGCACGGCTTGAAGTTTTTTAGTTGTATTCATCGGTTAAAGTTTCTCTCCTTGATCGTCAGTAAAATGAAAGCTTGCCCGCTGCAGCCGGTCGGAAATTGCAAGCCATTGAACATGATTGGGGGGTGTTTCAACCAGGAAATAATCAAACGATGCCTGATCGAATCGGTGTAACGTTGCATACAGTTGTTTACCATATTGAATGGGATCCGCAGGCATACCGAATTGTTCGATTGAGCGATTCGCGGCTTGCGGTCTTCCGGTATCTGACCACGTGAGTACCAATACCCGGAAATTTTGAGCGGATAGTGCGATTGCTTTTTGCCATAGCTCTGTTGCCGGGAATAATCCTAGCGGGGTTGAAGGGGCGTAGTGTGAG
This sequence comes from Nitrosomonas limosa, assembly GCF_054188085.1. Taxonomy (NCBI): domain Bacteria; kingdom Pseudomonadati; phylum Pseudomonadota; class Betaproteobacteria; order Nitrosomonadales; family Nitrosomonadaceae; genus Nitrosomonas; species Nitrosomonas limosa. Next base: position 838,285 of record NZ_CM135180.1, on the reverse strand, counting down.
GGTAATGACCCGGATGAACGGATAGTGCTGCGAGTGGAGACAGCAATTGATCTTCCAAGTACATTCTCAAGCTCGGCAGGTGTAATTTTTCCTGGCCGCAAAATTAATGGCTCTTGTGCATGAAAGCTGACGATCGTGCTCTCCAGACCAACTTCGCAGTTACCGCCATCGAGAATCATATCGACACTGCTTCCCAGCTCCTGGTGGACATGCATCGCGGAAGTCGGGCTGATACGTCCAAATCGATTGGCTGACGGCGCAGCCAATGCTTTTTCAGGTCCGAGTGCTTCCAGCAAAGCTAATGCGGTTGGATGCGCTGGTACCCGTAACCCTACGGTGTTTTGTCCACCTGTAATACAATCAGAAATGCGGTGGCTACGTTGTAAAATGAGGGTTAATGGGCCCGGCCAGAAATGATTGGCCAAATCGTAGGCAGTTGCCGGTACCGTTTCTGCCCAATGAGCAAGATCTGAGACTGATGCAATATGCACGATCAATGGGTGATCGCAGGGACGTTGCTTGATTTCGTAAATCTTACGAATGGCTGCGGGATTGGTGGTATCCGCACCGAGACCGTACACGGTTTCGGTGGGAAATGCGACGGTGCCGCCTTCACGAATGATTCGGGCAGCAGCGGCAATTTGTTCCGGCTGATCGGGAAATTGATTGGATTGTTTTAGATCCTGAAGCGGATACATATCAATATTTCTCGTTCATCAGTCGAAGTTAAAGGCATACGTTACACTGATCATTTATTGCTGATTATCATACCAGTCGTAGCCAAGCACGCCTTGCATGGTGCGGACAAAATAAAAACATAGCCAATTAATCAGATAGTTGCGCCAGGAGAAAAATTTATTGTCTGCCGGCGTTACTGCAACAGATTCCTGCGATATCGCGGTTTTTAAACTGGCTCTTAATTCCGATGCGATGTCGTGGTTTTCAATAAGCACATTGGCTTCTCGCGCTAACAGCAAGCTAAACGGATCAATGTTGGAAGAACCCACGGTGACCCAAAATTGATCGATCACAGCGACCTTGGCATGTAAATAGCTGCGATTATATTCATAAATTTTTATTCCCGATTTCAATAAATTTTCGTAAAGCGCCTGAGTTGCATGATATTGCAAGCGGTATTCAATTTTTCCTTGTAATAACAGTTCAACACTCACCCCTCGTTTCACTGCACTCTTTAAAGCATTGCTGAATTTTCTTCCTGGCAGAAAATAAGCATTGGCGATGATAATTTCAGTTTTTGCCTGATTGATGGCTTCCAGGTAGGCATGCTCAATATCATGACGGTGGCGCCAATTATCACGAATTACAAAAGCTGCTTTATGATTTCCACAGTGAATGTTCATTGGTTTTACTACATGGGGTGTAACCCAGCGTTTTTTCAAATGAGCCCAAGCAACCAGCATCCATAAGTGTTTAATTGCACGATGTATTTGTAAGAGTAGCGGTCCCGTGATAGCAACTGCATAGTCGAAACGGGGTGTCAGATGCTCCGGATTGTCTTCGTCATCAATGATATTAATTCCGCCGACGAATGCGGTGCGAGCGTCGATCATTGCCAATTTCCGATGCATTCGCCGCAAACGATAGCGACCAGGTCTCGCAAAAAGAAATTCCGGTCTGAAAATCAGGATCTTGATGCCTGCTTGCAACATACTGTCAATGGCTTCTCTGGATAAATTTTGCGAACCGAATCCATCCAGAAGCAGGTGAACGGCAACGCCGCGCTGCACGGCGCGTTTCATCGCGGCGGCTATTCGGATACCAGTTACATCCAATTCAAAAATATACGTCTCGATATGTATTTCAAATTGAGCTGCTTCGATAGCGGCTTCGAGTACTGGAAAGTACTCCTCACCGTTATGCAGTAACGAGATCTGATTGCCTTCAACATAATGAAACTTTGACATTGACTGCTGGTAGTTGTTAGCGGTTCGTGATTGCGGCATTCTCGTCGTTGCCGTAACAAAATGAATTATGAGATCTTCAGCATTCTATCCAATGCAATTCTGGCTAATCCGGCTTCAGTCTCTGGAACCTTGATTTGATTTACGACATTACCATTTACAAGATTTTCCAATGTCCAGGCTAAATGCTGCGGATCTATCCGAGCCATCGTGGAACACATGCAAACCATTGGTGACATGAACTGTATGATTTTTCCTTGCGCTTTGAATTCTTCGGTAATCCGGCTTACGAGATTCAGTTCCGTGCCGACCAGCCAATGGGTTCCGCTTTCTGCGGCCGCGATGGTTTTTATGATGTATTCGGTGGAACCGACGTAATCGGATGCTTTGCAGACCTCAAAGCTGCATTCGGGATGCGAAATGACGATGCCATTCGGATATTGATTGCGAAAACGGATAATGTGTTGTGGTTGAAACATCTGATGCACCGAGCAGTGACCTTTCCAAAGCAATATCTTGGCGTTCTTGATTTGTTCCCGCGTCAATCCCCCCATCGGCTCGTCAAAATTCCAAACCGGCATATCGTCCAGTGAAATGCCTAACTGATGGCCGCTCCAGCGCCCAAGATGCTGATCAGGGAAGAATAATACTTTTTCCCGTTGCTTGAACGACCATTGCAGGACTTTGCCAGCATTGCTGGAAGTGCAGACGATACCGCCATGTTCACCGCAAAAGGCTTTTAAATCGGCGGAGGAATTAATATAGGTTACTGGTGTAATTACCTCATCGGGGTCAAGCACCTCAGCAAGCTCACGCCAGGCGCGTTCAACATTCGATAAGCTGGCCATATCCGCCATTGAGCAGCCGGCAGCCATATCCGGTAAAATAGCGATTTGTCTGGAGCTGGAGAGCATATCCGCAACTTCAGCCATGAAGTGCACGCCGCAAAAAACCAAGAAATCAGCATCGGTTTGCGCTGCCAGAAAAGAAAGTTTTAGAGAATCACCGGTTAGATCCGCATGCCGGTAAACATCCGCACGTTGATAATGGTGCGCCAGAATAACAGCGCGTCGGCCGAGCGCTTTTTTGGCCTCGATGATGCGTTGTGCACAGGCATCATCCTGTAACTGCTCATATCTCTCAAAATCAATGGCTTCCTGGAGCATTATAATGGGTGTGTTCCTAATGGTTCGTCAAAAATATCAGTCTATTTTATTCCAAGATATGATTGCAAGTTTCGATATTTAAAGACTTGCAACGAATCCGGCAATATGGATGATTGGTAAATGGCTATAAGTGTTCTGTTATAATTCACCATATGAATGAAGAAGGTTATATTTGAGTCAAGTGTAAATACGAAAAAAGTTCCGAGCAATTTCCTAATGATCAAGCGCCCGTTTATTAGTTCACCGCTAATTCTACTTTTAATTCTGGCATTAGTGACATTTTGGCTGGATTATATGACTCGCCCACCAGAATATGTCCAAGACGAAAATTTGAGTTTAAATCCCGATTATATTGTTGAAGAGCTATCCGGTTTTCGAATGGATTATGAATATCAGATACAACGCAAATTTACCGCTCATAAACTTTTTCATTTTTTGGACTCGGAAGTGACTCAACTGGAACAAGTGAGTTTCACAAATGCCGATCCCAAAAATCCCCTGATGCGTCTCTATGCGAATCGCGCTGAAGTTATCAACAAAGGGGAAGATGTTTATCTAACCGGGAATGTGACTGCGGTGCGAGGCACTGATGAGGATAACAGCAATATCACTTTGGTGACTGATTTCTTGCATTTGATTCCTAAAGAAAATTTGGTGAAAACGGATCAACCGGTCACTATTTCCAGATTTGATACCACCATCAAGGCAACCGGTTTGGAGTTTGATAATCGCGTTGGCATGATACAACTACTATCCAGTGTAAGAGCAGTCAATACGAAGTAATTTGGACATATGATGAAAATAATTTTCGCTATAAGTTTGTTGAGTTTACTGCTTGTGCATACGGCCAATGCCGAACGGGGTGATCGGAAAAAGCCAATTTATCTGGAAGCTGACCGTGCGACCGTTGAGGATGTCAACCGCAAAGAAGGCAGCCGGGTCAGCGTGTTTACCGGTAATGTGATTTTGACCCAAGGAACTTTGCGGATCACTGCCGATAAAATGATTATGAAAGAAGATGTGCAAGGGTTCCGCCATGCTACCGCGATGGGTGATCTCGTAACTTTCCGGCAGAAGCGGGATGGGCTTGATGAATATGTAGAAGGCTGGAGCGAGCGGGCTGAATACGATAGCAAAACCGACAAGATTGAATTGTTCCGGCAAGCCCGGTTGAAACGCGGCACCGATGAAGTTCAAGGTGATTATATTTCCTACGATATGAATAGCGAGTTTTTTCAGGTAAAAGGCAGCAAGGAACGCGGCGTGGAATCGGGCCCCGACAAGCGTGTGCGAATAACTATTCAGCCTAAAAATAAATCTGAATAGACCCTTAATCTCCAATTATTTTAAAGTTGTGCCAGCAGATGAGCGAGTTAAGAGCAAACAATTTAAAAAAGCGATATAAATCGCGCACAGTCGTGCAGGATGTTTCTTTCTCGCTTGGGAGTGGAGAAGTTATCGGATTGCTGGGACCTAACGGCGCCGGCAAAACAACTTGCTTTTACATGATCGTTGGATTGATTCCGCTGGATAGCGGCGGAGTTTTTCTGGATGACCAAGACTTAAGTCAATTGCCGATACATCAAAGAGCAAAATTAGGGTTGAGTTATTTGCCGCAAGAAGCATCGATTTTCCGGCGTTTGACTGTGGAAGAAAATATTCTGGCGGTATTAGAGCTGCAGAATTTGGATGAAGATACGAAACAGCGGTATTTAGACGATTTATTACATGATTTGCACATCAGCCATTTGCGGGATAATCCCGCTATCAGCTTATCCGGAGGGGAGCGTCGCCGTGTTGAAATAGCACGCGCGCTGGCCTCGCAGCCACGATTTATTTTATTAGACGAACCTTTTGCGGGAGTTGATCCAATTGCTGTACTGGATATTCAGAGAGTCATTGCTTTTTTGCGGGAACGGGAAATAGGGGTTCTGATTACTGATCATAATGTTCGTGAAACATTAGGAATTTGTGATCGTGCCTATATCATCAGCGACGGACATGTATTGGCTCAAGGCCGATCGGAAGAAATTATTGATAATGAGAAAGTCAGAGAAGTTTATTTGGGTGAACACTTCCGGATGTAGTTTTGTGAAACGGCTTGAATCGGTATTTTCAGTAATCGTTGTTTTTTCTGAATCATGAAGCCAATACTTCAACTCAAACTATCGCAACAATTGCGGCTGACACCTCAGTTGCAGCAGTCTATCCGGTTGCTGCAGTTATCGACGCTCGAGCTTAACCAGGAGATCGAGCGGATTGTGCAGGAAAACCCATTGCTCGAAGTGTATGAAGAGTGGAATGTTTCGGCTTCAGACAATACCTTTGAAACTGCCGAAGCTTCCAACGCCGACAATTTTGATGAAGCTTCCACGGAAGACAACACATCGTCAAATGAGGATATCGCCGAAGATAATTACGATTCCGGTACTGAATGGCCGCAGGATCAAGTTCCGGCTGCGAGTGGTTACGAAGACGACGATCGTGATTCATTGCAGTTACCGGCCAAGCCGCTCAGTTTGCGAGACCATTTATATTTTCAAACCTCTTTAAGTCATATTTCAGAACCCCAGAAGAGTTTGGTGCGTTTGCTGATCGATAGCCTGGATGAAGACGGTTATCTGTGGCAGGATCTCAGAGAATTGCAGGAAATGTTGCCGGAAGAATTGGGGGTTGAGCAAAATGACCTGGAAGGCGCGCTCGATTGTTTGCAACATTATGATCCAGCCGGTGTCGGCGCACGCAATCTTAAAGAATGCCTGGTATTACAGTTACAAGCGCTACCCGGAGAAGTATGTTACCGGGAGCAAGCCATTAAAGTCGTGCAGGAATATCTGGAAATTCTGGCATCCCATGATTTCATACAAATCAAGAAATTATTGGGATGTAACGATCATAGCTTGCGAGCTATCCAAAAACTCATTACTAACTTGAATCCAAAACCGGGCGCGCAGTTTAATTCAACTAGCGAACGTTATATCGTTCCGGATATTACAGTGACCAAAAAAGACGGAACCTGGGTAGCGAGCCTGAACCGGGCTGCAATTCCGCGTCTCAATATCAATCATCTCTATGCTAATATATTGAAGCAGGCGCATCATGCGGAACGTGGCTTGATGAACCAATTGAATGAAGCTAAATGGTTGATTAAAAATATTCAACAACGCTCAAGCACGATCCTTAAAGTAGCCAGCGTCATCGTGGAACGGCAACAGCAATTTTTTGAGCATGGGGATGTTGCCATGCGTCCGTTGGTGCTGCGGGAGATCGCGGAAGTGTTAAATCTTCATGAATCAACCGTGTCCCGCGTCACTACGCAAAAATTTATGTATACTCCGCGGGGCATTTTTGAACTGAAATATTTTTTTGGTAGCCATGTGGCGACCGATTCAGGAGGTGCTTGTTCTGCAACGGCCATCCGTGCATTAATCAAGCAGTTGGTACAGGAAGAAAACCCAAGGAAACCACTCAGCGATAATAAAATTTCCAGCATTCTTGAACAACAAGGAATCGTTGTTGCTCGTCGCACTATTGCAAAATACCGGGAATCGTTACAGATTCCTGCAGCCAATCTTCGTAAATCCATTTAACAGAATAAGGGAATAATAATGAACTTAAAACTTACCGGTAACCATGTAGAAATCACTGATGCAATGCGAGATTATGTCACTTCAAAAATCGGGAAAATTACCCGGCATTTTGATCATGTCATTGATGTCAGCGTCATTCTATCGGTAGAGAAACTCAAGCAAAAAGCTGAAGCTAACGTTCATATCCGCGGCAAAGATATTTTTGTCGAGACCGATAGCGAAGATATGTACGCATCCATCGACAGCCTGGTTGATAAACTGGACCGGCAGATACTCAAGCACAAGGAAAAAAACCTGGAACGTCGTAATCACGGCGCCTTAAAAGATCAAGAATTGGAGTGATCATTACAATAAAGCCGTTGTTCGCTTTATTTTTTATCGATATCCGAGATTTTTTGAAAATGCTGTGTCGCGGTCAAAAAGTTTCAACTTAATTCTCTGTATATAAAATCTATTTTTCATGAATCAGATTTCGCAATTGTTACCACTCTCCAATGTCATTGTCGATCTGGACGTGACCAGTAAGAAACGTGTTTTCGAGCAAGCCGGGTTGTTATTTGAGAATACCAATCATATTGCGCGGAGCCAGGTTTTTGATAGCTTGTTTGCGCGTGAGAAGCTGGGCTCGACAGGATTGGGACAGGGTGTTGCGATTCCGCATGGCCGGATCAAAGGTTTGCGTGAAGCGGTTGCCGCGTTGGTGACAATGAAGGAAGGCATTCCATTCGATGCGCCGGATGGTCAGCCGGTCAATATTGCCTGCATTTTATTAGTCCCGGAAAAAGCCACTGACAAACATCTCCAAATTCTTAGCGAGTTAGCGCAGATGTTCAGCGATAAACAGTTTCGCGAAAACATCCTGCAGTGCAAGGATGCTGCCGCGATTCACAAACTGATTGTTGATTGGGAGTCTCCCAGTGTCCCGAATTAGCATTGCACAATTGTTTGAAGATAAGAAGGAAAAGCTCAAGCTAAGCTGGATTGCAGGCCAAAGCGGTAGCTCGATTGAGCTGAGTGAAGACGAAATTTCTCATTCGGGCCAAGGCATGATCGGTCATTTGAATTTTATCCATCCGGATCGCATACAGGTTATCAGCAGCGATGAAATTCACTATCTGAACAAACAGGAAGCCGCTTCTTTAGAGAAGAAAATCAATCAACTGACGCAGAGCAATCTGGCCTGCATCATTGTTGCGGATGATGCGGAGGTTCCCGCAGCGATTCTCGATATGGCCAATGCTCATAATATTCCTTTGTTGCATTCGCCGTATCCCGGTCTGGAAGTGATTTGGCTGATAAGAACTTATCTGAGCGGTATCCTGGCGCCATCGGTCAGTTTGCACGGTGTCATGCTGGACGTGTTGGGTATGGGCGTGATGATTACCGGCGAGAGCGGTGTCGGTAAAAGCGAACTGGCTTTGGAATTAATCAGCCGCGGTCATGGATTGGTTGCGGATGATGTTGTAGAGTTGCGCCGTATCGCTCCGGAAACACTCGAAGGCCGTTGTCCGCCGATGTTAAGGGATTATCTGGAAGTACGCGGCCTTGGCATGCTGAATATCCGTACCATTTTCGGTGAAACTGCGGTGCGTCGGCGCAAGAATATGAAACTGATCGTGCATTTGCAAAATATCGCCGTAACCGGTGCCGGTGTACTGGAACGGCTGCCGATCAGCGACTTGACTGAGAACATTATAAATGTCGATATCCGCAAAGTGATTATTCCGGTGGCGCCGGGTCGCAATCTGGCGGTATTGGTCGAGGCAGCGGTCAGAAATTATGTATTGCAGTTGCGCGGTATCGATGGCACCAAGGAATTCATTGAACGCCATGAGCGTGCAATGATTGATGGATCTGCCGATAAGTATCAATACTGACACCCGCCGGTTTCGCTTATTCCTTCTCCTGCGGAGCGCCCCAAGATAATGCGAACGAACATTGACCATCCTGCAACGATTACCTTGGCGTTTACCGGCGCATCCGGGATGCCATACGGCATACGTCTGCTTGAAGTGTTGTTGCAGCAAGGTAAGCAAGTGTATCTGTTGTATTCCAAAGTCGCGCAGATCGTTGCACAACAGGAAATGGTCTTGGCATTACCGTCCAGCGCTAAGGAAGCCGAAGCTTTCTTGCGTGACCGCTACGGCATCACAAACGGACAGTTAAGGGTATTCGGACGTGAGGAATGGTTTGCGCCGGTAGCCTCCGGTTCCAATCCCGCCGACGCCATGGTGATTTGTCCCTGTACCATGGGGACTTTGGCAGCCATTTCTGCCGGCATGAGCCAGAATCTAATCGAACGTGCAGCTGACGTGATGCTGAAGGAGAACCGTCCGCTCATTATCGTGCCGCGGGAAACACCGTTTTCCGCGATTCACCTGGAAAATATGCTGAAGCTGGTGCGAAGCGGCGCTGTCATCCTGCCCGCCAATCCGGGGTTTTATCATCACCCGCAAACTGTGCAAGATCTAGTGGATTTCGTGGTTGCGCGCGTACTCGATCATTTGCATGTCAACCACGACCTGATGCCGCGCTGGGGCGAGAAGGACTGATGCTACTGCTTTTCTGCAAGTGATTCTGAATTTTTCAGCGTAGCTGCGGGGAATAAGCGGTGTTCCCGGGTTTTAAAAATACCGGCCTCGGTGACTACGAAATGCATAGAAATATCATGAGCTTGTGGGAAAATGTCGGGAAGCCGCTGCAATTCGAAAGCGACTCCGATAGTTAACGGTTGATGTTCGTAAGTCGCAAGCGTGCGATCATAGTAACCGCTGCCGTAGCCAAGACGGTAACCTTGCGAATCAAAACCGACCATTGGAATGATTACCGCATCGAGTCTGACAATCGGGCTGTTGTCCGGCACCGGGATACCGTAAGCACCGGTCTTCATGGGTATATCCGGCGACCATTCGCGAAAATGCAATGGCTGGTTTTTTTCGATAACTTCCGGTAAAGCCAGCGTTGCCCCCTGTTGCAGAAAATACGATGCTGCCGGACGTGGATCGTATTCACCACGGAAAGGCCAGTAGATTCCGATCGTCATGCGGTGCGGTTGCGTTAATCCCTGTTTAAGGAAAGCCGAAATCGCTTCACTCCATTGCCGGTGCAGATGCGCCGTAATTGCTTCGCGTGCGGCAATCAATTGTTGACGCTGTTGTTTTTTCCAATCGGCCAGGTTATCCATGGTATTCGCTACAAGGAGAAAAAGATGACTGACCGGTTAGGAAGTTTTGCTTCAGTAATGCACGCACTGGTGCCGGGATTCCATAATCAAGCGCTTCCAGCGGCGTTAACCAGATACAATCCGGGCGGGCGGCAGGATTGTTCGGTGTTACCTGTAGTAACTGCGGATATATGCGTAATTTATAATGGGTAAATTGATGATCCAAAGCCGGCAATTCAACCGGGGGTTGAACAGAGATTCCCCATTGTTGCTGGCAATAGTTCACGATATCCATGTCCATTGTCATTTCCGGCAGACACCATAAGCCACCCCAAATACCATCCGATGGTCTTTTTTCGAGCAGCAACCGTTGATGATGCTGTAGCAGCAGCAATACAGTCTCTTTTCGAGGTAGGGGCTGGCGCGGTTTGGCAGCAGGTAGTTGCATGACACGCTGCTGTTGCCAAGCGATGCATTTCGATTGCAATGGGCAGCTGCCGCATTGAGGTTTGTCGCGGGTGCAGACAGTGGAACCCAAGTCCATCAAAGCCTGGGTATAAGTTTCGATGCTGCCGCCACGGTGATCGTCAGGAAGCGCTGCCTCGGCTTTCTGCCATAACAGCTTCTGAATCTTTGATTGGCCAGGATGGCCCTCGATACCAAAGAAGCGTGCAAATATCCGTTTCACATTGCCGTCGAGTATCGCTTCACGCTGACCAAACGCAAAAACTGCAATGGCAGCGGCGGTCGAACGGCCAACGCCTGGAAGTTGCTGGATGAGTTCGCGAAGCTCTGGGAACTGCCCTTGATATTCGTGCACGATGCGGTGTGCGGCTAAGTGTAAATTACGCGCGCGCGAGTAATAGCCCAAGCCGCTCCATAAAGCGAGCACGTCGTCGAGCGGTGCGTTTGCCAAGCGATCAACAGCCGGGAAAGTCTGCAGGAAGCGCTGATAATAGGGAATAACCGTGCTGACCTGGGTTTGTTGCAACATGATTTCCGATATCCAGATTGCATACGGATTGCGGTTCTGTTGCCACGGCAGATCGTGACGGCCGTTCAGCGGGTGCCAACGGATCAGGCTCTCGGCAAGAAACGACATCGGCAAGTATACGGACGATTAATCGAACACGACTTCGCTAAACTTGGCGTTAGGCGTCAAAACTTCCATTTTGGCGAGCGACATCAAGTCGACTTGCTGCTGCGCATCGTTTTCAATGATCAGGCACTCGCGCTTGTCGGAAGTGCTGGCGATATCGACGGCTTTGCCTTCGATCACTTGACCGTCTTTTAAAATGAGCCTCAATTGATAGCGGTACATACACGCGACTTCGACAAAGTCGTGCAATTCGCAGTCAATAACAGTATTTGACATCGTTTTAAATCCTTCCATAAGGTGAAAACCGAATACATACTATACACGCAAAACCTTCCGGAGCAAGGTGGCGTGTCCATTGCATCAATACGGCAATTACAAACCACCATGCAATCCCGGTATGCCGATGCGTTGAATCTGAATGGCATTGTTGCTTTCTTCATATGCCAGCAGCCTCCCTTCTTGGCGCCATAGCCGGAACGCCAGCGAATAGCTTAGCACCCGGATCGGATAATCGCGCGGTAAAGTTTGCAGATACGGTTGTATCGTAGTGAAGTCGGTCGCGCCATATTGTTGCATGATAAAACGCAGACCGCCGTTTGCCGGGCCGATGTTATACGCCAGCAACCCCAGGAACAGATCGCCGTTCATCTCCGCCAGGTAATGCTTGAGCGTCGCCGCAGCGACAAAGGCATTGTGGCGGGAATCATCCAATAAAATTTTATCCACGCCTAAGTACCGCCGTGCCTGATTGACCGCTGCATCCGGTACTCGGGTGATCTGGAACAAACCTCGTCCGCCATCATTGCTGGTGCGCGGAATGAATGACGATTCGGTGGCTGCGAGACCGTGCAGTAACTGGGCATCGATTCTAAATACCCGTGCTGCCTCTTCAATCGCTTGACGGTATTCTTGGGAGCGATTGAGCATTTTTTGTAACTGTGCCGCATCCTGCCGCCGGTACGCGGCATACACTTGGTGCGCAATCGTGACGCGCCCAGCTTCTTCCTTGCCGCCAAGCAGCGTGCGAAAATGACCGTATGCCACAGTGAATTGGTCATACGAGACAAACCACATGATCTGCAGTGCAAGCGCTACGGAAATAACTGGTATCCAATATTCCGAGTGTGATCGCAACCATTGCCGCAACTTCCACCATCCGATCAGAAAAAAACTGGCCATCAGTATGAATGCCAAGATTCCTGCAGTAAACGGTAACAAGTTGGCGAAAAAACTGGTGCCGGAAAACCGGTTAGCCGTATAGCCGAGCAGCAGAATAATGGCGCATGCCGCGATGGCGCTCAACGCAGTGATTTCAATACCGGTGAGCAGCATTTTTCGCTGAAATCCATCGAACAGATTGTTATTGGCGCGTTTACTGGTTCTTGATACCTTGCGGTCGCTGCGTATCACTGCGTTGCGACGACGCTTCAGCTTAGGTCTGGCCGGTTTTGACAGGGAATTGTTGATGCGGGTGGGGTTGTTCACGAGGATACGGATTAAAGAGAATGTATTTTTCTTTAACAGGCCGTTGAAAAACTATCTGCGTTGCCGCTACGGTGTTAAAAACAAGCTCAAAATGCTCATTTATACCGCATAACCTGCGCTTTTTCGCCTGTTTTTGCCTTGTATCGGCTGCCTCGAAAACGTTTCTCAATGGCCTGTTAATTATAGACGTGATTTTGTAGTGCATTACAGCGATACCATTAAACTTGATGCTATTGCAAAGTGCAAAGTTTTAGCAAAACACTTGAAATGCCTATGTATGTATTTTACTGCGTTGAGTGGTGCGAAAAAGCTTACTCAAGGCATTATCATTAGCACTCTTCAACGATTCAATTCTTGCCAATCGGAGCAACGCGGATCAGATCCTTCGGCAAGTCTCCGACCGGTTGCACCGGAAAGAATCGTGCGTAAATTAATCTCATTCGCCGCGCTCAAGTCGATTTGACGGTGAATGTCCTCACGGACTCTATCTTGAAGCACCGTGTCGATGCGGTCGAAATTGGTAACATCGAACTGACTGTAATCTACCCGGGAGCGGAAAATGCATAAGCCGGATCCGATGAGATTGGGCGCCCAAACGGCTCTGTAATTAAGCGAAAAACGCAATTCAACAGGGAAATCGATGCGGCCGGATGTGACGCATTGCGGCGGCGGGGGCGGAACAATAGTTGGATTCAATGGAGGTGGTTGCAATGCTACTGCATGGGCGTTGGCGTTGTAACGCGTATCGCTAGGAACACAAGCCGTGAGGGTGTTATCCTCTCCACCCGGAAAAATTGTAATACCCGAAGTGCCTGACAATTGCTGTTCTTTTAACTGATATCCCACACAAAATTGCCGATCACCGATTGTGAGCAGATCGGGGGCTTTGTCCGGAATAGTTAGATTTAAGTTTAATCCCGAATTGATGCCTTGCGGATCGGGAGTGCATGCATTGGGAAAAGGAACAAGGTTGTCCGGGGTTTGATTGGTCGTGCCGCAACCTGCCAACGCGCCCGCAACCAAGAAAATTGCCCAATATTTCGAGTGAATTGAATACTTTGAGTATCTGCTGTTTTTGGGGGCCATGGTTTTCTCCTTATCCTGCACAGTTGCTTTGCGGTGAATGGCGGAACTTATTACTAGAATCGATTTTACACTGGTATTTTGGTACGTATGCACAAAATGATCCGTTCGATTCCCGACTATGGTATTAACTGCTCTCGCTGCAGCAAAAATACAAATTCATCACCGCCGCTGGTTTCCAGCCAGGTAAACGGTAATTGCGGATAGGCTTGTTCCAAGGCATCGCGGTTGTGGCCGATTTCGACGATGAGGATACCGTTTTCGGTTAAATGCCGGGCGGCATGCCGCAGGATTTTCCGGGTGGCGTCGAGGCCGTCTTCACCGCTCGCGAGGGCGCTGTCAGGTTCGTGACGGTATTCCTGCGGCAGTTGCGCCATCGATGCGGCGTTGACGTACGGCGGGTTGCTGATGATCAGATCGTAGCGTTTTCCTTGCAGCGCTGAGAATAAGTCGGATTCGATCAGCTCGATTCGGTGTTCCAACCCGTAATCCTCCACGTTTTTATGCGCGACGGCGAGTGCATTTCCGGAAAGATCAGCGGCATCGATCTGCGCATTTGCAAAAGCATGCGCCATCAGAATCGCAAGACATCCGGAACCGGTGCAGAGATCGAGTGCCGCCGTGATGTGATCGGGGTCGGCGATCCACGGCGACAATTGTGTTTGCAGCAATTCGGCAATGAACGAACGCGGGATGATGACGCGTTCGTCGACATAAAAATTGAATTCGCCGAGCCAGGCTTCATGTGTCAGATAGGCCGCAGGGATGCGTTCATGAACGCGGCGCTCGAGGATGTCGAGAACATGTTTGCATTCGGTTGCGGTGATGCGGGCATCGAGAAACGGCTCGAGTTGTTCGATTGGCAAATAAAGTGTTTTCAGAATAAGATATGCAGCTTCATCGTAGGCGCTGGCGGAGCCGTGGCCGAAATGCAATCCGGCTTTGTTAAATTGGCTGACGGCAAAACGTAATAGGTCGCGGACAGTATGAAGTTGTGTGTGCGCTTCGGAAAACATGGTGTCATTAATCGGCGGGTTTAATCAACGTTGATAAGCAACAAGAACCGGCGGTGCCCGCTGCTACGTGCAGCAATGTAGCATAAATAATCATTCCTTTACCTAATTTTGTCATTCCGAATGTAAGATAATTGATGACGGACCCGGATATTCAGTTTATGCAAGCGGCCTTGACGCTCGCACAACAAGCGCAGGGGTGCGGCGAAGTGCCGGTGGGTGCAGTCGTGGTGCAACGCGGCATCATTGTCGGACGTGGCCACAACCGTCCGATTTCCGCCGCCGATCCGACAGCACACGCCGAAATCATGGCGCTGCGTGACGCCGGCAAGCATTTGCGCAACTACCGTTTGCTCGATTGTACCTTGTATGTTACTTTGGAGCCGTGCACGATGTGCATCGGTGCGATTTTTCATGCGCGCATTCAACGCCTGGTTTTTGCCGCGGCCGATCCCAAGACCGGCGCCTGCGGCAGCGTCATTGATCTGCCGATGGAAAGCCGCCTGAATCATCATTTGCAAGTAACCGGCGGCGTGCTTGCGCCAGAGGCCAGCGAATTGCTTAAACAATTTTTTGCGCAACGGCGCAAATCAGCAGAGCCATGCGATCATGAACATTAACATCCGCATTGCTGCTCAAGAACTCGAATTATTCGATGGGCAAGGGCAAATTATCCGGCGATATCGCATTTCATCGGCCAAGAACGGTACCGGTCAAGAAAATGGCAGTTTCTGTACGCCGCTCGGTAAGCATATTATCCGCGCCAAGATTGGTGCCGGCCAGCCGGCTAACACCGTTTTTGTGCGGCGCCGCCCAACCGGCGAAATATACTCACCGCAATTGGCGAAGCAGTTTCCCAAGCGTGACTGGATTCTGACCCGCATTCTCTGGTTGTCCGGTTGCGAGCCTGGATTCAACCGTTTGGGCCCGGTCGATACCATGCGCCGCTATATCTATATCCACGGCACACCGGACAGTGTGGAAATGGGCACACCTGGATCGATCGGCTGTATCCGCATGCGTAATAGCGATTTACTGGAATTGTTTGATTTCGTCGATGCCGGCACACCGGTTGACATAATTGCATAGATAATTACACGAATTTCCCTTAAAATTCAAATCTGTTTAACCGGAACCGGAGAATGACATGGGACTTCTCAAGTTAAGGAAATTTTTCATCAGATGGTTATGGCTGCTCTCCGGTTTGCTTGTTGTTCCCAATCTTGCAGTTGCCGAAGAATGGGTTTATACCGTACGCCCCGGCGATAACTTGTGGAATCTCACCGAGCGGCATCTGAGCAGCATGCGTTACGTTCATCAGTTGCAGCAGCTCAATAAAATTATCAATCCTTACGCGATCCCGCCAGGAACCAAAATCAGAATACCGGTGGCTTGGTCAAAGCAGATCTCCGATGGTGTCAGTGCCCGCGTGATCAATGTGCAAGGGACGGCGCTGTTGAAGCGATTTGATTCAGAAAATAATATACCCATCGAGTTGGGGATGCAGCTTTTTGCCGGCGATGAAATCCGCAGCGAAAACGACGGTTTTGTAACCATCGAATTTACCGATCAATCGATTCTGCGCTTACAGGACGGCAGTTTGATTCGCATTAATGCGATGAAAATCTTCGGCGATTTCGGCTTGGTCGATACTTTGATTGATTTGCAACAAGGCCGAACGGAAAATGCCGTGCCGAAAAAATCCGAGACCGGTACGCGGTTTCGCATTAAAACTCCTTCTGCGGTGAGTTCCGTGCGCGGTACGGATTTTCGTGTCGGCATTACAGCTGCAAGCGAAAGCACCAGCAGCGAAGTTTTAAGCGGATTGGTGCAAGTGAGTGCTGAGACAAAAGAAATCGGTGTTCCTGCCGGTTATGGGACTGTCACCGCACAGGGATTGCCACCGAGTGCGCCGGTCAAGTTACTGCCGCCGCCGGATCTAATCGGTACGCCGTCGTTGTATGAACAATTACCACTGGTCATTACATTAACTCCTCTGGCTGGTGCGGTGGCTTACCGGGCGCAGATCGCCAGCGATCAAAAATTTGAGAATTTAAGAACCGAATTCACCACCGGTAAATTGCCGTTCCGCGATGGCGATATTCCCGACGGTGATTACTGGCTGCGCGTTCGTGGCATTGATGCGAACGGCATTGAAGGTTATGACGCAGTGATGGCTTTTACATTGAACGCTCGACCGGAGCCGCCTTTCATTCTGGCGCCGCTGCCGGATGGCGCGGCAGATCCGATAACCCGGGAATTCCAATGGGCCGTGCAACCGGAAGCCTCGCACTATATTGTGATGGTGAGCAGGGATGCCGGTTTCTCCGATCTGATCGTGCAAGATACACAAGTCAGAACCAACAAATTCCATCTGGCCGATCCATTGGAACCAGGCCACTACTTCTGGCGGATTGCATCGGTTTCCGCGACCGAGGGTATGGGTCCATTTACCGATGCCATCCCTTTCAGGATGCCTTATCCCGGTCCAGCGATGGAAGAAACCAAGTTCGATAAGTCGCAAATGACATTCGGATGGCGCGCTGGCGGCGAAGGTCAACGCTTTCATTTTCAACTGGCGCGTGACGCGGAATTTCAGCAAATCCTTCATGATGAACAAACTTCTGCAACCCGTCTGACCGTGCAGCGGCCCGACGGCGGCACCTATTATCTTCGTACCAAAACCATTGAATCCGATGGCTTTGAAGGACCCTGGGGGCCGCCGCAAGCCATCGAAATACCTTATGACAATCCCTATTGGATGATATTGCCGTTCGCGCCGCTCGTTGATCTCTTATTATGACCGGGCGGTTACACAGGATTTATCGCAGCGCTTTTCTGCTGCGCGCATTTTTGTTGCTCTCCGGGATCGTTGTGCTGTCTTATTTCGATGTGCTGGAACGGATCGATGCGGTTTTTTATGATCGGCTTACGGCTGTTCAGCATGACGTGCCTGATGATCGTATTGTCATCGTGGCCATTGATGAAGGCAGTTTGCAAGCTTTAGGCCGCTGGCCCTGGTCACGCAGCGTGCACGCTGAGATCGTTCAACGGCTCCATCGCGCCGGAAGCCAAGTGATAGTCCTTGATTTATTGTTTGCGGAACCGCAGGAAAATGATCGTTATGCGGATGAGCTTCTTGCATCCGCAATGGCCCGGCATGGCAAGGTTATTTTGCCGGTAGCTCCGGGTGAAAACGGTTTAGAACAAATTTTCCTGGTTGAACCGCTGAACATTTTCCAGCGATACGCGATTCTAGGGCATACCGATATTGAGTTGGATAGCGACGGTATTGCCCGCCGTATTTATCTGAAAGCAGGAATCGATCAACCGGTCTGGCCGGCTCTGGGGCTGGCAGTCACGAATCATGCAAAAAACCGGGCGGAAACCCTTGATCACCAGCCTTTAGCCGATCACAATTACCCTGCTGCCGGGCGCTGGGCCCGGACGCAAGAGGTGTTGATACCTTATGCCGGTTCATCCGGCAGCTTTCAGCAGTTTTCGTATGTGCAGGTTTTGTCTGATGATCAGGTGTTGGCCAAATTAAACGATAAAATCGTGCTGATTGGCATGACAGCCACGGGTATGGGGACAAGGCTTGCGACGCCGGTTTCCCCGATTAACCGGCAACCCATGAGCGGCATCGAATGGCATGCCAATGTCGTCAATATGTTGTTGCATGACCGTGCAATCACGCCGCTACCCAGTTTTATCGCGAGCATCGCTTCAGCCACATGGGTATTGATGATGCTGCTCGTGGCCGTTGTTTATTGGCGCAACATTTCCATACACGCTTTATTAGCAGTGTTGATGTTCGGATTAATGCTGACATGGTTGCTATTGAGTCATGGACGCATTTGGTTTCCTCCAGCAGCAGCCATGCTAGGCACCATTGCAATTTATCCATTGTTGAATTGGAAACGAATCAACGAGTTCATGCATTCGCTGTTTCAAACCAAAGCTCAATCCAGTGCGGCATTGGAGTCGGTTGGAGATGGTGTCATTACTACCGATGCCAATGATCATATTATTTATATGAATAAAGGAGCGGAAAGAATTCTCGGGTTGCCATTAAATATGGTTCAAGGTGTTTTACTGACCAAGCTGATCAGGCTGAGTCAAATGCGCGATAGCGGTTCAGCCGAACCGGATGGTTTTGAATTGACCCTTTCCGCTTCGAATGATGCAGCAATGCAGTGTTATATCAATACGGCTGACAGTGAGAAGCGTGCGGTGCGCATTACCCGGCATGCGCTGCGCGATGAGCAGAATACTCTGATCGGTTATGTGGTGGCACTGGCGGATATTACCGATACTGTAGAGCTAACCCGGCAAGTGGCTTATCAGGCAAGTTATGACAGTTTGACCAAATTGCCCAACCGGGCCTTATTGATGGCGCGATTCGAAGAAATAACGGCGACCCCGACTCCGCAAACGATAGCCGTTTTTTTTGTGGCGCTCGACAGTTTTAAGAAGATTAACGATGCTTTAGGTCATCGCGCCGGCGACGAATTATTGAAAATGGTTTCACAGCGGCTTGTCGAAACCGCGGGACCGGACTCCATCGTTGCGCGCTGGGGGGGCGATGAGTTCGTTCTATTGTTCAAAACATTAAATAAAGAGGAAGACACGCTCCAGTTGGCGCAGAAAATTCTGACTGCAATCCGGCATCAATTTCATTTGCTCGATCAGGATATATTCGTGACTGTGAGCATCGGCATCAGCCTTTTCCCTGACAATGGCATCAATTGCGAAGAAGTTCTGGAGCGTGCCAGTACCGCGATTCACCGCGTAAAAAATGAGGGGGGCGACAATTTCGGGTTTTATTCAAGCGAATCTTCAGTGGCATGGACGCGGGACCGGTTGGAACTGGAGAAGGAGTTGCGGCTGGCGTTAAATCAGGATGGATTGCTGGTGCTCTATCAACCGATTGTCGATGTGTATCAGCGGCGCATTGTGCGTTTGGAAGCGCTGGTGCGATGGCCGCACCGGAGCCGGGGAGAATTGTCCCCGAGCGAGTTTGTTCCATTGGCGGAAAGTGTCGGATTGATGGGGCAATTGGGAGAGGAAGTGCTGCGCACGGCGTGCCGGGATGCCCGGCAATTATTTTCCGATGGGCGCACCGTTCATGTTTCTGTCAATGTGCATCCGCATCAATTACTCCACGGTAATTTTGTGCATACCCTGTCACAGGTGTTGCTGGAAACGAAATTGCCGCCGGCTTCGCTGATTCTCGAAGTGACCGAAACCGCCGTCGTCTGTGATTTGGGGCGAGCGTCTGAAATCTTAGCGCGGATCCGGGCGCTGGGTGTTTTGATCGCGCTCGATGATTTCGGTACCGGGTATTCCTCATTGACGCTGCTGCGGGAATTGCCGATCGATATTCTTAAAATCGATAAATCGTTTATCCGGGCTTTGGACCAGAATCTCAATGACTTAACGATTGTACAAGCGATCATCGGTCTGGGAGGCAATCTGGGATTGGCGATAATCGCTGAGGGCGTCGAATCGGAAAGGCAGGTGCGGATATTACTGGACAATCGCTGTCATTTGCAGCAAGGTTATTATTTCAGCCGCCCGATACCGTTTGACGCGGTGGTACAATTACTGGGCGAAGCGGATCAATCCAATCCGGTTTCGATTGAGCGACTTTGCGGCTTACTAGAGATAAAGCAGTAACTTCAATTCATTGATCTGTCACGAAGGCGTGACATCGCAATAATGCTCCAGAAGGAGTTGCTGCGCCGATCGCGGTTTTGAAGTACCGGGCTTCAAACGCTTATACGAACCGTCGCTTTGCAACATCCAGGCTTGCGTGTTATCTGACAAATAATTTAATAAGCCATAATCCAGCACCGTGTCGCTGGTGCGTTTTTCTTCGATAGGAAAACAGACTTCCACGCGGTAATGCAGGTTGCGCGTCATCCAGTCGGCGCTGGAGCAAAAGACCAATTCCTCGCCGCTGTTGTGAAAATAGTAGACGCGGGTATGTTCCAGGAACCGACCGACGATGGAACGGACGGTAATATTTTCAGAGATGCCTTTAATGCCGGGACGCAGGCAGCAAACGCCGCGAATGATCAAGTCGATTTTGACGTTGGCTTGCGATGCCTTATACAACGCAGCGATGATTTCCGGGTCGACCAGCGCATTCATTTTGGCAATGATCCAGGCTTTTTTGCCTTCATTGGCTGCGCTGATTTCTTTCTCAATAAAGGTGAGGATGCCTTTATGCAAAGTGAATGGCGACTGCAACAATTTCTTTAGCTTGCCGGCGCGCCCTAAACCGGTCAATTGATGAAACAATTTATTGACGTCTTCTCCGATTGCCTTGTCGCAGGTTAACAAGCCGTAATCGGTATAGATACGGGCAGTGCGCGCATGATAATTGCCGGTGCCCAGATGCACATAACGGCGCAACAGCCGGCCTTCACGCCGGACTACCAAAATCATTTTGGCATGGGTTTTATAGTTGACCACCCCGTAAACCACGTGTGCGCCGGCTTGCTGCAATTCGCTGGCGAGTTCGATATTGGCTTCTTCATCGAAACGCGCCCGCAATTCCACCACGACGGTCACTTCCTTGCCGGCACGGGCGGCGCCCTTCAGGATTTCCACAATCGCCGAGTCGGCGCCGGTGCGGTAAAGCGTTTGCTTAATCGACAGCACATTGGGGTCGGCAGCGGCCTGGCGCAGAAAATCAATCACCGGCGCAAACGATTGGAACGGGTGATGCAGCAGGATATCGCCGTTATGCAAGACATCGAAGATGTTGTTGTTTTTTAACAGGCGTCTCGGTATGTCCGGGGTGAAGCCGGGGAATTTTAATTCCGGGCGGTCGACCAGATCGCAGATGGCGAGCAATCGCCCCAAGTTAACCGGCCCCGTGACTTGATAGAGATCGCTCGGCTGTAAATCGAATTTTTGCAGCAGGAATTGACTCAGATTAGCCGGGCAATTGTCGGCAACTTCCAACCGCACCGCATCGCTGAACCGGCGTGATGGCAGTTCGCCTTCGAGGGCGCGCAGTAAATCGTCGATTTCTTCATCGTCGATAAACAAGTCGCTGTCGCGCGTGACTTTGAATTGATAGCAACCGGTGACATTCATGCCCGGAAACAAATCACGGACATGCGCATGAATGATCGATGACAGCATCACAAAATCATGACCGCCGCCGCTGACCTTCGCGGGAAGATGAATGATTCGCGGCAACGAGCGTGGCGCTTGCACGATGGCCATGCCGGAATCCCGGCCGAAGGCGTCTTTACCTTCCAATGAGATGATGAAATAGAGATTCTTATTCAGAACGCGAGGGAACGGATGCGCCGGATCAAGACCGATCGGACTCAGCACCGGCAGCACTTCGTCCTTGAAGTAGCGGTGTATCCACCGGCTCGTTGGAAGCTTCCATTGCGAGCGGCGCAACAACCGGATATTGTCCTTGGCCAATGCAGGGATGATCAAATTGTTCCACACGCTGTACTGTTCTTCGACAAAATGATGTGCAGTTTCGCTGACACGCGCCAAAACTTCCGAGGGTGACAGATTGTCGGCGCCGGTTTGGATTGAACCGTATTTGACTTGCTGCTTCAACCCGGCCACGCGGATTTCAAAGAACTCATCCAGATTGGTGCTGGCGATGCATAGGAAGCGCAATCGTTCGAGTAACGGCAGGCTCTCGTCTTTTGCTTGTTCGATGACGCGGCGGTTGAATTCCAGCAGACTGAGCTCGCGGTTGATATACAGCGATGCATTCTTTAAATCGAGGATTTCCATGGATGTTGATTGCTGCTCGGATTGTGTTGTGAAAGGAATTTCCGGGGTCCGCATTGTCATTGTGATTGCTTCGGAGTCAGTTTGAGCAGTTTGCCGTTTTCTTCGTCGGTCAGCAGATACAACGCACCGTCGGGGCCTTGCGCAACATCGCGGAAGCGTACGGTATTCATCAGTAATTTTTCTTCGTTACGGATTTTATTGCCGTCTAATGTCAGCCGGGTGATATGCCGGCCAACCAGCGCACCGGCAAATAAACTGCCGCGCCATCCCGGAAACAGGTTGCCATTGTAAAACGCCATGCCGGAAGGCGCGATCGACGGTGTCCAATGATGGATCGGCTCCTCAAAACCTTGCTCGGCGTGTTCGTCTTTGATCGGTGTTAAGTCATAGTGCACGCCGTAACTGGCTTTCGGCCAGCCGTAATTCTTACCGGGCTGGGGAATGTTGATTTCATCGCCGCCTTTAGGGCCGTGTTCGTGGATCCATAACTCGCCGGTTCTGGGATTAATCGCAGCCCCTTGCACGCTACGGTGACCATATGACCAGATCTCAGGTTTTGCTTTGGGATTGTTGGCAAATGGGTTGTCGGCAGGCACCGAACCATCCGGGCGGATGCGGATGATTTTGCCGAAATAGTTATCGGTTTGTTGCGCTTCCTCCAGATAATTGCCGCGGTCGCCCAAGGTAATGAACAAATTGCCGTCGGGAGCAAATGCCAGACGTGAACCGAAATGCACGCCGCCTTCGGTTTTAGGTAATTGTCTGAAGATTACTTGTATATTTTCCAGACGACCGTCCTTCAATTCCGCACGAGCGACCGCGGTGCTGGCTTTAAAGCCTTCCGGTTCAGCATATGACAGATAAATCATGCGGTTTTTTGCAAATTCGGGATCCAGTGCTACATCCAGTAACCCGCCTTGTTGGTGCGCGAATACTTCCGGTACGCCTTTGACCGGCTCCGAGATTCGTCCATCCGGCGAAATCACCCGCAAGCGTCCGACTTTTTCAGTGACCAGCACATGACCATCCGGCATGAACGCCATACCCCACGGGAATTGCAAACCCTCGGCAACCAAACGGACATCAAACTCGGTTTGAATGCGCTGAGCGTGAGCGGCGGGTGAAAAGAAACTGCTGACAATGAAAGAAAAAGCGATGAAATTTAATTGAAGCCGCATAGTTATAATCGATTGGAAGTATATTCGAGGAATCAACTGTATCATTCCTATTTGACGGTCTCAATACATACTGGGCTTAAAACACCACAATCCGCACCCGCATGCCGCCGAACAGATTGAGTGGCGGACCGGGTTCGTAGTAGCGGCCCAGTGCGGCATTGATGCGAGTGTTGGCATTGTAGTCGGCATCGAAGAGATTATTGACGCCGAAGAAAATCGAACTTTCAAAGTTGTTGCGCCGTAATTCCCATCCTGCCAGCAGTTGCCCGAGGGTATACGCCGGGTTGACGGCGGTATTGTGATCGTTGACATAAAACTGGCCGACGCGGTGCACATGCAGTTGCCCGAAAAAACCGAGCGGATGCGAGTAACGCAGCAATCCTTCCCAACGATGGCGGGGGATTCCCGGAAAAATGTTGCCTTTCAGATCAGCGGTGTTGACGGTGTATTTTTCAAATTCAAAATCGGAGTAGGTATAGCTGACTTCGCCGCGTAATCCTTTCCATTCCGGTGTCGCCAATCGCGTTTCGACACCGATACGGCGTGACTGGCCGGCATTACGGAAAAATGCCCGGCCGGGCGAGGACGGCAGCTCAAACGGGGTAATTTCATCCCAGGTTTTTATGAAGAAAACCGCGGTATCGTATTGAAACCCGGCGCTGTTACCACGAAAGCCGAGTTCGTTGCTGAGCGAGGTTTGTGGATTCAGATTAGGATTGAATCCGCCGCGTCCGGCCGGATTGTTGAGCAATTCGGTGGTGGTCGGTGCTTCGAACACGGTTGCGGTATGCGCGTACAGTTGCTGCTGGCTGGTAACGTGATACACCAGCCCGGCGGAGCCGCTGCCTTGCGAGACCGTGCGCGAGCCGGTGTCGTTGCCGTCGTTTTTGAATTGGTCTTTGACTTGATAGTGCAGCCAATCCCAGCGTCCGCCTATCACCACATCCAGTTTATCGGCGATGTTCCACTCGTTGCGAACAAACGGCCCGATGCTATGCACGCGTTCGATCTGGTTAAGATTTAACGAACCGCGTTTGCCCAGATTGTTATTAAAGCGCTGCCGGTCGTCGTTCTGAACGCCATAATCAACGCCGATCAAAAAGCGGTTGGGGCGGTTGAGCAATTGATGATCATTCACAAATTGCGCCATCACACCGCCGACCAGGCGGTCGAATTGCACTTGCCCGCCGTCGAAAAATGGTTGGCGGCTTTGAAAATCGCGGTGCAGCATATGCGTGGTCAGGGTGAATTCCTTACCGGCGGCGGGGCGCTGGCGGAAGCGCATGCCCATTTCTTCCTGACGGATTTCCTCACCGGCGTTGTACTGTACGTTGCGGGCCGATGCCTGCCGTGGATTCGCCTGCATTTCCGCATAAGTCAGCCCCCCGGGATCTTTCGAGAGCGGTGAATAAAACTCACGGAATACCAGCATCAAATCCGAGTTTGCGCTGGTCTGGAAGTTGAGCTTGGCTTGCGAAAAAGTATTCTGCATCGCGCTGTGATCGCGCCAGCCATTCTGCTGAAGATGCGAGCCGTAAAGACTATAGCCGAAGCCGCCTTGCCGCCCACCCATGAATAGCTCGGATTTCGTATAACCATATTCTCCAAAAACTTGGCGCGGCATGATGATGAATTTCTCATTCGGAGCTTCTCGCGTGGTGATGTCGATCAGTCCTCCGGATGCATTGCCGTACAACGCCGCCGACGGACCACGAACGATATCCATACGCTCGATCAGCGACGGATCGATCGAATCGAGTTGCGTTTGTCCGTCCGGCAAGGTGGCCGGAATACCGTCGACCCGCAACTGCATACCGCGCACGCCAAACGGCGAGCGTGCGCCAAAGCCGCGAATCGAGATCTTCAAATCCTGGGTGAAATTGAATTGATTCTGGAAAAATACCCCCGGCGTGCCACGCGCAAATTCATCCAGCGTTGCGCCGGGCTGATAACCATGTTGCGCATCGCGCTTGATTTGCGTGATGCTGTTCGGAATCTGCTCCGGCGAACGCTCGCTGCGCGTGGCGGTGATGTTGATCGGGTTCAGTATCGCAGCGATCCCGTTGGTTTGGTCTTGTGCGAAAGCGGGTGCTGAGAATAACATCAAACCAATGAACGGCACTCGATAAAAAAACGAGTTGCTTACCCGGGTGTTGCAACTGGGATTTTGAGGTTCGGCTATGGATATCGACAACATGGCAGCAAGTGTATCATTCCACTTTACCGCATGAAATCAGGATTATGATTTGTGATTGGAGGAACTGAAACCGTGTCTCATGTCTTTATCGGATGGTGTCGCTCACCGAGCGAAGAAAAAAACAAACGGCATTACTAGGAGTGATTTGCCGTTTGTTATCTAAGCTACTGACTATTGTTATTATTTTTGTTTCTAACGTATTGCAGATTCTTTGATGCGAAAAGCGATAGGGTTTCCATTTTTATCGAATTTGCATTGATACATCGACCCGTCGGCATTAGCATGATGTGCTTCAGGGAGTGTCGAGCAAGCTGACAAAAACATTGTTGCTAAAGCGATGCAGATTAAGTGTAATCGTGATATTGGTTTCAAATTTTTCCACGGTCAAGCCTGTTATTGGATAAATAATATTGCAACTAGTTAGAAAATATTTTTTGAACTGAAACTGCCAGTACAAAAATTTGTTTTTCCGGTAAGTGGTAAATTAATGATTTATCCTTTTCAATACAATAGCCTATCATGCCTGATTCCGTAGTCTCTTTGTCCTGATTTTGCCCTATGCCGCAGTTATGCAAGTGGAAGAATAATTTCTAACGAACAAATGAATAGGCAAAAGAACCGGATTATCTTGCTCGGCGCCAGTAATCTGACATTATCGTTGCGCTTGGTCATCGATTCGATGCAGCAGCGGATTGGAGGAGCGAGTGAAGTTTTTGCGGCAACCGGACATGGCCGGGCGTACGGTTGCTTCAGCGAAATGCTGTTGCGCGGCTTGCCGGGTATCGCGGATTGCGGACTGTGGCGGCAGCTGGATACGTCAGATACACAGCCGGTATATGCGCTGTTGACTGATATTGGTAACGATATTATGTATGAATTGCCGCCA
This sequence comes from Nitrosomonas limosa, assembly GCF_054188085.1. Taxonomy (NCBI): domain Bacteria; kingdom Pseudomonadati; phylum Pseudomonadota; class Betaproteobacteria; order Nitrosomonadales; family Nitrosomonadaceae; genus Nitrosomonas; species Nitrosomonas limosa. The sequence continues at coordinate 811,724 of NZ_CM135180.1, read as the reverse complement.
GAGAAAGTTTTGCTGGCGGTGGAATGGTGCATTAAGCAGTTACAGAGCCATTCGGCGCAGATCGTCGTGACCGGCTTACCGATGGCGTCGATCGAACGCTTAACCGAATCGCGTTACACTTTTTTTCGCAATTTTTTTTATCCTTGTTGCCGGTTATCGAGAATTGAAGCAATCGATCGTGCGCAAGCGATCCATGCCGGATTAATGGAAATGGCTGCGCGTTATCGATTTACGTTGATTGAACAGCAACCCTGCTGGTTTGGTGTTGATGGCATTCATGTGAAATTTGCGCGAAGGGCAAACTATTACCGCGAGGTTTTGAATGGATTCACTGTTGCGGATCATGAACCGGAATCCGATTACGAACGAACACCTTTGTTGTTCTGGAAACGGCGGGCGACATTCGCATACAAAACAATTCTGGGGCGGGAATTTATTTGCCCGCAACCCAGCGGATTAATGCTGAATGGATCGAAAGTTTTTAAATATTAATAGAGACCTTTGCACGGTTACTACGCGGCACGGTAATTGCGTTAAAAATTCGCGAAACCGTGCAAAGGTCTCTAATAATCATCCCGGTCGCGGTACATGACGACCGTGTAATACACGCCATACTCGGTGCCTGGTTGGCGATAAGCATCCAGATCAAAGGGGTAGCCATGATGAGAATCAAGTTTTTTGGCAACCTTATCGGCGTTAATTTCGTCGTACCAATTCCACTCACCGACATTCAGCCGCTCTGCGACTGCCGAGAAGTATCGCGTCTCTCCTTCATAATAGCCACGGATGCGAACCGGAGTAGCTTTATGCTTACGCAACTGCGCATCCAGTTCCTTGGCGGTTAAGTGGGTAAACACCGTCGAAGGTCCGGGGCGTTCTTCGACAATTGCCGCGTATTTACGGACACCGTTAATCGCATAGGTAGCGAAGTCGGCAATGCGATTTGAATCGGTTGATAGTTGTTTCAAAGTTGTTTCATCAAGATCGATCCACACCTTTGATTGCGGCCCGGGACCTTTGTGCAGCACCAGCGAGAAGCGAGTCTCGCCGTTAACACTGCCGACGGTTATAGAAACCGGGCGAGCGCCGCTGGCGGCGATTCCAGGTTCAATCCCGGCAGCGGTCAGTTCCGGTAGCGTAATACTTTCCGTATTTGCAACGCGATAGATGATAGCGGCGAAGCGTCGAAGATCGTTTTCACCGTAAGCAGAGATTCGAGTCAGGTGCATTTCCGGAACATCAGCGTCGCTGACGTACTTCGGGTTGATATCGTGTGACCACAGCCAGCCTTCGGGAGGATTGGGAGAGAATTTCATAGATTCACCATTTTTCGTTGATCCAGTATCGGTTGATTGATTATTTCCCGTTCCTGGTGTGTTCACTTTGAGACTGCTATCGGTACTGCATCCAATAGTCATGGCGACTGCGAGAATGGCAACGATAAATTGCGATCGGTAAAACATCATGAATTCTCCATTCGGATATTGGCGGAAGTTTGAGTCGCAGCGATTTTTTCCTGTAGCGATATTTTACTGCCAATCCGGCTTTAAACCGCTGTGACTTTTATCACAGCCTGAATTCAATTGAACTGAGAACAGATCTTTGTGCGAAAAATTTCTAACGACGGATAGTCGATAACGAAATAATCACGCCGGTTCAAACCATTAGCTTGTCTTTGTAAACCATTCCACGGAGTCATCGTTATTAGGCAACCTTTTACAGGATTCCAAGAAATGATTGACTGCAAGGGCTTCGATTTATCAAACGATCAACAATGCAAGCTTATGACTTCTAAAAGCATGACACTGCTGGATGTTATCGCAGTTTAATGATGAATAAGCTCAATATCGCTTATACCTGCAATGTCAGAAGGCCGGACATGGAAGATCCGCGGTATGGCGAATTTGAAAGCCCTTCAACCATTGCCGCAATTACTGCCGCACTGGAGCGAGCCGGGGCGAATGTCGAGCTGATTGATGTCGGGCCTGACATTTATCATCAGCTTGAGAGAAGGAGAGATACGATTGATCTGGTGTTCAACAACACCGAAGGATTGGACGAACAGGAATTGCGCGAAGCTATCGTGCCATTTTTTTGCGAACATCTGCACATTCCGTATTCCGGCAGTAGCCCGAAAACCTTCATCAACAAGATGGATAAAGCAGTTGCGAAGCGGATTGTTGCTTACGATGGCGTGCTCACGGCGAAATTTCAGTTGATGATGCCTGGCGACCGGTTGCGAAACTTGTCGTTTCCACTGATGGTGAAACCTTACAGCGAAGGCACCAGCATTGGTATCAACCAGAATAGTAAGGTCCATAGCGTGACGGAGCTCAACGAAGCGCTGGATGCCATTTACCAGCAGTTCAACCAACCGGCATTGGTAGAAGAGTTTCTGCCGGGGCTTGAATATACCATCGGCATCATTGGCAATAATGTTTTACCGATTTTGGAGTTTGATTTTGCAAAAATTCCCGGACAACCGCAGATTCGGGACCCCCATGTGAAAAATATAGAAAATCCTTACGTTACCCGACTTGCATGGAGTGACAAGGCAATCCACTTTGCAAAACTCGCCATTACCGCGCATGAATCGCTGGAAGTGCGTGACTACAACCGCATGGATTTCCGCGAACGCGATGGCGAATTGTATTTTCTCGAGGCCAACGTCATTCCAGGCTTGCATCCTACCGAAGCGGATTTGACCAATATGTGCCGTCATGCCGGCATTCCGCACAATGACATGATCGCCTTAATTGTCGATGCTGCGATTCAACGGCTCAGGAAACGCTTCCCCGGCCGATTCGATGGGAAAACTGAAGTTTTGGAAGAATTGTCGGCGGCTGCTTTTGCAAAAGCTGCAAAAAAAGGTGTGATGACGCACCAGGATCGTGTTTATAACTTACTTGGAAATTAATGAGTCGATTAGAAATATGATTACTGCAATTACTAAAGATATATGCCCGGAGCTTGAAAAGATTGCCATGCAGGATATTGGCGCAATGTATCAGCCGGATATCCGGGAAGAGCTGGATGGTATCGGAAACGGTAAATATTTTGGATTTTGTGCGATAGAAAATGACAAGCCAGTCGGCTATGTGATTGCCAAAAGAACGGTCAATACGTATCAACTGATGGTAATCGCGATCGACAAAGATTATCGCAACAAAGGCTACGGCACTTTGCTGGTGGACGCGATCTTTACTGAAATTCAGAGGCAAGGCGGCAGGATTCTGAACGTGATTACCGATGCCGATGCCAATGACAGTTTGCGTTTTTATCTTAAAAACGGTTTTGTCTTGACCGGCATCGTACAAGACGAATTTATCTCGGGCGTGGCGCAAGCTCACTTGACCAAACGGATGGGATTCAATCCCTGATCCAATACTTAATGACTAATTTTTCTACTTTCGATACAAATTTGAGGATACCGATATGAGAATCAAAGCGACAAAGATGGATGGATGCGGCAATTCTTTTTTAGTCATCGATGAGATGCAAACGCCACTCGAAGGCTTTGATCGTGCTCAGATTTCATCGGCATTGGCAACGCAGCAAGAAACCGACGGTATTCTGTATGTTGACCGCATGCAGGGCGCGCTGACGATGAAAATCTTTGACCGCGATGGCACGGAAGAGACCATGTGCGGCAATGGCTTACGCTGCGCTACACGTTATTTCCGTGATCGTTATGTTACCAGCGATGTATTTACGATCATAACCGGCGATGGCGCGAAAGAAGTCGTGGTGGAGCAGGAGTTGGTTGAGGTGAATCTGGGTCAAGTAAGAGATTACCGGCAAATCGACAACCATATCCACTATGCCTATACCGGTGTGCCCCATGTCGTCGTGATCGGTTCCGAATTAGATTTGGAATCGGCCAGATCGCTTGGTAAAGCCTTGCGTGAAGATCAATCATTGTGCGAGTATCTCGGTCACCCGGAAGGTGTCAATGTTAACTGCATCTGGCGCGTGGATGATGGCATCGCTGTGCGTACGTTTGAAGTGGGCGTTGAAGATCTGACGCTAAGTTGCGGAACCGGCAGCGCCGCCAGTGCTTATGTGGCTTCCAGAGTGTTTGGAACGGCGTTGCCGATTCACACCCATTCGCTCGGCGGCAGCTTGCGGGTCCGCGAAGATAAAGGCGGATTGGCGATTTGCGGTCCCACTCGCTATCAAGGGAAAGTGACCGGTTTTGCCGCCGCCACGTACGCGAAACCGGTTATGCCGTTTGATTTCTGGACGCACAATTATGCGTGGCAAGGATTATAATTTTGACACTGCCATCTGCTTGGTTTTTATGTTCCGATTGTTGTTATTAGGCCTAATATGGATTATGAGTTCTCGTGGGTAACTTTCTTTTTAATCATGGCCGCGATGGCGCTCGCGGATGTGTGCTGGACGCTTTACTTCATTGACGTGGAGGAGAGAAGAGCGCACGCGGCGGCATTCTGGTCGGCGATGATTATTCTGGTGACTGCTTTTACCGTCACCAATTATGTCGAGAACAAAATCTACATCGCTGCTGCGTTTCTTGGTGCCTATGCCGGTACCTACGGAACGATCGCCTGGAAAAAGAAAACCGAGAGCCGTGAAAAATCCGGATAACCGGTTATAAAAGCTACGAGGGTATCGTGGCAAGTCATGCAAAAATCATTTCCCTCGAAGACGTAATGGCTTGATCAACTGGTGTTTTGCAATGATCCGGGCATCCCGCGCTCGGGCTGTTGGTTTGACAGCACTTTCCGCTTTCAGTATATTCCAAAGAACAGTGTTATGACTTGTTTTCAAAAGCTCCTGCCTTAATATTCTCTGTCTGATTTCTTATGCGTATCGTAGTAACTGGAATGGGGATTGTTTCACCGATCGGTACCGGTGTTGAAAAATTCTGGGAAAATGCAGTAACCGGTGTCAACGGCATTGCCGGTATTCAAAGTTTTGATGCTGCCAAGCAGTGCTCCCGGATCGCCGGTGAGATTGCCGGTTTCGATCCCGCAACGTTTTTAACCGCCAAGCAAATCGAACAAACCGACCGTTTCACGCAATTGGCGCTGCATGCCGCCAATCAAGCGATAACGGATGCCGGCAGTCTTGAAAGTTATGAACCGCGGCGGCTGGCGGTATGCCTGGGGTCCGGCATGGGTGGATTTTCAACCTTTGAATACTCCGCAGCGCGCAAACTGCAAAGTAAATCGATTCCGCCATTTTCTGTGCCGCGCATCATGGCTAACTCGGCAGGTGCCTGGATTGCCACGCAATACGGTTTGAAGGGCAGCAATTTAACCTGCAGCACCGCTTGCTCATCCGGCGCGAACGCCATCGGCATGGCGCTTGATCTGCTGCGCAGCGGCAGAGCCGATGCCGTAGTGACCGGCGGCGCGGAAGCCTGTGTATTGCCGCTGACGATGTCCGGTTTCGAAGCGTTGTTTGCATTGTCCACCGGTTTCAATAACGATCCGGCGCATGCCTCACGGCCGTTCGCCAAAGGCCGCGATGGTTTTGTGATGGGCGAGGGTGCGGGGATTTTGATTCTGGAGTGCGAAGAAGCCGCGCAGCAACGCGGTGCCAAAATTTATGCGGAATTGGCCGGTTACGGCTGCGCCTGCGACGCGACGCACATCGTTGCGCCGGATATGGACGGGCAAGTCGCGGCAATGCAAGCCGCGCTCGACGATGCCGGATTGACCCCGGACAAGATCGATTACATCAACGCTCACGCCACTTCGACGCCGATCGGCGATGTCGTCGAAACCAAGGCGATCAAGCAGTTATTCGGCGAACGCGCCAAAGAGATTCCGATCAGCGCCACCAAATCGATGATCGGCCACAGTATCGGCGCTTCCGCCGCGATCGGCAGCATCGCCGCGATTATGACCTTGCAAACCGGCACCATCCATCCGACCATCAACCTGCTCGAAGCCGATCCCGAATGCGATCTCGACTATACGCCCAACACCGCCGTGCAAAAGAACGTGCGCACCGTGCTGTGCAATGCCTTCGGCTTCGGCGGCAACAACGCCAGCCTCATTTATACAACCCGTTAAACTCACAATAGGTGCCCTAACCATGGATACAGCAGAACTCGAAGCAAAAGTGATCGAATTCATCGCGTCGAAAGTCGACAATGTCGATGCCTCGACGATCACCATCGCCTCCAAATTCGACGAACTCGGACTCGACTCGATGGACACCATTCAACTGCTGTTCGACGCCGAGGATACCTTTGGTGTTACTTTCGACGGCGAGGAAGTCAAAACCCTGCGTAGCGTCGGGGATATTATTACTTATATTAGTGCGCACCCGCCGGAAGGGAAGGCTTAGGGAATTCCAAGCGTTTATGGCGAACTGACTGTTCGGGCAGATAATATTGGATTCAAATTGATTAGTGGATCTAAGTAGATCTGAGATGATGGCAGTGCAATCGATCAATTCTACGGCACGTTATATATACCTAACTTGGAGAACGAAGTTTATGAAAATTACGAGAAGGGGTTCGGGCTCAGATCATGGAGCAAAATCAATTGAAATTGATAAACCTAGGTTTTCATGGAACGAAAGGGAAAAAATGGTGGAAATTCGGCAAACAGGAATCAAGGATTTCACTTCAGGCTCTACACATAACTATATTTTCCAAGTCTCGTTGAACGAGATAAAAGAACTTGTGAAAATTGTCGGAGACAAACCGGCGAACACTTGTTTTGAAGAAATATCCGAAATATTTTCCCCATGTCTTCGAGAGATTATCAGAATTGAAAGATGTTGCATCGGAGAGGTTGGTTCGTTAAAAGATGAGTCTGAAGTAAAACCATCGCACTAACTTGGCTTTGCTCCGCTCCTCGAGTTGTGTCCGCCGCTGAAGCTGTCGCTTTGGTCGTGTATTTTTTAAGGAGAAGGACATGAAAAAAATTGTATGCGTTGCCCTTTTGATGTTTTGTAGTGCCGTTAATGCTCAAGCCTGGCGCGATTGTGTTCCAAATTCTATAGGGCCAGGCGGGTGCGATTCAATTGGACCTGGGGGTGGTCAGTCAATTGGTCCCGGTGGAGGTCTATCAATTGGGCCTGGAGGTGGCTTGTCAATTGGGCAGGGGGGTGGCCAATCCATTGGCCCGGGTGGCGGTCAATCAATTGGTCCTGATGGTGGAAAAGCGTTAGACCGCGATAGGGCAAGAGGGCTCAACACCGACACTATGCGCCCATATAACGATTATCAAAACCGATAAATATTTTGGGGTTGTAGTAGATCAGGTTAAATCCACGTAATGCGGAAGCTGAAAGCGTTTCGTCCCAATCACCCGTCAGAATGATTCCTTCGAGTGCAAGTGACGATGAGATTGAATGCTGGTTTTGATTTGACGGATCACTTTTCGTGTATCCATCCTGTCAAGCTTAGGAGGTTTTACTATGAATTACTCTGGACAATGCTTATGCGGTGCGATCCGCTATCAACTGGCGGGTGAACCGAAGGTTGTCGCTTTATGTCATTGCAGCGATTGCCGGCGGAGCGCAGGCGCTCCGATGGTGGCTTGGGCAATGTTTCCCGAATCGGCTCTGACAGTGACAAAAGGGCAGCCGAAAACTATCAACTCATCGGGTACCGCGATGCGCAGTTTCTGCGCCGACTGCGGGAGCGGCTTGTTCTACCGCAATGCCGCAATTCTTCCCGGACTGGTGGATGTGCAAACGGCTACGCTGGATGATCCCGGTGCGCTCCCGCCCACAGTGCAAGTCCAGGTAGCTGAGCGGCTCCACTGGATGCAGCATGTTCACGAGCTTCCCGAGTTCAAGCGATATCCGTCGTAGATCGAGGTTTTCGCGCAACCCGCTTAGGGAATCGCTGATTAATTGACTACACGAGCGAATTGCATCGTTGCGCGCTTCCTTAACGAATGCAACGCACCGTCACTGGAAAATTCAACGTAACCCAGATTTGATCGGCAGTCAGTACCATCGCATCCATCCGGATGCCCGTGCTCAGGCAAGCGCGGTCTCCCAGCGATAAACCGATTGGACGGGTTTGTTGCCAGAGTTGCGCGGAAATCTCCGCTTCCTCGGTGCTGAATGGCACAATGCGCAACCCCAGCGCTTCCAGATCTCCGCGCATGCCGTTGACGTCGACAGCCGCCGCGATTGATTTTTGCATCACTTCGGCCCAATTGACGCTGGAAATGACGGCTTCCGGCAAAACTGCTTCAACCTGATCGCAACCCGGTTCGTTTTGCAGAAAAGCCAGCAAGGCGGAAGCATCCAGAACGGCTGTCATTCGCCGGCTTCCCGTTTTGCTTCTTCCCGGCGATCGGCAATCAATTCCTCGGCCAGACTGGTGGTTGACGGTAAATGCGCAAAGCGATTTTTGAGTCTTTGCTTGACCGTTCCGGCTTTTTCCAAAATCAAGCGGCCATCTTCCATGCGTGCGATCAAACTGTCGCCGGATTCAAATCCCAGTGAGCGTCTGAGCGGCGCAGGAATAACCAATCGCCCTTGAGGATCGAGTTGTACTTCGGTTTGTGTCATTAACTTTGGCATAATGTTTAGTATTATGGCACGTCAAAAATAATAATGCCATTTCTGATTGTTTGTGCCGCATATGCTGCGACCAGTTGTAAGCCAATGGAAAAAAGGAATTCCACAGGATTGCTTGTGTGCTCAAAGTAATTACATTATAGTGGTCCCGCTATCATAACTCATGCGTATTGCTCATGACCCATCTCATTAAAATAGGTAACTCCCAAGGCATTCGTATTCCCAAGCCGCTCATTGAACAAGCCGACTTGAAAGGCAAGGATTTGCAATTGCAAGTCGTCGAGGGCGGTTTGTTGATTTCACCTATGAAACCGGCGCGTGAAGGTTGGCGGGAATCCATCGAAGCTACATTGAAGACTCACGGCGCGGAGCCGCTGGATCAGGAGTGGTTGAATGCACCGCTGTCTACCGATGACGATTGGGACTGGTGATGCCGAAAGTTTCGAGGTTCCAGGTTTGGCTGGTGCAACTCGACCCGACGCAAGGCGCGGAAATCAATAAAACAAGACCGTGTGTTGTTATTTCTCCGGATGAGCTTTCTGCGTTATCCACCGTGTTGATGGCGCCGATGACAAGCCGCGGTTTTGAATTTCCGTGCCGGGTTACTTGTACTTTTAAGGAGAAACAGGGGTTGATTTTGCTCGATCAAATCCGTGCTGTCGATAAATCGCGCTTGGTTAGCAAACTTGGCGTCATTGACGAGGCGGCGCAAATGGAGTTGTGCCGACGATTGCAGGTGTTGTTTGCGTATTAACAGCTTGTTGAATAATCTGCCAGAGAGGGGAAAATAATCATGTCGACCCATACCGTCCGTCTTCATCGCGTGCTGCGCGCGCCGCCTGAAAGAATTTACCGTGCTTTTCTGGATGCCGATGCGTTGGTTAAATGGTTGCCGCCGAACGGTTTTACCGCGAAGGTTCATCATAGCGATGCAAGAGTCGGCGGCAGTTTTAAAATGTCTTTCACAAACTTCAGCACCGGGCATAGCCATGCATTCGGCGGTGAGTACCTGGAATTGCTGCCGCATGAGCGCATCCGCTATACCGATAAGTTCGATGATCCCAATTTGCCGGGAGAAATGCAGGTGACGATATCGCTGAAACAGGTTTCCTGCGGCACCGAGCTGAACATCGTGCAGGAAGGCATACCGGCGGTGATTCCCGCCGAAGCCTGCTATCTTGGTTGGCAGGAATCGCTTGGTTTGCTTGCCCTGCTTGTCGAAGCCGAAATTCCGGACTAATCTGGCACTGTATTAATTCCGCATGTTTGGGCGGGGTAATTGCATCGTGGTTATGCTTTACAAATCTCATTTAACAGCTTTATTTGCATTTTCTCTCATGCTGGTAACGCTTTCCGGATGTGCTCATCATCCGTTTGTTACCGCTCCCTATCCGCGTTGGGGTGAAGAAACCGCGGTCGGTCAGGACGGTGAAGCGCCGCTGATTTTGCGTACGCTGTTACCGGAACAACCGGATCAATCAACCGCCTGCATCCTGCTGGTGCACGGCATGAACGAGCATATCGGGCGCTATGGTGAAGTGGCGCGCTATTTTTCCCGGCATTTCTTCGTCGCGGGCTTCGATCATTATGCGCATGGCCTTTCCAATCCGGAGTTGCGCCGTGCGGATCAGGCGCTGGCGGAGGGAGTTGAGCGAGTCGATGTTGGCGGGGCGTATCTGGCGCAATCGGCTTTGTACGATCTGGAACCGTTGCGGCAGACGTTTGGCCGGGCGTTCAATGCCTTCATGACGCAATGCGATGCACAAGGTGGTTCGCAGCGTCCGGTATTCATCGTGGCGCACAGTTTGGGCGGTTTGGTGGCGGCATCGTATTTGCTGAAGCATTTCGACGAATCGGGTTTACGCCAGCGGCTGCAAGGCGTGGTCTTTTTAGCACCCGCGTTTGCCGTGAGCGAACCGCCAGGCTGGCGCGGCTGGGTGGCCAATCCGCTGATCAAGCTATCGTTTCACGCCGAAACGCATTTTCTGCAGCCGCAGCATGAGCCGCTGCCTTTATTGCTGTTCAATCAAGTGTTTTCGCTGGTGACGGTGCCGGTCCTGGATGGGATGTTCGAAGTGTTTTCCTTGCCGGGATTGCGCAACATCTTTACACCGGTTTCACCGGTCTGGGTAACAGATTATCTGACCGACAGCGACCTAGAAAAAGCCCGTTTGCGCGCCGATCATTGGATTGTGCGTCGCAGTCTGCTGCGTTACGTCAAAGGGATTGAGCAGGAAGTCGTGAATTTCCGCCGCCAAATGGCGGATTTCTCGATCCCGTACTACCTGATTTATGCGGAATTGGATCCGATCACCCCGGCCTGGGGGAACGAAGACTTTGCAGAAGCAACGTTGAAGCACAACCCTGCTAACAAGGTTTGGAAACTGCCGGGTTTGGTTTACCACCAGCAGGTATTTCTGAAAGAACCGCTGCGTACGGAATTGCTGGATTCGATAACGCAATGGATTCAGCGTCAATCGCACGTGCAACCGTAATTTTCGTAATTACAAAAACAAATCCCGCTGCGTGAGCGGGATTTGCCGGGAATGAAAACCGGATATTAAGCAGCTTGTTGTCTGCGGCGCGCTGCAAAGCCGAGTAAACCCAGTCCTGCCAGCAACATCGCGTAGGTTTCAGGTTCCGGAACCGGTGCGATACCGGCAACGCCGACGGTGAAACCGTGCCAGTTTTCACTGGTGTGGGTAAACGTGACGGAATCGAACGAACCGGGCAGTCTGATAATGCCGTGGACTTCACCGGAACCGAAGAAGCCAGTGCCACCCGGATTCAGGGTCGGTGTGCCGTTACCCCAATATCCCGGACCGAAACTGTCGATCTCGATTGGCACGCCAAAATCCACGGTGTTGCCGTTCCAGCTCGCAAGAGCGATATAGGGATCGATCACGGTTTGCGAAAAAGTAATGGTGACGGTACCGCCTTGGCTCAGTGCGATAATGTCAGATGCCGGCGGTGCGTTATCAACGGTACCGTTGGTATAAGCGGTTCCTGTCCAATAGTTGGTTCCAGGGCCGGTGGTAACAAATGCGTGCGCGCCGGTGGCGGAATATCCAACGCTGACCGTCTCCGATCCGACCGATAAGCTGCCGCTTGCAGAAAATGAGTCGGTGGAAGAAGTCCAATCCGTCCATGATACGGGGACAGCAAAAGCGGAAGTGGATGCGAAAGCGGTGATCAAAGATCCCAATGCAAGTGGTAATAAACGATTCATAATGTTCACCTTCTGAATGTGTGAATAAAAAACCTTCGCTTGCCAAACTTAAGAAAATACAGATTGATTGACTGCATAGACGAGTTGTATCGTTGCGCGGTACTCGCTCCCATGTCTATCTGATTGATATGTTTAGCAAGGACTCTGTATCTTAACTGCTGGCAAGAATTAATTCTGTAGTAAGATGATCCTTATTAAGGTAGGACAAATGTACTGGTTTCTTGTGAATTCATCAACAAGGTAATGATTTTTTGTGGTGCTCATTTCGATTGGATGCGAGAATCCGCTAATTGGGTGCGCCGGATTGGGAAGGATCTGACCGCCAAGCGGCGGAATATTACGATTACCGTGCCGAAATTCGGCTGTGAGTCCTGCGGGATTCGAAGAAGTCCCCATCATCCCTGGCGGGCCGCCGCGCCGCTTTCGGCAATCGTGCAACCTTTGAAACTCGATCCGCTGACGGTGGTTGACGATCCGGATTTTCTCGCTCGCATCGCAAGCCAGAAAAACCTTCCCGCTTATGTGAAAATCGGCCTTCAAGCACTGTATTAATCCGTTTAAATATGTCTCGTACTGGCGTTTTATTATCACTTTCGCGCGATCACCACACCGCCCTGGTGCTGGCGCGAGCCGCGCGCAAAGCGGTTGAGAGCACTGATCAAGCCGCATGTGAACAGGTTCTGGCTAGAATCAAAGAACATTGGCGGCTCGTGATGGCGAGTCATTTCGAACAGGAGGAACAATTGCTCGGGGCTATGAAAAATCAATTGGCAATGGAAACCGTTGAGCGGATTCTGAGCGACCATGCCCTGATACGTGATTTGATCGCTGAGTCCAGCACGAGAGAACCGCTGACGCGGTTGCAGCAATTGGGTGATTTGCTGGCGCTGCACGTTCGCTTTGAGGAACGCGTGCTGTTTCCGCAACTGCAGCCGATTCTTGACGCATCAACTGAGAGTATCGAGCCGCCCGAACAATGTTGAGTCGACAGCCGTTGACCCTGTATCGCAGTAGGTTTTACAAAGATTTTTGCGCCAGCGACCGCTCTTTTTGCTTCCCAAGCTTTGAATTAAGCCTATTAAACAGCGATATCCATTCAAATGACCGGAATAAGCCTCCATTAAAATTAAATTCTCTCGAAATTGGATCGCAATTTGATATTTTTACCGAAGGAGAACGATATGCCGAATATTACCAATGATTATCGCGTTGACGCAGTGCTTGCCGGCAGCGATATTCGCTGGAATCCTACCACACCGGGCGGATCGACGGTGACGGTGACGTACAGTTTTATGTCGGCTTTGCCGAGCTACGCTGACCCTGCAGTAGATGGCAATAACTTCAGCGTAATGACCAATGATCAGAAAGTTGCGGTGCGCGAAATTTTAACGACGCTTGCTTCGCATTTTAATCTCGTTTTTACCGAAGTTACCGATACCGCGTCAACTTATGGCCAGCTACGCTTTGGAAATAATCTGCAAACGGAATCGGTCGGTTACGCATATTATCCGGATCAATCCACCGGTGATACCGCTGGCGATCTCTACATCAATAATGGAGCGGATGCCGCACAAACGGCGAATGTGACCAAAGGCACCAATGCCTATTCGACTTTGATTCACGAAATCGGCCATACTCTCGGATTAAAACATCCCGGCAATTACAACGCGACTTCGTCGCCCGATGATCCGGGCACGACTGAAGGGCCTTATCTAACGGGTGTGGAAGATTCCGAGTTGTACAGCATCATGTCGTACACGACGCAGAGCCAGGGGTTGGAGCGTATCAATCTGGGACCCTATGATTATGCGGCTTTGTCGTATTTATACAATGCAAAACTAGTGAATACCGGCGACGATACTTACACATTGACGAATCAGAGCGGCCACTTCGTTCAAACCATCTATGACGATGGCGGAACCGATACGCTCAATGCATCCAACGTTACCGTCCCCGTTACGTTAAATCTGAACGTTGCGGCCCCTGGCACGCTGAGTTCTGTTGGAGTTACACCAGGCAATGAACCGGCGCAGGATAATCTGTCGATAGGCCTGAATTCGGCGATTGAAAACGCCATTGGCGGCTTAAATGACGATAAGTTGATTGGCAACAGCAGCGATAACACCTTAACCGGTAACAATGGCAACGATACGCTGGTCGGGCAATTGGGTAACGATGTCTTGTCGGGCGGCAATGGATTCGATATTTTTGGGCTGGCTAACGTCGGTCATTATCAGTTTCAGGATTTTGTGCCCGGCGTGGATAAGGTGGCTTTCGCTACACAACTGGGTCTTAATAATTTTGGTCAATTGGCACCGTTCATTACCAGCATTGAAACGAGCGGAAATGATGTGGTCGTGCATTTTGTCGACGATATTGCCAGCATCACATTTACCGGTGTGTTACTGCAATCGACCGCATTATCGGTCAATGACGTGATCTTTACCGCTTTATAACGAATGAGCGTGAAATGGATAAAATCGAGTTTCCCGGTTTGTAGTTAAAACATGGCGTGAATCAAAACTGATACCGCAACTACCCGGTAGTTGCGGTATTAAAGCATCAGTGAACATTTTGAGTCGGATGCTGATGCAATTTCGCCGAATGCAAAAGTTCTCAGAGTTTTCCAAAGGCATCGGCAATTAATTGCCGGTGTAATAAAATTACCGTGTCAGTCGACGCTGATAAATTCCCGGATCGCTGATTATTGCATTGGCCGGTTTGACATCGAATGGCACATTCAGTACATTCAGACCGCTTGCTGCTGCACGTTTATTTCCAAGCAAATACATGTATCAATTACCACTGTATTGGCTTTTTCAGTGCATCATTTTCAACTGGTCTCTTATCGCTGTTTATGGCTTCCGATAACTTACTGAATTGGTTCAAAGCACCGCTTGTCAAACTGGTCCGGCGGTTGCTGGATGCGCTGGCGCATCGCATTGCCGCGCGGCTTCAAGCCGGCTTAATTCCAACCGCCGCTTCGCAACCCGCGCCGCCACCCCTGCCTGATACGGTGATATCGCTGGATTATCCGGTCCACCCGCGGGCGCGATGGGGAAATGCCTGGGGATTGCCGGCGCATGATGCCTTGGAAAGAATCATTTGGCGCAACGACAAATCCATCATCGCGACCCTCGAAACGATTGCGAGTTATCGCGAGGATTTACGTAACATTCCCGCCCGTGCGCCGGAAGATCACGATACCCCGCGCTGGATCAACGGCTGGTTGCCGGGATTGGACGGCGCCGCTTTGTATGCGCTGGTGCGGGAACGCCGCCCGGCGGTTTATTGGGAAGTCGGATCCGGCAATTCGACCCGCTTTGTAAAGCGGGCGATTGTGGATGGTAATTTGCCGACTCGTATTGTTTCGATCGATCCGTCGCCGCGGGCGGAAATTGACCGGCTTTGTGACGAAGTGTTGCGTGCGCCGCTGGAAGATATTTGCGCATTGCTGCAGGCCCGTATCTGTTCCGGCGATGTGTGCTTTATCGACTGTTCTCATCGCGCGTTCCAGAATAGCGATGTGACGGTTGCGATGCTGGAATTGCTCCCGGCATTGCCGCCGGATGTGGTGATCGGCTTTCATGACATTTTTCTGCCGGATGATTATCCACCGGAATGGGCAGGGCGGTATTACAACGAACAATACCTGCTCGCCATGTTCCTTCTCGGCGGCCATGCCGGTATGGAAATTATTCTGCCAGCATGGGCTGCAAGCAGACGGCCGGTATTGGCCGCTAAAGTTGCATCGATCTGGGAAGGGGAGGAATTTGCCGAAGTCGAACGGCATGGCGATGCTTTTTGGCTGCGTTCACTCTCATGATCAGCTTCTGAGCGCAGGCAACGGCTCGTCTTTGGGTACAAAATTGAGCGCATAACCGTTGTTGCACCAGCGTTCGCCGCGGGGTGGCGGGCCATCTTTGAACACATGGCCTTGATGGCCGCCGCAGCGCGCGCAGTGGTATTCCGTGCGCGGTTTGATCAATTTGAAATCAAGCTTGGTGGCGATATGGCCGGGAATCGGCTGGGTAAAACTGGGCCAGCCGGTCCAGCTTTCATATTTATGCGCACTATCGAATAACGGCAGATAACAAGCGGCGCAAATGAACGTGCCTTCCCGGTCCTCATACACCAGATTGCTGGATTCCGGGCGTTCGGTGGCTTCTTCAAACAGGATTTCATACGCTCTGGGTGAGAGCAATTTGCGCCATTCTTCATGGGGCTTGTTAAGCGGCGTAATCGGACTGGCGGCTTCGCCGACCACATTGTCGCGAAAACAAGCCGGAATCAGCGGTAATGTTGCTGCGATGGCAAGCGTTTGTAACACGGTGCGTCGTTTCATAAAATCTTCTCCAAATTTCCGGGGATGGCCGTTAGCGGCTCAATCAAGCGGTATCGGGCATCATCGATAAATGCCACGGGCTGGCTTCCGCGCTGCATTCGATCGTAACAGTAGGATTTGCTGATTGCCATTATAATGACATCAACAATGCTTCTTCGGCAATTCTCAACTCAACCGGCCAACGCAATGACCCAACACCGTTTTGACCAAGCAATCGCCCTGATTGATGCGGCGAATCGTGAAGACCCGAACCGGGAAACCTGCGAGGGCAAAGACTGGCCGAAAGAACTGCTGTATTCGCACCGCATGTCGGACATGCTCGAACGCTATGCGCCCGATGCCGATGACGCGATGAAACTGGCGGTGCGCGCGCAACATATCCGGCGCTGGAAATCACCGCGCAGCGATTATCCGATGGATCGTAAGGGCTACCACCAATGGCGTGCCGCGTTGAACCAATTTCATGCCGATACCGTGGCCGGTTTGCTGGCAAAAGCCGGGTATGACGAGGCATTCATCACGCGCGTAGCGCAAACCGTCGGCAAAAAATCGCTGAAAACCAACCCCGATACCCAGCTATTGGAAGACATCGCCGCGCTGGTTTTTCTCGAACACTACCTGCTCGACTTGGCAAGCAAGCACCCCGCATATGACGAACAGAAATGGATCGATATCATTCGTAAAATCTGGAACAAGATGTCGGCTCAGGCTCGGCGATTTGTAATGGATGGGCATATTGCGTTGCCGGATTCGATGATTGCGCTGGTTAGGAAAGCGGTTGCTGAATAATAGGATAATTTCTGATGTTATTTGGCTAACTTGCGATAAAGCTGATCAAATTCGCTAAGACTTTGCACAAAAGCATCTAATGTAGGGTGATGAGGCAACCCCTTTTCTTTACGCTCAATGTATTCCCGCAAAGCTTCATCAACTATTGTTTGTATTGGTCGTCCCTCGGGTTCGGCAATTTTGCGAAGCGCGATCGGAATTTCTGGAGAAATTTGAGGAGAAAACTCTTCGTGGGCAAGGCAAGGATGGCATGTCACTATCTTGATGTTTTTAAGTGCTTTATGATACGTTGATTTATTAATACTGTATCTGTAGTTCCCCGAGCTAATTAAACAGGGCTAGATGTTCAACGATACTTCATATAACTACGAATTAGAGCCTGTCAAGGATAAGCATGATGGATTCACAACAATTATTTAATCTCTATGAAAAGCTGTATTACCATGAGATTGAAGCTAGAGATAAACTGAACTCACGTTTGCAGATCCCATTGGCCATACTAGTGGCTATTCTTGGATTTCTAGGTTTTATGCTTCAAAACCTATCTCGTGATGCAGAAGGGGTGGCGATAGTGGGTTTCTGGTTACTTTATTCTCTTGCTAGTGTCTCAACCGCATTCGCAATTTTCTTTTTCAGTAAATCATGGTTCGGTCATACAGATAAACTCCTTCCGACAGCGAAGCAGAGTGAGGCATATCGGAATGAGTTAATTCAATTTTACTCAGAATACGAAGACAAAGATGATTTAGTCAAAGAAGGGATGCGCAATTATTTGTATAATTACTATGTGGAATTTTCATCAATTAATACAATCAATAATGATTCCAGAGCATACAATTTATATAAAATGACTGTCGCATTGACAGTTACTACTGTACTCTCATTTACAGCATTCTTTCTATATCAACTAAATGGCCTTGATAAAAACAATCACTCAAAACCATTGCAAATAGAAATTCTTAAATTGCCGACACAGGAGATGTTGCAAATGACAGCAAACAAACCACCAGCACCACCGCCTCCTCCGCCACCGAGAAGTGTAAGAGGTGATATTCCAGTACCAAAGCCTAAACCTTTACCAACACCGCAACCATTAACTCAGAAATAATGGCTTCAACAAGCTATTTAAGGGAATTATCATCAAATCTCAGCAATATTGATCAGCTATCCGATCTGTTCGTGTGTTTGATTAGTTTGATGTTCATAGTTGACTATCGCTGATATTAATTGTGTTTTGGAATACCAATAAATATTAAGTACAACTTGATATTGAGAAGTATCTGATGGAAATTCTTATGCTAATACAGAAAAATTCCAGTGTGACGCTGGGTGAGCATTTTGAGAAATTTCTGGTGTGCCGGGTTGAAACCGAGCACTATGCCTCGGCCAGCGAAGCCACTACGGGCGGGGTTGCATTTGTTTGAGGAGCGTGAAACCAAGCTGGAAGCATTGTGCCATGCCTTGATTGAAGGGGAGCAAAGCGGCGCGTCTGATTATTCTTTACAAGGCATTTTCGACGAATTGGAAGATGGCGATCAATTAGGATCATTCAACCTTCATCTAATAGATAAGAATTTATAGCATTTGATTTTTTATCGCCATAATGGAGAAGATCAAATTGAAATTGTTCGTGTCCTGCATAGCCGCATGGATATTCAGCAGCATTTATAAAATCATTGATTTTGATTAAGAAATTCACCATCCATCGATCTTGATGGCTTGTCCCCAATTCTTACACCTTACACTTACCGGTAACTATCGAACACCGTCCACCGGGTTGAGTTGTTCGCGTAAGCTCTCGATAGCGCTGGGTTCGCTACGTACCCGGAAGAGGGTGCCTTCATTGTCCGAGCGTTCTTCCAGTACCTGACAATTCGTGAAGATTTGTCCGCGGAGTTGCTGGGCTGTCCAAGGCAGGAAAAGCTCGGTTTCGATCAGTTGCTGCTGGAAGAATTCGAGGATTTTCAGGCGCAGTTTCGCGACATCGTCGGGTCTGCGTGCGCTCATCACGATGCAATCCGGATACCGGGTGCGTAAATCTGTTTCGCATTCGGCTTGTGCCGCTACATCACCGACATGGTCGATCTTGTTGAATACGCGGATGCGCGGCACGTCGTCCGCACCAATTTCTTCAAGCACGTGCTGGGTGACTTCGAGCTGGCGCTCAAATCCGGGGTCGCTGGCGTCGATGACGTGGAGCAGCAACGATGCATCGAGCGCTTCGTCGAGCGTGGATTTGAACGAGGCGACCAGACCGTGCGGCAGGTTTTTGATGAAGCCGACCGTGTCGCTGACGAGCACGCGCGGCACGCTTTCCGGGTGCAGCGCCCGCACCGTGGTATCGAGCGTGGCGAACAGCTTGTTGGCGACCAGTACTTCGCTGCCGGTGAGCGCCCTCATCAAGGTGGATTTGCCGGCATTGGTATAACCGACCAGCGCCACGCTGGCGAGTCCTTGGCGTTCTTGCCGCCGTGCGCGCTGTATTTTGCGTTCGGCTTCCATCGCGACTATTTCCTGCTGGAGTTCGGCGATTCGGTCGCGGATTTTGCGCCGGTCCAATTCGGTGTGCGATTCGCCGGCGCCCCGGCCGCCGGTGCCGCTGCGTTGCCGTCCTTGCGGCCCGGCAAGCTTGGCGGCTTCGCGCAGGCGCGGCGCCATGTAGCCGAGACGCGCGATTTCCACCTGGGCGCGCGCCGCACGGGAGCGAGCATTGCGGTGAAATATTTCAAGAATGACCATGGTGCGGTCCATCACTTCGCAGCCGACCTCGTTTTCAAGGTTGCGTGCCTGCGACGGTGAGATTTCGTGATCGACCAAGAGGGCGCTGATGTCATGGCCATTTGACTCGATGGCGATTTCCTCGGACGCATCCGATCCAGAATCGTGGTTCACGTAGCAGCGGATTTCCTCGCGCTTGCCAACGCCCAGGTATGCGGTTGTGTCGAAGCTGGCGCGTTTTTGCACGAACGTGTTGACGACCGTGTAACCCAGTGTCTTTGCGAGTTCGCGCAGCTCGGTCAGCGACGATTCGAATTCGACATCGCTGACATTCGGCAATTGAACCGCCGCGGCGATAGCGAATTTTGGTTTCTCTTTGATTTCTATGGACATTGGAAAATTTCGCTTCCTGGATAGTGGGAATGAATATTGTCGTAAAAAGCTGCTGTTGCTTGCACCGGAACTGGGGCGGATTGGAAAGACAGAAACTAAGATCCCATTTTACAGGATCTTAGCGGGATTCGATCGATCTGGATTCTCAAGCCGTTGAAAAAACTATCTGTGCTGCGCTACGGCGTTAAAAACAAGTTCAAAATGCTTATTTGTATAAGCACAACCGGAATGTGAATCAAATCTCGATCATTGCTCGCTGCTTAATTCAGAGGTTTCCTGCTGTTGGTCGCTGCCAAAATAGCGTTGTTTGATCCGCTCGACATATTGCACGAGATTTTGTTTGGCAAGGCCGTGTTCTTTGAGCGGCGATTCGATCGGGCAGCCGATGATGTTGATCAGCAATCCGAATGCCGAAGCATCGAGGGTGGCGGGTTTGCTGCCGAAGAAATAGGGCTGATCGCCCAGCGCTATCGCCAATGCGTCGATGTCTTGTTTGCCGAGCGCGAAAATTTCTTGCGGTTGGTGGCGGCCGGTGCCGTGTCCGTAAATTTGCCGCTGGATTTTTTTGCGCGTGCGGCTGGCGGCGATATCGCGAATGATCGGCGGTAATGATCCGAATATCGCTTGCTTGTTGATTTGCCAGTTTTCTTCGGTGTATTGCCAGCGCGAATACAGCGCTGCCCAAAACAAATGTTCTTCCAATAAGCGCTGCAACGCGGTTGATAAAGCCAGCTCGGCAGTGGTTAGCTCCCGATCCAGATCGGTGTAATGGGTTTTCAGATAGTCGACGATAAAGCGCGAATCAGCAATCGCGGCGCCATTATCTTCGATATAAGGAAGCTTGCCTTTGGGTGCGCCGAGCGGCAGCGATGGCTTGAGATCGTAGGGGATGCCGGCCATGCGCAAGTAGGTTTCAACTTTGCAGCAAAACGGGCTTAAATTCGGAATGCCCCAGGTGCGTCTGAATTGATAGAGTGTGAGCATGCTTGCGATCCTCTTTAATAATTGCTTGTTTAGTGCAAGTGACTTTACCTTGTTTGCTTGCGAGTTGCAAGTAGATGGTTTACAGTAAACACAATTACTTTATGAGATGTACTGACCGATGACCGACGAATTCGATAAATCAAATTTTGACCGATCTTGTTGCCCGATTGCTTGCGCGCTGGATCAGCTTGGGGATAAATGGACATTGTTGATTATCCGCGATTTGTTGCTGGGTAAGAAACGTTACCAGGAGTTCCTGGCATCGCCCGAGCGCATCGCGACCAATATTTTGGCTGACCGGCTAAAGAAATTGGAAGCGGATGGATTTGTGACGCAGCAGGCCTATCAGCAAAACCCGGTGCGCTACGAATACCAGCTGACGCAAAAAGGGGAAGATCTGTCGCCGGTATTGCAGGCATTGGTGGCGTGGGGTAAAACCTATTACCCGGGCAGCAAGGTGTTTGAAGCGGTTAAGCGATAATCGATTCGTCAAAAATAAAACAGCACCTCGGCCTGGCGAGGTGCTGAGTTGCAGAAAATCGAAGCTATGATTGAGGATTATCGTCAACGCGATGGCTTTGCGCCGCGGCTGCATTACTTTCCAAAATCATGACGCGGGATTCCAGCCGCGCAATCAACGCTCTTGTGTCCGGCGATTCAACCGGAGCTTGCGGTTTCGGTGCGGCAACGCGCGTTTCCAGAACTTCTACGCGAGTCTGCAATTGCTGCGGCAGATCTTCCGCTTCGGGGCCTTCAAGATGCGTGAACTCCACGCTGTCTTCATAGGGTTCGCGCGTGGTGCCCGTCGCTTTAATGATAACGCCCGCCAGCAGGCCGCCGGTAATCGCGATGAACAGGGTGATTACGATACCGTTGAATTGCGCGATGGCGATATCCGGCACAATCAAAAATGCGCTCATGCCGCCCAGCAAGCCTGGCATGCCATGTAAATTATGCACGCCACAGGTGTCGACGAGCTTGAACCGGGATTCCAACACGGGTTGCAAGAAGACATAACCGAGCACGGAGACAACGCCCGCCAGTAAACCGATACCGAAAGCGCCGCCAGGGGAAACCACATCGCATACCGAACCGATGGCGACACCGCCGGCCAATGCGGCATTCGCCATATCGACCATGGATGTTTTGCCGCCGTGCAGCTTGGAGCTTAGGAAATAGGTGGCAATGGTTGCGCCGGAAAGAGCCAGCAAGGTATTGGCAACGGTTTGTGGCATATTTTCCAGGGGCACCAAGGCGGTTGCAAAACTCGGCCAGAATAGCCACAGCACCATGGAACCGAGCATCGCGAAACGATCGGAAGTATGATCCGATTCAATCGGTTTGCTGCGTTGATAAGCGGTGGTTAGTACGATCGACATGCTGAGTCCGAAATACGCACCGAATGCATGGATGACAATCGATCCCGCAGAATCCTGGAATCCGGTGGTGTATCCGATGGCGTCATCGAGCACCAGCCATTCATTCAATAAATAGAGCGGCACTACCAGGAGCGCCAGCAGGGCATATTGAAAAACGCGTAATCGTCCCAGTACCGCGCCCATCGCGATCAGTGCGGTGGCAACGGACAGTTCCGCATAAAGCAAGGCATCGAGGGTATGGGGAGATAATTGGTGCCCGAAAATGCCATTGGCGCGGAGCAGAATATAAAGCGGCAGACCTACAGCGACAACCAGATAGGTACCTGTGACAGCGCCAAATCCATAGCGGCGGACGAATACCATTAAGAAGCCGAAACCAATCAATAGCATGGCGAGAATATGAATGATGTAGTTATATTGCGCTACGACGCGAGCTTCGCTCAAAGCCGCAGGGGCTTCGGCGCTTACCCAACTGCTAAAACCCAGGAGAAACAGACTGACTGCGCATTGCAGTGTCAGGCAAAAACGTTTATTCATGTTATGTTTCCTTAAGTTAATAATGATTCGGGTTAATTTATGACGAGTTCTGCTGGTAGAGGGAATCCGATGAGGCAATTACCCCTACCCGGAGTGTGAGCTTTAATTCCCTTAAACACAATAGGGAAATTTCAATCGGTGATGCTAGAAAACTATTTGAAAAATACTGAATAGTCGTTTGTATAAACGATTTGCTGCATGGGGTGAGTTTTGGAGAAACGGAGACCGGATTAGAAAAATTTCGAAATAGTGTTACGCGCGTTATCGCGTGATTTCGTTTTCTTTGGTTGTTCTTTTGCTATTTTTTTGTTTCTTTAACGATAGATACTGCGATGCACACCCGCTTTGAGTGCTTGAACAGCTTCTTCGGTGCTGCCGGGCGCTTGCCGGAACGGGCAGAAGATACTTCTGGAGAGTTCGCGCTGTGCATAAAATTGCCTGACCAGATCGATCTGCTGCCATTCCGCGACACGGGGTTGCGCCCAGGTTCTGTCGTTCCTGCCAAGCGCATATAATTTTCTTTCATTGGTGGCGCAGCGGATACCTTCAAAGCTGACATTGCTAGCGCCGGCGGATGATTTGATTACAAGTGCAAACCGTACCACGCCGTCCTCACCGATTTTGATCGATGTGGCATCGACGAAATAACGGTTGCTGGTAGCCTCCCCGGCATTAAATTCGAGCAGATTGTTCTCTTCGGGGTAGGGAGGTAATTGCGCTGCTTGTTCAACCCACGGCTTGTCGCTTTCGAATTCGTCCTTAAAAGGAGGTTTGGCGCAGGACGATAGCGCCAAGATACAAATGATGGCAATGAGAATGAGCGATTTCATTCGGTTAGATCATTTAACAGCGATGCGCGAATGTCGGCAGCCACGGCTTCAACAGTTGCTTGATAAGCCGGATGATCGATTCCCATGCTCAAAATCGCACCTTGCCGCAGCGCCCGGATCATCTCAATGGTCAGCTCGAACCGCAGAAAATGAACGGAAGCGGTCTTTTCGCTATTTTCCCGTTCCAGATCTTCATCGGCAATGGCGTAAACCGGCGGGTGATCTGCTACCTTGACCCAGATCTTGTCTTCGATACCGATCATTGTCGCCAATCGCGCTGCGCGTTCGTTGGGATCGGGATACTCGATCATCATCGTAGCTTTCCAGTTATGTCCGTCCGGTATCAACGGCGTATACGTTTCTAATTCGTGAACGATTTCCTCTTCCTGGAAAATTCGCTCGACGCGTAACATTTCCTGGACTTGATAGCGAATGGTCAATTCGTCTTCAAATACGAGCGTGACATGATCGCCGAGATGGATCTTGCGTGTTTTTTTATGCGCCATGACTTTGGCGCGGAAATCGTTGCGTACTTTGGAATAAGCTTCGAGCGTCATTAAGCTGTCACGGGTAATAGTCGGCATCGTTCGATCCTTGGTAGAGGGAGAGTGTGCAGCCGCTGGCTCGGGGGTTGGAGCTGGCGTCGAATCCGTGTCTGCACCGTAAGCCATCCGCAGCAAGGTCAATGGATGCAGTTTCTGCGCTTTGCTGTCACCGATTCCTTGTGCGATATGACGGGCTGCAATGGCGCAATCCGAGCTAATGTAATCCGGTTCGGTGGCGGCCATTTGTTTAAAAACAGGGCGGCCGATTTTCATCGAATCGGCAAAATGCTCGGTTTTCACGCCCCAGGTGCCATCATGGCCGGAGCAGCGCTCTACAACATTAAGACTGGTGTCCGGAACTAATTCCAGGATGTCTTTGGTTTTTTTTCCGAAATTTTGTACGCGCTGATGGCATGGAATATGGTAGGAAATTTTTCCAAGCGCTTGCTTGAAATCGGTTTTGAGTAAATTATCCTGATTTCGTAACGCCAAGTATTCGAACGGATCAAACATGGCGGCGGCAACGGCCTGAACCGCTTCATCATCCGGGAATAACAGCGGTAATTCCTGTTTATACATCAGCGTGCAAGATGGCACTGCGGAGAGAATGGCATACCCGTCTTGCGCCAGTTGGAATAAATACGGAATATTTTTATCTTTCAGCGTCTCGACGGTTTCCAGATCGCCCAGTTCCAGCTTCGGCATACCGCAGCATGCTTCCTTCTCAACCAGACGGACCGGAATTTCATTGTGCTCCAGAATGTACAACAAGTCGTGGCCGATGCCGGGTTCGTTATAATTAATGTAGCAGGTGGCGTATATCGCGACCTTACCAGGGGTGCGGGCACCGTTTCTGACCGGAAACGAATCGTTGGGTCTGGCGCTCGAGCGGAATTTTGTGGCCGCGTATTCCGGCAGTTTTCGCTCGGCATGGATTCCAAGCGTGCTATCCAGCAATTTACGGGCTACTGGTGCGTTAGTCAGTGCATTAACGGTTTGCACGACTACCGGAATGGTAGCAATCTTGCCCATCAAATCGGTATTGGAAAGCAATTCATCGCGGAAGCTGGCGCCTTGCTGTTTATACTTCACCGCTTTGGCACGTAGCATCAAATGTGGAAAATCAATATTCCATTCATGCGGCGGCACGTAAGGGCACTTTGTCATGAAACACATATCGCATAAGTAACAGCGATCGACCACTTCCCAGAATTGTTTTTTATCGACGCCATCCAGTTCGCCGGTGGTGCTTTCATCGATCAAATCGAATAAACGCGGAAAAGCTGTGCACAAGTTAACGCAACGCCGGCAGCCGTGACAGATGTCAAAAACTCGCTCCAGTTCTTGGTTTAAACCGGTTTCATCATAAAAATCCGGATTCTTCCAATCAATGGGATGACGAGTAGGTGCTTCGAGACTACCTTCGCGAGTGGCCATAGATCAATGTGCTTTATAGAGACGATGGGTAATTGCGATGGGGTTTATCCGATGATTGAATAAACCCCGGTGTTTCAGGGTGCGATTGAACGCGATTAATCGGCTAGGCCATCTAATGCGCGCTGGAAACGATTGGCGTGCGAACGTTCCGCTTTGGCAAGCGTTTCGAACCAATCGGCGATTTCATCGAAACCTTCGTCGCGCGCCGTTTTTGCCATGCCGGGGTACATATCGGTGTATTCATGTGTTTCACCGGCAATCGCGGTTTTCAAATTGTCGCGTGACCCACCAAAAGGCATGCCAGTCGCGGGGTCGCCGCATTTTTCCAGATATTCAAGATGGCCGTGGGCATGACCGGTTTCGCCTTCGGCGGTTGAACGGAATACGGCCGCTACGTCATTTTGGCCTTCCACATCCGCTTTTGCAGCGAAATACAGATAGCGGCGATTGGCTTGCGACTCTCCGGCAAACGCGGCTTTCAGATTTCCTTCGGTTTTTGATCCTTTAAGTTCCATCATGCTCTCCTTAGATTATTGACGAATTATTATCGTTGATTTAGATCAATGAGACTATCGAAGGGTTTATGGATTGTCAACTATTAACGGCGTGGAGCGGGTTTCGGGGAAACAGGATCATTCGCATCAATCGATGTGTATTCAGTCATTGGTCGGTAAAACGATATGGCCGCAAGATCATGGTATATCGCTGAACGGTAATCCGAATTCTTGTAAAATCCTCGATTTCAAGAAACCAGACTTACTTCGATTGCAGTAGGTCGTTTCCAAAATTTATTGCCGGCATCGTGTCGGGTAATTTTATCTAAATCGCGTCGTTATCAGCTTTCACTGACACTTATGCCGACACTTCCCTACTGGCGTTTATCCGGGTTTTATTTTTTCTATTTTGCTTTTATTGGCGCTTTCTCGCCGTACTGGAGTCTGTATTTGCAATCGCTGAATTTTAATGCGCTGCAAATCGGTGTGCTTATGTCTTTATTGCTGGTGACACGGATATTTTCTCCCGCCGCCTGGGGGTGGCTGGCGGATCATACCGGAAAGCGGGTACGGGTCGTGCAATTGGCCGCTGTCAGCGGCTTAATCAGTTATGGCGGGTTTTTCTGGGGTGAATCGTTTGCCTGGGTTTTCTTAGTCATGCTGTTGATGAGTTTCTTTTGGAGCGCTTCGCTGCCTTTGATGGAAGCTATCACCTTGTCACATCTGGGCGATTCGACCGATCGCTACGGGCGGATCCGTTCCTGGGGTTCGATAGGATTTGTGGTGGCAGTGGTTGGCGTTGGTTATTTGCTGGAAGTTGTTGATATTATTTGGTTGCTTTGGGTCGTGCTGGGTCTGAAAGCAGGTATCGCTTTATTTTCGTATCAGATCCCGGAGAAAGAGATTATCAGCCATGCCAGTGGATTTCATTCGATCCGGCAAATTTGCATGCGTCATGAAGTTATGGCCTTTTTATGTTCCAGCCTGTTAATGCTGTTTGCGCATGGTGCCTATTACACTTTTTTCTCGATTTATTTGGTTGAGCATGGCTATGACAAAGGATTTGTTGGGTGGCTATGGGCGATTGGCGTAATTTGTGAAATCGGCATTTTTTTCATCATGCCTTGGTTGATGCGGCATTTCCGTCTCAAGCAGATTTTGATGTTCAGTTTTGCTTGCGCCGTGCTCCGGTTTGTGCTGATCGGCAGTTGGGTTGATTGGCCGGTCGTATTAATTATGGCGCAAGTATTACATGCGGCAACATACGGTGCGCATCATGTGGCGGCAATGATGGTGATCCATTATTTTTTTAAAGGGCGCAATCAGGCAAAAGGACAAGCGCTATATACCAGCATTGCGTATGGTCTGGGCGGCGCCTTGGGGGCGGTTTCGAGTGGTTATACTTGGGATTGGCTGGGAGCGGAGATCACCTTTTTTATCAGTGCAGTTACGGCTTTATTAGGGTTGCTGATAATTGCGTGGAAGATGCATTCGTTTAATCATTAGCTGCTGACACATTGCTCAATTTGTTGAATCGGTAAACTTTATGGGATAATTATCAATTAATTGTTTTTTCTTTTACCAGATGCAAACGTTATACGACAAGCTTTGGAACCAGCATGTGGTTCATACCGAATCTGCAGACCCGCATAGTATGGCGCTGATTTATATCGATCGTCATCTCGTGCATGAGGTGACCAGCCCGCAGGCGTTTGAAAGTTTGAAATTGGCGGGGCGGAAGCCTTGGCGGTTGAATTCGATTCTTGCGGTAGCGGATCACAATGTTCCGACGACTGATCGCACACAGGGTATTCACGATCCGATTTCGCGTTTGCAAGTAGAGACACTGGATCACAATTGCGACGAATTGGGTATTACCGAATTTAAAATGAATGATCTGCGTCAGGGTATCGTCCATGTGATCGGCCCGGAACAAGGCGCGACGCTGCCCGGTATGACAGTTGTTTGCGGGGACTCGCATACCAGCACGCATGGTGCATTCGGCTGTTTGGCGTTCGGTATCGGCACATCGGAGGTTGAGCATGTGTTGGCGACGCAGTGTTTGCTAATGAAAAAATCGAAGACCATGCGTATCTCCGTGGAAGGTGTTTTGGGCTTTGGGGTAACCGCGAAAGACATTGCCTTGGCGATTATCGGTGAAATTGGCACCGCTGGTGGCACCGGGTATGCCATCGAGTTCAGCGGCAGCGCGATTCGTGCGTTGTCGATGGAAGGCCGCATGACGCTTTGTAATATGGCGATCGAGGCAGGCGCACGCGCCGGCATGGTGGCGGTTGATGATACCACTATCAATTACATCAAAGGACGCCCGTTCGCGCCGCAAGGTGGGCTCTGGGATAATGCCGTTCAGTATTGGCGTACGCTTCATAGCGATGAAGGCGCGCAGTTTGATAAGACGGTCAGACTGGATGCTGCGCAAATTAAGCCGCAGGTGACTTGGGGCACATCGCCGGAGATGGTGACTACCATTGATGGCGTAGTGCCAGATCCGATGCTCATCGGCGATGACGTGAAACGCCACGATATGCAACAAGCGCTTAAGTATATGGGGTTGGTTGCCAATACGCCGATTCAGCAGATTATGATCGATAAGGTATTTATCGGGTCGTGCACCAATTCACGCATCGAAGATTTGCGAGCCGCAGCGCATATCGTGAAAGGCAAGCGGATCGCAGCAAACATTAAGCAAGCGCTGGTGGTTCCTGGTTCTGGCCTGGTTAAGCAACAGGCGGAACAAGAAGGTTTGGATCAAATTTTCAAAGCCGCCGGTTTTGAATGGCGCGAACCGGGTTGTTCGATGTGCTTGGCCATGAACGATGACCGATTGTTACCCGGCGAGCGGTGTGCTTCGACTTCCAATCGGAATTTTGAAGGCCGGCAAGGTCCCGGCGGCCGGACGCATTTAGTGAGTCCGGCGATGGCTGCAGCTGCAGCGGTGGCAGGGCATTTTGTCGATGTACGCCAGCTTCAGTAAGAATAACCTGTTCTATTCATATAAAAATCAATGGAAAAATTTCATACGTTGACCGGTTTGGTTGCTCCGATGGACCGGGCCAATGTCGATACTGACGCGATTATTCCCAAGCAATTTTTGAAATCGATCAAGCGCTCTGGTTTCGGCCAGAATCTATTTGACGAATGGCGATTTCTTGATCATGGCGAACCCGGCATGGATCCCGCGAAGCGCCAGCCCAACCCGGATTTCGTGCTGAATCAACCGCGCTATCAGGGTGCGCAGATTTTGCTGGCCCGGGCAAATTTTGGCTGCGGGTCGAGTCGCGAGCATGCGCCTTGGGCACTGCAGGATTATGGATTTCGAGTGATTATCGCGCCCAGCTTCGCGGATATTTTTTTTAATAATTGCTTTAAGATAGGTCTGTTACCGATTATTTTAAGCGAGTCGGCGCTGGATCGGTTGTTTGAGGAAGTTAAATCGACCGTTGGTTATCAATTGACGGTTGATCTGCAGAAGCAGAATGTATCGACCCCCGGTCACGAAGTGTATCCGTTTGACATTGATCCGTTTCGCAAGCATTGTTTGCTGAATGGACTGGATGAGATCGGTTTGACCCTGCAGCACGCTGAAAAAATAAAGCAATTTGAGCAAAAGCGGCGTGAACAACAGCCCTGGTTATTTTTGTAAGTATCAATTTTTCAAATAATTAGAACATGATGAAAATTGCAGTTCTGGCAGGCGATGGAATCGGGCCTGAAATAGTAGCGCAAGCGGTACGAGTTCTGAATCGCCTTAAAAACGATGGGCTTGAGATCGAGTTGGAGCATGGCTTGATCGGCGGTTGTGCGGTGGATGCAACCGGAGAACCTTATCCAGAAGCGACACACCGTCTGGCAAGCGAAGCGGATGCAGTGCTGCTGGGTGCTGTAGGAGGTCCGCAATACGATGCATTGCCGCGCCATCAGCGCCCTGAGAGAGGATTGCTGGCAATCCGCAAAGCGCTTAATTTGTTTGCAAACCTGCGACCGGCCATTTTATATCCGGAACTTGCCAATGCTTCGAGTCTGAAATATGACGTGGTTGCCGGGCTCGATATCATGATTGTACGCGAACTGACTGGTGATATTTATTTTGGCGAGCCGCGCGGCATTGATACGCGGGATGGCCAACGTGTCGGGTTTAACACGATGATTTATAATGAATCGGAGATTAGAAGAATTGCGCATGTGGCATTCCAAGCAGCGGCCAAACGGCAAAGGAAATTATGCTCGGTGGATAAAATGAATGTACTCGAATGCACACAGTTATGGCGTGATGTTGTGTCAGAAGTGGCGCAACAATACCCGCAAGTGACCCTATCCCATATGCTGGTTGATAATGCTGCGATGCAGCTGGTGCGCAATCCCAAACAATTCGATGTGATCGTTACCGGTAACATGTTTGGCGACATTTTATCTGACGAAGCATCGATGCTGACCGGTTCGATTGGCATGTTGCCCTCGGCTTCGCTCGATGAAAATAATAAAGGATTGTATGAACCGATTCACGGATCGGCGCCGGATCTTGCGGGTAAAGACTTAGCTAACCCATTGGCGACGATTTTGTCGGTCGCGATGATGTTGCGCTATACCTTCAATCATGAAGAGGCCGCGCAACGAATCGAAAATGCGGTGAAAAAGGTGCTGGCATCCGGTTACCGGACAAAAGATATCGATGAGCCTGGAATGAAGTCTGTTGGCACCCAAGCGATGGGCAATGCGGTATTGCAGTCGATGTGAGGCTTTTTTTGCGGTAATTCAATAATTGAAGTGAAATTGGTGCGCTAATTATTTGTTATCTATTAGCAAAGTAAGCTAGTATTGTTAATATGATAGCCGTATTTAATAGGTTATATTTTTTGGGATAAGAGATTTGCAATGAAACAGGTCGGTTTTGTCGGTTGGCGTGGAATGGTGGGCTCGGTATTAATGCAGAGAATGCGCGAAGAAGAGGATTTTTCTCTGATCGATCCCGTGTTTTTTACAACTTCGCAGAAAGGTGGCGCGGGTCCGGATATTGGCAAGGATATACCCGCGCTGAAAGATGCGTTCGATATCGATCAATTGCGAGCGATGGATATCATCATTTCTTGCCAGGGCGGCGATTATACCAATCAAGTCTTTAAACAGTTGCGCCAAGCGGGTTGGCAAGGATACTGGATCGATGCAGCATCGGCGTTGCGGATGGAAAAAGACGCTGTGATTATTTTGGATCCGGTCAATAAGCCAGTGATCGAGCAGGCGCTTCATGATGGCGTAAAAAATTACATCGGTGGAAATTGCACGGTTAGTCTGATGCTGATGGCCGTCGGCGGCCTTTTCGAAAAAGGCATGGTGGAATGGATGAGCGCGATGACCTATCAAGCCGCTTCCGGAGCCGGCGCAAAAAATATGCGTGAGTTGCTGCAGCAAATGGGTGAAGCGCATCGTGTGGCAAAGGATTTGCTGGAAAATCCTGCTTCCAGTATTCTGGATATTGATCGTGAAGTTGCCGGGACCTTGCGCGATAAAAATTTCCCCAAAGAAAATTTTGGGGTGCCATTAGCCGGAAGCTTGATACCCTGGATTGATAAAGAAGTTGCCAACGGCCAAAGCCGTGAAGAATGGAAAGGGCAAGCTGAAACCAACAAGATTCTTGGAAGAAGCAACCGTCAGATTCCAGTCGATGGGATCTGTGTACGGGTTGGTGCGATGCGCTGCCATAGTCAAGCATTAACAATCAAGTTAAAACAGGATGTGCCTTTGGATGAGGTCGAAGACATCATCGCTAAATCCAACGACTGGGTGCATGTCGTACCCAATGAGCGCGAAGCAACGACAGCAAATTTAACCCCTGCTGCGGTGACAGGCACGCTATCCATACCGGTTGGCCGCTTGCGTAAATTAGCGATGGGCGACGAATATTTATCAGTGTTTACGGTCGGTGACCAATTATTGTGGGGTGCTGCCGAGCCGCTACGAAGAATGTTGCGGATATTGATCGAACATTAATTTCCGTAGTCAGTTGATAATCCTTGTATTTTGAATAACTATCAGAGTCTTTATAAAAGAAATTAGCCTATTATTTAATGCATAATTCCGGCTTGTATGATTACGCCACAATGCTAGCCTTCCGATATTAATTTTCAAAAACTTGAGAGGGTACTTCAGTGTATAAAACATCTTTTAGAGTAAGCTTGTTTGTAATCATTCTGATGCTACCGGCTGCCATTTATGCCGCAGGGCTGGGCAAGCTGACGCTTAATTCAGCATTGGGGCAACCTTTAAATGCTGAGATTGATATTGTCTCTACCAGCAGTGATGAGGTCCCCACTCTAAAAGCCAGTATCGCAACCCGAGAGGCGTTTGCTCAAGCGGGCATAAGCTACGAATCCGTCTTATCGACTGTCAAAGTGTCAGTGGAGTCAAGGGTAAATGGCAATCCTTATGTCAAGTTGACCTCTCCACAAGCTGTCAATGATCCTTTTTTAATGGTTCTAATTGAATTGAGCTGGTCATCCGGCAAGATTCTGCGTGAATATACCGTATTGCTTGATCCGGTTGAATCGACTACCCAGAATTTCGCTGCGGCATCGACAAGCCAGTCGCCGCAGATTGCTACTTCCCGATTGGAGTCCGATGACATACAGGAAAGTGGAAGCAATCTAAAATCAAACACACGGACAAGAGCGCGAGATAGTGGTGGAACCAAGCAAGGCGCCAGAACGTATGGACCGGTTAGCCGTGGAGATACGCTATCGTCGATAGCGCGCCGGGTATTGCCGCCAGGAGTCAATCTGAACCAAATGCTGGTGGCGCTCCACCGCGCCAATCGCGATGCATTCATTGCCAACAACATGAATTTGCTTAAGGCCGGCGCGATTCTGAATATTCCTGATGAAGCTGAAATCGCTTCGATTGACACCACCACAGCAAGCGCCGAAGTCAAGATGCAGACTAATGATTGGCGGCAATATCAATCAAAATTGGCAACCGCCAGCAGAGAATCCTCAAAAACGCATGCCATCAGCCAATCGGATCAAGGGCAAATTACGACGACTATTGATAAGAAATCAATGGCCGCCGATGCACCCAAGGAAGTATTGAAATTGTCGAGCGGTATGCAATTACCGGATAAGGATGGTCAGGTTGCTGATTCGAGCCTGGTTGATCGTTTGCGGATGATGGAAGAAGATGCGATCGCAAGAAATCTGGCGTTGAAGGAAGCTAACGAACGTGTTGCCATGCTTGAAAAAAGCATAGCGAATCTTAAGCATCTGCTGGAATTGAAAGATTCGGTTCTGGCGCAAGCCCAAGTTAACGCTGAATCGGTCACGCAGTCGATAAAACCCGAAACGCAGGCCCCCGCTGTGATTGACGTACCTGCCGGAGCAATGACGGAACCTGAAATACAATCTTTGCCAGCGGAAGCAGAGCATAGTGCCGCAATACAACCTGACCAGGAGCCATTACCTGCAGCTAGCCCTGCACCGCTTCCAGCGGAAGATGAGCAATCGCCGGGTTTGATCGAATTACTCTTCGAAAATATTGAATATGTTGCGGGTGCGTCGATATTGGCGCTGCTACTGGTGTTCTTGATTATCAGAAGACGCAGAAAACAACTGGAAGGCGATGACGAGGAAGAAATTAATAAAGAAGGTTTTTCTTCCGCCATGCGTTCCAGAATGGCGGCAATGGCAGGCGCGTCTGCAGCCACTGCAGCAGCGGCTGTGGATGATGATGAATCGCCGGCTTCTTCCGATACGGGGGACGAAGAATCTACTTATGAAGATACCCATTCTTATTCGGAACCAGCCGATCGAGAAGATGAATTCGATCATGGCGGGACCGATTTTACAGAGCATGATGACGTTCTCGATGAAGGATCGGAATCCATCGTCGCCGTGGCTGATGCCGAATCCGATACCGTAACGATGCAAACGGAACAACCGCTGGACTCAGCATATCTCGAAGAGAACCTTGAGGATAGCGTCGAACAACCGGTTGAATCCGCTTCAAATGATTCAGCAGCGGCTTTCTCCAATGAAATCGATTTTGATCTTGATACCGGGTCTGAAGAAGAAACAAAACGGACATCAGCGCAATTGCCGGAGGATGATGAAATCAGTCAATTGATTGCAGATGACGGGAGTTTGGACTATTCACTGGATGTTGCTGCCGATACAGAAGCTGAAGATTCAAGAAGTACTGCAGCAACAAAGGGTGCAGATACTGATCAGGATGAAATCGTATTGGAATTCGATTCTGCGAACATGGATTTGGAAGATGATAAATCCACAACCCAGAAAGATGAGCTGGTGCTGAGCGATGAATCCGATTCCTTGAGTCCTGCAATTGATTTTGATCAACCTGAAGAGACCACGCTTGATTCTTCTCCTGAGGTTCCGGCTATCGACTTGGCAGATATCAATTTAAATCTCGAAGAATCTGGCCAAGCCGATCAAGTGGAAGAAGCGGCCGATCTGGAAACCAATAGCGAGCAATGGCAGGAGGTTGAGACAAAACTCGATCTGGCAAAAGCTTACCAAGAAATGGATGACAAAGAAGGCGCTCGAGAAATGCTGGAAGAAGTCATTCGCGATGGTGATGCGAAACAAATAAAAATTGCCAAAAAAATGTTGAAGAGCTTGTAGGGTTATCATTAAAAAGGCTGATCACGGATCGTAACCAATTGGCGAGAAAAATATTTCAATTGTGCGTATCGTATTAGTCTTGGAATATGACGGCAGCAACTATTGTGGCTGGCAGAGTCAATCAGAGTCTTGCGCAATTCAAGACGCAGTAGAGAAGGCGCTGTCTGAAATAGCGAAGGAAAACATTCGGATTGTGACGGCAGGAAGGACGGATGCCGGTGTTCACGCGTTTTATCAAGTCGTGCATTTTGATACATTGGTCTGTCGTCCCATGAGTGCTTGGGTGCGTGGTGTTAACGCTTTCCTGCCTAATGATATTTCTATTTTGTGGGCTGGCGAAGTTTCTGACGATTTCCACGCACGCTATAGTGCGGTTGAAAGGCGATATTTGTATTTTTTGTTGAATCAATCAGCCAGACCTGGGATTCATTACAACAAGGTAGGCTGGTTTCATGTGCCGCTGGAATTGGAGAAAATGCAAGCAGCGGGGAAATTCTTAATCGGGGAGCATGATTTTTCATCTTTCCGGGCTGCCGAGTGCCAAGCAAAATCACCGGTGAGAACGATTACACATCTGAACATTGCTCGCCAAGGAAATCTTGTGATTTTTGATTTGCGCGCGAATTCTTTCCTTCACCATATGGTACGAAATATTATCGGCTGCCTTGTTTATATCGGCAAAGGAAAATATTCTGCCGATTGGATTGACGAGCTTCTTAAACACAAAAACCGGACGTTTGCAGCGCCAACTTTTTCCGCAGCCGGTTTGTATTTGGCGGGTGTAAAATACGATCCGAGCTGGCTGATTCCGGAATTTTCCGAATTCCCAATCATTTCTAATGGCGTGATCCGGTAGCATTAATTAAAAATAACTTTTTATTTTCATGTCAGTACGTGTAAAAGTATGTGGAATAACCCGAATTGAAGATGCTCAGGCAGCGATTCAATCGGGAGCGGATGCAATTGGCTTTGTTTTCTGGCCGAAAAGCCCACGCAATATTAACCCTGATTTGGCCGCGCAGATTAGCGCAACGATACCACCCTTCATATGTACTGTTGGCGTATATGTCGATCCGGATGCGGCTTGGGTCATAGAAACTGCCCGGGCAGCCAAACTTAATCTGTTGCAATTTCACGGCAACGAATCGCCGGATTTTTGCAATCAATTTTCTCATCCCTATATCAAAGCAATTCGAGTCAAATCAGACACAGATTTGCTACAATACGCAGAACGTTACCGCACTGCAAAAGGGTTGCTGCTGGACACCTTTACCGAAGGCGTGCCGGGTGGTACAGGCCACGTGTTTGATTGGCACTTAATTCCAAAGAATCTGCCCGTTCCGTTCATTTTGTCCGGTGGTTTGAATCCAGATAATGTTGCAATGGCGATTAAGCAAACGAAACCTTGGGCGGTGGATGTCTCAAGTGGCGTTGAAGCCGCCAAAGGTATCAAAGATAAGAATAAAATTATTGCTTTCATGCAAGGAGTAAAACTGTGAATGCTTATGATCTTCCTAGTAAAGATGGTCATTTTGGTCCGTATGGAGGCATCTTTGTTGCTGAAACGCTCATTTCGGCATTGGAGGATTTGCGGAAACAGTACGAATTTTACCGTGACGATCCCGATTTTCAGGCAGAGTTTGCTTATGAACTAAAGCATTATGTAGGGCGCCCGAGTCCGATCTATCATGCAAAGCGCTGGTCCGAGCACCTGGGGGGCG
The DNA here is from genome assembly GCF_054188085.1 of Nitrosomonas limosa. Taxonomy (NCBI): domain Bacteria; kingdom Pseudomonadati; phylum Pseudomonadota; class Betaproteobacteria; order Nitrosomonadales; family Nitrosomonadaceae; genus Nitrosomonas; species Nitrosomonas limosa. The sequence continues at coordinate 775,155 of NZ_CM135180.1, read as the reverse complement.
CACAGATCTTGTTGAAGCGCGAAGACTTGAATCATACGGGAGCGCATAAAATTAACAATACCATCGGGCAGGCGCTTCTAGCCCGGCGCATGGGTAAGAAACGCGTTATCGCCGAGACTGGCGCAGGTCAGCATGGCGTAGCCAGTGCCACTGTGGCGGCGCGTTATGGCATGGAGTGTGTGGTGTACATGGGCTCCGAAGATGTCAAGCGGCAAGCGACGAATGTGTACCGCATGAAATTGTTGGGTGCGACCGTGGTGCCGGTCGAATCCGGGTCTCGGACCTTGAAAGATGCATTGAATGAAGCGATGCGGGATTGGGTCACCAATGTTGAAAACACCTTTTATATTATCGGTACCGTCGCCGGACCGCATCCGTATCCGATGATGGTCAGGGATTTCCAAGCTGTGATTGGGACAGAGGCAAAAGCGCAGATGCAGGAAGAGTTTCAACGTCAGCCGGATGCGTTGATAGCGTGTGTTGGCGGCGGCTCGAACGCAATCGGTTTGTTTTATCCTTATATTGATGATGCTAACGTTCGTTTGATCGGTGTCGAAGCAGCCGGAAAAGGCATTGAAACAAACCAACATGCAGCGACGTTGTCGACCGGTAAACCCGGTGTATTGCATGGCAATCGCACCTACTTGATCCAAGATGAGAATGGTCAGATTATCGAAACGCATTCGATTTCAGCCGGTTTGGATTATCCTGGCGTGGGGCCGGAACATGCATGGCTTAAGGATTGTGGCCGTGCCGAATATGTTGCGATTACTGATGACGAAGCTCTGGAAGCATTTCATACCCTATGCCGCTACGAAGGCATTATGCCGGCGCTGGAATCAAGTCATGCATTGGCTTATGCCGCCAAATACGCACCCACGCTATCCAAGGATAAATTATTGCTGGTTAATCTCTCGGGACGGGGCGATAAGGACATGGCGACTGTTGCGCAAATGTCAGGCTTGACACTTTGATGAAGCCACTCTTATTTTCAATTTTAATCTTCTGGAAAGAGTTCCAATCGGATTACTAAATGAGTTTTATTAAAAGCTTACTGAGTTATTTTAATGGCAGTAGCGATACCGAGAAGTCAAATCGCATCGCTCAAACATTCAATACCTTAAAAAGACAAAACCGTAAGGCGCTGATTCCATTTGTTACAGCGGGCGATCCCAATCCGCAAGTAACGGTGCCGCTTATGCACCGGTTAGTTCAATCCGGCGCGGATATCATTGAATTAGGCATTCCTTTTTCGGATCCAATGGCCGATGGACCTACTATTCAGAGATCATCAGAGCGTGCACTGAAGCACCATGTCAGTTTAGATGCCGTTCTAAGCATGGTCAGTGAATTCAGGCAGACGAATTCGGATACACCGGTTGTCTTGATGGGATATGCAAATCCGGTGGAGGCAATGGGTTACGAGACATTTGCCGCAAAAGCCAAGCAGTGTGGCGTCGATGGCATTCTGATCGTGGATTATCCTCCGGAAGAATCGGCAAAATGGGTGGCCTGTCTCGACCAGCAAGGAATCGACGCGATCTTTCTGCTATCTCCGACCACGCCGCAACAGCGTATCGAACAAGTGGCAAAAATGGCTCGCGGATATGTCTATTATGTTTCATTAAAGGGTGTCACCGGTGCATCGCACCTTGATCTGCAAGATGTCGGCAAGATGCTGGCAACACTGCGGCAATACATCTCAATACCGATCGGGGTAGGGTTTGGTATTCGCGATGGTGCTACCGCAAAGGCAGTTGCAGGCTTGGCTGATGCCGTCGTGGTCGGCAGCCGGATTATCGAGGAAATTGAGCAATCAGCAGAAGCCGAAATATTGGACAAAACCGGTTATCTGTTAAATTCGCTGCGCAAAGCAATTGATGAGAATTGAAGTAATCAGAAACGCACGCTTTAGGATACATTCGTTATGAGCTGGTTCCAAAATATTATCCCTCCAAAAATCAAAAGAAAAGAGGCCGGTGAGAAGAAATTTGTACCTGAGGGATTGTGGAGTAAGTGTAATAATTGTGAAGCGGTTTTGTACTATACCGATTTGGCCAAAAATCTGAATGTTTGCCCCAAGTGTGATTATCATAATCGCATCTCAGCAAGGGATAGGCTGGATTTTTTGCTGGATCCGGAAGGGCGGCGTGAAATCGGCGCGGAAGTGGTTGCAACGGATGTTTTAAAATTCAAAGACAGTAAGCGTTATGTCGATCGGCTGGCGCAAGCTCAGGAAAGTACGGATGAAAATGACTCTTTAGTGGTCATGCAAGGTACGATCAAAACTATTCCGGTTGTTGCTGCGGTATTCGAATTCGGTTTTATGGGCGGTTCCATGGGATCGGTTGTGGGTGAACGTTTCGTGCGTGGTGTCAAAACCTGTATAGATCACCATATTCCTTTTATTTGTTTCAGTGCCAGCGGCGGTGCGCGAATGCAGGAGGGGCTGTTTTCCCTGATGCAAATGGCGAAAACAACGGCTGCTTTAACGCGTCTCAGTCATAACAAATTGCCGTTTATTTCGGTATTGACCGATCCGACCATGGGCGGTGTATCCGCCAGTTTTGCCTTTATCGGAGATGTCGTGATCGCCGAGCCGGGTGCATTAATCGGATTTGCGGGGCCGCGCGTGATTGAGCAGACAGTGCGGCAAACACTTCCCGATGGTTTTCAGCGTGCTGAATTTTTGCTGCAGCACGGGGCAGTCGACATGATTGTCGATCGCCGCCAAATGCGCGATAAGCTCGTTAATCTCTGTACCCAGTTGATGCGTATTCCCGCTCCGTTAACATAATTTTCGCCTGGATTCTACACATGGATGTACCGGGTCTGACAGCGGATTCACTTGCAGATTGGTTACATTACCTCGAATCGTTGCATCCGAGCGCCATCGAAATGGGATTGGAACGGGTTGCCAATGTTCGATCCGAGCTAGGGCTAATTCCTCGATTTCCGGTCATTACAGTAGGCGGCACCAATGGAAAAGGTTCCGTTTGTGCAATGCTTGAAGCAATCCTGCAAAGCGCGGGCTATCAAGCAGGATGCTACACTTCTCCGCACTTACTTCGCTTCAACGAACGGATTCGAATCGATGGAAAAGATGTTGAAGACACAAAACTTTGTCAGGCTTTTGCACAGGTGGAAGTTGCGCGGCGCAATTGTCACACATCGTTAACTTTCTTTGAATTTGGAACTCTCGCTGCGATGTATTTGTTTATTGAAGCACGCGTCGATGTGGCGATTCTTGAGATTGGCCTGGGCGGACGTCTTGACGCGGTTAACATTTTTGATCCGGATTGTGCCATTCTAACCAGCATCGATCTGGATCACATCGAATATCTGGGAGATACGAGAGAAAAAATCGGATTCGAGAAAGCTGCGATTTTCCGGCATGGCAAGCCAGCCATTTGCGCGGATACCGATGTGCCGGATTCGGTGTATCAGCACGCAACTAAAATTGGCGCGCAATTCCATAGATTCTCGAGAGAGTTTGGTTTCCAATCAAAAGACAAGCAGTGGGATTTTTGGGGACCGAAGGGATGGCGTTATTCATTGCCTAATCCATCTTTACGGGGCAATAAGCAACTGCAAAACGCCAGTGCATGCCTGGCCGCTCTGGATACAGTACATGAATTATTGCCGGTTAGCATGAGTGATATTCGTCAAGGATTGCTCAAAGCAGCCGTGCCCGGTAGATTCCAAGTTATTTCAACCCAGCCGATGATTATCCTGGATGTCGCGCACAACCCTGCGGCTGCTGCGGTTTTAGCACAAAACTTAGCCGCGACCCCGTGCGCGGGGCGGACTTATGCAGTATTTTCGATGCTGCAGGATAAGGATACCCAGGGTGTCGTGCAAAAGCTTAAAGACGAAATCGATGTCTGGTTGCTATTTCCCATTCAATCGCCGCGTGCTGCAACTGTCGGGCATATCGCCGAAGAAATTGGAAATGCGGGCTTTTCAGACATAAACCAGTCGATATGTCGTTTTTCTGATGGCATTGAAGCTTTTGCTTTTGCCTGTGAACAAGCATCCAAAAATGATAGAATTTGCATATTTGGATCTTTCTATACGGTTGGCGATGTGCTGAATCATTTGCACATGTCTTCCCTAGAGTAGTAACCGGATATTTCAAATGAATAAAAATATCAGCGAAGAGGAATTATTACTACGTAAACGTGCGAGAAGGCGGCTGGTCGGCGCTATCGTTCTGGTTCTGATTTCTATTATTGTTTTGCCTGCAATTTTCGATGAACCCAAGCCGGAAACGGAGAAACATGAAATTGCAATCAATTTGCCGGAAGCGAATAGAAATGCAAGCAAAGCGGTATCGTTACCAAAAGAAGATTCTTCAATAAGTACAGAATCATTGAATGCGTTCGATCCAGCGGAAGTACAAGAGAAATCCGCGATAGCTATGCAAAATAGGGATGAGAATAACGAATCGCCAAATTCTCAGAAACGTATCCCGATTCCCGGTATTAAACCAAAATTCGAACGGCAAGTGACTCCGGCCAAAGTGGCGCCGCCAGTGGCAGCAATCGCCCCTAATACCAATGCAGTGACACCGAGTGCGCCGCCACCAAATGCTCCAAGCGTACCACCAGTTGTTAATGCGCCAGTTCAAGCGCCTGATGCAGGAAAAGGATTTGTCGTTCAATTAGGCGCTTTTTCTGATTCAGAGAAAGCCAAGCTGCAGCAAGCGCTGCTGCTATCGAACGGTTTTAAGGCTTATACCGAGTCATTGGTTATCAATGGTAATCAAGTAACACGGGTTCGCACAGGCCCATTTCCGACTCGAAGTGCTGCGGATGGTGAAATAAAAAAATTAAAAGCGCTTGGTCTGGATGGCGTAGTGGTACCGAGATAAGTTGATATCGCGATTATTCTTGCTAATCATTTAACAAAAAGTATCGATCACAACTGATGACTGCTTTTGATTACGTTGTTTCTGCTATTTTCTTAGTCTCGATTGTGCTGAGTATTCTGCGCGGATTTGTCCGTGAAGGATTGTCCATTGCAGGGTGGATTGTCGCTTTTATTGTAGCTAGCTCCTATTCGTCGTTAACGGAGCAATTTTTGCCGGGTGAGATTGTCGGTGAAACCCTGCGTTATGCCATTGCTTTTGTTGTGACATTTCTTGCGGTGTTACTGATAACGGCGCTCGCAACGATGTTACTATCCGCTTTGATAAAGGGCATTGGTTTAGGATTTATCGACCGGTTGCTCGGTTCTGTTTTTGGGTTTATCCGGGCGCTGGTAATCGTGATTTTACTGGTTTTGATGGCGGGACTGACCACCATCCCGAATCAAGTTTTCTGGAATCAAGCTTTATTAAGCGGACCTTTGGAGTCAATCGCGACCCAAGTGCTGCCATGGCTGCCCGATGATTTGTCAAAACGCATTAGCTTTGAAAGAAAAGATAATTTTTAAGTGGCAAAGAGCGTAATGACTGGTTTTTTTGTTTTTTGAAAAGCAACAGCAGCGCGGTAATTGAGTAAATTAACTCCAAATTTAATTCTGATTAAATAAGGCAAAACCAACGGAGCTTTCTATGTGCGGAATTCTCGGTATCGTTGCAAAATCTCCAGCGAATCAGCTGCTGTATGACGGATTGTTGATGTTGCAACATCGAGGACAAGATGCAAGCGGCATTGTGACTGCGCAAGGCAATACCTTTCATATGCACAAAGGCCTTGGTTTAGTCCGGGATGTGTTTCGTACCAGAAATATGCGCGCGCTATCCGGGAATATTGGCACCGGCCATGTGCGTTATCCGACCGCAGGGTCCGCTAATTCACCCGCTGAAGCGCAGCCGTTTTATGTCAATTCTCCCTTTGGAATCGTATTAAGTCACAATGGTAATTTGACCAATGCCGAACAGCTCAACCAAGAGCTTTTTAAAACCGACCTGAGGCATGTCAATACTAACTCGGATTCGGAAGTGTTGCTAAATGTCCTTGCGCACGAACTGCAAAAGAGCACCAAAAATTGTCAGCTTGATCCAGCGGCAATTTTCTCGGCGGTTGCTGGCGTGCATAAACGATGCAAAGGCGCCTATGCCGTGATAGCCATGATCGCTGGCTATGGATTATTGGCTTTTCGCGATCCTTATGGCATTCGCCCGTTGGTCTTCGGAACTGCGGAGAATGAGCTGGGCGATGAATATCTCGTCGCTTCGGAAAGCGTGGCACTGGATACACTAGGTTTCAAATTGATCCGTGATGTCGCACCGGGAGAAGCGATTTTTATCGACGAAGACGGTAATTTTTATAATAAGCAGTGCGCAACCCAAGTTTCTCTGAATCCATGTATTTTTGAGTATGTTTATTTGGCTCGCCCTGATTCCGTCATTGACGGTATTTCCGTTTATGAGACCCGTTTGAATATGGGGGAACAGCTTGCGGAAAAAATTAAGAAAACAATGCATCATTTGGATATTGATGTTGTAATTCCAATCCCAGACTCCAGTCGCCCCAGTGCGCTGCAACTTGCCAATCACCTAGGCATCGAATTCCGGGAAGGATTTATCAAAAATCGATACGTTGGGCGTACATTCATCATGCCGGGACAGCAACAAAGACGTAAATCCGTGCGGCAAAAGCTCAATGCCATGAACATTGAATTCCGCGGGAAGAATGTACTATTGGTCGACGATTCGATTGTGCGAGGCACCACCAGCCGTGAAATTGTTCAAATGGCTCGTGAAGCCGGCGCCAATAAGATATTTTTTGCTTCGGCTGCTCCCCCGGTAAGATTTCCAAATGTTTACGGAATCGACATGCCGACCCGGCAAGAGCTGATCGCTACCGATCGGACTGTGGAAGAAATTTGTGAAGAGATCGGAGCGGATTATCTGATATTCCAGGATCTGGAGGCGCTGACTCATGCGGTATCCAAGGTATCACCTGTGGTACAAAACTTTGAAACATCCTGTTTCAATGGTGTTTATATCACCGGTGACGTGACGCATGAGTATCTCAACACATTGGAATTACAAAGAAACTCTAACCAACCGCTTTCGTCTGCACAGTCGAAAACGCAACTGGATTTGAGTTTGGTTTTTTCCGATTGAATTCATTGTAATCGCGATCGAGAACCCGTATTTCATCGAACGAACGTAACCATCTAACTCACTTTTCGTTTTATTTTCTTATGTCCGATAATTTGCAACCAGAAACGCTCGCGCTACACACCGGTATTCATCGCAGTCAGTTCAATGAGCATTCTGAAGCAATGTATTTGACTTCCAGTTTTGTGTTTGATAGCGCTGCGCAAGCGGCTGCCCGTTTTTCAGGCAGCGAACCCGGCAATATCTACGCGCGATTTACCAATCCAACCGTCACTGCATTTGAAGAACGTCTAGCGGTGCTGGAAGGAGCGGAAACATGCATCGCGACAGCTTCCGGAATGTCGGCGATTTTAGCCTGTACCATGGGGTTACTGTCAGCAGGAGACCATATCGTCGCTTCGCAAAGCTTATTTGGTGCGACCGTTAATTTATTTAACAACATTCTGAAGAAATTCAATATTGATACGACTTTTGTGTCGGCAACCGATGCTAGTGCATGGCAAAGCGCAGTGCGACCTAACACCAAGCTTTTTTTTCTGGAAACACCTTCCAATCCATTAACTGAGATTTCTGATATTGAGGCTTTGGCCCGGATTGCGAAAGCCACCGGTACATGGCTGGTTGTAGATAATTGTTTCTGTACGCCGATTTTACAAAAACCGCTGGAACTGGGGGCGGATATTGTGATTCATTCCGCGACCAAATATTTGGATGGTCAAGGAAGAGTCCTGGGCGGTGCAGTACTCGGAAAACGGGAGCTGCTGATGGATGGCGGTGTGTTCGGTTTTTTGCGAACCGCCGGTCCGACGCTGAGCGCTTTTAACGCTTGGGTCATTTTGAAAGGATTGGAAACACTCAAAATCCGTGTCGAAGCACATTCCGAAAATGCTCTGAGGATGGCGCAATGGCTGGAGAAGCAACCGAATGTGACGCGCATTTTTTATCCTGGACTGGAATCCCATCCCCAGCACGATTTGGCAAAACATCAACAAAAATCAGGGGGAGGGATAGTTACGTTCGAAGTTAAAGGCGGCAGAGAGGCTGCATGGCGCGTGATTGATTCGACTCGATTGATTTCGATCACCGCAAATCTGGGGGATGCAAAAACCACACTGACACATCCAGCAACCACAACGCATGCACGGATTAGTCAGGAAGCTCGTGATGCTGCCGGAATCACCGATGGATTGCTAAGGATCGCGGTTGGATTGGAATCCGTTCAGGATTTGCAAGCCGATCTGGCGCGGGGTTTGACCTGAGCCTCTAGCTACCGGCCAGTGACAGTCCGGTAAGCGAAAAAGCTCGTTTTGCTGCTTCGTAACTAAATGACTTCGGCTTTCTCAATGACGACATCTTCCAGTGGTACATTCTGATGACCGGCAAAATCCCCGGTTTTGACTTTTTTGATTTTATCGACGACATCTTGCCCTTCGACGACTTTTCCAAAAACACAATAGCCATAGCCTTGTGGTGATGGCGATTTATAGTTCAGAAAACCGTTGCTGGTCACATTGATAAAGAATTGTGCGGTCGCCGAATGGACATCCGCTGTTCGTGCCATTGCAATCGTATAGGCATCATTTCTCAGGCCATTGGCAGCCTCGTTGTGAATAGGCGGCTGGGTTGGTTTTTGTTTCATTCCGGGCGTAAAGCCTCCACCTTGGATCATGAAATCGTCAATAACGCGATGAAACAATGTATTATCGTAAAATCCGCTCGAAACATAGTTCAGAAAATTTTGTACGGTTTCTGGCGCTTTTTCACTGTCGAGATCGAGTATTATCGTGCCAAAATTAGTTTGCAGTTTGACCATATCAGTCCTAAATTGATTAATGAATCGTATTATTGAGTACTGTCGTTCTTACGGCTAGGGCAGTTTTACAATATCCTCAATAATCACCTTATTTTTCGGTACATCGGTCGGAAACGGCCCGGCTGGGCCAGTTGGGGTCGCAGCAATTTTGTTTACAACATCCATCCCGCTCACAACTTTTCCAAATACTGCATACCCATAACCGCTTTGATTTGGCGCTTTAAAATCCAGAAATTTATTATTGGCGACGTTGATAAAAAATTGCGCCGATGCGGAATGCGGATCCGAAGTTCGGGCCATCGCAATCGTTCCGATTTCATTTTTAAGTTCATTGGCGGCTTCATTGCGAATCGGAGCGCGGGTTGGTTTTTGGTTAAACGCCGGATCGAAACCGCCGCCCTGAATCATAAATCCGGCAATGACGCGATGGAATATCGTATTTTTGTAGAAACCATCTTCGACATATCCCAGGAAGTTTTCAACGGTTTTGGGAGCCTTGTCAGGATACAGTTCCAGAACGATGTTACCAACGTTCGTCCTCATTTCAACCTTGATAGATGCCGCGAAGACGTTCAAATGAATTGAAATTAGAATAAGGAGCAGAAGAATTTGGTAGCGTCGCATCGATATTGAACCTGTGGTAATGGATGGTAAGAGTTTCGTATAAACACTATGTTATACTCTGCGGCTGTTTATTTTGGGCGCAGGTAACAACAGTTTCCGAGATTCTATCAATAAGATAGGCTGGATTACAATTTGATTCGTTAATCATATGCTAAAAATTTATAACTCAATCGCTCGCGAAAAACAAGAATTCGTTCCTATCATACCCGGGAAAGTAAAAATCTATGTTTGTGGCATGACAGTTTATGATTATTGCCATTTGGGACATGCACGGGTTCTGGTGGTTTTTGATATGGTAGTCCGGTGGCTCAGGGAAAGTGGTTTTGAAGTAATCTATGTTCGGAATATTACCGATATCGACGATAAGATTATTCTTCGTGCGCAACAGAACAAGGAACCGATCGGGGATTTAACCGCTCGTTTTATTCAAGCAATGGATGAAGATGCTGCGGCTCTCGGTGTGGTGCCGCCCAGCCAAGAGCCGCGAGCCACTGGCTATGTGAGCCATATGATCGCTATGATCGATACGTTGGTTAAAAAGAATCTGGCGTATCAAGCCGGTAATGGCGATGTGTATTTCTCTGTTCATAATTTCCCCGGTTATGGAAAATTGTCGGGTAAATCGTTAAGCGACCTTCGTGCCGGCGAGCGGGTTGAAATTGATTCCAGTAAAAAGGATCCGCTGGATTTCGTATTGTGGAAATCCGCAAAGGCCGGAGAGCCCTTTTGGGAATCTCCATGGGGCAATGGGCGCCCAGGATGGCATATCGAATGCTCGGCCATGAGCGAGCAGTTGTTGGGTATTCATTTTGATATCCATGGAGGCGGTCAGGATTTGCAATTTCCGCATCACGAAAATGAAATCGCCCAAAGTGAAGGTGCGCATGATCATGTTTTCGTGAATTACTGGATGCACAACGGTTTCGTGCGCGTTGACAATGAAAAGATGTCGAAATCGCTTGGGAATTTCTTTACTGTGCGGGAAATTCTTAAGTTATACCAGCCGGAAGTTGTGCGGTTTTTTATATTGCGAGCTCATTATCGCAGTCCGCTCAATTATTCCGATCAACATCTGAAAGATACCAAGCTGGCGCTCGACCGGCTGTATATCGCACTAAAGGATGCCGGTTCGCTCGAGATACAAGCCATTGACTGGAATCACCTTCAGGCACGAAAATTTAAAGCGGCCATGGAAGATGATTTCAATACACCGGACGCCATCGCCGTCTTGTTCGAGCTGGCGAGTGAGATCAATAAAACCGGTGCAAAGGATAGCGCTGCCTTGTTGAAAGCTCTGGGTGGATTATTAGGCTTGCTACAACAAGATCCGGTTGATTACTTGCAAAGCGCTTCTGTTACCGTTAGCGCTGCTTCACTGGCACCTGAACAGATCGAAACCTTGATTCAGCAGCGTATCGAAGCCCGTAAAGCGGGGCGTTATTCGGAAGCGGATGAAATCCGAAAAGACCTCCAGCAGCAAGGCGTTATTTTGGAAGATGGTCCACAGGGCACTACCTGGCGGCGCGCCTAGCAGACTGTTGAAAAACTATCTGCGTTGCCGCTACCGTGTTAAAAACAAACTCAAGTTGTTTATTTATTAGGAATAAACCACAATTCGTACCTGTTTATGCCTTTATCGACTGCTTCGGGAACGTTTCTAAACAACCAGCCAAATCAATCAAATGTGATTGTCATAAACGCCAGAGATAAAGCGTTGAATTAGAAAAATCGTTCAACTGGATGCTTTTATCCGGCGCAACACCAGGAATAACGAAAGTATTGCTGATTAACAGACTTCCCGGGCGCATTTCTTTTTTTGCTTTTTGCCACAACGAGTGCATCGGAACCGGTGATAAATAGGCGTAAACCACGTCATAGTGTGAAAAATCCTGTTTCCAGAAATCTCCCCAACACACATCATACCCGGAGCCAAGCAGGCTTCTTAATTTGCTGATGACATAAGGTACCGGCGCCGATTCGATGCCATGAAAAGAGCCGTTATCATGAGTATCGGCAAGATTTTTTAATAATCCGCCACAACCGCTGCCTAGGTCAATAAATGAAAATTGTTGTTGTTGGGGTAATAAAGTCTCGAGTGCTTGATTGACATTTTCGCTGGAGAGATACAAAGGTACTTGTGTCACGAACGATTTACCATAGATTAACAACAATCCAAGGAACAGTAATAAATACCAAGTTGATGAAATATTCCATGTCAAAGCGACGAGGACCAGCGGCATAAATAAGAGATGCATGGGTATCCACCATACCGGCAGTCTTGCAACAAAACTCAGTAAGCTGGCTAGCAATCCCTGCAAAATCACCCATTCCAATAGACCGGCGCTATCGGAGAGTACTGCTAATAGAGCCCCGGCGGTCACAGTTGCTGTAACCTGGATCGACAATGCAGCGATGCTCGGATGAAAACGTTTTAGCATGTTAATGCAGTCCTCGTATGTTTTTAGGGATTTTGCAGCATTTCGGTGTCTGGTTGATCTTGCAGATCGATATCGATGGTCGGATTGTCCATCGTCACCGCTTTCTCGGCCCGCTCGTTCATAACTACGATACTGATGCGGCGGTTGATCGGGTTGAGCGGATCATCCTTGTCAAAAAGAACGGCCGAAGACAATCCGATGACTTGCAGGATTTTATTGGTATCCATACCGCCGGCAACCAGTTCTCGCCTTGAGGCATTGGCGCGATCCGCCGATAGCTCCCAATTGCTGTAACCTTTATCGCCCGAAGGGAATGGCTTGCCATCCGTATGTCCGGAAAGACTGATCTTGTTGTCGACATCGTTCAGCATTTTGCCGATTTCACGCAATATGGTCTTGGTATAGGGTTGTAACTCCGCTCGTCCCAGCGCAAACATCGGACGATTCTGTTCATCGACGATTTGAATTCTTAAACCATCGGAAGTGATATCCAATAGCAGTTGATTAGCGAATTTCATGAGTGCAGGATTGTTTTCAATCGCTTCTTCGATCTTTTGCTTCAATCCTTCCAGCTTTACGCGTTCTGCTCGTTCCCGGATGATTTTTTTGGTTTGGGCATCGTCGTCTTTGATTGCGCCTTTCTTGACTTCACCATGCTGGCGGGTTAAGTCGGTGCCACCGCCTTTAAGCACGCTATTGCTCTCGCCAATCGATGAGCCGCCCATCAAAGCGACTTTCAGGGGCGTTTTGAAATATTCCGAGATGCCTTCCAATTGGCTCTTGGTTGACGACCCTAGCAACCACATCAATAGAAAGAATGCCATCATTGCCGTTACGAAGTCGGCATAGGCAATTTTCCAGGCGCCGCCATGATGACCACCTGCAACCTTCTTGATTCTTTTGATAACTATCGGGCGCTGTGCAAGATCGTCAGCCATAATTATTCCTGTCGTTCAGAGGGAAAAGAAATTAATCGTTATTTGGACTTGCTTTGTTTGACGTGTTCTTCCAATTCCATGAAAGACGGTCTTTCGGTCGTAAATAGTACTTTCCTGCCGAACTCGACTGCCAAAACCGGCGAATAACCGTTTAGATTGGCGAGCAAGGTGATTTTGATGCATTCGAACATCTTACTGGATTCATGGAGATTATGTTCCAGCTTACCCGCCAATGGACTGACGAAACCGTAAGCCAGCAAAATTCCGAGGAAGGTACCGACTAGCGCCGCCGCAATCAAAATTCCCAATTCGCTGGGCGGCAGATGCACCGATTCCATGGTATGCACCACACCCATTACCGCAGCTACGATCCCGAATGCGGGTAATCCGTCGCCGAGTTTTGATATCACATGGATCGGAACCTCACCTTCTTGATGATGTGTTTCCAGTTCGCTATCCATCAAGCTTTCGATCTCCAGCGAATTCAAATTGCCGCCCACCATCAGACGTAAGTAATCCGTAATAAACTCAGTGATATGGTGATCGGCCAGGATATCAGGATATTTCGTGAAAATCGGGCTATTCGAAGGATCATCGACATCGCCTTCGATTGACATCAAGCCTTCTTTGCGGACTTTACTGAGTATTTCGTACAACAATGTCATTAAGTCCATATACAATGCTTTATTGAGCTTCGAACTCTTGAACACAGTCGGTAGCGCTTTCATGGTGGCCTTTAATGCTTTATTCGAGTTACCGACAACGAATGCTCCGATAGCGCCTCCGCCAATCATGAGAAGCTCCACAGGCTGCCACAGCGAAGCCAAGTGACCTCCGGCTAGAGCAAAGCCGCCGAAAACAGAAACAATAATAATGAGATAACCAACAGATACGAGCATTGCGATGACTCCCTAGAATGTAATTACGCAATTGTTGATGGCAAATTCTGGAGTGAGAAATTAACACATTCACCTAACATTCATTCGTAGGGATAAGGTCAGTTTTTTCCCGGTATTTTCAGGTTTTTTTATTTTCTTTGGGAACAAAGTACCGCTACGGTGCCGGAAATAGCTTTCAATCAGTTACTAAGGTGATGGTTGGAGGAAACTGGAACTGAGTTAAGCCGACGGTCAATGCACAGCGATGGATGTTTGCTTTGCCTGTGCGGTTTCTTCCTGCTGTTGTAATTCCCACATACGGGCGTAAAGTCCGTTGGCTGCGAGCAATTGCTGATGCTTGCCGCACTCTATGATCCGGCCTTGCTCCATGACAAGAATTTCGTCGGCATCGGCGATCGTCGATAACCGGTGTGCGATCGTTAGCGTGGTGCGATCGATCGCGATTCGTTTTAATTCGGCTTGAATGCGCTTTTCCGATTCCGAATCCAGCGCCGATGTAGCTTCGTCAAAAATCAGGATTGCAGGGTTTTTCAGGATTGTGCGTGCAATCGCTACCCGCTGCTTTTCACCGCCGGATAATTTTAAGCCGCGTTCGCCGACAACCGTGTCGTATTTTAGCGGTAACTGTTCAATAAAGTCATGAATATGGGCTGCGCGTGCTGCTTCGAAAATTTCATCCGCGGTTGCATCGGGCCGTCCATAGGCGATGTTGTAATAAATACTGTCATTGAATAGCACTGTATCCTGCGGCACGATACCAATGGCTGCGCGTAAACTTTGCTGCGTGATGTCGCGGATATCCTGTCCATTGATCAGAATACCGCCCGATTGCACATCATAGAAACGGAACAGCAACCGCGCCAGCGTCGATTTGCCGGAACCGCTATGGCCAACCACCGCGACATTCTGTCCGGCGGGGATGTCAAAGGTTACGTCGTATAAGATCTGACGATTCGATTCATAAGAAAAATTCACATGATCAAACCGGATGGCCGCGTGATTTGCGTCGAGCACTCGCGCATTTGGCTTATCCATTATTTCCCGGTTTTCGTCGAGCAGCGTGAACATCCGTTCCATATCCGCCAGCGAATGCTTGATTTCGCGGTAAACAAAACCGAGAAAATGTAGCGGCATGTAGAGTTGCAGCATGAATGCGTTGATTAAAACCAGGTCACCCAGCGTCATATTGCCGGAAATCACATGATCGGCGGCAAGAAACATTAGTAACGTAACGCCGATAGCGATGATGGCGCTTTGACCGGCATTCAACGTGGCAAGCGATGTCTGGTTACGCACCGCGGCTTTCTCCCAAGCTTGCAGATGCTCGTCATAGCGCCGTGCTTCCCAGTTTTCATTGGCAAAATATTTAACCGTTTCATAATTCAGTAAACTGTCAATTGCCTGGGTATTGGCTTTTGAGTCCATGTTGTTCATGGTGCGGCGGAAGATCATGCGCCATTCGGTCACGATCAGTGTGAGTGCGATATACGCGAGTAAGGTTGCAGCGATGATGACGGCGAACCGGATATCGTATTTACCGATCAAGATGGCCAATACCAAGCCAATTTCGAGCAGAGTCGGCAAAATATTGAACAGCATAAAATTAAGCAGGAAGGAAATACCTCGCGTGCCGCGTTCGATATCACGGGAAACCCCGCCGGTTTGACGTTCCAGATGGAATCGTAGCGATAATGAATGAAGATGCAAAAAAACCTTATTGGCAACGCGCCGGATTGCGCGTTGCGTCACTTTGGCGAATATGGCATCACGCAATTCCCCGAATAGTGTACTGCATAGCCGCAAAACACCGTAGCCGATCAGCAGAAATGCCGGGAGCACCAGCTCGGCGCGGGGTTGATCCAGAGCGTCGACAATTTCTTTGAGTACCAGTGGTACCGAAACATTCGCGAGCTTTGCCAATACCAGCAGCGCGAGCGCCGCAATGACCCTGACCTTGAACTCCCATAGATACGGCAACAGTGCTGCGATAGTCTTCAGATTATTTCTCGTGGCTGCAGGTTTTTCCAAGCGGGTAGGGCGCATTACAGACTTCCTGGAACGTCGCCTACAGTAATAGATAAAAGATCGAACAGGCGGATAGCGCGGCGACTCCGAACCAACACCAAATCCACATGAATTTGCCAGGACGGTATTGGTCGGGCATGTGACGGCTGAAGACTGCCTGCATGTTCAATATCGCGATTATTGGCGCAGCGACGAATGAAATGACGGTGGCGATTTTAACCATTTCGCGCATGGAGGTCAGATAAAAAAACAAGATAAATAGCGTGCCTGCAATTAATATTACTAAGCCGGCCATATAGGTGACGCGCTGATTCCGTTGTCGAACCCGGTCGGGGAACAGTAATTCTAGCGAAGCGCTGATTGAGCGTGGAAATGCGTCCAGCACGGTCAAGGTGGTACTGAACATGGTAGCAATCGCAGCAATCGCTACAAGCGGATAAGCCCAGTCTCCCAAGGCTTGCTGGTACATATCGAGCAATTGCCCGGCAAATGCGGCACCCCCGGCAGCGAAAGGAACGCCGCTGCCGTACATTACCAAAGCGCCAAGCAATAGAAAACAAATAGCCAGAAACGCTGTTCCGATAAAGCCCACACGAAAATCGAACAACGTTTCTTGCATCGTGGTAATTTTGCCTTCGCTGTCGTTTTTAGTTTTAGACCAGATCGAATGCCAAATTGACAGATCCAGAGGAGCCGGCATCCATCCCAGGAATGTCGCTAAAAATATCAAATGCGCGGTATCGGTGAAGGTGAAGAAGACAGTCGCAGTCTTATGATGTCCAGGATTATCGAATAGCAGCATGATGACGGCGGCTATCGAAGTAATCGTGAGTATCAAGATAATGACTTTCATCAACTTGTCGAGCAACACATAGTGGCCGCTGACCAGCAGCGTGAAAGAGAATAGCAGCAAGAGGCTGCCTAAGATGAACGCAACTGTTTGGGGATCGTGCCCCCCCAGACCCTCGAGTCCGAATACATTGGTAATCAGGCCGGCGGTAACGACGGTAATAGCCGCTTGCACGATAAACATCGTGGCGATTGCCATTAGCAGATAGAGCCATACCGCCCATTTACCGAGCTTCAGATAACCATGCAGGATGTGTTGACCGGTTGCCGCCGTATAGCGTGGACCGAATTCAAAGAAAGGATATTTGATGGCATGAATAATGATAATGGCGATAATCAATTCAAAGCCGAACATGCCGCCGGCTTGTGTTGACTGCACCAAATGAGAAACACCGACAGCCGCGCCCGCATACAATAAGCCCGGTCCCAGGCGTGAAAGAAAATGATTAATCAGTGTCATTGGTCCCTTATTTTTCTTTTGAAGTTAGTCATCCTTGATATTTCATTATGTTACCGGCGGATCTTACCGGTAAGGTAATTCATGGCCGATTTTATGTTTTCCGCATGACTTGATCGAATACCGAATACGATTCATCATATGCCATTATCACTATGTTTCGCGGAGGTTGGAAATGGAAATTACCTGTTACCGTGATCCCGAAATAGGTAGGGAAGCGCGCTTTTTACCGGCAAAATCATATAATCTGGCCATTACCTTGCTGTCCAGATGTCCAACACGGCATTTGTTTGTGCCGATTCGCAGCATGCAATATATGGCGATTATCGAGCATGATGAATTCGTGTTTATCGACGGGGAGCGCAAATGCTGGATCGACATTGCCTGGTGCAATTTTAAACGGCATGACCGGAATACACTGAATGAGCCGGTTGCTTATGATGCTATTTATTATCGCGATCATATGCCGGAAGTTATGTTGCGATTACAGCGAGAATTTCCGCTGGCGCTACAACTGCTGGAAAGCAAATCCAAGCTGGAGGGAGCGGCGCGGATCATTCATTTTCCTGCGAAAACTTAACCGGCTTAATCATCATCGTCCAATTCGGCGCTCCAGCCTTTGCTTTTTGCATATTTGATCGCTTCATCGTAAATCGCGATATGCCGTTCGCGGAGTTCGTCCGGTAATCGGCTTGGCAGATGCGCATAAGGCTCCCAAGCTTCATGAACTTTTTCATATAAAACCTGCATTTGCGAAGTGCTCCAGCCCGCGCAAGTTTCCGTTTCAGGCAAAATACCGAATACCCAGGCATCTCGCACGATGCGCCCAAGGTGCGTCAGTCCGCCGTTGATATCATCGTGAATGCCGACATAATTCTGTTCTGTCATGGATAATCTCTCTTGATAATAAGTGAATAGTTTTTAACAGGCCGTTGAAAAACTATCTGCGTTGCCGCTACGGTGTTAAAAACAAGCTCAAAATGCTCATTTAATACCGCATAAACTGCGCTTTTTCGCCTGTTTTTTGCCTTGAAAACGTTTTTTAACGGCCTGCTAAGGATTAAGTGTTCTTGTGCCGGGATTCCTTTTTGGCATCAAACCGGTCCAAAATATGATGTGTCATGCTTTTAGCCAGTTCTTCTTCGCCAAAGAATACCGTACCCAGATTATCTTTACGCAATAATTTTGTTTCGTCTTCGCTACGGGTGCGCAATACGATTTCGATATCGGGGTTTAAGGTGCGCGCGGTATCGATCATGTGCCGTACATTGACCGGATCCGCTGTAGCGATCACCAGCATCGCGGCATCGGTAATATGCGCTTGAATCAGCACCGAAGGCTCGGTGGCGTCGCCGGACACCGCATTTGCTCCTTGCTTGCGCAAATCTTGCACCAATTCGCGGTTTTGTTCCGCTACGATATAAGGAATGTTTCTTTCACTGAGCGCGTGCGCAATACGTTCTCCAACATGGCCATAACCGACCAGCACCACTTGGCCTTCCAGAAATTTTCGCTCGGTGCTCATTGGTAATTCCGCGTAAGGATCGTCCCGATTTTCATATTTTCGCGCCAAAGCGGAATGTTTCAGAATCAAGTTTCTAAATGGCGTAATCGCTGCGAATGCAATCGGATTGAAAGCGATGGAAATCAGCGCTCCGGCGAGCACCAGACTCATGCCTTCGGCTGGCATCAAGCCAAGCGACAACCCTAATCCTGCCAGAATAAAAGAAAATTCTCCAATCTGTCCGAGGCTGGCGGCGACCGTCAGTGAAGTATTGAGCGGATAACGCATGATCAACACCAGTAACATCGCGGCCATGGATTTGCCGACGATAATGATCGCCGCTACGGCTAAAACCCGCATCGGTTCCTCGATTAATACGGTCGGGTCGAACAGCATGCCGACTGAAACAAAAAACAGCACGGCGAATGCATCGCGTAATGGCAGCGATTCTTCGGCGGCGCGGTGGCTGAACTTGGATTCACGCATTACCATGCCGGCAAAAAACGCACCCAATGCGAACGAAACATTGAACAATGCAGCTGCGCCGTAGGCGATGCAAATAGCGACCGCAACGACTGCCAATGTGAACATTTCACGCGAACCGGTGCGAGCAACTTGCCAAAGCAGCCACGGCAGCACCCGGCGGCCAACGATCAGCATCAATGCGATAAATGCTGAAACCAGCAATAATGTAATACCGATGGTGTACCACAGCGGATCAGCCGGGTTGCCGGTTTCATTGGCGCCTCCCAGCATGGTCGCGAACGATGGCAGCAACACCAGAATCAGAACGGTCACTAAATCCTCCACGATGAGCCAGCCGACTGCGATACGGCCGTTCATGGATTCCAGCACACCGCGCGATTCGAGGGCTTTCAGCAGCACCACGGTGCTGGCGCATGATAACGACAAGCCGAGCACCAATCCGGCGCCAGTACTCCATTCCCATGAGGATGCCAAAGTCATGCCTAAAGCGGTGGCAACCGCCATTTGCACAATCGCGCCAGGTACTGCAACGCGCTTGACTGACAGTAGATCATCCAGTGAAAAATGCAAACCGACGCCGAACATCAGCAACATAACGCCAATTTCGGATAACTGCGACGCAATGCCGACATCCGCAACAAACCCTGGCGTGGATGGACTGATGGCGATGCCGGCCAGCAGGTACCCGACCAGCGCCGGTGTTTTCAGCCGTTCCGCGATAAAACCAAAAATCAGAGCCAAGCCAAAACCGGCTGCAATTGTCGTGATCAGTGTAATGTTATGGTCCATAAGATTCCGGGGTTAGTGATACAGGGTTTGCATTTCAGGGTGCTTCTTCAGCCGATCCGGTATCAGCCGAACGGCTTTCCGACAATGCGGGTGTCGTTAAGAATCTCTCGAATTCAAGGCGTTCTTCTTCGATGGCTTCCAAGATCTGGCGCTTGAATTCGTCGCGTGAAAATGCTTCTTCCAACATTAGCAATAGTTTTTCGACGGTCAAACCGATCGTGATGCCGCCAATGATACCACCGATCACTGCGCCGATCGCCGTTCCAATGCCGGGAATGAACGACCCCAATGCGGCTCCCGTTGCAGCGCCGGCGGCGGCGCCACCTAAAGCGCTGACCGCTTTTCCGGCGGTTACTTTGATCAATGCCTGAGCGCCGAGCTTGATGATACCTTTACCAGCTACTTTGGCAGTGATCTTGCCGGCGATGGCGCCGGTAATCGCGCCAGCGGTGCCGATACCACCCGAAATCAACATGCGGTTTTCCAGATTAACGATGACACTGTGCGCAGGCGGTTCCTTGAGAGCATTCAAAGAAGCATGCCGGACAATTTCCAGTTGCGCTTCGCTGATCGGTTCAACGCGATTGTCAGCCAGAATCCGCTCTACTTGTTGCAGATGTTCGGTGCGCAATTGCTGGTTGTTTTGCAATACTTCTTCGATGGATAGTTGTACTGGACCAAACGCATTGCCTCGCATCAAATAGTTTTGCAGTTTTTCGCTCATCCAGTTTTCCAGAACGCCGGTGGCCAGCGCCAGAATCCGTTCATACTCGCCCGGCAAGCTATAGTACCAATCGAGATAAGCATCGACGTTATCGACCATTTGCTGAAAACCGACCCCCGTGGTTTCCCGTAGTTTTTCCAGCGAGGCTTCCATCTTGCCGAGGGTGTCGAGGTAAGCCTGCTCAATTTGTTCCGCAGTGCCCGGTTTGTAATAATCGTCCCCGATCATTTCCACGGTTTGCACGACCTTTTGTTGCGAAGCGCGGATTTCCTCGACAGTTTCAGGATTCGAACGCAACCAGGCATCCACATAGACCGTCGATGGCACATAAATAAAGAACACAAAAAAAGTCGTGAAGGCTGAAGTAATCGCCCAAGCCCAAGGCGATACCGCAGGCGGCTCATCGCTGTCCTGCATGGGGGCAAATACCCGTCGGTATTCCGGCAAAGGCACCATGAAACTGGAGATTCCGAGCATGACGTTATAGAAAAACACCAAGCTGCCGGCGAATACGCAGCCGAGGTAGAGCGCGTCGCTCAAAGAATGCAAGCTGCCCAGCGCGTAGCGCTTCATGCCTTCGATAAAGCCCAGCAACCGGTTGGTTTCGAGAATCAAAATACTATTGGTCGTTCCATCGAGTTTTTTGCTTTCCGCCGTGACGGCCTCAGCCAATGATGCATACTGGCGACTGGCATCGGCGTGATTGACAAAAACGACAAAAAGCACCGCCATCGTCAGCGCCGTGACCCAGCGTGACCAGCTTAGGGTTTTATGCATGGCAATATAGGGCTTGTATTCCCGCGCTGCAATGGGTGAGAAAAGCGTGAAAATAACTGCAAACGCCGGAATGGCGGCGAAAAAAAAGATCCATTCCTGCTTGTCGGCGGAACCTAGATAAAACAGTAATATGAACGAAAACACCACGGACCACAGCAACCAACCGATATACGCCAGTATCCGCCGGGTCAGCAGCCAGTGCAAAATGCCCAGTTTCTTAAACTGGCTGGTGCGGTAAATTCTTTCAATCGTCACCGCATAAATCGCGGCAAAATAAATTGGCAAACCAAACAGCAGAGTAACCATTAACGCAAACCACAACTGCTTATCCGGGATCAATTTTCCAAAATAGAATGCGAAACCCAGCCAACCCGCGGAAAGCGCCAAAAACACCAGGATTCGAGTGAAACTCAAATTTTGAAACGTGGAAAACAATGCAATGATTCCTTTGTGATCGACGGACGGAGTGATTTAATCGGGTAGCAGGCTGATTCGCACATCAGCGTGATTTGCAGCCTTGGATTTTATCAGACTACGGGGTGGCGAGATAATGGTTCGTGCGTGGATTAAAGCCAAAATTTGATCAGCATTGCTCGGCAAATTTACCGTGTTGATGTGGCATGGCTGCGATTTTTTTGAGCGGCAGCTTATAATCCCGTTACGAGCCAATGTGTTTTTTCTAATGAGATCAGGAATTAACAATGACCTATTTATTTAATGATCCGGCGCAATTTGCCGCCGAGCTGGCCGATGGATATGCCGCTGCGTATCGCGACAAAATCCTGCGCGTCGAAGGGGGCGTTATCCGCCGTCACAAGGCGAAACCCGGTCAAGTGGTGATGGTGATCGGCGGCGGTTCCGGGCATTATCCCGCATTCGGCGGTTTTGTCGGACAAGGATTGGCGCATGGCGCCGCGCTCGGCAATGTGTTTGCTGCACCATCAGCGCAGCAGATTTGTAATGTGGCGCGAGCAGTGGATGCGGGCGGCGGTATTCTGTTTTGTTATGCCAACTACGCCGGTGATGTGCTCAATTTTGAGCAAGCGCAAACACAGCTCTGCGCACAAGGTATCGACGTGCGGTCGGTAGTAGTGACCGACGATATCGCATCCGGTTCGGTAAATGAACGGTACAAACGCCGCGGCATCGCCGGCACGCTGGCGGTGTTTAAAGCGGCAGCCGTCGTTGCAGATGCTGGGAAGCCGCTGGATGAAGTCGTGCGCATCGCAACGATAGCCAATGATCGGGTGCACACGTTGGGCGTCGCATTTTCCGGTTGCACACTGCCCGGCGCGGCTAAACCCTTATTTGAAGTTGCGCCCGGCGTCATGGAAGTCGGCATGGGTATTCATGGAGAGCCTGGTTTAGATCGGATCAAAACGCCGAGTGCCGATGGTCTGGCGGAGATGCTGGTCAGCAAGTTGCTGGCTGAAATACCTGAAACTGTTGAAACAGTTCAGGGTGCGCGCATCGGTGTCATTCTGAATGGTCTCGGTGCGGTGAAATACGAAGAATTATTCGTGGTGTACCGCAAGATCGAGCAGTTGCTGACAGAGCGCGGATTGACCATCGTCGCGCCGGTCGTGGATGAGCTGATCACCAGCTTCGACATGGCGGGCGTGTCGTTGACGTTATTCTGGCTCGATGAGGAACTTGAGCAAAGCTGGCTGGCCGCCGCCGATACACCGGCG
This sequence comes from Nitrosomonas limosa, assembly GCF_054188085.1. NCBI lineage: Bacteria > Pseudomonadati > Pseudomonadota > Betaproteobacteria > Nitrosomonadales > Nitrosomonadaceae > Nitrosomonas > Nitrosomonas limosa. The sequence continues at coordinate 752,066 of NZ_CM135180.1, read as the reverse complement.
TTTCATCGGGGTGTGATCAGCGCTACCGGTTCGCTGATCGACAATATCGCCAGGCAGGTAGATTCGCAAACCAAGTCTTCAATCAAGCCAGGTTCTAAGGACTCGCAAGCAACCGCCAAGATTGTATTGGCAGCCTTGGAAGCTGTGTTGCGCGTAATAGAAACGCAACAAGACGAACTGGGCCGGTTGGATGCGATTGCCGGTGACGGTGATCACGGCATCGGCATGCACCGCGGGTTGACGGCTGCCGTCGAAGCAGCCAAGGCGGGCATCGCTGCCCAAGCCGGGGCAGGGACGGTGTTAATGGCTGCGGGCGATGCCTGGTCGGATCGCGCCGGTGGCACCTCGGGTATGCTGTGGGGTGTCATTCTGCGTAACCTTGGTAGTTCCGTCGGTGATGAAGCCAAGCCGGATATTGCAACGATTGCAACCGGCATCTCAGTGGCATTGCAAGTCGTGATCGCCGCCGGCAAGGCGCAACTCAACGACAAAACGCTGGTCGATGTGCTCTACCCATTTTCCTTCGCGTTGACAAAAAGCGCGACGCAAGGACTTTCAATCGCGGAAGCCTGGACAGCCGCCGCGGAAGTGGCCAAGCAATCCGCCGAAGCAACCAAAAGGCTCACGCCCAAAATCGGCCGTGCACGTCCACACGCAGAGAAAAGTGTCGGAATCCCTGATCCAGGTGCGGTTTCGATGGCGCTGATTATTGATGCGGTGGGTAAAATTATTAGAAAACATTGTGTTTGAATCGTTTTCTATTGTACTAAGTAATATTCATACTGATTGGTGTGATAAAATTGACACCTCATAAGTATGAGGTAATTCATGACACATCGAACGACTATCACATTGGATGATGAAGCCTATCTGTTCCTGAACGATATCGCGGGCGATAACCGCAGCGCGTATATCAATGAATTGTTGAAACAGGAGCGCAAGAATTTTCTTAAACAGGCATTAATTAAAGCCAATCAAGAAGAAGCGGATGATTTGGGTTATCAGGAGGAATTGAAAGCCTGGGAGAATACGTTATCCGACGGTTTAGCGAATGGCTGATTTCAAGCAGCTCGATATCTACTGGGTCGACTTGGAACCGGCCAGAGGCGCGGAAACCAAGAAATTAAGACCCTGCGTCGTCATTCAAGGCGATCTGGTCAATAATCAATCGAAAACACTGATCGTTGCGCCCTTGCTGCCCAATCATAAACCCTGGCCTTTCGCGGTGAATCTGGAACCCAATTCGGACAATGGATTGGACAAAGGCCGTCATATCAATCTCAAACAACTGCGTGCCGTGGATGTTTCCCGGATCGGTAAACTGCAAGGAAAGTTGGACAAAAGCTATCTTCCGGCGATCAAGAATGCCTTAGCCATTGTGTTTGATTGGTAGATGCAGAAATGTGTGGGGGGTGCAAGGGTTTTTTCCGATGACGTTCAGTAAAGCGCGTCAGTCTATCACGCCGAAAATTAAATGAACCCGATTAAGTGTTCTTACTGTAATGAAATATTACCTATCGCGAATATCTTACAAGATAGAAGAACAGGAAAGGCTAAGGGATTTTGTTTGCAATGCAGAGAATGGACTTTCATCTCACTTTCGTCGATCCGAAAACAAATAATTTATCTGGATCAGTCATTCTTATCAGCTGCATGCCTTGAAGCTGAGAAAACTAGTTCCCAGAATGAAGTACGCATTCATTCCAAGCTTATGGAATTGAAAAGACGGCAAAGAGTTTTTGTGATTGTTTCAGATATTCATAGTCGTGAAACTTCGGCAATCGCTGATAATTATGCTGAAAATAGAAATAAACTTTGGGAATTTCAGAATGATTTAGCTGATGGAAGTATTGCATGTGATTGGGACGAAATCTTTGTGGCTCAATGGCGAAGAATACTTGCCTGTCAAAATGATTCTTATCCTTTACCTGCCACTGATATCGGGCTTACTAATCCGCATCAGCTACAAATTGGTGTGAAGATTCAATCCAAAAATTTTGGGAGACAAAGATTGCATCGTAGTACTAATTGGGATTTCAATATAGTGAACGATGAATTAAAAAACATTTTTAGCAAACAACTAGAAAGTATGCCAATTTCTGGGAATGCTAATGATTGTCTTAACTATGTTCGAGAGCTCTGGTGCAAAGATATTCGACAAGGAATTGCTTCAAGGCGTAAACAGCGCGAATTAAATCGGACAATGGAGCAAGCCATCAGAGAACTCGAATCAGGAAGAATTCCCGAAATACCTGCATGGGAAGAACCGTCGCCATTTCGCCGGGTGGTCACTGAAGTGGTTCAAGGATTTGATGAAGAATCTGCGTTCCAGCATTGGTTAGAATTGTTAGAAGGAGATTCAAACAGATTATGTGCTTTCATTAAAATCAGAAGCACTCTTGAAGCAACATTACTTTGGGAATTGAAAGCAGGGAAAATCACCGATAATTCAAGAAAATTTCACCGTAATTTGGGATTATCCCGTCAAAATGATATTGACCACATTTCAACATTTGTACCTTATGTTGATGTGTTAACGACCGATAACAGCATGCGAAATCTTTGTGAAAGTAAACTTGTATCCAATGAATTAAAACAGTTTCCATGCAAAATTTTTTCAAAAAGCAATTACGATAAATTTGAAATTTGGCTAGATGAGTTACTGGTTCAGTAAGGCAGATAAACTGGTGTGTAATAATTATTAGTGTTATCTGCCATTAAGCTAGCGATTCATTAATAAACTTACCTCGTCAACCCCGCATACAACACCGGCAATTTCTCCGGCAGCCGTTCCACATGATCGACCACTAGATAATTGCGTTCACCGAAAATGCGTGACACGTACTGATCTGCGCGCGGATCCAAGCTCATACAGTAGGTGAGGATGCCGGAGCGGCCGGCTTCTTCGACGGCTTTTTTGGTGTCGTGGCGCAGGTATTGCGGGTCGCGTACGTCGACATCGGCGGGTTCGCCGTCGGTGATGACCAGCAGCAGTTTTTTTGCCGATTTTTGCAGTTTCAGGTAATGCGTGGCGTGGCGCATTGCCGCACCCATGCGGGTTGATAGTTGCCCGGTCATGCCGGCGAGTTTGGCTTTGGGAATTTCATCGTAGGGTTGGTCGAAGTCCTTGAAGCGGAAGTATTCGACGTCGTGGCGTCCGTCGGAGCAGAAGCCGTGGATCGCGAACGGGTCGCCGATTTTGTTGATGGCGTTGGCGAGCAATACCGTCGCTTGCCGTGTCAGGTCGAGCACCGAGTAGTCGTGTCCGGCGACTTTGTCGTTGGTCGATTCCGACAAATCGAGCAATACCAGCACGGAAATGTCGCGCACTTTGCGCACCGAACGCATCATGATGCGCGGGTCGGGTTGCATGCCCATGCGGATGTCGATCATCGAGCGGATCGCGGCATTGATATCGATCTCGTCGCCATCCTCGAGTTTGCGGATGCGGCGCGTGCCTTGCGGCTGCATCGCGTCGAGCAGGAATTTCATGCGCGCGATTTCGCGTTTGTATTGGTTGGCAATGTCGTCGATGCATTGCATGTCGCCCAATTTGGCGCATTTTTCCTGCACCGTCGCCCAATCCGGGCGTTCCAATTGGATTTGGTAATCCCATTCGGAATAGTGGTAGGGCGCCGATACCGGTTCCTTGCCTTCCATATCGTTGTACGACACACCCATGTCTTCGTATGGGAAGAATTCGGTCCCCATCACCCAGATTTCCTCTGCGTCGTCACCGGCGGTTTCAACGTCTAGTTCGTTGGCGAATTCCATCACATTGACGTATTTGCGCACTTGTTTCGGCGCATCGTAACCGGCGGACAGTGATTTGTTGAAGTCGAATTCCTCGAATTCCCAGAAATAGCGGTTGTCGTCGCGGTACGGCGCGGTGAGTATGTCGGTGCGCGGGTTATACGGAATTTTTTTGTCCATGAAGCTGTGCGCGAGCTGCACGCCGATATTCCAAGAGGTCTTGTGGCTATCAAGCTGGTCTTTCGCGGCTTTAAAGAGTTTGCGGCCTTCGACGATCCACGGATCTTTGTCTTTATAATCCGGGTCGAGCAGAGCGCGCGCCAGGCGGTTGAGGTAATCACCCATTGACGCATTCATGTCCGGCGTGGCGCTGTGTAGCACCGACCAGGTGTGACGTAATCCGGGAAAGCGGCGGATCGACAATTCTTCAACGCGTGCATCCTCGATCACGGAAATCACCGCCATTTGCAGCGGGTTCAAACTTTCCGCGGAAATCGGCTGCTTGGTTTCGACCAGATGCGCGGCGGCATGTGCGGCAGCGGCGCGGTAGACTTCGGTCGCCGGCACATCGCCGAACGCATCGTAGGCATCGGGCAGGTGAATAAAATAGTTTTCAATGAACGGTTTGTAGCCTTCGCGTGTTTCAAAGTCGCCGGAAGTGGGTTTCATGAAAAAATCACGCGCCCACAGTGCACGCAGATACATATTGATGCGACGTTGCACATCCACAAACAGCGTGCCTTTACGTTCTTTTTGCAATACTGCCAGCGATTCCTTCGATTCCAGTCCGAAATAGCGGATTTGCTCTTCATAATCGGTGCGATGCGCGTGCGCGCCCCACATTGCCCAGCGGCGTAAGCCGCCAAGGGTTAGTTGCCCGAACAGGATATCCAGTTTGCTGAGCATGGGACGCATACCCCGCGGCGCCTGGGCAATCAACGTATTCAGGAATTGCAGGTAATTCTGGAACAACTGTGTATCGCCTAGCCGTTTGGCGGCAGTCGGGGCAGTAGCTAACACCAGTTCGATCACAGCGCCCGACGTCCTTGAGGCGAGCGAAAGCACGGTGGTCGCCAGATCACTGATAATATCTTCACCGATTTCCTTAGCGACTAATGGCGTTTCGTCAATCCAGCAATCCACTAAACTGCGTCCGCGCCCTAATCCGCGGATCGCCGATGCACCTTTCAGATAGTTATCGAGTCCCCGCGCTGAAAAAGTTTTAGTCGCTTCAGGCCAAGCATGATGGAGCAGCTCAATCGATTCCGGCTCCAGATCCTCGAGCAATTCTTTATAATCGTCCAGATTGATACTCATGGCAGCACCTATTTACGTTTTAGAACAATCAGCCTATTCGCTGATAGAAGCTTTTAATTAAAGAACGTGCTGACAGCCGCATCCAGCGCGTCGCGCATATCCGGATCGTCGGTGATCGGCCGTACCAAGGCTACGCGACAAGCGGCATGCGCGTCGACTTTCTTGGCGATCAGGCTGCCGGCGTAAATCAACATCCGTGTTGAAATACCCTCATCCAATCCATGCCCCTTGAGGTTACGCGCGCGTTCGGCGATCGATACCAGTTTATCTGCGACGTCGGTCGATACGCCGGATTCGTGCGCGACGATTTCGCTCTCGATATCGTGGCTTGGGTAATTGAAGTCGAGCGCGCCGAAACGTTGCTTGGTCGACTGCTTCAGATCCTTCATTAAGCTTTGATAGCCGGGGTTGTATGAAATGACGATTTGAAAGTCCGCATGCGCTTGAATCAACTCGCCTTTTTTCTCCAGTGGCAATACGCGGCGGTTATCGGTCAACGGATGGATGACCACAGTGGTATCCTGGCGAGCTTCCACGACTTCGTCGAGATAGCAGATGGCGCCGTAACGCGCGGCTACTGCGAGCGGACCATCTTGCCAGCGGGTGCCGTTGGCATCTAGCAGAAAACGCCCAACCAGATCAGAAGCGGTCATGTCTTCGTTACAAGCGACGGTGATCAGCGGTTTTTTCAGTTTCCACGCCATGTATTCGACAAAACGTGTTTTGCCGCAGCCGGTCGGACCTTTCAGCATCATCGGCATGCGTACCGAATAGGCGGCTTCGTAGAGTTTCACTTCATCCGCGACGGGATGATAATAAGGTTCTTTTTTGATGCGATATTGATCAATGATAGTGCTCATGACAGACTCCTTTAGAAACAGTCTTTATCGAGATGCTCTCGAGTAATTGCAATCGAAATTCCGGTGAAAAAAAACCCCCTGCCCTGTTTAAGGGAGAAGGGGGTCTTGCGGGTTCGAACCCCGTTGTTACTTAAACAGTCTTGCCGCGGTAAATCACCATGGCGGTACCTTGTGATTGGTTAAAATTGTTGTAACCAATCAAACGAACATGATTATTCGGATTCGCTTTATGACACGCAGCAGCTTCTGCCAGCACGCGGTCTACATCAGTTTCACCAAACATAGGCAGTTTCCACATATACCAGTAGGAATCCATTACATACTCAGGTTCTGTATGTTCGATGGCTGGATTCCAGCCTTTGCTAATTAAATACTGCACTTGCTTTTTGATATCTTTGTCAGACATTGCAGGCAGGTAGGAAAATGTTTCAAACTTACGACTTGCCGGATCACTGACACGTGATTTGTAATCTATTACTTCGCTCATTATTTATTCCTCATTTTTAGGGAGATGAAGAAGAAAAGCTCTAAAACTATTCGCTTTTCTTCTTTAGTCAAAATTGCTTACTTGTGGGCTATGTCGAGCTTATCAACGGTATCAAACTCGAACTTAATCTCTTTCCATGTTTCCATGGCGATTTTGAGTTCTGGGCTGCTCTTAGCTGCCTTCGTAAGAATCGCTTTGCCTTCTTTCTCGATTTCAACACCTTGGTTACGCGCTTCTACACAGGCTTCCAATGCTACGCGGTTTGCGGCTGCACCGGCTGCGTTACCCCAAGGGTGACCTAAAGTACCGCCACCGAATTGCAAGCAAGCATCATCACCAAAAATCGAGACTAGGGCTGGCATGTGCCATACGTGAATACCACCCGAAGCAACTGGGAACACACCCGGCATAGAACCCCAATCTTGATCGAAGAACAAGCCACGGCTACGGTCTTCTTTAATGAATTCATCGCGCATGGTATCAATCCAGCCGAGGGTTGCTGCACGATCGCCTTCCAATTTACCGACTACGGTACCGGAATGCAGGTGATCGCCACCCGATAAACGGAGTACCTTAGTTAATACGCGGAAATGAATGCCATGGTGCGGGTTGCGATCGAGTACAGCATGCATAGCGCGGTGAATGTGCAACAGAATTCCGTTATTACGGCACCAGTTCGCTAACCCGGTGTTGGCTGTTAGACCGCCTGTCAAGTAATCATGCATAATAATCGGTGCATTTAATTCCTTAGCAAACTCGGCGCGTTTGTACATTTCTTCCGGGGTTGGCGCGGTAACATTCAGATAGTGGCCTTTGCGTTCACCGGTTTCACGTTCTGCTTTATGCACGGCTTCCATCACGAATTCGAAACGATCGCGCCAGCGCATGAACGGTTGGCTGTTAACGTTTTCATCGTCTTTGGTCAGATCCAGACCGCCACGCAGACATTCATACACTGCACGGCCATAGTTTTTAGCCGACAAGCCCAATTTTGGTTTAATGGTGCAACCGAGTAATGCACGGCCATATTTGTTCAAACGGTCACGTTCCACTTGAATACCGGCTGGAGGTCCACCACAGGTTTTGACGTAGGCAATCGGGAAGCGAACATCTTCCAAACGCAGTGCACGCAGCGCTTTAAATCCAAATACGTTACCAACCAATGAGGTCAGTACGTTAACCACGGATCCTTCTTCAAATAGATCAATCGGGTAAGCTACGAAAGCATAGAAACAAGTATCATCTCCAGGGACGTCTTCGATTTTGTATGCACGTCCTTTGTAGTAATCCAAATCGGTTAGCAAATCGGTCCACACGGTGGTCCAGGTTCCTGTAGAAGATTCTGCGGCTACTGCAGCTGCTACTTCTTCACGAGGTACGCCGGGTTGTGGTGTGATTTTAAAACATGCCAGAATGTCTGTATCCAGTGGTGTGTAATCAGGGGTCCAGTAAGTTTGTCGATATTCCTTTACACCAGCATTATATATTTTTACTGCCATAATATTTTCTCCAGTTAATTCCCTTTAATTTTCACGAATGCTATGAAAATTAGTAGGTTGCATTACAAAATAACTGCCTAAGTGATTGCTTAGGCCTGCTTTTTACGACTACACGACTACTTGAAATAGCTCAAATTATTAGATTGCACTATAGCGCGATAAGATTATAAGAACAAATCAATTATTCTAATATTTATGATAAGGTATTACTTATCAAAAATTGATGGACTAAACCATGTTTCATGTAACGTTGAGACAACTAAAAGTATTTGAGTCAGTCGCCAGACACTTGAGCTATTCCCGTGCTGCCGATGAATTGCACCTGACCCAACCCGCTGTTTCCATGCAAATAAAGCAATTGGAAGACAACATAAGTTTACCGCTATTCGAACAATTGGGTAAACGAATTTATTTGACGGATGCTGGACACGAGCTTTATCAGTACAGCCGTGCCATTGCGCAGCAATTATCCGATATGGAAGTGGCACTGGATGAGTTGAAAGGAATGGAGCGTGGCAAATTAAACATCGCGGTGGTTACGACGGCGAATTATTTTGCGCCGCACTTGCTGGCGAAATTTTGTCAGCGTTATAGCGGTGTGACGGTCAGTTTGAACGTATCCAACCGGGAAACGGTGCTAAAACAATTAGCGGATAATTTGATTGATCTTGCGATCATGGGGCAACCACCCGAGAATCTCGACATCGACAGCGAATCCTTCATGGAGAATCCACTGGTGGTTGTCGCGCCACCCGATCATCCGTTGTGCAAGGAGCGCGATATTCCGGTCAAACGGTTAGCCACTGAAACGTTTCTCGTGCGGGAATCGGGGTCTGGCACACGGAGTGCGATGGAACGTTTTTTTGCCGCGCATGAGATCAAAATCAATAAAGGCATGGAAACCGATACTACCGAAGCGATCAAGCAAGCGGTGCAAGCTGGAATGGGCTTGGGAATCATGTCGCGGCATACGGTTGAATTGGAATTGGAAACCAAGCGCCTGAAAATACTCGATGTACAAGGTTTTCCTATCGTTCGCTATTGGCATGTCGTGAATCGCAAGAACAAGCGCTTGTCGAGTGTTGCCAATGCTTTTAAGGAATTTCTGCTAAAAGAAGCCGAGAAGTTGATACCGATCTCGAAATAAAGAGAATAAGGCAAGAATACCGCTGGTATTAATCAATTAACATTTGAAGATTATATGTGAGAATATTCTTGCTTTAATATTTGTATTTTGGTGCTATGAATAATTCCGTGAATCCTGACCCAAATACCAATCCAGCAAGCAATGTGGCAATGTATGGTACTTTTGCAGCTTGCTGCTTATGTGCATTATTCATTTTGTTCATTGACTTGAGAATACCGCTCGGGGTCGCCACGGGGGTTTTGTATATCGCGGTCATACTGATTTCTCTGAAGTCATCCAATAATCGTTTCACCATTGTTACAGCGTTGATTTGCACGCTTTTGGTGTGGGTCGGCTATCTGGGGTCAACGCAAAACGAGGTCAGTATCGAAGTTGTGTATATCAATCGTTTTTTAAGCGTGCTGGCAATTTGGGTAACCACGATATTGACTTTATGGCAACGCAATAGTATCCAACAATTGCATCAAGAACGGTTAGAGCATCTACAATCGAAAAAAATAGCCGAGATCCAGGAAGAGAAGTTAAAAGTATTAAAAGCAACAATGTACACGGTACAAGGCATTATAGGAAACTTTTTGAATAATTTGCTGATTCTTAAGCTCGAGATCATTCACAATAAAACCCTGAGCAACGAGTCGCTGCATACACTCGAAGCCATCATTCAAGATACATCGCAGCGCATCAATAATTTAACCAATTTGGAAGAGGTTCGTGAGAAGAGAATGGCAGGGAATGTAGTGGGTATTGAGTATGCTGCTGCAGCAACGAGTATGGCTGATCATCGTACTCATGATAAACTTGCACGCAAATTCAGCGCAAGGAGGTAGCAGGGTGACAGGGCAGGGATCCGGCGGTAATGTACTGGCAGCGGTTTGTAGTTTTTTTATTCCAGGGCTTGGTCAGTTAGTGCAGGGGCGCTTGCTCTCGGCTTTGCTATTTTTTGTATTGACAGGATTGGGTTATTTTTTCTGGGTGCTGATTATTCCGGCTGTGATTGCGGGAATTTTGCATCTTTGGTCGATCATTGATGCCGCGCGGTTTAGCGGACCGGCATAAGGACCATTCAGGTTTATAAGTAGCAAACGTTGCTATTTTGACGTTTCTCAAAACTTCCACCGTTAGCGAGATTGCCTTTTCAAGGACGGTCGGGGCGTTTTCAGGGTAAAAATTTTTAAATAACCGATACGATTGAAAGATCGAAGCGGATTATTTTTAAAAAAATTACCGTGGTTATCAGCTAAAATCCCGCATTTGCTTTTCTTATAGCAGTACTCTTTCTGATCCGAACCGGTAAATTATGTCTTCATCCAAACAAATTCCAAACAGAGTTGGTTTTATTTCATTAGGTTGCCCGAAAGCATTGGTCGATTCGGAGCAAATACTAACGCAACTGCGTGCCGAAGGGTACGAAATCTCTCCATCTTACGATGATGCCGATCTGGTGGTAGTTAACACCTGCGGGTTTATTGATAGCGCGATTGAAGAATCGCTGGATGCTATCGGAGAGGCTTTAGCCGAGAACGGTAAAGTCATCGTAACCGGTTGTTTGGGGGCGAAAGAGGATGGTGACGTGGTGAAGAGGGCGCATCCGCAGGTTCTAGCGGTAACCGGGCCGCATGCATTGCCGGAGGTGATGTCGGCGATTCATGCACATTTACCGCAACCACACGATCCATTTACCAGTTTGATACCGCCGCAAGGAATCCGGTTAACGCCTAAGCATTATGCCTATATCAAAATCTCCGAGGGCTGTAATCATCGTTGCACCTTTTGCATTATTCCATCGATGCGCGGAGATTTAGTCAGCCGGCCGATTCATCAAGTCATGCAAGAAGCCGAGCATTTAGTTGATGCGGGTGTTAAAGAGTTATTGATCATATCCCAGGATACCAGCGCTTATGGGGTGGATGTGAAACACCGTACCGGTTTTTGGCAGGGGCGCCCAATTAAAACCCGTTTGACGGAATTGGCAACCGCATTGGGTTCGTTAGGCGTGTGGGTGCGATTGCATTATGTTTATCCATATCCGCATGTCGATGAGATCATTCCATTAATGGCGGAAGGTAAAATCCTGCCGTACCTCGATGTTCCTTTTCAACATGCGAGCGCAAGGATTTTGAAGGCGATGAAACGGCCGGCGAGTGCAGAGAATAATTTGGAAAGAATCCAGCAGTGGCGGCAGGTATGCCCTGATATTACGTTACGCAGTACGTTTATCGTAGGTTTTCCTGGCGAGACCGGCAAAGAATTTGAAGAGCTTCTGGAGTTTTTAAAGGAAGCGCAATTGGACCGTGTCGGTTGCTTTACGTATTCACCGGTTGAAGGCGCTGCAGCCAATCAGCTACCGGGGCATGTACCGGAAGAGGTCAAGGAAGAACGTCGCGTACGCTTCATGCAGTTACAGGAAGATATTAGCCGACAACGATTAGCGAAAAAAATCGGGCAAAAAATTACGGTAATGGTGGATCAATTAACTGAAGAGCGGGTGATTGCCCGAAGCAGTGCTGATGCACCGGAAATCGACGGATTGGTATATGTTGAGAATGCCGGGAAAGTTCAGCCAGGGGACTTCCTGCAAGTGGAAATCACGGGTTCCGATACGCATGATTTATTTGCGGTTGCACGGGTTTGAAATTCCCAAACAGTGAATCATCGCAATGAATTGCAAAAACTCAGTTTTAACAAGTTGAAACAGGCCTGCAGCCAGTTATTGGATATCGGATAAGAGCCGCTTGGCTGCTATCGTGCGCTCGGCAGTTATGACACCGAGCCCCAGGAATTGCTGCCGCTCATTATAAAGCCGCGTAGTTACATTTACGGTTAAATCACCACAATCGGCTGGAGATGAAACGATTCTTCCTTGCAGGATGTGTTTTGCCGTCAGTTCATCCAATTGGATCATGGGATATTCTTGCAGCATACAGTCGATCGATAATAAGAAGCGCTGTCGCTCGTCTTCATCCAGATTCTCAATCGCTTCCAGCGTCTGTGCTTGAGCAACGTCAAATTGTCCAGTCGCGGTCCGGCGCAAATCGGTGAGGTAAGCGCCGCCACATCCAAGCGCCTTGCCAATATCTTCCGCTAACACTCTGATATAAGTGCCGGAGCTGCAGCGGATGCTGATGCGTAACTCATTTTGCTGCAACGATAGCATATGCATCGCATCAATAGTTATTTCGCGCGGTGGCCGTGCAATGATGTTGCCAGTTCTGGCATATTGATACAGCGGTTTACCTTGATGCTTAAGCGCACTGTACATCGGCGGGATTTGCTGAGTAACCCCGATAAATTGTGAGAGTATTTGTTCGCATTTTGCCTGTGTCGGGTATTCTGATATTTCCAGCCGGTGAATTTCCCCTTCCACATCGCCGGTGGTACTCAAGAATCCTAGTTTTAACGTGGCAATATAGGATTTTTTGGCACCCAGCAAAAATGATGAGAATTTTGTGGCTTCGCCAAAACAGATTGGAAGTAATCCGGTGGCCATTGGATCCAACGTTCCGGTATGGCCGCATTTGGCCGCCGAAAAAATTCTTTTAACTTTTTGTAATGCGTTATTGGACGAGGCGCCACGCGGTTTGTCCAACAGCAATATACCGCTGATTTTACGTTTTTCCGGCTTAGACAAGTTGGGTAGAGCGCTGCAGATAGTTACTTTTATCAATCCGGCTGATGACTGGCTTTATCCAGTGCGATCGCTTCATCAATCAATTTCGACAGACGTATGCCGCGTTCAATTGATTCGTCATATACAAAATGCAGCTGCGGGATGACTCTTAACTTCATCCGATGAGACAGGTGGGTGCGCAAAAAACCTTTGGCGTGTTCCAAGCCTTTTTCAACCAGACTATGTTCATCAGAATTACCAAGCGCGGTATAAAAGATTTTGGCGTGGCTGTAATCGCGCGTTACTTCAACAGCGGTAATCGTGATTTGTTTCACTCGCGGATCTTTGATTTCATTTTGCAGTAAATCGGCTAATTCCCGCTGTATCTGATCGGCGACCCGGAGTGTGCGGGAGTATTCTTTTGGCATGAAATCTTGTCAATAATCCAGTAGTAATTATAAAGATCGGGCTGTTTCAACAATTTCGTAGATTTCCAACTGATCGCCTACTTGAATTTCATTGAAGTTCTTCAGCGATAACCCGCATTCAAAACCTTCTCTTACTTCTTTGACATCATCTTTAAAGCGTTTCAATGAATCCAATTCGCAGCTGTGGATCACTAAGCCATCGCGTAACACCCGGGCGAGTGAATTCCGCTTGACGATACCATCTAATACATAACATCCAGCGACTACCCCGACCTTAGGGATGCGGTAAATTTCGCGGATATCAACTAAGCCGATAATGTGTTCTTTGCGGTCGGGTGCCATCATTCCGGAAAGAGCCGCCTTGATTTCATCAACCGCTTCGTAAATGATGTTGTAATAACGAACATCGACACCAGTCGAAGCGATCAGTTTACGGGCGCTGGCATCAGCGCGGACATTAAAACCAATAATGACGGCTTTTGATGCCAGGGATAGATTGACATCCGATTCAATAATGGCTCCGACGCCGCTGTGAATGATGTTGACTTTTACTTCGTCAGTAGAGATTTTTTGCAAAGCGTAAGCCAATGCTTCACATGAGCCTTGCACATCGGCTTTGATAATGAGTGACAAAACCTTAACGTCTTCCTGTTGATCGAAAACGTTTTCCAGTTTTGCGGCTTGCTGTTTGGCCAGTTTTACATCGCGGTATTTACCCTGTCTGAAGAGTGCAATTTCCCGGGCTTTGCGTTCATCATCCAGCACCAGTACGGTTTCACCGGCTTCGGGAACCTCGGATAAGCCTTGTATCTCAACTGGAATCGATGTTCCTGCATGCTTAATAGCTTTGCCGTTTTCATCGTTCATGGCGCGAACTTTGCCATAAACCGCGCCCGCCAACAACACGTCTCCGCGGTTCAAAGTGCCCGATTGAACTAAAATAGTCGCTACCGGGCCGCGGCCTTTGTCCAAGCGTGATTCGATAACAACGCCTTTCGCGGGAGTGTTGATTGGTGCTTTGAGTTCAAGCACTTCCGCTTGCAATAAGATGCTTTCCAGCAGCGCGTCAATACCTTGACCGGTTTTGGCCGATACTTCCACGAACATGGTATCGCCACCCCAATCTTCAGGTACGACTTCATGATTGACCAATTCGTGCCGGATTCTTTCTGCGTTGGCCTCCGGTTTGTCAATCTTGTTGACTGCAACAATGATTGGAATTTTTGCAGCTTTGGCATGATGAACCGCTTCGATGGTTTGGGGCATAACGCCATCGTCTGCAGCTACGACGAGAATGACGATATCGGTAATTTTTGTTCCGCGCGCGCGCATGGCAGTAAATGCTTCGTGACCTGGGGTGTCGAGGAATGTAACCATACCGTGGTCAGTTTCGACGTGATAAGCACCGATGTGCTGAGTGATGCCGCCGGCTTCGCCGCCTGCAACCCGGGTGCGCCGGATATAATCAAGCAGTGAGGTTTTGCCATGGTCGACATGCCCCATGACCGTAACCACAGGTGCTCTGGAAACCATCTCAGCCGTTGTGATCGATGATTCCTGATCGGTTAGAAAGCTCTCGGGATTGTCCATCTCGGCATATTTTGCAATATGCCCCATCTCTTCAACCACGATCATAGCCGTATCCTGATCAAGCATTTGATTGATTGTTACCATGCTGCCCATTTTCATCAGCACTTTAATCACATCGGCAGCTTTTACCGACATTTTTTGAGCCAAAGCGCTTACTGAAATGGTTTCAGGAACAAGTATCTCGCGCACGATGGGTTCAGTGGGCGCAGAAAAACCATGGATGTTTTGTTCTTCGACGGGGTGGGGCTTGCTATGTTTTTCTCTGCGTGTACGCCAGCCTTGGCCGTTTGAAATATCGCCACGGGTTTTTACAGATCGTTTTTTGATACTTTCATCTTTCCATACGACTTGCTGTTTTAACTGTTTCTTTTTCTTATCAGTTTTTTCTTCAGCTTTTATAGCTGGTTTATGTAATGTTCCTTCCGTGGCACTAGCATGCGCTTCAACACCTGGTTGCGCAGTTTCAACTTTGCTTTTGGCATCCGATGGTGATTGAGAAGCGGTTTCTGGCGATGCGAGAGGTGGTGTTTGGATCGTAGGGGGTGTTTGCTCGGCGGAAGTTTTTGTTTCAGCAGTGATGCCTTGTGATTTTTCAATTTCTTCGGCTTTTTTACGAGCTTTCTTTTGCCGAATTTCTTCAGCTTGACGTGCAATTAATTCGGCCTGCTTTCTGGCTTCTTCATTGCGCAATGCCAATTGTTCTTCATCAATAATCGGCTGATTGGCGGGTCGATTCGTAACTTCCGGAGTCACAGGTTTTGTTGGTGCGGACTCGATTTCTCCGGAGATACACGGTTTTGACAGGACTCTCCTTTTTCTGACTTCGACTTGGATAGTCCGTGCCCGGCCAGTACTATCGGATTTGCGAATTTCAGAAGTTTGGCGGCGGGTAAGGGTAACTTTACTTTTGGTATCAGTGGCTCCATGGGTTTTTCTAAGATAATCCAGCAATTGCGCTTTGTCCTGCTCAGTTAAACTGTCTTCCACCAGCATCTTTTTAACGCCCGCGGCCTTCAGTTGCTCGAGCAACACTGTCGGCAACAAACCCAATTCATTTGCAAATTGTTCCACACTCATCTGAGCCATTTATAACCCTTCACCAATCCGTACTTCAAGCTGAATCTTGTAAAACCCAAGTTAATCCATTTCTCGCATGCCATTAAATCAAGTAAACCATGGTTCACGCGCTTTGATAATTAATCGATTGGCACGTTCAATATCGATACCGGTCATTTCGACTAGATCATCAGCGGCCAGGTCGGCTAAATCTTCTTGCGTGTTAATGCCGCGAGATGCAAGTTCCCTGACTATATTGATATCCATTCCTTCGATCGAGAGTAAATCCTCAGCGACGTGCTCAACTTTTTCTTCGTTGGCTATGGCATCCGTTAATAAAGCATTGCGAGCACGATTTCTTATTTCATTGACGGTCTCTTCATCCAATGATTCTATTTCCAACATTTCATTAAGTGGAACATAAGCGACTTCTTCCAGTGTCACGAAACCTTCTTGTAATAATATTTTGGCAATTTCTTCATCGACATCCAGTTTTTGCATGAAAAGCTGGCAGATTTGCGACGATTCTTGTTCATGTTTAGCCTTGGATTCTTCGACAGTCAAGATATTGAGTTCCCATCCTGTCAAATCCGAAGCCAAACGGACATTCTGCCCGCCGCGGCCGATCGCTTGCGCAAGATTATCATCGTCCACCACAATATCCATGCTGTGTTTTTCTTCATCCACCATGATACTGCTGATTTCGGCCGGGGCCAGGGCGTTAATGATAAAAGTTGCAGGATCTTCAGACCACAGCACAATATCCACCCGCTCACCGGCGAGTTCGCTGATAACCGCTTGTACTCGGGAGCCGCGCATACCGACACAAGTGCCGATAGGATCAATACGTTGATCATTCGATTTGACTGCAATTTTTGCACGGGATCCAGGATCTCGTGCCGCAGCTTTGATTTCTAGCAGACCTTCTTCAATCTCAGGAACTTCCAGTTCGAACAATTTCATCAAAAATTCCGGAGAAATTCGCGAGAGCTTTAATTGCGGACCTCTCGTTGAGCGATCAACTTTGTATAAATAGGCACGAACGCGATCACCAATACGCAGATTTTCTTTGGGAATCATTTGATCACGAGGCAACTCCGCTTCAATCTTTCCTGATTCGATGATCGCATTGCCGCGCTCAATTCTTTTGATGGTACCGGTAACTAAATAATCACCTCTTTCAAGAAAGTCATTCAGCGTTTGCTCGCGTTCAGCATCGCGAATTTTCTGGAAAATAACCTGCTTGGCTGCTTGTGCGCCAATACGACCAAACTCAATTGGTTCCAAAGGTTTTTCCAAATGCGCGCCGAGCTGGATTGTCGAATCAGATTTTAACGCATCACTTAAGGATACCTGGCGTGCGGGATCATCGACAGCACCATCTTCCACCACCAGCCAGCGGCGGAAGGATTGATGGTCCCCTGTCACTCTGTCGATAGAAACACGTGTATCGATGTCTTCTTGAAACCGTTTTTTAGTTGCAGATGCCAAGGCAAGCTCGAGCGCCGTAAAGACGATTTCTTTTTCGACCGCTTTTTCTCGTGCCAACGCATCAACCAACAGTAAAATTTCGCGGCTCATAACCCTCCAGCCTATTCTGTATGACTTACAATTTTGGTACCAAACGAGCTTTTCCAAGATTACTCAATTCAAGGTCTAGCACTTTTCCCTCAATCTCAAGCTTAATTATGCCATTATTTACTTCTCGCAAAATCCCAGTAAAGTTTTTTTGCCCCTGAACAGGAACATAGAGTTTCAATTTGATCATTTCTCCAATAAAGCGAGAAAAATCAGCTTCTTTTCGCAATGGCCGATCAAGTCCCGGTGAAGAAACTTCGAGCCGGCCATAGTCTATATTTTCAACAGCAAACAAACGGCTCAAGTGATTGCTGATCAAGACACAATCATCAATAGTGATGCCGTCAGGTTTATCTACAAAAATCCTGAGTAACTTGTTATGTGCGTGCCGCTCCACTTCGACCAACTCATAGCCCATCTCGTTTAGAGTTGATTCTAACAATTCTTCAAGTGCCATAGCTCCGCCACAAATAAAAAATGGGCTGCCAAAGCCCATCGAAATTATTGTATCCATTTTAACAAATATTTATGGATTATGGAATATAAACTTTTAGGCAACGCCGCTGTTGTAGCGTTTCTTGAGGTAGTTCTCCCAGTTTCAAAGTGATGTGATGTTAATTTGACTGTGGTTATCTATCGCAATCGTATGCAAAGAAGTGCTTATGGCAATTGGTGCGGATGATACAATTTATCGATTGAAGATTACATGGAAATCGGAGAATTTTTGCATGACAACCATCGAAACAGTATTGCATGAGACGCGCGTTTTTCCGCCATCAGAAGCATTCACCCGACAAGCCAATATTTCCGGTATGCAATCTTATCAAACGCTTTGTGACGAGGCGGAAAAAGATTATTTGAAGTTTTGGGGAAATCACGCGACCGAACAAATTGTATGGCATAAGCCCTTTACTCAAATTTTTGATGATCAAACACCGCCGTTTTACCGGTGGTTTGGTGACGGAGAATTGAACGTATCTTATAACTGTCTTGACCGGCACTTGGCAACCCAAGCTGACAAAGTCGCGATCATATTTGAAGCTGATGACGGTACGGTAATCCGATCCACTTATCGGGATCTGCATCAAAGAGTATGCAGGTTTGCGAATGCATTGAAATCGCTCGAAATCAAAAAAGGTGACCGGGTAATCATTTATTTGCCGATGGGAATCGAAGCGGTCGTTGCGATGCAAGCATGCGCCCGGATTGGTGCAATCCACTCGGTAGTTTTCGGTGGTTTTTCTTCGAAAAGCTTGCATGAGCGCATTGTCGATGCCGGTGCCGTGGCTGTTATCACCGCTGACGAGCAGATTCGTGGCGGCAAACATCATCCACTTAAGGAAACAGTAGATGAGGCACTACGTGCTGACGATACATTAACAGTCAAACGTGTGGTGGTCTATCAGCGCACCGGAACCCCAGTACCTTTCAATGCCGATCGTGACGTGTGGTGGCATGATATTACCGAAGCCGCCAGCGTAAGCTGTGAGCCGGAGTGGGTCAATGCCGAGCATCCATTGTTTACGCTTTATACTTCAGGATCAACCGGAAAACCAAAAGGCGTTCAGCATTCTAGTGCCGGATACTTGCTGGGCACAAAACTATCCATGTTGTGGATTTTTGATTTTAAACCGAATGACATTTTCTGGTGCACCGCGGATGTCGGCTGGATAACCGGCCATAGTTACGTGTGCTATGGTCCGCTGGCGATGGGTGCTACGCAGGTAATTTTCGAGGGCATTCCGACTTATCCCCATGCCGGGCGTTTCTGGGAGATTATTCAGAAACATCGGGTAACTACTTTTTATACCGCACCTACGGCAATTCGTTCATTAATTAAACTAGGCGCCGATTTGCCAGCTCAATATGATTTGTCATCCTTACGTTTATTGGGTTCGGTGGGAGAGCCAATTAATCCGGAAGCTTGGATTTGGTTTTATGAAAAAATTGGACGGTCGCGCTGTCCAGTGGTCGACACTTGGTGGCAAACCGAAACCGGTTGCCATATGATTGCACCGGCTCCTGGGGCGGTTGCACTTAAACCAGGTTCGTGCACGTTTCCCTTGCCTGGAATTTATGCTGCAATCGTTGATGAAGCGGGACATGATGTTGAAAAAGGAAAAGGGGGATTTCTGGTAATTAAGAAACCCTTTCCTTCACAAATCAGGACGTTATGGGGTGATCCGGAGCGCTTTAAAAAAACTTATTTTCCAGAAGATATCGGGCATGGTTTGTATTATCTTGCCGGTGATTCCGCTTATCGTGACATGGATGATTATTTCTGGATTATGGGGCGCATCGATGATGTTTTGAATGTATCGGGACATCGGTTAGGGACGATGGAAATAGAATCGGCGTTGGTGGCGCACCCGTTAGTGGCCGAGGCGGCAGTGGTGGGTAAACCCCATGAAGTTAAAGGAGAAGCTGTAATCGCATTTGTGGTTCTAAAAGGTCGCTATCCGCAAGCCGAAGAGATTGCAGACATTGTTCATACATTACGGGAGTGGGTGGCGAAAGAAATCGGCCCCATCGCAAAACCAGAAGAAATCCGCTTCGGCGAGAATTTACCAAAAACCCGATCAGGGAAGATTATGCGACGGTTATTACGAGCCCTGGCCAAAGGTGAAGAAATTACCCAGGATACTTCCACATTGGAAAATCCGGCTATCCTGGAGCAATTAAAGAAATCTGCACTTTGATTATGAATGGGCTATATAGCGGACGTAACGCGGGTCAGATTGGAGAAATATGACTTTACCAATTGTAATAGATTATGAAGATGGAATTTGTGCGATTGATGCTCAATTTCATCGTCCTCGGCGTGCTGCCATCCATTTGATTGTCGAGAATGGCAGCGCGGCGTTAATCGACACCGGAACGAATTTTTCTATCCCTGGTGTGGTCGCAACGCTTAAACAGAAATCCATTGCATTAGAAGCGGTTGAATACATCATACTCACGCATATCCATTTGGATCATGCGGGCGGAGCGAGTGCATGTATGCGCTTATTTCCAAATGCGAAGCTGGTTGTTCATCCACGCGCTGCAAGCCATATGGCCAATCCGGTTCGACTTGTGGCTGGCGCTATAGCCGTATACGGAGAAACAGAATTTAAGCGTGTGTACGGTGAAATCAATCCGATTGAAGCAAACAGGATCATCGAGGCTGCAGACAACAGTACCATTGCGCTCAATGGGCGTCCCTTATTGTTCATTGATACCCCTGGACATGCGCGCCACCATCATTGTATTTTTGATGCACGCAGTCAATCCTTTTTTACCGGTGATACTTTTGGCGTTTCATACCGGGAATTGGATGTCGATGGAATGGAATTTGTTTTTCCAACCACATCACCGGTGCAGTTTGATCCAACCGCTGCACATCATTCCATTGATCGCATCATGAGCTATCAACCTCGCCATGCTTTCTTGACACACTTTAGCCGGATCAGTCATCTAACTCATCATGCAGAAACTATGCATGATTTAATTGAAGCGCATGTTGCAATTGCACAACGGGCAAGGGAGCATCATGATCGAGCTATTGAGATTTCCAATGCTTTAAATGAAGTACTGCTTGATCGATTAACTAAGCACGGTTGCCGTTTACCACAGACTGAGATCAAAGAACTTTTGCATTCCGATATTCGCCTAAATACGCAAGGTTTGATTCATTGGCTCGATCAACCAACAGAGCGTTTTAAACAATTATGAAATGATCATTGAAATTTCTGATAATACTGCGATTAGAGGTCATTCATAGAAAAAGGGGTAAAGGCTACAACTTTATTTACCTTTACCCCTACTCCTAGCGGCTAGATTAATAATGGAAAGTTTTAAGCATATATCCTTTTATTGGAACGATATCCGGATTGCTTCGATGAACTATGGGCAAAAGCGATCACTAAATAGCTGACGTACAGAATCGCTCCCAAAATAACATCAGAAATGATCCATGACATTAACGATGAAGGTAAGTCAAATAGCGATAATACTGCGAAAAATATACCGCTGATGAGTAATAGGGTTGTTATAACCATTTGATTCGTTTTCATAGTAAATCCTTTTTACTGTGTGAGTAATTTTTAATTTAAATTTGGTGCTAGTGCATTCTCTGTTGCTAATATGAATCAGCGCATTCTCGGTTTAGAGATTCCTTTCGTCGAAGCTATGATCAAATAGCTGATATAAAGGATAACCGCGAGCGCGCCATCGGTAATAACCCACTCAATAATTGTTTGCGGCAATCCAAACATCGATAAGATTCCAAAGAATACTCCGCTGATTATTAACGCTGAAATAATGAAGATATGATTGGTGGACATGATTGACTCCTTCAAAAAGTTTAATAAATTGATAAAGAATTTTTTAACACTCATTTTGATATGAGTCTTCACAAAAAGTTCACACTTATTTCACATTTAATTTACATTTTTGAATTGCTGTGCATAGTCAATCCATTATGCAAATGAGTATCCTGCGGTAATACGGGAGTTTTGGGATCAAAATGAAGCGAGCCGGAAGCGCTTTCGCGAGAAGTAATGCAAGTTTGAGTCAGTAGTTTTATTTCAGAATGGAAAAAAGAGAAGCGCTAGTAAATCAGAAGACCAAATTTTTTACGAGAAGAGCATCACAAAAATAACCCGTGCTTGACGTAGAAAACGTAAAGACATGGGTCGATTGAATGAGGCCCTTGACTGCAAGTAATGTCTACAAGCCAAGAGCCATGAGTGAGCGCAAGAGTTGGTCAGATACTCACTAATTCCATGAGACATCCGAGCAATCCGGTTGCATCGGAGCGATGACAGAAGAAAAAAATACTTGAAATAAACGCGATCATCGATGAAACCAGCACGATTGCAGGGATTTTTAAGCTTTTCTGCTCATATTTGGCTTTGATTGTACTGGCGATCTCTTCGAACGATTTTTCCGATGTGTCGACTCTCACCGCAGAAATATCTTGCATAACATCCTGGATTACCTGGCTTTTATGTTCAATTTTTCTAGCGGCGAGCGCGGATGGTTGATCTTCAACGGTCGCAGACACAGTTGCCGGTGCAGCTGCCGTCACCGCTGTTTCTGAAGCGGGATCGGAATTTTCAAGCTGCGATTCTTGCCGCTTACGCTCTTGATTGTTGAGCATAATGATGTAATGAAATACATCGGTAACCAATCCCATTCGTTGGGTTGCTTCATAAATATCCTGAGCATCGACAACAGGTTTATTGCGCTCGTAAGCAACGTTAAATGACCGGTCGCACAAAGAATTGATAGTCCGCGGAGTTCCACCGCCACCGAATGCGATCGATAGCGCCTCCCAGCCGGTATTTGAAATCAGATTGGGCGAACCGCCTGCAATGTGAATGCGATGCTTTATGTACCTCAAGACGCCGTCTACATTCATTTTGCCGAGCGTTTCAAGGGCGGCGATGCGTTGTTTAAATGGCGCCATTTCCGGGCGGTTGATTTTTTCCATTAACTCATCCTGACCCAGCAATAATAACTGAATGAGTTTCAAGGATCCTTCTTCAAGGTTGTTCAATAACCGGATGCCATTGATAACATCCTCGGTCATCAAGTGGGATTCGTCGACAATGACCAGGCATTTTTTTCCTTCCGCATTGATTCGTAAAAGCGCATTTCTGATATCACGCATAACGAAAGTTTTTTCGGATGAGGACGGTTGTAAGCCAAGTTCCTGAGCCAAAAACAGGTAAAGATCCGAACTAGTCGCAGGCGGTTCGGCCATCCAAATGAGTTTGATATTATCAGGGAAATCCGCCTTAATCATTTGGCTCAGCGTAGTTTTTCCGGAACCGATGGGGCCGGTTACGACGATGAGACCTCGTCCGCTTTGCAATGAACCGGATATCTGCTTGCGGATGCGTGCGTGGTCACCTTGATCATAAAAGAACAGTGGGTCCGGCACATTCTCGAAGGGAAGTAAGTTAAGGTTGAAATGTTGAACGTACATGTGCATTAAATGTTTCCCTCCTTGGGTATGAGTTTTACTTCGACTCTACGGTTTTTCGCGCGGCCTTCTTCAGTGCTATTGGATTCGATCGGCCGGGTATCTCCATAACCCTTAATGGAGATTCTTTGCGGTGGAATACCATGAAGCATCAGGATATTGGCGATGGCTTTAGCGCGGCGGGACGATAACTCCAGATTATCACTGCCAACTTTTCCTGTCGGGATATTGTCGGTATGACCCTCAATAAGGATCAAACTTCCCGGTGATGCGTTGATTTCCTTAACAAGGTTTTCGATTGTGGAATAAGCGACGTCTTGGATAACATCTTGTCCGGAGCGGAATATTTTACCACCGAACACGATCAGCGTTCGAGATTGCGATTCTGCCTTGCTGTTGATTACATCTTGCGGCATGTGTTCCAGAACGTTGGATTGAGCTTCCTGTTGAGCAATCGTGATTCTGGTTTCTTCAACCGGTGAGGGTGAACGATGATCCTGAAAAGGTGTTTCATGATCCGTAAAATTTGGGAGTGGTGGAGACGGCGTTGGCGCAGCTGGCGGTGAATAGGCAGGTCCCGGCGTCAGAGCGATTTCCGCTGGCAAACTGATGGACGAAGAATGATTCTCGGGATTTTTAACAGCTTTGTAGATTATTAAGATTGTCAGTGAGAAAAATATCACTGAAAGACCATAAAAAATTGAGCGTATCATAATTTACTCGACATAGAATTACGGAAGTGGTTATTTACGAACTCAATAGCACATATCCTAGCTTACTCAAACCGGCTTTGTTATTTGTGCTTCGAAACGATCACGAAAGACGGATAGTGCCTGCCAATAATCGAAATGCACGAACAATGGAGGGCGAGAAGAAGAAACAGATCTATGAGACAGTCGCGCTGTATCATCGCCAGTTAATTCACCGCGTACCTTATTATTATAAATATTTATTTTCATACCGATAGTTCAATTTCTTGAATTTCTTTTTAGAAAAATGAGTTTAGTCTATAAATCTTAAGTAGAACAATATCATGGGGTTCTGAATTCTTGTTTGATTATCAATCAGCTTGCTGATTTTAGTTGCATACCTCACATCTCGCATGAGAGGAAATAGGAACTCAATAACGGAATATCTGAATGATAATTCTTTTTTTCAATAGGCTAACGAGGAAATAAGCGATTTTGCGGCTGCTTATTCGGTTTGACAGTATTTTTTCTAGCCGCTACCTTTTACGTAACTAAAATCGCGGTACATTACGGAAGCGCTTACATGGACACCGCCCGTTTTGCAAGCACTGATGTATAGAAACACAAGGTTCGATTGCACACTTACATTCGGCTTTTGATAAGAGCGTTTAGCTCAGAGCCCCTATGGTGTATTCGCCGGCGGGTCCCAATCTGAATGGCGAAGTCTGTTTGCTTCGAGAGCTTCCCCGGGTTTGGCCGCCGCGGTCCGACCTGTTTTTCCATCACATAAATGGTCAGTCCTGCAAAACACTTGGAGACCCTATAAATATTGGAATTCATGCGAATTAGCAAACGCTGAAATCCCTGGGAAATTATAATATAGGCATCAAAACCTGTGGGAATTAGGGGAAATTTAAATGCCGACTGATGATTTTTTTCGTGCCCGTCTCGACCAGATGATCGATCTGCACCATCCCTTGGCGGTATTGGCAAATCGACTACCGTGGCCCGCTATTGAAGCAGCCCTTGCACCAGCTTTCGAGCGCAAGAATCGTCAAGGCCGCATGGTAGAGTTCAGCGATATTTTCGGTACAACGTTAGCGACTGCGGGCACAGGAGTGAGTGCTGCGGGCCGGCCTCGTTTGCCCATCCGGTTGATGGCTTCCTTGCTGTATCTGAAGCACGCATTCAATCTGAGTGATGAAGAACTGGTGATTCGCTGGTCCGAGAATGTGGTCTGGCAGTATTTCAGCGGGCAGGCGTACTACACACCGAAGCTGCCCTGTGATGCTACTCAGATAGGCCGCTTTCGCACCGCGATTGGTGAGTCCGGTGTCGAAAAGCTGCTGCAAGCAACCATTGACGCAGCTGTGCGAGCGAAGGTGGTCAAACCGGCTGAATTCGAACGTGTCATCGTCGATACGACAGTACAGGAAAAAGCGATTGCGCATCCGGTGGATAGTCGCTTGCTGGAAATTGCGCGCAGCAAAATCGTACAGGCGGCCAAACGAAGCGGCATCACCTTGAAGCAGAGTTACGCCAAGGAAGGCAAGGAATTGCGCCGCAAAGCCGGTGGTTATGCCCATGCCAAGCAATTTCGCCGCATGCGCAAAGCCGTTAAACGCCAACGCACGATCCTTGGTATCGTGCTGCGAGAGATCAATCGGAAACTGGCGACGGCAGAACTGGAGTGCTCCGCATCGTTCCAACATCTGAACACGCTGCTGGAGCGAGTACAGCGGATTCACCAGCAGCAACCGAAAGACAAAAACAAACTCTACGCACTGCATGCCCCGGAAGTCGAATGTATCGGCAAGGGCAAGGCGCGCAAGCCTTACGAGTTCGGCGTTAAAGCCAGCATTGCGATCACGCACAAGAACGGCCTGATGGTCGGTGCAAAAACCTTCCCCGGCAATCCCTACGATGGCCATATCCTTCATAAGCAACTCACACAGACACAGACGTTACTCGAAAACGCAGGATCAACGCCGAAGCAGGTCATTGTCGATCTCGGATTTCGAGGCGTGGATGCCGACAACCCGGACGTGAACATCATCCATCGTGGCAAGTACAAGTCACTCACAACGCCGCAGCGGCGCTGGCTCAAACGTCGTCAGGCCGTGGAACCTGCGATTGGGCATTTAAAGTCGGATCACCGAATGGACCGCTGCTGGTTGCAGGGCAAGTTGGGAGATGCGCTCCATGCTGTGTTGTGTGCGGCGGGATACAACCTGCGCTGGCTGATGAGGGCAGTACTCCGCTTGGGGCTAAAAGGTATTTTGTTGCCCTTTGCCTTGCTGCAGTTGATCAACCGCTTCCGCGCAAAACAACCATATATGGGCGAAGCTTTCTTGTATACAAAGCTACCACCACGGTCATGTGAATTTTGCAGGGCCGACTAAATGCAAGCAATCGTGAATGAATATCCTCCTGTTAACGATGCTTCTGTTTTTTATGAATCGCTCATATCATCATGCTTCAGCAGCGTATCCAGCACGATAGGTTTCATTTTTAGCCAGCAATGCCCAAGCTACCCGGGCATTGTGATTAGCCAGCGCCACTGCTGCGACATTGGGATGACACCGCGCCAGCAATTGCGCAATCCAGGCATTGCCGGGCGGCTTACCGGCTTGTTGCCGGCACGTAAATGCCGGATTACAGCACGCGCACCGTGGATCATCAAAGTGCGCAGATAACGATCACCTCGTTTGCTGATTCCCAGCAGACGTTGCCGCCCGCCGCTCGATGCCTGGCGCGGCACCAGTCCTAGCCAAGCGGCAAATTGCCGTTCATTGGTAAATGCCCTTGCATCACCTATCGCTGCAGCAATCGCGGTAGCGCTTATGACGCCCACACCAGGAATCCCGGCCAAGCGTTGACTCGCTTCATTGCTGACGTGCCATTGCTGAATCTTGTGCTCCAGTAGCGCAATCCGCTCATCGAGTGCCGATAATTGATCCCGCAACACAGCAGCCAAATCCCGGCACATCGGCGGTAACTCATCGCCAGTATCTTCCAATAGTTCCGGCAGTCGTTTCCTGAGCGCACTGGGGCCTACGGCAATCACTATACCAAACTCCAGCAGCATTCCACGTATGTGGTTGATTAGCGCGGTACGCTGTTCAACCAATAACCGCCGGCTATGATGCAAGTGCAATACCGCCTGTTGCTGCGCCGACTTAACCGAAACAAAGCGCATCCCCGGGCGTTGCACTGCTTCACAAATGGCTTCCGCATCGAGCATATCCGATTTGTTCGACTTCAAATAGGGTTTGATGAATCTTGCCGCCATCGGCCGCACCGTATGCCCCAGCTCGCTCAGCTTGCGTGCCCAGTAATGCATGCCGCCACAGGCTTCCAGCCCAATCCGGCAAGGTTCGATCTTTGCAAACCACGACAGTACCTCGCTTCGCCTCAATTGCTTGCGCTCCACCACCCGTCCTTGCGCATTAACAGCATGTACCTGAAAAACATTCTTTGCCAAATCCAAACCAACTACGCTAATCTTATCCATGGATGCCGCCCTCCAATTTTGAGTTGATGATTGAAAGCCAACTGTGGCACATTGCGATGCCGTTGTCAGGAGGGCGGTGTCCATTCCATCTGATTAATTCGGCGAACGAGATGAAGCACGAGGCGCACAGCACACAGCGACCGAGACATATCAACAAGATAGGCGAGGGAGCGAGTACCGTGCAACGAAGCAATTCGCTCGTGCAGTCAATTAATCAGCGCTTTCTTACAGGAGGAATTAACTTGGATAATAGATCTGGCAGCAATGCAATTGGAACCGATGAACAAATTATTCCGGGCGCCAACGGATGGTTGATGCTGATGCTGTTGATCGCTGCAATGCTAGTGGGGATCTTTCTTGTGGCGACACCGGGGATACCGGTCAAGAATATTTTTGGTGGCGTGCTACTGACCATCACCTTGTTTTTATGCAAAGGTTTATTCACCTTAGAACCGAATCAGGCTGCGGTAATGGTCTTTTTTGGCAGATATGTCGGCACCGTTAATACCAGCGGTTTCTTCTGGGTTAATCCATTTTATAACCGGACAAAAGTATCGCTACGCATCAATAACTGGAATACTCCGGTGCTAAAAGTCAATGATGAACGCGGCAGTCCTATCGAAATTGCTGCGGTCATTGCTTGGCGAATTCAAGATACCGCTCGGGCGGTTTTTGATGTGGAAAGTGCAATGAATTATTTGCAAATTCAGAGTGAATCCGCTGTTCGTCAAGTGGCCAGCAGTCATGCCTATGACGATGCCGAAGGGGGGCAACGTAAGAGCTTGCG
This sequence comes from Nitrosomonas limosa, assembly GCF_054188085.1. Classification (NCBI taxonomy): domain Bacteria; kingdom Pseudomonadati; phylum Pseudomonadota; class Betaproteobacteria; order Nitrosomonadales; family Nitrosomonadaceae; genus Nitrosomonas; species Nitrosomonas limosa. The sequence goes on along the minus strand of NZ_CM135180.1, from coordinate 723,783 downwards.
GACCGATCTGGAAGCAATTGCGGCGGTGTTACGTGAATCGATTCAGCAGCATGTGGATGTGGCGGGTATTGTGATCGAGGAAGCTAAAATCGCACATCTTGCTTATGCGCCAGAAATCGCTAATGCGATGCTGCGGCGTCAACAAGCGGAAGCGGTTGTAATGGCACGCCAAAAGCTAGTGGATGGTGCGGTCGGAATGGTCGAGGTGGCGTTAAAAAGATTGGAGGATCAGCAGATTGTGTCACTAACGCCGGATCAGCGTGCGGTGTTGGTAACCAATATGATGACGGTATTGTTATCGGAATCGGGCGCACAGCCGGTAATCCAGATGGCGCAATCCACCCAATGACATTTGTATTGCACCCACTGGTTGGTATCGGTGGGTGCAGGTTGTCGATTTTTTTGTTAAATAAATGGTTTGCGAATGTAATTGATTGATTGGGGTTGGCAAAACCTGCGGACAGAACTTATCCGTTCAATTTACGTAATTGTTCTTTAAGAGTCTCAAGCTTTGCTTTAAACCCCGCCAAACGTGTTTGCTCCTGTTCGACGACTTGCGACGGGGCGCGTTCAACAAAACTGGGATTTGAGAGTTTGCCATCAGCTTTCGCAATCTCTGCTTCTATACGGCTGATTTCTTTACCTAAACGTTCCCGTTCCGCAGCAACATCGATCTCGATTTTCAGCATCAATTTAAAGTTACGGACGATTGCAACCGGTGCATCGGCATCGGGTAACTCATTCAGCTGAATATCGACCGCGGATAGCTTCGCAAGCGATAATAGGTAAGGTTTGTACTTTTCCAATAAAGATACATTACCGGCCGCGAGCAACGGAACTTTGAGCGCGGGAGAAATATTCATTTCACCGCGCAAGGTTCGACAGGCATTGACTAATTCTTTGAGCAGCAAGATATTTTCAGTCGCTTGCTGATCAATCTTGCTCTGATTCGCAACTGGGTATGGCTGGCACATGATGCTGGCACCCGATTTTCCAGCCAAAGGCGCTACTTTTTGCCACAATTCCTCGGTAATGAATGGAATGATCGGGTGAGCAAGCCGCAGCATTGCTTCCAGCACGCGTACCAAAGTCCGGCGCGTTGCCCGTTGGATCGCATCCTGATCGGAGCCGAGCTGTATTTTCGCCAGTTCCACGTACCAGTCACAATATTCATCCCAGACCAATTCGTAGACTTCCCGCGCAGCCAAATCAAAGCGGTAATTGCCGAATGCCTGGGCAACCGCCAGTTCCGCTTGCTGTAAACGGCTGATGATCCACAGATCGGCAGCGGAGTAAGTCAGTGGCACGGATTCGTCTATACCGGTATCTTTGCTCTCGCAATTCATCAGCACATAGCGTGTTGCATTCCACAGTTTGTTACAGAAGTTGCGGTAGCCTTCGCAGCGCTGCATATCGAATTTAATATCGCGGCCATGTGACGCCAGGCTGGCAAAGGTAAAGCGCAAGGCATCGGTTCCAAAGGCAGGGATGCCCTCAGGGAAATGCTTGCGGGTGGTTTTTTCAATCGCATCGGCTTGCTTGGGATTCATCAATCCGGTGGTGCGCTTCGCAATCAGATCGGGCAAGGCAATGCCGTCGATCAGATCCAGCGGATCGAGCACATTGCCTTTGGATTTGCTCATCTTTTGCCCCTCGGAATCGCGGATCAGTCCGGTAATATAAACTTCCTTGAATGGTACTTTGCCGGTGAAATGTAACGACATCATCACCATGCGCGCAACCCAGAAGAAAATGATGTCAAAACCGGTGATGAGCACCGAAGTTGGCAGAAAAGTTTTGAGTTCTGCGGTGTCATTCGGCCAGCCGAGTGTGGAGAATGGCCAAAGCGCCGAGGAGAACCAGGTATCGAGCACATCTTCATCTTGGATAAGATCGGTTTTGCCTGATAGTTGCTGCGCTTCAGCCAGGTCATGCGCAACCGTGACATTTCCATCCTCGTCATACCAAGCCGGAATGCGATGCCCCCACCACAATTGCCGGGAGATACACCAATCCTGAATGTTCTCCAACCATTGGTTATAAACATGAGTCCAGTTGTCCGGCGTAAAAGTAATCTCGCCATCGGCAACAACTTGCAACCCACGCTTGGCGAGTCCTTCCATGGCAACATACCATTGATCGGTTAGCATTGGTTCGATGATGGTATTGGTGCGATCGCCGCGCGGAGCCATCAATTTGTGCGGTTTTGTTTCGACCAGGAACCCTTGGTTTTCGAGGTCTGAAACGATCTTTTTCCGAGCTTCAAAACGATCCATGCCTTGATAATTCAATGGCGCTAGATCGTTGATTTTGCCATCCAAAGTGAAGATATTGATGGCAATCAACTGATGCCGCTGGCCTACTTGGTAATCATTAAAATCGTGAGCAGGCGTGATTTTGACGCACCCGGTTCCAAATTCCCGATCGACATAAGTATCCGCAATAATGGGGATTGTGCGCTCGCATAATGGCAATCGGACATGCCGTCCGATCAGATGCTGATAACGTGGATCTTCCGGATGAACAGCGACCGCTGCGTCACCCAGCATGGTTTCCGGGCGTGTCGTGGCAACGATCAAGGCTTCTTGTTCGGAAATACCATTCGCTGGCTCGAGTGGATAGCGGATGTGCCATAAGGAACCATTTTCTTCAGTGGAAACTACTTCCAGATCGGAAACCGCAGTTTGCAGCACGGGATCCCAATTTACCAGCCGTTTACCACGATAGATTAATCCTTCTCGATAGAGCCGGACAAACACTTCGGTAACTGCCCGTGATAATTCCGCATCCATGGTAAAGCGCTCGCGTGTCCAGTCGCAAGAGGAACCCAATCGCCGCATTTGTCGGGTGATGGTGGAGCCGGATTCTTCTTTCCATTGCCAAACACGCTGTAAAAAGGCTTCGCGGCCCATTTCCCTGCGATTCAATTGCTGCTGATCCAACTGCCGTTCAACCACGATCTGGGTTGCAATGCCGGCATGGTCGGTACCCGGTTGCCATAAGGTATCGTCGCCAAGCATGCGGTGATATCGCGTCAAAGCATCCATCAGGGTGTGTTGAAACGCGTGCCCCATATGCAACGTGCCTGTGACGTTGGGTGGCGGCAACATGATGCAATAAGCAGGCTGTTCGCTGGAGATTGCAGGCTTGAAATATCCATTTGATTCCCAGACGGAATACCAACGGCTTTCAATCGTTTTAGGATCAAAACTTTTATCGAGTTCCATGGAGTTTATGTTTTAGTTGGAAGATGCAAAAACAGCCATTATAGCGGAAGGCATTTGACCCGCATAACAAGTCCGATACGCCGTTATGCCGGATAACCGGTTATTAGTCAGAAATATAACCGCAGCAAAACAACCGGGATTATTTTAGAAGACGGGCCAAGCGGATTTCCAGTGCGTTTGCGAGTGCTTTACGATCCGTGGCATTCATTTCGATCAGGCATTCTGTCAATGCCGAATCCAGTATTTGGCGGATCGGTGTCAATCGGGCGGGTTGCGGATGAATGACGGTTGGATGCAGTATCACGACATCAGTCAATAGTGGGATTTCATTGGATTTATCAGTCTTTGGAGGATTGCCGGGTGGAAGTGGCGGGGCCGCAGGTGAAAAATCGCTGGTTGAAATTATTTTTCCTTGATGCTGATATTTACTCAGCAGTTTACGAAATTTCTCCAGTATTTCAGAATCATCGAGGTCTGTAGAAGAATTATTTTCATTCATAGGTTGCCGGCCTATTCATTAAGCTGAAAATGTTGTATTTGATAGCCGGCTTCTTTATAAAAACGGTATCGGACGCGGGCATCCGCTTTTTCGTCCGGAGCATTATCCACAATCTCGATAATCCGTTTAAATTCACCGATCGCAGGCGGATGCTGCCGATCCAGATTGAGTAATACATCGAAATGCGCATCAGCAGGGATGCGGTTGCATAGAATTACCGGTGTCACATCCACCAAATCCGGCTCATCGCGCAGGTTGCAATGCGGAATAAAGCTAATGGAAGAGAACGTCCAAAGCAATTCATCAAATTGTTCAATTAACGATTCGTCCAACGCATAGACGAGGACTTTCATTTGTTGTTGAACTGCTTTGGCACACAAGCGGCAAGCAGTGATGAGCTTATCGCCAGCTCCGGAATAGAAAAAAATTTGCGCCACATTCCTTTCCATCCTATTTCACTGACTGTGCTGCATTCCGCCGCCAGTCTGCGGTGAAAACCCCAATGACAGACATTGTTATCAAATTCCTCATTGAATCGGTGAACATCTGGCAGCGGGCTCAGCTAACTGTTTTCGCCTGATTGATCAGGAATTGCATCAATAATGGGACAGGCCGGCCGGTGGATCCTTTATCTTTCCCTGATTTCCAGGCTGTCCCGGCGATATCCAGGTGGGCCCAACGATATTTCTGGGTGAAACGGGAAAGAAAGCAGGCTGCGGTAATAGTGCCTGCGGCTCTTCCGCCGATATTGGCGATATCGGCGAAGTTACTTTTCAACAGTTCTTGATAATCATCCCCGAGCGGCAGTTGCCATGCTTTATCAGCCGCTTGTTCACCGGCCGCGAGTATTTCTTGCGCGAGCTGCTCATCATTGCTCAATAATCCGGTTGTAAAATTTCCGAGCGCAATCACGCATGCGCCTGTCAAGGTTGCAATATCGATAACCAGTTTCGGATTGTAACGCTCGGCATAGGTTAACGCATCGCACAGAATCAACCGGCCTTCCGCGTCAGTGTTCAGGATTTCAATGGTTTGTCCGGACATGCTGGTGACAACATCGCCGGGTTTGGTGGCTTTGCCACTGGGCATATTTTCAGTTGCCGGGATGATTCCAATCAAGTTAATGGGCAATTTCAACTCGGCCGTCGCCAACATAGTTCCTAACACACTGGCAGCGCCGCTCATGTCAAATTTCATCTCATCCATTTCGGCAGCTGGCTTCAGTGAAATCCCCCCGGTATCAAAAGTAACGCCTTTACCAACTAAGACTACCGGGTTGTCTTTCTTCGTTAATCCTTGATATTCCAGCACAATTAGCTTGGCTGGTTGCTCACTGCCGCGGGCCACGGCCAGCAAGGAACCCATGCCAAGCTTTTCCATATCTTTTTCGTCAAGCACGGTCGCTTTAAGCTTATGTGCTTTTGCCAAATCTTTGGCTTGCTTGGCAAGATAGGTCGGCGTGCAAATATTGGGTGCTAGATTTCCCAAATCTTTCGTTAAACTCATGCCATGCGCAATTGCCAGGCCTTGCTGCAAAGCACTTTCGCAGCTTGCTAGCGCGGCACGATCGTCAATGCATAGAACAATCTTTCGTAACTGACCGCCATCATTCTCAGGTTTGCTTTTGAGTTGATCGAAGCGGTACAGGCTACTCGATACCGCGATGGCGGTTTGTGTAACTTTCCAATCATGATTTTTTTGTTTGAGCGGAAAATCGGATAAGGATAGTGTAACGTCGGTTACTGCGGTTTTTTGGAGCACACTCAAAATCGAACTGATCGCCGTCAAGAACGTTTTTTCCTTAAATTCCTGTTCCTTCCCCAGACCGATCAGCAGGATTCTTTTGAATTGTGTATTGGGTACATTATGCAACAGCAATGAGGTATTCGCCTTTCCTTCCATGTCTCCCGAAGCAAGGATACTTTTGAGATAGCCTTGAGTGATTTTGTCAAGAATTTTTGCCGTTTCCGACATTTTTCTGGATTCAAAAATGCCGGCAACCACACAGGCGCCACGTTGTTTGTCCGGTGTTCCTACTTTAATTGTGAAATCCACATCCAGCTCCTTTATTTCATGAGATTCATTAGATACGAAATATTCCATGACTTGCTTTTATAAATAGCAGGCTCTGTCAAAAAAATGAAAGAAAAAATAATACCGAATAGTAGCAGTTTGCTTGAGAAAGTGGATGATGATCGTGAAATCCGATATATCGGTATCAAAACCAGCGTTAATCCATAAATACCGCCTACACATTCAAGTTAATATGTTATCTTAATATTATCGGAAATTAATCAGTATATTATTCGGTAATATATAGATGTTACATGAGAATAAGGATAATAAGTGATTGATGATTCACTGAGAAGTCGATTAAATGTTTGCGAGACGTTACCGACTTTACCCGCGGTTGCTGTAAAGATAATCGAATTGGCAAACGACCCGAATGCGGATATAGGGACTATTTGTCAATATATTTCTATGGATCCGGTGTTGTCTGCAAAATTACTGCGGGCTGCAAATACGCCTTTATATAAATCCCGGCGGATCGCGACCAATATCCGTCAAGCGGTTAGTATTCTTGGTACGCATACTGTTCTTGTCATTGCTTTATCTTTTTCACTGTCGCATTCATTAATGAAAGCATCGCTGTCTCCGCAAAACAGCGTGTTCGATGGTTATGTGTTTTGGCGCCGGTCGATCGCCTCCGCGCTTGCTTGCAGAGCGCTGGGTGAAAAGCTTGGGTTGAGCTATTTGGACGACTTGTTTTTAGCAGGTTTGATTCAAGAAATCGGAATCATTGCTTTTTGGGCTTTAATGCCGGAAGCGTATGAAAAAATTTTTATCGCAACGACCGATCACGATACGTTGCTGAAATCCGAACGTGAAACGTTCGGTTGCGGCCACGATGAGCTGGGTTATGCCTTGCTAAAGAAGTGGCATATACCGGATTATATTGCATTATCGTGCATTAACAGTCATGGCCAGCCGGAGCCCAAGCATCTGGGTCCCACTTTACAATCGTGTCTGGCCGTTTCCCGGTATTTGGCCGATTATTTTATTTATCCGCAAGAAGCGGAGAAAATGACCGCGTTGAACGAGGTGGCGCAGAATTGGCTTGGTTTTGACGCCAATGCATTGATCGAAGTCATTAAAATCATGGAAGTTGGCTTAAGCGCAGTGGAAGAATTGTTTGAACTGAAGATCCATCATCCATCGCAAGTCACCGGAATTTTGGCTGAAGCCAAGGAATTATTGCTGATATATAGTCTGTCCCGGATGAAAGATCTGGAAGACAAATCGCAGCGTGATGGGCTAACAGGGGCTTATAATCGAACTTATTTCGATGAAACATTGCAACGGGAATTTTATCTGGCGACGCAATATCATTTGCCATTAACTATCGCCATTATCGATCTCGATCATTTCAAGAATGTCAACGATACTTATGGCCATATTGCCGGAGATTCCATACTGGCGGCTGTAGTCAAAACAATTTTCGATCAGATCCGGCAAGATGATACGCTGAGCCGTTACGGCGGGGAAGAATTCGCATTAATTCTCCCGGGAACTTCACTGATTGCCGCTCGAAATTTGATTTCACGATTAAAGGATGCAATTGCTTCTATAGCCTATAAATTCGATGGTGCAACCACAATTCGTGTTACCGCATCAATCGGCGTGGCAGCCTATCGCGAGGGTGACGTTAATTTTTTTGAACCCAAAGACATGATCAAAGCAGCCGATTCCGCGCTCTATGCCGCCAAGAATGCGGGCCGGAATCAAATAGTCGAATGGTGCGTGTGAGAAGTCTTATAATTGCCGTTTCATTGATATCGTAATTTTAGTGATAATGAATCTGATTATTCAGGGTTTGGAGATTAATAACAGTGATTTGCGTGCATTGGCAAAGTTATCACAGGCGGATGGCATTGAACGGATAACCGGGCAGGCTTTTCGTTTGACGAGAGCCAGTGACTCTGAGGATGTTTCTGCACATTGCGCAGCCGCAGAATTGGATTTTGCATTTGTAAATCCGGATCTAAAGCTGTCGGATTTTAAGTTGATTGCGATGGATATGGATTCGACATTATTAGCGATCGAATCCATTGACGAAATTGCCGGTATGTTGAACATCAAAGCTCAAGTTGCGGAAATCACGCAGCAATCCATGCAAGGTAAAATTGATTTTGAAGAAAGCTTGGTGCGGCGCACCGCATTGTTGCAGGGCCTACATCAAGATGCGCTGCAGCGAGTGTACGACGAGCGTGTAAAACTTAGTCCTGGTGCCGAAATCATGTTGCAAAAGGCCAAACTTGCCGGATTAAAAACGATGGTGATCTCCGGGGGATTCACGTTCTTTACGGAACGCATTAAAGCAAAGCTGGGACTGGATTTTGCCGCTGCTAATGTGCTTGATATTAAAGACCATCAATTGACTGGTAAAGTGCAAGGGGAAATCATCGGAAGGCAAGGCAAAGCGCAAGTTCTCAGGCAGGTGTGCGAAGCATTGGGGTTAAAGCGCGAGCAAGTGATCACCATCGGCGATGGCGCCAACGATTTGGATATGATGTCCGAATCCGGTGTCAGTATTGCTTATCACGCGAAGCCGATCGTTCAAAATCATGCAACCTATTCAATTAATTATGTAGGATTGGATGGTGTGACGAACTTATTCCAGCAGCACTAACACATTGCGGCAAATCATGCGTTGTCGAAACTTAATCCCATCTGTGGATAATTTGTAATCTTTCCAGGATCTTCTCTAGTAATTCGGTTCATACATCAGCGATTTAATATAACTGCTTAAATCCTGAGGTAAGCTAGCATCGGCTAATCCTTCTTCAATGGCTACCCGGCTTACAGCGAGAGCAATGGCATGGGACACTTCCCGCACGCGCGTAAGGTTGGGGTATACTGCGCCGTCGCGCAATTCCTGATCGGTAACGATACGCGCCAATTCTCTGGCAGCGGCTAAGAACATGCTTTGAGTCACCAAGCGTGCGGAGCTAGCGTAAACGCCCAATCCAACACCGGGGAAAATATAAGCGTTATTACCCTGAGCTGGCTTATAACGCTGAGTGCCGTACTGCACGGCGTTAAATGGGCTGCCACTGGCAAATATTGCCCGCCCGTCACTCCACTCATAGGCTTGCTCGGCAGAACACTCGGTGTGTGATGTCGGGTTTGACAATGCAATAATCACTGGCCGCTCATTGACGGCTGCCATCCGTCGTATGATGGTTTCAGTAAATGTCCCAGCGACTCCGGTGGCGCCAATCAAGACATCAGGTTTGATCGCGCTGATGGCATCGGCAAAGCTCAATGCATCATGCCGATGAGCATAGGGCTGAATACGCGGTTTAACATTTGCACTGGCTGCGGTCACGAGACCCGCTCGGTCAATGAACCATAACCGCTGTTGGGCTTGAGGACGACTCAATCCATCCGCGCAGAGCGCATCAACCACTAATTCAGCTGTTCCGCCCGCAGCAGAACCGGTTCCTAGAAACATAATATTAAGATCGGAAAATTTTTTTCCGGTGATACGGCATGACGAATAGATTCCCGCTAACGTTACAGCCGCTGTTCCTTGGATGTCGTCATTAAAGCAACGGATTCGATGGCGGTAGCGTTCTAAGAATTCAAATGCATGAGGTGTCAGGAAATCCTCAAACTGGATGAGCGCATCCGGGTAGCGTATTTGAACTGAATTGATGAATTCATCAACAATGGAACGGTAGCTGTCTCCGTCGATGCGGGGAAAAGGGTAACCGAGATAGAGCGGATCTTCACGCAAAGCGACGTTGTTGGTGCCGACATCCAGCATGACCGGCATGCACTGTGCCGGATGTATTCCGGCACAAGCTACATATAAAGCAACTTTTCCAATGGGAATTCCCATGCCATTGGCACCCAGATCTCCCAAACCCAGAATCCGCTCTCCATCCGTTACCACGATGACTCTAATGTCCTTTTCAGGCCAATTATTTAGAATGGTTGCTATGTCTCCGCGATCGTCCGGTGTGATATAGAATCCTTGAGGCTTTCTGAATATATGCGCGAATTCCTTGCATGCCTCACCAACAGTCGGGGTGTAAACCAGGGGCAATATTTCTTCAATGTGATCGATCAGTGTCCGGTAAAAGAGCCTTTGATTGCTCTCAAGCAACCCATTCAAAAAGATATATTTTTCAATGGCGCTGGTTTTTCGGCGCAAACTGTCTAAAACGCGAGTGGTTTGTTTCTCAATGCTGGAAACTTCATAGGGTAATAAACCTCTTAAGCCGTAGCGCTCACGTTCTTCGCGCGAGAATGCGGTTGATTTCGTCAATCCCGGATCGGCGAGTAATGATTTGCCATATAAGTTTTTCATATAAACCTTTTTACTTACGTTGGAAAAGAAAACCTTTGGTAAGCACCAAAACTTTGATGCGTGAACTGTTTAAGCGATTGGACAATCTCACTTAGCGGCGATAAACTTAGTTTTTCTATCAATAGATTTTCAATATTGAATGTGTGTAGTATAGGTGCAAGCACGTAGGCTTTAAGCTATATTAATAAACTCTTTGATAACCTGTATTGTTTTTTGTGAGAATTCTAAAAAATTATGAATCAATCATCACCTTTTCCTATACCCGATCCAGATCTTTATAGCGAAGAAGAAATTGCTCAGTTGGTGCATACGTTTTACGCGAAGGCCAGGAAAGACCCCGGTTTAGGACCCATTTTTGAGGCGCATGTAATCGACTGGGATGCCCATTTTGTACAAATGATTAATTTCTGGTCAGCCCAACTTCGGGGTACCAGCCGGTTTCGAGGTGCTCCGATGCCGAAACATATCGCCTTGCCAGAACTATCAGCCGAGTTATTTGAACGCTGGGTTCAGCTTTTTCATCAGACGACCAATGAGCTCGGAAATCCGCAACTGGAGCAACATGCTAATGCGGTCGCAAACTTTATTGCAGGGCGTTTGTGGCAAGGCTATCAAATGAGTAATTATCCAGACCGGCGCCCGGTTGCGCTTCGATTAGCCTAGTCATGCCGATCTAGCCGGAAATTATTTTGAAAAGCATTAAAAGCAAAATCATTGTTTTTTCTATTTTGGCGACTCTGATTCCGTCTCTGGGATTAGGCATTTCTTCGTTTTACCGGAATGAAGAGATGATCGCGGAGAATTTGACACGTGAGCTGCGCACGATGGCTAATCGCGCGAGCCGGGAATTGGATTTGTGGATTAAAGAGCAGATTCTTTCAGTCAGAGACCTGGCAGCATCCATTTCGACATCGAAGATTCTTATTGAAGGCTTATCGCTGGAAAATCAGTTACCTAAGAGCAAATCCATCAATCAGGCGAAGTCGACGGAACTTTATCTGAAATCGGTGCATAAGCGATTGGAAACTGTGCTGGAGTTAACGATTGTCGGTGTGGAAGGCGAAATTATTGCTAGTAACGTGGACGAACCATTTCCAGTATCGTTGGCTCAGAACTGGCCAGAAAATGCATCTATTCAAGGCGATGTCGTGGTTTCTCCGCAGTGGAGTGAGCGCTATGGCACAGCGATCGTAAGCATTGCAGTGCCGATATTGTCCATTGACGATTATATTCTGGGTGCGCTGATCGTGACGTTCGATATGCAAAGCTTGCAGCCGCTTTTAAAAGCTAAGATCAGACCTCCCCCGGGCGATGTGTTGTTGCTGGATAAAGAAGGACATGTAATGCTTGCGAGTGACACTACACTCTTAAATCCGCCGCTTTCATCCGAACCGGATGTGTTATCCCGCTTGCGCAGCAATCCTGGTGAATATGATGTTTTTATTGGACCGCAGCAAAAGAAAGTTGCCGGTTTGGCCTATTTATCGGAAAAAATGCCCATTACCGTCATTGCAAACCGAGACTACCAACTTATTTATTCCGCATGGGAGCAGCAACGGAATATGTTCATTGGTTTGGTTAGTATCATTATATTGATTGTTACCGCGATCGCTTTCCGTCTAAGCCATGCCATCGTGAAACCGCTGCAACGATTAATTGATGCAACCGAGAAAATTGTCAGAGGTGATTTGGATGTTAATTTGGTAAATGGCCAACGGGATGAAATTGGTCAATTAACGCATCGGTTTAACCAAATGGCCGACAAATTGCGCCAGAATCAAGCTGAAATTCATGCAGCAGCGATCGCAATGCAACAAAAGAACCAGCTCCTTGAGACGCTTTCTGTGACTGATAATCTCACTGGGCTTTACAATCGCAATAAACTCAACGCCATTATCAGTGATCAATTGGCCCGCTTCGTGAGAAACAAGCGGCCTTTTGCCGTACTGATGATCGATGTTGATTATTTTAAAACTTTAAACGATAGCCTGGGTCATGTAGTGGGTGATGAAATTTTAGCGGCAGTTGCGAAAAGAATTTCACAATCGATCCGGAATGTGGATTTTGCTGCACGATTTGGCGGGGACGAATTCATTATTATTCTGGCCGAGACAACTGTTGATGAAGCAGAGAAAACTGCAGAGCGGATTAGGAGTCAAGTGGCAAATATCCATTGTGACTCTATCAATCAGGATCTGCATGTAACTTTGAGCATCGGCGTGATCCAAAGTGAGCCCAATGATATTTCGTTAACGATCTTGCTATCCCGGGTCGACAGTGCGTTGTATGAAGCAAAACGTGCCGGCAGGGATCAAGTTTATTGCTTATCTTCTAACAAACCGGATGCTGTTGTGTCTTAAAAGGCTTATTGAAACTTTCTGCGTTGGCGCTAGGTCGATTTAAACAGCTTTAAAATGTTCATTTTCCTGTGTTTGCCTTGTATCATTTTTCTTCGAAAACGTTTATCAGTGACCTTTAACGGTCGCTGTCATTAATTTTTCCCCGCTTCAAGCCCTGTATTCAGGATCCAACCTTGGGTTTGATTGACTTGCACACGTAACCAGGAACCCTGACTTGCATTGGCTGTGACCTCAGTAGAATTTTTTAACGTACTGATGATTTTAGATTGTGTGTTAGGCGCATTGCGTAAATTCACGTTGGCTTTAGTATGCAATTTGATAGGTGTATGGAATTCAAGTAACAAACTATGACCATTGGATTCTTTTTTGCGATTCGGATTTGTAATCAATTCGATTAGATGCTTTGCTTGAGCAACATAATTCATTGCGGACGCATATTGATCGCTTAAGTAAAGTGCCGAGGCTGTTTCAGTCAATTGCTGCGCTTGGGTCAATAAAATTTGATTCGCAGCAGGGATTTTAACTTGTTTCAAATGCGCCAGTGCTACTTCGGTTTCGGCAATTGCGGAGGCCGTGCTTGGTTTTGTGGCTAACCGATGTAATTTTACTTGCGCACGCGTAGCTTCCTTATTAACTTCCTGTAGCACTCGTGCCTGATTCTGCTGCTGAATTTGCTGATTCTTAATCAATGCGTCTTTTTCTGCTAATAGTTTTTTGAGTTGTGCAATTTCCTGGCGTAGCTTTTCATCTTGAGAAGGAATGACAGGCGCTTGTTCGATGATCGGCGCGGGAATGGGTTCTTGAGTTGCGCAACTGATGAGATTGAATAGTATGAAGAGTGCTAAGAGCTGTTTTCGTATTCGTCCTTGATCGGCCTTTAAAGTATCGGATAATTCTGCTTGTAACAAAATTCTTATCATAGTGTTCCTTTATTCCGAAAAAAACTGCATTGTGAATTTTGAAACATGTAAAAATTTGTAATAGTTTGGATGACAGTCAGCGCAAATTTTTTATTAATATGAACCGAACGAACTGAAAAATTGCAATGAATGGCTATTTAATCTTTTATACTTTGAGAAATCAAGTGGCATCCCGGCTAAGAAATTGATGGTTTCTTGACATTTTACCTGGATATAACCATATCAAAAATTAAATTAGATAATGAACCGCGGTAAATAGACTGTTTCGATTGTTACTTTGTGTTCAACAATCATGAAAAAATAGGGAGATTCTATAGCAGCGGCAGAATTATTGCCGGAAATATTCTTGGGGGAGGGCACCATGTATCAGCGAATTCTAGTACCGATAGACGGCAGTACGACTTCTGAGTACGCGCTGGATGAGGCAATTAAATTTGCGCAACAACAAAAGGCGCATATCACGGTTTTGCATGTCATTGAAGATGTATTGTTTTCTGAAAATGATGATTACATTAATTATGCCGAACTGGTGCATGCGCTTCGCGCTAACGGGGAAAAAATTCTTGCGCGTGCACACAACAAAATACGTCAAACCGGAATTGAACATGAAACCAAGCTATTGATTGCGCAGGGACAGAGAGTTGTAGACGTTATTATCAATGAAGCCAAGAACCAATCGGCGGATTTGATTATTACGGGAACACATGGCCGAACTGGCTTTAGCCGTATTTTGCTTGGCAGTGTTGCGGAGGGACTGGCGCGGACATCACATATTCCGATCCTTTTGATTCGTGGTAGTTAGGAATTCGCTGATTAATTCGCTAACAATGGCTCAATGAACCCAACGGTTGTGATATCAATGATGCGTTTTCTAGATCAAGTGGATTGAAGCATGGAAAATTATGAAGCGCTGCTGGCGACAATTGCTTTAACGATGGGTGCATCGTGGGCAAGCGGCATCAATTTGTATGCCGTTTTATTAGTGCTGGGATTAGGAGGGTCGACCGGGCATATCGATTTGCCTGCTGAACTGTCGGCCCTGGAAGATCCGCTGGTAATTATGGCGGCTGGGGTTATGTATTTCATTGAATTTTTCATGGATAAGATACCAGGGGTGGATTCCGTATGGGATTCCATTCAAACATTTATTCGAATTCCTGCCGGTGCAATGCTGGCGGCAAGCGCAGTAGGGGATGTCACGCCCGCGCTTGAAATAGCTGCAGGCATCCTGGGGGGCAGTTTGGCTGCGACCACCCATGCAACCAAGACGGGCACCCGGTTGCTGATTAATACTTCGCCGGAACCCATTACAAATTGGTCAGCTTCCATTTCCGGGGATCTGCTGGTACTCTCGGGATTATGGACCGCCTTAAATTACCCGGCGGTTTTTCTTGCGTTAATGGTTGTTTTTCTCGTTATTGCCATTTGGTTACTACCGAAACTCTGGTACTTAATAAAACGGTTGCTAACCAAACTACTTAATTTCTTCGGAGTGGTAAAGTCACCTGCGGAAAATTCTGTTGAAACAGAAATGGCCAGTGCCGCAACGGATTCGCAGAGTCAAGATCCGTTAGCGGCGCTGGAACGTTTGCATCAATTGAAAGAGAAGGGTGCACTCACGGAACATGAGTTTGAACGCCAGAAAAGCATCATCCTGAAAAAAGATTCCCATTGAAGAGCTTAGTAGAATTGGGCGACACTATTAACTGAGAGTTAACAACAACACACAAGGCCGAAGATCTTTTTACTCCCATAATAATGTATGCGCTATCGCTGGGATATTTTTTGCAAAGTTATCGACAACTTTGGCGATGCTGGGGTTTGCTGGCGGCTTGCCAGGCAATTAGCGGGTGATTTTGATCAGGAAGTGCGGCTCTGGATTGATGATCTGGATACTCTAAGTTCCTTTACACCGGGACTGGATTGCAAGCGCTTGATTCAAAAAGCTCAAGGTGTGGAAATATGCAGTTGGCAACAAATACAAATGGGGATTATTTGTGCAGATGTAGTGATCGAAGCATTTGCGTGTGATTTGCCGGATGTTTATATCTCGGCGATGCTCCAGCATAAACAACCCCCTCTGTGGATCAATTTGGAGTATCTGAGTGCTGAACAATGGGTTGTCGAATATCATTTATTACCTTCACCGCATCCACGGCTTCCCCTTACCAAATTCTTTTTTTTCCCGGGCTTTGTGAATGGTACTGGAGGATTATTACGTGAACAGGCATTGATGAAACTAAGAAACGAATTTGATGATACGCTTCAACAAAGCTTTATAAAGCGAATCGGTTTAGATGATAAGAAGCCTGATTGTTTATGGGTTTCACTGTTTTGTTATGCGGATGCGCCTGTAGAGCAATGGCTGCATGCATTAGCAGAATCCGCAGAGCCAATTTTGTTAATCGTACCAGAAGGAACTGTGGCTCGCCGTGTTTTGACTATTCTTGAAGATTTATATGGCTTAAGTGCGTCATTGCTAGTACATAAGCAGTTATGCGTTCGGATTATTCCGTTTCTGGAGCAGACCGATTATGATCGTTTGTTATGGTGTTGCGATATCAATTTTGTACGAGGTGAAGATTCATTTGTGCGCGCACAATGGGCAGCAAAATTATTTGTCTGGAATATTTACCCACAGCAGGAGCAAGCCCATTTTAAAAAATTGGATGCGTTCCTTGAGCGCTATACGGAGAATATGACAATTCCGTTGGCCGCCACGGTAAGGGAAATGTGGAGTTGTTGGAACGGACAAAAGGCATTTAGTGTTGAAGCCTGGGTGAACTTCTTGGCATTTCGCGAGTCATTGATGCAGCATAATGAAAGCTGGGCTAATCAGCTGATGATGCAACAGGATTTGGTAACTAACCTGGTGCAATTTGTTGAAAATCAGCTATAATCCGCAACCTTTATTACTTAAGTCGATTGATTGAGTATCGCATCAATTTTGTTTATAACGTTATTATTTTGGAACTTGAAATATGAAGACCGCAATGGAACTACGCTCAGGTAATGTCATTTTGATTGGTAATGATCCCATGGTCGTACAGCGGGCGGAATTTACCAAATCTGGCCGTAACGCATCTGTGGTTAAGATGAAACTAAAAAATTTGTTTTCCGCAACAACTACTGAAACGGTTTATAAAGCGGATGAGAAATTTGATCTGGTAGTATTGGATAGGAAAGACTGCACGTACAGCTATTTTGCCGATCCGCTCTACGTTTTTATGGATGCGGACTATAATCAGATCGAAGTGGAAGCGGAAAATATGTCCGATGTATTACACTATCTGATCGACGGTATGGAAGATGTTTGTCAGGTGACTTTCTATGACGGTAAAGCCATTTCGGTTGAATTACCATCTACGATTGTGCGCGAAGTCGAATATACCGAACCTGCAGTTCGCGGTGATACGACAGGGAAAATCATGAAGCCAGCACGATTGGCAGGAACCGGTTTTGAAATTCAGGTAGCGGCTTTTGTTGGAATTGGCGACAAAATTGAGATTGACCCGCACAATCATGAGTTTAAGAAACGTGTCTGATATTAAAATCAGCTGAATCAAAAAAATAGGTGGCGCAGCCACCTTTTTTTTTGACTGTTAACTCGCGATTACTTGGATGTCGGGCTCGATGGTTTTCAGCATATTTTCAATACCTCTGAGTGTGCCTGAAATTGAACTGGGACAAGTGCCGCAGGCCCCTTGATAGTGAATGCGAAGAATGTTCCCCTCAAGTCCCAGTATATGCAAGTCCCCTCCATCGTGTTGTAGATAAGGTCTGACTTCTTCGTCCAGCAGTATATTGATTTTTTCCAACCGCAATTGGTCTTCCGGTGACAAATCGGCAAATGCCTGATGTGCATTGGCAACAGCTTCGGCTGACTGCGCTGAAGCGGCAGGGGCCGCACGGATTGGATCAGCAATCTCTCGGGCTAAATCCTGCCAATTTGCATCACCATCTTGAGTCACAGTAATCCAATGATCGATATAAAAAACATTGGTGACATGATCAATATCGAACAACGCCGACGCCAATGGATCATCTTTTGCAGATTCGGCATTGTCGTAGGAGCGGGCAATTCCCCACGTGAGCGGTTCTTTAAGAATGAATTTCAAAGCATTCTTATTAGGGGTTCCTTCAATATCAGCTATTTTTGGCATTTTCTTATCAGGAAAAATGAAAAATTAAATAAGAGTCTCCGCATTGCAGGCTCAAATGTTGATAAAACTCGGATGCGGCTAGGATTGGTTGGTTGCTGTCTGAAGATTGTTTGCTGCATCTTCAGTTGAAACATTATTAACTGAATTGAGCGCTGCATGCAGGGTGTGCCACGGCAAAATCGCGCATTTAACTCGTGTTGGTAAATCCCGGATTCCTGAGAAAACTGTCAATCGCCCCAAGTGATGAGGTTGGTTGAGATCTAATTTTCCAGTGGCCAGATCTCGAAATTCAGCGATCAACATTTCCGCATCCGATCGCGTTTTTCCTTTGATTGCTGTTGTCATCATCGAAGCGGAAGCTTTACAGATAGCGCATGACTCCCCTTCAAATGCAATGGCACTGATGTGTTCATCTTCAACTTGCAAGGTGATGTCGAGGCGGTCGCCGCATAAAGGGTTGTGGCCAATTGCGTGGTGACTGGCTGGATTTAATTTTCCGTAATTTCTCGGTTTCCGATTGTGATCTAAAATGACTTCTTGATACAGTGAATTGGAATGCATTATAAAAAAACCTTTTGAACAGTTCTGATGCCAGTCGCCAAAGCATCAATTTCAGATTTTTTATTGTAAAAAGCAAAAGAAGCGCGCGAAGTAGCGGGAACATTAAATCGCTGCATAACTGGTTGAGCGCAATGATGACCGGTTCGCACGGCAATACCATCCTGGTTCAGAATAGTACCGATATCATGTGGATGGATACCGTCAAT
Source organism: Nitrosomonas limosa (assembly GCF_054188085.1). Classification (NCBI taxonomy): domain Bacteria; kingdom Pseudomonadati; phylum Pseudomonadota; class Betaproteobacteria; order Nitrosomonadales; family Nitrosomonadaceae; genus Nitrosomonas; species Nitrosomonas limosa. The sequence goes on along the minus strand of NZ_CM135180.1, from coordinate 705,471 downwards.
AGTGAACGAAATGACCGCGGTTTTGTGGGGTGCTGTACCGATAATTCTGACACCGGGGATTTCACTGAGGCATTCGGTTGCATAGTCAAGCAATGAAGATTCATACGATGCGATGTGATCGATACCGATTGCAGTTAAATAATCAATCGCGGCGCCAAATCCAATTGCGGCGGCAATGGGTGGTGTGCCAGCCTCAAATTTATGGGGAATGGTATTGTAAAGAGTTTCTTCAAAAGTAACTGAAGCGATCATGTCGCCGCCACCTTTAAATGGTTGCATGGATTCGAGCAGCGCTGCTTTCCCATAAAGTATCCCGACACCTGTCGGACCGCACAATTTATGCGCTGAAAAAGTGTAAAAATCACAATCGAGCGCTTGTACATCAATCGCAAGATGAGGTGCAGCTTGCGCGCCATCAATCAATACTGGAACATCATGCTGATGAGCAAACTCGATCATCTGCTTGATCGGATTGATGGTGCCAAGCGCATTGGAGACATGAATCAAACCGACAAATTTAGTGTGTTCATTAAATAGCTTTTCAAATTCGTCTATTTCCAGTTCACCGGTATCGGTGATGGGTACGACTCGAATTTTTGCGCCTTTCTCTTTAGCCAGCATTTGCCATGGAACAATATTCGAATGGTGTTCCATAGTTGTGAGAATGATTTCATCGCCCGCCTTGATATACTTACGGCCATATCCATGCATGACAAGGTTGATTGAGTCGGTGGTGCCGCTGGTAAAAATAACTTCGCGGTCTTCACGAGCATTGATAAACCGTTGCAACTTACATCGCGCTTGATGGAATTCCATCGTAGCAACTTCCGATAGATAATGAACCGCACGATTGATATTGGCGTGCTGCGTAGTTTGGTAGCGAACCAGGCGATCAATGACAGCTTGCGGCATTTGACTGGATGCCGCATTATCGAAATAAACCAGTGGTTTTCCATCGATTTTGAGTTTAAGTATGGGGAAATCCGTTCGGATTTTTTCCCAATCTGGGCTGCTGAACATATCAGACTTCAGCGATGCTTGAGTGGCATTCATTTTCATGACTCGCAATTCTGGGAAAGGATAGCTTGTTCCAGTCGCTGCCGAAGCGACACTACCGTGACGCGATTGATAATCTCAGCAGCAAAAGCATAAGTTAATAGACTTCGCGCAGCGGCAGGGGTTAAACCGCGGCTTTCAAGATAGAACAATTCTTCTTCATCCAATTGACCAACTGTTGCACCATGCGCACATTTCACATCGTCCGCAAAAATTTCCAGTTGCGGCTTGGTATCGATTTGCGCAGTTTTACTCAGCAAGAGATTACGGCTGGATTGTGAAGAATTGGTTTGCTGGGCCTGAGGTCGAACAATGATGTTTCCGTTAAAGACAGCGTGCGCTTGCCCACTCACTATGCATTTATGCTGTTGACGGCTCGTTCCATGGGGTTTGATGTGATCAATGCATGAATGTGTATCCGCAAGTTGCTGATTTGAAATCATGGTGAGTCCATCAATTGTGCATTCTGCCGCTTCATCTTTTAAGTAAACATTCAGATTATGACGGGAAATCCGCGCTCCTGTAGTAATACCGATCGATTGATAATGACTCGCTCGTTCCAGTGAAACCGCACAGTTAGCAAAGTGAAAAGCATCCATATTTTCCCGCTGAATCCTGATGTGCTTCACATTTGCTTGAGGCGCAAGAAAAAATTCACTTACGGAATTAGTAATGTATTTGGTATTGCTAAGCGCAATGTATTCTTCCACGAGACTAATGTTGCTTCCTTCTTCGCAAACCAAGAGGCAGCGCGGGTAGTTAGTGACTTCGCTCTGTGTTGCGATAAACAATAAATGAATGGGGTCTCGGACAGTGGCGTTTTTTGGAATGGAAATGATTGCTGCGTCACTGAGAAACGCCGTGTTTAGCGCTGCAAAAACATTATCGTCAAATTGGGCAAGCTTGCCGAGATGAGACTCGAGATAAGCAGAGTTAGAAGATAAAAACATTGGTAAATTGCCAACTGTGAGTGAAGTCGGGTCAAAGATTGACAGATTCGAAGAGAAATGCCCGTCAATAAATACCAATCGAATTTTTGCTTCTGATAGAAATAAATGTTCAACGTCCCTGATATGAATGCTGTTCTCGGGTTGTGAAGCCCGGAATGGGAGATGCGTTAATGCTGAAATATCAGTAAATCGCCATTCTTCGTCACGCTTAGTAGGGAATCTCATCATACTGGCCAGATCGATTGCATTGGCACGTAATTGACTAAGCCACGTCGAGGGCTTGGTTTTTGTGAACGGCCATGATTCCAGGGAACGTTCCAGATAGACATTATTAATAATCATAATCAGGCAATTAACTTGTTAGTGGATCCGCCCTGATCGGTTACCCAATCATAACCTCGTGTTTCAAGCTCTTGCGCAAGTTCTTTTCCTCCTGTCAAAACGATGCGACCTGCATGCATGACATGAACAAAGTCCGGCACGATATAATTCAGTAAGCGTTGATAGTGCGTCACTAAGATGGTGGCATTGTCTTTACTTGTAATTTGATTTACACCGTTAGCCACTGTTTTGAGCGCATCGATATCAAGTCCGGAATCCATTTCATCTAAAATACTCAAGCGAGGCTCCAGTAACGCCATTTGCAGAATTTCATTTCGTTTTTTTTCACCACCAGAAAAGCCTTCGTTCACGCTGCGATCCAGAAAATCTGGTTTCATATTCAAAAGCTTCATTTTTTCACGAACGAAGTCATCAAATTCAAGCGGATCGAGTTCTTCTTTTCCACGTTGGGATTGGATGGTGTTATAAGCGAGACGCAGAAACTGTATATTTGCAACACCCGGAATTTCAACGGGATATTGGAATGCTAAAAACAATCCTGCACGCGCGCGTTCTTCGGGGGGCAATTCGAGCAAATTTTTATCTTCAAAATAAATGGAGCCTGCGGTAATTTCATACGCTGAATGACCTGCTAATACTTTGGCGAATGTACTTTTGCCTGAGCCATTTAAACCCATAATGGCATGGATTTCACCACGCTTAACCGTCAGATCGATTCCTTTTAGAATTTCCTTACCATTGATGCTGGCATGCAATCCTTGGACGGCGAGAATGGTCTTGCTATTATTAATAATCATCCTACGCTTCCTTCCAGTTTAAAGCTGAGAAGTTTCGTAGCTTCAACAGCAAACTCCATGGGCAATTGTTGAAATACATCCTTGCAGAAGCCATTGATAATCATAGAAACAGCCTCTTCTGCGCCGATACCTCGCTGGGAAAAGTAAAAAAGCTGATCTTCACCGATTTTTGACGTAGAGGCTTCATGTTCAACTTTGGCGGTATTATTGTGTACTTGGATATAGGGAAATGTGTGAGCGCCGCATTGATCACCTATCAACATCGAATCACACTGCGAATAGTTACGTGCACCTTCTGCAGTCGGAGCGATTCTGACTAAACCACGATAGCTGCTATTGGAGTGTCCGGCTGAAATACCTTTGCTGACTATCGTGCTACGGGTATTTTTGCCCAGATGTATCATTTTTGTGCCTGTATCAGCCTGCTGAAAATTATTGGTAACAGCTACCGAATAGAATTCACCTACAGAGTTCTCGCCACGCAAGATGCAAGAGGGATATTTCCAGGTTATTGCGGAACCTGTTTCAACTTGGGTCCAAGAGATTCGGGAATTTTTGCCTTTAGCTAATCCACGCTTTGTAACAAAATTGTATATGCCGCCGATCCCTTTCTCATCGCCTGCATACCAGTTTTGTACTGTTGAATATTTGATATCTGCATCATCCAAAGCAATGAGCTCAACCACTGCGGCGTGCAATTGATTGGTATCGAATCTGGGCGCAGTGCAACCTTCCAGGTATGAAACAGATGCGCCTTCTTCTGCAATGATCAAGGTTCGTTCAAACTGCCCGGATCCTTCGGTATTTATACGGAAGTAGGTCGATAGATCCATTGGGCATTTCACCCCTTTCGGGATAAAACAAAATGAGCCATCCGTAAATACTGCGGAGTTCAATGCAGCAAAGAAGTTATCTCCAACAGGAACCACCGATCCAAGGTATTTTTGGATTAGCTCTGGATGATTGTGCACCGCTTCCGATATGGAACAAAAAATAATGCCTACATCAGCAAGTTTTTGCTTATACGTGGTTGCGACCGATACGCTGTCGAAAATAACATCCACTGCAACTCCAGCCAATGCCGCACGTTCATGCATCGGTACTCCGAGTTTCTCGAACGTTCTCAGTAACTCAGGATCAACCTCATCCATGCTGGATAGCTTTTTTTTAGGCTTGGGAGCTGAATAATAGCTGATATCCTGAAAATCGATCGGTGGATAATGGACATTCTGCCATTTAGGCTCGGCCATTGTTAGCCATTTTTTATAGGCATCTAATCGAAATGTTAAAAGCCATTCCGGTTCATTTTTTTTGGCCGAAATTAACCGGATAATATCTTCGTTTAACCCTTTAGGGGCAATATCAGATTCAATCTCGGTAACGAAGCCATGCTTATATGGTTGATTAACCAGACTTTGCAGTACTGCACTCATTTGGTTTCTTCCTTTATTTATTATTTATGCCTTCATAAGGAAGCATAAATTGCCAGATAGTTTTTTTATGATTTTATGATGAGAAGTAAAAACTAATTTTTAATTATAAAGTAATTGCATTCGAATCTTTAACGCTGAAACTTTCTCCACATCCACAGGTATTATCGATATTCGGGTTAATGAATTTAAATGAACTATTAAGTCCATCTTTTATAAAATCAATTTGAGAACCGTCAATATATGGAAGACTATTACGATCGACAGCTATCATGATGTTATTGGATTCAAATAATTGATCATGCGAATTAATCTGATCAGCAAAATCGAAAGTATAGGAAAAACCAGAACACCCGGATTTTTTTACTCCTACGCGAAAAGCCAAACCTCTGCTGTGTTTTGCAAGTTGTTGCTGAATATGTTTTGCGGCGTTATCTGTTAATGTAATTGACATATGATTTTTCCGATAAACTAATTCATATAAACACTACCAAATTTGACATTGATAGAATATTTTTGTTCAGTAATTATATTTTATAAAAAATATAAAAGTTAAAATAATTCAAATGGATAATGAATATTTCACTATTTAAGCAGCGCTAGATTCGCGCATATCCAGAAGTGGAATAATCGTCTCGTTTTTTTTGATTAATTTGATTGTCAACCAATTCTTTAAGCGTTACGGCACCAAGGTAATCAAAAATCAGATCATTCAATTTAGCCCATAGGTCATGCGTCATGCATTTTCCATCATTATGGCAGTTTTCCTTTCCACCACATTGTGTTGCATCGATTGGCTCATCAACTGCAAGGATAATATCCGCAACTGAGACTTTATCTAAGTCTTTGGCGAGGCAATAACCGCCGCCAGGTCCACGAACACTATCAACAAGCTCAGATTGACGCAATTTTGCGAATAATTGCTCCAGGTACGAGAGTGAAATTTTCTGCCGTTGACTGATGTCAGCCAAAGTTACAGGGTGATTGCTTTGTTGCAAAGCTAGATCTAAAAGTGCTGTTACTGCAAATCTGCCTTTCGTTGTTAATCTCATGATTGACTCCTATAAAAAACGAACGGGTTTGAGAAAATGCTGCTTATATGAGAATACCCGATTGATTTACTCAACTATACAATACCCGATTAATTTAGTCAACTTTGTTTTTTAAAATTGAAAAGAGTAACTTAATCAATAGATCATGAAAAAAGATAATAATTTTCTTGGGGGTATATGCATATTGCATGATAGATAGAAAGCTACGCCTAGTAACAGGTGTAAATATCACTGCTGAAATTGCTACCAGCCAATGCGATATATCGAGAGTTTGTTGGATTTTCTTATCAAACTTGAGAATAAATTTATGCGTACCAAGAGCGATTAATTGTGAACTTATCAGTAGGGTTAATTGTCACTGCTACGAATGACGTGAATTAACCTAGTTCCCGAGATCGAATAGGATAGGTATACTTGATCTGTTGTGTCATTATGTGACCTGTAATGCAACAAGTATAAAATTAAAATTCATTCAAAAAGCTCAGGGACCAAGTTGTATGGGTGATCGGGAGATCGATCAACAGTTAGTAGAGAGAGTTCAAGCCGGAGATAAGCATGCATTTGATCTACTAGTCATTAAATATCAACGTAAGCTGGCACGTTTATTATCGCAATTTATACGTGATTCGGCCGAAGTTGAGGACGTTACGCAGGAAGCTTTTATTAAGGCTTATAGGGCACTACCTTCATTTCGTGGAGATAGTGCTTTTTATACCTGGTTGTATCGGATTGGCATTAACACCGCCAAGAATTTTCTGGTATCTCAAGGTCGTAAATTGCCAACTTTGCAAGGTTTTGAAAATGAGGATGGTGATGACTTTGAGGATAGTGGTTTATTAAAAGAAATGAATACGCCTGAAAGTGAACTGATGAGTCAGCAAATTGCTCAAACAGTTAATCAGACGTTGGATTCATTGCCTGAGGAATTAAGAACTGCGATTGTATTAAGAGAGATTGACGGATTAAGTTATGAAGAAATTGCAAATATTATGAATTGTCCTATTGGGACCGTACGTTCACGCATTTTTCGTGCACGTGAAGCGATATCTGAACAATTGCGTCCTTTGCTGGGGACAAGTAAAGACAAGAGGTGGTGATGTGAAAAATAAATTATCTTCGTTTATGGATGGTGAACTTGAACATGAGGATATTTCCAAAGTTATTGCTGCAATCAAAAAAGAAGATGAATTGCATGAGGAATGGAGAATTTATCATTTAATCGGAGATGCCATGCGGCAATCATCACGATTATCGATGAATATTTCTCCTGGCGTTAGTCAGAAATTAAAATCCGAACCCACTATCCTCTCTCCAATTGTTTCAACGACCTCTCAAAGCAATACCAGAAAACAAAGTTATAAGGTATTTGCCTTTTCAATTGCAGCTTCTGTTATTGCCATGGTTACTGGGTGGATGGTGATGCAAAACATATACGAACCAAGAACAATAGTGGTTGCTGAACAAATTAATCGTGAAAGTAATTCCAATGTAGCACCCGTCATGATTTCAACTCCACCCCCGAACCATAATTTTTCTCACCCTCCCATTGAAATGAATGATTATCTGTTTGTTCATCGGGAATTCTCTCCCGGAGTGACTCTGAGAGGACACGTAACGAATGTGAACAGTGCGACCGAATATCACGAAAGATACGGGAGATGATGAGTTGTAGAATCGTAACGCTGTTTCTGTTTTTTACTGTCAGTTTAAATTCAGCATGGGCACAAGGATTGCCACCTTCTTCAGGAGGTGCTTTGGTCTGGCTAAAAAAAATGAACAGTGCTCCTCGCCAAAATAATTTCACAGGTACATTTGTTTATTCTGCAGATCATCAGATAGAGGCTTCGCGTATTGTTCACAAAATTGATCAGTCGGGTGAACATGAAAGAATCGATGTTTTGGATGGGACGCCCCGAATTGTTTTTCGTCATAATGATGAGATGCAATGTTATTTGCCGGAGAGTAAAAGGGTTTACACGGAGAAGCGATGGTTACGGAAATATTTTCCTGATTACATTCCACACCCATCTGATGATATTGATGAATACTATTATGTAACTGAAGTCAGGAAGGAACGTGTAGCTGATCGGGAAAGTCAAGTTTTATCTCTAATTCCAAGGGATTCCTTGCGGTATGGGCATCAATTTTGGATCGATATTGAAACAGGCCTGCTTCTGAAAGTAGCTGTGACGCATGGCAATGAAATCATTGAACAGTTTGTATTTGTACAATTGGAGATTAATGCAAATATTTCTCCCGATCAAGTAATACCTAATGATGCATACATGGTTTCGGATGGGTGGAAGATTACCAATCTGACTGCATCTCTGCTACACGAGGGGGAGCTGAAGTGGGAGATTTCCAGTTTTCCAGCCGGTTTCAGAAAATTAGTAGAAATGAAACGAAAACTCACTGAGAAGTCAACACTAGTTGATCATGTTGCATTAACCGATGGTTTGGCGACAGTTTCAATTTTTATTGAATCGATTGATAAGAATGAATCACCGGTAGCAGGTTTTTTTTCAAGCCGCGGTGCTATCAATATTTATGTGAGAACAGTTGAAAATAACAAGATAACCACTGTTGGTGAAGTGCCGCCGGAAACAATTAAATTAATTGGCGACGCTGTTGTTAAGCTAGAAAGATAAATTCGGCAGTAGTTAGAAGCGGCTGATCTAATACTTCCTTTTCAAAAAAATCGAATAGATCGTTCAATTAACGCCTCGACTATCTCTGTCCATCAAATAATTTCGTGCACCATACCGCAAGGATCAACACCATGCTTCAGTTTCTTTTATTTCCACTCCTAATATTTTCAACATTTGTTAATGCACAAACCAATGGACTTCCTGATTTTACAGAGCTGGTCGAAAAACATGGCGCCGCGGTTGTTAACATTAGCACGATACAAAATGCGAGTACTTTAAATAATCAGACAACCCCAGAGTTTCCAGATATTCCGGAAAATTCTCCTTTTTATGATTTTTTTAGACGGCACATGCAGCCATTTTCAGGGCCGCGAAAATCGGAACCGAAATCGTTAGGATCAGGGTTCATTATTAGTTCTGATGGCTACATCCTGACCAATGCGCACGTAATTGAAACAGCCGACGAAATTACCGTAAAACTGAATAATAAGCGTGAGTATGCTGCTGAGATTATTGGCACTGACCGGAAAACCGATATCGCACTAATCAAAATTAATGCGGCCGATCTGCCTGAGGTAACACAAGGTAACCCGGAGAATTTAAAAGTTGGTGAATGGGTGATTGCCATCGGTTCACCATTTGGTTTTGAACATAGCGTGACGGCAGGAATTGTAAGTGCGAAAGGGCGCTCTTTGGCGCAAGAAAATTATGTTCCTTTTATTCAAACCGATGTCGCTATTAACCCCGGTAACTCAGGAGGCCCTCTGTTTAACATGAAAGGCGAAGTGGTTGGGATTAATTCCCAGATTTATAGCCGAACAGGCGGATTTATGGGATTGTCGTTTGCCATACCGATCAATGTCGCGACTGAGATCGCTGATCAATTAAAAGTCAGCGGCAAAGTAAGCAGGGGTAGAATCGGTGTAATGATTCAAGAAGTTACAAAAGAATTGGCGGAGTCATTCGGTTTGTCGGAAAGTAAAGGCGCTTTAGTAGTCACCGTTGAAAAAGGCAGTCCTGCAGACCGGGCTGGCATAAAAGCACGCGACATTATTTTATTGTTTGATGAAAAACAAGTCGCGACTTCTTCCGATTTGCCGCGGATAGTCGGAGACACTAAGCCAGGCTCAAAAGTTTTCCTGCAAGTTTGGCGCGATAGTTCTTTAAAAAAAATTAAGATCGAAGTTGGTGACACGCCCTCCGACAAAGTTGCGGTAAAAGCAAAACAAAAAACCGATACAAAGACAGAACGTCCGAATCGCTTGGGATTAATACTCAGTGAAATTACAGTAACACAAAAGAAACAACTGGAAATTGCGAATGGATTACTGGTTGAGGATATGCAACAAGGAGTTGCCAGCCGCTCAGGAATACGCATTGGAGACATTATTATGGGTTTGAATAGTAAAGATGTTAAAACCACTGAACAGTTTAACGAGCTGCTAAGTCAAGTGAAAAGCGGCAAAAATATCGCCTTATTGGTTAAACGCGGCGAAATGACAACTTTTATTACAATGAAACTCACAGACGATGACAACAAACAGTGAGCCTATGAAGGCATTGATATTATACGGCCGTGAGGAATGTCATCTTTGTCAGGACATGATACTTGCGTTACGAGAGCTGCAAACGCAAGTATCGTTTGATTTTCAAGTCATTGATATTGATAGCGATCCGGCATTGGCTGCTTTGTATGGGGAGAAAGTTCCGGTGTTGATGTCACCGGCTACCAATCAGGAAATCTGCCACCACTTTCTGAATTTAGCAGCTTTAGATGATTATCTTGCTAAATTTCGTTAGAATGCTGCCTCTTTTATCTATTGATACAATATTTTAATTTCCGGATAACGTGCCTTGTCGGTTTGTTCTGGAAGTTGATATAAAAAATTTCATATCCCGATGCAGCATATTCGCAATTTTTCCATCATTGCCCATATCGATCATGGCAAATCAACCTTGGCAGACCGTATTATACATTTATGCGGTGGTCTTTCAGATCGCGAGATGGAAGAGCAAGTTCTGGATTCGATGGATCTGGAACGTGAGCGAGGGATTACCATCAAAGCCCAGACTGCGGCATTGCAATATAAAGCAAGGGATGGTCAGGTTTATTTATTAAATCTGATCGATACACCCGGGCATGTCGATTTTTCTTATGAAGTTTCACGATCGCTGGCAGCTTGCGAAGGTGCATTGCTGGTAGTCGATGCATCGCAAGGTGTGGAAGCGCAGACGGTTGCAAATTGCTATACCGCAATTGAGCAGGGCGTCGAAGTTATTCCAGTGCTGAATAAAATCGATTTGCCGGCTGCAGATCCCGAACGCGTGATTCAAAACATTGAAGAAGTCATCGGGATTGATGCAAAAGATGCGGTGCGGGTCAGTGCGAAGACCGGACAGGGGGTTGAAGATGTCCTGGAGGCTTTGATTGCAAAGATTCCCGGGCCGTCCGGTGATCCGGCTGCGCCGCTAAAGGCGCTGATTATCGATTCCTGGTTTGATAATTATGTCGGTGTCGTGGTGTTGGTCAGGGTGATGGAAGGTACTCTGAAACCGGGTGAGAAGATGTTGTTGATGGCGACAAAAGCGGAACATTTGTGCGAACAAGTGGGCGTATTTGTACCGAAATCCGTGCAACGCGAATCTCTTAGCGCGGGAGAAGTGGGATTTATTATTTCCGGTATTAAAGAACTTGATGCAGCAAAAGTGGGCGACACCATTACTTCTGCTACCCGTCCGGCAGATAAACCGCTGCAGGGCTTCAAAGAAATCAAACCGCAAGTGTTTGCCGGCCTCTATCCGGTCGAATCTAATCAATACGATGCGTTGCGTTCCGCGCTTGAGAAACTGAAACTGAATGATTCATCGCTGCATTTTGAACCGGAAGTTTCGCAGGCGCTGGGTTTTGGTTTTCGCTGCGGATTTCTGGGTTTGTTGCATATGGATATCGTGCAGGAACGGCTGGAACGGGAATACGATATGGATTTGATCACCACAGCGCCGACGGTGATTTATCAAGTGCTGATGCGGGACGGATCAATCATTGAGATCGAAAACCCGTCTAAAATTCCGGATCTTTCAAAAATCTCTGAAATACGTGAACCGATCATTACTTCGACCATTATCGTACCGGAAGAGTACGTCGGCGCCGTGATTAAATTGTGCGTCAGTAAGCGCGGCAACCAAACCAACATGCAATATATGGGAAAGCAGGTGATGCTGACTTATGAAATGCCGTTGAATGAAGTGGTTATGGATTTCTTTGATCGACTGAAATCCACAAGCCGCGGTTATGCATCATTGGATTATGAATTTAAGGAATTTCGTGCTTCTGATCTTGTAAAGCTCGATGTATTGATTAATGGGGATAAAGTGGATGCGTTGTCACTGATTATCCATCGCAGTAATAGCCAATATCGGGGTCGTGAACTGGTGCAAAAAATGCGCGAATTAATTCCGCGTCAGATGTTCGATATTGCCGTGCAGGCTGCAATCGGAGCTCACATCATTGCGCGCGAGACAGTTAAAGCATTGCGCAAGAATGTGTTGGCAAAATGTTACGGTGGCGACATAACCCGTAAACGAAAGTTGCTGGAGAAACAAAAAGCAGGTAAAAAGAGAATGAAACGGGTAGGTAATGTGGAAATTCCTCAAGAAGCATTTCTAGCAATTTTGCAGGTTGATAATAAATAATGTTGATCAATAGTGTTGAATCGATTTCCAGTGCTGAGTTAAGACTGGTGCGCGCAGATGAGTTACTGAGACCTTTGAAATCAAGGGATTTGCTATGAATTTTCCCCTGATTTTGTTTGTATTGCTTGTTGTGACGGGCATTATTTACTTATTGGATTATTTATTCTGGAGTAAGACGCGCGCTGAGGGGGATAGCGAACCTTGGTGGATCGAATATCCGAAAAGTTTTTTTCCGATTATTCTGATCGTTTTCAGTTTACGGTCGTTTGTGATTGAGCCGTTTAAAATTCCATCCGGCTCCATGATTCCCACACTGCTGGTCGGTGATTTTATCTTGGTCAATAAATACACCTATGGAATCAGACTTCCAGTGATCAATAAGAAAATTATCGATGTCAACGAGCCGCAACGCGGAGATGTCTTGGTTTTCCGGTATCCAGAAGACCCATCGATTGATTATATCAAGCGAGTGATCGGTATTCCCGGAGATACCATTACATATCACAATAAGCAGTTAATTATTAATGGTGAGCTCGTTAAGCTGGAGTATGAAGCGGATTATAAATATATCGAATCGGGATTGGGGTATATCTATGCCGATCGGTTTACGGAATACCTCTCTGAAAAAAGTCACTCCATCCTGATTAACCAGGATGTAAAAGGAATCCAGTTTGCAAATGTGAGGCAATTCGAGTTTCGTGATAATTGCAAATACCGGCGCTCCGGATTCACTTGCGAAGTGCCTCCCGGAAGTTATTTTACGCTTGGAGACAATCGTGATAGCAGCAGCGATAGCCGCTATTGGGGTTTTGTTCCAGAAGAAAATATCGTCGGGAAAGCTTTCATGATTTGGTGGAATTTTAGCGATCTAAGTCGCATTGGATTGTCTATCAACTAATACTTTGGTTTTTCATTAAAAAGGATAACGCATGGAGTATTACGCTACACTTCGAAAGCAGAGCGGTATGAGCTTATCAGACCTGCTGCTGTGGAGCGTGGTCATTGTAGTACTCGCAATCTCCGCTTTGAGAGTCGCACCTGCTTATTTTGAGTATTACTCGATTAAAAGAAATCTCTCGGCCATTATGAAAGAAACTGATCCGCAAGCACCGGAATTGCAACAAATCAGAATGTCCTTTGCGAAGCGTGCTACGGTCGATAATATTAAATCCATAAGCGCTCAAGATATTCAGATGAAGAAAGAAAACGGACGAATTATCCTGAGCGCGAAATACACCGCTAAAATGCCACTCGTGGCTAATATTTCATTACACATTGATTTTCAGGCTGAGAGTGACTGATTCTGGAAACACCATGCCCCATGGAGTCATGCAGACGGATAATCAATTTTTAGTAGCATTTTGCAATCGACTTGGTTACGCTTTTGGGGATTCAAAATTATTGCAAGCAGCATTAACCCATCGAAGTCACAGTGCTCCTCATAATGAACGGCTTGAGTTTTTAGGTGACGCGATATTGAATTGCGCGATTGCTGGCTTGATCTATAAAAGTTTTCCGGATTTGCCGGAAGGGCATTTGTCACGGTTACGTGCAAATTTCGTCAATCAAGCGGCACTCTCCAATATTGCACTTAATCTGCAAATCGATAAGCTGATTAAACTGGGTGAGGGTGAGTTAAGAAGCGGTGGAGCGCATCGTCCTTCGATTCTTGCGAATGCATTTGAAGCCGTCTTAGGTGCTATCTATCTGGATAGCGGTTTCGAGCAAGCGGAACAAGTTATTAGCATGCTGTATTTGCCGCTTTTCCAGAATATTGATCTGAAATCACAGGGTAAAGACCCCAAAACATTACTGCAAGAGCATCTCCAAAGCCGCAAATTGGCGTTACCGGAATACAGCGTGGTATCAACAACTGGTAAAGCGCACAAACAAAAATTTCAAGTGGAATGTATGATCCCCTCGTTTAATATCAGAACGATTGGAGAAGGTGCAAGCCGACGAGGCGCGGAGCAAGCGGCAGCCAAGTTAGCGTATGAAAAAATTTGCTTGCCGCATGAAAGCCAATTGTGAGGCGTTGCAGTTTTGTAATACTGCACATTGAAAAAATTGTTCTCAAATGACTAACGATACAGAGTTTCGTGCTGGTTACATCGCAATCATAGGCAGGCCGAATGTTGGCAAGTCAACTTTGTTGAACAAGTTATTGCACCAGAAAATCAGCATCACATCCAGAAAAGCGCAAACCACACGTTTCCGAATTCATGGAATTCTAACGGATCAACAAACACAGTTTATTTTTGTCGATACGCCAGGTTTTCAGACTCAGTATACTAATCGATTGAATACATTCATGAACCGGGTGGTGACACAAAGTGTGCAAAATGTTGATGTGATACTCTTCGTTATTGAAGCAATGCGCTTTGATCAAAGAGACCGTGATGCGCTCAAAATTTTGCCTGATAATATTCCGGTTATACTTGTGATTAATAAGATCGATAAGGTCTCGGATAAGAATCAGTTGTTGCCTTTTCTAAACAGTATGGCAGGAACTTTTAATTTTTCCACCATCATACCCATCAGTGCCGTGCATAAAATTCAATTACCGGAATTGCTTAATACGATTCGCGGGTACTTGCCGGAAAAACAGGCTATTTATGAAAAAGATGACATAACCGATCGCAGCGAGCGATTCCTGGCCAGTGAGTTTATCCGCGAAAAGCTGTTTCGCTTGGTTGGCGATGAAATTCCTTATTCAACCAGCGTAGTGATCGATCAATTTACAGTAGAAAATCATCTGTACAAAATTTACGCCACAATTCTTGTCGATAAAGCTAATCAGAAGGCAATATTGATTGGAAAGAAGGGTGAAAAATTAAAACAAATTGCGACGGAAGCGCGCCAAGATATGGAACAATTGTTCAATGAAAAGGTGTATTTGGAAATTTGGGTAAAAGTTAGACACGGTTGGGCTGATAGTGAAGCCGTGCTAAAAAGTCTCGGGTACGAATGAGGAAATAAGAGTGTTATCACAGGCAACTCGGAAAATGCAAAACCATGATTGAACTGGGCGTCAATATTGACCATGTCGCAACATTGCGGCAAGCGCGTGGAACCACATATCCGGATCCGATCGCAGCGGCGTTGATTGCTGAAGCTGCTGGTGCGGATGCTATTACATTGCATTTACGCGAAGATCGGCGGCATATTCAGGATCGCGATGTGGAGATATTACGAGATCGATTAACAACCCGGATGAATCTGGAAAGTGCTGTTACCGATGAAATGATCGGCATAGCGTTAAGAATAAAACCTCATGATATTTGTCTGGTTCCGGAAAGGCGCGAAGAGTTAACGACAGAAGGCGGTCTTGATGTGATCCGGCATTTCGATCAAATTAGACGGGCTTGTCTGCAATTAGGGAATGCGGGGATACGGGTTTCGTTATTTATCAATGCGGATGCGCAACAGATCGAGGCGGCCGCCCGTGCGGGCGCGCCGGCTATTGAAATTCACACAGGTAGTTATGCCGATGCGCCTACGGCTGAGCTGCAGCAACTGCAATTTGCTGCAGTGCGAAAGGCAGTGGCGTTAGGACTTGATTTGGGCTTAAAAGTCAATGCCGGTCATGGATTGCACTATGAGAATGTGCAAGCGATCGCTGCGATTTCCGGGATTTCCGAATTAAATATCGGTCACGCCATTGTGGCTCGGGCGATTTTTACCGGTTTCAAGCAGGCCGTTGAGGAAATGAAACAATTGATGATCGAGGCGCGGCGATGATCTATGGCATTGGGACAGATATTGTCGAATCTGTCCGGATTGCTCAATCGCTGGAACGTTATGGCGATCGTTTTGCCCGGCGCATATTAACGGATAGTGAGTGGCAGGAATACCATAGCAGCAACAAACCGATCTCATTTCTGGCCAGCCGGTTCGCCGCCAAGGAAGCCTTATCCAAAGCAATGGGAACCGGACTTCGCCATCCGGTCAGTCTGACCTACATCACGATTAGTCATGATGATTTAGGTAAACCTTTTTTTCAATTTCATCCAGAACTCAATCAATTGATTTGTACTAAGGGCATTACCCATCATCATCTTTCGATTAGTGACGAAATCAATCTGGTTTGCGCATTTGTAGTGCTGGAGAAGTAATCGTGGCGCTCGGACCCGTCATGCTGGATGTTGCCGGTACGGAATTGACCGAGGATGACATCAGAAGGCTGACTCATCCGCTCACCGGCGGCGTTATTCTTTTTACGCGCAATTTCGTCGATCATCGGCAGCTGACCGAATTAACCCGGCAAATTCATACCTTACGCAATCCTCATCTGCTGATTGCGGTTGATCACGAAGGCGGACGGGTGCAGCGTTTTCAACGAGATTTTACGCAATTACCGGCTATGCGCGAGCTCGGAAAAGTGTGGGATAAACAACCTGCCAGAGCCCGGCATCTTGCTCGGCAAGTTGGTTATGTACTAGCCGCTGAGCTGAATGCTTGCGGTGTCGATTTCAGTTTTACACCGGTATTGGATATCGATCACGGTCAGAGCAGTGTGATCGGAGATCGTTCCTTTCACAGTAATCCGCATGCCGTGTCGGACTTGGCGCATCAATTGATGCTGGGACTTAAGCAAGGCGGCATGTTGGCAATCGGCAAGCATTTTCCGGGACATGGTTATATTCACGCCGACACTCATCTCGAAAAAGCAGTGGATCAGCGTTGTTATAGCGAGATCGAAGCAAATGATTTGATCCCGTTTCAACATCTGATCGATAGCGGCATTGCCGGCATCATGTCGGCTCATGTAATTTATACGGAAATCGATCCCAATCCAGCCGGGTTTTCTAAAATCTGGCTACAAAAAATATTACGAACGACATTGGGATTTGACGGATGCATTTTTAGTGACGATCTCAATATGCGTGGAGCAGGAGTGTCTCTCGATTCGATGCTGTTACGAGCGCAGACCGCTTTGACTGCAGGATGCGACATGATATTGGTGTGCAATAACCCGACGGGCGCCGACGAAGTACTGAACGGGTTGTGCTGGGAGATGCCAGCAGCTAGTTTGGCTCGGTTGGCGCGTTTGCATGCAAAAAACCAAACCAGCTCCATGACGAAGCTGCGAGAACGAGGGGATTATGTGCAAGCAGTTCGGGAAATCAGCGCCATCGGATGCGAACCAGGTGATTTACCCTTGTAGTAGGACTTCAGCAAAAAACCATAAATGAAACAGCCGCTCTGTAACCGCATTCTTTTTGCTTTAGAATTACCTTTTTTATGAAATTTACGTAGGATGAATTATGTCAGAAACATTTGATGTCGCGGTTATTGGCGCAGGCCCTGGTGGTTATGTTGCAGCTATTAGGGCTGCGCAGCTTGGATTGAATACAATTTGCATTGATGAATGGAAGAATTCAAAAGGGAAGCCAAGTCTTGGCGGCACTTGCCTGAATGTTGGTTGCATTCCTTCCAAAGCACTATTGGAATCGTCGGAAAAGTTTTTTCAGATCCAGCATAAAGTTTCCGCGCATGGGATCACCGCTCAGCAGGTTACAGCGGATATTCCCGTGATGATCGCGCGCAAAGACAAGATCGTTACCACGTTTACAACCGGTATCGGATCGCTCTTCAAAAAGAATAAAGTGAGATCTATGCATGGACGCGGAACGCTACTGAAGCGTGACGCATCGGCTAATCTCTGGTCGATTAAGGTTGATGACAATGGCTCGGTGGAAACGATTCAGGCGAAACACGTGATCGTGGCTACCGGCTCGACACCGAGGCCGCTGCCTTTTGCGCCCATCGACAATACCATGGTGCTGGATAACGCCGGCGCGCTCGCGTTAACGGAAGTGCCCAAGCGATTGGGTGTCATCGGTGCGGGAGTAATTGGTTTGGAAATGGGCAGCGTGTGGCGTCGTCTTGGCTCGGAAGTGACAATTCTGGAAGCCATGCCGGGTTTTCTGATGGCAGCGGATGAACAAATCGCCAAGGAAGCCAAGAGCTTGTTTGCTAAAGAACCAGGGTTGCAAATTAACACCGGCGTCAATATCAATTCGGTCAAGCTTTCAGGGGATTCCGTTGTGGTGAGCTATAGCGATGCCAACAATCAGGAACAGCATCTGGAAGTTGATAAATTAATTATCGCGATTGGCCGGATTCCGAATACCTCGGGTTTAGGTGCTAAAGAAACGGGCTTGGCTCTGGATGATCGCGGGTTTATCGTCGTCGACGATTATTGCCGCACCAGCTTGACGCACGTGTATGCAGTGGGCGATGTGGTGCGCGGACCGATGCTGGCGCATAAGGCATCTGAAGAAGGTGTGGCCGTCGCGGAAATGATTCATCAGATTGAACAAGGACATGCAAATCCGCACGAAACAGTCGATTTTAATACCATTCCTTGGGTGATATATACCGCGCCGGAAATAGCCTGGGTAGGTAAGAATGAGCAAGAACTAAAAGCAGCGGGTATTGCTTATAAAGCCGGTCAGTTTCCTTTTATGGCCAATGGCCGAGCCCGGGCGATGGGTGAGGCGGTTGGTTTTATCAAAATATTGGCGGATGAGCAAACGGATCGAATTTTGGGGGTTCATATGATTGGTCCGCATGTTTCAGAACTGATTACTGAAGCGGTAGTCGCAATGAAATTCTCGGCCAGCAGCCAAGACATTGCTTGTATTGTGCACGCACATCCATCGTTATCCGAGGTCTTTCACGAAGCAGCCCTTGGCGTGGATAAACGCTCTTTGCACATTTAAGGTAACACCGGGCAAATCTTGCACGTGCTTGTCTGAGCTTAATGATGCTGGTTTGCTCAGTGAAATGCCTGGTTAATTGGCTGCGCGAGCGGATTGCTTTATTTGCGCGGAACTCGCATCCTTATTTATCGGATTGATATGATTAGGTTGCGGTGTTCCGGGCGTTTCGCGCTTCTACTCGCCGTATCGATCGATGTTCTTAGCTTAGAAACATTTGGCTTTATCGTGATCAACGCTGCAAGACCAACGCAGATGATGCATGCCCGCAGATTTATTGACTAAGTAATCGGCTCTTAGGTGTTTATTTTGCTCGGTCGTCAATGAAGCTTTTTCAGGAATATATTTTTCCTGACTCCAAAACCGGATCCGGCAAAAATCATCGTCAGGGCGGCAGAGTCTGTTGATTGCGGCGCTGTAAACGGTTTTGTCGGTGTAGACGGCATGATCAACGAGCACCATGTGTACAAATTTTCCGGAATTGCCCATTTCAAGACTACGGATGAGTTGCCATCCGATGCCGCTCTCCTGTTTCGTGGCTGATGTATCTTCCGCAGCCGCATCGTGATCATGATCTTCGCCTTCATGCGCTGAGATGCTGCATGGTAGCGTGAAGATAGCGATAAAAAACATGCTGATTACTAGTTTACGCATAAGTTCTCCTGATGGTTTTCAATTAATTTCTTTATTTCAGTGTGTTGTATTCCAAAGTTGTTCTTTAACCTGGATAACGCTGACAGCCGCGCAGTATACTCGAAAATCCGATTTTGGACATTATGGCTAGAATTTGAGCAAATAAGATATCGTTGCACGAATATGCGGAATCGAGGGCAGGGTGCGCGAACTATGATCAGATTTTTTCCCAAAAAAATATATCGAATGCTTTAGGCGTAATTAAAAATGGGCGGACTTCATGGATGTTTAATAACTGCTGATGTTGTGATTGATCTGATCGACTCTAGGTTATCAAAATAATGAATAGATTATTGAATTTGGCATGCTTATGAGGTTGATTTGGTATACTTTCGGTATCAACAGTTTATTACTCTCCAGTCGCGGCAATAAAGTCTGGATGCTGTCACTTAAAGCTTTTATCGCGGGTACGTTTATGAGAAATTGGCGTTTATATTCATTACGATTCATATTTTTTGCATTTTTCCTGTTTACAACCGCGACTGTACGAGCCATGCCGGAAGATTGCAAAAATTCAACCGCGACTGCGGCTTTTTTTGAATCCAACGGACTGGTTTGTTTACAAAACATCAAAGTAACGGACGCATCGGGTGAGCAATTCTATAAAGCTGCATTGCAGTGGCTGGGTGCTGAAAATCCCAAGCAGTTTAAGCTGCTCAGCGTCGCATTTGATGAAGGCCCGGGTACGAATAATCCAACCTTTTCAATGGTTAACGGTGTGCTGAGATTGCCTAGAATTGACGTGCCTAAGTTGTATGGAACCGAACGTTTTGACGTTAGCCTGAATTGGATAAAGGAAGCGGATGATGACGTGGTTTCAGCATTTGAACTAGTAACCGTCGCACTGTATAACAATCCTGAATATGTCCCAAATGTCACTTGGAAGCCTTATGGGATGCTGCTCTCAAGCGAACGGCGTGCGGTAGATTTGATAGTCAGGTCAGTACCATTCGCGCAGCTCGCTGATGCGATCTATGATTTTGATAACGTCAAGGTGGGTTCTTGGGAATTGATTGAATCCATCGGTAAAAGCTCCGGAATGGACGCAGGTGTTTTCAGGAATCGCGATACCAATGAATTGGCATTGGTATTCCGGGGGACTGAGACGTGCAATTTTCCTTGTTCATTTAAAGAACTGGAAGATACTGCCCGCGATGCCTTGGCGGATGCCGCGATAGGAATTGGCAGGGTCAGTGACCAATTTAAGGATGCCTTTAATTTTGCACAAAGCATGATTCGGAAATATCCGGGCGCTAAATTTACCGTAGCCGGTCATTCATTAGGCGGTGGATTGGCGCAAGCGGTGGGTGCGACATTGGGTCTGGAGACGTTTGCATTTAACTCTTCGCCGGTTCCGGATCATTTTTTCGATACTTACAGAATCACCCTGCCTTACGAAGAACTGGAGGATTTGATTTACGTAATCGCGGATGTACATGATCCGGTATCGAATACCAATGAAACCGGGGATATCTATCTGGATTCCCATCATGTGACACCCCTGATTCAATTCAATTTCGATTTGAAGGAAATGCTGACGAGCCGCAAAGTGGATCTGGAAGATTTACGCTTCGACCGGCACAGCATTACGCGGCTGGCTAATAATGCTATGACACTGATGAATTTGTACCGGGATGGTTGGTGAACTGGGATCGCGACTGAACATCCGATGCCGGTATCGGCAAAGACGGCCCAACATGAACTGTTTCTAGGACAATTTTCCGTATTTTTAACTGCTAATTCGAGGATCGATTAAATGGAGCAATCTACTTCTTGATTTTTATATATTACGCCCATATTAAGTAAATTATTGTAAGGGGCCTCAACAATCAAAGTTTCTAATAAAACGAGGCATGTTTCAGTACCAATACGACTCGAAAAAATTGCGAATCTTGGTACGTGAAGGTTTTATTCCGAATTTGAGTTATGTGGAGGTTCAATGGCAATGATTCGTTCACCTGCTGTTGCAGGTTTGTTTTATCCCGCAGATATTCAGGAATTGCAGCATGATGTGCAGCAATTCCTATCACACGCAAGATTTCACGGCACTAAACCTAAAGCATTGATTGTTCCCCACGCAGGGTATATGTATTCCGGAGCTATCGCGGCGACGGCTTACGCTAGCTTGAAAGCAATTGCGGATCGGATTCAACGAGTTGTATTGCTCGGACCGGCCCATCGGGTCGCGATTTACGGCCTGGCGCTGCCCAGTGTGGATGTTTTTGCGACGCCATTAGGCCGTGTGCAGCTCGACACCAAATTGATTCAAGAGATTGCGCACTTACCGCAAGTATCGGTGAGTGATGCGGCGCATGCGCTGGAGCATTCTCTGGAGGTGCAATTGCCTTTTTTGCAAAGCGTGCTGGGTGAATTCGTTCTATTGCCGCTGGCAGTCGGTATGACATCGGCGGAAGCGGTGGCTGAAGTGCTGGAGCAAGTGTGGGGCGGCGATGAAACATTGATCGTTATCAGTTCCGATTTGTCGCATTATTTGCCTTATGTCCAGGCGCAGCAAGTGGATTATGAAACGGTTCAGTCGATTCTGCAATTCAGGCAACCCATTGAGCAAGCGCAGGCGTGTGGCAATATCGCAATAAATGGTTTGATCCTGACGGCGCAGAAATATCATTTGAAGCCGCAACTATTGGATTTGAGAAATTCCGGGGATACCGCAGGATCGCGGGATCAAGTGGTTGGTTATGCAGCCATTGCGTTTAGCTGATGGAGGGCAACATGGCAGTGATTGAAAAAAATGAACAGGGAAAAGTTCTGTTGAAAATAGCCCGCGCCGCCATTGCACGTTCATTGCGGGTGCCTTGTGAATCGGCCGCAGTCGAGCGCCACATCGCTTGGCTTTCCAAACCAGGAGCGACCTTTGTCACATTGATGCAGCGCGGCGCATTGCGTGGCTGCATTGGATCGCTACAAGCGAATGAGCCTTTGATTGACGATGTGAGTAATAATGCTGTGTCGGCGGCGCTGCGTGATCCGCGGTTCTTGCCGCTAACTGCCGATGAGCTCTCGACGGTCGAAATTGAAGTTTCATTACTATCCGAGTTGCAACCGCTGCTGTTCTCCACGGAAGATGATGCTCTGCAGCAATTGCGTCCGGAAATCGACGGTGTGGTGTTTGAATATGGGTCTTATCGCAGCACATTCTTGCCCCAAGTATGGGAAAGCCTGCCGCAACCAAAGCAGTTTCTTGCTCAATTGAAATTAAAAGCCAGGTTGCCGGAAGATTTCTGGATGGAAGGTATCCAGTTATCCCGTTATACCGTGAGCAAGTGGCGTGAGGCTGATTTTTTGCAGGAGACTACGTATGGATGAACCGATTAGCGCCGCCCAGCGGCATCCGGCAAAGTACTGGCATAAACTTGACGATGGCCGGATACAATGCGATTTGTGCCCGCGCGATTGCAAATTGCATGACGGTCAGCGTGGCGCTTGCTTTGTCCGTGGCCGGGTGGGGGATACCATGGTGTTGACGACGTATGGGCGTTCGTCCGGTTTTTGTGTTGACCCGATTGAAAAGAAACCGCTTAACCAATTCTATCCCGGCAGCAGCGTCCTGTCGTTTGGTACGGCGGGTTGCAATCTGGCTTGCAAGTTTTGCCAAAACTGGGACATTTCCAAATCCCGCAGTTTCGATAAGTTGATGGATCAAGCCAGTCCGGAAGCGATCGTGCGTACTGCAAAAATGTATGGATGTAAAAGCGTGGCGTTTACCTACAACGACCCGGTGATATTTGCCGAGTATGCGATGGATGTGGCGGATGCTTGCCATGTGCACGGCCTGAAAACGGTTGCGGTAACGGCGGGTTATATTCATGCAGAGCCGCGGCGCGAGTTTTTCGCCAAGATGGATGCAGCCAATGTCGACCTCAAAGCATTTACTGAAGAATTCTATGTCAAGCAAACCGGTTCGCATTTGCAGCCCGTACTTGATACTTTAAGTTACTTGAAACATGAAACTGATGTTTGGCTCGAATTAACGACGCTGTTAATTCCGGGTTTGAACGATTCCAGTCAGGAAATCAGCGCGATGAGCGATTGGATCATCAAGGAGCTCGGTCCGGATGTGCCTTTGCATTTTAGTGCTTTTCATCCGGATTATAAGCTGACCGATATACCGTCAACACCCGTTGAAACCTTGATCCGGGCCCGCAAAATCGCATTGGATGCCGGTCTGCATTACGTTTACACCGGTAATGTACATCACGTGGAAGGTGATACGACTTATTGCCCTTCATGCGGGAGCGAATTAATTGTGCGAGACTGGTATGAGATCAAGCACTATCATTTAACTGCGGATGGGCATTGCAATCATTGCAATGCTAGCATTGCCGGCCGCTACGGGCCATTTACCGGTCAATTTGGCAGACAGCGCATTCCGGTTCGAATCGGAGCATCCGCATGACTTCAGTTAAGATTCCAGCAGGTTCCATTGAGCTCAGCGGAGAGCTAATTTTGCCGCAGGGAGCCAAGGGGATTGTGCTGTTTGCGCATGGCAGCGGCAGCAGCCGTTTCAGTCCGCGTAATACTTATGTCGCAAACGTGTTGCAGCAACATGGCATTGCGACGCTGTTGTTTGATTTGCTGACACGCGCAGAAGATCAGAATTATGACCGCAGGTTCGATATCGACCTGCTGACAGAGCGGTTGCTGGCTGCTACCCGCTGGTTACAAAATAATCCTGCAACAAAATCGCTTAAATATGGCTATTTTGGCGCCAGTACCGGTGCGGCGGCTGCTTTGCAAGCGGCTGCGCAAATGGGCGCTGCTATCGCTGCTGTCGTGTCTCGCGGCGGGCGGCCCGATTTAGCGGGAAGAACGGCCTTGATTAATGTGATTGCTCCGACATTATTAATAGTGGGTAGCGAGGATTTTGGTGTCATCGAATTGAACGAGCAGGCTTATGCATTACTGAAATGCGAGAAGAAGCTGACACTTATCGCTGGTGCTACGCACTTGTTTGAAGAGCCTGGCACCCTGGAACAAGCGGCAAGGCATGCGTCCACTTGGTTTTCTTCATATCTAACTTAAATAGATTTATCATTTATTTTCATTTGGATATCGTTATAAATTTATAAAGAACACTAAGAAATTATCAAAAAAAACAGAAAGATAGATTGAAAATGCGCTATAATTCACGTGCGCGTAGAATAAGAATTTATTATGCGTGTATTAGACTAATTGCCTCAATCTCACAAATCTAATTCTCGCCCTTTGGGGTGTAGGCTGGCTGAAAGCCGGCTGCTGGAAGAGCATGCAATTGATTCACTGCTTGCAACGGGTCTTCATATACAGGGCAATTGTACTAATAATTCAGGCATCATGAGCTATTGTGTCCGATCGCTGTAATTGTTAATTTAAAAAAGCAGCAGACTTTCTCGTAATGCCACGTCATAGAAGTTTTTAAATGAAACCAATTAATTGTAGAAAATTATGGGATTAAGAAAATCATCAGCATCGATACTTGCGATGAGTTGCGTAATGCTTAACAGCGACGCTTACGCTGGAAATTAGAATTTTTCTAATCTCATCAAATTCTCAATACAAAGGAGCTAAGAATGAAAAAAATAGCAGTTGTTACGGCCTTGTTAATGAGTGTCAGTACTGCATCTGCATTCGCCGGTATCGGTGATACAGTGACCTTTAAGTTTGATTTACCCGCGACTGCATCATTTAGTTCGGGATATCCTACAGTTGCAGAACTTAAACTGACAGAGACAGCCAGTGGTGTTGTTACTTTTGAGTTAATACCCAATTGGGCATCCCCCGGTTTTGCCGATCCAGCCAAATCAACAGTGAATCACCTTGAATTTGTATATCAAGGACCAGCTTCACCAACATTTGCACAGCCATTAGTTCACGGCGCGGATATTAAAACATTTACATATCACACCAATCCAAATATGGACAGCGGCTATAAATCCGACGATCAGTATATTTCGATCGATTGGTTTAAGCCAAAAGATGCTGAACGATTTGACGGTGATTATGCAAACAGTATCTGGACAATATCTGGCACAGGAGTCGATATTACCGATTTCACCGGTACCTTAGCGCACCATACCGCTGGCAAACCGGATCCAATTTTCGGTATCATTTCTGTGGATCCATACTCTTTAACAGATCCGCATCCAACACCATCTAATTGGGTTACATCGGCAGTTCCAGAACCAGAAACTTATGCCATGTTATTGGTTGGTTTGGGATTGTTAGGTTTTAGTTTGCGTAACAAACAAGCATAGTAAAACCTTTTTCTCACTTTTTTAGTGAGTGATATATACACAAAGAGGTTCGATTCTAAAAAATCGAACCTCTTTTTTCATTTACTAAATTTTACCAAAATTAATGCTGATAATATCGGCGTGAAATCTTTTTAACGGCGTGTTTCGCACAATCAAGCGATTTGCTCTAGCAGTAAATCTGTCAGTATTCAACTATATCACGCGCAATTCGCACTTATAGTTTATCTATGAACCTTACGTTATTTGAAACACGAAGCCGAGGTGTTGCTAGAATTGATGATTGTATCAATGGCGAGGCAAACTGATAGTTGATTGTCAATATATTTTTTTAAGATAATTTATTTTTTATAATCATTCGGATATCGAGTGAAAATAATAAATAACATTAAGTACTTAGGAAAAAAATAAAAATTAAAAGAAAAGAAATGCGTTACAATAGAAAGGCACGTAAGTAAATGATTTTCGAACGTGTGCTATTAGGCGATTGCACACATAAAATAAGATAGGGCAATCGTACTAATAAATCAGGCATCGTGAGCTATTGTATTTAATTTCTGTAATTGTTAACTTTAATACAGCATTAGGTTTTCTCATAATGCCACGTCATAAAAAAGTTTTTCCTAGAAAAACTATTTAATTGGAGGGACATAATGAACTTAAAAAAACTATCAATATCATTAGCTGCCGCTGGTCTTCTGGCGATTGGCAGCAGTGCTCAAGCAGCAACGTATCAGTTTGGTCAATTACTATCCGGTGGCGGGCCTGCAAGCATTCATTTTGCTGATTTGGATATCAACGATCTGGGCGGCGGTGAATGGTCTTTTACTTTGTACAACATTGATCTCAGTGCTTTTGGTTCTAGCGCATTTATTGGTTCAATGGCAGTTGATGGCACCGAACCCAGCTCGGTAACCACTGTTCCAGGAGGTGGAGTTGCTGATGTAGATTTAAATCCAGGTGGTGGACCAGGCGGCGATTTTGACTTTAGATATGTGTTTGGTAAGGGAAGCGATAAGCTGGTAGATGGCGAATCAGTATCATGGAATGCGTTTGGATTAGGAAGTGTGTTGCCAGTTGATGGGCAATTAGCATTGCATGTTCAAGGCACCAGTTACTCACCTGATTCTGCTTGGTATATCACACCAGTACCAGAACCAGAAACCTACGCCATGTTACTGGCTGGTTTAGGATTGTTAGGTTTTTCACTGCGTAACAAAAAAGCATAATAAAACTTTTTTCTTGCTTTTTTAGTAAGAAAACGCTCAAAGAGGAATTCTGTTTTAAACAGAATTCCTCTTTTTTACATCCACTTTTTCTTTCTGAAATAAATCAGCAATCCGGCACCGATCGCGATAAAAACCACCCAGATCGCTGGATAGCCCCAGCGCCATTTTAATTCCGGCATGTTTTCAAAATTCATTCCATAAATACCGGCGATAAATGTCAACGGGATGAAAATGGTCGCAAAAATGGTTAGAAATTTTATGGTTTCGTTCATTTTGTTGCTGATACTCGATAAATAGAGATCGTGCATAGCGGAAATTCTCTCCCGGTAAGAGTCGAGTGCATCGCTTACGCGCAAGACATGATCGTAGACGTCAGCGTAATAGCGTAATGTTCTTTGTTGCAGCAGGGGTGAATCAATCCGTTGAATGGTGGCGAGTAATTCGCGTAATGGCGAAATATTGCGTTTCATCGATATCAAACCACGGCGAATTTGCTGCACCGTCTGCAGCATTTCTTTATCGGAATTAAACAAAATACTATCTTCCAGCGGATCCATGACATCGTCGAGATTGTCTTCTACGACAAAATATTCGTCAACAATGGTATCGAGGATAACGTATGCCAGGTAATCGCTGCCGAATTGACGCAAACGGCCATTATGATTCTGTAAAAAGTTATATATCGGATCAAATATGTCATCGGCCTTTTCTTTGAAAGTTACTACGTAATTGGCTAATAACAAAATGCTGATTTGTTCGTACTGTAAACAGAAGCTTTTTTCGTAATCGAGGCTGATACCTTTAATGACTATATAAAGATAATTATCGTATTCCTCCAGCTTAGGGCGCTGGTGGGTACTCAAAATATCCTCCAGAACCAACGGATGGATGTTCAGTTCCTGGCCGATGCTTTCAATGATTTTGATATCGCTGAGTCCGTCCACGTTCACCCAGGTAATCAGCTCGTTGTTTTTGAGTTGCTGCAGTTCCGTGACTGAATTGATTTCGCGGCGTATTAAAGTGTCGGTGTTGTACTGAGTCACTGTAATTCGGCAACGCGATTCGAGTTTTTCCCCGATATGCACCAATGTTCCGGGCGGAAGCCCGGATTTGTCCGCCGGACTGGTATATTGCGCTTTATCGGTAAGTGACTGGTTTTGGCGAGGCGCAGATCTGAATCCATTCATAAAAGCTTCCTGGCGTGATAGAAGCTGTTTATTCTAAAAGTTTTGCTGAAATTTAGGGGGGTAAGCGAATGGATAATTGTTGTATTATTGCAACGAGCTGGAAAAAAGCGGATTGGCCGCGTGACAGGAGTGATGCCTGAGGTTTTTTGCGGTGGCTAAACAGCTTCGTTAAGCTCGCCCATGGGGATCGCTGATTGCTTGTTGTGCAGAGAGCGCCAATCCTGCCAGACCTTGCGTGCTTCCTCAACGTTGTTGAAAGTCCAAAGAACGACGCCATCTTCGGTCATTAACGTGGCCATTTTGTTCGGCCATTCTTTAATCACGCATTGCATATTTTTCTCCTTTATTGATCGTTATGTTTAGCATACCGATGCAATATGAAGATTTTATGACAGTGATAATATGAATTCCGCTCGCTATCGCAATGCGTGTATGATTGAAGGCGACAGTCTGGTAAAAAACTTTTGTTTAAGGAGAAAATGATGGATAAGACCCAATGCCTGAAAATTCATTGTATCTTGGCAGCAGCATTGATCGCCGGTTGTGCCGGTACAACGCCGCAGCAAAACCCGCTTGATACGGTTGGTCAAGGTTTATCAACCATTGAGAGCACCGCGCAAAGCGGCAGGCAAATGATTGATGCCGGTACGGCTGCTGCCAATACGGTATCGACGAACCAGATCGGATTGGTCGACATTCTGGTGCGCCAGCTTGGCGTATCGCAACAGCAAGCGCTGGGCGGAGCTGGCGCGATTTTCCAAGTCGCTCAGGGAAGCATGAATCCACAAGCATTTGCTACCTTGTCGCAATCGATTCCGGGCATGAATACCATGTTGAATGCTGCACCGGCGTCGCCAATGGCAAGCGGATTGTCATCGCTGATGGGGAGCGGCAACAGTACTTTGGGTAACATGGCAGCGCTCGCCGCCTCGTTTCAACAATTAAACCTGTCCCCGGATCTGGTCGGTCAATTCATTCCGATCATTACCAATTATGTCAGTCAGACCAGCGGTCAAATGACTGCTAACTTGCTGCAAACTGCACTGACCGCACGCTAGCGGACAACCGATAACGGCCTGATGGAGCAAACCGATGCACTCGGTTCAGCTCCACGGGCCGGTTCAAAATTTTGCTCTGTCAAATGCTGTATGCCTTGGACATCAACACATTTTCCCCCAGCGATGCAAAATTTATGGTATCCGGTGCGCCTGAAAGCAATCGAGATTGCCAATGCGCTGCTTGAAAAGGGGGTGGACGAAGGCCAAGCTATCCACATTGCGATTGCCCAAGCCAAAAAAAGGACTCACCGATCCGGCTGCGGTTAATATGCCGATTTCTTGATTATCTTTCGATACCTGATGAACGCTTTGTCAGATAACTCCAATCGATTTTGTAGTATAGTTCTTATCGCACATTAATTAAAAAAATTAATTTCTACACATAACCACCTAAATAGATATAATTTATTGACACGAAATTAATCCAATTGATACAGTCTTCAACCAATTTTTGGGAACGAGCTTAGTTATAACTGTATGCTTATATTCTTTTCACAAGAAACCAGCGATTTCTTAGATCAATATAAGATTGCTTTTGATATTCAACAACTGAGCGATTTTTCCGAGTGGGAAAAGGACAGAATCCTGCCATCGGCATTTGTTATCGAAGGGAGCGACAACCGTTACGCATCTTCCATTCTTGGAAAAATCCGTAGAGATAGCGAAGTTTTTGCATCGCTCTGTTTCTCGACTCGTTTGCTAACTTGCTCCGAAAACAGTTTATTCGACGGTTTGCTGCCACCGCCTTCAGAGCTGCAAAAACAAATTGATGCCGCGCATGATTTATCGAGATCGCTCAAGGGAAAAGACAACTACCTGACACCCCAGGGGCGATTGATCAATTACCTGTGGCTGCGTCCCAATTATATTGTGCAGCCTTGCCATGAATGGACAAATCCGCGTTTTCATCGTTATCCGCTATTGGAAGCTATGAGCTTGGACCAATCAGATGCCTTTGAATGGCTGAGAAACCTGGCCAACGCCAAAATTTTGGAACCGGTGACACTCATGGACCGGCAGCGCGAATGCATGTATTGCCGGTCGGCGCATTTAAGTTTCATCGATATCTGCCCCAATTGCTCCGCCATTGATATCAAATTACAACCATCTTTGCACTGTTTCACCTGCGGTTGCGTCGATGCGCAAGACAAATTCATGCACAGCGGTACGCTGGTCTGCCCTAAGTGCCACACCCATTTGCGGCACATTGGCAGCGACTATGACCGTCCTCTGGAGAATTACTCCTGCCAGGTATGTCACCACTCATTTGTTGAAGGAGATGTGCTGGTGCGTTGCGCAATCTGTGAAAAAGATATGAATCCGAATGAACTCATTATGAATGAGATTCGTACGTGGCGGCTGAGTGATAAGGGAAGAACGATTGCATTCCGCGGTGAAGTGTTCGACCTGTCATCCGGATTTGATCAGATTGATTTTATTTCCAAGGAATTGTTTATTCATGATTTGGATTGGTTGATGGTCATGGCGCGGCGTTATCCGAATATCAATTTTGGTTTATTTGGAATTTATTTCGCTAACCTGCCGGATTTGGTGGAACTGTTCAATCACGCGCGCTTATTGCAGATGCTCGAATCGTTTGCGCAGCGATTGAGAAATTTGTTGCGAACCCCCGACCTTTCCACACGCACGGCCGAAAATATGCTGTGGTTATTACTGCCGAATACCGACGAACAAGGGTTAATAGGTTTTCAAAAACGTATCGAAAAAAGTATGGATAAGCTGTTAGAAGAAAGCGAATACAAACTGGATTTCCGTTTTATCAGCGTTAATTCTCAGAAATTATCAAATAAGGAGAATGCAGAGCTTTTGTTGGCTCGTCTTTTTGGTGAATTGTTATAACCGATGGAATCGTTAATCCAGGCTTGGTACGTTTTTCGCGTCACATTTACACACTATCCGGATGTGCAATATGTGCTCATGCTGATTCCATTCGTATTATTTTTTGAATTACCGCTTTATTTCATCAATTGGATGGGTGTTTTCCGCTTCGTCATCAAAGAAGCTGTGGAAGCGCCGCTGGCCCCTCCTTATTATCCTCGAGTGACTTGTGCGATTACCTGTTATGCGGAAGGGAAAGCGGTGCAGAATACCGTGATTTCATTGCTGGAACAGCTATACCCAGGGCATATTGAAGTGATTGCAATGGTCGATGGCGTTCAGAAAAATATTGCAACATATCAGGCGTTGAAAGAACTGTATGCGATTCTTCCAAGGTATAACAAACGGTCTCTCACGATCATTCCGAAAATTCAGCGTGGAGGCAGGGTATCGTCATTGAATGCCGGATTGAGCCGGGCCCGGGGTGAAATTTTTCTGGCACTGGATGGCGATACCTCGTTTGATAATCAAATGATTCATTCGGCTGTTTTGCACTTCCAGAATCCAAATGTGGTCGCAGTTACCAGTCCGATGCGTGTTCGCAATGCCAAGAAATCGCTGATAACCAGGATGCAAGACCTCGAGTATATGCTCACCATGCAGGTTGGTAAGCTGGGATTTGCAAAGTTAAATGTGATTAATAATGTACCAGGCGCGTTCGGAATTT
This sequence comes from Nitrosomonas limosa, assembly GCF_054188085.1. Classification (NCBI taxonomy): domain Bacteria; kingdom Pseudomonadati; phylum Pseudomonadota; class Betaproteobacteria; order Nitrosomonadales; family Nitrosomonadaceae; genus Nitrosomonas; species Nitrosomonas limosa. Next base: position 673,794 of record NZ_CM135180.1, on the reverse strand, counting down.
TTAGACGAGCCTTTCTCCAAAAAATCGGAGGCTGGAATACCGGTACCGCTGAAGATCTGGATTTAACATTACGCATCAAAAAATATCACACGCGTTATCCGCACTTGCAAATTGATTTTGAACCACTTGCGGTATCGCATACCGATGTCCCCGAAACACTGAAAGATTTCCTGAAGCAACGGTTGCGGTGGGACGGCGATCTTTGGTACATCTATTCGAATAAGCATAAATTCGGCATTTCCGCTGCCACCATGGGTTGGAGGAATTTTATCTTTTTGCTGTGGTACGGAATTTTATTTCAGATCATCATGCCTTTTGCCATTGTGATTTACACGGTTTATATGGCGATCGTGCTGCCGCTGCATATCTTTTTGCTAAGCATGATACTGGTTTATGTTTTCTATGTATGTTTAGTGCTAATCCAGTACATCCTGTTTCTGACGATCATTTCCGATAGGAAATGGCAGGATTGCAGTGCTTTCCTGGTGCTTCCGTTTTATCCGTTTTTTCAGTTTATCGCTCGCGTATGGAGCGCTTTTGCTATTGCTAATCAGATATTTAACAAAGGGCACTTGGATTCTGCGATGGCGCCTTTGTGGGTGCTAAAAAAGGGTAAACAGTGAAAATATTGCTATTCTTGCTGCTACTGATAGCGCCATTAACCAAAAGTGCTGCCGCCGGCGTCAGATTGCTTTCTGAGTTCAACGCGCATCTGGACCAGGCGGCATCGGTATTAAAAGCACAAGCGGATTTGGAAGCGCAACGCTCCAATTTGCTTGCACAAGAAGCGCTTAAAGGCTGGGAAGTATTCGGTAGCGTGTCAGGAGGTTATCAACGCAGTCCTTTTGCAAGAGAACCGTTCGGACATTTCTTCGATCCCATGGCCCGGATTGGTGTGCGTTATCCGTTGCTAGGCAGCGCCGAAAGAAGACAACGCGCCGTGGAAGACGCGGCGACGCAAGTACGGATTGAAGGCATCCGGCTGGATTGGAGCAAACGTTTGGCGGCGTTGTTCATCGAAGAGAACTATGCGGCCTACTGGAGCGCCCAGAAAATGCTGGCGCTGACCGATGCCTATACGCGCTTGCGAAATGACGGAGTTGACCGGTTATTGCTTAAAAGACAGGAGGCGGGATTACTCTTCAAGTCGGATTATTTTGAATTTTTATCAGCGTTCGACCGGGCCGAGCGCACTCATATTGAGTTCAGTAACAACAAGAGTCAAGCGTTGATGCGGCTGGCGCATTTGACCAATTCCGTGGTGTTGCCTTTCGAAGCAGTTAAACCGCCTTTGGCGGAAATTCAGAATACGGTTGCTCAAGATATCGATCAGCCGGATCTCCGGATATTGCAAGCACAGATTGATAATCTCCAAAATATCCGTGAAATTGAAAATTGGCAAGGCATCGACTCGGACGTTTCGATGACTGCTTTCGGAGGCCCGGCGATTCCGCACCCGAGTCCGCCCGGTGACGGCATGCAGTGGGGTTATGGCGGCGCAGTGGGTCTTAACTTCAGAATGCCGCTTGAAATCATCAGTTACCGGAAAAATGAACAGTCGCGCTTGAACAGTCAATTGATCAGCTTGCGCGCGGATTTCACGCGACGGGATCAGGAGTTGCAACACGAATTTCATGCGTTATTGAATAGTTATCAGCAATTGGTGCAGCAAATCAAGTTTCAGCGGACACGATTGGATGCCGCACGGGAATTGATCCGTGAGAGCGGGCTTCGACTGCGGGTTATGGACGGTGATGTGATCGAAAAATATTTCAAGGCGATCAATGCTTATTACCGCGTTGCCATCGAGAACGTCGAAGCGGAATCGGAACACTGGAAACTGCACATTCGTTTACGCCAATTTCTGGCCGTCGCGGAAAACCAAGGAAGAGATCATTACCCGGAAACCGATGTAGTTATGCTGCTTGAACCGTTGCACTTGGCCAGTGATTTTCTAGGGAATAAAGACGCAAAACTTGTCCCGGTGAAAGCAGCTAAACCGGCTGAACCCGTTTACCCGGAGATCGTTTCCAGTCAGTTTGCGGTTTACGTTTGGAATTTTGAGCAGCTGATCAATCGCACCGATTTCTGGGGTAAAAAACAATCGAATGCGATTAATCGTGTGCTAATTTCGCTAAACGCGCAGGAAATTTCAGCGGTATCCGCGAATCCCGCTCGATTGGCAGGTTTTATCCGTGATGCGCGTCAGCGTAAGAAAAAAGTGGAATTGTTATTAGGTGACCCCGATTGGATTCTGCCGCAATTTCGCGCTCATTTGCTCAATCACATTCGCGTGCTAAAGCAGTTCGAATTTGATGGTTTGCATCTGGATATCGAACCCGATCAGCTTGAGTCGGAACTGACGGGTGAAAAACGTCTCACGGAAATGCTCGAAACCATCCGGCAGGTGACGGCGATATCGCCTTGGCCGGTGGGTGTCAGTATTCATCCGCGTTATTTGCAGCAAGAATCATCGTATGGGGTATGTATTCCCTGCAAACTGAAAGAGTTTGACGTCAAAGAAATTGCTGTCATGTATTATTCAATGAATATCCAGGCGATTGTGTCGGCTTTACAATCGGCTATGCAACAATATCCAGCGCTTGTTTTCAGTCTTGCGCAAAGCCTGGAACGCGAATTGGGACCCGAAAACAGCTACGCCCATAAGCCGAGAAGAATTTTCAGTGACGCGATGCAGCAACTCCAGGATCAACTGCAACGGTCCAATTTTGGTGGTCTTATCATTCAATCATGGCAAGATTGGGAAAATTATCTCTATGAAAATTCGCTTTAATCAGCCCGAAAATAAAATCCCCAATGATGATCGGGGGCTAAGGATCCAATATAGCGACGCCAAACGTCCAGGGAGACCGTGGCGCTGGTATTTGATTCTGGCTATCGCCAGTTTGCCGTTGGTGTATTTAATTGGCAAGATTGTGTGGGAAAGCTTTGGCGTTGAGGCCCATGGGCGGATCAAAGTCACCAATTTTATCGTGCGCGCCCCGGTGGAGGGTTATGTACAACAGGTATTCTTTAAACCGTTGGAAATGATTCCTGCCGGAGCGCAATTGGCGCAGATGGTGAATGTAGCGATTCAAGACAGCCACGATCGCATCGGCATTGAAATTGATTTGCTGAAAACTGAGAAACAGAAGTTGATGACACAGGCCGCACAATCGCGCGCCAGTTCCTTGCAATTATTGAAATACGCCCAGGAACAAAAAGATTTTACGCATCAACGCATGCGCCAATACGAAAAACTGTTTGAGCAAGGAGCAGCCACTCAGGCGGAAATTGCGACGGTTCGCAGTCTTTACCGGTCAGCGCTGGAGAATCTGGCGGTGCTGGAAAAAACCGAGCGTCTGGAATTTGAAAAGGTACGCAACATGGAACTCGGAATAGCACCGGAAATGCGTCAGATCACCAATCAAATCGGTCAATTGACACTTGAATTTGAGAAAACCCAGGATCAGTTGAGGCAATTGAATTTGTTTGCTTCTGCCGAAGGAATGATCAATGAGTTGTATGTGCAACCGGGAGAATATCTGTCGCGCGGGCAAGCATTGTTGGAAATGATTTTTCCCGGGCAAGTAATGATCGATGCCTTTATTCCGCCCAAGTATCAGGATTACGCCGAAGTGGGACAAATGGTGCGGGTGAAATTTCCTAATGGCGATACCGCGAAGGCCAGAATTATTGCGGTACCGGGTGTCATGCAAAGAACTTCAGCCGCTGAAATCAATCCGTTGGAAGTGGTGCGATCCGCGATTCTGGCGCAAATGGAATTTGTCGATACCGTCGATACTCGGTTGATCAACGGCATGCCGGTTACCCTTTATTTTGACTGATTCGTTCCAGCTTGCTGGCGAGCGAGCCGTTTCCGCAAACTAGGCAACCAATACCAGTTTTCCAAGCGGATGTTGCTGTTCCAAATAGCGCTGTGCAGCCGCCGCTTGCGCCAATGGGAAACTCTGTGCAATGGCTACGCGCAGTTGCTTGCTGTCAAACAGAGCCGCGCATTGTTGCAATATATCTGCTTGGTGGTGTTTGGCTTCCTGAAGTTCGAGTAATACCGGTGACAGCATCAGTTCGTGACTGAAACGTAGGTTACGTTTACGCGCTTCACTCCAGTCGATCTCTGCCGTGGCTTGCAGTATGGTGACTACATCGCCGTACGGTTTAACGCAGCGGAAACAGCTTTGCAAGACGGCTGGACCGACTGTGTCAAGTGCGATGTCCACGCCTTTTCCGCCAGTCCATCGCAGCACTTCTGCGACGATATCCTGGGTACAATAATTAATGATGCAATCCGCACCCAGGTCTTTGACAAATTGCGCTTTTTTTTCGCTGCTGACGGTGGTGATGACTTGTGCGCCGGCGTGTTTGGCTAACTGGATAGCCGCATGGCCGACGCCGCCGGCACCGGCATGAATTAATACCATTTGATCCCGGGCGATACGCGCGCGATCATGCAATGCTTCCCAAGCCGTAATGAAAACCAAAGGGGCCGCGGCCGCCTGTTCAAATGACAAGGATTGCGGTTTTAATGCCAGTAAGCTGGCATCTATCAGCCCATAGTCGGCGTAAGTGCCTTGGCGATTGTTAAACCCGGGCTGCGAAAAATAAACTTCATCGCCCGGTTTAAATTTATCAACTTTGGCGCCGACCTTTTCCACGACACCGGTGCCATCGCAACCGGGTATGACCGGAAATGTGACCGGAAAACGCTCCGGTGCTGTGCGGATTTTGCAATCGATCGGATTGATGCCGATTGCCTTGATGCGAACTAGCACCTGATCCTCGTTGCAATCACCTGGCGAGGCTATATCTCCGTATTGCAGAACATCGGCTTCGCCACCTTTATGAAAAAATACAGCTTTCATAATTATCTCCAGTAGTTCTCATTTTTGTAAAAGCGTCAAATACCCTATTGTCACTTGACCGCTAAAATTCCACTGGATCGACATCCAAGATCCATCGTACTTTATGGTTCGTTAAGGTATGAATTTGCACGCACCATTCCGTCAAGAATGCCTGCAACTGCTTGCGAGAAGTGGATTGTATCAATAACTGCGCACGTTCCAAACCTTTCAGGCGATGCATCTGTGCCGGGACCGGATCGAATAGTTCAACGGTCTTGGGCGGTTTTGCCAGCTTGATTGCTTGGTGCAGAAAATCCAATACCAGATCGCGTTGATGCGCTTCTCCCCGCAACAATGCTTGAAAAACATAGGGCGGAAATCCTGCAGTCTTTCGTTCTGTCAGCAAGATGTGCGCTAAACCATCGTAATCGTGATGCTGTAGCGCTTGATAGAGCGGGTGATTGGGAAATTCTGTTTGAATCAGCACGGTACCTGGGATTTGGGCGCGTCCGGCACGTCCGGCTACTTGCATCAATTGCGCGAACAAACGTTCACTCGCCCGGTAATCGGTACTAAACAGCGAATTATCGGCATTCAGGATTCCGACCAGCGACAGATTCGGGAAATCATGTCCCTTGGCAAGCAATTGAGTGCCGATCAGGATATCGACTTGTTGTTTATGAATGGCCTGCAACATGTCTCGCCAAGCGAACTTTCGTCGCGTGCTATCACGATCGATCCGCAAAATCCGTGCGGACGGGAACGAGCTTGCGATAGCTTCTTCGACACGTTGCGTCCCTTGTCCGAATGGTGCCAAATCTTGGTTGCCGCAGTCCGGGCAAGCGCGCGGAAACGATTCCTGATGACCGCAATGATGGCAGCTAAGCTGTTTGTCGCGCAAATGAACGACCAGCCGGCTTGAACAACGCTGGCAAGCGGCCGACCAGCCGCAGGATTTACATAGCAGCACTGGTGCATAGCCGCGCCGGTTGATAAAAATCAAACTCTGGTTTTTTTCGATCAAGCATTGATCGATCGCTTTAACCAGGGGTTCGGTTAAACCATCCTGCATTTTGTGAATGCGAGTATCGATCAGATGAATGCGCGGCAACACGGCATTATGACTAGCCCGGGATTGCAAGCGTAACCTCCGGTAGCGGCCATTGAGCGCATTGTAATAACTTTCCAGCGATGGCGTCGCGGAACCCAATATGACCGGAATCGAATGTTGCCGGGCCCGGAAAATCGCCATATCGCGAGCGGAATAGCGTAATCCATCCTGCTGCTTGAACGAGCTGTCTTGTTCCTCGTCGACAATAATTAGCCCAAGGTCGGAAAGCGGCGTAAACACGGCCAATCGCGTGCCAAGGATAATTTTGGCAGTGCCGCTTTGCGCCAGCATCCAGCCCGATAGCCGTTCGCTATCGTTTAATCCGCTATGCAAACTCACGATTGTCGTTGCGGTAAAACGCGAGCGAAAAATTTTCTCCAGTTGTGGCGTTAAATTTATTTCCGGTATCAGCACCAGGGTTTGCTTGCCTTGCATCAGCACCGATTCAATCGTGCGCAAATAGACTTCGGTCTTGCCGCTCCCGGTTACGCCGTGCAGCATCCAGCAATTGAATTGCCCGAGATCGGCAGTAATCGCATTGACAGCCGCCGCTTGTTCCGCGGTCAGGATTGGAATCGGCCCGGCGGCATTCCCAGGTGCTGCCGGGGCTGCTTTTGCCGTGATCCATCCGCGCTGTAGCCACTCCGGCAGCCATTGGTGTGCACGTGGAGAGATTTGTTTAATTTGGGCATCAGTCAGTGCCGTAGATTCTAAAAAAGCGCTGAACAAGCGCCGGGCGATGCGATTCCGTGCCGGAATGCTCGATACATCGATTTGCTTTCCAATGGGCGTGAGTTCGAAGTGTTCGCGGCTTGCCGGCTTTTTCAGTTGAATGGCTTTATTGTGGCGCATTTTGGCGGGCAGGCTATTCAGAATTACCATGCCGAGGGGGTGATGATAATACTGACTGCAAAATTGAAATAATTCCAGCAAGCTGGCGGGTAACGGTTTGGTTTCTCTAAAGATGCAATATGCCGGTTTGAGCTTTCGGGGATCGATTTGTGTAGAAGCGCTGATCGCTATGATGACGCCGATCGTTTTTTTATTGCCGAAGGGTACGCTGACGCGTAAACCGATATCGTTTGGTTCGGCATCGTCGGCTTGATAATCAAACAGCGTGTCGACCGGCACATTGATTGCGACACGAATGATGGACATCAGCGGTTGCAGAGAACGGATTGGGGGTTGCTACTCACCGGAATCCGCTTAAATACCGGTGAGTAATGGTTCAGGAAACAAGCAATAAGTTATTTCGAAACACGGTACAGTGTGGCCGAAGCTTCGCCTGGTTTGTCGAGTTTCGCAGTAGTGCCATCAGAGCTGATCGAGAAACCGATATTACCGTCAACATCAGAGAAACCGGCACAACCGTTAGTGTTATAGGTGAAACTTGAGAGTTTCAAGCTATTGCCGCCTTTGTTAAAGGTATAGGATGAAAACTCAACCCCCGGTTTACTGCATTTTGCCTGATCTTCCCGCTGTGTTTCGCCGGTAGGATCAATCATCAGGAATTTACCATTCGGGAAAAATACCAACGTAGGAGTGTTGATTGCTTCACTATCGTAAGCCCATGCACCGACAATGCCATCGTTTTCATTATCAATTTTTGCATAACGGGTTTCTTTGATCTCTTTCTCGGCGACTTCATTTTCATCGCTTAATTGGATCGGTTTGGCGATATGAAACAGCTCACCGAATACACTGCTTTGTTCACGCGCTCTTTGCACCGTCACGATATCGGAATGAATCAATTCAAAGCCATCGGTACGCAAGCGCCGGGTTGGACCCGGATTTGAAAGTCCAGCTTTGATATTGGTATCCACAGACGGTGTTCCGACCAACTTGAATCCGCGGTTATCAAAATCAACCGCTTTAGCGACACCGTATTCAACACCGGCTTGGAAAACTGTTCTGCCGCCGCAAACCCGGTTTTCGTCGCAAGAATCATCCGGTCTGGCTTCACCGTTCAAATATTCGCCAGAGTTGTCAGAAGCTACTCTCAATACACTGGCGGTTTGATTGCTGTAACTAACCCAGATTTGAGCACTGAGCAGCGCAACACCTTGGGACATGAAGTGATTCCGGGCTTCTTCAACGGTTTTGACATCACCGGTGATGCCTCCTGCTTCCATGATATCTTTTAATTTGGCAGTTTCAGCAAAACTATCCGGATTGGTTTCGAGATCCATAGAGTTTTTCACAGCGGCAGCTGTCTCGGAGGAAATGGAAATACCATTCGAAAGATCACTGTCAGAATCCAGTGATTGCAGCAGGATCAATAGGTTGTGCAATTTGTTGCTGCTATCGCCAGCAAGCTCAATCGGCGTTACGATTTGAGAACCTGGAATGTTTGCGAGTGTCAAACTGCCGAGTTTGAATTCAATTTTATCGCCATGATTGAAGTTAAAAAGACCCTTTTCGTCGGTGATGCCCGATTTTCCGGAAGAAGCATTAAAATTGACACCGGCTACGGGGGAATCAACCAGGATACCGGTTGCCGGACCTGTGGGCATTATCCGCTTTGCGGTTACTGCTGAATTTTGTGACGATGACGATGTTTCGACTGATTTTTCGCCACCGCTATCGCAAGCCGTCAGGCCAACAATGAATGCTGTGGAAAATAAAACTAATCCTGATTTTTTTCTTAATCGGTTTATAGATTTCATTAAGCGGCTCTCTTTTATTGATATTCAATTTCTTGAAATTGATAAATTGGTATAGTGTATTCTTGGAAATTTATATTCTACTATCAAGACTGCTATTATAGCCAAGCATTACGATTTTCGTTCTGTTCTTATAAAAATAGGTTTTAAATTTTTGTCTTTTCGTGTATTTTCGCCGCTAAATTTTATTGGAGGGATATAAGGTATTTTTTATGTCTAACATGGCTGAGATCTCACAACTGACAGAAATGTCAGCCCAGCTTCCCATTGAATGGTACTTGGATCCTAAAATTCTGGAGATTGAAAAACGTTGGCTGTTCGATCAGGGACCGGGTTACGTGGGGCATGAAGTGATGGTACCCAATGTTGGGGATTATTATGTACCGGAATGGATGAATAGCGCGAAAGTGCTGGTACATAATGAACAGGGAATAGAGCTGCTTTCCAATATTTGCCGTCACCGGCAAGCGTTATTGTTGAAAGGAAGAAGCAATACCCGGAATATTGTATGTCCAATTCACCGCTGGACTTATGCGCTTGATGGAAAATTGCTCGGAGCGCCGCATTTTGATCGCAATCCTTGTTTAAATCTGGACAAAACTCCGTTACAACGCTGGAATGGGTTGTTGTTTAACGGCAAACGCAATGTCGATAAAGATTTGTCGAATCTGAGTCCGCTTGTGCTCAGGGATTTTGATTTTTCCGGTTATGTATTGGATCGCGTCAAGGTCGATCAATATCCATGTAACTGGAAAACGTTCATCGAAGTGTACTTGGAAGACTACCACGTGGATCCGTTTCATCCGGGATTGGGTCATTTCGTGAATACCAAGGAACTCAAATGGGAATTCGGCGATTGGTATAGTGTACAAACCATTGCGATCGATGACGCACGCTTGCAAAAACCAGGGAGTCCGGTTTATGCGGCATGGCATCAGCAGGTATTGCAGCAAACGGAAGGCGCGATGCCGCCGCATGGTGCGATATGGTTTCTGTATTATCCCAATATTATGCTGGAATGGTATCCGCAAACGCTGGTCATCAGTACGATATTACCGACGGGTGTTGAAAGTTGCATGAATGTTGTTGAATTTTACTATCCGGAAGACATCGTGCTGTTCGAGCGCGAATTTGTAGAGGCGGAACAAGCAGCTTACAAGGAAACAGCGCGTGAAGACGATGAAATTTGCCGGCTGATGACTGCAGGCCGGCGTGCTTTATATCATCAGCATCTCAATGAAACAGGGCCTTACCAGATTCCGATGGAAACTGGAATGGAGCATTTTCATCAATTTTTGCGGCGTGAAATCGGGTCGCATATTTGATCCCGGTTAACAATAATTTTGCATTTAAAACAAACTCAGTATGCTTCCATGTGGATGCTGGTAGCAGCATTCATGTTCGCCGGTATGGGAGTGCTTGTTAAATTAAGCGCTTCTTATTTTTCCAGTATCGAGCTGGTTTTTTATCGCTCGGCGTTCGGCGTTTGGATAACTTACTGGATCATCCGGTATTATCGATTATCGGTGCGCACGCCTCATTGGCGGATGCATTTTCGCCGCAGTATTACGGGTTTGGTCAGTTTGCTCATGTTTTTTTATTGTTTAACGCAACTGCCGCTGGCAACCGCTATTTCGCTTAATTACACCTGGCCCCTTTTTGCGGCATTCTTATCGACGTTTGTTCTGAAAGAACATTTTCACTGGTCTCTGGTTTGGGCAGTATTGTTGGGTTTTGTCGGTGTCATTTTGCTACTGCGGCCTAGTTTGCCCGAAGATCAATGGTTTGCCGGTTTAATGGGTATTGCTTCCGGTTTTTTTGGCGCATTGGCTTATATGCACGTGAAGCAGCTGGGGCGCCTGGGAGAGTCCGAATGGCATGTGGTGTTTTACTTTACCTTGATCAGTACCTTGATTACCGGCGTATGGTTGTTGTTCACCAATTTCAGTCCGATTTCTTGGGATGGTTTTTTGTTGCTACTTGGTACCGGTGTCACTGCTACACTGGCGCAGTTAGCCATGACACGCGCGTATCATCGGGGTGCTACGCTGGTGGTATCCTCGCTTGGATACAGCACCGTGTTGTTTGCGTGTATTTGGGGAATTTTACTATGGAATGAAATTTTGCCACCCATTGCATGGCTTGGAATGGGGTTGATCATTCTAGGCGGATTGCTAAGCGGGATCTTAGGATTCAGACAACTGCCGGTTGTTGCGCAGAAGTAACTTTGATACCGCTTCTGCATTGCGAAATTTGCACCAAACTGCCGAATTGCCTATGATGAAGCTGTTATCACGAAAGGGGGAGCCATGATTACGATTCAGAAGAAGGACAATCTCGTCATTGTTGCGATTATCGGTGAATTTACGCTGACTGACTATCACGAATTCGAACAACAAGTATTATATAAATCGCACTTTGACGGCAAAGCGAACCTATTATTTGACTGGCGCGACATGCTCAGTTACACAGTCGATGTTGCTTGGGAAGAGGTTAAATTCATGCGCGATCACGGCAGTGAATTTAACCGGGTTGCGGTCGTGACGGATGATGAGTGGCAAACTTGGGGGGCTTGGGTGTTTAATCTGTTTGTCAATGCCAATGTGGCAGCATTCCATGACTATGATGAAGCTGAGGCGTGGGTTGCTTCTAGCGAATAGCGCTAGCGAGCATTGCAATGCACGATAGTCACACAAAAATCCATTATAGCTTTTGATTGAGCGGATCATTCGTTTTGGGATAATCCTGAAGTTGGGAAAAACAGCAAGTAAATCTTATGGATGAATTGGTTATTGCCAGAGCAGTGCATGTGCTGGGTGTCGTTTTTTGGATAGGTGGTGTTGCAATGGTGACAACGGTGCTGTTGCCGACACTCGCGGGTATGCAATCCGTTGCCGAGGCGGTGAAATTTTTTTCCAGATTCCGTCAGCGGTTTGCAGCGCAAGCGCGAATCTCCACGCTGCTTGTCGGAATTAGCGGTTTCTACATGATTTATGCTCTGGATATCTGGCAAAGGTTTACGCAATGGCAGTACTGGTGGATGCATGCGATGGTGCTGGTTTGGCTGTTTTTCAGTGTAATGTTGTTTGTTATGGAACCGCGCAGTCGCCGTCAGGCAACTGCTTCATCACAGCTTCCGGAACGGACAGAGGTGAGTTCTGACGTATTTGTAAGAATTCAACGTAAGCATTTGTTTTTGTTGATTGTGAGCTTGTTGACCATTGCCGGTGCTGTGGCGGGCAGTCATGGCTGGTTGATCGGATTTTGATCATGGATTACGCACTCCTGAAAATGATTCATGTCAGTAGCGTAATTTTAAGTTTCTCACTGTTTTTCCTGCGCGGTATTTGGTTGATTCGGGATTCGGAGAATCTTCGTCAACGTTGGGTAAAAATCCTACCGCATATCATTGATACCGTGTTATTAGCCAGTGCGATCTTGCTGGCAGTAACTATTCAGCAAAACCCGCTCGAACATGGCTGGCTGACTGCCAAAGTTGCGGGATTGTTGTTGTACATCGGGTTGGGAATGATCACCATGCGCTTTGGAAAAACCCGGAAAATCAGAATTCTCGCCTGGGTAAGCGCGCAATGTGTATTTGCCTACATCGTATTGGTTGCATTGACCAAAAGCCCGGCATTAGGAATCGGTTAGCGACAACTTGAAAGTTAGTCTCGATCTAGCCACCCTTCGAGTGGAAAAAGCCGCATTTCATCATGCACAAGCAATCAGTGATTTAATCAATTTGACGTATCGCGGCACCGATGGCTGGACTACAGAAGCGGCGATTATCCAAGGCGATCGTACCAATCGGCAGGAAATCGAAGCAGCGCTTCGTAATCCGGATGCCTGTTTTCTCATCGTGCAATTTTCCCAGCGATTGGCTTCCTGTATTTACGTCGCACGGGAAAAGGAACACGCTTTTATCGGTTTTTTTGCAGTACATCCGAGTCTTCAACAACAAGGGCTCGGAAAATTCATGCTTGCACAGGCAGAAGCGTTCGCTTGCCGTTCTCGGGGAGTGCAGAAGTTAGTGATGTTTGTCATATCGCAGCGTCCTGAGCTGATTGCGTTTTATCACCGCCGCGGTTATCGCAGCACTGGCCGGGTCGAAGCTTACCCGTCGTTTCTCGGTATCCCGAAAATTGCAGATTTAACCATTGAATTTCTTGAGAAAATTGTTTAACTAATCAAGATTGCCAATTGATCTGTATAAGTATTTACACGTATATCATTCTTTCAATTTTTAGTTAGAATCCTGCTGAGTAATTTTTCAATTGCTCGAAATGTTTAAGGGATGATCAATTTTTGATGAGGATGCCATGCTTTTGAAAATTATTTTAGTCGCAATTTTAAGTCTCAGCATGTCCTGTTTCGGCGAAGCAGGTAGTAATAAAACGAAATTACCCACCGATGAAAAATCTACAGTAGCGACTCCTCCGCCAGGTACATCAACTCCCAAGGAAAGTTCTAGATCTTTACCGGCAGTAGGTTCGGATAAAAAACCCTCAATGGTCGATTATTGTAAGAAACATACCTGTTGATTTACGAATGATCTAACTAGGATAGGAGCTAATCGATGATAAATAAAACATACGGCCGTCTGATCGCGATGATGGTTACTTGTTATGTAACGGTGGTTGTTGCTGCACCTCATTGGGATCACGAAGAACAAGAAAAATGGGGAGCAATTGAAGATCCATCTCAAACCGTTATTCCTCTAAATTATCCTTATGCGGAATGCAGTATCGGCGCGCATCAATCCCCCGTTGATTTTGCTGAAGCGAGAATTGATAACACAAGGAAGTTAAATGATCTTGAGGTTTGGTATGATGTCGATAAACCGGTTTTTTATAATACCGGACATGCGATTCAGGTAAATACTTCGCCTGACTATAAGGGCGAATTGAAAATCGGTGAAGAATCTTTTCCTTTGATTCAGCTTCATTTTCATGAGCCCAGTGAACATGCGGTGGGAGGAGTAAAGTTTCCAGCCGAATTGCATTTTGTACATGTCGGTCAGGATGGTAGACTGGTTGTTCTGGGAGTTGCGATAAACGTTGGTGAAGAAAATCCAACCATGCAAACGATCTTGAGCAATATGCCGGCGACCGGGGGGGAACAGAATCCCAATACTGGCGGCATTCAGATAGATCCGGCATCGCTGCTGCCCTCGATACATCACCAGTCATTTGATTACTTGTCGTTAGCGGGTTCTTTGACAACACCGCCTTGTAGCGAAGGGGTGCAGTGGTATCTGATGATGGATCCAATATCAATTTCTGCGGCACAACTGGAGCAGTTAAAAGGATTCTATACCGGCAATGCAAGAGAGCCTCAGAATCTGAATGGTCGAGTTGTTTCTTCAACTAAATGATTTTTAAACGATCCGGTATAACCCACGCTTAGCTGATGATGGCGTAAGCGTGACCGGCGCATGTTTTGATAGTGAAATCCCGATAACCTTTTCTATCTTGCCGATGCAATTAATTAAAACGGAATTACGTGAATGGGTCAGATCGATCTCCGATCATCTGATATTGGTGTGTTGGTGTTAAACGCACTTGGTTCCGCAACCCAATAACCCTGCGCGTAATCAACACCGATATTTTCCAAGGCCTGCAGTGTTTGACCGTTTTCGACCCAAACAGCGATAGTCTTGAGACGCATCACATGACCGATGTGATGGATCGATTCCACCATGGCTTGGTTAACCGGATCTGTCGTGATGTTCTTGATTAATCGCCCGTCAATTTTCAGGTAGTCTAATGGAATATTCTTTAACAGATTGAACGATGAAAGGTTGCCGCTAAAATCGTCGATGGAAAAACGGCATCCTAAATCCTTCAAAGCGGTGACGAACCGTACTACATGATTGATATCGGTTAATGCAGCCTGCTCGCTAACCTCAAAACAGATGCACGCTGAATTGACTTGGCTGGTTTTGATAGTGCGGATGGTGAAATCCAGAAACTCTGCATCTTCAAGGGCACGCGCTGAGATATTGATGGTATAAACGGTGTTGGATTGAACGGCAGTATGCCTCTTAATCAATTGCAGTGATTGTTTTACGACCCAGCGATCAATCAGCAGCATCTGGTCGTGACGGTCAGCAGCTGGAAGGAATGCTCCAGGAACTAGGAATTGACCATGTTCATCTTTTAACCGCAGCAATATTTCGCCATGTTGTTCGTGATCTCCATTCGTAGTTATTAACCGGATCGGTTGATAAAAAAGACAGAAGCGCTGCTCCGCGAGCGCTTGCTGAATGCGTGGAACCCATTGTGATTCACTGGATTCCTGCTGCGATTCGCTTGCCTGATACACATGTACACGGTTGCGTCCTTGCTCTTTGGCTGCATAGCAGGCGCTATCCGCAGCATTCAATGCCTGCGTCAATCCCTGATTAGACGATGTGATCGGAAATAGCCCAATGCTGACACCGATGGTGAATGTCTGTCCTTGCCACTGAAAGCGAAAATTCTGCACCAATTCCCGTAGTATGTTCGCGACTTGCAAGGCTTCGTGTTGCGGACAGTGCTCCAGAATGATGCCGAATTCATCTCCGCCTAAGCGCGCGAGGGTATCCCGCGTCCGTAATTTTGCGTGGAGTAACGCCTTGATTTGACGCAATAATTCGTCACCGGCGCTATGCCCGCAGGTATCATTGATAATTTTGAATTGATCCAGATCCAGATACAGTAACGCGTGCGTATCATTTTTGCGGGTCGATTTTAATATCTTACTAAGCCGGGTTTCGAATTCTTTGCGGTTGAGCAAACCGGTCAGAGAGTCATGTGCTGCTTGATAAGCAAGCTTTTGAGTCAGCTTGCGCTGTTCCGTTACGTCGCGAAACGTTAAAACCGTGCCGATAATTTGATTTTCGTTATTGCGGATCGGCGCTACGGCATAATCGATGATCCACTCTTTTTGGTCTCGGCGGATCAGCAGACATTCGTGATGGATAGCTGCATTTCCAGTTCCATTGAAATGTTCGTCCAGTGGATCAGCAACCGGCTCCCGTGTAACTGGATTTACAATATTTAGTACTTGTTGCAATGAAGCGTTTTGTGCGTCTTGATGACTCCAGCCGGTAAAAATTTCGGCTATAGGATTTAAGAAAGTGATTTTTCCGGCAGAATCTGTTGTAATAACCGCGTCTCCAATGCTTGCCAAAGTGACCTGAAACAATTCCTTTTCCTGATGCAGGATATTATTGGCGGTGGTAAGCGCTTCGGTACGCTCGGTTACGCGGTGTTCCAAATCATTCTTGGTCTGAATCAGGCGTTTCAGTAGATCGAAATTATCAAAGCGAAGTTTCAATGAATCGACCATCGTTTGATACAAGCGATAGGAGATACTGCCCATCGCAGCGACGAACAGCAGAAATGTCAGTGCAACGACCATCTGGGTTTCAGTTTCATGCGTCATGACTTGGTAAGAAAATGGCAACACAACCGGCACCGAGAAAATCAAGAATGCGCCCTTATAGTATGAGAGGGTAGCCATTGCGCCTGCAATCATTCCGGCCAACAAATACGCTAAGAAGAATTGATGCGTTTCACTGTCGCTTACAAAAAAAATACCACCGGCAGTTCCCCAAAGCAAACCCGACAGTCCTACACCGATCATGAACCATCGTCCCCAGCGGGCCGCATCCGTTATTCGCGGTTTAATTCGAAAATATGACCGGATGAGTAGAAATCTGGCTGAAGTGAGCAGGTAAATAGCTGAGAGCCAGATGAGCAGCCATTCTTTGGCAACATAATTCCAGTAGACATACGCTGATGCAGTCGCAACGATTAAGGTAACAACCAATGCTTTAGGAGCTTGCTGGTAAAGCAGTTTAACTTGTTCGGTTAATAGCGCATAAGACTGATTGGATGGAGGCGGATGGGAATTCACATTATTGTTATCGGGGTTAAATGGTTTGTGATTTGATTAATACGGATGAACATGCAAGTTGTTTAGGCATAAACAGTTAACAGGTCATTGAAAAACTATCTGCGTTGCCGCTACGGTGTTAAAAACAAGCTCAAAATGCTCATTTATACCGCATAACCTGCGCTTTTTCGCCTGTTTTTGCCTTGTATCGGCTGCCTCGAAAACGTTTTTCAAAGGCCTGTTAAACTCAGGAAAACAATCCCAAACCGTATATCATATGAATCAATCGAACAATTAAGATCCTTTTGGTTGTTGAAGTCGCTAAGCTGCCGCCTTCAGAGTATGCTTATTCTGTTTTATTATGAGCAAAAATCCGGTTTTTTTGGGTTGTAAGAAAATTCCTATTTATTGGACGAAAATTATACTTAATATTCTTTTTAAGTAAAACCATCTTGAATAGAGAGAATTGGTTAATCGTATGTATTTAGTGCGCATAGATCATAATTGGAGGGAGATTTATGGACAAAAAAACGCATCTTAACTTCTGGTTCGTCATCGTGGCATTATTGAGCTTGTTGATGATTCAAAATTTTTATCAACGCTATACACAGATTGAACCAATACCTTATAGCCGCTTCCAGCATTTGTTGGAACAAGGCCAAATTGCGGAAATTGCCATCACTGAGAATCAAATCATTGGTACGCTCAAGGAAAAAAATGCCGATGGCTTTAAAGAATTTGTAACAACCAGAGTCGATCCTGAATTTGCCGAAATGCTGGATAAGTATCACGTCGTATATACCGGCGTTGTACAAAGTACCTGGTTACGGGATTTGCTTTCCTGGATTGTCCCGACTGCGATATTTATTGGGATTTGGTTGTTTTTTATTCGCCGGATGGGGAGTGGCATGGGCAGCGGTCTGATGTCGATCGGTAAAAGCCGCGCCAAGGTTTTTGTCGAGAAAGAAACCAAAGTGACATTTGACGATGTTGCCGGAGTGGATGAAGCAAAAGATGAACTGGTGGAAATCATTAATTTCCTCAAGAATCCTATAGATTATGGGCGCTTGGGAGGGCGGGTGCCGAAAGGTATTTTATTGGTAGGGCCGCCGGGTACCGGTAAAACGTTATTGGCGCGAGCTGTTGCAGGCGAAGCAGGTGTACCGTTTTTTTCTATTTCCGGTTCAGAATTTGTGGAAATGTTTGTCGGTGTCGGTGCCGCCAGGGTGCGCGATTTGTTTGAACAAGCGCGGCAAATGGCGCCAGCCATCATATTTATTGACGAGCTGGATGCTTTGGGTCGAGCCCGTGGTGCTTATGGAGGGTTAGGTGGCGGGCATGACGAAAAAGAACAGACATTGAATCAATTGCTGGCGGAACTGGATGGTTTTGATTCGAGTAGCGGTATTGTATTGCTGGCAGCGACCAATCGTCCGGAAATTCTGGATCCGGCATTGCTGCGGGCAGGGCGGTTTGACCGGCAGGTATTGGTGGATCGTCCGGATAAAACCGGGCGCGAGCAAATTCTTGCGGTACATATCAAAAAGATAAAACTGTATAACGATGTCAAAACCGAACAGATAGCCGCGTTAACTCCGGGTTTTACCGGCGCTGACTTGGCGAATCTGGTTAACGAAGCAGCATTGCTTGCGACTCGTCGCGCGGCGCCGGCGGTTACGATGGCGGATTTTAATAATGCGATTGAGCGGATTGTTGCCGGTCTCGAGAAGCGGAACCGGCTATTGAATCCCGATGAGCGGCGTGTCGTAGCGTTTCACGAATTGGGACACGCGATGGTAGCTTTAGCGTTGCCTGGCAGCGGTGAAGTCCATAAGGTGTCGATCATACCCCGAGGCGTTGGGGCGTTGGGTTACACCATACAACGCCCGACGGAAGATCGCTATTTAATGACGCGAATGGAATTGTTGAACAAAATGGCAGTACTACTTGGCGGCCGTGCAGCCGAGCAGGTCGTGTGTCATGAGGTCTCGACGGGCGCGGCAGATGACCTGGTTCGCGCAACCGATATCGCCCGTGCGATGGTGTTACGTTATGGCATGAGTGAAGCATTGGGCAACGTGGCCTACGATCGGGAACAATCCGCTTTTTTGCAACCAAGTATTTCGTTTCCGCAAAACCGGAACTATAGCGAGGAAACAGCCAATAAAATCGATATTGCAGTAAGAATGTTGGTTGATCAGGCCTTGGAGCGCGCCATTGGCATTCTTCAAAATAATCGAAGCTTACTTGAGCGGACAGCCGAAGAATTATTAAAAACGGAAACGCTCAATCAACCGGAGCTTATCAAGCTAAAACAGGCTATTGCGGTCAACGCGCAGCCACATCGCGTATCCGGTAACCCGGCAGGATGATGGACAACTAGCTCCGATTTTATTCTTCATCGATCGGTTTTCGCTGAATTTCGGTGACGGGTAGCGTATCTTTCAAAATCAGGTCAATTTTTTGGCTGAGTTCTTCTGTCGTTGCTCCGCTATTGATAATTTGTTGAAGTGTAACCAGGTTGGATGCCATGTGCATTTTTTCCTGATTGTGTTGCGCGGTAAAATCGTTTTGTAATGCCTT
The DNA here is from genome assembly GCF_054188085.1 of Nitrosomonas limosa. Lineage (NCBI taxonomy): Bacteria > Pseudomonadati > Pseudomonadota > Betaproteobacteria > Nitrosomonadales > Nitrosomonadaceae > Nitrosomonas > Nitrosomonas limosa. The sequence goes on along the minus strand of NZ_CM135180.1, from coordinate 654,691 downwards.
TTTCTTATTGGTCATTTGATCCCGCGGGCTGCCAGTGAAGAGCGAACGGACGGTTTCAACGATCCGGCTTAATACCGTATGCGTCAAATCTGCTGAGAACCCTCCCAGCATTGCGAGCAATGGCCTGATGATGCCCTTCTCCAGAAAAGGGGTCTCGCTTAAATGCTTACTGAAATATGCTTCGGAAACCATAATGGCAAGAATCAGACCGGCGATTAAACCTAAAAAAAATTGTATCCAATAAGAAGCGTGATAGGTCGGATCGAAGGTTCCATTCGCGATATAGGTGTTGGCTTTATAAAGCGCGGCAAAAGAAGCTCCCAAGCCGGCGGCGGAAAGATAAAACATCAAATTCAGCAATAACTCATAGCCGTCTTGCATCATGATGTTACCGCTGTCGTGACTGACTTCTTCGGTTAGTGAAAGTCCAATGAACAAAATTAACGAAACGATTGCCGCGATCATCATCTGGCGGATCAGTGATACCGGTCCCAGGAATTTTAAGAAGCCCGCAACGCCTTGTTCGATATCCAGCAATAAAATCGTTTTGGGCTTTGCTGGCTCGACAATTTTAGCCAGCGCGCAATGCGCTGCCAGTAGCTCGCCAATATCCAAATCGAGGCGTATGTTGATAGGGTCGTTTAACCCCTGTTCCTGTTGAATCGTGAATGCATCGATCGTCCGTATTACCGATTCCGGGACTGTTTTGCCATTCGCTAACGCGTATTCCGCCATTGCACGAGCTTCCCGGTACAGTTGATAGCGGATATTATTTTGCTTATAAGGATCGAACGATTTCGAATCTTCCATGCGTGCTCCCAGCTTCCTGTGGAATTAAGAAAAGAGAATGGCGGTAATCAAAAAAATCCATAACAACAAAACCGGCCAATAAATCAATTTGGGGATGAAATTATCCTTGAATGCCAATATCCGCAAAGGTGGATCATAAGAGAATAATACCGTGTTGACAGTGACCATTAAGATCGTGACATAGGAAACCAGATAAAAATATTCAAGGTACACGATAGTATTGACAGCCAGTTCATCTCTTAATTGGACATGCATGATCAATAAAATGAAGAAAAGCGCTGAACAGGCTGCGATCACCGCAGATACGTTAAAACCGGTGATCGTTAAGTTGGATTCTTGTTTTGATATCGTCAGCACAATTCCATAGAGCATCAACAATACAACCGCCAGGGGAAATAAATGCGCAATGAATGGATTTAAAATATTACGGGAAATCTCGATATTGAAATAGAGTTCCGGCATCTTATCGTGGCTGGTAAAACGGGTATTGCCAAAATTGCTGTTATATTTGTTGATGCGGATGTCGAAATAGGCGCGCGATAAATTCCATTCCGATAAAACGAAATCTTGCTCAATTCCAGGCAAGGTGCTTGGATTAAGACTGTCAAATGCTTTAAAGTCGGGCACGAGAATAATGTTTTTGGTGAATTCTTTATGCCATAAACGGATCCAGAGGAATTGCCTGTCAAAAGGATAGCCTCGATAGTCGAAGGTTTCTCTTAAGGTTGCTTCGAAATACCAACCCTTGACGATCTCGTGATTTTCTTCATGGGTATAGGCTTCGGTAATCGTGGATTCGATGGCTTCAGGAAAAATGACACCATGGTCAATGGGTTCTTCATAGTTCTTGGGGTAACGTTGCCAGACATAGCCGGATACGGCAGTATTGCTGGCATTCAAAAATTCGATGGATTGAATGAATAGGCCGGTCGGTACAAAAAAAGGCGGGTGCTTGGATTCATTGAGCGTGCTAATGGAATAATCATTTTGAAATTGCTCAACGATTGCCCGGTTGGATAAAGTCATCGAGTTGTATTGTACGGGGGGCGCGGCGTAATATTCATTGATCCAGATCGCGATAATACCCAGCGTCAGCAAAAGGGAAAAGACGAAAGCATGACGCAATAAATGTGTAACCGTGCGTTGATGGTTGACCAGCGCTATCCAGCTGTAAATCATCAGTAGCAGAACCACTGTCGTCAGTATCCAGTAATGAATATCGGATTTATGGATGATCGGATGGTCTGGTTGGTTATGAAACAAATTCTTTTTGCTGAGCTCGGTATTCATGACGGTGAGCACGTACCAGCCGGTTTCACCGATTGGAAATTTATGTAGCCATGCGGATCGTCCGGTCAATTCATTGATTCCGGGTGAACCCGTGGAAAAGTTTGCTAGATAGGATGATGAAATGGGTTGCTCTAGCTCGCGAATTGTTTTTTTAGGTCCTTTAAGGCCATGATAAATAACTTGTCCGTTATCGTTGACTATCATGGCATAGCCGTTATCACCTAAATCATGATTTTCAATATGGTGCCGGAACCACTCGAGTCCGATATCCAGGAATACGACGCCCTTTTTTAAATGATCCGATTGTGCCTGTGAACGTAACGGTATCACATACTTTACAGTAATCTGTTGATAAGCCATGTCATAATAGGGCCTAAGCCATCCACTTCTTCCAGTGGATGCATGTTGAAACCAGCTTTGTGTGTTGGAATCGTGATTGCCGTATGTGGCTTTACCCGTATAGTCATAGTACTGATCAAGGCGGTCCAGTTGATAGCTTGTTGCAGTTTGGCGGAGAAACGGTGCAAACAGACGCAACTGTGGACTGATTTGGTAAAGATCAAATGCGACGCCCAGCGCATGGAAGCCGGTATGGTTAAGCGCAGATTTTCTTAGTGTTAATTCAATCGTTTCTTGATCAAGAAGCACTTCGGTCAAATTTACTGCCAGTGTATCCGCAGCAACAATGAGCTCATTCAAATGATTATGTAACGAGTACGCAATCTTCTCTGTCGTTAAAATGGCCTGCTGCTCGGACATATACAAGGTGTTGCGGGATTTTTGCATTAGGTCGAGGCTGGACCAGATAAACACGCAAAAAACGATCACTGTTCCGGCACCCAGCAGGATTCTCAGCCACGTGCTTGTGTCCCTGCTAAAAGGGAAAGTGCGGGCGAAATGCTCAAGATCGTTCAATGATTTGCTCCGTTTGAGCGGACTTCTTGCCACTTTCTCGAATGATCTAAGTGTGTTAACCAAATGAGATCACTGGCCTGATGATCCGTGACATCAAACGACAACATGCCGAAATCTTCCAGGTAAAAAGTGTCCAATGCATGGAGTGCGGTTTTTAATTCCTCACTGGTTATTTCGCCATCGATTTTTTCCATTGCTTTTACCAGTACCTGCGCCGAGAAATAACCTTCTCGCCATATAAAACCCGCGGTGTTGTTATCCTCCATAGCCGGCTTTGTTGCTGGAGGAACAACTTGGGTCATATAAATTCGGCCGTAAATGCCGCCAAGCGCATCGGACAGTAATGAAGCGCCGGCAAACGACAAATTATAAAAACGGGTATTGGGTAAAATCCGATGTGTGAAGCGAATAAATTGGGCAATCGGCTGATAAGCGCCCACGATGATGATGGCTTCAGGTTCCGGTTTGGCCTGAACCAGCGCTTCGATCGCACGCTGGATGGCCAAAGTATTCCGAGGGTAACGAGTTACCAGCAATTGATCACTGTGGTTAAAACCGAGTTTCTCCAGTGCGGCTTTGGTAATTTCAAAACCCGTTTGTCCGAGAGAGTCATCTTGCAGGAAAAGCGCGATCCGCTGGGGGGCAATGCCTCGGCTGACAATATCACGCACAATCACTTCCATTTCCTGCCGGTAGCTGGCGCGAAAGTTGAATATATAGGGATCCGGTGGTGTTTTGCGAAGCAGATCGGCGCCAGTAAAAGCACCATAGAAAACTACTCCGCGCGAATTTGCCAAAGGTGCGGATATTGCTGCGGTCGGAGTCCCGGCATTGCCGACGATTGCAATGACTTTTTGTTGATCGATCAATTGCAAGGTATTGGTGCGGACATTATCGGGTTCATAGCCATCATCCAGTACCGTCAAATTGATTTTGCGTCCCCGGATGCCGCCGCGCCGATTGGTCTCGTCAAAAAAGGCATTCATTCCCTGATACATCGCTTGCCCCAGCAATTGATTGGGACCGCTGAGCGTAGTGCTCATCCCGAGTTCGATGGTGTCCGCCCTTACCAAGCTGACCAAGATCAGCGAGATCATGCCTATGACACCGCTTATGCATAGGCAGCGATTAGGATGCATGATATTGTTCCAGATTAACCATAAAATCAGATTGTTATTATGAATCTATGACTGGCAAGAGTGTTGTTATCGTGTCTTTCGATATCATCGAAATTGCGTTCGCAGCAGATGATATATGCTTTGATCAATTAGTTAAATGGTTTTATTATAGTTCTTTAGTATAGAGATCTATTAAGTAAACTGTTTGTAAAGGAAAATATGGGAACAGCCAGTTGCAGATTTTTATTGATCGTCGCCGCGGTAATACCAATTCTTCTCGTGATTGGTCATGCGCCTGATGGAATTTACCGCACTGAATATTCATTATGTATCGTTGATACCGGCAATCATTGCGATCAGCATAACGTGCAATGGCATAACAAGGGTAACGACGACGAATATTTGCTTGGATTTGTCGAAATCAACGATCAAGGGCAAATGCGCGATCGCGCGCAAATGGCTGCGATTCTGGATCATTATTACACGGTTGCGGCGCGAGATAGTTTGCTGATTACTGTATATGTGCATGGTTGGCAGCATAATGCATCGCCCGATGATTTGAACGTCGCAAGTTTTTCCGGATATTTGAAAAAACTCGGTCTGGTGGAAGCGGATCTGGCTAAACGGCAGAATCGGCCGCCGCGCAAGATCGCCGGGGTTTATGTCGGATGGCGCGGTCAATCGATTGAGATCCCCGGATTCAATTTGTTCACTTTTTGGGAGCGCAAAAGTACCGCATTGGATGTTGGCTATTTGGGAATTACCGAATTGTTTTTGAAGCTGGAAGAAATCAGCAACGTCCGTAACAGTTGGAGTCCGCCGGTTAAAAGCCGCCTTATCCTCATGGGGCATAGCTTCGGTGGTCAGGCTGTATATGGGGCAACGGCTCAAATTCTCGCCAGCCGCTTTATCGATAGCCGCGAACACAAAGCCGTTCAGGACGATGCCAAAGGTTTTGGCGATTTGGTGGTATTGTTCAATCCGGCTTTTGAAGCATTGCGTTATTTACCGTTGTACGATCTTTCCAATAGCCGCTGCAGCTACTTTGAGAGTCAGCGTCCGCGATTGGCGATACTGACCTCGGAGACCGACTACGCCACGAAATTGTCTTTCCCTGCCGGACGATATATGTCGACCTTATTTGAATCGTATGACACCATCGATCGTACTTTTTGCAGCGGAAAGCACAAACTCGGACTGGTATTGGATGAAGGCGATGCTGATCGGACCACGGTGGGGCATTTTGATCCTCTGATCAGTCATGAATTGACACCGGTTCTAAAAGCCGAATCGCTCTCGATCGAGGCATACGACAATATTGATAATGTGTGGGGATTGCAGGTTCCTGGCGCAACGACAATTTACGGACGTACTGCATTAAAACATTTAAATCGCACGGAACCGAGAAATCCGTATTTGAATATTCGTGTCAGTACCGAACTGATTGCGGATCATGGCGATATCTGGCGAGATGAAGTACAGGAGTTCATTCGTTTGCTGGTGGTACTGGCGGCGCATGATGAAGCGCTAGATGAAGCTGCGCGGTTGCCGGTAGAAGACATTAGCAGGGTCTCGGATTAGCCCGGAGCAGTTGTCATCTATAGATAATGCGAAACTACAAGATTACCGCCTCGTAATTTCGCTTGACGAGCAGCTTCGGCAGCAGCATTCAATAACTCTGAAAATTCCGCCTTAAGGTTCTGGCGTAATTCAGTAACGCCGAAACTGGTGGAAATATCGAGACCCGCCGGTTGTTTTTTTTCAATATAACTTCGTATTTTCTCCGAGATGATCAGGGCATTCGAAATATCACAATGTGACAGGAGCAGAACGAATTCGTCCTCGCCATAGCGCACTGCGATATCTTCCTTGCGGATCGTTCGCAAGATGGTTGCTGCTATTTCCTTGAGCACGCTATCACCGTGCGCATAACCATGAAATTCATTGATTGTTCTGAATTTATCGATATCGATTACGATCAGACTGAATGCGATGCCATGTCGAGTGGCTTCGCTGAGTCTGGATGGCGCGGTTTCAAGCAGAAATGTGCGATTGTAAAGTCCGGTGAGCTGGTCTTTGAGCGCCAATTCCTGCATTTGATGTTGCTGATCGATAGTTTTATCAAGGAGTTTCTTGCTGGTAATTAGATTATTAACTCGTGTTAATAATTCTTCATGAATGACAGGCTTGCTAACATAGTCATTGACACCGCAGCGCAGTAATTCAATTTTACTCGTTGCGTCATTAAGCACTGAAAATACCAGCAATGGTACAAATTTTTTGTCGTTCTCCAGGTTGCGTATGGTTTTGATAACACTATGACCGTTCAGCTTACCTTTGAGCAATATATCAGTCAGCACCAAATCGTATGAGTGGTCTTGGAAGGCTTGTAATCCTTCTTCGCCGCTGGTGTAATGATCCACGGTATAGCCGCAATCGTTGAGAAACTTGGATGTCGGGTTAGCGGTTGAAAGATTGTCTTCCAGATACAGAATGCGGCCACTCATCGTTTTGTTATATTTCTTCCGTGAGAACTGGGCGGCATAGCTAGTGATTTTATCCAGCTCATGTTTTGCGAATATTTCCGTTACACCGGCTGAGTATGCTTCATCCAGAAGTTTTTTATCTTCATTGGCGGTAATCATGACGAGCGGTATTTGCCGGGTTCTTGAATCCGCACGCATCTGTGACGAGAACATGGCGCCATCCATATCTTGCAGATGGGTCGCGATGAAGACCAGATCAAAGGATCGTTGCTTAAGAAGTGTTAATGCTTCATTGCCGGTTGAAACTTGCTGTGTTCCGAGCCCCCCAGATTCAATTGCGGAAGTTAGAAGTTTTTGATAGGTTCTTGAAGGCTCAACAATCAATCCTTCCATATTCTGGCGCTCCTTTTGCTGGAATGGGTAAGGTGTTAATGAATCGAGGATGTCATCAGTAAAGCGGAGTGTTATAGCGACATATCGATTGTTTTTTTTAGAAAATTCTTAGAAAAAACGGAGTCAGCTGCTAAGTCTCAATTTTTTGATGAAGGTAACCCCATGAGTTCCGATACTCATGCTTTTGATGTGGTACGTGTTTTAGCAGCAGATCGGTGCTGTTGCGTTGATGGCATCGAAATGAAGTTATTGCTCGGCTTATGAACAATGGCATCAGCATTTCCCATATCCATTGCTAATTTCCAAGAGAGTTTACCGGGCCTACCCATGGAAATCGATTCCTAAGAAAGATACAGGCAGTGTGGCGATAATATCTATCAGTAATGCGCTAATCGCCACACACTGCGTGTTGATGTACGGCTTCCACCCGGAAGATTGGTCGCAATGATTCGATAATCTTTACTTTTAACGCGCCATCGGCTTGGAAGCAGGTGTAGGTGTGGAATGCTTTGATGTAACTTCGGTTGGTGGCAGAGGTGATTCGGTTACTGGAGCGGCTGATGTGCCGTTAGTTTTGATAGCTTCCTGTTGCGAAGCTGTGGTTGCAGGGCTGGATTGCATTTCTGCCGGTTGACCGGTGACAGAATCAACACCTTTCGGGAATGCTTGTGTTAATCGATCGAAAACGCCATGCTGCCACAACAGAGTGATCGCTCCCAGCAACGCCAATAAGATGAGATAGAGCTTCCAGGGACGCTGTTTTTCTGCATAAGGATCAGCCAGCGATCTTTGTGCGCCGGGTGGCAAGGTAGCGAGTTTGGTTAATGATGCCCCGAATGGGATATTGATAATGGCACGGGTGTTAACCGCCCAGCCGTTGCCATCAAGCAATGGCGCCAGATTGCGCTTGCGCAACTTAAGATATGCCAATAGCATCGAAGGACCGGAGATCACTAAAATGATGCCCAGGATGGCCAACGGCATTTGCCACCAAGTCAGGCTGATGAAACCTGTCACGATTGATGCAATGGCGGTACCGATGGCGCCGATGGCCAATCCGATGGCGGCAAAAATCCCGGCAAACTTGCCGACATCGAATGGCGCCGCTGGTGGCGGCTTACCGGCATCGGCAGCTTGTGCGGTGCCGCTGATCCCGGCAGTTGCTTGATCTTGCACTGCTTTTTCACGAGCGCTGGCGAATTTCTCCAATTGTTCGCCGATCATTTTGCCGATGCGCTTAAATGGATACCAGAATGATTGCCTTACGCTGATCGGGTGTTCAATGATTTTAACGATGGTGGCATCCCAATCCTGGTTATTGCGGTCATAAAAAATACCGTTGCGTCCGATCATCAGATTGTCTGCATCACCATCGGTAAAAGCCGCGACAATGTTGATTTTCTCACTGCCACCTTTACGCTGGCATTCACAATAAGCGAGGTATGTGCCACTGAGATTGGCCATGCTGCTATGTTTGTTGATGTCGCTGACGCGCAGGCAAAAATCGCAGGTACGGCCGTCGAGATACAAAGAACCTGCGAGAAAAATGGCTTTATTTTGAGCGGTATAAAAATCTCGGAACGATACAAAATTATTCAACAATCGAAATAAATCGCGATGCAAGCGGATGAGTTTCTCGACCGAATAAATGGCATCGACCGTAGCTGCGAGCGATCTGTCTTGCTCTATTAATTGCAACAACTTCTGCTGGTAGCCGCCGCCAAGGATTTCACGCACGCGCTTGATGCCGAGTGGATCAACCAGTCCGCCTTGCTTGGTTTCCAGCCAAGCTTGGTGCGCGGAAAATAGCTGGCACAATTGCCGCCATTGCACAAAGGTAAGTGTGGTTTGATTTCCAAGCAAAGGGTCAACAATCGTTGTCTTGAATTCCGTGATGGCATCGAACCAGGCGGGGTTAATGCCGCTTTCAAGCGGCAGTGATTTATTCGCAGCGATGGTGGCCAGTGGAAGTGTAGCAATTTGCTCGGAATGAGCCGATAAATCAATTTTTGTCAGTGTCTGATATTCAATCAATGCCGGATTAAGCGATTCTGCGGCACGTTGGTCGTATTGGGCTATTTGGCAGCGGGTAAAGTAATCATCAATTTTCGCATGCAAGTGATCCAATAGTTTTTTTGCGGCTACAGTTGACTCACCTAATGGCAAAATGGTTTGCGCATTCTTTTCAGCAATTTGCCACCAACCGGAGTAGGCGCGTGCTTCGGTAAAAAATTGCTCGATTTTTTGCTCGGAAATGCCGGGCTGACCAGAACGATCTATTTCCGAACCAGCACTTTGTATGATTTCTGTAATGACTTGTTGCACATCGGCTTTATCGGCAGAGTTTGCCAGGATGATACCGTCACCATTGAATTGAGTGCTGGCATAAATTTTACTGAGATCGGCGGTGTCTTCGATGGTGATGACCGATTCTCCATTTTTCCCGATGCTTTGCAAAATATGCCTGGCAGACGCCAATATTGTTGCACCTTCAGTTGTGCCGTCGTTGATCGCATCGAGCGGCAAGGATGCGTGGCCGTATAGCAAATCTTCCGGGTTTTTCAACAAAGCGGTTGCCCAGTTTGTGGCTGCGATAATTTCCGGCACACGGATGTGTCCGTCACCATCGGTATCAATGAGTTGCAGCGTTCTGGCGTCAAATTCGAGATTGTTGACTGGGCAACTCAATGCCGCCCATAGCTTGGGATCCAATTCACCGAGTGCTTTCAAATCGGCTGCGGTGTCCAGCCGTACTTGATCAAAGCCGCCGGAGCGGAAGAAACGCCATTTATGTGAGAAATTCATAAAAATCTACGCAATGAGTTGATAAAAGTATGGATTGATAATCACGGCTGCGTTCGCCCCAGGCACAACTTAATGTGATTATGAAATAAATCACCGGAGAGTCCCAATATTTCCGCTTCGTTCTGGCAAAGTTGCATTTTTGAGTAATTCAACTCGGTTCCTCCGAGACGCGCCGGTAACGTTTCAGCGCGACTGACTGCAGTGACAGCTTGCTTGTGCGTAAGTGACTCAACTTCCAATCGCACCGGCGCTGTGCCGGCCGAACCAAAATTAAGTTCCATTGCAGCATGCTTGGATAAATTAATCACTCGAACGCCGCCGCTACCCCAGCGATCGTTAATTCTGACAACGACTTGAGCGTCCGATTTTAGGTTTGTAACACGCACCAGACTGCCAAGCGGGATGGTTTTATGCGCCGCTGTTAATAGCTCTGGATCATAGGGTTCACCGCTGGCAGTGTAACGTCCTTCCATTTCAGCGGCATATATCGTTGCTGTGCCGCTTTCTGCAAGCCAGGATGCTGTTTTCAGGTTTTGAATTTGACTATCTGATGGCAGTGCAATGTTTACTGTAACAGGTTGAGTCGTGTGCTCGTTTGTATTAAATCCGGTTGATGCTGCCATTAATTCAGTCGTGACCATCACTCCGCCTGCTAGCGCAGTTAGCAATGTATTTTTATGCGGCATTTTATCAATCGTTATGTCTTCCTGAATTCTGACACGCATCTTAGCATCTATTGCAGCGAGCGAAAATCCGTTGTTTTTACAGAAAGAAATATGTCAATAAGACATTACATTAAGATTGATAATTAATCATATGATTTGCTAGAAGAACGATCCCTTAATTGCGCTTATTCAAACTGATGGAAAGAAGTCGATCAAGGGGTGTTAGTTAGAATTTGGCGCCTGTTCCAATCAATTCCCCTGAGGTAATTTTGTATGAAAAACTTTCGGGATCCAAACTATCTATAGGTTGACCGTCAATCTCGGCGTAGGGGTACATAAAGAAAGGTATTTTTCCGGCATTCGGTGGACTTAAAGTCAAATCGTCGGCATGGTTGTAGGTTAGCCAGTTCATTTCCCAACTACCAAAGAATTGCTCTTTTAATCGTGCGATTTTTGGATCATCCAACGCGATACCTTCCAGTTTTGAGACTTGCAGAATATCGGCCGGATTAACCGGTATCCAACCCCGACCTGCCAAGAAAAACTCAGCTCGGCAATGCTGCGAGTGGCTGATGTCGCCATATTCACCGATACTAGGGTGCAATTTCGATTCGCTAATGCGAATACCGTACTGGTTGCGAGCAGGAATATTGGCAGCTTTTGCAAGTGCGGCGAATAATGAATTGATATCCACGCATTTTCCGCTTAGTTCATTTTTTTCCAGCATGGATTTAACGTTGCCTTGACCTCGACCGCGCGTGCTTTCATCGTATTGCGCATTATTAATTACCCAATCGTAAATAGCTCTTGCTTGTTCCAACGGTGTATTTGCTTTTTTATCCCTGATAATGGCATGAACAGCTTCTCTCACAATGCCATTGGTCGGTTTCAAATGAGTCGGATTAATATAATTTCTGATACTGGCAGGCAAAGCCGCATGCTTACCGGCGTGATAATAAGTCGGATCAATCGCGTGATGCGATGTTTTTACGATGCAGCTGACGGTGACGTGACGCTGATCACCCTTTTGTTTTCCGTGCCATTCCGCTTTAAAGACAGGGAAGCGGCTTGCACCCACTGTTGCAAATGTTGCTTTGGTGGCATTACCATGCCAATTGCTGCCTTGCGTAAATTGAAAAACGGATTCATTAGTATCGGGTAGCGGCAACCACAAGTGAGCGGATTTTCCTTTAACGGGGAGATCTACTTGATAGGTTAATCGATAGCTGGTCCAGTTGCTGAAATCCGATGAGAGCAACTGCGAAGCCATTGAGGTTGAAACCGGGAAATAAAGTGCACTTGATCCAATGAGTTTAATAAATTCCCTGCGTTTCATAGCTTCCTTCAGAATTGAGTTTTAAAATGCTGCTGATTCTATCCGATCAATTTTTTATGTCAATGTAAAGCGAAACACCTTATTTTATGATCTCTGATCCGACTCAATTATTACCGACTATTGAAATTGAAACCGGCTTTTCACAACCGGCTTATACGATTATTTGGTTGCACGGATTGGGTGCGGATGGTAACGATTTTGTGCCAATAGTCAGAGAATTGGATGTGCCTCCTCAAGTATCGATTCGATTTGTTTTTCCGCATGCACCGGAGCGACCAGTCAGCATTAATAACGGCTATGTGATGCGTGCTTGGTATGATATTTATCATGCCGCAATTGATCGGCAACAAGATGAAATTGGAATTCGTGCATCGCAAAAAGCCATTGATCGTTTGATTCAACGCGAGGTCGAGCGTGGAATACCTTCGCAAAATATTATTGTGGCGGGATTTTCTCAGGGAGGCGCAATGGCTTTGCAAGTCGGATTGCGTCAGAATCTTCCATTGGCGGGAATCATCGCGCTGTCGTGTTATTTACCCCTTGCTGGAATGCTTGATACGGAAGCAAGCGATGCAAACGCTACAATTCCGATTTTGATGATGCATGGTACCTATGATCCAATCGTACCGCTTCCTCTCGCCATTTCTTCCAGGGAAAAATTGTTATCCGCAAAATATTCACTGCAATGGCATGAATATCCAATGGCTCACTCAGTATGTGCCGAAGAAGTCGCTGATATCAGTCGCTGGCTGCACGGAAGATTGACTAAGTGAGGGTATGTGAAGTTGTAGATCGCGGTTCTAAAATCGACTTCAGTAATAGAAAATACCTAATAAGCATTATCTTTTTTGAAGACGACGAGGACGGTTTTGAAGATGATCCAGAGGTCGAGCCAGATGGACCAGTTTTTGAGGTAGTAGAGGTCGTGTTCGATGCGGGCTTTCATTTTTTCGAGGGTTTCGGTTTCACCGCGCCAGCCGTTGACTTGGGCCCATCCGGTGATGCCGGGTTTGGCTTTGTGGCGCAACATGTAGCCTTTGATGAGTTTGCGATAGAGTTCGTTATGCGCGACGGCATGGGGGCGGGGACCGACGATGCTCATTTTGCCTTCGAGCACGTTAATGAATTGCGGCAATTCGTCCAATGAAGTGCGCCGCAAAAAACCGCCGATTCTGGTGAGTCGCTGGTCGTTTTGCTTGGCTTGCTGGATGTTGGCGCCGTCTTCGGTGACGGTCATGGAGCGGAATTTGTAGACGATGATTTCTTCGCCATTCAAACCATAGCGGCGTTGCTTAAAGATAACCGGGCCGGGGGAGGTGAATTTCACCGCCAAGGCAATGCACAGCATGACCGGGGATATTAGAATCAGGATCAGCAGCGCCAGCACGAAATCGCTGGCGTTTTTCACCACGCCGTCGATGCCGGTGAACGGTGACTCGTTCATGGCGACCACCGGAAGATCGCCGATATATTCGAAGCGCGCTTGCATCAAATCGAAAATATAGATATCCGGCAGAAAATAGATCGACGTGGTGGTATCCGGCAGTTCATCCATCAGTTTCTGGATGCGCGGTTGCGATGCCATCGGCAGGCTGATGAACACCATTTCGATATTGTGTTTTTGAACGTAGGGCACGACATCGGTCAATCCGCCTAATCGCGAACCGAAGCTGTCCGGCCGGGTAACCGGCTCGGTCGATTGCAAATCCGCTTCTTCATCGGCCTGAGGGCCTGCAATATCGGCGATCCGTGAACTGCTGCGCTCATCAAAGAAGCCTTGATAGCTGATCAGCAAGAAAGGCAGATCCGCGATGTGCTTGATGAATTGCAGACTGGTTTCGTTAGCGCCGATAACGACCGCCGATCGTAATTCACCTTTGTTGTAGAGATTGGCAACGATGCTGCGCACGATCAGATGGCTGATAATCAGCATCAACGGCGTAACGGCAAACCAGGTCAATAACACCTGCTTGGAAAACTGGTTGTGAAACTTGGTGGCGTAACCGAGAAATATCAAAATGGCGATAATCACCAGCCAACCCATGATGGTATCGCGCACATACGCAAGCAGCCGCCCTTTGCGCCAATTGCGGTAAATCAGAATACGCTCGTAAATATAGGTGGAAACGAAGAAGGTGATGATCACCAGCACCAGGTAGTAACTGGTAAAGTCTTCGTGATACATCCAGGTGGTTAATATCAGCATGCTCCAGATAATGAAAGGATCGAGCAAATGCTTGAAAAAAGCGACGATGGGTAAATCGTTGACTGTCATTGTCTTCCGTAAGTATATTGCACACCGAGGGTGGCGCCATTGGCGTTAAACCCGCCCAGCGCCTGATCGGTTTTTAAATCCATGTGATAAGCCGTGGCCGTCAGTTGTAATCCGCGGTAAGGCACGTAGGTGAGCCGCATGGTTGCATTGCGGATGGTATTGTTAATACCGAGCGGCAACGCGCTATCGGTTAAAAGCACAAAATTATTAAAATCCCGTGTCTCATAAGAGAAATCTCCTTCCAACCTGACTTTGCGCGAGATATTCCACGAAGGGATAACGCTGACGCCGGTATTAAGGCTATAACTCGCAGTCAGTGCTTGCAAAGCGCCGGTTTCGCGCCAGCCGTTGACTGTCAGTCCAATTTTTTCCGTTGGCTGCCATTGATAAGCCAGCCGGGCGTTAAAGCCGCTGAAATCCCGTTCCGAGAAACTGGCGTTGGTACGCTCCACCCATCCGCCGCGCCAGGTGAAATTGGATTTTCCTGTAACCGCCCAGACCACCCGGCTCATTATCTCTTTCTGATGATAGCTGTTATCTCTGGCGGAACCGTCCGGTGCTCTTACCAATACCGGGAAATCACCAATGGCGTAACGAAAGTCGATACCGACGGTATTGCGATGCGCGGTTATGTAATCGATACCGCCTTCAAACCGATCCTCAGTCCGATTAAGAAAACGGAATATGTTACTGGCATTATTGCTCCCCGTACTCAGATCATAGCGTAAATAATCGGCAGTCAAGCGCCAACTGGGATGAAAGCGCCATGCGCCATTAAAAAACGCTGTTTGTTCGGTACGAATATTTTTTAACCCCGGTTGAAACAAAAATGGCGCTAACGATTGCACATAGCTGGCGCCCATATTACCTTCCAGCCGGTTGCCGAGATACCAGTTCCAGTTGCCGTTGATACTTTTCAGATCATTGTTTATTTGACTGAATCGTTCAAAGCGCGTATGCGTGAAATTCGCATTGGCGGTTAAGCGCTGCCGGCTGATTTGCTTCTCAAACATCATCCCGCCGGTCAGGCGATGGGATATGTCAAACAGGTTGCGCGTCCCCAGTAATGGCTCGGGATCAACTCTGTCGCGAATACGCAACATGTTGTCATCAGCAGTAAAGGTGTAATTGCCATAAGGTTTTAATACCCGGCCTATCACAGAAGCAGAGGCCATCGAACTAGAGAGCAGCACAAGAGATGAATACAATAGGCATAAACCAATGAATCGCAGAGCGCAAACCGGGCTGCGCCTAAAATACCGTTGCATGAATCTGGAATGGGTTTCTATAAATGAGTACCTCATGGATTGGATCTCAGAACTTTCCGTAATCGGATATCAGTGATTCTCGACAGAGAATACCGCTTTTGCTTTGCATGTTCTCATAAAACTATTTTATACAATTACTTTTTGCACCTTCTATCTACCCCTTTCGTCTTACTTACAACAGTTTTTCATTGTATTCGCATCGTTACTTTGTCAACATGATCTTTTTGAGTTAATTGGCATGTTTAAATGCACTTAGGGAAATTCAGGCAAATTTTACGACAGAAAGCATGAAATCTTAATTTGCAATAGGAAGGGATATCGCACAGTATTTAAACGATGGAATGGGTTAGATTTTCGATAACGATCGTTTTGAAATAATGCGTTGTTTCATGACGTACTGGAATTCTAGGTCGATAGTGTTTTCAAATAACAATTTGAACTGATGCAAGGAGAAACCGATGAAATTCACTTCGCTTACTCAGCGTTTCGCCGTCTGGTTTACCCTTGTTTCTTTATTGCCCATATTGTTGATTGGCAACAGTTTGTTGCATACGTTTGAGGCCGAAATCAAGAAAACTGCAATCGGTAGTGTTTCGGCCATTGCTGACAAAAAAGTCGAACAGATTGATAGTTATTTGCAGGAACGTTTGCTTGACGCGAGTTTGCTGCGTGATGCAAGTACCACTTATGACGCCATGATAGAGTTTTCAAGAATATTTTATGAAAGCGGGGTTAATTCGGATGAATATCATCGATTGGACGCCAGCTACCGTGAAAACTTCCGGCGCTTTGTGCAAGAAGCAAAATATTACGATCTTTTTTTAATTTCGTTAAAAGGCGATATTGTTTATTCGGATGCGCATGAATCTGATTTTGCAACGAATTTATTCACGGGACCATATCGCGATACCGGTCTTGCAAAAGTTACGCGACAAGCGCTGGATAATTTAGAAAGCGGCATTTCCGACTTTGAATATTATGAACCTTCCCGTGGGGCGATAGCCGCTTTTGTTGGAATGCCGATCATTGTATCCGGGGAATTAAAAGGAGTATTGGCATTGCAAATATACAGCGAGCGGGTTTTTGCGGTGATTGCCAATAATGTGGGATTGGGTGACAGCGGTGAAACGCTGGTTGCCCGTTTGGAAGATAAGCATACAGCGCTCATTATGGCGCCGCTGAAATTTGATGCTGCCGCGGCTTTGAAACGCACCATTCCTCTCAACAATTTACCATCATCAGCAGCGATACAGCATGCATTGGATGGTGATTCCGGCGGTGCGATTACCGTAGACTACCGGGGTAAAGAAGTTGTTGCGGCATGGCGCTATTTGCCAAGGATGAAATGGGGAATCGTCGTTCATATCGATGTCGATGAAGCATTTGCTTCGGTTTATTCGGTTCATTATATGGGATTGATGCTGTTAGCCATTACATTGCTGGCTGCGCTGTTAGGGGCGGTGTTATTCAACCGCCGGGTTGTGATTCCATTGAAGCACCTGAACCAGAGCGCATTGGATATTTCGGCAGGTAATTTTCATCAGCGCGTTACGGTAGAAGGCTGGGATGAAATGCGGCAATTGGGTGAAACCTTCAATGTCATGGTGGAACGGTTAAACGCCAGCAATGTGGAACGCGACAAAGCCCAAGATAATTTGCTGCAGTTGAATCAGGAATTGGAGGAGCGAGTAACGACCCGGACGGCCGATTTGCAGCGTGTCAATATTGCATTGGCGATCAAAGAAGAAGAAATGCGATCCGTGGTAGAGCATATGGTCGACTGCGTTGTGACCACCGATGAACGAGGAACAATTCTTTCTGCGAATCCGGTGATGGAGAAATTGTTCGGTTATAGCCACGATGAAATGATCGGACAGAATATTGCGATCATCATGCCCGAACCTGACCGCAGTAAACATGAAAGCTACATGGAAAATTATTGCAGAACCGGACACGGTCAGGTGTATGTCGGACGTCCGTATCTTTCAGGTTCTCATGGGATCGGATTGGGGCGGGAAGTAGCGGGCGTCAATAAAAATGGAGAACGGTTAGAACTCTATCTGGCGGTTAGCGAATATTTCGTGTCCGGCAGAAGGCATTTCACTGGCGTGATGCGGGATATACGCGAGCACGTTCGCATCATGCAAGACTTAAGACAAGCCCAGATTGACGCCGATCAAGCCAATAAGGCCAAATCGGCATTCCTGGCAGCCATGAGCCATGAAATCAGAACGCCTATGAACGGCGTAATCGGCATGATCGACGTGTTGCGGCAAACCAGTCTCAGCGGTTATCAAATGGAAATGGCGAATTTGATCAGGGATTCTGCTTATGCATTGCTTGCTATCATTGAGGATATCCTGGATTTTTCCAAGATTGAAGCGGGCAAGCTGGAAATCGAGAAAATTCCAATGTCGATCGCCAGCATTGTTGAGAATGCTTGCGGTATGCTGGCGCATTTGGCTCTTAACAAGAAAGTCGAATTAACATTGTTCATTGATCCTGCCATTCCGAAAAATGTGTTGGGGGATCCTCTGCGATTGCGTCAAGTACTGGTTAATATCATCAATAATGCAATCAAATTTTCCAGCAAACAGGAGAAGCAAGGCAAAGTTTCGGTACGGGTTCTATTGACGGAATCCGACTCGGAAAAAATTGTAGTGACGTTCCAGATTGCCGACAACGGAATCGGTATGGATAAAGTGACGCAGGAGAAGTTGTTCAAATCTTTTTCGCAGGGAGATCCATCGACAACCCGGCGATTTGGCGGAACCGGCCTTGGTTTAGCGATTTCCCATCATCTTGCTGAATTGATGGATGCGGAAATCACCGTTCACAGCGAACCGCAACATGGTTCTTCTTTTATCATCCAAATGCCTTTTATTTCTTTGCCTGATGAGCCAAGCGCCCTACAAGCCATTGAAGATCTTGAGGGTCTTAATTGCTTGATTTTGGGTGATAATGAAGGCTTAACCAACGATTTGGCGGCTTATTTACAAAGCGCAGGCGCGGAAGTTGTGCAATTGACTGATTTTTCGCAGTTGCATCAGTTAATGCAACGTTTGGCGCCAGGGCTTTGGCTTGTTGTGATCGATGCGGGGCAGCAAGGACCATCGATTGACGAACTTCGAGCCGCATTCAATAAGCGCTCGGAACAGATTAAAGTAGCCGCGAGAACCGCAGAGGATACATCAACCGCCTATATTGAACCCCGGTTCGTGGTAATCAAGCGCGGCCGCCGCCGGCAAGCGCGCATTGAAGATATCGATATTATTACGCTTGACGGTGATGTGATGTACCGCCAATCGTTGCTGCGAGCTATGGCAATTGCTGCCGGAAGAATTGACGCACGTGAGGAAAAAACACCGTCAGTCGATTCGTTTAAGCAAATGCCGGTCGCGATGTCTCGTGAAGAAGCCTTACGCCAAGGTAAGTTGATTTTAGTTGCGGAAGACAATGAGATTAATCAGAAAGTTATCCGGCAGCAACTCAATTTGCTCGGTTACGCGGCTGATATTGCGAACGATGGCGTGGAAGCGTTGAAGCGCTTGCAGCAATGTGATTACGGGTTGCTACTGACAGATCTGCATATGCCTGAAATGGATGGAATCGATTTGACGAAAACGATTCGAATAGAGGAAGCCGGAAAGAAACATCTGCCAATTGTTGCATTGACAGCCAATGCGTTAAAAGGAGAAAAAGAGCATTGCTTGAGCGTCGGCATGGATGACTACTTGAGTAAACCGGTGCAACTAGATGATCTACGAGTGTTATTGGAAAAGTATTTGCCGATTTCCAAGTCTGAGTCAGAAATACCGGCGCATGCCGGAATGATTGAATCCGCCGATAGCGCATCCATAACAGCATCGGTTGTGGATCTCGAAGTATTAAGAAGTCTGGTCGGTGATGATCCGGTGACAATTCAGGAATTACTTTCGGAATTTCGAAGCGATGCTGATAAGATTGCATCAGAAATGCAAGATGCATTTCAAGCTGGGCAATTTGCTAAGGCTGGATCGTTGGCGCATAAACTCAAATCATCGTCGCGCTCGGTCGGTGCGTTAGCGTTGGGTAATGTGTGCGCGGAAATTGAACAAGCCGGAAAAAACAATGATATTAAAGCACTGTCAGAATTGATGCCGCAATTCAATGCGCATCTGGCGGCAGTTAAATCTTACTTAATAAGTAGTCGCCCCTGAAAAAGTATCAGACAACAGTTGTTGATCTGGAAAAGCCGCCCGAGGAAACGGCTACCTATCAAAATGCATACCCTTGTAGTTTAAATTTCCATCAAGGAATCCGTTCTCGCCACGGGAAAAAGAGCCAAAAAATGGCCAGCAGCCATTGTTTCAGATTCCAGGCGCAAGCAGCCATCAGCAGGTTGATGCGATCACCGACAGCGCCTTTCAGATAGTTCCTTGCCATTCGATAATCCGACTTCAGGTGACCGATAATGGGTTCAATCGCGGCGCGCCTCCTGCACTGTTTTCGCTTCTTGTCTTTCTGGTACCGGGTATCCTTCTTGAGCGCCTTTCCGGGCAAAATGATCTGGGTTCCATTGACTTCACGTTTGCCGCGGTAGCCGCGATCGCATACGGCCTGCCTGGCAGCTTTCCCTCGCGAAATCTCAACATGTCGCAATATCTCCGGTAATGTATGGCTGTCATGCAGATTCTGTTCGTGACTGACAACCCCGACAATCAGATTGCCTTTTGCGGTACTGGCTATCGATGCCTTGCTGCCGTATTCATATTGTTTGTGGTCTTTTCCCTTGGCGACACAGTACACTTGCGGTTCGTGCAATGAGTAGATCTTGTTTTTATCGTTTTGTTGCTGCCGTAATACTCCCTCATACCGTAGAAAATCCTTTTGGTAGCATTCAAACAAACAGTATTGCGGCAGTTCTCTCCTGAGCTCCCGCATCAGAATACCTGCAATGGTTCTGAGTCGCTTCAACGCTCGTTTCGCTTTCGCTCTTTTCTTCACATGCCGGTAGTGCCGGATATCCAGGCGCAGTGACTTCACTTCTTTGACAAAAGTACGCCGCTGTAAAATACCATGGGATTTGGCAATCTTGTTGAGGCGATTGATAATCTTGATCGCCAGTTTGCTATCCGTTGGGTACGTGATGTTCTTCTCATGCACGGTCGTGTCAATATGAATGACGTCTTCCAGCGCCGATTCCCCATGCAAACCAACGCTCATCCGGAAAATCCGCTCTACGCCTTCCGCGCCTATGCGCTTACGAAAATGTACCAGCTCCGTGCTATGACAAGGCAACTTCTGCTGGAACTCTTTCATGCCGCAAAAAGCCTGGTAATAAGGATTACGCTTCCACTGCAGTACTATCGATTCGTCACTCAAATTCTCTAACTGTTTTAGAATCAATAACCCAACCATCAAACGGATCGGCTTACTCGGTGCTCCTGTCGCTGCTGTGTAATGAACCGAAAATGATTCCTCAAATCCTTGCCACGGTATCGCTGATGCAAGCTTCAGCAATGGATCACCGGGATCAAGCTGCATCAGTAAATCTGTTCCAAACAGATTCGGTTGATGAATCGTACTGCTATTTCTTAGCATTTTTAATCACCATTTCGACCAGAAATACAGCACTATTTTAACATTCCAGGTCGTTATGATCACTAATGAACAGTGTATTTATAACTAATATCAAGTGCTTAGGAATATTTCAGGACCGACTAAGTAACGAAACTAAGCTGTAGTAAAAATTGATTTTCCGCGGAGTTTAATAAAAAGAAGGCATGGACATTCCCATCCAAAGCATCATGAGTACGATCATCGTAATACCAATTCCGATAGTCCCAATGATCATTCCGATCAAAATCGTAATGCCGTCTCTATTGAGAAGTCCTAAGGACATCATCAGAATTCCCCAGCCGGGTGGGAAATTTGTCAAAGGGATAGGGAGCGCGATGGATACGGTAAAAACAAAAGCAAAAATACCGATTATCCGTTCCCATGTGTGGACGCTGATATAAGTCATACGGGGCTGCATCCTGTTCTCTATTTTTTTCAGCCAAGGATTTGCTTTGGTGACTATTTTTTCCAGGCTTTCTCTTTTAATAACTTTTTTCTCTATCCAAGCCGGAAGCCATGGAGCCCGCATACCTAAAATCATCTGAATGGAGAAAATGAATAATGGAATTGAAAAAAGGGTCGTGTATCCTGGTGGAACGGGGATCGGTATGCAAAGCGGCAGCGCCCCGATCGCCATTAAAATGCCAAAACCTCGTTCATGCAGCGCATTCTTGATTTCACCGACGGTCATCGCTTCTTTCTTGTTTTCAATTACAACGATTGCCAGGAAGTCTGAAGTAGGGCGCTCTTTAGTTGTCATCGTCAACTCCTATATTTAATTGCGAGGCAAGTGGCGCAACAGTGGCCTATTCATAGCGGAGCGCATCGACTGGTTTGAGCGAAGAGGCTTTTTTCGCTGGATAAAATCCAAAAAAAATCCCGACGGCGGACGAAAATAAAAACGCCAAACCGATCATTCCAAGCGTGATCACAATCAGCATATCTGCAAACCGGCTTACAACCCAAGCACCCGCAATTCCTAGCAGCAATCCGATACTGCCGCCTAAGATACAAATCATGATCGCTTCCAGTAAAAATTGCGTAAGGATAGCGCGTTGATTAGCGCCCAAAGCCATCCGGATACCGATTTCGCGCGTGCGTTCAGTGACCGAAACCAACATGATGTTCATAATGCCAATGCCACCCACCATTAAGGAAACCGATGCAATGGCGCCTAACACAATTGACATAATTTTTGCCGCATCCGTGGCCACATCAGCGATCGCTGTTAGGTTGCGTACTGTAAAGTCGTTTTCCTTACCTTGTTGAATTCGGTGGCGCTGACGTAATAACTGGGTGATTTCTATTTCCGCAATATCCATATCTTCGGGGGACTTTCCTTGCACCAGCATATAGCGGATAGAGCCCGGAAACTGATTGCCGGTGATTTGCCGTTCGCTGGTGGTAATAGGAATATACACATTGTCGTCCTGATCACGCCCGGTCAGACTCTGCCCCTTAGCCATCAATACGCCGACTACTTGGAAAGGGCGATTGGTGATGCGTATTGTTTTGCCGACCGGATCTTCATCGCCGAATAGATTCTTCGCGGTAATCGAACCTAAAACTGCAACCCGAGCGGCAGAACGCAAGTCGGATTCGGTGAAAGCAGTGCCGGATTCCATTTTCCAGTTTCCGACCACGAAATAATCCGGCGTGGTTCCCGTGATGATAGTGCTCCAGTTCTTAGAAGCATAATTAAGTTGTACTGTTCCTGATGTAACGGGTGAAGTTGCTGCAATCGATGCCAAGTCTGCGATGGCATAGGCATCATTGATGGTCAGCGTTCTTACGCTGCCGCTGCCGAAGCTGAAACCACCGGAGGAAGTGGCGCCAGGTACCACGAGGAATAAATTGCTACCCATCGCCGCGATGGTTTCATTGATTTTAGTGCGCGCGCCCTGTCCAATGGATAGCATCAGTACCACCGCAGCCACACCGATAATCATACCCAACATTGTAAGCCCCGTGCGCAAACGATTTTGCCGCAAGGCGCGGAATGCTTCACCGAATATTGTGAATATGTTCATCGAATTCGTCCCATTCTTAACAGCTACATGTTATGACTAAACCGAATTGAATCAAACGGAGTCGGCCTTAGTGATCACTGAAGCGGGTGTTTTGTCGTCATAAATGACACACCCGTCTTTTAACCGAATTAAACGTCTGGCATACGATGCGATGTCATCTTCATGCGTTACCAATACGATGGTTATCCCTTGGTCGCGATTGAGCTGCTCAAACAATCGCATAATCTCCTTGCTGGTTTGCGTATCCAGATTACCGGTGGGCTCATCGGCGAGAATGAGAGGAGGATGATTGACTAAAGCGCGGCTGATCGCGACGCGTTGTTGTTGTCCGCCCGATAACTGGTTCGGTTGGTGCATGGCAAATTTTTCCAGACCAGTGCTGCGTAACAACGCAAGCGCTTGCTGGCGGCTTTTAGAGCGGCTGATTCCGGCATATAGCAATGGAACCGCAACGTTATCCAAAGCTGTCATGCGCTTTAGCAGATTGAACCCCTGAAATACGAAACCAATACTTTGGTTGCGGATGCGTGCCAGTTCATTTTCAGACAATGTCGAGATATCTTTGCCGGACAACCAGTAAGATCCGCTGGTTGGGGTATCCAGACAACCCAGGATATTCATTAATGTGGATTTTCCAGATCCCGAGTGTCCCATGATGGCAACAAACTCACCCTGATGCACGGTGATATTGATGTCAAATAACACCTGATTAATGATGGTTTTGCCGTCGGCGCCTTGTAAGCTATAGCTTTTACACAAATTCTCGATTCGAACGATGGCTTTATCCGGGGGATTATTGTGTGCCAAGTGCATTAAAAAAACCTTAATCGAAACTTACTTTCGGATTCTTTTTTATCGACCGCTTCACTAATGATGACCTGGTCTCCAGGATTAATGGCTCCCTCAGTAATTTCCGTAAAATTTCCATCGGAAATCCCTGTAACCACGTAAACAAGCGAGGGCTTATTATCCTTCAGGATATAGAGTTTTGATGACGCGGTTTTGGATGCGTCTCCGCCGGATTCATTCAACTGATTATCTTTCGGTTGGAATCGTAGCGCCGCATTCGGAACTCGCAGCACATCGTTTTTTTGTGCTACGACAAAGTGAATGTTGGCGGTCATGCCGGGCAGCAACTTTTCATCATCATTGTCAACGATTGCTACCACATTATATGTAACGACATTTTCCTGGATGGTCGGATTCAGTCGCACTTGCTTGACTGCACCAGAAAACTGGCGATTCTGGAAAGCGTCGACAGAAAAATTAATCGATTGTCCGATATGCAATAAGCCAATATCAGCCTCAGCGACGCTGATATTGATTTGCATCTGCCGTAAATCTTGAGCGATTTTAAATAAAGTCGGTGTTTGGAAGTTAGCCGCCACGGTTTGTCCGATATCGACATCACGGGCAATTACAACCCCCGAAATTGGAGAGCGGATAACGCTGTAATTGAGGTTGGTTTGATCTCGCTCCACTTGCGCCTTGCTGACGGCCAATTGTGCACGTGCAGCTTCGGTTTCACGGATTACGATTTCTAGAGCTTCTGGGGAGATAAATGCTTGTTCTATTAACAATCGATGACGCTTCAGCTTATTTTCAGCAATTTTTAATGCGGTTTGCGCGTTTAAGAGATTGGCCTTCGATTGTTGTAATTGTGCACGCAATAACGCTGGGTCGAGCTCGGCCAAAACCTGGCCGATTTCAACGCGGTCATTATAGTCGGCGTATAACTTGGCCACGGTACCTGAAATCTGAGTGCCGACATTGACTAAAATGAGCGGTGTTAACGTGCCGTTGGCCGAAATTGTTTGAATAATATCGCCTTGCTCGATTTTCCGGGTTTTATAAGGGTTTGTACTGGATTCCTTGTGATTGGTGCTGTACCAATAAGCAATTATGGCAATCATCAATATGAATATTAATACAATCTGTTTGCCATTTTGATTAAACATCTGGAGATATCTTTAATTATGATGAGGTGATGCCTGTGTCGATTACTTTCGCGTATGCCTGGAAAAATATCAGGCTTGGTATATTCTAAACTTTATTGAGGAAGAGCAGTACCGGAATATGCTTGCCCAGACCCAGTATGGCACGTTGGTAAACATTGGGCTTTCGGGTGGTAACGTTTGGCGTAAAGCTCGAAAAAACGTAAGTGGCTGGATCTATTGCGGATCTGGGAAAAACAATCACCAGCACGAAACTGGTGATTGCTTGATAGTGCTAACAGGCTTTTGAAAAACGTTATCGAGGCAGCCGATACCAGGCAAAAACAGGCGAAAAAGCGCAGTTTATGCGGTATAAATGAGCATTTTGAGCTTGTTTTTAACACCGTAGCGGCAACGCAGATAGTTTTTCAACGGCCTGCTAAGGTTGCAGTTTTTTCATCATCGGCTGCAAGCGTCTAACCGTGGCCGGTGAAATTAAGTCTTTTCTTTCAATCGACTTAATGGCGGAGGCCGGTGCGCAATTTGTCACTTCGACCAAACGGACAACCAGCGGGTTAAAAGTTACATCCACACCGGTATAGCTGCCTGCATCATCGCCGTTTCGATCGCCCCGAAATACAAACTCTTTCACCGGACCGTTGGGACCGCCGCCTTGACGGTCGTCATTATGATCGGTATCTACATAGTGTGCTGTGCTTTCGGCGCCGCTGACGATACGGTCAATGCGCTTTCCGGGAGGGGCGGTATAATATTGTATGATGCGTTCGCCTTCTGCGGTTGTCCAGTCTTTACGAGTTTCTTGCGCTTTCATCCACAGCCGGAAATTAATATGCGTCCCTTCATTAATCCATTTTGCATTGGCCCATACTTCCGGACCGTTACCGTTAAATTCTCTGTCGCCCCGTGTATGCGGCGGTGTATAAGTTAACTTAGCTTGAGGCAGTACGGTATGGTCTTCTTCTTTACATACCGGGGTTGCCGGTTGGATAACTGCGATGCTGGAAATTTGGCGGTTTTGCCATTCCAAAGTAAGCCGGTCACTGGTTTTAGACAAAGGAACACCGTTACCGCCCAGGTTAAGGGTCATATGATAGTGCGTCAAGCGATCCAGCTCGGATGATACGTCGCGTGTGCGCGTACCCTCGTGCAGCGTGACCTTGATCGGTGTGGTATCGAAATCGTAACCGAAAAATTCCAATTTTGTCCGGCGGCCTGGATCCAGCGCCATGTCGACAGCGGCTGGCGTTACTTGGCACAAGGCTGGTTCAACAGCAGGCACGGGTTGATGCATCAAGCGTGCGCGGATTCTAGCCAAAGCCTGGCGCACGCGAGCGCCGACAAAATCCATATTACAACGCAATTCACCACCGGTTGCGGCGACACTACGATTCAATAAGTCCGAAACTTCATTGCGAACAGTGGATTGTGCGTCGCTGGTTAACTTCGAAGTGGTGTCCTGCAATACCGATTGCCAGGAGGCGGAATTCCGGTCCAAGGCGTCAATGGCATCATCAAGGGTAGCTAACGTATTGCCGGTGACATCGCTGACGGTATCGGTTATTTTTTCAGTCGCCTTTTCAATCTTGTCACCAATACTGCAACCTGTGATTAGAATCGCTAAAAGAAACAGCGATCCAGGAAGAAACATGAGAACTTTTCGATCGGCTCGGAAGAGACGTGAGAGTGGAATTGAGGTTGCTGACATGCTGTTATTCTCCTTTGGGTTGTAGGGTAAACTCGCATTGCTAGGGTACGCAGCCGGGTTTTGCTAGCTGACATAGCTATATAAAACGAACACAAGTTAAAGTCAAATGTGAATAATGGAATTTAATCCATTATTGCTGAAAACTTTCTGTGATTGGATTAATTGGGTGAGCAAACAGCAATCCCAGCGTTACATTTATTTTTCTTTTTCTTCTTCATCAACCTGAGTCTGAACTTGCTTTAACCGCGCTTCGATGCTTGAAAGTTGATAAAAATTGCCATTGTCGTTTTGCAATGCGGTTTTCAATTGATCGGCTGCTGCTTTGTAATGACCTTTCAAAAAATATACTTCCGCTTGCGCACGGTGTTCCAGCATTTTATCGCCCAGCAGGGAGTAGCATTGGGCTTGCAGCTCATACAGTTTTGGATCATTTGTGATCAGCTGCAACTGCCGGGTGAGAAATTCCAATGCAATTTTAATTTGTTTATTCTGAATCAAAGCTTGCGCGTAGCCATGCATCAAGGCGCGATGTTGCGGATAAATTTTTAAAGCGCTTTGGTAAATTTTGAATGCTGCATCAATTTCCTTATTGGCCAGTTTTACGCTGGCGGCGAGTGTTTCGATCATGGCGCCGGCAATGACATTCTTTGATTCAATCCGAACAGTCATACCCAATTGATGACCGCTCAGCACCGGCGTTGCCGAATCGTTCTGCAAGAGTTGGTACAAGTGAGCTAATTCCAAATTGGCTTGCTTGTATTTTTTATTGCGCATCAATGCTTGAATATAACCATAGCGTTCAGCAATTTCGTTGCTGTAGCGTTTCTCATCCAAGCGAGTTTTAAATTGTGCAACCGCATCATGCGGTTTTCCCTGCAGTGCGCGTAACTTGGATCGAACCAACAGGAAATCGATGCTATCGGAAACTTGGCGATAGGGCATGTCACGGATACGATTCTGTATATCGGCTATCCGTTCGTACGTGATGGGGTGTGTCCGCAAGTACGACGGCGCACCGGTTTCGTGAAATCTGCCGGATTTTTGCAGGCGCTCAAAAAAAGTTGTCATTCCTTGGGGATCAAATCCCGCATCAAGCAAGATATTCAAGCCGATCCGGTCGGCTTCTTTTTCATGATTGCGGGTAAAGTCCAGTTTGGATTGGATCATGCTGGCCTGCGATGCCACCAAAACCGCTTGGCTCGCCTGAGGATTGGAGCGTGCTGCGATAATTGCGACCGCAAGTGCTGCGATTGATTTAATCCAATCATATTTTTGCGCAGCAATCATGCGTGCGAGGTGTTTTTGCGTGACATGCGCGATTTCGTGCGACATCACCGCTGCCAATTCGGATTCGCTTTGCGCTGCAATCATCAAACCGCTGTTAAAACCCATGAATCCGCCAGGTAATGCAAAAGCGTTAATCGACGGATCCTGAATGGCAAAGAACTCAAATAGCTGATCGATACTGGCTTCATTGGAATTGCTAATGAGTTTGTGGCCGAGATTGCTGAGATAACTGGCAATTTCAGGGTCGTCCATATAACTCGGATCTGCACGAATCTGGCGCATGATTTTTAGACCGAGTTGCCGCTCTTGGTGAGGTGTGATGGTCACTTGCGATACATCGCCCAAGTCGGGAAGCTCGTGGGCTGAGAGCTTGCTCTGAAATAAAAACGACAGCGCGATGATCAAGAGAAGCAAATTCATGACAAACCAAATTTTGACGCAATTATCGATTCAGAGCCAGGCCTGTCTGGCATGGTTCATTAGTTCGAATATTTTTTAGCGCTGATAAAACTGCTTGCTTGGTTAGTTAGAAAGGTAAGTGCGCATCCGGTTTCGCTTGCAAAATATTGCGGCGAAAATCCTCCTGAATGCGTTTCAGTGCAGCCGGATTATCCGCTTCAAATCGCAATACCACCACCGGCGTAGTATTGGAAGCGCGCGCCAAACCGAAACCATCCCGGTATTCCACGCGTAAACCATCGGTCGTAATAATTTGTTGCGGACTGTCAAACACTGCATTCTTTTGTAACTGTGCGATCAACGTATGATTTTCTCCTTCCGCAGTACGGACTTGCAGTTCGGGAGTGTTGAGACTATCGGGTAAATTATTCAGCGCCGCGTTCATATCGGTTTCACGGCTGAGTAATTCAAGCAGCCTCGCACCCGCATACAAGCCATCGTCAAACCCGTACCAGCGTTCCTTGAAGAATAGATGACCGCTCATTTCTCCGGCTAATAAAGCCTTTTCTTCGATCAGCTTGGATTTGATGAAAGAATGACCGGTTTTCCACATCACCGGTGTGCCGCCATGTTGTGTGATCCACGGTGCTAAATTCCGGGTACATTTCACATCAAAAATGATTTTTGCGCCGGGATTGCGCGATAGCACATCAGCGGCGAACAGCATCAATTGGCGATCTGCATTGATGATATGGCCAGTTTTAGTGACAATGCCAAGACGGTCGCCATCGCCGTCAAAAGCCAAACCGATTTCTGCATCGGTAGTTTTTAATGCTTGGATGACATCGTTCAAATTATCCGGTACCGATGGATCCGGATGATGGTTGGGAAAAGATCCGTCGACATCGCAGAATAATTCGGTTACTTCACAACCTAGGCCTCGATAAAGTGCAGGTGCGAAAGCACCTGCGACACCATTACCGCAATCAACAACGATTTTAAGCGGGCGAGCCAGTTTTATGTCGCTGCTGATACGTTTTATGTAGGCATCAACGATATTGTGCTCGGAGTACGATCCTGAGCCTTGGGTTAAATCATTCGTCTCGATACGGATTCGCAATGCCTGAATGGTCTCGGCAGCCAAAGTTTGGCCGCCCAATACAATCTTAAAACCGTTATATTCGGGTGGGTTATGACTGCCGGTCACCATGACACCGGAGTATTGGCATAATTCATGGGCTGCGAAGTAGAGCATCGGGGTCGCAACCATGCCTACATCAATGACATTGATTCCACTTTTCTGGATACCTCGCGCCAAGGCTTGCGATAATTCAGGTCCGGATAAACGCCCATCGCGGCCAATGGCGATGGCTGTCAGATTTCTAGCTCGTGCCTCGGAGCCAATGGCATGGCCAATCTTTTCAACATTCTCAGCGGTAACCGTTTTACCAACGATACCGCGAATATCATAGGCTTTGAAAATTTCGTGAGGGATGATTGGCATTATCAGCAATCCGGTATGGAACGATGAATAAATTCTCTATCGTTGTTAATATAAATTCGCTTAACGTACACTGCTGCAACTATCGTTGATCACCTTCAGTGGTGCCCAGCTGTTGCTCCGCCTTTGAGAATATATTGGGTGCCGCAATACGGGCACAGCGCCTCACCGGTCGCTTCAATCGGCAGAAAAACCCGAGGATGCGAATTCCATAGCATCATTGCCGGTGTGGGGCAATGTAAAGGCAAGTCCTCTGCCGTTACTTCAATGATCGGTGTTTTTTGGTTCGCTGGTTGATTCATCTTTGCTACTCCCATATTTAATGATTAGACCAAAGTAAGCCAATTTTCATGATTCTTGGCCTTACCCTTGACGCAATTGAAAAATAAAGTTTGAATTTTTGCAGTTATCGGACCACGCTTACCTGCACCAATCATACGGTTATCCAGCTCTCGAATCGGTGTTACCTCGGCGGCCGTGCCTGTAAAAAATGCCTCTTCGGCACAATAGATCTCGTCGCGGGTGATGCGTTTTTCGATCACTGGAATACCTAATTCTGCTGCCAATTCCATAATGGATGCACGAGTGATGCCTTCCAAGCAGGAAGTCAGATCGGGCGTATAAAGTTTGCCTTGCTTCACGATGAAGATATTTTCCCCTGAGCCTTCCGCTACATAACCTTCTACATCAAGTAATAGCGCTTCGTCGTAGCCGTTGAGCGCAACTTCCTGATTTGCCAGTATGGAATTCGCATACGTTGTGACGGATTTTGCGCGGCACATATTAATGTTGACATGATGGCGAGTGAATGAAGAAGTTTTAACGCGTATGCCATTTTCCAGCGCTTCGGCTCCCAGGTATGTTCCCCAGGGCCAAGCAGCGATGGCTACATGAACCGATAGCGTTCTTGCTGAGAGTCCCATGGCTTCGGCGCCATAGAATGCGATTGGGCGAATATAACCGGATGCCAGTTTGTTCTGCTGGACCACATCGCACTGCGCTTGCATGAGCGTCGCTTTATCGTAAGGCATTTTCATCATGAAAATGTGCGCTGAATTGAACAAACGGTCGGTATGCTCTTGCAAGCGGAAAATCGCCGGGCCTTGATCGGTTTCGTAGGCTCGCAGCCCTTCAAAAACCCCTAAGCCATAGTGTAGTGTATGGGTTAAAACATGCGTATTGGCATCCCGCCAGGGAACCATTTTCCCGTCATACCAGATTACTCCGTCACGGTCGGCCATCGACATCCAGGTACTCCTGATAAAAGTTCTAAAAGCGCATATTCTAACTTATTTTTTGTGCGGCGTTGAATTACCCTGGCTGCGATTGTGTTGCAAATTTTCCCGGTCGCCGCCGCGAATCCGGAACCAGGAGATTCCTTCTGCTGAATAACTTTCAATGTCTCTCTAGCGGGATATTTCTTAAGTGCGGCAATTTGTCACATTGCATATCGCCGTAAATTCTCTGACAATTGACGTGACATTAACAAAACGACAAGCTTCCCTCCTGCAAATTGCTCAGACGAACTTAACACGTCATCTGGGCAATTTTTTTGCAAAATTTTAGGACCAATAATTGAAAGCTGCACAAACGATTGCCAGTATAGCGTCAGTACTTTTCTAGGAAATCTGCGGCTGTGATTTGGATACTGATTGACCTTGGTGTTGGTTTTATACCGGAATCCAATAGGAAGCGGTTGTTATCTGATTATCGGTTCCGGTATTGCAAGTAATTCGCAAACTGAGACCGCACATCCACCGGTCGATTCAGCACTGCATGAATTAATGCTAATAATGCATAGTCTTTGATAGGGAATAATTGGTGTTGCTCAATCATTTTTAATGTATGCGGACCTTCTCCGGAAATGTCATTGATTTCTCCTCTGGCTATTTTTCGGCCTAATGCATGATGATGCGAGTTCTCGCTGGTCGCCGTGGTAATGAGATCACCCAAGCCTGACAATCGGTAGGGGCTATCCGGATGTCCACCCATCCGCATGACGATCTGTTGCAATTCTTGCAACGCTGCGGTTACCAGATAACCGCGCACATTTGCACCCAATTTCAATTCATCCGCCATGCCAAAGACCATTGCATAGACATTTTTCAAAATGACCGCCCAACTGATTCCTTCGATGTCATCCGTATGTTCCAAATATAACTTGGCGCCAGCAAAACAGTCTTGTATCGTCTTAAAAATCTCGGGATCCCGGCATCCAAATTGCGCAAATGCATAATTACCGGCAAGAATTTCTTCAGCAATCATGGGGCCGTACAACAATGCATAAGGACAACTGGGCGGTAAACTTTCAGAAAAGATTTGCGCAGCGGTCTTTCCAGTTTCATCCAATCCCTTCGCAACACTGATGCATAGGCAATGTTTCTGCAGATACGGTGCGATTCGATGAATGATCTCCCGGTGAGGATTTACGGGTAAGCAGAACATCACGACATCCGCTCGCGGTATTGAGTCTTCTAGCTTAATCGGCACGAGATTAGCGGGCGGGTATTTATCCCAAATAGCCAGCGATTGGTGATTTTTGAGTAGAAATTCCATGGCATGGCCGATTTCTCCATACCCTAAGATAAAGATATTAATAGACATTTTATATAATTGGCATAAATGGAGACAACACCGCATTTTCACATGGAAAATTTTGCTTAATTCTATCGCTCAGTTGTTAGATAATTAGCAAACTGGTTTAAGAATTAATTGTAACTAATTGTAAATATGAGATCATGATATGTGCGACAATTTGCCACATTGCAAATAAGAATCGTTACCATTATGATGATAACCTACGTGCATAGAGGCATGCTGCAAAATGTTATTGAACCAGCCGAACCGATTATCGTGAAGGAAAAAAATCAATGCCGCATTTAGCTCGATATCAAATTTCGATTCTTCAGCTCATTCTGGCGATGTTTAAAGCATCACCCGGTGCGGATAATTTGAAGATTCTTTCATCGCATTTGCATCGTAATCCATCACTGACAAACCTGGCGCAAAAATTAGCTAATAGCGCATTGTTTTTTGGCAAGAATTACGCTCATTTGGATTCTGAGGCGTTTGCGTGCCAGTTCGTCGATGATTTGTTCGGGGCGCAAGTCGCAAATGTTAATAAAATGTTTATTTGCGATTTTATTGTAAATCAAATGGCTGCGGGTGTAGCGCAAGATCAATTAATTGCTGAATTGACCCATGCTTTATCCGAAATTCCGACATCTGATCACAATTGGGGACAAGCCGTCATTCAACATCAAATCAATGGCATTAATAAAATTTTGGAACACCTGTTGGCCGATACCTTCACCACCAACAACCGGACGATCGTAAAGGATCATATGATTATGCAAATCGTAAGTGGTAAAACCCTTGGTGAGACAATCGTATGGGCGATCAATACTGTGGCGAATGTCGATGCTGATAACATTGTCTGGGGTGGTGCCTGCAAGTTATTCAATAATCGTTTAGAGGTTTCAAAATATTATTCGATTGAGATGACGGGTACTTCGATCGATTTCATCACAACCCAAGAAATTCTTTCCGCAGTTTCAGATGATCGGAATACCGTCGATATAGCCAAGTCGATCATTGACTCGAGAATGAAAAACAACACTTCGTCCGCCACATTGATCGATTTCCAACTCTATCAAACGATTAAGAAGCTCGATGACAATCCATTATCTATGCCGCATTCCAATGCAACTCCAACCGAATTAATGGCTGGCTGAGACGACGATTCCAGTTATGCGCAGCGGCGCAACTCTTGAGAATCTAACCTAAAAAGGTTGCCCATCTAACCGAGAGTTTTTTTAAAAGCATGCATACTCCAGTTTTCTGCGGATATTTCACAATTCGGTTAGGAAAGCACTGATTAATTCACCTGGGCAAGATGAGATGCAAGGTGGATGGGGAGCGCAAGAAACGAGACATATCAATGCGGTAGGCAAGTTTTTGAGCACCACTCAACACAGCAAATCGCTTGCGCAAGCAATTAATCTGCGTTTCCTTAGCAAGGCCAGAAAATCATACGCTATCGATTATTTTTGATACCATTCCCAATATTCCTTAATTTTGTGTTTGGTTGCTGACTGAATTCTATGCCGCGTATCGAAGCGAAATTTCAAAACTTACAAGGCGAATTGCTTTCCGGGTCATTGGAATTACCCTCGGGTCCGGTGCAATGTTACGCATTGTTTGCACACTGCTTTACCTGTTCCAAAAACAATCTTGCTGCGACACGAATTGCCCTGGCACTTGCTGATCAAGGGATTGCAGTATTACGCTTTGATTTTACCGGTTTAGGCGGGAGTGAAGGGGATTTCGCTAATTCTAATTTTTCCTCAAACTTACAGGATTTAACTGCGGCTGCAGATTTTCTGGAAAAAAACTATGGTGCGCCTTCAGTACTCATTGGCCATAGTTTGGGAGGTGCCGCTGCTTTAGCAGTTGCACATGAACTTGCTTCGATTAAAGTCGTCATCACCATCGGTGCGCCAGCTACCGCAGCTCACATCAAACATTTGTTCGGAGATTCATACGAACAATTCAGCAAAAAATCAATTGTATCAGTTCAATTATCAGGAAGAAGCTTTAATATAAAGCGGCAATTTATTGATGATTTGGAGAAATATAATTCTGTAGCACATATTGGGGCGTTAAAAAAAGCATTGCTGATTCTTCATTCACCAGCCGATACGACGGTATCAATTGATGAAGCCGCCAGAATTTACGGTGCCGCCAAACATCCTAAAAGTTTTGTGTCTCTCGATCGTGCCGATCATCTTTTGTCCAATCCGGATGACTCGCATTATGTTGCTGAGGTGATTGCTGCATGGGCTAAACGTTATCTCATAAACGATTTATTACTGAAGGAACAGCCAATCGCTGAAGGCACGGTTGCTGTGCGGGAGCGCGATAGAAAATTTGCTCGCGAGATTCAGACACATCACCATCGCTTAATCAGTGACGAACCCATTGCATTGGGTGGTTCCGATCTCGGCCTCAATCCATATGAACTTTTACTGGCCGCATTGGGCAGTTGCACTTCGATGACACTTCGCATGTATGCCAATCACAAGCAAATCGATCTTCAAGACATTCGCGTCGAATTACATCACAGCCGGATTCATGCGGATGATTGCGCAGATTGCGAACAACAAAAAACACTCATTGATGTCATAGCACGCACGATCCAACTGACAGGCAATCTGACCGATCTGCAACGTAACCGGCTGCTGGAGATTGCTAATCAGTGTCCGGTCCATAAAACGCTGCAAGGTAAAATCCGAATAAATACTAATCTATCGGATTAATTAAATCATGCAACTATCAGATACTATAGAGAAATATCGTGTTGATAAATGGCTGTTCGCGGCCCGTTTTTTTAAAACACGTTCACTGGCTGCGGAAGCTATCGACCGGGGAAGGGTGACCGTAAACGGTCAGCGAATCAAGCCGGCGAAAGTGCTCGCGATAGGGGATAGATTGACAATTCGCATTAATAATTTTCAGTATGACATTGAAGTGTTGGATTTATCCAATATAAGAGGATCCGCAACGGTTGCGCAGCAACTGTATCGTGAAACCGAGGAAAGCCGGAAACAACGAGAATTGCAGGCGGCTCGCTTGAAAGCCCAGTCGCAGTCGTTCTATACCAAAGGCCGGCCGACCAAGCGTGATCGCCGTAATATCGAGCGCTTTATTTCCAATCACAATGAATAATCCACAATTATGACCAATGATACTTTCAATTTAAGCAAAGAACAGCTGATTCAACAATCGTTTGTGCAAATGGATCAACATTTGCAAAGCGCTCACTACTCGAAGGCCCAGAAACTGGCATTGACTTGCCGGATTTTGTTCGATAATGGCCACGATTCCGGATTAGCCGGACAGATCACTGCACGTGGCGACACACCGGGAACTTACTTGACGCAGCGTTTGGGATTCGGTTTTGACGAAATTTGCGCGAGTAATCTGTTACTTGTAAATGAAGACCTAGAAGTTTTACAAGGCGATGGCATGGCAAATCCAGCCAATCGCTTCCACTCGTGGCTCTATCGTGCCAGACCGGATGTGCAGTGCATTATCCACACACATGCAGTGCATACTGCGGCACTCAGCATGCTTGAGGTGCCTTTGGAAATCTCGCATATGGATAATTGCGTGCTGTACGACGATATCGCTTTTTTGCCTAAATGGCCGGGTGTTCCGGTCGGAAACGAGGAAGGGGAATTGATTTCCAGGGCCATTGGCGATAAGCATGCGTTATTGCTGGCTCATCATGGGCTTTTGATTGCCAGTTCGAGCATTGAAGAAGCTTGCATTCTGGCGCTTGCATTCGAACGGGCGGCAAGGATGCATTTGCTGGCGGCTTCCGCAGGCTCTATTCAACCGATTGATCCTGACCTTGGACGGGAAGCACGCGACTGGATTTTGCGTGGTCAGCGTAGCGCAGTTGCATTTGCCTATTATGCGCGGCGTACTCTGCGCAAAGGCGCTGAGTGTTTGGATTAATTCGCATCAAACCGAATCGTTGATACACTAACAGGCCGTTGAAAAACGTTTTCGAGGCAGCCGATACAAGGCAAAAACAGGCGAAAAAGCGCAGTTTATGAGGTATAAATGCGCATTTTGAGCTTGTTTTTAACACCGTAGCGGTAACGCAGATAGTTTTTCAACGGCCTGCTAAGGGTTAGTATGTTGATGGTTCACAGCCTGTCAGTCGTCGGGGAAGATTCCGGTCCATGCCATGCCATCATTACCGATGGTACCTCGAAACATGCCGCTGGTATTAAATTGCATCACAAAGTCGCCTTTAGCATTCAGTACAATTAAGCCGCCGTCACCGCCGAGACTCGATATTTCTTTCAGCGTACCGTGGGCGGCTTCATTGATCGGTTTTTGCAGCAATTTGACTTGTGCGGCTGTTTGATAGGCTGCCGCAGCACGGATGAACACTTCTCCGGTACCGGTTGCTGATACTGCAACCGAGCGATTGTCGGCGTACGTGCCTGCGCCGATGATTGATGAGTCGCCCACACGCCCTTGTTGTTTGTTGGTCAGACCGCCGGTCGATGTGCCTGCGGCAAGATTACCATGCCGATCCAGTGCGACTGCACCCACGGTTCCATGCTTTTCATCATTGTTAGCAAATGGAATACTGGAGTCGGCATCGTGATCTCGCAGCACTAGTTCGTTTGCGAGCGCTTTTTTTAATTGCTCCCAGCGATGCGAAGTATAAAAATATTCCGGATCGACAATCTCCAGTCCTTGTGCAGCCGCGAATTTTTCTGCGCCTGGGCCAATCAGCATAGCATGGGGGCTTTTCAACATGATCGCATGTGCAGCGCGTATCGGATTGCGAACCCTAGAGATGCCAGCGACGGCGCCTGCTAATCGCGTAGCCCCCTCCATGATCGAGGCTTCCAATTCATTTTGCCCTTCATGGTTAAAAACCGAACCTTTGCCAGCATTAAAAAATGGTGAGTCTTCCAAAACCACAATGGCTGCGATCACGGCGTCGATACTGCTACCGCCACTGCTAAGCACCGCATAACCGGCGGTTAACGATTGTGTTAGAACCTCACGGTAAGCAACTTCACGTTCGGTAGTCAACCGGCGACGATTGATGGCTCCAGCACCGCCATGAATCACGAGTCGCAGTGGAACATTATCCGGTGCAGTCATGGAATGGTCGGTGTCTATTCAGCGTTAAAGCAACGATATAGAGTAGCTAATAGCAGCAGGACAATTGCTATTAAAGTTGTAATGATTTGTTGCTATCGATGTGCTTTAGTTACTCAGGGACTCTCTAAGCTTTTCCTCCATGGGTGGCCGCAATCCCGATTTACGAGCTGCTTCAATCGCGACTTCCGGGTCCATTCCTTTGCTGATTTGATATCTGGCCCACATGGCGCTGGCACGATTGCCGGATCCGCAGTGAATGAGTACAGGCCGTTGCGCAGTTTCGATGGCTTTGGTGAAAGCGACCAGTTGTTCCTTGCTGATACCGGCAACTGTCATCGGGATATTAATATAATCCATACCGGCGCGATCAACGAAGGCTTTTTCTTCGGCGGTTCCTTCATTGGCGGTACGCATATCAATAATGGTCTTAAAGCCAGTAGCGGCCAATGCTGGTACACCCCCCTCACTAATGAGTCCGGATATGGCGATTTGATCGGAAATGCGGCTGTAATTCTGTACTGCGCTGACTTGGTGACCAAAAGGCGTGCGCCCGGAAGCTAGCGTGGTTTCGGCAAACAACAGGGCAATTAATGTCATCAACGTGATAAAGTATTTCATGAAAAACCTCATTGTGATGTTAAGGAAAAAATCACTACTCCTCAGAATTGTAGCTGCACTCAATATCTGAGTACAAATTATTCGAATCCTTGGTTAATCGATTACAAAATTGTAGGTCAATGCAGACATCATTTAATCAATGACTAATTGGCATAGCCTTTCAGCGCAACAAGTTTTACAGACGTTAGACACTAATGAGGCGGGCCTATCGCAAGCGGAAGCGGAGCAACGCATTGAGCGATATGGTGTGAATCGCTTGCGATCACCCAGTTCTCCTGGT
Source organism: Nitrosomonas limosa (assembly GCF_054188085.1). Lineage (NCBI taxonomy): Bacteria > Pseudomonadati > Pseudomonadota > Betaproteobacteria > Nitrosomonadales > Nitrosomonadaceae > Nitrosomonas > Nitrosomonas limosa. The sequence continues at coordinate 616,259 of NZ_CM135180.1, read as the reverse complement.
TTTTTCACTCGATTTCTGCTGCAGTTCCATAATATTCTCATCTATATCCTGTTAATTGCTTCAGCAGTCACCGCGCTTATCGGGCACTGGCCTGATAGCTGCGTGATTCTGGCAGTTGTCATTATTAATGCGGTGATTGGTGTGATCCAGGAAGGTAAGGCCGAGAAAGCGCTGGCTGGTATTCGCAGTATGCTGTCAATCAACGCTTCTGTACTGAGAGATAATCACCGCAGACAAGTTTCAGCAGAAGTATTGGTGCCAGGTGATATTGTGTTACTGCAGTCAGGTGATAAGGTGCCTGCCGACATGCGGCTGCTCAGTTGTAAGAATTTGCGGGTCGATGAAGCAATCTTGACGGGTGAATCACAAGCCGTTGAAAAGGGGATTGAACCAGTTTTGGAATCAGTTACAGTCGGTGATCGTTTTTGTATGGCGTATTCCGGCACGCTGGTGGTTTATGGACAAGCTGCTGGGGTTGTGGTCGCCACCGGTTATCACACCGAAATCGGTCGTATCAGCACGATGCTGGAGCAAGTCAATAAACTATCGACACCGTTGCTTAGAAAAATTGCGGATTTCGGATTTCGATTGGCTGCTGTTACCTTTGTGCTGGTTCTGGTTGTAATTCTGTACGGTTTGCTGGCGCACGATTATGGCATCGATGAATTGTTTATGGCAGCGGTAGGTATTGCGGTTGCAGTTATTCCGGAAGAGTTACCGCCGATTATGACCATTACGCTTGCGCTGGGTGTACAACGCATGGCTCGTCATAATGCCATTATCCGGCATTTACCCGCAGTCGAAACGCTTGGAGCGGTAACGGTCATATGTACCGACAAGACCGGAACATTAACGCGGAATGAGATGACCGTGCAGCAAATCTATACCGCAGATGAACGGTTACAGGTAAGCGGAGCCGGTTATGTACCGGAGGGCAGCTTCAGTTCGGACGGACAGAAAATCCAGATTACCGATCATCCGGGCTGTATGGATCTATTGCGCGCCGGTTTATTGTGCAGTGATGCAAATCTGCAGCTACAGGATGATCAATGGATTGTCGATGGCGATCCGACGGAAGGCGCCGTGATTGCGGCAGCGATGAAAGCAGCGTTAAATCCCGCTCATGTGAACGAAACATTACCGCGCAAGGATGTAATTCCTTTCGAATCCGAACACCGCTTAATGGCCACCTTGCATCATCACCATGATCATGACAGCCCAGGTGTGATTTTTGTCAAAGGCGCTCCCGAAACGATACTTGCTTTGTGCAATCAGCAACGAAGCCAGGGAAACGATCGCGCACTGGATCATCCGTACTGGAACAAGATTATTCAGAAAGCCACTTGCTCTGGGCTACGGATGCTGGCGATCGCACAGCGTGCGGCGGAGTGGAATCAGCAGAAGCTCCGGTTTTCTGATGTTCGTGAAAACTTTACATTGCTGGGAATGGTCGGCATGACCGATCCACCGCGTGAAGAAGCAATTGCGGCTGTGAATCAATGCCATCATGCCGGTATTCGCGTCAAGATGATTACCGGAGACCATCAAGCAACAGCTAGTGCGATTGGCGTAAAACTCAATCTAGGGAATGGTCATACAGTGCTAACCGGTGTTGCACTGGATTCGATGAATGACAAGGCATTGCGGCAAGCGGTTACGAACATTGATGTGTTTGCGCGCACCAATCCTGAGCATAAGCTGCGTCTAGTCGCTGCATTGCAGGCGAATGGAGAAATCGTAGCGATGACGGGTGACGGCGTGAATGATGCGCCAGCTCTAAAACGGGCTGATGTGGGTGTTGCCATGGGACAAAAAGGAACTGAAGTAGCCAAAGAAGCCGCAGAAATGGTGCTTGCGGATGATAACTTTGTATCAATCGTGCACGCGGTGAAGGAGGGGCGTACTGCCTACGATAATATCAAAAAGACGATGGTCTATGTGCTTCCTACGAATGGCGGTGAGGCCGGTCTCATCATTCTGGCCATTTTTTTGGGTATAACGCTGCCCATTACACCGGTGCAAATTTTATGGATCAACATGGTTACGACCGTAACACTGGCTGTTGCGTTATCCTTTGAGCCGCCGGAACCGGATGTCATGCAGCGACCTCCACGCCATCCGGAAGCTCCCTTATTATCCGGTTTCTTGGTCTGGCGCGTTGTTTTTGTTGCGTTATTGATGATCAGTGGCGGACTTGGACTCACGATGTGGGAAACAATGCAAGGCTCGAGTATAGAATTCAGCCGGACGGTTTTGGTGAATTTGTTTGTCTTTTGCGAAATTCTGTACTTGTTTAACTGCCGCTATTTGCTGACTTCGGTGATGTCACTCGAGGGTTTTCTAGGAAATCGCTATGTATTAATGTCTGCCGGTTTACTGGTATTACTTCAATTGCTTTTTACTTATTTACCTGCTTTCCAATTAATTTTTGGAACAGTTGCGCTGGATATCGAAGCTTGGGGAAGGATAATTTTTGTCGGCTTGGTGCTATTTTTTATTATTGAACTTGAGAAATATCTATTGCGCTGCCGTGGCATCAAAGCATTGTGAGAGGCAATCGACCGGATCCCATCGAGCGATTGCCCCTCTTTTCAGGGTGATAAAACGTTGACTCTATAAAGCTGCGAGAAACGCGATCAGATCGTCTTTTTCGCCTTCGGTCAGCCCGATACTGAAGCGCGTATTGTAAAACTCGACAACCTCGCGCAGATCGGCCGCAGAACCATCATGAAAGTAGGGTGGGCGTGAAGCCACGGAACGCAGAACGGGGCCCTTGAAACGGCCGATATCTTTCCATTTACCGGTGATGAGAGCTCGACCGGGATCGGTTGTTTTGATGATATCGTTAGTTGTTTTATTTTTCAGCGTATACAAAGGCATATCGGGTGTGCGGCGCGACTCGTCTGCGATACCGATATCCAATGGCATCGGTGTCGAATGATTCCCTGAATTAGGCGTATTGTGGCAAGTTGTGCAAGTACCCGGCAGCACATTAATGTTCAAGTCATCGTTAATTCCCTTGACGCCACTGATCATGATCGGCTTGGTATTAAAGAGCGTTTGACCGCGTGCGATGGCGGCGCGGGCATTTTTTGCGCTATTGGGTGATTTGTTCGGCTTAATGCTGGCCCAGCTGTCATAGAGCGACATCACAACAGGACTGAATGGTTGATGTGTTTTGTAAGTCCTTAACTTCCTGAACCACTGGATAAATGTGAGTTATTTCTTTAGGAATATGATATCCCAAACGCCATGACCAGCTTTCAGTCCTCGTTGTTCAAACTTGGTTATCGGCCGGCAATCAGGGCGTGGAGCAAAATCTTTAGTGCTATTGCGAAGCAGCTGTTCTTCGTTGAATACCTGCAAAATTTGCACGGCATACTCTTCCCAATCGGTAGCAGCATGTATATAACCTCCGGGTTTGAGGCGCTCGCATAAATGCGAGACAAATTCTGGTTGGATGAGCCGGCGTTTATGGTGACGGGCTTTCGGCCAAGGATCCGGGAAAAAGATGTGGACGCCATCCAGACACTCGGATGGCAGCATGTGCTGAAGAACCGAAACTGCATCGTATTGAATGATGCGTATATTTTCCAATTCGTTCTGCTGGATGAGTTTAAGCAAGCTGCCGACACCAGGGGTGTGAACTTCGATTCCGAGATAATCATTGGCGGGATGCATTTTGGCGATGATTGCAGTGGTCTCGCCCATTCCAAAGCCAATCTCAAGAATCTTGGGTGCTTGTCGGCCAAATATTTGGTTTAAATCCAGCAGGTTTTCGCGATAGGGGATGCCATATTGAGGAAATAAGTTTTCACAAGCGCGGCGTTGCGCATCCGATAATCGGCCTTGGCGAAGTACAAAACTACGAATGGATTGTTGCAGTTGCATGACAAGAAGAATCGGCTATTATTGAGGAGTTAGCCTAGCTGTTTGCCGATTTTTTTGCTAAATCTTTGGTATTGATGATGACTCCATCAACGGGTGAGCTTGGGCTGGCGCTATAAAGTTTTTTTGCCATGCGTCCGGCTAAATAAGCCTCGCGTCCGGCTTCTACCGCCTTGCGCATGGCCGATGCCATTAATATCGGATTGTTGGCTGCGGCGATCGCGGTATTCATCAAAACACCATCGCAACCGAGTTCCATCGCGATTGCAGCATCTGAAGCCGTGCCAACGCCGGCATCGACCAATACAGGAATTTTTGCGTTCTCGATGATGATTTGCAGATTCCAAGGATTTAGAATGCCCATTCCTGATCCAATCAGCGATGCCAATGGCATCACGGCGACACACCCTAATTCCTCCAATTGCTTGGCGATGATCGGATCGTCAGAGGTATAAACCATGACCTGAAATCCTTCCTTGACGAGGATTTTTGCAGCTTGAACAGTATCTACCACATTCGGATATAGCGTTTTAGGGTCACCTAATACTTCCAGTTTTACCAAACTGTGACCATCGAGTAATTCCCGCGCCAGACGCAATGTTCGGACAGCGTCATCGACGGTATAGCAACCGGCAGTGTTTGGTAGCAATGTGTATTTTGATGGCGGTAACACTTCCAGCAGGTTTGGTTCGTTTGGAGTTTGACCGATGTTTGTGCGGCGGATTGCAATAGTGACAATTTCAGCGCCACTCGCTTCTACTGCCATGCGGGTTTCACTGAAATCTTTATATTTACCAGTGCCAATAAGTAAACGGGATGAATAGGTTTTGCCAGCAATGACTAGGTTGTTCATAACATGTTATTGTGTATCGGAATATCTTGCAGAATCCATTATTAACCGCCACCCACTGCGACCACAACTTCGATGTGATCGCCATCGACCAACATTTCTTCTGAAAATCGGCTACGCGGAACGATTTCACCATTGCGCTCTATCGCAATACGCTTACCTCTTAACGAAAGGTGATCGATTAATTGAGTCACATTGATCGGCGATTCGAATTGCTGCAATTGTCCGTTAATTGAGAGTTGTACCATGGGTGATGAAACTAGAATTGTAGTTATCAGATGACAGCACGATCTACTAAGGGTTTGCAAATTTTATCATGCGGAAGATTCGAATTATATTAATTTCACTGAAGCATCGGTTTATAAAAAATTTTTACAAAGCATGAACTGAAGTGGTTTCATAGAAATTTAGAAAAAAGAAGTTTGGCCTGTACAACGTTTGGTGTCTTTGAAACCTGTGCCTGTCATCGCGTGGCATAGCCAGTTACCTTGAGAATTTCCCATTTAAAGTCATGAACATCGGCAACATCGTCCGGCAATGCCATCGATAATGCGCCTTTGGTCGACGGCGGTAGATCAAGATTGATTTGATGAACTTTTGGATCATGCGACATGTTCGGATGCATGTGCATGTGATGATGGTCGTGAATCGGCGTCATGCTGACGACGAGCTGGGTGATATGGTAATTGTCGTTGCCGTTGTAGATCGTGCCGCTGAAAATTCCCCAGCCGAAACCGGCGTCAATTTGCAGCTTGTGAATGGCGTCCTGCGGCAATTCAACCACCTCGTTGGCTACTGCATGGAGTGGCAATATCAGCCATGCTAACAATGTTTGCAAGCAAGCCCATTGAATAAATTTAGATGGAGCGATCATTCGATGTCCTTTAAAGTATCGATTAAGATTTTAAATAATGCGGAATTATAAATCCTGTTGCCGGGGTGCGCGGATTTTTCGTTGAAATGATTTCCGGTCAGGAGCCGATTATTGCTGGGGGCTGAGCGGCGCTGCTTGCACGCCAACCGCCGTTGCTCGGCGAATTAATCAATGTTTCCTTGAGCATTAGCGCTCGAACGGTTGCGGCGCGCGCTGATAAATCCACTCATTCAATAGCCAGCGCGCTTCCGCGATAACTTCCGACGCCACCATTCCCAGCATTCCTTGCTGTTGTCGGGCCCAGCGATCCGCTGCAGCGCCATGCAGATAAACCGCCAGCAGCAATGCTTGGCCGGAATCCAAGCCTTGGGCAAGGAGCGCACCGATGATGCCCGCCAGCACATCGCCTGTTCCTGCGGTACTGAGCGCAGGATTGCCGCTGGTATTGAGATAACGTTTGCCGTCCGGAAAACAGCAGATGCTGCCGGCGCCTTTTAGTACGACATAGCTGTTGAATTTCTGTGCGATTTGCAACGCGGCATTCATGCGATTGTTTTGTATTGCAGTGCTGTCGGTGTTCAGCAGACGCGAGGCTTCCGCCGGGTGTGGAGTCAGAATGCTGATGGCGGTACGTTGGCTGAGTTGATTGGCTAAATTCGAATGTTGGGCAATCAAATTCAACGCATCGGCATCGAAAATCAACGGATGTTTGCTGTCAAGCACAGTTTCTAGCCACACCAAGGCTTGGGCCGATTGACCTAGGCCGGGTCCAACGATCAGACAATTCAACGATTCCAATTCGGCTAACGCAGACGGCGTGCGTAGCATCAGTTCCGGTTGGGAGAAATCAACGGCGGGTGCATTATCCGCCAGCAATCCGATATATACCCGGCCGGCGCCCAAGTGCAGTGCCGCCCGCCCCGCCAGTAATGCGGCCCCTGTCATACCGGTCGAGCCGCCGAGGACGGCGACATTGCCGAATGAACCTTTATGGCTATTGGCAGAACGGGGCGGTGGCAGCAGCGTTGAGATGAAAGAGCGGTTCAACAGCCAAGCTTGCGGTTCCGGTTCTGTTGATAAATGAATGCCCAGATCGCACAGTATCACCTTGCCGCAGCATTCCGGTCCGAAATTAGTGTACAAACCAGGTTTGCGTCCTATGAAAGTAACTGTCAGCGTTGCGCGAATGGCAACACCGTAAATGCAACCGTCATCACTCCCCAGGCCGGATGGGATATCCAGTGCGACAATCGGCACTGTCATGCGGTTGGCGGTTTCGATCCAATGCCGGTATTGACCTTCGATGGGCCGATTATTCGATTGATCCAGCCCGATGCCGAATAAACCATCCACCAAAATATCCCAGTGACGATCACCATCCGGTATGTCGTGATGAATATCGCCACCGCATGCCAGCCAAGCCTGCAGCGCTTGTTTCGCATCGATTGGAACACGATTGCGGTCACCTTGGAATACCACAGTCACGGCATTGCCCCATTCCTTGAGGTAACGCGCTACGACAAATGCATCACCGCCATTATTGCCAGGACCGGCGAGAACCAGGATTGAATGGTTGGGGCGTTTCAGCAACCGGTCGCGAATCGCTTGTGCTGCCGCCAGGCCGGCTTTTTCCATCAGCGGTGGCGGATTGGGCATTTTCATCGCCTGCTGCTCGATATCGCGGATTTCTGCAGTCAAGAAAACAGGATCGTTAGCTAACATAATGACCGTGCCAATGGGATGATGATCAGCGATAAGTACATCTTCTCGTGTAAAATTGCAATCTTTTAATCTTTAAACAATTGCTTTTGATGCTTCAATTTTGTGGTGGGCGTGCGTTGTCGCCATTCCGGCTGGATAAATTACGACAACAATTCAGTGCATTAAATATTCCGGTCGCTGAGATTGATACCGAATACTGGCATTTTTGCTCGGTAACCCATGATTTACGAGACGATGAGGTGACAGCATTGCGCAAGCTGTTAAATCATCAACAATCTCTGAACGCTACACCGCAGAATGGCGATTTTTTTCTAGTTGTCCCGCGCCCCGGCACGATTTCGCCGTGGTCGAGCAAAGCCACCGATATTGCGCATCATTGCGGGCTGACGGCAGTAGAGCGCATCGAACGCGGCATCGCCTATTACATTCGTTGCAAATCTCCGATATCCCCTGACGCGTTATCCCGGTTAAAGCCATTGCTACATGACCGCATGACTGAGACTGTGCTGGCGTCGCTGGAAGATGCAGCACACTTGTTTCAACACTTTCCGCCAAACCCGCTCAATACCATTGATGTGATCGGCGGTGGCATCGATGCGCTGCGGCAAGCGAATCAAACGATGGGATTGGCGTTGTCGGCGGATGAAATCGATTATTTGCTGCATCATTTCCAGCAAATGCAACGCAATCCGACCGATGTCGAATTGATGATGTTTGCGCAAGCCAATTCGGAACATTGCCGGCACAAAATTTTCAACGCAGACTGGATCATCGACGGTAAACCACGTAATCACTCGTTGTTTGCGATGATTCGCAACACCCATCAATTGCATCCTCAAGGCACTTTGGTGGCGTATGCCGACAATGCCAGCGTCATCGAAGGCGCGGACATCGACCGGTTTTATCCGGGAAACGGACAAGTCTACGGTTATTCCCGAGAAAAAACGCATCTATTGATGAAAGTGGAAACGCATAATCATCCAACCGCTATTTCCCCGTTTCCCGGTGCTGCAACCGGTGTCGGCGGTGAGATTCGCGACGAAGGCGCAACCGGGCGGGGCGCAAAACCGAAAGCCGGTTTGTGCGGTTTCTCGGTATCCAACTTAAACATTCCAGGTTTTGTGCAACCATGGGAAGTTGATCAGTTTGATGGTCAAGGATCCTACGGTAAGCCGGGGAGAATTGCATCGGCGCTGCAAATCATGCTGGAAGGCCCGATCGGCGGTGCGGCTTTTAATAATGAATTTGGCCGCCCCAATCTGGCAGGCTATTTCCGTACTTTTGAAGAGCGCGTTGGCGGCGAAATGCGCGGTTATCACAAACCGATCATGCTGGCTGGCGGCATTGGCCAAATCGCGGATGCGCATGTGCGCAAGGAAAAATTTCCACCGGGCGCATTGCTGATTCAATTGGGTGGACCCGGCATGCTCATCGGATTGGGCGGCGGAGCGGCATCCAGCATGGATACCGGTGCAAATACTGAAGCGTTGGATTACGATTCAGTGCAGCGCGGCAACCCGGAAATGCAGCGGCGCGCGCAAGAAGTGATCGATCGTTGCTGGCAATTGCAACGGTGTGGGGTGGAAAACCCGATTTTGTTCATTCATGACGTCGGCGCAGGCGGTCTTTCCAATGCATTTCCCGAGCTGGTGCATGACTCCGGTCGTGGCGGGCGTTTCGATTTGCGCGCCGTGCCTTCGGAAGAAACCAGCATGTCACCGATGCAAATCTGGAGCAATGAAGCGCAAGAACGCTACGTTTTGGCGATCAAACCGGAATCGCTTGGGTTGTTTCAACGCATTTGCGAACGTGAGCGCTGTCCGTTTGCAGTGGTGGGAGAAGCCACTGCCGATGAATTGTTGCAAGTGACCGATCCGCAATCACCGGCGGCGCCAGTTGATATGCCGCTGCCGGTTTTGCTCGGCAAGCCGCCGAAAATGACGCGCGACGTGACGCATGATTGCTTTGTGCTGCCGGCGTTCGATAGCTCCGGTATCAATTTGTCCGAGGCGGTTTATCGTGTTTTACGATTGCCAGCGGTTGCCGACAAAACTTTTTTAATCACCATTGGCGATCGCAGTGTCGGCGGATTGTCGGCGCGCGATCAAATGGTGGGACCTTGGCAGGTTCCAGTCGCTGACGTTGCAGTCACCAGCATGGGGTACCGGACAGTTCTGGGTGAAGCTTTTGCGATCGGCGAGCGCACGCCATTGGCGCTGATCGACCCGAAAGCGGCGGCGCGTATGGCAATTGGTGAAGCGATAACCAATATCGCCGCAGCGGCAATCGAACGTATCGAAGCTATCAAATTATCGGCTAACTGGATGGCAGCCGCCGGTCATCGCGGAGAAGACGCCGGATTGTACGATGCGGTTCATTCCGTGGGCATGGAATTATGTCCGCAACTCGGTATCAGCATTCCGGTCGGAAAAGATTCGATGTCGATGAAAACCGCATGGGAAGAGCCGGGGGGGCGCAAGGAAGTAACTGCTCCGTTATCGCTGATTATTTCGGCGTTTGCGCCAGTTTCCAATGTGCGTAAGACGCTGACGCCGCAACTGCACACCGGCAGCGGCGAGTCCGAGTTGATCTTGATCGATTTGGGGCAAGGATTGAACCGCCTTGGCGGTTCTGCATTAGCGCAAGTTTACAAGCAAGTTGGCAACCTGGCGCCGACGATCGACGGCGAATCCGGCGCTACCCGGTTAAAAGCTTTTTTCTCCGCAATCCAGCGTCTGAATCGGGCTGGCATGCTATTGGCGTACCACGATCGTTCCGATGGTGGCTTATTGGTCACGTTGTGTGAAATGGCATTTGCCGGTCATGTCGGATTGACAGTCAATCTGGATCAATTGTGTTTCGATCCGCATAGCAACGACATAGACGGCTCGGAAATGCGCCCCGAGCAATGGAGCGGACGTTTCCGGGAGCGTCTGCTGGCGGTATTGTTCAATGAAGAATTGGGCGCAGTCATACAAATTGCCGCATCGCGACGCCCGGAAGTCATGCAAGCGTTGCAGGATGCCGGTTTGCGTGATCATAGTTTCGTCATCGGTCACTTGAATCAATCCGATGAAATCCGCCTGATGCGCAACAACAAACCGGTTTTCGCGGAAAAACGCGTGGATTTGCAGCGCGCCTGGTCGGAAACCAGTTATCAGATGCAGAAATTGCGCGACAATCCGGTTTGCGTGCAGCAGGAGTTCGATCGTATTCTCGATACGACCGATCCTGGCTTGAGAATTGCGCTGAGCTACGAGGCAAGCGATGACATCGCAGCGCCGTTTATTCAAACCGGTTTGCGTCCTCCGGTTGCGATCCTGCGCGAACAAGGTGTCAACGGCCATGTCGAAATGGCGGCAGCATTCGACCGTGCTGGTTTTAATGCGATCGATGTGCATATGAGCGACATTATTGCGGGGCGCGTTTCATTGAAGGATTTTCTTGGTTTTGTCGCGTGCGGTGGATTTTCGTATGGCGATGTGCTGGGCGCTGGAGAGGGTTGGGCCAAGTCGATTTTGTTCAATTCGCGTGCACGCGATGAGTTCGAAGCATTTTTTCAACGCACTGACACTTTTGCATTAGGCGTGTGCAACGGCTGCCAGATGATGAGCAATTTGCAGGAAATTATCCCGGGTGCAGCCGTTTGGCCTCGATTTAAACGCAATGTGTCGGAACAATTTGAAGCGCGTTTTGTCATGGTAGAGGTGCAGCGGAGTCCATCGCTGTTTTTCGATGGCATGACTGGAAGCCGGATGCCGATCACGGTTGCGCATGGTGAAGGGAAAGCGGAATTTTCTTCTGTAGAACATTCTCGGCAGACGACCAATCTGGTGACACTGCGCTACATTGATCATCGCGGTCAAACCACGGAAATTTATCCGTACAATCCGAATGGGTCGATGTTAGGAATCACCGGTTTGACCACACCGGATGGCCGTTTTAATGTATTGATGCCGCATCCGGAAAGAGTGTTCCGGGTTACGCAGCATTCCTGGCATCCCGATGCGCGCGACGACAGCGCTGAGGACGGTCCGTGGGTGCGCTTGTTCCGTAATGCGCGCAAATGGATCGGATAATTGGTAATACCTTTTAACTTACTAAATAAAAGAACAATTCAAATGGCAAATTTTCTCGACCATCATGGTAATCGTTTTTTAGGTCTCGCGGTTCTGGTATTCGGGCTGACATTGAATCCGGCGCATGCCGTGGTGACCCCATTGAAAAAACCGGTTTCTAATCAGTGTGTGCCGTTGGGCGATTGGGTGGTGCCGGGTTCCGGCAAGATCCAGCAGCAGCAAGTGATTGCACGCGCAGCACAAGCGGAAGTGGTATTGCTTGGCGAAACGCATGTCAACGCCGATCATCATCGCTGGCAATTACAGACATTGGCGGCGTTACACGCACAACGTCCGGATATGGTTATCGGCTTTGAGATGTTTCCACGCCGGGTGCAAGCGGCGCTGGATCGATGGATTGCGGGCGAATTGACGGAGCAGGAGTTTTTACGCGCATCCGATTGGAATCATGTGTGGAATACCGATCCGAATTTGTATTTACCGCTGTTTCATTTTGCCCGCATGAACCGGATTCCGATGCTGGCGCTGAATATTGAAACCAAATTGCGCCGACAGGTCGCGGAAAAAGGGTTTTACGGTGTGCCGGTGGAAGATCGCGAAGGTTTGACACGCCCGGCCGAGCCGAGCCAGGCGTATATGGAATATTTATTGCCGATTTACAAACAGCATGACCGGAAAAACAAACAGGCAGGGGAAATATCCCAGCATGATCCCGATTTCCGCAAATTTATCGATGGTCAATTACTATGGGACCGAGCCATGGCGCATGTATTGCAGCAAGCTGTCAATGGCTCCGTCACGCTGGGCAAACCGCTGGTGGTCGGTGTGATGGGTTCCGGCCACGTGCTGCACGGTTTCGGTGTGCCGCACCAATTGCAAGACTTAGGGGTCAGAAACGTTTCGGCACTATTGCCTTGGGATAGCGATAAATCTTGCAAGCAACTGGTGGCCGGTGTTGCGGATGCGGTATTCGGCGTTTTACCGCATGTTCCGGAATTGATCCGCCCGCAGTTTCAGCGGCTTGGAATCCGCTATGAAATGGGGCGAGGCGGCGCAATCGTTTTGCAGGTTGAGAAAAACAGCATTGCCGAAGCTGCCAAGTTGATGGAATCCGACGTAATTGTGGAGATGGCCGGACTGTCCCTGCAAACGACTGAAGACGTGATCAACATCGTCAGACGGCAAGCGCCGGGAACTTGGTTGCCGATTAGACTCAAGCGCGAAAACCAAGTCATCGAAGTTATTGCAAAATTTCCACCGATTAAATCCTGATTTTTTAGTTTAGTTCTATGTCACTATTGTTTTTGCTCAGAGCCGGTCTGTTGCTGATTTTGTTGGGTGCTGTCAGCATCGATGTATTGGCGCGCCCGGCGCCGTTTCAATTCAATCAGATCGAATACGACATGACGGTGACCATCGATCCCGTTAAACGTACGATTGAAGGCGTCAGCATGATTACCGTCGAGCGGCCGCGGGAATTGCAATTGCTGCTGGGCGGGGCGTATGAGGTCACGCAGGCGGAATTCAACGACGGTCCGTTAGGACAAGGCCGCGAGCAGGCCGGTCAGCCGCACATCTGGCATATTCCTTTTCATTTCCGCCAGCAGATCCAGTTTCTAATCCGCTGGCAAGGCGCTTTGGATACACTTGATACATCGCTGGATCATCATCAGACGCTGGGAAAACCGCTTGCGGTCAGCGGTGCGGATGGTACTTTTCTGCCGGATGGATCGAACTGGTATCCGCGCATAGCAGGCGAATTGGCCAAGTATAAAATTAAAATCGAACTGCCGCCTGGATACAAGGGCTTGGTGCCCGGCCGTTTGGTCGAGGAATCCGATACCGAACAAGGTTACCGTGCATCGTTTGAATTTACACAACCTGCCGAAGGCATCGACTTGATGGCCGGGCCGTATGTGATCGAGACACAAATTTATCACAACATCAAACAAAAACCGGTGCAATTGCGCACCTATTTCCATCCTGAAATCCGCGAACTGAGCGCCGATTATCTGGAAGCCGTGAAACACTATCTGGCGCGTTATGAAGCGCAAATCGGTGAGTATGCTTACTCAGAATTCAGCGTGGTTTCGAGTCCGACGCCAACCGGGTTCGGTATGCCGACCTTGACTTACCTGGGCATTGACGTATTGAAACTGCCGTTTATCCGTCATACCTCCCTGGGTCATGAGGTGCTGCACAATTGGTGGGGTAACGGGATCTATCCGGATTATCGCAGCGGTAACTGGTCGGAAGGTCTGACCACGTTCATGGCTGATTACGCTTATCAGGAGGATCAAAGCGAAGAAGCCGCGCGGGAAATGCGCTTGGGGTGGCTGCGGGATTTTGCCTCGCTGCAGCTTGGACAGGATCAACCGCTCACCGCATTTACTTCACGTACGCACGATGCTTCAAAAATCGTCGGCTATAACAAGGCGGCAATGGTTTTTTTCATGCTTCGCGATCAATTGGGACCGGCTATGTTCCAGCGCGGGTTGCAAGGACTATGGACTACGCACCGGTTTAAAATCACGCCATGGAGCGATCTGCAAAAAATGTTCGAAATCGTGTCCGGTCAATCGTTACAGCCATTCTTTTCGCAGTGGCTCGAACGCGCCGGCGCACCGGCTATCGCAATCGCTGCGGCGGCAAACAGCGCAACGGACAACGGTCATGAATTGACGCTGAGATTGACACAATCGGAACCGGCTTATCATCTGCCAGTGCCGGTCGTGGTTGAAACCGATCAAGGACCGGTCTCGCATCGGCTCGATTTGCAGCAAACGCAACAGACATTTACCTTAAAACTTTCCGGAAAACCGCAAGCCGTGTTGCTCGATCCGGACCTGCGTCTGTTCCGGAAATTAGCACCGCAGGAAGCGCCACCGATCCTGCGCGATGTGATGGTGCATCCGGCAACGGAAACGCTAATTTTGTCGGATCAAGACGATATCCGGCAGCTCGCCGCAGCGCTTGCGGAAAAACTGCAACGCCGGACGCCGAAGTTGCTCACGAATGACCAGTTGCTTACCGATGCTCCGGGGCTGGTCATCGGTTTGCACGCAGATGTTGAACGCTGGCTGGATGCGCTGTCGTTACCCGGCATTCCGCAAGCAATCGCGGCAAAAGGCAACGCAAAAGTATGGACTGTCGCAAAACCAGATGGCGCAACTCTGGCGATTGTCTCCGTAACAGACACTGCTGCGCTTGAAGCTCTGCAACGGCCGTTGCCGCACTACGGACGGCAAAGCTACCTCGCATTTGATGGCCGGCAAATGATCGAGAAAGGCATCTGGCCAATGCAGGCGCAACGAAAAATTGTCGAATAATTCTGCATGGATCTTATGTTACTGAGTGAACGCCATGAACGAGTAGTAGGTTACGATAACTGTGTTAATATCGAAAACTTAAAGCTACGAATCCCGGTAGATCGTCATCGATGCCACAATGGATTAAAACAATAATTCATTCGCTTTAATGTGAACAGTTTATTTGTTACAAAGCAGGATATTTCTAATTACTGCTAGCACTCCTTTTGAGGTGCTTTTCTGCACGCACTTGACGAAATTTTGTGTACTCCCGCCAACCTCCAAACTGAGTTATTTCTTGTTTGCCCTCGCAGAGATAAGATTCCCCTAAGATTCCTAATACCTCATGATTATCAGTTAAGAGAATTTTTCCGAGTGATAGTCCGGCGGGCTCCCGATTCAATAATTCACCCAATTGAGATGATTCTAAACTCCAAATCTCTAGAGAAATTGATCCGCCACTCGAGCAGCGCTGCATTGCCGGATAGCGATCGTCAATCGACCAGAGCCGATAACTGGGAGCAGTATGAGTTTCTTTCACAAACACACCACCTAATTCAAGCAGATTGTGGTTTAACTCTAAGCCTCGCATCAGCGTACCGTTAACAGCCAGTTGGATTTGCATAATTAATTGATTCTTAGACTATTCACATTGTGGATGTTGATAGTAATTACTGATGACTGCCAAGGGTACTGCGAAGGTGAAAACAAGCACATAGGAAATTCTATCTAAGTGCTTGTTTTGTCTGGTAGGTCGTGGCAGATTCGAACTGCCGACCAACGGATTAAAAGTCCGCTGCTCTACCGGCTGAGCTAACGACCCAAAGCGCGGCATTATACCTGATTCGGTTGCGGTAATAAAAGACCTAATCTTGGGAATTATTAATTGTAAGTAGAAAATTATAACGGTGAATACCTCAGTTATGAAACCTAACGTATTGTTTTAATATATAGAGTCATGTTAACAACACACATGATTGAGAATTGCGAAAATAGGTATCGCATTGTTTATAAAATGGAATTATGTTTATCGAGCAATACTTCTGGATCGAATGGTGTTGTGTATGTGTCATCACGCTATTCATTGTCTTTTATAATCATGCCAATTTACAACTAACCTCGATTATTTTAAGTTCCCATAGGGTTCTGAATCGTCGCCACGCATCGCATGAATTTGTCGCGACGTCACGGAATATTTCTGATGATTTACTTGAAAAAACATTTCGGTTAGAGATGATGAAGCAAAATGAGCGGATGCTGCCCGGCAGGTGTTAGTCAAATGACAATAACTGCTTAGAAAGTGCATCAGTTACGCATTTTGCCTTGTGGAACTTTATGAGATAATCAAGCAAATGATAATTTATTGTAATTCATAGAGACCTTTGCACGGTTACTACGCGGCGCGATAATTGCGTTAAAAATTCGCGAAAAATGCTCATTTACCCCGTTGTAAACTCCGCTTTTTCGCAAATTTTTGCCTTGTTCTCGTACCGCTCATGACACCGTGAAAAGGTCTCTCATAAATAAATTATTAGCTAAAAAGCTGATGGCAGCGCGTTAAAACAACCTGCTACGGCGGTCGGTTATCTTCCTTCGTTCATTACATCGCATTGTCACAATAATTAAGCATCATTTTAGCAATTATTACCATACTGTAATCTTGTCGACGAGACCGGTTAAGGTTGCAATAATTGATCATTTTCATTAGGGTTTTTATGATTTTTGTCACAGGCGGAGCAGGATATATCGGATCACATACCTGCGTTGAATTGTTAAATGCGGGTTATGACGTAACTGTTTTCGATAATTTCAGTAACAGCAGTCCGGAAGCGCTTGTTCGGGTGCAGCAGATTACTGGAAGGAAGTTACAAGTGATCCATGGCGATTGCCGGGATCGGGATGCCTTGATCGCTGCGCTTCAGCAGAGCCAGGCCACTGCCGTGATTCATTTCGCAGGTTTGAAGGCAGTCGCCGAGTCAGTGTCTAAACCGCTCACTTATTATGACCATAATGTAGCCGGTACATTGCGCTTATTGGAAGCGATGCAGGCATGCCAGCTTCAAACGATCGTTTTTAGCTCTTCCGCTACAGTGTATGGCGATCCGGTTTGTTTGCCCATTACTGAAGATCATTCGTTGTCACCCACCAATCCTTATGGTCGCAGCAAATGGATGATAGAGGAGATTCTGCGCGATCTTTCCCGCAGCGATCCATCAATGAAGATTTGTATATTGCGGTATTTTAATCCGGTGGGAGCCCATGCCAGCGGTTTAATCGGCGAAGACCCGCAAGGTATACCGAACAACCTGATGCCTTTCATTGCGCAAGTCGCCGTGGGTCGAAGGGAGCATTTGAATATTTGGGGTAACGATTACCCAACGCCCGATGGTACAGGAGTACGTGACTATATTCACGTGGTCGATTTGGCTGTAGGTCATATCCGTGCACTGGTGGCATTGAATAGCATGCATAGTGTACAAAATGATCAATCTTCCGGTTGTATGACCGTAAATCTTGGAACGGGGGAGGGTTATAGTGTACTGGATGTACTGCGTACTTATGAAAAGGTCAGTGGATGCCGGATCCCGTACCAGATGGCTCCTCGCCGTTCCGGTGATATTGCTTCATGTTATGCGGATCCTCGGTTTGCATACCAAGTTCTTGATTGGAAAGCGAGATTTGGATTAGAAGCCATGTGCAAGGATAGTTGGCGCTGGCAAAGCGCGAACCCAAACGGTTATCAAAGGAAGCGCTGATTAATTGACTGCACGAGCGAATTGCTTCGTTGCGCGGTACTCATTCCTTCGCCTATCTAATTGATATGCCTCGGTTACTGCGTTCCGTGCGCCTCGCACTTCATCACGTTCGTCGAATTAATCAGCGCTTCCCAAACGTGAGTTCAAATATTTTTTATATTCTATTTATTGATTTTTAAGGAGAACAATCAATGAAAGCGATTAAAAAAGCGGTATTTCCTGTGGCCGGATTGGGAACACGTTTCTTGCCCGCTACTAAAGCAAATCCCAAGGAGATGCTGCCGATTGTCGATAAGCCATTGATTCAGTTTGCTGCCGAAGAAGCTGTTGCTGCTGGTATTGATGTGTTAATTTTTATTATCGGTAGAAATAAAAATTCAATTCCGGATCACTTCGATAAAGCATTCGAACTGGAAGCCAAGCTGGAAGCAGGCAGTAAATGGGAGATGCTGAATGTGGTTCGAGATATCCTGCCATCCCGCATAGACTGCATCTACATCCGTCAGGCGGAAGCTTTGGGTCTCGGTCATGCAGTTTTGTGCGCGCAATCAGTAGTCGGCGATGAGCCATTTGCGGTGTTACTGGCGGACGATTTGATTAAAGCTGGTGAGCGTTGCTGTTTAAGTCAAATGGTCGATGTTTATAGTCAGCATCATTGTTCGATTTTAGGAATCGAGCGAGTGCCACACGATACCGTTCATCGATATGGAATTATCGACAGCTCGATGATGGCAAAGAATCTTTCAAAAGTGAACGCCATTGTTGAAAAACCCGCAATTGACTTGGCACCATCTAATCAGGCGGTTGTGGGTCGATACATCCTGACGCCGAGAATTTTTAAGCTATTGGAACAAACTGAGCGTGGTGCTGGCAATGAAATCCAATTAACCGATGCAATCGCAAAATTGCTGAAGGATGAAACGGTATTAGGATATGAATTTACCGGAAAACGTTACGATTGCGGCAGTAAATCCGGCTATCTGCAAGCAACAGTGGAATTTGCCTTGCAACATCCCGAGCTTAAGGAGGGTTTTGAAAGGTATTTGCGCGAGCTCATGTGTAAAACGGTGCAGAATCCAGTTCAATAGTGCACCAAAACAAGGCCATTACTACTATGCAGGAAAAACCCGGCAATAAATGAATTGTGCATTTTAGCGGTGAATCCGCCCAATACAAATTAATCGAATGGTAGCAGTCTCATTTGTCTATCAGCTGCGCCGGGTAAAAGCGGCGTTGGTTTTCCTTGAACCCAGTTAGTGTGTCCTTTGCCGTAATAGGGTGAAAGCGGGTGACCGCTTTGTCCTCCGGGCATATCAAAGAAACTCAATTCTTCCTGGCCGGGTGCAATGACTGAACGTTGCGAAGCGCCAAAGTTTGGGGATTGCACTCTCGGCATATTGTGATCGCCGGGCAAAGGATCGTTCGGCATATCCAGCCACCGCGTCACCCAATCTGGGAGTTGCTGGCTGATTGGGTGCCGGATCCGTGCGGAATTGACGCTGCCCCACTTTTTGATGGTCACACGACCGTCAGTATTCATTTGTTTTGCGATTGCCTGCAGACAATGCAGCAAGAGATCATTCCTGTTTTTGTGCGGTGCAGGAAGCAAATGTGGCGGTTGTTGCTCGAGTAATTGCCACACCACCCATTCTGTTTGGCTCAGACGAGGAAAGCGGAATTCCGCATCGTTTTGCCGAATCGGCGACACAAAACCGTTCATCAACGTATCTATGACTTCATAACGGAATGCACGGACAAGATGGTATGCGGCGGAATCGATGGATGCCTTACCGGTCCAATCCGCTAATGCGGTTTGGATTGGTTGCAGCCACTCTTCACTGTTATCAGGTGATTCAACGGTTTTTCGCAACAACTCGAACCATCGGGTTAACAGTAATGCTTGATCATCTAACTGAATAGCCTGTAAGTCTGCAATGGAAAATTGATCGTGCTCGAATAAGCGATTACGAATTTGCGTTGCTCTTGCACCCAAGTCGTAACCACCGTTACCTATTAATTTGAGTTGTTCTCCAGAAACGGTACGGGAATTGGCTGACCATAAGCGTCCTGAGTCAGGGTTATGGAGTAGCGGATACAAATCATAATCCAGCCAACCGCGCCATCCGGCACCAGGTAGCGACCAATCGGCAGGTGTCTGCGGATCATAATCGGTTAATCTGTCGGGGATGCGGCCAGCCAGTGTCCAACTGATATTGCCCGCACGATCTCCAACAATGAAATTTTGCACCGGAATGCCGAATTGACGTGCAAGATCTGCAGCCTCAGCCGCCGTTGTGATTTGCTCCAGCTCGAGCAATTTGAAGTTGATTGCATCCGGCTGCAATGCTGTCCATCTCAATGCAAGCGGTGTTTGATCATAATCTTGTGTAATGATCGGTCCCCACTCTGTTTCGGAAATTTTGAGCTGCTCATCCGGTGCACCTCTGATCCGAATCGTTTCGGTAAACGTTTGGAGCGGTTGCCAACCCTCTGAATTGCGATACTGTGTGCGATCGGTATCGTTGATTTTAACTCGCACCCAGTCAGAGAAATCGCCGTGGCTATTGGTGAAACTCCAGGCAATATGCCGGTTGGACCCGATCACGATGGACGGAACACCTGGCAAACTGATGCCCGTAATATCGTGAAATCGATCGGATGTCGCATTCGGATAAACCAGGCGCAGCCGGAACCAAATATTGGGGACACGTAACTTTAAGTGCATGTCATTTGCAACAATTGCAGCGCCGCCCGTTAGTTTTCCCGACACAGCAAAGCTGTTGCTGCCGGGTGATTGTTCAAGCAGGAAAAAATCATTCGAAGGCGTTTGCCCATTGATTACTCGTAAATCAATTACTTCCGGCGATGGCAACTGCGGAAATTGCACGAGCTCATCAAGTAGGGGAGCATCCCAATTTCCAGCCGATGATGTAAGAAATTCATAAAATGGTTTGGGTAGCACTGCGCGCATGCTGGAAAGCGCCAGTTCTCGATTGAAATTTTCTTCATTCAATGTCAAAAACATGGCCAGAATGACCAATATGCTGTCTTCGTTACGCCATGGAACGGGACTTGATTGGGTGAATACATAAGGAAATGGACGCACTGCCAACGCCTGTAAACCATGATTGACACCCATCCGGTAGGCATCAAGCAATTGCAAATGCTCAACGGGCAGTTGCTGCAAAACTGCAATTGCACGTGTGCGCAGCCGCAACAAACGGTTTTTCCGGTCATGCGCGATTGCTTTGATTCCAAACAATTCGGCTAATTCTCCGGCGGACTGTCTTCTCATCAGATCCATTTCAAAAAAGCGTTCTTGCGCATGCACAAAGCCCATCGCCATTGCAAGATCAAGGCGGCTGTGGCCAGTTAAAGTAGTGCTGCCTAGCGTATCCCGTTCTACAGCCACCGGTGAAACCAATCCCGGAAGCATCACGTTGCCATCGTATTGCGGCAGACTGCCGCGCAGCAATAAACCAGCGACGATGATGAATAACGCTGAAATTATCAGGCTTATTAATAAGATGGAGCGAATCGGATTTGCAGTAAATTTTCGTATCAATGAATGCGTAGCGGAAGGCATAGAGATTTTGAGTGAAGAATACAGTTTGAGGTAATGAAAGCGAGTGAATTTAACCGGTAGTGATCTGATATTAAAAGAATTACTGAGTGAATTCGAAGCTATTAGTAATTAAAGGCATGATTCCTTCTTTATTCCAGCCATTGAATCATACGCAGCCCAATGATAATGCATTGGTAGAATTTTGGAGCTTGTCATGTCGGAAGAAAGTGATTTAGAACGTACCGAAGAGGCCACGCCGAGGCGCTTGGAGAAAGCGCGTGAGGAGGGCCAGGTTGCACGTTCTCTTGAATTGACGACATTCACTGTGTTATTAGCCGCGGCTGCCGGGATTTTGTTTTTGGGCGCCGGATTAATGGACAAGTTGCTGAAAATCATGAAATCGGGCATGGTCGTTGAGCGAGAGCTGGCATTTCAGTCGGAGTTGATGCTCGTACGGCTCTATCACCTTACCATCGAGGGATTGATTTCGATGGCCCCCCTATTGTTTTTGCTGCTGGTTGTCGCCTTTTTTGCGCCGATGCTGTTAAGCGGCTGGATGTTCAGCACTAAGGCATTGATACCGAAATTTGACCGCATTGATCCCATCAAAGGCTTTGGCCGGATTTTCTCGGTCCATAGCCTGGTCGAGCTGATCAAGGCGATTCTTAAGACACTGATTATTGGTGGCGTCGCGGCATTAGTCATTTGGTCGAACAAAGACACGGTGATGGCTTTGATGACCCTTCCGGTCGATCTCGGTGTCAGCCGCACCGGTGATTTTCTGGCAATGAGTTTTCTTGTGATCGTCGGCGCGATGATTCTGGTTGTTGCAATCGATATCCCCTACAAAATTTGGGAACATGCCAAACAATTGCGGATGACCAAAGAGGAAGTCCGTAAAGAATTCAAAGAAAGCGAAGGGGATCCATTTGTTAAGGCTCGCATCCGGAGCATTCAACGGGAAGCTGCGCGCCGCCGCATGATGGCGGAAGTGCCGAAAGCAGATGTCATTGTGACCAATCCGACGCATTATGCCGTGGCATTGCGTTATCAAAGCAACATGCGCGCGCCTAAAGTGGTTGCAAAAGGCGTGCATTTGCTGGCCGCACGGATCCGCGAAATCGCCCAGGAGAATCGCATTCCGATTCTGGAAGCACCGCCGTTGGCGCGGGCTTTATACCATCACGCCGAGCTAGAGAGTGAAATTCCGGAGAAACTGTACACGGCGGTCGCTGAGGTTCTGGCATATGTATTTCAGTTGCGGCGTTATCAAGAATATGGCGGTAAAGCTCCAAATCCGCCGGTTGATGTGCCCGTGCCACCGGAATTGGATCAAATGCAACAAACTGTTTAATCGTATTTTTTCGGATCATTTTATTTTGTTGGTTTAAATCATTATGAATGCTGCAGTGTCATTATCATCGTTGGCGAATGTTAATAATTTCAAGACCCTAGCCGGACCGGTCTTGATCATCATGATTCTGGCCATGATGGTATTGCCGTTGCCGCCTTTCGTGCTGGATTTGCTATTCACGTTCAATATTGCAGTGTCGATTATCGTGTTGATGGTAAGTCTCTATACTCGGAATCCGCTTGATTTTGCAGTTTTCCCGACGATTCTGCTAATTACCACATTGTTGAGACTGTCGCTGAATATCGCATCGACACGTGTTGTATTGCTTGATGGCCATACCGGCCCGGATGCCGCTGGAAAAGTTATTGAAGCATTCGGTCATTTCTTGGTCGGCGGTAATTATGCGGTTGGGTTGGTAGTCTTCATTATCCTGGTAGTTATCAACTTCGTTGTGATTACCAAGGGTGCAGGTCGTATTGCCGAGGTTAGTGCCCGCTTTACCTTGGATGCAATGCCCGGAAAGCAAATGGCGATCGATGCTGATTTGAACGCTGGGCTGATCGGTGAAGACGAAGCACGAAAACGCAGAGAAACCATTTCCAAGGAAGCCGACTTTTACGGCTCCATGGATGGTGCCAGTAAATTTGTGCGCGGCGATGCCATCGCTGGTGTCCTGATTATGCTGATCACTATCGTCGGAGGGCTGATAGTCGGAGTATTACAGCATGATCTGGATTTAAGCGTCGCTGCAAAAAATTATACGTTATTAACGATCGGCGACGGGTTGGTTGGTCAAATCCCATCGCTGGTTATTTCAACCGCTGCGGGTTTAGTAGTAAGCCGCGTCACAACCGATGAAGATTTGGGCGAACAAGTTTTAAGCCAACTGTTCAATCAACCTCACATTTTAATCATTACCGCTGCAATTCTAGGCATCATGGGGTTAATTCCCGGAATGCCGAATTTTGTTTTCCTGTTTATTGCCGCCATTTTAGGGGCATTGGCTTACTTAAAACAAAGAAATACCGAAGTACAGCCGGTTGTTCCTGTGCCCGCGGAAATTCCTTCATTGGAACGCTCGGATGCCAGCTGGGAAGATGTGACCCCGATTGATACGCTAGGGCTTGAGGTAGGCTACCGCTTGATTCCTTTGGTCGACAAAAATCAGCAAGGCGAATTACTCAAGAGAATTAATGGAATACGTAGAAAATTTGCGCAAGAAATCGGTTTTCTGCCACCAGTCATCCATATTCGCGATAACTTGGAATTGCGGCCCAATGCCTACCGTATCACCCTGAAAGGTTCAGTCATTGGTCAAGGAGAGTCATACTCCGGCATGTTCTTGGCGATAAATCCGGGCAGAGTAACCATGCAATTACCCGGTACCGTTACAAGCGATCCCGCTTTTGGGTTACCGGCCGTGTGGATCGAATCTTCATTACGTGAACAAGCACAGCTCAATGGTTATACCGTTGTCGATGCAAGTACGGTCGTTACCACTCATATCAATCACTTGATCCATGCGCATGCAGCCGAACTGTTAGGACGGCAGGAATTGCAGAAGCTGTTCGATCATTTGAATGTGCAGTTTCCCAAGCTTATTGAAGATTTGGTACCCAAGTTACTGCCACTATCGACGGTGCAAAAGGTTTTGCATCACTTACTCGAAGAGGATGTTCATATCCGGGATATGCGCACCATTATTGATGTGTTGACCGAGCATGCGGCAAAAACCCAGGATTCCATTGAGTTGACTGCCTTAGTCAGATCCGCGCTGGGCCGCGCCATTGTCGATCAATTCTTCCCAGCGGAGTCTGAAGTGCAAGTCATGAGCTTGCATCATGAATTGGAAAATTTGCTGATTCAAGTCATGCAAGGCAATGGCACCCAAGGTCCTGGAATGGAACCAGGATTAGCGGATACCCTGTTGAATGAGACTCGCGTTGCCGCGCAACAGCAAGAAAAACTGGGGTTACCAATGGTTTTGCTGGTGCCCGGAAGTATTCGCTTTCTAATGGCAAAATTTTTACGCCGCGCTTTCCCGCAGTTACGCGTGCTGTCGCATTCTGAAATTCCTGATTCCAAGAAAATTAAAATCACTTCCCTGGTTGGAGGTAATCAATGAAAGTAAAACGGTATATTGCATCGACTTCGCGTGAAGCGTTACGGCAAGTTAAGGAAGAGTTGGGCGAAGACGCCGTTATTTTATCCAACCGGAAAATCCGGAACGGGGTGGAAATCATGGCATTAGCCGATGCGGAGATGACTCATTTAGTGCAACAGGACGCGCCGCCCCCCGGTTTGTCTGCTCTGAACCGATATTATGAATCACAAAATGATTTCGCCGACACAGAGAGTTTCTCAAAGCCGGTGCCTGACAGCCCTGTGCAGCAACCATCACTGTATGATAATGACACGATTTCCGCAACATTTGCTCGCGACATTATTGCCGAGATTCAAGCGATGCGCAGTACTTTGGAAGATCAAATGGCAACAGTCGCTTGGGGGAATTTAACACAGCGCCGGCCGGATAAAATAAAACTGCTACGAACACTTCTGGATTGCGGTTTTAGTCCATTATTAGCGCGCCATTTGATGGGTAAATTGTCCGAAAATTTTGATTATGAGCAGAGCCTTAAACAAGCAATGTCAATTTTGTCGGCAAATCTTCGAACAGCAGCGAGTGACGACATGATTGAACAGGGCGGCATTTATGCGCTGGTCGGACCGACCGGTGTCGGTAAAACCACGACTACCGCAAAACTCGCAGCCCGTTGCGTGATCCGGCATGGCGCCGATAAAGTCGCGCTTCTCACTACCGACAGTTACCGGATCGGTGGTCATGAACAACTCAGAATTTATGGGCAACTGCTTGGAATTCCTGTTCGCAATATCAAAGATACAGAGGATTTGCAATTAACGCTCTCCGAATTGCGAAACAAGCATATGGTATTGATTGATACCGTCGGTATGAGTCAACGCGATCGCATGGTGGTGCAACAAATGTCTATGTTCAAGAATTGCGGCAGTGAAGTAAAGCGCATTCTGATATTGAGCGCTACTTGTAATGGCAAGACATTGGATGAAATTATTTCTGCTTACCAAGAGGAAGGGTTATCCGGCTGCATTATCACCAAGGTTGATGAAGCCGCAAGCCTGGGTGTGGTATTGGACGCGGCAATACGCCGAAAACTGGTCTTGCATTACGTCGCCAACGGACAAAAGGTTCCGGAAGATATTCACGCTGCACATTCACGCTATTTGGTACATCGCGCATTCAAATCGACTGCTAAGGATTCCGCTTTCACTTTGCAAGATGCGGAATTTGCCTTAATTATGGCTACCAAAGGCGATGCGGAGACGTTGCCATCCGTGGATAAATCGGTTGCAGGATTGGCATATGACTAGATTTATTCTTCAAGATCAAGCTGCGGGATTACGTCAGCTTACCGCTCTTCGAGCGCTGGAATCCGGGCGAGTATTTACTATCGCTGGGGGCAAAGCACGGGTGGGTAAAACCAGCGTTATCGTGAATCTGGCCTCCGCGTTGGCCCAGAACGGACAACGCGTGCTCCTAATCGATGAAAATCCCTGTCACAACAATATTTGCACGAGTTTTGGCATCAAAGCGCGATTTGATTTGTTGCATGTGATTCATCGCGATAAGCGTTTGGAACAAGTGATTTTGCGCGGCCCGGACAATATCTCCATTCTATCCGCGATGCGTGGTATTCAGGCTTTAAACAAACTGAATCCTCTTGAACAGAATTGGCTTGTCAAGAGTTTTTCAGAGCTTGCCGATACAGTTGACATTGTATTAATTGATACTGCAATGACAGGAACAACGCATGTTTTACCACTAAGCCTGGCATCGGAACAGATTCTGATTGTGATTTCAGGATCTGTTGCGTCTCTGACAGGCGCTTATGCGCTCATCAAAATCATGAGCCAGGAATATTCCAGACAACATTTTCTTATCTTAGTTAACCGGGTTGATTCCGAAACCGAGTCTTTAGCGATATACCAGAATTTATACAAAGTCGCCCGGCAATATCTTTCCGCTTCACTCGAATATGTCGGTTACATACCGAATGATGACAAGCTGCATTACTCGACGCAGTTATGCAAATCAATCTTGTCAACTTACCCAAATTCTCAGGCTGCCGAGTGTTTTAGACATCTTGCTCAAAACATTCTGCGTTCGGCGTGTCCGGATCGGTATGACGGAGGAGTTGATGGTTTTATGCAACGGTTAATTCGAACAAGCCTATTAAGTATGGACAATTTTACGGTGTGAATGACTATGTATACTGCGACTGGAACCAAAACGATTGATAAAGAGCAATTTATCGTTGAATTTACACCTCTGGTGAAGCGGATTGCTTATCATATGATGACTCGACTTCCTGCAAGTGTGCAAGTCGACGACCTTATTCAAGCCGGAATGATCGGATTACTCGATGCGATTAACCGCTATGAAGGTTCTTACGGACGCCAATTTGAAAGTTACGCGGCGCAGCGCATCCGTGGATCAATCCTGGATGAATTACGCGAGGCGGATTGGTTACCTCGAAGTATACGCAAGAAAATGCGGCGTATCGAGGCAGCCGTGAATTTATTAGAGCAACGCAACGGATGCGCACCCAGCGAGCAAGATCTGGCGAACGAGCTCGAAATGTCTTTGGATGAATACCACGAAACCCTGCAAAGTGCCCGCGGCGCTCAACTAATTTATTATGAGGATTTTCAGCAAGAGGACGAAGAGCCGTTCTTGGATCGGCTATTCGTGAACTCCGAGGGCGATCCCCTCAACGCTTTGCTGGATGATAATTTTCGTAGCCTTTTGATTACTGCGATTGATAATCTGCCCCCAAGAGAAAAACAGGTTATGGGTATGCATTACGAGCAGGAGATGAATTTACGGGAAATCGGCGAAGTACTCGGCGTGAGTGAATCACGGGTTTGTCAATTGCATACTCAGGCTGTTGCAAGGTTACGCAGCCGCTTAAGAAATATTTGAGTCGTTGAGCCGATTCGATTATCCAGTGAATTAATTGGATTTCGCAATGAATAAAAAAGCGAAGATGGATTTCAACAGTGTCGGCGGTATTGCGTTAGCGTTTATTGCAATCATTGGCGGGCAAATTCTCGAAGGAGGGCATGTCGGCTCACTGCTGCAGCTAGCAGCTTTTTGTATCGTTGCCGGGGGCACGGCAGGCGCAGTGTTGCTGCAAAGCCCGATGAAAGTATTTGTGAATGGAATCAGAATGAGTGTTTGGGTCATTTACCCTCCAGAATATTCCCCACAAAATTTAATAAAGCAGATTGTTAACTGGTCGCATATTTCAAGAAAAGAAGGATTGTTGGCGTTGGAATCCTATGTTTCTACAGTCAAAGATCCGTTCACAAAAAAAGGGCTACAGTTATTAGCCGACGGGAGCACTCCGGAAAAATTAAGAGAAATTCTGGAAATCGACATTTTGACTCTAGAAACATATCAACGGCAATCCGCCAAGATTTGGGAAGCTGCAGGCGGTTACGCTCCAACTATCGGGATATTGGGAGCCGTATTGGGTCTGATTCACGTGATGGAGAATTTATCTGATCCCAGTATTTTAGGAACAGGCATTGCGGTTGCCTTTGTGGCGACGATATATGGCGTAGGACTGGCCAATCTGATTTTCCTGCCAATTGCTAATAAACTTAAAAGCATCATCAACGACCATGTAACCATGCACGAATTATTGGTAGACGGCTTCGTCGCGATTGCCAATGGTGAGAACCCTCGATTTATCGAGAATCGCTTAAAAGGATATTTTGTGTAAATCGAATAATTTCGAGCGTTAAAAATTGTATGTTAAAAAAAAGAGCCGGCAGAATTGAAGAATCACAAGAGAATCATGAGCGATGGCTCGTGTCGTACTCGGATTTTATTACACTTTTATTTGCTTTCTTCGTAGTGATGTATGCTGTTTCATCAGTTAACGAAGGTAAATATCGGGTACTCAGCTCTTCTATCGTAAATGCGTTTAAAAGTAACAATTCACCTGCATCAGTAACATCTACGCAACCAAATGAATTTTCTGCTTTGCAAAATCAGCACCCGAATAGCGGCGCTCCAATCAAATTGATCGATCATCCTGGAGTCAATAGGGAAAAAAAACAGGAAAAAATGAAGGGGATGGCTAAAAACATTCTTAATGCTCTAGAGCCATTAGTGGAAGATGGTCAAGTAAGGGTAACTCAAAGTGCCTTGGGAATTACTGTTGAAATTAATGCAAGTGTTCTGTTTTCTCCTGGACAAGCTAAACTTGCGGAGAGTTCCAGCCTTACCCTTCAGGCGGTTGCGAATGTCATCAAAGGACACGAACACGATATTCATGTTGAAGGACATACCGACAATGTGCCGATCAATACCGAAAGTTTTCCTTCAAATTGGGAATTGTCATCGGCTCGTGCCAGTAGCGTAATCCGACTATTTATCGAGAATGGTGTTGAAGCGCATAGATTGACTGCAATTGGATATGGCGAGAATAGACCGCTAGAGAGTAATGAAACACCGGAAGGTAGAAAAAGAAATCGACGAGTAGCTATAATGATTTTATCGGCTGACCCCGATAAAATCATTGAAATTCCGATTGTTGAAGATTAACTCGTTAAGATTAAATACAGGGTTGGCCTTTAGGTCCATAACAAGAGACATTGCCCGCTGCACTGTGAATAGCAGCTAAGGCTCTTTGGTGATGCTGATATCGAGCAATAATAATTAGGCCGTTGGATTGATTAAGTTTTTTAGCAATCCAAGCTAGATCTAAAAGTTCGTTCCAAATATCTATAATTCTGTTCTGATCAGAATTTTGTTTAATCAGCAAATTATTCATACAGTTTTTGTCTAAATCAATGTCTTGCGTTTTCAAGTATTTTTCGCGTTGATCGTTAAATTGAGTTAGTATTTCAATTAATCGAGATTTCTCAGAGGAATAGAAATCAATTTCTTCAATTTTTCCTTCAATTAGCACTTGCTCTTCTTTTTTGAGTATTTCAATGAATGAGCGCAACGCCTTCATTTCTTCTAACAAAGTAGTTGATACTGAGATAAATGAATCCTGATACGAAGGCATTACGCTGCGCCTTTTTTCGAATGAATCAGTTCTTTCACGGTTTCAAGTAATCGGTCAGCAACAACTTCAGGATTAATTTGAAAGCTTCCTTCACTGATTGCTTGTTTAATCTCTTGAACACGTGCAGAATTCACGATTGAGCCTGAAGCAGAATTGCTATCGATATTTTGCAATTTTGCGACATTTGGGCTCAAGTGCACATTATTTTCTTGCTCAGCTGTAGTATTAGGAGTGAGGTCCGTGCGTCTTTTTCCATCACTGACAGATACAGTTGAAACTGGCTGTAATGATTTATCAATTTTCATTTTTTAACCCTCATAACGATTTTTTCTGCATTTTGTATCGACATTTTTATGTAGAACTTTAGTATTCAATGTAATTCCATATGTGTTTTGATAAATTAGAGAGATCATTTTCGTGATAATGTTGTTTACGATAAAATTACGATTAAATTTAGCAATTTAAGAATCTTTAACAAAGTTTTTGTAAGTTATTGATTTAATATTATTGTCATAACTATTAAAATCATCAACAATCTCAATTAATTTGAAATGACCTTCGTAACAAAAGCAATCGTAAGCGCATTTCGTGATTTGATGCGATTTAGAATCGCTTGGATCATTTTGTGGCCAATTATAACTTCAATTCTCTTCTGGCTTCTTGTCGGATATTTTTTTTACGATATTTTCTCCGGATGGATTCATGTCGTTCTGAATGAAACAAAAATTTTTGAATGGATTAAAAATTTGGAATCAGATTGGCTCGAATCTTTCATTCTGGTAGTAATCGACATATTGATATTTATTCCACTTGTTGTCATTACTACATTAATCATTACAGCTATTTTTGTTATGCCGGCCTTAATTAAAATTGTCGGTAAACATTACTATCCCGAACTTGAACGTGAACATGGAGGAACAATCAGCGGAAGTATCGTCAATGCTATGATTGCAAGTGTGGGTTTCGTTCTTATATGGCTGATAACATTACCATTGTGGACGGTAGGTGCAGGAATTATTGTTCCCTTTTTAGCTGCTTCGTTTATGAATCAACAATTATTTCGTTATGATGCATTGTCTGAACATGCCAATAAAATGGAATTCAAGAGATTCTGCACTGAGAATCGATATTCTTTATGGAGTTTGGGATTGTGTACCGGTTTAATACAATTCATACCATTTCTAAATTTACTCGCGCCAATTTTTACCGCTTTGGCATTTATCCATTTTGGATTAGATCATTTGAGGCTACTACGAGCAGAAAGAAATAAAGCGCTTAATTGAGCTCTCATTGAGGAATGGCTATGCAGTGTTGGGATCCAAATTTTTATAACCGATCCCCGATATTTGAGCCTTTTTCCTGTTTAAATAAATTCTTTATTGACTCTCCAAATTGGCCTTCAGTAAACGATCTGAATGACTTAGGTACGCGCAGAAATCAGGTCATTGTGACACGATCCGGAAAATCTGTACATTTCATTCCTCAGCAACTCGGCAAAAAAAACCAGGAAGAAAAATATGAATCAAGGATTTACTTATCTGGACATATACAAACAAGAACTCATAATTGGCACGATTTTTTTAATGCCATTGTGTGGCAAGTGTTTCCGCGATCAAAATCTAAGCTCAATGAAATTCATTACCAAACACAATTAACGGAATTAGAAAACAGTATTAACAATCGTAGTGCGATAAGAGACGCTGCTACTTTATTTGATGAATCGGGGATAATTGTTTTCAGCAGTAATAAGGCTTTGATTCAGTTACTGGAGAGTTTTGAATGGAAAGAATTGTTTTGGAAACATCGTGAAAATGTTTTGTCATCAATGCTTTTTGTTGTATATGGCCATGGATTATACGAAAAAGCTTTAAACCCTTATACTGGAATGACAGGGAAAGGAATTGTTTTTAAGGTTGAACACAATTACTTCTCAAAAACATTATCTGATCAACTACTTCTGGCCGACATAATGCTCGAATCTTTTTTATCGCAAACTTTTCCTAGCGCTTACTTAACACCAATCCCGCTATTAGGCTATCCAGGTTGGGTTCGTGAAAATGAAAGCGAGTTATACTACGATGATAAGAGGTATTTTCGCGATCGGCGAAAAATCCCGATTTAGCAAAACAATATTTACTGCACAATTCTCAGATCAATGCGCGAAAAAACAATAATCGAACCATTTATTTTTTACCTATTACTGCTGCTACTCATTCAACCTGATTTTGTGCGAGCAAATACTGAAGCACCGGAATTCGTTGCCGGTACCCGCACGATCAACACTGCTACAGCAAAACTGTTATTTGATAAAGGCTATTCTTTTCTTGATGTGAGAGGGCAGGAAGACTTTAACGCTGGGCATATACCCGGCGCATTCCATCTTTCAGTCAAAAGTGATTTTTCTGAGCAGAATTTACTGACTATTACGAAAAAGGATCAACCACTTGTCATTTATTGCAATGGAATTGCGTGTCTTGGTAGCTCAGCAGCGGCAAAAAAAACTGTAGAATGGGGATGGAACAATATTTTCTATTACCGGGAAGGTCTGCCTGCATGGCGGCAGAAAGGTTATCCAATTTATACAACACGACCTTAGTTCATTTCCAGAGCAGTGTTTTTCAGTTTAACTCCAAGCCTCAGTGGAAGAATGACTGAATAGAATTTCTAAGGAATATCACGTTTTTGCGGATTGGGAGCGGATTTTGTTAAAATAGCGCTTTTAATTTACTAATTTTCTGGAGAATTTAATGGCAATTGAAAGAACGCTATCGATAATTAAACCCGATGCAGTCGCGAAGAATGTTATCGGTCAAATATATTCACGCTTTGAATCCAATGGCTTAAAGATCATAGCTGCTCGTATGGTACATTTATCCCAATCCGATGCCGAACAGTTTTATGCAGTGCATAAAGAGCGCCCGTTTTTTCGTGATCTTGTCAACTTCATGATATCCGGACCAATCATGGTGCAGGTGCTTGAAGGCGATGATGCCATTAAAAAAAACCGTGATCTGATGGGAGCTACGGATCCCCAAAAAGCTGAAAAAGGGACAATCCGTGCAGATTTTGCCGATAGTATTGATGCCAATGCAGTTCACGGTTCGGATGCTCCGGAAACTGCAGCGGTAGAAATTGCGTGCTTTTTTCCGGCTTTAAATATTTATTCCCGCTAAGAATTGCTCTTGCATTCATCAGTCAGTAGTGGCAATTAATTTATTAGACTATAACAATCATGGTTTAGCCGATTTTTGTATGAAAATCGGTGAGAAACCGTTTCGTGCAAAACAGCTACTCCGATGGATCCACCAATTCGGGGTGGACGATTTTGCTGTAATGAGCGATTTAGCTAAAAATTTTCGAGAAAAGTTGTCAACAATCGCAACGATTGAATTACCTCAAATCATTGCGGATCATGTCGCAGAAGATGGAACCCGAAAATGGCTGTTGTCAGTGGGAGCGGAAAATGGCATTGAGACAGTTTTCATTCCGGAAGCAAATCGCGGTACTTTATGCGTTTCCAGTCAGGTAGGATGCGCACTGGCCTGTACGTTTTGCTCGACTGGCAAGCAAGGTTTTAACCGCAATTTGACGGTAGCCGAGATCATCGGGCAACTATGGATTGCGAATAAAACCCTCGCTACGGCTAATGACAGTTTTTTATCCCCAAAAAATAAAGCTGTCACTAATGTAGTGATGATGGGTATGGGCGAGCCTTTGGCTAACTTCGAAAATGTTGTGACTGCGCTTGATTTGATGTTGGATGATCATGCATACGGACTTTCGCGACGCCGGGTAACAGTCAGCACGTCGGGATTGGTACCCGCGATAGACAGATTGCGTGAACGATGCCCGGTAGCGCTGGCGATTTCTCTTCATGCACCGAATGATGCCTTGCGAGATCAGTTGGTGCCTATCAACAAAAAATATCCATTACAAGCGTTGCTAGCAGCGTGTCTGCGTTATTTGCCTGCTGCGCCGAGGGATTTTATAACTTTCGAATATGTCATGCTGAATGGCGTGAATGACACGATTGCTCATGCGCGTGAGTTGGTAAAATTGGTGCGTGATGTACCCTGCAAGTTTAATTTGATCCCCTTTAATTCATTTTCTCGCTCTGGTTTCACACGTTCATCGTCAGAAACGGTGAATAGTTTCCGGGATGTGTTGATGCAAGCCGGCTATGTAGTCACAATAAGAAAAACACGTGGTGATGATATCGCTGCGGCTTGCGGACAGCTTGCTGGCCAAGTAAAAGACAAAACCAAACGCACTGTTCAATCAATGATTGAGGCAGCTCAGTGAGGAATATATCAACTTGGGTTTATTCACTGTTACTGGTTGTTTGGTTTGGCGGTTGTGTGCAACAACCGATTGAAGGCGGTTTACTGGTACAGGATAACTCAGCCAGAGCTTTTCAAAGTGCAAAAATACATACAGAGCTTGCAGCTGAATACTTTTATCGAGGTCAAGTGGATGTTGCGATTGAAGAAATCACTGAGGCACTCAAAGCGCAATCAAATTATGCGCCTGCTTACAATGTCCTCGGCTTGATCAATATGACGCTCAACGACGACAAAAAAGCGCTTGATAGTTTTGAACGAGGCTTACGGATTTCACCGAAGAACTCCGAAATCCATAATAATTTCGGTTGGTTTCTGTGTCAGCGTATACCTGCACGCATGGACGGAGCCATTAATCATTTCTTGATCGCGGCAAAGGATCCGCTTTACTTGACACCCGAAATGTCTTATAGCAATGCGGGAATCTGCGAGCTTAAACGCCAAAACTATCATGAGGCAAGATCCTATTTTAATAAGGCATTGTCCCTTCAACCTGGTTATCTGCCCGCGGCGATCGGATTAATTGATCTGGATTTACAATCCGGTTTTTTAGATGAAGCAAAAACGAAGCTTTTGCTGATGTTACAAAGTAATGCACCAACGCCTGAAATATTGCTAATGGCAATAAAAATTGAACACGCAATGGGAAATCAACTGGCGGCGGATAGCTATTCTTACCAATTACAAAAGCATTTTCCAGAATCCAAGGAAGCTGCAGCCATTCGAGAGGGTAAGCTACAATGACCAGCGTTAGAGATGAGACATTCAATGCATCAAGTTATGCTTCTGAAGCCGGAAAAAATCAATTCGCTTCTGAGAGAAATGAATCTGCCAATTTTATGGAAGAACCAGCAATGACTGTTAACTCATTATCATCCGATTCGAACAAAGCAATAGAACCTAACAAGCCATTAGAAATTAGTCATTATCAGCCGGAAACGCACAGTGATTCCGATCATCAGCGATCACCCTCTGCCGGCTATGAAAATACTTTGCCCTCAAATTCGCTGAATAGCGTTGGACACATGCTACGCAATGCCCGGTTAGCAAAAAGATTGAGCGTTGAAGATGTGGCGCGGCAATTACGGCTTTCTGTTCCGCAGATTGATGCTATCGAAAGAGAAGATTTTGAAAAACTGCCAGGACGGACATTCTTGCGTGGTTTTATCCGGAACTATGCGAATCTGGTTCAACTCGATCCGGCACCGTTGTTGAAAATGCTACCGGAATCAGCCCGCATCATTTCAACGCATGAAAATACTCCTTTCAAAAGTAAACAAATTTCATTTTCTTCCCAGCGAAAAAATTCCAAGAATAATTCCTTAGCAATTATCAGCATTGTATTTATAGTGATCGCAGGTATTTATTTCTTATTTGGGAACAATTTCCTAAATCAAGAAACTAGTAATAAAGAGGTTGCTAGCGACATTAAAATTGATGCAAAAACGGCTTCGGTTGAGATTCCGCTTTCGTTGCCGACCATCAATAAAAATACAACTGCATTTCCAGTTAAACAAAACGCGGAATCAAATAGTAGCAGCACCGAACAAGTGAATCCACCGGAAACTATTATCGAATCGGATAAATCACCCTCAATCAATATTTCAGAAGCAAAACCAGCAGTTCAGGTTCCAGTTTCTGAAAAACCTTTACTTTCCAGTGACAAAGACCATTTACTCTTTACATTTGCTGCTGATTCGTGGGTTAAAGTGGTTGATGGATCGGGCAGGTTGTTATTGGAGCAACTCAAGAAAGCGGGGAGCGAGCAAATCGTTAGCGGTAAAAAACCTTTCTCTATCGTGATTGGCAATGCATCTGGTGTGAATCTAACCTATAATGATAAACCGATTGATATGTCGACATATAAAAAACAAGATGGCACAGCGCGGTTTAAACTCGAATAAATCTTGTTGATAATAAACTGATTACATTTTTCCAATATGCCTGAAAATAGTTCTTCAATAACACGCCGTTCCAGTGTGGGTGTGCGTGTTGGTAATATAATGGTGGGCGGTAGGGCCCCAATCGTAGTGCAATCCATGACCAATACGGATACCGTGGATGAAATTGCAACTACCGAGCAAGTTGCGCAATTAGCACGAGCTGGATCCGAGTTGGTTCGGATTACCGTAAACTCAATGGAAGCGGCCAAAGCAGTCGCGGGAATACGCATGCGCCTCGACGACATGGGCTGTCATGTGCCATTGGTCGGTGATTTTCATTTTAATGGCCATAAATTGCTGACCAGCTATCCGGAATGCGCAAAGGCATTGGCAAAATTCCGCATTAACCCGGGAAATGTCGGTCATGGTAAGAAGCGTGACGAACAATTTGCTACGCTGATTGAAACAGCGTGCAAATATGAAAAACCGGTGCGCATTGGCGTCAATTGGGGGAGCCTCGACCCCGAAATGCTGGCGAGAATCATGGATGAAAATGCTGCTTCGGACGATCCGCAAGATGCAAAATATGTCATGCGTGAGGCGTTGATCACATCCGCACTTGAAAGTGCCGCAAAGGCAGAAGAAATCGGTTTGGCGCGAAATAAAATCATACTTTCTTGCAAAGTAAGCGGTGTGCAGGATCTGATCATGGTTTACCGCGAATTGGCTGCGCGTTGCGACTATGCATTGCATTTAGGTCTGACCGAGGCCGGCATGGGCTCCAAAGGCATTGTGGCATCGACAGCAGCATTGGCAGTGCTGTTACAGGAGGGGATCGGCGATACTATTCGTATCTCATTGACGCCGGAACCCGGCGGTACTCGTTCGCGGGAAGTGATTGTTGCACAGGAAATTTTGCAAACAATGGGGTTGCGTGCATTTGTACCTTTGGTCGCGGCATGTCCCGGCTGTGGTCGTACCACAAGTACCTACTTTCAGGAATTGGCTGAGAGTATTCAAGCTTACGTGCGAGATGAGATGGTTACTTGGCGCGAGCAATACGATGGCGTAGAAAATATGACATTGGCGGTAATGGGATGTGTAGTAAATGGTCCCGGAGAAAGCAAACACGCGAATATTGGTATCAGCCTGCCGGGGTCCGGTGAGAATCCGGTGGCTCCAGTTTTTGTCGACGGGCAAAAAACGGTGACGTTAAAAGGCGACAATATTGCCAACGAATTCCGCGCAATTGTCGATAAATATGTCAGCGAGAAATATCCAAGAAAAGCTGTCTAATGGCTAATGGTATCAAAGCAATCCGCGGGATGAATGACATCCTGCCGCATGAATCCTATCTTTGGTCACATTTTGAACTGAAGGTGCAGCAATGGTTGGCTGCATACGGCTATCGAAATATCCGCACCCCGATCGTCGAACAAACTGATTTGTTTATCCGTTCAATCGGTGAAGTCACCGATATCGTCGAAAAGGAAATGTATACGTTCGTCGATCAACTTAATAACGACAGCTTAACACTGCGGCCGGAAGGAACTGCTTCCTGTGTGCGGGCTGTCATTGAACACAATTTGCTATATTCGGGACCGCAGCGACTCTATTACTCGGGACCAATGTTTCGGCATGAACGCCCGCAAAAAGGACGCTACCGGCAATTTCACCAAGTGGGTGTCGAAGCGCTGGGGTTCGCGGGACCTGATATCGATGCCGAATTAATTGTGATGTGTTCGCGACTGTGGAAGATGCTGGGAATTTCTGGATTGCGTCTGGAAATCAGCACATTGGGAAATGCTGAAACACGTGCATTGCACCGTTCCCGGCTGATCAAATATTTTGAGCAGCATCATGATGCATTGGATGAGGATTCAAAAAGACGCTTACACACCAATCCGCTGCGCATTTTAGACAGTAAAAACCCTATGATGCAAGGGTTAATCGAGAGTGCACCGAAGCTGATCGACGATTTGGACGTTGAGTCTTGCGAGCATTTTGAATCTCTACAAAATATCCTTCGAGAGCAAGGTATCAATTTTGAGATCAATTTGCGGTTGGTGAGAGGACTTGATTATTATAATCGTACGGTATTTGAATGGGTTACCGACAAGTTGGGCGCCCAAGGCACAGTTTGCGCCGGTGGACGTTATGATGGGCTTTTTGCGCAAGTGGGCGGTAAACCGGCGCCGGCCTGCGGATTCGCCATGGGAGTAGAGCGGTTGCTTGCTTTAATGCAAGATACGGATCATCCAATCGATCAGCCTGTTCCCGATATATACCTTGTTCACCAAGGTGAACAAGTCACAAACTATGTTTGGAAATGCGCCGAATTTCTTCGGGATGAAGGCTTTAGTGTGATCTTGCACTGTGGAGGGGGTAGCTTTAAAACCCAGATGAAAAAAGCGGATTCATCCGGTGCATCTTATGCTGTCATCATCGGTGATGAGGAATTGAAAGCTGAAGAAGTGACTCTCAAGCCATTACGCGAACCGATTGAACAAGCAAGCGTCAAATTGGGCGTTGTTAGCGAAATTATTAGAAAAGAACATTTAATTTAACGACCTATAATCAGGAAAATCAGATGGCAACTTATCACGAGGATCAGGAGCGAATCGAAGGACTTAAAGCATGGTGGGGGCAATACGGCACCTTAGTTACCATAGTCCTAGCTGTTGCGCTTGCATCAGCCGGTGCCAACAAAGCTTGGAATTACTACAAACTGCAGCAATCTCAGCAAGCTGCTGATTTATATGTATTATTGAAACAAGTGCAGGAAACACAAGATGCTACAAAAATTAACGATGCCGCTCAATTGCTAATGGAAGGATATTCTTCCAGCGGGTATGCTTCCCGTGCTGCACTTATTGCCGCGCTTGCCGATGTTCAGGCCGGAAATTATCCGCGCGCCATCAAAAACCTGCAATGGGTGATTGATCACGCCAAAGAAACCGAACTTCATGACTTGGCGCGCCTCAGAATGTCGGGAATTTTACTGGATGAAGGAAAATATGACGAAGCCTTGCGAGTTCTAAATGCAGGACACGGTGAAGCATTTGCCGGACTCTATTTGGATCGAAAGGGCGATATTCAGGTGGCCGCTCAGAAAATTTCCGAAGCCCGGCTCAGTTATCAAGCTGCGATCGACAAACTCGCAAAAAGTAATAATTACTACAACATCGTGCAAATGAAACTGGATGAATTGGGTGACTCCGAATAATCAGAACAGTGACTGCTTCTTTGAATTTCACTAAACGCTGGCGACGATTTATCTTTTGGTCATTATTGGCGGTATTATTCCCTGGTTGTAGCAGCATGATCAATCCGTTCAATACCCGACTTATCGAAGACATGAGCACAGGGATATCGGATATGTTCGTCTCCGATGAGGTAATTGTTTATGACAAAGAAGAGCTCGCTGCCTTAAAAGCAACCGAAAAGATACCGGCTAAATGGAAAAATAAAGTCAGTGAAAATGAAATCGCTTCTTTTTATCCGGTTTACGAAAATGGCGCTGTTTATACCGCGGATGAAGATGGCAAGTTAACCAAATATGATGCGGCTACCGGCAAACAGCTCTGGCAAATTAAAACCAAAAATAAATTTTCTGCAGGTGTTGGTATCGGTGAAGGATTAATACTCATAGGAACCTACAAAGGCGAGGTGCTTGCGTATAATGATTCTGGCCATATGTTATGGCAGTCAGCAGTTACCAGTGAGATTTTAAGCCCGCCGCAGGCGCAAAATAACGTTGTCGTAGTCCGTACCGTCGATGGCCGCATATTCGGGCTTGATGCGATAGACGGCAAGCGGAAATGGATCTATCAGGGCGCAACTCCGCCACTGACGGTGCGCAGTACAGCGGGGATTACTCTGGCGCATGGTGCCGTATTTGCGGGATTTCCCGGCGGAAAAATGATTGCAATGAGCTTGTTCAACGGTAATATCGGATGGGAAGTAACCGTTTCCCAGCCACGGGGGGTTACCGAGCTTGAGCGCATGACGGATATTACCAGTTCCCCTGTTGTCAACAATCGTCTCGTTTGTGCGGTTGCGTATCAAGGCCGCTTAGCATGTTTTGCCATTAATGACGGAACACAGATCTGGTCACGGGAATCATCCAGCAGTGCCGGCTTGGCCATGGATAATGATTATGTCTATGTCACGGAAGATAAAGGGATCGTTGCTGCATATGATCTGCTGAGCGGCGCCAGCATGTGGAAACAAAGTCGCTTAGGCAGTAAAAAACTGACCAAACCAACCATCAAAGATCAATATATTGTAGTAAGTGATGACCAAGGTTTTGTAAATGTCTTGCGCAATTATGACGGTGCTCTTGTGGCACGCTCCGCGACTGATGGCAGCATCATTCATAATGCTGCCGGTATGTTACCCGATGGTGTGGTGGTTCAGACAGCTAAAGGCGGCGTTCACGCATTTAGTACGCAATTCTAGGAAAACAACGCTAAAAATTTGATTCACAGCACCACTGTGAATTATGAAATCTATGCCGTGTTGCGTATAACTTACGCACAGCAATAAATAATGAAACCTACACTTGTTTTAGTTGGCCGTCCCAATGTTGGAAAATCAACACTTTTCAATCGCCTGACGCGCACCCGAGATGCCATTGTGGCCGATATTCCAGGTTTAACCCGAGATCGGCATTATGGCACCGGTCGGGTAGGCGACAAGCCGTATTTAGTCATGGATACCGGCGGTTTGGAGCCTGTTGCCAGAGATGGCATTATGCATGCGATGGCGAAGCAAACACTGCAAGCAATTGACGAAGCTGATAAGGTCTTGTTCATCGTCGATGGACGCCAAGGAGTAACGGCGCATGATCGAATGATTGCCGAGCAACTACGTAAATCCGGCCAAAAAATACTGCTGGTGGTTAATAAAACTGAAGGCATGGCTACCGCCGTTGTGACTGCCGAGTTTTATGAATTAGGGTTGGGAGATCCCTGCGCCGTATCGGCAATGCATGGGGATCACATCCAAGAGCTAGCGGATTTTGCGCTGAGTGATTTTCCCGATGTTACTGAAGAACATTCGAACGATAAACATCCAAAAATCGCCATTGTTGGCCGCCCGAATGTCGGTAAATCAACGCTGATCAATTCTTTGCTGGGGGAAGAGCGTGTTATCGCATTCGATCAGCCCGGCACAACGCGCGATAGCATTTATATTGATTTTACACATCAAGACAAGCAATACACGCTGATTGATACGGCCGGAATACGCCGCCGCGGCCAAGTTCATGAAGTCGTCGAGAAATTCTCAGTCATTAAGACGTTGCAAACGATTGAAGATGCTAATGTTGTGGTTTTGGTCCTAGATGCACGTCAGGAAATCTCCGATCAAGATGCCAATATTGCAGGGTTTATTCTGGAAACAGGTCGCGCCTTGGTTATCGCTGCGAATAAATGGGATGGACTCGATGATTATCAGCGCGACAATATTAAGCGTGAGATCAACCGTAAACTGGCATTTTTGAGTTTCGCAGAGCTACACTATATTTCCGCATTGCATGGTACCGGTATCAAAAAATTGATGCCCGCGATTGATAAAGCATACGCGGCTGCAATGGCAGATTTATCAACGCCTAAACTGACACGTACATTGATCGCGGCGGTTGAAAAGCATCCGCCGCCACGCGGAGGAATGTCGAGGCCAAAACTGCGCTATGCGCACCAAGGTGGTTCCAATCCACCCTTAGTGATTGTGCATGGCAGTATGCTCAATCATGTTCCGGAAAGTTACCGGCGCTATTTGGAGAACACTTTCCGCGAGGTATTTCAGCTACATGGAACCCCATTGCGCGTTGATTTCAAAGTCGGGGCTAATCCTTACGCCGACAAAAAAGCGCCACCGCCAACACCGGAAGAACTGCGCCGTGCGCACAATCGACGTCGGCGTAACCGCAAAAAATATGGATAAATTCTTTTATAAATATATCATTGAATGATTAATTTAATGTTTATTATTAGATATATCGATTGAGTTCTTAATCTATAAAAACACCGCCCAAGGATTAATAAAAACTGAGTGAAGCGCTGATTAATTTGCCAAACAAGATGAGATTCAAGGCGGGTGGAGCGCAAGAAACGCGACCTATCAACAGGATAGGCGCGCATCTAAGCACCAGCCAACGCCGCAAATCGCTTGCGCAGGCAATTAATCAGCGCT
Source organism: Nitrosomonas limosa (assembly GCF_054188085.1). Taxonomy (NCBI): domain Bacteria; kingdom Pseudomonadati; phylum Pseudomonadota; class Betaproteobacteria; order Nitrosomonadales; family Nitrosomonadaceae; genus Nitrosomonas; species Nitrosomonas limosa. The sequence continues at coordinate 574,321 of NZ_CM135180.1, read as the reverse complement.
TCCTTTGCAAGATCAACAGATTTTCAGTTAAGAGAAACACAGACAAATTCCGTGTTGTCACTATCCGATGAATATTAGCGACTGCAAACAATGCACACGTCTATCCTATTTTTTGCAATCGGTTAAATCCCAATATCCGGATTATCATGCACTTCCTGTTGGCGCTTTCGGTGATGCGGCGGCAAAATTGTTAATTGTCGGCTTGGCGCCCGGGATGCATGGAGCAAATCGTACGGGGCGGCCGTTTACTGGAGATTATGCAGGCATTTTATTATATAAAACCCTGCACCAATACGGATTTGCAACGCGTCCCGAATCAGTTGCAGCAACAGATGATTTGCAATTGATAGGGTGCAGAATTACCAATGCAGTCAAATGCTTACCTCCTGATAATAAACCAATTCCTGAAGAAATAAAACGTTGCAATCGTTATCTCGCAACCGAGCTAGATCAATTTGTGCACAACGGCGGTACAGCCGTATTGGCTTTGGGTACCATTGCGCATCAAGCGGTGTTGATGGGGGTGCAGTTGAAAGCCAAAGATTATCCATTCGCACACGGCGCAGTGCATCAGTTAAGTCAAAACAGTCAAAACGGGAAAGGGTTACGTCTTTATGACAGTTATCACTGCAGCCGCTACAATACGCAAACCAAACGCTTGACCACCGAAATGTTTGAGCAAGTGTTTACACGAATTATCGCTGATTTTTAAATTACCATCATCTGAAGGAGAATTATCGATGCCGTACGTCAATATTCGCGTGGCTGGAACGTTAACACGTGAACAAAAACAGCAAATTGCGACAGAAATTACCGATACACTGGAACGCATCGCAAAAAAACCGAAGTCTTATACGTATATCTGCTTTGACGAGCTTCCAGATGAAAATTGGGCCGTCGCTGGAAAATTGCTGGATAACGGAGATTAAATAGCTTGAGTAGCATTGGCTTTAACGCCAAAGAATTTTGCGCAAATTTGCCGTTGCAGCCAGGCGTCTATCGCATGATTAACGCCAAAGGGGAAGTTATTTACGTTGGCAAAGCAATCAGTCTCAAAAAGCGCGTTTCCTCATATTTTCAAAAAACCAACCTCGCACCTCGAACGCAGTTGATGGTATCAAACGTCGCTGCAATTGAAACGACCGTAACTCGTTCGGAAGCTGAAGCACTGCTATTAGAAAATAACCTAATTAAAAGCCTTAAACCACGTTACAACATTCTTTTTCGAGATGATAAAACTTACCCGTATGTCATTCTAAGCGGACATGAATTTCCTCGCCTTGGTTTTTACCGCGGCGCACTGGATAAAGCGCATCAGCATTACGGACCTTATCCCAATGCTGGGATCGTTCGTGAAAGTATCCAGTTATTGCAAAAAATTTTTCGGTTGCGTACCTGCGAAGACAGCGTATTCAGTAATCGGACACGGCCTTGCTTACTGTTTCAAATCAAGCGCTGCAGCGGTCCGTGCATCGGTCAAATTGATCAACAATCTTATGAAGTCGATGTCAAAAACGCCGCTTTATTTTTACAAGGCAAGCAGACCGAAGTAATGGAAGTAATCCACGACAAAATGCTACAAGCGTCCGAACGGATGGAATTTGAGCAAGCGGCGATTCTGAGAGATCAAATTCAAGCGTTACGCCGGATTCGCGAAAAGCAATTTGTTGATAATGGTAAAGCGCTGGATGCGGATGTCGTTGCTTGCGCAGTATCGTCCGATGGATCCGCGAAAGTTTGTGTCAATCTAGCGATGATCCGGGGAGGGCGGCATTTAGGCGATAAGAGTTTCTTTCCGCAAAATGCAGACGACTACCCCGCGAGTCATGTCGTTGAAGCTTTCCTCGCGCAACATTATTTAAATCGTACTGCACCGCCAGTAATTATTCTGAGTGAAAATATTGAGCGTAATACGCTGCAGCAGTTACTCACCGAACAATGCGGACATAAAATCGTCATACAGTTCAATCCTGTCGGTGAAAAACGTGCATGGCTCGATATGGCAACCGAAAATGCACAATTGGCATTAAAGCAAGCGATAAGCCGTCAGGCCAGCCAGGAAAAACGTTTGCAAGCGCTGCAGCAAGTTTTGCAAATGCCTGGAATCCAGCGCATCGAGTGCTTTGATATCAGCCACACGCTGGGAGAAGCGACAGTGGCTTCATGTGTTGTTTATGACAATTGTTCGATGCGCAATAATGAATATCGGCGTTACAATATCGAGAACATTACTCCTGGTGACGATTATGCTGCGATGCGCGAAGCGTTGACAAGGCGATATCAAAAGATTGTCAACGGTGAAGGGCAATTGCCGGATCTGATTTTGATTGATGGCGGTAAAGGCCAGGTTTCAGCGGCGTTCGAAGCGTTACATGAACTTGGCGTATCCGATGCCAACCTGGTCGGGGTCGCCAAAGGTGAAGAACGTAAACCTGGTCTGGAACAATTGATTTCTCCATCATTTGAAAAGCCGTTACAATTACCGAATGAACATGCTGCTTTACATCTGATTCAACAAATCCGCGATGAAGCGCACCGCTTCGCGATCCAGGGACACCGCGGTCGACGGGCTAAAGCCAGGACCAACTCCAGTTTGGAAAATATCGAAGGCATTGGTGCCAAACGCCGACAAAAATTGCTAGGACGTTTCGGAGGATTGAAAGGCGTACTGACAGCAAGTATTGAAGAATTACAAAAAACGGATGGCATTAGCCGCAAATTGGCAGAAAAAATCTATCGAGAATTGCACTGACTTCATCCACTCAATTTCAAGTTCCAACTCATGCCTTATAATTTACCGAATTTGCTGACTTGGTTAAGGATTCTCGCTATTCCATTATTTGTCGGTATCTATTATGTACCACACACTTGGTTAACACCCAGCCAACAAAATCTTGTCGCAACCTTGATTTTTGCTGGGGCAGCAGTTACCGACTGGCTTGACGGATACCTCGCACGCGTTTTGAATCAAACTTCTGCATTCGGGGCTTTTCTTGACCCGGTTGCGGATAAATTAATGGTATCCGCTGCACTCATCGTGTTGGTTTATCTGGGTAGACTGGATGCACCGATTGCTTTAATTATTATCGGGCGCGAGATAACCGTTTCAGCATTACGAGAATGGATGGCACAAATTGGACAATCCAAGAGCGTTGCTGTTTCATTCCTTGGAAAAATCAAAACCACATCGCAAATGATTGCGATACCATTGCTGCTATATCATGAAAATATCGGAGAGCATTTTAATCCGCAAGAAATCGGCACATGGTTGATCTATATTGCGGCGTTGTTAACGCTCTGGTCAATGTTTTATTACCTAAAAGCCGCAATGCCGCAAGTATTCAAGAATCACGAAAAATAAAGAACGCGGATTCAATTTCGAAGTGCAACGCCTAACGGTAATTTAGTGTAACGACCGTCCTCCCGAAGAATATCTCAAACGGGGTTCTGAATCCAAGCACTTTGCGTGGTCGATGGTTAAATCTGTCCACCACTCAGCAGCGACAAAAGCACCGAGTAAGCCGATCCGTTTGATGGCTGGGTTATATTGATACTGAAACAGTTAGAGAATTTGAGTGGCGAATCGATAGTATTGCAGTGGAAGCGGAATCCTTATTACCAGGCTTTTTGCGGCATAAGAGAGATCCAGCAGAAGTTGCCTTGTCATAGCACGGAGCTGGTGCATTTTCGTAAGCACATAGATGCGGAAGGCGTAGAGCGGATTTTCCGGATGAGCGTTGGTTTGCATGAGGAATCGGCGCTGGAGCTGCCGGAGATATTGTGTATCATGTTGAGATTTCGCGCGGGAAAGCAGCCAAGCAAGCCGTATGCGATCGCGGCTACCGCGGCAAACGTGAAGTCAATGGAACTCAGATCATTTTGCCCGGAAAGGTATCCAAGAAAGATACCCGGTACCAGAAAGGCAAGAAGCGAAAACAATGCAGGAGGCGTGCCGCGATTGAACCCATTATCGGCCACCTGAAGTCGGATTATCGAATGGTAAGGAACTATCTGAAAGGCGTTGCCGGTGATCGCATCAACCTGTTGTTCATTTTTGAATAAATTCGCGATTTATTTAAGGGATTATGAAAGTGATGTTTCGATCCGAGGTAAACGTATTGCATAACTGATGGTTAAAAGAATTCTTTTTTTATGTTTATTGGCTCTGCTGAGTGGTTGCAGCCTATTGCGCTTAAGTTATAACAATGGGCCTCAATTGACGTGGTGGTGGATTGATAATTATGTCGGCTTCAGCAGGGAGCACACAGTGCTTGCCAAACAAGCAATTCATGAATGGTTTGATTGGCACCGTGATACACAATTGCTGCGTTATGCTGATTGGTTAGCCGTAGTTCGAGAACAGGCTGATGGAATCGTCACTCCAGCACAGGTTTGTCAATGGTCTGATGAGTTTCAAAACTTGATTGCCCCAGCCATTGACTACGCCGTACAGCTCAGTGCGCCGATGGTTCTAGATTTTAATAAAGATCAGTGGCGTCATATCGAACGGCGTTTTGCCAAAAGTAACGATGAGTTGCGAAGCGACTTTCTGGAGCCTGATCTGAGTGATCGTCACAAAACTTCGGTTAAGCGAACTGTTAAGCGCATCAAAAATCTTTACGGGTATATTTCCGAAGCTCAGCGTAAATTAATCGAGACCAGTGTTGAGGTTTCACCATTCAATCCAGATCGCTGGTTAGCTGAACGTCAACGTCGGCAAAAAGTAATCCTGGGGATATTCACTCAATTGGTTGAAGAGCGGATTTCGATTGAACATGCTACTATCGTTCTTCGCAACGCGGTCGAACATACTATTCGTTCGGACGATCCCACTTATCGAGCTTATCAATTGGAAGTGACTACATTTACTTGTGATTTTGTTGCTAGAATGCACAATAGCACTGACCTGGCTCAACGTCAGCACATGCATAAAAAGTTAAAAAATTGGGAAGATGATTTGCGCGTATTATTTCATGAGCGCACTCGAAGTGTTGTGGTAGAAACGAAATGATTAAATATTATGTCTCTGCCTGATTTGATGCGGGATTAGTAAATCCAAACTAAAATCTCATGAGAAGAATGATTATGAGTTGAGAAATTCCTCCAGTATAGATGACTGGAGGAACCTGAGAAACTGACTAAAACGAGCAATATCAGCAATAAATTGCTAATTCGGTGGAGTCGACTACTTGTGAGTTGGCATGATTCATCGCAATCGCCAAATAACTAAGATAAAGTAGTACTCCAAATGCGATGTCGGAGATAAACCAACCTTCAATTGAGCTTTGTAAATCGAAGAAGAATAATGTACCAATGAGGATTGCTGACATAATCAATGTCGAAATGACGAAAAACTGAGTTTTTTTCATGAACATCTCCTGAATGTTGTTTATAGTTGTTTTTTTACGGCATAGTTCACAAAATATTTATGTTTTTTTCACAATAAATTCACAATCCTCCGAGGAGTGTTACAAATCAACAATTAAAGACTATCGAAATAATTTATTTAGATACGCGATCATAATAATTGAAGATAACTTAGGATGATGAAATAGGTTCTTGCTATCACATTGATCAATGATTTGCATGGGTCAATTTTCTGTTAATTAACTCAGCAATGATCACTGTGAGTTAATAAAAAGTAGGATTTATACTTCTTAAGCGCAAAATAGTAATTAAGTCAGATTTAATATTTCTTTTCCACGCCGTGTGGTATAGAATTTTGTTAGAAAATATTAAGCCAAAAAATCCAGATATATTAAACAAGTATATAGTTTTAAGAATTTTATAGCGCAGGGGTGGCAATTTAATTTGCTTTTATTTGTCTGATCTGTTCGTTACAGATCTTTAAAGGATGATAATTATATGATTTCTGATTTTCTCACATTGATCTCAGGTGTGATTGATATGCCATGGTGGGGATATGTGGTCGTAACACTTGTTTTAACTCATATCACAATTGCTTCTATCACGATTTATCTACATCGCCACTCAGCGCATCGTGCTCTGGAATTGCATCCGCTGCCAAGTCATTTTTTCCGTTTTTGGCTTTGGCTTACAACAGGGATGGTTACAAAAGAATGGACGGCGATACATCGCAAGCATCATGCGAAATGTGAAACAAACGATGATCCACATAGCCCTATTATTTATGGCATTGGAAAGGTTCTGGCTGAAGGTTCCGAACTCTATCGCAAGGAAGCGAAGAATAACGAAACGCTCAAACGCTATGGATACGGAACGCCGGATGATTGGATAGAACGTAATGTATATAGCAAGCATAGTGCTAAAGGTGTGGCATTAATGTTGATTATTAACGTTATATTGTTCGGACCTATCGGTATTACGATTTGGGCGGTACAAATGTTATGGGCGCCAATATTCGCAGCAGGTGTCATCAATGGCGTCGGTCATTATTGGGGTTATCGCAACTTTCAAGCAGAAGATGCTAGTAAAAATATTGTGCCTTGGGGCATTTTAATTGGCGGTGAAGAATTGCATAACAATCACCATGCGTATGCAACGTCTGCAAGGTTGTCTAATAAATGGTACGAATTCGATATCGGCTGGCTCTACATAAGAATCTTGGAAATGGCAGGTCTTGCAAAAGTCAAGAAAGTTGCACCTAAACTACGCATAGATATTGCAAAAACAGAATGTGACTCGAATACCTTGCACGCAGTAATATCTCATCGATATGAGGTTCTGGCAAAATATACCAAGTCACTTAAAACAACGTTTGCACAAGAAATCATTCATTTAAGAGAAGCGACTGTTCAATATGGAATTGATAATTCCACTTTGAAACGTTGGATTTTGGCTGATTCTAGAACGCTGCAAGATCATGAACGCGAAAAACTGAATCAAGTTCTGAGTAATACCAAAACCCTCGATAAAGTCTATACCATGCGCGAAGAGCTGGCTGAGATTTGGCAACGTTCGTCAGCCTCAACTGAAGAACTGGTCAAAAAATTGGAAGACTGGTGCTGCCGTGCGGAAGAGAGCGGAATTGATGTTCTGCAAACATTCTCTCAAAGGCTTCGTTGTTATGCCTAGTGCTAATTGATAAACAATGGACTGGTAGAAAGCACTTCTGCCAGTCTAGCTGAGTTGATCAGAAATTTCGTATTTGATGGTGCGTATATGCTCCTGATCATTATTGCGTGGGCACGGCGATTCAATTTGGCAAAAGCCGGATGGCTCTCAAGATCATCCGCAGATTGTGCCGGCGCCGCATAGGACAGCATTGAGGGCATCGCCGATATTGCCCTTGAGCCAGTTTCGCCGCAATTTACCTTCGTTTTTCATGTGACTAATTGCTGGTGCAATGGCACTCGTCGGCGGATGGCTTTCCCGATCGATTGTGTGACACCACGTTTCTGGCCACTGCACAAGATCGTCACCTCACTCAACATTGACACCGCTCCAGCAACCGTTTGGCGCATTCGAAGATACTGGCCCGCCTTGGCGGCCTGAATTTTTCATCCTCCTGATATGATCCAGTTTGCGATCAATGTCACGCCAGACTCTCCCACAACCAGGGTACGCAAGGATTTCAGTGCACCCTTCATGCGCCGGTATTGCTTGGCATGGGTATAACCACCGGCTTTGCGGCGCAATTCCTTACCTTCCTTGGCGTCGTAACTCTGCTTCAAGGTGATGGCCACTTCGTTTAGCCGCCTGTACGATTTTGCTGCGCGCAATTTCCAGCAAGCGACTATCTAGTCAGTCCTGCAAAACACTTGGAGACCCTATAAATATTGGAATTCATGCGAATTAGCAAACGCTGAAATCCCTGGGAAATTATAATATAGGCATCAAAACCTGTGGGAATTAGGGGAAATTTAAATGCCGACTGATGATTTTTTTCGTGCCCGTCTCGACCAGATGATCGATCTGCACCATCCCTTGGCGGTATTGGCAAATCGACTACCGTGGCCCGCTATTGAAGCAGCCCTTGCACCAGCTTTCGAGCGCAAGAATCGTCAAGGCCGCATGGTAGAGTTCAGCGATATTTTCGGTACAACGTTAGCGACTGCGGGCACAGGAGTGAGTGCTGCGGGCCGGCCTCGTTTGCCCATCCGGTTGATGGCTTCCTTGCTGTATCTGAAGCACGCATTCAATCTGAGTGATGAAGAACTGGTGATTCGCTGGTCCGAGAATGTGGTCTGGCAGTATTTCAGCGGGCAGGCGTACTACACACCGAAGCTGCCCTGTGATGCTACTCAGATAGGCCGCTTTCGCACCGCGATTGGTGAGTCCGGTGTCGAAAAGCTGCTGCAAGCAACCATTGACGCAGCTGTGCGAGCGAAGGTGGTCAAACCGGCTGAATTCGAACGTGTCATCGTCGATACGACAGTACAGGAAAAAGCGATTGCGCATCCGGTGGATAGTCGCTTGCTGGAAATTGCGCGCAGCAAAATCGTACAGGCGGCCAAACGAAGCGGCATCACCTTGAAGCAGAGTTACGCCAAGGAAGGCAAGGAATTGCGCCGCAAAGCCGGTGGTTATGCCCATGCCAAGCAATTTCGCCGCATGCGCAAAGCCGTTAAACGCCAACGCACGATCCTTGGTATCGTGCTGCGAGAGATCAATCGGAAACTGGCGACGGCAGAACTGGAGTGCTCCGCATCGTTCCAACATCTGAACACGCTGCTGGAGCGAGTACAGCGGATTCACCAGCAGCAACCGAAAGACAAAAACAAACTCTACGCACTGCATGCCCCGGAAGTCGAATGTATCGGCAAGGGCAAGGCGCGCAAGCCTTACGAGTTCGGCGTTAAAGCCAGCATTGCGATCACGCACAAGAACGGCCTGATGGTCGGTGCAAAAACCTTCCCCGGCAATCCCTACGATGGCCATATCCTTCATAAGCAACTCACACAGACACAGACGTTACTCGAAAACGCAGGATCAACGCCGAAGAAGGTCATTGTCGATCTCGGATTTCGAGGCGTGGATACCGACAACCCGGACGTGAACATCATCCATCGTGGCAAGTACAAGTCACTCACAATGCCGCAGCGGCGCTGGCTCAAACGTCGTCAGGCCGTGAAACCTGCGATTGGGCATTTAAAGTCGGATCACCGAATGGACCGCTGCTGGTTGCAGGGCAAGTTGGGAGATGCGCTCCATGCTGTGTTGTGTGCGGCGGGATACAACCTGCGCTGGCTGATGAGGGCAGTACTCCGCTTGGGGCTAAAAGGTATTTTGTTGCCCTTTGCCTTGCTGCAGTTGATCAACCGCTTCCGCGCAAAACAACCATATATTGGCGAAACTTTCTTGTATACAAAGCCTCCGCTACGGTCATGTGAATTTTGCAGGGTCGACTACTTACCGCTTGATGACTTAAAAGAAAGCATCGTCGAAATATTATTTCGTGGTTCTCAAGATTACGAAGCGGAAGCCATCCGCCCCGCACTGGCTGGAGTGGCTACCAATACACCTTGGGGCGGTATGATGCAAGAATATGGTAATCCATTGCGATTCAAGACCGTCGAAAACGTTCTTGCTGGTGGATTATCAGTCTTTCCTGCTTGCCAAATCTTTACCCCTAACAAAACACAAATCGATGATCGGGTTTTCCTTGCGCTGCTTTTCAAGACGATAGAGCCGACTATACGCAGCATCATGGAAAAAATGACACCGGAAGAGTTTGGCTATAGCAGAATCATGCCAAGTGAAATCGGGCCGGGCTTAAAAGAACGCCGTGAAATGATTCAATTGATTAAAGCAAAAATACAAGAGCTTGAACATAAAAAAGGCGAAAATGTTCAGAAACTGCATGCATTGAGTCAATGAGATTTTAAGTCTTCAAAGCGAAGCTTTGTTGGTTCCTATCATTTGCAAAATTCTATATCGAGATAGACAAACCATAGATATAGAAAAAGCTTATGATAGGGATAGTAGATGCCTCCTTATCGGCATTTACTATCGATCAATGTTCTATGGTTTGTCATGGGTTTATGGAAGCAATTTGTGCTTTGTCGTAGAGTTACAGATTGCGTATCCATAAATGGAACCGTCCACCGCCATCAGGGAAAAATGGCTGCATCGGTTCCTTTTTTATTTGTGTCTAGCGTTAAATTTTCGCGTTATTTGTACTATGTAATGCATCGCTATGTTATTGGATGAATAATGATGCACGGCTTAGATTTGCTGAATATAGCTGAAACCCGAGAGTATCCACTTTGCATATACTGGGCAAGTGCCGGATGTCCTTCAGAACTTCATGTTTTTCATCACTATTCTGACTGGAATCGATTTATTTCGGGAATCCCGCTAAATAATAAAATCCCCTCAGTAATAGCCGCAAAGTATGGCAGAGCACAAGCTTTATACTTAATGGGTTGGATTCGTGATGATGTAATCAAGGCCGGTGAATTAGCGGCGTTCGCGGCACTGGAATTGGCACTTAGAGATCGTTATTGGTGCGAGTTTAAAGAAAAGAAGGTAGAACTTAAAGAAAATGCTCCTGAATACATGAAAGGGAAGCGAATTAATTCATTCTTCTTGCCCGGCCTACGATTTATGGTTGAATATGACGGTCTTCGCGATGAAGTGCTTCCAGTTTATAACAAATCGAAAGGTGTGGTAATTGCTAATCTCTTTTCGGATGACAAAGAACAAAACGGTGCAAAACGAAGTGATACTCTTGTGAGCTTTAGAAATTCACTAGCTCATGGTGATCCGTTCGATGGTTTACCAATTGGCAGCTTGTTAGAAATAATACGTGATTTGATTGAATATATGTATCGGAATCACTAACGCATTCACGTCTGCATTAATTGTTTTTGCGTTTCAAATTATTTGTCCCGATGTTTCAAAGTAATTGTCCGCTGTCATTTATCGTATTTTCTTCTGTATTTTTTTCTGCGATTAGAGTATTTAACATAATACAAATTATACGCAATTGCTTTATACTTTTTGCGGAATAGTTTTGTGATTTAAAGCGGAACAGTTTTGCTCTTTTTGGGGGTTAAAAATGTTTTGTTATTTTGTAAATCGATATTCGTTTCACTTTGTGAAATTGCTCGAATTTCTTGGATTCAATCGTTTTTGGGTCAATGTGTTTTTGTGGCTTCCGGTCAAGCTGGCATTGCTTGAATTGAAATTCAAGCACGGGTCTTTAGAAAATTATCTTGAACACTGCGACGAGCAAAGGAACCGGCAAAATGAAGAAATCGCATGAAATACGATCCGGTAGCCCTGTTCTTGCTCGTAGCTTTGCTGTAAGTCATGGCTTACGCATTGGCCAAGTCATCCGCTACTGTGAATCAGGAAGAATTCCCGGTGCTCGCTTTGATCGGGAGTTATGGCAATGGGTTGTTTATCCACCCGTTAAATTGTTGATCAGGTGAAAAAATGCAGGAATCGGCGCAAACCCTTCAAACCCGTCAGTCATGAAAAGCTACGCGAAACCCGCATTTTGTCAGGGCTTAGCAAGGAGGAAGCGGCTGAAATGCTTCGAGTGACTTACCGCACATTGCACAATTGGGAATCCGGGCGGGTTCAAGTGCCTTATGCGGCTTTTAAGCTTCTGCACATTCTAACAGGTTACGAGCTTCCTAGCGACGCTTGGAGGGGCTGGAAGTTCTCGGGTGAGGTCTTATGGTCACCCGAGGGCAAAAAATTCACTGCAGCCGATTTAAATTACCTTTCACTGACTTTTGCAATGGCCAAACAATGGCGTCTTGAACGGGAGGAAAAACGCAATTCCGGATTGCATCCTGAGAGATCGAATTTGCTTCCCTTTGTCCGGCCAAAAAACGGGAGGAAAGAAAATTCATCAATCGGCTAGTAACACTACGCCGTTTACTGCCACTTTGGCAGTAATTAATAAATTGTGATCAATTTTAAGTTTCATTGAATCGGCTACTAACAGTACGCCGTTCAGTCGCAAATTGCGACTTTTTGATACTTTTTAATGCTTTTTTATGGTTTGTTTTTTTATAGGAGTAAAAATGGATTCTGACTTTAAGATCAAGGACACGCAAACGTTTCTTGATAGCCTGCCTTCTAAAACCCGCGTTTATGTTGCGGCTTGGATTGCTGGGGAGGATTTAAGCGCCTTCGTGCCTAAATCCACCCTTGCCCGTCAAGCTAAAATTGTCCGGGCCTATGGTGTCGATATTACAAAGCCTTACGACAAATCAACCAACCTTTTTAGGCTTGTTGATTATCTGACATCTCATGAGCTGGCGGCTCGCTTGGGCGTTTCGCTTCGTTTAATTCAGCGTTGGGCATATTGTGGCCGCATCCCGTTTTCAAGGGATTCCCGTAATAACCTGATTTTTAATTTACCTCTCAAAGTTGCCCCGCCTGTTCGCGGTTATAGCAGATTTACCGGTTTGGAGTGTTCATGAATACTTCTCAAACCCTGGCTATTTCCGATGTCGCGGACTTTCTTGAAGTCTCCGAGCGCCGGGTTCGTGCTTTGCTCGCTCAGGGGCGCATCGATGGTTTCAAAGACGATTCCAATATCTGGCGCATAACTTGCCCTTTGAACATTAAACCGGGCAAGCGCGGGCCGGATCTTCGCGGCTATGCCGTCAGAAAACTGCAACCCCGGCAATTGAAAGTTATTAAGGGTGAATCATGAATCAATTGGAACCCTATCATTTCATTGCATACGGTCTCTGGTTGCGTGGAAATGATTTATCCACCCTTTACCCTTCCCGAGCATTCAAAAAGCACTGTGAAGCGATTAAATCGGTTTTAGGGGTAGATGTTTCGGCACCGCGCACATTTAGCATACTTGCGGAATTGGAAGGCGTGGCCGCAACGGCGACGACGCAGGAGGAGACGGAGCGGCTCACGCCCGCTTTAGCCGCTCAAAGCGAAGCTTTAGCGGATGCCGAAGGCATAAACCCCGGGGCATTCAATTACCGCAAAAGCAACCCCTGTCAAGGGCGCGTAGCGGCTTGCGAACCCTTGACAGCTTGACCGTTCGAGCATCTGGGGTTTGGGGTGCGGGTTTCCTTCCGCACCCCTGCCCCAGTGGCGAACGTGAAGGGTTAGGGGTTTAAATGGGTTTTACAAGGTTTGTTCCCTGCGCTGCGGCCGCTTGCTGGCCGCTGCCGGTACCAACCCCGCCCCTTTGCCAAACCAAGCGCATAACCGGGAGGTTACCGCAAGGCCGCATCGAGGGCGGGAGCGTTGGAACAGCGAGAGAACAGAAAAGCTGTTTTGCAGGGAATAAAAGTGTTTTTTGTAATAACAAGGAGGTGAAAATGTTTCCGCGCTTCTCAGCGTCCGGTTTTGTGTAGAAAAATCTAATTAATTTTGGCGAAATTTTCCGCTTTTTTGAGCTTTACCCCCTACAAATTATACGCATTGTGATTTAAAGCGGAACAGTTTTGCTCTTTTTGGGAGTTAAAAATGTTTTTGTTGATACCGGTTTAAAATTGACCCCCCATTGCGGTTGAAATTTGACCAGGGAGGAACAGAGCGCAGGATACTACGCATCTGTGGATAAGTCGACCAGACTGAGTTGGTGTTTTTCCTCCAGTTGGTGTTTTTGATTCAATCGTGAATCACTACAAATTGACCGAATTTTCTTCTGATGCACATTTTTCTTTTTCCCGTTGCTGTATTCTGATCTTTGCACTTGCAGCGCTTTGTATGTAACGAAAAGACACGTTACCGGTTTCGATGATGTGACAATGGTGCGTGAGTCTATCCAGTAACGCGGTGGTCATTTTGGCGTCGATGAATATGTTGCTCCATTCTGCGAATGCGAGGTTGGTGGTAATGATTACGCTGGTTCGTTCATAAAGCCTGGAGAGCAAGTGGAACAGCAACGCACCGCCGGCTTGTGAGAATGGCAGATAGCCCAGTTCGTCGAGAATGACCAGATCAACCTGCAACAAGCTTAGGGCAAACCTGCCTTGCTTGCCGGTTGATTTTTCCCGTTCCAGGCTATTGGCTAGATCGATGGCGGCTTCCAAATCGCACCTTCTTATCGTGATGCTGTATGCCTGAAGTACCGATGGCGATGGTCAGATGCGTTTTGCCGGTACCGGTGCCGCCAACCAGCACCAGATTCTGTGCGGCAGCAGTAAATTCCTGCGTGGCCAATTGACGAATCAATTGTTGATCGACTTTGGATTGACTGAAGTCGAATCCCTGTAAATGACGCCGCACAGGGAACCTGGCAGCTTGTGTCTGATAGCGGATGGAACGGATGTTGCGCTCGATTGCTTCGGCTTGAAGTAATTGCCGCAGCATTTTGCCGGATGACTCGAATTCAGCAGCAATATCAGGCGTAATCTGTTGTTGAAGATCGGCATAACAGCCAGCCATGCCATGTAATTTCAGTGCCTTGAGTTGCGCCAGTATGGCAGACATGCGACACCTCCTGCCGGTTCAGGCGGTCATAGCGCGCGGTATTGGCTTGCGGTTCTTCCTTGAGTTTAAGTGTCGTTTCCACAGGCGCCGGCATGTCGGTGTGTTTCAGCCGCGCCAATACATTGGCAACATGCTCAGCGCTTATCACGTCGGATTCGAGTACCAGATCAACGGCAACCAATACCGCTTCCAATCCATGCATCGGCACCAGACTCAGCACTTTGGACATGGTTCGATCGGCTTGCTGGCGTTCTCTACGCCGCAGTGCTGTCTGTAATTTCAACAGGGACGCCGGCAGTTCCGAAAACGGTGCGCCGTTACGCAATGCGCCCGGTTTCTTCTCGATGACCGGCATACTGGTGAACGGCTACCATCTGATTGGCCAAACGACAGGGTGCGGAATATCGGTTGCGCTGCAATGTGACCAGACACGTGCTGGATACGCGCGCCAATACTTCGATATAGCCATCGAACGGTGCTGGCATCGGCATCAGGTACAGTTGTTCTTGTTCCAGTGCATCGGCAAGGGTAATGCCCGCATAATCAGGATGCTCGATTTCAGACCACAGTCCGCGACAGCGCGTTTCAAGCCATCTGTTTAAATCATCGAATGAACCAAACTGTTGTTGCTTGGCTTCATTCCATATGCGGCGGCGCATGTCCTGAACATTCTTCTCGACCACACCTTTTTCCCAGCCGGAAGCCACATTGCAGAAATCAGGATCGAACAGGTAATGCGCCGTCATCGTAAAGAAACGCGTATTCACCACACGCCCGTTACCTTTGGATACCTTGTCCACGGCCGTCTTCATGTTGTCGTAAATGCCGCGTTTCGGCACACCGCCAAAGGCAGTGAATATCAAATAACATACTTTGCCAATGATTGCTTGGCCTCAGACGCTGATTCATAAGCATTGAGATAAACTTCCTCATATTTGACGCTACGCCATAGGCGTTCGACAAATACATTATCTTTCCAAGCACCCTTGCCATCCATGCTGATATCAATGCCGTGGTTTTTCAATATGTTGGTGAAAGCTTCGCTGGTGTACTGTGATCCCTGGTCTGTGTTGAATATATCCGGTGTTCCATAATGGTAAACCGCTTCCTCAAGTGCGTCGAGACAGAAGCTGGCATCCAGGCTGTTAGATACACGCCAATTCAGCACCTTGCGGCTATACCAATCCATAATGACTGTCAGATAAAGAAAACCGGATGCCATCGGCAGATAGGTCACATCGCTGCACCACACCTGATTGGCCCGGTTGATCTCCAGATTTCGTAACAAGTATGGGTATACCTTGTGCCGCAGATGTGGCTTCGAGGTCTTCGGACCAGGATGAATCGCCTGTATACCCATGAGTCGCATTAAACGCCGCACATGTTTTCTATCTGCTTTATGGCCTTGTTCTACCAGCGCATCTACGATTCGCCGCGAACCAAGAAAAGGTTTATCCATGTGAATTCGGTCAATCAATTGCATTAGCAACAGATCTTCTTTAGCTACCGGTTGCGGTTGATAATAACTGCTCGATCTTGGTATATCCAACAATTCGCAACGCCGCACCCTGGGGAGCTGATGTGCCGTCTGAGCCTTATCTTTCCTCCGCGCCCGATCTAGCGACCGAGCGCTTTGGACAAAAAATCATTCTCCATGGTCAATTGACCAATCTTGGCTTGCAGTGATTGAATCTCTGACTCCCGATCCGGTGCCAGCCCCTTACCCGACGCAAATATTTCATTGCTGTTATCAATCAGCTGCTTCTTCCACTTCACAATCAGATTGCTGTTGATGCCATACTGCTGGGCTAACTCGATTAGCGTCTTGTCGCCCTTGATTGCCGCCAGTGCAACTTTTGATTTAAACTCCGGTGAATGATTTCTGCGTTTCTTGCTCATTTTCTGTACCCCTCTTATTTATAAAAATAATCATACAGAAAATAACTCCTTAACTTTGACCCTCTGGTGTCCAGCTAACTGGATCCACTTCTGCGTTTCTCATTGCCGGAATGGGCGGAGATTGAACGGTTGATCCGG
Organism: Nitrosomonas limosa; assembly: GCF_054188085.1. Classification (NCBI taxonomy): domain Bacteria; kingdom Pseudomonadati; phylum Pseudomonadota; class Betaproteobacteria; order Nitrosomonadales; family Nitrosomonadaceae; genus Nitrosomonas; species Nitrosomonas limosa. The sequence continues at coordinate 557,935 of NZ_CM135180.1, read as the reverse complement.
TTGGACATGAGCCCGGAACAAGCATCTTGCCGACTTACACTGGAATGCGGGTTGAGAATCAGCCATGAGACGATTTACGTGCACATTTATGAAGACAAACGCCGTGGTGGCGACCTGTGGCAACACTTGCGCTGCCAGAAACCACGCAGAAAGCGTTACGCGAGCGGTCAAGAGCGCCGGGGCACGATCAAGAACCGGATCGGTATTGACGAACGCCCGGGGATTGTCGATCAGAAGAGCCGCATAGGCGACTGGGAAGGCGACACCGTGATCGGCAAGAACCATCGAGGCGCCTTGGTCACATTGGCTGAGCGGAAGTCGCGTTACCTGCTGGCAGCCCAAGTACCCGGCAAACAGGCATCGGGTGTGACGGCGGCGATAACGCGGCTGCTGCGTCCCCATAAAGACAAGTGCTACACCATGACGTTCGACAACGGGAAAGAGTTTGCAGAGCATGAAACCATCTCGGCGAAACTCGATGCGGATGTCTATTTCGCCCGTCCCTATCGTTCATGGGAGCGTGGCTTGAACGAGAACAGCAACGGGTTGCTGCGCCAGTATTTCCCCAAGGCAATGGAGCTGATTGAGGTTACCCAGGAACAAGTGCAATGGGCGGTGGATAGACTCAACCACCGGCCACGCAAAGTGCTTGGATTCAGAACCCCGTTTGAGATATTCTTCGGGAAGACGGTGCGCTACACTAAATTACCATTAGGTGTTGCACTTCGAAATTGAATCTGCCTCATCATAAATCCAACCCATTAAATATAAAGCTTGTGCTCTGCCATACCTGCTGCTATTACTGGGGGAATTTTGTTATTTAGCGGGAATCCCGAAATAAATTGATTCCAGTCAGAATAGTGATAAAAAAACATGAAGTTTTGAAGGATGCCCGGTACCTGCCCAATATATACAAAGTGGATACTCTCAGGTTTCAGCTATATTCAGCAAATCGAAGCCATGCATCATTATTCATCCAATAACATAACGATGCATTACATAGTACCAAATAACGCGAAAATTTAACGTACCTCGGGGGTGTCCTAGATTTTGTGTAAACGGTGTTTAATAATGTCGAGGCATTCTTTCGTTAAATTGAATGGTAAACCTGTTTAGTGCCGGTTTCCAATCTCTTAGTGGCATAGACCATTTTTTGGCGATATTGCTGAGAGCCAAATTGAACAATTTGATCACGGCCTCATCGTTGGGAAACGATCCGCGGTTTTTGCTGACTTTACGCAGGCTCATATTGACTGACTCAATCGCATTGGTGGTGTAAATAATGCGCCGTATCTCATGCGGGTAGTCGAAGAATGGAATGATGCGTTGCCAATTGTTGCGCCAAGATCGGGCGATTGGTGGATAAGCATTGTTCCATTTATCTTCAAAGTCTGCTAGCGCTTGCTCAGCCCCGTCAATCGTGGCGGCGCTGTAGACCAAACGTAAATCAGCAGCCACTTCCTTGCGTTTATTCCAGCCGACGTAGTTGAGACTGTTACGAACCATGTGCACGATACAGAGTTGTACAATGGCATGTGGATAGACGGTTTCAATCGCTTCGGGAAAGCCCTTTAAGCCATCAACACAGGCGATAAAGATATCTTGCACGCCACGATTCTTGAGTTCAGTGACAACGCTGAGCCAGAACTTGGCACCCTCGGTCTGAGCAATCCATAAGCCCAGTATTTCTTTATGGCCCTCCATGTTAATGCCGATTGCCAGGTAAATCGCTTTGGTACGAACGCTACCAGCGTCACGGACTTTGGCATGGATACAATCGAGATAGATCACAGGATACACCGCATCGAGAGGCCGCGATTGCCACTGTTTTACTTCATCCAGTACGCCGTCAGTGACCGTAGAAATGAGCGTAGGCGATACTTCTGTGCCATACATTTCAGTGAGGTGCTGCTGGATTCACGCGTCGTCATGCCACGGGCATACAGCGAGAGGATCTTGTCATCAAAACCCGCCCAGCGGGTCTGATGCTTGGGAATGATCAGAGGCTCGAAACTGCCTTCACGGTCACGGGGAATCTCGATGGGTAACTCACCGAATTCACCTTTCAGGGTCTTACGGCTTTTACCATTTCTGGTATTGCCAGTGGCATTGTTTACCGTTTCGTGCTTATCGTGACCAAGATGCTCGGCCATTTCTGCTTGCAAGGCGCGTTCAATCAACGCTTTGGTGAGTTGCTTGAGAAGACCATGCTCACCGATTAAATCTTCTGGCTTTTTGTAATCGGCCAGCAGGTTATCAATTAAGCCGCTCGGCAAGGGTTTGGGTGTGGTCATTTTTACTCCAAAAATATAGAAGCAGTTTCCTGCAATATGACCATTTACACAAAATTATTTACACTCCCTCCCGAAATTTTCTATCGCATCGCAAATTGATTACGATTATTTCTCTTAACAAAAATTTACGACAGTTTTAAAAAAACATTTTTCTCAGAATCGTCCCTATCTAGTCAGTCCTGCAAAACACTTGGAGACCCTATAAATATTGGAATTCATGCGAATTAGCAAACGCTGAAATCCCTGGGAAATTATAATATAGGCATCAAAACCTGTGGGAATTAGGGGAAATTTAAATGCCGACTGATGATTTTTTTCGTGCCCGTCTCGACCAGATGATCGATCTGCACCATCCCTTGGCGGTATTGGCAAATCGACTACCGTGGCCCGCTATTGAAGCAGCCCTTGCACCAGCTTTCGAGCGCAAGAATCGTCAAGGCCGCATGGTAGAGTTCAGCGATATTTTCGGTACAACGTTAGCGACTGCGGGCACAGGAGTGAGTGCTGCGGGCCGGCCTCGTTTGCCCATCCGGTTGATGGCTTCCTTGCTGTATCTGAAGCACGCATTCAATCTGAGTGATGAAGAACTGGTGATTCGCTGGTCCGAGAATGTGGTCTGGCAGTATTTCAGCGGGCAGGCGTACTACACACCGAAGCTGCCCTGTGATGCTACTCAGATAGGCCGCTTTCGCACCGCGATTGGTGAGTCCGGTGTCGAAAAGCTGCTGCAAGCAACCATTGACGCAGCTGTGCGAGCGAAGGTGGTCAAACCGGCTGAATTCGAACGTGTCATCGTCGATACGACAGTACAGGAAAAAGCGATTGCGCATCCGGTGGATAGTCGCTTGCTGGAAATTGCGCGCAGCAAAATCGTACAGGCGGCCAAACGAAGCGGCATCACCTTGAAGCAGAGTTACGCCAAGGAAGGCAAGGAATTGCGCCGCAAAGCCGGTGGTTATGCCCATGCCAAGCAATTTCGCCGCATGCGCAAAGCCGTTAAACGCCAACGCACGATCCTTGGTATCGTGCTGCGAGAGATCAATCGGAAACTGGCGACGGCAGAACTGGAGTGCTCCGCATCGTTCCAACATCTGAACACGCTGCTGGAGCGAGTACAGCGGATTCACCAGCAGCAACCGAAAGACAAAAACAAACTCTACGCACTGCATGCCCCGGAAGTCGAATGTATCGGCAAGGGCAAGGCGCGCAAGCCTTACGAGTTCGGCGTTAAAGCCAGCATTGCGATCACGCACAAGAACGGCCTGATGGTCGGTGCAAAAACCTTCCCCGGCAATCCCTACGATGGCCATATCCTTCATAAGCAACTCACACAGACAGACGTTACTCGAAAACGCAGGATCAACACCGAAGCAGGTCATTGTCGATCTCGGATTTCGAGGCGTGGATACCGACAACCCGGACGTGAACATCATCCATCGTGGCAAGTACAAGTCACTCACAATGCCGCAGCGGCGCTGGCTCAAACGTCGTCAGGCCGTGGAACCTGCGATTGGGCATTTAAAGTCGGATCACCGAATGGACCGCTGCTGGTTGCAGGGCAAGTTGGGAGATGCGCTCCATGCTGTGTTGTGTGCGGCGGGATACAACCTGTGCTGGCTGATGAGGGCAGTACTCCGAGCTATGATTATTTCTGGTGTATGACAAGGGAGAAGGAAGCGGTGTAACCTGTTGTAGAGGATCTCGGCAGATCAATCAACAAAACGAGGAAAACACCGCATGACAGATAGTAATGTTTTTAATCTGAATAAACCAGAACAAAATGATCCGTTACAGGAAGTGCTGCGAGAAGGCGCGCGTAAGATGCTGGCCACCGCTATTGAAGCGGAAGTGGCTGTTTTTCTCAAGCAACATGGCGGTTTAAAAACTGACGAAGGAAAATCGGTAGTAGTCAGAAATGGTTATCTACCGGAGCGCTCGATTCAAACCGGTCTTGGTGATATTGGGATCAAAGTGCCGAAAGTACGCGATCGCAGCGGTTCCGGCATCAAATTTAACAGCAATCTGATTCCTCCCTACTTGAAACGAACGCGCAGTATTGAGGAATTTTTGCCCTGGTTGTATCTGAGAGGTGTTTCAACAGGAGATTTCACAGAGACGTTAAAGCACCTGCTGGGAGCAGATGCGCCCGGATTGTCGTCTGCAACGATTGGCCGTTTAAAGCAGAACTGGGAACAGGATTATCAAAACTGGATTCGCCGTGATCTGACTGGCAAACGGTATGTTTACGTCTGGGCTGATGGTATCTACAGTACGGTGAGAATGGATGACCGGTTATGTTTTCTGGTGATTATCGGCTCTGATGAAACGGGACGTAAAGAATTGCTGGCGTTGTCTGACGGTTATCGTGAGTCTGAAGCAAGCTGGACTGAAGTATTGATGGACTTGAAACAACGTGGCCTCAAAGACGCTCCCAGATTGGCTGTCGGTGACGGCGCATTGGGATTCTGGAAAGCTGTAGCTCAATGCTGGCCGGATACCGGTCAACAGCGCTGCTGGGTGCATAAAACCGTAAATGTAATGGAAAAGCTGCCCAAAGCCATGCAACCCAAGGTCAAGGAAGCATTGCATAACATCTGGCAGGCGGAAACACGGGAAAAGGCTTATAAAGCGTTTGATCACTGTGTTGAACGGTTCAGTCCGAAATATCCAAAAGCGATGGAATGCCTGGCAAAGGATAAAGATTCCATGCTGGCTTTCTATGATTATCCTGCAGAAAACTGGCAGCACATTAGAACAACCAATCCAGTCGAATCAGTTTTTGCAACTGTCCGGCTGAGAACAGCCAGAACCAAAAACTGTGGAAGCCGGACAACAACCTTGACGATGGCGTTTAAACTGATGGAAACGGCGCAGAAGAAATGGTTCCGGCTGAGAGGCTATAAACTGTTAGCGGACGTTGTGCAGGGCATCAAGTTCGTTAACGGCGTTAAACAAAAAGGAGATCAAAAACAGCAAGCCGCTTGATTCTCCATACACCAGATTTGACTATAGCTCCAGTACTCCGCTTGGGGCTAAAAGGTATTTTGTTGCCCTTTGCCTTGCTGCAGTTGATCAACCGCTTCCGCGCAAAACAACCATATATGGGCGAAGCTTTCTTGTATACAAAGCTACCACCACGGTCATGTGAATTTTGCAGGGCCGACTATCTAGTCTCATTTCTGTTTCATTTCTTCTGTCTTTTGTCTCGTTTTTTCGCAAAATGTCAAACCCAAATTCCCGGTCAATTTCTCTGAAACCTAATGCTGATAATGTTTATTGGCTTACTTTTTTCTTTTTTATTATTTCAAGATAATAATCCCCCCCGATTATCAATGAATGCTATTTTTGTGCTTCTACTGTAAAACCACCACTTCCTTTGTATGAATCTCCCACAGTTGATTCTAGTTGATGATAATGTTGCTTTGCATAAGCAAAAAGACTAAATCGATTCTTTATTCCAAGCTTACTAAAAATCGAAGTTAAATGATTGCGTAAAGTATGTTCACTCATACATAATTTTGCAGCAATTTGCTTATTTTGCTCTCCACCAGTGCCATCAGAAAATGCTCTAAGAATCATACATTCTTTGCGGGTTAGCATGGTTATTTTTTCACTACTGGAATCTGATGGAATTTTTCCTCGTATTCGCGAGTTTTGTAACAAAATGCGACCTGTAGTTATTCGATCTAACCACAGTTCACCCTCGTGAACTTTCTCAATCGCACGAAGAATCGTTTGCATTGATTCTTTTCTATGTAATATCCCTCTTGCACCATTAAGGACTGCTCTATCAATTACTTCTTTATCTTGCGTTTCAGTAAAAACTACGACCCGGGTATTTCCGTTGTTTGCAAACTCTGGGATATGACTTACACAATCGACGTTATTGAGGAAAATATTTAATACGACAATATCGGGTTGTTTCTCAATAATAATTTTCTTTGCATCAATAATACTGGTTGCAATACCAATTACTTCCATCTTCGGTTTTTCATTATTTATTAATTTCTCCAATCCCCAGAGAACTATTTGTTGATCATCGACAATAAGCACTTTAATCTGTTGCACAGCAAATTGTGAGCTTATATTATTAGATCTATCGATGCCATGATATTGGCAGAAGCAAGATTCAAAATCAGAATGATCTTTTCTTTTAGTTTTACAAATGTTGTGCCCTAAAGCTGTTGCGATAGTCATAGTTCGCTGAATTATCAAATCCGATGCGTAAGCAGTGAAATAAATGCAAATATGCGAATGATCAGATTGTAGATCCAATTGTTGAACTAAATGAATTCCATCGCAATCATTTAATTCCATATCTGTCAATATGAGATCGGGTTTATCTTTTTTGACTCTCATTAAAGCTTCTTGACTAGAGGTACATATCCCTAAAATATTGTATTCCCATTCTTCCAGCATATCGATTAAGGTTTTCCCAGATATAAATTTTTCAACGACAATTAACACCTTGGTTTCGCCAAATCTACTATTATGGGAGATTCTAGTAACTATCCGCTCTGTTTTGTTGGCCATCTAGCTTTACCTTTAAACAGTTTCCAATTGAATTTTATCACAATCTTATTTGTGATCAGATAAATAAACCAATGAAAAATATAATTTATTTAAAATTACAGTTTATGTTTTATCTATGTTTTCGCACATATTCGATTTGAGATCTAGAGTTTTAAACCACTTGATGGTTTAAATACTACCCGTATAATTGCTAATTAATGTATTTCCAGTTTTATTGCGGTTATAAATGCGTAAAACTTTAGTAAAATTCACGTTTATTCAGTTTTCTATATTATTTTTATTAGTTTTTTGCTTTTTGATAAAAATAAGCTTGTATCAAACGCATTAAAAAAATGACTTATGGTCAATAGGGTTTTGAATCTATAAGTATCTAATTTCAGACGATATACCTTCCGCAGTAAAATTCAGAATCACGCGGGCTTTGTTCAATAAGTTTGATAAGTTTCTCTCCATCAAAGTGATATCGCTTTATATAAATTCAAGCACTCATTCATAATTATGCTAACAAGAAAGATGTGATGAAGGTATGACAAAACGCACATATCCAATAAAATCACGATCGGATCTGTAATCTTCTATAAATAGTCGGCCCTCAAATTCCATTAAGCAATTGATATTATTTATAGATTAGTTTTTTGTTAACAATCATAATGACCAAGAATGTTAAAATGGCGGCGTAGATATGGTCGAGATGGTGATTAAAAATGCTAAGAAATAGCAGTACGATTCATCAACCGAATCTGTTTGGAACAGATTTGCTGGTGCAGCTTGATCCCGGTCATCCTTGCATCACGATACCGTGGCAAGAATTTGAGGAATCTTTTCGTTTATTACACAGCGGCGATAGAAGCACCGAGTAAGCCGATCCGTTTGATCGCCGGGTTATATTGATACTGAAACAGTTAGAGAATTTGAGTGACGAATCGATAGTATTGCAGTGGAAGTGGAATCCTTATTACTAGGCTTTTTGCGTCATAAGAGAGATCCAGCAGAAGTTGCCTTGTCATAGCACGGAGCTGGCGCATTTTCGTAAGCATATAGGTGCGTAAGGCGTAGAGCGGATTTTCCAGATGAGCGTTGGTTTGCATGGGGAATCGGCGATGGAAGATGTCGTTCATATTGACACGACCGTGGATGAGAAGAACATCACGTACCCAACGGATAGCAAACTGGCGATCAAGATCATAAATCGCCCCAACAAGATTGGCCCTGCCCACGGTATTCACAGCGGCGTACTTTTGTCAAAGAAGTGCAGTGATTGGGCTTGGATACTTGGCACTACCGGTACGTGAAGAAAAGAGCGAAGACTAAACGAGCGTTGAAGTGACTCAGAACCATTGCAGGTGTTTTGATGCGGGAGCTCAGAAGAGAACTTCCGCAATACTGTTTGATTGAATGCCATCAAAGGGACCTTCTGCTTTATGAATCAGTCACGAACAGAATCTGCATGACAGTCATACGCTCATACGTGCCGGAGATATTGTGTATCATGTTGAGATTTCGCGCGGGAAAGCAGCCAAGCAAGCCGTATGCGATCGCGGCTACCGCGGCAAACGTGAAGTCAATGGAACCCATATCATTTTGCCCGGAAAGGTGTCCAAGAAAGATACCTGGTACCAGAAAGACAAGAATTGACAACAATGCAGGAGGCTTGCCGCGATTGAATCCATTATCGGCCACCTGAAGTCGGATTATCGAATGGCAGGGACTATCTGAAAGGCGTTGCCGGTGATCGCATCAACCTGCTGATGGCTACTGCAGCCTGGAATCTGAAATGTAGTAATTCAGACTTGATCTGACAGCAGGGTCTTGCCAAGAGGTGGGATTACCCGGTTTGATAGAGGTGCGAAACTTTATCAACCAAACGCGAAAGCGAAAAGGAGTAATCCCATGAGTAGTGTTCAACAGAAAGTCATCAAACACAAGATTGGTCTGCTTAATTTGGCAGCCGAACTTGGCAATGTATCCCGCGCCTGTAAGGTGATGGGTTTTTCCCGCGATACTTTCTATCGCTATCAAGCAGCGGTAGAAGCAGGGGGCGTTGAAGCGCTGATCGATGCGAATCGACGCAAGCCCAACATCAAGAACCGTGTAGAAGAAGCGACGGAGGTGGCGGTCACTGCTTTCGCCCTGGAGCAACCGGCTTTTGGTCAAGTCCGAGTTTCCAATGAACTGCGCAAACGCGGAATCTTTGTTTCTCCGTCTGGTGTTCGTTCGGTGTGGCTGCGCCAGAATCTGGAGTCGTTCAAAAAGCGTTTGTCGGCTTTGGAAAAGCATGTCGCCGAGACCGGAACGGTGCTGACTGAGGCGCAGGTGCAGGCGCTAGAGAAAAAACAGGACGATGATGTGGCCCATGGTGAGATCGAGACCGCTCATCCTGGCTATCTCGGTAGCCAGGACACGTTTTATGTCGGCACCCTCAAGGGTGTGGGGCGGATATACCAGCAAACCTTCGTCGACACCTATTCCAAATGGGCGGCCGCCAAGTTGTATACCACCAAGACACCAATCACAGCGGCTGATTTGCTCAATGACCGGGTACTGCCGTTCTTCGCTGAGCAAGGTATGGGCGTCATCCGCATCCTGACCGACCGTGGCACCGAATATTGCGGCAGACCGGAGAGTCACGATTACCAGCTCTATCTGGCACTGAGCGAGATTGAGCATACCAAAACGAAAGCCAATCATCCTCAGACCAACGGTATTTGCGAGCGTTTCCACAAAACCATCTTGCAGGAATTCTACCAAGTGGCATTCCGGCGCAAGATCTACCACTCGATCGAGGAGTTACAACACGATCTGGATGAATGGATGGCGTATTACAACAGTTCGCGTACTCACCAAGGAAAGATGTGCTGCGGACGCACGCCAATGCAAACTTTAATTGACGCAAAGGAGGTATGGAACGATAAAATCACCGCATTGAATAACTGAATTTGATCTAACAGGCACATCGTCAAATCGGGGGGGCTGTCAGATCAGGTCGCGATTACTACATCTGAAACAGAGAAGTGAACCCCATTTTTCGGACAGATTCCTAAGGAGTTATTTTCCGACATACCAACCTGCTTTTTGCAGCCTGGCCGACTCATAATAAACCTGATCTAGCGTAGCCATTAAGGTCTGGTGCTTCCGGTTTTCATTGTAAAAGTGAAAATACTTCGCCAATGATTGCTTGGCCTCAGACGCTGATTCATAAGCATTGAGATAAACTTCCTCATATTTGACGCTACGCCATAGGCGTTCGACAAATACATTATCTTTCCAAGCACCCTTGCCATCCATGCTGATATCAATGCCGTGGTTTTTCAATACGCTGGTGAAAGCTTCGCTGGTGTACTGTGATCCCCGGTCTGTGTTGAATATATCCGGTGTTCCATAATGGTAAACCGCTTCCTCAAGTGCGTCGATACAGAAGCTGGCATCCAGGCTGTTAGATACACGCCAACTCAGCACCTTGCGGCTATACCAATCCATAATGACTGTCAGATAAAGAAAACCGGATGCCATCGGCAGATAGGTCACATCGCTGCACCACACCTGATTGGCCCGGTTGATCTCCGGATTTCGTAACAAGTATGGGTATACCTTGTGCCGCAGATGTGGCTTCGAGGTCTTCGGACCAGGATGAATCGCCTGTATACCCATGAGTCGCATTAAACGCCGCACATGTTTTCTATCTGCTTTATGGCCTTGTTCTACCAGCGCATCTACAATTCGCCACTAACCAAGAAAAGGTTTATCCATGTGAATTCGGTCAATCAATTGCATTAGCAACAGATCTTCTTTTGCTACCGGTTGCGGTTGATAATAACTGCTCGATCTTGGTATATCCAACAATTCGCAACGCCGCACCCTGGGGAGCTGATGTGCCGTCTGAACCTTATCTTTCCTCCGCGCCCGATCTAGCGACCGAGCGCTTTGGACAAAAAATCATTCTCCATGGTCAATTGACCAATCTTGGCTTGCAGTGATTGAATCTCTGACTCCCGATCCGGTGCCAGCCCCTTACCCGACGCAAATATTTCATTGCTGTTATCAATCAGCTGCTTCTTCCACTTCACAATCAGATTGCTGTTGATGCCATACTGCTGGGCTAACTCGATTAGCGTCTTGTCGCCCTTGATTGCCCCCAGTGCAACTTTTGATTTAAACTCCGGTGAATGATTTCTGCGTTTCTTGCTCATTTTCTGTACTCCTCTTATTTATAAAAATAATCATACAGAAAATAACTCCTTAACTTTGACCCTCTGGTGTCCAGCTAACTGGATCCACTTCTCAGTGGCTGTTGATCATTTTTGGCTCTTTTTCCCGTGGCGAAAACTGCAAATTTATCGGATTCCTTGATGGAAATTTAAACTACAAGGGTATGCATTTTGATAGGTAGCCGTTTCCTCGGGCGGCTTTTCCAGAACAACAACTGTTGTCTGATACTTTTTCAGGGGCGACTAAGTAGCAAGTAAACAACCACTGGGTAATCAGTGATTGTCTTTTTAATCTCTTCCGGGTTTAATTCCTCGCCCCTTGGAGCGAAGGCTGGTTGAAAACCAGCAGTCTGAAGAGCGCTTTTAATACCTCGCTGCTTGCGGCGGGGTGCTTTATTCCAAAACAATTGCCATCAGTTGTCGACAATCAAGTTGGATCATTATCACTAACTATCAAGCGTTTTGCAGGAAACAAGATCGCAAAACGACTTCCTTTGCCGACTTGGCTAGTAATCTCCAAATGAGCGTCATGTCGGTTTAATACATGTTTCACAATCGCGAGTCCCAGTCCAGTGCCACCGGTTTCTCGCGAACGGCTGTTGTCTACTCGATAAAAACGCTCTGTCAATCGCGGGATATGTTCTGGTTCGATGCCAATACCGCTGTCTTGCACAAAAAACAATCCCTGACCATCACGTTTCTCCCAGTTAATGCTAATTTCACCATCATTCGGTGTGTAACGAATCGCGTTGCTAATTAAATTACTAAAAGCACTGCGCAATTCTTCTTCGCTCCCGAGCAGTTGATCTTCAGTAGCAATATTTAATTTGATACGATGACAACCCGCGCTGATGGATTCAGCATCCTGCAAAATGCCTTGCAGCAACCGAACAACATCCACAGCTTTATCTTTGATTTTATTTTGTTCATTTTCTAGTCGCGACAAGATTAATAAATCCTCGATCAAATGCTGCATTCGCGCAGTTTGTTCCGTCATTAATGCCAATGCACGTTGATTGAATGCCGGATCCATATTCTCATGAGACGACAGTGTTTCAAGAAAACCGCTAATGACGGTTAGTGGTGTACGTAACTCATGTGAAACATTGGCGATAAAATCACGACGCATGGTTTCAATTTTCTCGAATCGCGTAATATCCCTGCTAATCAATAGCTTTTGATTAAAACCGTAGGGCACCAATTGCAATGAAATAATTAAATTTTGCATGCGCGTCAGTTTCAGAATCAGTGGATTACTATATTGACGTGCCGCTAAATATTCTACAAACGGTATTTGTCTCACCAGATAAGTAATCTGTTGGCCCACATCCAATGACAAGTCGATTCCCAAATGCTGCTCGGCGATCGGATTGCACCATTCGATTCGATCGTTTTCATCCAGAATTACAATCCCATCCGGCATCGCAGAAGTTACGCTTTGCATACGCTTCAAGGCATGACTCAGTAATTCCTGACTTTGGCTATGCTGTCGAACGTAGCGAGCTAAATGCGCGAACACGTCGTCCCAAGCGCCAGAGCCGGCAGGAATGCTGCCTGGCGTATGATCAGATAGTTGCAGCCATCGCTCCAAAATAACAAGATGCCGGATATGGTGAAACACCATCCACAAGAGAATTAAACTGGAAAACGCTAAAGCTTTAACTGCTCCAAAAATCATCCAAATGATCGCGGTGACAAAGACTATAAAAAGAATATTGGAGGAGCGTTGCCAAATATCTGACACTTAATTATTCCAAGATAACGATACTGACAGGTTAGATAAGAGACCTATCAAATGTTTGAAAAGTAATTTTAACAAGACCATAGTGCGGCAACTAACTTCTCTCATCAGAATCTTTGCTCGATATGTCGGGTACAGTCGAGAATCGATAACCAGCGCTTCTAACTGTCTGTATCCAATTATCCATTCCAGTAAACTGAAGTGCTTTACGTAATCGCCGAATATGCACATCAACCGTTCGCTCCTCAATAAACACGTGGTCACCCCATACCCGATCTAACAATTGACTGCGGGAATAGACACGATCGGTATGTGTCATTAGATAGTGCAATAAACGATACTCAGTCGGGCCCAATTCTATTTCGCGGCTATTTACAGTGACCCGATGATTCGACGGATCAAGTCGAAGTCCTTTTATTTCGATTACTTCCTCGGATGCTTCCGGAACCATTCGGCGAAGCACCGCATTAATTCGCGCAATCAATTCGCGCGGAGAAAAGGGCTTAGTAATGTAATCATCCGCACCAATTTCCAATCCGGAAACTTTGTCTCCTTCTTGAACACGAGCTGTCAACATGATGATTGGAATCAAACGTGTACGCTCATTACGCCGCAACATCCGCGCGAATTCAATTCCGCTCATACCAGGAAGCATCCAATCCAGTAAAATCAAATCCGGAAGCGAATCATTAATTACAGTCATTGCTCGTTCGGCATTTTCTGCTCGAATTGTTTCAAAACCCGCTTGCTGCAGATTAAAAACAACTAATTCCAGAATAGCCGTTTCATCTTCTACGATCAGTATTCTTGCTGCCATGAGAGATTCCGATTTTTAACCATTATTATTGACTCAGTTTGTTACAATAAAAAGAACATTAGTCATCAGATCATCCTTAAAGACTTCAATATGGCAGGTTTAACAAAGAACACTCCTATCCCTATAGAAATAAAACTGCATCAAAAATCAAGAATATTGGATATTACTTTCTCCGATGGAAAAACTTTTCACTACTCCTGTGAATTCTTGCGTGTCCACTCGCCTTCTGCCGAAGTGAGCGGCCATAGCCCCGGTCAGGAAGTACTTCAAACCGGTAAAAAAATGATCGGTATCAGAAAAATTGCGCCCGTTGGCAATTATGCCATACAGCTTGATTTTACCGATGGCCATAATACCGGATTGTATTCCTGGGATTTACTTTATAGCTACGGATTAAATCAAGATACAATGTGGCAGCGCTATCTGCAGCGCTTAGAGGATATAGGCGCCAGTCGTGAGCCTGGAAATGGCGAATATTCCGAGTAAACGACCATATCAGTTGATCAGTCGTTCGAACAAACAACAACACTTAATATCTTAATTCAATTAATTATGAGCAAAACAACCCATTTTGGTTTTAACACCGTGGCTGAAGAAGAAAAGGCCGGTAGAGTCGCGGAAGTATTTCATTCCGTCGCCGAGCGCTATAATTTAATGAATGATCTAATGTCAATGGGACTTCATCGCTTATGGAAACGATTTGCAATTGAAGCAAGTGGCGTCAGAAAAGGCGATAAAGTACTGGATATTGCCGGAGGCACAGGTGACTTAAGTTCATTATTTTTGCAGAAAGTTGGAAGCTCCGGGGAAGTTTGGTTAACCGATATCAACAATTCCATGCTGTCTATCGGCCGAGATCGCATGATTGACAGCGGCACACCAACTCCTGTCGCACAGTGCGATGCGGAAAAATTACCTTTCCCAGATAATTATTTTAACTGTGTCAGCGTTGCTTTCGGTCTTAGGAATATGACACGAAAGGAAGTAGCATTGAAAGAAATGTTACGCGTTCTCAAACCGGGTGGAGCCGTTATCGTGTTGGAATTCTCAAAAGTATGGAAGCCTTTGCAATCCGCTTATGATGCATATTCTTTCAAAATACTTCCAGTGATGGGAAAAGTTATCGCCAATGATGCCGAAAGTTATCGCTATCTGGCCGAATCTATCCGCATGCATCCAGCCCAACTCGAATTACAGGATCTCATGCAACAATCCGGTTTTGATCGTGTTGAATTTTTCAACTTAACAGTAGGTATCGTAGCATTACACCGTGGATACAAATTTTAATTGTGCGTTGTTTACTTTGATTTGTTGTAAATAGCAATGACTCGAACCTTACAAACAACTATTTTTTTCCAATCAAACGCCGATATCGATTTTTCACATATTTTTCACACACGCTGCGATATGATTGGGTACAATAACCCCGATTAATAAGGGGTTTATTGAGATCGCTCAAATCGGGGCAAAGCAAAAACGAAGGAGATTCATAATTATGGCACCGAGAATTGCACATGTTGATGACGATGCGGATATCCGAGAATCGGTTCAACGAATATTAACAAAAAACGGTTACGATGTTGACAGCTATCTATCCATGCAAGAGTTTATCGACTCCTTGGAAGATGAGAATAAAAGACCCGACTTAGCCATCCTAGATGTCATGGTTGAGTCGATGGACTCGGGTTTGACAACTTATGCGGCAATCCACAAGCGATTTCCAAAAATTCAAGCGATTTTCCTGACCTCTTTGGGTGATATGATCAGACCATATTTTGAAAATGGATCGCATGAATGGGTTTGCATTATGGAAAAGCCCGTTGAGCCGACGAGCTTACTTGCAACAATCAATGATCGCTTAAAACAACCGGAAAATGCTGCATAAACGGGTTCACAGTTAATGGCAATTACCGAGTTTTCCTGGAATAAGCCAAGTAATCAGAATATTCTATTAGAAATTAAAGGTGACAAACTTAAGCTTAGTGATGATGTTTTAATCAGCAATATTCGTTGGTTTATTACATTCCGCTGGATTTTGATTGTTACACTTGTCTTTTTTGAAATCTTGATGCTATCTGCGTCCGACACTTTGGCGCAGTTTGGCATCAGTGAACAAAAAAAATGGCCCATCGCCATTATCGTGGTGTTGATTATTGCTAATATTTTTTATTTGTTCGCTTTAGATCATTGCCGCCCCAGTAAATACAACTCACCTTCAATCAATTTATGGCTTCAGATTATTGTTGATCTGCTCTGCCTGTCGGTAGTGGTTCATTATATAGGAAGCACCACTACACCCATTTCTTTTTTCTATGTGCTACATATCGCGCTTGCGTGTATTTTCTTCTCAACAAGGGAAAGTTTGTATGTAACGATACTGGTCTGTTTTATGGACACTATCGTAATCCTCGTTGATAATTTTTTTATTACTCAAACTCCCCTTTCTACGTTAATAAGCAGCCACCTCTCTTTCGAAACCGAGCGAGCAGAAAGTGCGCTGCTGTGGATGTTTTTTCTTGATACGCTGTTCATTATAGTTTGGTATGTCGTCTCTAGGCTTTCATTGATTGTGCGCGCCCATGAACGTCATCTTTTAGATGCATACAAACAAATCAATCAAGCGCAAGTGGAAAAAGATCAATATGCATTGTTGATTACACATCAATTAAAATCTCCGCTGGATGCGATTCGCAGCAAAATCAATTTGATCAAAGATGGTTATTTGGGTGAAACGTCAGCAGAGATCAGTACCGCTCTTGAACAGATGGATGTCCGGGCAAAAAATATGTCGGGCTTGATTCTCGATCTGTTGCGTTTAGAGCGATTGAAAGATACTTGTCTTGATACTGCGG
Organism: Nitrosomonas limosa; assembly: GCF_054188085.1. NCBI lineage: Bacteria > Pseudomonadati > Pseudomonadota > Betaproteobacteria > Nitrosomonadales > Nitrosomonadaceae > Nitrosomonas > Nitrosomonas limosa. The sequence continues at coordinate 541,493 of NZ_CM135180.1, read as the reverse complement.
TTTTTGAACCTGTTGAAATTCAAACTGTATTGCAAAAATGCATTGAGAAATTAACGCCTGTTGCCAATGCCAAACAAGTGACAATGAATCTATCAGTCAATAATTTTATATGCAATGTTATCCCGGACCAACTGGCCATTTTGCTGGAAAATATCATTTCCAATGCAATTACCTATTCTCATGAAAATACAAGTGTTGAAATTACTTCCAATATTGACGAATCAAATCATATCGCTAACATCACCATCACTGATCATGGCATCGGCATCGAAGGCAAAGACTTACCCAATATATTCAATGAGTATTTTTATTCCCCACGTGCAGCCATGCATAATAAAGCGACCAGTGGTATAGGATTATCGATTGTCAAAATTGCTGCTGAAAATAATAAATTGAAAATCAAAGTTGCCAGCGAACCAGGCGTGGGAACATCATTCTCCATCATTTTCAATGACATTGAAATGCCCGAGATACATACTGTTTCTTTGCCAGTCTAGTATAGATCTAAGGAAGCGCTTACATGAACACCACCCGATTTGCAAGCATTGATGTATAGAGATACGAGGTTTGATTGCACACTTACATCCGGCTTTTGATCGGAGCATTTTGCCCGAAGCCCCTATGGTGTATTCGCCGGCGGGTCCTAATCTGAATAGCGAAGTCTGTTTGCTTCGAGAGTTTCCCCGGGTTTGGCCGCCGCGGTCCGACCTATTTTCCCATCTCATGAATGCAAGCAATCGTGAGTGAATATCCTTCTGTTAACGATACTTCCGGTTTTTTATGATTCGCTCATATCATGCTACGGTAACGTATCCAGCATGGTATGTTTCATTTTTAGCCAGCAACGCCCACGCTACCCGGGCATTGTGATTGGCAAGCACCACAGTCGCAACGTTTGGATGACAACTGTTCAAGAGTTGCCAGGCGGTTTACCGGCTTGCTGTCGCGTACGTAAATGCCGGATCACAGCACGCGCGCCGTGGATCATCAAAGTGCACAGATAGCGATCGCCTTGTTTACTGATTCCCAATAAGCGTTGCCGTCCGCCGCTTGATGACTGCCGAGGCACCAGCCCTAGCCAGGCAGCAAGCTGGCGGCCATTGGTAAATGCCTTTGCGTCACCTATCGCCGCAGTAATCGCGGTAGCGGTCATAACCCCCAGACCAGGATAAACGCTGACACGCCTCATTGCTGACGTGCCATTGCTGGATCCTGCTTTCCAGTACCGCAATCCGCTCATCGAGTATCGATACTGTGAAGTGGCCCCTTGAACTGAACAACCTGAGAGAAAATTAAGCTCTGTCATGTGATGTTATCAACCCAGGCGGCTTGCTGACGCGATAGTTTCGGATAATAAACTTCATCGGGTGTCTGATTGTTGAGTCTCTGATGAAAGCGTTCTTGATTGTACCAGTACCTTTGAGTAGATGGGATAGATAGACCTCATGCTGCTTTTGTGGAATGCTGGTATCGGGTTGAGCTATGAATATTGCGCTCAACGTTCCTGCGAACTCAATGATTGAGCTTTCTGGCCAAAAAATCGCGTCCTACCGTCACTTGCTCGATCACGCGACGCAAATCATCGACGCTACTCTTGTCTTTGCTAGCGCCATCACTACGGGCAAATAACTCCGCCGCTTGCTCAACCAAATGCCGCTTCCAGCTATTAATCTGCGTCGGATGGATTCCATACCGGGATGCCAATTGCGGTACGGTTTCTTCTCCTCGATTGGCTGTCAATGCAACTTTTGCTTTGAATTCACTGGAATATTGTATTCGTTTCTTACTCATGGTTATTTCAATCCTTTTCTGTTTTACCAGAGCTTAACAACCTGTCCAGTTTTTGAGTACCGCTTCAGTCAGACGAATCAGTGAAACTGGTGGAAGTAGTTATAAAATCTGACACTGGAAGCGTTATTGATAAGCTTAACCGCTACTTTTACCATAACTCCAATATAACAAAAAACCAGTGAATAACATGCCGCCAAAAAGATTACCGGCAATTACCGGGATGCCGTTCCATAGCCACCAATCGGCGATGGTAATATCCGCTCCGAGCAGAATACCGGTGGGAATTACGAACATGTTGACGATTGCGTGTTCATAACCTAGGCCGAAGAAAGTCATGATCGGCAGCCACATAGCGGTGATTTTGCCGATGGTGGCGGTTGAGGTGAAAGACATGACAGCGCCCAGTGTGACCATCCAATTACACAGCATGGCGCTGACAAACGCGGTAATGGTTCCGTCTAAGCCAAGTTTTGCGTATTCGAGCGTTTTGGTTTCAGCAATGCTGATGGTTCGTTGCAAAGCCGGCAGGGTATCCGGATCAATGGTACCCATTTTAGTGACCACGATGCAATACAAATAGGCATAAGCAACGCTGCCGGCAAGATTACCGATCAAAACCCAGAACCAGTTTTTGAGCAACAGTGAAAAGCTTGTCCGCCGATCTGCGACAGCGATGGGAATCAACGCAAAATTACCGGTCGCCAGCTCTAAACCGAGTAGCACAATCATCACAAACCCGACCGGAAACACCATCGCACCTGCCATTCCCCAGCCGGTTTGAGTGGCTGCCAGAATCGCCAAGGTCGTTGCATAGCCCAGGAAAGCGCCGGCCAGAAATCCACGGATCAACAATTGCTTGACCGGTAAACCAGCTTTTTTGGCGCCCGCTTGCAGCATGTTTTCAATGATTTCATCGGGTTTGATATACGCCATAATGATTACCCTCAGAGAAAAAGTCGAAGTTGCGATTTTAGCGCATTATCCAGCGGGATTTTTTTCAGGCAGAAAAAGCTGCAGCAAGTCATTGAGAAAACGACGCCCAAGCACAGTCGGCTTGATGCGAAGGTGATCGTGCACGAGCAAACCGCGTCGCTCAGCTTCATCAAGCTGCTGTTGCACAACGGTGACCGGTAATCCGGTTCGTTCTTGAAATAATGTTGTATCGAAGCCGCTGGATAGCCGGAGCGCATTCATCATGAATTCAAAACCCCGATCATCAATCGACAATTCACGCTGCGACTGCACCGGCGATTCACCGGCATGTATTTTGGTTAAGTATTCTTTGGGCTGTTTATAGCGCATCTGGCGCACGATTTTACCGGCAAAGCTGATTTTACTGTGTGCGCCAGCACCGATACCCAGATAATCACCGAACAACCAGTAATTCAAATTATGCCGCGATTCCTTGCCGTTCTGCGCAAATGCCGAAGTTTCATAATGACGGTAATGATGATTGGCAGCAGTTAATTCGACGATTTCTTGCATTTGCGCGGCTTGTTCGTCATCCGGGAGTTTCGGCGGGTAGCGGTAAAATAGCGTATTGGGCTCCAAGGTCAGATGATAGGCGGAAATATGCGTGACACCATACTTGCAAGCCGTTTCAATATCTTGTTGCGCTTCCTGCAGAGATTGATGAGGTAATGCATACATCAGATCGAGATTGATGTTGTCGAAATTGCTCATGGCAATCTCGACGGCGCGATGCGCTTCCAGATCGTCATGCACGCGCCCGAGCACTTGCAGATGCTGCCGGTTAAAACTTTGGATGCCGATGGACAAACGGTTTATGCCAGTTTTACGAAAATCGGTGAATTTTTGCGCTTCAAAAGTACTCGGGTTGGCTTCCAACGTGATTTCTGCAAAATGTTCCAGCGGCAACAACGTGCGTATGGTTGTTAACAGAGTATCAATTGCCTCAGCGCTGAAAAGGCTGGGAGTGCCACCTCCGAAGAAAATGGTACTTAATCGCCTACCCCAAATATCGGGTAGAGCCGCTTCAAGGTCTCTGATCAGCGCCTTCACATAATCATCTTCGAGCGTATGGCTGCCCTGCCCTCGGATTTCATGGGAATTAAAATCGCAGTATGGACATTTTTTTAAACACCATGGTATGTGAACATAGAGACTCAGCGGTGGAAGCGCCTTGAATTTCGGAGCAGGCAAAGCCGTCATGAGTTATCCAAGTTTTCGAAGCGTCAATAACGGCGGAGTTGACAGCGCGGAGCGTGTACCCAGCATGCCAGCGATTAAAACACCGAAAATGCCGGTTGAAACACCTACCACCCAGATCCAAGGATTGAACGTATATTCGAGATGTAAAATATGTTTGCCGATGGCAAAACCCATTACGCTCGCGCCGGCGGATGCGAATAATCCCGCCAAGCCACCGAGTATCGCGAATTCCGCTGCCCAGGCCCGCGATAATTGTTCACGTTTGGCGCCTAATGCCCGGAAAATAGCTGCTTCTTGAATGCGTTCATCCTGTGTTGCGGCAATCGCAGCATATAACACTGCAAAGCCTGCCAGGACAGTAAACAAGAAAACAAATTCAATTGCTTGAGAAACTTGCTGAATCATTTGCTGTACTTGCCGGATTACTAACGCAACATCGACAACCAGTATATTCGGAAAAGTTTTAACCAGATCATGAATGATCGCAAGATCAGCTGGCGGCACATAAAAACTGGTGATATAACTCACTGGATAATTTTCCAATTGCCCAGGCGGCACCAACATAAAGAAATTGACCCGGAAAGTATCCCAGTCGACTTTCCGGATACTGGTGATTTTTGCGGTGAAATGGCTGCCTGCGATATCAAATGTCAAGACATCGCCTAATTTGACACGTATGGTCGCGGCGATACCCTCCTCAATCGATAATTCAGATTCAGTGCTGCCATCCTGCCACCAGAGCCCATGCACAATCTGGTTATCGAGTGTCAGTTCGTTCGTCCATGATAGATTAAACTCGCGCCGGATATGGCGTTCGGCGTGTAAATCATCGGCATAATTTTTTACAGATACTTTTTTACCATTTATCTGCACCAAGCGACCACGAACCATGGGTGCCATTGCTGGCTGCTGCAAGGCATGGTGCTGAAAGAATTCTTCCAGTGGTTGTAGCTGATCAGCCTGGATATTTACCAGGAAATGGTTTGGTGCTTCCGGTGGCAAGCTGGCATGCCAATCTTTAACCAAGTCATCTTGAATCAGGGTTAAAATCAGCAGTGCCATTAATCCTAATCCGAGTGCAACAGCTTGCAAAATACTGGAGATCGAACGGCGGCGGATACTTGCTAAACCGTAACGCCAGGCACCGCCGGCTTGGTGTCTGACGCTTGCCAGAATACCGATCAGCATCCAACCGAGGCAACCGAATATGGCAATGGCACCAGCAAAACCGGCTACGGCATAAAGACCCAATTTCAAGTCTTGCGCTTTCCAAATAAACAACAGCGACAAAGCCGCCAAACCTAATAAGTAACCTGCGATACTATGAAAATTGGATAAACCGACATCGCGACGCAACACCCGCAATGCCGGAACACTACGCAAATTCAGCACCGGAGGCAGGGCGAAACCTAACAGCAAGACCAATCCGATCAGCAGACCTTGCAGCACCGGCATCATGCCTGCCCAGGGCAAATCGGTTTCGACAATTCCAGTTAACCACAGCGTGAGTGCTTGTTGCCCGGCAAAACCGATGAAGCAACCGATAGTACTGGCGATTAGACCCAATCCGATGAAGTAAACCAGATATAAGAAAAGCAATTGATTTTGACTGGCACCCAAGCTGCGCATTACGGCACAACCATCGAGATGCCGCTGGGTAAAACGGCGTACCGCCAATGCAATCGCTGCAGCAGCCAGTACTACACTGGCAAGCGCGGTCAAATTAAGAAATTTTTCTGCACGCTGCAAGGCCGCTTTAATTTCAGGGCGTGCATCGCGAATACCTTCCAATCGCTGGAAATTGGTCAACCGTTTTTTTGCCAAATCCCGAAATTGCTGAACAGAATCAATATCACCAGCCACCAGCAATTGGTAAGAAACACGGCTGCCTTCCTGGATCAAGCCGGTCGCTTCCAGATCACCGGCGTTAATCATGGCACGCGCACCCATATTGATAAACCCAACCGAATGATCCGGCTCTCGCACAATCAATTCGGTTACGATCAACTGCACATCACCGACATCGACTACATCTCCGCCCCGCAGCTCAAGTTGCGTCATGACTTTTTCATCGATCCAAATCGTACCCCGCGGCGGAATTCCATCAGCAGCTTGCAATTGCGGATGTGACGTGGAGCCGCTGGGTAATCGACTGGATAAATAGACGCGCCCGCGCAATGGATATCCATTATTGACTGCCTTTATTTGCGTCAGTAAATTACCTTCACCATTGGATATCATGCTCGGAAATTTGATGAGCGAGGAAACCTGAAGCCCCAATCGATCGGCTTCCTCGGTGAAATGTTCGGGTATCGGTTGACTGGAAATAAGCAGTAAATCCGCTCCCAAAAGCTGATTACTTTCACGGGCAAGAGCCAATTCAACCCGTTCCGCGAAAAAACCGACGGTAACCATACCGCTTACCGCGATGATCAACGCCAATAACAGCACATTCAGTTCGCCCGCACGCCAATCCCGGCGCATCATTTGTAGTGGTAATTTAAATTGAAACATGGCTATGCTGATTACTTGAGTAGTGATGATGGCAGTGCCGATTGTTCATCAGTGAATCACCCGACCATCGGCTAACCGGATCTGACGCGAGCATCGTCGTGACAAAGCTTCATCGTGAGTGACTAAAACTAAAGTCGTGCCATGTTCACGATTGAGTTCGAACATTAATTCAATGATTTGAGTACCCGTCGCCGAATCCAGATTGCCAGTCGGCTCGTCTGCCAACAATAATCGGGGGCTGGTAGCAAAAGCCCTTGCAATCGCCACTCGTTGTTGTTCCCCTCCGGATAATTGCTTAGGATAATGAGTTAAGCGCTGTCCCAGTCCAACGCGTTCCAGCAAGCGTTTTGCCGGTGTCTCGGCATCACGGATGCGCGCCAATTCCAGCGGTAACATGACATTTTCCAATGCGGTTAACGCCGGTAACAGTTGAAACGATTGAAACACAAACCCCATCACTTTACCGCGCAGAGCGGCCCGGTCGTCTTCATCCAGTGTGAAGATATCGACCGAGTCCAGATGAACTTTCCCGGATGTCGGCAAATCCAATCCCGCCAGCAAACCTAACAAAGTCGATTTGCCGGATCCGGATGCGCCTATAATGGCTACGGCTTCACCGGCTGCGATTTGCAGATTGATATCGTGCAAAATGGTCAGTTGCTGTTCACCGGTTGTTACTTGTTTAGTAAGCGCATCTGTACGAATAACATATTGTTTATTTTTATCATCCACTAACATGAAAAAAAATTTCCTGTTGATTCTATTTATCGTTATCTTGATTGCCGCACCTGCAGCGGCAGCCAACAAAACAGTCATGGTTTTTGGCGATAGCCTGTCAACCGGTTATGGTATACCGGTAGAAGCCGGTTGGGTTAATCTATTATCGCAACGGCTGCAATCGCAACATGCAAATTATCAAATTATCAATGCCAGTGTCAGCGGCGAAACATCGTTGGGTGGTCGCAATCGGATTGTGAAGGCGCTTGAGACTCATCGACCCGAGATTGTGATCCTCGAGTTGGGAGCCAACGATGGATTGCGCGGCGCAACCATTAAATCTATTTATGGCAATCTGGCAACTATCATTGAGAAATGTTTACAAGCCAATGCTTCGGTATTGCTTGTCGGTATGCAGTTGCCACCCAACTATGGTGTCACCTATGCACAAAAGTTCCAAGCTATTTTCCAGCAATTAGCTGAAAACTATCAAATTAAATTAATACCGTTCATGCTAGCCGGTTTTGGTGAAAAACACGATTTTTTTCAACCGGATGGAATTCATCCAAATGAAATGGCGCAAGCCAAGATTGTAGAAAATGTCTGGGAGGTATTACAAACCATGCTCAATGCCGAAAAAGTTGCTGTTAAGCCGGATTGATCCGAATGATCTATCAAAATTGTTGATTCTCGTGTTGATTACTTGCAACTGGTAGTCTCCGGCGAACCTAGGCACTCGACAAATTTTTGCAAATCTTCAGGCAACGGTGCCTGTAATCTCATAGTAATTCCTGTAACCGGGTGCGTTATTTGCAGTAAGATTGCATGCAGAAACATGCGCGCAAGTTTATGCGGCCCACTTGCTTTGCTCAGTTGTTTATTAATCTCAAAATCTCCATATTTATCATCACCAAGAATGGGAAAACCGAGATGCGCCAAATGTACCCGTATTTGATGGGTGCGCCCGGTTTTAATTTCAGCATTCACTAAACTGAACGATTCCCATCGGTCATGCAACGTGAATATCGTATGCGCCGGCTTACTGTCTGATTGCCCCAGTGACGCTATGGACACGCGCCGTTCGCCATTCGCGGTCACATATTTGGTGAGTGCCAGCTTGACATGCTGCTTGCTATTGCGCCATTGGCCTTTGACCATCGCCAAATAATGCTTATTCATCAATCCTTCGCGGATTTGCCGATGAAGTTCGACCAGTGCAATTCTTTTTTTTGCGACCAATAACACACCGGAAGTTTCTCGATCCAACCGATGCACGAGTTCCAAAAATTTCCAGGATGGATTTTGCATTCTTAACTGCTCGATTACACCTGAACTGACACCGCTTCCACCGTGAACTGCCATACCGCTGGGTTTATTAATAGCCATCATTACATCATCTTCGTACAAAATGGAAAATGAAAATTTTTTGACAGGCTTGATAGTCGCAGGCGCTAGAACACTCTGATTGGCAGCAATGCTTATTGGCGGAATGCGCAAGAGATCGCCCAGTTGCAGGCGATATTTGGCGGTGATTCTTTTTCCGTTGACGCGAATTTGACCGCTTCTAAGCAGTTGATAAACATGACTCTTCGGAATATTTTTTAACCGTTTGAACAGGAAATTGTCAATCCGCTGATCATTTCCTGATTCTTCAATATATTCTTTGCAGACCGATGTGAATGAATGACTGTGATTCAATATTGCCGTACGATGATTGTTCAAAATGATTAGAAAATTAATTAGCAAAGTCGGGACAAATTTTTTATTTCTTTTTAGCCTCCTTTCTGTGAAAATTAGCACACTGGAGTAAAAATCTATCTACTGAAGATTTTACTAATTTTATCTAGATTAATTTGGTTTTTTATAGATACATAGCAATAAATCCATAAATATTACAGAAAAACCAGGTTGTATTTGGAACTTTATGTAAAATCTGTTACCTTAATCGTGACCTTTCGGTAAGATCAGAAAAGATAGCCGATGTCCAGAGCTAATTAAAATTGCAGCACGCCTCTTAGATACTAAAATACATTAATAAAAAGAAATACATAATTGATAAATATAAGTTATTATAAAAATATTAAGACCAGACCTCGTCATCACAACCGCGTACACCAAAAAATCTATCCCATCCAATTGGGATCAGGAAATTAATAAAATGAACACGTAAGGTTTGGAAATGAAAAGAATGTTATTTAATGCAACTCAGCCGGAAGAATTGCGGGTTGCAATTGTGAATGGTCAGCAACTCGTTGACTTAGATATAGAATCTGTCAGTAAGGAACAACGCAAGAGCAATATTTACAAAGCTGTAATTACGCGAATCGAACCAAGTCTGGAAGCTGCGTTTGTAGATTATGGCTGTGAACGTCATGGCTTCTTACCTTTCAAGGAAATTGCTAACTCCTGTTTTGCTGAAAATGGCACTGCAACCGGTCGTATGCAAGATCTTTTGAAAGAAGGGCAAGAATTAATCGTTCAAGTTGATAAAGATGAGCGTGGCAATAAAGGTGCGGCGCTCACCACGTATATCTCACTTGCTGGCCGTTATCTGGTGTTGATCCCGAATAATCCGAATAGCGGTGGTGTATCCCGGCGCATTACCGGCGACGAGCGTAATGACCTGCGCGAAGTGATTGCTCAGCTTGAAGTACCAGATGGCATGAGTATCATCGCGCGAACCGCAGGTATTGGCCGGAGCACAGAAGAGCTTCAATGGGATCTGAATTATTTGACACAACTTTGGTATGCGATTGAAGAAGCAGCCAATAGTCAGGATGGCGTTTTCCTGATTTATCAGGAAAGCAGCTTGGTAATCCGCGCCATTCGTGATTACTTCAATCAGGAAATCGGTGAAATCTTGATTGATAGCCGCGATATTTTCGAACAAGCTAGTCAATTCATGGCACATGTGATGCCGGCAAATGTTGATCGGTTGAAGTTCTATCATGATGATGTGCCGTTGTTCTCACGTTTTCAGATCGAACATCAGATTGAAACCGCTTATTCCAGGCAAGTGCCGCTTCCGTCAGGCGGGTCAATCGTTATCGATCATACTGAAGCGTTGGTATCCGTTGACGTTAATTCAGCGCGCGCAATTCGCGGTTTAGACATTGAACACACCGCACTTAACACCAATCTAGAAGCAGCCGATGAAATTGCCCGGCAATTGCGGTTACGCGATTTAGGCGGGTTGATCGTAATCGACTTCATTGATATGGATGTACAACGAAATCAAAGGGAAGTTGAAGCTCGATTACATGAAGCGTTACGTCAAGACCGTGCGCGCATCCAGGTGGGCAAGATCTCCCGTTTCGGGTTGCTGGAACTTTCTCGCCAGCGGCTTCGCCCGTCGTTAGGAGAAAGCAATTATATTCCGTGTCCACGCTGCCAAGGAACCGGTTTTATTCGTGGCACCGACTCATCCGCATTGCATGTACTCAGAATCATTCAAGAAGAAGCGATGAAAGAGAACACCTATGCGCTGCATGTACAGTTACCGGTTGATGTAGCTACCTATCTGCTCAATGAAAAGCGTCCGGAAATATACGATATTGAAGTAAGACAAAAAATCAATATTGTCTTGATACCCAATATTCATATTGAGACTCCCAATTACACAGTAACCCGTATTCGTCACGAAGATGTTAAAGCAACCGAATCCGTTGCCAGCTACAGGATGGTAGAGAGGAATGCGGATGAAAATCAAACAATTGCAATTGAACAGAAAACCAAACCTGCACGGCCGCAAGCAGCTGTTCAGGGTATAACACCTGCACAACCCGCCCCCATTAGAGAAGAAAGGTCGCGTGACACATCGCTTTTAGATAAATTCTTTAGCTGGTTCAAACCCGCAAATATTGAAGAAACAAGGGTTAATTTAGAAGAAAAACCAGCGACTGAAATTGACAAACCGAGAGCCTCATCAGAACGCGGACGTTCACGAGGCCGCCGCGGCGGGCGCATGCGCAATGATCGCAATAAAGATGCTTCGGGGGCGAGGCAATCCAAGCAAAATGAATCGACCGACCCTGAAGCTAATCCGATTAATGCGGATGTCACAGTGATAGCGCATGAAAATGCTGACGATACCATGGAACTGCAGAAAGGACAGCGCAGATCAGCTCGGCAACGAAACGGAGCTCGCACCGAGGATATCCCAGCAGATAACTTGATAACTGAAAAACCAGTTGAAGATACAGACAATATCAATGTTAAATCTGGTGATCGCAAACGCGGACGACGGCACCGGAATGCAAAACCCCGCGATCAATTGGAAAATACCAACAAGACTTCCGAGAATGACGATTTGGTTAATTTAGCCAGTAACCGAATTCCTGCTGTCGATTCTGTAATCGAAATTGCGCGCATTGACAATGAAGAAACACTGCCCATTGAGACAAAAGAAGCTCAATCCTTCAAAGTTCGAAAAGAATCAAACGCTGAAGCTTCTGCCGCTACTCCGGTTCGGCTTGTCCCAAAAGCGATTGAAGAAGCTATAGCGGCTCCGGTTGCTCGTAAAACGCTGCCGGACCTTTCTGGAACCGGGCTTGTCATGATCGAAACTCCACCTGAAAAAGTAGAGATTATTTCTGAAGAAATCGTAGTTCCTAAACGACCGAGAAAAAAAGCCAAGCCCACCCTCGAAACAGCAGCAGAGCCGCTGATTCAAATTGAGACGCGCGAATAATCTGGGAATGTTAGGGAAGCACTGATTAATTCGGCGAACGAGATGAAGTGCGAGGCGCACGGCACACAGCAACCGAGACATATCAACAAGATAGGCGAGGGAGCGAGTACCGCGCAACGAAGTGATTCGCTCGTATCGTCAATTAATCAGCATTTCCTTAGAACTAGGCACAACCTGATTGTCACATCAATGTGCCTGTTCCCAGTTGTCGCCTACCCCTACTTCGATGCGTAAAGGCACAGTCAGGGTCAATACATCGCCCATCAGCTCCGGTAGCATCTTTTGTATCAACTCGACTTCTTCGTCGGGTACCTCGAATACCAATTCATCATGAACTTGCATGATAAGCTTACTACGCAGATTATGCTGAGCTAGCCAGTTGTGCACTGCGATCATTGCAAGCTTGATAATATCAGCCGCTGTTCCTTGCATCGGCGCATTGATAGCGGCCCGTTCCGCGCTTTGCCGGCGATTTCCGTTAGCATGATTGATTTCCGGTAACCACAACCGGCGACCTAATACCGTCTCAACATAACCATATTTTCTTGCCTTTTCCCGGGTTTGTTGCATGTATTGTTCTACGGCAGGATACCGGGCAAAGTAACGTTCCATGTAAGCTCGAGCCACACCACGTTCAACTCCGAGTTGCGCGGCCAATCCAAATTCCGACATGCCGTAAATGAGGCCAAAGTTAATGACTTTCGCATATCGGCGTTGCTCCTGATCGACTTGTTCCGGCAATATTCCCAATACTTCAGCAGCGGTTGCTTTGTGTATGTCTTCGCCTGCAGCAAATGCTTTCAGTAAGCCTTTGTCTTGCGAAATATGCGCCATTATCCGCAATTCGATTTGGGAATAGTCAGCGGAAATGATTTTGTAACCAACTGGAGCTATAAACGCTTCACGAATCCTGCGACCTTCCGCTGTCCTAACCGGAATATTCTGCAAATTCGGATCCGAGCTTGCCAAGCGACCCGTCACCGCGACGGCCTGTGCATAATTGGTATGCACCCGGCCAGTGACCGGATTTTTCATTAATGGCAATTTATCGGTATAAGTGGATTTCAATTTGGCAAGACTGCGATAGTTAAGCAGCAATTTTGGCAATGGATAGTCGAGCGCCAGTTGTTGCAGCACATCTTCATCAGTAGAAGGTACGCCGGTCGGCGTTTTTTTGATAACCGGCAACTTCAACCGGTTAAATAAAACATCCTGAATTTGCTTTGGAGAATTCAGGTTAAAAGGCAATTCGGTCAACGCATGCGCTTGTATTTCCAATGCATGGAGTTTCTCGCCTAATTCATGACTTTGCTTTTGCAATAACCGGTAATCAAGTAATACGCCATTACGTTCAATCTCAAACAACACCTCCAGTATGGGCATTTCGATGTTGTGATAGATACCGCTTAGTCGATCATCCTGTGCGATAGTGGGGTATAACGTTTGGTGTAATCGCAGCGTAATATCCGCGTCTTCGCCGGCATATTGTGTCGCATTTTCGATAGCGACTTGATCGAATCCGATGCGATTGACACCTTTTCCTGTCACATCATCGTAACTGATTGTTTTAAGATCAAGATGTCGCATAGCCAGGTTATCCATATTATGTGGTTGGTGCGACTCCAGGACATACGATTGCAATAACGTATCGTGCGCAATTCCTTTCAATTCGATGCCATGATTTGCAAAAATATGCTTATCATATTTGATATTCTGTCCTAGTTTGGCCTGAGAATCGCTTTCCAGCCAAGGTTTCAGTTTCTGCAACGCAAAATCCAATGGTATTTGTACCGGCACACCCGCATAGTTATGCATTAGCGGCAGATATCCTGCATGGTGTGTTTCCGTCGAAAACGAAATGCCGACAAGCTTTGCCTGCATCGGATCAAGGCTGGTTGTTTCGGTATCCAGAGCAACCAGAGAAGCGGCTTCCAGCCGCTTAAGCCACGTTTCAAAGTCCGTTTCCGATAAAATTGTTTGATAGTTACAGTTACTCGAATTCGCCGACGCAGGATCACCATTAGCATTGACTATTAATGCGCTGGAATGATGGTTGGAATCAATCGAATTTGTTTGATGAGAGCCGCTTTGTTGTTGCAATTCCCGCAACGAAGCTTTCATATCCAATTTTTCATATAACCGGATCAACGCTTCGGTATCTGGGGGTTGCGGCGCAAGCTCGGATATTTTAACCGGCAATTCCACGTCGCATTTGATGGTGATTAATTGGCGAGCCGTGTCAAACCAATCCAGTGTTTTGCGTAAATTCTCCCCGATCACTCCTTTGATCTCATCAGCATGTGCAATTAAATTCGCTAACGACCCATATTGCACCAGCCACTTAACCGCCGTTTTAGGCCCCACTTTTGGTACACCAGGAACATTATCGGAGGCATCGCCTACCAGCATCAAATAATCCAGAATACGCTCGGGAGGGACGCCGAATTTTGCCAGCACGTTGGCCTCGTCCAGAACTTCATTGTTCATCGTATTTACTAATGTAACCTGGGGATTGACCAATTGCGCGATATCTTTGTCCCCGGTTGAAATAATGCAACGCATGTTTGCTTCCACCGCGTGCCGTGCCAAGGTGCCAATGACGTCATCTGCCTCCACGCCATCAATGATCAGTATCGGCCAACCCATTGCACGAATGCACGCGTGCAACGGTTCGATCTGAACCGCTAAATCATGTGGCATGGTTGGCCGATGCGCTTTATATTCGGGATAAAGCTCGTCGCGGAAGGTTTTGCCTTTTGCATCAAATACACACGCGCTATAATCCGCATGATAGTCTTTGTGCAAGCGCCGCAGCATATTGAGCACGCCATGAATGGCCCCGGTCGGTTCATTATGACGATTACGCAAATCCGGCAACGCATGAAATGCGCGATACAGATACGATGAACCGTCTACCAACAGCAATGTTTTCATTCTTCTAAATTTCCTATGAGCCTACAAGATAAATTGAATACCCAAATGTCCGTTGAGAAACCCTGGTCGGCCAAAGAATCCTGGCGATTGTTCGGGATTATGGCAGAATTTGTCGAAGGCACAGAGCGTCTCGATACGATTCAACCGGCAGTTAGCATTTTCGGCAGCGCCCGGACTCGACCCGACAACCCGCACTATCAATTAGCCGAGCAAATTGCAAAGCAACTTTCCGATGCCGGATTTGCGGTGATTTCAGGCGGTGGTCCCGGAATCATGGAAGCTGCCAATAAAGGCGCATTTTATGGAAAATCTCCCAGTATTGGTCTCAATATCCAGTTACCGCACGAACAGCACCGCAATCCCTACCAAGATATCAGTCAAACTTTCCGGCACTTTTTTGCGCGTAAATATATGTTTGTCAAATTTGCGACTGCCTATGTTGTTCTTCCCGGAGGCTTTGGCACCTTGGACGAATTAATGGAAGCATTGACGCTTGTTCAAACCGGAAAAACCCGCAAAATGCCGATTATCCTCGTATATTCGGATTTTTGGCACGGATTGCTGGATTGGTTTAAAAAAGCATTGATTGCTGAAGGCTTCATTTCGGTCGACGATATGAATTTAATTCAAGTGATTGATGAACCCAAACAAGTAGTCAAAGCAATCTTTCAGTATTACGAAACCAGCGGATTCGAACTGACAGCCGCAGAAAAAGAAATTCAGCTCAATTTATAACTTAGGTGAACAATTTTAGGTAAAATACCCGGTATATCTGGACTTACCGGCAACCGACATGCACCTGCATCGACTTACTCTAATCCTGCTGCTTAGCATTGTAACGCCCGTCATGGCGCAGTCTGAACAGCCCAAGCAAGCAAAAAAACCGTCACATCCGGAAAACTTAATTCCCTTACCCGAACCGCCGGAATTGCCGGCGGAATTGGCAGATCCGCCACCGCATCTACCGGATATTCAAGCGGATCCCGAACTGGAAACACAAGTGACCATCATTAAGCGCGGAGAGGATATTATTGAAGAGCATCGTGTCAATGGAGAGTTGCTAATGATTAAAGTCATACCGCGCATAGGCCCACCGTATTACCTGAAAAAAAATACCGCGCGAGACTATCACAATCATCCCGGCGAGGCGGGTATTGATGTCAGCCCACCGATGTGGCAGATATTAAAGTTCTAGTTGAGAACAATTCAGCAATCAATTGTATTAAATGATTTCATTCTATCGCTTCGCTTTTTTACTCGACTAATTCATGTCTGTTTTTACCCCTGTCACGGATAGCCAACTTGCAGTCTGGTTAAAAGATTACTCGCTCGGTCAGCTGGTGCATTTACAAGGCATATCATCCGGTATCGAAAATACCAACTACTTCGTGACGACAACGGAGGGTAAATACGTATTAACGCTTTTTGAAAAATTAACCAGTGCAGAATTACCTTATTATCTGAATTTAATGGCACATTTAGCGCGACACGGTATCCCGTGCCCTGCTCCGATTCCCAGATTGGATCAGAGATTGCTCGGTGAATTGAATGGCAAACCCGCTACGATTGTTACGTGTTTACCCGGACAATCCGTGCTATCGCCAACCGATGCACAATGCGCCGAAGTTGGCGCCATGCTGGCAAACATGCATATCACGGGGCAATCATATACCGGCCACATGAACAACCCGCGCGGACCCAGCTGGCGGCAAGCAAGAGCGCCGGAAGTTGCGCCGTTCTTATCCGCTACCGATCAATCTTTGTTAGCCAGTGAGTTGGATTTTCACCGCAAAATGCCAGTCAATCTGTTACCGGGCGGTGTCATTCATGCGGATCTGTTTCGCGATAATATCTTGTTTATCGATCATCATATCGGTGGAGTGATTGATTTCTACTTTGCCTGTAACGATATTTTCTTGTACGACTTAGCGATTACCGTCAACGATTGGTGCATGACCGAAGACAAAGTGTTGGATGAGCAACGCACGCTGCCGCTGATGAAAGCCTATCACGCTATCCGTCCGCTCACAGCATCAGAGCACACATCCTGGCCCGCAATGCTGCGCGCGGGTGCGTTGCGGTTCTGGATTTCACGGCTTTATGATTATTATTTGCCACGCGCGGGGGAATTAACGCACGCCAAAGATCCAACACATTTCCGCGATATCTTACAAAACCATATCGCTAATACCGAGAAACTACAGCAGCTTTGGGTGTAGCTGCTCATATTCATTCTGATCATTGCAATTTAACTGGAGACACATCCATGGAAATTCACCAAGTCAACGCAAAACAAGGGCTGCAATGGATTTTAAGCGGCTTCTATCTTTTTGCTAAAGCACCGCTTGCTTGGGTATTTGTGTGCTTTACGCTCATGCTGGTTGCCATGACGATTGCGCTGATACCGATGCTGGGGCAATTCATTTTCACGTTGATTTCACCAGTTTTTCTTGCCGGAATCATGATGGGTTGCAAAGACATGGAACAAGGTAAGACGCTTGAAATTGCGCACCTGTTTGCGGCATTTAAGCGTAATGCAGCGCCATTAATTACCATCGGGGGTATCTATCTCATTGGACAAGTATTGATTCTCGGTTTGGTCATGCTCATCGGCGGATCTCAGATGACCGACATGATGCTATATGGCAAAAGAGTTGACGAAACCCAATTGATGGGAGTTATGAGTAGTTTCCTGACATCAATACTGCTAGCCTTGACGCTCTCCATTCCATTAATGATGGCTTCCTGGTTTTCCCCGTTGTTGGTGGTTTTTCATGATATTGAACCGATTCCTGCAATGCAAAAGAGTTTTTTTGCCTGTTTGAAAAATATTATTCCATTTCAAATTTATGGCATCGTTCTTATCATTTTGACCATTATCAGCGTCATGCCGTATGGGGTTGGGCTGGTTGTATTGATTCCTACAATTTTTGCATCGATTTATGTGAGTTACAAAGATATTTTTCTAAAAGAACCTATTCGCTTTAAAAATACGAATAATCAACCGGATTTTCAAAAAGCCAATTGGAGTAACAGCGATGACGAATCAAGCTCGAATGACAATCACAAAAAAACGGAAACAGCAGCTTCCGTTGAGACTACGCTAAACGAATTGGATGAACTAGTGGAATGCGCGCAGTGCCATCTGCGCATCCCACGCCACGAAGCGATTACTGACAAAGAACATTTTTATTGCAGCAATAAACACCGTGAGCAACATCAAGCAACACAACAATCAACTGAATTCAATACACACTTGCAGTATATAGCCGATTATAAAGCTTCAAAAATACCGGCAGCTCCCATACCGCTGCCGATGCACATGGTAACCATACCGTACTTTTTGTGATGACGCCGGAGACCGTGCAATAAGGTTGCCACCCGGATAGAACCGGTAGCTCCCAACGGATGACCGAGTGCAATGGCGCCACCGAGCGGATTCACTTTATTGCGATCCAAATTCAAATCGCGGATGACGGCAAGACTTTGCGCAGCAAACGCTTCGTTTAATTCAATCCAATCCAAGTCATCCTGCTTGATACCAGTTTGTTGCAATACCTTTGGAATCGCTTTAATAGGACCAACGCCCATAATTTCCGGCGGCACGCCGGCCACCGAGAACCCCACGAAGCGTCCAAGCGGTGCTAGGTTGAAACGTTTCAAAGCTGCTTCGCTCATTAGCACCACTGCACCCGCGCCATCCGACATTTGTGAGCTATTTCCAGCAGTTACAGAACCTTTCGCGGCAAAAACCGGGCGCAATTTTGCAAGCGCCTCCAAACTGGTATCCGCTCGTGGCCCTTCGTCAGTATCTTTGACAGCGATTTCTTCCCGTATAGTATGTGTCATCAGATCAGGGCGCTTTTCATCGACGGTATACGGTGCAATTTCATCGTTGAATTCTCCATTTGCGGTTGCCTTGATCGCTCGTTGATGACTGGTTAACGCAAATTCGTCCTGATCTTCCCGTGATACTTTCCACTGCTCAGCGACTTTTTCAGCCGTCATTCCCATGCCATAGGCAATCGCGACATTTTCTTCGTGTTGAAACATCACTGGATTCATCGCGACTTTATTACCCATCATCGGTACCATACTCATACTTTCGGTTCCTCCGGCAATCATGACATCTGCTTCGCCCAGGCGGATACGATCAGCTGCCAACGCTACGGATTGCAAGCCGGACGCGCAGAAACGATTGACTGTCATGCCGGCGACGCTATTCGGTAAACCTGCCAGCAGCAAAGCCACACGGGCGACATTGATACCCTGCTCCGCTTCCGGCATGGCGCAACCGACTATCACATCATCAATCGCGGCGGGATCCAGTCCTTCGCATTGTTTCATTACTGTCCGCAATACATGCACCAGCATGTCGTCAGGCCGCACGTTTTTAAACATACCGCGCGGGGCTTTGCCAACCGGCGTACGCGCGGCAGCTACAATGTAAGCTTCTTGAGTTTGCTTTGTCATAGGATCTCCGTGAATCGTAATATCAGTTTCTCAGCGGTTTGCCGGTTTTAAGCGTGTATTCGATTCGTGCTTGGGTTTTTTCAGTAGCCAGCAATTCCATGAAAGCGGTACGCTCCAGCTCCAGGAACCAGTCTTCATCAACCAGGCTGCCGGGTGTCAGATCGCCGCCGCACATTACGTAAGCGACTTTATTTGCAATCAGATTGTCATGCTCGGAAATAAATCCGCCTTCGCGCATGTTAATCAATTGACTTTGAATGGTTGCAATGCCGGTATTGCCAGCAACCGGTATTTCGCGCATCGGCAATGTGGGGCGATAACCGGCTTCCACCAAGGCTAATGCCTGCGCCTTAGCGGCATGCAGCAACTCGAATCGGTGCATCACCACAGTATCAGCCTGCCGTAAGTAACCGAGTTCTTTGGCTTGCTCCGCGCTTTTTGCCAGTTCCGCCATTGCAACCGTTTGGAAATAGTATTTCAAATGAGGGAATGGATCGCCATCCCTGGCGCTTTGCGCAGCCCGCATGGCTAGTTCTTTGCAACCGCCGCCTGCCGGTAACAACCCGACACCGGTTTCCACCAATCCAATATAGCTTTCCATGGTGGCGACTGTGCGATCACAATGCATGACAAATTCGCAGCCACCACCCAGCGCCAAACCATCGACAGCCGCGACCGTCGGAATCATCGAATAACGTAACCTTTGCGAAGTTCGTTGAAATTGCTGAATCATCGATTCCACTTCCGCCAATTTCTTGGCCATTAAGGCATCAGCAAGATCCAATTCGCGAGCAACCTGAAGCACCGCGGCTTGCGTTGTTTTTCTTAATTTTTTCAATAGCATTTGGAATGCTGTTGGCGGTTGAGGCGGCGTTGGCTGAGCATTGCCTTGCTGCACCTCAGGTTTAGGTTTTTCCGTGGCTTTTTGCAAATTCGCACCGGCGGAAAAAGGCGGCTCCGTCTGCCAAATCACCAAGGCTTGCCAGTTTTGCTCGGCTTCTTTGATCGCCTGTTGAATACCTTCCAGTACATCAATGCCGATCGTATGCATTTTACTTTTAAAGCTAAGCACGGCGATTTTATCGCCGGTGTGCCATAACCTCACCGCGCCGGTTTCAAATATGGTTTCGCCATACGTTGCAGCTTCACCGGTTAATCGATCAGGGAAAAGCTGGCGCCGGTAAACGGGTAATTGTGACCGTGCATGGAATTGACCGGCGGCGGGGGCGAATGATCCTATTGGGGAATGCACTGCTGGCGGGGTATCATTGGCGATTGTCAGCACCCAGGAAGGTAATGGCGTTTGTGCCATGCTTTTGCCAGCATCAATATCTTCCTGTATCCAATCGGCTATTTGTTTCCATCCCGCAGTCTGCCAAATTTCAAAGGGCCCCTGGTTCCAGCCAAAACCCCAGCGCATCGCTAGATCGAGATCACGCGCATTGTCGGCGATTGTTTCGAGTTGTATCGCACAGTAATGAAATAAATCGCGGAATATCGACCACAAAAATTGCGCTTGCGGTTGGGAACTGTTGCGTAATGCAGCAAATTTTTCAACAGGAGAACTATATTTCAGCAAACGTTTGAGATCTTCGTCGACCTCAACGCCCGACAACCGGTATTCTCGAGTGTGCCGATCCAAAACATGAATTTCATTTTTGATTTTTTGATAGACGCCGTGCTTCACTTTTTCCCCAAGCGCCCCTACTTCAATCAATCCTTGCAGCCAATCCGGAACCTCGAAATAGCGATGCCAAGGATCATCCGGCAAGGTATCGCGCATGGTGTTGATGACATGCGCCAAAGTATCCAACCCCACGACGTCCGCGGTACGGAAAGTCGCGCTTTTGGGTCGGCCGATCAATGTGCCGGTCAGGGCGTCAACCTGATCAAAGCCGAGATTGAATGAGCGACCGTGATGCATCGTCGCCAGTAATGAAAATACGCCAATGCGGTTCGCGATGAAATTCGGTGTATCTTTTGCCCGAATTACTCCCTTACCGAGAAAAGTTACAAGAAATTCTTCCAAATGATCCAGCATCGCTGTATCGCTGGTTTGACAAGGTATCAACTCAACCAAATGCATGTAGCGCGGCGGATTGAAAAAATGAATGCCGCAAAACCGGTGACGCAAAGCTTCCGGAAATGCTTCAGCGAGTTGATTGATCGACAATCCCGAAGTGTTGCTGGCGAACACGGTGCGTTCACCCAGAAAAGGTGCAATTTTCACATACAAATCGCGTTTCCAGTCCATGCGTTCTGCAATCGCTTCAATGACCAGATCGCAATCTCTCAGCAATTCGAGATGCTGATCATAGTTCGCCGGTTGAATACAGGATGCTTTAGATTTAACGGATAATGGCGCAGGCTCTTGCTTTCTGAGTTTATCGACGGCCTTGATCACATTGCTGTTAGGGTTGTCCGCCTCGCCTGGCAACTCGAACAATAGTGTTTCGATATTCGCATTCACCAAGTGTGCTGCGATTTGCGCACCCATTACGCCAGCTCCAAGTACCGCGGCTTTCCGCACTAAGAAACGCTGATCATTCAATTTCACCTCCTGCCGAATCCGGTTGATTACTGATTAGCCTGCTTTGCTAGAAGAGTACAAGCATGAAGACCAAAGCGCAAGCGTGATGAGTAACCGCAGTGAAAGCGATGCTTATGCGTGAGCTTCAAGTCGGTGAGAAAGCAACAAAGATTGCATCACCACCTCACCGCCAGATCTCAGTAAACAGTTCTGTTGAAAAACCCACAGTGGCACGGCACCCATCCGTTATTAGCGGTCTTTTGATCAAGCGGCCATTACTTGCCAGCAAATCGATCTTTTGCTGATCGGATAGTGCAGGCAATCGGTCCTTGATGTTTAACTCACGATACTGTATTCCGCTGGTATTGAAAAGTTTGTTAATGCCGACATTCGCATGCCGGGCTATCGCAGCAAGCTCAGCGGCATCCGGGGGATTTTCCGTGATATCGATAAATTGGTACTTAACACCGGCCTGCTGCAGAAATTGTTCGGCTCTGCGGCAAGTATCGCACTTTTTATAACCATATAACTTCAACATAAATATCTACTTATAATATATTCTTAAAGTTATTCACCACCTTTGGAGCCCCAAAACACAACCCAAGTGACAAAATCCGCTGAGAAATTCTCAAAGCGATGTTCTACATGCGCCGCCACAAAAAAAACCATTCCCGGTTCAAATGCCTGACGTTCACCGGCAACCACGATTTCACCATGACCGGAATGAATAAAATACAATTCATCTTGATCATGCGGCGTCTGGATATCGGTCTCTTTCGGAGCGTAAACTTCAACCGACATAGTGCCATGCGCAAAAGCCAGCGTGAAAGGTTCGCCTGCAGGCCATTCGGGGCTGGCTTTTCCAGGAATTCGTTGCATCAAATCCGTTAATACCGCTTTCAGCATGATTCACCTCATTTATCAGTTTAAGTATCATTTATAAGTCATTTATTTTTATATCTTAGTATCGATATTTCTCTGTATCACGATCGCGGAATTGCCAAATGATGTTGATTGAGTTCCCAATAACTCAAAATCGATTCAATCGCGTGTTCATAACGATCTGCGCCCATCGGTTTTGTAATCACACTGTTGGCATGATTTTCAAGCGCACGGCGAATATCTTTGGCAGCCGCCGAAGTGGTAAAAACAACTACAGGGAGGATTTTCAACAACGCATCGGTCTTAATTGCAGCAAGGATCTCATGGCCATCGTATTTCGGTAACTGCAAATCCAATATGCAAAGCCACGGCATCGGTTGTTGCTGATTGCGAACCGAATCTAAATAAGCCATTGCCGCACCGCCATCCGCAACACGGGTCACGGTAATGTCAGGACGATGCTCGGAAATATAAAAACTGGTCAACTCCGCATGTTCATCGCTGTCTTCAATCAACAATAAGCCACGATGTTCGGTTTTCATTATGGACTCCCGCTCGATTCTTTTGCTGCTGGAAATTTCAACCAGAATGTTGCACCGCTCCCGGGAGAGGACTCAATCCAACTGTCACCGCCGTGCAACCTCATGACTTTTTTAACAATCGCCAATCCGATTCCCGAGCCACCCGGTTGCGAACTCAATCGGTAAAACAAGCCAAAAATTTTTTGATGAAATGCCGGGTCAATTCCTTCGCCATTATCCCTGCAAAAAATTAACCAGTGCTGATCCTGCAGTATCGCGCCAATTTCAAGCCGTGTCTTCTGTTCCGCATTATGCGCATATTTAATTGCATTCGAAAGTATATTTTCAAATACCTGCAGTATGCGGCTTTCATTGCCATTGATCACCGGCAGTCCCGGATGGATGATTAAATCAAAATTTGCTTTCTTTAATTCCTCGCTTTGATGCTCGGCAAACTGCTGCAGCAAAACATTCAAATCAATCGGATTCATCTCGGTTTCGATCCGGCCTACGCGGCTCAAATCCAATAAATCATTAATCAGTTGTTCCATGCGTGTGATCGAAGCGATCACTTTTTCCAGCTTTTCAATGGCTGACTGATAGTTTCCCTGATCGGCAAGCTTTCGCATGATGCTGATAAAACCCATGCTGGTTACCAGGGGCGACTTCAAATCATGTGATACGGTATGAACAAACTGTTCCAGTTCGTCATTCGAGCGTTCCAGATCGTTGTTGCTTTGTTCCAGCGCACGCGTTAATTCCATCGATTCGTGCAGCAATTGCTCGGTCCGTATATTCATATTCCGGTAAGCGTTAGCAGCTTCAGTCAGTTCGCCGATCTCGTCGCGCACGACATAATCTGGAATGGGCGCATTGTTAACGCCCTGCGCCAAATTCCGGAAAGTCATCGCGATGCGCGAGATCGGACGGATGATGCTTTGCCTGATCACATGAGAGAACAATAGCAAAAATAGCAATAAAACAACTCCCAATATCAACAACATATGGAGCGAGTTGTTCACATTGGCCAAGAATTCATGTTCCATGAATGTTATTTCATCTGTCAGCAGCACCGACAGTTTTTTTGATTGATAGAGGATTTCATAGGCTTCTGCTGCCATGACCACATTGATCAAGTAGAGATAGCTTCGCGTCAATTGCACGGATTCATTGTAGCGATGCTGATATCGATCCAGCCGATCTCTTACCTGATCGATTTTGGAATGAGTAAGTTCAGCATGATCGAGCGCATTTAAAAAGCTCAGCGCATCGATAAAATTCTGTTTCCCCGCTATGACATAACTGGAATCGAGAGAATCCAGATAGCGAAATAAATTCTTTTCAATCAGCAATACGCGATTGAGTACACTTTTCAATATCAATTGCAATCCCGGGTTTTCTTCCTCCAGGGCGATCAGTCCTTGAATCAGGCGTTCGGCTTTTGTCGCATCACTACGGAAATCCACATTGAGCAGTTGTTGTTGCTGGTTCCGTTGTTGCTTCACTTGTAAAAAAGCCGCATGGTAATTTTTCAAATGAACTTTGATTTCACTTAAAATCGGTCTGCTAACCGGTAAATCAGTTTCTATATCCTGATCAATCTGATCGAGCAGGATTTCGTAAAGACGGATAACCTCATCAGCCGCGGAAAGATGTCCGTAATGCGCATAAATGATCGCTTGACGCTGCATTTCAGCAACTTGCGCAGTGAGTAGCAAATCAATCCGGGTTTTTGTGCTGAATGAAACAAAATCGCGGAAATCTTCAGTGGTTTTATGAAACGTAAAATTAGTGATGCAGATTACAGAAAAAATCAGAATACCCGCAAAAATATAACCGGCATTAATGCGTTGGCGTAACTTGAAATGGTCAATGAGATATTTAATCAAAGTATTAACTCATGCCAAGAGAAATTCGTTCCATTTCATCAGGCTATATTCATAGTTAGCCATTACGGTGTTCCAGATCGCCACATTTTCGAATCGTTTTATGTAGGAGCCGCCGGTTCGTATGTCGCCGGTCCTGACGGCAATCTTGTTATCCGGCCCTAACAACGGTTCCGCCGCAGGCTTGCCGTCATACCAATAATCCCATTCCGATCGTGACATGAAAGCTCTGGAACGTTGCGGATTGGAAATGTAATAGCCTTGCCTCGCGATGAAAGCTCCTGCCCACCCGGATAACCACCAATTCATAAATGCGTAGGCAGCCTCTTCACGCTCCCCCTGTGTTTCGCTCGACAAGCACATAACCCCATGCCAAGCCCGGTATCCCTCCTTGGGCGCCGCATAAATACAGGGTATGCCTCTACCGTTCAATGCGCTGACCGCCGGTGAGAACATACTGGCAATAACGACCTCGCCGTTTGCCATCCAATCTACGGAATGGGGTACGGACGACCAAAAACCGCGGAAATGCCCATGCCGTTTCTTTGCGATCACAATCTCAAAAAGCGCATCGATTTCCGAGCGGCTCATATTTCCCATATCGTTGAATGTCATTAACCCTTGTGCCTGCACTGCCAGCGCAAGATCGAAAATACCGATGGTGGGCGCATTCACGATGGCGACTTTGCCGGCATAACGATTGTCCAGTAACCACCCCCAGCTTTCGGTCTCATAGGGAATGCCTTTGGGTATGATCGCGGCGTTGTACCCAAAAGAATCGGTATTATGCACATACGGCAAGAAGCTAATCGAATCCGTCGGTGTTGATCCCAAGCTGCCGTCAGCTTGAAAATACAATATCTTATGCGGCGCATCACCCAGCCCGATAGATGCGGATGACGTTAACCGGCCTGTTTTACTGAGTTCATTGATTTCGTTCCAGTATTTCAACTTGTTAATCTGGATGGGGCGAATAGCATCCGCCATCCAGAGTACTTTGATACTGTCGGACCATTGTTCATAGATATCAAACCCGCGGGGATCGGTTGCAGCTTTCAGCAATACTTCAGCATCACCGCCTGGGAAGAACTGAATATTGATGCCAAGATCTTTCTCTGCCTGAACCCGGATGGTTTCCTGTAATGTCACATGGGTGCCAAGCACCTTGATCGTCGGTTTCCGGTTATAGGCTTTGGCAATGCTAGGAAAAGCCAGGGTGGATACTGCTGCGGAAGCAATTGCGCCGCTTTGTCGTAAAAAAGTCCGGCGATCCATCGATAAATTCTCAGGCAGTTAATCAAATAATGACCGATAAATTAAGCATGCATACCGCGCAGTCTGCCAGAAAATGACTGATCATCCAATCAATTCATAGCGCCGTCAATTTTGCGAGCGACATCAGCAGCCATTTTGTACCCACTTGTGTAAATTTAACTTGTACGCGGGTATCACTGCCGCTACCTTCGTAATTGATAATCACGCCGGAACCGAATTTATCGTGCAGCACACTTTGACCGATTTTCCAAGGCAAACCGGTTACATTATTTGGAGATTGACGCGGAGATCCGGGAAAAAACGGCATTCTTGAAGAATTTCCAGCGGTATTCAAAGCAGCGCTGAAATTTTGCTGCAATGGAGGTTTTAGCCATTTCAAAAACGCTTGCGGTATTTCATCCAGAAACCGCGACGCGATGTTGTAGCGTGTTTGACCATGTAACAAACGGCTTTGTGCAAAACTCAAATACAAGCGGCGGCGTGCGCGGGTCATGGCAACATACATCAGACGCCTTTCTTCGGAAAGGCCATTGATTTCATTAAGACTATTTTCGTGAGGAAATAATCCTTCCTCCAAACCGCTCAGAAAAACACTGTGAAATTCCAGCCCTTTGGCGGCGTGAATGGTCATCAACTGCAAAGCATTCTGACCGTTACCCGCTTGATGCTCGCCAGCTTCCAGCGATGCATGCGCCAGAAATTCCGCGAGACTATCATTTTCCGCTTCGTGCACAAAACTGGCGGCGGCATTGATCAGTTCGTGCAAGTTTTCCAATCGTTCGACACTTTCCCGCTCTTTAGCATAATAGGCAGATAATTCGCTATGCGTCAGCATGTGCTCAATAATCTGCGGCAACGGCAATGCCGCGCAGTCCCGGCGCATCAATAACATCTTTTGCACAAAACTCGTCGTGCCTTTTAAGGCTTCTGCAGGTTTTTGTAATATCGACGCTTCGCCGCCACCTTTTTTGAGAGCTGCCTGCCATAAGCTGATGCCTTGCACTTTGGCGTCATCCAGCAGCTGCTCTAAACTCCTGGCGCCAATCCCGCGCGCCGGAAAATTGATCACCCGCAGTAACGCGCTATCGTCATCCGGATTGGCAATTAAGCGTAAATAAGCCAGTGCGTGTTTGATTTCCTGGCGATCGAAAAATCGCATCCCGCCATATACCCGATAGGGTACTCCGGCATTGAACAAGCTATGTTCCAACACCCGGGATTGCGCATTGGAACGATACAACAAGGCGATTTCTGATAATGCAACGCCGTCTGCTTGCAACGCTTTGATTTCTTCGACGATAAAAGCAGCTTCGTCATAATCGTTCGGTGCGTTGTATACCCTTAAGGGTTCGCCTTTTCCTTCGTTAGTCCAGAGATTTTTACCGAGACGGTCATTGTTGTGTTCAATTAAGGCATTAGCGGCATCGAGAATGTAGCCATGTGAGCGGTAATTTTGTTCGAGTTTGATTACGGTGGAAATGCCGAAATCGCGTTCGAAGTCTTTCATATTCCCGCTATATGCGCCGCGAAAAGCATAGATGCTTTGATCGTCATCCCCGACAGCAAAAACCGCGGCCGCGTGATCCGTTTCCGCGCCGGCAAGCAGTCTCAGCCACTTGTATTGCAATTGATTGGTATCTTGGAACTCATCGATCAGTATATGCCGGAACCGCGCACGGTAATGCTGGCACAGCGGTTCGTGGCGCGTGAGCAATTCATAGCTGCGTAACAGTAATTCCGCAAAATCAACCGCGCCCTCCCGCTGGCATTGCTGCTCGTAAGCTTGATAAAATTCCAGCATGCGCCGGGAAAAAGCATCCTCAACGGTTACATACGCTGCCCGTAGCCCGGACTCCTTGGCATTATTGATAAACCATTGCACCTGCCGTGGCGGGAATTTTTTATCGTCAGCTTGCAAATCTCTCAGAATTCTTTTGATCAGCGCCAGTTGATCGGCGGAATCAAGGATCTGGAATGTTTGCGGCAGTCCGGCATCCTGGAAATGTGTCCGCAACATGCGGTGACAGAGGCCGTGAAACGTTCCAATCCACATCCCGCGCGGATTAATAGGCAACATTGCGGAAATACGCGCCAGCATTTCCTTGGCGGCTTTATTGGTAAAAGTCACCGCCAGAATGCCGTGAGGGCTGATCTGGCCGGATTGAATCAAATATGCAATTCGCGTCGTTAGCACGCGTGTTTTTCCACTACCCGCACCGGCCAATACCAAGACCGACTGGTATGGCAGGGTAATCGCTTCCAATTGTTGTGGATTAAGATCCGCGAGTAAGGAACTCATGCAGCTCGGATATTTCGATTGATCTCAGGATTAATCTGAAAAATAAATATGCTGTATTGTGCCGCATTGATTAATTCAGAATCGCGTTCCATTGAAACCGCAACTTCCCGCGATTCGTGAATTAACCGGGTGGTTGTCAAGACGATTAAGCTCTGCTTTTAGCTACAATATCCATGATCAGCGGCGTCAATATCAATTCAATCGCCATGCCCATTTTTCCGCCTGGAACAACAATTGTGTTCGGACGAGACATAAAAGAATCGTGAATCATTCTTAACAAGTAAGGGAAATCGGCCATTTCAGGATATCTGAAACGAATGACCACCAAGCTTTCATCCAATGTCGGGATTTCTCTAGCTATAAATGGATTAGACGTGTCGACCGTCGGTACCCGCTGAAAATTGATATGCGTGCGGGAGAATTGCGGGGTAATGTAATGCACATAATCATGCATGCGGCGCAAGATAGTATGAGTCACCGCTTCAGCAGAGTATCCGCGGGCATTGGTATCACGGTAAATTTTTTGAATCCACTCCAAATTGACGATAGGCACTACACCAACGAGCAAATCGACATATTTTGCAACATCAGCGGTATCGCTTTTGGCGCCGCCATGCAGACCTTCGTAAAACAGTAAATCGGAACCGGGTGGTATGGATGACCATGGTGTAAATGTGCCTGGTTTTTGTTGCCAGGGAGCGGCTTCTTCTTCGTTATGAAGGTACAAACGCTTTTGACCCGTTCCTTTCTCACCGTATTCCTTAAACAATGCTTCCAGTTTTTCAAATTCGTTGGCTTCCGGGCCAAAGTGGCTGATCGGGCGCCCGCCATCTTTTTCTGATTCTGCTACAGCTTGCTTCATCGCTTCACGGTCGTAGCGATGAAAGCTATCGCCTTCAATCACCACCGCATTCAGTTTCTCGCGACGGAAAATGTGTTCAAAGCTGGTTTTTACCGTTGAGGTGCCTGCACCTGAAGATCCGGTAACGGCGATAACCGGGTGTTTTTGCGACATTCTGATTTTCTCCTAAAAATATAATAATAAAATCACCGGACCATATTAGCCTTCGATGGAAATTTTGCATCGCTATGATACTGTTTCCGTTGACAGTTAGCAGCCATGACCTGCTTTGTGCGCCATCAGAACCGGGGCATCAAGCCGTCAAAATTGAAAATGCAAGTACTGAAACTTACAAAAATAATACCAGTCAGAAACTTTACCTAAAATTTCGTGTGTATTGTATACCAAGACGGTGTCCAGGCATCAATTACCTGTAGCATTGATTGTGATACATACAGCAAAATGAAATCGCGAAAAGCGGAACCGAAAACGCACTGCTGGTATTATTGTCAAAATCCAAAAGGCTATTATCCCGCCATCAACGAATGTCCTGGTGGCTGGCGATAGATCGCACCTCAGCCTATTGCACCATGATATTTAGAGGGAATTTTCTATGAAAGCAGTCAAATCGTTTTATATCGTTTGTATCCCGTGTTTTTTGGCTGCCTGTGTTCACTTGCCATCGGGACCAAGTGTCATGGCGTTGCCGGGAACCGGAAAAAGCTTTGAACAGTTTCGTATGGATGACTACGAGTGCCGCAGCTATGCTTTCGAGCAAGTAGGCGGTACTTCACCACGGCAATCAGCGCAATCAAGCGGATTGGAAAGCGCAGCCATTGGCGCTGGTCTGGGTGCTGCGGCGGGAGCAGCTATTGCTGGGGGGGGTGGAGCCGCCGTGGGCGCCGGCGCTGGATTATTGGCCGGAGGATTGGTCGGTTCCGGTACTGCTAGCAGTTCTGCGTATGTTAATCAGCAGCGTTATGATATCGGTTATATTCAATGCATGTACGCCAAAGGCCATCGCGTACCGATCGCAGGAAGAATCACTGAAGAACCGCCATTGAATCGTGCCAGAAGCCCGGCGTCACCGCCTGCTGAATTTATTCCGCCGCCACCGCCGCCTGGAAGCCCTCCACCGCCGCCGTTGCGATAAATCTTCCGCGTGTCAATCATAAATGATTCAGGCATGCACAGGCATAGCGGAGTATAACTTCCTGTACTGAACTAACGCATAACACAGTATGATAATGCGCTAAAATAATCAAAAAAATAACCCCATTGAATCCAATATAAAAATTTGCGATTCAATGAAATATTGTCTATACATTAAATAAATATATCTAAAATAATAACTTAGGAGTGAACTGTGCATCCGATTGTACCCGTCATTATGGCATTAGGCGCCATTTTGTTTTTCGTAGGAATAATTGTCCAAACACGACTTGGTTCGAAACGAATCAAAACCATACAACTGCGTGGCAAAGAATATAAGCTATGGCAATTCGTCGTAACTACAGTTGGCTCGGGCGTCGCATTGATCATCATCTCGGTTTTGATACCAAAATACATATCGTATCAGCCTGAATCAGCAACTCAGACGGTTCAACCCGTTATTTCCGGAAATTTAAAATACGAATTGGATTCGGTTCTATCCAGCCTGAAAATCAATAATGGTCCGATGATGGATGCAATCAGCCGTTTCCAAGTGGAATTTCACGATGCGATGAAGCGTGGTGATAAAAATGTCGCAGATTTGCTCGTGCTCGAAATAGCTTTTCGAATCCGCACTGATTTACAAAAGCAGGATTATCCTGAAAACCAAATTGAGCGCGAGGTCGAACGAATTGTTGGGATCTTGAAACAGACTGCGCAACAAGGTAATACAAAATAATCGGCATCACTAGCCATGTACTATTAAACAAATTTCCACCCGGCTAAGATTTAATATTACTAACTCTATAAAATATAAGGACTCACTATGGTTAAATTGCTACAAACCCTGATCGCTATAACCGTGCTTTCATTAACGATGCCGCAAATTGCGCTTGCCGAGCAGTACCCCGACAAAGTTATGGAAAAGCTCGGTAACGGTCTTGCCAATGCAGTAACAGGTGTTGCTGAAATTCCCAAAACAATTACTATTGTGGGCAACCGGGATGGTGTTGTCCATGGTATGACGGTAGGTTTTCTAACCGGAATTGCGAACGCTGTTGGGCGCTCACTGAGCGGTGCTTTTGATATCGCTACTTTTTTAATTCCCACGACACCTTTCGTTAAACCCGCCTATATATGGGATGACTTCAACCGCGAAACCGCATTTGTTGAATCGCATATGCGCTGATAGAGATTGCTCTCGCCATTCGATTATTGTTAGGGAAACGCTGATTAATTGCTTGCGCAAGCGATTTGCTGCGTTGGGTGGTGCTCATAAACTCGCCTATCCGATTGATATGTCTCGTTTCTTGCACTCCATCCGCCTTGCATATCATCTTGCTCAGGCGAATTAATCAGTGTTTCCTTAGAAAATCCGGTGGTGGGATATCTCCAGACTTTTTAGTAGCTTTTCAGAATTGTTGGCTGATCGGTCAGATAGTATTATTAATGACTGCCGGTGGCGAGTCAGCAATCAAACACTCTGAAAACACGTAACTTCCGGGTTCTTCGGCCAATCCGTCACTTTCTATTAAGTCAAAGCGGACACAATCCTTTTGTTTAAATGCGTATTGATATTTATCGGGGATTTTCATGTCCGGTAAGGAAATTTCATGAAACAACCCTTTTTCGATCCACCATCGGCCCGATTCGGTAAAATACGTGCTCTCACCTTTTGCATCGGTAAAACTAAAATCAATGGTATAAGAACCATCGGCGTTACGTGTTTGCGTCCAACGCTTAAGTACCCCTCCTTCCTCCAGGAATTCGCCGGTCCAGACACCAACCAACTTGACATCGATAAATGGCTTCTGGTCGGTGGTTATTTGCGAAACGCAGCCACTCAGAGTGCAAAGCAGTAAAATCACTGCAGAAAATCTTTTAACGAGCTTGCTCATAATCGAAATATGTATTCAGATTATTAAAATACCTTTAGAGACCTTTAATCAATATCCTTAAATCGTCGCGATGGTAACGCCATCAACCCTTTGACCGGCGTTCAATGATTCGGAGTATCGCTTGCAATTATCAATGAAATAATTCCTCATTCATCCGGTTTCCATTTCCACCGCAACCACACACGCAGTTGTCTGAATGTTTCCGCATCAATCCCATCCGGTAAGATGGTTATGCTGTCGATTAAAAGATTTCCTTCCGGTTGCAATATCAATACGGTCAGATAAGGCGACACAAAACTGTTGCTTAGAATATTGCAGGCAATCCCCTTATTTGAACGCGTTGTTACCACGCATTGATTATTATCTGTTAAAACCAATTCAGTCACCGCATCATTAGCAACCAGGAAGGCATCCTTGCGCAAATAGTAAACGAGGCTGATGAATATCAGGACGATGATCACGCTCGTAATCAACAAGGATAGTGACAGTACCCCAATCAAAATAGCAGCAGCCATATGTGCGGCTATCAATATCGCTGCTAGCAAATGGGAAGGCTTGCGGCGGATTATCAAATTCATCATGGAGAGATCGCTATCGTGATTTGCTATAGAACGGATTCTTTTAGAGCCAGCGCTTGATTTTAGTCAAAGCGCTTGTCGTATAATTTCGTTCATTTGAAAACCAACAAGATTATGAATACCGAATGGCAAAACTTTTTAATGAACTATCATGCAGTTGTCAACGATAACTCTATTGTGCATTTCGGCAATTGCTCTGCGGAGCTGTTAGCAACAGCTACAACCGCTGTTATTTGCGATCTTTCTCATCAAGGATTGATCCGGTTTTCCGGGGACGATGCAAAATCTTTCCTGCAAAGTCAACTCAGTTGCGATATCCGTGAGATTGATCTGACCTCGGCGAAATATGGCAGTTACTGTTCCCCCAAAGGTAGAGTGCTAGCAAACTTTGTCATCTGGCAACGCAATGGCGATCTGTTTATGCAATTACCCGTTAGCTTGTTAAGTGCTATTCAAAAACGGTTATCGCTTTATGTGTTGCGATCCAAGGTAACAGTCACCGACTGCAGTAACGAATGGATACGTTTTGGCGTTGCGGGTTCCGATGCGGCCGCGCTTTTACGAAATACCGGTGATGCGATTGAAGATTTCGCCGGTCCGATGCGCACGCAGCATACCGAAAAATTCAGCATCATTCACTATTCGAGAAACCGCGCAGAGGTTATAGCGACCTTTGCGCATGCACAAGTATTATGGAATCACCTCATTCAACATGCCAAGCCGGTTGGCGCTCGTTGCTGGGATTGGCTGGAGATGCAAGCTGGAATTCCGACGATCTTGCCGCAAACCCAAGAATTATTTTTACCGCAAATGATTAACCTCGATGTAACCGGTGGTGTCAGCTTCAAGAAAGGATGTTATCCGGGGCAGGAAATTGTTGCGCGTACGCAATATCTTGGAAAACTTAAGCGGCGCATGCAATTAGCCCACATAGCTACCAACGCGGCGATCACAGCCGGTG
Organism: Nitrosomonas limosa; assembly: GCF_054188085.1. NCBI lineage: Bacteria > Pseudomonadati > Pseudomonadota > Betaproteobacteria > Nitrosomonadales > Nitrosomonadaceae > Nitrosomonas > Nitrosomonas limosa. The sequence continues at coordinate 507,379 of NZ_CM135180.1, read as the reverse complement.
ATGCGCTTTATAGCCAAGAAACAGGCGATCAATCATGTGGAAATATCGTCAATGTGGCGCCATCGCCACAGGGTGGATTAGATGCTTTAGCCGTCGTGCAACACAACAGCGATAATACCGATGACATCCATTGCCATTCACTGCAAGGACCGATTCTGGAATTTCGGTCGTTACCTTACCCGCTGCCAGCTTGAGCCAAAGTCATTTTGGTAACACTGTCACTAAGAATCTGCTGGTTCTTGCTGTTTTGGTTTTTGCGAGAAACGCAAACTTTCAGGCGCGTTGGTGCCTCCGGTCACGACAAAGGTCATCGCCTCTTCGGTGGTCCAATCGGTCATTATCACGCTTTCCATCGGCAGAATTTCAATATAACCGGATGTCGGATTCGGCGAAGTCGGTACATAAACTGCGGCCAGTTGTTTCCCTGTGTCTTTATCCAGCATGACTTTGGTAATAAAGCCGACGGCTTTCATATCCGACGACGGGAAACTGATCAATACCACGCGCTGACCGGACACCGGCGGCTGGCTGATGGTATGCAAAAAACGTTTGGTCGCACCGTAAATTGTTTGAACCAATGGCAATCTTGCCAAGATATATTCGTAAACGCTGATTACTTTTTTCCCAATGACAAAAGATGCCAGCAAACCGATGCCATAGAGGCTCGCGATCGTCAGCAATGCCGCAACAGCATGCTGAAAATTCGAATCCAGCAACCAGCTTGCAGTCGTATCGGAAAATGGACGCAATGCACGCGCCATCGCTTTCAACAATGGATCGCCGATTCTCGCCAATAGATTTAATAAAAAATCAAACACCAGCCACGTAACCCACAGCGGCGCAACCGTCAGGAAACCAATAAGGATATACCGCCCAACGTGAGCGGCGCGTGCCGTATTTCGTTCTTGGTGATTAGTTGCAGTCATGGCCCTGCTATTTCGCAATCCTTTGAATTAGTCGCACATTGATGCTTTATTTTTTCCGCGCACATCTATCCAAAACCTGGCTCTTCCCAAATTGGCTATGATAATATCTTTAAGCACCGAGCTATCATAAATCTTTGCAATGTCATTGACTGGCAACCCAACTGGGTTCTTGATAAAATCCGTGGGTTTTTTGAGTGTCTGTTTATCCAATGACTTGCCACTATGCGCGTTATATTTAATTATGAGTAAAATCAGCCGAGCGGTTTTAACAATATATACGCGTACCGCATTACTTAATAAATGTTCACGAAATATATAGATAAATAAGGGATCGTTATGTCACAAAGCTCATCACAAATTAGCAAGTACTTAAAAAGCTTACAAAAACACCTGACTGACGAGCATCCGGATAATCCGACACTGGCGAATGCTGTCAAAAGCTTCCGGAAAATGGATTATGTGGGTCATAGCATGGGATTGCTGAGCAGGGATGAATCTTATGCGACTTTTGTGACATGGTGGCCCATGATTGCAGTTCTGGGAACATTTTCCGCCGGCAAATCCACTTTTATCAATTCGTATTTGGACGTTTCGTTGCAGCGCACTGGCAACCAGGCAGTCGATGATAAATTTACAGTGATCTGCTACAGCCGTCACAATGAAGCGAAAACTCTTCCGGGCATTGCCTTGGATGCTGACCCCCGTTTTCCTTTTTTTCAGATTAGCCGCAGCATCGAAGAAATTTCAGAAGCCGGACAAGAACGGATTGATGCTTACCTGCAGCTAAAAACCTGTCCTTCGGAAACCCTCCGCGGAAAAATATTGATCGATTCTCCAGGCTTCGATGCTGATAATCAACGCGCATCGACATTGCGTTTAACACAACACATTATCAATTTATCCGATCTGGTTCTGGTATTTTTCGACGCTCGCCACCCGGAACCGAAGGCTATGCAGGATACATTGGCTTATTTGGTTTCAGCCAGCGTGAACCGTGCCGATGCCAATAAATTTTTATATATTCTCAATCAGATCGATGTCACCGCGCAAGAAGACAATCCCGAAGAAGTCGTATCAGCATGGCAGCGCTCCTTAGCGGAAGTCGGTTTGATTAGTGGCCGTTTTTATCGCATTTATAATCCCAAAGCCGCTGTCCCAATCGCCAATCCGAACATCCGGCAACGTTTCGAGAAAAAACGCGAAGAGGATATGGCTGATATCAATGCGCGCATTCGTCAAATTGAAGTTGAACGGTCATACCGTATTGTCGGCAAACTCGAACAAACAGCTAAGAGCATCAAGCATCACTTTGTCGTCAAACTTTCCGATATGCTCAACAAATGGAAAAGCAAAGTGATGCTTTTTGATGGTTTGGCATTCAGTTCATTGGCAGTGTTAGCTGGAACCGGTTTGCACTTGACGGATTCCTGGAGCTTATTGCCAGCCTTTCAGGAAAATCTGCAACAACACGATACCACCTCTGTCGTTATTGCTGCCCTGATGGTACTGTCGATACTGTATATACATTTTTCTATCCGGCGCGGGGTTGCTAATAGTCTGCTGAAAAAACTCGCTAACGAGTTAGGGAACGATCACGACACTTATAAGCAATATATGCAGGCTTTCAATAAAAGTACCGCCGCAGTGCGTCCGATGTGTCTGAAAGGTCCGTCCGGATGGAATGAAACCACGCAACAAACGATCGATGAAGTGATCAATGAAGCCAACGATTACATCCAAGCCTTGAACGATCAATTTACTAACCCTTCCGGAAATGACGGCGAGAATTCTCAGGTTTGAGCAAAATCTATGAATAAGGAAATTTTTACTGACGGTTAAGTCTTGGCAGATCCGGAAGCATAAATTTATGAATCATCGGGGTCAGCCGGTATTCGACTGGCCCCGATTTGGTTATACAAAAAGCGCGGTCAATTTTGCAATTAAACCGGTCACAATCGGTTGGAATACCCCCAGAAAATTATCCAGTTGCAACATCCCGACAATCAGAATTAACACACCACCGGCCACAATGCCATATTTGAGGCCTAAAACAAAATTTGCTGATGCGGGTGCCCGTGTATACGTTTGATTGGAAAATGCGAGAAATATTTTAAAAATTCCGAGCAAGAAGCCTGCGGCGACGCATCCTAAAAATAGGTGCAATGCGGAAAAAATCCGTTTTATTAAACTTTCGTCCGCATATTCAAGGCTTGAGAAACGCAAACAGATAACAATCACAATGAGTAAAATGAGGGAGTTCCAGAATCCTCCAAATCTCATTCTCATCTCACTTTCCATACTCATAAATCTTTCCCCTTATAAAAAATAGTAAAAATAAAATAACCGACCGATACGCATATTCATAAACTCTTTGAAGAACTGATATCTCGATTACCCATAGCGCAGCATGTAACACATTGTTTCTGATAGTCTGACTCAGCAAAATGCATGGTTAATCGAATCAAATCCGATATGATAATAGCCATTGCATTCAGGCTGATTATTTTACAGAACTCCTATAAAAATACACGGACTATCACGAGATACTCAGTTAACCCTAGCGCCATCCAGATCACTACACGCAATGCAAACATTGATTTTCATTAATTCAACCCTATTTATATGCAATTATCACATGCAAGATCATTACTGCAATTGACCGATCAATTTCAATTTTATCGAGGGAATAATGATACGCACGCTACTGTTTAGGATGGTCATTCTAAGCGCACTATTGCTGAGTGGCTGTGGCTACAATACGCTGCAATCCACGGATGAACAAATTAAAGCCAGTTGGGCCGAAGTATTGAATCAATATAAGCGCCGCGCCGACTTGATTCCCAATTTGGTGAGTACCGTCCAGGGATTCGCTTCCCAAGAAAGAGAAGTATTGATAAACGTCACCAATGCGCGTTCTAAAGTCGGAAGTATTCAAGCATCGCCGGATCTGATCAATGATACCGATGCTTTTGCTAAGTTTCAGCAAGCGCAAGGTGATCTAACGAGTGCACTGTCTAAGCTGCTCGTGGTTGTTGAGAACTATCCGGAATTAAAATCCGATGAAAATTTCCGTGACTTACAAGCGCAATTGGAAGGAACGGAAAATCGTATCGCGGTTGCTCGTAATCGATATATTAAAGCGGTACAAGAATATAATACGGTGGTTCGGTCTTTTCCGAGTAATCTCACTGCCATGGTATTTGGTTTTCAAACAAAACCCAGTTTCACAGTGGAAAATGAGCAAGAAATTTCGGCGCCACCCCGTGTTGAGTTTCACGCGCCTCAAATACAGGAAAAATGAAATGCGGATGATTGAACGTCAACGCTTGGTGCGACATAACTGCTGCGGATCTTCATAAAAAATGACATTCTTTTGCGCAATCCGGTATTGGCGTTATGTTCTGATAATGACTGCTCTGCTCATTTTTTCAGCGCATAGCACCGCAGAAATTACAATCCCGGACCTCAAATCACGCGTTACCGATTTGACTGCGACGCTCACCGCCGCAGAAGCGAAGCAATTGGAACAAAAATTAACAGCTTTCGAGAAAGATAAGGGCAGTCAAATTGCAGTTTTGATGCTGCCCACGACACAGCCTGAATCCATCGAGCAATATTCCATGCGTGTTGTGGAAACCTGGAAACTCGGACGAAAAGGCATTGATGACGGTGTATTGTTATTGATTGCGAAGAACGACCGGACACTTCGCCTGGAAGTCGGTTACGGTCTCGAAGGCGCATTACCGGATGCAATCGCTAAGCGCATTATTGCCGAAATCATCACGCCGCATTTTAAACAAGGTCACTTTGCCGAAGGCATCAATGCGGGTATCGACGCACTAATGGGAATCCTCAAAGGCGAACCATTACCGCCGCCGAAAGATCATCACACTGCGAAAAATCAGGAATCCGTTTTCGATACGATCGCTTTTCTCCTGATTCTGCCTTTTGTGTTTGGACGAGTTTTACAAGTCATGTTAGGGCGGCTAGCTGGTGCTGCGGCAACCGGAATCGGGCTGGGTTTCATCAGTTGGATCGCTTTTTCCTCACTGGCGACTGCCCTGCTGATCGCAGCATTTGGTTTTTTAATAACACTTTTCCTAACCCCGGCTGGAGGAATATATCGAAATCGCCGCGGTTATTGGCAGAATCATGATTGGGGATCTGGTGGATTTGGCGGTGGCGGCGGCTTTCGTGGAGGCGGCGGCGGTTTTGGCGGTGGCGGTGCATCAGGAAGGTGGTAGATGAACTTGCAGCGTATTCTTGAACATTTTCTGACCGGACAGTTGGCAGTACAGCGCTTATTCCCGGAAGCTACGCTTGCTGCAATCGAACAATCCATTCAACAATCAGAAAAGCAGCATGGCGGTGAAATATGTTTTGCCGTAGAAGCATCGCTGAGTACCGCCGCTTTGCTAAAAAATCAAACGGCCCGCGAGCGGGCAATCGAGGTTTTTTCTCAGCTCCGTGTCTGGGATACCGAAAAAAATAACGGCGTGCTGATCTACCTGCTACTTGCGGATCGCGACGTTGAAATCATCGCCGATCGCGGTATCCATGCAAAAGTATCCAGCCAAGCATGGGAATCCATCTGTCAATTGATGGAATCCTCATTCCGGCAACAGCAATTTAAAAGTGGCGTCATCGAAGGTATTCAAGCCATTGGCGCGCATTTGCAAAAACACTTTCCGCCGGATTGCAAAAAAGAAAACAATGAACTACCGAATAAACCGGTATTACTTTAGTGTTCTGTAAAGCCTGTCAAACTACTCAGAGCACCTTGGAATATAGAAAACGTGGGTTATGAAATTATCATTCAGCATTCGAACGCGGCAAGAAGTCTCTTTGAAACTTCCTGCTCAATGTTCGAAATAACAGTTTTTCTGACTTACTAAATCAGCTTAAATACGATACAGCTGCTTTCTGCGCCGGATAGCAAAACCCAATACTCCCAACCCGGCAAGTAACATGCCATAGACTTTAGGTTCTGGGATGGCCGGTGCGAGAATACCGCCGCCATCCAGCGCATACCTATTGCCCTGTAAATATGCGTTGCCTGGTAAATACGGATCGTAGTAAATGTTGTAATCGCTATGAATATCGCTTAGCTGACTCAATCCACCTCCTAAGACCAGCAATTCCACATACAAAGCAGCACCTGGGGTCGCATTGCCATCCAAAATATTGAGTTCCGCACCCGCCGCAAGATGCAACGATCCGAAAGCAAAGTTATTATTGAAACCAAGCGGTGTTAAACCATAATCAGTGCTTGCCAGATAAAAATCTTTTATGCCGCTTCCATCGAAGAACAAGTCAGCATCCCCAGTTTTCCATAATGTGTTCTGCAAACTATGATTGATAAAGCTGCTCGTGATGCGCCACTCATCCCCTCCACCACCGACCAGATAACCGCTGCTACCGATGATGAGATCAGTGAAATTATTAACCGACGGATCGCTGATGTACGCGCCGTTTTCCGTGTAAGAGCCGGTAAAGGTAACTGTGGTCTGGGTAGTCTTGAACTGGCCATTGTTGATAACATCACCGGTGAAAAGTGCCGAGCCATAGGCCACTTCGATCTTACCGCTAGCGGCGTTGGTGACGTTACCATTAACCGTCGCCGTACCGCCGGCCAACGATATTTGGCCGCTGTTGTCCAAACCGCCGTTCATCACAAGAATGCCACCCGAAAGGCTGTAGATACCGTTGTTTATCATCTGGTTAGATAAAGTGTATGTACCGCCGCTCTGAGTGAATGTACTGTTAGAGCTGATAATCACATTACCTGCCGACAAATTGCCGCCACTTAGCGCATAACTGCCACTACCAGTGTCATTGCCAAGGACGAGATTGCCATTCACTATATGCGTGCCGCCGCTTTGGACAAAAGTACCGGCTCCTCCTTTAGTGCCAATAACTTCACTATCTGCCGACAGGCTGCCGCCACTTAGCGCATAACTGCCACTACCAGCGTCATTGCCAAGGACGAGATTGCCATTCACTATATGCGTGCCGCCGCTTTGGACAAAAGTACCGGTTCCTCCTTTAGTGCCAATGACTTCACTATCTGCCGACAGGCTGCCGCCGCTGAGCTCATAACTGCCCCTACTCCCATGTGTGCCAATAGTGAGACTGCCGCTCACGGCATTTGTACCATTGCTTTGAACAAAGATACCGGTTCCTCCTCCAGTGCCAATGATTTCACTACCTGCCGACAGTCTGCCGCCACTAAGATTATATGTAGCGTATTTTACAAACTCAGGGAATGGTGTTCTAGCGCCTACGATGAGAACATCGCTCACCGTATTCGTACCGCCGCTCTGAGCAAAAGTGCTACCCGCCCAATCGCTAATAAGGGTCTCACTAGTAGCAAACAAGTCGCCGTTGCTTAAACTATAATAACCGCCACCATTTAGGTACCCCAAAACGCCAAGCGTAAGTTCGCCTTTCACCGTATGCGTGCCGCCGCTTTGGGTAAATGAACCATGGCCATTGACATTGCCGATTGCCACATTCGTTGCCAACAAACTTCCGCCACTCAGGTCATAACTGCCCAAGCCATCAACACCACCAACGGAAAGATCACCTCTCACCGTATTGGTACCGCCGCTCTGACTGAACTCACCATCGCCATGAAAGATGGCAACGTTCAATTGCTCTGTTGATAAACTTCCGGCGCTCAGACTATATCTACCGTGACCATCAAAAACCCCAACATTGAGAGCGTCAGTCACTGTATGCATGCCGCCGCTTTGGACAAAGGTACCGCCCCCTCCTCCTCCAGTGCCAATGACTTCACTACCTGCCGACAGGCTGCCGCCACTGAGATAATAACTACCGCTCCCATAGTTTTCGCCAATAGTGAGCCTGCCACTCACGGTATTTGCACCATTGAATTGGATGAAGGTACCGACCCCACCGGCTTTAGTGCCAATGACTTCACTACCTGCCGATAGGCTGCCGCCACTAAGATAATATGTAGCGGACCCTTCATCGAAAAGGCCTTCTGTTCCAGTGCCTACGATGAGAACATCGCTCACCGTATTCGTACCGCCGCTCTGATCAAAAATGCTCCTCCCCCAGTCGCTAATAAGGGTCTCACCAGTAGCAAACAAGTCGCCGTCGCTTAAAATATAAATGCCTTCGCCTCCCCCAAAAAAGCCAAGCGTAAGATTGCCTTTCACCATATGCGTGCCGCCATTTTGCTCAAAATAACCACTTCTAAAGTAACTTCCTATTGTCTCATTCGTTACCAGCAAACTTCCACCACTCATATAATAATAGCCGCTGTTATCAAAATCACCTCTCACCGTATTGGTACCGCCGCTCTGAATGAAATTACCAGCGCCAAAAGATCGGCCAAGGAACAATTGCCCTGTTGATAAACTTCCGGCGCTCAGATTATAGATACCGACACCGGTAACCCCCAAATCATCCCGATCCCCAAGAATGAGAGCGCCTTTCACTATATGCATGCCGCCGCTTTGGACAAAGGTACCGAATCCTCCAGTACCAATGGCTTCACTATCTGCCAATAGGCTGCCTGCGCTAAGCTCATAACTGCCTTTCCCCCGATTCTCGCCAATAGTGAGTCTGACCGCGGCATTTGTACCGCCACTTTGGACAAAAGTACCGGTTCCTCCTGTAATGCCAACGGCTTCTCTATCTGCCGATAGGCTGCCTGCACTCAGGGTATACCTGCCGTTCGCTCCTGGCAATTGACCTAGAATCAGCCTTCCAACCGTATGGCTACCGCCGCTGAGCGTATAACTGCCGGATCCAGTGGAGCCGACTATCTCGGTGGTAATTGTCAGGCTACCACCGGTCTGCAAGAAGTCGATGGTGTTTACCGTGTCTGAATTGATCACCAGCGAACGAGCCGAACCGGTAGAGCTGTCGAACCTCAAATACGTATTCATCCCACCATAAGGGTTGACGATCACGTCGTCACCAATACCCGGAATACCAAATGGAAACCAATTGTTGGGATTGTTCCAAAAACCATCACTACTTCCCCAATTTTTGGTAGCCGCTAAAACAGAAGGACTGGCTTGTATTAATGAAACTACTAAAATGAAGAGTGTTAATGCGTATATCTTTTTTTTCACGAGGACCTCCATAAAAGTAATGAAACAAATCAACTGTTGTAATACTTCAAAAGGTGGAGCGAATGACCTAAAACATAAATTGAGATTCTCTTCTTATTGACTCGGCACAATAATACTTGAAATTTATGAATCGCCCCCCATCTTGTTGAAATGGAAAAAGACGACGCAAGATATTCGACGCTGGAGCAACTGCATGAACGGCGCAAGCAAGTGGTGCGGTTGCATCGCAAGGGCTACGGCGTGATGCAAATTGTTGAGCTCAGTGGGCTTTCGTATCCGACAGTTCGGTTTGCGATAGATCGGTATGAAGAAGGCGGATTTTCCGCCCTGAAGCCAGGGATGCGAGGCAAGCGTGCTGGTCAAGGGCGGGCACTGACAGAGGAACAGGAACAAGCCATCCGCAAGATCATTTGTGACAAGCGCCCGGAGCAACTGAAGATGGAATTTGCGCTGTGGAATCGGGCGGCGGTCATGCAACTGATAGAGCGGGAGTACAGCATCAAGCTGTCGGTGCGCGGCGTAGGCAACTATCTGTCACGTTGGGGTTTCACTCCCCAGAAGCCGATCAAGAAGGCCTATGAGCAGCGGCCTGAAGCCGTACAAGCCTGGCTCAACGAGCAATACCCGGAAATTGAGAAGCGCGCCAAGGCGGAAGGCGGCGAGATTCACTGGGGCGATGAAACTGCCTTGGTCAATACCGATGTGCGCGGTCGTTGCTATGCTCCGGCAGGCAAGACGCCAGTCACCTACGCGACTGGTGGTGCGCGACAGAAGCTATCGATGATTGCCGCAGTGACGAATCAGGGCAAAACACGCTGGATGATCATCGACGAGGCCTTCAACGCCGACAGGCTGATCGAATTCCTCGAAGCGCTGATCAAGGATGCCGGGAAGAAGGTATTCTTGATTCTCGACAATCTGCGGGTTCATCACAGCAAACAGGTCAAGGCATGGGTCGCTGAACGACAAGACAAAATCGAGCTGTTCTACCTGCCCAGCTATAGCCCGGAACTGAATCCGGAGGAACGCCTCAATGCCGACCTCAAGCATGCCATCGGGACGAAAGTGCCGGTGCGCACCAAGGCCAAACTCAAACTCGCTGCCACCGAACACATGGTTAAACTTGAACAATCACTCGAACGGGTCAAAAGCTTCTTTCAAGATCCGAGGGTCAAATATGCCGCTTGAAACTTCAAACTTAATCTGACCGGATCAATAGCTTAGGGAAATGCTGATTAATTGACTATACGAGCGAATCACTTCGTTGCGTGGTACTCGCTCCCTCGCCTATCTTATTGATACGTGTCGGTTGCTGTGTTCCGTGCGCCTCGTGCTTCATCTCGTTCGCCGAATTAATCAGCGTTTCCTTAGGTCGTTTAAACAAAATTTCTGAACTCATAGTGCTCCAATCCATTTCGTTACAACCTTATTGGGTTAACAAATCCAATCAATCCCCCGGATTTTCTGGACGCTAGCCCTGCATTTTTATCCTTCGAATTTATGAAAGTAACATCGCGAGAAAATTTTTTAGAATTTAACGATAATGATATGATTTTAATAATCAAATTATAGCAATCTACTTGTCGATGTTTACCATAAATTCATAAATTACATATTAAAAAAATACTCCCTATATAATTGTCATTAATTGATATAGATCAAAAAATTAGGTGTTTATTTTCTAAGCTTATTCACATAAATAATTGCCTTTTCAAGCAATCAGTTGCAATGGTAGTGTTCAAATTCATTTATGATGAGCTGCATCATTTCTCGCGGACTACCCGCTTTACATCTGTTTTTGCTTTTTAAATTATTGAGCGCTTCCCTAGAAATTTATCTTGTCGGATAATGAATAATGTTATGCAAAAAATTCTATTCATCGGCTACGGCAACCCTGGTCGCGGAGACGATGCGCTGGGTCCATTATTGATTGAGCGGATCAATCAATTGAAACTCGCTGATCTCTCAAGTCTTGTCGATATGCAACTGATGATCGAACATACTGCCGATTTGATCGGGTATGACCAAGTGGTATTTATCGATGCCGATGTGACATGCGATAACCCGTTTGAAATTTCTGAAGTGATTGCCAGTAAAGACGAAAGCTACACCAGTCATGCGCTGACACCGGCAGCTTTGCTCTACACTTTTCAGCAAATCTACCGGCAACCGCCGCCTCAGTCATTTTTACTGCGCATCCGAGGGTATTCTTTCGAGTTGGGCGATCGATTAAGCGCCCAGGCCGATAGCAACCTGCAAGCCGCTTTGGCGTCAATCCGGGAATGGGTACGAAGCAAATGCGAGCTTTGATACTGCCAATCAAAATCCAGTTGATGCTGATTTTAGGGGGGATATGTTGGCTACTGTCCTCGCTGGCTTTCGGCCACACCGGCGATGGTCCTCACAACGGCTTCACGCATGGATTCGTCCACCCCCTGAGCGGATTGGATCATGTGCTTGCGATGGTCGCTGTCGGATTATGGGCCGCACAACGGCACGACCGGATGATTTGGTTGATTCCATTGAGTTTCGTCGCGATAATGGGATTAGGCGGTTTACTGGGTATGATCGTGATGCCGGTTAACGTCGCGGAGCATGGCATCGTGTTGTCTTTGCTGATCCTGGGTTTGTTGCTTGCCAGCATGATGCAATTGCCGGTCAGCATCAGTATTATGCTGATCGGTTTGTTTGCACTCAGCCATGGTTATGCGCATGGCAGCGAGATGCCGCCCGGCATGCCTCTCTGGTCCTATGCAGCGGGTTTCATGCTGGCCACGTCAGGATTGCATCTGTGCGGAATTGCCTTGGGTTTATTGTTTAAAAAACTGGCGCATACCAACTGGCTGCGATTGAGCGGACTCATGATCGCTTGCTATGGCGGTTTTTTGTGGTTGCAGTAACAGTCGATGCATGAACTCTCTCTCGCCGAGAATTTGCTACAGATCATTGAAGATGCCGCGCATGAACAACAATTTACACAGGTCAAAACGGTTTTTCTGGAAATCGGGGAACTGGCCTGCGTCGAACTGGAACCGTTGCGGTTTTATTTTGAAGTCGTCTCGCAAGATAGCGTGGCCCGGCAGGCTAAACTGGAAATAATTGAAATTGCAGGACAGGCACTGTGCACACAATGCCAGCAATGCTTTCCCATCGCATCGTATCACCAAGCCTGTTCGCATTGCGGCAGTCACGCACATGAAATCACCCAGGGCGAGGGGATGCGCATTATAGAACTGGAAGTCGAGTAAGGAGTTAATTATGTGTACAACATGCGGATGCGGTATTGGTCAAACACGCATTAATGGCAAAACGATTGAAGCGCGGCAGCATTCCGGCAAACCGCTCCGGTTTCGTCCCATAGCGCATAATGATCACCTCGATACTCCGGTACCGGCAACTGCCGATAATTCCCAAAAAATTGATTTTGGTGCCGGTATTGCGGGGATGCATGCTCCCGGAATGAGTCAAGCGCGCATGGTCAAAATCGAGCGCGATATATTGGACAAAAATAATCAATACGCTGCGGACATCCGCCGGCAATTTGCGGAATGCGGGATTTTTGCGCTGAATCTGGTTTCCAGTCCCGGTTCGGGAAAAACCAGCCTGCTGGTTAAAACCATTGAAGAGTTGCGAGATAAATTTCCAATCGCTGTGATTGAAGGCGACCAGCAAACCGATCACGATGCTGCGCGGATCCGCGCCACGGGTGTTCCGGCAATTCAAATCAATACCGGTAAAGGCTGTCATTTGGATGCGCACATGGTGACGCAAGCGATCCAGCAGTTATCGCTGCAAAATAACAGCTTGCTGTTCATTGAGAACGTCGGCAATCTGGTCTGCCCTTCCAGCTTCGATCTTGGCGAAGCGCACAAAATCGTGATCTTATCGGTTACCGAAGGCGAAGATAAACCGCTGAAATATCCCGATATGTTCCATGCGGCCGATCTAATGTTGCTGAATAAATGCGATCTATTGCCCTATCTGAGTTTCGATACCGGATTGGCCATTGACTATGCACATCGCGTTCATCCCGGATTGCCGGTGATTCAAATTTCGGCAACACAAGGAAGCGGCATGCAAGCATGGTGTGAATGGATAGAAACCAATTGCCGCCGCACGGCTATCGTATCCGGAACTCTTAACAACCATTCTAAGCCGCTTGAATCAGTCTGAAGACATCGTTATTCCGCTCATGAACGCCGATCTCAGCGTGCTGGCATGTGGCGCCTGGCTGAAAAATACTGTTTGCCTGACGCACCGCAGTACCGCTTTCGTATCATCGCTAATCGGCGATCTAGGCACAGCCGAAGCCCGGGCGCAATTCGATAACACCGTGCAACGCATGCTCCGTATCAATCCTGAGTTGCCGGATGTGATAACACACGATCTTCACCCGGATTTTTACAGCACGCAGTTTGCACAGGCATTTAGCGAGCAACGGCAGATCCCTATTTTGCCGGTGCAGCACCATCATGCGCATATTGCCGCAATTTGCGCCGAGCATCAGGTGACCCGGCCAGTGCTCGGATTAGCTTTAGATGGCGTGGGGCTTGGCACCGATAATCTGCCTTGGGGTGGTGAATTACTATGGGTCGATGGCGCGCAATTCAAGCGCTTCGGTCATCTCTCAACCTTGGCGCTGCCGGGTGGCGATCGTGCAGCGCTCGAACCATGGCGCATGGCAGCCGCCGCCCTTGCCCGGCTGAACCGGCACGATGAAATTATGCGGCGTTACGCCGGCCAACCCGCAGCCGCAACAGTTACATCCATGTTGCTGAAAAACTTCAATTGTTCTCAAACTTCGAGTATGGGCAGGTTATTCGACGCCGCAGTGGGTTTGCTTGGCATCAACTTGATTCAAACCCATGAAGCACAAGCAGCCGTTCAGCTACAACAACTTGCAGAGTGCTTTGGGCCCACTCCCCCCTTGACTCAGGGCTATCGATTCACTGCGGATAACGAATTGGATTTCTCGCCGACCCTTTCGGCATTGATCGATTGCCGTGATAACCAGGACGATGTAGCTTTTGCAGCCGCTCTTTTTCATGCCACCTTGGTCGATGGCTTGAGCGAGTGGGTAATGAAAGCGGCGGAACATTATCAAATTTCCAGCGTCGCGCTTGGCGGCGGCTGTTTTCATAATGCTGTGCTGCGGCAAGGTCTTGAACGGAAACTCTCCGTTACCGGCCTTGAAGTGTTATTGCCGCAACGATTACCCCCTGACGATCGTGCGATCTCGTTGGGGCAAGCTTGGGTCGCTCTGCAAAGCAAAGGGTTATAATAACAGCTCAATCACATACGCAAAGGTTTTGAAATGAGCAACTACGTACAGCGCTTTCTGCTGGAAAATCTCGACATACGCGGCGCTATCGTTCATTTGGATTCGGTTTGGCAAGATATTTTATCGGGCCGCAACTATCCTGATCCTGTTACGCATTTACTGGGAGAAATGAGCGCAGTGACCCTGCTGTTGAGTGAGAATCTCAAACAAACGGGCCGTTTGACCATTCAATTAACCGGTAATGGTCCGGTTTCGATGCTGGTTCTGGATTGCACGGAAAATTTACAACTGCGGGGCATGGCAAAATGCGCTCATCACATTGAAACACGTTCAGTACCGGAATTACTGGGACACGGACAACTGATTCTTACCCTGGATATGGTATCCATGCGTGAAACCTATCAAAGTATCGTACCCCTTAACGGCGGCACCATTGCCGAAATCTTCGAGCACTATTTCAATCAATCCGAGCAATTACAAACTCGCATGTTTCTGATCGCCACCAACAACGCGATTTTCGGATTATTACTGCAAAAACTTCCTAACGCCGATTTGCTTGATCCAGACGGCTGGGCCCGCGCTGAAGCCTTGGCCGCAACGATCCATGAATTTCAATTGTCCGATTTGCCTGTTGAGGAAATTTTGATGCGCCTATTTTATCAAGAAACCGTTCGGGTCTTTGATGCCAGAAACGTGCAATATGGCTGCCAAGCCAATCCGGCTAAAATTTACGCAATGCTGCGCTCATTGGGGCGTAAGGAAGTCGATTCTATTTTGCAGGAATTCGGTGAAGTTGTGATTAACGACGACATTTGCAATCGCGAATACCGGCTGGACGCACTGGCAATCGATGCGGTTTTTAAAGATGCCGGACCTACGATTCATTAATCGGCGTGCGTGGTTGATCAATCGTTTGTTTCTAAAATCCAAGCACCCAAAAACCAGGACAAATGTACTATAAAAAGAAGTTTATTTATCATACTGTTAGAAATGAAACATTATGGTATGATCGCGCGCTGGAAAGCTTTAAAAAATACCAACTTGCGGTAGGGAGAAAAAATTGGTTACGCTTTTCAAGCGGCACAGGTTCGCAACTAAGTAACTAACCGTGGTATCAACATAATAATCGGATCAGGAGCAATTGAGTGACATCACATTCAATTGATTGTTAATAAAAATTTTCTCCGATAATTCCGAATTTTTCTCGTTGCTTTAACTATTACGAAATAGGAGATTTGCATGAAAACCATTCACAAATTGATTGGTATCGCTGCGTTATCGGCGCTGCTGCCTGTCACCGCGACGGCTGCTTCGGTGCCGCTCATCGATAACCGAGTTATCATCGATTATAATCCTTTCTACAGCATCGGCGCGGAAGATACGTTAGGTGGCGGCAATTACGCGTTAAACCACCCCGGATTCATCGATATTCCTTACGCGATTTTCGACCTTGGTTCAACGTCTTCTGTAGGAAGCGCGGTGCTCACTTGGAATTTCAATTCATTATATGGCGGCTCCAGTCCAGCATTTATTTCGCTCTATGGCGGTAATGACGCGGACGGAATCATTTCCGTAAACGACCGTTTTAATGGCTCCTTCGTTGCTGTTAATAGCTTTTCGGGTGGAGAAACTTGGAGTCTGGACGTCACTGCGCTCGTCAATTCATCGCTGGGCAGCGGTCAGTATTTTGCAGCGCGCTTGGAAGCGACATTACCGCCCAGTATTTTATCCGGATATTACGGCGGTCAATTTTTCGCGCCTACATTAGAAATCTCCCCTGTTCCGGAGCCTGAAACCTACGCGATGTTGTTAGCGGGACTTGGTTTACTCGGCTTTACCATGCGCCGCAAAAATAAAGCTGCCTAAATAATTAGGGAAAAGCGCTTCCTTAGTTCCAATTTAACAGGCCGTTGAAAAACGTTTTCGAGGCAGCCGATACAAGGAAAAACAGGCGAAAAGCGCAGTTTATGCAGTATAAATGAGCATTTTGAGCTTGTTTTTAACACCGTAGCGGCAACGCAGATAGTTTTTCAACGACCTGTTAATGCAATAACCATAAACCCCGCCCGCTGCGACGGGGTTTATTTTTGATAGGTATCGCGCATCCTATTCGCGTTTTCGTGCTTTAATATCCCCGGACTATCGTAATCACCGGAGCGTTAACTAGCAATGCACGATCATCTTGTATCTCCAGGAATCCGGCTGAACTTAACAACAATCGACCCGGACAATACCGGCGATTATCAAAAAAACAGTAAGAATAAAGCCAAGACAGTCACGAAGAAACTGGTAAAAAAACTGGGTGCGTTGCAAGAACGGCTTTACGCCAATAACAGCCGGGCATTGCTGATTGTGCTGCAAGGCATGGACACCAGCGGCAAGGACAGCACGATTAAGCATGTAATGTCCGGAGTCAATCCGCAAGGCTGCAAAGTCGTTACTTTCAAAACCCCTTCGGCGGAAGAACTCGGTCACGATTTTTTATGGCGCGTTCATCAGAAAGCACCCGCTAAGGGTCAAATTGGTATTTTCAACCGTTCGCACTATGAAGATGTATTGATTACCCGGGTGCACGGTTTAATCTCGGATAAGGTAGTCAAGCAGCGTTTTAATCAGATCAACGAATTTGAAGAATTATTAGTGGAAAACGGCACCACAATACTGAAATTCTTTTTACATATTTCCAAAGATGAACAGAAGAAGCGCCTGGAAGAGCGCATTAATAATCCGGAAAAGCGCTGGAAATTCAGCGCTGCCGATTTGGAAGAACGTAAATTCTGGAATCAATACTTAAGCGCGTTTGAAACCATGCTGAGTGCAACCAGTACTTCCCATGCACCTTGGCATATCGTTCCGGCCAACCGCAAATGGTTTCGCAATCTGATCATCGCCGATCGCATCGTTCACGCGCTGGAGCGTATGAAACTTTCCACGCCTTCCCCCGCTGCTGATATTAATTTCGACACATTGCAAATTGATTGATGCGACCACCAATGGCAAACTGAATAGGGATAGCGGTTATGGAAATCGAACTGAAACTGGCAATTGATCCCGATCATCATGATCGCATCCTGCGGCATCCGCTACTTCGCAGCACGCAACAGCAACAACGCATGCTACATAGCATTTATTTCGACACTCCAGATTTTGCTTTATTCCGCCATCGTATCGCTTTGCGTCTACGCCGCGTGGATGAAAACTGGATACAAACGTTAAAAGCCGAAACACGCTCGGTTGGCGCGTTAACCAGCCGCCCGGAATGGGAAATGACCGTTACCGACGGTCACCGTCCTGATTTCACAGCGTTGCCGGCAGAAGCTTTGGAGCAACTCGATGGTATCGAACTTCGTCAAATCACCCCTGTATTTATCACGGAATTTCAACGAACCAGTTGGCTGATCGGGAATAATCATGCGCAAGCGGAAGTCGCGCTCGATGCCGGAGAAATAAGAGCCGGAGAATCCCGCCGGGCTATCAGCGAGGTCGAAATCGAGCTCAAGTCAGGGGCACCGGAATTTCTGTTTGAAACAGCACAGCGATTATTGCGTCATAGTCCGTTGCTGATTGAACCGCGCAGCAAAGCCGAACGCGGTTATATTTTATGCGGCGCTTTGACTCCTGCACCCGTCAAATTCAGCCGCCCTGCCTTTGGGAAAAATGCAACTGCCAGCGCTGTCTGGCATGCCACCATGCAAGCCGCATTGATCCATCTCACAGCGAATGTGTCCGGGTTTCTGGAACAGCCGCATGACTCCGAATATTTACACCAATTGCGTGTTGCCATCCGGCGGCTGCTGACCGGTAGCGTTGTGGCAAAACCATTCGGCAAAGCCTTTACGGAATTTAATCAACCGCTGCGCCAACTGATGCACTCGCTGAATCCGGCGCGTGATTGGGATGTATTTCAGCACGAAGTTTTACCAATGATTCTAGCGGCGCTTGAAACACCTTCGGGCGATTCCGGGTTGGATGAGATCGTCCTGGATCGACTGTATCATGCCGCGGCGCACGCCCGTCAACAGGCGCAAGCAGTATTATTGAAACCGGTATTTACGCAACTCATGCTGGAACTGGGTCGCAGTCTTTTAGCGAATCCCGCCGATAACCAGCAACGTGAGGCAAAATCTTGGGCGCAAGCAGTTCTGGATTCACGCTGGCAGAAATTACTCGAGCGTGGGCGGAATTTTACAAAATTGAGTGATGCCGATCGCCATAAAACCCGGATAGCGGCTAAAAAGCTTCGCTATGCCATCGACATTTTTGCCTCGTTATATTCTCCCAAAAACACTGATCCGCTCATCGCTGCTTTAACTGCATTGCAAGATGAGCTGGGGGCTATGAATGATCGCGTGATTGCGCAGCAGTTGTTGTTAAAACTACCGAAGCGAACCGTTTCGATTGGTTTTGCAATTGGACAAATGTCCGGCGTACTGAAATGCCAAACCAAGCAGACGGTTCGGTCATCTCATGCAATCTGGAATGAATTAACCGCATCCAAATTATTTTGGCGTTAATACGCTATCCAGCCATCATTTCGATTATGTGTTGCGCAATAGCTGCGTTACCCATGTGAATGCACCAGCCATATCGCATACCCAACGATCACGATCCAAGCAACCCCGGCAATCGCTGCTTGGCGGCGATATCGCCGCGCCAACAACGCTTGCGAAAATACTGAAATAATAAACGGACGATCGGAACGATCCGGCTTGGCAATGATGTTCTCATCCGGTTCGAACGCCAATTGATCGTGGCGTTTCTGCGCTTCTAACCGGGCTTCCGCGCGCGCAACTTCCCATTCCTCTTGGTCAATGTTACCGTCCTTATTGGTATCGAAACGTTCATGCAGTTGTTGCTGATTCTGTTTCCAGTCATTGATCAAATGAATCATCACATCGCGAACGCTTCGTTGCGACGCCGCAGACCAGGTTTTGTATTGCCCAAGCACATACAGCGGCTGACCCGGCAAAATCAGCCATTCGCTGTAGCGATATTGGTTTGCCATGGCATTTATGATCGACTGGCTCTCCAATATCAATGTCCGGCTCGGCCACTCGGTATTGCCATACCATACCAACTTCTCGTGTCCATTCACTTCCGCATCGCGCGGATCGACCCAGCATGTCGACACCCCATCGGTCAGTTTAAACCGTTGGTCACTGACCATTTTGTATACGACATTCCAGCGTGTGTGGGTGCGGCCGTTATCGGTATAGGTTTCCTGTTGTTCAATTTGACTTTGATACCAAAGGCAGGGGTGATTGGACAGCGGTGCATAGATCGGTTGATCGCTTATCGATAGGCCTTTACCGGCGAGTTCGATGTAACCTTGATGCGCCGAACGGATTTTTGCCGTCGGTGTGTCTTCGATGAGCCGGAACCGCTTCCAGTTGTGTGCGAAAAAATAAAAACTGCATACTGCAAGCATTAATAACATACTCAGGGTGAAATGATATTCCTCCGGGGACAGCTCGAACGCCGCCATAATCGTAACAAGATCCAGCATTAACCGAACAATTTCCCAATATTGACGTCATGCTTTTCGTGATCATCAAATACCAGTAAATCCCTCGGTTGAAATTTAAACCAGCTGGCAATGATGACATCCGGAAACTGTTCAATCCGGACATTGTTGATTTTAACCGCTTCGTTATAGTACTCGCGCCGGTCTGCAATACTATTTTCCAACCCGCTGATGCGCGCTTGAAGATGCTGAAACTTCTCACTGGCTTTTAATTCAGGATAATCTTCCACAACGGCAAATAAATTACCCAATCCAGTACGCAGCATATTTTCTGCTGAGCCAAGTGCGCTGATATTACCGGTTTCGCGTGCAGCCGCGACCTGCGAACGGGCTGATATGATTTGCTTCAAAGTTTCCTGCTCAAATCCCATATACTGCTTGCATGTTTCAACAAGTTTAGGCAGTTCATCATGACGCTGTTTTAACAGAACATCGATATTTGACCAGGCCTGGGAAACCGAATGCTTGATATCAACCAAGCTGTTATACAACATGACACCGTAAACACAAACAATCACCAATCCTGCGAGAGTGCTATAAATGAGAATATCCAATGTCTTGTCTCCTGTTAAATACCCCCAGCAAATATATCTTAACCACCTGCTGACTGCAGGGTTAAAAAGATATGGCTAGTGGCTTTATTTCTCAAATTTAAAGAGTCAGAAGTCGCCCGTATATTGACGGCTGATATCGTGTTTATCTATGCTACCTTGGAATTCATCATACAATTTTTCAGGAGAACCATTCATGGGCGTGTTAATATCACATTCAAAACTGATCTATAAGATTCTATTGATTTTTTCTTTTGTTTGTTTCGCAAATGGCTTCGCTCTAGCGGAACAAAGCAAGTCCGTTATCATCATGGTCGGTGCTGAAGGCCCAAGCGGTTGCGAATTGCTTGGTAAAGTCGTTGGCTCCTCAAAAGAGGGAGAAGTTCAAGCTGAGAATGTTCCGTATACTGAGCGCTTGATGAAAGCAAGGAATCACTTGGTCGAAGCGACCCAGAAACTGGGTGGAGATACCGTACATATCATTCAATCCAATAACTCCGGAAAATATGAAATTCCCGGCGGGGAAAAAGAAATTATCCATATCGGCAATGCCTATCGATGCAAATAACATCAGGAAGATGCAAATAAATCATCTGCGCAGGTAATTCGCTTTGCCCGTTAATGCACAAAAACAAAACTTTACTTATTGCTACAAAAAATCCAGAGCTGCAGCTTTATTGAGTCACACACAAATTGTGCTGGCTAGTATGGCATACAAAACAGACAATAACGGCCGGTAACAAGATCAGATTGATTTATTATGATAATTTCAGTAAGTTAACAGCTTTATTTAAGAAATTCACATCATAAGAATAATTAACTAACAAGTGATGAATACCAATATCCCTATTGCCAGTGAGCTGTTTCAGAAAAATTTCACTGCGACTGATTATTTCGATCTGACTAAAGCCGAACAAGCAAGAATTCTTCAATTTCAACAGGAAATTCTCCAGCTGGTCGTATTAGGGGATGATTGCAAAGAAGTCTGCGAAACCGTTTGTTTATTGCTGGAACAGCTGCTGGATAATGCAGTTGCAACTGTCATGCTGTTGGATAAAGAAAAGCAATGCATGAATGTTTTTGCAGCTCCGAGCGTTCCAGAAGCATGCATCATACAACTGAATGGCTTACGTCCGGGGCCGGAAGCCGGATCCTGCGGCAATGCAGTATTCCGTCAAGAACCGGTATATATTGAAAGCACGATCGACGATCCGCGCTGGCAAAGCATCCGACAGTTAGCCATTGATTTTAACATTCTCTCGTGCTGGTCAATGCCGATACGAAGTAAAGGCGGCGAATGTATCGGTTCTTTTGCGCTTTCCAGTTTCGAACGCCGGTTGCCCAGCCCGTTTCACCGCAAGCTGTTGGAAATTGGATCATTCATTATCGGCATCGCGCTTGAACAACAGAAAATCAATGAGCAATTAAATCTCTCCAGTAAAGTTTTTGAGAATAGCCCCGAAGCGATTATGATCGCCGATGCCGACAAGTTGATCATCTCCATTAACCGGGCATTGAGCAAAATTACCGGATATTCGCCCGAGGAAGTGATTGGCAAGCCGGTATCGATTGTGACTTCGATACGTCACGGCACAAAGTTTTTCCAGACAATCTGGTCGAGTGTAAAGCAGTTTAATCACTGGCAAGGCGAAGTCTGGGGAAGAAATAAGCGAGGACTCGAATACCCGGCCTGGTTCAGCATTACGCCGGTGCTTGGTAAGGACAATGTTATCAACTACTATCTGATCAACTTTTCCGATATCACCGACAAAAAGAAATCGTATGAAATCATTTGGCGGCAAGCCAATTATGATTCTTTAACCGGATTACCCAATCGCAACATGTTCCACGACCGGCTGGATCATGAAATTAAAAACGCCTCCCGTACCGGTATCAAGTTGGCTGTTCTCTTCATTGATCTAGACCGCTTCAAAGAAGTCAACGATTCATTCGGCCACAGCGTTGGCGATGCCTTATTGGCCGAAGCCGCAAAACGGCTTAATCGTTGCGTACGCGAAACCGATACCGTTGCACGTCTCGGCGGCGATGAATTCACCATTATCTTGAATGGAATCAGCGACCAACGTTGTGCAGAGATGATTATTCAGATGATCCTTGTCGAATTGGCCAAACCCTTTCATCTAAATTCCAAGCAAGCCTACGTATCTGCAAGTATCGGTGTTACATTTTTTCCGGATGATGCCAGTGATGCCGAATCATTGATGAAAAACGCCGATCAGGCGATGTACGCAGCCAAGAATAGCGGACGCAATTGCTGGAGTTGCTTTACATCCAATATGCGCACTGCGACTGAAATCCGTTCGCGGACCGCTTACGAACTCCGCCATGCGTTGCGATCTGAACAATTCTTCTTGACCTATCAGCCGATCGTCGAGCTCGCGACGGGCCGGGTATACAAAGCTGAGGCACTTATCCGCTGGCAGCACCCCGAACGAGGCATCGTATATCCTACTGAATTTATTACCATCGCTGAAGAAATCAACTTGATCACCGACATTGGCGATTGGGTTTTTAAGCAAGCGGCGAATCAGGTCGCACACTGGCAAGCAAATTTCAACAAGGATTTTCAAATCAGCATCAATAAGTCGCCCAAGCAATTTATCAGCAAACTGAGTGATTGGGTCAATCATCTGTATGAGCGCAAAATCAGCGGTAAAAGTATCATTGTTGAAATTACCGAAAATTTATTGCTCGATGTACATGAATTGGTAGTAAAACAACTGTTGAACTATCGGGATGCCGGCGTGCAAGTGGCGATCGACGATTTCGGGACCGGCTATTCGTCCCTGTCTTATTTGAAGAAATTTGATATCGATTATCTTAAAATCGACCAATCGTTCATCGCGAATTTGGACAGTGAATCATATGACCGCATTTTATGCGAAGCGGTTATCACAATGGCGCATCGGCTTGGCATGAAAGTCGTTGCTGAAGGTGTGGAGACGGAATTGCAGAAACAACTACTAACGGATATGGGGTGCGACTACGGTCAAGGTTATTATTTCAGTAAGCCGTTGACAGCCGATAAATTTGAAACCCTCTTGCAAAGCAAGGGCGGTGAATAAGCTTCACAATGGCTTCCGGAATAAACGGCGATACCGAATGACTCTTTGTACGCGCTGTTATTTCATTTTTTTCATTATAGCTACGCTCACCGGTTGTGTTTCACCTATTGCCTTGAACCGGGCAATTGAAGTTTATGACAAGGCTGCAATCCACGCCGAATCGCGGCAGCTATTGACTAATATTGCTCGCGCGCAACACCATGAACCCTTGCATTTTACCCGCGTTTCTAGCATCGCTGCGACTTTCAACTTCAGCGCCAATGCAGGCGCAACTCCCGCATTAACGGGGGAAAGCGGTGGTTTACTGGCACCGGTATTCGGCGCAGGTGTTGCGGAAAATCCGACATTCAGCATCGACCCGATCGCAGGCGACGAGTTTACCAAACGTATTCTTACACCCTTTAGTCAGCACAAGTTAACACTGTTACTCCGCCAGCATTTCGATATTGACTTACTGTTGCGGATGATGGCACAAGAAGTACACTTACACCGGCATGAAGTAAGGCAGCCTATCGCCGATAGATCGCAGGAAAAGCACAAGCATAAGCACCAACAGCATCATAACCCTATAACATCAAAAGAACTTTCACAAGAAATAGATTCTGATGCACAAAAAAATAATCACAAGTTTCTTCCCGATATTTTATTGACAAAAGAGCAAGAACATCGGCTTCGTAACCGCCAGCGGATCCATTTGCATCAATCCGTTTATGACAATAATCCAGCGGATAAACTGGGTTACGAAATGTTCCGGCGTATCGTACTGCACCTTGCGGCCATTCAGAACCAAAGGCAACTGTATGCGGAACCGCTGACTTTCGAACGAAACTGGACAATTCCGGCAAGCGCGATCTC
This sequence comes from Nitrosomonas limosa, assembly GCF_054188085.1. Taxonomy (NCBI): domain Bacteria; kingdom Pseudomonadati; phylum Pseudomonadota; class Betaproteobacteria; order Nitrosomonadales; family Nitrosomonadaceae; genus Nitrosomonas; species Nitrosomonas limosa. The sequence continues at coordinate 483,048 of NZ_CM135180.1, read as the reverse complement.
ACCGGAAGGACTGTTTCAAGCCATCGAAAAGGACTTCATCGTAAGCCATGACGAGGAAAAGAATAACTACACTTTGAGCAAGCAACTGCCCGGCCCTATTCTGATTACCAACTATGATCCGGATATTCTCTGTTGCGAGGAACGGGCGGCATTGTATGACTTGATCAACCCTTGGATAGAAAACGACGTTGCCTTTGACATCAGGCCTGGTTATCCAGGCGGCGAGTGGCCTATCCGGGGCACTTTCCGGTTAAGGAGCTTTCACACCATCTTGAATTTTCTCGGACACGCGCTCGGTGAACAAGCGGAATATCCCGTCGAAAAGGATCCGCGCACACCGCCCCTCACCCGAAATGTAAATCCAAGCCATACGTTAGGTCTCATCGTCGACGATCAATTAAGCAATGGCACCGAGCTCTATAGCTATTCTCACGGAAAATACTATGCCGTCGATAGCACCGGTGAAAATGCACACTGGAATCGCAATGCATTCCAGTTACTGTATATTCTGTTCCGCTTGACGGTAACCGATGCGAAGTCACTTGGTTTACCGATTACTATTTCGAAGTGACGATTCACCAGGAACCGTCTAACAGGCCGTTGAAAAATGTTTTCGAAGCAGCCGATACAAAGCAAAAACAGGCGAAAAAGCGCAGTTTATACGGTATAAATGAGCATTTTGAGCTTGTTTTTAACACCGTAGCGGCAACGCAGATAGTTTTTCAACGTATATGGACTCCTCCCGTTTTGCAAGCAAAATTTGTGATGATTTTAAGGTGCAACTGCTTCCGTATATCCGGCTTCTTGTTAGATAGCTTTACTATCCGAGCCATGATGGATTTCGCGCGTAAGATTCAAATCGGCCTGGCGGCTTTGCCTTGTCATGCGTCGGGCAGGGAGCCTGTTGAAAAGACTGAATTACTTACGCCGGTCTGACCTGTTTGCCATCATTTCATTTTGCTACGCAATTACCAGTGATTTTCCCCTCTACTAAACAAAACTTGCTGTACTACATGAAAGACGCTACGCTGCCTTCCTATAAGACTCGCCACGACTCAATATCGACCATGCAATACGTGCGTTCTTATTGGCTAACGCCACTGTTGCAATGTTTTTGTTGCGCCGCGTAGCCAGACTTTTTACCCAGCGGCTTCGTCCATCCTCTTTATTTTTTGCGGCATTAAGCGCAGCACGGGCGCCGTGTATCAGCAGCATGCGCATATATTTGTCGCCGCGTTTACTGATTCCGCCGAGCCTGTTCTTGCCGCCGCTGGAATATTGTCTCGGCGTCAAACCAAGCCATGCGGACATGTCCCGCCCACTATTAAACTGTGTGCCGTTGCCCACTGCCGCGACCAGCGCACTGGCAGTAATCGGACCAATCCCTTCTACTTCAAGCAGCCGCCTGATGCGGTCATCCTCACGGGCTCTCTGGGCAATTCCGGCGTCAAAGGCTATAATGCTATCATCCAGTGCACGCAACTCCTCGCCAAGCCCGGCCAGCAACACACGAAAACTCCCCGGCAACCCATTCTCACTACCTTCCAATAACTCAGGCAACGCCTTTCGCAATCTCCCAATCGATGTTTCGACCACAATACCAAACTCGGCCAGTAAACCCCGTATCTCATTGCTTAACGCCGTGCGTGATTTGATCAGCCGGGCACGGATGCGGTGTTCCGCCTGAACAACCTGCTGCTCGGCCGTCTTGATCGCAACAAAACGCATGTTCGGCCGGCCAACAGCTTCACAGATTGCCTCTGCATCATTGGCGTCGTTCTTGCCGCTCTTGACGTAAGGTTTCACAAACTGCGGTGCCATCAATCGAACTTCATGACCCAACTTGCCCAGTTCGCGCGCCCAGTAATGCCCACTCCCGCATGCTTCCATGCCAATCAGGCATGGCGTCAGTTTGCTGAAATAATCCAGCATCTGCGTTCGGCGCAATTGCCTGCGTACCAGTACCTTCTCCGTTCTATCCACACCATGAATCTGGAATACCTGCTTCGCCAAATCAATTCCGATACGTGCTATATTCATAATCTCCTCCCTCTCTTTGATTGCTAAAATCTTTAGCTTGGCACATTGCGATGCCGTCGAGTGGGAGGAGTCCATTCCATTGGCCTGCTAAATCAGCCATTCCGGCTTTAGAATCAATGCAAATCCCAATCCCAGCATCACCGCTCCACTTAGAAGTTTCAACCATTGCCCGGTACGCTCGGTCAGTTTGCGATGACTTAACGCAACGACCGCGATTGAAACCATCAGCGCATCGTCAGCGATATAACCGAGAATGTAAAGACCGAGAAACGCATAATAAGCCGTAGCATCCAATCCTTGCTGTGCCAGAATCGCGGTATAAATCGCCGGAAAACCGGCAGTGCACAACAGCTCGATAAAATTAACCAGAACAGCCAACGCAGCAACTGCGGTCACCGCAGGCAATAAGCGGTCGGCAGCAAGTACCGCGCGCATCCGCGCATACAATCCCGGCTTGGCGGAATCCGGAATAGACAAAGAAAAACCTTGCTTCCACGCAAAAAAGTCTTTGACATTCAATCCACCGACCATTAGCGCAACCCCGCCCAAAACCCATCTCAACGCCGTGGTAAAGCCGATCAATAAAAAAATATTGAGCCATGCGGCCATGAATGCGTAATAAACAATTCCGCTGGCCAGTACGAAAGTACCGGCGATCATTGCCATTTTTTTGCGGTCTTGCAAATGAATCAATAAAGACAGTAAAAATAACAATACCCACATCGCGCATGGATTGAAACCATCAAGCAAACCGATCGCCAAGGTAAACAACGGCAATCCTAAATCATCCACGTCGAGCGTTCCTAACAGCGCTGATTCCACCCTGTTGACGCCCGTTGCCATTCCATCCACCATGGAAAATAAAGCGGAACCGGTACGTTCAGCGGTATCGAATCCAACGATCAAACGATCGTTAAATCGGAAAGTCGGCACACCGGGCGGCCAGACGTCGGCTGCTTGTGAATAGCGCGACAATTTGTCCAGTGCACCGGGATCACGGTCGACATAAAAATACACAATGCGTAATTGCGGCCGTTCGCTGCTCAATACCGCCAGAAATTCCTTAGCCTTGGCGCAATGCGGACAACCTTCCCGGACAAAAACTTCAAGCGTATTGGAATGAATATCGAATGACTGTAAAACCGGCAATGTATCATTGTTACCAGCTTGGGACGGTTGCGCCAGTACCCCAAAAATCAGGAAGAAGCAAAAAACCGGCGAGAATGACCAATGGAACCGGAAATTCCGGAATTGGTTAAGCATGTTGAACATTAATTCACTATTTTTACTAATAGCATTCTCGGATAACTCAAGAAAAATACTTGGGATGCTTCGGGAAGCCAGCAACTGCTTTACTAGCCGGCTTCCGCTTCGATAGATTATTATGGAAACGCAGGAACGCGCGGTTCTGTTTGCTCGACTTCGACTTGTGGCAAATGCTGTTTGACGCGGGTCTCAATCTCCGTCACCCGGTCGGCAGGCACATCGACTAATACCAATAGTTCGCCGGCTTCGATTGCATCCTCGAATTCTTTGGTTCGCCGGTTGCCGACATTCATGCCAACCATGCCACCCAGCCAAGAACCCACGCCGGCACCGACTAATGTAGTTGCCAGCAGCACACCGCCTGCGATTACCGTCGAAGCAGGCGGCAATGCAATCGCAACCAGACCGGCAAGCAAACCGGTCGCGCCCCCCAATGCCAATCCCTGTTCTACCGCCGGAATAAAATCGGATTTCTGCAGCAAATTCGCTTCCGGCAAATCTTCCAGCGGGGTACCACGTTTTGCAATCACATGAATATGTTTTTCTTCAACTTTCGCCAGCAATACATCATCAACGATTTTCTTGGTGATAGTAATGTCTGGGACTAGGAAATAAATACGACGCATGATTCCCTCCTATTCGATTAAAAATTTTCCAACAAAGGCCTTACACGTTTTCAGATTATCAGAATCAAACCTATGTAAAAACTTGATGCCGATCAATATTACGCCTAAATCATTGCCAAAACCCGGGAAATTGTTGCCATCCCGGATATTTCCTCATAGAAACAAACTGATAAAAAAACCAATTGCCGCTATAACGCGCAGCGCTAAAAAGAAAAAACATTCCAAGCTACTTTGATCGTCAGGGCAATCGCAACAACGATCGCCAAAATCGCAAAACCTTGTTGCAATCGCTGACCGGCAAAGCGCGCGGCAAACATTCTACCCAGCAGCATGCCGGCAACCGTTCCAATGCAAAACGGAATGGCGACCGGCCATTGCAGGGTATGAATCAATATCGACGAAATTACCCCAACGGAAGAAATCAGGGCGATAATCGCCAGCGATGTCGCCATGATTGATGGCATATCGAGATTCGTGGCTTTTCTGAGCGCGGGCACCACGACAAAGCCGCCTCCCACTCCCAGCAAACCTGATAAGAATCCTGCCATCGTACCTGACAGGGCCAGTACTCTAAAGCATGGAAAATTCCAAGCCAAACGCCCGTCGATATCGTTGATCCGGCAAGGCGGCCCGGCAGAGGTTTTGACATCACCGTCATCGTCGAGCCGGTTGTGACGGAACATGTGAATCGCAACATAAATCAATACGCCGGCGAATAACAAAGTCAACGGCGTATTGGGCACATGTTGTGCGGCCCATAGTCCTGCCGGGGCAGCCAGCGCGCCCGTTAATGCAATCAAGCTGGCAGCGCGGTACCGCACTTTCTTTTGCCGGAATGCGATCACTGCGCCAATTCCGGCCGATAAACTCACAGCCAGCAATCCGACGGGAGCGGCTTCCGCGATCGTCAGATGCAAACTGAACATGAGCAGCGGCACTGCGATAATGGTACCACCCGCCCCCGTCAATGCCAGCACGATACCCGTCAGAAAACCCGGCAGTACGCTGATTAAATAGGTTTCCATAAGATTTCTCAGCTGACGCCGGCTGATCGGGTGAGCCATTCACGGCCTTTCAGCATGCCGTTCCAGTACAGCCAGGGAAACAATTTGGTTTTGAGCAACCAGGCGAATCGCCTGGGCACTACCGGATTCAGTGGAAAAGTCGGCATTAATTTGCCGCCAAAACCAAATTCGGCCAAGATCACCTTGCCATTCTCCACTGTCAGAGGGCAAGCGCCGTAGCCATCATATACATCCGGCAATTCCCGCCCTTCTCGCGCAGCCAAAATGTTTTCCGCCACGATGACGACCTGCTTTCTGGCCGCCGCTGCGGTTTTGGCATTGGGAGAGGAACACGCATCCCCTAAAGAAAAAACATTCGCATAGCGCACGTGCTGCAACGTTTTGGGATTCACTTCACAAAACCCGGCGGCATCGGCCAGTGGGCTTTGCCGGATAAAATCCGGCGCTGCTTGAGGCGGCGTCACGTGCAACATATCGAACGGTTTTTCCATGCGCGTCACATTTCCCTCGCTATCCTTAATGTCGAAAAAAGCAATTTTTGCGGCGCCGTCGACTTTCACCAGCGTGGAATTGAATACCAGATGCGCATGATAGCGTTTCACATATTCCATCAGCGGCGGCACGAAATCGGCGACGCCAAACAGTACCGCACCCGCCGTATTGAACTCGACCTCGATATTATCCAGCACCCGGTTACGCAACCAGTAATCGCATGACAAATACATGGCTTTTTGCGGCGCGCCGGCGCATTTGATCGGCATCGGGGGCTGCGTGAATAGGGCTTTGCCGCTTTTGAGATTTTTTGTCAGCGACCAGGTATAAGGCGCTAACTCGAATTGATAATTGGAAGTTACGCCATTTTTACCGAGCGTTTCCGGCAAACCTTCGATCTTCTCCCAAGCCAAACGTATGCCCGGGCAAACAATCAAATGCCGGTAACCGATGAAACGGCCATCGGCCAGTTTAACCAAATTGTTGTCGGGATCGAATGCCGCTGCCGCCGCGTGTATCCACTCCACTTTCGGGGGAATGACATCCGCCATGTTCCGCACCGTTTCCTCGATATCGTAAGCACCGCCACCCACCAATGTCCATGCTGGTTGATAATAATGCTTATCGCTCGGTTCGACGATGGCGATGCGAAGCGTGGAATGGCGATGCAAAAGGCTGGCTGCGACACCGATCCCCGCCGCGCCGCCGCCGATGACGACAATGTCAAATGCATTACCCCAGTTGCAAGCGGCTGCCGCCGCAGCCGATTGATCGCTTGGCAAGTGGGGAATATGAATCGTTTCCAGCGCCTCACCGGTCCAACTGCAAGCCGCCGTGACCGATTCATCTTCGCCTTCGGCGGTTTGCATTTGCTTGCTCAATTCGTACAATTTCCGCGAACGATTACCGGAGTTGCAATACGCAAGGACGGGTCCCGGCAATTCCGCGACCAGCCGGTTGAATGCTTCACTCTTTTCCAGGGAAACCGGTCCCATGGCGACCGGTAGATAAACAAATTTTATGCCGAGCGATTGCGCCGCTTTTTCCAATTCCGCACTGGCGGGTTGTGTGGTTCCTTCCTCGTAATCCGGTCGGTTGCAGATAACCGATTGATAACCGGCCGCAGCAATTTCCGCCAAATCTTCAACCGTGATTTGACCGGTCACCGACAATTTCCCATCCAGTTCCTTAGTGATAATATTCATTTTCTTCCTCCAGAATGCGTCGATTCAGATCGTATCAACTCCCGGTATTTCCGGTACGGCTGTTTGTACAAAAACTGATTCAGTGGCTGATTGTTATACTAAAAATTAGTCATTCATCTTTATTATTTGAAGGTAATGCAAGAAACAACAACCAATATCCCGAACTCATAACCCGATAAGCGAGAGCTTAATGATCTTCCCGCGTCAAAATTGCGCGATTCATTCAAACCACTTTATTGACAAAATAATAATACATAATAAAATATATCATTGCAATAGAATATTTAACTTTAAAAAGGAAATCAGCATGCGACCCAATATCGAAGCATTTTTTGATCCAGCTACATGGACCGTCAGTTATGTTGTGTACGATGAACCCAAGGGACATTGTGCAATTATCGATCCCGTTCTTGATTATGATCCAAAATCGGGCAGAACCAAAACCACATCGGCGGATAAATTGATGGCATTCATCAACGAGCGGCACTTAACCGTAAGTTGGCTGCTGGAAACACACGCACATGCCGATCATCTTACCGCAGCGCACTATTTAAAGGAAAAGCTGGACGGAAAAACCGCCATTGGCGGCCATATTCCCGAGGTACAGAAGGTTTTCAAGAAGCTATTCAACCTGGAAACCGGATTTGCAACGGACGGCAGTCAATTCGACCATCTTTTCGCAGACGGCGAGCTATTCAATGTCGGTAAACTCAATGCTAAAGCTATTGCCGCTCCGGGGCACACACCCGCCGACATGGCGTACCAATTCGACGATGCGATCTTCATCGGTGACACGCTTTTCATGCCGGATGTCGGTACCGCGCGCGCCGATTTCCCGGGGGGCGATGCCCGCCAGCTTTACCGATCCATTCGTAAAATACTTGATTTTCCGGCAGAAACAAGATTATTCATGTGCCATGACTATCCTCCCAAAGATCGTCCGGCTCAATGGCAAAGCACGGTCGCCGAAGAACGATTGCATAATATTCATGTACATGATGGCGTTACCGAAGATGAATTTCTTGCAATGCGCACCGCGCGAGACGCGACACTGGAAGCGCCGGTACTGCTGTTGCCTTCGATTCAATTGAATGTCCGGGCAGGTCAAATGCCGCCGCCGGAAGATAATGGGATTGTTTATTTCAAAATACCGGTCAATGTAATCGGACGATAATGTAAAACCTGCGGTCTTATCAAATCTGATAAGACCGTCAGAGTAAACTGCAATTAAGGAAAGCTGATATAAAACAAGCCAATAACCTAAGGAAACGCTGATTAATTCGGCGAACGAGAGGAAGCACGAGGCGCACGGAGCGCAACAACCGAGACATATCAACAAGATAGGCGAGGATGCGAGTACCGCGTAACGAAGTGATTCGCTCGTGCTGTCAATTAATCAGCGTTTCCCTAAAGCATATACAAAGCAAATTCGATGCGGGTTCTGTCCGATCAGGATTTAATTTCTTGAAACTCGTTATTTCTTTTGACTATCAGAATGAATGATACGTCATGAGCTTCGGAATTATTTATTTCCGCTCCGGCAATTGCCCTTGCCATAACGGTTTCCATATGAACTCCGTGGATTATTTCCATAAGATTGCGCGCATTGCTGAAAAGCCGGAAGGTGCTGATTCTGCGAAGCAGTCTTTAAATTTTGAAGAACTGCGGATATCTTCGGCTGCTGCGTTGCCAAAAGCAACCGGTCATACATTGCAGCATTTGTGATTTCAGCCGCGGCTGCCGCTTCGCAGGCTGCCTGAAGATCAGGATAGTGCGCGACTTTTCCAGGCCAAGGATTTTCTGGAACGGATAATCCGTAGTGCACGAATAGCCTGCACAGAGCTTCAATATGACGCGCTTCCGCATCCCGGATATTACTGAATGGCTTAATATTACCAAAATCGGCAATCACTTCATCATACGTTACCCATGAGCGGTATTCATCATCAAGTGCTTCGTGCAGTACGCGGATGTCTGTTTGAGTCAATTGGTTCATGATCAACCTCCAAAATGAAAAAAAACAATGGTGCCGATTCCTGCGAGCAGTAGCAGCAGCTGTCGTACCGCGGCACCGGGCGTTCCCTGCAGGTGCAGTCCCGGAATGAGATCAGCAATGGCGATGTAGATAAAGCTAGCCGCTGAGAACGCTAAGATATACGGTGCGATGTCAAGCATTTCCGCGTGCCAGAAATAAGCCAGCAACGCACCGGGCACAGTCGTGGCGGCAGATAAGCTATTTAACAGCAATGCTTGCCGCTGTTCATAGCCGTTGTTAAGCAAGATCGCAAAATCCCCGATTTCCTGCGGAACTTCATGCGCAATTACAGCAAACGCAGCCGCAATACCGAGCGGTATGGACGTGAGAAAGGCGGTGGCAATAACAATACCATCCACGAAGTTATGAAAAGCGTCACCGATGAGAATAAGCGGACCGGCACGCCCATGCGTTTCACATTGGTTTGCATGACAGTGATGCCATAGCGCGAATTTCTCGAATACAAAAAATGAAACAATACCCGCCAAAACCGTCGTCATAACCGGAATAGCAGATGCCTGATTCAAACTGGCTGGAATCATACCAAGGAAAGCAGCGCCAAGAAGTGTGCCGGTTGCGTAACTGATCAAACATGGAACAAGGACCGTTCGTATGCGTTCCGGAAGAAGCAGAATCAAGGCAGCACCGGCGACTGCCCCGATACTGCCTATGATACTGAATATTATGATTAACGACAGCATTTCATCAATGAAGAATCCAAGCCGATCTGATCACTTGACTTGAGTGATACTGCCAGCGATCCAACCATTAACGCGTTGAATTTTTATGAAATTTTTTAAAATCTAATGACTTCCATGGCTGCCGCCATGACCGCTTTTACTTTTGCCCTTATCATTACCATGCGAATCATGATCGTGATCTGTTTTGATGGATTTCAATAGCGCTTTTTGCTGATCCGATAGAACCGCTTGGATGGCCTGACGTACTTTAATGTGATGTTCGATCATCGCATTGAAATCATTGATATGATTTTTTCCTAACTTACGCAACTGCTCGTCACTCGCGCCCGGATTCATGTTTTCTTGCTGAAAGGCTTGCATGCCTTCTTTCAACCGGTGTTTGAGCTTTTCGTGCGCATCTTTATTTTTTAAGTGCAACCGAACAATCTTTCCTAATTGCTCGTCGGTTAACTTCAGCACAACGGTATGCGAAATAATCACATGCGCATAATCATGCTCACTTTTTTTCGAATGACCATGCCCGCCATCACCATGTTGATCATTCTTGCTTTTATCTTTGCCGTGACTGCCTTTATCCTTGCTCTCATCTCCTTGGTGATCATCACCATGGCCACCGCGACCATGCCGGTGCTGCCCGCCACCTTGTTGATGATCTTCCCCGTGCTCGCCGCTGCCATGCTGAGCGTTTGCTTTTTCTTGACTTTGCTGATGTGCTTGGGCAATAACGATATCGTTCGCTGGAAGAACAGGCGCATAGCCTGCAATGAAGAGCGCTGAAATCGCCGCAGTAACGATAGATTGTTTTTTATTGAACATGCAGTTACCTCCTTAAAGAATTAAGACTGTCAATGATTGATGATCATGAAGATGAAGTGCTGGCAATGGTCGGGAAGTTTCGTATAAAACCAAAAACCACCATGCCGTGATTGCTGCTTTCAGCGTAACCGCTTGCACAAAGCACCAGTATCAGACTGTAAATTTATACCAAAGTGCAGTCAAATCGAAAATAAGCCATTTATCCGGGTAACCAGGGAATCACGCAGCAAATTTCTCGGAGCTCCTTCAATCTTCATCTTACTTAATCATAATTGTGTAACTCTTCACCTAAACCAAATACAATCTGGGTATACTGGACAGTCGGCCAACTCTCTTCAGCCCAAGGTTTTAGGCCAAGAAGCATTTTTGTTGACCGGAGTGTTAACGTTTAACTTTTGGAGGTCTCTATGAAAGTATTCTTATTTTTAGCATTGATAGTCAGTTCCTACAGTTATGCACAAGGCGGGCATAATCATGAAGGTGAAACGCAGAAAAAAAGCGATCAGCATGGCGATATGCACGGCGGCGATCATCACGGCATGGGTGGCATGGGTGGCATGGGTGGAATGATGATGCATGGCGGGCACCATAAACTCGACAAAGCCACGCTGAAACATTTTTTCGAACCGCTGCCAGCGTCGATCATCGATGAGAAGAAACATGCCGCTTTAATCGCGCTCGGCAAAAAACTGTATCTCGATCCCCGGCTTTCAATCAATGACACGATTTCTTGCAATTCCTGTCATCAGTTGACCAACTTCGGCGTCGATAGCCAACCCACCTCGCCCGGGCATGACGGCACACGCGGTGGCAGGAATTCTCCGACTACTTTCAACGCCGCGCTGCATATCGCTCAATTCTGGGATGGGCGCGCCAAGGATGTTGAAGAGCAGGCACTCGGTCCGATTCTGAATCCGATCGAAATGGGCATGCCCAGCGAAGAAGCTGTGGTCAACAAGCTGAAAAAAATCGACGAATACAAAACCCTGTTTGCCGAAGCTTTCAAGGGTGAAAAAGATCCGATTCAATACAAGAATATCGGCAAAGCGATTGGTGCTTTCGAGCGCACGCTCTTAACACCTTCACGCTTCGATGATTATCTCAAAGGTGATGAAAAAGCCTTGAATGACGCCGAGAAACGCGGTTTGCAAAAATTTATCCACATGGGATGCGCTAATTGCCATAACGGTGTAGCCATCGGCGGAAATTCGTACAAAAAAATCGGACTGGTAGAACCGTATGAAACCAAAGATCTCGGCAGATACGAGGTAACCGGTCTGGAAACCGATAAAAAGGTGTTTAAAGTACCAAGCCTGAGAAACATCGCCAAAACCGGCCCTTATTTCCATGACGGTTCCGTCGCCACGCTGGAACAAGCCATTGAAGAGATGGCGGAACATCAGCTAGGCCGCGAAGTCGGCCCTGGATTTGTCGAGGATGTTAAAGCTTTCCTGGGTTCATTAACCAGCAAAGCTAAGTAAGCTATTTTTGCTTAAAACCAAATACCCCCGCAAAACTTTGTTGCGGGGGTATTTTTTTGCACTCAGCTCTCACCCTGTGCGAAGAACGTATAAGAAATTGTGACCGTATCAATCCCGGCAGGTAATCGCGGGTTTATAAAAAACTTAACCGGCAATTGTTTTGCTTCATGCGGTTTGAGGGTTTGCATGGTAAAGCAAAAGCATTCGATCTTTGTTAAGTATTGGTCTAGGTTTCGTGGGCTGTAACTGGGTACAGCTTTTCCTGTGATCTCATGATCGGATTCATTTTTTATTTCATACATCACTTCGACCAGTTCGCCAGGATGAGTATTAATTTTGGTTTGTAGCGGCTTAAATTTCCATAGCATACCGCGAACATTGGTATCCAGTTCAATTGCAATTATCCGTGACGTGTCAATGTTAGCCGCATTTTCAACAACTGCCGTTATGCGCTGATTATTGATTCCCGCTACTTCACAAAATTTTTCATACATCGGAACAAGCGCATAACCGAAACCAAACATTACAAACGTAAAAAATACTAACTTTTTTCGTATCGTTCTATTGGCGTCACTGAAATGATCCGTCGTTGTGTCACGATCCCAAGCGTTCATTGCGTTATCCTTTTCAGAAATTATGACGACTCTTACAATTTATTTGAATCAACCACATTTTTTGTATCCGGAAACTCTGCTATTTTGTGTTATTTTTAGATTCTTCATTCTGGAAAAGCACTTTAACCATCAATAGCCTAGAATCCTAATACACGCCCATTTGATAAATCGCTATGATCAAAGTTTCTATAAAAACCAATAAATTTAAGAATAATATTAATTATCTGAAATAATCATATTAATTATATGAATAAACATTGGGTTGCCTTAAGGACTTTCCGGTGAACAGACACTACCTCCACGCTATGTTTCATCCTCAGTCGGTTGCGGTAATCGGCGCCAGCAATCGCGAAAATTCGGTCGGTGGCGTGGTGTTCCGCAATATGTTGGATAATGGTTTTCAAGGCAAACTCTACGCAGTAAACCCCAATCACGATGAGATTCAAGGCCAGCGGGCTTATGCCAGTATCGAGCAAATTGATACGCCGGTGGATCTGGCAGTCATCATCACCCGCGCCGCTCTAGTACCCGATATTGTTGAGTCATGCGGCAAACACGGTGTGCGCTTTGCCTTGATATTGTCTGCCGGATTCCGCGAAACCGGGCCGCAGGGAGCTGCTTTGGAGCGCGCGGTGATTCAAAACGCGAGGCGGTACGGCATGCGACTGATCGGCCCCAATTGCCTCGGCATTTTATGTCCGGCATCCGGTTTAAATGCCACGTTCAGCAAAGGTAGCGTTCAAGCGGGAAATCTAGCATTGATTTCGCAATCGGGCGCTTTCTGCACCGCAATTATGGATTGGGCAAAACCGAACGATGTCGGTTTCTCCTGCATCATTTCGATGGGCGCGGCTGCCAGCTTGGATTTTGGCGAAATACTCGATTATCTGGCGACTGACCGGCACACCGAAAGTATTTTGCTGTATATCGAGGGTATTCAGCGCGCCCGAAGTTTTATGAGCGCCTTGCGCGCTGCTGCCAGGATTAAGCCGATTTTTATCGTCAAAGCGGGGCGCCACTCAACCGGTTCTGCCGCAGCATTCTCGCATACCGGTGCATTGGTCGGATCGGACGATGTGTTTGACGCAGCACTGCAACGCGCGGGGGTCGTACGGGTAGAGACCATCGTACAACTATTTTCCGCAGCCAAAACGCTCTCGACCCATCTCCATCCTAGTGGTAATCGATTGGCAATCGTAACCAATGGCGGCGGACCAGGCGTCATGGCAGCGGATCGGGCAACCGACCTGGGTGTAACAATCGCAACGCTTTCCGATGTAACGATCAAGCAACTTAACACCCAATTGCCAGATACATGGTCCCACGCCAATCCGCTCGATATCATCGGCGACGCGACCGCTGAGCGTTATCAGCATGCGATTACCTGTTGCATGCAAGACGATGGTGTCGACGGTGTGCTGGTCATTCTGACACCCCAAGCGATGACGCAGCCACTTGCCGTGGCTCACACAGTTATCGATGTCGCAGCGAAATTCAACAAGCCGCTGATTGCTTGCTGGATGGGCGAAGCGCAAGTCGCCGAAAGCAGGCAAGCGTTTGATCTAGCAAAAATACCCAATTTCCGAACGCCTGAGCCTGCTGTAGAAGTGTTCTCGTTTATTTCTGCTTATTATCAAAACCAGCAATTGCTGCTGCAGACACCGGGACCGCTTGCTCATCATAGCGAACCCGACGAGGAAGGTGCTCGCTTGCTGATTGAAAGCGCATTGGCAGATCATCGGAAAATCTTGAGTGAAGTCGAATCCAAAGCCATTTTGGCAGCATTTCGCATACCGATTGCCAAAGCGCTGATCGCCCGATCACCGAACGAGGCACTAATAATAGCTGAAGAGTTGGGCTTTCCAGTAGTGATGAAAATCAATTCCCCCGATATTACCCATAAATCCGATGCCGGCGGCATCCGCCTCAATGTCGGTAATGCACAAGCGGTACGGTCGGCTTACCATGAAATCATTCAATCAGTGCAAAGATACAGCCCTAACGCACGCATTGACGGAATTGTCATCGAACCAATGGTGATTAAACCCAATGGCCGGGAACTGATGGTGGGTGTTACGACCGATACGGTTTTCGGTCCGGTGATTACGTTCGGGGCCGGTGGCGTGCTGGTGGAAGTTCTCGGTGATCGCGCTGTCGCCCTGCCGCCATTGAACAGTTTTCTGGTGAAAGACATGATACAACGCACGCGCATCGCGAAATTACTTGGCCACTTCCGCCAGATGCCGCCCATCGAAATGGCGGCACTGGAAAATGTGCTACTGCGCGTAGCGGAAATGGTGTGTGAATTACCTTGGATCAAGGAAATGGATATCAATCCGCTAATCGTCGATGAGCATGGCGCATGTGCAGTCGATGCCCGCACCATCGTCGATTATTTGCCACCATCGGCTGATCGCTATGCACATATGGCCATCCATCCGTATCCAACCCACCTGATCACACACTGGCAATTAACGGATGGCACCGATCTGACAATCCGCCCCATCCGTCCGGAAGACGCGGAGATGGAGCAGGATTTTGTTCGCGGATTATCTGCGGAATCCAAATATTTCCGTTTTATGGATACACTGCAGGAGCTCTCGCAGACCATGCTGGTACGCTTCACGCAAATCGATTACGACCGGGAACTGGCACTGATCGCCGTGTTGCAACAAGATAGCCGGGAAAAAGAACTCGGCGTATGCCGCTATATTGCCAGCGCCGATGGTCAGTCTTGCGAGTTCGCATTGGTAGTCGCTGATGAGTGGCAGAATAAAGGGATTGGCAACAAGCTCATGAACTGCTTGTTCGATGCCGCCCGCGCCAAAGGAATCGGTGTCATGGAAGGCGAAGTGCTGGAAGCCAATCACGCCATGCTGGAACTCGTTCGACGATTGGGATTTGAAATAACGGTTAGCGCCGAAGATGTATCGATCATGCAGATAGTCAAACAGCTTTGAAATAATTTACGTTACTGCACTTGATGACATGATTCTTTTTGATAGATTTTCATAAATCCAGCTATACTGACTTAAAATTATCTGCATATTCAAAGAAACCAAGGATTACAGCGATGAAAATACTGACAATATCGATGCCTATATTGATAATAATGAGTTTATCCGCTTGCTCCACAACCGGTCCGGTCATATACCCGAATTCGCATTTTTTATCGGTCGGTAAACAAGCAGCTGAAAGCGATATCGAAGCTTGCAAAGAATTAGCAGAATCGGCGGGAGCCAAGGAAGGTACCGGGCAATTGGCTAATGTTGCGACCGGCACGGCGATGGGCGCTGGTGTTGGCGCGGCGAGCGGTGCTGTAGGTGGTGCAATTTATGGAGCAGCCGGTCAAGGCTCGCTCATCGGTGCAGCCAGTGGTGCCACCGCAGGACTCCTCAGAGCTTTATTTTTTTCCTCAAGAACTTCAAAACCCAATCAAGCGTATATCAACTTTGTATCGCGTTGTTTGCAAGAAAAGGGATATGAAGTAACCGGCTGGCAATAGCTGAAATGCGCTGGTTATTTTTCCAGCACGGCAGGTTTTTCCTAAAAACCGCCAGCTCTCTCGGTTACCAGTAATGCCAATATCCCTATCAGCAAAACAATGACCCATTTAAGATGATGCGTAATATTGCGCAGCAATGCTTTCGTTTCTTCGTCCATAGCGTTTGTCCGTTTGTATCTACCGTTTCGATAGTATCACTTAATAACCGGTGAAGCGCAATTCACTTTCTTTGGCAACCAAAGTTATTTCCTGTATCCATTTAGATAGTTAGCTTACTTTAACTTTGTTTGTTTAGAACCCGGTTATCAATTAACTGACACAATTTCTCCGGTTGGGTAGCCGGTGGTATCCAATGCTCTGATTCCACTTCGATAAATGCGACATGCTCAATGACACTCGATGCGGCTTTTATCCGCTGCGGATCGGTCACTTTCTGCCCACTGGACTGAATAACAAGACAAGGACAATGCACACTTTGCACACTTGCAAATCGGGTGGTGTCCATGTAAGCGCTTCCTTAAAAACATCGATAGTTTTTTTCACATATCAGGTTTGTCATATTCAGGAAAGCGCTGATGCCAATATCGCCGATATAAATTTCTCCAACTATCAATCACTAATTGTTGATCTGCAAAACGTAATATAACAGCGCCATCTCGATCGCTTCTCATTAATTTGCTACCTAAGTGGCGATAACGTTGTGTAACCGCGTTGTTTGGATGGCCGTAGCGATTTAGATAGCCAACTGTGAAAACTGTCACCACAGGATTTACGCTCTTAACAAATGCATCGGTCGATGACGTCATGCTGCCATGATGCGGCGCAATCAATGCCGTTGCTGCCAAATTATCGGGGCTTCTTGCAAGAATAGCCTGTTCGTCTATGCTTTCAATATCAGCTGGCAGCAGCACACTGCCATGTGCAGTGGTAATTTTTAATACACAATTATTTTTATTATTTCTACCTTTTAACGTTAGATAATCCTTTTTTAATGGATGCAACACTTCAAATTGCACGCCATCCCACTGCCAAGTTTGGGGAACATGGCACAACAAGTTGCTGGAGGCGGATTGCCGGATCGGATGATCAGGATCTAGCGACGAATATACCTTTTCTACAGGTATTCCTGCCAATACCGACAACGCCCCGCCGCTGTGATCTGAATCAGCATGAGATACCATTAAAACATCCAATCGCCGTATCCCTTCGCTGTACAAAAAAGGCACAATAATACGTCGGCCGCTATCAGTTTCTCCCAGTTTCGGGCCAGTATCGAACAGTAAAGCATGTTGTTCGGTACGCGCAACAACTGCCAATCCCTGTCCAACATCTAAGACTGTGAGCCATAATTCGCCTGCTTTGGGTTTCGGCAATTGCACCAAGAACATAGGTAACATGGCCAAGAAGCCTAACCAACGGGCAGGAAATCCTCTTAACCATCCCAAACCGCCAATGCCGCCTGGCAACAGTATCCAAAGAACCCCGATAAAACCAGTTACTATCGTCCAAAACGGAGGGGAGTGTTGCAACCATACCGCCTGCGGGAATTCACTGAGAAAATTGAGAAAACTCATCACAACAACTAATGCGCTATGAGCCACATGCAACAGAAACTCGAATGGCAAGATAATAGCAACTAACGTGAGCGGGACAACTGCCAAGCTGATTAACGGTATGGCAATCGCATTCGCAATGGGCGACACCAGCGATATTTGCTGAAACAGTGCTAAAAGGACTGGTATCAGACCGAGTGTAATCGCCCACTGTATCCGTAACCACCCTTGCAACCAATGAAATTTTCCGAGTCGTCCGACTGTTACCAGCATAATTATGGCAACTGCACCGAATGATAACCAAAACCCAGGAGAAATAGTCGCCCATGGATCCAGTAATACAACCCAAAATAACGCCCACGCCAGAATCCCGCTTGCAGAATTTTGCCGTCCCCTCCAGATAGCGATGGCTATCACTGTCAACATACAAAATGCACGCTGTGCCGGAATTGCGAAACCAGATATCAGCGCATACCCGAAAGCGGCGATCAACCCCGCTAGAACCGCTGCTCGCCTAGCGGGAATTCTCAGCGTCAGGTAAGAATTCCAGCGCCATAACCAATAAACCAATCCAAAAATCAAACTGGAAACCATTGTGATATGTAAACCAGAAATAGCCATTAAGTGACTCGTACCAGTTCGTATCAACACTTGCCATTGTTCACGTGGAATCCGATACTGGTCGCCTGTCGCCAATGTGCTCAAGATTCCCGCATAGGGTCGGTCAGCCAGATAATGGATCTGATTCTGCTGAATAGTCTCACGGACTTTTTCTATCAAATAGCGTGGCTTGAAAACCAGCTTGTCCAGACGGTGGTTCTCATCGGATTTTCGAACATACCCCATGGCTCTGATGTTTCGTTCCAATGCCCATACCTCGTAATCAAAACCATGTGGATTAGCATTACCATGGGGTCGCTTAAGCCGCACGGTCAATTGCCACCTTTCACCGGCCTGAGGCACTGGATGTTCTGCTTGTCGATTAGCTTGTAAAGATTCCTTATACCAAGTCAGCGCCACGCGTTGAGGCACGACTGCCTCTTCTGTAATAATTTTTTCAATATCAAGATAAAAGCGCGTACCTAACTCGTTCGGGCTGGGAACACTGGCGATTACACCAATTACTTGGATATCACGCCGTTCCCAGCTTTCCGGCAAATGGTCGGATAAGCGCCAGTGAGCAACTGTGGCTGCCCAGAAAAAACCGGCTATTCCGATGAGAATCCAGATCAAGGCTCTTACAACTGCAATTCCAATCTTAGACTGTGAACGCCAGAGCAATGCAAGTAACAATAGTACCGGTAACAGCCACCCAGCTTTATCGGCGGCAGGCAAATCAGCTTGTTGCTGTAACAGAGAAGTGCCAACTACAAATGCAAGAATATTTAATTGCCAAAACAACTTGTCACCTCTTCCCTGTTTGAATCAGAATCAAACACCGATTACAAATGCGAGCCGCTTGGTTTCTGGTAATCTATTGATAAAGTTCTCTCAAAGAAAAAAATATCGACACTTAGTAATTAAAGCCTCAGGTTATTTCAGTTTTCTTAGCGGCACTTGACGAATCAAGGTAAATTCTTATTTTCTTGCAAAGTGACTTAGCGTAATATCTTCTCATCTCCAGCTATCATGCTTTTATCACAACGAAGGAGTTGCAATGGCAAACATTACGGACATTCTTGGCAATGAAAGTGACACGCTCCTGAATCATATTTGTCACACTATCTCTAAAAATGACTTGGAGCTGCCTGGTGCGGATTTCGTCGACCGGGTGATGAGCTTGAGCAACCGGAAACCCGGCGTATTGCGTAATCTTCAGGCACTTTATAATCACGGCAGGCTGGCGGGCACCGGTTACTTATCCTTGCTACCCGTCGATCAAGGTGTAGAACATTCGGCTGGCGCTTCCTTCGCGCCCAATCCGATGTTTTTTGACCCTAAGAATATTGCCGAACTCGCTATCGAGGGCGGTTGCAATGGTGTTGCATCGACACTGGGTGTATTAGGAATCATAGCGCGCCGATACGCGCATAAAATTCCAATGATCCTGAAAATCAATCATAACGAATTGCTCACTTATCCGAATAAATTCGACCAAACACTTTTCGCCAGCATCGACCAAGCTTTTGATATGGGGGCTTGCGCTGTTGGCGCTACGGTCTTTTTCGGATCCGATGAATCACGGCGCCAGATACTAGAGGTTTCGGAAGCATTTGAGCATGCGCACAACTTAGGAATGGTCACGATTTTATGGGCTTATACCCGTAATTCCGCATTTAAAACCGCCGATAAAGATTTTCATGTCAGCGCTGATTTGACAGGACAAGCAAATCACTTGGCTGTCACCATCGGCGCCGATATCGTTAAGCAAAAAATGGCAACTAACAACGGCGGTTATACCGCGCTCAAATTCGGAAAAACCCACCCGAAAGTCTACACCGATCTTACGACGGAGCACCCCATTGATCTTGTCCGTTACCAAGTTGCCAATTGCTTCATGGGCAGAATCGGCATGATCAATTCCGGCGGTGAGTCGGGAAGCGACGATTTACATCAGGCTATCAGAACAGCGGTAATAAATAAACGCGCTGGCGGCATGGGATTGATTTCCGGACGAAAAGCGTTTCAGAAACCGTTTGCTGAAGGTGTCAAGCTGCTCCATGCCATCCAGGACGTATATCTTTCCGATGAGGTAACTATCGCTTGAAGTCTCCACATCGGGATTCAGGGTGATTGATATCATTCGATTCTTAGAATAAAGAAAGAAATTATTTTTCTGCTGCTTTTATCGCTTCCAAATTAGCCCGGGCTTCTTCGTTACCCTGGGCTGCTGCTTTTTCAAACCATTCAATGGCTTTATTGATATTTCGCTCTACACCTTCCCCGATAAAATACATGGCTCCCAAATTATTTTGAGCATCGACATGCCCTTGTTCGGCAGCTTTACGAAATAATTCTACTGCTTGTTCAAGATCTTGTGAAACACCTTCCCCATTCACATACATCAATCCCAGATTGAATTGAGCGTCGGCATAACCTTGCTCGGCGGCACGGTAAAACCATCCTGCAGCAAGCTCAGGATCATTATTCAAAATCTGACCGCTCGCAGTTTTCGATACCGCTTCTCCGGTGTAATACATAACACCTAAATTATTCTGCGCAACCGGATCCCCGGCTTTTGCATTTTCCGTAAGCGCTTTGAATTTTTCTTCAGCCACGCTGACATCATCAATACCATGCGGCATGATTTGTTGCTTTAATTCTGATTTTTCTTCTTCCGATAATCCTTCGCTCATGAATGAAGGAATTTCACCAAGCTTGGTAATTTCACTGAGCGGCATCGAAGTCTCACTAGCATCCTGCTTATCACTCTTCTGTGATTCGCCACAGCCTGCAATTAATGTAGTTACTGCCACCAACCCTATTACAAACGAAAATCTCATGGGTATTCTTTCCTTTATAATTTCAGACAAATTTTGTGTCACTTATCTATTCCCGTAATCCAATTGATCTTAAGAATTAATTAAATTAATTATCTTGCGCCTGCTTTTTTCAATAGTTCCGATATCTCCCGATGCCCATATCGACTGGCGAGTGACAATGCCGTTACACCGTTGTTAGCTTTAAGATTCAAATCCGCTTTCGCCGCCACGAGTGCATAAGTAGCACCTAGATTGCCATGTTGTGCCGCCATCATTAACGCCGTAGCTCCGTTTTCCAGTTGATAATTGACATTCGCGTTAGCGTTAACCAAAGTTTGTATTGTTTGTTTGTGTCCTTCTTGCGCTGCTAGCAACAACGCCGTCATGCCATCATCTCTTCTGGCATTAACATCAACCTTTGCTGCCAGCAGTAAATCGATCACCTTTCTCCGGTCTTTCTCTGCAGCCAACATTAAAGCCGTACTGCCATCATCCGATACGGCATGTGCGTCAGCCCCTGCGGCTAACAATAGTTGCAAAATTTGTTCACGGCCATCTCTCGCTGCTTGCAGTAAAGCCGTATAGCTATTCTCGTTTTGCTGCTCGATATCCACTTCCCGTTGCAGAATATACTCAACAATTTCAGCATTCCCTCTCTTAACAGCAATCTGAAGTGTTTGATTTAGTTTATCTTTATCAACACTTTGAGATTCTAATATTGTTTTTACACGAGAGAAATTAGATTTATCGACCGCATTAATCAATTCAGTTTCCTGATTTTGCGACCAAGCACTCTCTGTAGCAAAGAGAATCATAGCGACCAAACAACGCAGCAATTTGTAACTCAGCGACCTCAACATACCAATACCCTTTTAGCTCTTTGAAACAATATACGACATATGTCCAATACCATCGATTAATCGGTACAATTTAATCACCAGGTTTGATGGCTTGGAATCTTTGGATAAGTCGCAGGATTATACAATCTTAGCAACATTTACGTCTTGTGATTCACCTATCAATGCCAACATCTCTGATTCCAACATTAAATGCTCTATGATATCCTTGCGGCTTAGTGGCGGGCTTACTTTGCTGATATGGCCTTTGGCTGGTAAGCTGCCTTAGCGATCTCCTTGAATATCATCGTCTAAAGTTTGTTATCTGTTGTTGATACGCTGTTAATTTTTCAAAAGTGCGAATTTATGATCGCTGATCATTACGATGTCGTTATTATTGGCGGTGGTCCGGTAGGTATGGCTTTGTCGCTGGCTCTTCGGCAAACAAATATTTCAAGTATCCTGCTCGAAGCGCGCAATATTCCTCAGAAAGATGATGATCCAAGACCGCTGGCATTATCGTATGGAACTCAACTGATACTGGATAAACTTGGAGTATGGCGCAACCTTACTCAAATCACACCGATTAAAACGATTCATATCTCCAATCGCGGCGTTTTTGGCGAAACAATATTAACGTCTGACGACGCCGATGTACCTGCACTTGGTTTTGTCGTGAATTTTCATGATCTCTTTTGTGCGATGCATCAGCTTTTATTAGAAAATAATTCTGTTTATCTCACCGGAGCAACCGTTAATCAGCTTGAAACAACTAAAAACCAAGGTAAAGTTTTTTTTACCCATCAAAATGCAGAACAAACCATCAATGCAAAACTTATTGTTATCGCTGATGGCGGTCATTTGGCTAAGCAAATTCCAGAGCTCACATACACAATTCATGATTACCATCAATGGGCTGTCGTAGCGAATATCCAAGCCGCCCAAAAGCAAACGGGCATTGCTTATGAACGCTTCACATCGGATGGTCCTGTCGCAATGCTTCCCAATGGGGAAAATTTCGCGTTAGTTTGGACCGTTTCCCCGCAAGCCGTTAAAGAGATTATGGCGCTGGATGACCCTACTTTTCTGATTCGCCTACATCAACATTTTGGTGACAGACTCGGAAAATTAATTCATGCAGGAAAACGCTCAGCTTTCCCGTTAACTCTTAAATACGCTTCCACTACAACTGCGCAAAGAGTTGCATTGATCGGAAATGCGGCACAAACCTTGCACCCCGTCGCTGGGCAAGGATTTAACCTTGGTTTGCGCGATGCTTATGAATTGGCAAGAGAGATCATTAGTGCTCCGGGCCGGTCGCAAGACATCGGCTCGGCTGGAATGCTCAGTAAATTTCGTCAGAATCGAATAATCGATAGCAGCGGCGGCCGCATTTTCACAGATTCCCTAATAAAGATTTTCTCAAATAATAACAAATTGTTACAGCAAGCATGCGGATTAGGACTCAGCACCCTGGATTGCATTCCTTCGCTCAAGCATTTCGTGGCGCGTCGAATGATATTCGGGTTGCGTGGTTAATTTGATGTCAAAGCTCCTTATTACCGTCTTAGCGTTAGTGAGAAGGAAAGCAGAAGCAAACTACAGCCATCAACAAATCAAATTATTTTCATAGAAATCTTATTACTGATCATAACATTACAATCATTCGCACTTATATTTCGTTATGCAAATTGGTCCTCATTTATTGAAAAACAAGCTGATTGTTGCTCCGATGGCTGGTGTAACTGATCGCCCTTTCAGGCAGCTATGCAAAAAAATGGGGGCTGGTATGGCTGTATCGGAGATGGTATCCAGCAACTCTTTACTCTGGGGCTCGGTAAAAACTCAACGACGTGCGAATCACGATGGCGAAGTTTCGCCCATTTCTGTCCAGATTGCGGGTGCTGATCCACAGATGTTGGCGACCGCAGCCCGATATAATGTAGACAATGGCGCGCAAATTATTGATATTAATATGGGTTGTCCCGCCAAAAAGATCTGTAATGTAATGGCTGGATCGGCGCTGTTGCAAGACGAGAAATTAGTCGGGCGTATTCTTGATTCTGTTGTGAATGCTGTTGACGTGCCGGTAACACTTAAAATACGCACCGGTTGGGACAAACAGCATAAAAATGCATTATCCGTTGCACGCATTGCAGAAAGTTCCGGCGTGCAAGCGCTGGCAATTCATGGTCGAACTCGCGCATGCGCATATACCGGCACTGCCGAGTACGACACCATCGCAGCGGTTAAAGCAGTCATCAGCATCCCGGTTATCGCGAATGGTGATATAACCACTCCCGAAAAAGCCCAAGAAATACTGGCGTATACCAAGGCTGACGCAATTATGATTGGACGTGCTGCACAGGGCAGGCCTTGGATTTTCCGTGAAATTGACCACTTCCTCTCCACCGGGCAAAAGCTTCCGGCACCCGAAGTAGCCGAAATACACCAAGTGCTGATTAAGCACTTATATGATCTTTATGAATTCTACGGTGAGTATTCGGGAGTTCGCATCGCCCGGAAACATATCTCGTGGTATACCAAAGGATTGATGGGTTCTGCAAACTTCCGTCAATCGATGAACCAATTGCAATCGAGTAACCAACAAATTTCGGAAACCAACGCATTTTTCTCGAAATTAGCTGAGATCGGACACAGATTGAGATACATCAGAGAGGGGGAGTGATCAGTTTATGAATGCAATCAAAGAAAACGAAATTGCATCCTGTATACGTAAAGCCATTGGTAGTTATCTCAAAGATTTAGATGGTGAGAAACCTGGGCATCTCTATAACATGGTCATTCACAGTGTTGAAAAACCATTAATTGAAATCGCGATGCAACATACAGAGGGAAACCAAACACGAGCAGCCGAATTACTAGGAATCAATCGTAATACGCTACGTCAGAAAATGAAACAATATCAAATTAAATGACAATAAAATATGCACTTATCAGCGTCTCAGACAAGACTGGACTGATTTCGCTTGCGCAACAACTAATTAAGTATGAGATTACGCTGCTATCAACCGGCGGCACTGCAAAATTGTTGCTAGAAGCCGGATTACCCGTGGTTGAAGTCGGTCAATATACTGATTTTCCGGAAATGCTGGATGGTAGAGTCAAAACCTTGCATCCAAAGATTCATGCCGGGATTTTAGCGCGGAATGATGTTCCGGAGCATCAGGAGACACTTACAGCAAGATCAATTCCGAATATTGATCTGGTTGTTGTTAATCTTTATCCCTTCAAGCAGGCAATTTCAAATCCCGATTGCACCCTGGAAGAAGCTATCGAAAATATCGATATTGGCGGCCCTACCATGGTCCGTGCTGCGGCTAAAAATTATCAAAAAGTAACCATTGTAACTGATCCTCAAGACTATCCTTTATTATGCCAGGAACTGGAAATCAACCGCGGATCAACCAGTCTGACGACGCGTTTTATGTTTGCAAAAAAAGCGTTTACACACACGGCGTCATACGATAGCGCTATCAGTAATTTTCTAACTGCTTTGGATGATAACTATCACCGCAAAGATTTTCCTGATTCTCTGAATTTAAACTTCAAGATCGCTCAACATTTACGTTATGGTGAAAACCCTCATCAGAAGGCAGCTTTTTACCGAGACGAAACTACAACCCCGGGCAGTCTGGCGAATTACTGTCAATTGCAGGGGAAAGAATTATCCTATAACAATATCGCTGATACCGATGCGGCGTTGGAATGCGTCAAGACTTTTGATAAACCCGCGTGTGTGATTGTGAAACACGCCAATCCTTGCGGGATAGCGATTGCTGAGACTGTATTGCGTGCTTATCAGCTCGCTTTTGCCACTGACCCGGTATCCGCCTTTGGGGGTATTATTGCATTTAACAGAATGATCGATGTCGCCACCGCTGAAACCATTCTGAAACAATTTGTCGAGGTTGTCATCGCGCCAGAGATATCGCCGGAAGCACAACAAATCTTTACGCAAAAAAACAATATCCGATTACTGATAGTGCCGCTCCATGCCGGACATCATAATTACGATTTGAAGAAGGTGGGTGGCGGCTTACTGGTTCAAACACCGGACATCCACAACATCATCGCTTCCGACCTTCGCGTCGTTACGCAAGTAAAACCCTCACAACAGCAATTGGATGATTTATTATTTGCTTGGCGCGCTGCAAAGTTCGTTAAATCAAACGCTATTGTTTTCTGCCGCGATGGTCAAACCGTCGGCATCGGCGCCGGCCAAATGAGCCGTGTCGATAGCGCTCGCATCGCAGCAATCAAAGCGCAACAGGCTCAGCTCTCGCTTTCGGGATCAGTCGTTGCATCGGATGCATTTTTTCCATTTCGCGATGGACTCGATGTTGTGATTGATTCTGGCGCCACAGCAATCATTCAACCGGGCGGCAGTATCCGCGACGATGAAGTTATCGCCGCTGCCGATGAACACGGCGTCGCAATGGTATTCACCGGCATCCGGCATTTCAGACATTAAGTGATATTAAATCCATGAAATTATTAGTGATTGGCAGTGGCGGCAGAGAACATGCGTTAGCATGGAAACTCAGCTTATCGCCGCGAGTACATAAAGTCTATGTTGCTCCGGGAAATGCCGGTACCGGATTGGAACAAGCGATCGAGAATCTCCCGATAACTTCTTTTCCTGAGTTAATTGAATTTGCAAAAAAGGAACAAATCGCGTTAACAATCGTGGGACCAGAGATTCCGCTGGCTGCCGGAATCGTCGATGAATTTCAAGCTGCCGGCTTAAAAATTTTTGGCCCGACACAAAAAGCCGCACAGCTTGAAACATCGAAAACTTTCGCAAAAAACTTCATGATGCGGCATCACATTCCAACGGCTGCTTACTGTTGTTTTAACCAACCGGATCTAGCGCATGCCTACATCGATCAGCATGGCGCGCCTTTAGTTATTAAAGCAGACGGTTTGGCGGCAGGAAAAGGCGTGATCATTGCCAGAACCGCTGATCAAGCCCATGCTGCGGTGAATACGCTACTCGTTGAGAATCATCTAGGTGCCGCCGGTAACGAGATTATTATTGAGGAATACATTGAAGGAACAGAAGTCAGCTTTATTGTCGTCACCGACGGTATCCACATTCTACCCTTAGCAACCAGCCAGGATCATAAACGTCTCTTGGATGAAAACCTTGGACCCAATACGGGTGGCATGGGTGCCTACTCACCAACGCCGTTTGTACCTCCCAGCTTGCACGCCCAAATCATGCGCAATATTATTGATCCGGTGATCAGTGGCATGAAGAAGGAAGGAATCACCTACACCGGCTTTCTATATGCAGGCTTAATGATTACACCTGAGAATCAGGCTAAAGTATTGGAATTTAATTGCCGCCTCGGTGATCCTGAGACTCAGCCGATACTGCTGCGTTTAAGAAGTGATTTGCTAACGCTCATTGAGCACGCAGTTAACGGCACTTTGGATACTGCGGATATCGAGTGGGATCGCCGAACGGCGCTTGGCGTAGTCATGGCAGCAGCAGGTTACCCTGAAAACCCAAGAAAGAATGATGTCATTAGTGGTTTGAAAGAATTAATTACCGCACAAGAACATACCGACGATTTTCATATTTTTCAGGCCGGTACAGCTTTTGGAGGACAAGGCGGCGATGAATTTGTTACAGCTGGCGGCCGCGTACTATGTGTAACGTCGTTAGGCGAAAATATTAAACTCGCTCAGCAATCCGCCTATAAGCTCATTGAAAAAATTCATTTTGACGGCTGTCAAATCCGCCAGGATATCGGCAACCAAGGGATTAGTTTTCAACGGAAAAACAATTAGATAAAGCAGCGCTAAATATAATTAAACAGTGACAAACCGGATACCTTAACATAGGATTGTTGCGCCGCTTCCAAATAAAGTTGCTGTCTATTCAGATCCGAGATTGATTTCGCAAAGTCCACATCCTGCAGGCTTGAAAGTAATTGTTGAAATTGAATATTCTGATCATCGCCAACACTTTCAAGTGTTTCGATTTCTTGCAATCTGGCGCCAATTGACGCTTGCTTCGCGAGAACATGTTCCAAACTATTGTTAACATTTTGTAGTACCGATTTCAGACTATTCGCCAGCCGTGTTCCCCCAGGTTGACCGCTCGCTGGCGTTTCAAGCGCTGTAATCAAATCGCTCACGGTATTAAAAATACTGTGATTCTGGCTTGGCGAAACAGTAAATTTATCGCCATTGGCTGGATCACCCTTGATACTCAATTGCATGCCAGCAAAACTAATGGCGCTGTTGCTCGTGTAAGGATTTCCGGTTGAAACTGTTGCTGGGGAAGTGGTATTCACAATATCGTAAGTAGTCACGCCAGCAGACACATTAAAAGTTATCTCGTAACTATCGCCGGTAAGGCTTGCTGGAGTTATCACCGAACCCACATCGATAACGCCAGTGCCGGTATTTAAAGAATCGGCAGCCGTTGAGAAAACACCGTTACCATTCTTGATACGTTCAAAAATATCCGTCCCTGAATCACTTACAGCAAGCTGACGTGCAGGACCGACTTGATTCATTCGTTGTCCTTGGTCTCCAGCATAAGCAACAGCGAGCCCGGTCTGTACAAAGGGCTTGGTATGCGCCTGATATCCCGAGAATAGATACTGCCCCTTCTCATCAGTGGTATTTGCCAGACCAACAAGAGATTCCAAATGACTGCGTAATTCCGTCGCCAGGATTTTCCGTTCATTATCGGTTAGCGATGAATTTCCACCATATACTGCTGCGCTGTGCAGATCTTGAAGCACCGTCGTTACTTTTCTCAAAACGTTTTCTTCTAACGCCAGCGACGAATTGGCACTGGTCCGGTTCACGGAATATTGTTCATTAAGCGATGCTGATTGCGCAATATTTAATACTTGAGCTGCAGAGATTGGGTCATCGGAGGGTGTAAGAATTCTTCTACCAGTGGAAAGCTGTTGTTGTGTTTTCATCAGCTTCTCCTGCTGCTGCAGCATCATATTGGTGCCACTTTCGTACATTGTATTCGTACTGATACGCATCGCCTTTCCTTCCCATCAATCGAAATTAACCAAATCGAAGAATCGAATCAAACAAAGTCTTACTTAATTCAATGACCTTGCTCGAGGCTTGATAAACCTGTTGGAATCGTAGCAAATTTGCTGCCTCTTCATCCAAATTAACACCTGAAACCGATTGGATAGAATTCTGTGTTTGTGTCAATAAATTGGCTTGCGCTTTACTCGTAACTTCTAATTCTCGAGTTTTATTTCCAATCTCGCTGACCAGTTGCCCATAGGCAGATTGGTAAGTCGCAGTACCATTCTGAATGGTATTAGTGGATTGCAATGCCCCCAGTTGCAGGATATTGCGATTATCTGAAACGCCGCTGTTATTGGGTGTTATTGTAAAAACATCCCCCGCCGCTGGGCTCCCGCTAATTTGGAAGGTAAAGCCATTAAAACTGATGTCAGTGCCAGAAGAATATGCTTGACCAGTCACCGGCAATCCAGTACCAATACCTGCTACATTAAAGGTACTCGGTGGAGTTCCAAATGTTATGGTGAGCGGTTGTTGTAGATTAGTGTCAAGAGGTAAGGGATTGACAGATCCAGCGCTAATTTTTCCGGTGCCAGTATTGGTTAAAGCTGCGCTGGTGCGATTTGGAGCAGCTGCCGCAATTTTAGTGGTATCGGTAATATTGACACCAATATCTTTAGCACCATTGACGGTCGGTTGTATACGGAATCTTTCATTCGCCAGCATCGTAGCAGCGGATACCGAAATTCCATCGAGGGTTATAGGAAACACATTCGTCGGTGTTGTCGAGGTGTTATCGGATAATCTGGTCAATGTGTAATTCGTACCATCAAAAGAAAACTGATAATCGCTTGTTGTTAAAGCACTATAGTCGGTGATTTGTGAAGTAATATTCGAAGCGATGTTATTGATTGATGCAGAAATTACTTTAGGAGTCGGCAAATTAAAAAATGCACCGCCCATGTCACCATTCAGATCCATGCCTAACTGATGCTGCGCATTAAATGTTTGCGCCAAGTTGATTGCGATTCTTCCCAGTGCATTATGGGCTTTATCGAGTGAGTCATTACGAAACGCTAAGAGTCCACCCAAAGTCCCGCCAGAAATCTGTTTCTCCGGTAGCTGTATTACACTTGAACCATTCATCAACCCTATTGTTAATTTCTCGGGAACATCAGGTGATTTCATCGCTTGAAGCGTTAGTGTTTGCGCACCCACAACCAGTGCTTGTCCTGATCCGACATAAACATTCACAGTACCGTCACTTTGGCGAACTGTATCGGTATTAATTATTTTATTTAACTGATTAATAAGATCATCACGCTGATCCAGCATATCATTAGCTGGATGGCCGCCTGCAGCACCTTCCGCCCAAATTATTTGCTGATTAATCTGGGAAATTTGTTCAGCCAAAGAGTTAATCTCTGTAACCGCACTGGTTATCTGTGTATTAACGCCATCTTTAATCTGCGTAATACGCTGATCCATGCTGTGAAAACGCGAAACAAGCGC
Source organism: Nitrosomonas limosa (assembly GCF_054188085.1). NCBI lineage: Bacteria > Pseudomonadati > Pseudomonadota > Betaproteobacteria > Nitrosomonadales > Nitrosomonadaceae > Nitrosomonas > Nitrosomonas limosa. The sequence goes on along the minus strand of NZ_CM135180.1, from coordinate 452,881 downwards.
CTCTGCATTACTTAACATCGATTGCCTTGAAGGTATCACCGATGAATTTGTAGCAACGTCCTGTATGGCAGTAAAAAAGTTTTGCAGCGTTGGGGAAAGTCCGGATGTAGTTTCAGCAAACATATTATCCAGTTGTTTTATCTCATTATAATTGCTATCCAGCGCTTGACTCTGCGTTTGTATTTGCAATGACTGACCAACCAGAAATTGATTATAAATGCGATGAACAGTCGCTGCAGCGACACCACGCCCAACAAACCCCGCGCCAGTGGATTGCGAGGTATTCGTGGTTAGTATCACTTTCTGACGATTAAAACCGGGCGTATTTGCATTACTAATATTATGACTTGTCGTCAACAATTGATTTTGTGACGTTAATAACCCCGAATATCCAACATCAAGAATACTGTTTCCCATAATTTATAACTAATTCTTTAAATTAATTAATATTGAACTGATATCGGCAAGATCATAAAAGAATTGATAAGCTTGCTTGCTAAATGAATTCACGGCTTTGCAACTTTTCACTATTAAGTATTCGAATCAGTTTCTCGGCATATTTAGGATCAGTCGCATAACCGGCACGCTGAAGACCATTAGCAAATGATACGGCATCTGTTGATTGCAAGACTTTTGCATAACGCGGATTATCGGATAGTAACCTCGCATAGTCATGGAACCCTTCCGCATATGAGCTATATGCACGAAACTTTTCTACGGTTTTTTGTGGCACGCCATTGATATATTCCGTGGTCACCGTTTCAACGACATCACCCTTCCAATTCGCGCCGGCTTTAATTCCGAATAAATTATAGCTAGGACTGTTATCAGCATATCGTATCTCATGCTTACCCCAGCCGCTCTCAAGCGCAGCTTGAGCCAGCATGAAATGCGGAGGGATTCCTGTTGATTGTGAAGCTGTTCTTGCATGCGGAAGCAGCATTTCAATAAAATTAGCAGATGCATTCGATGGATTCCCTGATGAAGAACCTCTTTTGACAGGATTACTGAAAAACTCATTGATAGAATTTGTGCTATTTACCGGTGCAGCCGGCTTCATAGAATTTGAAGCACCTGGCCATAAGCTTTCCGATTTGTCATTAGGGTGCCCGTTTTTGGTTAAAGATGATTGATTGATAGTGTGCAAGGAAGACAAGATCGTATCTGTTTGGTTTATCGCCTGAGCTGAGGCCGGTTGCTCAGCACTTCTGTTTAATTGTTTAACCATCATACTGGCAATCCCTATTCCACGTGTCGACAATTGCTGTGCAAGTTGCTGGTCATACATCTGCGTAAAGAATTGTGTCTGCCGGCTTTCAAATAAACCATCTTTCGGGGTAGCGTCACGCATACTTTTAAGAAGCATATTCATAAATAAAGCTTCAAATTGTTGCGCAGCCTTGTGCAATGCTTGATCTGGATCTCGCTTGACCATGCCATTTAAATCATTGAGGCTTTTGGTATCAATAGCAAGCTTGCTCGAAATATCGGGAGAGATAATCATATGATTTTAATCAATAGGTTAAATAATTTCCAAATCAGCACGTAGTGAACCTGCTGCTTTTAAAGCTTGCAAGATTGACAAAAGATCTTGTGTTGTTGCGCCGATTGCTGTTAAAGCTTTCACAACTTCACCCAAATCAGCCCCGTTTGGTAGCAACATTAAATTTCCCTCGTCCGTGCGAATCTCAACTTGGGAACGTTGGGTAACAACCGTTTCTCCTCGTTGCGCAAATGGTCCGGGTTGACTAATAACCGGTTCTGTATTGATGATAATCGATAGATTTCCATGTGCAATTGCACTCGTTTCGAGAGTTACGGACTGATTCATCACCACAGAACCAGTACGCGAATTGACAATTACTTTGGCAGGCGCCTTCGCCGGTATCACATCAATACTTTCAATTTGAGAGATAAAAGTAATCCGCTGATTATTATCAGCCGGTGCTCTCACTTGCACGACTCGCCCATCGACTGCAGCTGCGGCCGATGGATAGATTTTGTTGATCGCTTCGACGATTCGATTCACTGTTGAGAAATCTGTTGAATTCAACTCCAGATTGACAAAATCACCTTGTCCAACAGATGTCTGAATCTCTCGCTCAACTATTCCGCCACCACTGATTCGACCTACACTGAGATGATTGACTTGCACACTGCTTCCTCCTGCAGCCGCGCCAATGCCACCAACCAAAATACTCCCTTGTGCCATCGCGTACACTTGATTGTCTGCACCTTTCAATGGAGTCATCAACAAAGTACCTCCACGCAAACTCTTAGCATTTCCCATTGATGAAACGGTTACATCAATCTGTTGCCCAGGTTTTGCAAATGCTGGCAGTGTTGCAGTTACCATGACTGCAGCAACATTCCGCAACTGCAAATTTGTTCCGGGAGGCAAATTGATCCCAAGTTGACCCAGCATGCTAATCACACTTTGAACAGTAAAGGGTGTCTGCGTTGTCATATCACCACTACCGTCCAACCCTACAACCAGACCGTATCCAATTAACTGATTGTTACGAACGCCTTGGATGGACGCCAGATCCTTAATACGATCAGCGATACTGATACTTGGTAGCAATGAACCGAGTATCAGTATCCAAACCAAGACTTTATTAATTCTTTTCATAATCAAATTTCGTTCAAATAGATAAGCGTTCGTATGAAATTAGAATGGTGATACATTAAGAAAGAATCGGGACAACCACCCCATTGTTTGCGCTTCATCGATATATCCATTACCCCGATACTCAATGCGCGCATCCGCAATCTGGGTTGAAGAGATGGTATTTGCCATAATATGAATTGGATTGACTACTCCGGAAAGTCTTATAAACTCTTGCCCCTGATTAATACCGATTTGTTTTTCTCCACTTACCACAAGATTTCCATTCGGCAATGCTTCGATGACTGTGACCGTAATCGTGCCTTTGAAATCATTTTTACTCGAACTTTCGCCACCACCATCAAATTTGTTATTGGCTTTTGCTTCCATCGTTGCATGTTTGGTCAACAGTTTTAACGGCACCCCTAGCAAACTGGGTACTGAAAAGTCAATGCTGCCGGATCGGTCGACATTGCTTCCGGAGCTTTTGCTGGCGTTGGTTCTTTCATTCAATGTAACGATGATCGTATCGCCAACACCCCGAGCTCTCCTGTCCTCGAATAACGGTGTATAGCGAACCCCCCCCGTGGTGCTATTGAGTGCTTGAAGAATTGATCCATTCGGCTGGGTAACTGCTAAACTTTGGTGAAATGGGCGCAATGTATTAGGTTGGTAAGTAGAAGTAGCTGGCGTCATAGCACATCCAGATAGCGATGTCACGATTGCAAGTGCAACCCAAAACCCGCTACAAATCATCGCTTGTATACACTTATCCATCGTGACCATTAATCGCATCATAACTGGGCCAATCTTTGCAGCATTTGATCGGATGTTTCTACTGACTTGGAATTCAGTTCGTAGGCACGTTGCGTTTGGATCATATTCACCAATTCTTCTACAACATTGACATTGGATGTTTCGACATAATTCTGATCCAACACACCTAAGCCATTGGTTCCAGGGGCATTCTGATTTGGTGTGCCACTGGATGCTGTTTCCAAGTACAAATTTTCTCCCACTCTTTGCAAACCCGACGGATTAATGAAACTCGCAAGCTGAAAGTTACCCAATTGAATCTGTTGTGTTCCAGTACCACCGGGAACTGTGGCAGACACCGTCCCATCTCGCGCGATCGTAATACCTAATGCATTAGGAGGTACAACAACGGCCGGTTGCACCGGATACCCGCTGGAAGTAACAAGCTGTCCGTTGAGATCGAGTTGAAAAGCTCCATCACGGGTATAAGCAGTTGTGCCGTCGGGCATCAATACTTGAAAAAAACCAACTCCACGAATTGCAACATCTCTTTGATTATCTGTATGTTGCGGTACACCTTGGGTAAAAATGGTTTCTGTCGCTACCGGCTTGACACCGGTACCAATTTGCAACCCCGATGGCAACTGTGTTTGCTGCGACGATTGCGCGCCTGGCTGCCGAATCGTTTGATACAGTAAATCTTCAAATACTGCACGAGATCGTTTAAAACCATTGGTACTGACGTTTGCCAAATTATTGGCAATCACATCCAACTTGGTTTGTTGTGCTTCCAGCCCGGTTTTAGAAATCCATAACGAACGTATCATTGATGATAGACCTCAATATGATTGACTTAAACTCTTACCAACATAATCTGACTTGCCTGTTGCGCATTCTTCTCTGCGTTATCAAGCATCTTCATCTGCATGTCGAACTGACGCGCTAAAGCGATCATGCTCACCATCTCGTTTACAACATTCACATTACTCCCCTCCAATGTACCGTCGATTAAGCGCACTCTCGCTTCCGCTGGCGCTTCTTTGCCATCCTTCCGGCGAAATAATCCATCGTTGCCTTTAACAAGATCAGTCTCCGGCGGGTCAACCAATTTAATCCGCCCAACCGTCGCGACAGTATTCGGTAGCGCGTTCAATGGAACCGTGGATACTGTTCCATCCACACCGATGGTAATGCGTGAATCCGGTGGTACTGTAATAAAACCACCGGTTGCTCCTTTTACTTTCAAGCCATTGTGCGTTAATAACAAACCGTTAGGACTCACTTGCAAGCTGCCATTCCTGGTATAAGCTTCCTCACCATTATCGAGCTGCACGGTAATCCAGCCGGAACCACGAACCGCAACATCCAGATCACGACCGGTCGTCTCCAGCGGTCCAGATGCGAAGTCGGCGCCCGTCGTCGTATCCACAACAAAAGCACGTGTTGGCAAGCCGTCACCAAATATGGGTACCGCGCGGAATGCGTTTGTTTCAGAGCGAAATCCGGTGGTTGAGGCATTCGCGAGATTATGAGCTACTGTTGCTTGTTGATTCAGCGTATGGTTAGCGCCGGTCATCGAGGTATAAATTAGCCGATCCATTTTTTATGCAACTCCAAATGATTCTGATGTTTGCATCACAAAATCAATACTAAATCTGAGTAATGGTTTGAATAATCTGATCTTGAGTTTCAATTTGTTTTGCACTGGCCTGATACATGCGCTGTGCTGAAATCATTTTTACTAGCTCGGCTGTAAGATCAACATTCGATTCTTCGATGGCATTGGATTGTAAGGATCCTAAATTTCCGGTTTTTGGCACCCCGACCAGAGGCTCACCAGATGCCGGTGACTCAGCCCAATGCCCATCTCCAATCGGTACTAATCCTTGAGGATTGACGAAGTTTGCAAGAACGATTTGAGCCAGTGTTTTGGTTTGACCGCTACTATAATTGCCGAGAATGATGCCGTCCGCACTGATGGTAAAACCAGACATGCGACCGGATGTATAGCCATCTTGCGTGAGTGCATTGACTCCAAAAGGAGAACCGAATTGCGTCGCCGTGGTGAGATCCAATGTGATGGTTTGTGGCGATACGCCGCCGAAAAGCGGATCAATTGCACTGAAATCAATTTCAACATCTAATTTACTAGTAGCATTTGGTGTAACACTATCATCAAGCACACCTTCGCCATCAAATACCATAGACTGAGAAGGATTTCCTTCGATAGTAACACCTATGGGCACGCCGCCGGGGTCTGTTACTTTCCCATCAATCGTTGCATAAGCTGTCCAGGTATTCGCTAAAGTATCGGATTTCTTGAAAAACAAAGACAGAACATGGGAATTGCCGAGACTATCAATGACGGTGCCGGAAGTGGTGCTTTCATAGGTTTTAGGATCGGTCGCATTAAAAACCGTTGCAACCCCGACCTTGCGAGCATCCAGATTAAACCCGACATCGAACGTCGTGGTCGCCTGCGGCGCCAGATCAGCAGTGCTGAATTTTAGACTTGTAGGAATACTGCCCGCTTGAATATCGCCATTTTCATCTGCCATATAACCGGTCAGATTGGCGCCGGAAGCATCGACAATAAAACCAGAATCATCAACATGAAACTGCCCATTTCTACTGTAACTGACCGCTCCGTTATCGCTCATCCGGAAAAAGCCCTGACTTTGAATTGCGATGTCTAGCGGGTTACTGGTAGGCGTGATATTTCCTTGGCCGAATTGCTGTGCGATTGACGAAATTTTTGAACCGATACCGATTTGTGCGTTATCTGAGCCTTCCATCGAATTCGCAAAAATGTCAGAAAATTGCGCAATGGATTGCTTAAACCCGGCCGTGTTCGCATTGGCAATATTATTACCGATTACATCCAAATTCGTTGACGCAGCGTTCAGTCCGCTTAAACCATGTTGAAAGCCCATTGTGTTCTCCTATCAAAATACCTGCTTAATATTTCCCAAGCTAACCATTCCCAGTTCATCTCCCATATCCAGCAGCGTGTCGTCTTTACCAGGCGTCACACTTTGCACGAGACCAAATGAAAGCGTATCAACTTTAATATCCTTACCACCCTGTTTTGCGGTAACAGCAAAGGTATAATCACCATCCGCCGCCTTCGAGCCGCTATTGGTCATACCATCCCATGCGATCGTACTGATTCCGGATGGCTGCACGCCCAATTCCATCTTGCGGACCTCGATGCCTGAGCTGTCGAGGATCGTTACATTGAGCTGATCAACCGCTTGTTCCAAATTGACGCCAGCGATCGCGCCATCTTTATCCAGCGTTATTAATTTGCCGGGAACAAATGCATGATGGCCAATCATTCCGAGCGCTTCAACAGATCGGTTCTCTTCCGAACTGGAAACCAATTTCTGTAAGGTGGAATTTAATTTATCAATACCTGAAACTGTGCTGATTTGCGCTATCTGACTGGTAACTTCTGCATTATCAAGCGGTTTCAGCGGATCTTGATTTTTCATCTGGGTAACCAGAAGCTTTAGAAACCGATCCTGTGGATTCTCCGCGTCCTTTTTGTTTGTAATCCCTGTCGTAACAGTCGATGCAATTGTTTGCAAGTTAACTGGTTGAGCTGATTCCATCACCCTCTCCTTTATTGACCGATTGTCAAGGTTTTTTGTAACAATGATTTCGTCGTATTCATCATATCGACACTATTTTGGTACGAGCGTGAGGCTGACATCATATTCACCATTTCATCGACAACATTGACGTTTGGCATCGTCACATAGCCACTTTTATCGGCCATCGGGTGCTTGGGATCAAAAATTTGACGCATCGGTGATGCATCGTGAACGATGCCCGCGACTTTTACTCCGCTCGCGCCATTCCCGTCAGACGGTAATGTGCTGAAAACCACTTGGCGCCCCCGATATGGTTCACCTGTTGAGCTGGTTACACTGTCGGCATTGGATAGGTTACTTGCAACCACATTTAACCGCTGTGATTGTGCCGACATGGCTGAACTTGCGATACCGAATACATTAAATAAAGACATTCTCTATCTCTCCTGCATTGCTGAAACCAAGTTTCTAAATTCATTATTCAGAAATGTGATGCTCGCATCATATTTAATCGCGTTATCTGCGAATCTAGTACGTTCCATATCCATGTCGACCGTGTTTCCGTCCGCGCTCGGCTGCAATGGAACTCGATACAAAATGTTGTCACCGAAAATTCCGGCAGCACTTGAATTTATGTGCATAGTAGATGTCGTATTCAAAGCTAACTTTCCTTGCAGATTGGAAGTTGATGACAGCTTCTGATTAAGCAGGCTGTTGAAGTCAATGTCTTTTGCCTTAAAATTTGGCGTATCAGCGTTTGCAACATTGCTTGAAAGTAATTCTTGCCGTGCCACTCGTAAACTTAAGGCTTGATGATGGTAATTTAATTCTTTATCCAGTTTGTTGATCATTTTCTGTTTAACCTAGCAGTTAGTATTTCCATTCTTCTGATAGCATTTAATATGCCAACTATCATAAATGCTAAGATTGGCAAGCTATTCCCTGATTAAAGCAAGAAATGGATGTTATCCTTTGAATATACTTTTTCGATTGATCACGAAGTGCAATTCAAAGCCGTGTTTTAGGACGGCAATCTTTGCCGAATGCGGCAATAATGAACGGACCATTTAAATGAACAAACCATGCTTGGTTTTAGTGCGATGCTTTCTATTAATTGTTGTTTTAACGGCTCAGACCTTTGCTGCTCCGAACAACAAGCGGAGTCAACATCAGGAAATTGCGCTTATCAGAAATGCGGTTGAGCACTTTTTGTATAGCAATACTGCAAATTTACCCGGGCAGGTAATCGTGAATGTTGGCCAGATTGATCGGCAACTTGTATTACCGCAATGTTCGAACTTAGAAACTTTTATTCCAGCAGGTAGCCGCTTATGGGGAAAAACTTCAATTGGCGTACGTTGCGATAATCAACCTGAATCTTGGACTATCTATGTTCAGGCGGAAGTAAGTGTAATGACAGAAGTGCTTCATATTGCCCGCCCTGTTTCAAGTGGACAGACGCTCTCTTTCGAGGATGTCGCCCTGCAAACTGTAAATCTCGTTCAAATGCCGGAAGGGATTGTTACTGATACTGCGCAAGTGATTGGTAAAGTGGCGACCAGCAATCTCTCGGCTGGACAACCAATTCGCCCACAAATGCTTCGCGCACCTTATGTCATATTACGCGGTCAAACTGTAAATCTGGTTGTTCAAGGTCGCGGTTTCAGTATTCGTTCGGAAGGACAAGCTCTAACCGATGCCACCGAAGGGCAAGTGGTTCAGGTGCGGAATAAATCAGGAAAAATCATTCGTGGCTTAGCACGCCTTAATTCTATTGTCGAAATACAACCATAGAAGTATCTCTGCTTTGCGGGTATCCTGAATTTGGAATACAAGCTAGGGAAATGCTGATTAATTCAATGAATGTAATGAAAGTCGAAGTGTTCGCAACGCAATAACCAGGCATATCGATCCGATAGGCGAAGAAGCGATAACTGCGCAACGATGCAATTTGCTCGCGTAGTTAATTAATCACGTTTCTCTAGTAATTGCATGGCATAAACGATTTATAATGCACGCCAGTTTCAACTTATTTAAATAATTTTTTACTGTGGTTAATATTAATCAAATTGGAATCGAACTAAAAAAAATTCTCAAAGATGTATTAGGTCTTGATGAACGCGTAAACTCGTTAGAGCTGAACACTATTTTACTCGGCAATATCCCTGAGCTCGACTCTGTTGCTGTAGTAGCAATTTTGCTCGCGATTGAAAAAAGATTTTCAATTACAATAAACGATGATGAAATCAGCGCAAAAACATTTGAAACATTTGGGAATTTAGTTCAATTTATTGCTAATAAAACTATTAATACAGAAAATTATCATCAGAACAGTCTCGTTTAGGGACCTAATTTTCAATGACTGTGTTGATTTCCGAGAGATCGACAAAGGTGCAGGATTTAAAGTCAATAAGGCGCAAAACAGTGAAACTTCATCCAGCTAACTATGCTCATCAATTTTTTTTTACCGGATATGATGAGGGATTTGTTTTAGTAAACCAGATTCGATATGAAAAAAGCTTGATCGTCTTGCCTAATCAATTAATTGAAAATTGGCCAGTCTTCTCGATTACAGAGTTGGAGTTTCATCATTTTGATGCATTAATAACTGCGGCTCCGGAAATAATTCTCCTTGGCACCGGTCCTAAACATATTTTCCCGAACCATTCCTTATTTGCTCAAATAACCAAAACCGGGATTGGAATTGAAATAATGGATACCAGAGCTGCTTGCCGCACTTTTAACATCCTTGCGGAAGAAGGGCGTCATATTGCCGCGGCATTATTGGTATAGTTATAATTACTACGCTATCAAATTCAGTTTGATGTTTATACGCTGAATTGAATGGGATAAATATGTTGTAATATCAGCATTACTGAGTAGATTATATCAAAAAGAAATGGCCATAACTGCCTTGATTGTGATAAATTCCTGACTCGGCAAGTCAGGTGAAAAAGATGGCTTCCTTAATAACGTTAATTATAGGAGTTAAGAATGAATAAATTTATTATTGCTGCAATCAGTTTAGTTTTTTTGTTTGGATCGTCGCTGAGCATGGCGAGTGGAAATAAAGAATCTTCAATGCCACCGATGTCAGCGCAAGACATCCTGAACAAATGGGCTTGCGAAGGTAAAAAAGATGGTGAAAAAATCAAAGATCGAATTGATGGCGAAGTGGTTACCTGCCCGGCAAAAGTTAAACAACCAAATTTTGGTAAATAATAATCCAGTTACTTGAAAGTAACTGATCAATAGGTCAAGCTGAGTTCTTACACTTTTCTGTCTTAGTATTTTTAATCTGATGAGGAAAAGTAACTTGGTAACTGCTTGGCCTATTTTCTAAAGCTTCCCTAAGCAATACTTCTAAATTCTAGTCTTCCACATAGACTACAGCGTTTTTTGTTCGTATAACGTAAAAATTAAAATTATTTCGATATTCTTGTGATTTCTGAAAAAGAATTGTCAATCAAGGGCCGGGATGCCATCTCAAGCGCAAACTTATTGCCAGCCATAAGAAACATTCTTTCTTTAAGAATCAGAGAGTTTTTTCCTCAAAAAGAAAAAGTATGAAGCAGAAAGTTGTTTTATTTTGCTTTTTAATTCTTTTAACAAATTATGCTTTCGGGCAACAAAGTGATCCGGGTATCAAGTCTCATGCAGCCTTGGTTGTGAATGCTCAAACAGGGCAAATTGTTTATGACAAAAATGCTGATATAGTAATGCCGATCGCTTCAATCACCAAACTGATGACGGCGATGGTCATTCTGGATGCCCGCTTACCCGCTGATGAAGTGATCACCATTGAAAAAGCGGACATCGATAAACTCAAAAATACTTCCTCACGATTACCTGTCGGCAGCAGTTATGCGCGTCAAGAGCTACTCAGATTGGCCTTAATGTCGTCAGAAAACCGGGCCGCTGCAGCGCTTGGCAGAACCTATCCCGGTGGCACACGAGCGTTTGTCCACGCCATGAATAACAAAGCAAAGCAAATCGGGATGTCGAGCAGTCGCTTTGTGGATTCCACCGGATTGAGCAGCGGAAATGTCGCAACAGCTCGTGATTTATCCAAGCTGGTTGCTGCGTCCCATAATTACTTAACGATTCGAAAATTTTCCACTACACCGCAGCATGTCGTGACTCCCTTAAAAAGACACGGACAACTGCAATTTGTCAATTCGAATAGCTTGGTGCGCAACCAGAATTGGGAAATTGATGTCTCTAAAACGGGTTATTTGAGCGAAGCTGGCCGGTGTCTGGTTTTACATGCAAAAATAAAAGGACAGCCGGTTGTCATTGTTTTACTGAATTCATGGGGCAAAAATACGCGCATCGGTGATGCCAATCGCGTTAAAAAATGGCTTGAAAATAACCAAAGACGCAAACAAGTCTGAGATTTCAACTTAAGTGAGCTGGTAAATCTCACGATATTTTGTCTTGAGATAGGTAATAAAATAATCCGGACTCAAAGATCCCCCCGTTACATTTTGTACTATCTCCTGCGGAGAATACAGCTTGCCATGACGATGGATTTTCTCGTTCAACCAGTGCTTGATAGGGGTGAAATACCCTACTGCAACATTTCTTTCCGTATCGGGTTGCTCATTCAATAACGCTTGATAAAACTGGCATGCATACAATGCGCCCAAGGTATAGGAAGGAAAATAGCCAAATGCCCCTCCACTCCAATGCGAATCTTGTAACACTCCCAATGTATCGGTCGGAGGCTTAATTCCAAGATACTTTTGCATCAATTCATTCCATACTTGCGGCAAGTCATCAACCGCTACGGAGCCATCGAACAACTCTCGCTCAATTTCATAACGTAAAATAACATGTAACGGGTATGTTACTTCATCTGCTTCCACCCGAATGAAATCGGGTTTGCAATTGTTAATTGCACGATAAAATTCCTCAACCGTGACCGCCTGCAGATTCTCCGGAAAAGCTTCACGAAACGCTTGGAAATAATGCATACAAAAAGATTTGCTCTGTGCAATCATGCGTTCCCAGAATAATGATTGCGACTCATGGATACCCATCGTAGACGACTCTGTTACCGGTAAATCTCCTAATTGATGCGGGCGGCCTTGCTCATACAAAGCATGGCCCGTCTCATGGATAATGGAATACAGCGATTCAATGAAATTACTTTCACTGTATCGGGTTGTTATTCTTACATCAGTGGGGTGACCGCCGCCACAAAATGGATGAACAGAAACATCTATGCGGCCTCGATCGAAATCAAAACCGATTTCCCGGCTCAATTTACGCGCCAGAAGCTCTTGCTTCTCCTGACCAAACTTACCTCGTAGAAACGATGTATCGGGTTTATACGAATGGTCTTGAATGGTATGTATCAATGGAATCAATTCCAGTTTTAGACGCTCGAATATCGGTGTGATCATAGCCATCGTGGTACCGCGTTCAAATAAATCGATGTTTGCATCGTAAGGCTGTAAATTTGGCAAAACACACTGCGCCCACTCTATCTTAAGTTTTAAGAATTGTTTGAGTACCGGAGCAAAATCAGAAAATTTATTATCTTGTCGCGCTGCCACCCAGATGCCTTGGCCACGAGAGCTAAGTTCAGCAATCTCCTGCACCAATCGCTTCGGAATCCGGACTTCCATTTCATAATTGCGCAGCGCCTCCCGGATATTGCAGCGTTCTATTGCTCCCCAATCACTTGTATTGCTGGTTTCGTGTAACTCATGCAAACAATCGCCCAAAGCCGGATCTGTCGTACGCTCGTGAATAATCCCTGCAAGTGCCGCTATCTGTTTAGCACGCGACTCACTGGCCCCAATCGGCATTATGACCTCCTGATCCCAACCGAGAGTGCTCATGACGCCATTCAAATGCGCGATTTCTTCCAGTCTTTGAACTAAATTTTTATAGTGCTGATTCATATCATTGATCGTTTGTCTCTTGAAAAACTCAATGCCACCCCGGCATTCTGAGGATAGCGCCAAAATTATAAGGCCGGTATCATTACGTTTTAAATTGTAAACTTTCTCGCCGCTATGCTCTGGATAAAATCATTTCATATTATTTTCATGGTCACTTGGTTCGCAGGATTATTTTATTTGCCTCGCCTGTTTGTTTATCACGCGATGTGCGACGATCAACCCGGTAAAGAGCGTTTCAAGATTATGGAACGAAAACTTTACTATGGCATCATGACACCGGGTGCGGTATTAACGATCGTTTTTGGCGTATGGCTGTGGCTTGGTTATGGTTTTTCCGGCAGCTGGCTCTATGCTAAATTGGCGTTAGTGATTGTACTGGTGATATATCACTATTATTGTGGAAAATTCGTTACAGCCTTTAAAAATGACAATAATCGACACGGCCACATATTTTATCGCTGGTTTAATGAATTTCCGGTACTGATATTATTCGCTGTTGTCATTCTGGTTGTGATCAAACCGGATTTAGTATCGCTTATCTCCGATTACATGCAATGAAATGAAATGTACCGAGTTGAAGCATAGCTTTTATACATAAAAATTATATAAATTCTATCTGAATTCTCCCATTCTTATTGCGAATGATGCAACTACTCTTTGTTCTGATTTGGACAAGAACACCATAAAAGAGTAAAATTCCGGGTTTTTGCATTGGGTAATTTTATTATTTGGAGAAACTTATGTCTGTCACAATCGAACAAAAGGCAAAGATAGTGCAAGACTATCAAAGGGCTAAAGGGGATACCGGTTCTCCCGAAGTTCAAATTGCACTATTAACGACGCGAATCAATGACTTGATCGGTCACTTTAAAACTCATGTAAAAGATCACCACTCCCGTCGCGGCCTTCTTCGGATGGTAGGTCGTCGCCGCAAGCTCCTTGATTATTTGAAACGCCGGAATAATGATGCATATCAAAAATTGATCGAGCGTCTTGGTTTGCGTAAATAGTTACCTTATTGTCATCAGCACTAAGGTTTTATTTTTATAGAAACTTCCGCATATAACGTTTGCAGTGTGGTATTTGAAGCTAAAATATTGATCAAAAGGAAAAAGGGATTGTTAATTGAAGCCTATTAAGAAGAGCATTACCTACGGACGACATCAACTAACATTAGAAACTGGAGAAATAGCAAGACAAGCACATGGTGCCGTAATGGTCACAATGGACGATACAGTTGTACTTGTTACCGTTGTTGGCGCAAAAAGCACCAAACCAGGGCAGGATTTTTTTCCGCTAACTGTTGACTATCAAGAGAAATCATATGCGGCTGGCCGCATACCCGGTAGCTTCTTCAAGCGCGAAGGCCGCCCCTCAGAAAAGGAAACGCTAACTTCCCGGCTTATCGATCGCCCTATTCGCCCACTTTTCCCGGAAGGTTTTTATAACGAAGTACAAATTGTAGCGACTGTGATGTCCGCGGACAATGAAATCGATCCGGATATACCCTCGATTATCGGCACATCCGCAGCGCTGGTAATATCAGGTATCCCGTTTGATGGACCGCTGGGTGCCGCCAGAGTCGGTTATATCAACAATGAATATGTATTGAACCCAACCACTTCAGAACTTAAAGATACTCAATTAAATTTAGTCGTAGCCGGCACACAACAAGCTGTTCTGATGGTCGAATCCGATGCCATGGAGTTATCGGAAGAAGTGATGCTTGGTGCGGTTACATTTGGCCATGAACAAATGCAAGCTGTGATTACTGCCATCAATGAATTTGCCGATGAAGCCGGAGTAACGGCATGGGATTGGTCACCACCTGAGAAAGACGTCGCATTTGAAGAAAAGATTGCTAGCTTGGCAGAAACAGAACTACGTCAAGCATACAAAATTAAACAAAAACAAGCACGCACTGAAGCTATAGCAGCCATTAGCCAGCGTGTTACTACAGAACTTGGAATAAATTCTGAAGATGGAGCCGATGATTTGCAAAAATTCTCAGAAGCTTTTTTCTTCTTAGAATCCAAAATAGTACGTAATCAAATTTTGGATGGCGAACCACGGATCGATGGTCGCGGCACCCGAACCGTCAGACCTATAACCATCCGTAACGGTGTATTGCCACGCACTCACGGCTCTGCATTATTCACCCGCGGAGAAACTCAAGCACTGGCTGTTGCAACACTGGGAACGGCAAGAGATGAGCAAAAAATAGACTCCCTCCAAGGCGATTATAATGAACGATTTATGCTGCACTATAACATGCCGCCTTATGCTACCGGAGAAATCGGCCGTGTCGGTACCCCTAAGCGCCGTGAAATAGGCCACGGACGCCTTGCAAAACGTGCACTTGCCGCTGTTTTGCCTTCTCCAGAAGAATTTGGTTATTCCTTGCGGGTAGTATCGGAAATTACTGAATCCAACGGTTCCAGTTCCATGGCTTCAGTTTGCGGCGGTTGTCTCGCATTGATGGATGCCGGCGTGCCATTAAAAGCGCATGTTGCCGGTATTGCCATGGGATTGATTAAAGATGGAAATCGCTTCGCAGTGCTAACCGATATTCTGGGTGACGAAGATCATTTGGGTGATATGGATTTTAAAGTTGCCGGCACCGAAAAAGGGATAACCGCCTTACAAATGGATATCAAAATTCAGGGCATCACCAAAGAAATCATGCATGCTGCATTGATACAAGCGCATGAAGGACGTATGCATATCCTTCAAATCATGAAGCAAGCCATGCCATCTACCCGTGAAGACATCTCGGTTCATGCGCCACGTATCATCAAACTTAAAATTAATCCAGAAAAAATTAGGGACGTGATTGGAAAAGGTGGTGCAGTAATACGCACACTCACAGAAGAAACCGGCACGACCATTGATATTACAGATGATGGACAAGTCACCATTGCTTGCGTGAATGCGGAAGGCGGAGAGCTTGCTAAAAAACGTATTGAAGATATCACTGCCGAAGTTGAGGTGGGCAAAATTTACGATGGCGTAGTTCTAAAATTGCTTGATTTTGGTGCCATTGTTAGCGTTCTTCCCGGAAAAGACGGCTTATTACATATATCGCAAATTGCGAACGAGCGTGTTAATAATGTGAATGATCATCTAGCGGAAGGTCAGCAGGTTCGTGTCAAGGTACTCGAAGCGGACGATAAAGGCAGGCTTCGCCTGAGCATGAAAGCAGTATTAGTTGATGAAGGCGACATTAACGATAATGATGATTCTACACCTTCAACCGAGGAAGAATCTTAAATTCGAATCTAAAAGGATCCCCTGAAAATCCTATGCCTACAGGGGATACTTTAAGCTATATCTGAATCCGCACATTTCTACTTGGCGATTTGCTTTTCCCGCATTTCGTCGAGTGTTTTGCAGTCAATACATAAAGTTGCTGTTGGCCTCGCTTCAAGTCGCTTCAATCCAATCTCAACACCGCAGCTTTCACAATAGCCATAGTCACCAGAATCAATTTTGGCAATAATTTCATCAATCTTCTTAATAAGTTTTCGTTCACGATCGCGGTTTCGCAATTCAAGTGTCATATCAGATTCCTGACTGGCGCGATCGTTAGGATCTGCAAAAACCGTTGCTTCGTCTTGCATCGTATGAACTGCTCGATCGATATCTTGGCTTAACTCAATTTTCATACCTTCCAATATCTTGCGAAAATGCATCAGTTGGCCAGGACTCATGTAATCCTCGCCTGCTTTTGGTTCATACGGAGTTACATCTTTACTATGTAGCTCTTGTGGCATCTAATAGGCTCCTAATTAATTCCGCTCGTGTATAAAAACTTATAGTATTACCAGAAAATGCATTTTACAACAAGATATTTTACCAGCTTATTACCAACTCGAATTCACAACAACATTAGACTTTACAAATATTTCTCGTTTATTAACAGCACTCATTAAAGGGAAATGAAACATGAGTCTGATGGAAATTAAAGTCTGGGTCGTGATATTCCACGAAGAAATTGACGTTTCAAAGCTAAGAAGGTATAGTGTCGCCTTTTTCGGGGTGTAGCGTAGCCTGGTAGCGCGCCTGGTTTGGGACCAGGATGTCGGGAGTTCAAATCTCTCCACCCCGACCAATTTCAGCTCTAATATTTAACGGTAAACCCGACTTGGTGCCCGTAGCTCAATCGGATAGAGCACCAGCCTTCTAAGCTGGGGGTTACAGGTTCGATTCCTGTCGGGCACGCCATAAATATTTCTTTAGCGGAATAACAGTACGCATCGCTTCGATCTTTTATGGTGGCTGTAGCTCAGTTGGTAGAGTCCCGGATTGTGATTCCGGTTGTCGTGGGTTCGAGTCCCATCAGCCACCCCATCTGCTGACAACAAATTCCAAACATCAGCAATTTATTTTTTTCAAATTCCTCAGGCTTCGCAAATCCATTCAGCCTAGACGTGACTTTGTTTGCTCAAAAATATATAGTATTCGCAAACGCATATTCAGATGCTGATTCGTGTCACAGTAAGCACTTCTCTTAGGATATTTTTCGATGAATCACAATTTATTCGGCAGTTTGCAAGAACTATCTATTGCGCCCGGCAATTCGGCAACTTATTACTCCCTTCCAATGCTGGAACAGAATGACATTGGAGTCATATCTCGCTTACCGGTATCGATACGTATCATCCTGGAATCGGTGTTACGCAATTACGACAACAAGAAAATTACCGAAACCCATATTCGGCAATTAGCCAATTGGAAACCGAATGCTGTAAGAGTCGATGAAATACCGTTTGTTGTTTCGCGCATCGTTTTGCAAGATTTTACCGGCGTACCATTATTGGTGGATCTGGCTGCCATGCGCAGCGCTGCAGTCAAACTCGGGAAAAATCCAAAACTCATCGAACCATTAGTGCCTGTAGATCTGGTAGTCGATCATTCCATTCAGGTCGATCACTACGGCACCAGTGATGCTATTCAGCGCAATATGGAAATAGAATTTTCCAGGAATAACGAACGCTATCAATTTATCAAATGGGGTATGCAAGCGTTTGATACATTTAAAGTCATTCCTCCCGGGATCGGTATCGTACATCAAGTCAATCTCGAATATCTTGCCCGTGGTGTACATCGCAAAGATGGATTGATATACCCTGATACGCTGGTTGGCACCGACTCTCATACCACCATGATTAACGGCATCGGTGTCGTCGGCTGGGGGGTTGGAGGAATCGAAGCAGAGGCCGGTATGTTGGGACAGCCGGTTTATTTTCTAACTCCGGATGTTGTGGGTGTAAACCTTACTGGACAGTTACGTGAGGGTGTCACTGCAACCGATCTAGTACTAACAATCACTGAAATGCTTCGTAAAGCGAATGTCGTTGGTAAATTCGTCGAATTTTTTGGTGAGGGTACAGCTTCGCTCGCACTACCCGATCGCGCAACAATTGCCAATATGGCACCGGAATATGGTGCGACGATGGGATTCTTCCCTGTTGATAATGTAACCATCGACTATTTCAAAGGTACTGGGCGCAGTGATGAGGAAATCTCCGCATTCCAAGCGTATTTCGAAGCGCAAGGACTGTTTGGAATTCCTCGCAAAGGCGACATTGACTATAGCAACGAACTGACACTGGATCTAGGATCGATCGTTCCTTCCTTAGCCGGTCCCAAACGACCGCAAGATCGAATTGAACTGACGGATATTAAGGCTAAATTTACAGAGCTCTTTTCCAAGCCGGTTAAAGAAAGCGGTTATGGCAAGCAGCAAGATGAAATCAATCAACGCTATCCCTTACGCAATCGTTACAGCCAAGATTCAGATGAGTACAGCCCTTTAAATTCCATCACCGTCGATGAAAACCGCCGAGGAATCTCGGAATCCGCCAACGTACCCGGCGTAGGAAGCGTCGAACGGCGCATGGTTTCCCGCAATATCGCAGAAATGAGCAACAATCGCCCGAGCCTGAACTCCAGCGATCACTGCGATACTGAAATCTACAATTCTTCGATCGAACTGGGTCATGGTGATGTGCTGATTGCTGCAATCACTTCCTGCACCAATACCTCCAATCCCAGCGTGTTACTGGCTGCCGGATTGCTCGCTAAAAAAGCGGTTGATAAAGGTTTATCGGTCAAACAACACATCAAGACATCATTAGCACCCGGGTCGCGGGTAGTGACCGATTATCTGACCGTTACCGGATTGCTACCATATCTGGAACAGTTGGGTTTTAATCTGGTCGGTTACGGATGCACCACCTGCATCGGCAATGCTGGACCTTTGGCCGAACCGATCGAAGAAGCCGTCGTTAAGAACGATTTGGTTTGTGCCGCGGTGTTATCCGGCAACCGTAATTTCGAAGCCCGCATCCATTCGAATATCCGGGCCAACTTCTTGGCGTCGCCGCCGCTGGTTGTCGCTTATGCCATTGCCGGCACCATTCTGAAAGATTTAACTACCGAACCGCTAGGCATCGGTAAAAACAATCAACCCGTCTGGCTAAAAGACATATGGCCGAGCAGCGCGGAAATTCATGCCTTGATGAAATATGCCACCAATGCTGATACATTCCGCAGCTTGTACAGCAATCTCACCAAAGACCATGAACTGTGGAATCGCGTCACATCGGTAACCGGGCAAACCTACAACTGGCCGCCTTCGACCTATATTGCCGAGCCACCGTTCTTCCAAGGATTCTCATTGCAACCGGCTACATCCAGCAGCAATGACGTTCGTGGTGCCTATGCCCTAGGCGTTTTCGGTGACTCAGTAACGACCGATCACATCAGTCCGGCCGGTTCGATCAAGGAAACATCTCCAGCTGGCCGCTATCTGCTGGAACATCATGTGACCAAAGCGGATTTCAATAGCTATGGCGCTCGTCGAGGCCACCATGAAGTCATGATGCGTGGCACATTCGCCAACGTTCGTATCAAGAACTTGATGATTCCGGGCAGCGAGGGCGGCATCACGCTCTATCAGGGTACGACTGGCGCTCAACCGGAACAAATGAGCATTTACGATGCGGCCATGAAATATCAATCAAACGGGATTCCAACCGTAGTTTTCGGCGGTAAGGAATACGGCACCGGTTCCAGCCGCGATTGGGCGGCCAAAGGTACGCAACTGCTTGGTGTCAAAGCCGTCATTGCGACCAGTTTCGAACGCATCCATCGCAGTAATTTGATTGGCATGGGTGTTTTGCCGCTGCAATTCAAAGAAAACGACAGCATCGAGTCGCTCGGCATCAAAGGAAATGAGCAATTCGACATCCTGGGCCTCGACAACATCCAGCCACAACAAGATGTCACTTTAATCATCCACCGCAAAGACGGCAGTAGTCAATCGGTTCAATTATTGTGCCGCATTGATACCGCTATTGAAATTGATTACTTCAAACACGGCGGAATTTTGCCTTACGTTTTAAGGGAATTAATGGCCTAAATTTCTTATGCCAGTGATTTTTTGCAGAACTCGACAAAACTATTTTATCAAGTTATTTTCGCATAACTCTGTTCCGACCCAGTTATCAATTAAATATAAAATCGTTTAAATACGATAATTTATATCGGATACAGAATTTGATGCCATGAAAAACGCCTCGTCAGATGCTAACAAGGTCGTCTGGCCCAAAATAGAAAATGTCGATCCGATCTGCTTCTCGAGACACTTGAGCGCGTATTAGACCAGCTCTTCCGGGTGCAAGTGCCGCCTGCAGTGTCCCAAGCGGCGCACCGTCAGCAGCAAGCACCAGAGATTGACCTGCCCAATAATGGAGTTGAACTGGAGTTTCTGACGGTGGTGATACTCCGAACCACGCCACACCCGCCCAGTACCGGCGGTCTGCCCAGACGCGGTTTGCGCGCGGTGTGAAGCTTTGCGCAAACTCCATCCACATCGCCCTCGTCTCTGGTGTCGGCCAATCAGGTCTTGCGCTCCACGCCGCAAGCTCTTCCGAACCGAGCCAGTGCCGAAGCTCTTGAGCTGTTTGGAAGGTTGCCCCACTGTCCGTGACAGCCTTTATAGCGCCGAGTCGAGAGCTGAACCCCGCCTGAATGAGGATCGCAGCCGACCTATTCAACGTTCCGGTTTCAACGGCTGCCACCGCGAAGCCAAGCTCATAGTCCTCAAGAGAAAGGAGGCCGTCAATGGTGTCGCCGTTGGCAACCCCACGCACCCGAATAGCTTCCATCGCCCATGGGAGGCGGTAGACAAGACCTCCTTCAATGAACTGCAGCGTCTCCGACTCCTGGCCGGCGGCGATGGCGAAGAGAGGCTCGCCGAGAAGCCAGGCGCGGAGAATGTCCCGCCAATTTTCCGGCATTGGATCTGGTATGAATGGATAGATGACGAAGACGCGCTCCGCGATCGCTGTAATTGCGGCTATCGCCGCCTCGGCATCACTATTGAGAACGCTGCCGTTGGCCTGAATCAGTAGAAGATTCGCATCCTCTGCGATGGCGTCCAGCGCCTGCCCAGTTCCCAACCCCACGCCAGCCAGGAAGTAGCCTCGGCGGCGCGCTGCAGTCGATTGGCTCCAGATATGCTGGCTGCGTGAAACCAGGCCGGCCTTTAGAACCTGCTGAATCTTCTCGTTCTGCCGCAGAAGACGGCGATGCCACAGAGAGGACTGGAGGATGTCGTCCAGTGCCGCCGCAACCCCATCGTCCGGAATGTCGTTTTCGCCAATGAGACTCAGGACGGCCGTGTCGAGCGTTGCAACATGCTTCTGCCAATCCGCAAGGGCGCGTTCGCGATCTTCGGGACTCTCGTCCGCGACTTCTGGGAAGGTCCACGCCATGGCGTTGTTCGCGACATAGTCGATAAGCTGATCCAGATCACCACCGACTTGGGCTCCCATGCGGGACAGCAGTGCCGCGACGAGTTGCACCAGCCCACTCTCCATATTGCGAGCGCCGAGATCATTGATGAGCGTTTCCCAATTGCTCCGCTTTCTCGGAATCTCGTCGAACATGGGGAAGAGCACGATGCCTTCCACGTCGACATAGGCCCGGCCAGCTCGCCCGATCACGTTCTTGAACTCGGAGATGTCGATCCTGGTTCCGGCACGATGGAGGGAGTGCATGACCACAGCGGTAGCGGACAAGTTCAAGCCTTGAGCCAAGGTCGGCGACGAGATAGTGACTTTGAGGATATTGCTACGCAACAGGCCTTCGATCTCCTTCCGGTAGGCCGTTGGCAAAGCCCCGTGATGGAGCGCCACTCCGAGACGCAGGCACTTGAGGATTGCACTGTCCGGCCCCAGCCATTCCTCACCAAGCGCTATTGCAGTAGCGAGAGCAGCAGGGTCTGCTTCCAGCAAAGACCGCAACGCTCCGCGCTCATGAAGGTCGACAATCACGTCCGCAAACGGTTCGACGCTACGTCGTTCCGGGCAGAAGATGAGGACGGTCTGCCCGTCGTCTACCAGTCGCCAAGCTGTCGCTAGGCAGAGTTCTCGTTGATCGTCTGGAAAGAGCCTGGTTCGGCGCCGCTTGGGCGGCACCCACGTTGGCGGCGCCACTCCCGTGAGAAAGCGCTGAACCCAAGGGCGCTCTTCGCCGACACGCAGATTCAGGCGCGCATTGGGGGACGCCCAGACCACCTCGCCAAACCGCAACCGTGTTGGACGCCAGTCATGTTTGATCAAGCCACCAGGATGGTCTCGACGTAGCCATCCGGCGAAGTCGTCGAGTTGATCGCCGTCAGGAAGAATCGCCGACAGACACACGATGCGCCGCTCATGTGCATCAGCGCGCCGGAGAAGCCGCTGGATTTGAACCTCATACCGGACTTCCCGTTCGTTCAAGCCAATCATGTGCCCCTCGTCGAAGACAAGGAGGCCAACGTCATCGAGGAGAGAGGGGTCGTTACGGAGCGCAAAGTCGAGTTTTTCTGGTGTCGCGACGACAATGTCACTTTCCCGAATCGCATCCTCGTCAAAGCCGCTGACCCCGATGCTGCCATAGAGTGCTGAGATCGTTTTGCCAAGTGGGCCAAAGGTTCTCTGAAGGGTTGTTTCGGTCTGCGCGGACAGTGCTCGCAGCGGTGTGATGAAGACTACGCGCTTGCCGCCGGCGAGGCAGCGCAGAATGCATAGTTCAGCGATGCGCGTCTTGCCTGCGCTGGTAGGCAAGGAGACAACCAGATCGTCCGCTTGATCAACCGCGCGGTTTGCCGCATCAATCTGCGAAGGCCAGAGATCCACTTCGGCTTTCGGGCGACGTAGCATCAGCGCGATGAATAGTTCGCGAAGTCTGGGCCAATCGTTCGCCTCACCGCCTGCCGGTTGATGCGGAACTCTCTCATGAAAGGTAGTTGACCACAGATCGGATAGGAGGTGGATGGTGATGCGATATGACCACCACTGCGGGAGCATATTCATCTCGCTGCAGATGGCCAGTCCGGTGCGGAGTCGCTCCAACGCTTGTTCTAGCAATGGTCGCTCACCACGTTCAAGCGCGAGCAGAAACAGGGCTATCGCAGCCATGAAGGTGTCGGTCAGCGCAATGTCAAGGCCATCGAAGACGAAGTCTTCGCCGCCTGCGAGATTGACCGCCGCTTCAGCTTGATTGAGGCTTTCCTGGATTTTGGCGGCGATTCGAGCGTCGCTACCTTCGCCCGAGGCCCGGAAATCAAGCACGGTAGCGCGCAGCGAGTCGAAGTTCCGCCTCATCAACAGGGCGAGTACACGCTCCATAGGCGCAAAATTCTCATCCGCTTCGACGAGGGCCAATAGTGAATAGGCACGCGCGGACAGATGTGCGAGGTGATAACTCGCTGCTGCCATGATAAAGTGGAAGTCGCGATCGATCTTCTGGCGATTGCCCTTTGCAATCACGGCTTCCAGGGCTGTGGCTGCCAGCTCGAAGGCGGTCCTGGCTTGTGCTGCGTCTCCGCCGAGATCTCGTAGGCGCAGACCTAGCCCGAAAAGGGCGTAGCCATAGGAATGCAAGTCATGGCTAAGCTGCGCTGCGAAAGCAGGAGCGTCTGGCGGCAGAACCCCGTCTCTCCAGATGATTGCTCGCGCCTGACCGCGCGCGATGAGCCGGCCTCGGAAACCAACAGTCGCCGCCTCCGTGATGTCAGCCGCGATTGCTTCAGGCGTTGTTGGCATTGGCAATTACTCGGTCGTAGACTGCTCCGACAAAGGCTGCGTGCCCATCTACGTGCAGGCCGACGCCCCACTGGGTTATCGGTCCAGGATAGGCCTGAAGAGACGCTGCTAATAACACATCCGGTGCGTTGCCAGAAAAGGTGAAAAGCAGATGGCGGACGTTCTGCGGCGGAATGCCGTGCTTCAACAACACGTCATCAATCGCGTCAGCGAGCGGTAGTTGGTTCAATTCGAACAGGCGCGCCGAAATGAAGGACAGCGCATGCGCGGATGGCAGGCCGCCATCCTTGTCCAGACCGGCCCTCGCCTCGGTAAGGACTTGAGCGGTCAGTGCGACGCGGCTCTTTGCCTCCGTCTTAAGAAAGTGAAGACGTTGAGTCTGAGGGTCTTGAAGGATGCCGATAACGTCGTCGCCACGCATTGCCATATTGCGATGGTCTTTCCATCGCAGCCGCTTGATCGGAGCGCGATAACCTCCGCTATGCGCATCGATCCATTCAGTAGCGTAAATCTCTCCGAGATCTCCGGAACGGATCGCCTTTGTAGTCGGAAGCTTGCCCTGAATTAGCGCAGCCGCTTCCGGTTTGCCAAGCCGTGCCAGTGCTCGCGCGACTTGCTCTTCCGATGCATAGTGCGTCGGCACAATGGCCGCAGTTGCCTGGATCGCAGTCGGAAGGTTTGCCCCCTGCGCGGTTATTACCCTGCAGAAATGGTTCCCTACCGGCGTGTCTACCGAGAGGCACCAGTCGTTGAAATGCACCACGTTTCACACTCCCTTAAAGTTCTTTTTCGATCCGAGCAAGGAGTTGTTCGATCACGTCGCAGGCCTGTCGCTGCCGCAACATCCTCGCCTCACGTTGCTCTGGCTCGTCGCCTTCGCCCAGCTCGAACTTAGCGACCGACACAGGACCGTCCTTGCGATAACCTTCGGCTTTCTCGTCGCTTGCGAAGCACCTTCTTCGTGTCGGCCAGGTCAGGCGCGGATGCCCGGACATATGGCAGATCGGACAGCCAGACGGACCATTCAATTTGATGGCCGAAGCCGACCTTCTGGGCTCGCTCGATGGCCCACCGATAGACCACCTGCAGGATCACCTCACGGGAATGGACGGCTTGTAGCCGGTGCGCCGCGTTCCACGAGATGGCATCGGTCAACGCTCGCAAGTCCTCGTGAGTGATTTCAACCAGCTTCTGGTTGCCAAAAAATACAAAAAATCCAGCAGTGACGGGGCTTACGGGTGTTTTCGTGCAATCAGGTGCCAGCCGATGCCAGACGCGCAATCATTCCCACTCAATCGTCGCTGGTGGTTTACCGGAAATATCGTAAACCACGCGATTGATCCCGCGGATTTCGTTGATGATGCGATTGGAAACTTTACTGAGTAACGAATATGGCAATTCGGCCCAGTTAGCGGTCATGAAATCCTGAGTTTGCACCGCCCTCAAAGCGATGACGTACTCATAAGTGCGGCCATCCCCCATCACACCGACGGATTTAACCGGTAAGAATACGGCAAATGCCTGCGAGGTTTTTTCATACCATCCGGAACGTTGCAATTCCTCGATAAAAATCTGATCGGCATGACGCAACAGCTCGGCATATTCGAATTTCACTTCACCCAGGATACGTACCCCCAACCCAGGCCCTGGAAACGGGTGACGGAAAACCATGTCACGTGGCAAACCGAGCACCAGTCCTAATTCACGGACTTCGTCTTTAAATAGCTCCCGTAAAGGCTCGAGCAGTTTCAGATGCAATGTTTCCGGGAGGCCACCGACATTATGGTGCGATTTGATAGTGTGTGCTTTTTTGGTTTTACCGCCTGCAGATTCGATCACGTCGGGATAAATCGTACCTTGCGCGAGCCATTTTGCGTCGCCGATTTTTTCAGATTCTCGTTGAAATACTTCGACAAATTCCCGTCCGATAATTTTGCGCTTCATCTCCGGATCGCTAATACCTTTGAGATTCAGGAAGAAATCATAACTGGCATCAACGTGTATGACTTTGACAGCAAGATTGCTAGCAAAAGTCTCCATGACTTGCTTTGCTTCATTGGCCCGTAATAGACCATTGTCAACGAATACGCACGTCAATTGATCGCCGATGGCACGATGTATCAACGCCGCCGCAACGGATGAATCAACGCCGCCGGACAGCCCCAGGATCACCCGTTCGTTACCGACGGTTGCACGAATCCTGCCGATGGCTTCTTCGACATAGTCCGGCATGTTCCAATCGCGCCCCAAATCGCAGATATCGTGCACAAAACAATCGATCATCGCTTTGCCTTGCAACGTATGCGTTACTTCAGGATGGAATTGGATACCGTAAAACCGGCGATTATCATCCGCCATTGCTGCGATCGGTGTGGCCGCATTAAAAGCCATCACTTCAAATCCATCGGGCAAAGCAACGACCGCATCACCGTGGCTCATCCACACTTCCAGAATGTTCTCGCCATCCTGATTCGTGCGATCTTTAATATCCCTAAATAAAGCACCCTGTTGCGTCGTCTGCAACTCGGCATAACCGAATTCGCGCACTAAAGCATTTTCGACCGTACCTCCCAACTGCGCAGCCATTGTCTGCATGCCATAGCAAATGCCCAACACCGGTACGCCGAGTTCGAAAACAATTTGTGGCGCTCGTGGTGTTTCCGCTTCAATGACCGATGCGGGCCCGCCTGATAGGATAATACCTTTGGGTGCGAAAGCCTTGATAAATTCCGGGTCGGTATCATATGGATGCAGTTCGCAATACACATTGGTTTCGCGCACGCGACGGGCAATCAGCTGCGTGTACTGAGAACCGAAGTCCAGAATCAGAATTTTCTGATGCATGATGAAGAATAATTATTTGACGTGATAGTTTGGCGCTTCTTTGGTGATCTGCACATCGTAAACGTGTGATTCCCGTATACCGGCGGAAGTGATTTCGACAAATTCCGCACGCTCGTGCATTGCAGCTATCGATTCGCAACCCAGATATCCCATGCTGGAGCGCACGCCGCCCATCAATTGATGAATAACCGCCGACATATTGCCCTTGAAAGGCACCCGGCCTTCCACGCCTTCAGGAACCAATTTGTCGTTATTTTTTTGTTCTTTATCCTGAAAATAACGATCACTGGAACCTTGCTGCATCGCAGACAGTGACCCCATGCCACGGTAGCTTTTGTACGACCTTCCTTGAAACAATTCAATCTCGCCCGGCGCCTCTGTCGTTCCAGCAAACAAACCACCGAGCATCACCGAATTGGCGCCTGCCGCCAGTGCTTTGGCAATATCCCCGGAATAGCGGATGCCGCCGTCGGCAATCATCGGAACGCCAGATCCCTTTAACGCTTCGGAAACGTCATGAATAGCGGTGATTTGCGGAATTCCGACACCCGCCACAATGCGCGTGGTACAAATAGAACCGGGACCAATACCGACTTTCACCGCATCCGCGCCGTGATCGACTAAAGCCCTCGCAGCCATCGCAGTGGCCACATTCCCGCCAATCACTTGCACCGACGGCAGATTCTTTTTAACCCACGCAACCCGATCCAGCACGCTTTGCGAATGACCATGCGCGGTATCGACCACAATCACATCAACGCCCGCTTCCGCCAGTGCCAACGCACGTTCTTCGCTACCCTCGCCGACGCCGACCGCTGCGCCGACCCGCAAGCGTTCTTGCTCATCCTTGCAAGCAAGCGGGTATTCCGATGTTTTAACGATGTCTTTAACCGTAATCAATCCGCACAACTCGAACTGATCGTTGACCACCAATACCCGTTCCAATCGGTGTTTATGCAACAGTGCCAGCACTTCATGACGCGGCGTGTCCTCTTTGACCGTAACCAACCGCTTTTTGGGTGTCATGATATGCTTAATCGCCTGATCGAGATTGGTTTCAAAACGTAAATCCCGGTTAGTCACGATACCGACAACCTTATTTCCATTCACCACCGGCAATCCAGAGATTTTATGCCGACGTATCAGCTCCAGCACTTCGCGGACAGTCATGTTTTGCTGAATCGTAATCGGATCTTTCACGACGCCGCTCTCGAATCGCTTGACTTGCGCCACATGCGCCGCCTGAGCTTCGATCGACATATTTTTATGGATAATCCCCATACCGCCTTCCTGCGCCAGCGCGATGGCCAGCGGCGCTTCGGTAACGGTATCCATGGCAGCGGACACTAACGGAATATTAAGCGTGATGGTGCGGGTCAATTGCGTTGCCAGACTGACGTCACGCGGCAAAACCGTCGAATGGGCTGGAATCAACAGAACATCATCAAAGGTGAGCGCTTTTTGAATCAATTGCATGATAACAATCCTTGGCAAAGTGACATTATAGCCAAATTCGACGGCGAATTTAGCGTCAAATCCACTAAGAATACAGCATATTTCCGTGGATTATGATTAAATGTGCAAAATCTTTAAGTTGCATAAATGCAATACCGATGGACGCGGATTATTCGTTTTTGGAGCATGCAATGAAAGTTTTAGTGTGGTTAGGATTTATACTATTGTTAATTGCTGCAACAGCCGATGCGCAAATTTACAAATGGGTCGACGAACACGGCAAGACGCAATATACCGACCGGCCACCGCCACCCGATGTGAAGGCTGAAGGTAAACGACTGAAAATCAATTCTTCACCGATGTCTGGCGGTCATGGTCAAACAAAGAATGTATCCGATGAAAGAGAAGAATTCGACAAGCGCCGGCAAGAACGGCGCGAAGAAGAAACCAAGCAGCAAGCTAAATCTGCAGAAGACAAGAAAAAATGTATTGAAGCTCAAACGCAACTGCGAATGTACGCGGATTCCCCTCGCTTGACGATCCCCGATGGCGCCGGTGGTGTTGTTTATGTCGATGATGATTTGAGACAAAGAAGAATTGACGATGCCAATAAAGCAATCGCAAAGTATTGTAAATAATAAGATAACAACCGACTAGATGACTGCTCCTATCGGCAAATTGCTATTTGCCGCTCTCCTTTTACTCACAGGCGTGTGTGCCGAAGCAGCTCTTTCCGATTCTGACAATCACCGTATCGCATCCGATACACCAAAAACTGCCACACAAAACCCTGCCAGACCGGGAATAATGTGGCAGATACTCCCCGGTGAGGATATCCGCGAAACCGCGCGGCTGATCTATCCTCAAGACTCCGCAGCCCGGAACAATTTGATCCGCGCCATCATCCGGACCAATCCGCAGCATTTTCCCGGCAGCAGTTATCAACCGCTGGCAGCCGGTACCATTATTCACTTTCCGGATTTGAGAACCATTGGGGCTTATGCGAAAACCGAAAAAAAATCGCACAGAACATCACCAGTAAAAAAATCACCAAAACCTCAACCGCAAACCGCTCCACCACTTGCGATTGACAAGACAGATCATGACCCGCAATTAACGCAAATGATTGCGCGGCTCGATCATGAAGCCGAAACGGAATCCCATGAACTGAGCACACTTATCCAGCACATAGGATCGATGGAAGCCCGATTCAGAGAATTTCAAACGCTGCTGGAGGCAAAAAACCTGCACGTCGGCAATTCACCCACCACCGCTGCAACCGAGGCACCGCCCAACGATAATTCTGACTCTGAGCCCGTACAGGAAACTGGGCTAATCTCTGGTGAAATTGCACCACCGGTCGAACAGTCCAGCCTGCCGCCGGAAAATGTTGGTTCTCCAACTGAAAATGAACTCTTAGCAGAAGTGATACCGCCCGCCACAGAGCCAACCATTGCAGCGGAAGCGGATCCTCACGAAAGTATCGCACACGATGATATTGCACCCTCTCAGCAACTCGACAGTACGCAGCATGCGCCGAATATCAGCTCGGAGGAAGCCCCCGATATCGCTTTGGAAGACATGATTTCGGCGGATAACATCTTACTTATTGGAATCCTGCTGACAATATTGATTGTTCTGATCATGCTGCGAAGTTATCGCAAGATCAAGGAAAGACACGCACACGCTTCCGACATTGTCACCATTCTCGACACCGATGAACGCCGACGTTATGAAGCGCTTTTTCTGCGCGAAAGCGAAAATACCGGACAATCGCCGGAAAACCCACCCGCTCCGGACGGTCAGGTTATAGCGGAGGCGCGCGCCCTGATCGCAGAGGATAAAACCGACGAGGCCGTTCAGACGCTGCAAAAACAATTGGCAACTAACCAGCAGAATATTCCGGGCTGGTTGCTATTATTTGAATTGCTCTATAAAGCCAACAATAAGCGGGATTTCAAGAAAAACGCGCGCCGCTTCAAACGCCTCAACCAATATCCGGATATCTGGATGCAAATCCAAAGCTTGGGTAACAAACTGGAACCCAGCGAACCGCTTTATTTTGACGAGCAAAAACGTAAGGAAAAGTTTTTCTCGGACGCATCGGCGGCTGAATGATGCCGTGTGTGCGCCTCCTTTCCGGTGATTATTCCTGCTCAAATGGATCAAACGGCCAACCGGAAAGCATGGTCTCAGCATGCAAGTCGGCCATTGATCGTTCCTGACTTTTCAGCCAGCGCTTGAAATATTTGTCGTCATTAATGTGCTGAAAATCGTACTCCATGGAATCCAATTCGCGCTCAAGAACACTGGCGCTGACTATCATCTTGCGGCTCAAGTTATAAACATTCACAATTTCATTACGATCGAGTCCGAATTCTTGCCGCGCCTTTTGGCGAGCATTGTGTAGTTCATTTTGCAAACCGTGCATCTGTTGCTTCAGCAATAACGTCAGCGGACTCAGTTTTTCTTCCGCCATTTTGGCGATTGCGTCGGTGCTGGTTAGCTCAATGCGTAATTGAATTTTCAATAGCTCGATCAAATCAGAGCGCTCATAAGCCGCATTAGCTTCGCTCATCAGCGTGTTTTTCCGGGCACGTTGCTCCGGATCCGTTTCACGATCCGGATGTAAAACGCTCGCTAATTGCCGGAAAATCATGCGCAAAGTGGATTGTGCATCCGCTTGCTCAGCCTGCGCCTTTAGTTGAGCGGCATTCGGTTTCTTTTTCCGTTTCCGGTCTTGATGCGCCTCTTGCTCGGCAGCTTCTATTTCCCGCGCACGTTCCATGCCCGCCCTGAAAACATCTTCGAATGAATCCATCGATTCCTCATCAAAGAATGATTCACCGAACATTTCTTTCATCGCATCGTGCAACTCACTAGCAGCAGCCCGTTCTTTCTCGTCGAAATTTTCAGCGCTATGTTTGTCATGAAATGCCTTCATCTCCACATCGCCTTGCACCGCCAACTGAAAACTCAAATCGCAAAGAATCATGACAGCCGTCCGTTTCTGCGCCGCAGTCCATCCTTTGCGTTGCAGCCGCTGATCCAGCCAGAGCACCATTTTCCGCATTAATTCATGGTATTGTTGTCGAAGCGGCGTCATCTTCTGCAAATAGACCGGCCGGTGAGCGTCACACATCTGCTGCAACGCATTCAGTTGTTTTTTCAATTTTTCAATACGTTCCAGCAGCTTATTGAATTGTTGCTGGGCTGGTGACAACGGATTGTCCTGCACCGTAAGCTTGAGCGAAGTCGGAGGACTTGTCTGTGGTTGTTGATTGACCTCAGAGGTCTCGTCGGTAAATAAGTCCATATTGCGAGGCATTTTCTGATTACTCTAAATCATTGTAATGAAAGACTCTCCAGCGCTTTTTGATGATTCCACTTGCCATGAAATAGCAGCCCTTTCTTGCCCGGCGTGCGGTCGCTGGTCCAAGTGATGTAATTGCCGTCCGGCGTAAAAACCGGCAAGCCGTCGAAACCATCCTTGTCGGTCACGCGCACTGGCTCTTTGGTGCCGTCGGTATCGACGATATACAGTTCAAAATTGCGATGACCGTGCAAATTGGTAGCAAAGATAATGTATTTGCCGGACGGATGATAAAACGGCGCCCAGGACATCACGTTCAAGCGGGTAATCTGCTTCTGATCGCTGCCGTCGATATTCATCGTGAAAATTTCCGCCTCCCGTCCGCTGTCCGAGAAACGCCGCCACACGATGCGTTTGCCATCGGGACTGAAAAACGGCCCGCCGTCGTAACTTTTGGTGTGCGTCAATCGCTTCACGTTGGAACCGTCCGCGTCCATGATGTAAATATCGATCATCGATGCCGGATTGGCTTTGAACAGCGCTTGTTCTTCTTCGGATAACTCGCCGCTATACGCGCGGCGATTGGAAGCAAACGCGATCAATTTACCGTCCGGCGACCACGATGCTTCGGCATCGTAACCCAGCGTATTGGTCAGATTCCGTATATTTTTGCCATCGAAATCGGTTTCGTAAATATCGTAATATTCATCGTAATCCCATGCATACGACTTCTGCTCACCGGCTTTACGGCGTTCGATTTCCTCGATCATCTTGGCTTTGGCTTGCGCATCGTCGTGCGTCGACGAGAACAGCACTTTTTCCTGTGCCGGATGCACCCACGCGCACGTGGTCTTGCCGCTGCCCGGCGATACCCGCGTCACCGACCCGGATTCGATATTTTTCAGAAAAATCTGGTAAAACGGATTCTCATCCGCCACCTCCGCCTGATAAATCATCCACTTCGAATCCGCGCGGTAATACGCTTCCCCGGCGCGTTTCTCCTTGACGGAGAGCTGATGTTCGTCGGTGATGAAATCACTGGCATTAACTAAAGAAGCAGTTAGAAGCATACATGGCAATAAAAAACCACTAAGTGAAAAAATTGTAAAATTCTGTTTGATTAGTTTCATAGAAATTTAAAAGAAGTTTGTACAAATGATGAAAAGCATTTAAACACACCCGCAAAAGGAAAGTAAACATACGCTATTATAGATCGCTGACAGTAATAGACTTTGTATCGACGCAAATTCCCAATCAAAAACTTATCTTCCGGATTACCAAAAGAATGCACACCCCCTCAAAACTCGTCACGGCGTTTTTTCTTTTTTTCTCCTTATTGTTCGGAGCCCGGATCGTCTCCGCCACCGCCTCCACCTTCCACCACACCATGCAAATCCAGTTGTCGCCGGATTCCTCTGAGATCCGCGTCAAGGATCGGATTCAAATTCCTGAGCAGGTTCATAATGTAGGCGAACCGGTAAAACTGGCTTTTTATTTGCATGCTGCGCTAACGGTCACTGGCGTGCAGGATGCGACTATCGAAGTGGATGACGACGAGATTGCACTCAAATCCCGTCCGATTTCGGTGCGTCAGTATGCGATCACGCTGCCGCCCGGCCAACAAGCATTCACGCTGCAATACGGCGGCCAGATCCATCATGCCGTGCAAGGCCCAGGGCAGGAATATTCGCGCAGTTTCGGCTCGACACCGGGCGTGATTTCGCCGGAAGGCGTGTTTCTGGCGAGCGCCAGCGCATGGTATCCGCAATTTGGCAATGCTTTGGTGTCGTTTCATCTGGATATTCAGGTGCCTGCCGGTTGGGATGTGGTCAGTCAGGGATCGCTCGTGCGCGAAAACGGAACCAGTGAAGCACAGCATATCGTTTGGGAGGAAAAACAGCCACAGGACGATATCTACTTGATCGCGGCTAAATTCCACCGGTACACGCAATCCGCCGGTGCGGTCAATGCACTGGTGTATCTGCGGAGCGCCGATCAACCGCTGGCGCAGCGGTACCTGGACGCAACCGCGCAGTACATCGCGATGTACAACAAGCTGATCGGCCCCTACCCTTACAGCAAGTTCGCGTTGGTCGAGAATTTCTGGGAAAGCGGCTACGGCATGCCGTCGTTCACGCTGCTCGGCTCCAAGGTGATCCGTCTGCCGTTCATCTTGCATTCGTCGTACCCGCACGAAATTCTGCACAATTACTGGGGTAACGGCGTCTTCGTCGATTACACCAAAGGCAATTGGGCGGAAGGATTGACCGCGTATCTGGCCGATCATCTGGTTAACGAACAGCGTGGCAAAGGCGAGGAATACCGTCGCGACGTGCTGCAAAAATACGCGGATTTCGTCAACCACGAAAAAGATTTCCCGATCATTCGTTTCGTGTCGCGTCACAGCGCCAGCTCGGAAGCGGTCGGTTACGGTAAGACCATGCTATTTTTCCACATGTTGCGGCTGGAATTGGGTGACGATACCTTCACCAAAGTGCTGCGGCGGTTTTATCAGCAATTCAAATTCCAACAAGCCACATTTGCCGATTTGCTCGCCACGTTCAACACCGTCACCGGCAAAGATTTGTCACAGCAGTTCGAACAATGGGTGCATCGCGCCGGTGCGCCGGATCTTGTTTTGCGAAGCGCCGAGACCGAACCGCACGCCGATGGTTATAAACTCACGCTGACCGTCGAGCAAACTCAAGCGGGCGAACCGTATCGCTTGCAAATACCATTAACCATCACTTTGCACGGCGAAGATATGGCCGTCGAATCGCACATCGGCCTCGAACAGAAAAAACAAACGTTCGAGTTGGAATTCGCCAACCGGCCGGTGCGCATCGACCTCGATTCGCGTTTCGATGTGTTCCGCCGCCTGGATAGCCGCGAGATTCCTTCGGCGCTGTCGCAGGGATTCGGCGCGGAAAAACCGTTGCTGATCTTACCAGCGAGAGAGCAAAAGACTGTGCTGGAAGCTTACCGCACGTTGGCGGCCAATTGGCAGAAAACCCAGGCAAGCCCGCTGGAAATCGTCACCGACGATCAATTAAAGACACTCCCCGATAATCGTACTGTCTGGATTCTCGGTTGGCAAAACCGGTTTGCGAACAACATCTTGAGAAATCTTGCCGAACGCGATGTGTCGTATCAATCCGGCCAATTACAGCTCAACCATAAACGCTACCCGCAGAACGGTCATGCGATCGTGTTAAGCGCGCGGCAATCCGCCCATCCCGATAAAACCTTGCTGTGGGCCGCCGCCGACACGCCGCAAGCAGTCACCGAGCTTGCCATCAAACTGCCGCACTACCGCAAATACAGCTATTTAGTGTTCAAAGGCGATGAGCTGACCAATATCGACAAAGGCCAATGGCCGGTTCTGCAATCGCCGCTGTCGCAGTCGGTGGCGCAAAAAGACGGATTTAAGGTCGACGCCGCCCATGCGGCGCATGCCGGCATCACCAAGCCACGCCGGGCATTGGCGGAACTGCCGCCGGTATTTTCCGAAAGCCGCATGATGGACGATATCAATCACCTGGCGCATGAATCGTACAAAGGCCGCGAACTCGGTACGCCGGAACTGGACGAAGCCGCCACTTACATCGCCAAGCATTTTCAACAAATCGGCCTGCTGCCGGGCGGCGACAGCGGCAGTTTTTTCCAGACCTGGCAACAGGATGTCGGTCTGCCGAAAGGCAACATCGCTTTGCGTAACGTCGTCGGCATTCTGCCCGGCACCAACCCGCAACTCGCCGGGCAAAGTCTGGTGATCGGCGCGCATTACGACCACCTCGGCACCGGCTGGCCGGACGTGCGCGCTGCGCATCAAGGCAAAATCCATCACGGCGCAGACGACAACGCCAGCGGCATCGCCGTGATGCTGGAACTCGCGCGCCAGATCGTGCCGAAATGGCAACCGGAGCGCACCGTTATTTTCGTCGCATTCACCGGTGAAGAAGCCAATTTGCTCGGTTCCAAACATTATGTCCGCAGCAGCGAAAAATTCCCGGTTGAGAAAATTATCGCGATGTTGAATCTGGACACCGTCGGGCGGCTGGAAAACAACCCGGTCACGGTATTCGGCACCGGCACTGCGCGTGAGCTGGTGCACATCTTCCGCGGCGCGAGCTTCGTCACCGGCATTCCGGTCAACCCCGTACAAGACGACTTCGGCTCCAGCGACCAGGCTGCATTCATCCAGGCCGGCGTGCCCGCCGTGCAATTCTTCGCCAGCGCGCACGAGGACTACCACGCCCCCGGCGATACCGCCGATAAAATCGACACCGCCGGACTGGTCAAAGTCGCCGCCATTCTGAAAGAAGCCAGCGAATACCTCGCCAACCGTATCGAACCGCTCACGGTGACGCTATCGTCAGTCCCAGCCCCTGTAGAATCCGACAAGCCCAAAGAAAAACGCACCGCCAGTCTCGGCACAGTGCCGGATTTTACTTTTCAGGGCGAAGGCGTGCGCATCGACAACACCCTCCCCGGCTCCCCGGCGCAACAAGCCGGATTGCAACCGGGCGACATTCTGTTTCAACTGGCCGGGCAACCGGTTAGCGGCTTGGCATCGTACGCGGCGATTTTGCGGTCTCTGAAAGCGGGAGACAAAGTGGAATTGAAATATCGAAGAGATGATGCGGTTTTGGAAACCGAGGTTGTGTTGGTGGAGCGTTAACAGCTAGATTGCCAGAGCTGCAACCGAGTTGCCGGTTGAGCCTTGGCAGCATAAATAATAGAGTGTTAGTCTATGAAATATTAGTTTTTCTCCGTGCCTATATGGCATTATCGGCAATATTATTGGATAAAATGTCTTATATATTGCGTTAGGTGTTCCGTGAAACAAACTTACCTACATCGCCCGAATTTGATGATAAGCACGGACTTTTCTTCCGAGGAGAAGCCCATTTTTAGGTATCGGTTGGAAGCAAGAAAAGACGCGGCTTCGAACAACCCGAGAACTGTATGTGCAGTTATGCAAAATCCAAGCTATGCATCTGATGAGATAGCTGACAGATCTGTCCAAGTACTTGAGCGAGTAGTCTTTGAGAAAGGGTTTGTCGAGTTCAATGGAATCGAGCGTCTGATAGTTGTGAATCAATTCGCCTTTATACAAACCAAAGACTTCATTGGCACTGACGATCAGATTGGCGAAAGAAATGATCATGCAATTAACAGAGCATTTGATGAGTCAGAAATAGTCCTAATTGCTTGGGGCAAGAAAAATGGTTTTATACGGCGCCAAAAACGAATTTTGGACATTGTTCGTGCCAAAAAAGGGAAAACACTGCTCCAAACAAGTAGGCATCCTTCAAGGGTTATTTATGATGGTTTCATTCTACCATTTCGTACCTAGCAAGCGCTTCGAGAGGGACGCTCTGCCGATGAATCGGCTCCGCACCTCACAAGCTGAACGTTAGGTTGCATGGACATGCACGAGCTATTTGACCAGACTGAGGCACTGCAAAACCTCCTAGTATCTCAGGCAACAGGGGGCACGGAGGACGATGCGGAATTTATGCGCCTCCGTCAGGTAGTTCTTTCTCAAGCGGCATTAGAACCACACATTCCAAGATTCCTTCGCACGTGCCGCAGCCTCGCCCAGTTCTGGCAGTTCATTAAGCGCAAGTTCGGAACATACGCTGAACGGCGAACATACCTCTGGAATGAGTTTCGTCCCATGCTTGAGCTTCTTGAACGCGGCGGTACTGCACCATCTGATCAAGTTGTTTCCATAGCAATCGAGAAATTTGATGCCGCAAACGTTCAAGCTGCTTGGTCAAAGGCACTAGAAAGGCGCGCTTCTGATCCAGAGGGTGCCATTACTATGGCTCGAACGCTTCTGGAGTCGGTTTGCAAACATATCTTGGAAGAAGCCGCAGTGCCGTATGAAGATAGCCCTGATATCAACAAGTTGTACCGTCAAACCGCTGAGCGCCTAAACCTTGCGCCTTCTCAACATACCGAGCAAGTATTCAAACAAATACTTGGTGACTGCACCGCCGTGGTTGAAGGGCTTGGAGCTCTTCGCAATCGCCTCAGCGACTCTCATGGCAAAGGAAAGATCGGTGTAAAACCAGCATCCCGGCATGCAGAACTGGCAGTTAATTTAGCGGGCGCGCTTGCTATCTATTTGCTCGCCACTTGGGAAGCACGAAGTGAAACTACAACCTAACTCTGCTTTCGCAGGCGACCTCCGAAATTGCTGCGCAGTCACCTCAACTCCACATTAACCTCATGCGATTCCTCCGCTTTTTTCTCTTGGCTTTTCTAATCCAGTCAATTCCTGCCCTCCCGGCATCGAGCACATGCCCGGAAGTTTATGAATGCTTGGTAAAAAACTCGCTTCAGGTGCATCAAGAAGATGCCGAGCAATGGTGAAATATCTACCATCACACCGCAGCCAAAGCCAAGAAATGCCAGAATTTCAACGATGTTACGCTTTTCTTGCGACTGTGGTCTGGCAGCACTGACGGAGAAATGGCTGAGGGTCTTGTCACCGATACCGAGGAAATTCTGATTAAGAACAGTTCGTGTTTTTTTGAAGGATTGTTGGGGCTATCAAAGGAAGAAAAAGCGGCGTTCATTACGCACTATTGCCCACTGACAGAACCGGAACCCATTGTCAAAGCACTCTAGCAAGCCATGAAAAACCCACGGTACCAGGATATAGCAGCAAAATTACTGCAAGAAACTTGCATTCAAGCCACAGATTGACAAAATTATATCCGTCATCCACGGCTCACTCTTATAAACTGCATGACTATCACGATCATTGAACTTATACGGGCACAAAAACAACATGGGGAGATTGTGTAATGCCCACCTGCTGGATCATTGCCGGCCCTAACGGCGCGGGTAAAACCACATTCGCACTGGAATATTTGTCCAGGGTGGCAGACTGTTCTCATTTTGTTAATGCCGATTTGATCGCGGCGGGGCTTTCTCCGCTGGCGCCGGAACGCGGACTGATTGCGGCAAGCCGTATCTTTTTGAACGAGATCGAAGAAAACATCAGCCGCCGCGAGAATTTTGCATTCGAAACCACGCTTTCAGGTCGTAGTTATCTACGCTTGATCAATCGGCTGCAGCATGATGGTTGGCAAGTGGAGTTGATCTATCTTGCTTTGCCCAGCGCCAGAATATCGGAAATGCGTGTCGCGGAAAGAGTTGCGCATGGCGGTCACAATATCCCGTTACGCGACATCGAGCGGCGTTTCCCGCGAAGCCTTGGCAATCTGCTCCAAGTATTCAGCTACACAGTTGATCATTGCATTTGTTTTATGAATGATGGTGAAATACCAATTCCCGTGTTTGAACAAACTGGCAATAGTCGTAATATTCTCCATGAAATTTATTATCAGCAGTTATTAATGGAAGTCATGTAATGAAAATAACGTCAAAAGCAAAGCTCTCCGAAAAAGGTCAAGTAATCCTAAGCTCGCTGCAAAAGGCCGTAACACAGGCGCTTGAAAAGAAACGCCGCTTGGGTCAGTATGCCGTAGTCTGTCGTGATGGCAAGCCGGTGATGATCGGCGAGGATGCGCCGAAGGTATCGGAAAATCCTGCCAGTTGCGAGACTGACAAAAGCTTTTAAATTACTTCGCCTCCTTCTTATACATCATCGGAGGCTCAGAGCTCTTGCTAAATTTGGCGAAGCATGACGCAGTCCGGTTAGCTCCACATGAGGGATCACATGAAACGAAGCGTTATTACCGTACTCTTGCTGCTTGCTGCCTTGCCGGTTGCTGCCTGGCAGTACCAGTCGCTTTCCGGCCAATACCGCATCGCGGGTAAAACAGTGATTGATCCGCCGCCATCCGAGGCCAAGGACACGCATTTACACCTCACGTTGTCCGGCGCTGCCGCGCGAGACTTATACAACGCAATGAAAGTCGCCCCAAAACCTGACGAATGTGCCGGCAACGGGGCCACGATAAAGACCGTGGGAGCAATGCAGTGCCTTCGCTCCGAGGATGGAAAAGAGTACGAATGCTCATTCGCAATCGACATTGCAAACCAAACGATAATGGGAGCCAGTGTGTGTTAATAGTTTCCTCCCTAACCCACTGTCAACCGGATTTCCGGACAGTATGTTGTTGGGATTCCCTCCGCACTACGCACTCCGGCACTGGTTTCCTTAACGTTGTGAATAACCTAATCTCAAAATATTGAGCCACATCAAAGTACTATCAGATCAATTTGATAAAATTCTTTAAGCCGTAGTGCGAAATGTCACATTCGTGTGCGGTTAATTCTGTTAGGCTAGTTTTGCTGCAATCGGCGAAACCGGCCAGCAGCGTTTAAATCTGTCGTTTGCTCCAAATTCTGATTCTCTACAGGCTGTTAGCACTTAGCCTGCCCACACTACGTTGATAAGGAGAACATCATGGCCATAAAAGACAATCCCAGATTCTACGAACTTGTCGTCGTCACTGAATTGATTGACGCTAAAGGCGACACCAAACCCCCTGAAGTTTTTGCGTATGCATTCTCGGCGGATGGACGAATGCTGACATCCGCTCCGGCTAAAGAGGGCGGTAAAGCGGCATTGCGCATACCCGTGACGGCGAGTAAAGACCGGGTGCGTATCCTCGTTGGTCCGGCATCCGAGGATAAAGACGCCGGATACGATGATTTGATGCGCCGCGGCGCGCAGCAGCAGTTTTTGCTTGTCGATCCCAAAGATCCGATCAAAGAACTGAGATTCCGTGTATTTCCGGATATTTGGCACTGCTGGTTTTTACGCGCATGTTTCGTGCACGGAAAATTGATGAAACGGATTACCGTCGGCGGCACGGCGGTGGAATATCCGGTGTGCAATGCGACGGTCGAGGTCTTTGAGGTTGATCCGTTGCATATTTTGATTCCGAAGCTGCCGGATGCCATTATCGACCGGTTACGCGAGGTGATCGTCCGGCCGCGCCCTTGGCCGCCGGTTATTGATCTGCCGCGTCCCCCTGAGCCGTTTCCGTGGCCAGGCCCGGGCCCCGATCCCGCGCCATTTGAGCGGCGCATGATGCTGGCGGCTTCCGGCGCCGCGCAGGAAGCCGTTCCGGCGGAAGACACCGCCGATGCGTTCGATCAAATCGCGAATGCGACGGAATTGAAATACATCGCTAAAGCCGGCAGCCGGTTGCAATTCCAGCAGGCGCTGATCGACCATGCGTTCATTATCCGCCCGTTGCTCTGCCGCTTCTTCCCGCTGCTGGTCACCAAGCAAAAAGTCGCGACCACGACCACCGATGCTTGCGGAAAATTTCAAACGGTGTTTTTCCGCAGTTGCAACGATACCGACATTCCCGATCTGTATTTCAAAGCGCGTCAGCGTTTGTTCGGTTTTCTGGATGTGACGATTTACGAACCGAAACCGGTTTCGTGCCATACGCATTGGGATTACGTGTGCGGCACTGAAGTCACGCTCTACACCAAGCATCCGCTGGCGCAAATTTGTTCGCCTTGCCCGCCGGTCATCGGCCCTGCTAATTGGGTGGCGTTTCTTGCCATCGGCGCGCATGCGCTAAGCCACATTTACGGCACCGCACCGGCGCTGCAAGGCAGCACCAACGATGACAATCGCGGTTTGACCGATAGCGGTGCGCCGTGGGGCGGTTTGCTGCGGCCGCGCCTGGAGTTTTCCAATGCATTGGAAGCGCTCGGCGTGAAGTATTACCGGATTTCCTGGCGCAAGGGCGATAGCGGCGATTTCGCGCCGCTGACCAGCGCGGTTTATCATTACTACCGCCACGACGTGAATACGCCGACCGGACCGATGCCGGCGTGGACACCGTATTTGCTCGGACCGAAGAGCGCTGATGACGGTACCGGCCACATGGTGCCCAATCTGTTTGAAATTCCCTACCCATCGGTCGCGCCCGAAGGAGTTTGGGATGCACCGCCGCATATCAGCGAGATCGTCGAGCATTTCGGCAATGCGAAATTCCCGACGCAGGAACTGGCGGCTGGCATGACTTACGATGCCAATGGCAATACCGTTGGAACGGATAACGGTGGCAAATATCAACTCAAGCTGGATTTGTTCAATGCCAACGGTCAGCTCGTCAATATCGCAGCTTTGGGCATTCAGTACGTGGTGCCGGATGTGCCCGATCTGACCGGCACGATTTATACCACCGCTGCAGCGCCCCTCGGTTTGGTGGTTGGCAATAGCATGATTGTAACGCTGCACGTCGATAACAATCACTGCTTTGCCGGTATCGATGCACCAACCATCGGCGCTGCGGCAGCGGATCCTT
This sequence comes from Nitrosomonas limosa, assembly GCF_054188085.1. Taxonomy (NCBI): domain Bacteria; kingdom Pseudomonadati; phylum Pseudomonadota; class Betaproteobacteria; order Nitrosomonadales; family Nitrosomonadaceae; genus Nitrosomonas; species Nitrosomonas limosa. The sequence goes on along the minus strand of NZ_CM135180.1, from coordinate 411,039 downwards.
GCTGCGGCGTGTTGAATTATGCCGCCAAAGATTCTGTCACGATGACATGGCAGGCGAAACATCCGCATGGATTCGCGAAATATCACTTCGGCGTGGTTCGCGGCGCCAATTCGGTGCTGCAATTGCCAACTCCCGGCGGGTGGGATCCGGTCGGTACCGGCTCGTTCTCAACCAGCCGCGCGGTATCGAATTTGCTGAATGACAACTTGCCACCGGGCTGCGCGATCGACGGCTGCCCGGTCGCTGGCTTCAGCGAAAATCTGTATGTCGATGCAATGGCAACCGACGGCTGGACCAGCGAACTCGGTTACGACGCCAGCGCCGTTCGTGCGTTTGTATTGTCGAGAGCTGCAGTTTAGTATGAGTTGAAACACAGGGGCTGTCGCTGATTTGCTGAATTTTTAAGCAAATTTGTGACAGCCCTCAATTGATCATGCGAGCATTCTGAGAAACCAGCAGGATACGTTTAGGCAAGCTCACACGCATTAATCCGTGTTCTTGTATAGTAGGAATCCGATAGGAAGGTTTGTTGCCTCGCCCTTGGTGGCGAGGCGGTTTAATGAAATTTCAGGACTTAAGAGCCATTAAGCCGAAATTTAAATTGCCTAAGAAAAGTACATCGATACGAAGATCAAGGCGACTGCTACTGCACCAATGATCACTAAATTAATGCCTAATTTTTTAAAAGCGACAACATCCACTTCGTCTAGCATATGCATAATTTCCTCCAAGAAAAAAAGTTTTAGTGGAAGCTGCATTCTGAAATAAATTTAAATGGAATTCTTTGATGCAGATCAATAAATATCAAATTGATTCCGATGCTTACTATTGATGCGGCGATCCCGTTGCCTGTATTGGCGGAGCCGCCGGTTACTTCAAATTTCGGCTTTTTTTGATTAAGTCGTAGGCAATTTGGACTTCCTTGGCTTGTTCGGTGGCTACCGCGATCATGTCTTCCGGCACGCCCTGCCCCATCAATTTATCCGGATGGTATTGGCTCATTAGCTTGCGGTAGGCGCGTTTGATTTCTTCATCACTGCTGTCTTTACTGACACCCAGGGCCCGGTAGGCATCTTCCAGTGCGTTCGCGGAGCCGGCGTTGCCAGCGGCAAAGTGCATTTGATTCATCACCATGTCGAGCAATTGCTCGAATGCCGCCGGATGATAGCCCAAGCGGCCGGCGATAGCTCGCAGCAATTCTTCTTCCGCTGAATTCAAACTGCCGTCAGATAGCCCCATGATAATCAGATACACCAGCAGCATCTGCTTTAGCTCGGGCGAGTAACCGCAAGCCGCTGAAAATTCGTTGAGCTGCGGGTGGATATCGTAATCCTTGGCTGCACCCTGCTTGAACAAAGCAATCGCTTTGAGTCGATGTTCCTGGGTCATGCGCAGTTTTTGCATGAATTGTTCGACGTGGGAAATTTCGCTTTCGGAAACACGCCCGTCGGCCTTGGCCAATTTTCCCATCAGGATAAATACGGTCTCCAGAAAGACCGATTGGCGGCGCGTCGCGTTGAATGGATTCACTCCACCGGGGCCATAAGCCAGCAACCGGTCAATGAAACTGCCAGCAATCAGGCCGATAATCAGACCGATAAAACCCAGCACCAAAAACCCTGAAAGCGCACCCAGTATCTTGAACATGGTTAATTCAGATGAGCGGTAAGACGATGATTGTAAATTGGATCAAAACCAAAACCCGGCTTGTGCGGCAGGTTGCCGCAGGTCCGATTACTGCGATTGTTTGGCCCATTGTTCCGGGGTCAGCGTTTTCATCGATAGCGCGTGAATATCTTGCTTCATCCGGTCTCCGAGTGATTTATAAACCAATTGATGCTGTTGAAGCATGCTTTTTCCTTGAAACTGCGCGCTGACAATCAGCGCGTGAAAATGACGGCCGTCATCGCCTTCGACTTGTACATGTTCACACGGTAATGACGATTCGATATAGGTTTTTAAATTCTCTGCGGTCAGCATGGTTGTTCTCCTTATAGATGGGTTGCAGACAAAGTGATATTCGCCGGTTAATGTCTTAATTTGTAGCCGGTTTTAAGCATCCGTATCGCCAGTAGGGAAATGGCGATCAAGCATGATGCCACAATTGCCAGACTAATATAAGGCGAGATATCCGAAATGCCCAGAAAGCCGTAGCGGAAGCCGTCGATCATGTAAAAGAACGGATTGAGGTGCGACAAATATTGCCAACCGGACGGCAACGAATGGATGGTGTAAAACACGCCTGATAAAAACGTCAGCGGCATGATAATGAAATTTTGGAAAGCGGCCAATTGATCGAATTTATCCGCCCAGATTCCGGCGATCAATCCTAAAACGCCCAGAATGCCGCTGCCGAGCAGCATGAAAACGATCGACCAAACCGGCAGTAGCAAAGGAATATCAAAAAATACCCAAGTAACGATATACACACCTAAACCGACCAGAATGCCCCTGACGACCGAGGCAAGGACATACGCCAGGAAAATCATGTGGTACGACAGTGGCGATAACAGGATAAACACGATATTGCCGCTGATTTTCGATTGAATCATGCTGGACGATGAATTGGCAAAGGCATTCTGGATGATCGCCATCATCACCAAGCCGGGAATCAGAAAATGCGTATAAGCAATGTCCGGGTACACTTCCACATGCGTTTCCAGCACGTGAAAAAACACCAGCAAATACAATAACGTCGATACCATCGGCGCCACGATGGTTTGGAAGCCGACTTTCCAGAAGCGCAGCAATTCCTTGTAAAACAATGTGAAGAATCCTGTCATTTCACTAATTCTTATTTCCTCTCATGATGTTGATAAACACATCCTCGAGATCCGGCTGTTGCAAATGCATTTCGACGATTTCGATATTCGCGGCTCGCAATGCCGCCAAAACAGTTTCGATGTGCGCGTAATGATCAATGCGCAATTCATGGATGCCAGCTTCGTGCTTCAGCAGTCGATCGCGCAACCCTTCCGGCAAAATATCCTGCGACAATCGCAGCCGCAGCGAATTGCCTGCTGTCATTTTACCAATCAGATTGTGCGTGTTATCAAGCGCGACGATGCAGCCTTGCTTCAACATCGCCACACGATTGCACAATGTTTCCGCTTCTTCCAAATAGTGCGTGGTCAATACGATGGTGTGCCCATCCCGGTTGAGCTGCTTGACGAACTCCCACAATGTCTGGCGCAATTCTACATCAACACCGGCGGTCGGTTCGTCCAGTATGATCACCGGCGGTTTATGCACCAGCGCTTGCGCCACCAGTACGCGGCGTTTCATGCCACCGGACAAAGCACGCATATTGGCATTGGCTTTATCGCTCAGATCAAGGCGTTCGATGATTTCATCGACCCAGCGCCCGTTGTTGCGAATACCATAATAACCGGACTGGATCAGCAAGATTTCGCGCACTGTGAAAAACGGATCGAACACCAATTCCTGCGGCACGATGCCCAGATTCAACCGTGCTTGCTGGTAATCGGTCAATACATCACGCCCCATGACTTTCACGGCGCCGCTATCCACCAGCGTCAACCCGGCAATGATACTGATCAGGGTGGTTTTTCCGGCGCCATTCGGACCCAGCAATGCAAAAAATTCTCCGGGATAGATGCTCAGATTCACATCGGCTAACGCATGAATCTGACCGAAATGCTTATTGACGTGCTGAACTTCCAGGGCGGGTAACATGGGACGAATCAAGCAAGAATGTACTGTTGCGGTAGCAATAACCGGATGTTACCGGATCAGGCAATGACGGGTACCGGCGTTTCGGTTGAAATCGCCGGAATCAGTTCCGCAACTCCGTATAATTGAATAAGGCTTCTGAGATTCTCTGGCAAGTGAATAAACTGCAACGACCGCTTGTTTTTTTGAGCCGCGCGTAACCACTCCAGCAGCATGCTAATAATCGTGGAATCGACGTCGGTTACATTTGCCAAATCGACCGTCAGGGATTGACTGTCAAACAATGCAATCCCCCGGCGAGTAAGATCCGCGACATGATCGATCGTTACCGGCCCTTGCAATACAATGCGGCCGCCTTCGCGCAAAATAGCAGGAGCCGGGATTTTCGAATCGTTCATCGATGTGAATTTATTTTTTGCCTTCCAGCGACTTGTTCTTATCGGAAAGCGCCTTTAACAACCCTTCAACACCGCCCTTGCGAACCTGGCTATTAAACGTGCCGCGATAATTGGTCACCAGACTGACGCCGGCAACCGTTACATCGTACACTTTCCAGCCATCAGGCTTTTTCTCCATGCTGTAATCGATTGGTACCGGCTCTTTGCCATTGCCTTGAATAACCACCGTGCGTACCATCGTTTCGGTTTTATCGCCTAATGCCGGCAATGGTTTGACTTTGATGATTTCATCTGAATAGCTCGTCAACGCATTGGAATAAGTGCGCACCAGCAACGTGCGGAATTCATCCACCAGTTTGTTTTGCTGTTCCGGCACGGCCTTGGTCCAGTGCTGCCCCATCGCCAGTTGCGTCATGCGCGTAAAATTGAAATGCGGCAGAATCTTGGTCTCGATCAGATCGAGCATTTTTTCTTTGTTGCCATTCTTCAGATCCGCATCTTTATTAATGATATCGATAACTTCTTTCACCGTTTGATCGACAAGCCTATCCGGCGCCATTTCCATCGACCATACCGGAGAAATCAGCAGGCACGAAAAAATCAACCCAATAACTCCAATTATTCTTTTCATTGTCCCCTCACCAAGTTATAAATTGTTTGCAATACTAAACCAATCAGAATAAAAATAACAAATATCCGTTCGCTTGCCGGATGATTAAGGAAATGCTGATTAATTCGCTGAGCAAGATGCTATGCAGAGCGGATGGAGCACAAGAAACGAAACATATCAATATGATAGATGAGTTTCTGAGCACCACCCAACGCAACAGATCGCTTGCGCAAGCAATTAATCAGTTTGCTTAAAAAGAATCGTCTTCCGCTGCTTTGTTAAATAGAAAACGTCCGATTAATTCCTCAAGCACCATGGCCGAGTTGGTTTTCATGATTTTATCACCTTCTTGAAGCATCGCCTCATCACCGCCCGCTGCCAGGCCAATATACTGCTCCCCCAGCAGCCCCGAGGTCAAAATGCTGGCAAAGGTATCTTTGGGAAATTGAAAGCGGCTATCCATGCTCATGGTCACGACCGCATCGTATGTTTGCGTGCTGAACTGAATATCGGTGACACGTCCGACCACAACTCCGGCGCTTTTAACCGGCGCGCGCACTTTCAGGCCGCCGATGTTTTCAAAATTTCCGGAAATCGTATAACTGTGCGAGGGATTATAAACATTCAGATTGCCGACTTTAAGGCTCAAGATCATCAGTGCGACGATGCCCATCACGACAAACAACCCCACCCACAAATCCATTGTTGTCCGCTGCATTAACTAACTCCTCTAAACATGAAAGCGGTCAATATAAAATCCAGTCCTAAAATTACCAATGACGAAGTCACCACGGTACGCGTAGTGGCTCCCGATACGCCTTCCGCCGTCGGCGGCGCATCATAACCCTCGAATACCGCGATGGCTGTCACCGCGACACCAAAAAAACAGCTTTTAATAAAACCGTTAAGAATATCGATGCGAAAATCGACTGCGCTTTGCATTTGCGACCAATACGAACCTTCATCGACACCGATGAAAACGACAGTGACCAAATAACCGCCGTAAACCCCCATCACCGAAAAAATAGCCGCCAGAAATGGCATCGAGATCACGCCTGCCCAGAACCGCGGCGCTACCACCCGCGCAACCGGATCGACCGCCATCATGCCCATCGCAGCCAATTGCTCGGTGGCTTTCATCAGACCGATCTCAGCAGTAATCGCAGAACCCGCGCGGCTGGCGAATAGCAATGCGGCGACCACCGGTCCCAGCTCCCGCACCAGTGACAACGCCACCAAGGTGCCGACTGCGGATTCCGAGCCGTACTTCTGCAACGTCTCGTACCCCTGCAGCCCCAATACCATCCCGACAAACAAACCGGATACCACGATAATGATGAGCGATAACACTCCGGTAAAATACAACTCCCGGATCACCAAATTGAAGCGGCGGAAACTGGTGCCGGATTTGAGCAGCACCAGCAAGAAAAAACGGCTGGCAACACCAAGTCGCCAGATGCTTTCGATGGTCCGATGGCCAATATTGCGGATACCGGTGACAATCCGTCTAGGCAAGAGCACTCTCCAGATTCAAGTCTTTCCGGTAAGATTGCGCCGGGTAATGAAACGGCACCGGCCCGTCTTCCTCGCCGTGCACAAACTGATGCACAAACGGCGCCACCGATTCGCGCACTTCCTCCGGCGTTCCTTCGGCTGCGATCACACCATCCGCAATGAAGTAGACGTAATCCACGATTTTTAACGATTCCTGCACATCGTGCGTCACCACGATCGAAGTCATCCCCAGTGCATCGGTCAAACGGCGGATCAGGTTACCGATTACGCTCAAAGAGATCGGATCCAGTCCGGTGAACGGTTCATCGTACATGATCAGCATTGGATCCAGTGCGATCGAGCGCGCCAGCGCTACCCGCCGCGCCATGCCACCCGACAATTCGTTCGGCATTAAATGATGCGCACCGCGCAAACCGACTGCGTTCAATTTCATCAATACCAAATCCCGAATCATCGATTCCGGTAAATCGGTATGTTCACGCATCTGGAAAGCAACATTATCGAATACCGACAAATCGGTAAACAGCGCGCCAAACTGAAACAACATCCCCATCTTGCGGCGCAGTTTAAACAGCGCATCGCGATCCAGCTCGTGTACCACTTGCCCGGCAAAATTGACATATCCCGACGACGGTTGCATCACGCCGCCGATCAACCGCAACAGAGTCGTTTTTCCCGATCCGCTGCCGCCCATGATGGCAACCACTTGACCGCGCTTCATGGTCATATTGATGCCTTTTAGAATTGCGCGGGTATCGTAGGAGAAATTCAACCCGTTGATCTCGATTAAATTTTCAGATGCCATGATGCTGCACAGTCAATGGATTTTTCCCGGAAGATGCGTAAGAATAAAACGATTACTTACTTAGAATTAATGATTAGTCTTGAAAGGTTTTATCAGGCTAGGCATAAAATATGCCTAATGCTACTGCTGTCAATTTTAATCCAGTTTTAGTCAGGATATCGCGGTATATTCATCTTTCGGGTAATTTTTGTGTTTTTTGCTTCAATTGTTGTAAATATATCCTCAGATCTTTTTTGATCTCCGGCGCCAGCATATATAAGCCGATGATATTCGGGACCGCCATCGCAAATACCATCGCATCGGTAAACAGAATAATATTCGACAATTGCGCCGAAGCTCCAACGATAATAAACATACAGAATAATAGCTTGTAAATCCATTCAATCGCCATTCGCTCACCGAACAAATACGTAGTGCAAACCAGGCCGTAATAAGACCAGGAAATCATCGTCGAATAGGCAAAAAGAAACACGGTCAGCGACAACACGTAGGGGAACCAGGAAATACCGGAGGCAAAGGCCCGGGAAGTCAATTCCACGCCTTCGATGCCGCTGCCTTCGACATAAGAACCGGAAATGACAATTACCAACGCTGTGACCATGCAAATAATCACGGTGTCGATAAATGGCCCCAGCATACCCACCATGCCTTGACTGACCGGTTCGTGCGTTTTTACCGCGCAATGCGCAATGGCTGAAGATCCGAGTCCCGCTTCATTGGAAAACGTAGCGCGCTGCACGCCCATCAATAAGGCTCCCATTAAAGCGCCCAATCCGGCTTCGGGATAAAGCGCCATTTCAATAATGGTGCTTAATGCGCCGGGAATGGCTTCATAGTGCACGCCTATCACAATGATTCCAGCCACAATGTAAATGACCGCCATGATAGGAACGACACGTCCTGCTACCGCGGCTATCCAGCGAATCCCGCCAATGATCACCATTCCCACCAGAATAGCCATGAACAAACCGAACAACCAACCTCTATCGGCTAAAAATCCGGCATCGCCGCCGGTTACAATCAGTGCCTGCTGATACGCTTGATTTGCCTGGAATAAGCCACCGGCTCCAATCGTGCCGCCTATGCAACACAACGCGAATAATCCGGCCATGAATTTACCCATTTGCAGATTTTTTCGCCGCTCAAAAGCGCTGTATAAATAGTGCATGGGACCGCCGGAAATCATGTTCCTGTTATTACACTGACGGTATTTGATACCGAGCGTGACTTCGACAAATTTGGTCGACATGCTAAAAATGCCCATCGCCGCCATCCAAAACGCGGCGCCAGGCCCTCCAACGGAGATAGCCACCGCCACGCCGGCGATATTGCCCAGACCAACCGTCGCCGACAGAGAAGTCATCAATGCTTGAAACCGGCTGATATGACCGGTTGAATCGCCGTTATCGTGTTTTCCCCGCAATACCTCAATGGCATGACCAAAACAGCGGATGTTAATGAACCCCAGGTAAAAGGTAAAAAACAACGCGGCGATTACCAGCCAGATCAAGATCAGTTTGATTTCAAGATCCAATAGCCGAATGCTGTAAAAAATTACGGAAGCGACCGCATTTGAAACGGGTTCAAACGCGGCATCAATTAACTTATCAATTTCCATGGGTTAAAGCAGTCTCCTATCACAAAAACCGCCAGTGTTTCGGCATGTTTCATGCAATAATTTATGCAACTGGATTGCGTTCAAAGACGATTAAGGTTGTGGAATAAGGATCATAATACTGTTTAATCCCATTTATTCTGGTCTTCATTTAGCTGATAGTATTTCATTTCTGCTTACCTCATATTTCTTGCTATGCCGCAACCGCTTAACAATAAATTTTTTCATTTTGCCATAATTCCGGATGATGCGCATTCCAAGCATATGGCGATTGAGCGGGATTATCCTGTGATCTTCAGTCCGGCACAGGCGCTTGCGTGAACATTTTTAACAAACTCGTTTGGTTACAATGCTGCATCTTTGCATTGATGCCGGTATCACTCAATGCAAGCGAGATTTACCGCAGTATCGACAGTCAAGGACGCGTCACCTATTCGGACCAGCCCTCAGACGGCGCACAGCAACTCACGATCACCAGCCAGCCGAGCCGTCATTTATATAATGTTGCCAGAGTTTACGACGGTGACACCATCATCCTGGAAGATAAAAAGCAAGTCCGTTTACTCGGCATCAACACGCCGGAAATTCAAAGCCGCGTGCGCGATCAGGAACCCGGCGGCGATGAAGCTAAGCAATGGCTGCAAAAACAATTACAGGATAAAAAAGTCTATTTGGAATTTGATGAAGTGCGGCGCGATAAATATAAGCGTTTGCTCGCACATGTGTTTACCCCGGATGGCAAACATCTGAATTTGATGCTGTTGGAAAACGGCTTGGCGGTAGTCAGCATCATTCCTCCCAATGGCCGCTACTCCGAGCAATTGATACGCGCGCAGCAGAAAGCCGAAAAGCAGAAATTGGGCATCTGGTCCATGCCGGAGTATCAACCGCGTCCGATTACGGAAATCGCCAGGCACAACAAAGGCTGGCAGCGATTTACCGGCATCCCCGCGCGCATCAAGAAAAACCGCAAATACACGCGATTGATATTCGACGACAAGACCGACATTCGTGTTTCCAACGCCAATCTCGATCTATTCCCGCCGCTGGATAGCTACGTCGGAAAATTGCTGGAGATTCGCGGCTGGGTATCGCGAAAAAAAGACAATTACACAATGTTGATACAACACCCGAGCGCATTAGTACCACAATAAGCCTGTAGTATACTGCTGTTACCTCGCCTCTCTTGTTTGCAAGTTGATTGTTTACGAAACTTTTATCATTGCTTTCGGATCAACCACAGCAATTTACCCTCACAAAAATCCGACGCCTATGCAGAATGAGAATATAACCGCGCCCGCTGAAAATAACCCACCCGCATGGCACCATACCGCGATCGGCCAAGTGCTGGAATTTCTCAACACCACGCCATCGGGCTTAAGCGACCAGGAAGCCGAATCGCGCTTGCATACCTTTGGTGCCAACCGGCTGCCGGATCCTCCCAAACGCAGCGCCTTCGTCCGTTTTCTATCGCAATTTCACAATATTTTGATTTATGTCCTGCTCGGCTGCGCATTCATTACCTTATCGCTGGCGCACTGGGCGGATACGGCTGTGATTCTGGCGGTGGTATTTGCCAATGCCATCATCGGTTTTGTACAGGAAGGTAAAGCCGAAAAAGCAATGGACGCCATCCGGCAAATGCTCGCGCCGACTGCAGCGGTGCTACGCAATGGCATACGCCGCGGCATCGCCGGAGAAAAGCTGGTACCCGGAGATATCGTGATACTGGAAGCCGGTGACAAAGTACCTGCCGATATGCGGCTACTGAAAGCGCATGGACTGCAACTGCAAGAAGCGATCCTCACCGGTGAATCCATGCCGGTGCAAAAACAAGTCTCCGTCGTTGCCAACAATGCGCTGCTTGGAGATCGCACTTGCATGGTGTATTCGGGCACCTTGGTGACATCCGGTCAAGGCACAGGAATCGTAGTCGCTACCGGCGCTGCGACTGAAATCGGCCGCATCAGCAATCTGTTAGCGGAAGTGGAAGTCTTAACCACGCCGTTGGTTAAACAGATGGGCGTGTTTTCCCAATGGATCACCACTTTTATTTTAGTGATTGCAGCTTTCTTGCTCACGTATGGCTATTTTTCCGAGCACCATGAGTTTTCGGAACTATTCATGGCCGTGGTGGGTTTGTCGGTCGCGGCCATTCCCGAGGGTTTGCCTGCTGTATTGACGATCACGCTGGCAGTCGGTGTGCAGTCAATGGCAAAACGCAATGCCATCGTGCGTCGTTTACCTGCAATAGAAACCATTGGCTCGGTATCGGTTATCTGTACCGATAAGACCGGTACTTTGACCCGCAATGAAATGATGGTCGCATCGGTGCTCACCCATCAGCATCTGTTCACGCTGCTAGGCAACGGTTATGAGCCACAGGGCGCTTTGTTGCTGGAAAACACCGAAGTCTCACCAGACGAATACGCTGTTCTGGATGAACTCGCCCGTGCTGCTTCGTTATGCAACGATGCATCGCTCCACAATCTTCACGGTACTTGGACTGTCGAAGGCGATCCTATGGAAGGTGCTTTGCTGGCTTTTGCCAGCAAGCTCGGCATCGATATCCATCAAGAACAAGCTAATTGGGTTCGTACCGATGCAATTCCATTCGACGCCAAACATCGTTTCATGGCAACCCTGAATCATGATCACGAGCATCATGCCTGCATTTTTATAAAAGGCGCTCCCGAACAAATTCTTACCATGTGCTCACAACAAAGTGCAAGTCACGGCACCGAACCGCTGAATAAAGATTATTGGCTGGAGCAAGCCGACAACATTGCCGCGCTTGGTCAGCGGGTACTGGCTTTCGCCGCCAAGACAGTCAAGCCGGAACATACCATCCTTGAGTTTTCTGATACTGAAAGCGATTTCGTGTTATTCGGGATGACGGGTATGATCGATCCGCCTCGCGCCGAAGCAATCACTGCCGTTGCGGATTGCCATACCGCAGGCATTCGCGTCAAGATGATAACCGGCGATCACGCAAAAACAGCTGCGGCCATTGGCCACCAAATCGGATTGCAAAACCCGGTAACGGTTTTGACCGGTGCAGACTTGGATAATATGAGCGATGATGCATTAAAAGCCGCAGTAATGACTTGCGATATTTTTGCCCGTACCAGCCCGGAACACAAATTGCGCTTGGTAATGGCGTTGCAATCGCATGGCTTGTCTGTCGCCATGACCGGCGACGGCGTTAACGATGCGCCAGCGCTCAAACGCGCCGATGTGGGTATTGCAATGGGCAAAAAAGGCAGCGAAGCTGCCAAGGAAGCTGCGGAACTGGTGCTGGTTGACGACAATTTCGCTTCTATCGCCAATGCGGTGCGGGAAGGCCGGACTGTTTACGACAATATCAGGAAAGTCATCACTTGGACTCTGCCAACCAATGCTGGAGAAGCAATGACCGTCATTGTCGCGTTGCTCTTCGGTATGGTATTACCGATCACGCCTATTCAGATTTTATGGATTAATTTGATCACTGCGGTGACTTTAGGCATCGCGCTGGCTTTTGAACCGACCGAAGAAAATACCATGCATCGTCCGCCGCGTGCGCGGGCAGAACCGCTGCTCAGCGGCGAACTGATATGGCAAATTGTCATGGTATCGTTTTTGTTCCTTTGCAGCGTTTATGGCATCTTCTCGTACGCCATTGCGCAAGGACATTCGATCGAACTGGCGCGCACGCTCGCTGTAAATACGATTGTGGTACTGGAAATTTTCTATTTATTTTTTATCCGCAACATTTACGGCACTTCGTTCACTTGGAAAGCTATTCGCGGTACTAAAATCATATGGCTTACGCTTGCAATCGTCACTGCCGGGCAGTTAGCTTTTACCTATCTGCCGCTGATGCAAACCATATTCGGCACGACCGCAGTACCGTTCTTCGAAGGATTGCTGGTGATTGGCTGCGGTATTGCGCTATTTGTCATTATCGAAATCGAAAAACAAATCCGCTTGCGGCTTAAAGCACGAAGCAGCCAATAATATCAGTAGGTTCTGGCTTTCGGCGGAAACGATTCAACGGTCAATGGTTTTAAGCGCACCGGCTTATAGTCCAAGCGGTTGCCTTCGCTGAAAAATAGCGTGTGCTTTAACCATTTAACATCGTCACGTTCGGGGAAATCGTCGCGCGCATGGGCGCCTCGGCTTTCGCGGCGGGCTTCGGCGGAGGTCATGGTGGCGGTGGCAACTTCTTTCAAGTTATCCAGCTCCAGTGCTTCGATGCGGGCGGTGTTGAAGACTTTGCTTTTATCCTTGATTTCGGTTTGTTCGACGCGCTTGCCCACTTCCAGGATCTTTTCCACGCCCTTCATCAGCATATCCTCAAAACGGAAAACGCCGCAGTAGGTTTGCATGGTTTTAGCCAATGCTGCGTGCACTTGAGCAACATTTTCGCCGTCTTTCTGATTTTCCAGTCGTGCCAGGCGCGCCAAGGTTTTATCCGCGGCGTTGTCCGGCAACGGCTTATGATGCGGATTAGTTTTCAGATCTTCGAGAATTTGATTGGCAGCAGCACGGCCAAAAACCACCAGATCGAGCAACGAATTTGTTCCCAGGCGGTTGGCGCCATGCACTGATACGCACGCACATTCGCCGACAGCATAAAAGCCGGACACGATCTCTTCCGGGCCGGTTTTATACGGTGCGACGACTTGCCCGAAATAATTGGTCGGAATGCCGCCCATCATGTAATGTGCAGTCGGTACCACCGGAATCGGTTCATTGATCGGGTCGACATGCGCGAATTTCATCGCCAATTCACGGATACCAGGCAAACGCGTCTTGATGATTTCCGCGCCGAGATGATCGAGCTTCAACAACAAATGGTCGCTCTCCTCGCCGCAGCCGCGACCGTCCTTAATTTCCGTCGTCATCGCCCGGGATACCACGTCGCGGCTCGCCAGATCCTTGGCATTCGGCGCGTAACGTTCCATGAAACGCTCACCGTTGCGATTCAGCAAATAGCCGCCCTCACCGCGCACTGCTTCGCTGATCAACACGCCGACCCCATACACACCGGTCGGGTGGAATTGCCAGAACTCCATGTCTTCGAGCGGAATCCCGGCACGCGCCGCCATCCCCAGCCCATCGCCGGTGTTGATCAAAGCATTGGTGCTGGCTTGAAAAATGCGCCCGCCGCCACCGGTAGCGAATAACGTGGCTCGTGCCTGCAGGATCGATACTTCGCCGGTTTCCATTTCCAGTGCAATTACGCCGAGCACGTCACCCTGCTCATCGCGAATCAGATCCAACGCCATCCACTCGACAAAAAACTGTGTATTGGCGCTGACATTGCGTTGATACAATGTGTGCAGCAGCGCGTGACCGGTACGGTCTGCCGCTGCGCATGAACGCGTGGCTTGGGCGCCACCGAAATTTTGCGATTGCCCGCCGAACGGGCGTTGGTATATTTTGCCGTTTTCCAGGCGATCGAACGGCATGCCAAAATGTTCTAGTTCGTAGACCACTTCATTGGCCTGGCGGCACATAAATTCGATGGCATCTTGATCACCGAGATAATCCGAACCTTTGACGGTGTCGTACATGTGCCAATGCCAATTGTCTTCGGTAACATTGCCCAGCGACGCGGCAATGCCGCCCTGTGCCGATACTGTGTGCGAACGTGTAGGGAAAACTTTGGACAGTACTGCGACTTTTAACCCCGCCTCGGATAATTGCAACGCTGCGCGCATGCCGGCACCGCCCGCACCGACAATGACTACATCGAATTTTCTTTTGGTTATCGCCACATCAACCCCATAAAATATCCGCCGCCCATACCAAATAAAACAGCAGCGCGGTAATCACTGCGATTTGCACGGGTAAGCGGATTGCTACCGGATGCACGTAATCCATCAAAATATTGCGCATCCCGATCCAAGCGTGCCAGAGCAGGCAAATGAAAAACACCAGCGTTGCGATGCGCAATCCATGATGACTGAATAAGGCTTTCCAAGCGGCGTGATCCTGCGGTGCTGCAATATACAAAACAACAATCAGGCCAACCAAATATAAGGCCATCAGCACAGCCGTCACGCGTTGCGCCAGCCAATCCTTCAGACCGTAATGCGCGCCGGTGACTGCCAATTTAGATGGTCTTACCATAACAGCACTCCCGCTAACGCCGTCAACGAAAATCCGGTAATCAAAACCACAATACCGCCCATTCGCGCCTGCGGCAATGCGACACCGATGTGCAAATCCAGCAATACATGGCGGATACCGGCGCACAAATGGTGCAAGAAGAACCACAGCGATAACAGCAGTAGCCCCTTGATCACCGGCATCTGCCAGTAACCGATTAATATTTCGTAACTTTCCGGTGACTGCAACAATAGCTGCATGCCGCACAATACCAGGGGTATACCGGGAAAAAACAGCAAAGCGCCGCTGATTCGATGCAGTATGGAGACCACCGCGGGTAACGGTTGCTTGATCTTGAACAGATTCAGATGCTTGGGACGTCTAGGGTGTATTTTCGCTTCCATGCGGGAAATTCTAACGTAGAAAATTCAGTCACCAACCTTACAACCAAGTTTAGTCGGTTACGCTGCACGTTACAAGCGCTAACTGGGAGTTAAATAACCCGGCCTTAGCTTGCCGGGTTTTTAGGAATAGCAATTCTGATTTAATGAGTGCGGCGGCTATCCAGGCTGTAGCTTTCTGCGCCATGTATCGCCAGTGACAATTCACCTGACTGACTTACCTACCTGCATAATTTATCATCGCCATCTCAAGACAACCATTGCTCCGAAGCCAAGCAGGAAGCAGGCATTGCCGTCACACCTTCGGACATTGGCCAAGGTTCACCTTCACTATGACATATCACATACAAATGGTCCAACTTTAATATTTCTGTTGCAGAACGCATTGATACAGTCATTTGAGGCGATTTGGTTAATTTAATCTCGAACCCCAAGCGCCGCCCGTCCTGAACTATCAGTAAATCGAGTTCACCTCCTGAATGCACGCCCCAGAAATAAGCTTCACCCCGTTTAACATTCATGCGATGGATAATCTCTCGCAGAATAAATCCTTCCCAAGAAGCACCGCATTTGGGATGCGCCAGCAAGGCATCCTCATCGCCAATACCTAACAAGCTATGCAGCAAACCGCTATCCGTCACATAAACCTTAGGCGATTTAATTTCCCGCTTTCCTACGTTGGCATGCCAAGGCATCAACCGGTAAGCCATAAAAGTTCCTTCCAGAATATCCAGATAACGTGATACCGTTTTGTCACTGACCCCCAGCGACCGCGCCAACTCACTCCCGTTCCAGGTTTGTCCGTGATAATGGGCTAGCATTGTCCAGAAGCGGCGTAGCGTTAATGCAGGAAGGTTGATGCCAAGTTGCGGCAAGTCGCGTTCAAGATATGTGCGAATAAAAGCATCACGCCATTCCCGGCTGAGTTGCATGGTATCCGCCAGCAAAGCCCTCGGAAAACCGCCACGCAGCCAGCGATTGTTCAGACAAGCGGAGGAAGTATTCGCTTGTGCAATCTCACGCAATGACAATCCATCCAGTTCATGAAAAATCACCCTCCCCGCCAAACTTTCCGCTGCGTGCTTCAGCAACTCAGGAGCCGCGCTCCCCAGAATCAGAAAACGCGCGGGCAAATCCGGCCGGTCAGCCAGTACTCTCAGCAACGAGAAAATATCCGGACGCAGTTGAATTTCGTCGAGCACCACCAATCCTTTAAGTTCACGCAAAACAAACGCAGGATCAGCAAGCCGCGCTTGATCATCCGGATCTTCCAGATCGAAATGCCGCTTGGGGCCATCCCAATCACTTTCTAATTGGCGAGCAAGCGTTGTTTTCCCTACCTGACGCGCACCCAGAATAGCGACTATGGGGAAGTTTGCAAGTTGCCACTTAAGCGATTCAAGATGATGAGCTCGTTGAATCATCAGCACCTTATCCATGAAAATCCGGAATTATACTCCGATATTTCATGGCAGAAAGAATGTTAGGGTCAGAATAAAAAAAGCGCCTTTAACAGGCCGTTGAAAAACGTTTTCGAGGAAGCCGATACAAGGCAAAAACAGGCGAAAAAGCGCAGTTTATGCGGTATAAATGAGCATTTTAAGCTTGCTTTTAACACCGTAGCGGCAATTCAGATAGTTTTTCAACGGCCTGTTAATGGATGGAATTTGTGAAGAAATTACATTGTAATTACTGCGTTCACGCAGATCGCACTAAAGTAGCTTGCTGATACCAACGGTAAGTATCTTGCAGACCATCTTTTAGACTAATTTTTGCAGACCACCCCATCTGTTTTAGCCGTGAAACGTCCATTAATTTCCTCGGCGTGCCATCCGGCTTAGTTGAATCAAATACAATCTTTCCAGTAAAGCCGGTTACCTGGGCAATTGATTCTGCAAGTTGGGCAATGGAAACTTCCTGGCCTGTTCCCACGTTAATGTGAGACAGCATCGGCTGTGTATTGGCTTCGTATGTTTGTTTTGATAAATCAAGTACAAAGAGTGATGCTTCCGCCATGTCATCGACGTGCAGAAATTCGCGATAAGGTTTACCACTGCCCCAAATGGCAACTTCAGGCGCATCTGAAATTACAGCCTCATGGAAACGCCGTATCAAAGCTGGTACCACGTGACTGTTTTCCGGATGAAAATTATCTCCGGGCCCATACAGATTAGTCGGCATTACACTACGATAATCCACGCCATGCGTTGCTCCGTATTGCCGGTTATCTCTCACACAACTTGATACCCGCAATCTTCGCAATCGCATAAGGTTCGTTGGTCGATTCCAGCGTTCCTGTTAGCAAAGTATCTTCTCGCATCGGTTGCGGTGCAAATTTGGGGTAAATGCATGAACTTCCCAGAAACAACAAACGCTTCACACCAGCCATCCATGCTTGATGCACAACATTGCATTCCATCATCATGTTTTGGTAAATAAAATCTGCCGGATATGTATTATTGGCATATATTCCACCCACCTTCGCTGCAGCCAGTATAACCACATCTGGTTTTGCTTCCGAAAAAAAATCCCTGACAGAAGCTTGTTCGGTTAAGTCGAGTTCTGCATGTGTGCGGGTTATTAATTCAATTGATTCGTCTTTCTGCTTTCTTTTTTGCAAGAGCCGGACAATTGCCGATCCCACCATGCCGCTATGCCCAGCCACATAAATTTTTGTCATTACCCAATCCCAAAAATAATTGAATTAATCAACTGTAAATTGGCAATCCAATAGTTTGCCGCAAAAACTTGCTCGCTTAAAATTTGCTACTGCCGCTTCACACTCAACCACTGAGAAAATACATGCCAAACAAAAATTGGTGCTGATATAAACATTGCCGCCATAACCGCCGGGGTTGCTGAATCAGTCTGGGCAGCCATTCCAGTCCCATCCGTTGAAAAAATGGATGAGAACGTCTTACTTGTCCAGTATAAAAATCGAATATCGGCGCATAAATGGTGCAAAAAGAACCACAGCGATAACAGCAGTAGCCCCTTGATCGCCGGTGTCTGCCAGTAACCAATTAATATTTCGTAACTTTCCGGTGACTGCAACAATAGCTGCATGCCGCACAATACCAAGGGTATATCGGAGAAAAACAGCAAAGTGCCGCTGATTCGATGCAGTATGGAAACCACTGCGGGTAACGGTTGATTGATCTTGAACAGATTCAGATGCTTGGAACGTCTAGGGTGTATTTTGCTTCCATGCGGGAAATTCTAACTTAGAAAATTCAGTCACTAACCTAGCAACGAGGTTTAGTCGGTTACGCTGCGTGTTACAAGCATGAACTAGGGAGATATAGTGAGCAAATAAACTGTTATAATCGCCAACTATTTTGTCATTGGATACAAACAGTTGACTTTAAGAGAAAATGAATCGAAAAAATAAAAATGAATACAAATTATAAAGGAATTATTTTATCAGGCGGCTCAGGTGCAAGACTACACCCACTTACTCACTCGGTAAGCAAGCAGTTAATGGCCGTTTATGACAAACCAATGATTTATTACCCCCTCTCAGTACTAATGCTCGCAGGAATTCGTGAGATTCTCATCATAACAACGCCACAAGATTTAGCACAATTTGAACGATTACTTGGTAACGGAAGAGACTGGGGAATAGACATTACTTATACAGTACAACCAAGCCCTGATGGGCTAGCGCAAGCATTTATTCTTGGGGAGAATTTTGTTGGCAATGATAATGTATGTCTTATATTAGGGGACAATATTTTTTATGGTCACGGCATGAGTGACTTATTGGCAAATGCTGTAAACAATAAAAAAGGCGCTACTGTATTTGGCTATCGTGTAAAAGATCCGGAACGTTATGGTGTGGTATCGTTTGACTCTAATGGCATAGCCACTGATTTAGAAGAAAAACCCGAGAAACCTAAAAGTAATTACGCCGTTACTGGACTTTATTTTTATGACAATGATGTCATTGATATCGCAAAAACTATAAAACCCTCAGCGCGTGGTGAGCTTGAAATTACCGATGTGAATAAAGTTTATTTGGCACGTGGTGATTTAAATGTTGAACTGATGGGTCGTGGTTTTGCATGGCTGGATACCGGCACTCATGCCTCACTTTTATCTGCAGCAAACTATATGCAAGTTATTGAAGAACGACAAGGATTAAAAGTGGCCTGCCCGGAAGAGATTGCCTATCGTAAAGGATACATAAACGCCGAACAATTGCTGAAGCTTGCCGCTCCACTAGAGAAAAGTGGTTACGGACAATATCTAATGGAAATCCTGCAAGATGAATGTCATTGAAACCAAACTTCCTGGCGTCGTGATTTTAGAACCAAAAGTATTTAGCGATCAGCGCGGCTTCTTTGTAGAAACATTTCGAGAAACGACTCTACGCGAAGCAGGAATCAATCAAATCTTTGTCCAAGATAATCATTCCCGATCATCAAAAGGCATATTGCGTGGCCTTCACTATCAGCTAGTCCAACCACAAGGCAAGCTAGTGCGTGTATCGTATGGAAAAGTTTTTGATGTAGCTGTTGATGTGCGAAAAGGTTCACCAACTTTTGGGCAATGGGTTGGTACTGTATTGGACGATAAAGAGTTGCGTATGATGTATGTACCACCAGGCTACGCACATGGATTTGTTGTCCTTTCAGAAGTAGCGGACTTTATCTATAAATGTACTAATTATTATCATGCAGAGTCAGAGCAATGTATTATCTGGAACGATTCTGATATTAGCATCGAGTGGCCTATCAACGATGTCTCTCTTTCAGCAAAAGATCGATCTGCACGCAGCCTTTCGCAACTACCAGCAGAAAATTTGCCAAGCTACAACGAACTATGTTGCATTAAATAGAATATAAAATGAGTTATCAACCTAAGAATTTATTGGTGACCGGCGGTGCTGGATTTATTGGTTCTAACTTTGTCCATTATTGGCTACGGGAACACCCTGACAACCAGGTTACCGTATTGGATGGACTCACCTATGCGGGAAATATACAGAATCTATCGAGTATCCAAGAAAATAAGCTTTATAGTTTTGTTCACGGTGACATACTTAACACAGCACTGGTAGAAAAACTACTTCACAATGGCTCCATTGACACCATAGTGCACTTTGCTGCGGAAAGCCATGTGGATAGATCAATTCATGGTCCAGATGCCTTTCTTAAAACCAATATCGAAGGCACGCATTCACTGCTCAAGGCTTCAAAAAAAATATGGCTTGATGCAGGCGAAACACCTCATCGCTTTCACCATGTATCCACTGACGAAGTATATGGCACACTCACACCTGACGCCCCTGCATTTACGGAGCAGCATCAATATTTGCCTAATTCGCCGTACGCCGCCAGCAAGGCAGCATCGGATCACATAGTGCGCAGCTACCATCATACTTACGGTCTCAGCACCACTATCAGCAACTGCTCCAATAACTACGGCCCATACCATTTCCCAGAAAAACTGATCCCCTTGATTATCGTCAACTGCCTCGAGGGTAAACCTTTACCGATTTATGGTGATGGTAAACAGATCCGGGATTGGCTCTACGTTGAGGATCATTGCCGAGGTATAGAACGCATCCTAGTGAGCGGTAAAGTGGGTGAGGTCTATAATATCGGTGGCAACAATGAATGGACAAATATCGACATTGTTACCCTAATTTGCAAGCAAATGGACAAACACCATCCCCAAGGCGCACCGCATACCCAATTAATCACCCATGTCACCGACCGCCTTGGACATGATCGCAGATATGCCATTGATGCCACAAAGATTATGAGTGAGCTGGGTTACAAACCTGCAGAAACCTTTGAAACGGGGATCAGCAAAACAATTCAGTGGTATTTCGATAACAAAGACTGGTGGCGCGGTATTTTGGATGGCAGTTACAAGCAATGGATTGATAAGAATTATTCAGATAAAAGAACTCTGTCGTAAATAATAGGGTTTTAAAACAGGATTAGTTGCTCAATCTCCTCATCCATCATTTGCATAACAAGTGATGGTGGAATCTCCGGTACTGTATGAAGCTTATTTCTATCATTTGCTCAGCCACAAACCAAGCCATTCCTTGATAGCTCTCCCACTGCCGTCAAGCGAATCGGAATCCGGCAGCAACTTACGTATATCCCATGCAGTGTCTACGGCCTCATGATCTGTCGCGGCGGGAAACACTACCAGCCCTTGCGCTTCGAATTGTCGCTTTGCTCTGGGCATGTGCAATGCCGAAGTCACAAGAAGCAGTCTGTCTACTCCCCACTCATTGAGCAAATGCGCCACATGCTCAGCATTCTGACGAGTATTGATACTGGTACTTTCCAAGTAAATTGCAGCGTCAGGTACACCCAAATCCAGGATAAATATACGCATCGACTCCGCTTCGGAAAGTCCACCGGGACGAGAATCAACAGCACCACTGAGCACAATCTGTTCAATCTTACCAGCATGAAAAAGCTGTGCCGCAAACCAGACGCGATCTGCTGCACGGCCTAGATCGGGCATAAATCGCGCAGGGGGTACTGGCGAAGCAACGCCGCCGCCCAGCACAACCGCCACAGGCGTAGCCTCCACATCAACAGCCAATCGAGCCGGGTGAGCGGATTCAATGGACGCGCGCGCATATATACTCAACCAGGGAGTCGACCATAAATAAAGCCATGCCACGGCTAAACACCCGAGCACCCAACCCAGCCTACGCCATTGCATCATGCTAGCTACTAAAGCCAACGCACCCAATAACAATCCCATACCTAAAGGCATCATAAAAAGTGCGACAGTCTTTTCAATCAAGAACATAAAAAACGATTACACATGTCGCTGATTAATACCTCCATAATTATATGCTATTGATATCATCAACTAGTTGGGCTTACAGGTCCGCTTGTCATTCCGAACGCAGCGAGGAATCTTTGTTAATCTGCAATATAGATTTCTCGCTATGCTCGAAATGATAGGTTAACTTCAAATCTCTAAATTTAACAGGCCGTTGAAAAACGTTTTCGAGGCAACCGATACAAGGCAAAAACAGGCGAAAAAGCGCAGTTTATGCGTAATAAAAGAGCATTTTGAGCTTGTTTTTAACACCGTAGCGGCAACGCAGATAGTTTTTCGACGGCCTGTTAAACACGATTTGAAACGATATCACCAATAACACGCAGATAACGATCAATCACAATTTTCTCGTCAAACTCAAGTTCCATTTTTTTCCGGCCCGCATTCCCCATTAACGCCCGCTCGTTCGGAGACATTTCGACAATACTTTGCATTTTCTCAGCCAAATCACTTGCGTCGCCCACACAGCAGAGCAATCCATTTACTCCATCAACCACCGCATCGCGACACCCAATAGCATCTGTTGTGACGATCGGCCTGCCTACGGCCGCAGCCTCCAGCAGAGAACGTGGCACACCCTCGCGATAGGAAGGCAACACCACGCAATCAGCGGCGGCCAGATAAGGCTTCACATCATCCGCCGCGCCAAGATACTCGACCACACCCTCATTAACCCAATCGTCCATCTGCGCAATGGAAACCGCTGTCTGATTTTTAACATCCAGGAAGCCTAATAGCTGAAACGTTGTTGCCGGATATTTTCGGCGAACCATTCGCGCCGCTTCAACATATTCGCCCACGCCCTTGTCCCACAAAATGCGTGCAACCAGCAAAAAGCAAAAAGACCGATTTTCTAGGGACAACATCGGTACAAAATGAAAAACACCCAAATCAATCCCAGAACCTGGCAATCGGCTCACCTTATCTGCCGGGACTAAACCCCGCTCCACAAACATCTGCAAATCTTCGTTATTCTGGAAAAACACATGGTGCGAACGCGAAAAGGCCGTCTTGTAAAGCAGTTGCACCAAACGGGTCAGCCAGTTATTACGAATAAAGGCCGTACCCAATCCGGCAATATTATTCACTACCGGAATACCCAACACATGGGCAGCGAGCGACCCATAGACATTAGGCTTGATGGTATAGCCCAAGAATACATCAGGGCGCTCGCGCCGCAACAAATTCAAGAAACGAAAGAACAATAACAAATCGCGCCCCGGATGCGTGCCCTTATTGTCCATCGGCAATGCAATAAACCGGCAACCCAATTCCGCCAAACGTGATGCATACTCATCATGCGGAGCAACTGCCACCACCATATAGCCCTCAGCAACCAAAGCGCGAATCAATCCGGCACGGAAATTGACCAAATTCCACGCGGTGTTGAGCGCAATAACAATTTTTCGACTCATGACCAAGCCAAATTATTGTATGGCAGCCATGCATAGGCATGGGTTGCAAAAAACAGCCAGACGAACAGCACTGCCGCGCTATAGGCCACCACCCCGGTTACCAACAGGCTATTCAAACCATTTGGATCGCCTATCGCATTGGGCAAACGAGACAGCACAAATAATTGCAATGGAATCCAGTACAAAGCCACGCGGTCCACTGCCGTAGAGGATGGCGACACCACCAGGAGTATCACAAAACCCAGCGCCCCCAGTGACATCCAGATCCAGAACGTGCGCTCAGCCTGGGTTATAACAAAACGCCTGCGATAAAACAGGAACAGAATCGCCGGAACCGCATTCATGGCCACACGGATAGCCGCACCTGAAGAATCGTATTGAGCCTCGATGTAGTTGACAGTCAGCGTCTCCACCGATTCCTGCAGCAGCAACTCATAAAACAACAAGGTGGACAAACCCACCCAGAAAGCCGTCCAGATCTTGCGTTTGGTGCCAGCCATAATAGCCAGCGGCATCAAGATTACGGCGGATTTGTGAAACGTCGCTGCCAGCACCACAAGCAGCACAAAGCGTAGCGTCTTGCGATCAGACAGCGCTACCAATCCCAGCATAGCCAGACCAATTGCGGCACTTTGCCGCGTGTAACCCATGGCCACGACCGTCAACAGATAAGGCACAGCCACCACCAGTGCCAGCCAGGGGCGCGGCTGCGCGCGGCAGAAAACGATCAAGCCCAAAGTAAACAGCAGTGCGCACACGGAATTAGTAAAGTAAACCCCCAATCCGGTCTCGGCGGCCAACCAGTTCATCAGACTGTAAGCCGGATCTCCTTGGCTGAGCGCTTCTTGCAAAGAGATATTTGTAACCATATCAATATGATCAATATAAGTATGCCAATCGCCACCCACTTCGTGACGCAAGCCGATCATCAGCACCAACAGCCAAAAAACCGCATGCCATGAGCCAGTCCAGTGGTTAGATTGGCTCTGCGCCGACCGTAACCGTGTGATAGCCAACCATGCCGGAAATAAAAATATTAGCCAATAAGGAATCAAAGTTCAGTCATCTGCAACGGATAAAACAAGACAAAAACCGGGATCAACAACATCAACCAACAAACATCATCCCCTCATTTATTCTCTTCCAGCCAAACTTGGAACATCAGGATATTCCAGAGGAAAGTCGAATTATTGCGCTTCCCTTCCAGATGCGCTTGCCATTTTGCGCGAATGCACTCCGCGTTAAAGAAGCCTTCTTGCTGCAAGCGAGTCACGTCCAGAAGCTCTTCTACCCATGCTCTAAGCGGCCCACGCAGCCAATCACCCAAAGGAATGGCGAAGCCTGCTTTAGGACGTTCAATCAACTTTTCAGGCACGTATTGGTATAACACCTGGCGTAATATCCATTTGCTTTTACCACCGCGCATTTTCATACCCATGGGTAATGACCAAGCCATCTCAACCACACGATGGTCCAGCAAAGGAACGCGAGTCTCCAGGCTGTTCGCCATCGCAGCTCGGTCAACCTTGACCAGAATATCATCTGGCAAATAAGTCATAGTATCCATAAACATCATGTGAAGCTTTGGATCGGAAAAAGAAGAATTCATGCCCACTTCCGTCAACCACGATGCTGGCTCCTTAGCGCCAATCACTAAGTGTTTTGGGTGATCAATTTCAGAAACCAGGCTATAGTAAAGCTCATTAACACCATCCACATTCTCTAACTGTGCAGCCAGCTTGCTCAGCTTTTCTCCCATATTGACCGGCAATTTAACGAAATTATCTGCTAGCCTAAGAAGCTCATTCCAAGTGCCCGGCGAAACTGATTTAACTAAATGACCGGCCAATCTCCTTATCCCAAATGGCACTTTCTCAATCCGCTTCCAAGTATCTGCCAGCGCATAGCGATTATAACCGCAAAATAACTCATCCCCTCCATCACCCGACAAGGATACCGTCACGTGTTGCCGTGCCATTTGCGACACTAATAAAGTTGGAATTTGCGACGAATCTGCGAATGGTTCATCGTATATCTTACCCAGCATGGGAATCTCCAACATTGCCTCTGCAGACGACATATAAAGCTCAGTGTGCTCCGTCCCCACATGCTGAGCGACTGCCTTGGCATAACCTGCTTCGTTATAACCCTGTTCATCAAACCCGATCGAAAATGTCTTGACACGACGAATAGACTGCGCCTGCATCAAGGCGACTACGGTAGAAGAATCCACTCCACCCGATAAAAATGCCCCCAGCGGCACATCCGCCATCATCTGCAAACCGACGGACTGTTTTAATTGGCAATCCAATGCCGCAATGGCATCCGTATCACTCCCCACGAAGGGGGCTGCTTGTCCTTGCGCAGCCACCTCGGCCAAACTCCAATAATATTTTGGATGCACCGCACGCAAATCATCGGCATCACGACCCAGTGGTAACTGAAGGTAAGTACCGGGTAATAGCTTCTTAATGCCTTTGTAAATCGAGTACGGCGCGGGGATAGTGCAATGGCGCAGATACAAACAGATCACATCCCGGTCAATTTCAGCCAAAAAATCTGGATGCGCTTTCAGCGCCTTCAGCTCGGAACCGAACAGAAAGGTGTTGCCCTGCCAACCGTAATATAACGGTTTCTCGCCCATACGGTCGCGCGCCAGCGTCAGTACCCTTTCTTCACGATCCCACAGCGCAATCGCAAACATGCCCACAGCATTTTCAAGGGTTTTTACCACTCCCCAGGCCTCAAAACACGCTAGCAAAGTTTCGGTGTCCGAATGCCCGCGCCATACCATGTCCCGCCCTGGAAAAGAGGGATCAGGGACGATTTTTTCTAACTCCCGACGCAGTTCCAGGTGGTTATAAACCTCACCGTTGAAAACGATCACATACCGTCCACAGGTCGATGCCATTGGTTGGCATCCAGCCAGTGACAGATCGAGGATCGATAGGCGACAATGTCCGAGTGCAATGCCCACAACTTCGTCCACCCACACCCCGCTATCATCCGGTCCGCGGTGGTGCAGCTTTTCTGCCATTTGGCGAACTGTGCGTTCAAGCCCACGACCCGGTGCTATAAAACCTACAACGCCGCACATAAACTTTGCCGATTAAAGATATCCACCTCCATAACAGATTCGATTTGCGCAGACACTAAACCAACAAACGCATTCGTACTGATGATACTGTGGTGTGCAACGACAGCAAGCGCAAAAGATTCCAAAATACTTGCAAACTTTGAATTACTGCCATGATTACTCCTTTGCTGATTCAACAACAGATCTGATCAAACCAACCAGTCTTGGCCCCGTCATCTGCAACGAATATTCCTGCTCCACTTTTTTCCGTCCCGCCTGGCCCATGCGCTGGCACTGATCTGTATCCAGCAACAACGCATTCAATGACAGAACCCATTCAGCCAGCGTTTCGGCCAAATATCCGTTTACATCCTGTTCGACAATTTTAATATTTACCCCAACAGGCGACGCCACAACCGGTAAACCGCACGCCATGTACTGAATCAACTTGAAGCCGCACTTGCCGCGTTCCCAGGGTTCATCAGGCAGGGGCATGATGCCCACATCGAACTGTTTCAATTCATTAATCTCGGTAGTCTCTTCCCACGGAAGCACCTCTACAGGCACACCTGGCAGATAGATTTGGCCTGAGCCGATGAGCCGCACAACACCCTTACCGCTCGCGCATACCTCAGCTAAAGCAGGAGCAATCGCCTGTAGGTACTTGGCCGTTGAAGGGGAACCGATCCAGCCAATGGTAAAAGGCGTAGATGAGCGATGTGTAACAAAAGCTGGAGAATACTTTTCCAAATCAATCACTGTCGGAATAATCTCGATACGTACCGCCCCGGCGCGACGTGCGTAGTCAGCAAGATAGGCATTGCCTACTGTCACCAGGCGGGCACCGCGCATTACGCGAGCAATCTTCCTGCCCAGCAGGCGACGCACCCACCAACTTTTATGCTTATCATACTGATGAAATAGTGCGTCATCGTAATCGACCACATAAGGCACCGCCATCCAGCCCAGCCACCGCTCAAACAAAGCAGGAAAATAGGGCAACAACTCGTATTCAAAAACCACTAAGTCAAAGCGGCGCACAGTTACCAGAACAATCAGCCGCTGCAGAAAAGCCCGCAAGATATCGCGAATATTGCCCCGCCCGGATTTGTAACGATGTTCGAGATAGGCTTCATCAAACAGTGGCGTCACTTGGCAATCAAACCCAACCTGCTCCAGCCAGGGCAGGTATTGAAAAGTGCGGTAGCGACTACTAGCGCCGTTGCGGGCGTACTTGGTCAGAAATATTACACTGGGCCGTTGCTGACTCATGCGTCCACTGCGTCAAGTTTGCGGTATATCTGGTCGTAGGCCCGCACCCCTTCATCCAGAGAAAAATAGCGCAGGGCAACCTCCCGGCACCGCGCCTCGATGCCATGCGTCTGCGTCAGTTGCAGCAGACGATCGATCGCCTCGCACATGGAGGGTTCATCAAAACGACTCAGGGCCACACCCACCCGCTCTTTTTCCAGAATCGTAGCCATATCCCCGACGCCGGTATTACCCAGGCAAGGCACGCCACAACCGAGAAATTCTCCCAGCTTAGTAGGTGCAGTCGCCTTTTTTGAATAAGTCGGCTTGTAAAAAAAGATACTTGCGTCCATCCGTTGCATGGCGCGAGCTACTCCCGCGTGGTTTGCCGACTCAATCAAGACAGCAGTCGGATCAATATTCAGCATCATCATACGCTCCCGGATATACTCGTGCCCCCCCTTGTTGAGAATATGCAGCCGAGCATCAGGCATCCGTTCACGCAGTAATTGAAAACAACGCAGGGCTTCATCAAACATATACCAGACCCCGACTGAGCCGACATAACCTAGGGTAAATGAATTTTTTATTTTGACAGCATCATCTGAGGCAGGCCTGAAGAGCTCCAGATCGGCGCAGGTGGTAATCAATTCAAAGCGCGGCATACGCCCCTGCAAATAGGAAAACGTACGCATCTCATCTACCGCTGACTGGGTCAATGACACCACACAATCCGCATTTAGCAGAAAGTGCCTCTCGAACCATTTGGCCATTCGATAAAGCCGCCCGCCGGATGGCCACAACCCGCCATCCACCCGCTCATCGGCCCAGAAACCGCGCATATCGAACAGGTACTTCGCACCCGTCATGCGTTTAATGACCAACGCCATAATCGATGATACATAGCTACGCGCATGAACAATGCCTAATCTGTACCGCAGCACCAGAAAAAAACCAACCGTTATGCCACAGGCAATATCCCATGCGGTAGCCAAAGCCGTGGGCAGTTTGTGGTAACGTAGCGGGTGCCAGACAATACCCGTATCAGCAATGTCTTGTGCAATTTGCTGGCGCTCGACCTCATTGGCCCAATCTTCCGACTTCTCGAAGCTGATGAGGTGAATGCGCCGACCAGCAGCCAGCCGCTTGAGATAACCGAGAACCTGGGACTGGCCTAGCGGCTCCAACATACCATCGTAGGAAATATAAAGAACACCAGTCATCATGTTGTCGCTCGTCCGATAGAGATATACGTCCATCCATCGGTCTGCAGCTTTTTCGGCTCATACAGGTTGCGTCCGTCCACGATAACTTTGCTGAGCATCCGGGCTTCTATTTCGTCAAAATCTAGGGTACGGAACTGCTGCCATTCGGTACAGATGACCAGCGCGTCGGCGTCCTTCAGCACGGCATATTTATCGGCACACAAACTCAGACAGGCTTGCTGGCCGAAAATACGCGCAGTTTCCTTCATGGCCACCGGGTCAAACGCCTGCACCGTGGCGTCGGCTTGCCACAGTGCCTCCATCAGTATTCGACTTGGGGCCGCGCGCATATCGTCAGTGTTGGGTTTGAATAAATTTATTGACCACCTGCTGTCAAAAAACTCGTATAGAAGTGTGTCTTTCATTCTATCGCCTTTGCCGATATTTTATCTATTATAATTATTAGAGAATGCCCCCGACTTTAATATGTCCATGAACATGCATTCGGACTCATTGTTATCAAATCGGCCATGGGCATTCTCAGGAATATTTGTTAGTTCTCCCAAATAAACACGTCCATCGATGAGGTACGTGTCTACCCTAATGAAATCGAAGTAGCTGGCAACACACTTCGCAAGCTCAAGCGCATGATCAAGCCCTTCTGGTCGAGGTTCGATTTCAGCAAGTGGTTTGTTGTAGCAGAATGGCAGTGGATACCAATCTTGTGTGTAGAGCCTTCTCTTATGGTTCGAATGTCTATCGATATCAACTTGAATCAGATTAGGTTCGCCATGAAAGCAAAAGATCTTGTAGTCACGAACATCAGCTTGACTTGCAATGACCTCCTCACAGATAACTGAAGGCTTTAGCAATCTGTAGTTGCGCTCCCGACCGATGTCGTCATAACTGTTCGTGCTAAACCAGACACGCACCAGCTCGAGTTGGTCTTGGCTAAGAGACGACTTTCCGGAGTTGATAAAGATGCCCCCAGATAAGTGTGTAGGCTTCAAAATACAGATATCCGGCAGATCGGCTTTCATAAACGAGTCAAAATCGGTAAACTTCATTAAGGTGCGAGGCGCAACGTCTTCCTGAAAAATACCCCGATAGAAAATCTTAACCAGGTCTTTATCAGAAACAAACTGACGCAGCGGATACTCTATTTCAATGGAGGTTTTTAGGAAATATAGATAATCATTAAAAAGCCCGCTCTTTCTTGACGGCAGACGGTGATGCGCAACCCAGAAATACGCTAACGCGATAGCGCGATCAAAAATATTCCATGGTGGCAGCTTAAACAAGACTTTACCAATGATTTTCTTTATTTTCATTTAACTTCAAGATTAGATTGAGCAAAAAATTGATATATTACACAGCAGTTTGATTCCCTCTGTACTGGGTGTGGAGATTTCGTATACTTTTATAGTACTAAGAAAAGAATGCTGATTATTTTCACCGCTTCCTTAGAGTCACAACCTACGGGGCCTAAGTTTACTTCGCACCTGACATAAAAGATTCAATTCATGGGCACTTACTGGCAGTTGGCTTTAATTCTCTAATGACTCGTGCAGGGTTTCCAGCCACAAGACAATAAGACGGGACACTTTTAGTTACTACACTACCGGCGCCGATAATCGCCCCTTTTCCAACTGTAACCCCAGGGAGGATGATTGCGCCGGCACCTATCCATGCATCATCTTGAATTATTACATGGTCATAAATATGTTCCCTTTGGATTGAGTCCAAATCCAAGCCTGAGTCAATTATCATTGCACGAACAGAAAGTACAACTCTATTTCCAATTTGCACCCGGTTATGGCCAAGAATGAAAACGCCATAATTGATATGGCAATCGTAACCTATCTTAATATTTTCTGGTCTCAAAACTTTAAAAAAACCATGACAATTTACTCTCTTTTTAAAAATCAAGAAGGAATAAATAAGCAGAATCTTTCTTTCAATAAATCTAAAAGTCTTTATTATCATTTTACATTTCACTTTCTATTGCCTTTAACCCAAAATCGAATTAATGAAAAATAGCGACGCAGTCTAAACAAAAAGTAACGGAAGCTTGAAAGTCGGAAGTAGCCAACTCTATCAATAAAAACTGTGTTCCTGCTGCGAGTGCAGGGTCTATAGCCAATCTCATTCATCTTCTGCATTATTAGCTCCGATGCTGATGTTTTTTTTATCAATTGGTTATCTGAATTTGACTTAAATATATTCCACCATTCCGATTGCTGCTGTATCAGACATACCCTTGTCGCAATTCCAGAGTTCATTATCGAATTAGGTGTAATCCTATATGTTGCAGTACAATCCACCAAATATCCAATTTCGCCGATAATTGATGCATGCATTGCTAATGGCCAATCACCACTAATCAAGTCTTCTCGGAAAAAATTTGAATTTAGATGTTGCTTAATAAATTCATTTGTAAAAATCATAGTGCAAGTGTGTATACCAAACCAGCCTTCCCATAAATTTTTTCGAATTTCAGCTTGCTTCCTATTAGATAAACTTGGCATTACCGATGTCTTTACGATGCCTAATAATTCTATCTCTACCCTCGCTGAGGTGAAACAGAGAATAGCATTCTGATTAGCTTGCATAAAATCAACTTGTTTCTGAAGTTTCTTGACGTCATGCCAATAATCGTCTCCTTCTAAAACCGCAATGTATTGTCCACATGCAAGACTCAGAACTTTCTTGAGATTTTTCTTTACTCCAACATTTGGTTCGCCAGTTAATGCACGTATATTGCCATGTCTTGCAGAAAACTCAGTAACAATATTGGTGGTTTCGTCATTTGATCCATCATCGCCAACGATAACTTCCAAGGAAAAGTCGCATTGTTGCGAGAGCACTGATTCAATGCACTCTGTAATATACGAAGCATGATTATAAGTGATTATACAAACCGAAACCTTCGGTCTATTCTCATCAATATTTTTCATTTCTAACTCTTTTCAAAGCATTTCCATGTCGAGCGAACATCAATATATTAACTGCGGGCTTTTCAAGCAATTGCGATGTGTCGCTGATTTCGATCTAATCCAATTGAGTTGAGATTGTGTTTTTCTATTCATACACTTTTCCTCACTGCGCTCGACTTGGTAAATCGATCGCCGAGAATTGCCCGCGCATCGCGGTATGCCTGCAAACGGAACAAGTGACAAACCAAAATAAAAATTGCGACGCCTGCCAACACCAGGACCAGAAGTTTCAGACTCGCATCCCAAGATAGCAGGTATCCTAAACCATATACCAGCAATGCCATAAAAGTGGCTACTGATAGCGCGGGCAAGAAGTCCGCAATCTGCTGCCAAGTATTGTAATTGAGATAAATGCGAGTGTAATGTGCATTAATACCAAAAGCTAGCACACCAAATACAACCTGACTCCAGGCGATGCCCATAACCCCATAGGCGGTGCCAACAATCAGCAAACCGGCTCCAACGATTTTCTTGATTACTTCCAACCGAAAAAAAAGTTTTGAGTGACCTTGCGCCATCAAGACATTCAGATTGATGACATGCAAAGGCCAGAGCATGCCGGCAAGGCACAGTACTCGCAGGATGGGAACAGAAGGCAACCACTGAGTGCCAAACAGGGTCTCCACTAACGGCTCGGCTGTTGCCATAATGCCTAACATCATCGGGATGTTGATCAGCATTATGCCGCGCAGGGCATGGCGCACGCCCCGGCGTAGCTTTTCCTTATCATCCGAGGCAACAGAAAAAA
The DNA here is from genome assembly GCF_054188085.1 of Nitrosomonas limosa. Taxonomy (NCBI): domain Bacteria; kingdom Pseudomonadati; phylum Pseudomonadota; class Betaproteobacteria; order Nitrosomonadales; family Nitrosomonadaceae; genus Nitrosomonas; species Nitrosomonas limosa. The sequence continues at coordinate 378,390 of NZ_CM135180.1, read as the reverse complement.
TGGGGAGCGCCACGCGTGATAGGATCCCGGTAAGTACGCCGACCGGGAGTTGTTTTGTTCCGTCCGCGCGGTTATAAAAGCCAAGTTCACGAACACCGTAAAATTTTCCTATCAGTAAGGTATAAATACGTTCATAAGCAATATCCAAAAGACCGGACATGAGCAGGTAGCCACCGAATCCGAACAGCTTCCGTGCAGAACCCATGCTGAATTCAAGGCCTGGACGCCATTTGTTGAATATCCAAAGCAGGGTTGTTGTCAAAAAGGTGGAGACCAGCGTTTGCATCGCCAGCGCCCATACACCATAGCCTTGCCATGCCATGACGACACCCCCCACTCCTGAAATGGTTGTCGCAATAGCACCAATCTTCAACGGTGTTTTGAAATCGAGGCGCTTGGTCAGCAAGGTTCCGTGGATCGAACCCAAAGCACTGACAAGCAGGTTAAACGCAAGTAAGCCGGTCAGGGGTATCAAGACCGGCAGATTGTAGAAATGCGCTATCCATGGCGCCAACAACCAGAGTCCCGTCGCCATCACTGTCCCCATGCCCAGATTGAACCAGAACACAGTGGATTCATCAGTGTGGGTGACATCCTGGCGCTGGATCAGTGCTGCCGAGAACCCGCTGTCTACAAAAGCGCTCGCTAAGCCAACGAAAAGATAGAGCAACGCAATCGTGCCGAACTCCTCCGGCGTAAGCAGGCGAGCTAAGACGATGGCTATGATGAATTGCAAACCCTGCCGCAAGAAGATGTCAGCACCACTCCATAGAGTGGCTGTAATAGCTTTTTGCTTAAGCATTGGCGACAATGTTATGGTGGGCAAACATGGATTTCGCTTAATTCATCTTGTCAGCCAAGAACTCCTTCTCAAGTTCAAGCAAGTCACGACAGCGTTCCTTGATGCGCCGCGCCGGGTTACCAGAATAGATACCAAACGCTTCGCAACGCTTGGTTACCAAGCTCAGTGCGCCGACAGCAACACCTTCTTCCAGAATAGTGCCAGGTAGGATGACACTGCCACTGCCCACGATGACATGCTTACCAAAGAATAAATCGGCATGAGTCACGCCGGTGTATTTACTGGGTACGGTAGGATTGGTCATGGTGGCTCCAGAAAAGTCGTCGCTGCTGGAATAGATGGAGACACGTGACGAAATATTGCAGAAATCGCTGAGGGTTATTTTTCCTGCGCCAATCAAAGACGAATAAACGGCAATGTGCACATGCTGACCGATACTGATTCCCCCCACACCAGCAGACAGGACGCAAAAATCATCAATTCGCACGTTGTCTCCCAAAGCAATCCGGTGTGCACCGTAGAACGAAGCGCGGTCAGAAATCTGGACATTATCGCCCACGGTGACAAATCCCATTTTTTCGATCGCACTGCGGCTCAGCATTGCCATTTCAGGCCTCCTTGATAATATCGATTACGCGCTGCTGTTCCATCGGCGGCAGATCTGGGTAGATTGGCAGACACAGCACCATGCCCGCAGCATCTGCTGCCACGGGCAGGTTGCCACGCTGCGCGGAGGGCATACCGCGGTACATCGGAAAGTCCGTAATCAGAGGGTAGAAGTAGCGGCGTGCGTAGATATTTTGATCCTTCAGCTTCTGGTACAGAGCGTCGCGGCTCAGCGGATAGCCCGGCTGAACCAGGATTGGGAAATAGGCGTGATTGACCACTTTTTCTCCCGCATCGCTCAGACAGTGGATGCCTTTCACGTCGGCCAGTTGCTCGCGGTAGGTCACATCGATCTCTTTGCGTCGAGTCAATGCCTGTTCGACATGTTGGAGCTGCAGCAGACCTAGGGCAGTATTGAACTCGCACATCTTGCCGTTGATACCCGGAGCGACCACGGTCACTTCGTCAACGAAGCCAAAGTTTTTCAGGTGGTGTATGCGCTGCTTGGTCTTGGCGTCCGGGCACACGATTGCGCCACCTTCGAAAGTGTTGAACACTTTAGTTGCATGAAAACTTACAACGGATAGGTCGCCATGTCGAAGTATATTACCACCTTCATCCTGCACGCCAAAGGCATGTGCCGCATCGTATATAACTTTCAGATTGTAGTTATCGGCAATATTCTGAATAGCCTCGACATCGCAAGGATGCCCGTAGCAATGCACCGGCAAAATGGCCGTGGTCTGCGGGGTGATGACCGCCTCAATCTTCGCCGGATCAATATTAAGCGTGTTCGGATCGATGTCCACGAACACCGGCTTGATGCCGTTCCAAAGCAAGGAATGTGCGGTGGCGACAAATGAATACGGTGTTGTGATAACCTCGCCCGTAATGCGCAGCGCTTGCAGTGCGGTGATCAACGCAATGGTGCCGTTGGAAAACAGGGAAAGATGTTCCACACTCAAGTATTCGCATAACGCCTTCTCCAACTGCTGGTGAAAGGGGCCGCCGTTGGTAAGGATTTTTTTTTCCCAGATTTGTTCCAGGTAGGGAATGAATTCCTCTAATGGTGGAAGATAGGGCTGGGTTACATAGATAGGTTTACTCATACTTTTCCTTGTTGTTTTAGATGTTGCACATACCAGTGCATCGCCACTTTCAAACCCTCTCCGATGCGATGGGTTGGCTGATATCCTAATAACGAGAGGGCTTTGCTGATGTCAGCCAGAGAGTGGCGCACGTCCCCTGCGCGGAAATCACGATACACGGGCTTCACGCCTTGCAGGCGAGCGTAGCTGGGCAGCAGATTGATATGTAGCTGATCATAGAGCTGGTTTAGCGTGGTGCGGTCTCCCACAGCCACATTATAGATCTGGTTGATGGCTTCCGGATTTTCCGTGGTGGCAGCGAACAGATTGGCCTGCACGGTGTTATCAATGTAACAGAAATCGCGGCTGGTTTCGCCATCACCGTTGATAAATACCGGTTCGCCTTTGATCATGCTGGCAATCCATTTGGGAATGACGGCTGCATAAGCCCCATTGGGATCCTGGCGCGGACCAAAGACGTTGAAGTAGCGCAGGCCTATGGCGTTGAAACTATAAGTATGCGCGAAGACATCGGCATAAAGTTCGTTGACGTATTTGGTGACGGCGTAGGGCGATAGCGGCTTACCGATCTCATCTTCCACTTTGGGCAAGCCAGGATGGTCGCCATAGGTGGAGCTGCTTGCTGCATAGACGAAGCGCTTTATTTTGGCATCGCGGGAGGCAACCAGCATGTTGAGAAAGCCGCTGATGTTGGTTTCATTGGTGGCGATGGGATTTTCGATAGATCGCGGAACTGAACCCAAGGCGGCCTGATGGAGCACGTATTCGACAGGAACGCTTTCTTGACGATCTGGATTCCCGCCTTCGCGAGAATGACGGAAAGCCATCGCACGGCGGCAATCATTGAGATTGCGGATATCACCTGGAATAAAGTTGAAGTTCGCCCACTGCTCGGCGGATACCAATGATTCGACCTCATCCAGATTGCGCTGGTAACCGGTGGCAAAGTTATCCAATCCGACCACGCGCTGGTTGAGCTTGAGCAAAGTTTCGAGCAGATTACTGCCAATGAACCCCGCTACGCCGGTAACAAGCCATGTGTGTGGCTCGCTAGCAAGTCGATTGATAAGTTGGCTATACGGATCAATCATCGTTATAAACGCCATAACTTGTATCCAGCTGCTTCAATTGCTTCTTGAGGGTACGCAGACTTGACGTCAATCAATACTCCTCCCTTCTTTAAATTGAATAAAAACTCATTGATCGGCTTATTGATATATGCCGTGTGGGCTACGGCTGCCACTATCGCTTCCGCCTTTTCCGGAAGCGCTCTCCACTCGGTGAGGGTAATTCCATATTCGTGAATCGCCTCTTCCGGATCAGCTAATGGATCGTGCACGCTGACTTCGCACCCAAATTCCCGCAATTCTCTCACCAAATCAGCAACCTTGCTGTTGCGTAAATCCGCACAATTTTCTTTGAAAGTAAGTCCCAGCACGATAACCTTAGATCCTTTGACTGCGCCACCTGCCTGGATGATTTGCTTAACAGTTTGCTGCGCCACGTAGGCCGTCATACTGTCATTAATGCGACGCCCTGCCAGAATAACTTGGGGGTGGTACCCGACCATATCCGCTTTATGAGTCAGGTAATACGGGTCAACACCGATGCAATGTCCGCCAACCAAGCCAGGCCGGAAGGACAGAAAATTCCATTTGGTTTCTGCCACTTTCAACACTTCCAGCGTATCGATTCCAATCTTATCGAAAATAATCGCCAGTTCGTTCATCAGGGCGATATTCAAGTCGCGTTGGGTATTTTCGATGACCTTGGCTGCTTCTGCCACTTTGATGCTGCTGGCTGAATACACACCTGCGGTGATAATTGAGCCGTAAACTTCAGCAATAGTCTTTAATGTTTGCGGCGTGTCGCCGGAAACAACTTTAATGATTTTCGTAACTGTCCGTTCTTTATCCCCCGGATTAATGCGCTCTGGACTGTAACCAACAAAGAAATCTAATTTCCATTTCAGACCAGAATGTTTTTCGATCACTGGGATGCATACTTCTTCGGTTGCGCCAGGATATACGGTAGATTCATACACCACGACCGCACCGCGCTTGATGTATTTTCCAACGGTCTCGGAGCTTTTGATCAGCGCTGTGAAATCTGGTTGATTTGCTTTATCCACGGGTGTGGGAACGGCCACAATAATAAAATCCACATCGCTTAATGCCTGTGGATCGTTGTGATAGCTCAGTTGCGTTGCGGCACGCAAATTCTCCGATGAGACTTCGCCGGCCGGGTCAACGAAATTGCGATAGGCCGCAATTTTACCTGCCGAAAGATCAATTCCGATCGTAGAATATTTTTTGCCGAACTCGACTGCCAGAGGCAATCCAACATAACCAAGACCAACAACGGCTATTTTCATGAAAAAAACCTCAATTGAATATGTAAACTCGGTAGATATTTTAGAAGCAGCCGAACAAATGTCATTATATTTTCAGCGTAAAATCTCGAAAGACAACGCTTGTGGTCCCAGTTCCCGCCGACTCATAGCTTTAGGTTCACCGAAGGGACTTCCTTGACTATAAATTGCCGGATCGAAATCCGTTTTACGACTGGAAAATCGATGCAAGTGAATGCCTCGTTGTTCTATTAATCGCCATTGTAGTGATGCTATATACTGCTTAATGTTTTCTTTTGAGAGATCAATATTTTTGTCAACCCATATATGAAGTGTAGTCGCATAGCGATTGCCTAAATGATGGGATTCTGATGGTTTTCTAAAAACTCTTATCCAGAAATTCATCTCCGATCCCAATTCATCACTAATTGCTTTAGCAAGCACTTCGATTTCTTTAGCAGAGTAACTACCAATAAGGTTATTACTGTGGGAAACGGGTGCAAACTTCAATCGCGTATTAAGCAATATGTCAAAATTTCTGAGAAGTGATATAAAACTTTCAGGGTGATGCGTCAAGTAGAAATATCCAGTCAATATCAGGAGAAAACCAAGAAACATGGTAAATTCCGGAACACCCATATACATACCCGCTAGTCCAATTATTCCAAGCAGACCGTGTAAAAAAACCATTGTGAAAACGATTTCCATGACTCTGAAGCCGGATCTCATCAGTAAATGGTGCAAGTGTTGTCGATCCGCAGCAAAAGGAGATTGTCCGGCACTCATCCGGCGCAACATGACCCCGAACATATCCATCAGAGGAACAGAAAAGAGCCAAATTGCTGTTACCGGCGTAATTGCTGGATTGGGATTCTGAGAAAGATCAACCAGCAACCAGGCAAACATCAATCCCAGCAACATACTGCCATTATCGCCAAGAAAAACCCGTGCACGGTGTTGATAAAAATGCCGGAGGTTATAATATAAAAAACCAATCACTCCTCCTGCAAGCGCACAGATCAGTATTAGATTATGATGATCTTCAGCTAAATACGCGGTCACACCAATTAACAACAAACTTGTAAGAGCAATGGAACCGGACAATCCATCAATCCCGTCAATCATGTTCAGCGCATTGATTCCACCAATGGTAGCAATCAAAGTAAAAGCAATACCAAAGACTCCAAGTTGCAAAGGAAATCCAAATAGCAGCCCGCCGAGTTCGTGCAATACAATTCCACCCAAAAAAATCATGAGAAGCGCAACAATTGCTTGAATTAAAAAACGTAATTTGTAACCGAGCTTAATTGCATCATCAACAAAACCGGTGATAAAAATTAGAATGGAGCAAGTCGCTAAAACAATACATTTCTGCAAATGCTCAGGATAATGATTAATCAAAATAATGAACGCGAAACATAGCGCTGCAAACACGCCAACTCCACCTACAAACGGTGTATGCATATCATGCAATTTATGCGCAGCATCCGGTTTATCTGCCAAATTAAGGGAATACATTAAATAAACAGTCAAACGGATAAACAAAATTGACAAAAAAGTACTGAATAAGAGTACAAAAACCAGGTCGATATCCATAATTACAACTAACTACTTTGATTTTTGGTAATGATATTGATAGACATACTTGCCGTAATGATAGCCGTAGCCATAACGAGAAGAGGCTTGCGGCATATCATTGAATACAATGCCCTTAATCGGGGTACCCGATTGGGAAAATCTTTTAATACTCTGTTCCAGTTCGCGTTTGGTATGTGATCCAGCTTTTATCACCATGAGCGCCGCGCCTGCTAGCCGACTGATAATCGCGGCATCGGTAACCGCCAAAATAGGTGGGGAATCGATAATGATCAGATCATATTGTTTGGTAAATCCATCCAGAAGCTGGCCAAAACGTTCATGCAGCAATAACTCAGATGGATTAGGCGGAATAGTTCCGGTTGGAATAAAATCGATATGGGCTGACAGTATTTCCCGCGTCGCGTCTTGAACTGACTGCGTATTGAGTATGACTTCGGATAAACCGTTTTCACGAGTTATCCCAAATGATTTGTTGATTTCGCCTTTGCGCATATCGGCGTCGATCAATAATATTTTCTTGCCGGCATCGGCCATGACTATCGCAAGGTTCGCGGCGACGAATGATTTACCAACGCCCGGACTTGGCCCGGTAATCACGATAATATTGTTTTGTGCTTCCAATAAAGAGAAATGGATCGTCGTGCGCAAACTCCGGAGGCTTTCGATTGCTACATCATCCCTGTTGCGAAGCGATAGAACCGCCGGTCTGCTATGCCGGATGGATTTACCGGATTTGCTCAATTCTTTGTTGAGCAAGTCTTGATCCTTGCTATGGTAAATAGTGGCGTACACGGGAATGTGCAGTTGTTTCTCGATCAAATCCGGGTCTTCGATGCCGCGCAACAACGACTTACGAACAAAAACCCCCACGATTCCCAGGAACAAACCCAGAACAAAAGCCACGCCAACAATTAGAGGTTTGTTCGGCTTAATCGCTTTATCAGGCAGAACCGCGTAATCAATAATTCTCACATCGCCTACAGTACCTGCTTTCGCTACACGCAATGTCTGCGCATTATTGAGTAATGTGGTGTATAGATTGGTGCTTACCTTAACATCGCTCGATAAATCCAGAGTAACTTGCTGTGTCTCAGGTAGCGACTTGATCATTTGATTATGTGATTGTAGTTGTGCTTGCAGCCGTGCGATTTGCTTATCTACCGCAATCACATTCGGGTGGGATTCGGTAAATTTCTGCCGCAATTCATCACGTTTTTGTTGCAAGAGGGTAATTTGCGTCTTTATTTCGACAACTCCTGCCAAGGTATGCTGCGTCTCAATATCCAGGTTGACAGAACCTTTCTGGTTTTTATATTCATTCAGGGCAATTATCGAAGCCTCCATCTGCTCTTTGATGATCGGCAATTGTTTATCGAGAAATTCCAATGTCTTCTGCGATTCGGCGGATTTATATTCAACGTTTTGTTGTACATAAATGTTGGCAATTTCATTCAATACCCGGATTGCATACTCAGCACTGTCCGATTCCAGCGTCAATTCCAGGATTCCTGTATTTTTACCTTTCTCCGATACCGTCAAACTATTTCTAAGTTGTCGTATTGCATTATTTGAGGATTGCCGAATAAGCGTAAATTGCGTGCCAGGCCGAGCTTTCAATAGCGATACAAATAGATGGATAGGTTGCTGATGATTGTCAATTTTCTGATTTATCAGTTTTCCCACTTCACCCTCAGCAATTAATTCATCGTTCAAGAAAAGCTGGAATTGATCTTGATTTCCTGCCAATAATGTGAATTCCTTATCTCTCAATGCATCCGGTACCGTCAGCGAGCCAACTTGTATCGCTTCCCCACCCCAGGCATATTCGGCCTGGCCAAATAACGCACTGGACACTGCATTATCTGAATTACGCTGCACGAATCTTCTTGCAATTGCCTCGCCTGCAAAAGAGAAAAACTTCGGTTTGGCAATAACTTCCAGATCCAGATTATTAATGACGGTCCCAAGCACTTTTCTGGATTTAATCAGCTCAATTTCAGCCATTACCGGAAGTTTCGTTCCGAACATATCGGTTAACGGTTCAACACCTATCATTGACTGTGATTTCTCGTTCACTTGTAGCATCGCATCGACTTTATAAATCGGCGTATCAATAAAGGCTTTGCCAATGCCTATAAAAAAAACAAAAAAGGTTGTGGCCAGAATAAGCCATTTCCCATCCATCATAATACTCAGCAACTCACCCAAATTGATTACATCGCCCTCGTTATCCGGGTCGAATTGGGTGACATGATGAGTGTTCTCTGGTTGCGAATTAGGCATGGGCGGTATGCAAGTAAATTATCAAGGGACTGCTCTGAATGGCTGAACACGCAGGGATCCGTCAAATAAATTCAACAAATCGACGGTTGGTTGAATTTGTCCGATGATTTGATTCCAACGGATACCTTCTGCCCGGTCTACAAAAACCACGTCACGCGGCTGTAGAGGGAAGCGATCCGCCAAGATAAACGCATCGGGCGATTTCGCATTCAAATGGTAGATGGCGGACTTTCCCAAAGCGCCTCTGAAAATAAAAACCCTTGCGGCATCCGAAGTTTCCTGATCTAAACCACCAGAATCAGCTAACGCTTCGGTCAATGTCATTCGCGCTTTATTCATCACGACACTCCGTGGTCGGGCACCAAAACCGCGCCCCAGATTGGTCTCACCCAATACAAAAACCTTATTAAAATCGTTGTCCGGAACGTTGAGAACGTCACCATGCCTGAGCAATACGTTTTGCTTAACATCACCACCTTCGTAAAGGCTTAATAGATTTATGCTGTAGGTTTTATCATTCCGCGTTAAAGTGATATTGCGTAGATCCGCTCTCGGTGTTACACCACCGGCACTATTGATCGCTTCCAGAACGGTTAGCGGTATGTCTCTAACTAAATGAATTCCAGGTTGCGTAACCTCACCCACCACGTAAACCCGTTGACTGCGATAACCTGCCACGCGAACATCAAGCTGTACATTTTCAATATACTTGGAAAGTTTGAACGTTAATTCATCGCGAATATCTTCGACTGTTCTGCCTGCCGCTCGAATGACACCGGCGTAGGGGTAAAAAAAAGTACCGTCCTCGCCCACCACATTCCCGGCCGTTTCAGCGCTGCGGAATTCGCCCGCCGGAATCGTTAATTCCGGATGTCCCCAGACAGTAATATTCAGAATATCCCGAGGCCCCACCCGGTATTGATCATAAGGCTCTACTTCTGGAGTACCTTTTATAGTTTTGGAACCGATACGGTAATCGAAATAATGATTGGCAACATTGTCAGGCCCGAGGCTGCGATTATTGATATCCTTTTCCATATCAATAATTAGCTGCGCATTAATCGTTTGAATATTGAGTCTTTTTAGAATTGTTTCATTATCTTCGTCAACTGGCATTTCCACGCTTGATTTAGTCGCAAATGCCCTCATATGTTGGCCCGGGATCAGAGTGCAAGCTGTCAGTTGACTCACTATCACCAGAAAAAGAAAAAGACTTACTCGCTTGAGTATTATTTCTTCTATATGCAATGGCTTATATAACCTCAACCTTAAATCCTCGTTTTTATTGCAACACAAAAAAACTTTTAAAAGAACAACCATCAGTTCAAGAATGAAAAAAAACTTTCCTAATCTTTGTCAATGCTTCTCTTCGCAAACATTGGAAGCTAAGTACTCAAATGGAATATTGAATGCATTTTATCCTGCTAAGTAAGTGATGCAATTGCTTTAAAACGAGGCCAAAGTTGGATGTATTTGATCTTTTGGGACTTTTGTCACATTCACTGTATTTTGAATTAGGTGCATGATTTAACACATCAATTAGTTCAATTCGATTGTAATTATTCAACTGTTACCGCTTTGGCTAGATTTCTCGGTTTGTCGACATCCGTGCCTTTTACGAGTGCGACATGATAAGCAAGCAATTGCAATGGAATCGTATGCAAAATCGGGCTTAGTAATCCTGCATGCTCGGACAGACGGATAACGTGCAGATGATCATTCGGTACGATCAGAGAATCTGCATCGGCAAATACGTATAATTCGCCCCCCCGTGCTTGCACTTCCTGTAAATTGGATTTGAGTTTACTGAGTAGTTGATCATTCGGAGCGATGGCAATTACCGGCATTTCACTATCGACCAATGCGAGTGGACCGTGTTTAAGTTCACCAGCTGCATATGCTTCAGCATGAATATAAGAGATTTCCTTGAGTTTGAGCGCGCCTTCCATTGCTATCGGGTAATGCACTCCGCGGCCTAGAAATAACGCATGGTGCTTCTGCGCGAAACTTTGCGCCCATAATTTGACTTGATCCTCTACTTGCAGCGCATGTTGTAATGCATTCGGTAAATGGCGCATGGCCGCAATCATTTCGTGCTCGGATTGTTCACTCAGTTTGTTACGCATCTTAGCTAATGTAATGGTCAACAACAGCAGCGAAGCGAGTTGAGTGGTAAATGCTTTGGTCGATGCCACACCGATTTCCGGACCGGCGCGAGTCAGAAAGCGTAAGTCAGCCTGACGGATCAATGCGCTTTCCGGCACATTGCAAATCGCCAGACTGTAACGATGGCCCAATTTCTTAGCATATTCGAAGGCTGCCAGCGTATCGGCGGTTTCACCGGATTGCGAAATGGCAACAACCAATGTGGCAGGATCTGCAACAGGATTACGGTAACGGTACTCACTGGCTATTTCTACATTGCAGGCCAATCCAGCAATCTTCTCCATCCAGTAACGAGCAACCAAGCCGGCATGATAACTAGTACCGCACGCCAGAATTAGTATTTGTTCGGTGTTTTTGAATACTATTTCCGCCTCGCTGCCAAATAAATTGGGAGTGATCGATTGAGTATTCGATAACATTTCCAGCGTGTTAGCAACCGCACTGGGCTGCTCAAAAATCTCTTTCTGCATGAAATGCGCATACGAACCTAATCCGATTTCTTCATTGGATAAATGCGATTCATGCACGGGGCGGCTGACTGGATCGCCTAACCGGTTTTCCAGACAATTAACAATGTTGAATCCATGACTACTTAGCTCAGCGATATCACCATCTTCGAGGTAGATCACATCACGAGTCACTTGCAGTAAGGCGGAAACATCTGATGCGACATAATTACCATCTTTGCCAACACCGAGTATCAACGGTGCGCCGTGGCGTGCGACAACGATTCGATCGGATTGCCCTTCTTCCATGACTGCAATAGCATAAGCGCCATGCAACTCCGCCACTGCCAAGCAAACCGCTTCAAATAAATCGTTTGCTTCTTTAAGCTTAAAAGAGACTAGATGCGCGATAACTTCCGTATCGGTGTCGGATAAAAATCGATAGCCAAAGCGCTTGAGCTGTGTGCGGATAATTTCATGATTTTCAATGATGCCATTGTGCACCACTGCAATGCGCGACTCATCCCCGGAAAAATGCGGATGCGCATTACGTTCCGAGGGTTCGCCGTGAGTCGCCCAGCGTGTGTGTGCGATACCCGACAATCCATGAGCTTTCTGTTGTTCAACGAGCTGGCCTAATACATTAACTCGACCGGTAGTCCGCACCCTTTTTAGGCCATGGTTAGTGAATACAAGACCGGCGGAATCATAACCCCGGTATTCCAGACGCTGCAATCCTTCCAAAAGAACAGGAATCACGTTTGCCTTTCCAATCGCGCCAATAATTCCACACATCGATGATTTATCTCCTCATGATATGAAAAGGATAAAGCTTAATTAAACAGAGTTCTATAGGATAATTCTTTCAATTCTTGAAAATTTTTGAACTATCCTATTCTTGATCACGGCTTATAAATAATAATGCACGAATGCACACATTGATTCTTTTGAGGCATAACATCTTTTGCTTGACTACGTAACCACGAATTCTCATTCAAGATGTAAAAAGCAAAGATTTATTCTAGTTTTTTATAATTTTATCAGAAGATAATCTGATTTAATGAAGTCATTTGTCCCTAACGGATTCATTATTATGAATAAAATATCCCAACTTTGTATGAACTGATTATCGATGAACTTAGCAAATTACAATTTCTTAATCCACTGAGATACGCCTTGCTCGATTAAACTTAACGTTTCTTCAAAAATATGTATTTCTTTTTGATAGGGATCAGGAATATCGAATCCTCCCCATTCACCTAATCGAAAAACTTTACCTCTTGCAGTCGGCTCAATTTCTTCAATCCTATTTTTCTGGTCGAGCTCCATTACTAATATGAGATCTGATTTGCGAATCATCTCTTGGTTGAGCTGACGAGCTCGATGATCAGAAATATCTATCCCTTTTTCCATCATCAATTGAATTGCTTTTGGATCTGGCGGATGACCAACTAATGCACCAAGACCCGCCGATCTTATCCGACTGTCGAAATTATTGACTTCGACAAAAGCTTGTCTAAACAATGCTTCAGCCATTGGGCTTCTGCATATATTTCCGACACATAAGACAAGTATATTATCAAACAAATTTAATTTATCCAATGACTGTTATTATCAAATATCTAAGACTTATGAAGTTCAGAATTCTTAGCATCCATGTAATAAAGCTCCATAAAGCCAAAACCTGTGTGCGTGCCTTGCACACTCACGGCACCTTCCCAATAGATATTGTAAGTCGTTAACTTAGCATCGAATTCATTACTTTCATTCCTGCTCTTAATCGTGATTTTGATATTCTTGGATGGTATTTCAATGTCCCATTCTATCGGATAAACGATATTTGTCTTTTTGCTGGTCCACCCTTTCTTAGGGGTAACATTAAAATCTTCTGCAGATAGCGTTTCAATATTTCCATTCTGATTAAAGGTGCCCATATAGAGAATTTTGTCATTTGTTTTCTTATCGCGTAGTTGATAGATCATCAGATCTATGGAATCACTCAACTGAAGACTGAACCAATCCCATGTCAATCGCCCCACGGAAAAATCGCCCCATTGATGATCAAACCAGGAAATCCCTGTTACTTTTTCTACAGTATTCCCTATTTTCAAAGCCCCCGATATTTTCATACGCGAGCGTGAGTAATAGTAACTATCGCCCGCATCTTCTAACGAAATAATGCCATTCTCGCCATGGATAATCGGCGACTGTGTACTAATTACATCTAGTACAAGACTTATATTCTCGATGTTAAATTTTAGCTGATCGGTACCATTACCTCCTGCCATCAACCAATCACCTTGGATAAATTCAAAACCATTTTCTTTGTTTATTGATGGATTGCCCGCAGTTCTTCGCTGAGCAGTCAGGTGTTTACCAGTTTGATAATCATTGATGGAGGTATGACTTACCATATGATGAACAACATTGTTTAGCAAGAAAACAGTATAGTGAAAACTATATTGTTTCCCCGACTCAGTACTTAAATAGCCGTTGTAGTACCACCATTCCATTTCAGCATGATGCGGCGCATCATCTTTTGGTAATGTTATTAAACTGCTATTGCGCGCAATGCTTTCAAACCAGTCATCAGATGTTTTGGTAAAAAATACTTCGTAAAAAATCCATGTAACACAAATTCCAACCGCAGCTAGAAAAACTAATAAAATTAGTCGTCTTTTAGAGAAATGATAACTACTAAAGATTGCGTGAGTTTTTCGAATTTTTCTCATCATTATTTCTGTTGTACTTTTAGATGCAATTGAGCATATAAAAAAACAGCGCACCTTAATCAGTAAGTGCGCTGTTTAACAGTTTATAGTTATTCTTAAAAATTTTACCAATATATTTATTCGAATAATATTGGTACAAAGTAAAAAGTTTTAACTATTTATAGCCTCAAAAATTCAAGAATAAGTTTATTAGATTAAGCTAAAAAATTAGTTATTACGTCCAAACAATTTTCTAGACATAAACATACTGAACAATCCTAAAATTAATAACGCATACATCGATGGTTCAGGAACAGCAGAGACTGTTAATTGCGCGCCTGTGAAAAGAAAGTCTTCATAAGTTGTTTGTACAAGTGCTGTACTGAATCCAAATATTGCTGCTGCAGCAACAAAAGCTGGAGGTAAAGAAGCTGGGTCATATAAGTTAAGAGCTATTAGATCAAAAGATAAATTTCCCGATAAACCTGCATTATTCATCAAGCCGGTCACATCAAAAGTATATGCTGCCACGCTTGGTTCTACTAGGCCAATGCCCAACGCCGCTGCAATTAATGCAGCTTCACTGATAGGGTTTGAAGTTAAAGGACTCTCAAAGCCATCGCTTCCAGAAAAAGTAGTATTAAACGGAAACGAGTTCGCTGTATCAAATAAAGGATTGGTTTGTTCCACTTCAACAGCTGAATGCGAACCGGTATTAAAAGCACCATCACTGACGTTTGTCACTTGTGCCCATTCCCTTGGAATATCAATCGCACCAAATCCTTTCAATGTAGTTGAAATATCATCAGACAAAAATAAGGTCAATGTAGCCGATGTTACTGTGCCTGGACTCCATAATGGCGTATAACCAATCGAACCACTATACGTACCACTATTTTCAGTAATTAGGTCTGATGTTGCCGCACTATTAAATGTATAAGTGGTACTAGCAATCGCTGTGTTAAAACCTAATACTGCTGACGAAATTACCGCAATACTAAAGATCTTGAATAGTCTCTTCATTTTTTCTTCCTTTTTTATTAATACAATAAACTAAATCACTAAAGTTTGATCATTTTGAAACACATTTGCATTTAACATCGCAAAATGAAAAAATCAAAAATTTCATTTCAAATACAGATATGTAGTATCTATTATTGCTAATAGTTACACTTTTTTAATATAAAGTTTAACCAATTCGTAGTATATAGGAGCCCCTCCTGTTTTTATAGTACAAATGTACTATTTTTTCCCTCGCACTTGAAAATCAAATGTGTTACAACCCGACTTTTTGAATGTTGGTTTGGATTTACTAAATGCGGCGGCTATCCAGGCTGTAGCTTCCAGCGCCCTGTATCGCCAGCAGCAACAATCCGCCTGTAATCGCTATATTTTTCATGAACATGATCATTTGCATCTGGTCAGCAAGATTATTGTGAAAAATCACCGCAGCCACTAGCGTGAAACCAGCCAATGCCAGCGATACCCATTTCGTTTGCCAACCAGCAATAAGTGCTAGGCCGCCGCCAATTTCCAGTGCGATTACGAGCGGTAACAACATGCCAGGAATACCCATGGCTTCCATATAACCTTGCGTGCCTTCGTAGCCGCTAATCTTAAAAATCCCTGATAGAAAAAAGATTTGTGCGAGAAATAGCCGTGCTATCAGTTGAGCAATTTTTTCCATTTGAATCTCCTCATTTAAATGGTTGAATGGGAATAATCGTGACGTTTTTTTATCCACGCGCGATTGCGCACGAAACTGTTGGTTTGAAAATCTTGCAGCGCTTGATCGATTTCTTCACGGGTATTCATCACAAACGGGCCGTACTGCACTACCGGCTCGCCGACCGGTTTACCGCTAACAACCAACAACCGCGCCCCCTTTCTTCCTGCGGTAAAATCAAAAGTCTCATCAGCGCCGCTCAATGCCGCCAGAGAATGCATTGCGACAAATTGCTGATGTAAATGCCCATCACCTTCGAATACATACAGAAAACTGTGGTGTCCTGCGGACAAACGATGTTGGAAATGTTTGCCGGGTTGTACTTTCACATCGAAATAAGAAACATCGGTAACGGGATCGATAATGGGTGACCGCACGCCGGCATAACGGCCGATTAGCACTTTAGCCCGGTAATCTTGCGCATCGACCACCGGAAAAGCTTCGGCGGCGTATTCCTGATATTCCGGATGATCCATTTTGTGCGCCGCCGGCAGGTTGATCCACAATTGAAAGCCGCGCATTAAGCCGTTTTGCTGTTTCGGCATTTCCGAATGAATCACGCCGCTGGCAGCCTTCATCCATTGCGCCGATCCCGGTCCCAAATCGCCGCGGTTACCCATGCTGTCCTGGTGCTCCATGTGACCATCGATCATATAGGTAAAAGTAACGAAACCGCGATGCGGGTGTGATGGAAAACCGGCCAGATAATCTTCCGGTTTGTCGCTGCTGATATGATCCAGCAATAAGAATGGATCGTAATTGCGTATCACGGGTGTGCCAATCGTTCGGTACACTGTGACTCCGGCGCCTTCCGGCACTGCCACTGCCGGGATGATTCGTGCTGCATTGACTGTCATAGTATCCATGACTCCCTCCTATTAATCTGTATGTTTATTTAATTGATGGAGAGCATTATCATCGTTGTTATAATAAGAATAAATATCTTCCAAAAGAAATAACTGTTCTCATAATAGCAACAATAAGGCACTTTTATGGATCGATACGAAAATATGAACACGTTCGTGCGCGTGGTCGAGACCGGTAGCATCAGTGCCGCCGCGGATCGTATGGATGTCGCTAAGTCCGTCGTAAGCCGCCGCTTGAAAGAACTCGAAACGCATCTGGGAGTGGAACTGTTTCATCGCACCACGAGGCAGATGAATTTAACCGACAGCGGCCGGGCGTTTTATCAGCAAGCGGTTCGAATCCTCGCAGATATTCTCGAAGCCGAGCTCGCCACATCGCAATCACACGGCGCATTGAGAGGCAATCTCAAAGTCGCCGTGCCGCTGAGCTTTGGTCTGATGCATCTGAGACCGGCCATCAACGAATTTTTACAACAGCACCCAGACATTGAATTCGATCTGGACTTCAACGACCGGCAAGTCGATTTACTGGCAGAAGGCTTCGATCTCGCCATTCGCATTGCCAGTTTGCCTGATTCAAGCTTAATCGCGCGCCACCTTGCGCCCATCCAAACGATCCTGTGCGCCAGCCCGGACTATCTGGCACGTAATGGCACACCGCAAACACCGGCAGATCTGCATCAGCACCGTTGCCTGGCGTACAACCTGATCAGCAACATCGAGCAATGGCAGCTTCACGATGCGGGCGGTCAATTAATTAAAGTACCAATCAAACCCTATTTGAAAGCCGGCAATGGTCAATTTCTGCGCGACGCTGCCACCGCCAGTTTGGGTATCGTGCTATTACCAACATTTATTGTCTATCAGGAAATCGAGCAAGGCACACTAGTACCGTTATTAGCTGATTATCAGTGCCTGCCGCTTGCCGCTTACGCGATTTACCCGCAGACCCGCCATTTGTCACAGCGCGTCCGGGCATTCGTAGATTTTATGGTGAAACGCTTCGAAGGTTTGCCTTATTGGGATAAGTGTATGAATAAAATTGAAAAAGAAAATATTTCGCAAGAACTCTAATTCAGCCAAAATGGTTAAAGCTATCCGTACGAAACTTCATAGCATGTCGGGATACATGACGGTATGCAATACTGACTCGATCCCCATGTCCTTTTCCTGACAACGAATCCACCAGACCGATCCTCTTCTCACACGCAATCCCGCCGGCACGACCGGAATCAAATGATGGACAACCTCACCGATCGTCGGTTGATGCCCCACAATCACGACTACGCCGGATGCACTGGGCCAGCCTGCGGCATTAAGCACCGCCTGGACATTTGCACCTGGCCCAACGGTACCATCGGTTATAAAATGTTCTGTCAAGGCGGTCGCTGTCTGCTGCGTCCGTCTTGTGGGACTGACAATCACTTGGGTGTATTCCGGAAGCTTTGTCCGGAGCCAATTGGCCATCCGCTGTGCTTGATCCAATCCTTTATTGGTCAATTCGCGCGATGCATCGGGGTAGGTATCTTCAGCTTCGGCGTGCCGCCATAAAATTAATTCCATGATCGTTTATCTTTTTGGAGTTTCACAAAGGCTGCTGCAATTGGTTCAATCGCTGCTCCGGATTCGCTATTGGCTGCTGAATCACAACCAATTTGTGACGCGACTTGTCACCTTGCTTGAGAATCACCTGACTCAGCGGCACATCGAACCGATCCGCCAAATAGCTCAACAACATCGCGTTGACTTTACCCTCCACTGGCGCGGCAGCAAGCTTGATTTTCAATGCATCACCGTAAATGCCTGCGACCCCGGTAACTTTTGCGCCAGTTTGAATATGCAGCGTGAGTATCAAATTGTTCGCCTTGTCGTAGCGATACCATGGTGTCATTCGATTACATATTTATTGCAGCAATGCCGAAATTTCCATATGAAAACCCGCCACAATCATGAGTAGCACTTGAATCACAATCAGGACGAATAACGGCGATAAATCCACATTGGCAATTGGTGCGATGCGTCTGCGAAAAATCATCAAAAACGGCCGGGTAAAACTGTCCAGTAACGGCGCCAAGGGACTGTTCGGATTAACCCATGACAACACCGCTTGCATGATGATCATAACCAAAATGATATAGAGTGTTGTTTTTACGATGGAAACAATCCCCAACATTCCCATTATACCCAGCGAAAAAATGAGGTTGGCGTCGAAATCATAACCTTGCACGACATAGACACTGGTTACAATGATGCTTTCTAACAGCCAGGCAAGCACCAACGTCGACATATCCATGCCCGCCCATCCGGGAATTACACGACGCGCCGGTCTAACCATAAAATCTGTGACTGCAATTAAAAATTGCGAAACCGAATTGTAATAAGGCACTCGCAACAGCTGAAAATAAAATCGCAACAACAATGCTAATGAAAATAAGCCCAGGAGGGTATCGATAAGAAAAACTAGAATCTGATTGGACATAGTAATTTTCCAGAAAACGAATTGTTAGTTAATGCATTACCCACTGACAACATTAAAGGAAACGCTGATTAAATGACTATACGAGCAAATCACTTCGTTGCGCGGTACTCGCTTCCTCGCCTATTTTGGCGATATGTCTCGATTGCTGTGTTCCGTGCGCCTCGTACTTCATCTCGTCCGCCGAATTAATCAGCGTTTCCCAAGCATTATATCTTGCCGTATTCATCGCTCATTTCGCGAGAGCGGTCATTCGCTGCATGAATGGCGGCTATGATCTTACACTTAATCTCATTTTTTTCCATCGTTAGAATTGCCTGTTCGGTGGTACCGCCTTTCGAGGTCACTCGCGCTCGCAGAAGAGCCACGTCATCATCACTCGAATTAGCTAATTTGCTAGCACCTGCAAAAGTCAGCAAACTCAACTGCCTGGCTTGTTCAGTTGTTAAGCCCAACTCAACGGCTGCTTGTTGCATGGCTTCAATGAAATAGAAAACATAGGCCGGTCCGCTACCCGAAATCGCGGTAACGGCATGCAATAACTCTTCTTCACCCACCCAAAGCGTCGAACCAACCGCTGCCATAATCGATTCGGCATTTTTCTTGTCTTGTTGATCGATTCCCGGCGTCGCGTATAAACCGGCGACCCCGCTTCCCACGAGCGAAGGCGTATTCGGCATGGCACGGATAACTCTGTTATGGCCATTTAACCAGCGTACGATATCGCTGGCGCGAATGCCGGCGGCTATCGATATCACTAATTGATTATCCAATACTGGCACAAGATCTCGCGTAAGATCACGTAACTGCTGAGGTTTCACTGATAACACGATGATATCGCAGTCTGCGATACCTTCTGCAAGATTCTCAAATACAGAAATCCCATAATTCTGTTTTAATTTTTCACGGTTCTCAGGATTAATTTCAATCACCAGCAATTGCTGCGCGGAAAAACCCTGCCGTAATAATCCGCTGATTAATGCGGAAGCCATATTCCCGCCGCCGACAAATGTAATTTTCATGATGTCCCTTGTTGTGTCATTTACTAAATCAAATCATCTCAATGCTGGCAGGCCGGGCAATAATAGCTGGAGCGTTGATTCTGCCTGATTTGTTTAATCAGGTTCCCGCATTTTTTACAAAGCTGCCCTTCCCGCCCATAAACCCAATAGTGCTGCTGAAAATACCCTGGGGTTCCGTCGCTGTGAACGAAATCGCGCAAACTGCTCCCCCCCGCTTCGATTGCTTGCTGTAATGTCTGCTTAATCGCATGAACCAATTTTTCATAGCGGATTTTGCTGATCCTGCCACTTAGAGTTTTAGGATGTATTCCAGCGGTAAACAACGCTTCATTGGCATAAATATTCCCGACTCCCACGACGACTTGTTGATTCATCAGTGTCTGTTTGATGCTGGTAACGCGGCCGCGGGTTTGAGCAAACAATCCGCTGGCATTGAATTCCGGTGTCAACGGTTCCGGTCCCAGATTGATCAGCAAAGGATGAAGCAATGCATCCCCTGCTTGCCATAATACTGCGCCAAAACGACGCGGGTCTCGTAATCGCAATACCGTTCCATTGTGCAAAACCAAGTCAAAGTGATCATGTTGTTGGGGCAGTTCGGCCTTTTGTGCAGTTATCAATGGATAAACGCGCAGGCTGCCCGACATGCCAAGATGAATGATTAATGTGCCAGTTTCGCATTCCAGCAGCAAATATTTGGCCCGTCTGCGAATATCCTGAATGGCCAGTCCGCTGACTAATGCCGAAAGATTATCCGGTATCGGCCAGCGCAGTTTTGCATTGCGGACGACGGCTTTCGCGATTGTCTGTCCCTGTAAGTAAGGTGTAATGCCGCGCCGCGTTGTTTCGACTTCTGGTAATTCCGGCATCAGTGGCTGGGTATTAACGATTGCTGCTGAAAGACATGCGGATCAAGCAATTGCCGGCCGGTCTCGATTGGAAATTGATAACCGACTCCATTGTCCGATCTCAGCACAATGATGGATGATTCATTTTGCAATACTTGAAAATCAATGGTTCGTCCATCTTGCAATTCAATTCCGATCCGACTCCTTTCTGTTGATCCGGCTTCGGCGAGATCGCCGATTGTCATTTCACTTGCCGGTAGCGATTGCCAACGCTCGATCCATTGCGCAATGGTTTCCTGATCGACTGATTCGACCTGTTTGAGAGAAAGGATCTGCCATTGACCTTCTTGCCGCTCAACTTCAAATTGCGGCAAAACAAGTTTTATCGGATTCTCATTCGGCTGCAACAAGATAGGATTGATCAATTCGGTGGCGTTACGCGGCAATGACAAGCCGTAGCGTGGCGAAATCAAATAAACATGTTGCTCTGTCTGCACATATTGTTGATGTTTGACCGGAGCAAAACCGCCAAGACTGATCGATTGATCGTCGAAAAAAAGCTGCACACTGGGTTGCAGCAAACCAAAACGCCCCAGGTCGGTGGCGGGAAGCCGATGCTCGCTGCGTGCATTCAGAATCTCAAAAATTGCCAGGATTTTCTGCTCGTTAACTGCGGCCATTACCGGTTTTATCATGCGCCATTGAGCACCGGAACGTTCAAGCGCGATTTCTTCCTGATGACGCCGGATGATGCGCATGCTCTGCACGGATGATATGGGCTTATTGACAATCGGGTAATCCGGGGTCTCTTGCGACGAGGGCCTGAAGTATAAGAACACCAGCAAACCTGCGATGGTGACAAACATGATCCAATTAAGACGGGCATGATGTGTCATGGCGACGCTTTTCTCCTGCGATACCACCAAATACTGATTCCGATTGCCAGAAACAGCAACGGTAATGCCACCATCAATCCCACGGCGATAAACGTCAATTGCGATTGACTCAACGCCAGATTACCATCGAGCGCTGCACGGGGTTGAATGATCATCATTTCTTCATCACCAGTCAGCCAATTCACTAAATTTATTCCAAAATCCAGGTTATTACCGTTTCCCAGATAAGTATTCGCCAGAAAGTGCCCGCTACCGACAATCACGATGCGCTGCTCGCGATCGTTGATATTGCGGGATAATGCTGCAGCAACACTGATAGGACCCGGCACATCCGCCGCTTCGTCAAATGCGATCTCGGCATTCAAATCGCCGGTTTCAACCCATCCATTCGGCGCCACTTCAACCAGCGAAACGCTATTCCAGTCGGTGTTATCGTCAATCGTAATCTGGCGCGCATACGGAAACACCGTAATATATTGAAAGCCGCTGGTAACCGGATGTTGTCCGTATACCGCGCCTAATGAAAAAGTTATGGGGGCTTTCAGTTGTTGCGCATGCGGATCGACCACAACACCGGGCGTTAAGGTTAGGCGTAATTTCTCAGTGAGCGGTAATAAGCCGCGCAACGATTCCTGATCGACTAGCCATAATAAATTGCCGCCCCGGTCGATATAGTCCAGCAGCTTATCCACTTCGCCCGGTAACAAATCCACTTGCGGCGAAGCAATGATTAGCAGATCCGCATCCAATGGAATCTCCTGTTCGATGGCCAGGTTCAGCGATTGATTGCCAAATCCGGATCTTCGTAAAGATTTTCCAAATTCTCCCAAGTCAAAATTCGCAGCGCCATCTAGTGTGCGTTCACCATGTCCGCTTAATTCGAGAATCAATTTATCTTCCAAGCGCGCCAATCGCATCAGCGCGTTAGAGAAAGTCTGTTCATTGATCACCGCGAGATGCTCGGTTTTATGCCGGTAGGTAATCACGATCTCACCGTTGACCTGCACATTTGCTTCTTGGGCGAGCAAGGGCTGCTCCACCGGGTCGATGAATTGCAATGCCAAATCAGGTTTAGCCCGCTGATATAGCGCCACAAAATCGGCAATCACTTTGCGAATGTCTCCGATTTCCGCCTGGTATTCCGTCGCATACGCAGTTACCTGCACCGGTCCGGGCAATTTTTGCAAAATCTCGATACTGGCTGCATTCAAGCTATTCCGCTGATTTTGACTGATATCCCATTGCATTCGATATTGCGTTGCAAGATAACCCAGCACACCCATTAGCGCCAATAACAGAATTACAAAAACACCGTGATGAATCCGATGTTGTCTGCGCAGTTTATGATTAATTCCGGTCATGGCTTATGATCAAATAAGATTAGTCATGCAGCCGCTCCCCTTCGAGGCGGCGGATCGTCAGCACCAGAAATAAAATCATAAACAACAGGAAATAGCTGATTCCCAAAGTATCGATCAAGCCTTGATTAAAGTGGCGGAAATGTTTGAGCAATGAAAAATAATGCAACCATCCCTCGGTCTCACTGGCAGCCAGATCGATCATCCAGAGTCCGAGTAACGCTGTCAATGAAGCAACTGCAGCAATAGCGGGTTGGGCTGTCAGGCTCGAGAAATACAATCCGAGCGCGGAAAAACAGGCGGTCAAAAAAAACAACCCGAGCAAATTAGCCGTGATCAAACCCATATCCAACACGCCGCCAAGTAGTAGGGACACGGATAATAACGCGATCAGGGTTACGATGACGGTAAAAAAAATCATGAGCGCAAAAAATTTTCCGAGAACGATAGTGGCAATAGAAACCGGCGCGGCGATCAGAAAACTAAGCGTATGATTGCGGCGTTCCTCCGCGAGTAAACGCATCGATAGTATAGGAGCAATCATCATCAAGACGATGGCGGCCAGCGCAAAAACGGGCGACACAATCATTTCGGTCACACCCGGAGGATTTGCAATCTGCAGCATTTGCGGTTGAATCTCAAGAAACGCATCAAGCCGCACAAAAAAGAACCAAGACAAAATAAATTGAATCGCGGCTAATATTACCCATGCGAGCGGAGAAATAAACAGCATTGTTAATTCTTTGCGGATGATGATCGCAATCATGAGGCGATTCCTAATGTTATTGAGTAAGTTGCGTGAATATCGATTCCAAATGAATATCGCGCTGTTGTATTTCCGGCATACTCTGATTGAACACCACTTGGCCCTTATGCAGGATCTGCACGCGATCGCAGACACTGACAACTTCCGATAACAGATGGGTTGATAAAATAACGCTGCTGGTTTTACCCAAATCCCGTATTAATTGACGGATTTCACGCATTTGGTTTGGATCCAGCCCAACACTGGGTTCATCCAAAATAATGACAGCCGGCTTATGGATGATAGCTTGTGCAATTCCCACACGTTGTTGGAATCCTTTCGATAAAACGCCAATCAAGCGATTGCCACAATCATTCAACCCGCAGCGCTGTTTAACACTTGCCAACGCGGCAGACTCTTCCGCTTTTGGCACACGATGCAATCGCGTAGCCAATCGCAAATACTCGTCAACGGTCAAATCAAGATACAGCGGCGGTATTTCCGGTAAAAAACCCACCTGCGCTTTCGCTGCGGTGGGTTGCTCTAAAAGATCGATACCGCAAATCTGTATGCTACCGCTGCTGGGAGCCAACAGGCCGGTCAACATGCGCATGGTCGTGCTTTTTCCAGCGCCGTTCGGCCCGAGCAATCCTAACACTTCGCCTCGATGTAACTCCAGATTCACATGATCGACCGCCACATAGCGATCATATTCACGACATAAATCACGAGCCGACAAAGAAATTTCTGCTGCAGTTTCAATCATGCGATGTCCCGGCAATTAGATAATTTCACAAAATAATGAGGAACAGATCAGTTCAAGCCCAAAAGCCAATCAATCCAAGTATACGTCCGATTATTGGGCAATTCGTCGCTTTCTGCACGATTATCCCAGACACCAGGCCTGCACGACAAACGTAAATTACCCGGATCCTGTTTCTTATGAGCCCATCGATTACCCGGCCATCAATCACATTTTGCGATTTGATTGGCAATTTCAAAGACTCGAATGTTGCGTTATTGCAACACAACGGTTCGGTTATTCATATATTTAAAACGAGATATTACACACGAGTTTGCTTGAAGTAGTAGAATTGAAAAGGCTTTTAGAATATGATTGCAAATCATTTTTGTATAATCAAAAGAACTCTATGAATCGGAGTTTTCATTAAAAGGACAACAGCATGAAGAAAATATCAGCTAAAAATACCATTATAGGAATGATTCTCTCATCAGCAATGTTTTCTGGTGCTGTTTTGGCACAGGGAACAGGCGCTGATAGCACGGTCAAAAAACCGGAAGCATACGGCATTGATGATCGCGGTATCGTTGCAAGAAACACTACTGGCTTGTGCTGGCGGACGGGTTACTGGACCCCGGCCATGGCTATCCATGAATGCGATCCGGATTTGGTTAAAAAACCGGATGAAGTTGCAGCTGCTCCTGCCGCTGCTGCTGCCGCGGCAGACGCTGGCACTACAGCACCGGATAAAATTACGTTCTCTGCCGATGCATTATTTGATTTTGATAGCGCAAAATTGAAACCGGCTGGCGTTCAATCATTAAATGAATTTGTCGGTGGTATCAGTGATCTTAAATATGACTTGATTATTGCGGTTGGTTACGCTGATCGTATTGGCTCGGATGAATACAACAGAAACTTGTCATTGCGCCGTGCCGAAGCTGTAAAGGCTCACCTCGTATCCAGAGGCATCAGTCCTGATCGCGTGTTTGTCGACGGTAAAGGCGAAGCAAATCCAGTTACCGGAAACAGCTGCATCGGCGAGAAAAAAACCAAAGCATTGATCGATTGCTTGGCACCTGATCGCCGTGTTGAAATTGAAGTTGCCGGAACAAGAAGAACTATTAAGGACAGTAATTAATCAAGCAACTTCAATCACCATAACGTGATTGAATGGTAATTACAAAAAAAACCTTATCTATTTTCACTTTAAAGCCCTGTTGAAATACAGGGCTTTTTGTTTTTTGATACTAATGTTTTCATGAATGATCGGACAGAAATCGATACGCTCATCTCCGCCCGATGGATTATTCCGGTTGAGCCCGCAGATACAATTCTCAATCACCACGCCATAGCAGTGCACCAAGGAATCATTCAGGATATTTTGCCGTTGCCGGAAGCCAAACAGCGCTACCAGCCACACCAAACAATAATGCTCGACGATCATGTGCTAATCCCTGGCCTGATTAATTTGCACACGCACGCCGCCATGACGTTGATGCGCGGGTTTGCCGACGATTTACCGCTAATGGAATGGCTGCATCAACACATATGGCCAACTGAAAATCAGCATGTCAATGCGCAATTTGTTTTCGACGGCGCGCAACTCGCCTGCGCTGAGATGATCAAGGGCGGCATCACCTGCTTCAATGACATGTATTTCTTTCCTCAATCCAGCGCAGAAGCCGCTATCAATGCCGGCATGCGCGCCACTATCGGCATGGTGGTCATCGATTTTCCAACCGCCTATGCCAGCGATGCCGACGACTATCTCGCAAAAGGCCTTGAGCTGCGCGATCGCTATCAAAATCATCCGTTGCTGTCTTTTTGCTTTGCACCTCATGCACCTTATACCGTTAGCGATAAAACATTCGGTAGCGTTCTGACCTATGCCGAACAACTCAATGTGCCAATCCATACTCACTTGCATGAAACCGAAGAAGAAATTCGCCTGAGCCTGAAATCAACTGGGATGCGACCGATAGAACGCCTGCACCATCTCGGGTTACTCGGCCCTAATTTGATCGCGGTGCACATGACACATCTGACCGATTATGAAATCAAATTGATGCATCAACATCTTTGCAACATTGTTCATTGCCCGTCTTCAAACATGAAGCTGGCTAGCGGCTTCTCTCCGGTTGCAACATTATTGAACCAAGGCATCAATGTCGGTCTTGGCACCGATGGCGCGGCCAGTAACAATCGCTTGGATCTGTTTGAAGAAATGCGGCTCGCGGCATTACTGGCAAAAATCACCAGTCATCGCGCTGAAATCCTCCCTGCGCACCAAGTTTTGAGGATGGCAACCTTGAATAGCTCGAAAGCACTTGGCTTGGATAATATTATCGGATCACTGACCATCGGCAAGGCCGCCGATATCACAGCGGTCAAATTTTCCGATCTCAATCTCGCTCCTTGTTACAACCCGGTATCACATTTGATCTATGCCGCAGGGCGCGAGCATGTCAGTCATGTCTGGGTAAATGGTAAAATGCTGCTGAACAATGGTGAATTGACAACACTGAATCCCCGGGAACTCAGATACCGCGCGACTTTCTGGCAAGAGCGCATCGGGAATTCAGCTAAAAATTAAGGGAATGTAGATATGGAAAATGATGGCATCAACGTAGACCCGCTTGAATTGGAAAAATTCAGCCAGCTCGCGCACCGCTGGTGGGATCCAAACAGCGAATTCAAACCCTTGCACGAGATCAATCCGTTACGTCTTAACTACATCAATGACCTGGTTGGCGGATTAACCGGAAAAACCGTATTGGATGTCGGCTGCGGCGGCGGCATTTTATCCGAAGGCATGGCCTCGATGGGTGCGCATGTCACCGGCATCGACCTCAGCGACAAGGCGCTCAAAGTCGCGAAACTGCATTTGCTAGAAAGCGGGCATCGCGTTGATTACCGCAAGATCACCGTGGAATCGCTGGCTAAAGAACAACCGCAGCATTATGATGTGGTTACGTGCATGGAAATGCTCGAACACGTGCCGGACCCGATGAGCGTAATCCGTTCTTGCGCGCAATTAGCCAAACCGGGCGGCTGGGTTTTCTTCTCGACCATCAACCGCAATCCAAAAGCCTACTTGTTCGCCATCATCGGCGCTGAATACATTCTTAAACTGCTGCCGCGCGGTACGCACGAATACGCCAAATTCATCAAACCATCCGAACTCGCCCGCATGGCGCGTAATGCCAGTTTGACCGATGAGCAACTGATCGGTATGACGTACAACCCGATCACCAAAGTCTATGCATTGGAGCAGGATACCGACGTCAACTACATCATGGCGTATCGCAGTTAATCCGTACCGAACACTCGCTTTTTACTATATCCCCTACTCCATGATTAAAGCTGTTCTCTTCGACTTCGATGGCACTCTCGCCGATACCGCGCCCGATCTGGGCCATGCCTTGAACCGGCAACGTACTGCCCGAGGCTTGCCTGAATTGCCCATCGCAGAAATCCGCCCCTTGGCTTCCGCTGGATCCCGCGGACTGTTGGGACTGGGTTTCAACATCAAACCCGGTGATCAAGGTTACGAAACAATGCGCGACGAATTTCTCGATTTTTACACCGAACGGCTCTGTCACGATACTCGTCTGTTCCCCGGCGTCGATGAATTGCTCGGTCAACTGAAAAAACGCAACCTGCCGTGGGGTATCGTCACCAATAAACCATCGCGGTTCGCACATCCGTTAATCCATGCACTTGGCCTGGCGCAACAGGTCGCTTGCATCATCTGCGGCGACGAAATCGCCAATACCAAGCCGCATCCGGAACCGCTGTTGACCGCCAGCCGCAAAATTGATATCTCCCCCGCAAATTGTATCTATCTGGGTGACGACATTCGTGACGTGCAAGCCAGCCTCGCTGCCGGCATGCACCCGATTATCGCCCGTTACGGCTATCTCGGTAACGAACAACCGCCGGAAACTTGGGGTGCACGGCATCTAATCGATCACCCTGAAGAACTTCTGGCTTATCTCTAAAGAATTGCGCGCTATTTCTGCTAGAATAGCCGACGCATAGGACTTGAACTTTAAGCTTTCATCACCATCCTATGCACTACCAAAACGAATACCGGGGACGATCTGGTTTCGACGTGGGTTGCAAAGCAGCGCAGGGCATACCGAGGATCAGATTACCTCGTAAATCCATCTGAAAACAATAGTCGCAAACGACGAAAACTACGCTTTAGCCGCTTAATCGGCTAGCCTCTGCACCGGTGGGCCTCAACGCCGGGTCTGGCAACAGACAGCAGAGTCACTAACGGGGATCGCGTTCTATAGGGTCACTTTATAGAACGTTAAATAATAGGTGACTCGCCTGTCATCAGCCTGCCGGTTGGCGGTAGCCAGGTCAAATTAAATAACATGGCTAAGTATGTAGAACTGTCTGTAGAGGGCTTGCGGACGCGGGTTCGATTCCCGCCGTCTCCACCAATTGAGTGTTTTAAGAAATCCAATAACATCCTAGAACCCGCCTAAGTGCGGGTTTTTTATTGCCATTTGTGTCCAATATTGGGTAATATTATCCTATAGCATCCAGCAATTAATAGGGGTAACTCTCCGGGGTAACTCCAATTCATGTTTAGGAGTTACCCCTATGCCACTAACTGATACCTCAATTCGTAACGCAAAGCCAGGCGCGAAGCCAATTAAGCTATATGACGAGCGAGGATTGTTTCTGCTTGTTACCCCAACCGGGGGTAAGTGGTGGCGATTTCGTTTTATGTTTGACGGCAAGGAAAAGTTGTTATCGCTGGGTGTTTATCCTGACGTCAGTTTAAAAGATGCACGTGAGCGCCGGGATGAGGCTCGAAAATTGGTCGCCAATGGTGTGAATCCAAGCGAAAACCGCAAGATTCAGAAATCAGCACGAGCAGAGCTAGTTGCGAATAGTTTTGAAGTTATAGCACGAGAATGGTTTGCCAAATTCGCCTCAACCTGGGCATCGCATCACGGCGACCGTATCATCCGGCGATTTGAGCGAGACATTTTTCCTTGGATTGGCGGACGACCTATTGCTGAGATTAATGCACCTGAGCTACTCACTGTAGTGCGTCGGATTGAAAACCGGGGTGCATTGGAAACCGCACATAGAGCGTTGAGTAATTGCGGGCAGGTATTTCGTTATGCCGTGGCGACCGGGCGCGCTCAACGCGATCCATCCGGTGATTTGCGAGGCGCATTACCCCCAGTCAAAGGCACACATTTTGCGGCTACCACTGAACCAAAACGTGTAGCGGAAATTCTTAGAGCATTGGATGAGTATGCGGGCACGCTTACGGTACGCTGCGCTCTCCGTCTTGCTCCTCTGGTTTTTGTACGTCCTGGTGAATTACGCAACGCCCAATGGGTGGATATCGACTTTGAAGCAGCCGAATGGCGCTACCTTGTCACTAAAACCAATACACCGCATATCGTTCCGCTTGCAACCCAGGCCATAGAAATATTACGTGAATTGCAACCACTCACCGGAAACAGCCGGTTTGTTTTTCCGAGCGCACGCAGTTTTATCCGCCCGATGAGCGACAATGCAATTCTTGCCGCAATGCGCCGCCTAGGTATTGATAAAGAAGAAATGAGCGGACATGGCTTTCGGGCAGTAGCGCGAACAATACTTGATGAAGTCTTAGGCGTTCGCCCTGATTTTATCGAACATCAGCTTGCTCACTCGGTACGTGACCCTAATGGCCGCGCTTATAATCGTACAGCCCACTTACCTGAGCGACGCAAGATGATGCAACAATGGGCTGATTATCTGGATAAACTAAAAACCGGTGCCGAAATTATACCGATGCATCGAGAATCCTAATTCTAATTGCATGTGTAATGCCGATGCATACATCACTATGCAAAACTAAGCTCAACAAATCTACCAAGTCTCACTTCGCCAGCTTCAACAAATCAAACACCACTTTGGCAAAACGGGCTGATTTGGCAGGATCGGATAATAATTGCATCATCTGGTTTTGATGCGCCTCGCCGCTATCTATGACGGCGTCATCCACGGCTTCGACAAAATCTCCCAGCATCGCTTGTTCCGGTGAATTATTGGCGATTTGCTTCATGACCAAGGCATTCTCACTGACTTTATCCCGGATGGTATAGGCGTAATTCACCAGGTCTTTCTCTGTCAGATAGTCGGTAATAAAAAGCTCATTTAAACGGCTGATGATCTGTGACAGAAATTCTTCCTGCTTATCTTTAGCGCTGGCCGTACCCAGCCCCTCCCCGGGTTTGAGCTGATATTCACCGGTATTTTGTTGTAATTTCAAGTCCTGCTGGCGAATTTTGGACAAGCGGTAATGACTGAGCAATACGCCGCTTAAATCGATGTCATCTTCTTCCATCAGGGTTTCGCGCAGCATCGGGCGTAAATGCCGCGCATACAGGCTGAGTTTTTCCAATGATTTATCGTCGTAATCGACGATCTGCGACATGAATTCATAGAACCGCACGAAAGTACCCAAATCCTTTTTAAAAATATCGAGCGCATCCTTCTCTTTCTTGCATTCCTTAAAGCTGTTTTCCGCATTGGCGATTAGCACTGCATCACGGGTTTTCTTGCTGCGCTCAAACATTTCCTTCGCCAATCGGTAGGCTTCCAGCGCTGATTGATAGCGTTTCTGCCAGCGCTCTACAGCAG
This sequence comes from Nitrosomonas limosa, assembly GCF_054188085.1. Lineage (NCBI taxonomy): Bacteria > Pseudomonadati > Pseudomonadota > Betaproteobacteria > Nitrosomonadales > Nitrosomonadaceae > Nitrosomonas > Nitrosomonas limosa. The sequence continues at coordinate 346,973 of NZ_CM135180.1, read as the reverse complement.
GCTTGCAGATATTGGCAATGGCGGCATTGCTTTTGTTTTTGGTGAAGAAGGCAGCACAGAACTGTTCTATTTCGTTCCAAGTGAATATACCGGCAGCTTTGAGTTTATCAAACAGATCAAAAATCAAGTCCGGGTCGGAAACATCCGCTAGTTCCGCCGTCTGGTAATAGGGCTGAAAGGCATCGAGAATATCCTGCGGCTCATTGAAAAAATCCAGAATAAAAGTACCGGTGTCCGCTTTGCCGGGATAAGTGCGATTCAAGCGCGTTACCGGATTACGTCTCGAGCAAACTTATCGTTTTCTGTGCAATCCTTCACACATTGATAGAAGCATCAGCACATTAGCTTTTGATATGGGGTTCAACAATATTTCCTGGTTCAACCGCATCTTCAAGCAACGATATGGATTGACTCCCTCCGAAGTACGTAATTCTTTGATTAAATCATAAATCCAGGCAATTAATCAGCTCTTAAAATTTTTTAAAAAATTGTGAATGTACCGGATATAAATATAGTAGGCATTCCAATTCAAACTTATGAGTTGGCACATCAAACCAACCGGATAGATCTTCTTCCTTTGGACGATAAACGAATACTTCACTTCGTTTCTTTTGCGAAAAAACCGCCGCTTCCTTTAGTATTTTGCCCTCTCCAGCAGCTTGATCTGCGGCTAAACTATCGAATTTCTTCTTGTCTCTGTGTCAGTTTCCCACTATCCCGGAATCACTGATCGACAGTGTCCGCTTGGTACTCCCTAGCCTACCTTTGCTTGTTGTCATTGATTTCCAAGCTCCAAAATGCTCCCATCATAGTATGCTCCAGTTCAAATACTGGACTAATCGCATCTAATTCGAATTCTTTTGCGCACAACTTTCTCGTTACCCTATTCTCCCCTCAAATTAGAGACCATTTCCTCTCAACTGGAATGAATGATTTCACTTGAACGGATCAAGCAGATAATTAAAGCGGTACCTTGCGTTACCATACTTATTTTAAAAAGGCTTTAGTTGCAATAATTCTTAAGGATATGAGAATAAATAATATTTTCAAGCGCTACCACAGCAAGGTCATGGTTCGAGCGATATTCACCAGCAAAGTTTGGTACCTCATTCAAGGCCATTGCTTCCTCGCGAAGCGAAAACCATGTACTTAACTCCTTCATACAATCTGACTTTGGATCTGTTTGAGCAATAACTGAATATCACTCGACAACTGCATGTTAAATCCTTGGCATAGAACTCGCTGACATTGCCGGTAGATTTGTAATGCCTCATCTAATTGTCCTTGATTGGCGTAATGACGCATCAACCGCCGATAATTATTCTCCACCAGAGGTTTATATTCTAGCTGCTGATGAAGCAAATGCCGAACCCGTTCGTGTGCACCACTCGCTTGATAAACATCAATGACACGATCAAGCAAACGGCTCAATTTATTGAGCAATTGTTCCTGAGTCAATATCACAAGTCCGGAATCATTATTTTTTAGAAACGCTCCACGGTATAGCTTAAGCAATCGATCAGTCAGCTTATCGATAATTTGTTGCTGTCCACTAACCGACAGTGCTTGCTCAAGCTCCACAGCAGTTGCTTCGAATGCCCATAGATCCAACCAGCACAGATGAGGATTGAGCGACAAAAGGCTATTGTTCAATAATACAGTTTCCCTACCTACTAGCTTTCTTAATCTGTGTAAAGTGGTTTCCAATGACTGTCTAGCAAGATCACCTTCAACGTCGGGCCATAAAATGACTGCCAAATGATCGCAATGCACATCACGACCTCCAAGATTAATCAGCATTTCCAGCAATTCCAGAATTTTCTTTTGACCTTTACCCGACTGCTCGACTGGTTTTCCATTGACCAGAATTTCCAGTGTTCCAAAACTATAAATCCGCACTGACCACGGCCACTGCTCCAAATGCACCGGCGGCAAAGTTAGCAACTGGTGTTTTTTTAGTAACTTGATGGCGTATTCTTGTTCAATACCGTTTTCAATGGCGACTAAACACAAAGATTCAAAAACCTTCGGGCGCCATCCAAAAAAAGCAAAAAAATTTTCAGATCGTAATATTCCTAATAGCTCTTTCACAGCTAGTAACATTCGCAACTCATCATGTTGGAGATAACCAAGCCAGGCAGCAGCCACATGGTATTGAACCAGAGTATGCTTGTTATTGGCATCCTGCGCCGCGGCAGCTAACAATTGAAGTGTTTGTTCCGCGCTATGCCACTGTGACAATTCAGCCTGTAATTGAACTTCCAGTGACCAAATACCAGCGTAAGCGATTTCAAAGTGAACCAATTGCGCCAGATGCAGCGCCTGCTTATTTTGATCTAAAGCATATTGCCGCTTGTTAGTTAGTGCGGCAAGCCAGACAGTATAAATATGGTGCATCACTATCGGGATGCGCTGGCGATCATGTCTGGAATCAATTGCTTTTTGCAATGCATTTTCAGCGTTTGTCAGATCGCCGCAATTTATATGGCAACCCACACTGTTGGCGAGTAACATGCCTTCAAATAAATAAAGACCTGATTTATTAGATAACTCCAGCCCTTTTTGAGTATATTCGAGGCCTTTTATGGAATCGGCCACTAATAGACTTTTAACAATTAATAGATAGGCACTCATGACTCTTATCATTGTTGGCAGAGCTTCATCGTCCAATGCCTGTTGCAGATAAGGAAAAAAAGATTGAGCTTTAGTAAATTGGAGATTGAACATGTAATACTGCGCCAGTTGCAAGCTCATCCCTGTCTTGAGAGCCTTAATTGGAATAAAACGAAATAAGCCCTCGCAGATTCTGATTAAACTACGAGATAATGGATGCTGAATGTTAAAGATTGAGAAAGCCTGAAGGGCTGTTGCATAAAATTGGATTTTTAACTCAATGGTTACACCTGTAGAATAATTTTTGCGTATTTCATCAAAACGACTCATCCATTCTCTCAGTTTGGAAAAATCATCCCAGCTAATTGCAATCGCTTCAATTGCATTTATCCACGCTAAATAAATACCTTTAATATCATGTACGGAAATGAAGCGTTGATAGCTTTTCTCTAACTGTTTTTCCGCCAGTAGCGGATCGGAAGGTTTTAATGCAATTGCATACCAGTAACTTAACCATGCATCCGTCTCTAACTCGGTATCCGGTAACACTTTGATCCACAGCAGTATGGTTCGATGTCGCCCAGTGTTAATCAACTGCTGAGCTTGCTGTAACAACAAGGTTTTTAACACAACCCAATCTTGCAGCTGTTGATAAATGGATAAAGCTTCGATTGCGCGATCCTGTTGCACCAATATTTGAGCCGCCTTACGTTGCAGAATTTGCCACTCTGAACTGGAAAACATCCTTGGTATCTGGGTCAGCAACAAATCTCTGAATAATGGATGAATGCGATAAATAGGTTGTGCACCCAAGGTTCTCTCAATCAGGAAATTCTTTGAAACAAGCGTATCGAGATCTGATTTTGCCTGGCGATAACCAGTCAATGCTTTACCCATCTCCGCTGTGAACTGACTAAACAATGCGCAAGCTACCAGAAATTTTTGCAATGGGTGCGACAAACTCGGCCATGACTCCATCAACAAGTAACTATGGATGCTGCAATGCTCATCCAAATTTTCAGATTCCTCCGAAATGGCCACTTGCCTGGCCATCAACACCATCCCCGCAGCCCAGCCCTGAGACTTCGCCTGGATAAAGCGGATTTTCCTCTCATCAAAATCTGGGTCTAACCATTGAATAAATTCATTGCTTTCTTGGTCTGTAAATTGCAATTCAGATTCACCGATTTCCACCATTCGGTTCGTCACAAATAATCGTTCCAATTCCACTCCAGGACGATTTCTGCTGATACATATCAACTGCAAGCCTTGCGGCAATTGATCAATCGCGATTTGTAGCAGGCGGAAAAACTTGAGATCTTGTTCCAGCTCTTGACAGTTATCCAGAACTAACGCTGTTTCTTGCGTAAGTGCAGAAAAGAAGTCACGAAAAAATACACGTGCAAAGTTCTCAATGTCATCGGCGTATTCCGCAGTAAAGACCGGCAGCTTGAGTTTCTCGCCGGGGTAATTCTTTTGCGCCGCCATCAACAAAAAATAAAAAATATCCGAAAAGTCTCTTTCGTTGTTATCCACTCGATACCATATAAACTTTCCGCCGCGATTTTTCAAAAAACTTGCTACAAGCACTGTTTTCCCAGCACCCGGTGAGCCATTCACCCATATCAGTTCGGCTGTCTTTCGCTGCTCGATTAAAGCAAATAATCGCTTCCGCTCAAAAACCCGCTCATAGTCCGGCGGAATAATCTTGGTGGGATATCTTCTTTGTGCCATCGCTTTTCAACTTTCTTCAATATTCCTGCATTTTGTAAGCTATTTGTAAGCCTATCACTGCAATCATAATAACCATAAAAACAAAATTTAAGATTGAAAGTAGTTGTTCTTAAAAGCCGGGAGGTGCCAAATGGAACATAAATCAAAAATAAATGAATGGAATCGGGCAATTAATCATGGTATCAAAGTGACTAATAAAATAAGAATCAAACTTAACGAAATAAATAAAAATGAATCACAGAATTTTAAGAAAAGTTTTGCAGGAAAAATACAATCTTTACCTTTAAATAGTTTTTCCTGTTCACGCAGAAAATTTATACAGCAAAGCGGATTACTTGCATTAACAGGGGCACTGGCGCAGCTTTCTTATTTAAGTTGGGCCCGAACCGATCAATCAATTGAGCAGAATGTTTTGCATGAAACTGTCAATGGTTTACTTGCATTTATAGTACCTGGATCGGATAGTTATTCGATTCATCAAGGAGTTCATACAATAGATTTTGGTGGGGTTGATGCAGGTGTAACCGAAAGCTTCATTTTTGCATTAAATGATTTCATGCCATTTGCCGGAAATTTCTCCGTCACAGTCGCCACAATTTTAAATAATGTCGCGTCAGCAATTAATCCCTCAGTATCCGGACCATTCATCTCTCCATTTGCAAATCTCGCATTTCCTGAAAAAGCGTTAGTGTTTGCTTTACTGGAAAGTGGACAGATAGACCCATCTCTTAAACCGCTTGCCGGAACGTTGCTGCAATTTGCCGGATTTCTTGCATACTCCGAGGCAGGAGTAATAGATCCGATGACTGGGAAACTCATAGCGACTCCTCTCAGTTGGATTCTTACGGGGTATTCTGGCCCGGCCGATGGTCACGCAGAATTTCTTGGTTACTATCGCGAAAATCGCAAGGCAAATTGAGTAAGAAAGGAGAAAATGATGAAGGATGTTATAGTAATCGGAGCCGGAGGAGGTGGCGCAGTCGTTGCCAAAGAATTGGCGGCTCGTGGTCTTGATGTTCTAGTGTTGGAAGCTGGTGCTGCTCGCGCAGATCCAGAGCAGGAATTTTCAAGATTAGAAGTTGATGCGAATAATCCACTATCCGGTTATTTTCGGTTTGGGCCAGCCAACCGCTTAAAACCGGCCTTCCGGCGTGAGTTACCCCAGCTTTCTGCAATTTCTCAGGTATCAGGCGTCGGTGGTACTACGCAGCACTACTATGGTAATTCACCACGTGCCATGCCAGGTGCTTTTCTTGGGTACTCTAGTAGTGATACAAATGCATATGATACAAACTATCTTTTTCCTTTTAGCTATAACGAATTAATTCCTTATTATCAATGGGTAGAAGAAACGCTGCCGGTACAAACAGCGCCGATGGGAAAAAAAGAGCAAGCTTTCTTCCTCGGAGCTGAAAAAATGGGATTACCCTTTCAAAACACCAAAGATATTACACATGCTGCATTTCGCCCACAAGAAAACGCTATTCTTCAACCGCGTGGAAATGCTGGAAAAACCAATGATCCTGTTAAATTGCAATTCCCTCTTGCATCGGGCTGTACTTTTTGCGGACATTGCTTTCAAGGTTGCATTATTCCACGTGGAGCACCCCGCAATTTAAAAGCCAAACGCTCCACAGATAACAGTTACATGCCTATGGCACTGACAGCTGATCTTTGGACAAACGGTGGTAAAGCCATTACTTTAATTACAGATGCTTTTGCTACTCGCATTCATACTGACAGCAATTCAACCGCTCGTGCCGTAACGTGGCGAATTGGTGCAACGGGCGAATCTGTGACGGAAGAGGCTCATGTCATAGTGATGGCTTGTGGCGCCATTGAAACTCCTCGCCTCTGGCTCATGAGCGATTTACCCAATCCCAACGATTGGGTGGGGCGAGGATTAACCGATCACTTTCTGGATGTGATTATTGGTCTCATGCCATTTGATATTGGTGCCAGTAAAGGACCGGGGTCAGCGGCACGGGCTGATTTTCCAGGATATGGTGCGATTGAAATCAGTAGCGTTTCCCCTGCATTTCTTGCTGCCAGCCTTGCAAACAGTGACGCCGGCATTGCCGGGTTGTACAGCAATGGCTTCAACGGCGGCAGGTACGGCGCAGATACCATGGGCAGAATCATTGGTATAAATATGAAGAACTTACTAGAACAGCTTGATCACGTCATGTACCTCAGCATCATGACTGACGACGATGTGGAAGCGCAAAACCGGATTACTCTCTCTACAACACAGCCACCCGATGAACATGGCCTGATTCCACGTGTTGAAATTCATCATCGCAACCGTTCAGCAAGAACTATCCGCAACCGCGAATATTTGTCAGAGCAAGCCATTCAATTATTAAGAAAAGCTGGCGCAACTGCGGTGCACCGTATCGCCTATCCTCCTTATCTATTTCATCCGCATTCAACCATGCGAATGGGTTTGAGCGATGTTGATTCCATATTGGATGCGAATGCGGAGGCTCGCTGGGTCAAAAGGTTATTTGTTGCAGACAATTCAGCTTTGGCCAATGCATTAGGCGGTCCTAACCCGACCTTAACAACACAAGCACTTGCTACCCGAACCGCTGAAAAAATTTTCCGGCTCTATTTTGGAGGGGATCCTTGGGTAGGTAAAGAGAAACCGATTTCTTCAATCGATAGAATTGTCACTCAGGCTGTAATATCAAAAGCTTTATAAAAGGCATTAAGTTATCAGCTGATATTTAAGGAAACTCTTAGCAATATTGCTCTCGGTTGTAACAACATTATTTCTATATCTATCGTTTGATATCAAAAGCGTTTTTGCTTTTATAGAGGTGAGGTAAAACTTGAAATTATTTCCTTTGCAAGAAACCTTCTTCACTAAACTGATAGCGCATCAAGTTAGAACAAGCATTGCAAGTGCTACATGACAATCCAAGCAACATATTTCGAATTTATGAGGTGCTAAGTTGAATCATAAGATCTTATTACAATTGGCCTTATCATGCCAAAAGTCACTGCATATTCTATATTCAAGCTTCAAACGATCGTTTTTAGTGATGGGATTATTGGGGTTGTCCGTTTCCGGAAATCTTTCTTATGCTGCAATGACATTCAAAATTAACCCTAAAGCCACTTATTTACATACCAACAACGATCCTGGTGCCATTAATGCTATACCTATCGACCTTAATAGCCTTGACCTTTCAGCTGGTGATACTATTTTGCTTGAACAGTTGGGGAATTTTAGTATAGGTCCCAGCGCTGATACTTATAAGAATACCATCGGTGTTTTCAGCAACTCCCCAACTTTAGCAGCAGCATCTAACCTACATCGAGTTCCTGGAGCCATCGATACCGGTATTGACGTCGTGACCGGAAATACTTACTTTGGTAATCAACCAACGGATATACCCGAAGATTTTAGGATAGTTGATACCGGTACACTAATTACGATTCCAACTGGTGCGCTGTACTTATTCGTTGCCGCTTCAGATTCGCTTTATCAAGACAATACTGACCCGGATGGCAATTATTACGTTCGAATATCCCTTGCCCCTTTAGCAGATGCAGGCAATGATCAGACCTTCAACGAAGGAGAGTTGATTACTCTCGATGGCTCTGACAGCAAGGGAGATCCATCCAGATCATTGAATTATTACTGGCAGCAAATAGCTGGCAATCCGATCGTTTCTCTCGATCTCGTTGACCCCAAAAGGCCCACCTTTACTGCACCAAATGTTTCAAGAGCAGGAACAACACTTACATTCCAACTCATTGTTAATGATGGTTACAACGATAGTCCAGCTGATACGGTTGATATCACAATCAAGGATGTAAATCACCCACCGGTTGCAGAGGCAGGAACCGATCAGATTGTCCAGGAAGGAAGTTTAGTGATTCTCAATGGTTCGAATAGCTACGATCCCGATAACGATACCCTTTCATTCCATTGGGAACAAACCGGAGGGATTAGCGTGTCCATAATTGATGTGAATACAGCTCAACCGACTTTTACTGCACCGGCTGTTGGTTCATCAGGAGAGACTCTGGAGTTTCAGTTGACTGTTGACGATGGAGCAGCTTACGGTACGGACACAGTCTTGGTTAAAGTCGACAATGCCAACCATGCGCCTGTTGCGAATGCCGGTAATGATCTAACAGTTGATGAAGGAGGAATAGTCATGTTAGATGGTCGTGGCAGCATGGATCCTGATAATGACTCGTTAACCTATATTTGGACAATACTCAATGAACCCACAATCGCTCTGTTAGATCCTTCTAGCCCTACTCCAAGTTTTATTGCGCCGCAAGTACAAGAGGACGGTACTGATATTGAAATCGAACTCTTAGTTACCGATGGAACCTTAATTAGTACAGACAAGGTTATAGTTCATGTCATGGACAAAAATGACGCGCCGAAGTGTGAACTTGCTCTTGCCAGTCCCGCACTACTTTGGCCACCGAACAAAAAAATGATTCCAGTGGAAATAATAAATGTATCCGATCCTAACAATGACCAAATCACCATTGACATTATCAATGTAACCCAAGATGAATTACCCATTGGTCTAAGCGATAGCAACATTCGCTCAGATGCAGTGATCCAAGAACAGAGAGTACTTCTGAGAGCAGAACGTGCGGGTGATGGTAATGGTCGTGTATACGAAATTACGTTTATGGCTCAAGACAATAGCAGAAGTTGTACTGGTAAGGTAAATGTCTGTGTACCACATCACCCTGATTTAAATCAATGTACTGATAATGGACAGCAATTCTCATCACAATAAATTAATCTCATGAATAAATAACTCAGGTATAAATATTAGATATATTTTTTGCTTAATCAATTTGTTTTCACATGTTTCATGCTGTATTTCTAATATCTCTGCTTGCCATATATTATTCTAATATCAATTAATAATCAGATAGATGAAAAATAAGAAACGTATTTTAGTAGTTGAAAATTGTGATCTGGTCAGGATCGGTTTGCGTTCACTTTTAGAAAATTACTCGTTAGGTCACCTGGTTGCAGAGACAAAGCAAATACGAGATTTATTGTATCTGGTGAAGCAGCATCAGCCTCACATAATAATGATCGATCAATTCTTGATAAACGATCACAGCATTGCTTATTTTTCAAGTCTTAAAAAATACAGTACTCAAAGTAAGGTGCTGGTTCTTGCTGAACAAGATAGCCTATTTATGCAGTTAAAAATGTTGCAAGCTGGCGCGGCGGGCGTTATCAGCAAGTACAGTAATTGTAAGTTGTTGTTGAGTGCCATCACTGCGATTCATTCCGGAAAATTCTGGTTGAGTCGCAGTTCTTTTTCGGCGAAGCAAGTGCAATCAAAATCTTACCAATCAGTAACATTGCCTTATGCGAATGAAATTGCAGCTTGCAGCAGATTGAGCAAGGCCGAAAGTCTTGTTGCATCGCTTGCTTGTCAGGGTCTATCGGCTAAGAAAATTGGTTCGCAGTTATCTATTACGGAAAAAACCGTCCGCAATCATTTGTCGGTAATCTATCGGAAAGTAGGTGTCCGTAAGCAAATAGAACTATGCATAAAAGCACCTCTTTATAATCTGTAAGAAAGCTTAGGGTCGTTCAGTTTTTTGATTGGGGTAACTTTTGGGGTATCAAGAATTTAACTAGTCGGTCCTGAAATATTCCTAAGCACTTGATATTAGTTATAAATATACTGTTTATTAGTGATCATAATGACCTAGAATGTTAAAATAGTGCTGTATTTCTGGTCGAAATGGTGATTAAAAATGCTAAGAAATAGCAGTACGATTCATCAACCGAATCTGTTTGGAACAGATTTACTGATGCAGCTTGATCCCGGTGATCCATTGCTGAAGCTTGCATCAGCGATACCGTGGCAAGGATTTGAGGAATCATTTTCGGTTCATTACACAGCAGCGACAGGAGCACCGAGTAAGCCGATCCGTTTGATGGTTGGGTTATTGATTCTAAAACAGTTAGAGAATTTGAGTGACGAATCGATAGTACTGCAGTGGAAGCGTAATCCTTATTACCAGGCTTTTTGCGGCATGAAAGAGTTCCAGCAGAAGTTGCCTTGTCATAGCACGGAGCTGGTACATTTTCGTAAGCGCATAGGCGCGGAAGGCGTAGAGCGGATTTTCCGGATGAGCGTTGGTTTGCATGGGGAATCGGCGCTGGAAGACGTCATTCATATTGACACGACCGTGCATGAGAAGAACATCACGTACCCAACGGATAGCAAACTGGCGATCAAGATTATCAATCGCCTCAACAAGATTGCCAAATCCCATGGTATTTTACAGCGGCGTACTTTTGTCAAAGAAGTGAAGTCACTGCGCCTGGATATCCGGCACTACCGGCATGTGAAGAAAAGAGCGAAAGCGAAACGAGCGTTGAAGCGACTCAGAACCATTGCAGGTATTCTGATGCGGGAGCTCAGGAGAGAACTGCCGCAATACTGTTTGTTTGAATGCTACCAAAAGGATTTTCTACGGTATGAGGGAGTATTACGGCAGCGACAAAACGATAAAAACAAGATCTACTCATTGCACGAACCGCAAGTGTACTGTGTCGCCAAGGGAAAAGACCACAAACAATATGAATACGGCAGCAAGGCATCGATAGCCAGTACCGCAAAAGGCAATCTGATTGTCGGGGTTGTCAGTCACGAACAGAATCTGCATGACAGCCATACATTACCGGAGATATTGCGACATGTTGAGATTTCGCGAGGGAAAGCTGCCAGGCAGGCCGTATGCGATCGCGGCTACCGCGGCAAACGTGAAGTCAATGGAACCCAGATCATTTTGCCCGGAAAGGCGCTCAAGAAGGATACCCGGTACCAGAAAGACAGGAAGCGAAAACAGTGCAGGAGGCGCGCCGCGATTGAACCCATTATCGGTCACCTGAAGTCGGATTATCGAATGGCAAGGAACTATCTGAAAGGCGCTGTCGGTGATCGCATCAACCTGCTGATGGCTGCTTGCGCCTGGAATCTGAAACAATGGCTGCTGGCCATTTTTTGGCTCTTTTTCCCGTGGCGAGAACGGATTCCTTGATGGAAATTTAAACTACAAGGGTATGCATTTTGATAGGTAGCCGTTTCCTCGGGCGGCTTTTCCAGATCAACAACTGTTGTCTGATACTTTTTCAGGGGCGACTAACTAATAAATAAATTTTCATATAAACAATATCTTATAAAACCAGTTCGTTAGTCGCCGTCCCTAGAGACGGCGTTTTCATTTGCATTATCCTGTAATTTCAGTTCATATAGATTCTAAAAAATCCTATTGCATCTAGTCACAAAGAGGTTATGACTGGCGGTATTAAAAGAAATTGAACTGGAGAAAATATCATGGTCGAGGGTATTTCTAACTGCTCATCAGAAAAGGCTTGCAAGGCACTCGCTGCTTAAAAAGTTCATGGAAAGAAGCTTTCAAACGGTGGAGGGGTGCATCACCTTATCACCCCTAGCGCAAACTTCAGTGGCACATATGCCGTTTTACTCTGCCCACCTGATTGCGCCAGTTACGAACAAAATCGCACACAATAGTATAACCACCTGTATAACCAGCGTTCAATATCTCTTTGAACAACATCAACGCCGTGCGCCGATCCTTCTTCGGACGGCGTTCATCCGCTTCCAGCGCCAGCAACAGCCTGGATTCAAGCGTTGTCAGCTTGCCAAGCTTGACTGGTACTCACGATAACACATCCGTCGTATCTTTCCATACATAACCATGGTAATCACCTCTTAAATTCTCCTGTCTGAAATTTAAGCAGAATACGTGAATTACCTGGTCAATTTTCAACCGGTGTCAACATTGAACGGTTCAGTACGAAATATCCAAAAGCGATGGAATATCTGGTAAAGGATAAAGATTCCATGCTGGCTTTCTATGATTATCCTGTGAAATGCAGGGCATCAAATTCGTTAATGGCGTTAAACAAAAAGGAGATCAAAAACAGCAAGCCGCTTGATTCCCCATACACCAGATTTGACTATAGCTCTAGTTCCCGACTATCAAAAATGTATTAAATATTATCTATCAATAACTTATATCTACAGCAATATTACACTTTATAACATATTAATTTGATGTGATTTAATGCCGTTAACTTTTCACTTCAGTATTGAAAGCTAATTTAGCAGCGTATTGTGCTTCACATAATGTGACCCTCAACACGAACAAGGATCATCCGCATGAAAATAATTTTCTGGCTGGCATTCACTTTCGCTCTGATCTATGCCTCTTTTTTCACAGAAAAAGACCGGCTGGATAGAGAAGTAAAACGTCTATGTGCGATTGATGGGGGGGTTAAGGTTTATGAGACGGTGAAGTTGCCGACGGAGCGGTTTGAGAAAGATGGCTCTATTTATATCCCAGCTAAGTGGCTTGCTAAACCTGAGGATCAGTATTACTACGAAGGCACAACAAATTATTTAATTAAAGGAAATCCAGAATTATTTCAGTTACGCACACAGGTATATCGAAAATCTGACAATCAGTTATTAGGAGAAAGCACATTGTATGTCAGGCGAGGTGGAGATTTGCCTGGTCCATGGCATCCATCATCATTTAATTGTCCTCAAAGTAAAGATTTATCTCGGCACATTTTTATTCCGTCAAATGGAGAATAAACGATGAGTGAAGAACTTTTTAAACATGCAGAGTTGTCTTTGGCTGCTTACGCTAATCTAGTAACAGGCGCTGATATTAAAGATGAATTAAAGATTGCGGGATTTTCCGACATACAAGCCGATGCTTTCATTTCCAAATACCGCATAGTTGATCAGCAGTTCAACGATAACGCCACCGGCCTCTCAGCAACGGTTTTTGCCGATAAGGTTTCTGGAGAGACTTTCGTTGCCGTGCGTGGAACAGAGGCTAATGATATCAGAGACTTTGCTACCGGAGTCTTTGACATCATGCTGTTTGGCAGCACCCAACTGCATCCGCAATACAATAGTCTTAAAGTCAAAGTTACAGAATGGTTGAACGATGGCACGTTACCTTCTACGTTCACTGTCACCGGCCACAGCATGGGTGGTTTTCTGGCAATTGGTCTTGTTGATGATCCGGATTTTGCCGGCAATGTTTCGCATGCTTATCTTTACAATGCGCCGGGACTGGGTGGTTTCGCAGGATCTTTCATCAATACCGTGCTTGACTGGATGGGTCTCGCGCCTACCTACGATCAATCCAAAATCAGTAATATTATTGCAACTGCAGGCCCAAGCCCGATCGCAGGTTTGGGTTTCGACGCCGCTCCGCCGGTTGATATTTTAATTGAAGACCAAATGGCTTCCGACATCAGCGATCCTCCCGGAGCGCGCAATCATAGCCAGCAAGTGTTAACCGATGCCTTGGCCGTTTACTCAGTTTATTCGCAACTTGCTCCCACTCTGGAATTACCGAAGCTCACCACGCTGATCGATGCGTTCGGTTCGACCCAGGATGTCATCGGGGCATCGAACAGTAAAACGCTGGAAACCGCGCTCGATGCGTTGCGCATCGTTATTTTAAATCCCGCGGACGGCAAGATCGCGTTGGCTGAGAATCAGAAAACGGAAACAGGTAATCGCGACAAATTCTATGCAAATCTTTATGAGCTGCAAAACAGTACCAAATTTAAAGAATTGGCAGGGAAAGCTCAATTGACCTTGCTATCCGATCTTTCTCCGAGCGATTTCATCGCCAAATTGGAAAGCAGTGACCAACAGGGATTGGCGGCACGTTTCGCGCTGGTTGCGCTGAATCCTTTCATATTGGAAGGAGAAAACCTCGATTACAGTGTTTTTAACGGCAACGATGCATTAGCGCGTTTTGATCCGGTATCGGGGGTTGGCGCGCTGACTTCCGCGTACCTGGTCGACCGCATGACGATGTTGATTCGCAAGAATTGGTTCAATATCGAAGACAAGAATCCGCTGGATTCGTCGGTTACGTTCAGTTCAAGTAACCATAGCTTTCAAAACATCAATGATTATTTTGAAGATGTCACTTCCGGTTACAAAATTTCTCAAGGTGAATTAACCGTCAATACACCACGTTATTTCTTTGGCGGAGAGGATGCGGACAACCCCGCCGCTTCCGCTGTAGAAGATCATTTGTACGGCGGCGGCGGAGACGACACGCTGAAAGGCCTCGAAGGCAACGATTATATGGAGGGCGGCACCGGCTCGGATGTTTATATCATCAACCCCGGTCATGGCACCGACACGGTATTGGATACCGATGGACTTGGTGCCATTCAATTCGGTTCTTTGATCGCACAAGGTAGAAGCGGCGTCAATAACAATAACGATTGGATCAAAGTGGGTGAATCATGGATGGATATGCAAAACGATTTGGTCTATCTCCTCGTAGCGCAAGAGAACGGATCCAATGATTTGTTTGTAAGCTTTGTCGGCTCCAGTAACAGCGCCAGGGTAAGAATTAAAAATTGGAGTGACGGTAAATTAGGTATCTCTCTTGGGGGTAATACCCCTGCCGACACGCCGGTTCTGGATCGTATCATCACCGGTGATCTGAAACCCAAAGATCCCCTTAAATACGATGATCTCGATAATATCGTTGTCGGTTCTGAAGAAGATCCGGATCGTGAAGATTATCTGTACGGTAGCGCTGAAAACGATCATATCCGGGGCCGCGGAGGTAATGACGAAATCGATGGCAAAGACGGCAAGGATAGAATTGAAGGCGGCAGCGGAGACGATGTTCTGGCAGGCGGTATTGGCGATGACATCATGCTGGGAGGTGATGGCAACGATATCGTTAAAGGAAATTTACACAACGATCGCCTGTACGCGGATACCGAATACAATTTAGATACGGCTTATATGCTCAGCAACACGCAAACCGGCAATGGTAAAAGAGGTGATTTGCTGGATGGTCATATCGGTAACGATACACTTATTGGCGATGCCGGAGACGATATTTTAATGGGGGGTCTTGGAAATGACATATTGATTGGATTAGGCGGCAATGACACGATTGAGAGCGACCGGAACATTGAACTGGCGGATCGCGATTGGAAAATCACTCGATCAACCGATACCAAGGACAAATTAACCACTTATTACCGGGATTACAATTTCAACGTATCGCCTGCCGAAACCGCCGCGGTTTCGGGTGGTGACGATGTGATTTCAAGCGGTACCGGTAAAGATTGGGTTTTCGCAGGTGGCGGTAACGACTTTGTCGACGCCGGCTCTGACAGTGACGTTATTTTCGGCGACGCCGGCAACGATACGCTGATGGGACAAGACGGCGATGATGCGTTATTCGGTGATAATCACCATACGAGAATTGATCCATCGCTGCATGGTAACGATTATTTAAGCGGTGGTAACGGTAACGATCATCTAATCGGATCCGGAGGTTCCGATTACTTGGCCGGTGGCGCTGGAAAAGATATCCTGGTTGGCGACGACAATGGCATTTCACTGCAATTCCAGGGTGATGATTATCTCGACGGCGGAAACGATGACGACCTGCTCAGTGGCGGCGGCGGTAACGATACTCTGGTTGGCGGCACTGGAAATGATAGATTATTCGGCGGTGTGGGCAATGATACTTACATTGATGTTGAAGCTGGCGATCTTATCAGCGATCTGGAAGGCCAGAATACGATTTTGCTTGCCGAGGTTAATACCGCCGTTCCTCAAGCGCATTTTGGCGTTAAATTCAATGCCAAACTTCAGGATCTGATTGCATCAACTACCGGCGCCACAACTTCGAACAGGTTCATGGATCTTACCTGGTCAGGTGAAACTGATACCTTGCAAATTTCCCTCAGTACCGGCGGCACATTGGATCTGCAAAATGCGCTTTATGGCATGAACGCGCAATTCCAGTTTGATCACGGGCGCAGTTCAATCGATTTGGAAACCTGGGTGAGTGAGAACTTGCACCAGGCGGTTGTTTTGAATTTATCCACCTTTGACGGGAATCCTGAACAATCGGTGACAAAAGCATATGGCGGCAAAGGCGCTGATTTAATTCAAGGTGGCCGCAACAACGATACCATTAACGGCTACGGCGGTGACGATTATCTCCTAAGTAGCGGCGGCGATGACAAGCTTATGGGTGGATCAGGCAACGATGCGCTATTCGGGCAAGCCGGTAACGATTCGTTGCAAGGCGGCACCGGCGCCGACTTTCTTGCAGGCGGCAGCGGCGATGACAGGTATGCGTTCAATCGCGGTGACGGTGCCGATACTATCACTGCCGCAACTGCGGAAGATGCCGCTGGTGATATCGTTCAATTGGGTTCGGGTATCAAAGCGGAAGATCTCCAATTCTTCAAGCTGGCCGACAGCAGCCTGATGATGCGGATTGAAGGCACTCAAGACAGTATTCTTTTCAAAGACTGGTTCACCCAAGGACCCAATGTCGCAGCATTGCGACTAAGCGATTTTTCGCTTATAGATGCCAGCGAAATGACTGTGCTTGCTACCGGCGTTCTCGGTGGCACAATGGGTGATGACATCTTAACAGGCACGGCTGCGGATGATCATATCGAAGGGTACGCGGGTAACGATAGCCTGGAAGGTAATGGAGGTAACGATTTATTGTTTGGAGGCGATGGCGTCGATAACTATCTGTTCGGTTGGAATTCGCTTGACGACGATGTAATCATCGAGGGCCCGGCAAGTACGAACCATATAAAATTGACTGCAAATACGTCATTGGAAGATTTACGGCACATGCGAGCCGTTAATGATTTGATCTTGACATTACGAGGCGGCGGCACAGCACTGACGCTCAAAGATTATTTTCAATCAGAACAAATCTGGATTATTCACGCAGATAATGATGTCGTCGCGGATCTGGCAGAGTGGTTATCCAAACCGAAGCCGATCATCGATATCACGCAACTCAAAACGAATTTTCTGGATGCGGCACACGCGCAATGGGTAAATGATCTGAAAAATAATGCGGAAGATCCGCGTTCTGGATTATATACACGAATCGATGAAACAACTTATCGTGCGCATTGGATTTCAGAAAATGAGGCCAGCATTACTGAACATCGCTTTACGATAATCGACAATGTAACTGATACGCCGATGATTCACCGCCAATCTGACAGCTTGGATTCTTCCGTTGCTACAGTCAATCTCATCCAATCACCGCCCCCGGAGACTCCGGAAGAACTACCACCATTCGAGCAGCAATTCATTTCGATTCACGAATGGCATCGAATCACCAATAATCAAGGTCTGCCGATAGGCGTCACAAGCATCAACGGCATGCGTCCTGTTTATGACGGTGAAACCTTGATAGGCTTTATTACTGACAACCGGCTTCCGGAAACACCCGATGCGATTCGGAGCTTTTTGCAAACAACTGGCACGATTGATATGCAAATTGAGCGTATTGAGGGAGGCGCCGGGGATAATATCATCGAGGGTTTTAAGAAAGGAAATCACTATCGGTCTAATGACGGTAGCGGCCAGAGCGACTTGATCCGCGGAAGTGAAATCTCTCTGATCGACGGCGGTGATGGAAACGATACCCTTTATGCTTCCGGAAAAATTCGGCTCAATGATGAAGTGTTTTATTTTGCCGATATAGCACAAAATCTTGGCGGGTTTCTCTACGGTAACTCAGGAAACGATAAATTGTATGGGAACAACGCGAGAGATACCTTAATTGGTGGCGACGGTAGCGATTACCTCGATGGCCGATTCAGCCAGGATACTTATGTGGTATTTGCAGAAGAACCCGGTGTCGATACCATTTGGGATTCCGGAACGCAATTATGGCAAATCAAAAACACCGGCGCCGACACCTTCGATTCTTATCTATATTTGAGCAACCGGCTCGAGTCACGTCCGATTGCACAGGATACTCTGCAATTATTCGGTGTTGATCCGGATCATATCGACTTTACTTGGGGGCAACGTGTAGTCGAGGGAGCGCGTGATTACTGGCAAGGTGCCGCTGATGAATTTGCCGACGCATTGTACAGCCAAACAATGCACGCCACTCTTATCATGTCGTGGGCGGGCGGTGGCGTCGAAATCGTTTTGCCGAACTCGACTGATTTGCCGGGTATGGGGCTTGAACGTATACAGTTTGATGACGATGCGGTATTCACATTACCGGAACTGCTTGCACTTGCAACACCGGTGTCGGCACTCAATCCGCAAGATACCGATAATAGCATCGCCGGCCAGAATAAAAATGACGTGATTTATGGCGAAGGTGGAAACGATACGCTGGATGGCAACGGTGGTGATGATGTACTGAATGGCGGCACCGGTAATGATTCTCTAACAGGCGGCAGTGGTAATGATGTCTACTTGTTCAGCAAGAATTCCGGTCACGATACAGTTAACAGCTATGACACGGACGCCGGTAAGGTGGATACGATTCTACTGGATTACAGAATTCTCCCCGATGATATACGCCTCAGTCGTTCCGGTAATAATCTAATACTAACTATCATCGGTACTCACGATACCCTCACTGTCCGGAATTACTTGGAAAACGATGGCACTACGCCCTTTTCCGTTGAACAAATTAAATTCAATGAAAATGGTGCAACCTGGGATCTGGCGACAGTTAAAGCCATACTGGCGAATAGCAACCAAGCACCGGTGTTACTCGCTGCTATCCCGGATCAATCCGCTATTGAAGGAACAGCGTTTAATTTTTCGGTTGATCCCGCCTCATTCATTGATCCCGAAGGTGATACGCTAAGGTTTGACGCCTTACTGGCGGACGGCAATCCATTGCCCGCCTGGCTTCATTTTGATGAAATCACGCGTACTTTTAGCGGAACACCGGCCACATCCGGTACATTGAGCATAATGATTACAGCTCAAGATGTTGAAAATTTAGCAGTATCGGATATTTTCGAGGTCAATATCGTGGCGCAAAATTTGACGCTGAGCGGCACTTCAAAATCGGATACTCTGACTGGCGGAAATGGTCATGACATGCTGAGCGGTTTCGCCGGTAATGATGTGCTGGATAGTAAGGGCGGAGATGACCGGTTGAATGGCGGGAAAGGCAGCGACATTATGTCAGGCGGAACCGGAAACGATATCTACTGGGTCGACCATTTAGAAGACAATGTGATCGAACATTCTTTCGAAGGAATCGATACCATTCGATCAAGCATCAGTTACACACTCGCAAGCAACGTTGAAAATCTGATACTTACCGGAAGTGAGAAAATTACCGGCAACGGCAATGAACTGGATAATGAATTGACCGGAAACAGCGCTGACAACATACTGATTGGCAATGCCGGCAACGACACCCTCAACGGCAAGGACGGGGCAGATGTCATGCACGGTGGCGATGGCGATGATATTTACATCGTCAATCATCCGGACGACTCGGTAATTGAAGAATTTACCGGCGGCCATGATACGGTAATCGCATCGGTCGCTTATACGCTTGAAAACCACTTAGAAAATCTTACATTATCCGGTGCATCAGCGACTGTTGGTACCGGTAACTCAGAAGGTAATGAAATCACAGGGAGTAAAGCTGCTAATGTCTTATGGGGCCAGGCCGGGGATGACATGCTTTTCGGAGATGGCGGCGCAGATACGTTATACGGTGAAATCGGAGACGATACGCTGGATGGCGGAATTGGCAAGGATACACTTGCAGGAGGAACAGGTAACGATACCTATATCTTTGGAAGGGGATATGGTAGAGATACGATTCTTGAAGATGACTCAGTCATGGGCACTATCGATCGCGTGATTTTTTTACCAACTATCAATGCGGATCAAATTTGGTTCCAGCATATTGGCAATAACCTAGAAATCAGCATCATCGGTACCAATGATAAATTAATCATCAACGATTGGTATCTTGATTCGAGGCACCGGATTGAGCAATTTCAAACTACAACAGATGCGATTTTGCAAGGTCATGAAATTGAATCCCTAGTAGCGGCGATGGCCCCACTCACCAAACCTGAAACCGGGCAAACCGACCTGCCGACATCTTACGGACTGATACTCGATCCCCTTATTTCAGCTTTATGGCAGGCATAACGCCAGCCACTACATCAAAATAACATCGTACTGTTCTTGGGTATACGATTCTTCGACTTGCAGGCTGATCGGTTTTGCGATGAAGTCACCCAACTGCGCCAGGCTTTGGGATTCTTCGTCGAGAAACAGGTCGATGACTTGCTGGGATGCCAGGATGCGGAATTCGTTGGCTTCGAATTGTCTGGCTTCGCGCAACAGTTCTCGCAATATCTCGTAACAGACGGTTTGGGCGGTACGGATCTCTCCGCGTCCCTGGCAAGTCGGGCAGGTTTCGCACAACACTTGCGCGAGGCTTTCGCGGGTGCGTTTGCGCGTCATCTCTACCAGTCCGAGCGCGCTGAATCCGTTGATGGTGATGCGGGTGCGGTCTTTTTGCAGTGCTTTTTTCAGCTCCGCCAGCACCGCATTGCGATGCTCTTCGGAATCCATATCGATGAAATCAATGATAATGATGCCGCCGAGGTTACGCAGCCGCAGTTGTCTTGCGATGACTTGCGCGGCTTCGAGGTTGGTTTTAAAAATGGTATCGTCAAAATTGCGGACGCCGACAAACCCGCCGGTATTCACGTCCATCGTGGTGAGCGCTTCGGTCTGGTCGATGATGACATACCCGCCCGATTTCAAATTGACGCGTTTTGCCAGCGACTTGTCGATTTCTTCTTCTACGCCGTAGAGATCGAACAACGGCCGGTCGCCGGTGTATAACGTCACTCTTTCTGCAATATTGGTCATGTAATTCCGGGAGAAACGCACCAGCCGGTGATAATTCTCGCGCGAATCCACCAGGATGCGATCGGTATTGTCGTCGACAAAATCGCGTAACACCCGGTGGCTCAGGTCCAGGTCTTGATACAGCAATACCGGCGCTGCGATTACGATGGATTGCTGTTCGATATCGTGCCAGAGACGGTGCAAATATTCGAGATCGGCGCGTAAATCATCGTCATCCGCCGTTTCCGCCATGGTGCGAATGATGTACCCGCCCTTTTCCCCGGGAGGAAGAATTTTCTGAAGCTTTTCACGAAGCACTTCACGTTCGCTGTTGTCTTCTATCCGCTGCGATACTCCGATATAGGATTCTTGCGGTAAATAGACCAGCAGCCGCCCGGCCAGGCTGATTTGCGTCGATAACCGCGCTCCTTTGGTGCCGATCGCATCTTTGATTACTTGCACCACGATGGAATTGCCTTCGTACAGGAGTTTCTCGATCGGCTTGACTGCATCACCTTCCTGCATCGAATTGCGGATATCGGCGACATGCAAGAATGCCGCCCGATCAAGACCGATATCGACGAATGCCGATTGCATGCCCGGCAGCACCCGGCTTACGCGGCCGTTATAGATATTCCCGACGATGCCCCGACCGCTGGTTCGTTCGATATGTAATTCCTGTGTCACCCCTTGTTCGAGTATCGCCACCCGGGTTTCTTGCGGCGTGATGTTTACCAGAATCTCATTACTCATGCCAGTGATCAATCATATCCAATAAATCAGTGTAATCACGATTTCAGATCGTTATAGTGTGTTACTTGCGCGATCAAATGATCGTGACACCCACTTCCTCGAGCAATTGTGCTGTTTCATAGAGCGGCAACCCCATGATGCCGCTATAACTGCCGGAAATTTCAACAATGAACGCAGCCGCCATGCCTTGAATAGCATAAGCACCCGCTTTATCCAGCACATGATGATTGGTTACAAAATTCCGGATTTCCTTTTCACTGAGTTCACGGAAACGGACGGTGGAAGTCGATAATCTGATTTGCAGAACGTCGTTGACCACGACGCCGATCGCTGTCATCACTTGATGCGAACGCCCGGACAAGGTTTTCAGCATGATCACGGCATCGTCTTTATCGCGCGGTTTCCCCATAATACAACCGTCAATCGTCACAACGGTATCGGCTGCTAACACCGGAAAAATGGGTAAACGCCGTTGCAACACCTTATTCCAGCCTTCACTGGCTTTTGTTCGCGTAATCCGGTAAATGTAATCCTTGGGTGCTTCATTATCGAGCGGTTGCTCATCGATATCGATGGCGCGGCCGACTGTTTCACGCATCATCAATAAATTGAACTTCACGCCGATTTGTCTTAACAATTCGCGTCTTCTGGGGCTTCTGGAAGCAAGGTATATTTGATTATCTTGAAACATAGCGAGTGCAAGTTACAATCATAAAAACATTAAGCGGCGGTTGCGATCAACCGGTTCCCGGATCTTACAATAAAAAGGATTCCTCATGATTCGCTGGAATTGACGACAATCAATCCCGATGATAGGGATGATTTTTGATAATCGATACCGCACGATAGAGCTGTTCTGCCAACAATACCCGTGCGAGCCCGTGCGGCAAAGTAAGTTTCGATAGCGCAATCAATTCGTTACCGCCACTTTTGATATCGCGGTGAAGACCATCGGCGCCACCGATGACAAACGCCACCGGATCGCCTCGAACCATCCATTCTTGCAAAGCCAGCGCAAATTCTTTGGTGGACCAATGCTGCCCCCGTTCATCGAGTACTTTGATTTGGCAATGCGGCGGCATTGCTATTTTAATTCTTTGATATTCCGACGATAATAGCTGTTCGATCGACTTTCCGGCAGTCCGTTTCTCAGGCTTGACTTCGATCAGATTAATCATGATTTCTCTTGGCAACCGCTTGATATATTCGCTAAAACCGTTGCTGATCCAGTCAGGCAGTTTATTTCCAACAGCAATGATGAATAATTTCATGATTACCAATTATCACGGGGTATCCGGCGAAGCAGCCGCCTGGCCCGACCATAGAGCCTTTAAGTTGTAGTAATCACGAATGGCCGGCAGCATGATATGCACGATTACATCCCCTAGATCAACCAATAGCCATTCCCCGGTTTGTTCGCCTTCCACGCTGTAAATTCTTCCGCCGGCGGCTTTGATTTTTTCCTGCACATTATTAGCAAGCGCTTTTGTTTGCCGGGTGGAATCGGCGCTGGCAATAACAATGTATTCAAACATGGAGGTGATTTTGGCGACGTCGATGACCTCAATATCATGCGCTTTAATTTCTTCCAGCGCATCAATCACTATTGTCATTTGTTCTTTAGAATTCATATCGTTCAGGTATATAACCGATTGCATTTAATATAGTCGTACACCTCCTCTGGCAGCAGATAGCGAATACTCTTGCCGGCAGAGAGTAATGTTCGAATTTGCGACGCGGATATATCCAGCATCGAGGTTTGTGCAGTATAGATGAAACCGCTGGATTGAAGTGCTAAATCAGAAACCTTCACAGCGCGGCGGGATAAATATTCGCGCTGAACATCATCAGAAAATTGCTGAGTTTCCGTTAACGAAGCGAAGCCTGGGCGAGCAACAATAATAAAATGGCATAGATTGAATAATTCAAGCCATTCAGTCCATTGATCAATCTTAATAAAGGCATCAATTCCTAAAATGAAACAAAATGCGGCATCAGTCCTTGCTTCATGTTGATATTCACGTAAAGTTTGCACCGTTGCCGTCACGCCTGTCCGGTTGATTTCACGCGTATCCAATTCGAATCTGGGATTACCCTCGATTGCCAAGCGCACCATTGCCGCACGATGCTCTCTGGATGCTGCGGGTATCTGTCGAAGGCGAGGCAAGCCGGAAGGTACAAAGAAAATTTTCTGGAAACCGATCGTATCGCATAGTTCTTCAGCAATCCGCAAATGACCGTAATGCATAGGATCGAATGTTCCGCCATAGATGCCGATTAAAGGCAGTTTATTGATAATTGGCACCTTTCATCTAAACAATGCGAGAAACCATTAGAGTAAAGCCAGACGCATATCCGTCAGCACTTCCGACAAATGCGTGGTAAACCTTGCTGCGGTAGCGCCATCAATGACACGATGATCATACGATAGCGATAATGGCAGCATTAAGCGCGGGATAAACTGATTATCACGAAAAACCGGCTTAATACTGGCTTTTGAAATCCCTAGTATTGCAACCTCTGGAGCGTTGATAATCGGAGTGAACGCCGTTCCACCAATTCCGCCGAGGCTTGAAATGGTAAAACTGGCGCCTTGCATGTCGGCAGGTTTGATTTTACCTTCACGAGCCTGCGACGATAATCGAGCCAATTCTTCCGCAATCGATATGATTCCTTTCTGATCAACATCTTTAATCACCGGCACAACCAAGCCATTGGCGGTATCAACTGCAAAACCAACATGATAATAATGTTTGATGATCAGATTGAGTTCACCTTCGGCATTTTTATCCAAAGACGCATTAAATTCCGGAAATTTTTTCAGCGGTGCAACCAAAGCTTTCATTAGAAAAGCCAAAAGCGTCAATTTCACAGGATTAGCTTTGGCGTTCTCATTCGATTCTTTGCGTAAAGCTTCCAATTCCGTGATATCCGCTTCATCAAACTGGGTTACATGAGGAATCATCACCCAATTTCGATGCAAATTCGCGCCGGAAATTTGTTTAATACGCGTCAAAGACTGTATTTCAATGGCGCCAAATTTTGCGAAATTAACCTGAGGCCAAGGCAGCAAATCAAGTGCAACCCCATTGCCATTTGACTTGGATTTCGCAAGCTCCGCTTTCACGTATGCTTGTACGTCTTCCTTGAGTATGCGATGTTTAGGGCCACTGCCCGTCACCCAGTCGAGATTCACGCCAAGTTCCCGTGCAAAACGCCGGATCGACGGACTGGCATGTGCTTTGGAAGCGACAGGGTAAGTGGTTGTGACCGGTGGTAGCGGTTTGGGAATTTGTTGAGCCGCTTCCGGTGGGTTTCCAGGTGCGGATAAAGCAGTATCCGCTTGCCGAGAAACGACCCCCTCCCCGGGTTGGCCAGCAGTCGCTTGCGTACCATCGGTTATCTCGATAGTGAGGATAGCATTCCCTTCGGATACCTTGTCACCGGCTTTGACAAAAATTTCCTGAATCACACCGGCATGAGGCGAAGGGATCTCGATGGTAGCTTTGTCAGATTCCAGCGTCACCAGCGAATCTTCCATATTGACGGTATCGCCAGGCTTCACCAGGATGTCGATGATAGGCACATCTTTAAAATCGCCAATATCAGGAATTAAGACTTTTTTTATTTCCGCCACAGGCTATCCTTGAAATACGCGTCTAAAACTAAGATCATCGTGAATTTGATGAAAAAACGCTATTCTTTTGCGTTTTTCATAGCGTCAGCTAATCACCGGATCAGGTTTTTCCGGATCAATGCCATATTTTTGTATCGCATCGACCACTTGCTGCCGGGAAATTTTTCCATCTTCCGCAAGCGCCTTGAGGGTTGCCACGGTAATATAGAATCGGTCCACTTCAAAAAAATGCCGCAATTTTTGCCGTGTATCCGAACGCCCGAAGCCATCCGTACCCAGTACGCGATATTTTCCCGGTACAAATTCCCGGATCTGATCCGCGTATATTTTCATGAAATCCGATGCCGCAATGACGGGGCCGGAACGGCCATTCAAGCAATTTCCCACGTGCGACAACCGTTCAGGTTGCGTTGGATGGAGCATATTCCATCGTGCCACGCTTAAAGCCTCACGGCGCAACTCATTGAAGCTGGTAACACTCCAGATATCGGCATTGACCTGGTGTTCGGATTGGAGAATTTCACTGGCTGCGATGACTTCCCGCAAAATGGTACCGGCACCGAGCAATTGCACGCAGGGATTGCTATTATCTTTATCGCCTTCCCTGAACAAATACATCCCTTTCAGAATGTCTTTCTCAGCACCGCTTGGCATGGCAGGATGCGAGTAATTCTCATTCATGACGGTAATGTAATAATAAATATCTTGCTGTTCTTGATACATTCGCCGTAAACCGTCTTGAACAATGACCGCCAATTCATAAGCGAATGCCGGGTCGTAGGATACGCAATTCGGAATGGTCGAGGCAACGACGTGACTGTGACCATCTTCATGTTGCAATCCTTCGCCATTTAATGTCGTACGTCCTGCCGTCCCGCCGATCAGAAAACCGCGGCAGCGCATATCGCCAGCCGCCCAAGCCAGGTCACCGATGCGTTGGAACCCGAACATCGAATAAAAAATGAAAAAAGGAATCATCTGAATACCATGCGTGCTATACGATGTCGCCGCGGCTATCCAGGAAGACATGGCACCGGCCTCGCAGATTCCTTCTTGCAAAATCTGTCCATGCTTGTCCTCTTTGTAATACATCAACTGATCGGCGTCTTGCGGCGTATATAACTGCCCTACCGAAGACCAGATACCCAGTTGCCGGAACATTCCCTCCATGCCGAAAGTACGCGACTCATCCGCGACGATGGGAACAATATGCTTACCAATTTGCTTATCCTTAACCAGGATATTCAGAATCCTCACATACGCCATAGTCGTCGAGGATTCATGGCCTTCGCCGCTGGCTTTGAGTAGCGACTCAAATGCCGATAACGGCGGCACTTGAAGCGAGGGCGCTGATGTTTTGCGCCGATGAAAACTCCCGCCCAGCGCATTCCGGCGTTCTTGCATATACTTAAATTCGGGAGAATCCTTGGCAAAAGTCAGATAGGGTATCTCGTCGATCTGGTCGTCCGGTATATCCAAGCCGAAGCGATTCCTGAACGCTTTGAGCGAGGTTGTTCCCATTTTTTTCTGCTGATGGGTAATGTTCTGGGCTTCACCCGCTTCCCCCATGCCATATCCCTTGATCGTTTTAGCTAATATTACGGTTGGCTGACCCGTGTGTTTGGCAGCCGCTGCATAGGCCGCATAAACTTTATAAGGATCATGTCCGCCACGATTAAGCCGCCAGATATCATCGTCCGACATATTGGCAACCATTTCCAGCAGCTCAGGGTATTTGCCAAAAAAGTGTTCGCGCACATAAGCGCCATCCCGGGCTTTAAAGTTTTGGTATTCGCCATCGACGCATTCCATCATGCGTTTTTGCAGCAAACCCTTGGTGTCTTTCGCCAACAATGGATCCCAATAAGATCCCCAAATCACTTTGATGACATTCCAGCCCGCGCCACGAAATGCGCCTTCCAATTCCTGAATGATTTTGCTGTTACCACGGACAGGACCATCCAATCGCTGCAGATTGCAATTGACAACAAAAATCAGGTTATCGAGATTTTCCCGCGAAGCCAGAGGGATAGCACCGAGCGATTCGGGTTCGTCCATTTCGCCATCGCCCATAAAAGCCCAGACCTTGCGTTTGGTACGATTGATCAATCCCCGGCTATCGAGATACTTCATAAACCGGGCTTGATAAATCGCCATCAAAGGGCCTAATCCCATTGAAACTGTTGGGAATTGCCAGAATGTCGGCATTAACCACGGGTGAGGATACGACGATAATCCGTTACCGCCGGCTTCCTGGCGGAAATTATCCAGTTGCGCCTGGCTTAGTTCTCCAGAAAGAAATGCATAGGCGTAGGCACCTGGGGAAGAATGTCCTTGCACGTAAACCAAGTCACCGCCATGGGCCTCGGAGGGGGCATGCCAAAAATGATTGTAACCGACATCATATAAGGTAGCCGCCGATGCAAAGCTGGCAATATGACCGCCTACATTTGTTTTTTTGTTAGCACGCAATACCATCGCCATGGCATTCCAACGCACGTACGAGCGGATGCGGTGTTCAATGGCGTTATTGCCCGGTGAACGTTCTTCTTTTCCGGTTGGAATGGTATTGATATAAGCGGTAGTGGCGCTATAAGGCAGATAAGCACCCGAACGGCGGGCTTTCTCGATCAATTTTTCCAGCAAAAAATGAGCGCGTTCGCCACCCGCATGCGTAATCACCGAATCCAGCGCATCCAGCCATTCCTGAGTTTCTTGCGGATCAATGTCCGGGTTTAATTCCATAATCAGGTACTATATTTGAAAGGTTATTTCGAATAGCTCATCCTAACGCCGGCCTGAGCACGTTCTGCCGATAATATTGTATTGCAAAGCAACATGGTAATTGTCATGGGCCCTACACCACCTGGCACCGGCGATAAATAACCGGCAGTACCGTTGACAGACTCGAAGTCAACGTCACCACATAGCTTCCCATCGGCCAATCGATTGATACCAACATCGATTACGACTGCACCGGGCTTTACCATCCCGGCTGTAATTAGACGAGGCTTCCCGATTGCAACAACCAAAATATCCGCATTACTAGTAAATTGGGAAAGATCGCGGGTTTTAGACGAGCAGATAGTGACAGTAGCGCCTTGCTCTAACAGCATCATTGCCATGGGCTTACCGACGATATTACTGCGCCCGACGACCACTGCATGCTGGCCTTCAACATTAATTAAATTTCGTTGCAGCATTACCATCACACCATATGGCGTGCAGGGGGAAAAGATGGTATTACCGGTTACTAAAGCGCCAACATTATAGAAATGAAAACCATCCACATCTTTTTCAATCGCGATCGAAGTGATTATCCGATTATTTTCAAAGTGCGCTGGTAATGGTAATTGAACTAAAATTCCATGAATATGGGGATTATTATTCAATGCTTGAATGCATGCCAAAACCTCATTTTGATCCGCATTCTCCGGGAAGCTATGCACTTCGGAATAAATGCCAATATCACTGCAAGCTTTGACTTTATTTCTCACATAAATGGCAGAAGCCGGATTATCACCGACAATAATGACAGCCAACCCGGGTTTAATACCTGACTGAATCAGTTTCTCAACCCGCGCCCGCCATTCTGTCCGAACTGACTCGGCTATCTTCTTGCCATCAATTATCTGCGTGCTCATTTATAAGAAAATAACCATAATTTGCTGTTTATTAAGCGCCTTTCTGTCAATTATCAAACATAAAACTTCCGAATGGCGGCCAGAAAACTAGCTAGCCTGTTTGGCTTTTTTCAATTTGGTGTGATAGATAAAAACACCGATCAAGAATACCGGAATCACAAAAATCGCGGCTGAAATGAGTCCTGCAGCAAGAATAGCTATTGCACTATTTCCTGGCATGAATAATGTAATAAACCAAATCACCACAAAAGCGATGCCTAACCCGCCATATAACATAATTTTTTTACCGCGATCATACAAACGCCAAAACGCGCCCGAAACTTGTAAATCATCAACATAATGATCAAAAACCTCAGCAAGACTATTATCATCTGGTTCAGATTCATAACCGATAGCCACCGCAAGCGCATCGTGATCATCTTCAAGTTTCGACATTTTTTTCAGAAATTCGGTTCTCTTGATAGCTTTCTGCTTTTGTAGTTTATCTTGCATCATCATGGTTTGCAGTGCTGTGAACGCCAATTCCCGTGGATCTTCAACATTGCCTAAATTCTCAGCAAATTTCCACATAACTCCGAACAAGTAGAGCTGAAGGGTCAAGTCACGGAATTCCGGTGCAAAATCATAGTTTTTACTTTTTATTTTATCGAGTTGCGTGTCTTTGATTTCTCGTGCATGCAAAATACATGCATCCATTGGTGACATATCAGGAATTACGGTTTCCACAGTTGGTGTTTCTGCCGCCAAAGAATCGTCTGTTGTTTTTTTGTCTGTCATATCGAAGCCTCATGCATTCAAATTTCACTTTCACAAAGATGGCATGCATTATATCCGACTCAGATAATCAGGAAAAAAATCATTTCAGATACATGCCTCGATTTTCATTGATTTGATTGAAACAAGCTTCTAATCAACGCAACGGGATCGTGTGGCTGGTGATGTTAATGCCCCCGGCTTGAAAGTTGCAGCCGCTGCCAGATGATGGAAGTTAGATCAGCAGAATTCAGAGTATAGAAATGCAGGCCAGGCGCACCTGCATTAAGCAATCTATCACAAAGATCGGTCACAATATCGAGTCCAAATGCCTGAATGGATTCGCTGTCATCGCCATACCCTTCGAGTTTTTTTCGAACCCATCGAGGGATCTCAGCGCCACATGAATCCGAGAATCTAACGAGTTGCGAGAATTTATTAATAGGCATTATCCCTGGAACTATGGGTACATTCACACCTGCCGCTTCGCAAGATTCCACAAAATGATAATATGCGTCCGCATTATAAAAGTATTGTGTAATCGCCGAATTAGCACCATTTTCGATTTTCCGCTTAAAATTCTCGAAATCGAATTGCGCGGAACGCGCTTGCGGATGATATTCTGGATAAGCTGCCACATCGATATGAAATGCGGAGCCAAATTCTTCCCGGATAAAAGCAACCAGTTCACTGGCATATCGAAATTCTCCCGGTTGCGCCATACCGGAAGGTAAATCACCGCGTAGGGCAACAATTTGCCGTATCCCCGCTTGGAAGTATCTATCTAAGATGGAGTGGATATTTTGACGTGTCGATCCGATACAGGACAAATGGGGTGCAACGTTATGGCCTTCGGCATGAATTTCCAGCACCGTTTCCAGTGTCCTTTCCCTGGTTGATCCCCCCGCACCAAAAGTTACTGAAAAAAATTTCGGCTTAAGCTTTGCCAATTGCTGCCGGGTTAATCGTAATTTTTCTATCCCTTGGGGAGTTTGGGGGGGGAAAAGCTCAAAACTGAACGCAGGAGCGAATTTTTTCTGTGATTCCATTTAGAGGCTTAGCTAAAATTGAACGTCATCGATGATTATGCAATTACCTAACATGTAATTCTAATCATTAAGATGCGAGAATTAATCGTATCGAATCCGATCAATTAATTCCCGCCATATTTAATTATTAATAACGATACATTTCAGGTTTATAAGGACCTTCCTTGTTCAATCCCAGATATTTAACCTGTTCATCGGTTAACTCTGTCAGTTTTACACCAAGCTTTCCGACATGCAATCTTGCAACTTTTTCATCCAAATGTTTTGGCAATACATAAACATTCTTCTGATAATTTGCGCCATGCTGCCACAACTCAAGTTGCGCCAATACCTGGTTGGTGAATGAGCTGGACATCACAAAAGACGGATGTCCTGTCGCACAACCTAGATTCACTAACCTGCCTTGCGCAAGCACGATAATACGGCGGCCGGTTGGAAATATGACGTGATCAACCTGTGGTTTAATATTTTCCCACGTATACTTTTGCACCGAGGCAATATCAATTTCCGAATCAAAGTGGCCTATGTTGCAAACAATTGCTTGGTCTTTCATTTGCAGCATATGATCGTGCGTGATTACTCGAACATTGCCAGTTGCAGTTACAAAAATATCCGCTTGGCTGCAGGCATCGTCCATTGTTACTACACGATAGCCTTCCATCGCTGCTTGTAGTGCACAAATCGGATCAATCTCGGTAATCCAGACAGTAGCACCCAAACCCCGTAGCGACTGCGCACAGCCTTTACCGACGTCGCCATAGCCGCAGACTACTGCAATCTTTCCAGCGATCATAACGTCTGTTGCACGTTTAATACCATCCACCAACGATTCCCTGCAGCCATAAAGATTATCAAATTTCGATTTTGTGACAGAATCATTGACGTTAATGGCTGGAAACGGAAGTTCTCCGCTCTTTTGCATTTCATACAATCGATGCACACCGGTTGTGGTTTCTTCTGTCACACCGCGAATTCGTGCAAGATTTTTAGAGTACCAATCAGGATTGGTAGCTAATTTAGCTTTGATTGCTGCAAACAATGCAGATTCTTCTTCATTACCTGGATTAGCGATAACTGCCGGGTTTTTCTCAGCTTTGGTACCTAGAATTAGTAATAACGTGGCATCGCCACCATCATCCAGAATCATATTAGCGCCGCTTGGTTGGCCGTCAACGGTCCACTCAAAAATTTTGTGCGCATACTCCCAATAATCTTGCAAAGATTCGCCTTTATAGGCAAATACTGAAATATTCTTTGCAGCAATGGCAGCCGCAGCATGATCCTGTGTTGAGAAAATATTGCATGACGCCCAACGCACTTCCGCACCCAAAGCTACTAAAGTTTCAATGAGCACCGCTGTTTGAATCGTCATATGCAATGAGCCCGCGATTCGAGCTCCCGCTAACGGTTTCTGATTCGCGTATTCTTTACGTAATGCCATTAATCCCGGCATTTCCGTTTCGGCAATCGCAATCTCTTTCCTTCCCCATTCCGCTAGGGAAATATCCGCTACTTTAAAGTCATTAAAAAAACCGCCATTTGAATTTGGCACAGCGTTCATAGTCATCTCCTAAAAATATGAACGAGCGCAGTTGTGATTTACCCCATCTATGCTGAGCCTCACGGAAAAAACCGTTGCAGCGCTCCTCAGCATAGAGGAAATGATAAGATCGATGGTTGACGGCACTTATCGGGGAAAGTTTAAAGCCCGGCATCGGCACGCAATTGCGCCGCTTTATCGGTAGCCTCCCAAGTAAAATCAGGAAGTTCACGGCCAAAGTGGCCGTATGCCGCAGTCTGAGAATAAATAGGACGCAATAAGTTCAGCGCATGAATAATGCCCCGAGGACGCAAATCGAAATGTTTCTCGATCAATTGAACAATTTTGTCGTCAGCGATCTTGCCTGTTCCGAATGTATTGACCATCAAGGAAACCGGTTTCGCAACGCCGATTGCGTAAGCAACCTGCACTTCGCATTTACTCGCAATTCCTGCAGCCACAATATTTTTAGCAACATAGCGGCCTGCATAAGTCGCGGAACGATCAACTTTGGATGGATCTTTTCCTGAAAAAGCACCCCCGCCATGGTGCGCTGCTCCGCCGTAGCTATCGACGATGATTTTACGGCCAGTTAAACCGCAATCCCCCATCGGACCTCCGACAACAAAGCGCCCTGTAGGATTTACCAGATATTTAATCTGGCTGCTAATCATATTAGCCGGCAGTATTGGCTTAATAATTTCTTCAATTACTGCTTCTGATAATGCTTGATGTGAAATATCAGGATCATGTTGGGTTGAAATCACAACCGTTTCTATATTTTTTGGCTTACCATTTTCGTAACGCACCGAAACCTGTGATTTTGCGTCAGGACGTAACCAAGGTAGTTGACCTTTTTTCCTAAGCTCAGCTTGGCGTTCCACTAATCGGTGCGCATAAAAAATTGGCATCGGCATCAACTGCGGTGTTTCATCGCAGGCATAACCAAACATAAGCCCTTGATCCCCTGCACCTTGATCCATTTCTTCTTCTTTTGTTCGATTGACCCCTTGTGCAATATCTGGCGATTGCTTGTTAAAAGCTGTTAATACTGCACATGTCGTCGAATCAAAACCAATGTTCGAACTGGTATAACCGATACGCTTCACCGTTTCGCGTGCAATGATATTGTAATCGACCGACGCATACGTCGTAATTTCCCCGGATAGTACAATTAATCCAGTACTGCACAATGTCTCGCAAGCAACCCTAGCATTTGCATCCTGACTTAAAATTGCATCAAGAACCGCGTCGGAAATTTGATCAGCCACTTTATCGGGATGGCCTTCTGAAACAGATTCGGAAGTAAAGAGATAGTTATTCATAATTTGTCAAGAAAATTTAAAAAGTTTTGATTATACCTATTTTTTTAATGAATTCATGCAATTTAACTACGCTATTCGCGTTATTTATTATTGAAAGCATTTAGCTTATAAAATTAAACTAATGTAAAAACTGTTGTAAGTAAGACGAAAGGGGTAGATAGAAGGTGCAAAAAGTGTTGGTATAAAATAGTTTTATGAGAACATGTAAAGCAAAAGCGGTATGCTCTGTCGAGAATCACTGATATCCGATTACGGAAAGTTCTGAGATCCAATCCATGAGGTACTCATTTATAGAAACCCATTCCAGATTCATGCAACGGTATTTTAGGCGCAGCCCGGTTTGCGCTCTGCGATTCATTGGTTTATGCCTATTGTATTCATCTCTTGTGCTGCTCTCTAGTTCGATGGCCTCTGCTTCTGTGATAGGCCGGGTATTAAAACCTTATGGCAATTACACCTTTACTGCTGATGACAACATGTTGCGTATTCGCGACAGAGTTGATCCCGAGCCATTACTGGGGACGCGCAACCTGTTTGACATATCCCATCGCCTGACCGGCGGGATGATGTTTGAGAAGCAAATCAGCCGGCAGCGCTTAACCGCCAATGCGAATTTCACGCATACGCGCTTTGAACGATTCAGTCAAATAAACAATGATCTGAAAAGTATCAACGGCAACTGGAACTGGTATCTCGGCAACCGGCTGGAAGGTAATATGGGCGCCAGCTATGTGCAATCGTTAGCGCCATTTTTGTTTCAACCGGGGTTAAAAAATATTCGTACCGAACAAACAGCGTTTTTTAATGGCGCATGGCGCTTTCATCCCAGTTGGCGCTTGACTGCCGATTATTTACGCTATGATCTGAGTACGGGGAGCAATAATGCCAGTAACATATTCCGTTTTCTTAATCGGACTGAGGATCGGTTTGAAGGCGGTATCGATTACATAACCGCGCATCGCAATACCGTCGGTATCGACTTTCGTTACGCCATTGGTGATTTCCCGGTATTGGTAAGAGCACCGGACGGTTCCGCCAGAGATAACAGCTATCATCAGAAAGAGATAATGAGCCGGGTGGTCTGGGCGGTTACAGGAAAATCCAATTTCACCTGGCGCGGCGGATGGGTGGAGCGTACCAACGCCAGTTTCTCGGAACGGGATTTCAGCGGCTTTAACGCCCGGCTGGCTTATCAATGGCAGCCAACGGAAAAAATTGGACTGACAGTCAACGGCTGGCGCGAAACCGGCGCTTTGCAAGCACTGACTGCGAGTTATAGCCTTAATACCGGCGTCAGCGTTATCCCTTCGTGGAATATCTCGCGCAAAGTCAGGTTGGAAGGAGATTTCTCTTATGAGACACGGGATTTTAATAATTTTGTGCTTTTAACCGATAGCGCGTTGCCGCTCGGTATTAACAATACCATCCGCAATGCAACCATGCGGCTCACCTACGTGCCTTACCGCGGATTACAACTGACGGCCACGGCTTATCACATGGATTTAAAAACCGATCAGGCGCTGGGCGGGTTTAACGCCAATGGCGCCACCCTCGGTGTGCAATATACTTACGGAAGACAATGACAGTCAACGATTTACCCATCGTCGCTTTTTTCAAGCATTTGCTCGATCCTTTCATTATCTGGAGCATGCTGATATTAACCACCTGGATGTATCACGAAGACTTTACCAGTTACTACCTGGTGCTGGTGATCATCACCTTCTTCGTTTCCACCTATATTTACGAGCGTATTCTGATTTACCGCAATTGGCGCAAAGGGCGGCTGCTTGCGTATGTGCGCGATACCATCATGGGTTGGCTGGTGATTATCGCCATTTTGATATTTCTCGGTTACGCCACCAAGTTTCACAACCAGTTTTCCAAGCAGGTGTTATTGACCTGGTTTGCCGTTACGCCGTTGATGCT
Source organism: Nitrosomonas limosa (assembly GCF_054188085.1). NCBI lineage: Bacteria > Pseudomonadati > Pseudomonadota > Betaproteobacteria > Nitrosomonadales > Nitrosomonadaceae > Nitrosomonas > Nitrosomonas limosa. The sequence continues at coordinate 311,260 of NZ_CM135180.1, read as the reverse complement.
GATTATCAGCCATCTGATCGTGCGCAGCATCGTTGCCAATCTCTACAACAAAGGTGAATTACGATCGGCGGTCGTTATCGGCGCTAACGAAACCAGTCTGCAATTCATCAAGCACATCGCGGATCTGCCTTTCTTGCTGATCAGCTATCAAGGCTTCTTTGATGAGCGCAGCAGTTCACGGATCGCCGATATTGCAGGCCCTCAGGCCGATGAAGAAGCGGATTTGCAATCGACCGAGCCGGTTACCCGGCCGGACAGCTTCGGTTCGCGATTAGGCGGATTGACCGATGTCGTGCCCTACGTTCAAAAACACAATATCGAAATGGTGTTCATCAGCCTGCCGATGGCATCGCAACCGCGCATCCAGAAACTGATGGATGAACTGCCGGATACCACCACGTCGATCTATTTTCTGCCGGATATCTATATTTTCGATTTGATGCAAGCGCGCTTCGAATATATCGGCGATCTTCCGGTGGTCGCCATGAACGAGTCACCGTTCACCGGCATCGACGGCGTGGTGAAAAACGCCAGCGATTTCGTGCTGGCGCTGCTGATCCTGATTCTAATATCCCCGGTCATGCTGTGCATTGCCTTGGCGGTGAAATTCACCTCCCCCGGCCCGGTTATCTTTAAGCAACGCCGCTATGGTTTGAATGGCGAAGAAATCATCGTCTACAAATTCCGCTCCATGACCGTCACCGAAGACGGCGCCAACATCCAGCAAGCCAAGCAAAACGACCAGCGACTCACCAGAATCGGCGGTTTTTTGCGGCGCACTTCATTGGACGAATTGCCGCAATTTTTTAACGTGCTCGAAGGCAAAATGAGCATCGTCGGCCCCCGCCCCCATGCCGTTGCACATAACGAGCTCTACCGCAAACTCATCAAAGGCTACATGTTGCGCCACAAAGCCAAACCCGGCATCACCGGATGGGCCCAAGTCAACGGCTGGCGCGGCGAAACCGAAACCCTCGAAAAAATGAAAGCCCGCATCGAACACGACCTCTATTACCTCAAAAACTGGTCCATCTGGCTCGACCTCTGGATCATCTTCAAAACCGTCCTCGTCGTCTTCAAAAAAGACAATGCGTATTGATCGGACCGCGTTCCAACACACCGGCAACCAACCGGTAAGCAACTGCAGCCGGGGGTATTGTTGCCGCAGCCGGCCGCGAGCGCCGCTACGCGGCGCTCAGTGTTCAGCGCATCAGCTTTTCAGCGTTCAGCGGCGCAGCGGGTAGCATTTCAACGATGGGGGACGAACATAACACCCGGAAACCGAAAGAGCCGTAGCGATAGACCGGATGGTAGCCGTAGCGCGCCGCCGAGCGCGCGTTGCCCGGAACGTCCCGCCAGGAACCGCCGCGCACCACACGGGACCGACCGCTCATTAAGGTAATACCGTTAGGTTGATCATAATCGTTCAGGCACCATTGCCAAATGTTACCTGCCATATCGTCGACGCCGAATGGGCTGCGACTCAACGGATATAATCCAATTGCTACGGTGCGCCCGATGCCTGCCTGATAGCAATTGACTCGCGCCGGATGCCATTGGTCACCCCAAGGATAATCCTGCCCGGTACTGCCGATGGCAGCCCATTGCCATTCCCATTCCGCCGGCAGCCGGATGGTCAGTTTGCGCTTCGCGCTCAACCAGCGGCAGAACGCTATGGCGTCGTAGCAGGTAACATTGATCGCCGGATAATTATCAAACGCCCACAGAAGATCGCCCGGCTTTTTCCCTTTTTCCAAGCCGCCCCACCATTTTTTGTTGCTATAACCGTCCTTGGCATCGACAAACGCGCGGTACTGCGCCCAGGTGATCGGGTAGCGCGCGATACGAAAGCCCGCAAATTGAAAATGATCACCGGTTTCCAGCGTTACTTCCCCAGCCGGTATATCGATCCACGTAATGTCCGGCAATCCCTGCTTATCCAGGCCAACGCCGCGGCGCGGATCGCCCATTTGATTCAAGCGCAGGCCGATTTCCTCGCGCCGCTGGTGGGTAGTGGCGTCGGAATTGAGTTCGTCGAGCAATCGCAGCGGTTCCGGGTAGAGAAATTGCCGTAGCATTGGCTCTAATCGTGGTTCCAGCAAACCCCAAACAACGATAGCCGGGTCGCTGAAATCCGCATCCAGCGCAGGTGCAACAAGCCGGTGCAGGTTGGCCAGAGCAAGAATGACGGGTTTTTGCCGTTCCCAACCCCATTGCAATAGCGGCGGGCGCTGTTGATGATGCCATTCGCGCGCGGCTTGCTCGGCCTGGCGGCGCAACGCCAGATCGTTAGCATAATGTGCGTGCCAATCCTTGAACCGTTGCCAGTGACTGAACACCGCTTCATGCCCGACTTCAATGACCGCCGGTTGATCGTTGCCATCTTGGCGGCTGACCAGAATGCGCCGCTCGATCAACTGCTGCGCCAGTTGCAAGGCCGGTGGCGATAACTCGCGCGGCTGCGCCCGGCGGCGTACCACCGTCAGCGATCCGGTGCCGTCGTCGTTGCGCTGCTCGACGCTGGCAATGTCGAGAAACAAGCGCGAAAAGGTTTCCTCGTCCAGGTTGTTAGTTTGTTGCGCGCGTGTCACCGCTTCCTCGGCCAGACCGTTAATCGCCCCGGCGATGCCACCGATCGCATCGTACGCGGCTTCGGTGAGTTCGTTACCCTCTCTGCGCGCATACAACTGCGCCAACGCGAATTCCGCCAGCGCCAACGCACCCGGCGCCATGCCGGTATCGCTGAGGATGCGTTGCACCAGCTTCGGCGCAATGGCGAGCCTGGCAACTTTGGCGGGTTCGACAATCATTTTTTCCAAGGCGGCAGCGCCGGGCGTGCCGACGGAATAATGTCCGCTGCGAAGCAAGGCGGCACTGACTTCGTCCTGCGGCCATTGGCTGTAGAAATCGGAACGCATCGCCACCACGACACGCAGCCGTGGACTGGCCGCCGCAGCCGCAAGCAATCGAAAGAACGCATCGCGCACGGCTGCATCGACCTTCACCGCGAACAATTCTTCAAACTGGTCGGCAAACAGCAGCAATTGCGCATTTGTACCTTGCAGTTGTATGGCTTCTTCGGCAATGGCTGCGATGCTGGCCGGATCGGCGCGCAATCGCTGCGACAGGTCCGGCGCACGCCAGCCGTGACCGGGAAACGCTTTGCTCAACGCGGCTGCCAGCGGCAGGAACGGATCGTCACCCAATTCACGCGGAGAAAAACTGACTGAGTGCCAACGCATACCACCGGCATGACTTTGGCTCAGCGCCGGGATCAATCCGGCATACACCAGCGACGACTTGCCCGAGCCGGATGGTCCGATCACCGCGATGAAACGGTCGTTACGCGCCAGCAGCCGCTCGATCAAATCCTCGATCTCAACATCGCGCCCGAAAAAACGGTCGGATTCTTCCATCCTGAAAGCGCGCAAACCAGGGTACGGTTCGCCTTCGATACGTTTTCGTTGCGGTGTTTGATGTCGCTGAAGGTGATGGAAAAAAGCCTTCACGACTCGTGCCTTCAAATCTTCCACCGTTTTAAAAAACGCGGCGCGGCTGGCGATCTGCTGCCGGAAGGCTTCGATTAACTGCGGCGGATTTTCTTGGGTGACGGCATCGTGGAATTTGCCTTTGATCTCGTCATCGTCTTTGATAAAAACCAAGGTTGGGATATTGCATGCTACCGCTTGGTGATATTCCAGTTCGGTAACGGAATGGGTTTCTCCGTCTGGTATGTGTCCATAACGCCGCCCGACGATACCGATATACAGCTCGCAACCAGCCACATCGGCAAGACAACTATCCCGCACGCTGCGCTCGTCGGCGATGTAACTTTCGACCACCACGCACTCGCCGCCCAATGCCTCCCTGACCGTTTGCCGTTCAGGGAGCAGATCGTTTAAGGTCGACGATAAATAGACACGCATAACAATCGAATGAAATTAATAAGTGCTTATAAAACAAATGATTGATCACTGATTCGGATGAACGCCGCGGATCATCGCCGATTCGCATTCTAGCAGCGGGTTGCATTGTCATGCCGGTCAAAATAGCTTATCGTGTTACCTAGCAGTGGAACAACAGCTATAAAAACTTCCTATTTGCGATAAGCAAATCGTACCACGATTCAATCTGTCGAACCCTCATTCTGCCAACAGGAGGTCTCTCATGAAAATCTTTCAACTGATCGTGTTTGTTGCGTTACTGGGGCTGGCATGCCAGGCCATCGCGCGGGATTCCGCTGCCAATGACATAGCTTTAGCTAAGCGATTGGATAACCCGATTCCTGCAGCAATCGGGAAAGGCGCCATCCGCGTACGCTTAAAACCCGTTGCAACGCGTCTGGCCGCGCCGAACTGGGGCGTTTCAGCGCCGGGTGACTCCGAGCATTTATATGTCAGCGATCAAAACGGTAAATTGTGGCGAATTAACTTGGCCGATGGCAGTAAATTATTTTTCGATTTATCCACGTTGCTGGTGCCGCTCGGCGCTTTTGGCAGCGAATCGTACGATGAGCGCGGATTCCTAGGATTCGCATTTCATCCGCAGTATGCCAGCAACGAACTGGTCTATACCTATACCTCGGAGCCGGCGTCAACAAATAGCGATTTTTCCACCATTCCACCCGGCGGATCGGCGAATCATCGTTCCGCCGTTCGCGAGTGGAAATTGAATTTCACCGCCTTTACGTCAGAACCGGCAACCATGGACAATCGCTTGCTGTTGACTGTCGATCAGCCGCAATTCAATCATAACGGCGGCGCGCTCAATTTCGGTCCGGATGGAAGACTGTATATCGCTTTTGGCGATGGCGGCGGCGCTGACGATCGCGATGGCCAAACATTCACCGGCGCGCCGATGAGCGGCCATGGCGTAGACGGCAACGGCCAGAATCCAGCTAATCCGCTCGGCAGCTTGCTGCGGATTGATCCGCTGGGAACGAATTCGGATAACGGCCGCTACGGCATTCCGGGCGACAATCCCTTCGTCAGTTCAGCGACCGTTCTTCGCGAAACTTATGCATACGGTTTCCGCAACCCGTTCCGCTTTTCTTTCGATTCGCAAACCGGCGCATTGGTGTTAGCCGATGTCGGGCAAAACGCGATCGAGGAAGTCAATCTGGTTCAGGCAGGCAGTAATTATGGCTGGGGATTGAAGGAAGGAAGTTTCCGTTTTGACCCGAATGGTACTGGTGCCGGATTTGTCACCGATGAAGCGGTGTCGGGCGATTTTAAAGATCCGGTGGTGCAGTACGACCACGACGAAGGCACCGCGATCATCGGCGGATTTGTTTATCACGGCAACACCATCACCGATCTGCAAGGCAAATATGTATTCGGCGATGCTTCCAAAACCGGCAACGGCGATGGCCGGATCTTTTATACCGATGGCGGCGCCATCTTTGAGCTGGATCTCACGGATCGCGCCCAACCGGGTTTTTGGGTAATGGGATTCGGACAGGACGGCGACGGCGAACTCTACGTGCTCGGCAACACCACCGGCACTCCATTCGGCGAAACCGGCACCGTTTACAAACTGATCCCGAATGCCGGATTTGATGGCAGCGCGGTGGATATCCCCGCTGTCACTGCACGATTTTCCGGTGGTGGCGACGCCGTTTACCGCGTTCGCATGCAAATGCTCGCCGGGAGCTCGCCGCTTCGATTCGAAGTGTCACAAACTGAACCGCTGGCTGAACGTTTCCGTGACGATGCGACAGTTTTCACTCAGGCCACGGGTAAGCTGGAAATACCGTTCATCAATCTTACCGGCGAAGACGGAAAAGTTATCACCTATGCCGTGGAGCTGCAGCAGATCACCGATGCACCGGTGCTGACTTTTGAATTGACTAACGCCAGTTTAGTGAAATAGCGGAAAGCTTTCTTGTCGATGAGACTGCCCTGAACAAATGATCTTGCCGCTCATGCGCAAGATCATTCAGGTCTGCTGATTCACCAGCAAACGTTCAAATTCGTCCGTCTGGATGGCGGGAGAATAATAAAAACCTTGTACATAATCGCAGCCGAATTGAGTCAATAAATCCTGCTGCTCTCTCGATTCCACACCTTCGGCGATGGTATAAATATCCAATTTATGCGCCATGACGATAATAGCCTCGACCAACGCGCGATCGGTTTCATTGTTAATCAGATTGCTGATGAACGAGCGATCGATCTTGAGGTAGTCGATATCAAATCGTTTCAGGTAGGAAAGCGATGAAAACCCGGTGCCGAAGTCATCAATCGAAACCTCGATACCGGCATTACGATATTCCAGCAAACGATCCTTGACATCGGAAGTATCTTTTAGCAGCAACCCTTCAGTGATTTCAACATTGATACAATTCCCCGGCAACCCGAGTTCATTGAGTTTCTCCGACCAGGCGTACTTGTTGAAATATTTAAACTGGATGGGGGAGACATTGACACTGATTTGAATGATGGTTCCGAATTCATCGAGCCAACGCTTAATCAAAGCACAGGCTTGCATGAATACCCAATTGCCGATTTCGTTGATCAATCCGCTCTCTTCTGCAATGGGAATGAAGATCGAGGAATCGATCAATCCCCGGCTGGCGTGATTCCATCGCAGTAACGCTTCGGCCTTAATAATGCGCTTACTGGATAAATCCAGAATCGGCTGGTAGTGCACCTGCAATTCGTTTTTGGCCAATGCACTCCTGAGTTGATGAGTCAGCGTCATTTTTTCATACGCTTCAAATTGCATTGAGCGCGTGAAATAACAGAAACGGCTCCGCCCTTCCAGTTTCGCCTTATACATCGCTTGATCGGCATGTTTCATGAGGCTTTCCAGGTCAAGCCCATCCGCCGGATACAGCACGATGCCAATACTGGTCGAAATGAAATGCTCAACCTTATTTTGATCCAGAATGAATGGTTTATTGAGCGCCGCAATGATATTTTGCGCGATCATTTCGATGCGCGGCTTGGTGATATCGGGCAGTATCACCGCAAATTCGTCACCCCCCAGGCGCGCTACGGTATCGGTCTCTCGCACGCATTTCAAAATGCGCGACGATACTTCCGTGAGCAGTTTATCGCCAATGGCATGCCCCAAAGTATCGTTAATATCCTTGAAATGATCCAGATCGAGAAACAACAAGGATAACAGCGAATTGTTGCGGCGCGATTTTTTGATTTCCTTATTCAATTGATACTTGAACAAGCTCCGGTTCGGCAAATTGGTTAAATCATCGTAATTCGCCTGCGCCAAATATAGTTCATCGAGTTTCTTTTTTTCAGTGATATCTGAAAATTGCGCGACATAACAGTAGATCCGCTGGTCGGCCTGACGAATGATGCTGATATTCATCCATTTTGCATGCAGACTGCCATCCTTATGAAGATCCCAAATTTCTCCTTGCCAGTGATCCTCGGCAAGCAACTTTTGCCACATTTTCTGATAAAAAGATTTTTTATGCCGGCCGGAATTAAAAATCTTTGGATTTTTACCTTTAACTTCATTAAGTTCATATCCCGTCATTCGGGTAAAGGCTGGATTGACCGCCATGATCAGATTATTTTCGTCCGATACCATGATGGCTTCGTTACTATAATGATAAATCGCGGATGCCAGCCGCATGGTGTCGTTGGATTGTTTTTGTTCTGAGATATCCTGATAAATGCCGAGTACCCCAAAGACTTCATGGTGAGTGTTACGCAACGGCACTTTTGAAGTCTGCAGCCAAATCGTATTACCGTCCGGTGTATTTAGCGGCTCTTCGTAATAAAGCTTGGACACGCCCGAATCGATCACTTGCCGATCATCGGCGCGATAATGATCGGCTTGTTCTTTAGTCCAGCTCAAATCATAGTCATTCTTGCCTATGATTTGCTGCGGAAATTTCACGCCGGCATCCTTGGCGAACACAGGGTTGCACCCCAAATAACGCGATTGTTTGTCTTTCCAGAAAATTCGCAGCGGTACGGTATCAATAATGGTTTTAAGCAAATTACGCGAATCGTATAATGCAACTTCCTTTTCCCGGTTCTCGGTAATATCGCTTCGATAACCGACAATTTCAACGGGTGAACCGTTTGAACCGGTAATCAAAAAGAGCTCATCCCTTAACCATTTCCATCGGCCATTTTTATGTTTAAACCGGTATTCATGGAGCTGTCTGCCGGAGAAAAACAGCAACGAGAGGTTGGCGAATACTTTATCGCGATCTTCAGGGTGAATGCGGCTCGACCAGAAATCCGGTACGGACAGAAATTCTTCCGCGGAGTATCCAAGAATTTTGCTCAAGTTATTACTAATATACTGCGCGGTAAATGGCGAAAACACATCGCATTTGTACACAATCACCGGGGAATAAGCGAGTAGATAATCGTTTTCCGAACTTGCCGAGCAGCGAACATCAATATCCGGATTCTGTTGAGAGGCTTCAGTCAGAAATATGCGAAAAACCGCTAAACCCAACTCATCTTTCTGGAATTGATAGTGCAGGTTTGAATGAAAACAAGAACCATCACAGCGTAGCAATCGCAATTGCAGATTACCTTTCAGATCGTGTGTGCTTTTATCCGAACATAATTGATCCCACAAAAATTTATCCTCTGCCATGATGAAAGAGGAAAAATTTTGCTGCAGTAATCCGTTTTTCTCGAACCCAAGAAACTTGCATGCAACCGGATTGATTATTTGAATCTGGCCATTCTGATTCAACATGAGATAGCCAACGCGAAACAAATCACACGAATCGATCATTTTGTTATTGTAGTCGAGCCAACTGAATGAGATTTGCGACTGATATCAAGAAAACAAAAAGTAACGCCCACGCTCTGCAGATTAACTGCATAAACACAAAGCAATTTTTTCTAGTTGTTCTGTATCAAATTTAAGATCACAAGTAATTACTAACCGGCTTTATCCGAATTATTGTGATCTCGCCTAATTTATCATTACATTGATCCATTAACCTAATATTTTTCTTGAATTTAATCGGTATCGTTCGATATTGTCAGCGCAAAACAATAAAACCCGCTATCGAATAGAGCAAAATTTATATTAACGCTGCGCGGCGATCGCCGATTGATTAGAATAGAACTACTGGTATGATATTGATGGTGCCCAGAAGAGGACTCGAACCTCCACACCCGAAGGCACATGGACCTGAACCATGCGCGTCTACCAATTCCGCCATCTGGGCAAGATGCAGCCAGGATATAGGCTGCCGAAAAACGCGTCATTCTATAGGAAATCATTGTTTTGTCAAATCACAAGAAGCAGAAATTGCGCGATCTGGATCCTTTTCTCAAACGTGAGAAGGAACGCTACCCGGAGCCCTTGCCTAGCCGGGAATATATCCTGCAAATTTTAAAACAACAAGGGATTCCGGTTGCCGAGCGCACGCTTTATAAATTACTGTCGATTAACAAAAAAGAACAAACATTGTTCGACCGCCGCCTGGCGGCAATGATGCGTGAAGGCCAGATCTTCCGTAACCGCAAAAACGATATTTGCGTAATGGAAAAACTGGATTTGATTACAGGCCGGGTGCAAGGACACGCGGACGGCTTCGGTTTTTTAATTCCGGACGATGGCAGCGGCGATCTGTATCTCAGCGCCAAAGAAATGCACAAGGCACTGCACGGCGACCGGGTTCTCGTGCGCGAAATCGGTCTGGACCGGCGCGGCCGGCGCGAAGCTACAATCGTCGAAGTATTGGAATCGGCTAATACAAAATTAGTCGGACGGTTGCATATCGATCACGGTATTTTATTTGTAGTCGCGGAAAATAAGCGCATCAGCCAGGATATTCTGATTGCCAAGGAGCATTCGTTAAAAGCCAAAGCCGGCCAGGTTGTGATGGTGGAAATCATCCAGCAACCCAACAAGCACGCGCAACCGATCGGCAGAATTGTTGAAATCCTGGGTAATTACACCGCGCCGGGAATGGAGATTGAGATCGCGCTGCGCAAGCATGATCTCCCCTACGAGTTTTCACCGGAAATCGCTAAACTGTCAGCGAAGTTTCCAAAAAATGTTTTGAAGAAAGAATGGTCGGGACGCCGGGATCTTTGCCACTTACCCTTGGTTACAATCGACGGTGAGACCGCGAAAGATTTCGACGACGCTGTGTATTGCGAGAAAGATGGCAAAGGTTACCGGCTGTTCGTTGCCATCGCGGATGTCAGCCACTATGTCAAACCACGCGATGTAATCGACCAGGAGGCCTATAACCGCGGCAACTCAGTGTACTTTCCGCGGCGGGTGATCCCGATGCTTCCGGAAGTTTTATCGAATGGACTATGCTCTCTGAATCCTAACCAAAAACGCTTATGCATGGTTTGCGAAATCCGCTTTAAGACGAGCGGTGAGATTATCGAATACACATTCTATCCTGCCGTCATGTGGTCTCATGCCCGGTTGACCTATACCCGCGTCGCCGCCATGCTGGCCGACAGCAGTGGTCTAGAAGCCGAAGAATATGCTGAATTGCTTCCGCATTTGCAATTACTCGACAAACTCTTCAAGGCGCTATTGAAAGCTCGCAAAAAACGCGGCGCAATTGATTTCGAAACAACTGAAACTCAAATGTTTTTCAACGACCAAGGTAAGATCGAAAAAATCGTACCGGTACAACGTAACGATGCGCACCGCTTAATCGAAGAATGCATGCTGGCAGCCAATGTTTGCGCCGCTGATTTTCTACAAAAAAACGGTCAAACCACGCTTTACCGCATTCACGAAAGCCCGTCTCCTGAGAAAATTGAAGCATTACGCAATTTCTTGAAAGAATTCGGTATCCCGCTCGGCGGCAAGAATAAGCCGAGTGCCAAAGACTACGCGCAAACCTTGCTCAAAATTCAAGACAGACCGGATGCTCAATTGTTGCAGACAGTCATGCTGCGTTCTTTGCAACAAGCCATCTATAGCCCGGATCTTACCGGGCATTTCGGCCTGGCCTATGATGCTTATACGCATTTTACTTCGCCGATCAGGCGTTACCCTGACTTGCTCGTTCATCGAGCAATCAAAGCTGTTTTGAAGGGCGAGATTTACCAACCGGGAGACTGGCATACGTTGGGGCAGCATTGCTCCATGACCGAACGGCGCGCCGACGATGCCACGCGGGACGTTGAAGCCTGGCTTAAATGTTTTTACATGCAGGATAAAATCGGCGAGTGTTTTGATGGCGTTATCAGTAGCGTAACCGGCTTCGGTTTGTTCGTAGCACTCGACGAAGTGTATGTCGAAGGATTGGTCCATATTTCCGATCTGCCCAGCGACTATTTTCACTTCGATGCTGCAAAGCATATGCTGCTTGGCGAGCGCAGCGGCAAGCAATTCCGGCTGGGTGACCGGGTCTGCGTACAAGTAGTCCGTGTCGATTTGGAAACCAGTAAAATTGATTTTGTGTTGATCGAATCCGAGAAAAAACCGAAGCGATCACAATCTAAAGCGAGCATCAGAAAAAAGAAGTCAGGTTAATGGGTTGAATTTACTTTACAATATCTCCCAGCAATCACTCGACATAACGCAATTGCCGTTTCCAACTCTCAACTAATCAAACTGTGTCAGGTACGCGCTTCATTTTCGGCTTTCATGCCATTACCAGCCGCTTGCGGCAAAATCCCGGGAGTATCAAAGAGATCATCATTGATGCTACGCGCGATGATCAACGTGCGCGGAGCCTGATGCAACTCGCCGGAAACCACAAAATTCGCATAATCACGGGTGACAGCTCAAAACTCACCGAGATTACCGGCAGTCATCGCCATCAAGGCGTGATTGCGAACGTTGATGCGAAAAGCCAGCATTTCGATCTTGACGATATTCTCGACAGCTTGACCGAACCTGCGCGATTGCTGGTACTCGACGGCATTCAGGATCCGCATAATTTGGGTGCGTGCCTGCGGGTAGCCGATGCCTTCGGTGTTCACGCGGTGATTGCTCCTAAAGACCGGGCAGTCGGCTTGACACCCACGGTCTACAAAGTCTCCAGCGGCGCGGCCGATACCGTGCCATATATCGCAGTCACCAATCTTGCACGTACGCTCAAGCAATTAAAGGAGCGTGATGTGTGGATTTACGGAACTGCCGAAGACGCTGAACACGAACTGACGCATTTTCAGTTGCGAGGCGCCGTCGCCTGGGTATTCGGCTCGGAAGAAAAAGGCATGCGCCGTTTGACACGGGAAAATTGCGATCAATTGATACGAATACCCATGCTCGGCGGGGTTGAAAGTTTGAACGTCGCGGTCAGTGCTGGCATCTGTTTATTTGAAACCTACCGACAACAATCTTTGGTCTGATTCCGCGACCTGATAAAATAGCGGCAATACACGATAAATCCGGCCGTACAAATCTGATAACGCTGATTCCTAACCATGACTTCTTGTGATTACCCGAATTTCAAAACCCATTTCTCCGGACTCTTAGAACAAGCGGCTCGCACCATCATATCCACGGATACGGTGCTGCGAATAGAATTAACCCGCACAAAACAGGCCAGTCATGGCGATTATTCCTGCAATCTGGCCATGCAATTGGCCAAATCGCTGCATAAAAATCCCCGCGAAGTTGCCGGTTTGCTGATTGCCGCCCTCCCCGCATCGCCGCATCTGGAAAAAGTGGAAGTTGCCGGCGCCGGTTTCATCAATTTGTTTTTAAGCCATGCTGCCAAGCAGCAATGCGTGTATCAAGTGCTGCAAGGCAAGGCTGCTTACGGTCACGGCGGTTTCGGACAAGGAAAAAAAATTCAAGTGGAATTTGTATCCGCGAACCCGACCGGCCCCCTGCATGTCGGGCACGGCCGTGGCGCCGCTTATGGTGCGAGCCTCGCAAATGTCCTATCGGCAGCAGGTTTCAACGTATCGCGTGAGTTTTATGTGAATGATGCAGGCCGTCAAATGGATATTTTGACGCTTTCAACCTGGCTGCGGTATCTGGAACTCAACGATATCCACATACCGTTCCCGCAAAATGCATATCAGGGCAGTTATGTGCGCACCATGGCGCAGTTAATTTTCCAGGCGCATGCAAACCGCTATGTCCATCAACCTGCATTATTGCTGGATGGGTTGCCTGCGCAAGTATTGGAGACCGTAGTCTCTACCGATGAGCATTTGGATATACTGATCGCCAATGCCAAAAAAATCCTGGGACAAGACTATGCGTATTTTCATAATTTTGTATTGACCGAGCAACTGGGCGATTGCCGCAACGATTTAATGGAATTCGGCGTCGAATTCGACGTGTGGTTTTCAGAACAATCTTTATACGATAACGGCGCCGTTGCACGTACTATGCAATTGCTTGAGGACAAAAAATACCTATACGAACAAGATGGTGCCATTTGGTTTCGTTCGACCGATTTTGGCGATGAAAAAGATCGCGTCGTGCAACGCGAGAATGGACAATTCACCTACTTCGCTTCAGACATTGCCTACCATCTGAATAAATTTGAACGCGGCTTCGATCAAGTCATTAATATTTGGGGCGCCGATCATCACGGCTATATTCCACGGGTAAAAGGCGCCTTGCAAGCGCTTGAGCTGGATCCGTCAAAACTTGAAATCGCCTTGGTGCAATTCGCGGTGCTTTATCGTGACGGTAAGAAAGCACCGATGTCGACGCGCTCAGGTGAGTTTGTCACTTTACGGGAACTACGCGAGGAAGTCGGTAAAGATGCGGCTCGTTTCTTCTATGTCATGCGCAAAAGCGATCAGCACCTGGATTTTGATCTGGATTTAGCCAAATCGCAAAGTAACGAAAACCCGGTTTATTATGTGCAGTACGCACATGCGCGGGTATGCAGTGTGCTGGCGCAATGGGATGGTCAAGTAGACGAACTGGACTCCGCGGATACCACGATACTGACGAACCCGCTTGAATTGGCGCTATTACAAAAACTTATCGACTTTCCGGATACTGTAGAAATGGCTGCACGCGAATACTCGCCACACCTTATCGCCTTCTATCTTAGGGAGCTGGCGAGCGAATTTCATAGCTACTATAATTCCACACGTTTTCTGGTAGCGGAAATTCCATTGCAAAACGCACGCTTGGCGTTGATCGCAGCCATTCGCCAGGTTTTAATTAACGGTTTGACATTACTCGGTGTCAACGCTCCTGATAAAATGTAACCGAATAATACTGAAGGATATCCATGAGTCGAGATTACAAATCCCGCAAAACTGCACGGTCGACGCCGGAAAAAGGTGGCTCGGCATTCTTAGGCGGATTTGTGGGTTATGCACTAGGTCTTGCCAGCGCCATCGGTATTTGGGTGTATTTTAACTATGGACCGAATCCTTTTCTTGCGACTGAGAAAACGCCTAGTTCAGCAGAAATCAATCAAAAAAAATCCACTGCAGAAGTACCCGATAAACCTGAGAAAGTAGAAAAAGAAGAACCGATACATTTGGCAGAAGAAAAACCAAAGTTCGATTTTTATAAAATATTACCAGGCATCGACGAACCGGAAATCGATCATAGCTACCGGCCAGCCATGGAACCACCACCGATTGAGCCGCCCGCAACCGTAAAAACGCCGGAAGTAAACACTAAACTCGAAAGGCCCGCTGAACCTGCGCCGCCAATTGCCCCACCGCGTCCCGCGCCGATAACAACACCACCGGAACCTGCACCGCAAGTCGCAGCAATTCAGCCGCGTACTTATCCAGCAGAACCAGCGCCACCACGAGCCGTTCCTCCCGCTACCTCTCCACCGCCCGCACCTGAGAAATTTTTTCTGCAAGCTGGATCGTTCCGGAAAAACGATGAAGCAGAAAACTTAAAAGCACGACTGGCATTGTTGGGTTTGTTCGCTACAGTTCAGCCGATCGACCTGGCGGAGAGAGGCATGTGGTACCGGGTCCGTGTCGGCCCCTTTAACAACCGGACGGATGTCGATCGCGCCAATGCATCGTTAAAAGAAAATGGAATTGAAGCGCAATTTGTAAAAGTCCAATAATTCATTGGGTAAATTTTTTTCACTCTGTTTATTTTATACAACCCTCGGATAGCAATTATCCAGTGACTATCAAACTTTGTTGAAGGAGTAAAAATGAAGCGACGCCAGTTTTTTTCAGCTTTTTTGGTATTGTTGAGTTTCTCGTTTATTTTTGTTCCCGGTATTCGGGCCGAAGTCGTTGAAGGTAAAGATTACGCGGTTCTTGCCAAGCCGATTCCAACTGATAATACTGGCAAGGTCGAGGTTCTGGAATTTTTTTGGTACGGCTGTCCGCACTGCTACAGTTTGCATCCGCATCTTGCTGACTGGCTGACCAACATCCCTGCGGATGTGAGCTTCCGCTATGTTCCCGCGATTCTTCGCGCCAACTGGGTTCCGGCTGCAAAAATATTTCACACCATCGAGGCAATGGGAATCACCAGTTCTTTGCATGATAAAGTTTACGATGCGATCCATCGCGATAAAATTGACTTGAATAACGACTCGGTATTATTCGATTGGGTTGAAAAACAAGGTGTCGACAGGAAAAAATTTGAGAATACCTACCAATCTTTCAGTGTGCAGAATCTTGTTTCCAAATCTACACAAATGACGCGTCAATATGAGCTCAATGGCGTTCCCGCGCTAATCGTCAATGGCAAATACATCACCAGCGGACGGATGGGGGGTACTCCGCAAGATACCATTAGAACTCTGAATGGCCTTATCGAGAAAGTACGCAAAGAACAGCAATAACGGCAAATTTACGTTCGCATCATCCATTTTAATTGGTATTCGAAAAATTTCTTCGAGCATAGCCCGTTTCTAAAACGGTGCGACTTTCCGGAAGTTCGCACCGGTTATCTCAAAATTACTGCCATGGCGCTACTTCCGGTTTCCATCCAGTTATAAATGACGCGCCCCCGCAACAGAGTGAATCCGCAGATCTCGTCGAGATAATTCTAGATTTTCCAATATCGACCCGGCAAAAACTCATTTACGATTTCCGAATAACGCAGGTACTTACATTATCTTTTTAACAGAGACCTTTGCACGGTTTCATGAGCGGTACGAGAATAAGGTAAAAATTTGCGAAAAAGCGGAGTTTACACGAGGTAAATGAGCATTTTTCGCGAATTTTTAACGCAATTATCGTGCCGCGTAGTAACCGTGCAAAGGTCTCTAACAATATCCTTAACGTGAAATATACATTTCATATCAATAACCAGATCGGCATGCCGATATCTAATGACATTAAATAGTTAGACTTCTGAGTTATTTATCCGCATTAACTGATTCAGCTTTTCCGGTCTTGTTATCTCATTAAGGTATATTACGACGATGCGATCAATCCATTCACCCTTCACTCCCAATGGTTTAACGAATGACTCCGCTGTACCCGCCGCAAATACCGCAACGATAAAAAACAATCTACTCGAAGCCATCGCCAACGATCCGGATCTTCCGACGCTGGGCAGTTCCATTTCACGTATCGTGCAACTGTCATCTTCCGATCATGAATCCATCCGTCAATTGTCGTATTTTGTATTATCCGATGTTTCACTGACACAAAAGATTCTGCGGTTATCCAATTCCGTCGCATTCAGATCCTCTTCCAATAAAATTATCACCAGCGTCTCTAAAGCCATTTTTCTGATGGGTTTCAATTCTGTCAAAAACTGCGCTTTAGCCATGTTGCTTGTCGATGGCCTGTCAGGAAAGCATGCTGAGCATGTTCGAACCGAGCTGATTCATACGCTGGCAGCGAGCATGGTAAGCCGCGAGCTTGCTAAACATAGCCAATTTAGTGATGCTGAAGAAATCGTAGTGGTTGCATTGTTTAAAAATCTTGGCCGCTTATTGCTTGCCGCTTACGATCCCGAGCACTATCAAAAAATGACGGCATTGATAGCGCAGGGCGCACATACCCCATGGCAGGCAGCGATGCAAGTATTAGGTTTCAATCTTGAAACATTGACCGAAAATATTCTAGAAAACTGGAACATTCCCGTCAGTATTATCCAAGCTCTAAAAAATCGCCCCGGCGGCAATCTCAATCAGGCAAAAAGCAAACACGAGTGGATGCAGCAAGCTGCAGAATTCAGTGAAAAAACTGCACCGCTTGTATTGGCATGCATGCAAATTGACGATCCGGCCTATAAAGAGAAGCTGCTTAACCGTTTTGGCAAAGCGCTTTGTCTCGATACTACAAAATTGAATCAATTGATAGCTAATGCCAGCGAAGAAACTTATGCACTCTTGATGGATACGGATCTGCTCGCATTAGAAAAAAAACGAACGAACAGCCCGAGTTCATCACCGACTGAATTTAATCGCGAGAATGAAGAAGATGCACTGAATGAATTGGTACTCGAAACGAGTGAAAATGATCATCATCAAATTACTCAACGATATCCGAGCGGTAAACCCTATAATGCTTCCATGTTGCTATTATCCGGAATACAAGACGTGGCGGAAATCATGGCTTCCGGACATTATAAACTTGATGATCTTATTATGCTTGTGCTCGAAACTTATTATAATAGCCTCGGATTCCGCTTTATCGCGCTTTGCTTGTTAGATCCTAAAATTAACCAGTACCGCGCGCGAAGCTCGTTGGGAAAAAATAACATGATTTATCAGAAAGCATTTAATTTTTCGGCCACACCCGCGATCGATTTATTTCATGGGGCTCTGAAAAAAAACGCCGATTTGCTGATTTCTGATGCATATGCTTGTAAAATTCGTAAGTTAGTTCCGCAATGGCATAATGATTTACTGCCCGAAGCACGCAGTTTTATGATTCTGCCTTTAGTGACCCGCCAAAAACCAATTGGGCTTTTTTATGCAGATCGTGATGTCGAAGCACCTGAAGGTATTTCTTCCGAGGAGACAAGGTTGATCAGAACACTGAAAGGCCAAGTGCTTACCGCATTTAATTCGAACTAAGCAAGAAACTGATCGTTTACGACATCGCCTCAAATGATTAAACCAAACGGTTGTTTATTTATCATAAGCGCACCTTCCGGTACCGGAAAAACAAGCTTGGTCAGGGCCTTACTGCAATCGAATCCAAATCTCGCTCTTTCGATTTCGCATACCACACGGCCACCGCGCCCGGGAGAAATCGATGGCCGCGATTATCATTTTGTAACTGCGGAAACATTCCAGCAAATGCTGCTCAATGGAGAATTTATCGAAAGTGCTGAAGTATATGGCAATCTTTATGGCACTTCTCAGCATTGGGTTAATAAAATTATCGCCTCCGGACAAGATATTTTGCTGGAAATTGATTGCCAGGGTGCTCAGCAAATACGGAAACTGTTTCCGCAAGCCATTGGAATTTTCATTATTCCTCCTTCTGCCGAAGCACTGGCAACCCGGCTAAAAACAAGAGCGCAGGATAATCCGGAAATTATTCAAAAAAGACTTGCGGCCGCACGGGAGGAGATCAGTCATATTGCCGAATATGATTATGTGATCGTCAACGATATTCTTGAACAAGCGCTCAGTGACTTGGCGAGCATTGTACAATCTGAACATCTAAGAAAATCGCGGCAGTTAATCAATCACTTTGAATTAATCCGGCAATTTACCTGACTTGCTATTCCGGAATGCAACAGAACCAAAATAACATTTGACGAATCAGGTCAAATGCAAGAAAGCTGACACATAGAGAATGTAGTCGATTTATTTGATTGATGAACTTTAAGCACCACTTTCAACCGCGCGAAAGATTCAGCCTAAACCGGCAATCAGTGCATCTTATGCTTTAATTTATGTTTACACTCATACTATAGTAAAATTTATCAACAATTTTTAATCACCAAAGGAAAAGACTCATGGCGCGCATTACGGTAGATGATTGTTTAAAGATGATTCCGAATCGATTTGAAATGACATTAACAGCTACAACGCGAGCGAGGCAATTGGCTATCGGTTCAGCACCATTGGTTGATGCCGGACGTGATAAACCCACAGTAATTGCACTACGTGAACTGGCTCAAGGAAAAATCGGTATCGATATCCTTAACACCAAAAATTAGCCGTTAAATCCAGTTTTTTCCCATTGCTCCGATACGTGAAAAATTTTCACGTATCGGCATCTTGAAAGCCGATTTGCAAAAGGCAATTCAAACGCGCTAAAGTTATTGCCCGATGCACGCCCCAATCAGATTACACCATGCCTGAAGCAGAGTTATTATTTTCTGAAACATCGCAGTATCTCAAACCGGAAGATATCACCCAGCTCCGCAACGCCTATTCATTCGGGCAAGGCGCGCATTCCGGACAGTTCCGCAAATCGGGCGAACCTTATATTTCTCACCCGGTTGCAGTCGCAAGGATCCTGAGTACGCTTCACCTTGATACGCCGACACTAACAGCCGCATTACTGCATGACGTCGTGGAAGATACCGATATCTCCAAAGCCGAAATCAGCGAACGATTCGGAGAGCCGGTTGCAGAACTGGTCGATGGTGTATCCAAACTCACCAAAATTGAATTCCAGACACAAGAAGAAGCACAAGCGGAAAATTTCCGTAAGATGTTGATGGCAATGGCCCGGGATGTGCGTGTGATCCTGATCAAACTGGCAGACCGGCTCCACAACATGCGCACATTAGAGGTCATGCTTCCGCAGAAACAGCGTAGCATTGCACGAGAAACTCTCGAAATTTATGCGCCTATCGCGCACCGTCTTGGTTTGAATACCATTTATCAAGAGCTGCAAGAGCTGGGTTTTCGTTATTCCTATCCGCTGCGATATAAAGTTCTGGTAAAAGCAACGAAATCGGCGCGCGGTAATCGACGGGAAGTGGTTGGAAAAATTCTCGAAACCATTACACAAAAACTAAAAGATGCAGGATTGGAAGCGGAAGTCAGCGGTCGCGAGAAGCACCTCTACAGCATTTACACGAAAATGGTCGAGAAACATTTATCTTTCTCCGAAGTGCTCGATATTTACGGCTTTCGCGTAATTGTCAAAGACATCCCGTCCTGCTATATCGCACTGGGCATGCTGCACAGTCTATACAAGCCGATACCCGGAAAATTCAAAGACTATATCGCGATTCCCAAAGCCAATGGCTATCAATCGCTGCATAGCACGTTGCTGGGACCTTATGGCATTCCCATCGAAATTCAGATCCGTACCGCTGAAATGCATCGGATAGCTGAAAACGGCGTCGCTTCGCATTGGTTATACAAAAGCTCTGACATTGATTTCAATGACCTACATTCAAAAACCAATCAATGGTTGCAAAGTTTGCTGGAAACGCTCAGCGGATCCAGCGATTCTTTGGAATTCCTGGAACATTTGAAAATCGACTTATTTCCCGGCGATGTTTTCGTCTTCACGCCGCAAGGAAAAATTTTGACACTTCCACGAGGTTCAACGGCCGTGGATTTTGCTTACGCGGTGCATTCGGATGTTGGGAATTGTTGCGTTGCCGCAAAAATCAACGGTGAGAACGCGCCGTTACGTTCACAGTTAAAAAGCGGCGATCGCGTTGAGATTGTAACCGCGCCGTACGCAAAGCCGAATCCTGCATGGCTTAGTTATGTCGCAACAGGCAGAGCCCGGTCGCACATTCGTCATTTCCTTAGAACGATTCAATACGACGAATCGGTTAAATTGGGTGAGCGTATGTTAAATCAAGCATTGCTTTCATTTAACATCAGTCCCGAGACGATCAGCGATGTGCAATGGGATAAACTGGTTCGCGACAGTGGTGTCAAATCCAAAGATGAATTATTTGCTGAAATGGCTTTGGGCAAGCAATTACCGGTTGTTGTGGCAAAACGATTGGCATCGCCGGAATCCGTTTCCAATCAGCAAAGCGCCGGCCCGATTACGATACTTGGCACAGAAGGTGTCACCGTTCAATTTGCAAAATGCTGCCGCCCGATCCCCGGCGATACCATCGTTGGAATTTTCAAAAAAGACTCGGGGCTTATCATCCATACATTCGATTGCAGCTATGTCACCAGCAGTCAAAAAAATTCGGATAACTTCATGGATGTAACCTGGGGTAAAGACATCGTAAAAACTTTTGAAGCCAGTATCAAAGTTACCACCGCCAATAAACAAGGTGTACTAGCGCACGTCGCAGCCGAGATTGCCAAAGCCGATTCCAATATTGACGATATCGCCATGGAGAGCGAGGGAGATTACATGCACATGCGTTTTATCATTCAAGTCAATAACAGACATCATCTCGCCCAAGTAATGCGTAATCTCCGGCGTCTCAAGGAGGTCGTCAGAATAAACCGCACCAGAAATTAAAATTTTTTTTACGCGCGCATTAAGCATTTTGAACGTTTGTCTTTCCTCAAGCATGTGGAAGCCAGCCGGTTACCTAGGGAAACACTGATTAATTCAACGAGCAAGATGAGTTGCAAGGCGGACGGAGCGCAAGAAGCGAGACATATCAATCCGATAGGCGAGTTTTTGAGCACCACCCAACGCTGCAAATCGCTTGCGCAGTCAATTAATCAGCGCTTCCCTAGTAACGGTTAAGAATAATTTCCAGCACGAATTTACTTCCGATATACGCCAGCAACAACGTAATAAAGCCGGCCAGGGTCCAACGGATCGCGATCCGTCCGCGCCATCCGTAAAACTGCCGGCCAGCCAGCAAAGCCGCGAATACTCCCCAAGAAATGAATCCGAAAAGTGTTTTATGCGAAAAAGTCAGGGGTTGTCCAAATACTTCTTTTGAAAAAACCACCCCGCTCATCAGCGTCAGTGTGAGCAAAATGAAACCAACCCAGATAATATGAAATAGCAATTTTTCCATTGCCAGCAACGGCGGCAAGTTGTTGAATATCGATCGCGTTGCAGGATGATGCAAATGCCGCTCCACCACAATCATGAATAAGGCGTGCATTGCAGCGATCGTCAGTAGACTATAAGCCATCATGGCTACCAGTAAATGCGCTTTAAATGCCGGTAATTCAGTATTCTCAAGTGGACGGACCGAGGGAAACAGCAGAGGTAACAGCATTGCAACCGCAGCAGCAGCGGCAACCGGTGCAACCAGCGTCTGCATTCCTTGCAGCCGTTTAGAAAATCCGGAAAACCAATAAATAAAGGCAGTTAACCACACAATCGACGAAACTGCGTTACTCAACCCAAAACTGAGGCCGCCCCCGACAAACATTGATTGATAAAGCGTTGCGGCGTGCAGCAACAGCGGCACGAGCATTCCATAGTGCGCCCAGACAATATTGACTGTTTGTTCTTTTGCTTCCAACGATTGATTCCAAGTATTCTTCCAGAAAAACCATCCGATCAGGATGTAAAGCAAAAAAGCAGTGAGATAAGTTAAAATGCCGGTCATCAGAAGTTCAAATTTTGTTAAATTGAAATAACTGGTTAGTCTACATTGCACTTAATCAAATTCAAAGAGCTCGCCATCATTATATTGATAAAATTTGAACCACTCTTAAGTTATCTAATTTTCGACCTTTACGAGGCTCCACTATGTTTGAAAATCTAACCAGCCGATTCAGCGGTATTATCAAAACCTTACGCGGCGAAGCCCGGTTAACTGAAAGCAATATCCAAGATGCATTGCGTGAAGTCCGCTTGGCGCTTCTCGAAGCTGACGTTGCACTACCGGTCGTTAAGGATTTCATTGCGCGCGTGAAGGACAAAGCTGTCGGACACGAAGTGCTCAATAGCCTCACCCCGGGACAAGCGCTTGTCGGTGTGGTTTATCAAGAATTGATGAACATCATGGGCGGCGAGAAAGCGGATATTAATCTTGCGACAGTTCCTCCCGCCGTCATTTTAATGGCAGGATTGCAAGGCGCCGGTAAAACAACCAGCAGCGGCAAGCTTGCCAAGTGGTTAATGGAGCAAAAGAAAAAGAAAGTATTATTGGTATCTTGCGACATTTATCGGCCAGCCGCCATTCACCAGCTGGAACTCCTCTCCAAGCAAATCGGGGCTGATTTCTTTCCTGTTGCGGATGGGCAAAAACCCGGAGAAATTAGCGTAGCGGCACTGGATTATGCACGCCGGCATCATCATGATGTCATGATTGTCGATACCGCAGGCCGGCTAGGGATTGACGAAGCGATGATGCGCGAAATCAGCGAACTGGAAGCGCTGCTGAAACCGATTGAAACGCTTTTTGTTGTAGACGCCATGCAGGGTCAGGATGCTGTCAACACCGCTAAAGCATTCTCGGATGCATTACCTTTGACAGGCGTGGTTTTAACCAAGATGGATGGCGATGCACGGGGTGGCGCCGCTCTATCAGTCAAGCATATCACCGGAAAACCGATCAAATTTGTCGGTGTCGCAGAAAAACTGACCGGCCTGGAAGCCTTCCATCCGGATCGGATGGCTTCACGCATTCTGGGCATGGGCGATGTGCTGGGTTTGATTGAAGAAGCGCAGCGTAGCGCCGATCAGCAGGAAGCTGAAAAGCTGATGAAAAAAATGAAATCAGGCAAAGCATTTGATTTGGATGATTTCAAAGCGCAGTTTCAACAAATGCGTAACATGGGCGGAATGAACGCCTTGATGGATAAATTACCGGCGCAACTCAGTCAAGCTGCACAGAATATTAAAGTGGACGATAAACAGCTCAGCCGGACGGAGGGAATTATTAACTCCATGACTAAACAAGAACGCGAGAAACCCGAAATTCTCAAAGCTTCCCGCAAACGCCGCATCGCTGCCGGAGCGGGTGTCTCGGTCCAGGAAGTCAATCGCTTGCTGGCACAGTTTGAACAAGCCAGAAAAATGATGAAGATGATGAATAAAGGCGGAATGGCCAAAATGATGCGTGGAATAAAAGGAATGCTGCCGCGCTTTCATTAAGCTGCCAACATTGCAGGCGAGCATCAATGCTTGCCCGTACTGCCAAAGCCGTCAGCGCCGCGATGGCTTTGGTCGAAATCATCGACACAATTGAATGCCACCTGGATAACCGGAACCACGACTAATTGCGCAATACGTTCCATAGGATTCAGATGGAATGCGGTGTCTCCCCGGTTCCAGCATGAAACCAGAATTTGTCCTTGATAATCGGAATCAATTAACCCGACAAGATTACCTAGAACAATTCCATGCTTATGCCCAAGCCCGGAACGTGGCAGTATCAAAGCAGCTAACCCGGTGTCAGCAAGATGCATCGCTATCCCTGTTGGAATAAGGCAAGTCTCTCCCGGATTGATGGTCATCGATTGTTCAATGCAGGCGCGCAAATCCAACCCTGCCGAACCTGGTGTCGCATAAGCCGGAAGTTGCTCACGTATACGTTGATCAAGAATTTTGATATCGATCTTTTTCATGTTTTTTGATGTTTCTGGTTATAAAGTGACTGAATATGGTTTATCAAAAGCCGGGCTTGTTCGATTTTGGAAGCTTTGGGCAGCACATGCTGACCGCTATCATCGAACAAAATCAGTTCGCTTTCATCAAAACCGATGGCTTCCTGCGCCAAATTTGCCGCCAATAAAGGCAATTTCTTTTGCGCGCGTTTGGTTGCGGCATTTTGTCCGAGATCATCGGTTTCCGCTGCAAAGCCCACGCAAAATGGCGGCTCTGGAAGATTTGCCACCCACAATAAAATATCCGGATTAGCGCGCAACTCAAGGGTCAGATGATTTGCCGATTTTTTTATTTTTTGCTGACTGGTTTTCACCGGGCGATAATCGGCCACGGCAGCGACACTGATAAAGATATCGGCCTGGGCGACCTCAGCCTGGACTGCCTGCAGCATATCGTCAGCACTCACTACTGCTAAAAACTTGTCGACAGCGGGCGGTGCCAGGCAAGTTTGTCCGGAAATCAGCGTAACCGATGCGCCGGCCTCTACTGCCGCTTGAGCAACCGCATACCCCATCTTCCCGGAGCTTTTGTTGGTGATGCCACGTACAGCATCAATCGCTTCGTAAGTCGGTCCGGCAGTAATCAAAATCTTTTTCCCGGCCAGGAGCTGATTGCCTAGCAAGCAACCTTGCACAGTTTGCAGCAATTCATTGACTTCGAGCATCCGTCCCATGCCAATCTCGCCACACGCTTGTTCACCGCTGGCCGGTCCTAGAATTTTCACACCATCGCGCCGTAGCCGGTCTACATTACGCTGTGTCGCCGGGTGTTCCCACATTTGGCGGTTCATTGCCGGCGCAATCAGCAATTGGCAATCACGCGCCAAACAGAGCGTCGAGAGCAAATCATCGGCCAAGCCATTGGCAATTTTTGCAATAAAATCAGCGCTTGCAGGGGCCACCAAGATCATGTCGGCGTCACGGGATAGATTGATGTGCGCCATGTTATAACTGGCATTGGTCTCCCACAAACTTGTATAAACCGGCCGCCCGGTTAACGATTGGAAAGTTGCCGGAGCTACAAATTGACTAGCCGCTTCGGTCATAACCGTTTGCACTTCGACGCCACTCTGCGTTAGCAGGCGCGCTAATTCAGCGGCTTTATAGGCAGCTACTCCGCCGGTAACACCCAACACGATATGTTTTACAGATTCGGCGGAAACCAGAATTGTCATGAAATAAAATTACCTTTGTTCATCAATGCTCTAAATGGCATCAATTACGTAAAAACCAATACGTCCGGAAGTGTTCAATTTCTCTATATTGTGTGCCGCTAACTGAAAAAAGGCAATTTCCCAGCTCTTCATAAAATTTAAGGAAGCGCTTACATGGACACCGCCCGTTTTGCAAGCACTGATGTATAGAAACACAAGGTTCGATTGCACACTTACATTCGGCTTTTGATAAGAGCGTTTAGCTCAGAGCCCCTATGGTGTATTCGCCGGCGGGTCCCAATCTGAATGGCGAAGTCTGTTTGCTTCGAGAGCTTCCCCGGGTTTGGCCGCCGCGGTCCGACCTGTTTTTCCATCACATAAATGCAAGCAATCGTGAATGAATATCCTCCTGTTAACGATGCTTCTGTTTTTTATGAATCGCTCATATCATCATGCTTCAGCAGCGTATCCAGCACGATAGGTTTCATTTTTAGCCAGCAATGCCCAAGCTACCCGGGCATTGTGATTAGCCAGCGCCACTGCTGCGACATTGGGATGACACCGCGCCAGCAATTGCGCAATCCAGGCATTGCCAGGCGGCTTACCGGCTTGTTGCCGGCACGTAAATGCCGGATTACAGCACGCGCACCGTGGATCATCAAAGTGCGCAGATAACGATCACCTCGTTTGCTGATTCCCAGCAGACGTTGCCGCCCGCCGCTCGATGCCTGGCGCGGCACCAGTCCTAGCCAAGCGGCAAATTGCCGTCCATTGGTAAATGCCCTTGCATCACCTATCGCTGCAGCAATCGCGGTAGCGCTTATGACGCCCACACCAGGAATCCCGGCCAAGTGTTGACTCGCTTCATTGCTGACGTGCCATTGCTGAATCTTGTGCTCCAGTAGCGCAATCCGCTCATCGAGTGCCGATAATTGATCCCGCAACACAGCGGCCAAATCCCGGCACATCGGCGGCAACTCATCGCCGGTATCTTCCAATAGTTCCGGCAGTCGTTTCCTGAGCGCACTGGGGCCTACGGCAATCACTATACCAAACTCCAGCAGCATTCCACGTATGTGGTTGATTAGCGCGGTACGCTGTTCAACCAATAACCGCCGGCTATGATGCAAGTGCAATACCGCCTGTTGCTGCACCGACTTAACCGAAACAAAGCGCATTCCCGGGCGTTGCACTGCTTCACAAATGGCTTCCGCATCGAGCATATCCGATTTGTTCGACTTCAAATAGGGTTTGATGAATCTTGCCGCCATCGGCCGCACCGTATGCCCCAGTTCGTTCAGCTTGCGTGCCCAGTAATGCATGCCGCCACAGGCTTCCAGCCCAATCCGGCAAGGTTCGATCTTTGCAAACCACGACAGTACCTCGCTTCGCCTCAATTGCTTGCGCTCCACCACCCGTCCTTGCGCATTAACAGCATGTACCTGAAAAACATTCTTTGCCAAATCCAAACCAACTACGCTAATCTTATCCATGGATGCCGCCCTCCAATTTTGAGTTGATGATTGAAAGCCAACTGTGGCACATTGCGATGCCGTTGTCAGGAGGGCGGTGTCCATTCCATCTGATTAATTCAACGAACGTGATGAAGGGCGAGGCGCACGGAACGCAACAACCGAGACATATCAATCTGATAGGCGAGGGGGTGAGTACCGCGCAACGAAGCAATTCACTCGTGCAGTCGATTAATCAGGCTTCCTTAAGAAATATTAATATCATAAAACTAACTTATGGCAATCACCCATTGGCCCCTATCGGAACGTCCTCGAGAAAAACTACTGCAAAGAGGCGTTAACGCGCTTTCAGATGCAGAATTATTAGCCATTTTCTTGCGTACGGGTATCACGGGCAAAAGCGCTGTCGATCTCTCAAGAGAATTACTATCGCACTTCGGCAATTTAACCGGTATTTTTGCTGCCAGCCAAACCAATTTTTGCCAGATACCCGGAATGGGAATTGCAAAGTACACGCAATTACAAGCGGTTCTGGAAATGGCTCGCCGTGCCCTCAGTGAAGAATTGAAAAATGGAAACACCATGAGTTCGCCCGCGTTGGTGCGAGATTTTCTTCGCCTGACGCTCGCCAACAAACAACACGAGGTTTTTATTGGTATCTTTCTGGATGCCAAAAATCATACGATCGCTACCGAAGAGCTTTTCAGCGGAACATTAACACAAACAAGTGTTTATCCCCGGGAAATTATAAAACGCGCGCTCCATCACAATGCGGCTGCAATCATCTTTGCACACAACCACCCTTCCGGTGTAGCCGAACCGAGCCATGCCGACAAAATTCTGACACAATCACTCAAACAAGCCTTGGCATTCATCGACGTCAAAGTCCTCGATCATTTCATTATTGGTAATGGTACCGCTTTGTCATTTGCCGAACATGATTTAATTTGAGCAAACCGACCAAATCAGGATATAATTTAAGCTTTTAAGAATTTTGGAGAGTGCATCATCATGGCACGAGTATGTGAAGTAACTGGTAAAAAACCGATGTCTGGACACAACGTATCTCATGCAAACAACAAAACCAAAAGACGCTTTTTGCCGAATCTGCAACGGCGCAGATTTTGGCTCGAAAGCGAAAAACGTTGGATAAGCTTGCGGTTAACTAATGCAGCGCTGCGAACGATCGATAAAAACGGCATTGAGGTTGTGTTGGCAAAGTTGCGTGCTGAAGGCAAATGCGCTTAATAAGACTCGTAATAATCACTGACAAGTTAGGAACTCATCGGAATGCGTGAAAAAATTAAACTTGAATCTTCTGCCGGCACTGGTCATTTCTATACAACGACCAAAAATAAACGAGCAAAACCAGAAAAATTAGAGATCATGAAATTCGATCCGGTTGCTCGGAAGCATGTGAAATACAAAGAAACCAAACTTAAATAATTGCGCAGTAATTCGTAATATTCAGGTTCCACTCTAGGCTGGTAGAATCAATCTGTTAGCCTAGAGCCTTCCGGTAAAAATCCAAATCAGCCGTTCTCTATCCGACCAGAGCGATAGTTATCTGGTTATTTGGAATCTATTTTCAGTTCATCAAGCACTCGTTGATGCCAGGCTTGCTGCCAGATCGGGAGGTCAGCAGGTAACAATGGTTCGGAAATAAAGTTTCCTTGCGCCATATCACAACCCGTTTGCCGTAAAAGCTCCCAGTCATTCCGGTCTTCCACGCCTTCAGCCACGATATCCATCCCCAATTGTTTGCCCATCGCCAGACTGGCATCGTAAATCGCGCGCAAAGTATCATCCTGCCATGCGCGATGCACAAATCCTTGATCGATTTTCAGCTCATTGAATGGAATATCCCGCAATTGCGCTAATGAAGAATGGCCTGTGCCAAAATCATCGATCGACAAATGAAAGCGTTTCAGCCGCAAGCGAGTCAGAATCTCCAGCGGTACGCGCGCATCCGCCCCCATCACTTGGCTTTCAGTGATTTCAATCACAATTTTTTGCGGCGGCAGATTATTCTCATTGACCAGATTAACTACCATGTCTTGAAAATCCAAAGAAGCCAGATTATCCATGGTGACATTGATGGATACGCGCAGGGTTTGCCCTTCTTGATGCCATTTCCCGGCTTGGATAATCGCTTGCGTCAGCACCAGACGTGTCAGATCATCGATCAAGTTATTCGCTTCGGCGATATGAATAAACCGGTTCGGCGTGATGACTCCATCTTGCGGATGATGCCAGCGCACCAGTGTTTCCACTCCGATCACTTCACCGCTGACAACCGATACCTTCGGTTGATAGTAATTGACTAATTCCTGATTGGTAATGGCTGATCGAATATCCGCAGCGCTATAAGTTTTGCCCACCGGCGACGGTGAATCTGCAGTGCTATCGGTGCATTTTTGCAGAAATTCCGATAATTTGTCCGGATCCACGGGTTTGTGCAAATAGCCTAACATCGGAATTTTATGCGCCTGCACCAGCTTCTCGGCGGTACGCAGCATCCGCTCGTCCTCACCGCTGACCAGGATCAGCTTTCCATGATAATCGCGATCAACCAGATAGCGGACAAACTCGATACCATCCATATCCGGCATATTCAAATCAAGCAAAATCAAATCCGGCCGCGTATCGATCTGATCGATTTTCCTTAATGCATCGGAACCGTTGTCACAGGTCATGACTGCGGAATAACCTAATTTTGCAAGCATCCGGGTCAACAACTTGAGCATGAACGTGTCATCGTCCAAAATCAGGATCTTTATATTGGCGGGCTCCTGCATAATTTTCTTTTCTTATTAATTATTTATTAATTGTTCGTCGGGCTTTGCAGCAAAGCAGCGCATAAGATCATACACTGTACCGGAAGAAAGATGATAATTATCCACTTCTGACTGTCTGACCGGCGACGCAATAGAAGATTGCATTTCGTGCAGCATCCCAGGGGATACGCCGCTCAATCATCGATCAGCAAATGACCAAACAGTGCAAAAATCCCGATAGCGATACCGGTAACAAACTGCGCGTGCACCAAATAGGAAAACTTCTTCAACTCCACCGGCGAATAACGCAGCGTCAAAAACATCCCGAAAACGCCTTGCCAGATCACTAAACCCAGCAGCGCAGGGAAAAACAGTATATGGCTGTAACGCGAAAAACCCATCAGCGCAATGTGCAGCAGAATCACCGCCACCGCCGCGATGCCGAAATAAATATGGGTGCGGTTCAACCAAATCAGCAAGCGATTCAAATGCGTGGAATCCACCGGCGGCACATAATCCGGAAGCAGGCGCTGCGCCAGTTTTCCCTGTCCGAGCGCCAATTTGAGCAAAGTACGGCAATAGATAAAAATTAACAACGCCAAACCGGACTTGCCAAATACTTCGCCAATTTCAGTCAGAAAAGTCTCGCGTTCTTCGGGAATCGGATGAACCGCGTAGGCATAGAAAAAATACAACAGCGAAATTAAACCAACAACTGTTGCATAAATCAGAATATTACGAATATTTTTTAATGATTGCTGCATCTCAATAAAACGAACAAAATGATAATTTAAGTGACAAATATAACGGATTGATGTTGATAGATCCGTTACTATTAATAAAGCTTGAAAATACCGGGAAAAACCATATTTTATTAACCGTTACGTAGCAATGCAGTGTGATTCAATAACATCTCTTCAATCAATTTGTATGGAGGTTATGATGATCAAAGAACTATCGTTTGACGATGACGACGGATTTTATCCCATAGATAACTTGACTGACGACGAAGAATTGATCGTCGAAGACAAGATTCCACGCGGAAAGCTCGCAAAAATCATTGACGAATATGAAACCGTCAAAGATGATTACGACGATAGCGCCGATGTGGATATCGAAGTTGATGAGGATGATGATATCGGCATGGATACGCTAGGAATGCGTTAGTACCCAGATCCGGCATGTCATTGTCGCTTACTGACGCAGCGTAACATAAACTGCGCCGTAAGGATTGCCGCAATGACAAAAGATGTAGAAGTTATCGAGAAAACAGTTTGTTATCAAGGATTTTTCCGCTTGGAGAAATACCACCTCCGTCACCGGCTTTTCAGTGGTGAGTGGAGTCCTTTGCTGACGCGGGAAATGTTTGAACGCGGCCACGCAGCGGCTGTGTTGCCCTATGATCCCGTCCGGGATGAAATCGTGTTGATCGAACAATTCCGCCCTGGTGCAATCGATGCGCCCGGTGGCCCCTGGTTAATGGAAATCGTCGCCGGCATGATCGAAACCGGTGAAACCGCCGAAACAGTGGTCAAGCGCGAAAGTATCGAAGAATCCGGCTGCATCATCACCGATCTGATTCCGCTCTACGATTTCCTCGTGAGCCCTGGCGGCACCACGGAACGCATCGCGCTATTTTGCGGCCGTACCGATGCAACCACTGCCGATGGCGTGCATGGCGTCACTGAAGAAGGCGAAGACATCAAAGTGCATGTCGTCACCTTTGATACCGCGATGGCACTCCTGAAATCCGAAAAAATCACCGCCGCCAGCGCCATCATCGCGTTACAGTGGCTGGCGCTCAATCGCGACGACGTCAGAGCGCGCTGGCTTACCGGTTAATCCGGAATTTCTGCTTTTCCCAGCAGCATAAAAAACACGAATCGGCACCCACCAAAGCATCTGCAAACCAGCGTAATCCTACACGGTTATGCGTTAATCACCTCGGATAATAAAGAATTGTCCGACAAAATGTTTTTCACCATTAAGCCGTAACACTTTTTTTACTTCATCCTAATTATCAACAATCGGATAAATGTGATTGTCTTTCATAAAAAAAGTGATCTTTTCCTATAATGTTCAAAGATATAGATGTGAGACAAGTACTGTCATTACGGAGTAGTATTGCAGTGAATCTTAGTTCTAATTGCAGATCTATTGACTCGGCACAATAATACTTGAAATTTATGAATCGCCCCCCATCTTGTTGAAATGGAAAAAGACGACGCAAGATATTCGACGCTGGAGCAACTGCATGAACGGCGCAAGCAAGTGGTGCGGTTGCATCGCAAGGGCTACGGCGTGATGCAAATTGTTGAGCTCAGTGGGCTTTCGTATCCGACAGTTCGGTTTGCGATAGATCGGTATGAAGAAGGCGGATTTTCCGCCCTGAAGCCAGGGATGCGAGGCAAGCGTGCTGGTCAAGGGCGGGCACTGACAGAGGAACAGGAACAAGCCATCCGCAAGATCATTTGTGACAAGCGCCCGGAGCAACTGAAGATGGAATTTGCGCTGTGGAATCGGGCGGCGGTCATGCAACTGATAGAGAGGGAGTACAGCATCAAGCTGTCGGTGCGCGGCGTAGGCAACTATCTGTCACGTTGGGGTTTCACTCCCCAGAAGCCGATCAAGAAGGCCTATGAGCAGCGGCCTGAAGCCGTACAAGCCTGGCTCAACGAGCAATACCCGGAAATTGAGAAGCGCGCCAAGGCGGAAGGCGGCGAGATTCACTGGGGCGATGAAACTGCCTTGGTCAATACCGATGTGCGCGGTCGTTGCTATGCTCCGGCAGGCAAGACGCCAGTCACCTACGCGACTGGTGGTGCGCGACAGAAGCTATCGATGATTGCCGCAGTGACGAATCAGGGCAAAACACGCTGGATGATCATCGACGAGGCCTTCAACGCCGACAGGCTGATCGAATTCCTCGAAGCGCTGATCAAGGATGCCGGGAAGAAGGTATTCTTGATTCTCGACAATCTGCGGGTTCATCACAGCAAACAGGTCAAGGCATGGGTCGCTGAACGACAAGACAAAATCGAGCTGTTCTACCTGCCCAGCTATAGCCCGGAACTGAATCCGGAGGAACGCCTCAATGCCGACCTCAAGCATGCCATCGGGACGAAAGTGCCGGTGCGCACCAAGGCCAAACTCAAACTCGCTGCCACCGAACACATGGTTAAACTTGAACAATCACCCGAACGGGTCAAAAGCTTCTTTCAAGATCCGAGGGTCAAATATGCCGCTTGAAACTTCAAACTTAATCTGGCCGGATCAATAAGATGTGGGCCTCAATTAATCCACATGACAGGAAAAATTATAAGATCATGGAAAAATTTCACGTGCACCTTTATTTTACAAAAAATGAAATCGAGCTCGCACAAAAAGTCAGGGATGAATTAATACGTGCGATTCCGCAATTAATTTACGTGGGCGAATTGGTATTACAACCGATCGGCCCTCACTCTAAACCGATGTTTGAGATTCATATTCCTGCGACAGAGATCGATCAGATTGCAGCAATCATCGACAAAAAACGATCAGGGCTATCGGTATTGATACACCCTGTCCAAGATGACGAATTGGCGGCGCATACGGTGTTCGCAAGATGGCTTGGAGACCGGTTGAAGCTTGATTTGAACAATTTGAATCCAGCCAAAGATACACAGCAACTCAAATGTAGCAGTATCTAGCGCCTTAAGATCAAATCTAAAGTTGCGGGTAACGGTCGCCATGCATTCCATGCGCACATCGACTGTTACCCGCCAACTATCGTAAAAGCCGCATGGCTTTTGCGGCTCTCTGTTTTTATCAATAAACGACCTTCGCCATTTCCCGTCCGCGTTTTTCATTGACAGCCGCAAGGATCGCAAGGCCGATCACAAAAAAAGCCAACGTGCTGAGCAACGCTGCGCGGTGATCACCCGCCAGCAGATAAACCAAACCGCCATACGTCAGCGGCCCGATCATCGCAGACAGCTTGGTCGTCAATCCCCACAAACCGAAAAACTCACCTTGCCGCCCTTCCGGGGTGAATTGCCCGACCAGCGCACGTCCGGCCGATTGCGCGCCGCCCAATGCGGTGCCGATCAAGTTGGCGGCAACCCAGAATAAAAATTCATCGACGGCGAGATACGCGCAAACAATCGCCGCGATCCAGATCAACAAGGTAACGGCAATGCAGCGTTTCGAGCCGATGCGGTCTTGCAGATAGCCGAACAAAAATGCGCCGATCGCGGCGGTGATATTGACTACCATGATCAGGATAATGGTATCTTGGGTTTGAAACCCCATCACTTCCTGCGCGTACACCGCGGCCAGCACGATGACGATATAAATCCCGGCGTAATAAATCGTCAACGACGCCAGAAAACGGAACAAATCGGTATGTTGCCGCGCCTGACGCCAGGTCGCGCCCAGCCGCTGGAAACCGGCGCGGATCAGTGAAACGCCATCGACGTTGGCAGAAACGGTGACGCGCTCGCGCAGCCACAGCAACGTCGGCAACGCGGCAAGGCCGAACAGCACCGCCACGATCAAATTGGTCACCGGCACATAGTCGGCGGCTTCCATGCCTTGCGCTTCGGCATAGGTGACATACGCCAGGCACAATACCAGCGACAGCAGCCCGCCGAAATAACCGAGCGCCCAGCCGTAACCGGACAACCGCCCCATCGTCTCCGGCGTGCTGATTTCCGGCAAAAATGCCGCGATCAGATTCTCGCCGCTGGAAAACATGAATGTCGCCAGAATCACCAGCCCCATCGCCAACGCAATGTCACCGGGTCCGGCGAAATACAACAGCGCGGTAAAGACCACGCAACCGATGGTGGTCGCCGCCAGAAAACGTTTTTTCGCGCCGGAATAATCGGCGATCGCGCCAATCACTGGCGCGGTGAGCAGTACCAAGCCGTTGGCTACCGCCATCGCCAATGTCCACAGCAGCGTGGCGTCGCCGCTGCCCTGCCCGGCGGCGATCACGCCGACAAAAAACGCATTGAAAATGGCGGTCAGAATCACCGTGGTAAAACCGGAATTGGCAAAATCGTACATGCACCACGCGAAACGCTCGCGGTGCGTGACGGGTTCGGTCGGATTGAAGGGCGGTGCCATAAATGAGGGTTATTTGCCGACCATCCGCTCCGGCACCACCCAGGCGTCGAACTGTTCTGCGGTGACATAGCCGGTGGCGATTGCGGCGGCTTTCAAGGTCGTGCCTTCGCGGTGCGCTTTCTTCGCGATTTCAGCAGCCTTGTCGTAGCCGATATGCGGATTCAACGCGGTCACCAGCATCAGCGAGTTGTGCATCAGCGCGTCGATACGTTCGACATTGGCTTCGATACCCACTGCGCAATGCTCGTTGAAACTCACCATGGCATCGGCGAGCAGCCGCACGCTTTGCAGGAAATTATGGATAATCAGCGGTTTCATCACGTTCAATTCGAAATTGCCGAGCGCGCCGCCCATGTTGACCGCGACATCGTTACCCATGACCTGGCAGCACACCATCGTCATCGCTTCCGACTGCGTCGGATTGACCTTGCCCGGCATGATCGAACTGCCCGGCTCGTTCTCGGGAATGCGCAATTCGCCGATGCCGCAACGCGGCCCGGATGCCAGCCAGCGGATATCGTTGGCGATTTTCATCAACGACACGGCCAAGGTTTTCAGCGCGCCGTGCGCGTGCACCAGCGCATCGTTGCTCGCCAACGCCTCGAATTTGTTCGGCGCGGTGACAAACGGCAACCCGGTCAGGCGCGACAATTCGGCGGCGACGCGCACGGCGAATTCGGGGTGCGCGTTCAAACCGGTACCGACCGCCGTGCCACCCAATGCCAATTCGCACACATGCGGCATGGCCGCTTCGACGTGGCGCAGCCCGTGATCGAGTTGCGCGACATAACCGGAAAATTCCTGCCCCAATGTCAACGGCGTCGCATCCTGCAAATGCGTACGGCCGATTTTGACGATCGCATCGAACGCTTGCGCTTTCGCCGCCAGCGTTTCGCGCAATTGCCGGATCGCCGGCAGCAACCGCTGCTGCAGCTCCTGCACCGCCGCAACATGCATCGCGGTCGGGAACACATCGTTGGACGATTGGCCCTTGTTGACCTCGTCGTTCGGGTGCACCTTGCGATCTGCACCGCGCCCGCCACCGAGAATCTCCGACGCCCGGTTCGCCAGCACTTCGTTCACGTTCATATTGGTCTGCGTACCGGAACCGGTCTGCCACACCACCAGCGGAAATTGATCGTCGAAATGGCCGGCGATCACCTCGTCGGCAGCCTCGATGATCGCCGCGGCGCTGGCGGCGTTGAGCAACCCCAG
Source organism: Nitrosomonas limosa (assembly GCF_054188085.1). Classification (NCBI taxonomy): domain Bacteria; kingdom Pseudomonadati; phylum Pseudomonadota; class Betaproteobacteria; order Nitrosomonadales; family Nitrosomonadaceae; genus Nitrosomonas; species Nitrosomonas limosa. The sequence goes on along the minus strand of NZ_CM135180.1, from coordinate 275,259 downwards.
ATCGTGATTGACCTTGGCGGCGGCGCGCTTGACGCGGGCCAGCGCATGAATCAGCGCCACCGGCATGCGCTCGCCGGAAATCTTGAAATTTTGCAACGAGCGCTGCGTCTGCGCGCCCCACAACGCCTTGGCGGGCACTTGCACCGGCCCCATGGTGTCGCGTTCTTCACGGGTTTGCATAGATAGTTACCTCATCAAATTATGATCATTGAATAAATTGCGGTTCTGGTTTACCAACGAGTCGCTGAATTACCATGAGTTTATCATTCCAACAGTTAACAGGCCGTTGAAAAACGTTTTCGAGGTAGCCGATGCAAGGCAAAAACAGGCGAAAAAGCGCAGTTTATGCATAATAAATGAGCACTTTGAGCCTGTTTTTAACACCGCAGCGGCAACGCAGATAGTTTTTCAACGACCTGTTAAGAACGCGCAAATAGCAGCAGTGGCTTTATATCGTGATTGTCAGCGGCACGTAAGGCTTCAATATAGCGAGCGCGGGTTTCTCCGGCATCGACCAGATTGGCACGCCCCCATGTGAATGGCGCCTGTTCAAGCTGCTGGACGAGAAGATCGCCTATAAGACGCGAGAAGCGTCCGTTTCCGTTGGGAAACGGATGGATTGCAACAAGGCGATGACTAAACCGCACCGCAATTTCATCCGGGGGATAAGTTTTATGTGCGATCCAGTAACAAGCATCGCCAATGGCTTGATGCACATCCGTTGTGATCCGATAGGGATCGACACCAATGTTGCGGGCTGAGGTGCGATATTGCCCTGCCCAACGCCACACATCCCCAAACATACGCTTGTGCAATTGGCGCAAGAATTTCTGGTCAAGCACATCCCGCTTGAGTGCGGTAGTCCAGCGCAACGCCTGACCGATGTTGATTTGCTCCGCTTCGTTGAGTTCGTGCCGCAACGTGATATAGGCAGGGATAAGCTGCTCACGCTCTTCGGCTGTCAGTGGGGTATTCGCATCATCGTCATCGATAAATAATGGATCTGGCATGACAATGCTACTTAGTCGGTCCTGAAATATTCCTAAGCACTTGATATTAGTTATAAATACACTGTTCATTAGTGATCATAACGACCTGGAATGTTAAAATAGTGCTGTATTTCTGGTCGAAATGGTGATTAAAAATGCTAAGAAATAGCAGTACGATTCATCAACCGAATCTGTTTGGAACAGATTTACTGATGCAGCTTGATCCCGGTGATCCATTGCTGAAGCTTGCATCAGCGATACCGTGGCAAGGATTTGAGGAATCATTTTCGGTTCATTACACAGCAGCGACAGGAGCACCGAGTAAGCCGATCCGTTTGATGGTTGGGTTATTGATTCTAAAACAGTTAGAGAATTTGAGTGACGAATCGATAGTACTGCAGTGGAAGCGTAATCCTTATTACCAGGCTTTTTGCGGCATGAAAGAGTTCCAGCAGAAGTTGCCTTGTCATAGCACGGAGCTGGTACATTTTCGTAAGCGCATAGGCGCGGAAGGCGTAGAGCGGATTTTCCGGATGAGCGTTGGTTTGCATGGGGAATCGGCGCTGGAAGACGTCATTCATATTGACACGACCGTGCATGAGAAGAACATCACGTACCCAACGGATAGCAAACTGGCGATCAAAATTATCAATCGCCTCAACAAGATTGCCAAATCCCATGGTATTTTACAGCGGCGTACTTTTGTCAAAGAAGTGAAGTCACTGCGCCTGGATATCCGGCACTACCGGCATGTGAAGAAAAGAGCGAAAGCGAAACGAGCGTTGAAGCGACTCAGAACCATTGCAGGTATTCTGATGCGGGAGCTCAGGAGAGAACTGCCGCAATACTGTTTGTTTGAATGCTACCAAAAGGATTTTCTACGGTATGAGGGAGTATTACGGCAGCAACAAAACGATAAAAACAAGATCTACTCATTGCACGAACCGCAAGTGTACTGTGTCGCCAAGGGAAAAGACCACAAACAATATGAATACGGCAGCAAGGCATCGATAGCCAGTACCGCAAAAGGCAATCTGATTGTCGGGGTTGTCAGTCACGAACAGAATCTGCATGACAGCCATACATTACCGGAGATATTGCGACATGTTGAGATTTCGCGAGGGAAAGCTGCCAGGCAGGCCGTATGCGATCGCGGCTACCGCGGCAAACGTGAAGTCAATGGAACCCAGATCATTTTGCCCGGAAAGGCGCTCAAGAAGGATACCCGGTACCAGAAAGACAGGAAGCGAAAACAGTGCAGGAGGCGCGCCGCGATTGAACCCATTATCGGTCACCTGAAGTCGGATTATCGAATGGCAAGGAACTATCTGAAAGGCGCTGTCGGTGATCGCATCAACCTGCTGATGGCTGCTTGCGCCTGGAATCTGAAACAATGGCTGCTGGCCATTTTTTGGCTCTTTTTCCCGTGGCGAGAACGGATTCCTTGATGGAAATTTAAACTACAAGGGTATGCATTTTGATAGGTAGCCGTTTCCTCGGGCGGCTTTTCCAGATCAACAACTGTTGTCTGATACTTTTTCAGGGGCGACTACTTATCCTCCCATAACCCTTTTAACGAGCCTGATAGGATCAATTCGACCATGCGCCGCTGTTCATCGTCGAGATCGGATTTGAGCAAAGCCTGGTTTTCCAGCCGCATGGTGTGATCGAGCCGGGCAATGTCTTTGCGCGTTTTCTGGATGGCACGCTCACGCAGAATATCATCGAGCGGTTTTACCGGCACGAAGGCATACACAAAGGTACAGTTCATTGCCTCGGCAGCTTCACGCAAAGTCTTGATCGTCGTTGCGCCAGTCACTTCCGCTTTTTCAATCACCGGAATACGTGAAGGGGAAGCACCCATACGTGCGGCAAGCTGGCGGGCAGTCATGCCGAGCGCTTCACGAATGGCCTTTATCCATCCCCGTGGCGGCGCAACAATCCCTGTCTCACGCAAGGGTGCGAGACGTCTTTCCAATTGTTTTCTGGCTAGCGAAGATTGGTTTTTGTTCATATTAATATATCCATATCATCAACAATATTAATACATAAATATGAACATATCAATGATTAATTGACATTAATATATGAACAAAATTAGATAATAAACAGCAAGACCAGCTCCCCATCAAAGAATAAGCATTTTGGATTTGTAAATCACAATGCCTACTCTTATTTCACTTTGCCATTCTTTGTTAATTCAATCCACGCACTGTTGGTCTACCACGCTTACTGTAACCAACACGGCTGCCGATAACAGACTCGATCTTTTTCTTAAAATGATCATGACCCAGCGGTGTACCCGAATGTAAGCAAGCGCGGATTAATTCAAGTTCATCCAATCGGGTTTCACTATCAAATCCAGCGCGATAAGCAGCTTGACGGGACTCGGGAGATTCGCCCAATGCCAGATACAATGCATGCGGCTGAAGAATGGCATTATCAACCCCATGCGCATTCGCCGCATAGCTGGACCACCGGTACTGCCCAGGGTGTGCAACCATTGCAGCGCGCACTGGATTCATCTCGATATAGCGCATACAAATCAGAAAATAAGCATCCGATTCTAAAATATTGCCCTTATGCCGCCCTTCCCACAAACTTCCTCGACGGCGATAAGTTTTATTGATATAAGGCACAAAATGACGCCCAATTTTCTGAAACAACAGGCTAATATCATTTTCAGCTTGCGGTGTTACCAATAAATGCACATGATTGGTCATCAACACATACGCATGGATCAAACACCCCAGATCATCGGCCGCAGCTTTCAGGAAACGCAAATAAGCCAAATAATCCTGATCATCAAAAAATACCGGCTCTTTATTATGTCCGCGTTGGAACGCATGTACCGGTACTCCAGGCTGATAAAAGCGTTTTTTCCTTGGCATCAGGTATTAAACAAAGTAAGTGGATGGCGTACTTTTAAACCTTTAAACCGTTTAAAACCCTTGTCTGTTGTCACCCACACACAATTCCATTCCATCGCCAAAGCCGCATGATAGGCATCGGGGATATCGTTCCCTTTCGCATCAATTTGCTCAATACACGCTAAGAATATCTTCCAGTGCATCGGCCCGGGCGCAAGACAAACTGCATTCTGCGATTCTCTAACCTGATTTGCGAAACGAACCGCACTGGACAATGCAGAAGGCACCTCAAAAATTCTCGGATGCGTAACAACTCGCAAAAAACCGCTTAATACCAACTCCGAATAACCATAAGGAACAGTATCATTAATGGCTGACTCCAACCATTCGCGATAAGCGGAATGTTCCGGCGTATCCTCCCGATGGGCATAGACCAAGACATTCACATCCATCAGAAACATTAACGATCGTCCATAATGTCGCTCAAACTGCGACTATTATCCAAATCAATACCCGGCTTGAGACCGGCACCCGAGGCTGTTTCTAACTTTACCGGTTCCTGTTTCAAATGATGTCGGGAAAAAGACTCACGCAATGCATCTTCAATAACCTGTTTTAAAGTGCATCCCTGTTGAACCGCCTGAAGTTTGGCATAAGCTAGTAATTGTTCATCGATATTAATGGTCGTTCGCATGATTTAATGTCCAAAAATAAAATCGTATCATAGGCTGACGAGCATCACACACAAATATGATTTATTTTTATGGGGTCTGACCCCTTTTTCCCAATCTTACATTTCCAAGGATTCTATACTTTACGCCAAGCAATTTATTGAACAGATCTTCAATACAGTCAATCACCTGAAAGACTTTCCCGAAATCGGGAGACGCGTACCAGCGTGTAGGGTGGATAAGTGAAACGCCATCCGCCGAGCACCGCATCATCTTCAATGGCAACAACCCGTAGGTTGGGTTGAATGAAATGAAACCCAACGATTGGCTTTGTTGATGTTGGGGTTCGTACCTCACCCCAACCTACGAGCTATACCCCATTTCTCGCAGACTTAATATCAAGAAGATTAATTTTGTCGATCTTGTCTTTGTGAATCACAATCGTAAGCCTTGCTGGGTATTTAAATCGCATTTCGCTAATACGAAATGTCCAGAGCATAATTTTTAGAAGATCTTCATCGCTTATAGTCTTGTGACCTTTGATGCGCGTAATTCCTGAACCAAATATCGGCGCGGATACACTCTTCTGGGCGTATATGTTGTTTACCTTGTCCCAGAAATTTATCAAAAACTCAAGATATTCTGGCATTGTAAGTACAGCTTTATTTTCATCGTCGAACTTTGCAAATGCGGCCAAAAGAAAATCTTTATATACGCAAATAGTCCCGATCTGATAGCGTAACTTCTTTCCTATTTTTCGTTCTGAATTGTTATCTAGTTTTTCGTTTTTCTCAAAAGAATAATTTTCGATATGGCGATCTAGCTCTGAAATAGACTCACCAAGATGCTTCTGAATAAATATGCCATTTAGCGAGCTTTCGGCGATTAATTTGTTATCTACCACGGTGTCAAAGTATTCGTTAAAAGCGATTGCTTTTAACCCAGGCTCCGAAAAAATGTCACCAACTTTGATTGTAACTTCGCTCCCTTCAACATTAATATCAATCTTATTAAGATTATTAGACCACACCCAAATCGCTAGATAGATTAATCCCAGCAATCCTATAAAAATCCATCCATAGGTGGTTTTGTATGCTGCTGGTATTTCAAAAAACAGCACAAACAGAGACAACGCTGTGCTTATCCCACAGGTGATCTTGAGGAAGTTCTCGACAACTCTTCTGTCAAAGAAATCAACCTTTGTCATCGCTTGTACCAATAGAAATCCGTGGTTGTCTTGGTCGCTATTGATCCGGTCAGATTAAGTTTGAAGTTTCAAGCGGCATATTTGACCCTCGGATCTTGAAAGAAGCTTTTGACCCGTTCGGGTGATTGTTCAAGTTTAACCATGTGTTCGGTGGCAGCGAGTTTGAGTTTGGCCTTGGTGCGCACCGGCACTTTCGTCCCGATGGCATGCTTGAGGTCGGCATTGAGGCGTTCCTCCGGATTCAGTTCCGGGCTATAGCTGGGCAGGTAGAACAGCTCGATTTTGTCTTGTCGTTCAGCGACCCATGCCTTGACCTGTTTGCTGTGATGAACCCGCAGATTGTCGAGAATCAAGAATACCTTCTTCCCGGCATCCTTGATCAGCGCTTCGAGGAATTCGATCAGCCTGTCGGCGTTGAAGGCCTCGTCGATGATCATCCAGCGTGTTTTGCCCTGATTCGTCACTGCGGCAATCATCGATAGCTTCTGTCGCGCACCACCAGTCGCGTAGGTGACTGGCGTCTTGCCTGCCGGAGCATAGCAACGACCGCGCACATCGGTATTGACCAAGGCAGTTTCATCGCCCCAGTGAATCTCGCCGCCTTCCGCCTTGGCGCGCTTCTCAATTTCCGGGTATTGCTCGTTGAGCCAGGCTTGTACGGCTTCAGGCCGCTGCTCATAGGCCTTCTTGATCGGCTTCTGGGGAGTGAAACCCCAACGTGACAGATAGTTGCCTACGCCGCGCACCGACAGCTTGATGCTGTACTCCCTCTCTATCAGTTGCATGACCGCCGCCCGATTCCACAGCGCAAATTCCATCTTCAGTTGCTCCGGGCGCTTGTCACAAATGATCTTGCGGATGGCTTGTTCCTGTTCCTCTGTCAGTGCCCGCCCTTGACCAGCACGCTTGCCTCGCATCCCTGGCTTCAGGGCGGAAAATCCGCCTTCTTCATACCGATCTATCGCAAACCGAACTGTCGGATACGAAAGCCCACTGAGCTCAACAATTTGCATCACGCCGTAGCCCTTGCGATGCAACCGCACCACTTGCTTGCGCCGTTCATGCAGTTGCTCCAGCGTCGAATATCTTGCGTCGTCTTTTTCCATTTCAACAAGATGGGGGGCGATTCATAAATTTCAAGTATTATTGTGCCGAGTCAATAACATAAAGTCACTATTCTTCAAAGATGCCTCAATGATTTCCTTTTTGATAGGAATGTGGAGTGTCGGGACCTTATTCATCGAATCCCTAAAGATAGGTAAATTGTTCCAGAGGTTTTTTACCGATTGTTTTAACGAGTCATTCAGTAGAAGACTCTCCTTAGTATCATACTCCGGATATATAACGATAACAGGTAGTCCTTGATCATTAATTCCGTAATCAATTTCTTCTCGGAGCGCCCTTGAGTTTGCTGTATTTGAGCTAAGTAAGAGAACGATATTTTTTGAATTCCTAAGACGCTCTCTGAGTCTTGGTTTCAACGTTGTTTCCCAATCGCTGTTGTCACGTACGTTGTACGTCTTATCATGCGAATCATTAAAGGGAAACGATGAGTCATTACCTTTCCAAGCTCGTAGCATGTTGTAGTAACAAAAATCCTTAGTTGCGTAGGCGCCCAACGCGCTAGCACTGAACGGTTCAGTAACGTAAAAGGCAGTATAATTTCCGTTTCGATATGCCATTTTTCCCTCAATAGAATTGATAGTAATAAGTTTACGAATAGCCGCAAATTGCAGCTCCTTAATCTAACAAATCAAAATACTTCGTCAGAAACAGTTAGCAGTTCCGAAACCTACTTCCTCCTATTTTTGAATTTTCATCAAAAGCTCAAACTCGCCATCTTAATAGGCCAAAAAAATATCGCTTAAGTTGAATCGACGGCGATCTTACAAAACAACCCTCAATCCCAGCTCAGCGCCCCCCCCGTTTGATACTCGGTCACGCGGGTTTCGAAGAAATTCTTTTCTTTCTTCAGATCGATCATTTCCGACATCCACGGGAACGGGTTATTGGCGTTCGGGTACAGCGCGTCGAGGCCGATTTGCTGGCAGCGGCGGTTGGCGATGTAGCGCAGGTATTCCTTGAACATCGGCGCGTTCATGCCGAGCACACCGCGCGGCATGGTATCTTCGGCGTAGCGGTATTCCAGCGCCACAGCTTTTTGCATCAGCGCGCTGATTTCATCGCGGAATTCCTTGGTCCATAAATGCGGGTTTTCCATTTTGATCTGGTTGATCACGTCGATGCCGAAATTGCAGTGCATCGATTCGTCGCGCAGGATGTATTGGTATTGCTCCGCCGCGCCGGTCATTTTGTTTTGCCGGCCCAATGCCAGAATTTGTGTAAAACCAACGTAGAAGAACAAGCCTTCCATGATGCAGGCGAACACGATCAGGCTTTTCAGCAAATCCTGATCGGCTTCCAATGTGCCGGTTTTAAAGTTGGGGTTGGTCAAGGTATCGATGAACGGAATCAGGAATTCGTCCTTGTCGCGGATCGACGGTACTTCATGATACGCGTTGAAAATTTCGCCTTCGTCCAGCCCGAGCGATTCGACGATGTATTGATACGCATGGGTGTGGATCGCTTCCTCGAACGCCTGGCGCAGCAAATATTGACGGCATTCCGGGTTGGTGATGTGACGGTAGGTGCCGAGCACGATGTTATTCGCCGCCAATGAATCGGCGGTGACGAAGAAGCCGAGGTTGCGCTTGACCAGACGGCGTTCGTCCTCGGTCAGGCCGTTCGGGTCTTTCCACAACGCGATGTCGCGGCTCATGCTGATTTCCTGCGGCATCCAGTGGTTGGCGCAGGCGGCCAGGTATTTGTCCCACGCCCATTTGTATTTGAACGGCACCAGTTGATTGACATCCGCCTGGCAATTGATGATTTGCTTGTCTTCCACCGAAATGCGGCGGCTTTCGCTGCCGGCAACGTCCTGATCGTCCGGTTGCCGAGGTGCGGCGCTGTGATCCCGGTCGTCTCGCGGCGATGTTTGCAGCGGCAATTCGAAATCATGCTGCGCGGTGCGCGGCATGGCGGTATGTGGCATGGTATTGAGCGGCGGTGTTTGCGGTTGTTGCGGTTCGTCTTCAAATGTCAACATGGTGAACTCCTTTTTTTATGTTGTAGAAGAAACACTGAGTAATTTGCCGAGCAAGATGAGTTGCAAGGCGGGTGGAGCGCAGGAAACGAGACATATCGCAAGATAGGCGAGTTTCCGAGCACCACCCAACGCAGCAAATCGCTTGCACAGGTCATTAATCGGTGTTTCGAATTATTGGCACGATTCGCAGCTCTCATCGTCTATGGCGCAGTATTTGATTTCAACCGTCGAGACTTCCACTGCGGCTTTCACCATGCCGCCGTCAGCAGGCACCGCGTTCAGCGAACCGGCACGCACCGTCGATTTTTCCGTGCCGGTCGCTCCCAGCGAACGCAGGTAATAAGTCGTTTTCAGCCCGCGCAGCCACGCCAGTTTGTAGGTGTCGTCGAGTTTCTTGCCGGATACGCCCGCCATGTAAATATTCAGCGATTGCGACTGGTCGATCCATTTCTGCCGCCGCGCGCCCGCCTCGATCAGCCAGCGCGGATCGATCTCAAACGCGGTCGCGTACAGCGTGCGGATATGATCCGGGATGCGGTCGATTTTGCTGATCGCGCCGTCGAAATATTTCAGGTCGGCGATCATCACTTCATCCCACAAATTGAGTTTTTTCAGATCGTTGACCAGCGATTTGTTGGCAATGGTAAATTCGCCGGACAAATTCGATTTGACGTACAGGTTTTGATAGGTCGGCTCGATGCTCGCGGACACGCCGACAATGTTGGAAATCGTCGCGGTCGGCGCGATCGCCAGGCAATTGGAATTGCGCATGCCGTGCTGTTTGATGCGCTGGCGCAACGCGTCCCAATCGAGCGTCGCCGACAAATCCGCTTCGACATAACCGCCGCGTTCCTGCTGCAGAATCGCCAAGGTGTCGTGCGGCAGGATGCCACGATCCCACAGACTGCCTTTGTAGCTGCTGTAGCAACCGCGCTCTTCCGCCAGTTCGGTCGATGCCCAGTAGGCGTGATACGCCACCGCTTCCATCGAACGGTCGGCGAATTCCACCGCTTCTTGCGAGCTGTACGGAATGCCCAGTTGATGCAGGCAATCCTGGAATCCCATGATGCCCATGCCGACCGGACGGTGTTTCAGGTTGGCGTTACGCGCTTTGGATACGGCATAGAAATTGATGTCGACGACATTGTCGAGCATGCGCATCGCAATACGCACGGTCCGTTTCAGTTTATCCAGATCGAGCATGCCATCTTTCAGGTGCGCCAGCAAATTGACCGAACCGAGGTTGCACACGGCAATTTCCTTGTCGTTGGTGTTCAGCGTGATTTCGGTGCACAGATTGGAACTGTGGACTACGCCGACATGATTCTGCGGCGAGCGCACGTTGCACGGATCCTTGAACGTGATCCACGGATGCCCGGTTTCGAACAACATGCTCAGCATCTTGCGCCACAACTGCACTGCTGGAATTTTTTTGTACAGCGTCAGTTCACCGCGGTCGATTTTGGCTTCATACCCCAGGTACGCCTGCTCGAATTGCTGGCCGAATTTTTCATGCAAATCCGGCACATCCGACGGCGAGAACAGTGTCCAGTCGCCGCCTTCCATCACGCGCTTCATGAACAGATCGGGAATCCAGGTCGCGGTATTCATGTCGTGCGTGCGGCGGCGGTCGTCACCAGTATTTTTGCGCAATTCCAGGAATTCCTCGATATCCAGATGCCAGCATTCCAGGTACGCGCATACCGCGCCCTTGCGCTTGCCGCCTTGATTGACCGCCACCGCGGTATCCGATACCACTTTCAGGAACGGCACCACGCCTTGCGATTTACCGTTGGTGCCCTTGATGCGCGCACCCATCGCCCGCACCGGCGTCCAGTCGTTGCCGAGACCGCCGGCGTATTTGGCGAGCAACGCGTTTTCCTTGATCGCTTCGTAAATGCCGTCGAGATCGTCCGGTACGGTCGTGAGATAGCACGACGACAATTGCGAGCGGCAGGTGCCGGAATTGAACAGCGTCGGCGTTGAGCTCATAAAATCGAAACTCGACAACACTTGATAAAATTCGATCGCCCGCGCTTCGCGGTCGATTTCGTTCAGCGCCAATCCCATCGCCACGCGCATGAAAAACGCTTGCGGCAGTTCGATGCGGCTTTCCTTGATGTGCAGGAAATAGCGGTCGTACAGCGTTTGCAGTCCGAGATAATCGAATTGCAGATCGCGGTCGGCTTCCAACGCTTCGGACAACCGCTTCAGATCGAATTGCGCCAGCCGCGGATCGAGCAGCTCGGCTTCGATGCCGCGTTTGATGAATACCGGAAAGTACTCCTGATACTGCGTGTGCATCGCCTGATGCGACACTTCCTCGCCCAGCACCTCGAAACGGATATTGTTCAGCAGCAGCCGCGCGGTGACATAGCTATACGCCGGATCTTTTTCGATCAACACGCGCGCCGATAACACCACCGATTTACGCACCTCGTCGATCGAGACGCCATCGTACAGATCTTTCAACGTTGCTTTCAGAATCAGCGATGGATCGACGGTATTGCCCAGCCCCGCGCAGGAGGATTCGATCAATGCCGACAGTTTGGCCATGTCGAGCGGCACGCGCTGGCCGTTGTCGGTCACGGTCAAGGTTTCCGCGACCGCTTCGACGCTTTGCTTCTGCTTGGCGCGCTCGCGCGCCCGCGCTTCGCGGTATAACACGTAGGCACGCGCCACATCGTGTTCACCGGAGCGCATCAGCGCCAATTCCACTTGATCTTGAATATCCTCGATATGGAAGGTACCGCTATCAGGCTGACGCCGCAACAACGCATTGACCACATCGTTGGTCAAGCTGGCCACGACTTCGCGCACCCGCACCGACGCAGCGCCCTGCCCGCCATCGACGGCGATGAACGCCTTGGTCATGGCGACTGAAATTTTACCCGGCTCAAACGCCACCACCGCGCCATTGCGGCGGATGACTCGATGCTGGGAATACGGCGAATTAGATGTCGGTGTATCCATTAAACTTTGATTTCCGGAAACTGGTTTGAGGTGAATTGATTCTGTCGCAAGCTGCATCGGGGATCCCTCCTGACTGATAATTCATCAAAGAAAAGACAAATATCCATTGATTCAATGGACTAGTATTAGTCATCATCAAACCACAATATCTAGTAGATAATGAATCTTACTGTCGCACTAATAGTACAACACAAATTATTTCTATGCAGAAAAATTTTCAAAAATTTTTCAGTCAGGAAGGAAAAGCAGCGATTGCTTCATTGCAAAACCGGTTACTATCAGGCGCTTGAAATGGCACTGCCCGGATGATGTTTTTTTACAACGCAGAATTTTCCGGATTTCAGGAAGCGAAGCGAGCAACGTGGAAAAACAAGCGCAAATTCTCTCAATCGCGAGTCTCAGAGCGGGACTATGCAACGAAATTGCGCGCCCGGGCGGCACGGAAGAATGAAATCACCCCCGTTTGACCTGTTCCGGGCGGCTATGAATCGACTGGATCCGGGATTACTTTGTAGATGAAATTTCTTTTGCTTCAATCAGTTGGAATTTATCACCACCGATAAGCTGCAGCTTCACTTGATAATGGGACCCCAATGCTTTGACGCTCTGGATCGTCAATATCCCGCTTTCAGAGGCGAAAACGGCATTTTCGGAAAGATCCCCGGCTGCGGCAACGGCCGTTTCAAAGCTTTCGTGCGCCAAGCCGCGATTGAAAACGATTGTGATCGGCGCTGATGCCACGGAAACGGAAGTGTCGTTATTCGCTCTCGATTCAAAAAGCTTGAACTGAATGCGGTACGCGCCGGCGGTGCCATTCGGCGTATTGGTTGCATCGAGCATCTTGAAGCTGAGGTGTTCATGCAAATCGCCGTCACTGCCGATTTCACCGATCACTCCGGCAGTTTCGCTGACACCCGTGCCTGAAAATGAAATCACGCGGTTCAGCGCATCGGTCATATTGATTTTTTCGCCATTCGGAATGGTTTCAGTCCATTGTGTTCCATTCCAATAGAACAATTTACCCACTGGTTGGAACCGCAACCAATTGCCGGGCGTGAAAGCACCTTTGGTAATATTGACATCGACCCCAGGATCGTCGGTTTCGAACGGACCACCACTCAGATCGCCGAAATCGGCTTCGAACAAACTGCTATTCACAAAAATTTCCGCGCCGACCCGCCACGGCTGAATATCTCCTCCGTGCGAATCATCAGCAGCAATCGCCTGGACGGATTTGAGGATCAAAATGAGCGCGAATGCAAAGAATAATAGTTTTATTTTATTGAACATTTTTCTGACTCCTTAGTTGGTGTTGTTAATAAGCTTTTATTTCTCAAGAATTCCACTGATTTCTTCCAGTTGAATCACCTGAAATCTTTTGGCATCGATCGCGCGCAACGTTGCCTGAAAAAACTTCCCGTTAATAAAAACCGCCGGGATCGTCAAAATGCCCGTGGCAATGTCATATTGAGAGGGTTTTGCATACCGCGATTTGTCAATTTGCAGTGTGGTTAACAGCAAGGATTGGTCTTCCTGCACTTGCAACTGTGCACGGAAGTGCTGCGTTCCAGCTTTGATATCATTTAAATTCAACATCCCGGTTTGATGATCAAAGATCGCAGCGACATTCAGCGAAGTCGCCGGCGCTTCCAGCGGGCTAATGCACAGCCGCAATGTGCACAGGGATTTCGCCAGCAAGGCATCGGCACGGGAGATGACGCCATCTTTGTCGACATCGAATGCGGAATTTGCGGGTTTCAGCGCTTCATTATTCTGCGCGGCGAGTAAAATCAACGCCACATCGATGCGATCGACATCCCCGTCTAAATCCACGTCGCCGGGTATCGATACCGGCCGAACCGGTTGCGGAAGCGGATCGCCACCACCCGGTTCACCGATTAATGTTGTCAAAGCCGCGGCAAACTGCGCAGGCTCAAGTCCTGCGTTGAATAAAATCAGAAATGGCTCTAAGGGAAAAAACCGTGCGTTGGAGAGCAATTGCATTTCAATCAGATACGCGCCGGCGGGTCCTCCGGGCTGCCCGCTTTGATTTTCGAGAAAGAAGCTCAAATGGGTATGCAGGATGCCGTTCGTATTCGTAATATCAACGACCAGCTCGGGACTGCCCAAAATGCCTGTACCGGAGAAGACGGTGCTGCCGTCAGCGCCAAAACTGCCCTCACTGAGGCAAATCAATTGTCCGGCGCATTGCGAGTAGTCACGTAATACCTCGGAGCTGGCTTCCAATCCGCCGAACAAACGGATTTGCACCTCCGGCGGCGCATCACGCCAAGACGATAGCGCCGGATCCCAGTATTTCAACTTTCCTAACGCACGATAACCGAGCAGCTCATTCGGTAATAACGCATTTTGTATCGATTGAAACCCCGGATTCCGGGTTCTGAAGGGACCACCGGTAAGATCTTGAAAATCAGCGGGGAAAATGAACTTGCCGGTGGCAGCTTCAACCGGAACTGAATTCGCTGGCAATCCCAACGCTTCCGCCAAGCCATCGAGATCGCAACCGACGATACCCGGTGTGCGGCAATATCCTGCAAACAAGGCATTACCTTGCCCCCAAACTTCGATATCCAGATGCACCGCAACGGCAGGCCGCAGCGATAGCCATTCAAGCGCGAGTACATTGATGCACAAGGCGAAGCAGCCGATGAGCTGCCGCCAAGGTACGCCGATCACTTTAACTGGAGCATTCATCGTATCGACTAGAAAGTGGCGCGCACGCCAAAAATAAAGCTGCGCCCTGGTTCTGGCGCAAAATTTCTCAGAAATGACACGGAATTGCGGATTTCCTCGTTAAGCAAGTTATGACCTTTGGCAAATAACCAGAGATCGCCCCATTTGCCCGCTTTCAATTGATAATCCGCCGATGCGGTCAATAAATGGTAGCCATCCGTCGCGGTTTCATTCCTGCCCGGATGCCGCTGAGACTCCGCCCGGGTGTAGCGCAGCGCGGTATTCCAGATGGGGTTGCCGAACCCCAGTTCGGCGCCGTAACGCAGCGGCGGCAGGCGCGGGACATCATCGCGATCGCCATCGACGAACCGTCCGCGAACGTAATCCGAAAACAGGGTGAGTAACACGTTGTTGCCGCCGGGCAGTTGATAGAGCGTGCCGTCAATCCGGGACTCAAAGCCGGTAAATTCCGCATTGCGCTGGTCATACGCAAAAACCGAAACACATTCCGCGTCGCTGACGCAACGCTGGCGTAGGGTTTCATTATCGACTTCATAGACCAAGCCGGTATTGCGCAAGTAGATATAGTCATCGGTGCGGTTGTAATAACCGTTGATGCGGGAACTGACACGGCCCGATTTCCAGTCGAGGCCTAAGTCGGCCATATTCACTGTTTCATTTTTCAATTGCACATTGCCAATCTCAAAACTGCGGGTCGCAAGATGCGGCCCCAGCGCCAGCAGTTCTTGAATATCCGGCGGCCGTTTGCCGCGATTCAGCGTAAGGGTTAATGCCGTATCCTGCCGCAAATTCCATTGCATCGCGGTAGAAGCGGAAAATGCCAGATAGTCCATGGAATTCGGCAACGGCACGGGAGGCAATGCACTGCCGCGCAGCTTCAATTCATGCGCATTGGGATTAACCCGCGCATGTTCCAGCCGGATGCCGCCGCGTATGATCCAGTTATTCCAGGTGTAATCCTGCGTCGTATAAAACCCCACCGATTGCTGCTTGGTCGGCGGCACAAAGGTTTCGACACCCAACGCGGAAAAATTCCGGTCGATCCAGTGAGCGCCGACGGTTCCGGTTAAATTGGGTAAGGCATTGTGACGCGCTTCAACGCGCCCTTCCCCGACATCGTTTTTGAATTTGGTAAAAGGAGAGCCGCCTTCGAACTCCGTGTGCCCATAATCAACCAGGCCGTAGCGGAAACTGACGCTTTCCACGCCGCGTACCGGTTCATACCACTCGGTCTTGAAATCGTAGCGCGTTTGCTGCATGTTAAGGCGAATGTTCGGGAACAACGCTTTGGATCCGAAAATATCTTCAAATCCGGTTAAGTCTCTAATTCGCGGCAAAATATTTTCGAGACCGTCGAGATGATTGGGATCGAGGTGGTGACTGCCTTTCGGAACACCGTAGCGATTATCGGTATGACTGACCGACATACCGGCCATGAAATTGTTGCCGAACCATGAGACACCGGTGTAACCGCCGAGCCCTTTGCTATCGGTATTAGGAATCCTGCCCGCTGCATTCTGAATATCGGTCAGACCGAATTGTTGCTCGATCAATGCTTCGTCGATGGCTTTTCCCGGAATCCGCACATCATCCCGCTGGCGGAAAAATCCGCCGAGATTGAACGCAAACCGGTCTTTACCGGTATTCAACCGGAACGCCGAATGCGTGCCATTGCCGTTGGTGTCGTAACGGCTTTCGGCGGAACCGCTGACCGGCTGCTTGACTCTTTTGTCGGGAATCCGGTTATCGTTGACGTCCACCACTCCTCCGATGGCGTTCCCGCCATAGCGGATCACTTCGGGTCCGCGCAGAATCTGGATGGCATCGGCCATTAACGGATCAATCGCCACCGCATGATCAGGGCTCAGACTGGTGGCATCATGGCTACCGACGCCATTCTGCAATATCCGCACACGCGAACCGGTCAGACCGCGGATCACCGGTATACCGACCCCTGGACCGAACGACGCATTGCTGACGCCCAATTCGCCCTGCAATGTTTGACCCAGCGTATCGCCTTGCTGTAATCGCAACGAACGGCCTTTCAGGGTACTGCTGTTGGGCTTGGGTGGCTCGGTCTCCAGGGTGCCGATGATTTGAATGGGCGTCATTTGAACGGCTGGATTCGGGTTGCTCGCTGCAGGCATTGCTTTTTCCGATACCGGACCTTTCGCGTTCGTTGCCGGCTCTGCGGTTACTGGATTAATCGGTCCCATCACGAGCGCCAACACCATCGTTATCGCTAGTTTCCGCAACGGCAATAGCATACGAAGCGGTTGAATGGCGCGGAAATATCGAGACTCGGCATGTTGCGTACATTCATGCAAGTTCGATCACATAGCGGAGATTGGATAAAAAATTGATTCATACTCGTATTGCAGATGCTTAACCCGACCAATTCATTGATTGATATATCTTCAAAAAAACAGCGCTCTCGTTGATAACATCCAAGCGCACTGCACAAGGACCGTCAGTGAATGGACAGTGATAGCAAACTCCGCAGCCCTTTAAATTGGTTTCACCTAAAGCAGTGATGATATTGAATTGGATGAATGATATGTTATATCATATCGGATATCAACTCCACTAAACGATCAATCATCGAAATGACCATTGAGCAATTGCCCGTAACTGTGCTGTCTGGATTTCTGGGTGCCGGAAAAACAACCGTTCTCAATCATATTCTGAGTAACCGGCAAGGAAGACGCGTTGCCGTGATCGTTAACGATATGAGTGAAATCAACATTGACGCCGCGTTGATTGAAAAGGAGATTTCATTCAACCGGTCTGAAGAAAAGCTGATCGAAATGAGTAATGGTTGCATTTGCTGCACGCTGCGCGAGGATTTGCTCATCGAAGTGCGGAAACTTGCTCGCGAAAAAAAATTTGATTATTTGGTCATTGAATCCACAGGTATTTCGGAGCCGCTGCCAATCGCGGAAACCTTCACTTTCGCAGACGACAGCGGCGCCAGCTTGTCCGACATCGCACGCCTCGATACGATGGTAACCGTAGTAGATGCCGTCAATTTCTTGAAGGACTTCGATGAAGCCAAAATGCTGCATGAAACCGGAGAAAGTTTGGGAGCGGATGACGAGCGTAGCGTCACTGATTTGCTGATTGATCAAGTAGAATTCAGCGACGTGATTTTAATTAACAAAATTGACTTGATCAGCCCGGAAGAATTGGAAAATTTGCGTGGCATTTTACGCAGCCTCAATACCGAAGCGGAGATCATTGCCATCCAAAACGGCCGTATCGATGTCGCACGCATTCTGGATACGCATAAATTCAACTTTGAGAATGCGCAACAAGCTCCCGGCTGGTTAAAAGAAATGCGCGGCGAGCATATTCCTGAAACAGAAGAATACGGGATCAGCAGTTTTGTTTACACTGCCAGAAAACCCTTTCATCCGCAGCGATTCTACGATTTTCTCCATCATCCTTGGAATGAAGGCAAACTGCTCCGTTCCAAGGGTTTTTTCTGGCTGGCCACGCGCCCGGAACACGTCGGCCAATGGAACCAAGCGGGCGGAATTGCCCATTACGGTTATGCCGGCATGTTCTGGGCTGCCGTTCCGAAAAGCGAATGGCCGGAAGACGAAGCTTCCATAGAGTCGATTATGGAAAATTGGGAAGAACCGTGTGGCGACAGACGGCAAGAATTGGTTTTTATCGGCCAGAACCTTGATCAACCGGCCATTCGCCAATGGCTGGATGAATGTTTATTGACGGATGCAGAATTGCAGGCAGGTGAATCGCACTGGCCCACCCTGCCCGACCCGTTTCCGGTATGGGTTGAAGAACAATAGTCATAGATTACATCAATGATTTTCTTATCTTCGCAATTTCGCGTAATATGCTCATATAATCAATGGATTCCTGATTCCTGAACGCATAACAAGCAAAATGTCAATGGATATCGATCAAATCATCAAGCGATCAGAAGAGGTTTGCGCATCAACCGGCAGTAAATTGACCGAAAAGCGCAAGAATGTGTTGACGGTATTATTGGCTTCCGCCACACCGCTATCAGCTTATGAAATTGTCGACAAATATAAAACCCAATTTCAGGAATCATTACCGGTGATGTCCGTTTATCGCATGCTGGATTTCCTGATCCGGGAAAAGCTTGTGCATAAACTGGAAACCGCCGGCCAGTACATGTCATGTGCCCATATTACCTGTAACCATCAGCATGAAACCCCGCAATTTCTGATTTGCGACCGGTGCGGCAGCGTCAAGGAAATCGGCATCAAGAAACATATTATCGAAGAACTCGAGCAGAGCATTCGCAACACAGGATTTGCTTTGGGGCACCAGCAGTTGGAATTGCACGGTGTCTGCAAGCAATGCCAGATTATTTCGGAATAACCGCCTTTATTTGAATTCCTCCATGGATGATCACAACAATTCACGGATCCCCGTCATTTTGCTGACTGGCTTCCTAGGCAGCGGCAAAACTACGCTACTCAACGAACTGGTGCGCCAACCTTACTTTAGCAAAACCTTGGTTATCATCAACGAATTCGGCGAGATCAGCCTGGATCATCTGCTGGTCACGCAAAGCACCGAAACGGTAGTGATGGAGATGGGCAATGGCTGTGTTTGCTGTTCAATTCGCGGTGACTTGGCAAAAGTGCTGAAAGATGCCACCTGGCGGTTCGCCCGTAACGGCTCAAGAAATTTTGACAGGGTCGTGATCGAAACCACCGGATTAGCCGATCCCGCACCGGTATTGCATACCTTGATGACTGACCGGAACATTGCCAGCCGTTATCGCCTGGATGCGATTGTAACGACAGTGGACACAGTCAATGCGATGGAAACGCTTGATCGCCAGATGGAAGCGGTCAAGCAAATCGCCGTTGCTGACCGGATCATCCTGACTAAAACCGATCTAGCCGATTCGCAGACACTTTCTGCCGTGCAACAACGTGTGCATGCATTGAATCCGGCAGCGATGCAATTGCTGGCAATCAATGGGGAAGCGGATTTGCAGTCGGCTTTTAATCACCCGTTATTCTCGATCGAACAAAAATCACCGGATGTGATGAAATGGCTCAACGCGGAATCTTATGACCTAAAGCCCAATAATCATTACAAGCCTGTTACTGCGCTGAGCAATCAATGGCTTCGCACGCAGCCACCGGCTACAGCGCAATCCGACATCAATCGCCACGACGACCATGTTCACGCCTTTTGTTTCACACTCGAAGACCCCATCGATCCGGCACTTTTCGACGATTGGCTAAACCTGTTAATGGCCATCAAGGGCCCGGATATTTTGCGGGTTAAAGGGATATTGAACATGAAGAATCACGCCTCGCCCTGGGTCATTCACGGCGTGCAGCATATTTTTCATCCACCCGTAGAATTACCCGAATGGCCTTCGGATGATCACCGGACCCGCATCGTTTTTATTACGCGGGATGTACCTTACTCCGTGATTAAAGATACTTTTATAGCGCTGGTAAATCCAGCCCAAGCAAGCAATGCGACCTAAACGGCTCCGTATCGGTTGGCTGATATTTCTCGCGATATCATCGAGCATTGCTGTCGCGTCGTCCGGCCACCCAACGCACGAACCGCATGTGCATGGTATCGCCGTCCTCAATATCATTGTGGAAAAGAATGCAGTGCATTTGGCATTGGAATCCCCTGCCATGAATTTGCTCGGTTTTGAACACGCGCCCGTTACCGACGAACAAAAAGCCGCTTATCAAGCCACGCAACATAAACTGACTGAGGCAAGCAAATTATTTGCATTTCCAGGTGCAAACTGCCAACTCGAAAGTAGTGATGTTGAGATGCCGGAAAAACATACCCATACCGATCATGATGATCATGAGCATTCTGGCGAACACGCCGATGTTCATGCCGATTATCGTTTCAACTGCTCGGGGACGCAGCAATTAAACGAAATCACCATCCATCTGTTCACCATTTTCCAAGGCATTCAACAAATTAAAGTGCAATGGATTACCGGCCGGTCGCAAGGGATGAAAATTCTCACGCCGACAACCAATCATCTGCAATTGAAGTAAACCGTGTATCCGGTTTACTCGGTATAAGGCTTGATGTCCGCCACCTGTAAGGTATAAGCGGAAGTCGCCACATCGTTTTCGGTTAATGTCGTCCTCAGCAAACCGGTCAGCCAGAAAGCTTCTTGCAAATGATTGAGTTTGAATCCCTTGTCATACACACCATAAATGATTTGATTGGGCGGCGGCGGTGGCACATGAATACACGCGCCGAAATACGGCACTAGAAAAAAACGCGTGACCAATTGATTCTTGCTAAACTCCAGCGGCACGATATAACCCGGTATCCTGATTTTTTGATTATCGAATCCCGGCATGATCCGCGTGGATTTCAGGGCCTGCTGATAACGATCGTCCCCGGCTTGCGGCGTTGCAGGCTTGAATTGACTGTTAAGGCGATCCTGCTCCGAGCCATCCTCGATGTCATCGAGATAATCCGGC
Source organism: Nitrosomonas limosa (assembly GCF_054188085.1). NCBI lineage: Bacteria > Pseudomonadati > Pseudomonadota > Betaproteobacteria > Nitrosomonadales > Nitrosomonadaceae > Nitrosomonas > Nitrosomonas limosa. The sequence goes on along the minus strand of NZ_CM135180.1, from coordinate 254,243 downwards.
GGATTCAACAGCGCTTCCAGGTCATCCTCGGGCATCAGATCGACCCATTCAATGGTCCGGTACGGTGATGTATTCGATTGTTGTTGTTTTAACGGGTTGTGCGGACTGGATTGCGCGATCGATTCAGAATTTAGAAAAATGACAGCCAACAGCAGCACCATGACGTGAACAAAGGCTCGCCGGTCATCACTTCGATAGCCTAGCTTGTGAAAAAAAACTGTTGTAATCATAAGGTGCAGTATATCATCCGGGTACAGTCTAGGAAAAATAGGCAAGGAGGCACTGTTGACGATCATCGCGCCAGAAACCCCGCAAATAGCGGCTCCAATTCAAACACCCGATGCGATCAGAATTAACCGGTTAGTTTTTTCTTATCCTGGAAAAAACTCTGCAGTGGTTCTCGATATCCCGAGCTGGCATATCCAGCGAGGCGAACGGCTCTTTCTTCAAGGACCTTCCGGGTCTGGAAAATCGACCTTGCTCAATCTGTTAGCCGGAATCCTGACGACGGCACACGGCAGCGTGGAAATTCTCGGTCAGAATCTAGCCGCGCTCTCAGCCCACCAACGGGATAATTTTCGGGCCCAGCACATTGGCATTGTGTTCCAGCAGTTTAATCTGATCCCCTATCTGAGCATACTCGATAATATCCGTTTGGCAGCTTATTTCAGCGGCAAAAACAATACCGGTATCGAACAAAAAGCCTTACATCTGTTTGCTGCATTGGGATTGGATCGCTCGCTATTAAACAAACAGACCAGCGCGTTAAGTGTGGGACAACAACAACGGGTCGCGATTGCTCGAGCGCTCATCAACGCCCCGGAAATTCTGATTGCGGATGAACCGACATCGGCCCTGGATAGCGACGCTCGCGCTGCTTTCATGCAATTATTACTCGAGCTTTGTAAAGATCAGGGCAATACCTTGATTTTCGTCAGCCACGACAACTCTTTGGCGCAGCATTTCCAGCAAGTTCTCAATCTGGCTTCCATCAATCGTGCAGGAACGGCAGCCCATGCTTGCTAAACTCGCGTGGCGCAGTTTATGCAGCCGACGCTATACCGCGTGGCTGACGTTACTTTCCGTTGCCATCAGTGTTTTTGTGTTGCTTGGAGTCGAACATATCCGTTTCGAGGCCAAAGAAAGTTTCAGTAAAACCGTTTCCGGGGTGGACTTGATCGTTGGCGCCCGTACTGGTCAGCTTAATTTACTGCTGTATTCGGTCTTTCGCATTGGCAATCCGGCCAATAATATTTCGTGGCAAAGTTACCAAGCGTTTGCCAACGATCCCAAAGTAGCTTGGACTATTCCGGTCTCGTTGGGCGATTCGCATCGCGGCTTCCGCGTAGTCGGCACCACCCATGATTTTTTCGAGCGATTCCGCTTCGGAGAAAACACAAATCTTGATTTTTCCGAGGGCCGGGCCTTCGCGAAAGTTTTCGATGTCGTGCTTGGCGCCGATATCGCTAAAAAACTCAATTACCGTTTGCACGACAATATCGTACTAGCGCACGGACTCGGACAGGTCAGCTTCAGTTCACATGATGACAGACCCTTTACCGTCACAGGTATTCTTAGATCGACCGGAACACCCGTCGATCAAGCGTTATACGTCAGCCTGCGAGGAATGGAAGCAATCCACCTCAATTGGCGCGATGGCGTTAAGATTCCGGGGAAGCAAATTTCGGATGATGACATCGAGAAGCGCGATCTTACGCCGAAAAGCATCACCGCATTCATGATCGGACTGCAGTCTAAAATGGCCACTTTCCAGGTACAGCGCCAGATTAATCAATATACAAAAGAACCGTTGCTGGCGATTCTTCCCGGCGTCACATTGATGGAATTATGGGAAATGATGCGAGCCATGGAAAACACCCTGCAATTGATATCGTATCTGGTATTGTTCTCGGCATTATTAGGCCTGAGCACCATGCTGTTGTCATCGATCCGCGAGCGGCAACGAGAGATTGCGGTAATGCGCGCGATCGGAGCAAGTTCCTGGTTTGTTTTTCTGATCATTCAGTTAGAAGCGCTGCTGATCGTACTATCCGCTATTGTGCTGGCGATTTTGTCATTGACAGCGGTCATACATTTTTCCAAAACCTACCTGGCTGAAAATTTCGGTATTTTCGTCGGCTACCTGGCGATGAATGACGCAATCATGATCCACCTGGGCATCATCATTGTCAGTACCGTCTTGTTAGGATTGATTCCTGCGCTGAGCGCCTATCGCATATCACTGCATCAAGGCTTAACCATCAAGAATTGAGTTGGTTTATTTTCTTTTCCGGCGTTTCTCAACGGCTTTCGCCAGTTGCTGCAATACCTGCTCGGTGGTTTCGAAACTGATGCAGCCATCGGTAATGCTCTGCCCGTAGACCAATTCCTCGCGTTTTTTGCCGTCGGCTTTTTGATTACCCTCGACCAGATGACTTTCGATCATTACGCCGCAAATCGAGCGATTCCCCGCCGCAATCTGTTCGGCCACATTAGCGGCAACCTCGGTCTGACGGCGATAATCCTTGTGGCTGTTGGCATGACTGAAATCAATCATCAAATGCGGCGGCAACTTGGCTTTTTGCAGTTCTTCGGTCGCCGATTCAACGCTGGCGGCATCATAATTCGGTTTCCTTCCGCCGCGCAAAATAATATGGCAATCTTCATTGCCCTTGGTCGCAAAAATTGCGGTGTGTCCTTCCTTGGTCACCGACAGAAAATGATGCGGGCGCGACGCTGCGGCAATGGCATCAATGGCGATATTCAAGTTGCCGTAGGTGCCATTTTTGAATCCGATCGGGCAAGACACGCCGGAAGCCAATTCGCGATGCCCCTGACTTTCGGTCGTGCGAGCGCCGATTGCCGCCCAACTGATCAAATCCGATAAATACTGCGGACTGATCAAATCCAGATATTCAGTCGCCGACGGCATGCCGATGGTATTCAAATCCAACAGCAATCGCCGCGCCATCCTTAGGCCCTTGTTAATGTGAAAGCTATTATCCAGATCCGGATCGTTGATCAACCCTTTCCAACCGATGGTCGTACGCGGTTTCTCGAAATATACGCGCATCACGATATGTAACTGTGCTTTCAATACCTCGCGTAAATGCTTCAATCGCGCCGCGTATTCCAGCGCCGCATCGACATCGTGAATCGAGCACGGTCCGACCACCACCAGCAAACGATCGTCTTCACCGTGTAAAATCCGATGAACACCTTGCCGTGCCGAATAAACGGTTTCAGTCGCAATCTCCGTCATCGGATATTCGCGATGTAGTTCGACCGGCGGTGTGAGTTCATGCACGCCGATAATGCGCAGATCATCGGTTTGGTATTTCATATGGCTTCCTTGGTTTCGAAAACTTGTTGGCGTTTACCTGGATTTAGCTGCAACAAACCAGCAATTAATAAAAAATTGAGCGCATTTTAACCTATGCGAAGAATTTCTTCAGAATCATTGATGTAAAAAACTGGTTCTAATGTCAATATATCGCTCTTTGGTTACTTCGGTTTCCTGCAGAGTCTTACCAACGACCGGGAGCAGCTGCTCCCGTTTTTTTATGGCCGCACATTTTCCCAAAGTTTCTGCAAACGTTTGGGCGATACCGGGAACGGGGTTTTCAGTTCCTGTGCGAACAACGACACGCGCAATTCTTCGATTTGCCAGCGGAATTCTTCCAAATTGCCGTCGTGCAAACTGGCTTTGCGGTGCTTCTCTAGCCGCTGCAAATATTGCTGCCAGAACGGCGCCACTTCAGCACTGGTGCGCTGATCCCGCTCCGGATTCGCAGCAAGCTTTTCCAAACGCAATGTCATACCCTTCAAATAGCGCGGCACGTGCTGCAGCCGCTTCCATTCATTGCGAATCAGAAAACCGGGATAGAGCAGATGATCGAGTTGGTCTTTTAGCTCCAATTTCACCCGCTCGTTACGAACCGTCGATAAACGCGCCATCAACGCCTGATACTCGACGCCGATTTGCTGCAACAGTTTTGCCAATGCGGTGGATACTTCCGGCAGGCGGTTTCTGGCACGCTGGCACTGCGCGGCAAACTCGCTCTCGTTGCGCGGTAGAGCATCGTCGTTGAGCAATGCTCGGTCAAGAATGGCGTCCAGCATGTCTTGCTTTAAATCGCCGGGATTCATGCGGCTCGCCAGTTGCATGCTGGCTTGTTTTAAACCGGGCAGATTCTTGTCCAATTGTTTGATTTGTTCTTTCAGCATCAGACACAACAATCGCCGCACACCCGAGCGCATCGCATGATCCGCCGCTTCCCGGGTATCGAACAAGCGGATCGCAACGCTCTCAGTTTGATCGATGAGCGCCGGATAGCCTGTCATCGGTTGTCCATTCCGCATGAAAGCAACTTCCACCGGCAAGTCGCCAAAATCCCATTGCGTGATCTGATCACGCTCAATCGCAATTTTTTCATTGGCGGCACCCCGCTTTACAAACGATTGCTGCGCGGCTTGGCCAAGTTGCCGTTGCAACCCGGCAAGATCGCGGCTCATCGCCAATTCCTCGCCGGCATCATCAACCACGCGGATGTTCATCAACAAATGCGGCGGTATCTCGTTCAGCGGCCACGTCTCGGGTGGTACCGTCAGCGTCGTTTTCTTGAGAATGTATTGCTGCAGCGCATCGGCCAGTGGTAACGGATGCACAACATTTGAAAGGCTCAGCAGAAATTCCGTCACCGACTCCGGCAATGGCACCAGCATCCGCCGGATTTGTTTCGGCAACGCTTTCAGATACCAGGTGATTTTCTCGCGGATCAATCCCGGCACCAGGTAATCGGTTTGACTGGCTTCCAGCCGGTTCAATAGCGGCAGCGGAACTGTCACCGTCACGCCGTCGAGCACATGGCCAGGCTCAAAACGATACGAAAGCACCAGTTCGCTACCATCCGGCAACGTCATTACTTCAGGGAACTGCACTTCGGTCACGTGCCCGGCTTCGTGCCGCATCAGCAATTCCCGCTTCAAATACAGCAAATACGGACTTTGCTGTTCCGCCTGCTTGCGCCATTTCTCAAAAGCAGCGCCGTTGCTGATGTCCTGCGGAATGATCGCATCGTAAAACACAAAAATTTCCTGCTCGTCGACCAGCACATCCTGCCGCCGAGTTTTGTGCTCGAGCTCTTCGATTTCCTGAATCAACGCTTGATTGTGCAGAAAAAACGGCGCTTCTGTGTTGTATTCCCCGGCGGCCAATGCCGAGCGGATAAAAATCTCACGCGCTTCTTTCGGGTTGATCGTCCCGTAGTGTACCGGCCGCTTTGGCACGATAATCAGGCCATACAGCGTAACCTGCTCAAATGCGATGACTTGCGCCCGCTTCTTTTCCCAATGCGGATCGAAATAATGCCGTTTGCATAAATTACCGGCGATCCGCTCCAGCCAGGCCGGGTCGATTTTCGCCACGCAGCGCGCGTACAGCTTGGTAGTCTCGACCAATTCCGCCGCCACCACCCATTTGGCTTTGCCTTTCTTTAGCACCGAACCGGGAAAAATTGCCAGCTTGATGCCGCGTGCGCCCAGATATTCGCCTTCCTTCTCGGTTTTGAAGCCGATATTGCCAAGCAAACCGGGCAGCAATGCGCGATGGATTTCATCGTAACCCGCCGGCACTTGGTTGGGCCTGAAACCCAGTTCCGTCATCAGCGTATGCAATTGCCCATGAATCTCGCGCCATTCGCGCAAGCGCCGGTATGACAAAAACAGCTCACGGCACTGCGCCATCAATTTCTTACTGGATTTTTTATGCTTCAGCAGATCGTCATAGAAATCCCACAATTTCAAATACGCCATAAAGTCCGAGCGTTCGTCCTGAAAACGCCGATGCGCCTCGTCGGCAGCAGCCTGGTGCTCGAGCGGACGGTCGCGCGGATCTTGCACGCTCAATGCCGACGCGATGATCAAAATTTCGTGCAGGCAGTTTTCCTGTTTCGCCGCCAGAATCATGCGGGCAATCTTGGGATCGATCGGGAATTTCGCCAAGCGCCAGCCGATCGCGGTGAGATTGCGGTTGTCATCGACCGCGCCGAGTTCCGCCAGCAACTGATAACCGTCGGCGATCATACGCGGCGATGGCGGCTCCAAAAACGGAAAATTCTCGACATCGCCGATTTTCAGCGATTTCATGCGCAAAATCACTGCCGCCAACGACGAACGTAAAATTTCCGGATCGGTAAATTCCGGTCTGCCCTGAAAATCTTGTTCGGAATATAAGCGGATGCACACCCCATCAGCCACCCGTCCGCAGCGCCCGGCCCGTTGATTCGCCGACGCACGCGAGATTTTTTCCACCAGCAACTGCTCGACCTTGTTGCGGTAACTGTAGCGATTGATCCGCGCCAGGCCGGTATCGATCACATAATGAATCCCCGGCACGGTCAGCGACGTTTCCGCAACGTTGGTCGCCAGTACGATACGGCGCGCGCCGCCCGGCTGAAACACCCGTTCCTGCTCTGCTACCGACAAACGAGCAAATAATGGCAAGATCTCGATGCGCGAATGAATGGGATGAAACGCATGCTTGCGCAAGGTCTCGGCGGTTTCGCGAATCTCGCGCTCACCCGGCAGAAACACCAGAATATCACCAGAACCCACCGAGTGCAGCTCTTCAACCGCCTTAACGATAGCCTGCTGCACATCGCCGTCGCTGTCGTCATCCTCATCGACCAGCAACGAACGGTAATGGATCTCAACCGGATACAACCGTCCGCTGACCTCGATCACCGGCGCATCGCTAAAATGCCGTGAGAAGCGCTGCGCATCGATGGTCGCCGAAGTCACGATCAGTTTCAAATCCGGCCGCTTTGGCAACAATTGCTTGAGGTAGCCGAGCAGAAAATCAATATTCAAACTACGCTCGTGCGCTTCGTCGATGATCAGCGTATCGTACGCCTGCAACAGCGGATCGCCCTGCGTCTCGGCAAGCAGTATGCCGTCGGTCATCAATTTGATATACGAATCCGCGCTGATTTTGTCGGTAAACCGCACCTTATAACCGACCGCCTGCCCCAGCGGACTATTCAATTCCGCCGCAATCCGCCCCGCCACCGTCCGCGCCGCAATCCGCCGCGGCTGCGTATGCCCGATCAACCCATGCACACCGCGCTTCAGCTCCAGACAAATTTTAGGGATTTGCGTGGTTTTACCCGATCCGGTCTCCCCGCAAATGATCACCACCTGATGATTTTCGATGGCCTGCTTGATTTCCTCACGACGAGCATTGACTGGTAGTTCGTCGGCGTAAACCGGGTTAGGAAGATGAGCCAGCCGCCTGGTGATGATTTCGGGAGGGAATTTTTTCATGGGAATTCAGTTATGTACCGTCGCCAACAACAACCTGACGACCCAGCAGTTTTTAGCGCGCGGTATTGTCGCATTTGTTTATAGCATTTGTCTTGCTCATTTCTTGATTTTCATTAAAATACATAATGATAATTCAGAGCGATACATCGTCACAAAACACAAGAAAGCAATGTCAACGCTCTGTGATGATGCGTTTCATTTCTCAGATGATGAAACTCATTTAATTGAAGCAAATGAGTTGCAGGACGATGAAGACTATCATTATATTGGTGCGATCATCACGACAAAGCCAGAAAATCTAAGACATTCGGACGCAGCAAAACTACGCTGGTGTTTGAAGCGTAATATTTCATAAAACTGAGAGGTGCAACACAATGAGTACCAAAGCGCTATTAGATGCGGCGATGAAACTAAAACCCGAGGAACGGTTCACCTTGGTGGAGGGATTGATCCAGAGTCTGGACGAGCCAGACAAGCAATTGGATGCAATATGGGCAGAAGAATCGGTGAGGCGGTTGAAAGCTTACCGGGAGGGGAAGCTGGAAGGAATCCCGATGGAGGAAATATTTAAGGAAGAATGATGCGTGTCATTTTTACCAAGCTTGCGAGTCAGGAGTTGGAAGATGCTGTCCGGTTCTACGAACTTGAATATTCAGGGCTTGGACGCAAATTCAAGGAAGAGGTAAGAAAGGCCGTGCTCCGAATTGCCGCATACCCGGAAGGCTGGTCCATAGAGCGTGGCAATGTAAGAAAATGCCTCCTGCACAAGTTTCCATACAAGCTGCTCTATGCTGTCGACGAAAATCATATTCTTATCATTGCGGTGGCGCACCAACACCGGAAACCGGACTACTGGTTTGATATGCATGAAACATAGCAGGCCCATGTAGCCGATGTCAAAAACGGCACGGCTTCGTATATCCGATCATGTCATTGGCATCACAAATGATCCAGCGGACTGATAACGCCTTTGCCACCTTTATTCAAAACATGCGTATAGATCATGGTGGTGGAAACATCCTTGTGGCCCAGTAATTCCTGCACGGTACGGATATCGTACCCGGTTTGCAGCAGATGGGTTGCAAAACTGTGGCGCAAGGTATGGCAACTGGCCGGTTTATGAATTTCCGCGGATTGTATCGCCTGCTTCACAGCCCGTTGTAACGTTTGTTCATCGATATGGTGGCGGCGCTCCTTGCCGGAATAAGGATCGATGGAACGTTTGCTCGCTGGAAAAACATATTGCCAGCCCCACTCCTTGCCTGCATTCGGATATTTTTGCGCCAAGGCGGATGGCAAGGCCACATCGCCAAATCCTTCAGCCAAATCCTGGGTGTGCAGCAGTTTCACTTTTTCCAAGTGCAATTGAAGCGGCGCGATCAATACAGCAGGCAGCATGGTTATCCGATCCTTGTCGCCTTTACCTCCCCGCACAATAATTTCATGACGAGAGAACTCCACATCCTTAACGCGTAACCGCGCGCACTCCATGAGACGCAGGCCGGTGCCATAAAGCAAGCTAGCCATCAACCAGGAACGTCCTTGCAGTTGATTCAACAGTTTTTGCACTTCCAATGTCGTTAGCACCACCGGCAAACGTGCCGGACGCTTGGCACGCTGCATGGAGTCCAGCCATGTCAGTTCACGCCTCAATACTTCCTTGTACAGAAACAGCAGCGCGCATAATGCCTGATTTTGAGTCGATGCGGAAACATTGCGATTTACCGCCAGATGCGTCAGAAAAGCTTCAATTTCCTTTTCCCCCATCGTATCCGGATGCTGCTTATGGTGGAAAAAGATAAAACGCTTTATCCAGGCAATATAAGATTGCTCGGTACGATAGCTGTAATGCTTTAACCTGAGTTTGTCCCGCACTTGATCCAAAAGCCGGGGTTTGTTTTCTGTGTGATTATTCATTTAATTTGTGGATCTAAACAAGTCTGATATGATGACAGCTAATTCGGTCAATTGTTATAAAACATGAGGGGATACCATGAATCATTCCATTTTAGATTTCATTTATGACGTATTATAATGCGTCATTTCGGACGTCTAATTGTAGTTAGGCTACCAAAGCTAAGGAGGTGCAAATTCTAAACTCAAGAATACAATTTCCGGTTGATTGTTGTTATCCATTTTTCTGAGGGGACTTAAAATGAATCACCAGTTTTTAGTAATTTTATCTTCGGCACTCCTGTCTTTAGCTTTCCTTGGAAATGCAAAAGCGGAAACTTCTTGGGTTACTTCCAATAATGGGAGAAACTGCGAAGTTACATGTACAGCTAGGGACAAATCTCCAGTGGTATCTGGATCATACAAAGGTGGTAATGCTTTTAACATTTGCCGCACCGATGCTGGAGGCGAAGGAAAACGAGCTGGGTACAACTTGCAACCGGCCTGGGCTGACAAATGCTATGTCGGTTGGGGTGGCGAGGAAAAAGGTTACTCAAACTTTGATTGTCTTTGTCAATAACTTGAGAAACCATAGCCTAACATGGCGCTCAAGCCGACCCGCTTCCGCTACGCTCCAGCGGTCGGCTTAGCTTTACGTTCGGCCCTTGGAGCGCATCCTTGAAGCTCCCATCGTCTAATCCGTTGTTTGCGTGGCTATCGAGTGCAGCTTTGGTAGGCTTCCTGCTTGTTGCATGCAATAGTAAGCAGAGGCTGGATGAAGCACGGTAGGTTGGAGTGACGCCAGGAACTCCAACATCAACCGGAATCGAAGTTGCTCCTCTTTAACCAGATACATTGAGTAAGCAGGTCGCACATTATTGCTACTCAAGAAAATTCTGAAGCATCGGGTTTTGCCCCCCCCCAAAGGCGCATTTGCTGCAACAACATCCGCTAAATTGCATCATTCCTTTTTTCTTTCAGAAGATCCATGAAATCATACAGAGCGATGGCTGTGATCTCTTGCTGCAACGGGAATCTATCCTTCCCGGCATAAATGACAAACTTTTTTTGCGGCTGGATATCTTCGCAAGCTTCATGAAATCCCCGTCCCAGGCTAAACGATGTTCCTTTCTTGATTTCTATCGCCCATCGCTCATTCACACCGAATTCCAAGACAAGGTCAATCTCTGCCCCGCCTGCCGTCCGATAGAAATAGAGCCTGACGCGCGGCGGTAAAACAGCAGCGATATTTTCTATGACAAACCCTTCCCAACTTTTGCCGACGACCGGGTGTCCCAGCAGATCGTTATAAGAACCGATATTCAGCAGTGCATGCGTGATGCCGCTATCGCGCACATAAATTCTGGGCGATTTTACCAGGCGCTTTTTGATATTGGCCGTATAGGGTTGTATTTTACGGATCAGTAGCAGATCAACCAGAAGATCGATGTAACGCGCTACGGTTACGCTTGAGACTTCGATGTTAGATGCGAGCTTTGCCGCGTTGATATGGGTTCCCTGGCTATGCGCCAGCATGGTCCAGAATCTTCCTAGCGTCTCCGCAGGAATTCTAGGCCCTAGTTGCGGAATATCCCGTTCAAGGTAAGTTCTGATGAAATCATAGCGCCAGTTCAAGCTGGCTTCATCATTGCCGGTCAACAGACTGTCCGGAAAACCGCCCTTCAACCAGAGATCATTGACGGCTTCGGATTGTTGCGCACTTTCTGCATATTCCAAGACATTCACCGGAAACATCTCAATATAAGCAATACGCCCGGCCAAGGTTTCACTGGATTGTTGCAGAAGATCCATGGAAGCTGAGCCTAAAAACAGAAATTGCCCTGTCTTGTTACCTTTTCTACGTTGTTGATCGCTGAGTCCGCGAATCTGCACAAAAATATCCGGTAATCGTTGCACTTCGTCCAGAATAATCAGCTTATCACTATTTGCTGCGTGGAAAGCTTCGATGTTCTGGACTTTCTGCAGATCGAGCCGGTTTTCCAGATCAAGATAGACGGATGGAATGGTATCCGCAATATCAAGAGCCAGCGTTGTTTTGCCTACCTGACGCGGCCCCATCAGCGCCACAGACGAATAGGTTGCCAGAGCGAAGCGGATTTTATCTTCAAGAGATCGTTTTATCATCCATGCATTTATAACATTTAATGTTAATTTTGCATAGTTGTTGATGAACCTGTGGATGATAACGGTATTTTATGGAGCTTTTACGTTGTGACAGCTTGCAGTTAGAGAGGCATAAAACCAATTCGGATTTGCATTGGAAAACTGCCGGATATGGCCGCAGCCTCCCTAAGCTTCGGCGTGATGGCCCAGCCTTATCATGCAATCGTGAGAGGGCAATGTCGTAGATTTCATTCCGGTCTCGCTTACCAGCCGCGATGACGGTGACAGTTACGGTCGTGTCTTCAACGGCGTAAACGAGACGATAGCCGAGTTGCCGTCATTTAATCTTGTAGATGTTTTTTGCACTGGACAATGCAGCGGATGGAATGTGAGGATTGTCCAATCGCTCTGTTAGTTTCTTTTTGAATTGGTCCTTGATTGCGTAACCGAGTTTTTCCCATTCCTAGAGCGCAGATTTTTTGAATTCCAGCTTATAGGTCATCGAGTGAAACGCTGACAGCCGGCTCATCCATACGCTCTTTCACCAGTTTCAGCAGTTCTACATCGTCAAGCAGCTCCATCATTGCTTCATAGGCGGCTGGCACGCAGTAAAAGGCAGGTTCATTGCGATTCAATACGGCAATGGGCATATCATTACCACTGGAAACAACTTTCATGGGGTTGGCTTTGAGTTCGGAGATGCTGGCCACAATTTCTGTAAGTATCTGATGCGTCATGATTTAATACCTCGATAGCTAATCAATGAAACCGAATTATAGGTCTTCCAAAAGGTCTCATAAAGATCAAAACTTAAATGCTAAATGCCTTTGTAGCGAGATTGGATGGGGCACTATACGCAAATACCCTTGACCGGTGCTGTTAACAGGTGCTATAAATGGCTCCAAAATATCCCGGAGTCAGTCATGACCATCAAATTCTCTGAAGATGTAATTCCGCTTTCGGATTTAAAAATCAATCCTGGCCGCGTTGTAAACCGAGCCAAGGAAACGCACAGACCTATTCTTCTAACCAGCCGGGGCCGGGGCGTGGCCGTGGTACAAGATCTTGATGAATATGAGAAAAACCAGGAAGAACTCGCTTTTGTCAAAGCTATTGCGCAAGGACTCATGGACATAAAAGAAGGTGATACCCTGTCATTGGCTGAAGCGAAAAAACGCTTAGGCATCGAATGAATGAAAGTCAGCATTTCCAATTCGGCCTTTACTGATTTGGAAAACATGATCGGTTATTACACCGAAGAAGGCGCTCCTCATATCGGTTTGAAATTCGCCAAAGAAATTATCGAGCATATTCAAGTGTTGGCCGACCATCCAGACATGGGCAGAATAGTTCCTGAGTTTCAACTCGCGCATATTCGAGAAATTATTGTTGCGCCTTTCCGGGTGGTTTATCTGAGGGAAATAAGCGCCATCAAAGTAATCCGTGTTTGGCGCAGCGAGCGGCCGCTCGTGTTACCGGCCAAAACATAATGCCAGAACTGCAAGACGAATCATTGAAAAATATCGGATAAGATATTATTTCGTTCCAGTACATTACCTTTTAACTCACACAGAGCAAAGCGATATGACGAAACCCGCAAAGAATACTATCTGCCTTTGGTACAATCGCGATGCCGAAGAAGCGGCACGCTTTTACGCCGATACCTTTCCCGACTCATACGTTGGCGCTATTCTTCGCGCGCCAGGAGATTTTCCGTCCGGTAAACAAGGCGATGTATTGACGGTCGAGTTCACCGTGATGGGTATCCCTTGCCTCGGACTGAACGGCGGCTCCGCATTTAAACAGGATGAAGCGTTTTCATTTCAGGTTGCAACCGTTGACCAAGCCGAAACAGACCGCTATTGGAACGCGATCGTCAACAATGGGGGCCAGGAAAGCGCATGCGGCTGGTGCAAGGATAAATGGGGAGTATCCTGGCAAATCACACCGATTACCCTGACGAAAGCGATTGCCGATCCCGATCCTGCTGCCGCCAAACGGGCGTTCGATGCGATGATGCAGATGAGAAAAATCGACATCGCTGTAATCGAGGCGGCGCTTCGCGGCTAAAATGCTGGCAGTTTCATCTATCTTTTAAGCCTATGACGCTCCGCGATGCAGCTTAAACAATGGTTTCGCAATCATTACAGGCGCGTTTTTCCCGCAGTGTTTGCCGCAATCATTGGCTTGCTGTTCATTGCATTCAATTTTTCCTCGATTGAACAATCCTTCGTTCAACAACCTTTTGATGCTGCCAAATGGCGTCAAAACGTGGAATCCGGCGGTAATGATCCCACACGGCTTCAGATGATTGACGATCTGCTCCGCAGGTACTCACTGCAAGGTATGACACGACATGAAATTGAAACTCTATTGGGCAAACCGCCAGAAACTGATTACTTTCGCGACTATGAATACGTCTATTGGCTCGGTCCGGAGCGAAATTTCATCAGTATTGACTCCGAACGGCTCGGATTACAATTCGATGCATCCGGTCGAGTTTCCACGGTCTCAGTATTGCGTGATTGAGAAGCAACTCGCAAGGTAAAACGCGCTAGCAGGTCGTTGAAAAACGTTTTCGAGGCAGTCATACAAGGCAAAAACAGGCGAAAAAGCGCAGTTTATGCGGTATAAATGAGTATTTTGAGCTTGTTTTTAACACCGTAACAGCAACGCAGATAGTTTTTCAACAGCCTGCTAGAGTGCTTCTCCGTAAAACTAATCCCGGATCTTCAACTGAAACCGCGGCGGCCGCTGCTGCGCCGATGACGACAAGCGATTGAGTCCCAGTATGGTGACACGATGTGCGCTGTTAAAACTGGGCGCGCCGTCCTGGTCGCGCAGGATCGACGATACTTTGTACTCCAGCCGGTGCGAACGCGGGTCGAAGCGGATATCGTGAATCCAGATACCGGCGCGCTGCAGTCTTTGCTGCTCGCATTCATTGGTAAGATCCCAACCGGTCAGCATCGGGATGGCATAATCAAAGGGTAATTCGTCGATTTGGAAGGTCTGGGTGCGGACTACACCATCGACACTTTTCCGGCAAGTGTCGGCTTTGCCACTGCGGGGATTGAGCGCCAGGAAATCGGCGCGGACTTTAATGCTGCGTCCGTGTATTAGAACCGCACGGGTTTTGATGCGATGGGTACGGATATCGTTGTCCTTGAAAATCGTTTGTGTGGCCCAATTCGGACTGCCAGATTGATTCGGCGTAGCACTGGTCTGCGATAGATTGTAAGACATTTGCAGCAACGGATAATCGACGCGATCGCTCCATTTACAAGGCGACCAGCGCCATTCGCATTCGAAACTGTCGGCAAATTGAAAATCGAAACCGCGCGGAATGATGGCCAACGCATCGTATCGCCGCACCGTACCTTTGTGACCGCTATTTTCCAGAGTGGCGACTGCGCCTTGTTTTTTATCCTGTAACACTGACGCTTCCATTCCGGCGTAATCTTCGTCGATTACCGCATCGATTTCGACGGCGCGATATCCGAATGCGGTAAAAAATACGCAAAATTCAAAGGCATCGTTGCGGTTTTGATCTTCCAGTTTGCCTAGTGCTTCGAATACCAGAAAGGTCGATCCGGTATTTTTCACCAGCTTACTGCGGGAAATCTCAGCGCGTAGCGAATTAACCTCGCGATCCTGTTTCAAATAGTGCAGATCCCAGCCATTGAGCACGACCGTGCCGCTATCGACGTAACCTGGCATTTCGAGCCATTGGGTGATGACCGCGGGCTCCATGCCGTTATCGCGCTGCATGCACTTGCTGCCCTCCAGCATAATGAACTTACCGTGATCTTCAAAAACGGTTTTACCTTCCGCTTTGAAAGTCAGTTGCTCGAAGGGTGTCGGTGCCGCTGCATTGCTCGCCGCAGCAAGCGCTTTCTTATCCGGCGCTTTACTGGCGCAGGCGCAAAGCAACAGCAGGATTAACAGCGCTAAAGTAGTATGGAGACAGCGAATCATTGCTACCCTCTATGGTGAACGTCGCGATCATTTGTTGATGGACCTGTCAATGATAACGAATTTGACAGTTGGTTTGTATTCTACCATTCCGGCATGACAGCATGATCAGCCATTTGGCAAAGGATGCTGTGCAGACGCGAAAAATTCAGTTCATACTGATAACCGGCTAATTTTAAGAATCCGGCCTTATAAGCATGAAAGTTTACAAACATTATGCCGGCATGCTCAGTTGAAATAGTAAATTGTGCCACCATTTAAGCATTATGGATTACTCTCGGGAGGCATCATGAAAGTCTACTATTTATTTCCCCTCTTATTGCTCAGCGCCTGCGCCGGTTTGCCGCCTTCCATCGCCAATGCACCGGCAACCGAGGTTTCCTATCAACAAGCAAGTCTTGATGCGAATAGCTTTAAAGATGTTCCGGTACGTTGGGGCGGTGTGATTCTCGATGTCGATAATGAGGAGCATGACAGCTTACTGCAAATCGTATCCTATCCGCTCGATTATACAGGCCGTCCGCAGTTGCATAGAGCCGGCGAAGGCCGCTTTGTCGTAAAGAGCTCCGAGTTTCTCGATCCTGCGGTATATGCCAAAGACAAAGAGATTACGATTGCCGGTGTAATCACCGGTGATACCGAGTTGACGGTCGGCAAGAGAATCATCCGCGTTCCATTGCTAACTGCTACAGCCGTTTACTTGTGGCCGAAATTGACCAATTATAATTACTACAGCCCGTATTACGGGCCCTATCCTTACTATCCGGGTTATTACCCACTCTATCGCGGAGGGTTTTATGGACCTTTTTTCCGGTGGTGATCGATCACTGAAGGATCACATCCAAGGTTAAAAGAAATCGATGGAACCGCTTTCCTTGTTATCTTCGATGCAGCCGCTTTCAAGCAGGATTTCATGAAAATGAAGCTGGTTTTTGCCATTATGCTTAGCATAGTAAAGCGCTTGATCGGCTCGCCCCAGAATCTCGGAGGCTAAATGACACATTCCGCTGATCAGGGTTGCTCCAATACTCACGGTAATCGTATTGATTTGCGGGAAACGGTAAGTTTCAATTTGGGTTCGAAAGCGCTCTAATATGTGATAAGCATCGGCTTGGCTAGGCGCATGAAAAATCACCACAAATTCTTCTCCGCCAAAACGAAACAATAAATCCTTAGACCTGAAATTCTGCTTCATCACATAGGAAAGCAGCAACAAAACTTCGTCTCCCATGACATGGCCGAACTTATCGTTAATCGATTTGAAATTATCAATATCGATAATGGCCAAGCAAAATTTATCCGTTCCGGTTTTCGGTCTCCTCCGGTTCCGCTTGCTGGTATCTCGATATCGGCCAAGCTCGGAATTCAAGATCAAGGAACTAATCTTGTTGATGTTCGCTTCGAATGTTTGGCGATTCAATAGACCGGTGAGTTTATCTTTCTGGCTCTCATCCAATAAACTGCGAAAGTTATGCGTGATGCTCAACAGACTGGTAATGATCAGCATTTCGCCTTCAGTGAGCATATGCGGTAGCTCGAAAGTGAGCATACTTTCGATTTTACTGGCTGCCAGTACCGGGTAAATCACCAAAAATTTTTCCGATTGCAAATGAATATAAGGTTTCTTTGTTGTTTCTACCCACAATTGCGCTGATCGGATCTCATCCGGAATAACGATTTCTGAAGTATAAATTTCCTGGGATTCGGAAAGCTGGCGTTTGTTGCCATCTTCAATCATCTCGGCTGAATAAGTCGATAACCAGCACGTCTTGTTATCCGGATTCAGTTTATACATCGATATTTGATTGACCTTCAGGAGTTCAGCCAGCGTTTTTAACAGGCTAAGCTCGAACAATTCAATGTCGCGAATCGTCGTTAAGGAGACTAAGCGGTTTAGCAGAGAAGGTGTACCGGCATCTTTATTTGTCATGGAAATGCTTGAAAATTGGCAAGACGAACGTACGCAAACAATAGTAATTTTACTTAAACGGTCAAACTTCAAAATACATAATAGACCCGTGAATACCACCGTATAAAAAACTTGTTCGGGTAATCCAATTCCGTGCTTAAAAATCACAATTTAGATAGTAGTACAATACTGACCGGCTATCATTCAGGAAAGGAATCGACTATGTATGTAACAATTGTCTACGCATCCGTAAAACCGGACAAAGTGGAAGCTTTCAAGCAAGCTTGCCGTGTCAATCACGAAAATTCCATTCGCGAACCGGGTAACCTTCGCTTCGATATCTTGCAATCCGCCACCGATCCAACCAAATTTGTTTTTTACGAAGCCTACAAAACCCAACAAGATGCTGCAGCCCATAAGGAAACCGCGCATTACCTTACCTGGCGGGATACCGTCGCGGATTGGATGGCCGAACCGCGCCAAGGCGTGCCATACCAAGCCTTATTCCCGGAGATAGCCAGCTGATGTTTAATTTCTCCGTCGCTCGCTTGCCTCGCATTGAATTCGGCAGCGGAACCATCCGGAAATTATCGGAGATCCTGTCCAATTATGGCTCGCGCGTTTTGCTGGTAACCGGCGCGCGTTCTTTCATCAATACCGACGGCTGGCATGATTTACTCAGTGAATTGAAACAACGCTCGGTTACCTGGCAACATTGCACAATTTCAGAGGAGCCGTCCCCCGAATTAATCGACGAATTGGTTAAGTCATTTGCGGGTGACTCTTTTGACGCTGTTGCCGGTATCGGCGGCGGTAGTGCGCTGGATGCCGCAAAAGCCGTGGCGGGGTTATTGAAAATTCAGCGTTCTGTGATGGATTATCTGGAAGGTGTCGGCCCCGAATTGCCCTACCAAGGCCCTGCCGTGCCGTTTATCGCCGTACCCACAACGGCCGGCACCGGCAGTGAAGCGACAAAAAACGCGGTACTCAGCGTACAAGGCGAGAATGGCTTCAAAAAATCGTTCCGTCACGACAAGCTGGTTGCTGAATACGCCATCGTCGATCCCGATTTGCTGGCCAGTTGCCCTCCCAGCGTAATTGCCGCCAACGGCATGGATGCAGTGACGCAACTGCTGGAATCGTATGTCTCCACCCGATCTAATGCCTTTACCGATGCGCTTGCGATCAATGGCTTGCAGGCCGCGCGCGACGCATTAATGCCGCTGTATCGTCAACAAGGCGAGCTGGCTCAACATCGCGAGAAAATGGCCTATGCCGCACTACTCTCGGGTATTACCCTAGCGCAAGCCGGTCTTGGTTCGGTGCACGGCTTAGCTTCCCCGCTCGGGGCTTTTTATCCGATTCCACACGGCGTTGTTTGCGGCACTTTAGTTGCAGCCGCGACCCGAGTGAACATTGAAGCAATGCTCACACGAGAACCCAATCATCAAGCACTGGCAAAATATTTGCATGTGGCCGAGATTCTATGTGAGAAACGTTTCATTGATCCCGCTGCCGCTTTTAGTGCGCTGACCGATAAACTTACACAATGGACTGACGAACTGAATTTGCCGAGGCTTTCGCATTATGGCTTGCAAGCGGACAGTCTTAACAAAGTCATTGCCAACTGCCGTGGTAACAGCATGAAGACCAACCCGATTGTGCTTGATGATCAGGAAATACATCAACTCTTGCTGGCGCGCTTATAATGCAAAGAAAGCTGATTTTAGAGCCGGTCGCAGGAGTTCAAAGGTGTTTTCAGGGATAAAACAACAGCAAGCGATAACCCAGCGCATTCAGTTCCGAGCTATCAAAATCCAGCCGTATCTCAATTTCCTGTTGCGCTGCAATAAATAATCGCTGCTTATCTTCCTCTTGCAAATAGTCATTCGCTGTGAAGATACGACTGGTTATGACACGTTGCTGCGCGTCGAGCAACACCAGATGTAATGCTGGAAAAGCTTGCGGGAACGGTGCGAAGTTATGGATTGTCGCTCGCATGGTCGTTACTTCGGGCTGGCTTACGGGATTCTTTTGCAAATCAGAAGACTCGATGCCGATTTTCTGAATATCTTGCGGATAAGCGACGGTACAGCCAAGCAATTGACAGAATTGTTCCAAATAGGGTCTGGAATTGGGTGCAAGGATGGTTAATTCCGTCCGATAATGCTGCACCATTTGCACTGATAGCAACAACAGCAGTATGACGTTTGCAATCCCCCACAGCGGCGATGAATGCTTGACCAGCTCTTCGTCGTCGAACAATCGATCGGACGATTCAGAAACATCCGGATCTCTTGCAGAAGCGGATACTGGATTGATAGTGATACTTGAACGCGAGTTAACTTCACCGGCTTCAGTTGCGGAATCAATGGAAACATCCGATTGGGGCCGGACAGTCAGCGGATATTCAATAGTTGATTCGTGAGCGGTAATCAATGTAGCGAAACCGTTAAATACCCGTTGGCATTGTCCGCAGCGCACGTCGCCGCCATGTGCTTGCAGTTGCGCAGCATTGACGCGAAATGTAGTGCTGCAACTTGGACAGCAAGTTACCAATGCCATGTAAGACTCGCCATTTTGAATCGTTTGTTTTTTAATGACCGGTTATTGCAACGCATGAATTCGACATTAAAACAAAGTCATTATTTCATTTTTTGCTGCCGGATAACAGCACCCAGCCTTCTTTCACTGACACTATATGCATATCAAACCATTGCCGATAAACCTGTTTGACTTCTTCAGCTTGTTCTTGAAGTATTCCTGATAATACGATGTCTCCTCCCGAGCGAGTTGCGCTCGCAAGGATCGGCGCCAGCAGCTTCAATGGGTTTGTCAGGATATTCGCGACCATTACATCAACGGGATGATCCGGCAATGCCTCCGATCCTATCGCTTGTTGCGCGGTCATAAAGCGAAATCTTGCGGGATCGCATTGATTTCTCAATGCGTTATTCAGACTGGCTTTAATGGCTTGCGGATCGATATCGATACCGGTCACATGCGACGCTCCCAGCTTCAGCGCGGCAATCGCCAGTATTCCAGAACCACAACCATAATCAATCAGCGTATCGCCGGTATTCAGATTCTGATCCAACCAGCCAAGACATAATTGCGTAGTTGGATGGCTGCCGGTACCGAAAGCCAAGCCGGGATCGAGAATCAGATTGATTGCCTCGGGATCTGGAGAGGCATGCCAAGTCGGAACAATCCATAGCCGCTGAGAAATTCGAATCGGATCAAATTGTGATTGCGTCAGACGCACCCAATCTTGTTCTTCAATTCGTTCCAGGTGATACTCGAGATCTTCGCCGGATGGCATGATAGCCGAGACATTACGTAAAACTTCCGCAATATCCGCTGATTGCTCGAACAATGCCGAGACTTCGGCATTTTTCCAGATTTCACCGCTCGGTTCGCCCGGCTCGCCGAAGAGCATTTGTTCATCTTGCGTATCCGCAGCGGCATCATGAATATCAACTGACAACGCGCCTTGTTCCAGCAGCGCATCGCTCAGCGCTTCGGCATGTTCATCATCCGTTCTGATAATCAGCGTAATCCAGGACATGCGTCGTAGCGAGTATCGATGAAAAAGCGCGTCTTAATCGGATTTATTATGCAACGCCAGTTTTTGTTCCAAATAATGAATCGAAAAGCCGCCGCGCAAAAATGTAGCATCGTTGAGTAAATCCCGATGCAAAGGAATGTTGGTTTTAATACCGGCCACGACCATTTCCGACAATGCGATCCGCATGCGTGCGATTGCTTGTTCACGGGTATCGCCATAAGCAATGATTTTTCCGATCATCGAATCGTAGTAAGGCGGCACCATATAATTATGGTACACATGGGAATCAACCCGTACCCCGGGGCCACCAGGCGCATGATATTGCGTAATTCGACCGGCAGAAGGCGTCAGTTTGTAAGCATCTTCCGCATTAATGCGGCATTCGATCGCGTGTCCCTTGAACACAATATCTCTCTGGCTGACTGGTAATGCTAAACCAGCCGCCACATTGATTTGGGCTTGCACCAGGTCGATACCGGTGATTGCTTCTGTAACCGGATGTTCAACTTGCAGGCGGGTATTCATTTCTATGAAATAAAATTCATTATTTTCGAAGAGGAACTCGAACGTACCTACCCCTCGATATTTGATACGGCGACAGGCATCCGCGCAACGTTCGCCGATTTTATTACGCAATTTCTCCGGAATGCCGGGAGCAGGCGCTTCTTCCAGAATTTTTTGATGGCGGCGTTGCATCGAGCAATCGCGCTCGCCTAAGTGAACTGCATTTCCTTGTTCGTCAATCAATAGCTGGAATTCAATATGCCTCGGATTTTCCAGATACTTCTCAGCATAAACCGTCGGATTGCCAAACGCCGCTTGCGCTTCATTTCGTGTCATGATCAAAGCATTCGATAAAGCCGCTTCGGTATGTACCACGCGCATGCCGCGACCACCGCCGCCGCCGGCTGCTTTTAGAATGACCGGGTAGCCGATTTCCTTGACAATCTTTTTTACCTCATCAATATTGTCCGGCAATGCACCCTCAGACCCCGGAACACAGGGTACACCGGCATTCTTCATGGCATTCTTGGCGCTGACTTTATCACCCATCAAGCGGATCGTTTCCGGTCGCGGACCAATAAAAACGAAACCGCTTTTTTCTACACGTTCGGCAAAATCTGCATTTTCGGATAAAAAACCGTATCCAGGATGAATCGCTTCTGCGTCAGTCACCTCAGCCGCACTAATGATCGCCGGAATATTGAGATAACTCTGTCCGACAGGTGCGGGACCAATGCACACCGACTCATCGGCCAACATCACATATTTGGCTTCCGCATCCGCTTCGGAGTGCACAGCAACTGTTTTAATGCCCATTGCACGGCACGCGCGCTGAATGCGCAAAGCAATTTCACCCCGGTTCGCTATAAGAATCTTTTCAAACATGGTTATCTGATCTCTTTCAGATAATTATTCGATAACAAACAACGGTTCGCCGTACTCAACTGGCTGGCCGTTTTCAAGTAAGATCGCTTTGATCACTCCGCTTTTATCCGCTTCGATCTCATTCAGCAATTTCATTGCTTCGATAATGCACAGCGTATCCCCCTCTTTGACGCTTTGTCCAACTTCGACGAATGGATTCGCACCCGGCGAAGCTGCCCGGTAGAAGGTTCCCACCATTGGGGATTTAACGACATGACCATCTAACACGGCTTTTGCGGTAGAAGCAGGGCCATCCGCAGCATCGGTATTTCCAGGTGTTGCATGTGTCATGGATTGCGGCGAGGCTTGCATCATGGCTGGCATGGCTTGCGGCATAATGGCATAGTTCGGCGCGCCTGAGCCGGGTTTGCTAATCCTTACTTTTTCCTCACCTTCGGTAATTTCCAGTTCGGCAATGCTTGATTCCTCAACCAATTCTATGAGCTTCTTTAGCTTTCTTAAATCCATTTTCAATCTCCCGAGGTAGTACCCCGCTCCAAGGTCGTTTTATCAATAAATAATTCGTAGTGAGAAAACGCAACATCATGACATTGCGTAAAGAAAAAGTTTATAAAATAAGTCAGTAGGATGTCATGGCATATTCCAACGCCAATTCATATCCCTTAGCACCCAAACCACTGATGACTCCGATCGCCAAATCCGAAAAATAAGAATGATGCCGGAAGCTTTCGCGAGAATAGATATTCGATAAATGCACTTCGATAAAAGGTAGACGCACCGCTGCAATCGCATCACGTAACGCAACACTGGTATGTGTGTATGCAGCCGGATTGATTATGATGAAATCAGTCCCGTCTTGCATTGTTTGTTGAATCCGTTCAATCAAAGCCGATTCGGCATTATTCTGAAAGAAATCCAGCTTAAAGCCGGTATTTTCGGCTAAATTACTTAATTTTCTGTTAATATCTTGTAAGGTTGTTCCACCATATATTTCCGGCTCCCGAACCCCTAAAAGATTCAGATTGGGGCCATGGATAATCAAGATATTCTTCACTTTAATTTTCTTCGAATCCATAAGCGAATTATGGACTGTTGCAGCGAAAATGTACAGTTTTTTGATGAAAATCGCCGAACTTAAGCGAAAATTGCAACAAACACAATGAATCTGATCATTCAATAAAAACTGCGTAACGATCCAAAACTGATTTAGTTTACATCGCACAAACTGAAGCAGCCGCTCTTAACAATTTGCCCGCAATTCCTCAACCATCTATAATAGCCAGCTTCGTTTTTCCCGAAGCTGTTGTAGCTCAGTTGGTAGAGCAACTGATTCGTAATCAGTAGGTCGGAGGTTCGACTCCTCTCAACAGCACCAATCAATCAATAAGTTGAAGTAAATTTCGAAAAAATATCTGATCCATGTGGACAGTGAAACAGGGATAAGAGGCAAATAAAAATTTGTTTTAGAAAATCTGACTGTAAAGCAAATCAAATTTTCAATCAGAAGATCCCGAGTTCGATTCTTGGTATCGGTACCATAAAAACAATAAGTTATATCTAATCTGGTATTTTCCAGATTCTAATGTAGACGCTATGTAGACAATAAATTGAATTACTATTAGTAAGTTCTGTACTTGAAGAACTGTCTGATGGAATAGAAAATTCTGCATAGTATTATTTGCGAATACATCTTATGGCCAGGAAGCGAGGAAATTCCCAAAGTGCGGGGTATCTCAATTCAATCTCTTTCTGAGGCATAGGTTCAGTTAAATGATCAATTTCAAATCCAGAACTACGCAACTCCTGTAAATAGAGATTAATTGGTCGATGAAAATGAGTAGTTACTCCAACTATCTCTTTATCAGATGAGACTCGAAAAGGTGCTTCTACCGCAATCTCTTCGTTATACTTAAACCAATCATATCCATCGTAACCCCAATAAGTAGGCCAGAACCACGGGTGAGCAATAGAGAAGACTAAATGTCCACCGGGGAGAATAATTTTTGAGAAAGCATTTATACATTGCTTAAGGTTTTTTACATCTTGTAAAAGCATATTTGCAACCAATAAAGAGAATGTTGGCCGAGCTATTTTCTTAGCATAGGCTTCAATTGTTCCGTATGAATATTTAATATTATCTGGTTTGTGTATACTTGTATTTGCGATTCTAATATTTACGCGGCTCATATCTATTCCAACTACCTGTTTGGATAATTTTGCGATTTTTTCTGTTAAGACGCCAGATCCACAACCCGCATCCAATACAAGATCCTTATTAGCGATTTCTATCAGTTGTAATATTGTAGGCATTAAAACAAATTGAAAACTCAGGTCTTTCCCAGAACGCAACTGTTCATTACGAGCTTGAGCAATTGCATCCCACTGATGAGATAGATCACGATTACTTATTACAAATACTTTCTTCGGAAAAATTTTCATTTAAGAAACATTGTGAAAAATTCTTACTGATACAGCAGAAAGACTTAAAATCATGACAATAAATTTCTCAGGGAAAAGTTTGTTTTTACAGGCTGAGATGCGTGTTCAGCGAGCTGAACAAATGTTTCAACCAGATCGACAATGGCTTTATTAGAATCATTAAATTCATCAATCAAATGTTCGCCATTCGAGGAATAGCCTATAAGAACCCTGCTTCCAGTTTTCTCATAATCCAATACAGTGAAGCGAGATTTTGGTTTATAACCTGAGAATTTCTGGTAGGTTCTAACTTCGGCACCTTCATTGGCTAATTTTTGTGCAATAGATGTTGTTGTCTGAACAAACAGAACTAACTCATTTGATTTAGCTTTTTGTAAAAGAAGTTTCTCAGCTTCGCTACCGGGAGTAACCCAGCTAATATCTCTTGAGAATATAGCCACCCTTCCAGCCCTCTTTAATTGCTCACATAAAAAAACAGCAATTTTAGGATCGTTGGATTCATAGCGCTTTCGGTCAAGATATTCATGTTTAATGTCAAATATCAAATAAGAAACTACAATTAGTATGATCAAAATTAGTAAAAAATTTATAATAAAACTTCTGCTGTCGAAATCTATAATAGATCCGCAAGAAATAAGCGTACCAATTGCACCAATTATGCGACCACTTAATTTAATGAATTCCTTTTTCATAATACCGAGAAAAACAATTTAAAAACCCAGAGTAACAGGAAATTCCTATTTCGAGAATGAATCATGTATAGATCTATGATTTAAGTAACCCGCTAGCACATAACTTGTTTCATAATGCTAGTAACATATTCTGTATCAGAATTAATGCATTTCGTACAGTTATTAACGGAACTCCAAGGCGGCTGCGCCGCAAATGCGGCCTCGTGGTCGCTACCGCTCCTACTCGGGCACTTTGCGCTTCGCCGCTCAGTTGATTCTTATCGACTGTAATTTTTTGAATTTGCCATTGATGCAATCATGTAGGAAGTTGGATTGTGCCGGTTTCAACGCCGCAGATTTTCTTGCATATCGGATCACTATGCTTTCCCCGTTCTTTCAAATCGATTTTCATCAATTTGATCGGATTGTCTTTGCGGTTGGTTGTGACGCCACCCATTAATTGAATGAATTGCCACCATCAGTTTGCCCGAGCGGGAGCTATAGTCAAATCTGGTGTATGGAGAATCAAGCGGCTTGCTGTTTTTGATCTCCTTTTTGTTTAACGCCGTTAACGAACTTGATGCCCTGCACAACGTCCGCTAACAATTTATAACCTCTCAGCCGGAACCATTTCTTCTGCGCCGTTTCCATCAGTTTAAACGCCATCGTCAAGGTTGTTGTCCGACTTCCACAGTTTTTGGTTCTGGCTGTTCTCAGTCGGACAGTTGCAAAAACTGATTCGACTGGATTGGTTGTTCTAATGTGCTGCCAGTTTTCTGCAGGATAATCATAGAAGGCCAGCATGGAATCTTTATCCTTTGCCAGGCATTCCATCGCTTTTGGATATTTCGGACTGAACCGTTCAACACAGTGATCAAACGCTTTATAAGCCTTTTCCCGTGTTTCCGCCTGCCAGATGTTATGCAATGCTTCCTTGACCTTGGGTTGCATGGCTTTGGGCAGCTTTTCCATTACATTTACGGTTTTATGCACCCAGCAGCGCTGTTGACCGGTATCCGGCCAGCATTGAGCTACAGCTTTCCAGAATCCCAATGCGCCGTC
This sequence comes from Nitrosomonas limosa, assembly GCF_054188085.1. Classification (NCBI taxonomy): domain Bacteria; kingdom Pseudomonadati; phylum Pseudomonadota; class Betaproteobacteria; order Nitrosomonadales; family Nitrosomonadaceae; genus Nitrosomonas; species Nitrosomonas limosa. The sequence goes on along the minus strand of NZ_CM135180.1, from coordinate 227,890 downwards.
ACCGACAGCCAATCTGGGAGCGTCTTTGAGGCCACGTTGTTTCAAGTCCATCAATACTTCAGTCCAGCTTGCTTCAGACTCACGATAACCGTCAGACAACGCCAGCAATTCTTCACGTCCCGTTTCATCAGAGCCGATAATCACCAGAAAACATAACCGGTCATCCATTCTCACCGTACTGTAGATACCATCAGCCCAGACGTAAACATACCGTTTGCCAGTCAGATCACGGCGAATCCAGTTTTGATAATCCTGTTCCCAGTTCTGCTTTAAACGGCCAATCGTTGCAGACGACAATCCGGGCGCATCTGCTCCCAGCAGGTGCTTTAACGTCTCTGTGAAATCTCCTGTTGAAACACCTCTCAGATACAACCAGGGCAAAAATTCCTCAATACTGCGCGTTCGTTTCAAGTAGGGAGGAATCAGATTGCTGTTAAATTTGATGCCGGAACCGCTGCGATCGCGTACTTTCGGCACTTTGATCCCAATATCACCAAGACCGGTTTGAATCGAGCGCTCCGGTAGATAACCATTTCTGACTACTACCGATTTTCCTTCGTCAGTTTTTAAACCGCCATGTTGCTTGAGAAAAACAGCCACTTCCGCTTCAATAGCGGTGGCCAGCATCTTACGCGCGCCTTCTCGCAGCACTTCCTGTAACGGATCATTTTGTTCTGGTTTATTCAGATTAAAAACATTACTATCTGTCATGCGGTGTTTTCCTCGTTTTGTTGATTGATCTGCCGAGATCCTCTACAACAGGTTACACCGCTTCCTTCTCCCTTGTCATACACCAGAAATAATCATAGCTCCCCGAGCGGCATGAATAGCAATAAGTGCCAGTGCGGGGTGCCGTCATGTTGCGGCTCGGCAATGCGTAAAGCGAAACGCAACGCCAATCTGAAAAAAACTCGACCTGGATTTTGCCGATGCTGAAGCGGTTTTTTCTGGTCACACGCTAACCAGACTGGATACGCGCGTTGCTTATATGCCACTAGTATTGGGGAGAAAAAAGCTTACGCCAGAGTGTGCCATTGAAACCAACCGACCAAGCGCCCGATCTTCCGGCGGCGATATTCTCAATACCGCTTGCATGTTCGTCTTGACTGAAAGTAACGCCATCATCCGATGAACTCCAAACTGTTCCATTTTTACCGGCAAGCCAAATCAGGCCATCAGGTGCGATCGCGACGTCTCCGATTTTACTCGCTGTTGTTTGAATCCAGCGTTCAGCAGCAAATTTCCACAATCGACCATCAGTTCCAACCGCCCAGATCGTGCCATCTGTCCCGGTAGAGATCCGGCTATAGCCAGTGCCCGCAATTTGCGTGAAATTCTGCCCTTGGTCGCGACTGAACGATACGGCGCCACTTTTTTCTACCAGCCAGACATTACCGTCTATAGCGATAGCGACGTCTTCCACACTTTTTGCGGTTGTTTCAATCCAACTGCCAGCAACAATCTTCCATAACGAACCGTTAGACTCAATCACCCACACGGTGCTATCCGGGCCAACAGAAAGCCGGCTAAAACCACTGGCCTTGATCTGGGTAAAAGAAGAGCCATAGATATTATCTGATACCCAAACGGCTCCGTTTTTTCCAGTCAGCCAAATCAGTCCATTGGGTGCGACAGCGACATCTTTCATTTCGCTGGTTCTTGTGCTGTGCCAAATTTCAGCTTGCGTCAACGAAGGAAGAAATCCGCACAAAACCAGCAAGCCAAGTGAGATTCGATGGGATAAGCGGCGCATCCGATGAAAGAATATTGCGTGTAGTTTCTGTAGCAGAGAAACGGTTTTTACTTCATAAAACCATAAAGTTCGTGAAACTGCCTGCTTTACAATATCAAATCGCATTTGTAATGACTCCTGTATTAATCCGATGGTCATTTTATGATTGACTAAGCATTTGAGCGCATAAGCTGATAAGTCGAGGCTCTCAGCTATCGTGATGAAGGTTTGGCGCAGATCCTGCAATGTGAATGATACACCGGATGGTTGAATCACCTTTTGCAATGGGTGGCGAGGTTCTATCAAATAACCTGATTCGCCGCTGCCAATCTCAAATTTTGCGATGGCAAAATTAAACAGGGCGCATATAAAAACCGCATAGCCGGATCGGTATAGCCTCCCCTTTCTCCGATCCGATTTTGTTATGGCGCTTGCTGACCATGTCCTTGTAGATACCGTTCCTTGCTTCAACCTCCTTTTATGTAGACAGCAGGCGTAAATCAATGGAACGGATTTTGAAAGACATTTCATAAATAATCAATGTAAAACAATGATATGGACACAATTTAGAAATATCAAAATAACGTAAAACAATACATGCTAGAATTCTTAGTCAATAAATCTAAGATTCCAATTCTCTCAACAGAACCAAGTATCCCTGTATTTTCAAGATAATATATGCAACACAATCCCGGATTCTTAAAATTAGTAGAACAAGTCAAGGAACGGATTAAAGAGTGCACAGTGGACGATGTGCAAACTCGTATCGTTCAGGGTGAGAAATTTTATTTCATTGATGTTCGTGAAGACCATGAATTTTGGATTGATCATGCAGCGGGCGCACGCCATCTTGGAAAAGGGGTGCTTGAGCGAGATATTGAATCCATTGTGCCCGACAAATCCGCATCGATTGTTTTGTATTGTGGTGGTGGTTATCGCTCTGTGTTAGCGGCTGATGCTCTACAGCAAATGGGTTATCAAAATGTAGTATCGATGAAAGGCGGGATCAAGGCATGGCGTGACGCCGCTTTTCCACTTGAGAAAGATAAAACAATCTAATAATTTGGTATTGGTTTATTCGTTGCAATACTATGGATTCGAATCACTGCTGAATATTATTACTTTCATCACCATTTACCATATGCGCTCTTTCCAGCGGCAAGGTTTCTCCCCGGAAAAATCGGGGCTCAAATAGATTCCATAAAATCATTAAGGGAACGCCGCACAGCAGCGTCGCGACTCCTATCAGAAATACAGCCCCAACACCGGCAATGGATCCACTCGAACCATAAGTCGGGTCCATCATATTCCATGCTTGAAGCGCACCAACAATAAGTAGAATGATGACAGCAATCGCGGGGAAAATTATTTGTGATATAGCCGTATGCCAGCGGTTGAATGCAGTGCGATGAAAATACATAACGCATGAAAGCGCCGCAATGATGTAATAAGAACAGACAGCAATGCTGACACTATGGATCGTGTCTTTAACAACCGATTCACTGATCGCCGTTAAAATTACATAAATTACAAGCGTCATCAAGCCGATTGTCCATGTTGCTAACTTTGGTGTTCTCGAAGTTGCGCTTACCGAAGAAAACCGCTGTGGTATCGCTTTATAGGTTGCCATTGCCAGTGCCGCGCGTGCCGCGGGCATTATCGTCGATATCGTTGCAGAGAAAGCCGATAGCGCAATAATAACTGCTGCAATAAAAGCGCCTTGAGAGCCGATTATCTGCATGGCTAGTACCGTTAATATTGAATCAATATTATCTTTAAAAGTGAGGCTGGCAGCATCGTCACTATCGACTCCAGCATAAGCTAATGCAGCAATAGAAAAAATTACATACGTTACTACAGTAATCGCCATTGCAATAATACCGCTTCGACTGGCTTGCTCCGGGCTGCCTTTAGTTTCCTCAGACATTGCGAGTGAAGCATCAAACCCCCAAAAAATGAACAACGCGACCAAAAATCCATTTAAAAAAGCATTAAATGAAGTGATCGCAAACGGATTAAACCAATCTAAAGATAGCGGCTCTGCAGTAGTGGCTGAATTACCTTGAAAAATCTGAAAAAAAAGAACTGCTGCCAGTGCAATAAGTCCGCCGTATTGCGTGATAGTCAATATCATTGTTGTACGCGCGGATTCTTCTGCACCAAGCGCGGTCAAGTAAGTGGTACTTAAGATAAATACCATCGCAATACCAATATGTAGCCATAGCGATGGCTCAGCCAGATCCAGAATAATTGCCGTAGAATTGACTATTATTTGAGTTGCAGCGACTCCTGCTAAAATACTTGCAAGTAGTAGCGACCAACCGCCAAACCAACCAAAACGTGGCCCAATTGCCTTGGAACCCCATGTAAACACCGTTCCTGAATCTGGTGCTGATGAAGTAAGATGTTTATAAGATAACGCGACAAAGAACATGGGAATTACTGACAAAATAAAAACGATCGGTAATTGATAACCCGTTTCAGATGCACCATGCCCTAGCGCTCCTGTTAGCGAATAGGCTGGCGCAGTGGCAGCCAAACCAATGGTTACAGCCGCCGAAGTAGAAACAGCCCCCTTCCTTAGGCCCTTATTTTTCAAGCCATGCATTTTTGTATCTTCGTGCATTATTGTGATTTTTTGTAAATTGAAAGATCAATTGTATTTGAACAATTAAAATCAATAATTTAAGACTCGATCAGCATTACAAAATATTCCTCATCTAACACTGATGATAAACAGTTACACATTGAGGATTCAGATTTTAATTCTCGAAAAAACTACTCACTGCTCGATTTTTTTATTTATCCAGTTGAATTAGTAAAGAAAAATTAAGAATACAAAATCTGTTAACAAATTTACTAATATTGGAAGTTAGTTAGCTTCCTTCTGACAATTACTTGCCCCAATAACGGTTGCAATACAAAATAAAACCGGTACACCGGCTGTCTTGCGACAGTGGTGTACCGGTGTTTTGACTCGCCCTAGCTTATAGCTTGGTAAAGACTGGAATTACCGCGCCAGCAATACTGTTAATATAACGATTGCCTTCGTCATCCCATGTCATTAACAACCCGCCAAAACGGCTTTCAGGGTCACCCAACAGCGCCATCAAACGTTGTACTTCCCACAACGCGTCTTTGGCTTCCATCTTAACTTCACGGGTTTCTCCTGGTTCAATACCTCTTTCATCTTCCATCGTCAAACCTGTTGCTACCAGTTCGCGTGGATAGTCAGGATCCAGGTATTTACGTCCCAAGTCGTTTACAAAACGAACACCCGCTGTCGTGAACTCGCCAATGTTAACTGTCGAGTCACCGTTGTTGGTGATTTCCATCGTCACACGCAGTGCACGTCCAGGTACGTCGTAGTTAGCATGCGTTACCTTGATCGCAACCGGATTCGGTGCAATCGGCATCGGTTCTACTTTCGATTCACCCGCTTGGATCGGTACTGTGTATGGATGTACGCTTTCGGTATAACGATAGCCACCCCATACCAGTGCACAGGTCAGAATCGCTACTGCCATGCCTACTTTACGGTCCATTGGATCCAGCAGCAGTTCGTCACCGTACGCTAACAATACACGGCTACGTGGCAGGAACATCGGACGTGCTACATAGTAGCCAATCCAGAAACAGCCCAGACCTAACCATACCAAGTGCCAGAATACGCCATTGCTGAAGTTGAATGTTTCCAGATCAATGGTTTTACCTGTCAGGGTGGTCACCGGATTGGTGAAGTCATCCCAGTTGCCTGAAATGTTCATCCAAGATGCAGGGCCAGCAATCGGGCCTGCTTCTTTGACGTTCACCATTGCGTGCATGTGATGACGTCCTGGAATCCTTGCTTTCAGTCTGACTTCGAATTCATAGTCACGACCAATTTGCAGCGGTCCAGAAATGAACGTCGGTTCGCCGTTCAGTTTGGTGCTTAAACGTACAAACACCGGGCTCGGGCTACCAATGTTGAAAAATGCGCGTTCCGGTTTACCTACCGCACGTGGCCAATCTTCCGCCAGGTGAAATTTACCAGTGATCGTCGCAATGTCGTTCACTTTGGTGACTTTCGGTTGCCATTTCAGGTCGTACCATTGAATCGTACGCATACGGAGAAACGGTTCTTGTGAACGTTCACCGTGCGCTGCCGCTGTCTTGACATCTACCGTCAGCGTCAGTGCCAGTGAGGCCGCTCCAATCGCCGCTCCATACAGGCCTAATACGCCCAGCTTAAATATGCTTCTTATATTCATTATCTAATCCCCTGTGCAAAGCCTTTTTCACCAAATGCGGTTACGTCGTTCTTCATAGAGATGCGTCCTCTTTCTCCTTTAACATAGAAGAATGCGGTGCAGTAGATCTTGCCAAAGTACCACCATACGCAGTACATCAACATCGATACAAACGCTGCGAAGAATGCCGCGATTACCGTGGTGTGACCACCAAAGGTACGCAGTGAGCCTTGTTCAATCAGGCGTACATATTCCGGTGTACCGGTACGTACATATAAGAAGCCTGTGTAGTCAGCTACTGATAACAGTACGCCTTCTACTACCAGCGGTAAGTGGGTTGGTCCAAAAATCGGCCAGTTGCCAGGATAGAAGAATAATCCCCAGAATCCACCGCCTAACAGAGCTGTGATCAGCCAGTTACCCGTCAACAACAGAACGGTGTCCAGCATCAATGCGCCTGGTATCATCGTTGATGGCAGTACAAAATTCAACGGGTAGTGTGACCACCAGTAGAATCCCCAGTAACGGGTCAGCCATTCGCCTACTAACAGGCATACGATACACAGTGTCGCTCCGTACGATAAACGATAGTTTACCCACAGGTAATATTGCAGTGCTGCACAATACATTACACCTACGATCGGTGTTACTACCGGCCACCATTGACGGTCTTTCCAGTCAAGCCAGAAATCCCAGTCACCTGCCAACAACATAAAGTGCATGTGGAATGTACCTACCAACAAGATGCACAGAATCGGAAAATATACCGCGTCGATATATCTGGACATCCGGATCGCTTCCGGCGGCATCTTTGCCGCTGCTAAAATTTCGTCTGTTCTACTCACTAGACCCTCCCTTCTTCATTTCGTGTGATATTAAATATGAAAACTCGACGATTCCTTTTACTTCCCTTTTTATCGCCTGCCTTAGCTCGTTTCCATCAATTCTCTTTACAGCCATTTCCACTGCCACACCTCTACTACAGGTGTGGCAGTCTTCATTCAGAAATTAAGGAACAATTCTGTTGTTCAGAATTTCGCGGCTGGCGCCGTTCCAGGTTACGTCTGTCAGGTTAGAGTAACGGGTGATAATTTGTGCTGCGATACCACCTGAGAATAAACCTGCCCAACCCAGAATCACAAAGCCCCAGTGCAATGGCGCGCTAAACAGCTCTTCCATGAACCAGAATGCATGACCCCATTCGTTCAATCCTACGTTCGGCAGAATCATCAATGGGCCAGCAATTGCCATTACCAGCGGGAATGATGTGCCGCGGCTGTACAGTGGCAGACGGGTCATCGCGTACAGGTATGAAGCTACGCCACATACGATGTACATCGGGAATGAGCCATAAAACACCACTACGTGACTTGGCGTAAAGCTCGTGTCACGAATAATCACTTGGTGCCAGCTTGCATCTTGTTCGGTGAAGAAGCTGCCGCCCCAGTAAACACCAAACAGGTATACACCCAGCCACATCATCCAGTAGAAATAGCGTTTGATCTCTAACTTGGTATCCAGGTTGTCTAATTGTTCTTTGGTGTCACGGGTTTTTAAAATCCAACCCCAGGTGACCAATGCAAACAATGGCATCAGGGTCATGTGTACGCGCCACAGTCCCATCCACACTTTGTCAAATTCCGGTTCCATCGAGTCCATTCCGTGGGAATACGCAAATGTCCTTTGAAACCAGATCCAAAATATCGCTACCAGTAGCATGGTGCCCATGCCCAGTTTGTAGTACTTCGAGTCGTACCACAGCGACATGTCATAGCTCGCGCTCGACGCGCTACTCGTTGTGCCATACGTTGTTGCCATCTTTCTACCTCCTATCTGTTAATCAAAACTACTTCTCTTTTCTTCTACTGCTTCTAATACTAATTAATTAGTACTGCTTAAAATTTCGGCAGCTAAATTAAACTCCTTTTCCCTTCTAATTTAACTACACCTCTCAGGCTAGTCGACCTTGGGGTCCAAAGTCAAGTCATTTGTCATAAAATTACCCCCTCAACAGCAAGGATTCCTCCATCGTTTCCCCCTTTTTCCCTTTGATCACAATGCTAAACTGACTCTATAAAGATTCTGATCGTTGCATACAATGTTTCAAAAATGAATGAGATCCAGAGAACCTAGGGAGTAGCAATCACCTGTGAAATTGATTTGCTACTTTGGGCTGTGCTCAGAAGTTCTCCTATCACATTGATATATCTAGTTTCTTGCGCTTCTATCCCCATTGCGTATCATTTTGCTCAGCGAATTAACAGCGCTTCTCTGAAACAAAACAGTCATCAAATATTCTTTGCTGGAGTGATTAAGCTAATCAATAAAATGTTAACTATCATCATAATGATGCCTAAAATCAACCAGATTTTTCCAGCTTTTTTCTCATCGGAACCGGATTTTCTGTAATAAGTAAAACCCATGGCTATCCCGATTATAGGGAATATTAAGGTCGCCACGATGATCACCAAATTGAAAATAGCGGAAACAGCTGGTTTTTCGTTTTTAGAAGCTATCGCAGTTTTATTATCAGTCATTTTCCTTTTCTGAAATTAAAGATTGAGTTTTAACCGAACCATCTGTTAAAAAGTGAAGCAAATAATAACATCATGCCCGGATGCCAATATATTACTTAAAATCATAAATCCGACAAATCGCGAAACAATCGGTAACAGCACTTACTGAATCTTGCAGCCCGGAAGGTAAATCAAACAAACTGACCCGCCGCATATCCGGATGACCAAGCCCACTGGAAATTATATCCTCCCAAATGCCCCGTTACATCTACAACTTCCCCAATAAAGTACAATCCAGGAACATGCTTGCATTCCATTGTTTTTGATGACAATTCATTGGTGTCAACACCACCAGCAGTGACTTCCGCCTTTTTATAACCAACTGTTCCTGTTGGAGCAATCGACCATTTCTGAAGCTTCTCGATGATATGCTGTAAATCGCCATCACAAAATTGGTTGAGTGGGCGAGAAAAAATTTGCATATCAGGGAATAACTTTGAACACCAAATTTTCAAAAACCGCTTAGGTAGATAACACGCTAATAAATTGGATAAAATTACAGTACGCTTGCGATTGTCAAAGATTAATTGACGTAAGTTCTGATCGGGTAACAAATTCACGTGGAGCATCTGACCCGGTTGCCAATAGGAAGATATCTGCAGAATTGCCGGACCGCTCAAACCACGATGCGTAAATAAGATATTTTCGCGAAACGACGCACGATTACAACTAACTTCGGCATCAATACTCATGCCAGACATGTTTTTAAATTCTATAAAATCCTTATCTGCAAATGTTAATCCCACGAGAGCGGGTCGCAACGGCTTGACTGGAATTCCAAATTGCTCAGCAATTTTGTAACCAAATGAACTTGCGCCAATTTGGGGTATGGATAAACCGCCTGTCGCTACGACAAGAGAATCAGAATCAATGCAGTTTTTTTCGGTTGTTATATAGAATTTCCGATCGGCACGATCCGATCGATTAGCCGCAGGAAAATATTCTATCTTAAGTACTTTCGATGGAATTTCCCAGTCAATACCAACAGAATGGCATTCGCTCTGTAACAAATCGATAATTTGTTTCGAACTACCATCACAAAACAACTGCCCTAATTTTTTTTCATGATAGCGGATCCCATGCTTCTCAATCAGAGAAATAAAATCCTGTGACGAATAACGAGCCAGCGCTGAGCGGCAAAAATCCGGATTGCTGGAAAGATAGTTTTCCGGCTTAACATAACGATTAGTGAAGTTACAATGCCCACCGCCTGAAATACGAATTTTTTCACCGACCTTGTGCGCATGATCCACCAATAAAACTTGACGCCCGCGTTTGCCAGCTTCGATCGCACACATCATTCCGGCGGCGCCAGCTCCGATGATTACTACATCTTTATCTAACTTCTGCAACCCCATTCAGATGCGTAATATATATACTGGAATTTATTTAAAGCAGTGCTTATCACTCCTCCAACATATCCAGCCGAGTCGATATCATCATTACGATAAACAGAAAAAGCGACAAACCGATGCGGATACTAAGCGACCGCACCATACGGGTAGACTGCCCCTGATCCTTAAACATGTAATACAGTGCCGAGCCGAGATTATAAATTATGAAAACAAAAAGAGTAATGGCAAAGATTTTCAATGGTAATTCCCACAAAAGTTAATTCAATTTGAAGTTTAGCCGAGTTTCACTGATTGTCCAAAGACTATTTCACTATACAATTTATACAATATCTAGCAATCCATCGACTGCTATTTAGACAACATAACTCCCAATCCATTCCTTTTTAATATCGACGATGCGATTCTCAGAAAACCTACCGCCCGCGATTATTTTGTCAGGCCCTACTGCAAGCGGAAAAAGTCAGATCGCATTGGATATTGCCAATAATTTCCCGGTGGAAATTATTAGCGTGGATTCCGCGCAGGTATATCGCTCAATGGATATCGGCACGGCAAAGCCCGGGCCGAAAACGTTAGCCCAAACCCCGCATCATCTCATCAACCTGATTAATCCGGACGAAAGTTATTCAGCGGCGCAATTTAGGCAAGATGCTTTAAAAATTATGGATGAAATCTGCCAGCGCAATAAGATCCCGTTACTGGTTGGTGGAACCATGCTTTATTTTCGCGCTTTGCAAGAAGGTCTCTCAGTGCTTCCATCAGCTGACAAAAAACTTCGTCAGGATTTGGAAGCGATGGCCAAAGAAATTGGCTGGCCTGCCATGCATCAAAAGCTTTTTGAAATGGATGAAGAAACTGCCGCACGAATCAAACCAACCGATAGCCAGCGGATCCAACGCGCGCTTGAAGTTTGCTATCTGACCCAGCAACCCATGTCAAAAATTCTTCGATCACCCCGGCAAGCAGAGTTTCCGTTCAGAACCATCCACATCGCGCTGATTCCAAGTAATCGCGTCGAATTACATCAACGAATCGCAAAGCGATTCGAAGCAATGCTGGATCGTGGATTAATTGACGAAGTTCGATTGATTCGACAACGATATCCGGATCTGAATCTCGAATCCCCCTCAATGCGCTGCGTCGGTTATCGCCAGGCGTGTCTTTATTTGGATAACATTATTGATGACAAGGCATTATTCGATATGGGAATCGCTGCCACTCGCCAGTTAGCGAAACGTCAATTAACCTGGTTAAGAAACATGAAAATTACCGATACGCTATTTGAATTCGATTGTCTGGAAAAAGACTTGACCACCCAAATTAACAATTTCTTAGGCAGCACTATTCCGACGTATCTGGATCTTATCTAGTCGCCCCTGAAAAAGTATCAGACAACAGTTGTTGTTCTGGAAAAGCCGCCCGAGGAAACGGCTACCTATCAAAATGCATACCCTTGTAGTTTAAATTTCCATCAAGGAATCCGTTCTCGCCACGGGAAAAAGAGCCAAAAAATGGCCAGCAACCATTGTTTCAGATTCCAGGCGCAAGCAGCCATCAGCAGGTTGATGCGATCACCGACAGCGCCTTTCAGATAGTTCCTTGCCATTCGATAATCCGACTTCAGGTGACCGATAATGGGTTCAATCGCGGCGCGCCTCCTGCACTGTTTTCGCTTCTTGTCTTTCTGGTACCGGGTATCCTTCTTGAGCGCCTTTCCGGGCAAAATGATCTGGGTTCCATTGACTTCACGTTTGCCGCGGTAGCCGCGATCGCATACGGCCTGCCTGGCAGCTTTCCCTCGCGAAATCTCAACATGTCGCAATATCTCCGGTAATGTATGGCTGTCATGCAGATTCTGTTCGTGACTGACAACCCCGACAATCAGATTGCCTTTTGCGGTACTGGCTATCGATGCCTTGCTGCCGTATTCATATTGTTTGTGGTCTTTTCCCTTGGCGACACAGTACACTTGCGGTTCGTGCAATGAGTAGATCTTGTTTTTATCGTTTTGTTGCTGCCGTAATACTCCCTCATACCGTAGAAAATCCTTTTGGTAGCATTCAAACAAACAGTATTGCGGCAGTTCTCTCCTGAGCTCCCGCATCAGAATACCTGCAATGGTTCTGAGTCGCTTCAACGCTCGTTTCGCTTTCGCTCTTTTCTTCACATGCCGGTAGTGCCGGATATCCAGGCGCAGTGACTTCACTTCTTTGACAAAAGTACGCCGCTGTAAAATACCATGGGATTTGGCAATCTTGTTGAGGCGATTGATAATCTTGATCGCCAGTTTGCTATCCGTTGGGTACGTGATGTTCTTCTCATGCACGGTCGTGTCAATATGAATGACGTCTTCCAGCGCCGATTCCCCATGCAAACCAACGCTCATCCGGAAAATCCGCTCTACGCCTTCCGCGCCTATGCGCTTACGAAAATGTACCAGCTCCGTGCTATGACAAGGCAACTTCTGCTGGAACTCTTTCATGCCGCAAAAAGCCTGGTAATAAGGATTACGCTTCCACTGCAGTACTATCGATTCGTCACTCAAATTCTCTAACTGTTTTAGAATCAATAACCCAACCATCAAACGGATCGGCTTACTCGGTGCTCCTATCGCTGCTGTGTAATGAACCGAAAATGATTCCTCAAATCCTTGCCACGGTATCGCTGATGCAAGCTTCAGCAATGGATCACCGGGATCAAGCTGCATCAGTAAATCTGTTCCAAACAGATTCGGTTGATGAATCGTACTGCTATTTCTTAGCATTTTTAATCACCATTTCGACCAGAAATACAGCACTATTTTAACATTCTAGGTCATTATGATCACTAATAAACAGTGTATTTATAACTAATATCAAGTGCTTAGGAATATTTCAGGACCGACTATCTAGAAATAGTCTCGGAAAGAAAATAGTCCGCTTGTCGACTAATAAGCGGAAGAGTTATGATCTGCTACAAACCACACACGGTTTAATCAACAATAAAAATTTTTAGATTACATATAACTTGCTAATTATAAACATCATAATATTTAAGGGAAGAATGATTATGCCTAACCAACACCTGTTATTGGCACTTACACTTGCACTCTTCAGTACTTTAATACTGGCCGGCTGTGAAAATTATGCGGAAAAAACGCACCCATCATGGGTAGCGCCGCCTGCTGGGGCTGTGTTTGATGACTCGACTATTTATGCACGTATTTCGCAAGCCGTACAAACAGACCCTGATTTACGTGGAATCAATATCGATATCAAAGTTAAAGACGGTAACGTGACTTTATCCGGAACCGCTTCCAATGAGAATCAAGTCACGCGCATCAATATGCACGCGTGGATCGCGGATGGTGTTAAGAAAGTCGATAATCAAATTGTAATTCAATAACTGTTACTAGAAATCCCCTTTCGGGGATTTTTAGTTTCATCAGTGAAATTCAATTATATTCCACGCAACAATTCATTAATTCCTGTTTTTGAACGGGTTTTGGCGTCAACCTGTTTGACGATCACCGCACAATATAAACTATACTTGCCGTTTTCTGCAGGTAAATTACCCGATACAACGACAGATCCTGGTGGAATACGTCCGTATAATACTTCTCCTGTCTCGCGGTTATAAATTTTAGTGCTTTGACCAATATACACACCCATTGAAATCACCGAGTTTTCGCCGACGATCACACCCTCCACAATCTCCGAGCGAGCGCCGATAAAGCAGTTATCTTCGATGATCGTCGGATTGGCTTGAACAGGTTCCAATACGCCGCCAATACCGACACCGCCGGATAAGTGCACATTCTTACCGATTTGCGCGCAGGAGCCGACCGTCGCCCAGGTATCGACCATGGTGCCTTCATCGACATACGCGCCAATATTGACGTACGATGGCATCAACACTACATTGCTCGCAATGAAAGCCCCTTTTCTCACAGCAGCGGGCGGAACGACGCGAAAACCGCCATCGCGGAAATCTCTTGAACTATAATCTGCAAATTTTGAAGGTACTTTATCGTAATAGTTGGAAAAGCCGCCTTTAATAAAACTGTTGTCCTCAATCCGGAATGACAGTAAGACTGCTTTCTTGATCCATTGGTGCGTAACCCAGCTACCTTCGATTTTTTCTGCGACGCGAAGCTTTCCGTTATCCAGCATCGACAAAACCTGAGCAATCGCCTCTTTTAAACTGGCATCGACATTGCGCGGTGTAATCTCAGCCCGGCGATCAAAAGCTTCTTCAATGATGGTTTGCAATTCAGTCATATCATTCCCTAGTTATATAAATTCAGGCTATTTAAGCCAAACGTGTCAATAATTCCTTAATCCTATGCATCGCTTCGACGCACTCCTGCGGCGATGCAACCAGTGCAATCCGCACATAATTTCTACCCGGATTCGTTTCATGTGCGTCACGTGCAAGATAACTGCCAGGTAATACTGTCACATTATAATCTTGATAAAGCTTTCTGGTGAATTCGGTATCACTGACCGGCGTTTTAAGCCATAAATAAAAACCGGCATCCGGCTTTTGCACATTCACCACCGCTGATAATAATGAAATTGCATCAGAAAATTTCTGTGCATATAAACGGCGATTTTCTACTACGTGAGTTTCATCAACCCAAGCTGCCGCACTGGCGGCTTGCACAGCCGGATTCATTGCGCAACCGTGGTAAGTTCGATACAACAAAAATTTCTCCAAAATCTCAGCGTCTCCAGCAACAAACCCAGATCGCAGACCGGGTACATTCGAGCGCTTCGATAAGCTATTAAATACCACCAGCCGCGAATAGCCTTTGCGTCCCAGCCGGTTGGCGGCATCCAATGCGCCGAGCGGTGGATTCGCTTCATCAAAATATATTTCCGAATAACATTCATCTGCAGCCACCACAAATCCATATCGATCTGACAGCGCAAACACTTTTTGCCATTCATCCAACGTCAGAACGCTACCGGTCGGATTATTGGGTGAGCACACATACATGAGCTGAGTTCTCGACCATACGTCATCACTCAACTGAGAAAAATCGAGTTGATAGCGATTCTCTTCCAAGGTATTAAGAAAATGCGGCGTGGCACCCGCAAGATATGCAGCGCCTTCATAGATTTGATAAAACGGATTAGGGCAAACCACAACCGGACGCACACCATCGTTATTGATGACCGCTTGCGCAAAAGAAAACAACGCCTCACGGCTGCCGTTTACCGGAATAATCTCAGTATCCGGATTGATCTCCGGCAAATTGAATCGCCGTTTTATCCAATCCGCTATGTTAATCCGGAGGGTGGATATCCCCAATGTTGTCGGATAGTTGGACAATCCATCCAAATTATTTACTAAGGCACGGCTTATAAAATCCGGAGTTTGATGCTTGGGTTCACCTATTTGCAATTCAATTGGCGTAAATCCGGGATGCCGGGACACTCCATCCAGCAGTTGACGTAATTTCTGAAATGGATAAGGTTGTAATAAATTGAGTTTAGGATTCATTCCACTGGAAGGAGCAATAGTTTGGAAAAGCTTCGATGATCGGCTTGGACAAATGGATTCAGGAGTGAATTATAAACGGTTATCGTGGGATGACCAATCGATTGCAGTGCTGACCGGCCCCTAATCAAATACTAATTTGAAATCCGCAGCCTGCAAAAAAACTTGTTCAGTTGTCAAGTCAACCAAGGTAAGCGGATGCTGATCAAGCCACCCGGGTGGAAAATGCAAGATGACAATATTACCATCCACGTCAATGTGTATATCCGGCAAACTGATATTGGATCGGCTCCGGTGCAATACCACCGCCAGACGCAACAGGATGCAGAGCCTTATCAAGGGCGTACGCATCAAAACGGGTATCGATTCAAACTCTTCCAGCGGAAATTTGCGGCGATGGCAACGAACCAACATCGCCAGTTTCATTTGCTCTTGACGGGAAAAACCGGCCAAATCGGAATTGGCCGTTAAGTAAGCGCCATGCCGGTGATATTGATTGTGCGCAACCGAGAGCCCGATTTCATGAATCAATGCGCCCCACGATAATAATTTTAAATCTGCTTTTCTATCCAATTTCCAATCGTCATGGACTTGAACAAAAAAATTTTCAGCAGTTTCCCTTATTCGCAGCGCTTGCTCCATGTCGACACCATAACGCTGTGCGACTGCCAGAATGGTTTTATCACGAATATCTTCGTCATGCACACGGCCAATCAAATCGTATAGCAGCCCTTCGCGTAAGGCGCCTTCCGAAATATCCATCTTATCCAGCTTCAATGCCTCAAAAACACCGACTAAGATCGCTACGCCACTTGCAAATACCGGTTTTCTTCGTTCTGACAATCCGGCGAAATTAATCGCGGCGCTATCTCCAATCGCAATCAGAGTCTCCATCAAATGTGTCAATGCCGTTGCTGTAATGCCAGTGTCACACCAGCCTTGCGCTCGCAATACTTCGCCAATGGAAATGATCGTGCCGGATGAACCCAGCGCATAATCCCAGCCCATCTTTTTGTAAGCGGACTCCAATGACTCCAGTTCCTGCATCGCAAACAAGATCGCCTTGCGCATCCGCTTGGCTTTGATCTTGCCATCCGCAAAAAAACGCTGGCTCACGTTCACGCATCCCATATACAAACTCTCAGTATAGAATGTGTCAAAACCGCGGCCGATGATTAATTCAGTACTGCCACCGCCAATATCAATCACTAATCGTTTATGCGTTTCATCGTACAGACTGTGCGCGACCCCTGAGTAAATCAATCGCGCTTCTTCACGCCCCGCAATGATCTCAATCGGGTGGCCCAAGGCAATATGGGCTTTGGCCAAAAACTCAGCGCCATTCCGCGCTTGACGCAGTGTATTGGTTCCCACGGCACGAACATTCAAATGCGGAACTTGGCGAATGCGTTGACCGAACCGCTGCAAACATTCCAGCGCTTGCTGCATGGATTCCTTGGACAATTCCTGTTGATCGTTCAAACCTGCAGCCAATCTGACCATCTCCTTGATTCGATCGATGACTTGCAACTGCCCGTCAACGAGATTAGCGACGATCATATGAAAACTGTTGGAACCTAAATCAATTGCTGCGTAGGATTCATCCATGACAAATGTATTCTCAATATCGATAAAATAGCTGATTAAAACCTAATATCTGTAAACAAATGAAAAATAGATTGATTTTGATGCGCCATGGCAAATCAGACTGGACTGTTGAGCATTGCACTGATTTTGATCGCCCTTTAACCGTGCGTGGCCAAAAAGCCGCTCGCCAAATGGGAAATTGGTTACGACAGCAATCTTACAACTTCGATCGTATCATTTGTTCTCCTGCGCTGCGAACCCGGCAAACTTGCGAACTGGTTTTGAAAAAATTAAGCATTTCGCATTCCCAAGTCATTTGGGAATCTGCCATGTACGAAGCCTCATTGGATACATTGATTTCCATTCTCGATCGTCACGGTCTCAGTGCTCACACGCTCTTCATGATTGGACACAATCCCGGACTTGATCAACTGCTCTGCCATCTTTCGATCGATCCACCCGCCGTCAATCACTGCGGTAAACTTTTAACCACTGCGGCGATTGCAGTTCTTGAATACAATCAGAGTCGCATTACCGGCGCGTTACATCAAGCAAAGTTACGATACCTCATCAGGCCCAAAGAATTAAGTCTTAACAAAAATTAACAATCTGATGAAAAATTAAGGACTTTCGGCAGGGTATCAGGATTTTTTCTTGTTTTTACCTTTCTTTTTAGATTTTTTTTTGTCCTTCGCTTTTTTTTCCTTACTTTTTGCTTTTGTGTTTTTCTTGTTGTCTTTTTTCTTATCCTTCGCTTTCTTTTCTTTAATCGCAACGTGCTCCGGTTCAACCGGCGCCAAAGATTTTCCGGCGACACTCGCCTTGCGGGAAGTTGTTGCGGCAGCCGTTACGGCCGTAGTCTGTGTTTGGCCGCTTTTAGCAGTCTTTGGAGGAGTTTTCTTTCCTTTTAAATAATCCGCAGCTGCTTGTTTCACTGCGCGCGCTCTCAATTCACCGCCAAACCCCGGGATTTTTTGTAACTCTGCCAACTTGATAGCTGCCAACGCAGCCACTGTTTTGACTTGGTGATCCGCCAGCAATTTTGCAGAAGCTGGGCCAATACCGGCTACATCAGTTAATTTCTCCATGACAGACTCCTTATTTCCATTAAAAACGTGTCCGTGCACGCTATTCTCGGTGTTTTTTGCGCTCCCGTAATACCTAACCCATTCGCAGATTTATCGAGTGAAAATTACTTAACATCGAATCGATTGATTGCCGCACCCGGTATGATCATGATCAATACACGAGAAAAACACCGCATAATCTGCTAATGTCCGGCATATAACCGGTCAACCGCAGCTTTGTGTTGCTCAAAAACTTTTCCGCGTTTTAATTTGAGCGTCGGTGTCAATAACCCATTCTCCACACTCCAGGGTTCATCAATGACCGCTACCCGGCGGATTTTGGCATATCCGGGAAATTCACTGGTTTGCAACGTTATCCGTTCCAGCAGAATTTCTTCCAGTTGCTGTCTTTGCTGATCGCCGGTCAAATTCCCATCCAAACCGTGTTGCGCGATAAAATCCTGCCATCGGGTTTTATTCAAAACAGCCAAGACACTTAAGTAAGAACGCGCTTCACCGATCAGCATGACTTGCTCAAACAGCGGATCCCGCAAAATTGCTGCTTCCATGTCGGCCGGCGGTACTTTCTCGCCGGTCGATAACACAATGATCTCTTTCAAGCGCCCGGTAATAGTGACATGCCCTTGCTCGTCAATCGAGGCAATATCCCCCGAATTCAGCCAGCCATCGGAAGAAATGATCGCTTTTGTAGCGTCCGGATTATTCCAATAACCCAGCATCACATTAGGTCCATGAATCAGCAATGCATTATTCTCACCCAGTTTTACTTGCACTCCAGGAATTGGCAACCCGACACTGGATGGCACATTATTGTCCACTCTGTTGGCGCACACGACCGGGCTGCTTTCGGTCATGCCATACCCTTGCAGAATGGGCAATCCTAGCCCGATAAAAACACGGGAAACTTGCGGTGATAATGCGGCACCGCCACTCATAGCGAACCGCAAACGTCCACCCAATTTGTTCAATACTTTATCGGCTACCAATTTCTTCAGCAGCGGCCACAGACAGTGTGAGAATTGCCAGCTTCCTCTCCCTTGCTGGTATTCAAACCGGCTGTAACCCACATCGACTGCAAAGTTGAATAGCCATCTGGCGAAACCGGAGCCTTCCGCAAGTTTGGCCCTAATGCCGGAAAATACTCGCTCGTAGATTCGCGGCACAGAAATCAGCAAAGTTGGACGAATCGTCAATAAATCTTCCTGCAATTGAGGTATCGAGCGGGCGTAGGCGATCGTCGCAGCTGCCATCATCGGCACATAGTAACCGGATGTGCGTTCAAACGTATGCGACAGCGGCAAAAAGGAAAGCAGCAAATCATCCGGCAGCACCGGTATCACTTGCAGGCAACTAGCGGCATTGGACAAGATATTGTGATGACTGAGCATTACACCCTTTGGCCGGCCGGATGTTCCGGACGTGTAGATAATTGTTGCAAGTGCATGGGGATCAGCAGGGATATGTTTTACGGCGCCGGCGTGTACTGCCAGCCAATCCTTAGCAGCAATCACCCGAACGCTATCGCATGGATCGACGCAATCCGGTTCCAGAGGCCGCAGAACAACCACTCGCTGCAATCCCGCAATTTCATGTTGAATATTTAAGAATTGCCGCCATTGATGCGCGTTTTCCAACAGCAACACCTTAACACCCGCATCGTTGATCACATACGCAGCATTCTCGACGCGGTCATCGGTATATAAAGGAATCACCACTAAACCAAGACCCAGGGCCGCTTGTTCGAACATCACCCATTCCGGAGAATTCTTCATCATGATCGCCACGCGGTCGCCGGGTGCCAGTGATTCTTTCTCCAAAGCGGCTTGCCAGCGGGCTACGAATTGATCCATTTGCGCCCAGGTATAGCTGGCCCATTCCTCGCTGATCGGGTTGAAATACCGGTAAGCCGGCTTATCCGGCGTGCGCTGCACGCGTTCATGAAAAAGACCATCCAGCGTTCTGGCTTTTTCTACTGGAATAATATCGATTATTCCGTCATGTTCCTGTTGCGGTGCGTTCATTTCATAAAACCTCGGACAACGGATAACATAAGTTTACAGCACCTCGGGGTTAGTTTTTCACGCAGAAACACATCACTGTTTCCCTTGCTCTTCCGCAACCGCAAGCTCAGTTACCGGCTCAATGCTTTCAGATTGCTCGGTAACTTCTGCATTCCCGGTGCTGCTTTGCGATGCCGCACGTTTGCTGCCGCCTGCCTTCGCCGCATCATTTTTAATGCTTTGAAGCGTTTTTTCATTGCCTGAACCGGTTTTTGCTTCTGCACCCAGATCGGGAGAAAAATCATCCACTTTCACAACCCGGTTGCGCAATTCATTCACTTTATTCAGCAGAGCCGCTTCTTCCGCAGTGATTATATGATTTTGCAACGCTTGCGCGATCTGCTGGCCACCATATTCGGTCACTTTATGCGACTTAACCGCTTGACGCAGCTTGGTTTCGATAGCCTCGCATTCAATCACACACTGCAACGCTTGCTCTAAATCAGCCAATGGTTCATGTTCTGCTACCGGCAGATAGATCCCGAACGTCAACCGGTCGCGCACTGCACCCGGTTCCATCATGAGTTTCGCTACTTCATGCGTTAACGCATCGGTTGGCGGTTTACAGCGTCTACCCAACGGAAAAATCAATCCCCGTAACAACCAGCCAACAACCACCGGTACCGGGAAATTGGTCAGAAACTCATCCAGAGCTTGCTGCAAGCGATAAAGGGCATCCTGCATCGACCAGTGCAGCAATGGCAAATCCGCACTCGGGCGATAATCATCTTCGAACCGTTTTAAAGTTGCCGAGCACAGATACAACATACTCAGAATATCTCCCAGGCGGGCGGATAATCGCTCTCTGCGCTTCAGCGACCCTCCAAGCCACATCAACCCGATATCGGCGATACAGGCAAAACTGGCGGAAAATCGCGCCAACTGACGATAATAATCAGCCGTCTCCGGCGCGCAATTGTCCGGCGCATTGGTCTTGATAAATTTACCGGCGAGCGCGTACACCACACTATTGCCAATATTTCTGAGAGTGAACCGGGCATGGCCGACCAATGCCTCGTCGAAGGCCAGTATGGCACGATTGAGATTATTGTCATGCGCGGCATTCACTTCTTTTAACAGATAGGGATGACATCGAATCGCGCCTTGACCGAAAATAATCATATTGCGCGTCAAAATATTGGCGCCTTCGACCGTAATGCTCACCGGAATCTGCTGATAGGTGCGCCCAAGGTAATTCCGCGGGCCGATACAAATCCCCTTGCCGCCGTGAATATCCATTGCATCGTTAATTGCCTGACGGCCGCGTTCGGTCAAATGATACTTAACGATCGCCGATATCACCGATGGCTTTTCGCCCAAATCGACCGCGCCAGCGGTCATGACACGAGCCGCATCCATCATGTAGGTATTACCGCCAATGCGCGCCAATGCTTCTTCGATACCTTCAAAATACCCGATAGGGACTTTGAACTGCGTACGCACCCTGCTATAAGCGCCGCTGGTTCGGGCTGCCAATTTTGCAGCGCCTACGCTGGTCGCTGGCAATGAAATCGAGCGGCCTGCAGCAAGACAGTTCATCAACATCTTCCAGCCCTGGCCAACGCCCTCGGGTCCGCCGATAATCCATTCCATCGGGATGAAAACTTCTTTACCCCAGTTCGGGCCGTTCTGAAATGCGCCGTTCAATGGATAGTGTCGGCGTCCGATATGAACTCCCGGTGTATGGGTCGGAATCAATGCCAACGTAATCCCCAAATCCTCTTCGCCGCCAAGCAACCGATCCGGGTCATACAATTTGAAAGCCAACCCTAAAATGGTTGCGACCGGACCTAAAGTAATATAGCGTTTTTCCCAAGTCACTCGCATGCCGAGCACGTCGGGTCTACCATCGAATTCGCTACGGCAGACAATCGCAAAATCCGGCATTGAGCCGGCATCCGATCCGGCATGCGGAGAAGTCAATGCAAAGCAAGGCACTTCCAAGCCTTTGGCAAGCCGCGGCAAATAATATTGTTTTTGTTCGTCAGTTCCATAATGCAGCAATAATTCAGCCGGTCCTAACGAGTTCGGCACCATCACCGTTACCGCCGCCGAGCCGCTGCGGGAGCCGATTTTCATCACTACTTCGGAATGCGCCAACGCCGAAAATCCATAACCACCGTACTGCTTTGGAATGATCAATCCGAAAAAGCCTTGATCCTTGATAAACTGCCAGACTTCCGGTGGCAAATCTTTCAACTCGTGGGTAATCTTCCATTCATCCAGCATCGCGCACAGTTCTTCCACCGGACCATCCAGAAACGCTTGCTCTTCCGCAGTCAATTGCGGTTTTGGATACGCCAGCAATTTCTTCCAATCCGGTTTGCCGCTGAATAAATCGCCTTCCCACCAAACAGTTCCGGCATCCAAAGCTTCCTGCTCGGTCTGCGAAATCTGCGGCAACATTTTGCGAAAAACCTTCAGTAGCTGACCGGTAACCAAAAATCGGCGAATTGCAGGAATTCCCAAAATTACACCGGCAGTTACAACAAGAAACAAGAAGATATAGAAAAGAAACTGGAGCATGATGATTTTCCCCGTAGTGAGAAAAGCCCAGTCAAACAACAAACTTGACCTTTCGATTGCGCAAACCCGGATCCTGATTGAATCCGGCTTCTGCTAAAAAACTTGCAGCTTCAAATTTACATGATATTAGCTCAAACCCCTACTCAAAAGCTGAAGTTTCGCTCATCGATTGTTGTGAAATTTAGACACCCGGGGCGATATTTTTCTAGCGCCGGTGGTGACGCCTGTATAGCTCGAGAAATATTGGTAGTTCAGCACTACATAACGATACCGTTCAAGGCAAACTGGATTACCAGCAACAAATCCCAGTAACCATATAAATTTCTGAAAAATATTGAATAAGGAAATTAAAAATAAAAAAGCGCCCTGCGGCGCTTTTTTACCTATCCAACTCAGCTTAGAAATTATGCCGCATACCGGCAGACCAGATATTCATATCCCTGAAGAAATCCGATGCGCCGCTGCCGACCATCACACGTTGGTAGCCACCGAACAAGCTCGAACGGCTGCTCAAATTGTGGATCACACCCACCGTGAATTGGCTCGTTTCACGTTTTCCCGACAAAGCCGTTGCATGTGCGTGCGACATCCCGCCTTGGGCGATAAAGCTGGTATTGCCCCAGTCATACTGTCCGCCGGCAAACCACAAATTGCCGTCACCGCCCATGTTCATAGCGGAATTACATTGACCGCGTGAATCCAACGAACCTGTCGCCGGATCACCCAATGCCGCCTGGTTGGTACAAGTTGCGGCACCGACCGCATTACTGACGTTTTCATACTGGCCGTTTAGTTTGAAGTTTTGCCAGCTCCAAGAAGCGCCGCCACGCCAGACATGTTCGTTGTTTGTCAATCCTTGAGCGATTCTTTGGCGAGCGCTGACATTATCCCGGGAATAGCCTCCGAATACCGCGAAGTGGTGATCTCTCAAGCTGGTATCGTATTTACCCGCAACTTGAAAATCCCATTCACCGTCTTCACCGCCGGAATTGGTTTGACTACCTGGAAATCCGCCGCTTGGCGCAATGAAATTCGCCGGATCCAGACGATTGGAGTCACCTGGCATTAACAATCCGGCAAAGCTGAAACCGTCGACTTTAGGTGAATCGTAGCGGATTGCGCTGTTCACAAAACCCATTGCACCAGCACCCAAGCCATTTGCGGAAGCGGTCATGGTGCCGCCGCTACCAGCCGCTTGCAAAGTCGTGTAAGCAAACGGATCGATGGTCATGCCGCCGGCAAAATCTTTGAACGGCGATTGCACGCGGCCAAATTTGACTTCACCCCACTGATCGCCGGCGAGCGCTACCCAGCGCTCACGCGCTCCGCCCAGATTACCCGCGCCGGTATTGAAACCATACTCGACACGCGCTTTGACTTTAAAACCGCTGCCCAGGTTTTCGGTCACATGCGCCCCCATTTTTGAGCGGCCGGTATCGTCACCGATCAGGGCTTGGCTACTCTGGCCATCACGATTAACGGTTGCATACTCGGCTTGCAAACTCCCAAACAGGGTTAAATTTGTTCCTTGCGCTAACGCAGCCGCCGGTATGGCAAATACACCGGTTATCGCTAACGCCATCAGTTTTTTCTTCATCCTGCAGTTCTCCAAAAATTCGATCGGACTCGGTTTCCGCCACGCGAGGCGGAACAGCTCAATAATAAAAAGACTGAAATGATGCGGCTCGGTCTCTGTTGATCCGCCCACACTTCAGAAAATGCAACGATAGGGTTGTATGATTTCCAGATCAGAAAATCCGGGCTGATTGTGCCTAAGCGCTTCAGCTTCTGCAAGGATTATTTAAAAAGTTGCTTTTGCTAAAAAATTCTTCTTTAAATTCAATGCAAAAAGCCTTGTATCGGGCCAAGGAGGTAATTTGGGCACGATACAAGGCTTACTTGCTCATACATGAAAATTGCTGCGGGAACACTGAAAGATTGTCACACTCATGCTGCATTGCATCTGTCAGTATGAAAAATACTACACCGCTACACCGGTCGCTAATAAATCATATTGCCAAAGCTCTCTCGAATACAGCTTGGAAGCTGAATTATTCAGGGTTTCCCGCGATTTCTTCCCAATTCACATGCATCCGCTCTTAAACCATCCGGCGGCGGCGGGCGCTAAAACCGAGCAGCCCTAAACCGGCCAGCAGCATCGCATAGGTTTCAGGTTCCGGAACAACTGCCACCATGCCTTCGATCCCTAACGCAGTGAACGGTGCTGAGGAATTAAAATAATCCGTGCCGCCGACAAAAATCGAATAATCACCCGCCGATAAATGGAAGACTTTCGATACCATGTGATCGGCCAAGCCATCGGCGCCGGGAATCACGCCAGTGCCATAGTCGATGCCAAGACCGTCATAGGCATGGCCTACGTAGGTAAAGGCGCTGGCCGGATCGTTGTTATTGTTGGTAATGCTCCAATCGGTCAACGCACGGAATGAGCCTTCGGTCAACCCAACGCCGCCGACCGCATCGCGAATGGCTATCGATCCAGGTGCTCCGTCATGATCGGCCGCAAACGGCGCTACGTGCGCCAGTCCTTTATAGAGGCTGAAGCCAGGCATAATGCCGGCGATCACGGAAGACCCTGTCGAGGTAACATAAGCTTGTTCCTTGAAAGAGATTTTGACATCGGCATCATTTTCCAATGTAAAGCGGTAAGCTCTCGTACGATGGGAATCGCCCCAATCCGCATCGGTGCCGTCTATCCAGCCGTGCCAGCCCGAAGCCGATTGATTGGAAATGGTATTGGATGCAGCAGCGGTACCCGTGAACGTCCCGAAATCACGTCCGCCGTAGCCAATGTGCGCCATCGCAGGCACTGAAGTCAGGCCGGCAACTAATAAGGCGTATTTCAATGTTTTGTTGATTAATTTATTTTTCATAACAGACCCTAAAAAACTAACTTGAATACTAAAAATGCGGGAAATTTTTCTTATTCCCGCAACCGAACGTTGGCCAACGCGCCCGCAGTATTGATCAAAGATTTTAGAGGGTCAATGCGGTAAATTGTCGCACCCTTGTGATGCCGATCCTACTGATTATCTCAATTCATATAAAAAAGAAATCCATCAAAACAACGCATTGATGAAAGAAACCCCACCTTAATTATCCAATAGGGTTTGTCACTCGAAGGGGTGCGGCAAATTGTCGCGCGACAATTTGTCGCATTGATTTTTTTCCAGCTTGTAAGAGAATTGGAACAGATAAGAATAGCCACCCTTGCCGCAAGGCAAGCCCGGAAAACCACAGGGTCTTTGCAACGAAGACAGCCTGGTTGCCTCCTCTGAATGACGGGGAGTTTCTGAAATTTGGCGTAGGAAATTATGCGCCCTATCCAGAACGTCGTTCAAAAAAGAGGCGCTGTCAATTGGCCGTTTCCCAAAGCAGCAAACAATTAACGGCGCCTTGAAATCAAACAAATGCATTTTTTTGGAGAATTAACTATGCAAAAAATTTATTATAACAAAACCAGTTCGCTGGTCTCGTTGGCGATCATCTCCGCTTTAGCAATGGCAGGCAGCAATGCCTATGCAGCCGCAGTAAGCCCCAAACCGTGGGTTAGCGGTGATAATGTCCTGGATTTAGGACTTAATTCCATTACTGCCACTGAAAGCGCAACCAAAAGCGCCTATTCCGACAATCCGAACTTGAATTATTCCGCATGGGCGCATGTCGGTGATTGGTTCGTTTTTCAAAACACCGGCCTGCAGGATGTCACTGTAACGGTTAACGGCAGTTCAGGATTCGTACCGGGCGTCACGGTTTGGGCAACCGGTGCGAACGTGTTTGACGGCGGCACCGAAGGTTTCGGTTCGGAAATCAGCGATGCAGGTTTCGGCACGCCGCACTCATTCAACGCAACCGGCAAAATGGGTGATGCCGGCACACTGTGGATGGCCAACGGACAAGGCGGCAATGTCCTTGAAACCTTGGGCTACGCAGTTGCAGGCCCTTCACACACGGTTGGCACCGGTTGGGGCGAAACCATACTGAACGGCGCCAATGACGTCAGTCTGACCAACACCTTTGAAAACGGTGTCGGCGGCAGCGTGGGTGCAAATACCGCAACGCTGACGTTCAACGACCTGGCTCCGGGCTGGTATACGGTCTATGTTGGCGGCACCGATCATGCGTCCTCTGGCGGCGCTTATGAGCTGGCCGTCAGCGCGGTACCGGAAGCCGAAACCTGGGCCATGATGTTGGCCGGTTTGGGTCTGGTCGGATGGCGTATGCGTAAGCAACACCAAGCTTCGATTCAGGCTGCAGCTTAATCAGCGGAACATTTAGCCACGGGAGAAACGGGGGTAGCCGCATCGCCCCCGTTTTTACCTAACAAAGCACACTCGGCTCTGTTTCAGCAAGAATTCAAATCGTTTGTTTGATCAATTGCAGCAAGCGATTTCAACTTTAGAGCAGCAGGAATGCCAGGGTGTTGAACTGCGAGGAACTCAAATCATGCTAAGAACTATTAGAAAATATGGCATTCAGTTATTCATGGCAAGCTGTGTGATGGTTGTGACTTGCTCAACTCTGCACGCCGACTTCGGACCGATGCCCATGTCCTTAAAAGGCGCACCGGTTCCTGAAGTACCCGGCTTATTAGACGGTAACAATCCGATTATCATCGATAAAGCAAGCGCCATTGCACTGGGTAAGGCTCTATTCTGGGATATCAATGTAGGAAGCGACGGCATTGCTTGCGCCAGTTGCCACTACCATGCCGGCGCCGATCGCCGCACCAGGAATGTTATTTCGCCCACTGGCAGAAACAGCAGCCTGCCTAAAGAATTCTCACAGGCCCGGGATGGAAGTCAGTTGGGCCCTCATTCCGAACTGAAGAAAGGTGATTTTCCTTTTTTTCAAACCGATGACCCCATGAACCCACTGGGCGCTCCGGTTTACATCAACAATGACGTGGTTTCGTCGTCAGGTACTTTTGGCGGTACTTACCGCGATGCCGAGGCATTTCTGGAAAGAAACGATGAATGTGATCGCGATGTTGATCCGGTTTTTCATATCGGCTCTGTCGGCGCTC
Source organism: Nitrosomonas limosa (assembly GCF_054188085.1). NCBI lineage: Bacteria > Pseudomonadati > Pseudomonadota > Betaproteobacteria > Nitrosomonadales > Nitrosomonadaceae > Nitrosomonas > Nitrosomonas limosa. The sequence continues at coordinate 200,206 of NZ_CM135180.1, read as the reverse complement.
GCAAAGTTGAACCACGCAACACCCCCACGGTCATCAATGCCGTTTTCAATTTCCGTAATTTCTGGGATGGCCGCGCCAATAACATTTTCAATGGCAGCAGCCCATGGGGGGACCGCGATCCGAATGCCGGCGTCTGGATAAAACTCCCCGATGGCAGCTTTACTAAAAAGCGGCTACGCTTGCTCAACTCATCGCTTGCATCCGTATCGGTGGCTCCGCCGCTTGATGATTTTGAAATGAGCTGTCACGGACGAACCTTCCCTGAACTTGGCCGCAAGCTGTTTTACCGCAATCCGTTGGAACACCAGCAAGTTCACTGGAATGACAGCGTGTTGGGCAGTTTGGCTAACAGCGCGCCGAACAGATTGCGAAGGGGCCTGAAAACCCGGTATTACCAAATGATCAAAAAAGCCTTTCATCCGAAATACTGGAACGATACGCCGGATGAACGATTCGGTTTCCCGCCCGCATCGTCAGCCAGTCATTCGACTCCCTATAGCCAAACCGAAGCGAATTTTGCGATGTTCTTTGGATTATCGCTGCAGATGTATATGGCTACGTTGATTTCCGATGATTCCCCGTTCGATCGCAGTGAAGTCGACGAGCATGGCGAACCGATCGGTTTGAGTGAATCGGCGCAACGCGGCATGGATTTCTTTCGCGATGCGCATTGCGCGCTTTGCCACATCGGACCCAACTTCACGGCTTCCGCCGTCATAACCAACAGCATTTTGCAGAAAACCAATCCGCACGCTTTCGGAAATGAATTGTTCCGCATCAGCACCATGAACGTGGTCACGCATTTGCCTTTGACAGCCGGTATGATGTTTCAGGATACCGGATTTGCCGGTACCGGCGTAACACCGGTGGAAAACGATCCGGGGCTGGGCGCCACCGATCCGTTTGGTAATCCGTTGTCCTTTTCCGATCAGTACATCCAGATACTTGCCGGAAACCTGTCGGGAGCGGTCGATCCATTCGTCGTCAACGTACGCCCGTGCGATCTGGATACCGCGGTTGCGCTTGATCGCGACAAGCCGCATCCGCTGCTGTTTACACGATCGGATGGTATCCAGAAACAATTTCAAGGCACCGAAGGCTGCTTCAATGCGAGCGGGGCTTTTATCCCGACGGTAGCAACGGCTCGAGCTGAACTGGCGAAACCCGATCGCAGACGCCTCTTAAGCGCCGCCAAAGGCTCCTACAAAATTCCATCGCTCAGGAATATCGAATTGACAGGGCCTTACATGCACAATGGCGGCATGGCGACGTTGGAAGAAGTACTGGAGTTCTACATTCGAGGCGGTAATTTCACAACGCCGCCGAAAGAGTTCGGCAAGGTTTTTTCACAGCCTGAACTGCGATTATCCGCGGAACGCCGCACGGATTTGATCAATTTCCTGAAAAGCCTGACAGACGAACGTGTGATTTATGAACGGGCTCCGTTCGATCATCCGGAATTAAGAATTCCGCATGGTCATGCCTCCGGAGCCGTCCGCAATCCAATCAGCAGTTCATTGGCTGCAGATGAATGGTTAATCATTCCCGCTGTCGGCGCCGCGGGAAGCACAAAACCTATCACGCCGTTTGAGCGTTATCTGCGTTAGCAGGCCGTTGAAAAACTATCGGCGTTGCCGCTACGGTGTTAAAAACAAGCTCAAAATGCTCATTTATACCGCATAAACTGCGCTTTTTCGCCTGTTTTTGCCTTGTATCGGCTGCCTCAACAACGTTTCTCAAAAAACAAAGGCCTTTCGATTATGATTGAAAGGCCTTTGTTGTTTCTATAATAAACCGGCTATGTAAAGAAAAATCAGTGCAATTTGAAAAACTTATCGTGGATGCGCCGCGTCGTCCGCCATACGACCCATAACACCGGCGGAATCATCAACCCGGTCGCCAGTTCCGGGTGAATCGGCAGCCCCGCCGCTGCCCCCGCTTTAGTGATGTACAGCAGCAAGCTGATTACATAGTACGAAATCGCCGCAATCGATAAGCCTTCCACGGTGCTTTGCAACCGCAATTGCAGTTCTTGTCCGCGTGTCAATTTCTCCAACAGTTGCTGATTTTGCGTTTCCGCCAAGATATCGACGCGCGTACGCAGCAGTGAGCTGGTTCGGGAAACGCGCGCTGATAAATAACTTAACCGCTGTGAGGTAGCTTCTACCGTGCTGATCGCCGGCGATAATCGCCGCTGCATGAATTCTCCAATCGTTTGCGTGCCGTGAGTAGCGGTTTCGCGCAATTCTGCAATCCGCTGCATGACCAGCTTATTGTATGCCTGTGTCGCGGCAAAGCGGTAAGCATGTTCAACCGTCGCGCGCTCTATACGCACCGCCAGCGCAATCAGCCTGTCCAATAATGCCTGATCCGATGCTGCCTTATTTTCCAGTTGCGCGGTGATTTCGGCGAGCTGTTGCTCGGCGCTGGTCAATTCCGGGATGAGACGCTTGGCCACTGGTAGGCCGCGTAACGCCATCAGCCGGTAGGTTTCAATTTCAAGCAAACGTTGCGAAACACGCCCTGCCCGCGTTTCGGATGCATCGGCCGACATAATCACCAACATGCGCTCAAATCCGCTAGGACGCAGCATGAAATCGGTCACTGCCAAGGAATGCCCTTCCCTGCCGATCACCGAAGCGACGATTGGATTGCCGCCAAACCACTGCCGTGCTTGTTTGAGTAATTCATCGGTTGCGCTCAAATTACCCGGCACCATCGCCAGTTTTACCGCGGTGATTGTCCGTCCCGGTATGTCAATCAGCCAATCACGGGGCAGCGCCAGGAATGCCAGCAAATCAGGATCGGTTGCGCCTAATTGCGCTGCTTCGGGCAAATGCTGCACGAGCGAATAGCGGGTAAATTCGGTATGGCGTTCCCAGCGCAGCGTATAGCCTTGTAATCGCAACCGTAAAAAATTATTTTGCAATTGTTCGAGTAACAAACTCTGTTGCCCGGGAAGGCGGCGCAGATGCTCACATTCTTGCTCACGGGTAATGCCGTCGTTAATCACGACCACATAGATAACCAGCGCAGGTAAGCGGATACGCTGACTGGGGCGGGCATGCACTTCGTTGTGCAACAATACCCGCTGTGGATCATCATCCGGGAGCAAATCGATAAAATCGGAGTCAGTCGTTGAGTACATGGAAACAGTTTGTGCGATAGGATTTGAAGCCTGAATGTACCAAGGATCGGCTAGCCGGTCAAAAAACCCGTCAGCCGATGATCGTTACCCGTCACCAAATCGGATTGCAGGATCGCAATTTTGCAATCGCGAACTATACTAAGCCGAAGCTGCCAGAGCAATGAAACTCATACCGGCGCAAGTGCTTCAAGCGCAGGGGTATAGTTCAACCCCAAGGCTTGCGCAACCGCTTCATAGGTAACCCGGCCACGATAAACATTTAGGCCGTTGCGCAAATGCGGATCATCCAGCAAAGCTTTGCGGAATCCCTTATTAGCCAGCGCGATTACAAATGGCAATGTGGCATTGTTGAGCGCAAATGTCGAAGTGCGCGCCACCGCGCCTGGCATATTGGATACGCAATAATGCACGACGCCGTCTTGAATGAAAATGGGGTTGGCTAGTGTAGTCGGTCTGGAGGTAGCAAAGCATCCGCCTTGATCGATCGCGACATCCACCAATACCGCGCCGCGATTCATGCGGCTGACCAATTCACGGCTCACCAGCTTGGGCGCTGCGCCGCCCGGAACCAGCACGGCGCCGATCACCAGATCGGCGGCGGATACATGCTCTTCCAAAGCATCCACCGTGGAAAAAACCGTATTGATTTTCGAACCGTATTGAGAATCCAGTTGCTGCAAGCGATGAATCGATTTGTCCAGCACCGTGACATGCGCTTCCACGCCCATTGCAATCCGCGCGGCATTGGTGCCGACTACGCCGCCGCCGATTATTACGACGCGTGCCGCAGGCACGCCGGATACACCGCCGAGTAACATTCCCCGGCCGCCTTGATCCAATTCCAGCGCATGCGCGCCCGCCTGGATCGCCATCCGTCCGGCTACTTCGCTCATCGGCGCCAACAGCGGCAGCCCCCCAAAGTGATCGGTCACCGTTTCATACGCAATGGCGATACTGCCCGATTCCATCAATCCTTTGGTTTGCAAGGGATCCGGCGCCAAGTGCAAATAAGTGAACAGAATTTGTTCCTCTCTCAGCAAAGAAATCTCAGAAGGTTGCGGTTCCTTGACTTTCACGATCAATTCGGCTTGAGCATAAATCTCTTGCGGTGTATCGACCATCACCGCCCCGGCCAGCCGGTATTTGTCATCGCTTAAATCAATCTGAGCGCCAGCCAGCTTTTGCACTATGACCTGATGACCGTTGGCGACCAATTCGCGGACAGCCGCCGGCGTCAGACCAACCCGTGATTCATGTATTTTAATTTCTTTGGGAACACCGATAAGCATTCATCTCTCCCTGCATCCAATCTACGTTTCTTTAGATAATACCACCATTCACACCAATGCTTTGACCCGTTACCCAGCGCGCTTCATCACTGACCAGGAACAACACGGCTTTCGCAATATCGCCGCTATCGCCAATCCGCCCCAAGGCCGCCATGGCGGCCATGCGTTCGATATCGGCGGCGGTTTTCCCTGCTCGAAACAACTCGGTATCGACCGGGCCCGGTAGTATTGAATTGGCGGTGATGCCACGTTTGCCCATTTCGCGCGCAAAAATGCGGGTCAATTGTTCAATCGCGGCCTTGGTCGCGGCATATGCGCCATACTTCGGCAACATTAGCCGGGTCACGGTACTCGAAATGGTAACGACCCGACCTTGATCCGCAAGTTTCTCGGTTGCTTCGCGCAGCGCATAAAAAACACTCTTGAGATTGACGTCAACGATACGATCGAATTCGTCGTCCCGGATTTCCGCGATTTCCTTGAACAATAGAATGCCGGCGTTATTGACCAGAATATCGATCCGCTGGAACTGTTGAATCGTTTTATCAAACAGCTGCTTCACCGCGGCGGGATCGCTGACATCGGCCTGAATAGCGAAACCTTGGCCGCCGGCTGCTGCAATGGTCGCACAAATTTTGTCTGCAGCCAGTTTGTTATCCGCATAATTGATTACCACCGTTGCGCCCGCCGTTGCCAAAGTGCGTGCAATTTCAGCGCCGATCCCCCGCGAAGAACCGGTTACAATCGCAACTTTTCCGTGTAACGGTTGCATGATTGATGCGTCAGACTGATGCCAAATGATTATTTGGATTTTGCATGACGCTTGAGATAATCGGCAATTTCGCCATGTTCGCGCTTTTCCGCCCAACTCAAAGCGGTATCGCCTTGCTCATTGATTATCCGGGGATCGGCCCCATGATTCAGCAAAAATGAAACCGCCTGCAGATGATTGCCTCTCACGGCCATCATCAATGCCGTCGAACCGTTATCCGAGGTGGAATTAATATCCGCGCCGCCGCCCAGCAGTACACGCAGCGTATCCAGGTGGCCTGCGAAAGCAGCGTAAATCAATGGATTCCAGCCGCCATGATTAATTTCTGCGCCCCTGATATAGAGCAACTTAACCATTTCCGTGAACCCCTGATAGCTGGCCAGCATGATCGCCGTTTCGCCGAATCGATTGCGCAGATCCAGTTTCGCACCGACTTCAACCAATAATTCAGCCATCTTGAGATTCTTTTCCTGTGCCGCGATCATTAATGGTGTGTAGCCTTCCTTATTTGGAAGATTGGGATTGGCGCCTTTTTCCAATAACCGCGAAACTTCGGAGACATTACCCCGCTCGACCGCCCAGATGAAATCTTCCTGAATTCCGGCGAATACAGTGCTCGATAACCCCAGAAATAGCGCCGCGGCAAAACGGAAAATTATTTGTGAATTAATTCGGTATGCCATAATCGGAGAGTTTGAATAAGTTAAAAAAATTACCGGTCGTCGCATTCGCGATCTCGTCGATGCTGACTGCCCGTATCCGCGCAATCTCTTCCGCCACATGCCGCACAAAGGCCGGCTGATTTTGCTTGCCGCGGAAAGGCACCGGCGCCAAATAGGGCGAATCGGTTTCAATCAACATTCTATCCAATGGAATATTCTTGGCAACTTCTTTCAGAGCCACAGCATTTTTGAACGTCACGATGCCGGAAAACGAAATGTAAAAATTCATGGCGATTGCTTGTTGCGCGACTTCCCAGCTCTCTGTAAAGCAATGCATGACGCCGCCCACGCGGTCTGCGCCTTCTTCCTGCATGATCCGCAACGTATCGGTTGCCGCCGATCGCGTGTGAATGATCAAAGGCTTATTGATTTTAAGCGCTGCGCGGATATGTTGGCGGAACCGTTCGCGCTGCCATTCCAGATCGCCTTGCAAACGGAAATAATCCAATCCGGTCTCGCCGATGGCGATCACTTTCGGATGAGCGGCCAAATCAGCGAGTTCGTCGGCTTGCGGCTCGATTTGGTCCTCATAATCCGGATGCACCCCCACCGAAGCGAACAAATTGGCATGCGCTTCCGCCAAAGCGCGCACGCGCGGAAAATCCGGCAAATTGACGCTAACGCATAGCGCATGGGTAACCTGATTGTGCTGCATATTCAGCAATAACGTTTGCAGATCTTTGGCGAGATCCGGAAAATCAAGATGACAATGTGAATCGATAAACATAATTTCCAGTTAATGATAATGTGATTAAAATCAGCGCCTGCCTCGCACCGCATCAGCCCAGCAGTTCGGGGTTTCAAACAAGCGAACTTGTTCGAGTTGCAGATGGTTGCTGTACTTGTCGCGGTACGCTCCGTCTAAAATGCCGAAAGCGATCTGCGCCAAATTCTCCGCCGTTGGCTGAACATCCAGCACCACTGTTTTATGGTCTTCGATTGATCGCAAGAACTGTAACACCTTGGTATCGCCTGAATAAACCAGAAAAGCATGATCCCAATGATCCACTAAAGCCGACTTTGCAATTTGTTTTACTTCGGAAAAATCCATGACCATGCCTTGCTGCGCCACACCTTCCTCGGCGATAATATCCCCCGAGAGCGTGATCTCGATGCAATACCGGTGTCCGTGCAAGTGGCGGCATTGGCTATTGTGAGTGGAAATACGATGACCTGCATCAAACTCCAACTTCCGGGTAATTAACATTGGGACCTATGCTTCGCAAATTAAATATGCGGAATTGTAACATTGCAAACAACTTCCAAACTATTGAATAGCGCCGATCATAGCCGCGACAGCGCCGGGCTGACTTATGTTTATCCGGTCATTTCACGGCGCGCGGGTGGCGTTTCAATCGGCATTAACCTGAATCCGAATAACGCTTGCAACTGGCGTTGCGTCTATTGCCAGGTCCCCGATCTCAAACGAGGTTCCGCGCCGAAAATCGACTTGGATAAATTAGAAGCCGAATTGCGTTTTTTTCTAAATGAATTGATTCATGGCGACTTTATGGAACGCTACGTACCGCTGGAAGCCAGAAATATTAAAGACATAGCGCTATCAGGAAATGGCGAGCCGACGAGCACCAAAGAATTTGACCGGATCATCGAACTCATCGGCCATATCAAAAAGGATTTTGTATTACCGGCGAATCTGAAAACGGTGCTCATTACCAATGGCAGTTTAATTCACCGCGCCAACGTGCAAGCTGGATTGCAGAAAATGGCAGCATTGAATGGCGAGATCTGGTTCAAATTCGACCGAGCTTCACCTGGGGAGCGGCGCCGAATTAACAATGCTACGATCAGTTTAAAAAAAATTCAGGAAAATCTAAGCATCGCCGCATCAATTTGCCCCACCTGGCTGCAAACCTGCGTTTTTCAGCTCGATGGCAGGCCACCGGCAGATGAAGAAGTATTGAGCTATCTGACATTTATCCGGCAATTGCTCGAGTGTCAAATTCCTTTCCGAGGTGTTTTGTTGTATGGTCTTGCCAGACCGTCGCTGCAACCCGAAGCATCCAGGCTCTCTCCGGTTGATCCAGCCTGGTTTAAGGATTTTGAAGAAAGAATCCGCGCACTGGGTATGATCGTTAAATCGAATCCATAACATCAGCCGCATGGCTTCAATTTAGCAGTTCATCACCGGCTGAGATGTTTGTAACTTATTTACAACAGTTGATATTTTCTTGATCTCGATCAAGACTGATATTTTATGCAATTGATATATATGCAAAATCAATTTGGATTCTTCAAGAGTTGAAAAATAGGCGGCAATAAAGGGCGATACCTGAGTCATGCCAATAGCAGATATCACTTATAATTGCGCCTCATATCATTTAGAAAAACAACACGATACCCAATAATATTGTTACGTATGCCGCACTACCGCTTTAATCTTCATAACAGGAGTTTTGTAATGAGTTCTTGTCACCGCATTTCATCCATTTCAACCCAGTCTTCCGTTGAAATCGAGATGCATTGGATGAAAAACATGCCACGTTGGCTATTTAGCGCCGGTTCAATGGTCGCCGTCGCACTGAGTTTGAGCGCCCCAGCTCACGCAACCAATCCGGCGCCTGCCACCGTAAACCCCGCTGCACCCGCTGCGTCAGCGACACCTGCTGCAGCTCCGGATGCAGCTGCAAAACCGGCTGACGGCAAATTTGACATGTCGAAAGTACCACCGGTCACTGCGCCATCGCGCCCCGGATTGTTTATGCTGCCACCAACCAGCCCGGGATATTATTCGTTCTGGGATATGGTAACCGGCAACAAACGCGAGAAACCGCCGGTCGCGCCTTATCTGCCATTTGCTTTGATGACCACCCCGGCTTTTGATGTGGATTTCCGCTACCTGGATACCCCAGGTCACGAAAAAGATTTTTTTGATCCAATCAAACGAATCCGTTTTGCTGAAGACTGGTTATTATCGTTTGGCGGCAGTTTCTGGTATCGCTACACCCACGAAACCGACAGCCGCTTAAACGCGGGCGATGTCAACAACGATTTTCATCTGCTCCGCACGAGATTCCATGCCGATTTATGGTATCGCGACCGGGTACGGTTATTTGCAGAATTATTGGATGCGCGCGCTTTCAGCTCCGAACTGCCGCCGCTCGGCACTGATAGAAACCATGCCGATATTCTGAACATGTTCACGGATATCAAACTGGCAACCGTCGATAATGGCCCCGTGTATGTCCGGGTTGGCCGGCAGGAACTGTTATATGGTTCACAGCGGTTGATCTCAACACTGGATTGGGTCAATACCCGACGCACTTTCCAAGGTGTTAAATTCTTCTGGCGTAATCCGCAATGGGACTTGGATGCATTCTGGGTCCGTCCGATGATCACTGAAAAAGGCAATGTCGACAACTGGGATACGCAACAAAACTTCTTTGGTTTGTGGGCAACCAATAAGCCAAAACCCGGACATGCGATCGATCTATATTTCTTGAGCTTGATCAACGATCGGAACATTACCGCAGCCAACCTGCTGACGGGAAATATTTTAGGGGCGAATGCCGACACCCATACCCTCGGTGGACGCTTAGTCGGCAATATTGACAATTTCTTATACGAAATTGAAGGTATGTACCAATTTGGACGCCGTTCAGGATTGGATGTTTCCGCGTTTGCAGCCGCCACCGGTATCGGTTACCGCTTCCCACTGCCGATGAATCCGCAGGGCTGGATCCGCTATGACTTCGCTTCCGGCGACAGCCGTCATACCGATGGCCGCAGCAACACATTCAACCAGTTGTTTCCATTCGGTCACTACTATATGGGCTTCCTGGATCGCGTCGGACGTCAAAACATTCATGACTTCAACGCGCAATTCACCATGCACCCGATGCCGTGGATCACGTTTATCACGCAGTACCACCGCTTCTATTTGGCGAACAATCGGGACTTTCTCTATAACGCAGCCGGCCTGGCAACGCTGCGCGATGTCACCGGTCAATCCGGCAGCCATGTCGGCGATGAATTGGATTTCCGTTTGAACCTGCACGTCAGCCGGCATCAAGACGTCTTGTTGGGCTATTCAAAACTTTGGAGCGGTACTTTCCTGGAACGGCAACGCCCCGGCACCGATCCGGATTTGTTCTATATTCAGTACAACATCCGTTTCTAAGAGTCTTTATACAAAAGAAAACGGCATCCAATCGGATGCCGTTGTTTTTTCAGCAAGCAAAAATCACCTCGTCTGGAAGGAATTCCGGTCGCTTGAAATTCGCGGCGCTTATACAACAGAATGAATGATCGCGTCCTGTTGCTGGATATTACTGTTGGTCTCTGCTAATGAATAACCTATCCGGCAGCTATCGCTCTAGCTTTTTTACGGACTTCATTGTTCATGCGCCAACCGACAAGACCCAATCCCACCAGCAACATCGCCCAGGTTTCCGGTTCGGGAACAGGCGTCAGAATAATCGTATCCCCGGAAATGCTGATGTACATATCGGTCGAACTGAAGGTGACACGATAATCAGCATGATCCAGAATCGGACTGACGAAACCGGTAGGAGCCGAGAAATTGTCACCGGCATTCATACCCGCTACCGCTTCGGCGGGATCCAGGCGAAAATCGGCGATCAGAAATTGATAATCGCCTGGCGTATTAACAGCGACATCGTACCAAGGGTCGCGGCGAAAGTGTACCGAGCCGTCGGCTGACGGTTCAGTCAACAGATGGGTGGTGCGCGTCAAAGGACTGGTTCCAGGTGTGTAACCATTGAAATAATTGCTGGCGCCGGTTGCGCCGCCGCAATTATTCTCAACGTCATCGCAACGGAAAATGGCGTCGGTGGTTTTAATTGAACCGGTGTCGTGATAAAAATACGTGTCGGCATCGAGCCAAGTTAATTCCCCGTCACCATTGATATCGTTAGTAAAATAACCTGGTGTGGACACATTGCTTTGCGAGGCCTCATAAGCAGCGACGTCGACGGTAAATGTGCCAGTGCCCAGTATTTTGAATTTCCAGACATCGAAAGTAGTACCTCCCGTGAGTTTATTCAGTGTGCCATTGATGGCCAGTGAACTGGCCGCTTGAGCCGGTACGGCAACAAAACCGAATATCAATATGGTAGTACCAATCCAACGCATTTGTTTTAACATCATGTTACTCCTCTAGCTAATATTCCGGGAAACTGAGAAATCTGGATACGCGATAAAACGCTATGCAAGTTACACGGAACACAGCGCAGCGATCAGGATTCATCAATCGATGCGAAGAAGCGTATACCACGTAAAGAATCGCCCAGCATTCCCCTGTTTACTAATTACATTCCGAAACCGGCAGCCAATTAACCAATAATCCTTGGTCCTGCAATTGACCATCCTCTTCCTTCATGTAATACAGATGATGGTCTGCTGAGGAAACACCCAGATAGGTTTTTGTACCCGGATAATAGCGATAACTGTAGACACCGGAAATTTGTGTTGCCGCACCGGAGGGCGACAATGCGCTGGAATATTTACCTTCCGCCCAATTCAAGAAACAGTTGATCTTTTCCTCGGAAGAGAGGTTGATGTAATTATTGACCACCGCGCGTCCACCGGACAACACCAAATCCGGGTATTCCAGGATTTTGAATTTCTCGAACGGATTACCACGAACAGCAATAATGTCTGCTGGCGCATCCGGAGCTATCGTGCCCAAACCTGGAATGCCCAGATCTTCTGCAGCTTTTGACGTTGCAGCTTTAATTACATTGACAACATCCGTGAAATCGATCGTATCTCCGCTCAGCGCATGCAACATGGTATGCAATTCCTGCCCATTGATTCCCCAAGGCACATCGTCATGCGCAATTTCGGAACCGTAAACCACCTTGGCGCCTTTCATTCCCAATCCGACTGCATTGGCAAACATATGCTCGCAAGTGGAATGGGTATCGAGCGTAGTCACAACGGTCACGCCGTCATCTTTGATCCGCTGCAGCAATTCATCGCTGATCGCAGCGCACGGCATATGCACCAACTCATCGACATTGGCGTCCAGAGCCCGGGTTAAGCCGGTTTCCTCGCCCACAAATGCCATTACACGTTTTCCAAGCGCATGTGCTTTGGTCACAATCGCTTGTGTGATCTCCGCGGATAGCATCGGCCAAGGCGTTGGTGGAATCGGATTGCCATGAGTCATCCAATGCCTGCCCGGTTCACCACCAGGCTCCAACGAAATGACGATTGCGGATGCGCCACCCGTCACCAGTTCCTGTACGACTGATTCAGCTTCAGCCACCGTTGAGACGGTAATGCCAATTTTGTCGAAGCCGCTGTCGCCACCAAAAATATTCAGTGGATAACCGTTAGCAGCCTGGATAATCGGTCCAGCGCTCAATAACCGCAACGTTCCTTCGCCGCCTTCCATAGCTTTCAAAGGGCCGCCGACATCCTGTGCCGTGGTGATGCCATTTTTCAACACAACACTTTTATTGACGCTCTGGAATGTAATGTGACCGTGACGTTCGATAAATCCCGGCAATATCGTCGAATCGCCCAGATCCAATTGATTGGCACATCGGCTGCTTAATTCCGCCAAGGTACCGACTTGCTTAATCTTATTGCCTTCGATAAGAACAGCCTTGTTATCTTGGGGAAAATTAATACCGTCGAATAACCGCGCAGCTGCAAGTATCTGACAAGCGGGAAGACCCGGTACGACTGTAGACCCGGAGTGATCCGAACTGCCGTGTCCATGAGCATTGAAGTTGGCTATTGATGAAAGAATCGCCGGGATCAATGCTTTAATTACAGTGTGAGAAACAATTTTTTTAATCATTTTAGAAATGTATTTCCTTTGAATGTTGATGATGTTCTTATTGATATAGAGAAAACTTGTTTCATTGAGCGAATCAATAAAAATTTTATTCAATCAGTATATGTGCGTATCTGAAGTGAATATGCATTATAAAGTTAGCTATTTTCGTTGAACATGCGACAAATTGTCACACCTGACTTAAGAGGACGGAGTCAAATGAAGAAACTTTTCACCTATTCATCAGGCTGATTCTGGATGGTTTTATTGGTATGACTGAAAGATTGAATTACCGGGCAGGAGCAAACTGATTGACAATCATGTGTCCCCCGGAAATTACCAGGTCAGGGTATTCGAGACGTTTCAAATTGAGTAAAGGATTTCCTTTGAAAGCGATAAGATCGGCAGGAGCGCCCGGCTGCAAGGTGCCGAGCAACGGTATACCCAAATGCCGTCCGGCCTTGGAAGTTGCAGCCCGCACCGCATCCAGAGAATCCAGCTTGGCCGTTTGCATCGTGACCATGAGCTCCTGCGCGTTGATACCCCAGGGAACATCGGGATGCGCAATCTCGGAACCGTACAACAACTCACCGCCCAGCGCAGCCCAAACCGCTGCATTGCGCGCAATACCCGGACATTTTGATAAGGTGTCGATGGTGCTGATGATTTTCACTTGCTGCATGACCGCTTGCTTTAATAACGCCTCCGGAATCGATTCGCAAGGCATGTGCGCCCATTCATCGACACCCGCATTCAATGCAATCCGCACTCCTGTAAGTTCGGCAACATGCGCGGATACCTTGCGTTTGTGATGATGAGCTTCATCGACAATCGCCTTCACAACGGATTCGGAAAGCACCGGCCACTTAGCTTGTTTATGCTGTGAATGGTGCGTTGCGTGATGAGGATCGTTGTCATGACCCGGGTGGTGCGATTCGGGATGCGCAGATCCATGATGATGGAGATGGTGAGAAGTCCACGGCGCTCCGGCTTCCCCGCCGGGTTCAAGCGCAATTTTAATGATAACAGCCCCCTTCCCGGCTAACTGCTTCACGGCCGCCCGTGCTTCCTGCTCATCCGCCACCGCAATGGCAAGATTTTCTGCGCCCATGGTTACGATGGGATATCCGCCGGATGCGGTAATAATCGGACCGGAAGTCAACACCCTCAGACTACCTGCGCCACCGTAGGGTGCATGAACCGGTCCGCCTAAATCGCGGATCGTGGTGATACCATGACGTAACACGATCTCAGCCGGAATGTTCTGATATGTCAAATGCGCGTGTAATTCAATAAAACCCGGAAAAATCGTCGCATCGCCCAAATCCATGACCAACGTATCATCGTCGGTGATCGTCTGCGCGCGCGGTTGAATCGTTGCCACCCTGCCATCTTTCAGGACAACCGACATATCGGTCCTGATATTGTCGCCATCGAAAACACGCGCGGCATGCAGCAGTAGCTTCGAAGCCGGCTGGTTTTGCGCCTGGATAGTGGCAGAAAAAAGCGCCAAAAACATTAACAATAAATAGCACACGAATAAGCTCAAAATTTTGCACATGATGAATGGCTGCATGGATTTCACCCAGCTGTGGAATTTGCGATCGTTTGATTGAATTTTAAATACCGGTTAACAATGCCCCGGCTCGATAAAACCGGTCAATGCACATAGAACAGCCATCAGAAAAAAACTGCCCCAGACCGACTCCACCAGTTCTTCCACTTCGGGGCTAGTTTTATAGCAACACCCCCAGAAAATAGCGGAATTTCCATTACGCCGCTCCATCATGGAATCGACGTCTGATTGAAGAACTGTAAAATACCGACTGCGTAGTACCGCGCTGATTTGCCGGTGCGAATAGTTCCGCAAAGATCCGCCATCCGGGAGAAGATTCGCCAGTGATAGCATTGCCAATACCGCTATCACCGATGCCGAGGGATCATAGTCTGGCGATGATTCACCCAGCCGGTTTGGCGCCAAGGGATCCGGCCTGGAAGTAATCCAGTACTCGCACGCATTTCTCGCCAAGGTGATGTAAGGCTCCCCCCATAACGCCGCAGCCCGGCTCAAACCCAGCATCGCCCATGCTTGTCCGCGTGACCATTCACCGGCCTGCCCGAGCGGCTCAAAACCCCGGCCATCAAACTGCGCGGTCGCATGAACTGCGCCGTTATCGCGGTAGCACGCTGCCAGCATTGTTTCGGTATGTCTTTGCGCCATAAAGCGGTGAAGATTATGATCACTACTGCCGAGAAGCTGAATCATCGATGCAAAACTATCAATCGTAACCGCTTTGCTGCCACCGTTTCCGCCGCCCATCGCGGTACCGAGCGGAAAACAATTAAGCTTGGGATTGAAGCTTTGCGTTATCGCATTCACCGATAATTGCGTCAGTTGCTGCGCATGCGCATCCTTAAACCATAATGCGCCCAACGCTGCGCCGTACCAAAAAATCAAACTGCGATAACCGGAATCGATCATGGTTCTTGCAGCCAATTGCTGGGAAATCACCGATGCTTTACGCTGATCGCGCACCGAATCGGTCACTCTTGCACGCAACCACCAGCAAGCGCTCCAGAATCCGCCAGCCCATGAGCCGCCTTGTGAGACCTTCCAGGTATTGCTATTTCCGGGAGAAAATAGCGGAAATTCTCGGCCGCACTGCTGATCGATCGCATCCATGCGGCGAAACAGCGATTCAATGGCATCTATCATTTCTTGGGTGCTGACCGGCCGGTCACCGGTTGCATAAACTGCCGACATACAACTTCTCCTAAAAAATCAAATTGAAATCAACCAAAAAATTATTCGCATCGCTTTTCCCCGGATAGATGTTTTTCATCACATCACCTCCGAAGGCATGGCCATAATAAAGGCGCGCAGTCAATTGCTTGCTATAGGTGTAAGTCAATGCAATATCCGCCAGTTGGCCGATATCCCTGGCGCCGCCCGCGGAATTGCCGGAATAGCCGAAAGCGCCGCTGTTCAATGCGGCTCCCAAACCACCGTATAACAAATCGCTGGCATTGCCCAATGACAATTGATGCACGTTGATATTTGCCTGCAATTTGGGCGTCAGCGAAGTGATGATCTCAACAAATGCATCCTGGATATTCATCAGGTTATAGAACGGAAACTTGGCATAGAGACGGCCGCTCGGCACCCCGGAAAAATAGATCTGATGCTGACCATCGTGCGGATCGCTATCTCCGGAGCTACGGTAATAGACTGCTCGCAACCAGGGTTTCAGCGGCCATTGCGTCCACTGATAACCGGCTTCTGCGGCAATAGCCCAGGCATGATGCGGCTGCGAAGTCCAATGACCGAACTGGTAGGCCGCCCATAGCAACGCATCGACACTGCCGGAACCCAAGGTGTGCAGCGATAGCACGTTGGCTCCAATGGTATGGATATCCAGTTTTTGCTGCTGCAGAAACGGTCTTGCTTCGGGAGAACGGTTGTCGATCACTTGCGTATCGCGCTGATCGTCGTAATTCATGTAAAACAAGCGGCCTTCGGTACCCGGAAGCAACTTATCCTTTTTGCCGGTCAGCGCAGCAAAAACAATATTGATATCATTAATTTGCTGCTGCCCCTGCACCGTCAGATTACCTTGCGTCGGATGAACGCCGCTAACGGTTAAATTGACGGTTGGTTGATCGTGAACCAAGGAGAAACCGTCGAATGTCCGTCCGATATAAATTGCATTAAAACCGCCCAATAATCGCTTGGCGATGCGCCGGCGTTTCAGCGCATCGAATTTTTCCATGCCACTGATGGTCTCCATGCCATCCGTCAGCTCGAAACGTCCGGCTTTGACCGATGTTCCCGGCACACCCCATGCATGAAGCTTGAAATTCAGAAAACCTTGTTTCAAAAACACATTACTCGCAGCGGTTGTCTCATTTGTTTGGAAATAGGCCGCTCCCAGCCCCAACGATCCGCCGCCCGGTACGACGGCATCATTCGGCAAACCGTATAAACCGATATATTGACCCTGCGCAAAACCATCCACATAGGATGATGTAAACATTGCACCCAGTCTGGCGCGCAATACCCATAAGTCATAGGAATGATCGACAGCGGCTTCCGGACGAAAGAAATTCCATACTTCGTAGCTGCTCATCCATTCGCCATTTATCCGCAAGTATTGATTGATATACCCCAAAGGTTTGGGATCATTGCTTGCCGCAGCGGCAGTAGTCATGAAAAATAACGGGAGTATCAAGCAAAAAAAACCTCGTTGGATGTTTGCTATCACTGAATCAAAGTTAAAATTCTTTCTGCGAATCGCTTGCTTAATTGCCATAAATTAATTTAAGTGATTATTCTTCAATCTATCTTTCAAATCTGGATAAAACACTCTAATGAAACTCATCACATCCAAAGACGGTACCGCCATTGCATGCTGGCAAGGCGGCTCGGGTGATCCACTCCTGCTGATACATGGAACGACCGGAGATCACACCACATGGATTTCTCCGCTTCCCCAACTGCAGCAATATTTCACTGTCTGGACCATGGACCGGCGCGGACGGGGGCAAAGTGGCGACGGCGACTGCTATGCTTTAGCGCGCGAATGCGAAGATATCGCTGCGGTCGTCGAGTCCATCGGAATCCGCGTCCATGTATTGGGCCATTCATTTGGCGGACTGTGCGCGCTCGAAGCAGCGTTATTGACCCCCAACATCGGCAAACTGATTCTCTATGAGCCTTCAATCACGCTGACCGGCAGCAACTGGTCAGCGGAACTGGAAAATCGCTTGCAAGCACTGTGGCAGCAAAATGCATGGGAAGAATCGCTGTTATTATTTTTTCGCGATTTGCTTAAAACACCGCAGGCGGAAATCTCCGCTTTACAAAGCGGCTCCGGCTGGATTTCTCGGGTCGCAGCCGCGCATACCATTTTGCGCGAATTGCAAAGCATTGATCGTTACGTTTTTGCGCCGCAAAAATTTCAAGCGTTGAAAAATTCCACTCTGCTGATGATTGGCGGCGACAGCCATGAACGGCGCTTCAAAACAGCCGGGCTGTTGCAACAATACTTGAGCCATAGTCAGCGCGCCGTACTCGCGGGACAGCAGCACAGTGCGATGCGTAGCGCACCCGGCTTATTTGCACAAACCATTATTGAATTCCTAAATCAACCATAAATTTCAGCGACGGAGCAGCGGCCGCTTACTGCATCGCCTGGCTCCGTTGCCGGCGCTTATTTGCAAGTGCTTTAGTCAATACGCAGGCAACGCTCAAAACACCGATCAATACCCCCCAGCTCACCTGAGGGTCGGCGGAATATCTCCCGATCGACGCAAATAAAGCCGGCCCCAGCGCAAAGCCCGAGAAAAATGCCACGGATAAATAGCTTGAAGCCACAGTCACCGCGCCAAATCCGGAATCTCTGACCAGCATGCTCATCGCGATGGCATTGGTAGCGACTGCAGTAAATCCCATGCCGGCTGCGCCGATCCACAAGCGCCAGTGACTATGATTATCTGTCTGCAACGTGACAAACATGGCGCAAGCCGCAACAGCAATCAGTATAAACAGCAGTGATGATTCGTCTTTGAGCTTTGCGCCGATTGGCGTCAGCAAGATTCTGGACAACATACCCATGACGCCGAAAACAGCGATCAGCATATCCGCCCATAACAGCGCCATTCCTTGTTGCGTTGCAAATGCCGGCAAAAAGGTAACAAACGCGGACAACGAAATCGCCACACAAAATTGAATCGCCATCAGCCATCCCAATGACCCATTGGGAGGCGTTAGTGACCAGCTATTATTGGTAAAACCGTTTCGCCGGGGAATAATAAAAACCGTTACCAGCCCAAATAAAAGAGCAACCGGCACAATGACGGCAAACGCTGTACGCCAGCCGAACTGAAATGCGATAGCGGGTAATAACAACCCGGCAACAAGCGCCGCAAGCTGCACGCCGGATTGCTTCAGCCCAACCACCCAGGCTTTCTTTTGCGGCGGGATTTGTTGCGCAATGAGCAAATTGGTAACCGGATTGGACAATGCTTGCGCGATACCGCAACAAGCAGCGGCGAGTATCAGACTGTCAAAATCCGTGGCAACGGTAATCAACAAGAAAGCCATCGCAACCGCGATAAAGAGCATTAGTAATGCTTGGCGTGAGCCAAGAAAATCGACAACCCGGCCAGCGTAGAGTGAAAGTACCGCCGCCAAACCGAATGAACTCATGATCAAATATCCGAGTGATGCGGTTTCGAACTTCAAGTCAGCGCTCAACAATAACCCCAAGGTACTGGTCGCGTACAAAATGAGCATCGGCAGGGTCATCGCAAACACCAGCAGAAATTGCAATGCAACCGCCGTCATCGCAACGGTTGTGGTTTTATAAGCAGCAGTCAGCATAACTGTTTAGAAAGATAATCGCGCACCTGAAGATATCGGATCAGCGATGCATTTCAATCAAAGGAATAAACCTTTTCACGTTGATAGAAACTGATTAACCGGCGTCCTATCGAACTGATTAATGCTTCGTCATTGCCATCGAGAATGCGCGACGAACGCGCTATCCGGCTAATGCCAAACAATGGGGTCAAATCGCTGAGACCCTCAGCGCCATACAGTTGGATCGCGGAATCCGAAGCAATGCACAAAGCGCGGGATGATGCCAATTTTGCGACATTGATAGCAATTTCATCCGGGACTTGCGCATCGACACTGCGTGCGGCGATACGAATCAATTCGCGTGCGCTGGCAATCGCATGGTAGGCATTGACCATGTGCTGCCGCACCAGTTGTTTTTCAGCCAGTCTGCTGAATTTACCGCGAACCGAATGAATCCGAGCTCCCATCAAATCCAAACAACGCTGCGCCAAGCCGATCCAATTCATAGCGCGTAACACCCGCCCGAGACTCAATCGGATGTTCATCAGCTCCATGCCGTTACCGCAAAGACCCAGCAGATAATGTTCCGGTACTTGTACATCCGTTAATGAGACCTCGCCTTGTCCGTACGAATGCCCCATCATTGTCAGTAGACGCTCAATTTTGAAACCGGCGGCATTAGTCGGTACGATAACCATGGATAGCGCATGATGAACCGGTATATCCTCACTGCCGGTACGCGCCAGCACAGTCATGAATGTCGCGCGATCCGGATTCGAAATAAACCATTTTTTACCATTGATACGCCACTGGCCTTTCGACAAACTGGCAGTTGTCGAAATCAGACTTGGAATCGAACCGCTATGGCCAGGTTCAGTCATGCCATAGCAAGGGATTGCGTTTCCGCTGACCATCGGTTCGAGAAATTGCCGAACAATCGTTTCATTTCCGAATTTCAACAACATATGCGCATCCAACGCAGTATGACTGCCGAAAATATCTTGAGAAAATCCCGTTCGTCCTTCTTGCTCCGCAACGATCAAGTAATCTTCGAGAGAAGCAATTTTTCCGCTGTGCGACAGCGGATAAAACAAATTGCATAAACCCGACTGTCTTGCAGATTGCATCAACTCCATTTGCAACGCCAACGAGCCTTGATCCCGCAACGCCAATTTTGATTCGTTGGGAATAATGACCTCGTCAACGAACACTTTGACCGCATTCGCCAGTGCTTTCGCAGTTTTTGTATTCTGCCTGTGTTCAGCCATCAATGCGCCCTCTGTATTGATGAAACAGCCTGATTCAACACGTTCGGACCCAGTATAAACTGCGCGCTTTCCAATTCGGCAGTCAAGCGCCTTTTATCAACTTTTCCGGCCGGACTCAGCGGTAATTGCCGCAGGTACCTGAGATATTCCGGCAGCTTGTTTTTCTCTAACCCCTGATCGAGTAAAAAGCGTGTAAATTGCGCCAGCGATGGCCGTTCAGCACTGTCATGCATAACCAGGCATAAACAGATCCGCTGCCCGAGATCGTGATCGGCAACCGGAACACACACGGCACTGACCACAGCCGGGTGCGACACAGCAATACTTTCAATTTGCGCAGGGCTGATATTAACGCCGCCACGAATGATGATTTCCTTCTTCCTTCCAGCCAGTATTAGATAACCATCCTCATCGATAAAACCGAGATCTCCGGTGTATACCCAACCGTCTTCATCGCGGTAGCGGGCATCCAGTTCCGGATTATTGACATACTGCATCGGCGTTATCGGTCCTCGCGCGGCAATCTCGCCAATCTGACCGCGTGCTACTTCGCGTTTATGATCATCGACAATCTTGATCGAACACACATCCGGATTGGGCCGGCCGGTTTTGTGCAGAATCGTATCTAAGCTATCATCCGGCATCGTGTGGCAATTCACCCCGTCAGCCGAACCGTATAAGCTGATGAAACCGCATCGAAAGGCTTCGGTGCACCGGCGAATCGACGCTTCATCGATCTTTGCGCCGCCACTAATGATAGCGATTAAGCTGGATTTATTTGCACGCGCCAGTTCGGGGTCTGCTGCAATGCGCTGAAACATTGTGGGTACGCCAAAAATATGCGTCGGATGCAATTCTCCAATCGCACGAATAGCGGCACCGGCATCGAACTGCGTCAACACCAGCACCGCGCCCCCAAGCCAGGACAAAACTCCAAACGTCGCAGTTGAACCAAAAGCTGTTCCCAGCGGCATTAAGTACAAACCGCGGAAACTGCCGCCATCGGGACAAATGCGTTGCAGAAAACGGCCGCGCCCGCCGGCTAATGCATTATGTGAATAAGCAATCCACTTCGGATCCGATTCGGTACCTGACGATATCAATAATCGAACCGGCCAACCGGGATCCACGCCTGGCAAGTGATTGGAAGCAATCGGTTTTGATTGATAGAGCGATTCCAACGTATGCCAGCCATCCCGTGCTTCACCGTTCACAACAAGAATTCTTAGGGATAATAAGCCGGGACGCAGCGATTCGATCATCTCGCATACATCCATTTGCACAAATTTTGAATCAACAATAATAACCCGCGCATCACAGCGGCTTAGCAATGATTGCGTATCGAGACGCCCACGGCCAGGCGGAAAAGGCGCAACAATGGCTCCCAATGCGGCAGCCGCTAAATCTATCGTGCAATGATGCCAACTGTTGGAAAGCTGATAAGCAATCACATCCCCGGCAACGACACCCAACGAGTGAAAACTGGCAGCCAGACACGCAACCCGATACTGCAATTGCTCATAAGTAATCGTTTGTTCCAAAGAAACGACCGCTAACTTATCAGGATGTATCTGAACTTTCTCACAAAAAAGCTGGTATAGAGATTTATTGGGATAAGTACCGTTCATAATCCATTGGTTCCGGACATCAACCGGAACCAGATCCAATATTCCGGATTGGTTCATTGAAAACTCCATGGAGAGGTTACTTGCGTATATGACCCGCGACTGAGCGACGATTGCAACTGAGAACAATTCTGCAGATCGGCGAGATCTTCAATTACGACGGCTGCAGACACTCCCGCTTGCTGCAATCGCGCTGCCCATTCCTGTGCGCTGCCGGTTAGCAGTAATTCGCGCAAACACTGCTGCACATCAATCTGTTTATCATCGAACAACTTGCTAAATAGCTGGATTAACCGCTGCAATGCAGCATCGTCACAGCACTCGATCGCCAGCATTCCTTGCTTGGTTGCATATACATTGTTTAACCGGCTTGCGAAGGGAGCATTGACTTCGAAAAAATGATGTTGCCGCTGGAAATCTTCACTGCATAATAATGTAGCTGCGCTCAATAACGAGGATGTGACTTTACCGCCGGTATGATTCACCAAGCGGTTAAATAAGCCAATAGTTATTCCTTGAGCTGCAACGACGCCTCCCAGCAGATCCAAAACTGTAAACAACGTGCCGCCGCGAGTGCCGTTCGCTCGCGAAATTTTATGCGCGACACCGGAGTGAGCTTGTACCATGAAATCGGTACCCGGCATTGTATTGAGTCTTAAAGATGAGCCGCCATTACTTGACCAGCCGGCCGCATACGCATAAATCAGAGCCGGATTGACATCCGCAAAATCGGCAGCATCCAGCTTCAGCTGCGCGGCTTTATGAGGCGCCCAGTTATGCAAAAAAACATCGGCATTCTTTGCCAATTCCATGATTTCAGCGTGTCCGGAAGCGGATTTGATATCAATTTCCCGGATGGATTTAAGCCGGTTAAGCGCATCGAATCTCACCGAGCATCCGTCCGCGAGCGGCGGCATGCCGCGTAATGGATCGCCGCCCGGCGGTTCGATGCGAATCACTTCGGCTCCAAGCAACGCCAGCAAATGTCCGGCCAACGGACCTTGAATACGCCGGCAAGATTCGATCACTGTCATCCCGCTCAAAGGTAATTCATGTTGAGCCTTGGTGTGGCGCATCGCCGTTGCAGCAGTTGTCAAATCAAATGCCCAAGGGCCATTCAGCCATTCGCATTTAAGCCGCTCATCGGTGATTCTGTCATCCAGTGTTTGAACCGGGCAAATCGAAAGCCCCGTTTGCGAACATAATTCAGCAATGTCCGCATAAACCACCTGTGTGAGCGCATGCGTTAATTCATCGGGCAACGGTGCGATCGCTTTGGCGTAACGCAATAAAAAGGCAGTCCAGCCTTTACCGGCCAATGTGGCATTGATACCCAGCCGGGTCCAGAACTTCAGCCACGGTTCCGCATTCAAGGTTTCCAGCTCAAAAATCACACCATCCGAAGAAACAAAAGGTGGCGCGGGAACCTGCTTCCTATCAACACCCGGTAAGTTCTCACCGGCTGTCCCAACCGTCGCGTCCGCTAAATATTGAGAAGTGCTCAGTAACGCCGCTGATGCCATGGAAATCTGCGCGCCGGTAAACGAAAGACCGCGCAATTGCCCAATTGCAGCGGCAACCGCACCTTGCAATGCTAATGCTGCCGTCATGGTTGAAACATAATTAAGACCTAGGGATTGTATTTTTCCGGATGCCCGGCCATGAACCGACATCAGTCCGCATGCAGCTTGCAAGATATTTTCACTCGCCACGTTGTTCGATTTGCGCATTTGATCCCACGCTGTCACTTCGCAAGTAACGGGGGCCGTAACCGGTGTCTCCAAGACGAATGAAAAACCCGCTTCATCAATACTGTCTCGTGCATGTTCGATTCTCATGCCTAGTGCGCTGGCCTGATAAAACAGCGAAAAAATCGATGCCGAGAAGTTTGAAGCAGAATTCTGCCACGGCGCGGTGATCACGCAATTTTGAAGCGGAGTATTCACGGCTTGGATGTAAGCGTATTCATTAATAAAACATTACCCGATTAACCACCTGCCACCGCAGGCAGAATGGTTACGACATCGCCTTCTTGCAAAGGCGTGGCAAGTCCTTCCTGGAATCGGATATCGTTATCATTGACATAGATGTTGATGAAGCGATGCGCACTCCCCTCCGACACCAGTTTCGCCTTAACGCCCGGATATTGCTGCTCCATCCGGTCGATCACTTCTGAAACCTTGATGCCATCGATATGAATATGCTTTTGCTGATTAGTCAGCGGTCTTAATATGGTCGGGATGATGACTTTGATCGACATCTCTGCTCCTGTTAAAGAAATTTACGTAACTAAATTTAACTATATGTAAAATAATATAATTTCTGTTGTTATCGACGAATACTTAATCGCAAGTGGCATCACAATAAAAAAACCAGATTTCCTTGATTCTTTGCGCCAGCGATGCGCTTTTGCATCGAATTCAAAGAAATCTGAAGGGAGGGACATAAAACACTAGGATCATTTATTCCAGCGACACTCCAAACATTTCGCCAGAACCTTTTGAAACCGATTACTTATTCACGCAACCATTTGCAATTCCAGTTCCGGTTGATATTGATGGACGACCCGAATCCGTTCCTCGATCACCATTTGATCAATGATGCGAAAACTGCGGACATCTTCTTGATTGAGAGACGCCGTTGGAATAATCACATAATGCGCCTGCGGTTCGGTTGCAAGCTCCACATCGGCGCGGCTCGGATAAGCTTGGCTGCTGGTATGCGAGTGATAGATGACGACCGGCTCCTCGCCACGAGCTTCCATCTCTTTCCAGACCAGCAATTGCTGCTGCGGATCGAATCTGAAAAAGTGTTCCGATTGTGCGATATTCTTCATTGGAATCAGGCGCAATGGCAGATTGTATCCTGCTGGCCCTGCAATCACACCGCAGGTTTCAATCGGATGGTCATTCATCGCTTGCGAGATCATGGCTTCCACCAGCTTGTGATGTATCGTCAACATAATTGCTAGTCTCCTAATATAAAAAAACCAATTAATTGGTGAAAACAGGCCTTTCCTACAATTGTGTACTGTGACTACCGGATGTATTGACTGCTGTATTCTTTCAGTACGTCGGCAACGACTGATCGACGTCTTTGATCCATGCCGGAATGCCGCCATCCAGGCTTTTTACGTTGTTAAATCCATATTTCTGCATTTCTATCAGTACATCGCGGGAACGCACCCCCATTTTGCAATGCAACACGATAAAGTCTTCTTTATTCAAAGAGGACAGCACTTCTTCGGACATCATCCGATTCTTGGGAATATGTTTGGCGCCATCGATATGTACGATATTCCACTCCTCGATACCGCGAACATCGATGAGTTGCACATTGCTTCCTTGATCTTTGATGGCCTTCAGCTCTCTTGCACTGATTACTGGAATCGACGCGTCATGATCCGGCGCTATGCGGCTCATACCGCAAAATCTCTGGTAATCGATCAATTGCGTGACTGCAGTTCTTGTAGGCGCTTGCCGGAGTTGAATGAACCGGTAACTCATATCCAGTGCATCATATACGGCTAACCGCCCTAGCATGGTTTCACCGATACCGGCGATCAATTTGATCGCTTCTGTCGCCATCATCGAACCGACTGCCGCGCACAAAACTCCCAGTACGCCGCCTTCCGCACAAGAGGGAGCCATTTCCGCTGGCGGCGGTTCCGGGTAAAGGTCGCGGTAATTCAAACCAACACCGCCCGGTGCGTTTTCCCAGAATACCGAAACTTGTCCCTCAAAACGAAAAATGGATCCCCACACATAAGGTTTTCCCGCCAACACGCAGGCATCGTTCACCAAGTAACGCGTGGCAAAATTATCGGTGCCATCAATAATCAAGTCATATCCTGCGATAATCTCTATCGCATTCACCGCTTCCAGCCGCTCGCGATGCAACTGCACCGCTACATAGGGATTGATTTCTCTAATAGCATCCCGGGCGCTTTCGGACTTCAACCGCCCGATATCCGATTGACCATGAATGATTTGCCGTTGCAAATTCGATTCATCGACAACGTCAAAATCAATGATCCCAAGCGTTCCAACACCCGCAGCGGCAAGATACATCAGCACTGGAGAACCTAATCCACCGGCGCCTATCACTAAAACTTTGCTGCTCTTTAACCGCCTCTGTCCTTCCACTCCTACTTCAGGAATCAAAATATGGCGGCTGTAGCGCGAAACCTCTTGTTTACTGAGTTCTTCGACAGGATTCACTAAGGGTGGTAGCTGCATGGGATTCTCCATTCAAAAATTTGCTTTGCGCCGTTTCTCGCTTGAGTTAACTGACTGAACGCGCTGCAAACAAGCCGATGCTTACGTTTATTTCCACCTGATTGTTCTGCAGCTAAATTACCCTGGCGCGTTTTTTGCGAAATTTAATGGAAATAACCATTGTTGGGAATGTGACAAATTGTCGCGCGACAATTTGTCGCATCAACAATTTAAAGCTTTCAAGGTACGATTTAAAAAGGCACGTTAACGCAGAGCGGACTCAAGATATTTTCAACTACTTAATTTCTGGCCCCGCCGCTTACCGTGGCCGCATTTATTATTCAACTATCTGATATTAATTAACATTCAATGTATTCGCTGCGTTTTGAAGGATTGAAGCAACCGATCAAGTCATCGCCCAATTGAAATCTCCTATTCAGACAATACCCGGCATCATGTCACTCTTCGCAAGAAATCATCAGCTTCGAGCAACATTCCCTTTGTTTCGCATCACCGTGATTTTTCTGTCCGCAAGCATTGCATTCTGTTCGTCTCATGCGTTGGCATTCGACGCTGAAGACGATGAACCGGCGGAAGCTCTATTCCTACGCGGCGACCAAACCTGTACCGGTTGTCACGACGAAGGCGAGGAATCCGTGCTTGCGATTGGCCAAACGACGCATGGAACGAATGCCGATCAACTCGCGCCAACTTGTATCAGCTGTCATGGCAGAAGCCGATCTCACATCAACAATCCTGACAAGACACCAATGCCGGCACGTACGTTCGCCAGGAATTCGCGCAATACCATAGAAGACAGGAACCGTACCTGTCTCGACTGTCATCAAGGCGGACAGCGAATGCATTGGGCCGGCAGTACGCATGCAAATCGCGATGTTGCTTGTACCGCTTGCCATCAAATTCACGCAGCCCGGGATAAAGTGCGCGATAGAAATTTTCAGGCAGAAGTCTGTTTTTCCTGTCATAAAGAACAGCGGACACAAATCAACCGGCCTTCCCGCCATCCCATTCGCGAAGGTAAGGTGATTTGTTCGGATTGTCATAATCCGCATGGTTCCGCTGGCCCCAGCAAAATGCTTCGGGACAGCGTGAATGACACTTGTTACACCTGTCATATGGAAAAACGCGGCCCTTTTGTCCGCAATCATCCGCCGGTTCAGGAGAATTGCGCGCTTTGCCATAACGCGCATGGAACCACAGCACCCAATTTGCTGCGAGTACGCTCCCCCTTTCTTTGTCAGGAGTGTCATGAACCGAACACCCATCATGGCAGCCCCGGCACAATCGACGGCGCCTATCGAAGGAACCTTCTCGCCAGAGGGTGTTTGAATTGCCATACCCAAATCCATGGCAGCAATAATCCTGAAAATATTCGTCTCGAAGATTTATTCCAGCGATGATACCCCAGTCAAAAATCACCCGGAAAACCGGAAAAATCATTTTCCCGTTGATCGCTGCAATTTTTTTGCTGTTTTTGATTACACCTGCAGCAGCCAAGCATGATGAACTTAAACGATTGACGCAACCGCACAGCGCGGTCAATTTTGGAACCGGCATTCTCGCGAATGATAATGCTCGTTATGGTCAATATAATGGCCTTAGAGACGATGGACCTTATGCCATTTTTAATGTAGAGATAAAAAAACGCGATGAACATACCGGCACCTGGCTTAATTTAACCGGGCGCAATCTGGGACTCAGCAATCGCGACATCCGTTTCGAGCATATCAAACAGCGGCATTGGGCTTATTTTATCGATTTCAGCCAAACCCCCCGATATGAACCGTTCACAATCGTAACCGCAATCACCGGAATTGGTAGCGCGCAACTACAGGTTCCGGCTTCTCCCACAACCGGGGAAGCCACACAACTGAAAACCGAGCGGCAAGCCCTCTCCTTTGGAATGAGCCGGTATCTGCCCGGCAATTTTGCATTGGAATTTCATTTCCGTAATGAAGAGAAAGACGGCTCGAGAATTTTCGGACGCGGTAACCGCCTGGGGCCGCCATTACCCGGCGTAGTCGGCAGTTATGAGTTTCTACCGGAGCCGATCAACTATACCACCCGGCAATTTGGCGGCAACCTCAATTATAACGGTAAGCAATTACAGCTTTCCGGCGGCTATTATGGAACAATTTTCATTAATAGAAACAATGCATTGTATACCCATGGCGGAAGTACTCAAGGTGGCATCTATGCACCCAGCTTATTAGCACCGATTGCGTTGCCGCCGGATAACCAATCCCACCAGGTATTTCTATCGGGCAGTTATATTTTTACCCCGGCTACTAATGGTCATTTTAAAACGGCCTATACCCGTGCAACTCAAACAGATAGCTTCTTTCCCACCCAATACTTGGCGCCAGGCATTGGAAACAATCTAGGGGGCCGGATTGATACCGTGTTGGTGCAAGCCGGCATCACCAGCCGCCCGCTGACGAAATTGTCAGTAATGGGAAATATCCGGTTCGAAGACCGGGACGATAATACTCCGGCACTGCTTTACAATCCGCTGGCTTTACAGCCGGATCTGAACGGCAATCGCTGGAGCGGATTCAATCAACCGCGTTCATTTAGCACGCTGACAGGAAAACTTGAAGCCAGTTATGCATTACCCATGAATTTCCGGTTAATCGGCGGGATCGACTATGAACTTTGGCATCGCCGCTGGCAGCCAGCCTTTGTCGGCCACCGTGCCAGAACGGATGAAATCTCTTACAGAGCGGAACTACGCCGCACGCTGGCGGATTCCCTGACCGGATCAATTTCATATATTCATAGCGATCGTTCCGGTTCGCCGTTCATTTCAACAAAAACTGCAACCGGAGAGCCATTCTTCAATACGATTGCCCCGCTTAATCTCTCGGATCGGAAGCGCGATATGGTTCGTCTGATGTTGCATTGGGAACCCTTTGAACTGCTATCGCTGCAAGCGATCGTTCACGAATCGTTCGATGATTATGACCACCGCAGCGGCTCGAATCTGGGATTGCGGAACGGCTCCGCCAGAAACTATTCACTCGATGCGGCCTACACCATCTCGGAGAATTTGCAAGCGATCGCATGGTTTTCACGCAACGAAACCTATATTGATCAAGCCTCGAGAAATTCAATCCCTGGTAATCCTATACGCGAAATCTGGTCTGTCGATCTTCAAAATATCGGCACCTCATTCGGGCTCGATATCAATGGAAAGCTGAATGACACAATTGAAATCGGAGCAAGCGCATCCCACGCCATCATCATTGATAAATTTAAGCAAGCAACAAGCACACCGTCCATTTATTCTGTACCGGATATCTCATCCGAACTGAGCAACATGCGGTTATTCGCACGATATGCGGTACAGAAAAACTTTTTCCTGCATTTGGATTATATTCTTAACCGCTTTAAAACCAACGAGTGGACCTGGAATCACTGGACTTATAGCGATGGTACGCAATTAACGCAAGACGCCAATCAGTTAGTAAATTTTGTTGCACTTTCGGCGCATTACCATTGGCAATAATAAATCTCTATCTTTTAATGTGGCGGTAACAATATCCGGATCCTTTTGTATTTTCCGATTGTTCGGAAAAACTAGGAAGCCTTGATGAAATCCCGGACTATTCTAATTTGATGATCGTCCATCAGCATCGGCGAATGACCGATACCCGGTAGTTCCACGATTTGCGCTTTGGGTCCTCGGGTCTGCATTTGGGCAGCCGTTTGCACCGACAGCACGTCCGATTCAACACCCCGTAAAACCAATGCCGGTACTGTCAACTGGTCCCACTGCCGCCACAGATCGATATCGGTGATTTCATGCGCCTTAAAACTGTAAGCAATTTTCGGGTCATAACGAAAACCATACGTCCCATCCGCATACTCACGGGCGCTATGAACCGCCATATGCGTCCATTGTTCTTCCGTTAATGGGCCAAACGTCACCGAAATCGCTTTCATGTAAGCTTTAAATGCTGCAAAATTTTCAAAGCGCGGATCTTTACCGACATAATCAGCAATTCGCTTCAAGGCCGCGGCAGGAATCAGCGGCCCGATATCGCTCATAACCAATTTGTTGAGTGCCACGGGAAGATTGGGTTGTATCGCCAGAATCATTCCAATCAATCCTCCCATCGACGTTCCAATCCAGTTGAGGGTGATTTTTTGCGCATACTGCGATTGAATATGCGCCACCAGCGCGAGCGCGTCGGACAAGTATAAAGGGTAAAAATCGTAATCCTGCGCATGCTCCAGCCAATCGCTTTGGCCGCGCCCGACGACATCCACGCTAATGACTCTAAATTCCGCTTGCAGGGTCTGCGCAAGAAAATCGAAATCCCGGCAATTCCGGGTCAAGCCATGAACACACACGATTACGTTTGGATTACTGGGATTGCCCCAGTCAGTATAAGCAATCTGATGCGGTTTGCGCTGCTCGCCACTGGCTGAAAGTGTCGGAACTAATAACCGCTTGATTGTTATATCCATGACATTTATTCCGTTATTAATCGTGTACATTCACCGTGTTTCTTATGTAACGTGCTACGATAAAACACAGCAGGTTATTATATTCATCCCGTTCTCAATTTTGCGGCTCTTCGATGGCACGCAAGAATTTTTATACCTATAATTCCAGTACCGGTTAATTCCGGCACGATTCCCAAGTTTTAGTTCATACAAACACAAAAGATGAAATTATCAGAGCTTTATTGGCATCGCATCACGCCATTACATATACTGTTATGGCCGCTTAGTATTATTTACAGGTTTTTTATAGTGCTCAAAAAAGCCTGTTACTGGTTGGACATTTGTCACACGATCAAACTTCCGGTTCCTGTCATCGTTATCGATAGCGCCAGCGTTAACGATGGCGGCAAAACGCCTTTGTTGCTGTGGTTCGTGGATTGCCTGCTGAGCCAGGGATTTTCACCCGCCATCATCACGCGAGACAATTCCGCCTATTCCGGTTTACCCGGACCAGTCGCATTCAACAATGATCGCCGCCATTATGGTGCAAAGACTTTATTACTCGCTCATCATTGTGGAAAATCCTGTCCGGTCTGGACCGGAAGTGACAATGTAGCCGTTGCTAAAGCGATGCTTGATGCGAATCCGTCTTGTAATGTCATACTCTGCAGCGACGGATTACAGGATTTCCGGCTCGAGCGCGATATCGAGGTGATTGTAGTTGATTTTAACGAGCAAAGCTTGGGTAATGGTTTGCTATTGCCCGCCGGTCCGCTCAAACTAAGCTTTAATAATCTCGATCACGCGAGTTTTATTGTAACGAACAACAATTCTGACTATCCGGATGATTTTATGAATCGGCGCAAAACCTACAACATGAAATTGTTTTATGAAATCGCTTATAAAGTAGAGAATCCTGAAATACAAAAAACGATTGCGGATTTTAGGAATGACCGGTTGCATGCTGTTGCGGATGTCGATAATTTTCCCTGGTTATACGAGGTTCTGATGAAAGCCGGCATTGATGCCGAGTTTCACACCTGCGCGGAAAATCACCGGTTTATACCCGAAGACATCAATTTTCCAGAAGCCGGCATGGTGCTGATGCCTGAAGAAAACGCACTGCAATGCCAGGATTTTGCACATGATAAACTTTGGGCATTACCTTACAACGCTTGGGTCAATACAGAACTGCAGCAAGCTTTATTGAATAAACTGCGGAATGTATCGGCTAAAAGCTAGGAAATAGCGTCTGACAAGGGGACCAAGCCAACTTTAGAAATATATCCCGCATCAATCGACTGACTCACCAAGCCTGTTGGCCCAGCCGATCGCTTGCAGTTCGATATCCGCCAGTTCACTTAGACTTAGAAAACCTAAGCCATTCAAAATTGATTGAATGGCCGTAACTTCACCTTTTTCATTGGCTTCAACTAATTTTAGCTCTTGCCCTAGCCGCCCATCGCGGGTCAATAAAGCCTGGCTCATGTCTTCCGGAATGCCCAGTTTGTCGATGATCTGTTGCATGTCCATGCCCAGCAAAGTATCCAGAAGCGATAATATTCCGACCATGAAAGCTCTCTCATGATGGTTCTTATCGTGCGGGCGCTCCGAAATTGCAATTAATTCCATCAACTTTCCCCGTGCCGCCGCTGTTTGCATCAGCGCATTGGATGCGCCGCCATCGGCTTGATCCGCCGTATACAGCAACAGTTGAATCCATCGTTGCAGTTGTTGACGCCCCAGAATCATGATCGCATGCTTGATTGAATTGATCTTTTGCGGCAAACCGTTCGCAACCGAGTTAACCATGCGCATCAGGTTATAACTGAGACCGGGCTGGTGTTTAAATTCTTTTTCCAGCTCCTCGACATCGCTATCACCCATCGCTAATGTCAACAACTTCAGCAGTGCAAGTTTTCCAGGATCAGCTCTTTTAACCGCCATGACTTCCGGTTTGGCAAAATAATATCCTTGGAACATTTGAAATCCTAATTGCCGACATAGCGCTTCTTGTTCGCGATTCTCAACTTTGAGCGCCAATAGCAATACCGGCCACCGGTTTAGATCTGA
Organism: Nitrosomonas limosa; assembly: GCF_054188085.1. NCBI lineage: Bacteria > Pseudomonadati > Pseudomonadota > Betaproteobacteria > Nitrosomonadales > Nitrosomonadaceae > Nitrosomonas > Nitrosomonas limosa. The sequence continues at coordinate 167,492 of NZ_CM135180.1, read as the reverse complement.
AACCAGTTTTGTCAATTGCGGTTTTTCTATTTCCAGGACATTGACTTTAACAACACTGACGATCGGGAGCAATTGTTCAATCTTGCTATTTATTTCAACGATATTATCGAGCGCGAATTGATAGCCTTTCTGCTTGAGGTCGTTGCATCGAGCCAGAAATTCTGCTGTGATCAATTCTGTCTCCCTGATTTCAAGGACAACATGCTTGGCTGGCAGCAAGCTGATGATGTCGCTCATCACCAATTCGGGGTTCGCGTTGACAAAGCCACGCAGTTTACCTAACACATTCTGAATGCCTAACTGGCAATAGGCGTTGATGATGACATTGGCTGATGCCGATAGGTCATTCGTTATTGTAGCCGCTTCGTCCGTTTCTTCTTGCCTGAAAAGCAATTCGAACGCCACCAAGTTTTGGTTACGATCTAAGATTGGTTGCCGCCCAAGAAAAAAGCCTTCCATCTATTTCCTCACAATGAACCCGTTGTTTTATTCAGAGTAAATCCGCTTATTATTTCTGGATGCTCGAAAATCTCTTCCGCATAGGAAAAGATTGCCACGAACCAGCATGAATAGCGAATTGTTTAATAGCGTTGTCTAGTTATGCGAGCGCAGGAATTGCGCGATTTTTTCCGGTTCGCTTTGCTTGATAAAGCGCTTTATCAGCCCGGCTGATTACGGAATTCTGATGTTCGCCGAATGATCGTAGCGCCACGCCGGCACTGAATGTCACTGGCATTGGCTGGTTATCGATTTGAATTGAGAGACTCTTAGCCAAATTGTTTTGCAGCCGCTGGATAATGGTCAAGGCATCTTCCATGACCACGTCAGGCAATAGAATCACAAATTCTTCGCCGCCAAAACGGGCGACAATATCGGTAGGGCGTAAAGTTTCTTTGGCTACAGCAACAAAATTAATCAGAATGCTGTCACCCGATTGGTGACCAAGGCTATCGTTAATTTGCTTAAAATTATCCAAATCAATAACAACCACACCTAACGACTGTGCATTCCGGTCAGCGCGTGCTGCCTCACGAACGAAGGTTTCATCCAATCCGCGTCGATTAAACGCCCCGGTCATTTGGTCAGTTTGCACGAGCCCACGTAATTGCTCGATCTCGTCTTTCAATGATTCAATTTTTTGCTCGGCTCGCTTAATTTGCTCTTGCGCCGCAAACACTTCATCGTTGGCTCTCAACCCTCTGGTATCAGTCAATACCATATCAAGAATACGAATGATTTCATCGGCATTTCGTGTTTTCCGAATCTGGTCAGCATAGCGTTCAACTTGCTTATAGTAATCTTCCGAATCAATCATAGGTTTCCGCTCACTTGTCATAGCATCCGTTGATTTAACCAGCCGCAATATCCTTTTTTGCCCTTGTTTGGTAGCTCCTTGCATAGCTATTCTCCTCAAATGACCGCATTGAATGCCAGGCTACGCCAGTTCGGGGAATAATTCGTTGGATTGCGAAGGAGAACCCATTCCGGTATAGACTGCCATGGTCATAAAGTTAACAGACCTAAACCAGGATGAATTGAATGAATAACAAGGGAAATCTGTGTCATTTGCAATCATACACTTTATTCACATTATAAAACAATGCGTTACATCACCTATTCCGATATCAGGATTTGATTTTTACCGCCTTTCTTTGCCCGATAGAGTGCTTCATCGGCGCGTTTGAATATAGCTTCCTGCGATTCACCCGAGCGAAGTTGCGCCACACCCGCGCTAAAAGTGATTAGCAATCGCTTATTTTCATGCAAGAAAAATTTTTTAGTCAAATTCCGCCGGATTCTGGATAGAATTTGAACGCCTTCTTCAAGATTCGTATTGGGTAATAAAATGACAAATTCCTCACCACCATAGCGCGATACAATATCTTCCGGACGCGTGGTATCTTTGACCGACTCAACCAGATAAACCAACGCATCATCACCGACCTTATGGCCATGTGTATCGTTCAATTGCTTAAAATTATCAATATCCAAAAGCGCATAACATAACGGCACTTGATGTCGGAGGGAGCGAGCGGCTTCCCGCTCAAAAGCACTATCCAAGCCCCTACGGTTCAATATCCCGGTGAGATGATCTTCATGCACCTTTTCGCCCATCACCTGCAATTCGGTTTCGAGCTGATTGATTTTACTTTGCGCCAAACTGACTTCGGCACGAGCGGCCAAGAAATCGTTGCGGTAATCAGATGTGCTTTTCTGCATTTCCTTGGTTTCACTCATAATCAATGCAAGCAACTGATTCAGCTCTTTAATATCATCTGTCTTACTGATTGTATCAACATAGTGCTCGAGCTTTGCCTGATATCCATCGGTTGTATCAGTGAGTCCCTCAATATTGGTAATCAGTGAAGTCACCATTTTCTTCAAGGTCAACTTGGCTTCACTTAAATTGCTTTTGATAATTTCCTGCCGTTGCGTGATTTCTTCTAAATACCGCTCGGCCTGCTTTATCACTTGTGTATCTATCGGTTTAGCAATTGTTTCTCGCAACTGTCCGATCCTGGTACCGATCCATTGGTCTTCCGCCAATATTTCACCGGTACTGTCCATCAGCATATTCAGCAGCTTGAGCAAGCCTTGCTGCAATTTCCCTGCGCCTTGATCATAATCCGCAAATCTACGACTAAAATCACGAAAAAGATCGATAAAATTCTCCATTTCCGTTTCGTCGCGTGCGCCTCGGAGCCGTTGCGCCAGCGCTCTCACCTCATCAGCCAAATTTGCATCATCTGTCCGTTTCGCCACAATCTGCTCGATCATTTCCGCTACCAATTCCCGCAACTGGTCTGAGAACTCATTCCCCATCTCTCGTTGCTCAGATACAGGCTGCTCGTCCTGTGAATCCAGAGCACTCAACCGGGAAGTTTGTGAGGAAGAATTTTCGGGGAAATCACTTTCGGGTAATTCGGTAGGCGCTACATTCAATTCTCCCCAAGAATCTACCAATGCCTTCAGTTTATTGTGTAGTTGCTCGGAATCTTTCGAGAATTTCGCAAGCACTCGTTTAACGCCTTCCCTTTTCTTGGCAATTGTTAAACTACCCTTTTTATTCTCTAATTGCTTTAACAATGCTTCCAAGGTATCGCCCCAAGCGGGACTCTCTGATATCGGGTTATTCACCGGATTTGACGAACTTGCTGCAGTATTATCAGCAGGATCTCCATTTTTCCCGGAGTTGCCTGAAATCTGATAATAAAGCTTGAGATAATTATCCGGTGTTGGAGGAATTTTGAGCGCTGCTAACTGACGTAGCGTTTCACGCGCGATAATAGTCGGATTAGATTCTTTAAGCTGATTCATAGAATGCAAGAGAGAAGAAAATGAACATATTCAGATTACACAGTATTCGAAAAATATTGATTGCAACGCAGATATCTTGATTTCATGGATGGTTTAAAGTCATTCAACCAGTTTATTCTTTATCGCGTAGCGGATTAATTCTGAATTATTCGATAACTTGAGTTTCTCAAGTAAACGCGCACGATACACACTGACTGTTTTCGGACTTAAAAACATTTCCGCGGAAATTTCAGAGAGTGTTTTACCCGCAGCGATAAAGCATAATGTTTGATACTCACGATCGGATAGCGTGGTATATAGCGGTTTATCAACATCCGTATTGATAATATTGGCTAATTCTTGCGCTACTGCAGGACTGACATATTTATCACCCGTCGATACCTGACGAATTGCCACTACCAATTGAGCCGGTGCGCTTTGCTTATTGAGATAACCCGACGCCCCAGCTTTTAATGCACGTATCGCAAATTCGTGTTCGTTATGCATGCTGAGCATCAGTACTGCCAAGCTTGGTTTATCTTTTTTAATCTGTTTAAGAATCTCTATGCCATTCCTGTCCGGTAGGGAAATATCGAGTAACATGACATCAAAATCATGTTGCCGAGCAATTTTAATTGCTTGAAAACCTGTTTCCGCCTCACCGGTAACCTTGATATCATCAGTTTCGCTCAATATCTGCTTCAAGCCTTGACGAACAATTGCATGATCATCGGCTATCATCACGCTTATCATGTAGACTCCCGGATTCTCAATGCCTTACAGCTCTTTTTCTTACTTTGGATGCTCCAGGTTGCAAGAACTCTGGATCATTTTTTGGTTCGATCGCATATTCAGATTGATAGTCCAAATTTTCGGTAGGAATGAGGATTGTCACTTTGGTACCTTTTCCCGGTTCTCCCATAATGTGAAAATTCCCTTTTAACTGCTGGCAGCGCTCACGCATTCCACGAATCCCGAAAGATTCATGTTTTCCCATATCGAGATCGGTAATTCCTAGTCCATTATCAATAACTTCGAGCAAAACGACCTTATCTAATTCGACCAGTTTGACCTGTATATGCGTTGCGCTTGCATGTTTGGAAATATTTGTCAGAGTCTCCTGGAAAATTCTGAAAATTGCAATTGAGAGATCCGAATCTATCGAAATTTCATCACTGCTGCAGGACACCCGGCAAACCATACCCGTTCGGTTACTAAACTCCTTGGCTTGCCACTGCACCGCCGCAACTATCCCACAATCCAGAATTCCAGGCCGTAAATCCAATGAAATCCTTCGCGTGCTATCGATCACACGATCAACGAGAGATTCAATGGATTTTGCCTTCTGTTGATAAAATTCGATGGGTCTGGCTGCTGAATCCAAGAACGGAAATAACTCACATTTAATAGCCGTTAATGTCCCTCCAATATCGTCATGAATCTCTCTTGCGATCCGGGCGCGTTCCTGCTCTTTTACTTTTTGCAGGTATGAAGACAATTCTGCAAGTTGTTCACGGGAGCGGGCAATTTCACGTTCGGCGAGTTTATTGCGGGTAATATTAATCATAATACCGTCCCAAAGCGTCGCACCATCAGGCATTCTTCTGGGTGTTGCCCGTAAGCTAATCCACTTAATATCGCTATCACCTTTAACTTGAATACACCCTTCCCAATTCCACGTTGAAAGTTGTTTGGCTGATATCATCATCAATTGATCGTAGTAAACTCGATCATCCGTCAGAATCAATTCTGGAAATAAACCAGGATTGCTAATCAGCATTGATGGCGACAGTCCTAACAGGGTTTCGCTGGCATCGCTCACATATAAAAAACTTGCCTGGTGATTAGCATTCAATTGAAATTGAAAAACAACGCCCGGAAGATTGGATGTAATAGCCTGAAACAGTTCTTCGCTTTTTTGCAGTGCAGATTGTGTTGAAATAAACCGCTGATTATTTTCAAATTCATTGATGCTTCGTCTTATCACAGGAACTAATCTGGCTAGATCTGCTTTTGTCAAAAAATCATAAGCACCTAATCCCATCAGATACTCGACTGCTTCATCGCTCACTTGATTGGATACAACTATCAGTGGAATGTCGGGTTTAATTCTTTTAACAATCCCAAGCACTTGTTTTGCGGTGAGTTGCGGCAAATTATTTTCAGAAAGAATTACATCCCAAGCCTGCGCTTTAAGTGCAGCTTCCAGATCTTTTATCGTAACGACACACACATATTCAGTTTGAAAACCACCTTCAGCAAGGATTTCTAAAATCCGAGTCACATCCTCATCCGAGGATTCAATCATCAATACTTTTAATGTCATGTCACGAATCATCTGAGTTCTTCATCCATCAAAGCCGATATCATGTCAACTAATAATATTCACAATTAACTACCTGAATATTTTTTCGATTTTACAAAACAATCACAATTTATAACATACTTTATACCATGAATTTCCATTATTAATTCAAATATTAGATATAAATCATGAAGGTAAATTCCTAAACTTTTCAAAACGCTTTCCGATAACTGCAAGCAACGGTGGTTGTATACCCTCTTGGATTGCGGGGCATGCCAGCGTATTAAAGGCAATAGTGCCTAAACTAGATAGTTGAAAAAAGGAGAACCCAAATGCCACAAATTATTAACTCTAATGTCGCCTCATTGAATGCGCAGCGTAACCTAAACACTTCACAAAATGCATTAAATACTTCATTAACTCGTTTATCTTCAGGCTTGCGAATTAATAGCGCCAAGGATGATGCGGCGGGTCTCGCAATTTCTGAAAGGATGACTTCACAAATACGCGGTTTAAATCAAGCTGTTCGAAATGCTAATGATGGTATTTCTCTCTCACAAACAGCGGAAGGCGCGTTAGGTGAAATCGGAGCAAACTTGCAACGTATCCGCGAGCTGGCCGTTCAATCTGCGAATGCTACCAATAGTGCTGGCGATCGAGCTTCGCTCCAAGCTGAAGCTGCGCAACTGAGCGCTGAAGTTACTCGTGTAGCCAGCCAAACTCAATTTAACGGCCTAAACTTATTGGACGGCTCGTTCTTGAATCAAAGCTTCCAAGTCGGTGCTAATGCCAATCAAACGATCAATATTGCATCAATTTCCGATGCAAGAGCAACTGCATTAGGCAGCCACATACTGACCACTAATGGTACCGCAATGGGGACAGCAACCGCTGCTGCCGCTGCTGCTGCTGCCAATGGTGTAGCGGTTGAGGCAGGTTTAACACTTGCCAATAACAAAGGAGTCACCGGCAACATCAGCTATTTGGTTGGATCCGATGCAAAAGCCATTGCTGCCGCCATCAATACAGCTGCTTCCGATATTGGTATCACAGCAACCGCATCCAACAGTGCCACTCTTGGTAATTTATCAGGAACTGGCACTACTGCGCTAACAATCAATGGCAGCACAGTTTCTGCTTCAGTAACTGATACCTCTGATCTAAGTGGTTTGGCTTCCGCTATTAACGGATTGCAATCCACTACCGGCGTCACCGCCTCATTCGCTTCTGCGACTGATAAATCGGTAATTACCCTGTCAACCGCTGATGGTCGAGACATCGTATTAGCAGATTTCACAAATGGCACTGAAACTGCTGATATCGTCGCCGGTTCAACTACACGAACACTAACCAGTGGTGGTAATGACTCATCAACCGTCACGGGTACTGTTGAACTTACGAGTTCCTTCGGGCAGATAACTGCTGCGGGTAGTAACGCCACTGAATTTGGCGCCACCTCCAGTTCTTTTAACTCGGTTGCCACTTTAGATATTTCTTCTGCAACCAACGCACAAACAGCGATCAGAACATTGGACGAAGCATTAAAATCCATTAACAGCTCACGTGGTGACTTGGGTGCGATTCAAAATCGCTTTAGTTCAACGATTGCAAACCTGCAAACCGCATCTGAAAATCTCTCAGCTTCTCGCAGCCGGATTCAAGATGCCGACTTTGCTGCAGAATCAGCAAACCTTACGCGCGGGCAAATTCTGCAACAAGCTGGTGTTGCAATACTGGCACAAGCAAATTCACTGCCTAACAACGTACTCTCTTTATTACGTTAAAAACAAACTTAAAATTGCTTTAAAAACAGCTGGAAGAGCCCGGAAACCAATAGAATCCATGCTCTTTCAGCAATAAGGAGTCAGATCATGACTATCAATCAATTAAATGGAACCAATTCTTCGCCTGTTCCACCATTAACAACAGCCGCCAGAAAAGTGTCAGGATCAAGCACGGAAAGTGCCGCATCAGCTGTCCCAATCGTAGGATCAAAAATTGGCAATATTGTGGAATCCGCAGAACAAGTAAAACAAGCCGTCCAAAAAATTCAAGGGACTGTCAATAATCTGGCACAAAATTTGCGGTTTTCGATTGATGAAGATACTGGAAAAACAATTATCAAAGTAATGGACGTACATACCGAGGAAGTTATCCGGCAGATTCCAACAGAAGAAGCAGTTAAGATCGCACGTACACTAGATAAAGTTCAAGGTCTGCTGTTCAACGGCAAGGCATAATTAAATATAGGTGAAGTTTTCAAATGCTAGCATCACCAGGAATTGGATCAGGTTTAGATATTAACGGAATCGTTAGCAAATTAATGCAAGCGGAAAGCCGCCCACTTACTGCACTTGATAGCAAAGAAGCTAAGCAACAAACACAATTAACCGCATTCGGCAGCTTGAAGGGAGCGTTATCTTCATTTCAAAATAGCCTTACTGCACTCTCGAGCCCGGCAAAATTTAACGCAATATCGGCAAGTATTACCGATAACACATTAGCTAATGTCAGTGCAACATCTGCTGCGGTAACGGGGAGTCATTCGATCGAAATTCAGGCTCTCGCACAAGCGCAAAAATTAAAATCCGCCAATTTTTCCACAACTGATGCAAACGTCGGAAGCGGCACCATTACCATACAATTTGGAACCTACAGTGCGGGCACATTTACACTGAATCCTGAGAAATCAGCAAAATCAATAACGATTTCTTCTGGAAACTCGTCACTCGCAGGTGTTCGAGACGCGATTAATCAAGCTAAAGCAGGGGTAACTGCCAGTATTATCAATGACGGCTCCGGTTATCGTTTAGTAATCGCCTCGAACGAAACCGGCCAAAGCAACGCGCTGAAAATAACAACTATCGATAATGACTTAACAAACACCGATAATTCCGGTTTATCGCAGCTTGCATATGATGCTTCAACGGGTGGTACAACCAATCTGACTCAGACCGCCGCCGCAAGTAATGCTTCTCTAGTTATTGACGGTATTTCAATTAGCAAAGCCAGTAACAAAATAACAGATGCTATAGAAGGTGTCACATTGGATCTGTTAAAAACAAATGCTGGCACTACCACAACACTAAATCTGGCACGAGATACTGCTGGCATTAATAGTGCCATTAGTGCGTTTGTAAAAGCATTTAACGATCTTAATAAAACAATTGTTGATGTCTCAAAGTATGATGCCGCGACTAAGAAAGCATCCATTTTAACTGGAGATTCAACAGTTCGTTCAGTGCAAACCCAAATTCGCAAAGCCATTTCTGATCCATTAACTACTGCTGGAGGAGGACTAAGCTTATTATCGGAAGTGGGTATTTCTTTCCAAACAGACGGAACTCTAAAATTTGACTCTAGCAAGTTAACACAAGTTTTAAATGATCCAACAAAAGATATTTCAACATTATTCGCTTCGGTGGGGAGAACAAGTGACAGCCTTGTATCGTTTGTAAGCGCTGATTCAAATACTGCAAATGGTAAATATGCTCTTAATATCACTCAACTTGCAACACACGGTACCGCTATTGGCAGCACCGCTGCTGCATTGACTGTTAATACAGGAATTAATGATTCATTAAATTTTACGATTGATGGAGTCAATGCCAGTATCACGCTTGCTGCAGGTACTTATACTGCGAGCTCGCTAGCTGCGGAACTTCAATCCCGAATCAATGGAGTATCTGCAATATCTTCAGCAGGATTAAAAGTTACTGTTAGTCAATCCACCGGGATATTGACGGTAACTTCCGAAAAATATGGCTCGGAATCCTCTGTAAAAATAACTGGGGGAAATGGAAAGGCAGATCTTTTTGGCACTCCTGTTGAAACCGATGGAGTCGATGTCGCAGGAACGATTAACGGGGTTGTTGCAACAGGCTCCGGTCAAACACTTACAGGTGCAGCACAAAGTAGTGGTCTGATCCTTAAAATCACTGGAGGCAGCACGGGTAGTCGTGGAGATATTGATTTTGCACATGGTTTTGCTCAAAAACTAAACAAGATAGTTGATGGCATGCTAAAGGGAAAACTGATCGATAGCCGCATTGATGGTATTAATGCATCCATTAAAGATATTGAAGTTCAACGTGAAAAATTACAGCTTCGACTCGAAAATACTGAAAAACGTATACGTGCACAATTTACCGCTCTCGATGCAACAATTGCCAGTATGACCCAGACCAGTAATTTCTTACAACAACAATTATCCAAACTACCAAGCACAACAAATAATTAGACACGATGCGAGGAGAATGAATATGTTTACCGCTACGAACTCTGCGATTTCTGCCTATCAACGGATTGGCGTTGAAACAAGCGTTGAGTCTGCAAATCCTTACAAACTTATCTTGATGCTATTCGAAGGAGCGCAAGAGGCTTTAAATAGAGCAAAAATGCATATGCAGCTTAACGAAATTGCAGAAAAAGGACAAATGATCTCCAAAGCCATCATGATTATTGATCATGGCTTAAAAGCAAGTCTTGATATGAACGCTGGGGGAGATTTAGCAATTAAATTACAAGCGCTTTATGACTACATGACGCATCAGCTGTTAATCGCCAATATCCAAAACAACGTAGAAAAAATCACCGAGGTTAATAAACTTCTATCAGAACTCTACAGCGCATGGAAAGAGATTGGACAGTTTGCAGAAACTCAAAAATAATTACCGCTAAATAAATGGTTTTAAAAAAGGCACTCAATACAATGAACAGCTCTCAAACACTCATGACATATAATGCAATACTCACCATTACCGGAAAAATGCTAATTGCCGCACAAAATAGTGAATGGGATCAGCTAACCAAACTTGAAAAAGAGTGCAGGCAATTGACTGAATTATTAATTATAAATGACCCGGAACCAATTCTAGACGAACAACTTCTTCAGAAGAAAGTAAAAATAATCCATCAAATCCTAGCTGATGACGCACAAATTAAAGCGATTACGGAACCTTGGTTGAAAAAACTTGAAGACATGTTAAATACTACTGATCGCTCCTATAGCATACAACAGGCTTATCAAACCTTCAGTTTATAGCTGAATCCACCAAAGCAGGCTGCAAAACCTAGCTGAACTCAAGATAGATAAGTTGCCGTGATTCCCTCGATCCCAAAAATCGAAATACCTCATGTTACTTCACCCCCTATAAAGCCTATTACACCGGTAACACCGGTATCAGCGATTGCGCCTGTCTCGAGTGCAGTAAACGAATTTATACCAGGAGAAAAATATCAAGCTGTAATTGAAGCGCGTTTATTAAACGGAAATTCACAGGTTCTTGTGGCAGGCCAGCACCTACAAATGCGCTTACCTGAATACTTACAGCCAGGACACAAGCTGGAACTCGTATTTAGCTCAAAAGAACCGAATTTAAAATTCCTCCTTCTGAATGAATCCCAACCCGGTGCCGACAAAGAAATATCAATCAGCATCACAGGCCGATTCCTTGGCAATCTTATACAAGATGTTTTGCAACAAGCTGCAACAAAGCCATCTCTATTACAATCAATTCATTCTCCTGCCCTTAGTAGCTCAGCACCTATTCTGAGTGAAAATCTTATAAATAAGACTGAATTACCCGGTTTATTGCAAAAAGCAATTGTGCAAAGTGGATTATTCTATGAATCACATCAAGCACAGTGGGTCAATGGAGAAAACAAGCTTGAAAATTTGCAGCAAGAACCTCAAGGAAAACTAATGGTGTTATCAATGGATTCATCGCCAACTAAAACGGGAGTGACTGCAACTCTTAACTCTGATATGCCCGTGCATAACCAGATAATTCCGTTAGTTCAGCAGCAACTTAATACACTTGAAACAGGTCATCTGCTGTGGCGAGGGGAAGTTTGGCAAGGTCAATTAATGGAATGGGAAATTGATGAGCATCCACAAAACGATGACAATCGAAACGATAATGATCCCGCTGAACAATGGCGAACGAAAATAAAACTATCAATGCCGCAGCTTGGTGAAATCATCGCCACCATTGGATTCAATTCAAAAGGCATAAAAATTAGCTTGCAAACTTCTGAAGCTGAAACCGCCAATCTCCTGAAAATCAATCAGACGCCATTTACTACTGACTTAAAATCGGCTGGATTGAATATTCAATCTGTTGAAGTTCAGCACCATGGAACGGAATGAGTCACACCTAACCGCAGTTGCTCTTGCATACCGGGAGGGACAAGTTGCGCCCAAGGTAGTTGCGAAAGGCCGCGGCTTGATCGCTCAAGAAATTATTAAACGTGCAAAGGAAGCTGGCATCTATGTGCATGAATCCAGTGATTTGGTTTCACTGTTAATGCAAGTTGACCTAGACGATCGCATTCCCCCACAACTTTATGTTGCGGTTGCAGAGCTGCTTGCGTGGCTTTATCGTTTGGAGCAAGGTAAAACAAACTCATTATCCACTCATATTAAAGATACAGTGCAAAAAAATCTTGGGAAAATATAGCTATGCAAATCTCAAATCAAAGATCTGAAACTTCCTCAGTATTGGAACCAACACAATTTACACAGGAAGACAATAGTGAAAATTTCCGGATACACTCGGAAATTGACATTCTTTTCATTCTTCGTGAAATCATGCAGGCAAATTCTCTGATTACTGTCTATCCAAATTATGATAGCGATTTCATCTTGTCTTCCATTCTTGCAATTTATCCAGATAAAAAACAAATGATTATTGATTATGGCGCCAATGAAAAATGTTGCCAAAAAGCGCTGCAATCAGAAAAACTGGCGATAGTTACCACACAAAATAGGGTAAAAATAGAATTTGTTTGTAATCAAATCAGAAAATTGCAATTTGACGGCCAGGATGCTTTTGCCATCAACATACCTGAATCCCTCTTACGCATCCAGCGCCGGAGTCATTTTCGTATAACCACACCGATTGCAAAACCATTGAAATGCGTTATCCCAATTCCTGGAACAAGCTCTTCTAACGCAGAGGTAGCACTACTGGACATCAGCTGCGGTGGAATCGCTGTTATTGATCAACACCCTGTCATCAACTTCGAACCTGGCACTGTTTATAACAATTGCCAGATTGCACTCCCTGAAGTTGGCACTATCACTGTAAATATTCAGGTAAAAAATACCTATGAAATTACACTACGCAGTGGTCAAAACTGCTTTCGTGCCGGATGTCAATTTATTGAACTAAAAGGAAACATGCAGACATTGATTCAGCGTTATATCATAAAACAAGAGCAAATCAGAAAAAACAAATGATTGCAGATCAATCCTTACGGCTTAGATAATTTGAAATCGCAACAAATTTCTCCAAGGGTAAATTTTCTGCTCGGATCCCGGGGTCAATCTTCAACGCTATAAAATCTTCCGAGTTCAAATAGTGATACAAAGCATTACGAAGAGTCTTACGTCGCAACGAAAATGCAGCCGTAACAATTTTTGAAAATAACTCCTCGTCAGTGGCTAATACGATAGGATTCATCTTTGGAATCATGCGAACCACAGCCGATTCAACTTTAGGCACCGGATTAAAAGATGCAGCAGGTACATCAAGCACACATTCCATATCGAAGCGGTACTGCAGCATTACTGAGAGACGGCCATAATCAGAAGTATCGGGTGCTCCGACCATGCGTTCAACCACTTCTTTCTGCAACATAAAATGCATATCGTGAATATGCTCTGAAAATTGGCTCAAATGAAATAGCAATGGAGTTGAGATGTTATAAGGCAAATTTCCAATAATTCTAAGTTTCCTGCCTAAGCTCGAAAAATCGAATTTAAGCGCATCCGACGTAAAAATGGTCAATTTCTCCGATGCAAGCTCGTGATGAAGCCAAGCCGAAATATCACGGTCAATTTCAATCACATCCAGATGATCGACCATCCGGAGTAACGGTCTGGTTAACGCACCTAAGCCAGGGCCAATTTCAATAATCCGATCAACCTTCTGGGGATGAATTTCTGAGATTATTTGCGCGATAACCGATTGATCGATTAAAAAATTCTGACCAAAGCGCTTGCGCGGATTATGTTGAAATTTCACAGCACAGCCTGATTCCGTGCCACATGCACAGCCGCTTCTATCGCTGTCAGTAAGCTCCCGGCATTGGCGCGACCAGTACCGGCCAATTCCAACGCCGTGCCATGATCAACCGATGTCCGAATGATGGGCAATCCGAGGGTAATATTGACACCTTCTCCAAAGCTGGCATGTTTTAATACGGGTAGCCCTTGATCATGATACATCGCAAAAACGCAATCGTATTGCTTTAGCTGCACCGGGCTGAACAATGTATCGGCAGGCAGCGGACCTGCTAACTTCATACCTTCTGAGCGCAGCTTATCCAGTACCGGAATAATCACATCGATTTCCTCTCGGCCCAAATGACCGGACTCGCCTGCATGCGGATTGAGTCCTGCGACAGCAATACGGGGGCTGGCTATGTTAAACCGCGTTACTAGATCGCGCTGGATGATGCGCAATTTGCTTTCGATACCCTCTGCAGTAATAGCGGCTGCAACATCCCGAAGCGGCAAATGCGTTGTTGCCAATGCCACTCGCATGTTACCGCCAACCAACATCATCACCACGGCGCTCTGCGTCAATTCGGCCAAATACTCAGTGTGCCCAGAGAATTGGATGCCTGCATCATTAATCACGCCTTTATGAACCGGCGCCGTCACCATGCCATGCATCGCTCCTGTTTGACATGCAGTTACAGCATGTTGCAATGTCGCCAATACATAACGGGCATTCGCACAATTTAACTTCCCCGCGACTGCAGGTTCCGCTAACGGAATATGAAAAAATTGCAAGCTGCCGGGTTGATGCTGAGTCGGCGAAACTGTTGCAATGTCAATAAGCTTTAAGGGTAATTTCAGTTTCCGCGCCCGTTCCAGCAACATATCACCGTCCGCTATCACCACCAGCTTGCATGATAACGGTCGTTGCGCAATTTGAACGCATAAATCGGGGCCGATTCCGGCAGGCTCGCCAGCGGTCAGTGCCAGTGCAGGAACAAATTCTTCGCTCACAATTCTTCGTCCAGACGATATTCCACGTAAGCTTGATCGCGTAACTGCCTCAACCATTCCTGAATAACCACGTCGGCCTTCCGGGTGCGTATTGCTTGCCGCGCCGTTTGCCGACGCCGGTCAAGACTAATATCCTGCGAACGGCGCTCCAGCACCTGGATCAGGTGCCAGCCAAATTGTGTTCTTACAGGCTCGCTGATCTGCCCCGGCAACAATTCATTCATGGTGCGTTCAAAGTCAGCCACGGTATCCCCCGGCGAAAGCCAGCCAAGATCACCGCCGGCAGAAGCACTGGAATCCTCAGAATAAAGCTTGGCAACTTCTTCAAAATTTTCGCCATTATCCAATCGTGCTTTGATCGCAAGAATTTTTTGCTTACCTTCGTTTTCAGAAGTCAGTTCGTTAATTTTTATCAGTACATGGCGCGCATGGGTTTGATCGATAATGACTGTCGGCACTTCCTGGGCGCGCCTGCCCAATAATTTGAAAATATGAAAACCATTCGGACTTTGAATCACGGGGGTAATTTCATCTAATTGCATGGATTCGAGCAGTTGCGCAAAAGACGGCCCTAGCTGAGCAACCGGACGCCATTCGATAATACCCCCGTTCCTGGCATCGGCAGCATCTGAATATTCCGCCGCTACCTGTGCAAAATCCGCGCCTTCTTTCAGTTTCTTCAGCGCCGTTTCCGCTCGATCAGCTCTTTGCTCTATTTGACTGCTATTCATATTCTCTGTGACCAAGACCATGATGTGCGCCAACCGGAATTCTTCTTGACCGTCACTGCTCGCCTCTTGAGTTTGCAGATAATTATCGACTTCCCCTTCCGTCACGTTCACTTGATTCTTAACTTCTCGATCCTTGAGCCTTGTCATAATCATTTCGTCTCGGATTTCCTCACGAAACTTGCTATAACTGACACCTTCATTTTCCAGCGCGGCATAAAATTCGGGAAGCGACAACTTATTATCTTCAGCAATGCGCTGAATAGTCTCATCCACTTCGCTTTCGGCAACAGATAGTCCAACTTCTTTAGCATGTTGAAGTTGAATGTGCTTAGTGATCACCGATTCCAATACTTGATTTTCCAGTGCTTGCTGTTCGGGTATGCGCATCCCTTGCTGTTGTAACCTAGCAACCGTCATTTTAATTGCTTCGTCAAGCTCCTGTCGGGTGACAACGTCTTCGTTGACCACCGCAACAATATGATTGAGTGGTTTGGGGGCAGGTAGGAAGGCTAATTCTTGGGCACTGACAGGAATAGAAAAGCTGCTGATAATAAAAAATAAAATGCAGAAATTGAATCTCTTATGCATAAAATAGCGATACTTGAAGTAAGATTGCAATCAATCGAATCAATGAACGCTGGTATAACCCGGAATACTCTGTTGCAATACTTGCAATGGATTGTTGCCGATTCCCATCAAACCCTTCAGTTCCAATTGTACGAAAAATGCCGTCGTGGTTGTTTGTGTAGCTGTAGTCAAGCGTTGCATCACAAGCCTAAGCGCCCAACAGCAGGTGTTATACTCGAGACCGGCTAATCCAGCCAGAATCTTGTCGTCCTTCAGCGAGTAATTGACTCTCGTCACGCCATGCCAGTTCCCGTACAGCGGCCACTGAAAGGACGTATCGACCTGTTCCAATACCTCGCGGGAAAAACGATAGCCAAAGTTGAGTACTTTCCCTGGCTCCGGCTGATAACTGATACCGCTACGGATTTTTTCAACCCAGCCTCTGGATTCATCCATCTGAATATTGGAATCGGTGCTGAGCGTCGGTGTCAAACGGCCGGATACCGCAGCAACAAAATCATTCCTGCCGCTGGTAACCTGTGGAAAAGGCAAGGTAACCCGCGGATCGGTAAAATTGATTTGCTGGCCCACGGCAATGCGCAAGTGCTCGATACCCGTTTCTTTTTCAATAAACCGCGACGTTAAAGCCAGCACTGTCCGGTTCGCATCATTAATCCGGTCTCCGCCGCTGAAACGATTCTCGGTAAGAATCTGGGCAAAACTGAAGTCATTGATTGCGGAATCAAAATTTGGCAAATAACTTTGATTCCGGTAAGGTGCATAAACATAAAACAAGCGCGGTTCCAAGGTTTGCACAAAATCCCTGCCGCCCATCTGCATTTGACGGTCAAACGCAATACCGCTGTCCAAGCTTACGATCGGAACAGCGCGATTAATGTTTTCCCCTCGGTCGTCAACCGGTGCGGCCAAATTATAGTGCGTATAATGCAAACCGAATTTCGGCGTTATATATCCAAATTCATTTCGCAAGGGCGCGCTGACAGTGGGATACAGGATCGTCCGGTTGCCATCGACCAGCGTTGGATGATAAAAGTTCGTCCAACTGCTCTGCATTTCAAAATCCAGTTTACCAATATTATATTTTTTTGCATTTAAGGCTAGATGCGGTAGCCGCTCATAGGGAGAAACAAACAATGCAAAAGGATCCTGCAATGTCTGGAAGCGCTGCGCAAAACCGGTGAAATGAACTGTCCCATCATTTCCCAGCCGCCCGTTATATGTAAAACCGCCCTGTTGCGACAGGTTGGTCAAACTGGTTTGCGCCAGATTCGGAGTCAGTTCGCGGAAATAGCGATCATCGGATACTTGATTATAGTTCAAAAAACCGCGCCAACCACTGGCAAGGCTTTGTGTATGTGTATACAAAACACCCCAGCGGGTTTGATTGGTATGTATATCATGCGGCAAAATATCAAACAGCAAATGGCCATTCATATTATTGCTGCCGATATACCGCATTTCATTACTGAGTAAGAAACCACGTTCGGTCATGATACGGGGAGTAACGGTCGCGTCCAGGTTCGGTGCAATGTTCAAATACACCGGCAGCCCCATATCAAAACCGGTTCTGGCATTATAACCGGCAACCGGTGCAAGCAATCCCGATTTCCGCTGTCCGCTATAGGAAAAATCTAACCAGGGTGAATACAAAATCGGCACATCTTTAAATACCACCTGCACATGCTTAGCGGTACCGACTTCTTTTTTATTGTCGACTTCCAGTTCCTTGGTACGCAAATACCAATCATGATTTCCTTCCGGGCAAGTCGTGTAACTGGTTTTCTTCACCCGGTAATGATCTTTTCCTTCGAACAGCAAAATATCACCGGAACCGCGGCCTTCGCCTTCTTTCATCGAATAGCGCGGCTCGGTCAGATGCCCTACCTCGGTTTGCATATTCAATTCCAGGTGCTTGCCTTGCAACACGTCTTTAGGTCTTTCCAGACGGATATTCCCTTCTACTTCGGTGTCCTCGGACTGTTCATAGTACTTCATGCGATCGGCAGTGAGCACATTATCACCATGATGCAGCACGGCATTACCGGTCGCTTCGATTTCTTGCTTGTAATAGCCTTTAATGTAATCGGCTTCGATTGATACAGGCTTCTTTTGAGGTTTGACGATGGATTTTTTTTCATTTTCCACTGGATGAGAGGGTCGCTTACCCCAACTGGTCAGTGGCAAAATCAGTAAAAATACCAAGATGAGTATACTGTTAATAATTCGTATATTCATTCTGAAACTAATACTGGGAATCCCAATTGAATAGGTTTAATTGCATGCTCCACTTATTATCCAATGTATTCACCCGAATCTTATCAACATTTAGCGGATCTGATTAATTAATTTGCAAGCTATTGTACTATTTATTTCAGTACCCTATCCATCAAAAATCAGTCATTGCATGCGATAAATCATGCATTCGAAGGATTTATCTCGCACGAAACATAAAGTAAACCGCACCAACCATACACAAAGCAGCCCATAAATAATCCAATTTCAGCGGTTCTTTTAAATACAACAGCGTGAAGGGCACAAACACCGATAACGTAATTACTTCCTGCAAGATTTTAAGTTGCGCAACGGATAAAACCGTAAAGCCGATCCGGTTGGCGGGAACCTGTAACATATATTCGAAAAATGCAATGCCCCAACTGATCAAAGCAGCAATCACCCATGGTTTGTGATTGAGCTCCTTTAAATGCGCATACCAGGCAAACGTCATGAACACGTTGCTCATGGTGAGCAGAAGTATCGTTTGCCAAATCTCACGCAACTTTTATATTCCCAAATCCTGCCACATCGCATCGACGCGCTTTTTAACCGCTTCCTCCATCACGATCGGTGTTCCCCATTCCCGATTGGTTTCTCCCAGAAATTTATGAGTCGCATCCAGCCCCATTTTTCCGCCCAATCCGGAAATCGGGCTGGCGAAATCGAGATAATCGATCGGAGTGTTTTCCACCAGCAAGGTATCGCGTACCGGATCGACCCGGGTGGTAATCGCCCAGATGACTTCTTTCCAATCGCGCACATTGATATCGTCGTCAGTGACGATAATGAATTTGGTGTACATGAATTGCCGCAAAAAACTCCAGATACCGAACATCACACGTTTGCTGTGGCCAGCATACTGTTTTTTCATGCTGACCACCGCCATACGGTACGAACAACCTTCCGGCGGCAGATAAAAATCGGTGATTTCCGGGAATTGTTTCTGCAGCAGCGGCACGAAAACTTCGTTCAACGCCACCCCGAGAATGGCCGGTTCATCCGGCGGTTTACCGGTGTAGGTGGAATGATAAATCGGGTTACGCCGCATCGTGATGCGATCAATGGTAAATACCGGAAACGTTTCCTGCTCGTTGTAATAACCGGTGTGATCACCATAAGGACCTTCCAATGCAGTCTCTCCGGGATGGATCGCGCCTTCGAGCACAATTTCGGCGCTGGCAGGAACTTGCAAATCATTACCGATGCATTTCACCACTTCGGTTTTCGCGCCACGCAATAAACCGGCAAATTGATATTCGCTCAAACTATCCGGCACTGGTGTCACCGCGCCCAGAATGGTCGCGGGATCGGCGCCCAGCGCGACTGCCACCGGGTAGGGCTTGCCTGGATTGAGCAAGCAAAATTCACGGAAATCCAGCGCACCTCCCCGGTGCGCCAGCCAGCGCATAATCACTTTATTAGCACCGATGACTTGCTGCCGGTAAATGCCTAAATTCTGCCGGGTTTTATTCGGCCCTCGCGTCACCGTCAAACCCCAGGTGATCAGTGGCGCGACATCACCTGGCCAGCAAGTTTGCACCGGCAACCTGTTCAGATCAACGTCACTGCCTTCCCACACAATTTCCTGACACGGCGCACTTCCTAATTCCTTCGGCGCCATATTCAATACTTGCTTCAACACCGGCAACTTGTCCCAGGCGTCCTTGAGTCCTTTTGGCGGATCAGGCTCTTTTAAATACGCCAGTAATTTTCCAACGTCGCGGAGTGCTTCAACTGATTCCTGTCCCATTCCCAACGCTACCCGCTTGGGCGTGCCGAATAAATTACCCAGTGCTGGTATGGAATGTCCTTTAGGATGTTCAAATAATAGCGCCGGTCCTTGCGATTTCAGAACACGATCGCAAATTTCCGTCATTTCCAACACGGGATCAACAGCCGCGACGACTCGTTTTAGTTCGCCCATCGCTTCCAATTGCGCTAAAAAATCACGCAAGTCTTTATAGTGCATCGCAAATCCTTAACGTGGAAACATCAGAAAATCAAGCGCGATACCGGAAAATATCGTCATACCCACCCAGTTATTGTGTAAAAAAGCTTTGAAACACAAGGCCCGGTCACGGTTGCGAATCAGTGAGTATTGATAGGCAATCAAAACCACCGCAACTGCCAACCCGGCGTAATAAACCCAATTCATTGACTGCAATTGTCCGATGACCGCCATGATCGCGATAAAACAGCTATGGCATGCCATCACCCCCAGCACGTCAAACTGACCAAAAGTAATCGCCGAGGTTTTAATGCCGATTTTCAGATCATCGGGTTTATCCACCATCGCATAGGCGGTGTCGTAGGCAATCACCCAAAACAAATTGGCCAGCATTAAAACCCAGACAATCGCCGGCAAGCTATCGGTTTGCGCGGCGAACGCCATCGGTATGCCAAAACTGAAAGCAATACCTAAATAAGCCTGCGGCATCGCAAAGAAACGCTTGGTGAACGGATACGAAGCGGCTAAAAAAAGCGCCGGAACGGATAAAATAATGGTCAATTGATTCAACGGCAGAATCAGCAGAAATGCAATCAGGCTCAATCCCCCCGCCAGCAACAGAGCTTCCCTGGAGCTGATCCGGCCCGCCGCCATCGGCCGATGCTTGGTTCGTTCGACATGCGGATCAAAATCACGGTCTGCATAATCATTGATGACGCAACCAGCGGATCTCATCAGCACCGTGCCGAGCACAAAAATGACGAAAACATGCCCGTCGGGCAATCCTTGAGCAGCAAACCATAGCCCCCAAAGCATCGGCCATAACAACAGCAGGATGCCAATAGGTTTATCCAGGCGCATCAATTGCGCATAGGTTTGAATTCGTTCTGCCATGCTCATAACGGTAAATCCAAAATACCCGGTAAAAAAACTTCGGTTACTAAAAGCGATTGCCCATGCAACGTAAACAACGAACGTCGCGCCCACAAATGGGGTGGCTTGGTTGACAGCCGGCGGCAGGCGCGATCATACAGAAAATGTCCTCGTCCGACTTTTTTATACACCAAGGGAGTGCGTTTAATTTTCGGGTTCGTAAACAAAACGGTACCGAGCGATTTATTGCCCAAGCCGCTTAAACCTCGCCAAGCACCACGTAAATTTTTGCGCGCCACCACCGAATGCGCAAACACCACCGGTTTCTGGTCGCAATAAAGGTAAACTTCCCGCACCATGGCCCACTCACAAGGGCGTAATTGCAAGATACCCAGTTCATCGCCATACACTCTGCGTAACGACTGAAACACCGGTTGCACAAAAAAATGCGAGCAACGTTCCTGAATGCGACGTGTCAAAGAACCGCGATCTTGCAACCAAATACGCTGAGGATATGAAACCGAGGTCAATGCCGCATGCCATGCCAACGGATACGCTTTATTCATCTGGGTAAAGCGATTTCTTCAAAAGGTTGCATGATAAAAATACGGTCCGGAAGCGGAAACAAAGTCGCTAAAAAGTTGAAACATGATTATACAACAGTCTTTGCAAAGGAATTACAAAGCAAACCCAGCCATACAGAATCGTTCGAACAAATTTTCGTTATCACATAAAATGCTCGAATACCGCAGGAAATTTTACAATTTAGACTTTATATAATTTTCCTGACTTAGAACCATGTTAAATTTATTTCTGACAACTAAGTTAAACTCCAATACCCGAAAACTTATGCAGTTTTTTTCCACTTTCAGCAACCTGCGAACACATTGAATGAATAACCCCCTGGAAAAATTAGAAGTCTTTCCCTGGAATGAAAATCTTGATACCGGAATCGCGATTATTGATGCGCAACACAAAAAGCTTGTTTCGCTGCTTAATCAACTGGCCGGTACACTGGCGCGCGGCAATCTGGTGGAAACCAATGATATTTTTACCAAACTGACAGAATACGCCGAATTTCATTTTGAAACGGAAGAAGCGATCTGGGCCGAGCATTTAGGGGATGATTCCTGGCTCTCCTCTCATCAGCTTAGTCATTCCTCGTTTCTTCCTAAAGTGCTTGAGCTTAAAGAAAGCGAGGCCACTCAGTCACATGCCGAGGTGATTGAAAGCATTATTCTTTTTCTGATCCGCTGGCTAGCATTTCATATTCTCGATAGCGACAAGCGCATGGCATTTTTTATACAGTACCGCGACAAAGGTTTATCTTTCGATGATGCGAAGATCGCATCGGACAAAAGAATGAGCGGTTCGATCCGGCTCGTGATTGAAACGGTCATGCGCATGTACGATAGCCTGTCTTCCACAACACTGGAATTGATGCGTGAAAGCCACAAGCGGCTTGCGATTGAAAAAGAACTCCACAAAACCAACAAGCAGTTACTCAAAGCCAACTTAAGATTGGAATCGCTGGCGATCACGGATCAACTCACCGATCTCTACAACCGGCGGCATTTTAACAATGTATTTGCTCGCGAATTGAAAAGAGCCAAACGCGACAAAATTTCGCTGGCTTTGATCATGCTGGACATCGATCACTTCAAGAAAATCAACGATCAACTTGGCCACAGCGCTGGCGACCGGGTGTTGATCCAAGTGGGTCAGAAGCTAAAAGAAATTTGCCATCGACCCGGCGATTTCCCTTTTCGCCTCGGTGGTGAAGAATTCTGCATTCTCGCAGCCAACCTGGACCATCAAGGTACTGCGGAATTTGCAGAGATCATTAGAAAAGAAATCGAGGATCTGAATATTCCCAATCAATACATGAGCACTCAGCAATATTTGACCGTATCAATCGGTTGCATTACGCAAATCCCCGGCAAGGCGGATACGATCGACAGCTTCATGTCGGTGGCGGATACCCGCTTGTATCAGGCTAAAGAACTCGGGCGCAATCGCGTTGTATGTGACGTTTAGTCACCAGCTTCCAGCGACCGGCACACCTTCAAACTAACAAATCGTTCACCGGCTTCAGAACCTCCGGCCGATCGGGGTCGTCGATCAATTCCAGCAGATTAATTTCGATATTCCGGGAAATTGCAGTCAATGGCAGATCGTTCGGTTGCAATCCGAAAGGATTTTCAATTTCATCGCCAATCGCATCCAGTTCAAAAAACGCATAAGAAATCATCAGTACTACCACCGGTGTCAGCACACCGGTCATTTCAACCAGACCGAATGGCAGAAACAAACAATACGCCGCAACAATGCGATGAATCAATACCGAATAGCTGAACGGAATCGGGGTGTTTTTGATACGTTCGCAGGCGCCCAAAACATTTGAAAATTCGTTGAGTTGCGCTTCCATAAAAGGATGATTGAACTCACCCAGCCACTGGCGCTGCCGCGCCGCAGCCAAATCCCTGCTGAGTTGTTGCAAAATCGCCAACGGGCGATGCGCTGACGCAATCGCTTTGGAGAGATCATCCGTAGGTAAAAATTTCTTCAGGTCTTCCGCCGGATCCTCGTTACGCAAATGACAGCGCAAAGCATGCGTAAAAGCAACGATACGTTTAACAAAAATCGTACGGAATTGCTTAACTTCCTCATGATCCCGCTGCGAATCGATCATATGACAAGCCTGTCGCGTCAGACTGCGGGTCGTATTGACCAAGGTTCCCCAAAGCTTACGGCCTTCCCAGAACTTATCGTAGGACGCGTTATTGCGAAACCCTAAGAAAACACCGACCGCTACGCCTATCAACGCAAATGGTGTGGTTGTGAGGGTATATTTCTGGATGCCGTAATACATTTCCACATACGTCACTACCATCGCAACCATGGTCACGCCCAAAATCCGCGGCCAGGTTTCCGTTAAACTACTGCCGCGAATTTGAAACAGCAATCGCAACCATGACACTTTCTCTTTAACAATCACTCAGTAACTACTCCCTCTAATAATTGATGGGCGATTGGATTAAATATCAGCGCCGGCGATAAATATCCAATATGCGAGCATATCAGCTCATTATTACTAGAAGCGTAACAGAAAATTGGCAAGCGAAGAGTCTTGCCGGATGGAGTATAAAAACTTCGATGCTATATTTCGATGTTATTTTATATTTCGATGCTATTTTTTAGGAAATATTCCCGTTGAATCGGACAATCCGGTGAAAGGGGGATACCCGGAATATCCCCCATTAATGGAAATTAATCGCCAGTATCAGTCCATGCGGCGGCGCCACAGCGTGAAACCCAAGAGTCCTAACCCGGTGAGAAGCGTTGCATAGGTTGCCGGTTCCGGAACAGCCGATACCGATATATTATCGATCGCAGTATTGAGAATGCCGCCATCTGTTGTGGTCCAGCGAAAAGCTGTAATGGGTGTGCTACTGGTGATTCCAACATAAATCAATGCACCGCCAACCGGATTGTCGAGATTAAGCGTGTCCAGTAATGTACTTCCGTTAAAAACACTTACAGTACCGGGACCAAGTCCGTTCAGATAGCCGTTAAAACCCACGGCCGATTGTTCGATTGCGAAAGTCACCAGAATATCTTCATCACCCGAAGTAGTCAGAACATGCTCGGTCACTGGATTGAGATTGGTGCCAAAGTTGTTATACGGTACGCCGGTAACTACCAAATTGGGCGCATGGATCGGCGCAAACGGCGTATAGGTGGCAATGCCTCGCGTAATCGAAGAAAAAATATTCGTATCTTTCGGTGTAAATGAAGTGAAATCTTCTATCAGTGTCGTACTGGCGGCTGCATCAAAAGCTGCTTTTGAATCATAAAAAGTAACCGCTGCCACCGCTGATTCAGCAACAAAGCTCATTGCAGCAAAAAAAGCCACTGGAATAATGGGTTTATTCATTCTGAAATACCTCCAAATAACATTAAATCAAAGAATACAGTTAACCTGCTTATCAGAAATAGGAATGTTAGTCGCTTTCTGGCTAATGGGATTGTGATAAAAATCACTGCGAAATCGCAATAGTTTCCAGGATACTGTAATTCTATCAACGCGTTCTAATGATGCAACTGCAATCATTCACACGCGCAAAAATTCGTATCTTTCACCCAACCAGCGGTCGATATGCTGTTGCGCCAGTTCCGGAAAATGATCCAGCATTTCGTTCGCTGTAACTTGTGCGGCTACCAGTAAATCGGCATCTTGCTCAAGATCGGCGAAGCGCAGCATCGGCACACCGCTCTGCTTGGCACCAAGAAACTCGCCGGGACCGCGCAATTGTAAATCCTGTCGCGCAATCTCGAAGCCGTCGGAATGCTCAAAAATGATGCGTAACCGTTTACGGGCCACTTCCGATAAGGGTTGTTGGAATAACAAGATGCAGATACCGGCATCGGATCCGCGGCCTACACGTCCGCGCAATTGGTGCAATTGCGACAACCCCATGCGCTCGGCATTTTCAATCACCATCAACGACGCGTTAGGCACATCGACACCCACTTCGATGACCGTTGTCGCGACCAACAACTGAATAACGCCGCGTTTAAACAAATCCATCACTTCGGTTTTTTCCTGCGGAGACAAGCGCCCATGCACCAGCCCGACGGTGAAATGCGGAAATTCTTCGGTCAGATTGGCATAGGTGGTTTCCGCCGTTTGCAACTGCAACACTTCCGATTCCTCAATTAACGGACATACCCAATACACTTGCTTGCCTTGTGAACACGCTTGCTCTATCCGCGCGATGACTTCGTCACGGCGGCTATCCGCAATCAATTTAGTCACCACCGGTGACCTGCCCGGCGGCAATTCATCGATAATCGAAACATCCAGATCGGCGAAATAGCTCATCGACAGCGTACGTGGAATCGGCGTCGCGCTCATCATTAACTGGTGCGGCATAATCGCCGCTTGCGCACCTTTCAGCCGCAACGACAAGCGTTGTTGCACACCAAACCGATGCTGCTCGTCAATAATGGCTAGTCCTAATTGCTGAAAGGCCACCTGATCCTGAAACAACGCATGGGTTCCTACGGCCAATTGCGCCGCGCCGGTTGAAATTTCATCCAACGCTATTTGCTTTTGTTTCTTTTTCTGACTTCCCGATAGCCAGACAACTCTTATTCCTAATGGCTCAAACCATGCTGACAGCTTATGAAAGTGCTGTTCGGCAAGAATTTCGGTCGGCGCCATCATGACAGCTTGAAATCCATTCTCAATCGCCTGCAGCGCGGCCAGCGCCGCCACGATCGTTTTGCCGCTGCCGACATCACCTTGCAATAAACGTTGCATCGGGTAAGGTGCCGCCAGGTCACGGCTGATTTCATCAAACACTTTGATTTGCGCAGATGTCAGCCTAAATCCCAATAGGTCAAGTAGTTTGGCAGCCGATTGATTTTTTGGCGCTAATACCGGCGCGTTGCAGTGGCGCCGTTGCCGGTAATGCCAGCGCATCGATAATTGTTGCGCCAGTAATTCATCAAACTTCATACGCCGCCATGATGGATGCGTCCGGGCTTGTAACGATCCAATGGACACATCCGGCGGCGGCTTATGCAGACTGGCCACACTCGCGCTAAAACCGGCCAGTCGATAGTGTTTGATCACCGTATCCGGAACGGTTTCAGTCAATACTTTTGTTTGTTCGGCATCTTGCAGCGCTTGTCCAATGAGCCTTACCAGCGTCTTCTGCGGCAGCCCCGCTGTAACGGGATAAACCGGTGTCATGGTATCAGCGAGCGGCTCACCTGCAGACACGATGCGGCATTTGGGATGGATCATTTCCATTCCATGATAACCGTGGCGGATCTCACCCAATAATCGCACGCGCTTTCCTACCGCGTAAGTCTTGATTTGACTACCATAGAAATTCAGATAGCGCATGACCAAGATACCGCTGCTATCTTCGATTTGACAAACCAATTGCCTCCGCGGGCGCATCACCACTTCGTTATGAATGATCACCCCTTCGACTTGCACGATTTGTCCGGTTGGTGCATCTGCAATCGGAAATAAATGCGTTTCGTCTTCGTACCGGATCGGCAAATGCAAAATCAAATCCCATTCAGTGCGGATGCCTAAACGTAATAATTTCTCCTGTACGCCGGGACTTACGTGCATTGCGTCACCAACTAACACTGCCACCGCAACTGAGCGAATCGTTTAGTCGGATAACACCATCACCGCGTCCATTTCCACCAAAGCACCACGCGGCAAAGCTTTGACGCCTACCGCCGCGCGCGCCGGATATGGTTGTGAAAAATGACTGGCCATGATTTCGTTTACTAATGCAAAATTATCCAGATCGGTTAAAAATATATTCAGTTTAACGACATCGTTCAGGCTGCCACCGCTTGCTTTCGCCACTGCTTTCAGATTGGAGAACACTTGCTGGATCTGTGCTTCAATCTCTTCCGCCATTTGCATGCTGACCGGATTCAGTCCGATCTGGCCAGACAAATAAACAGTGTCCCCGCCACTGACCCGGACCGCTTGTGAGTAAGTACCGATTGCTTGCGGCGCATCGTTCGTATGGATGATTTGCTTCGTCATTTTTTCTCCTGGTGAATGTATTCGTTTTTTTTTGTTATAGTGGCGGCTCAAGCAAAATTTCAGTCTTATTGATACCGCCTTTCTATTATGATGCAGCGAACTTTGGCGCATTTCAACCGGACTTGAATATTGATTTAACCATTATTTAATTTCTTTCAATGCAAAAACTGATTATTCAGGGTGGAACACCATTGCACGGTGAAATATCCATCTCAGGCGCGAAAAACGCTGCACTTCCAGTACTATGCGCATCGCTTCTGACCGAAGAAATACTGACAGTCAAAAATGTGCCGGCGCTTCAAGATATTACCACGATGTTGTCATTGCTCAAGCAAATGGGAACAACCGTAACTTCCTCGGCTTCCTCTGAAGTTTCACTTTCCGCAGCAACTTTGACACATTTGGTTGCACCCTATGAAATGGTTAAAACCATGCGTGCCGCAATTTTAGTGCTCGGACCTCTACTGGCGCGCGCGGGCGAAGCTAATATTTCATTACCGGGCGGGTGTGCTATCGGCTTGCGGCCGGTTGATCAGCATATCAAGGGATTGCAGGCAATGGGTGCGGAGATTCAGATTAAACACGGCTACATTCATGCAGTCGCGAACAAACTGCATGGCGCGCGTATTGTTTTCGATATTGTCACCGTCACGGGCACCGAAAATCTGATGATGGCAGCCACGTTAGCAGTAGGCACGACCATTCTGGAAAATGCCGCGCGGGAACCGGAAATTGTCGATCTGGCTAATTGTCTGAAAGCGATGGGTGCAAAAATTCATGGCGCAGGTACCGACATTATTACGATCGAAGGCGTATCTTCATTACACGGCGCCGAGCATGCGGTCATGCCGGACCGGATTGAAACCGGGACTTTCCTGGTCGCCGCCACCGCAACCGGCGGTGAAATTCAATTGAGAAACACCGATGCGCACATGCTGGATGCCGTTCTGGACAAGTTAGCCGAAGCCGGTGCTCGCATAGATTCCGCAGAAGACTGGATTCATTTGAGCATGCAAACCAAGCCGAAATCGGTGAATGTGCGCACAGCGCCCTACCCCGCTTTTCCTACCGATATGCAAGCGCAATTCATGTCATTGAACTGCATTGCCGATGGCACGGCCATTATTACCGAAACTATTTTTGAAAACCGGTTGATGCACGTGCAAGAATTAAAACGCATGAACGCCAATATCGAAGTCGAAGGTAACGCTGCGATTATTTGCGGCATCCCGCAACTGGATGGCGCTCATGTCATGGCAACTGACTTACGCGCTTCGGCAAGCCTTGTCATTGCCGGTTTGGTTGCCCAAGGTGAGACAGTCATAGATCGAATCTATCACTTGGACCGAGGCTACGAAAATATCGAGGGGAAATTATCCACTTTAGGCGCATACATCCGGCGCGCTCAATAAAAAAGGCCTTTGTTCACACAAAGGCCCTTCATATGACTTCAACTGGAAAATTAAACGCAACGCATGCCGCTTAAAATTTCGGTTGTTTATAACTGACCACGACCGTGGCTATTTTTTTGTTTAACCCCATTACAGGAACCACCAGAATCTTCTTGCCTTCGACGTCGGAACGAAGTGTAATCTTTTGAAGATTCAGAATCTCTTTAGGATAAATCTCTACACCTTTAGTCTCTTCTAAACGCTTATCCGTTGATACCAGCAATTGCCCGTCGTCACCAATCAATACAACCCGTTCAGTGTCTTTCATTTTAACGATTTCACTGAGATATTGATCGATTTGATCGACATTATTACGAATCAACTCGCCACGCACCGCCCAAGACAGTACCTGGCCAAATCGCTCTTCTTCCTTGACATATTGTTGATCGGCATATTCCCGGGCTTGCTGGGTAATCAGCACACGCTCGCTTTCAAGTTTTTTCGCCATATCCGACTCGACTTTACTGACTGCAATGGTTTTCCACACCAGCAATACAACAATAATGCCAACCAGGATTGCGGCGTGCTTGGCGGATAATTGCATCGTCGGGATTTTAGCCACCCACTCAAATTTGGCGCTCAGTAACGAAAATAATGTTTCAGCCTTAGATTGTTGATTCGGGTTTTGTTTGTTGTAATCCGTCATGGACAACTCCTTGTGTTATTGGTAGCAGGAATAAAGCTTGATTATCCATGAATCCTTAAGTCAGGAGAAGTAGCGCATGCCAAATAGATGCGCGGTCCGATGGTGGTTTTGTTATTTATGCATCAAAATTGCATAAAACTCTTAAAAATCGCAAACCTGCTTAATAATTACGCTAGCATTTATGATTTATAATTCAGCGTCAATGAATACAAGGCGCGGTCAAACGGAGATCGAGCAACGTAATGAGTAACGATAAAACGGACATGAAAGATCATAACAACACCTGGTCAGGACGTTTCAGTGAACCGGTATCAGAGTTGGTAAAACGTTATACCGCGTCAGTGAGCTTTGATCAGCGGCTGGCTGAATATGATATCCAGGGATCGCTGGCGCATGCGCGAATGCTCACCGAACAAGGAATCATCAGCAACAACGATTTCAACGCCATCCAGCAAGGTCTGCAACAAATTCTTGCAGACATACGGAATCAGAAATTCACATGGCTGTTAGAGCTGGAAGATGTTCATTTGAATATCGAGAAACGATTGACGGCTTTGGTCGGTGATGCCGGCAAACGATTGCACACCGGCCGTTCACGCAACGACCAAGTGGCTACCGATATCCGCTTGTTTTTACGCGCAGCGATCGATGAAATCATAGCACTCATCAAAATCATGCAGACGGCTATCGTCGATCTGGCGGAACAGCATTTGCACACAGTGATGCCTGGTTTTACTCATCTGCAAGTCGCACAGCCCGTTTCATTCGGTCATCATTTGATGGCGTATTTTGAAATGCTGAAACGTGACATCGAACGTTTGATCGATTGCCGCAAACGCGTCAATCAATTACCGCTGGGAGCTGCCGCGCTAGCCGGAACCAGTTATCCGATCAACCGGGAACGGGTAGCGCAATTGCTGAATTTTGATGGCGTTTGCCAGAATTCGCTGGACGCCGTCTCCGATCGTGATTTCGCTATTGAATTCAGCGCATGTGCAGCCCTGGTTATGACGCATTTATCACGCATGTCGGAAGAATTCATTATATGGATGAACCCATCGTTCGGTTTTATTCAATTGGCCGATCGCTTCTGCACCGGTTCCTCGATCATGCCGCAGAAAAAGAATCCTGATGTACCCGAGCTGGTCCGCGGCAAAACCGGTCGCGTCAACGGTCATTTGATCGCATTATTGACGCTGATGAAAGCGCAACCGTTGGCTTACAATAAGGACAATCAGGAAGACAAAGAGCCGCTCTTCGACACCGTCGACACCCTGATCGACACCCTCCGGATTTATGCCGATATGCTCGGTGGCGTGGAAGTCAATCGAACGGTTATGCGCGCGGCGGCACTTCACGGCTACGCCACTGCAACGGATTTAGCCGATTACCTGGTGAAAAAAGGCATTCCGTTCCGCGATGCGCATGAAATCGTCGCCCAAGCGGTGCAATATGCGGAACGAAAGGGATGCGACCTCAGCAAACTTGAATTACCGAAGTTGCAAGCATTCTCTGCTCAGATTCAAGACGATATTTTTGCTGTGTTAACACTCGAAGGATCGATGCAAAGCCGGAATCACACGGGTGGCACGGCGCCGGAACAAGTTCGAATCGCGATTCAGCGAGCCAAAGAATGGTTGACACCGGATCTTGATTCGCATGCCTAACTGGCTTGGCGTCAGCACACAGATTTCCACGGTCTTAGGAAAAACTTATACCATCCAGGAATCTGATCCAATCGGTGGCGGTTGCATCAATCAGGCTTATCGAGTCAGCGACGGCAGGCTTCACTTTTTTATCAAGCTTAACTCATCCCTGAACTTCCCCATGTTTGAAGCGGAATTTTCGGGACTTCAGGAAATACTGCAGTCCGGCACGATTCGTGTACCGCATCCTGTCTGCCATGGACAAGATGGGCAAATTGCGTGGCTGGTACTGGAGTATCTCAATCTCAACAACGGTGCAAACGCTAAAGGATCCGATTTAGGAGAACAACTTGCCGCCCTGCACCGCACCACTTCTTCGCAGTTTGGCTGGTATCGTGACAACACCCTTGGGACTACGCCGCAAATAAATGGATTTTGCACTGACTGGATAGAATTTTGGCAAAAGCACCGTCTTGGTTATCAACTGCTGCTGGCTCAACAAAACGGCTTTAATGGAAAACTGCAACAACTGGGTGAACAATTGCTATTGAATTTGCACATTTTTTTTGCTTCGACGCAACCAGTGCCGTCATTACTGCACGGTGATCTCTGGAGTGGCAATTACGCTTACGACGACCACGGCAATCCGGTCATATTCGATCCAGCCGTCTATTACGGCGACCGCGAAGCGGATCTTGCCATGACCGAATTATTCGGTGGATTCCCGTCCGATTTTTATTCTGCGTACCGCTATAATTATCCTTTGGATTCCGGTTATAATATCCGCAAAAATGTGTATAACCTATACCATATTCTCAATCATTTGAATCTTTTCGGCGGTAGTTACCTTTACCAGGCTGAACACATGATGAGTCGATTACTTGCAGAAATTCGCTAAACACATTGATCACGTTACTGGTTTATTCGAAATACATTGCTTTGCTTCTGTTCCTATGAACTCTTCCAGGTACGATAATCACTTATGACCAAATATGTCTTTGTGACCGGCGGTGTTGTCTCTTCGCTTGGTAAAGGGATCGCCGCCGCGTCCCTGGCTGCATTGCTTGAATCACGCGGGCTCAAAGTCACCATGCTCAAACTGGATCCTTATATCAACGTTGATCCTGGTACCATGAGTCCGTTCCAGCATGGCGAGGTATTCGTTACGGAAGACGGCGCCGAAACCGATCTTGATTTAGGTCACTACGAACGCTTTATCAGCACGCGCATGACCCGGCATAATAACTTCACGACGGGACAGATCTACGAAAGCGTTATCCGCAAAGAACGCCGCGGTGATTATCTCGGTGGAACCGTACAGGTGATCCCGCATATTACCGACGAAATCAAGCGCTATATTCAAATGGGTGTTGGTGATGCGCAAGTCGCAATTATCGAGATCGGCGGCACGGTGGGAGACATCGAATCGCTTCCTTTTCTGGAGGCGATCCGGCAAATGGCGGTGCAAAATCCACGTACCGACACCTGCTTCATTCACCTCACATTGCTGCCTTACATCGGTTCCGCCGGAGAATTAAAAACAAAACCGACACAACATTCCGTTAAGGAATTGCGGGAAATCGGCATTCAACCGGATGTATTGCTCTGCCGTTCCGATCGCGAAGTTCCCAAAGAAGAGCGGCGGAAAATTGCGTTATTTACCAACGTGCAAGAAGAAGCCGTCATTTCCGTAATCGACGTTGACAGCATCTATAAAATCCCTGCTTTGCTGCACGAGCAAATGCTCGATGAAATTATTTGCCACAAATTGAATATTCTTGCCAAACCGGCTGATCTGAGCGTGTGGAAGAAACTGGTGTATGCATTGGAGCACCCCAAATACACCGTCACTATTGCCATTGTTGGCAAATATGTCGACCTCACCGAATCGTACAAATCATTATCTGAAGCATTGATTCATGCGGGCATTCATACCAACAGCCGGATCAATATCGTATACATCGATTCCGAAACGATCGAGAAAGAAGGCACCGACAGTCTGAAAAATATGGATGCGATTCTGGTACCCGGCGGCTTTGGCAAACGCGGGGTCGAAGGAAAAATCATGGCGATTCATTTTGCCCGCACCCACCGCATCCCCTATTTAGGTATTTGTCTGGGAATGCAACTGGCCGTGGTGGAATACGCGCGCAATGAAACCGGAATGAAAGGCGCGCATAGCACCGAATTTAACCCGGAAACCCCTTTCCCGGTCATCGGCTTGATCACTGAATGGCGTACGCGTGACGGTCAAATTGAAACCCGTGACGAGAATTCCGATATCGGCGGCAGCATGCGGCTTGGCGGTCAAGAATGTTTGTTGAAAAAACATTCACTCGCCTGGGAAAGCTATGGCGCAGACCATATCATCGAACGTCATCGCCATCGTTATGAAGTCAATAGCTTTTATATTCCCAAACTGGAAAAAGCAGGGCTATCTATCAGCGGTTTATCCAAAGAAGAGCACTTGTGTGAAATGATAGAATTGCCTGAAACCGTGCACCCCTGGTTTCTCGGTTGCCAATTTCACCCTGAATTCACTTCCACGCCACGGTTAGGCCACCCACTCTTCAAGTCTTATGTACAAGCAGCGATTAATTATTCCAATCAACACCAGCATACCGAAGATGAAAAAATTCATGTAGTACGAAATAACTAAAACTAAGGAAACGCGGATTAATTCGGCGAACGAGATGAAGCACGAGGCGCACGGAACACAGCAACCGAGACATATCGCCAAGATAGGCAAGGGAGCGAGTACCGCGCAACGAAGTGATTCGCTCGTATCGTCAATTAATCAGCATTTCCCTAAATAATTCAGGAAAAAGGTTTTATTCGATAGATCCATCAATCCGTTGATCGATTATCATCAACAATTAATCAACTAATAACAGTAAAGAACAGGAAAATAGTAGCATGAGCGCAATCGTAGAAGTTATTGGCCGTGAAATCTTGGATTCTCGCGGCAATCCAACCATTGAAGCAGATGTAGTGCTGGAATCCGGTGTTATCGGACGGGCATCCGTTCCATCCGGCGCATCGGTTGGAACCCGGGAAGCCGTTGAGTTACGCGATGACGATCCGCAGCGCTACACGGGTAAAGGTGTGCTCAAGGCTGTCAATAATGTCAATACCGAGATTTCCGAAGCGCTGATGGGATTTGACGTGATCGATCAAAGTTTTATCGATCACGAACTGATTCGGCTCGATGGCACTGAAAACAAATCAAGACTGGGTGCGAATGCGATTTTAGCGGTATCGTTAGCCGTGGCAAAAGCCGCCGCGGATGATTGCGGTTTACCGCTTTATCGCTACCTGGGTGGAGCTGCCTCCATGTCGATGCCGGTGCCGTTGATGAATCTGATCAATGGCGGCGCGCATGCCAATAACAATATCAACATGCAGGAATTCATGGTGGTGCCGCTGGGAATTACCAATTTCCGCGATGCGGTCCGTTGCGGTGCAGAAGTTTTCAGCACGTTGAAGAAACTGATTAACAGTAAAAATATGCCGACGACCGTCGGCGATGAAGGCGGTTTCGCACCCAATCTGGAAAACAACGAAGCGGCATTGCAATTGATCGTGCAAGCCATTGATCAAGCGGGCTATCAACCCGGAAAAGAAGTCGCCATCGGCATCGATTGCGCCAGCTCTGAGTTTTATCATGACGGTAAATACCATTTGGCGTCGGATGGATTGCAGCTGACTTCAGCGCAATTTGCCGACTATCTCGCATCCTGGGTCGACAAATATCCGATCATCACCATCGAAGACGGTATGAGCGAGCATGACTGGAATGGCTGGGAACTGCTCACTGAGAAATTAGGTAAAACTATCCAGCTGGTTGGCGACGATGTGTTTGTTACCAACGCAAAAATTCTGCAAGAAGGCATCAAACGGGGTATCGCCAATTCGATCCTGATTAAAGTCAATCAGATAGGCACGTTGACTGAAACACTGGCTGCCATCGAGATGGCGAAATGTGCAGGCTATACTGCGGTCATCTCACATCGCTCCGGAGAAACCGAAGATCATACGATTGCCGATATTGCTGTCGCCACCAACGCGCTACAAATCAAAACCGGCTCACTATCCCGCTCTGACCGGCTCGCAAAATACAATCAGTTATTGCGAATCGAAGAGGAACTGGGTGATGGCGTCAGATACGCCGGCCGGAGCGCATTTTATCAACTCAAATGAAGCTGCTGAGTTTCATTTTATTGTTATTGATTGTTGCACTGCAATATCCGCTATGGTTCGGTAAAGCAAGTTGGTTGAAAGTCATGCAAGTCGAGCAAGAAGTTGCTGCAGCGCATGCAAATAACTTAGCGCTGCAGGACCGGAACAACAAGCTCGAAGCGGAAGTCAATGATTTGAAACAAGGATTGGAAGCTATTGAAGAACGTGCACGCAGCGATCTCGGCATGATCAAGGAAGGCGAGATCCTTTTTCATATTGTCAGAAACAACCCAAAAACTCCGCAATCAGACACCACACAACCGCTTTCCTCTGAACTCTTCAAAAATTAGACGACCTAATCGTGCGGGTTGATTGATGATTGAGGCCATTTTGCAAGCAGCTCAGGCTCTGGCAATTTTAAATATCATGAGACCTTTGCACGGTGTCATGAGCGGTACGGGAATAAGGCAAAAATTTGCGAAAAAGCGGAGTCGGGATAAATGAGCATTCTTCGCGAATCTTTAACGCAATTATCGTGCCGCGTAGTAACCGTGCAAAGATCTCATAATGATGCTTGAAAAATGGCTGATCGGTCGCATATCAGCACCATTTGCATTTTGTGCTTTATTAGATACTCAGGAGCAAAACAATGAAAAGAATACTTCTTTTTTTAGCAACGAACTTAGCGATTGTTATTGTTTTAAGCATTACACTCCGCTTATTGGGCTTCGAAAGAATATTGGATGAGCAAGGAACCGGACTGGACATTAATTCACTGCTCGTATTTGCAGCAGTTTTCGGATTTGGCGGCTCATTCATGTCGCTGGCGATGTCCAAGTGGACCGCCAAACGTTTTACCGGTGCGCAAGTCATCGAGATACCCAGAAATGCGCAGGAACACTGGCTGCTCAGCACGGTCCAGCGCCAGGCGAAAATGGCCGGTATCGGCATGCCGGAAGTAGCCATCTACCCCGCGCCGGATGTGAATGCTTTTGCCACCGGTATGTCAAAAAATGACGCCCTGGTTGCGGTCAGCGCCGGTCTCTTGAACAACATGAGTCAGGATGAAGCGGAAGCCGTATTGGCGCACGAGGTCAGCCATATTGCGAATGGCGATATGGTGACATTGGCGCTTATCCAAGGTGTCGTCAATACCTTCGTAATATTCCTCTCACGCGTCGTCGGCCACACCATTGACCGTGTAGTATTTAAAAATGAGGAAGGCCATGGACCGGCTTTTTGGGTGACCACGATTGTTGCTGAAATTGTCCTTGGCATTTTGGCCAGCATCATCGTCATGTGGTTCAGCCGCCAACGCGAATTTCGCGCCGATGCAGGCGGCGCAAGCTTGGCGGGTAGAGAAAAAATGATTGCAGCGTTACAGCGCCTGCAACGGGTCCATGAGCAAGCGGCATTACCCGATCAGTTGGCTGCATTTGGAATCTCCGGCGGCAGTAACGGCTTGATGAGATTATTCATGTCGCACCCGCCCCTGGAAGAAAGAATTGCCGCATTGCAAGCTCAGCGCTAATCCAGGCAATTTCAATATTAACGCCATGCTAAAAAAAAGACCTTCTGAAATACATCAGAAGGTCTTTTTGATAATCCTTTTCTGAAACAGCGGTAATAATAATTTCCGCTGCTACAGCTTCGCCTAATAGGAAGTTTCTCTGGAAAAATCTTCCCAAATATAAGGCGGATTCACGGATGGCTTTAGCGGGAGCCAGAATGTCGCAGTATCCAACCCGCCAACCAGGGTGCGTCCAACCGTATGCATAAGACCGGTCGCCAGACCAACTGTAATCCCATAGACTGGTCCGTCTCTTTGGCCGGTCAACATAACATTTTTAGGCAACTCCATCCAACCAGTGGCAACATTTGCAATTCCACTTACAAATCTTTCGCCCGAGTTATTGAAATAACTATCTTGTGCAAATGCATGAGACGAGAAAAGGAAAAATACTGCAAGCGCCAAAGATAATTTAACAATGCTTCTCATCAAAAACCCCCTTTGTACAGTTTTAGAATTTAATTTCTGTTTAGAATGATTTAACAGCAGAAATCAATGAAAGTTTACCTTGTGATTTTTAATCAGACAATTTTAATTTAACCAAGGCTGGTTGAATTCAGCAAATAAACTGAGGATTCAGGCTTTAAATAAAGCACCCCGCCGCAAGCGGCGAGGTATTAAATGCGCTCTTCAAACTGCTGGTTTTCAACCAGCTTACGCCCCAAGGGGCGAGGAATTAAACCCGATAGAGATTAAAACTGAAGTGGCGCCCCAAAACCGGGCAGGTTGTTAAGCTCTGCCAACGCAAGGGCAGCATCGCTGTTTATCAGCGCTGCATTTACCAAAGTATTGCCGCGGCATCAAATCCAAATCAGCCACCCTGCACCCCCAAAAAACCTGCAGGGGCTACGCCCCTGCACCCCGCAAAGGACAAAAGCACAAAGAACAAAGGTCAAAAATCCCTGGCGATCCGAAAACCCAGGCTGCTGAAGGCAACATCGGTGTCGCTCCAGTTACGGTCAGCCGACCGTACGTTCCGCGGATTGCCGTTCCACGAACCGCCGCGAACCACCCGGCGATTACACTCGCCGCTGCTTTTTTCCAGCCATGCCGAACCGTCACCCGGCGCGTTGTTGTAATTGCCATGCCAGCAGTCCTGCGTCCATTCCCAGACATTACCCAGCATATCGAATAAACCGAATTGATTTTCGCCGTAACTTGCTACCTGCGCGGTATAAACATGGGAATCCGCACACGCCGCCAACACCCAATCGCTTCCAATCGTTGATTTCGTTTCCTGCCCGGCACCATTGGCGTAATCGCACTGCCTGTCATCTTGATAATAGCGTGCTGTGGTTGTGCCCGCGCGCACGGCGTATTCCCACTCGGCTTCCGTTGGCAAGCGGTAAACCGCGCCGGTGCGATGTGACAACCATTTCACATATGCTTGCGCGTCGTCCCACGACACGCACACCACCGGATGATCGCCGCCCTGCTCGAAACCGGGATTTTTCCAATTCCGATCCGGTTGTTGCTGCCAGGAATCTTTATTATTCCAAACATAACAACCCTCACCGCTTTTCTCGGCGGTCGTCTGATAACCGGCATCTTCGACAAACTGCCGGAATTGCCCCACAGTGATTTCGCAACGGCTGATCGCAAACGGTTTCGGGATCGTCACCGCATGCACCGGCTGCTCATCGGCCTCACCATCGGTTGACTCCATTTGAAACCGGCCCGGCTTAATCACCACCATCGTCGGCGCTTGCCCAGCTCCGGTGCGGCAGGTTTGCGCCAATGCCTGACTCTGTTTTCTATCTTCGGGCGTCAACTTACCGCGCGGTTTGACCTCGATTGCTGTTGCGGCAGGCTCTTCCACTGATTTGCTTTGCGCAAAAATCGTTGGGCAAACGGCCATCACCAGCAACAGCAAGAAAAAGCGGCAGCCTGTAAACAAGCCGCCGCCTGCCGAATACAGCACCCTCTTTGGCTGGCATCGCTGCGCAGCCGGGAGATACCGCGCATGGGCGCCCGCGGCACACCCGGATAATCCGTGAACGATCCGGCTCAGGCCCTGTTGCGGGCGTACTGGCGATCCGAAAACCCTGGTTGTTGTTGGCTTCATCGGTGTTGTTCCTGTTACGGTTAGCCGACCGTACGTTCTGTGGTTTGTTGTTCCACGAACCGCCGCGAACCACCCGGCGATCGTTTGGCGGTATCCCCCTTGCGGAAGTATACCTGCGACAAAATGGCCCTGCATAAGCCACGGCTGTCTGCTTGCCGGGCGTGCCCCAGCCAACCGGCCACATGCGGCCGGATATCGGATAATGTCATACGATTCTCACGATAGGCGGCTGCCAAATGTTTTAATTTACGGCGGAACCGGTAGCCGCTGCCCCGGCTCAGCCGCGTTTTGTCCGGAAATACCCGGTAACCGAGCACATCCAGGCCGGTTGCAACCGGCACCAGCATTTTCTTGCGTGGATGTATGCCAATCCGCTCCTTGGCCAGAAAAACCTCGATTTGTTCGCACCATCCCCACAACGTAGATTTATCATCCGCCAATAAAATCATGTCGTCGACATAGCGCAAATAGGCGGGAACCCGCAATGTCTCTTTGATGAAATGATCCAAATCATTCAGGTACACATTACCTAAAAATTGACTGGTTAAATTGCCCAACGGCAAGCCAACCGCGCGTTCCGCCAAATCCACCAGATCGTCGTCCGGGTATCTGACTACAAAGGGCTGCACAGGCCACGGACTGGAATCAATGATCGTGCCGAACAACCATAGCACATCGGGATCGGCTATCAAGCGCGCCATTTTTTGCTTCAGCAGTTGATGATCCATGCTGTCAAAATAGCGGCTGATATCGATTTTCAGCGCGTACGGATACCGGTTCGCCCATAGACGGTATTGCCGTACCGCCTCGTGCACACCCTTATTTTTCCGGCTGGCGTAGCTGTCGGCGATAAATTGCCGGTCAATCGCCGGTTCGATTTGATTCATCAACGCATGCTGCACCACCCGGTCGCGGAACGGCGCGGCGGAAATCAAACGAATTTTCCGGTCATGCACCTGAAATTGACGGAATCCGCCGGGTTGATAGGATTTTTGCCGCAACTGTTCACGGATGCCGCTCAACTCATATTCCAAATCAAATCCGAATTGCTGAATCTCCGCTTGGCCGCGTTTGCCGCGCCGCGCCTTACGGTATGCCTGCAACAAATTTTCCCAATCCAATACCGAGGCCCAGATATTCTCGAGCGGCATCATGTTGTGCCCACCGCTGCATTGCTTTCCTTTTGTTTCCGCCAGCCGCCGATCTGGCGGCCGAGTTCCGTGAATTTTTCAGCGCCCTGACCATAATGCTGGTGCGTAATCGATTGCAGTGTATGGCTCAGACGCCATAAATGCCGCACCACATCCAATTGCAAATTGGCATTCTGCAAATAATTTTCCTGCGATTTCTGGTACGCCGCTTGAATCAGATTCTCCAACACCAGCAGCAAGCAGTTTTCAATCCGTTCTCCCAGGGTATAACGCCGGTTGCGCGGAAATTGATCCAGTTTCGGAATAATCCAGGCCAACAACTCATGACAATCTTCCACTGCTTTGGGCATGGTTTGGTTGTGTTGTTTCATGGCAATCCTCCAATAAACCTATAAACCTTAAAACCGCAGGGGCTACGCCCCTGCACCCCGCAAAGGACAAAAGCACAAAGAACAAAGATCAAAAATCCCTGGCGATCCGAAAACCCTGGTCGCCGTCGGCCCCAACGGAGCCGTTGCCCCCGCCACGGTCAGCCGACCGAACGCCCTGAGGTAGGTCGTCCCACGAACCGCCGCGAACCACCCGGAGGCTGCAATCGCCGCCGCCTTTGTCCAACCAGGCGGAACCGTCACTCGGCGCTTTGTCGTAATTACCATGCCAGCAGTCTTGCGTCCATTCCCATACATTCCCAGCCGTATCGTGCAAACCGAAGGCATTGGCTTTAAACGAACCGGCTGGAGCAGATTGTTTGTTATCCCATTGGCTGCCGCAACCATCGCAATTGGCATTATTCCTGCCGATGTCATCGCCCCACCAGTAGCGGGTTTGCATTCCGGCACGCGCCGCGTATTCCCATTCCGCTTCGGTCGGCAAGCGGTATTTCTTGCCGGTCTGCTTTGATAGCCATTGCACATAGTCTTGCGCATCGTTCCAGGTTACATTGATCACCGGCCGCTTGCCGCGCCCCCAACCACGATCATCCGGCAATTCACGTTTGTCATCCTTGGCAAACGCGTCGTATTCGTCGAACGTCACTTCGTATTTGGCGATTTCAAAGGCGTAATTGATGGTGACTTCGTGTTGCGGTCGTTCATCATCATAACCATCTGTATCGTTTTCCGGCGAACCCATCAGGAATTTGCCGGGTGGGATGCGCACCATTTCGGGTTCGAAAGGCAAGCGCGGTTCTTCCGGCAAGCGCAATTCATCGTTGAATGCTGTGCCGTACAGATTGACCAACTGCACCTGGATCGTTTTGGCATCCTGTGATTGGTATGAAGCGACGTCCGTTCCATACGCCAGCCATGCTAGACGCTGTTTAATCCTAGCCGCAGCTTTGTCCCCGCCGGGCGGATAGAGAATGGTATGGATCTGAGGTTTAATAGCTGCCTCGCCGATTTCGCCCGGTTGCGCGACCTGGAATTGATCCTGTTGCAAATGCTGCTGCAAGGCGATGGCTAACGGTTGGGCATTTGTTTGGTATTGCAGAGTGACTTGCCATTGCGCCGGATCAAAAGGCGGTTCGGCAGAATACCGGTCGATGCCGAAGATCGCCGCCATGCCAAGTATGGCACCAAAGACCGCGCCCAGAATTGGACGCAAATCCATCGCGCGTTGCGCGTACGGCAACCGTTTAGCGAGTGCGCGCGGCAGGTGGAAGTCGAGCCAGCCGAATTGTCCGCCCATCAGGATGTGCGCAAAAATCGGATCGTTGATCGCATCCGATTGCGGCATCAGACGGAGCTGGTTCCAATGTAGCTTGATTTGCCGTTTCGATGGCGTGCTGAAATCCAGTTGCAGTGATTTTCTGCCGTGCTCGTTCAATTGACCGAACAACGATTGCCACACGGCGACAACGTGCTGGCGTTCGTCCGCATCGCAATTGACCAGCAAATGCTCGCGCAACCAATTAGGCATAAAACCGTGCATCAGCCACGGCAGGCGGCTCAGGCGCGACAACCGCTGCTCGCGCCGTGCGGGCGGATCGGCTTCGCCAAGTTTGCCGAACAGCAAATAATCCAGCGCCAGCGTGAGCTTCCACTGCGGTTTCGGGTACACCGCAATGGCGCGTAGCAAACGCATGCCATGCGTACCGAGAAAATATTCCAACTCCCACTCCAGATCGGCGAGGTCAGTACCGTAAGGCGGTTGCTCACCCAACCAGCCATCCGGTTCGCGCGCGATGATGTCGGGCAATTCGATGTAACCGGTTTTGGCCGCTGCCGGCTTGGCGGCTTCAGCAGCCGTCAACCGGTTGACCAATTCCGGCAGACTGTCGCGCGACAGCGGCAGCACCACAAAATCGCGTTTGGCGAGCAGATCGGCATGCGCTTCGCGGGCATCGTACGGGTGCAACCATGCTTTATCCTGCCACGGCGACAATGCCGACAACCAGGCGCGCGGTTCACCGCTGTACGGATGAAACACAATATCGCTCTCGCTGATAATCAGAAGCCGCGCATTACCGTGTTTTGCCTGAATTTGCACCAAGTCGAAGTAAGTATTAGCGCCATTGTCATCCCAGTTTGCCAGCCAGCGCGGATCGTCGCGAAAGCGGTAAATATTCACTTGCAAGCCAAGACTTTTGAAACGATCGGCCAATTCTTCCGCCAGCTCCGCTTGCTGGTCGTGACGGCTCAGGCTTCGCACCAGCAGCACATGCTCCGGCGCAATACGGCGGGTGCGATACACCGGCTGAAAATAATCGCCATTCCGCGCGGTGGCCTCGATGGTCGCGTCGATATCCAACCGCCGCGTCGGAATCAACCGCGCCGCACGCAATTCGCGCAATGATTTTTCCGCATCGACACCGCCCCAAATCGGGGTGAATTGTTGATCGAAAGCAATTTTATTGATCTTGTCATCGCCCGAATTTTTGTCCCGCGACAACTTCAGTTTTTGATGGAATCTTGCGGCAAGCCACCAAGCGGCCATAAGCCAGGGCAAAGCATACCAATACCACGGCAGGCTCTCGGCGTGATCGGCTTCCGGTTCGGGCAACGGTTGCGGAGCAATGATGCGGGTAACCGGCGCCGGGTTAACGGTTTCGGATGCGGAGGGTGAAGGTGTTGTGCCGGTTTTTTTATCGGGCTGCGTGATCGTTACCGGCGGTTTGGGTGGCTCTTCGATTTTCTGCGGCCTAGGCCAGTTAAGCGCCATCACAGTAACCATAACGATCAACAACAAAACCCCGCTCCACAGCCAATAACGCTTGATCCTGGCCGCTTGCTCTAGACTATCGTCGATCGCCCGCTGTTGCGGCGTATCGATGCGATTAACCGATGCCAGGGTTTGCGGTTTTTCATTCGCAGTCAGGCACTGCTCGAACAAAAATGTAAACCGCTGTTGCTCTCCCGGATTACGGCAAAAC
This sequence comes from Nitrosomonas limosa, assembly GCF_054188085.1. NCBI lineage: Bacteria > Pseudomonadati > Pseudomonadota > Betaproteobacteria > Nitrosomonadales > Nitrosomonadaceae > Nitrosomonas > Nitrosomonas limosa. Next base: position 123,790 of record NZ_CM135180.1, on the reverse strand, counting down.
AAAGGGCGTAGCATCGGCAGAAGCTGGCGAAAATCCGATGGCGGCGCATGATAGTAATCCAAACGTAAAACCAATTGATGCACCCGCAACCAGACATCCGGCCCGTACATCATATCTTCGGCGCGCAGCACCGCATCGAGCTGCGCAAAAAAATCTTTCAGTGAATCGTAACGTTCCACAATCGCAGTGCTTTGACTATTTCTTCCCGGTTTGTAGCACTAACCAATCGTTGAAGAGATCCGACGCTTCTTTTTGGTCGTCCAGATGCTTAAAAAGCGTGACTTTCGCGCTGGTTAAAAACAGATGGTGATTGTGTTCAATGGTGCCGGTTGCCGAACAGCGGGAGTACAGCAATAACATCCAGTTGAGTAACTCCGCCGTGGAGGGCTTTTTGATCAGATGCACATCGTCGCTGCGCAGATATTCAAAGAAGGAAATCCCGCCAGCAAGGACACTCTTCTGGATATTGGGTTTGTGATGTTCCGCGTCAATGCTTTCCAGGTCTAAACGGCTTTCGACGATACGTTCGACGCTGACTTCCTTGCCGTCGCCTGATTTGTTTGTGTCAGTTTTGTTCAGTTCGCTGCGAAACGGCGGCAATTCAACATGAAAATACACGCAGCGGCGTAAAAAAGCCTCCGGCAATTCGCGTTCACGGTTGCTGGTAATGATCACGATCGGTCGAATTTTAGAGTTCTCTGCACTTTGGGTGTCATTTGAAGTTTTGGACGAATTATTTTGCAGCAAGAAAGATGATTTGTTTTGATTAGCTTTCGTCACTTCCGGAATATCAAAGGCCATCCGGTCAATTTCGTTCAAAATGTCATTCGGTACTTCGCGCGGCGCTTTGTCGATTTCGTCGATCAGCACCACGGAACGTTGCGGCTGTGGAGGAATATCGGCCAGATATCCGGTGAATCCCGGATCGATCTCGATGACCTTGGTTCTGCCCAAGGCATGAAAAATAGCCCGCCCCAATGCTTCCATGCGCAAGAACCGGTGTGCATCGTCGTTCTCTTGAACATTATGGATATGCGCCGCACGAAAACGCCCCAAAGTATCGAAACTGTAGAACAGGTCCCGGCTTTGCGTATCCGATTTGACGGTAAATGTGAAGGGATCGGGCAGACCCAATTCCCAAGCGAGGCTATAGGCCAGTTGCGATTTGCCGCAACCCGGTTCGCCGGTCAACAACAATGGCAGACCCAGCGCTAATGCCACATTTACCGCCGAAACTAAGTCGGGCGGTGCAAGATAGCCACTGGGATCGGTTAACTGATCGGTATGATAATCAGGTAGTTTTGCGTGGGTCTGTGTTCCGCTGCCGGTATAGTAAGGATCAAAAATCGTTGTCATGTTGGTTGCGCTTATTTCTGAGTGTAATCGTTGAATAAGGGATGAAAATGTTCACGAAAGGCTTGCAATGGAAGCTTGAACCGCTTGTTTTCTCCTTTTAATTCCGCTGCTTTCTTTTTGAGCTTCGCGATTAATTTCTCATGTTGGTCTTCCTTGAAATGTGAATCGATCCAAGTTGAAAAGTGATCGTCCAAATTAGGCGAATCAGAAATCGGCGGTAACAAGGCATTTGCCAGCGACCTGGCTTCCAGTTGCGTACTGATTCGTTGCCGCCAATTGTCTTCACTTTCTTCGAGATAGTCGGTTTCACAAATCAGCATCAGAAAATGACTGGGTGTTGAAGTTTTTAGTTTGATGGCTTGCCACGCTACGAGTAATTCCACGAGGAAGCTGGTTTGCTTCACTTCTCGTGGTGTCATTTTTCGTACGAAGATATAATTGACTTGGGCGCTTTGTAGTTTAGATAAGATTCTTTTTCGTTCCGTCTCCATGATATCCAACTCTTTTCCCAAAAGCCGCCAAAGAAATGCCTCCGGTTGTGAGAGATTCACTTCTTGTGACTGGTTAAGAAAATCATCCGGATAAGTTTTTTTTGCGGCTTGAGTGCGCTCCCATATCAGATGCACCAATTTGTAGCGAAGACTCTCAGGCCATTCTTGTCCAGGCCCATGCACGACAAACCCCATCGTTTGACCTTTTCGTAAACAATACTCAAGCGGAATATAATTGGCCAAATGCTCAAAATGATCTTCTCGATCGATCTGAGCTAATTTATAGCTAGGATTCAATTGTTTATGGGGGATTTTCTCTTTTGGTTGAATAGTTGTATCGCCAGAATCATCCCAAAATGGCGGCTCTTTATCAGGTTTTGCCCTGACTCCGTTGATGCTCGCGCCAACATGCCTAATTAACCGCTTGCGCGCTTCTTCTACGCCGCAATTGACCAGATCTATGTAGACAATTGGACGTAACAACCCGGTCAAATCAACCTTAGCCACTCGAACGGGGATTAACAGTCTTTTCTCACCGGTCGGGTCTTGTGCAAAAGCCGCTGCCCACTCCGGCGCGGTAAATTTTGACTGCAAATAATCGGGCGATAATACCGCAATGGTTCGAACAGCCTCAGTTGCAGCATTTTGCATCTCAATGACAAAATTATCGCCAGGACCAAAATCCCAAGCTTGAATGATCGTGGTATAACCTGCCGCCTCCAATTGCCATGCTATCCATTCCGCTTTATTTTTATCGACAGCGGTATAACTAATAAAAAAATCTTTCTTTTTCTGTTGTTCCATCGCTTTTGTTCAATCACTCAATCGAATTGAAATTGAAAAGGCATGCTGCAAACCGGGGCAATGTTAACATAAGATAATTTTTCTATAAAAACCGTTATGTTTTGATAACTTGACTTTTTTGAGATCGCAGCACTTCGCTCAGAAAAACCGGTGTAATCAACAACCACCGGCTAAAGCGGGCGGTTTTAAATTCATGATAAACAATAAAAAAACTGAAATGAACCAACACGATTTGAGATTATTCGGCATGGAAGCCGCGAAAGGCCGCTGGGTGTTTGTGGTAACCGGGTTGCTGATCAATGTCTGCCTGGGATCGATTTATGCCTTCAGCATTTTCCGCAAGCCGTTGGAGAGTTTGTGGGGAATCACTTCGAGCCAGAGCGGGTATCCGTTCATGGTGTTTCTGGCGGTGTTCGCGGTTGCGATGCCGCTGGCGGGCAACCTGATCGCGCGCTGGGGACCGAGAAATACGGCGACGCTCGGCGGCTTATTGGCAGGAAGCGGATGGATCGCAGCGAGTTTTTCCGGGGATATTGTTACCTTGACTATTTTATACGGCGTCATTGGCGGCGCCGGGGTCGGTATTATGTACGGCTGCCCGATTGCGGTCGTGGCGAAATGGTTTCCTCGTTACAGCGGCTTGGCAATCGGTTTGACGGTGATGGGTTTCGGCGTGTCGGCACTGGTCATCGCGCCGCTGATGAAGGCCATGATTCTGCAGCCGGACATCGGGCTCATGCATACGTTTCTATACTTAGGCATCGTATTTACGATTGTGATTACGTTGCTGGCGCAGTTGTTACGTTTCCCACCGAATAGTTGGAACCCTGCGGCAACAAATCATCGGGTAGATGAAGCCGTAGCGCCGACTTTGAATTTAAACCGGCAAGCCATGTTAAAAACCACGAATTTCTACGCGCTGTGGGCGACGTACACCATCGGTTGCCTGGCTGGTTTAATGGCCATCGGCATCGCTTCGCCGGTGGGTACCGAAATCGCAAAACTGGAAGCAACCACCGCTGCGTTGGCTGTGTCGTTGTTCGCGTTATTTAACGGATTGGGGCGGCCGCTGTTCGGGGCTTTAACCGATAAGCTCGGTCCGAAGCGTACTGCAGTGATTTCATTCGCGATGATTCTAGGGGCATCGCTGCTGCTGTTCTTTTTCGGGCAAGACAATGCCATGCTGTACCTGTTGGTATTCTGCGTGTTGTGGATGTGCCTGGGCGGATGGCTGGCGTTGGCGCCTACTGCGACCGGCATTTTTTTCGGCAAGCAATTTTACGCGCAGAATTACGGCGTAGTGTTTACCGCCTACGGTGCCGGGGCCATTCTGGGGACTTTGCTGTCCGGCAGCATCAAGGACATCACCGGCAGCTATCTGCATGCCTTTCCGGTGGTCGCGGGGCTGGCGCTGCTTGGGATGGTGATTGCCGCGATGGGATTGAATCCCGCAAAAACCGGGCAAGCCCGTTAACAGCTCGATCCTATTCTCATACATATCGATAACAACGCATTTCGTTTTAAACCTCCCCGTGATAACCTTTGTGGAGGAATGATTAGGGAGAGCAATCGCTATGGATAAATTGGGACTTCCCATTGTTTTATTGGCGGCTTTATGGGGCGCAGTCAATACCACGCTCAGCTTCTTTCAAATCATCAACGCCAGGCGCGACATGCTGTTCGAATTGGTCGATAAATGCGGACGTTGCCCGGAGCAAACGCTCGGTCCGGTGGAAATCTATCTGACCAACCTGCTGCCGCTTGCGGTCGGAAACATCATCTTTCTCTGTCTGATCAGTTATGTGATCGTATCCATCCCGCGCCATATGAAGATAGAAAATGACGAAGAAGCCAATCGGCTGAAAAAAGCGTGCAATATCATTGCCGTATTGCCCATTTTCGGCGCAATCGCTTTTTTTGGCGGTGCTGTCTTCGATCTGACGATGCTGATCCGCGCTTTGACATGAGAAACCATCACCTGCCAAAACTCGCATTGCTGCTAGCGGTTTTAACCTTCAGCGGCTGTGCGGTCATGGATAAAAACATTCCCGTCTGGACGCAATACCAAGTCCCCGACAAAACCAGCGGACTGGAACTGGCATTCCGAAGCGTCGGCGTCGGCGAGCCGGTACTGCTGATACATGGCTTCGGCGCCAGCAGTTATAGCTGGCGGCATATCGTCGAACCGCTGGCGCAAAAAAACCGGGTCATCACCATCGACTTGAAAGGCTTCGGCGATTCACCCAAGCCGCGCGATGATGCCTATTCCGTGTACGATCAGGCCAGATTGATCCGGAACTTTATTCTCGATAACGATTTGCAGAATCTTCACATCATCGGCCATTCCTATGGCGGCGGCGTGGCATTGGCAGTATCGATCTATTTAGCGGATTCCAATCCGGGCCTGCAAAAAAGCCTGGTGCTCATTGACAGCGTTGCCTACCCGCAGGAACTGCCCGGTTTCGTAAAAATACTCGCAACTCCGATATTGGGGCCGTTGGTCACTTATGTCGTACCCAATACCTTCCAGGTAAAGGATCTTCTGCAGAAAGTGTATTTCAATGACGATCTGATTCCGCAAGAAGCCATTGATCACTATGCCAGCAATCTCGGCAAACCGAATGCCAAATACGCGCTACTGACGTCTGTGCGACAAATGCTGCCGACTGATTTGCAGCAATTCTCGGAAAACTACGCGAGCCTGACCATTCCCACCCTGATCATCTGGAGCCGGGAGGACGAAATCGTGCCGTTGGCCGTCGGCAAACGCCTACATGAAAATCTGCCGAACTCAAAACTCGTCATCATGAGCGATGTCGGTCACGCCGTGCAAGAAGAAAAACCGTCGCTGCTGTTACCGCATTTGCACAATTTCCTGGAAGCGGTATCGCACCGCACTGCAATTAACCCATAAATACGGTTTACCATATTCAGCCGACCAGCAACATTAACCTCCACCGCAGGGAGAACTTCCATCATGAGAAATTTCAGAATCCTCACCATGAATATCCAGGCTCAGGCTTGGCCCGCAGGCCCTCACAGCGATGCCGAATGGCGCGCGAAAGCGGCAGTCAAAGCGCTCGATCCCGGTAATTTTGCGTTTGACGAGCATCCCGACGTGGTGGTGTTCAATGAGGCGGATAATGAGGACGCGAAAGAGATTCTGGAAAATGGGTTAAAACATCTGTATCCGCATTACATCGTGTCGTTCAACGGCGGCAGCGGCGATCTGAACGACGGCGGGCTGGCGATATTCAGCAGATTCGAATTTCGCGAATTGCCACCGTCGGATAATAACTTTTCCAATAACCGCAGCCGATTTTATCCTTATCAAAGCGGTCTTTTTTACCCAATGAGCGCGAGCGATGACGGCTTGGCGGAAAAAGGCGTGGCCATCGTTCAAATCAGCACCGGCTTACACTTTGAAGTCGTCACCATCGCCTTGACGCACTTGCAGGCGTTTTACGACGAAGTCGGCGAACACCACGTCATCCGCTTGCGGCAATTGAAAGTCATCGAAGGCGCGCTGATCGAACTCATCGGCGCGCCGGAAGACAACGCCAATTGGGATAAGGTCATCGTGCTCGGCGATTTGAACATCCGCGGCGATACGCCTCCGTACTCCACCGATGGTTACGGCGAATGGACCAATGTATTCATCAACAACGGCGGTCCGTACAATAATTCCTCACAAGGCATTCCCTTCAGGCAAAACCAACTGATTTTCACCGAACAACTGATCGACGGCTGGCGCACGTTCATGACGCCGCCGGGCGCTTTCATGGAAGCCGATCCGGGCTTGACCAATACCAATCTGAAAGAAGGCGAACATTTGCCGGCGGGATTGAAAGAGCGGCTGGATTACATCTGCTTTCCGAAGCAACGCACCGATGCCATGGGCGAAACGCCGCGCCATCTGGTCGCGCAGCACATGCGGATTTTGCCGTCGAATTTCTCCGCGCTGGATATGGCATTCGAACGAATCCAAAGCGACCACAAAGGTATTCTGGCGCAAGTGCATTGGCAGTTTCCGTACAACACGCTGAATCAAGCCAAACTGCAAAGCGACTTTGCGCATTTTCAAGCGCCGGATTCATTGGTCAAAGTCAATATTGCCAACGACCTGAAGATCCCCTCCCCCGGCGTGTTCCAGTGGGTTTATATCCGTGAGCCGGGCACCTATACCTTCACATACTCGCCCAATCTGGAAGTCGCGTTTTATTATGAAAACGCTATGTCCACAAAAGTGGACCCGTTCAATCAAGTCAAATGGGCGGAATTAGGACTCGACCTCGATTGGTTAAACGGTCTGCAACACGAATTCCAGCTTGCCGAAACGGGCGATCAGGTCGATGTGCATAAACCGATGTTCATCCGCCTGAAAGCCACTGAAAGAGAGGATCAATTCACCGGCAACATCGCTTTTTCCTTCATCAAGCACACTGGCGAGAACCGTTTCCTCGCCATCGGCTTATTGCCGAACGACGATCCCAAAGACCCTCGCTTACCCGTGGGCCAGAAAAACGGCGCCAACGACGAATGCTGGTTCCGCGCGCCGCTGGCCGAGCAATTGTTGAGCGGCAATCCTTACTGGGTGGAGTTTTACATCCAAAACGATTTCAACCGGAAAATCCGCCTCAGTTTGTTCGAAGGCATCGCCGCCCCAGCGCCTTTTGAGCAAGTATCGAACGAAGACGCGCTCACGCTGATCGGCTATGACCGCGCCGCCGACATCCAGGATATCTACATGCTGCTGGAACGCAGCCAGATAACGGACTATGAATTCCTGGCGGGTTATCGCTACAGCATTTCCTACCTGAATCACCTGGAAATCTACAGCATTGAAGACCAAAGCGGCCTCGGCGCGGACGAGATTCACCTCACCATGACCGCCGACGACATGGCCACCAACTTCCTCGACTTCACCGATGAAGACTTCGACGACGACGAACGGCGCATGCTCAATGCTTATTACCCGAAAAATACTGCATTTAGCGACCGGCTCAACATCACCGTGTTCGAACTCGACAGCGGCGATGACGACGACGGCCCGTTCACCGCCACGATTCCCGCATTGAAGAAAGGCGAAAACAGCCGGGAATCGTCGCTCATCATCGAAGCGGAAGGTGCGGAGTATCAAATCAGTTACAAGCTGAGCCGGAATCCGAACCGGTGATAGTGCGATACATTGATCATTTTGGTGGTTTGTTCTCAGCTTGTAGGACTATCGGGATATTTTGTTTCCTGCTTGCCGATTGACGAGACTGGTGCAACGCGGTAAAAGGTTCGAATCCAGCAGGTGGAATACGGCCGGTGAATGGCACACCTGCGAGCTAGCCGCAAAGTCATTACCACGACTGTTTTTTCTGAGAGGATGAATCAATGAAAGACGAAACCATCGCGATCCACACCGGTTATCAGACCGACCCCACGACCAAAGCCGTTGCCGTTCCGATTTACCAAACCGTCGCATACGAATTCGATAACGCTCAGCATGGCGCGGATTTATTCAATCTGGCGGTGCCGGGCAATATTTATACCCGTATCATGAATCCGACCAACGATGTGCTGGAACAGCGGGTGGCCGCGCTTGAAGGCGGGGTAGCAGGGCTGGCCCTGAGTTCCGGGCAGGCAGCGATTCATTATTCGATCATCAACATTGCCGAAGTCGGCAATAACATCGTCAGCGTGCCGATGCTGTACGGCGGCACATACACGCTGTTTGCGCACATGCTGCCGAAACTCGGCATCGACGTGCGTTTTGCCAAGGACGACCGGGCCGCCAGCATGGAGCCGCTGATCGACGATAAAACCGCTGCGGTTTACTGCGAAACGCTCGGCAACCCGGCGGGCAATATCCCGGATCTGGAAGCCATTGCAGCACTGGCGCATCGTCATGGAATTCCGCTCATCGTCGACAACACCGTACCGACACCGGTGCTGATGAAACCGATCGAGTTTGGCGCGGATATCGTGGTGCATTCGCTGACCAAGTACATGGGCGGACACGGCACTTCGATCGGCGGCATCATCGTCGACTCCGGAAAATTCCCGTGGGCCGAGCACGCCAAACGTTTTCCGATGCTGAATAATCCGGAACCGGCCTACCACGGCGTCATCTATACCGAAGCGCTGGGACCGGCGGCTTATATCGGCAGGGTGCGCACGGTCGCTTTGCGCAATACCGGCTCGGCGATGTCGCCGATGAATGCGTTCTTTTTCCTGCAAGGGATTGAAACCCTGTCGCTGCGCATGGAGCGGCATACCGAAAACGCGTTGAATGTGGCGCACTACCTGGAGAAGCATCCGGGTGTCGCATGGGTCAAGTATGCCGGTTTGCCGTCGTCGGAATACTATCAACTGGCGCAGAAATACATGAAAGGCCGGCCTTCGGCATTGCTGGCGTTCGGTATCAAAGGCGGTTTCGATGCCGGCGTGAAATTCTACGACGCGCTCAAATTATTCAAGCGTCTGGTTAATATCGGCGACGCCAAATCGCTGGCAGCGCATCCGGCGTCAACCACCCACCGTCAGCTCACCGAGCCCGAACTGGCTGCGGCGGGCGTGACGGCGGATATGATCCGGTTGTGCATCGGCATCGAGCACATTAATGACATTCTGGAAGATCTGGAACAAGCCCTGGCAGCAGCCTCGTAAGCCACTTTAGATCCGATTGTTGTTAGAAAAAGCTGCATTGCGGCGGTGCTCTGTGTTAAATTCCATCTTGCTTATCGCGCGCTTTCAGTCAATTCCAAACGATGCGATGGTAGCGAGCTTTCCCGATTATTTCTGCATCACAACCTTTAAGGAGAACACTTATGGCACGAGCCAGCGCCCGTCATATTCTGGTAAAAACCGAGGAACAATGTAACAACCTGAAAGCGGAAATCGAAAACGGCGCCGACTTCGGCGCATTGGCGCAACAACATTCGCTATGCCCATCGGGCAAGCAAGGCGGTGAATTAGGAGAATTCGGCCGCGGCCAAATGGTCAAGGAATTTGACACGGTGGTATTCAGCGCACCAGTCGGTGAAGTGCAAGGACCGGTTAAAACGCAGTTTGGGTATCATTTAGTCGAAGTCACCCAACGCAACGACTAACCCGTAAAAATTCCATACCGCCCTACCTGCCGATTACGTTCGTGACCCTATCATTCCGTCATGAACGTGCGGCAGCTACCGGGCAGGCTGGAAGCATTGATACACTGCGAAACTGCGGCGGCCATCGATGATTTTAGAAACCGGAACGACGGTATCGCCTCCCATTAACGCAGCTTCGTTGCGCGCCAGATCGGCGAGCTCACCGGCAACTTTCTCGGCATCGCGGTCAAAAATGAACTGGCTGATCACCTTGGAATTCACATTGCCCATTTTTTTGCACGACTCGAGTGATTGAGCGGATTGCAGCACACGCACGCCCTCGCCTTTTCCCGTTACTTTTACCCAGGCACAAGCAGTCAGCGAGAATGCCAGTAACACCGTAACCATAAAAAACAATTTATTTTTCATCATGCGCACCTCATCGATAGTGCGCTTATTCTATCAAATCCAGGCGCTTTTCTTCCAACCGCTTTTCCATCGTTTTTTTCCGGCTTATGCCTCCAGCGCGGAGGGTGAATGCCAAATCGATTCGGGAACATGAATGAGCAGCAGATTGGTGGTGTGCGCTGCGCGGTATTCGTACAGAATATCCCGTTTACCCTCGCGATCTCCGGCAAGCTCAAGCCACAAATGGCGTAATTCGATTTCTTGCTCGTCAGGCAATGCGCTGAACAGGTCAAACGATACATAGCCATTGGTATCCGTTTCGACAGTCCCTAGGTCCTTGCTGATGGTTTCACCGGTCTTCCGGTAGATATATCCCGCGCTGACAGCCACGGTTGCCGTGGCATAGCGGTTGTTTTTCCGTATTGTTTCACCGATGAGTAAGAGTCTGAGTTTTCTCATGATTGATCGGTAATTCATGATTTATTAGGCCGACCTGCCAGTTCCGGACAATGAACGAGGTTTAATAAGTTTACCGTCATGCCGGATCGGCTCAATGTGACTTTTGTCACACTGCTTATCGAATATAAAGCATAGACTTACTGGTGTTGATCGAACATGCGTGCGATGAAGAAAGGCTGGCAAGCTGCGATTAATCGCGCAAATGGCGGATACTGGAATACGCTGCTGATCGAGCGCGGATCCAGCAATAACGGCAGCAGCCGTGCGGTATCCGGCAGTAGCCGGACATACAGATACCCGGGCATGACCACATCGCGATTGCGGGATGTATCCAGCACCGGGAGGATGCGTTCCGAGGAATCGCCGTACGCGAAAACATCGCTTTCCAGGACCGCCTCGAACGGTTCCGTAACCGTATCGAACGGGATGCGATGCCGCTCGAACAAATCCGCAAAAACGTCAGTATGCGCTTGCACGATATATGCCTTGGGCAACTGCAAGAAATCGTGCGCCGCAATGGCGCGATGATCGGCAAACTCGAGGGATTCGATCTCGCGCGTATCGCGCCGGCGCAGGTTGATCCGTGTTACCGGCGATTCGTTTCTGGGCACGTAAAAACCGTTGAGTGCTATATTCCCCTGCGGCGGAAGCTGCGCATCGCGTGCGACGGCTGACAGAATCGCCGGTTGTTGCGACTGCAATACCTGTAACAACGCTTGCAAGCAACACCATTGCTTTTCCATTCGAACCGCGATATTGCGAAATGTCGGATGATGATCGGCTTTCGGTTCCATCGGTGTTTCCAGCAAAATAGCCATCGCGCCTCGCAATCCTGCTTTGTTGCGGAAGATGCGCATCGTCAGATCGCCATGCGTGATCGGTTGCTTCGTTGAGGTGATCTCGCGGATGTAACGCTGGGCGCGCAGGCCGCGTGTCTCAACCGCTGCGATCAATGCCGGCAGCAGTTGTGATTCGGCATAGTTTTGCAAATTTTCTGAAATTGCCGGATGATTTGCGATGTCGAATTGCGCCTCGAAATCGGTCAGATAACCTTCGACTCCGAGGGTTTTGCGCTTCAACACGGCAGATTCATGCATATCCAGCACCACCGCAGGCTGATAGCGCAACACCGCAGTATCCAACGCGCAGCTCTCGGGCTGCGACAACAAAACAAAATCGCGATTGATGTTGACATCGTTGCCGTTCTTGCTGGAATCCCGCTCGCGGCCATCCGGGTTGGCGTTCGGAATAATGATGATTTCAAATTTCTCCAGCAGATGCTGCAATTCGCCCGTGAGTATGGCTCGTGCCAGATGCAGCAGGGCTTCGCAACCAGCCGCTTCCGAAGCGCCGTGTTGCGAACCGACCAGCATGACCCGTAATTTCTGCAAAGCCATGCCCGGATTTTCGGAATGATCGCTGCAACACACAGCGAGAATCTCCCGGCCATGCGCTGAATAACCGATGCGATCGAGCCGGGCAAGGCGCCCGGCAGTTGTGGCTAGCGTATGCAAAAAACCGGCGATCTCATCCGAACTCGAATAGCGTTGAAAAACGTTCTGCTCAAGAGGCGTCTTAATCAGATTCATGGCTGACCAAGCAGAATTTTCTCGGCAATGCGGTAAATAAAAAACTCTGTTTCCGGATCCACCAAACTGGCGTATTCGGGATAACGAAAAATACTGCTGATTGAGCGTGGATCCAGCAGCAATGCAGCAGCACGGCCGTTCGGCTGGAACAAATCGATAAGCAGGCTGCCGCGATCAATCGTCAGAGTCTTTTGCGTCTCCGCCAGCAGCCCGGCGCGCATCGTGCTATTGGCGGGAGCATTGAGACGCATTGCAACCACTTCGTATTCTGATGACTGCAAAACCGGCTGATAATCTATGCGATGACGATCCAGCAACGGACGAATGATATCCTGATGACGGGTAATCACCAGCATCGGCGGAAAGGCGATCTCATCAGCGTTTATTTGGTGCCGGTGATCTGGAAAATCAAGCTGCTGAAGCTGGCCGTTATCAAGCCGCCGCATTGGAATCGATGTGAGTGGCTGCGCCTGATTCAACGCATAACCGGCATACAACGTTAACGATTCTCGATGCAACGCGGCACGGGCCATCGCCGTTTTTGCTTGAATCTCGGCACGCTGCTCATGCGCCAGCGTCAGGAACGAACGTAAGCATAATAATTGCCGTGCGACACGCTGAGCAATATTGCGGTATGTTGGAAAAACTTGTTCGCGCGAATCCAGCTTGGTTTCGACCAGCAGCGACAGCGCACCCGACATCGCCGCGGCATTGCGGAAATTGCGCAAGGTTAGTCCACCGTTGGTGATCGGCTGTTTAATACGAGTGATCTCCCCGATGTAGCGATGCGACGGCAATCCGCCGTCTGTTACCCGGCCGATTAATGCCGGCAAAAAAGTATTCAAGGCATAATCCCGCAATACCGCCGGTACTGCCGGATTATTGCTGATTTCAAATTGCGCGTCGAAGTCGGTCAGATAGCCTTCGGTGGCAAGCGTTTCCCGCTTCAATACCGCCGATTCATGGGAATCGAGCAATACATCGGGCGCGTAACGCGCCACTGCGTCTTTCAGAATGCGGGTTTCGGGTTGCGTGAGCAATACGAAATCGGTATTGATGTTGACGCGGTTAGCATTCGACCGCCTCCCCAAGTCCCGTCCATCTGGATTGGCATTGGGCAACAAAATCACATCCATTTCCTCCAGCAGCGGCCGCAGATATCCATCTGCCAGTTCCCGCGCGATTATCAGCATCGCTTCGCCACCCCCGGGTTCTGCGGCGCCATGTTGCGAACCGACAATCATGACCGTGAGCCGCTTTACCGAATCATCGCGGCGCGGCGCGGAAAATCGTATGACTTCGATCGGGCGATCCAGAACGCTGCGACCGATCGACTCCACACGCACCAGTTCCGGATAACGCTCGGCCAGCGCATGAATATAGCGGCTGATTTCGTTCGACGTGCTGATTCTGGCGTAGCGTACCGCTTCCAGCGGTGTTTCAATCGGGACAACCTGCCCGCTGCACAATGCGCTGTAAGTAACTGTAATAAATAATAATATTTTAACTATCAGCCAATGCATGCTGGCAACCCGGTGAGTGTGATGATTCGATGGACAGGACAACCATCCTGTTACGTGTCCTACTCTTTTACTTAAACTGTAGTAACTAAGTACTAGTAAAAAAAGTAATAATTTCCCATTCCTTTCAACCAGCTTTGCGTTTATCGTACACACAACTGTTTCAAGCATCTTTTTAAGCAGTACTCATAACAATAAGCAGCAAAGCAACAAGGTTTAATAAAGCTGTAGAGGGCAATTTCTCGTAACCGCGGAACTGATTAACACTGCAATTGCATGAGCATTATGGCAGAAACCAGTCACCCGCTGGGTTGGTGAAATCAACATATCTCGTTGTAACTAATTGGAGACTTTATTATGCGTATTGTATCGATTCTTGCACTACTTGCTTTAACAAGCGGTTCCGCGACTGCGGCTGTTTACCAGATTGGCGACAATGACGGCTATGGCGCGGCTATTTGCGATAACTGCTCGCACACCTTTGACGGGTTCAGCGCCGATCATGACGGCCGCAGCGCTGCGGAAAAACTTGCGACCGACGGCGCGCAATATACCGACACCTATAGCACCACGCACCCAGGTTTTAGCCCGCATGGATTGGAAACCGTCGCCACATTCCATTTCAGCGGATTAGGCACGCACTGGACATCCGGTAAACTGGAAATCGATTTGGCGGATTTTCAGGCTTCCGAATTTGGCGCCGTTGCCGCGGCGTTTAACGGTATTTCTCAGGACTTCGCATTCGACGATGGTTACACAAAAACCGCGGTTCACTCTTTTGTGCTGAACGATGCCGTGCTTAATTCGATCAATGCGACCGGTGAGCTGATTATCACCATCGACCGCAACAATTCCAGCGATTTTTATGGCATCGATTACCTGAAATTGACCGACTTGACCGAGCCGGTAATGTTTATGCCGCCGAGGATAGAAACGGTTGCTTTGCCGGTCCCGGAACCTGAAACTTATTTGATGCTGCTCGCCGGATTGGCATTATTGAGCTTCACCTACCGCCGCAATATCAAACCGATCGGTTTAACGGTTTAACCTGATCAACTCGAAGTAGCCAAATAAAGACCCGCTTCGGCGGGTTTTTGTTTTGGCGCTTTACCGCAACGTTGCGATCGATAGGGCGCAAATCGTCGCTGTGCTACAATTTCTTCCGTAACAGACGGTTGAAAAACATTTTCGAGGCAGCCGATACAAGGCAAAACAGGCGAAAAAGCCCATTTTATACGGTATAAATGAGCATTTTGAGCTTGTTTTTAACACCGTAGCGGCAACGCAGATAGTTTTTCAACAGCCTGGTAAACAGCGTCAATCCGATCATTCGCATCACCTCAACGATTCCATCCAATAAAGGACAGCTATGAAAATCGTCTGCGTTGCTTTGTTCGCTCTTGTCTTATCCGCCTGTATTTCCCAACCTTTGGAAGCACCGCCGCCACCCGCATATGTAAAAGCGGTACCCGACGATTGGGAGCAAGCTTTCCGCAACAAAACCCAGGAGAAATCGGCTTATCTGCAGTCGCAGCAGGTCGCGTACGACTGGTTCGGCAATTTTGCCTTCAGTGAAACCGATGGCATCCCTTATATCGCGTTGAAACTCATACCGAAGCTAGCGCCGGAGCTCTGGGGCAGCGCTGAAAACTTTCTCGACGCGGTAGGCTTGTTCATCGACGAGCGGCAACCCGCGTATCCGGTTGCGCGCGGGATCGGCTTTAGCGGCTTATCGCGTGTCGATGCCAACAGCAATATCGACTACGCGTCGTTTACCTGCGGCGCTTGTCATATCGGCCGGGTGCGGCTGGAAAACGGTCAGATCGATTATCTCGACGGCGGCGTAAATACGACTTTCAATATCGTATCGTTCCGCGTCAAGCTCTACCAAACCTTGCAACAAGCTTACGGCGGCAAAACCGGCGACGACAGATACCAAGCGCTGACGCAAAAACTGCTGGCGGCCTTGGACGAAACACATCAACAGAATCCGCATTATTTTTACAACAACTTCCAATCCGCCACCCGGCATTTTGATGCGAATTACGAAGCTGCCCAGATCGCCTTGTTCAAGAAAAATGCCGAGCAAACGATCAAGCAATTCGCGCAGCGCGTCGAAGCCGAATACGATGGTTTCGGCGCCTTGATCGCTAAAAACTATGCCGGCTTCGAGCAACCGATGCTGGCCGGCTTTCCCGGCATGGCCGACGCCACCGGGTTGAGCGCGGTCAACGGATATATCGGCGCACGCAAGAGCCCGATTCTAAAATGGTTTGCCGGACTTTCGCTGCCGCCGGAACCCGGCATTACCGATTTCATGTCGGTATGGGAGCAGGACAAGCGCCGCGCCAGTTGGGATGAAAACCATAAGCGGCTGATCAACGGCGGCGGCCAATGGAACGGCAACGTGCCGATTCCGGTGTACCGCAATCTGATTGCCATGCTAACGCTCGGGCTGGAGCAAACCGATGTGCGCGTCGCGGCTTTCGCCTCAGAACTGCTTAACGGTTTACCGGCAAGCCCGTATCCGTTCGCGGTTGACGTTGCACTTGCTAAGAAGGGACAAGCCTTATTCGCCGAACACTGCGCCGATTGCCACCAGCCGAAAAACGGGAAAGTTTATGACAACCTCGGCACCAGCATGAAACGCGCCAATGTGGTCGGCGCGCTGCTGAACTATGCG
This sequence comes from Nitrosomonas limosa, assembly GCF_054188085.1. Classification (NCBI taxonomy): domain Bacteria; kingdom Pseudomonadati; phylum Pseudomonadota; class Betaproteobacteria; order Nitrosomonadales; family Nitrosomonadaceae; genus Nitrosomonas; species Nitrosomonas limosa. The sequence continues at coordinate 107,401 of NZ_CM135180.1, read as the reverse complement.
GCGCGCAAGGAGTTGTATGACAGTTGTTCGCCCGACACCACGGTGCAGTTAGAAGGCAAGGATGTCAAACCCTGCGCCGAATTCGACGGCGTGTCGATGGCCGGTAAAAAAGATTTATTGATGTCGCCGAACAACGAGCACCACGGCTACAACGCCCGGCCGTTGAATGGTGTATGGGCGCAAGCGCCGTATTTGCACAACGGCACGGTACCGACGATCTACCACTTGCTGGTGCCGGACGAACGCCCGGCGAGCTTTGTCAAAAGCCGTCTCGATTACGATGCGAAACTGCTCGGCTTTGCCTGGGAATCGCAACAAACCGCCATGCAGCAAGAAGGCTATCCGTTCCAGGCCAATGCCATCCCGGCGCTGAGCAATAAAGGGCATGATAAAGACATCGTGGAAGGCAAAAAAACCTACCGTCTCAACTGGTCGAACGATAAGGAAGGCGCATTTGCCATCATCGAATACTTGAAAACCTTATAACCTTCAATCACTCAATCAAGGAGCTACCATGACCCATCCCGTGATTCAGCCTTATCTGATGTTCGGCGGGCGCTGCGAGGAAGCGCTGGAATTCTACCGCACCGCGCTGGGCGCGCAGATCGACATGCTGATGCGCTTCCAAGAAAGCCCCGATCCGCCACCACCCGGCATGCTGCCACCCGGTTTTGAAAACAAGATCATGCACGCCAGCTTCCGCATCGCCGGCAATGTGCTGATGGCGTCGGATGGATGCGAACCCGGTTCGCCATTCAAAGGTTTCTCGCTGTCGATTTCGGTCGCCACCGAAGCGGAAGCCGAGCGTTACTTTGCCGCGTTGTCCGACGGCGGCCAGGTGCAAATGCCGTTGGCGAAAACTTTCTGGTCGCCCAAGTTCGGCATGCTGACCGACCACTTCGGCATCAGTTGGATGGTCAACGTCGTCACCACCGAATGCAACGGATGATAGTCCGCATCCCAATCATCGGCATCGCTGCGGCGATAGGATTGACGGTTAGCGGTTGCACCGCGCAGCAGCTCTACTCCACCGGCCAATCGTGGCAGCGCAACGAATGCACCCGGATGCTGGATCAACTGGAGCGCGAGCGCTGCCTGTCGAACGCCAACACGCCGTATGAAGCGTATAAAAAGCAATCCGGTGCCGCCGATACCCGGAAGTGATCCGCTCATGAATCCCGAACAACCCGGCAAGCTCACCTTTGAAACCGCCGCGCAGCACGCCAGCCAGCAAGTGCCGGTTTTCCCGCCGTCGCGCCGCGCCGATGAAGTTCGGCAACAACTGGCGGGGCAGCAATACGAAAGCGCCAGCCTGGTGATCGTTTGCGAACAGCAAAAATTTCTCGGCGTAGTGCGCATCGAGGCTCTGTTGGCCGCTCCTGCCGGTGTCACGCTGAACGATCTGATGGATCGCGAGGCACCCGTTGTCGCGCCGGGAATCGATCAGGAAGTCGCCGCCTGGCATGCCGTGCGCAACGAAGAATCCGCCTTGACCGTGGTGGATCGGGATGGCAATTTCGCCGGTGTGATTCCGCCGCACCGGCTGCTCGCGGTATTGCTGTCGGAACACGAGGAAGACTTGTCGCGCCTGGGCGGTTTTACCAAAAGCACGCATGTCGCCCGCACCACCAGCGAGGAACCGGTCGAACGGCGCTTCCGCCATCGTATTCCCTGGCTTATCGTCGGACTCGGCGGCGCCCTGCTCGCCGCGGATTTCGTCGGTTGGTTCGAATCGCAGCTCGAGCACACGGTGATGTTGGCGTTCTTCATCCCGGGTATCGTCTACCTGGCGGATGCGGTCGGCACGCAAACCGAAACCGTCGTCGTGCGTGGACTGTCGGTCGGCGTCAGCATGCAGCGGATGGTTAAGCGCGAGTTATTGACCGGCCTCGCCATCGGCTTTGCGCTCGCAGTGGTCGCCGGGCCGTTGGTATGGTGGCGCTGGGAGCAAGCAGATGTGGCGCTGTGCGTCGGATTATCGGTATTCGCCGCATGTTCCACCGCCACCGTGGCAGCGATGACGCTGCCCTCCTTGCTCGACCGCTTCGGACTCGACCCCGCCTTCGGCAGCGGCCCGCTCGCCACGGTGATCCAAGACCTGCTATCGATCCTGATTTATTTCGGCATCGCCAGCGTGGTAGTGCAGTGACAGGCTATTAACTCAACCAACTCGCGCGCCGTGAACTTCGAACAATTAAGTGAACAACAAATCCTGACGATTGCCGAGCCGATCATGAACAATCTGATGGACGCTTCGACGCACCGCGACCATGCCCGACATGTCCGCGACTTCACCGACCGGCTGAAAGCCATCGTCACGCCGGATTACTTCGAATGCATCTGCCAGCAGTATCAGACGGAAAAAGGCTTTTTCACCACCCGCACCCCCGTTGCCGTCTTCCGCCGCCCGGGCTCGGCAGCGATCATCTGGAAACAATCGTTCACGAAAGCACCCGGTGAATTCGTCGCGGAAATGGTGCTGGTGTATCGAGACGGCCGGTATTGGATTGACCATGTGATGGTGTTTTGAAATCTGCAAGAACATCGTTCATTGTGGATCTAACGAAGTCTGTTATGATAAAAGCTAATTCGAACGATCCCTATGAAACATAAGGACATCCTATGACACGTGCAGTAATAGACCTCATTTTTGACGTAATGGATTGCGTCATTTCGGATGTCTAATTGTAGTTAGGCTTCTTTGAAAAACCGTGGGACCCATAACACTCTTTGACAAATCCTTCCTGCAATCGCTCTCGGTTGACGAGTCAGTGTGGTTTGACCACTTCTTTCTTCCCGTCGTTTCACCACTGTTCTTCGTAGAGACACTTGCAGATCTAGCAAAGCAGCGCAAGGGCGCATCGCGCACTCCTGAGGATGAAGTTCGCGTCATCGCAGACAAAACACCAGTTCTATCCGGTACTCCTTGCGTCCACCACGCACAACTTTGCATCGCAAACCTCTTGGGCCAAGAAGCACCTCACCTGGGTCAGGTTCCAGTGGCAGGGGGACGCCCAGTTCGGGGTGCTGGCGGTAAACCAGGTGTTGTCTTTGAGAACCCGCCTGAGGCTGAGGCCTTCGCGCGGTGGCAGCGCGGTCAGTTCCACGAGATTGAGCATGACATCGCTTCCAATTGGCGCGCAATGCTCTCCGAACTAAACCTACCGGAAATTGCTCAGCGCATGCGCACCTTGGGCATCAACTCACAGACTTGCCGAAGTATCAAAGAGGCATATGGAATTGCTGCAGAGCTTGTTCACTCGCGCCGTGAACCAGAACAACAAGTCGGCCTGCTATTCTCGTTCGTACAGATCCCGCAGCATCTATGGGCGCCAATCGTGCACCGTTGGTCCCAAGCGGGATTTCCACCGCTCGCCGAATACGCCAGTTACGCCGCACACGTATTGATGGTCGAGATCTTTTTTCAGATCGCGCTAGCAGCCAATCTCATATCGGCAGAGCGCCCTTCCAATCGCGCTGACATTGCATATCTCTTCTACCTGCCGTTTTGTCACGTCTTCGTATCTGGCGACAAACTGCACAGACTCTGCGCCCCGGAGTTTCTACGAAAGGAACAAGACTTTGTTTGGGCGCCAGAACTCAAGGGCGACTTGGCTCGGATCAATCGCGAGTTGATGGTAACCTCCGAACTGGAGCGTCAAGTCGGGTTGCACAAGCTTGCTCCTCGGCCGCCCTGCAACTCGTCCAATATTGTTGTCGCCCTTTGGGCAAAACACACCCCATGCTCAGCCGAAGAAGATGTGGAGAAACCGCCTATGTCATCTGAAACCGAACGCAAGCTTGTCGAGCATCTAAAATCGTTTGCAAAGGCGCCTACCGATCTGGAAATGGCGAGCATCTCGATCGATGAATTGCATAGCGTCGCCGTTGAACGGCTTGTGCCGGCAAGAAAGGGCAGCTGGTGGCTCATCCCGAAGAAAGTCGCAGATGCTGAAGGATGCGAAGAGGCCTAACTTGAATTTTAGGAAATCGCTGCCATTGACTGCGAAACTCAAGCAAAGTGTGCATCGGCTCGATGCAGAAACTTTTGCTTTGTATCTTGCTGTGCGCCACCCCGACACGCCATGGTACGCGAAGCTTCTCGTTGCATTAGTTATTGCATCTTTTCAAGCAATTGAAATTGACAACATTTAGCTTAGCCTCAATCTAAGTAAATGATTCTATAACGAATTCCGGAAAATCACATTGCAGCTTAAAACCCATTTCATCCTGAAAGCTTGCGGATAAGCTCTAATGATGTCCAGGCAGACCACGGCGGCCTCCATGACCATGACCTTTACTGAGTATGACCACCGCCGCGATGATCCCGGCGGTCACGATGACGACTGCCGCTGTGGCTGCGATGGTTCCCCAGTCGATGACTTTTTTATAGAGCGGGTAGTCGTCCCGCCAGCGGATGCGTTGCCAGATTTCTTCGGGCGTGAGTAAATAGGGCCGACCGAGTGTATCGCGCGTGACCACGACTTCGCGGTCTTCGCGGACATCGATGGATTGCGTAGTATCTCCAAGCAGCACCACATCAACGGTGCCGCTGATCACCGTGACTTTCGTTTGATGCTCCGTGACTTGCAGATGCAGGATGGCGTTACTGGCGTCTATGCGGGCATGCGGCGTTTCTATTTGTTGCCGGCAATCGGCTGTATCCGCATAGGCATTGCCGGCATTGAAATCGTCGATTTCAATTATGCAGACCGGGCCAGCCGCTTCGAACTCCACGCGCGCGCTGCTTTGCGGCCCGGTGTTTATCCGGGAATGGTTCGCCAACTTTGCGGAGACATCGACCGGCGTACCGTTACGTAAAGCACTCTCCCCCGCTGCAAATACCAAACCGATCGCGGCCTTGTCTACCTGATTGGGGTTGTGAAAACGCGCACTGGAATTCTCGTCTTGCTCCCAGAACCCGCCGTTACCGGTCGCATTCCGATCGTCGATGGGTACGGTTTTACAAGCACCGAGCAATAACATGGCTAGCAGCAGTATCAACACGATTGCGCGGCTCGATAAATTCAGCTCAGCGGTTTTTAATGCTGGATTGGAAATCGACCCAGCTTTTCTTTGTTTGCCGGGGAATGATCCGGTGGTGATGACGCTCATGATGCTTCTCCTTGTGGTTATTTTTTCCAAGCAGATGCGGATGAGTCACTGTAATGCGGTCTGGGTGAACCGGGACTGAATGATGGCGGGGGATAATCTTTTGATTTTTCTGAGCAATGCCGGAACCGGTTTTTCAGGAATGACCAAGGGGAGTCAGTATGCTGCCAACAGTAGCAGCGGAATTATGCGGCTTTGCCGCTCGTAGGATGCTTTAGGGTTCTTAGGTTGTGGAAACTACACGCACAACGCTTCGGTCAACGACTTTACTTCAGCGGCTGAGTCTTTCAGGATCTCGCTGAGTGTGTCTTCGTCGGTTATTACATCGAGGTCTGCGATTGCATTCGTGCCCGATAAGTTGGAAGGCAATACAAAGGGCGATTTAACGGGCGCCAGTTGATTGGCGATCAGTAGCGTGTCTCCGAGCGTATCCGGCGGGAATGATAAGTAACCGCGCCACAGGTAAACGATGTCGTCGATCACCGATTGCGGCACCGACAGCGCTCTGAGAATCGCGGTGCCAATCGTGATTTCACAGTCAAGCTCGCTTTCGTCTTCCAGGTCTTCGTCGGCGTTCCACGAGCTGGCCAAGCTGTCGTCGATTAATCCAGGGAAATATTTTTCACGCGCCAGCAAATAGAACCAGCTAATCTCATGAATCATGCCGGCAAACAGCGCGGTTTCCGGGTCCTTGCGGGTAACGCGGCGGGCGATGACTTGCGCCAGCGCGGCAACATACGCGGAATGTTTCCATAGTTGCTCGGCTTGCTCGCTTCTTCCCTGCGGTCCGGTCAATTGCTGCACGGCTATGACCGTGGCCAAGTTGCGCACGGTGCGCATGCCGATCAATGTGACGGCCGAACGCACATCGGTGACTTTTTTCCCTGAGCGGTTAAATACTGCGGAATTGGCTATCGCCACCACCTTGGTCGACAGCAGTGGTTCAGCTTGTATCAGCCGGATCACGGTATCGAGACTGCAATCAGGATCTTCCAGTTTTTCCTTGATTTTAATCGCGGCATGGGTCGAGGTCGGGAAAATCAAGCGTCCTTGCTCCACTTCCGTTGCCAACGCACTTAATATTGCGCTTTTTTCCATGCAAATTTCCCTTTCCCCGTTGCCGCCAGCATCCGGTCAATTTTTGATGAATCTAAGCTTATGTCAAAGCTGTCAAGAGTAATTTCTCAATAAAAGCAAGGAATAGTGGCTATTTCTTCGATTGTTTTGTAATTCCATGTAGTGGCGCTATGGTTCCCGAATTTACGTTGCGGTGGAGAATCTTTGGGCGCACGGCCAATTAAAGTTTGGCCGGTTTGCGTCGTAAGAACAGCAGCAGCGATGCCACTGTAGCGATCAAGCGCTTAAAAAATTAAAACTCACTGGAAAACGTTATGAAAATTCTTGTTCACTTCAAGTCTGGATTCAAGCAAACATTTATCGTCCCCAAAAGTATGCTGGCACTCGAATTCCGCAACATGGCCAAAGAAATTGGCGGTGCGATTGAAAGCATCGAATTTTCATTACCTTCCCGTAGCCAATCAAATTATGCGAGTAACGAATATCGCAACGGAGTTCTGCGCTTGCCTGATAAACACTAGAAACCGCCAGAGCCCCCCGGACTCGATTCGATTAAAATGGAATATCGTCTTCCATATCGTCAAAACCGCTGGGGCTCTTCGTCGAAGAAGGTCGGCTCGGAACTGCGTTATCTTCTTCGTGATCAGGCGACGATTCAAAACTACCGCTGCCGGGCCGGTTACCCAACATCTTCATATCAGTCGCAATAATATCCGTGGTATAACGCTCCATCCCGTTCTTATCCGTCCACTTCCGGGTTTCCAGACGACCTTCGACATAAACCGAGCGCCCTTTTTTTAAGTACTCCCCGGCAATTTCAGCCAGCTTGCGATAAAAAGTCACGCGGTGCCATTCGGTTTTTTCCTGTTTCTCGCCGTTTTTGTCTTTCCAGGTATCGGTCGTTGCCAATGTAATATTGGTCACCGCGTCACCATTCGACATGTAACGGGTTTCCGGGTCTTTGCCCAAGTTACCGATGAGTATCACTTTATTGACAGAAGCCATCTATGTTTCCTCCCCAAGCAATTGAATCACCTTTTCTTCGTCGAAGCCTTTCATATCCACTTTTAAATAAGCCACCCGCTCATTCACCAGCACCAGTGCCTCAAAAACACCGGGTATCGCCGCCAGGCGGCGCGATAGCTCTTTGGATTGGTCGAAATCCATTTCCTGTACCGGATACATTCTGGAGCGCACCGCAGCGGGTGCTTTCATGGTCATCGCCAATGCCAGCCACACCACCAGCAACAGCCCGCAAAATGCATACAAGGCGCTGCTGCCGTATTCTCCGTATAAGTAACCACCAGCCGCCGCACCGGCAAAAGCACCCAGGAATTGCGTGCTGCTGTAGACTCCGATCGCCGTTCCCTTGGCGCCGACTGGTGCTATTTTTGAAATCAGCGAAGGTAAGCTGGCTTCCAATAAATTGAAAGCTGCAAAAAAAACCAGTAACGCCAATGCCGTTCCCCAAATCGACTCACTGTTCAGTGCAAGCAGCAGCTGTCCCAGTAACAAAACACCAATCGCCGCAACAAACACTTGTTTCAACTTGGCTTTCTTCTCTGAATAAATAATCGCCGGGATGATCAGCACAATCGACAGCAGCAACACCGGAAGATAAATTTGCCAGTGATTGTCCGCCGCCATGCCCGCTTGACGCAGTGTCAGCGGCACTACCAGCCAGAGCGCCATCAATACCGCATGCAACGCAAAAATACCGTAGTTTAGCCGCAATAACTGCGTATCGCGCAAGACACTGCGGAAATTAGCGGGTGAGGCTTCGGTATCGGAATGGAACCGGCTGATCGCCGGATCGGGAATGATTTTTTTGACGACGATCATGGCTAATAGCGCCAAAAATCCAGTCATCGCAAAAATGCCCGGCACGCCAATCCACTGATTTAACACCGGCGCAGCGATCAACGAAATGGCAAACACCACGCCGATGGTCATGCCGATCGTCGCCATCGCCTTGGTGCGATGCTCTTCCCGGGTAAGGTCCGCCGCCAATGCCATCACGGCTGCCGAAATCGCCCCGGCTCCCTGAATGACCCGGCCGATGATAACCCAATAAATATTGGTCGCAAATGCGGCAATGAAGCTGCCGATGATAAATAAAATCAGACCCAGATAAATCACCGGCTTGCGTCCGATTCGATCCGACAGCCAGCCGAATGGAATTTGCAAAATCGCTTGCGTCAAACCATAAGCGCCGAGCGCAATACCGACTAAGGTGTAATTATCTCCGCCAGGCAGGTCTTCGGCGTAAAAAGCAAATACCGGTAAAATAATAAACAACCCCAACATGCGCAACCCATACACACCGGCTAAGCCGATCGTCGCGCGCACTTCCGTTGGGGACATTTTTTCAGATGAAGATGAAGCAGACATGAATCAGGTTGTGATATTCCTAAAAAGTTGGGTATATTAACAGGTTGACTCTTACATAGATAGTTCATGGAATCCATAAAAATACGCGGTGCGCGCACGCATAATCTGAAAAATATCAACCTCGATCTGCCTCGTAACAAGCTGGTAGTCATCACCGGATTGTCCGGTTCCGGCAAATCCTCATTGGCGTTCGATACCCTTTACGCCGAAGGACAACGCCGTTACGTCGAATCGCTGTCGGCGTATGCCCGGCAGTTCCTGCAATTAATGGAAAAGCCGGATGTCGACCTGATCGAAGGATTGTCTCCAGCCATCGCCATCGAACAAAAAGCAACATCGCATAACCCGCGTTCGACGGTCGGCACCGTCACCGAAATCCACGATTATTTACGCTTGCTGTTTGCCCGTGTTGGCGATCCGTTTTGTCCCGAACACAACATCGTGTTGACGGCGCAAAGTGTTTCGCAAATGGTTGATCACGTCTTGCAGTTACCTGTGGATACCCGTTTGATGATTCTGTCGCCGCTCATCGTGGAACGCAAAGGGGAACAAGTTGAATTGTTTGACGAGTTGCGCGCGCAGGGTTTTGTGCGGTTGCGCATCGACGGTGAAGTGTATGAAATCGATGCGTTACCGAAATTGCAAAAGAACCAAAAACATACCGTCGAAGTTGTGGTCGATCGCCTGAAAGTTTCCGCCGATGCCAAGCAACGGCTGGCCGAGTCATTCGAGGTCGCATTGCGTCATTCGGACGGACGCGCTTTGGCGGTGGAAATGGATAGCGGCCAGGAACATTTATTTTCGGCTAAATTTAGCTGTCCGGTATGCAGCTACTCATTGGCCGAATTGGAACCCAGACTGTTCTCCTTCAACAATCCGCTGGGCGCTTGCAGCAAATGCGATGGGTTAGGACAGATCACTTTTTTCGATCCGGCGCGGGTCGTGGCATTTCCGCATTTATCGCTATCTGCTGGCGCCGTGCGGAATTGGGACCGGCGCAATCAATTTTATTTCCAGTTACTGACAAGCCTCGCGGCGCATTATCAGTTCGATCTGGAAACGCCTTTTGAGAAACTCGACGAACCGATCCGCAACATTATTTTGTATGGTTCCGGCAAAGAAAAAATACAATTTTCTTACTTAACGGAAAGCGGACGCAAACAGCAGGATGTTCATCCCTTCGAAGGCATTATTCCCAATCTGACCCGGCGCTACAAGGAAACTGAATCGCAGACGGTGCGTGAAGAACTGGCAAAATACCTGAACGCCCAAACTTGCCCGGAATGCCAGGGTACGCGCTTATGCCGCGCAGCGCGGCATGTACATGTCGCCGGACAGACAATTTACGAAATCAGCGCCCTGCCGTTAAGAAAAGCCCGGGAATTATTCGACCATCTCGAATTATCCGGCCATAAGCAATCCATTGCGGAACGCATCATCAAGGAAATCTCCAGCCGTTTGCAATTTCTCAATAATGTCGGGCTGGATTATTTATCGCTGGATCGCTCGGCAGACACACTCTCGGGCGGGGAATCCCAGCGTATCCGCCTGGCCAGCCAAATCGGCTCCGGTTTAACCGGTGTCATGTACGTTCTTGACGAACCTTCCATCGGCCTGCACCAACGCGACAATGGCCGTTTGCTCGATACCCTTAAGAATCTGCGTGACTTGAGTAACAGTGTCATCGTGGTTGAACATGACCAGGATGCCATTCAAATTGCGGATTATGTCGTCGACATGGGACCGGGGGCCGGCGAACACGGCGGCAACGTAGTTGCCCAAGGCACGCCGATCGAAATTCAGCAACAGACTGATTCATTAACCGGAAAGTACTTATCGGGCAAACTCGCGATTGATATACCGCCGCAACGGCACCCGCTCAACGCAGATCGAATATTGCGCATCGAAGGCGCAACCGGGAATAATTTAAAAGATGTCACGCTTAACTTACCGGTCGGATTGTTTGTGTGCGTAACCGGTGTTTCCGGGTCGGGTAAATCGACCTTAATCAATGAAACTCTGCACCGTGCAGTCGCCCGCCATCTCTACGGCAGTAATGACGAGCCTGCACCCCACCGGCATATTGACGGATTGGGATTTTTCGATAAAGTCATCAATATGGATCAAAGCCCCATCGGACGAACGCCGCGCTCCAATCCTGCGACGTATACCGGTTTGTTTACCCCCATCCGCGACTTATTTGCCGGGGTGCCACAAGCTCGTGAGCGTGGTTATGCACCAGGGCGATTTTCATTCAATGTCAAAGGCGGGCGCTGCGAAGCGTGTCAAGGCGATGGCGTGATCAAAGTTGAAATGCATTTCTTGCCCGATATCTATGTCACTTGCGATGTATGCCACGGCCACCGCTATAACCGTGAAACGCTCGAAATTCAATATAAGGGCAAAAATATCAGTGAAATTTTACAAATGACGGTAGAAAATGCATTGGAATTTTTCAAGCCGGTCCCGGTGGTAGCGCGCAAACTACAAACCTTGATGGATGTAGGTCTTGGTTATATTACGTTGGGCCAGTCCGCCACCACTCTTTCCGGAGGCGAAGCGCAACGTGTCAAACTATCGCTGGAGCTATCAAAACGTGATACCGGACGTACCTTGTATATCCTTGATGAACCAACCACCGGTTTGCATTTTCAGGATATCGATCTGTTGCTTAAGGTGTTACACCGATTGCGCGATCACGGTAATACGGTGGTTGTAATCGAACATAATCTGGATGTCATCAAAACCGCCGATTGGATTATCGATTTAGGACCGGAGGGTGGCGACGGCGGTGGTTGCATTGTTGCGGAAGGCACTCCGGAATCCATCGCAACGAATCCTGACAGCTTTACCGGCCATTACTTGCGCGCCATGCTGACAAAATGAATCCACGGGATTGTCTGCTGGAAAGCTTCTTTGTCGCTGTCAAGGCCGCTGACCCGGCTCATATCGTGCCGCAGTATCTGCCACAGCCACCTCGCGGACGAACATTCGTAGTCGGCGCCGGAAAGGCATCCGCCGCTATGGCAGCAGCCGTTGAAAGCGTCTGGCCAGCCGAAGCGCCAATTGATGGCATCGTGGTAACGCGCTACGGACACGGCCTCCCCACTCAAGCTATTCAGATCGTTGAAGCCGGGCATCCCATCCCTGATGAAAACGGCGAGCAGGCTGCGCGACAAATGCTTGCGGCTGTACAAGCATTAACAGCCGAGGATTTGCTGCTTTGCTTGTTCAGCGGCGGCGGTTCCAGTTTATTGCCGCTGCCGCTCAACAGCATTTCACTGCAAGATCTGCAAACCGTAACAAAGCAATTGTTGCAATGCGGCGCGACAATCCAAGAAATCAATATCGTCCGTAAGCATTTATCCGGAATTCAAGGCGGCAGACTTGCAGCCGCTTGTCAGGCTGCCATTCTTTCACTGATTATTTCCGATGTGACCGGCGATGACGCGATTCATATCGCTTCAGGTCCTTGTACTGCTGATCCCTCCACATTTTCTGACGCTCTCGCAGTACTTGATCGGTATCACTTGGATGCACCGCTCTCGATCACCCAGCTATTGCGCGCTGGTCAAGCGGGAAGCGTTGCAGAAACTCCCAAACCCGGCTCCCCTTTCTTCTCTCGCACTGCAAATACCATCATTGCAACTGCACACCAGTCATTGGTAGCCGCGGAAAATTATTTTCAGGCTTTGGGTTTCAATACCTTGATACTCGGTGATACCGTCACTGGCGAGGCTTCTGAAATTGCTAAAAGTTATGCCGCACTGATACGAGAAATCAAATCATATCCACGATTACTAAAAACGCCCATCGCTCTGCTTTCGGGAGGAGAAACTACGGTAACCGTCAAGGGTAATGGCCGAGGTGGCCGTAACGCTGAGTTCTTACTTTCGCTATTTGTTCAACTGGATGGAATGGATAATGTTTACGCTTTGGCATGCGATACCGATGGATTGGACGGCACGGAAAATAATGCTGGGGCAATTTTTTCACCGGATTCTTTCACTCGCGCAAAAGGGTTCGAATTAAATCCGGCCTCATTCCTATCGAATAATGACTCGTATACTTTCTTTCAGCGCTTGAACGATTTAGTCATGACCGGCCCGACACGCACCAACGTTAACGATTATCGTGTGATTCTCGTTCTTTAATCGAACATGCGGGTTCATGATTGGAAGCAATCGGAGTTTCCCCGTTCCGGTCTATTTGTATCGATGACAGTAACAAGCCTTGTTCAAACCACCGGTTTATTACATATTCGTAAAACTGCTGGTTTTTTGTGATTGAGATAGACGAAGCCAATTGTTTTCCGCGTTCGGTGAGCAATACATGCCCCAAATCCAGATAATTATCTTCGTCAGCCTGGAAACCGATTTTGGTTGGCTTGCCACAATAAAACAGGCGCGTATGCTTGCCAAATCCTTTCTTGACGAATCCTGCTTTTTCAAAAAGGATTAATCCGGCATTCGCTAATCTTTGCAATGATGCCGCAGTGACTCCTTGATTGGTATAAATCGAATGATTCAGATCAAATACCAACGGCAACCATTCACCCTGCACCCAAAGGAATTGGCTTAATGCCTCGAATGCAGATCGATCTTCCGAAGCTAATAATGCCGCTTGGCTGGATTGCTCATCATGATCAAGTATTTTTTCTTCTGTCTGCGAATCCCTCGGTTGAAACAGCCGTTCAATCGCCGACAGCAAGCTGCGGATTTTCATTTTCCGGTTATTTGTCAGATTTTCCTTCTGATTTTTCTGAATTTTTTGAATCACTCGATTCAGATCCAACGGCCGCTTTATCGCTTTGGTCTTCAGTTTCGCTCGTCTGTTCGGTTCCTTCCGGTTGTTCCGTTACTTTATCTTTCGTTTTGGAAGTATCTTTCACTTTTAATTTGCGGGATTTGATCTCGCGATTGATTTCTTCAAGAAACGCAAGATTGTCTTTGCGCTGTTTGTCGCTTTTATACCATGAGATACACGTGATGGTACCCATAATGATCAAAATGATACTCATCACATCGACGCCGTCCAGAATCATGAATGTCACGCCGGTTGAAATAGCAAACGCCCCCAGCAGTCCGGTAAACAACCACATTTTCGAACCAGATCCGGAGCTTTTACTTGCCTTATCCAGAGACTCCAGCTTATCGCGTGTTAAAATCAGTTCTTCATCTGTCCATTTTTTCATGCTCATAACATACCATCTCCATAAAAATACGCCTGCGAGCGAATAAGAATAAATTAAAATTCTGTGGCGGTGACGCACAAGCGCTCATTATAGTTTCTTTTGAAAACAAAAAAGGCACCTTGCGGTGCCTTTTTTATTAAGCAAAATTGCTTTTAGAAGTTGTGACGCATACCCAAAGACCAAGTATCGCTGTCTTGGAATTGCGCATTTTTGTCATTAACCATTGCACGTTGGTAACCGCCAAACAAACTTGAACGTTTACTCAGGTTATGAATTGCACCCACTGTGAAACTGCTTACTTCACGGCTTTGAGCAAGACCAACAACACCGTTTGCGTGGGTCATACCACCTTGAGCGACAAAACTGGTATTACCCCAGTCATACTTACCGCTAGCAAACCAGATATTACCGTCACCACCCATGTTCATAGCGGAATTACATTGCGCTCCACCACCAGCAACAAGACCACCACGTGAATCCGGCAGACCCGTTGCTGGGTTGCCTAATTGTGCTGCATTGGTACAGGTCGCTGCACCAACCGCATTGTTGATGTGCTCATATTGACCGCTTAAGGTAAATTGTTGGTAGTTCCATGAACCACCACCACGCCATACGTGTTCATTGTTCAACAAACCTTGTACTGTTTTTTGACGGGTACTGACGTTATCACGTGAATAACCGCCGAACACCGCAAAGTTATGACCTTGCCATTGTCTGTCATATTTACCCGCAACTTGGAAATCCCATTCACCATCTTCACCACCGGCATTCGATTGACTACCTTGGAAGCTACTGGTTGGAGCGATAAAATTTGCAGGATCCAATCTATTGGAATCGCCTGGCATTAACAAACCAGCAAAGCTAAAACCTTCAACTTTTGGTGAATCATAACGAACTGCGCTGTTTACAAAGCCTTGCGCGCCCGAACCATAGCCATTTGCAGATGACATCATGGTACCGCCGCTACCACCTGCTTGGAGCGTAGTATAAGCGAATGGATCAATGGTCATACCACCTGCAAAATCTTTGAATGGTGATTGAACACGTCCGAATTTCACTTCACCCCAGTTATCATTCGCTAATGCAACCCAGCGCTCACGTGCAACACCTAACGCGCCAGCGCCTGTATTAAAGCCATACTCAACATGCGCTTTAGCTTTAAAACCACCACCCAAACTTTCGGTTACATGCATACCCATTCTTGAGCGCCCTGTATCATCACCTATCAGAGCTTGGCTACTTTGGTTCTCACGGTTAACGGTTGCGTATTCAGCTTGAACACTACCAAATAGGGTTACATGAGTACCTTGAGCTGACGCTGCCATTGGAACTGCTAGTGCACCAGCTACTGCCAACGAAATTAGTTTTTTCTTCATACCGACGTTCTCCTTTAATGTTTAAAACGACTGGGGCCGTCCTATTTAACACTCACCACACTCCGCTGGAATGCACCCCGCTTGTTCGGACCTTCCATCTCGGAAGGTTTGGTCTGATTGTGCAATAACACATATACGTACTGCAAGAAAAATAAGAACTTTTTGTGAAATCCGCAACAATACTGTTGCACACACACAACAAATCTGTTGTTTTCCTGACTACGACATTCATTTCAACTTATTCTAATTCTCACTAAAACTCGAAATTCATATCAAATAATCATGCTATTTAGCATTTTTTAAACACAAGTTTCAGTTATTATTATTTCGTTCTTATCGCTTATTCGCATTTCAATTAATTGCAGGGCTTGATTATGTATAAAATTTTTACTATTTTTTTGCTCCTAATTAACCCTTTCCTGATTCAGTCTGCCCAAGCTGCAACCTGGATACTCCCGCCACCGGACATTGATATTTTCGGTCAAATACGAACCACCCAAGCAAGCCGGTCGGAAACATTGCTTGATATTGCACGCCAATATGATATTGGCCAGATTGAGATAATGCTTGCCAATCCGAATGTCGACCGATGGCTGCCGGAAGATGGTGCGACAGTCATTTTACCGAGCCGCTACATCATCCCCCAAGGCGAACGCAAAGGCCTGTTACTTAATTTACCGGAAATGCGCATCTATTACTTCCCTGAACCTAAAAAAGGGGAGAAGCCTGTAATCATTACTCATCCCGTTGGAATTGGAAGAATGGACTGGGTTACGCCATTGGGCATTTCAAAAATTGTTGAAAAAAAGAAAGATCCAACCTGGATACCTCCCAAATCTTTGCAGATGGATAGAATCGCGAATGGCGAGCAGCCCTATCCCAGTATCGTGCCGCCTGGACCGACCAATCCACTCGGTCGGCATGCCATGCGTTTGGGTATCAGTAGCGGCAGCTACCTGATTCATGGCACTATCAAGCCATTCGGCGTCGGTATGCGGGTTTCAGCAGGCTGCGTAAGAATGTATCCTGAAGATATTGAAGCACTCTTCGATAAAGTTCCTATCGGCACGCAAGTACAAGTTGTCAATCAACCAATCAAACTTGGATGGCAGCTTGACTCGCTTTTCGCTGAACTGCATCCGCCTTTAGAAGAAGATCAGGAGAAATACTCCAACTATCACGGTATTGTAGTTGCTGCCATCAATGATTTCCTCGCACGCAATAGCAACAAAAGAAATATCCCGGAGGATTTTGAAATTGATCAAGAAGCCCTAGAACAAGCGATCTTGGAAAAAAGCGGGATTCCTGTTTTAATTTCCCGCTCTCGCTCACAAAATCAGTTACACACGCAAAACGTAATTAGTAACTAATCTCAGTTAAAGTTAGTTTTTTTCTAGTTTTCTATCTATTCTAGATTCCCATAAAAAAACCCCTCAGATGAGGGGTTTTTTTATGCTAACTTTAAATATAAAGCTTATTTATGCATTGCTTTTTTGAACATCCGATCAATTTTTTCTGCTGTATCCATTGAACGTCTGTTGGCATCTTCTGCAATGCGAACTGCTTCGTTTGCTCTCGCATTCGCAGCATCTGCAGCTTGTCTTGCAGCAGCAGCGTCAGCTTTTACTGAAGCAATATCAGCATTCACTTTATTTTGCAATTCTTCAAGCTGTGCTGTTGTTGCACACCCTGTTAACCCAATAAAAGCTCCCGCAACTACTGCCAGCGTTAGCTTACGAACTGGATGCTGGATTTTTCCTTTCATTCCGATCTCCTCAGTTGTTTATTTTATTCAATACGCACAAACATCCACAACTTTGTTGTTACCGATAGTAAAATCGGCAACGCAGTGGAATCTTATCTGATTTCTTCCGCAAAATAAATGGATTCTGTGACAAATTTACCAATGGATTAGACATAAACACAACACAATAAAGAGCAAGTATCTAATAAATATAAAGATTTATATATTTTTTATGATTCAAGCAATTAACAACAAACAAATGAAACCAGCCAGTTTGATCGCTAACCAAATCACAATTAACGAATATTCACCATAATGCCTGGTTTTATCCATTTTCCAAGCTGGTCGATTTGCTCATTTGTCAGTGCTATGCAGCCATTGGTCCAGTTGTATTGATGGTGCACTTCCCGATCGCCTCTACCAATTCCATGGATGCCGATATAGCCGCCCAATGGTGTATTTTGCGGAGGCGTTTTACCTCTGATTTTTGCACGCCAAATCGATAGCCATGTATCCTCGTCAATCCTGTTTTCATCAAAAGCGCGTTTCGCAGTTTCTAGATTCGGATAGTTCAAGCCATAAAAACGGTAATAGCGGCTTTTCTCGTTCACCCAGCCGACTTTAAATTGTCCTAACGGAGTTTTGTCATCCAGCGTCATTTTTGACCGGGTGGTGCCGTATCGCCCAATCGCAACATTCTCGAACACTGCTTGAACAGTGTCCCCTTGCATTACCGACAAAGTATGTTCCGTAGTATCGACATCAATCCATATTCCAGTGTCTGCTTGAGCAAACTTACTGATTGCCATCAATCCGATCAAACCAATCAAAAAGACCATTAGGAAATGAATAAGATAATTTTGCTTGTCCACTTTTTTGACTAACGAGAATTAGGATAACTAATTATGTCATAATTTCTATATCCGCAAACTTCCATAAGACGCTTATGTGCCTTGCTATTCCCGCGTATATCGAGCAATTGACCGATGGAAATCGCGCAATTGTCAATATTAGTGGTATCCGCAAGGAAATTTCGTTGGAACTGGTCGATGATGTCGTCCCAGGAGATTATGTAGTCGTACATGTTGGATTTGCGCTACAGAAACTTGATCCGATTGAAGCACAGCACACCTTAGCGATTTTTGCTGAATTGTCAGCATTCAATAATAATGATGCGGCTCAATGATTCATTATGAAATACATCAGTGAATTTCGTGATGGCGCTCTTGCGAAAACGATCGCCGCCAATATCTTGCAGGAAGCCAATCCTCAGCGACACTACCATTTGATGGAATTTTGCGGTGGACATACCCATGCCATTTCACGGTACGGCATCGTGGATCTGCTGCCCAGTAACATTCAAATGATTCATGGCCCAGGGTGTCCGGTATGCATTTTACCGGCAGGCCGAATAGAAAATGCGATTCAACTGGCACAAACTCCCGAATTGATCCTTTGCACCTATGGAGATATGTTGCGGGTACCGACACCCAGTGGTATGAGTTTATTGAAAGCTAAGGCACAGGGAGCGGACATCCGAATGGTCTATTCTGTCGACGACGTGCTAGCCATAGCCCAAAACAATCCGCAGCACCAAGTCGTATTTTTGGCCATTGGCTTCGAAACCACCACACCCCCGACTGCGGTTGCAATCAAACAAGCACATGCACTCGATTTAAAAAATTTTAGCGTATTTTGCAATCATGTTCTTACACCATCCGCCATATCGCATATCTTGCAATCTCCCGAAGTCCGCGAGCTCGGGGTGGTCTCGCTGGATGGTTTTATCGGACCGGCGCACGTCTCTGTCGTGATTGGCAGCCAGCCATATCACTATTTTGCCGAAGAATTTCAGAAACCAGTGGTGGTTGCAGGTTTTGAACCACTGGACGTTATGCAAGCGATTTTGATGCTGATTCGCCAAATCAATTCTGGCCGCGCTGAGGTTGAAAATGAATTCACTCGGGCCGTCACACCTACGGGAAATATTAAGGCGCAAATGCTGGTATCCGATGTTTTCGAACTACGTCGCGCTTTTGAATGGCGCGGTCTTGGATTGGTGCCTTACAGCGCATTAAAAATCAAATCGCGCTATGCCAGCTTCGATGCCGAGCAACGTTTCCCAATTCCGGCATTATCGATCCCCGATAACAAAGCTTGCGAATGCGGCGCCATTTTGCGCGGTGTCAAACGTCCACAGGATTGCAAAATTTTTGGTACGGTTTGCACCCCGGAAAATCCAATCGGCTCCTGCATGGTATCGTCGGAAGGCGCATGCGCCGCGTACTACAGCTATGGACGCTTCCGCGAAAAAAGTCGCAATCTGCCACAGGAAAAAAACCATGCCCAGCCGCAATAACATCAAACCCGGCTACACGCGAAAACTCGACTTCAAACAAGGTTGTGTCGAAATGGCGCACGGCAGCGGCGGCCGGGCAATGACACAGCTGATTCAACAATTATTTCTTCGCGCATTTGATAACGAATATTTACACCCCCTGAACGATCATGCGTGTTTTCCGGGTTTTAACGGTCGCATGGTGATGTCCACGGACTCTCATGTTGTGACACCGCTTTTTTTCCCAGGCGGTAACATCGGCAGCCTGGCCGTCAATGGAACCATCAACGATATCGCGATGGCCGGCGCCAAACCATGCTATCTCGCCGCCAGTTTCATTCTGGAAGAAGGTTTACCCTTGGCCGATCTGCAGCGCATCGTCAATTCCATGGCGGAAACGGCGCATTCAGCAGGCGTACCGATTGTAACCGGGGATACCAAAGTCGTAGAAAAAGGAAGCGGTGACGGGATTTTCATCACGACTACCGGCATCGGAATCGTACCGGCAGGGATTGACATTTCAGGAGAGAATGCCCGCCCCGGCGACAAAATTATCGTATCCGGCACATTGGGCGATCATGGAATTGCAGTGATGGCATGCCGTGAAAACTTATCGTTCAATACCAGTATCGAATCGGATACAGCCGCCTTGCATGATCTGGTTGCTATCATGATTGCCGCTGCCCCCGCCATCCGGGTACTACGCGACCCGACCCGAGGCGGTTTGGCTTCAACTCTGAATGAAATCGCTCAACAATCGTCGGTGGGAATGTTGCTGTATGAAAATACCCTGCCTATCCGTGAACAAGTCCAGGCAGCTTGTGAATTTCTGGGATTCGACCCGCTGTATATCGCCAACGAGGGCAAACTGATAGCAATCTGCCCCGCGGAAGATGCCGGAAACTTGTTACGCGCGATGAAAGATCATCCGCTCGGCCAAGATGCCGCAATGATCGGTGAAGTGATCAATGACACCCATTGTTTTGTGCAAATGCAGACTCAAATGGGTGGCAATCGGGTGATTGATTGGTTGAGTGGCGAGCAACTGCCCCGCATCTGTTAGTCAGCAGTGTTGAAAATTTTAATCCTGACGCACAGTTTTAACTGCCTGACACAGCGGCTTTTCGTCGAATTGCAGCGCCGTGGATACGAACTATCAGTCGAGTTCGATATCAACGATGCCGTTACTTGCGAAGCTGTCGAGCTGTTCCATCCCGATTTGATCCTTGCACCCTTCCTTAAACGCCGCATCCCGAAAAACATCTGGCGCACCCGCACTTGCTTTATCGTGCATCCAGGAATTGTCGGTGACCGAGGCCCCTCCGCACTCGACTGGGCAATTATGAAAGGTGTGCCGGAATGGGGTGTCACCGTCTTACAGGCCAACGCGGAAATGGACGCCGGCGATATCTGGGCCAGTGAAACCTTTCCCATGCGATTAGCCCCAAAAAGCAGCATATACCGGCACGAAGTCGTTGAAGCGGCAACGCGCGCCGTCTTAACAGCAATTAAACGTTTCGAATCGCAAATTTACCGGCCGATCCCGCTGGATTACACGCGTCCGGATGTACATGGCAATTTACATGCCCCCATGCGGCAAATCGACCGTTGCATCAACTGGCAACAAGACAACACGCTCGACATTCTGAAAAAAATTCATGCTGCCGATGGATCTCCCGGTGTCCTCGATTCTTTGTCCGGAGAGCTCTATTATCTTTACGATGCGCATCCTGAAAAGAAACTTAGCGGCAAACCCGGAACCGTCATTGCCAAACGTGACTCCGCCATTTGCCGCGCAACGATGGATGGCGCAATCTGGATCGGTCATGTCAAACCGCGGAAGGATCACGAATCGACGTTTAAACTGGCCGCTACCAGCGCACTGAAGCACCAGCTAAACGACGTTCCGGAAATCTCCCTTGATCCCATTACAGGCGCAGCTGATGATACTTATCAGGAAATTTGGTTTGAAAAAAAACATGAAGTCGGTTATCTGCATTTCGCATTCTACAACGGCGCCATGGACTCCAAACAATGCGAACGATTGCGCAATGCTTATCTCAAGGCAGTGTCGAGCGACATCCGTGTATTGGTGCTGATGGGTGGTCCGGATTTCTGGAGCAACGGCATACACTTGAATCACATCGAGTATGCCGACAGTCCTGCGGATGAATCCTGGCGCAATATCAACGCTATGAATGATTTAGTGCATGCCATCATGACTACCGACCGGCAGCTCACAATTGCCGCTTTACAAGGCAATGCCGGCGCAGGCGGCGTGTTTTTATCGCTTGCTGCTGACTATATCTATGCCAACGCCAGCGTTATTTTGAATCCGCATTATAAAAGCATGGGAAACTTGTATGGCTCAGAATATTGGACTTATTTATTGCCACGGAGGGTGGGAAGCACTCATGCTCAAACGCTGACACAAAACCGGCTACCAATCAGCGCTGCGGAGGCGCGAGACATGGGGTTGATCGATGATTGCTTTTCCTTGAATCCCAACGACTTCACCAAAAAAATCGCAATGATCGCTGAAACGCTCGCTGCCAGTCAGGAATTCTCTTCCTGCTTGCAGCAGAAGATTCAACGCCGCCAGCAAGAAGAACATCAAAAACCGTTGCAAAGCTACCGCGATGAAGAACTTCAAAGGATGCAACTTAACTTCTATGGCTTTGATCCGAGTTACCATGTAGCGCGTTACCACTTCGTGCACAAAATTCCTTACGGCTGGACACCCCGCTATCTTGCACGGCATCGCCGCCGTTAACAGCATCCAGCACCTGCGATTTCAACCGTGCCATCAAACCGGCACGCCCGGAACGCTTCATCGCTGATCGGCAACAGCCGCAGGTCTGACAGACTCCACCATATCGGGATCAAATTCCGGCGGCTTTTCTGCGGGAGGAATCACGCCAGGGCATTGCTTGATAGCCGCCCATTGCTGAATCGCGTCGTATTCGCTTTTCAATTGAAGATACTCCGCTTCTTGCTCTTTAGTGCCGCCCAGCGCAAACAACGCTGCCCACGACAGTGACAAGTCCGCTCCCAAAATCCATTTGTCTTTGGCAGGCGCGGCATCCGCCGGTTTGCCAATTAATTCGCTTACTCTGCTTTGAATACGTTCGGTTTCCTTCAACAACTCTTCGCAACTGTAAGTTTGGAACTGAGATGGCGAAACAAAGGATGCAGAACTATTTTCCGGTGCAGTCACACAACCCGGCAGCGACATTAGAATTGGGATCACAAACACTAACAAAGTAACGGGTTTATACATAGCTTCCACTTCCTTTTTAGTTTGATTCAAATCGTTATCAGGTTCCATCAACTCGTCGTTGAAGCACATTGCCGAAGGAGCCACTGCAACGAAAAACAAGAAAAAACCGCAGCGTATCGAAAATAAACAAAATTTTGAGCTTCACTGACACACCGCAGTGGCAACGCCAAATAGTTTTTCACTAACCTATTAAAGCTGATAATGCAACGGGATAGCCTCATGCCATCTTCCCCTTCGAAAGCGACCAGGCACGAACAAGCCATCACAACATTGTACTCTCAGAAGCAGCCCAAAAGAAGTTAGCTATCAGCAAGAAATAAAAAAACCACTGAGTATTTCCCTCAGTGGTTTTCTGGTAGATACGAACTGGATTAAACTGCGCGACGCCGTAAAGAAAAGCCGATTAAACCAAAACCAGCCAACAACATCGCATACATTTCAGGTTCCGGAACTGGAGTCACTGAAGAAGACAGTAAATAACTGCCGCCCAATAAACCGTCGATACTACCCGTTACTTGATAATAATAATCCCCGGGATTAATGGTAAAAGTCTGATTGACCGATGATGAATCAAAAGCCAGTGATGTAACCAAACTATCACCGGGATCCGATCCGCCATAATCAGCATCGCCATCACTTGACCACAACTGCACCAAACCACCTGTGATATCGAATACAGGCGGCGCATCGTTGGAAACACTGGACCATAGTCCGTTAACCGCTGTTGCCACACTGAATGTATAGATATGATCGATCGGCGTGGCTCCTGAGGTGATCAACGCGAAAAAGCCCATTTCCGCAGGATCATGATCTCCCCAATTCCCCATTACAACCGGTGCTGCATTTGCGGCACTACCTGCCATTAAAGCTAATGCAATAGCCGTTGTTTTTAGTTTAAAACCGCATTTCAACATTTTAGAACCTCCAAAGATATATAAAATGTTGCTTAAAGCGTTTATTAGTATTCTTGAATAAGCAAACAGATTTCGAACAACGTAGAATGAAAAAACAATGACAATCTGACGAGCCCATTTGAAATGATATATATAATTACGTTTCATGTAAAACGTTTTCTTGCCACCAGAAGAATTTTTCCCGCAAAATCTCCCTTTCGCGCTAAAGTATATGAAAATTTATAACCTTTTAATTCTTTAATAAAAAAATGACAACAACCAATGCAGCAACCATGGTTGACTCCCCAGCAGAGTCTGCCGAGCCGATCAAAACGATTCAACTTAACGAGTGCAAAATCACCTTGCTAGGCACCGCGCATGTTTCGAAAGCCAGCGCCGACAAAGTGCAAGAACTGATCGCCACCGGACAATACGATGCGGTCGCAGTCGAACTATGCCCCAGCCGTCACAGAGCCATCGTCAATCCGGACGCCATGGCCAAAATGGATTTATTCCAGGTTATCAAAAAAGGCCAGGCCAGCATGGTTGCGGCCAGTCTCGCACTGGGCGCATTCCAGCAACGTATGGCGGAACAGTTCGGTATCGAACCCGGCGCGGAAATGCGTGTAGCGATCAAAGACGCGCAAACAGCGCATTTGCCGGTACTGCTGATTGATCGTGAAATTGGCACCACCATGAAACGGATATACCATAATGTTCCTTGGTGGAGACGCATGAATTTGTTTGCAGGACTAATCGCCAGCGTCATCAGCAAGGAAAAATTCAGCGAAGCGGAAATTGAAAAACTGAAAGAAGGCGATGTATTGGAAAGCTCTTTCTCGCAATTCGCTGAGAACGAAAAAGATTTATTTCAACCCCTGATCAGTGAACGCGATGAGTACATGTCCGCGCGCCTCATCAAAGAATGCCGGGAAAACAACTATCAGCATATATTAGCTGTGGTGGGCGCCGGACATTTAAACGGCATGGCACGGCAGCTTGAAACGAATGCTATCGCCAACCCAAATGAAAGAATCGCACAACTTGACGTTATCCCGCCAGCATCGCGCTGGTTCAAGATGATTCCATGGCTGATCGTCGCGTTGATTCTGACTGGATTCGTCATTGGTTTCATGCGCAGCCCTGAATTGGGAACATCGATGGTTCTTGATTGGGTTTTAATTAACGGCGGGCTCTCCGCAATCGGCGCAGCCATCGCTTTCGCGCACCCATTATCCATTCTGACCGCTTTTCTGGCAGCACCGCTCACATCCCTTAATCCAACGATCGGCGCCGGCATGGTCGTAGCCGCTGTTGAAACCTACCTCCGAAAACCGCAAGTTGGTGACTTTAACCGGCTCCGTTCGGACACAACCACTCTGAAGGGTTGGTGGAACAATCAGGTAACCCGCATTCTGCTGATTTTTATTCTATCCACGCTCGGTTCCGCAATTGGCACTTATGTCGCCGGATTTAGAATATTTGAGCAACTCAGCACAGGTTAGCCAATAATGTTCGGCTTTTTCGAACGCCTGATCGATCCTTATCCGCCGGAACATCCGGCGGAACCGCCGCAAGGGCTCTATCCGTTTTGCCGCCATTACCTTCGCGGTATCGAGCCGCACTTGGTGGTATTGGCAATCCTGACCACTTTGCTCGCGATCAGCGAAGCCATGCTCTATAGCATCGTCGGTCAAATGGTGGATTGGCTGGCGGAAAAGAAAATCGATGCTTTCTTAGAAACTGAATGGCCCACCATTCTTGCCATGTCGGTTTTCATTCTGATCTGGATTCCATTGTTGGTGTTACTGCACGCATTGGCGATCAACCAGATGCTGATGGGTAATTTTCCGATGCGGGTGCGCTGGCTATCGCATCGTTACCTGCTCAGCCAAAGTTACGCCTTTTTTCAACACGAATTCAGCGGACGGATCGCCACCAAAGTGATGCAAACCGCCTTGGCTGTACGTGAGACGGTATTAAAGCTGCTCGACGTGATGCTGTTCGTCACCATCTATCTGACCACCACGATGTTTCTGATCATCAACGCCGATCCGTTACTGTGCGTGCCATTGCTGGTTTGGTTGATGTTATACATTGGTATCCTGTTTTATTTCGTACCGCGACTGAAACGCATCTCCACCTTACAGGCCGATGCCCGTGCATTGATGACCGGCCGCATCGTCGACAGTTATACCAATATCCTAACATTAAAACTGTTTTCCCGCAGCCAGCGGGAATCGGCTTACGTCAAAGCCGGTATGGAAGAATTCATGGCAACGGTCTATCCGCAAATGCGTCTGGCGACAGGTCTTAATTTCTCCGTGTGGACCATCAACATGCTGATGGTATTTGCCACCGGCGCGCTGGGTCTTACCATCTGGATGCAAGGCGGGATCAGCCCGGGTGCGATTGCAATTGTCATGAGTCTGGCGATCCGGTTAACCGGCATGTCGCATTGGATCATGTGGGAAGTCAACATGTTGTTTGAAAACATGGGCACCGTGCAGGATGGTATCAACACCATCTCAAAGCCACAGCTCGTCACCGACACCGCCAATGCTCAGGATATAACCGTCCAACATGGCGCCATCGAATTCCATCAAGTATCGTTTTCCTACCATTCGGAACATCGCGACCCGCTTCATATTTTCGAGAATCTCAATTTGCAAATCGCCGCCGGTGAGAAAGTCGGCATTGTCGGGCGCTCGGGCGCCGGCAAATCAACACTTGTCAGTTTGCTGTTGCGTTTTTATGACCCGCAACAAGGCCGCATCACCATCGACGGACAGGATATCCGCGACGTCACCCAAGACAGTTTACGGGGCAGCATCGCGATGGTGACGCAGGATACTTCACTATTGCATCGCTCGATCCGCGACAATATTCTGTTCGGAAGACCCGATGCAACTGAAGCGCAAATGATCGCCGCCGCCAAACAAGCACATGCGCACGAATTCATCCTCGCATTACGCGACATCAAAGGCCGCACCGGCTACGATGCGTATGCCGGTGAACGCGGCGTGACGCTCTCCGGTGGCCAGCGGCAACGCGTTGCAATTGCACGCGTACTGTTGAAAAACGCACCGATCCTGGTGCTGGACGAAGCCACCTCAGCGCTTGATTCCGAAGTTGAATCCAGTATCCAGCAGAACCTGTACCAATTGATGGAAGGCAAAACTGTGATCGCGATCGCGCACCGGCTATCGACCATCGCCGCGATGGACCGGCTGATCGTGTTCGACAAAGGCCGCATCGTCGAACAAGGCAGCCACGCAAAACTCATCGCCAATAACCAGCTTTACGCGCAATTGTGGAGCCACCAATCCGGCGGTTTTTTGGGATTGCTTGAAAACGAGCAACCTTGATTTCACCCTACCTGGCTTCAGCCAATTGTGTATGAACAATCCGTTACGATGTTTTTTAGGTGCAGCATCGCAACCACTATGTGGATCAGTGCGCTCGCAGTCACATCCATAATAGGAAAATCATCTGTTTCGGATTCCTACATAACCGTAACAGACGCTGTAGCATTCTCATCAAGTTGAACATTAAAACCATTCTGTAAATTAGAGTAATTAATACGCTATTTTCCAAAATTTACCCAACTGCCGGACATGATTAAATGCGACATCTAAAGATTTAAACCGCTAATCGTGTCCGATACATCGAAATACCAACCATTCAACCGCGTAAGAATATCCTTATATCTTTGCTTGTTTGCGTTACAAGCTCCAGCAATTTCATTCGCAACCAGCTTGGAACAAATGAGCCTGGAACAACTGATGAATGTCAGTATCGTCGGTGCTTCAAAATACGAGCAAAAACAACAACAAGTGGCGGCTGCAGTGAGCGTCATCACACGCAACGATATCCGCACTTACGGCTGGCGCACATTGGGCGAGGCATTGGCTAGTCTTCCCGGTATTTATACAACGTATGACTATCAGTACGATTTTTTGGGAGTGAGAGGTTTTGGCCTGCCGGGTGATTTCACAACACGTGTTCTGGTTACAATCAATGGCAATCGCATCAACGATGCCACTTATGATCAAGGCCCCATTGGCCGGGATTTTCCACTCGATATCGACTTGATCGAACGCATCGAATTCATTCCGGGCCCCGGCAGCGCCGTTTATGGTCAAAATGCCATGCTGGGCGTAGTGAACATCATTACCCGTAAAGGCTCCGATGTAAAAGGCATCGAACTGTCGGCATCGTACCAAACTGCAGAAAGCATGCCGCAAGAGCGAATCACCATGGGAAAGAAATTCGATAATGGCATCGATGCGATATTTTCTTTCTCAGCACTGCAGGCACGCGGTACGGATCGTTTTTTCGATTACGGTGATACTGGGCTTTCCGGTTTCGCACGCCGTCTGGACGGCGAGCACGTTAAACAATTTTTTACCAGTATCTCACGAGGACCGCTTTCGTTCGATTTCATTTACGGCAATCGCAACAAAGAAGACCCCACCAGCGCTTATTTTTCCGATCCTTTGACCGGCGGGCAATTTCAACAAGACCGGCGGCTCAATACCCAGATTCAGTATAACGAGCAATTTGCCAACAATACGCTGAATGTCATGGGCCGGCTATTTTTGGGTCGATACGATTATCATGCCGCGTATATCTATGAGGGACAAAGCACTCTATCCACTGGCCCCAGCAATTGGCATGGCGCAGAAGTGCGATTACTCTCCACCGCCATCACGAATCATAATTTAATGCTAGGCGTCGAGTATCAAAACAATACCAGCATCAAACAAACCTATCAAAACTTCGATGCGCCCGACAATAATTTATCGATCAACAGCTCGGTAGTTCGTGCAGGCGTCTATCTCCAGGATGAATGGCGCATCACCGACACGCTGTCGGCTACTGCGGGTTTACGCTACGATTTCAACACTTGGATCAACAGCCGGTTAAGTCCGCGCGGCGCGTTGATTTGGCAAGCCACGCCTAAAACCACATTTAAAGCGCTGTATGGACGCGCTCACCGTTCCCCGAATGCTTTCGAGCGTGATTTCGGCGACAACATTTCTCAAGTCGCCAACCCGGGATTACACGCCGAGATGGTAGATACTTTGGAATTCATAACCGATTACCGCCCTCAGCCGAGCATGAATCTACGGGCCACGGCTTATGCATGGGATATGCACAACCTGATTGCGTTAGGCATTGATCCGGTGAGCAAACTAACGCAATATCAACGATCACAAGGTAAAGTAAAGGCCCGAGGCGTGGAGCTGTCGCTCGACAAAACCTGGGATTGGGGAGGGCGTTTCCGCAGCAGCTATGGCATTCAGGGCGCGAATCAGCAAGATTCACACTTGCCTAATTCACCCTACCATCTCGGAAAAATCAATATTTCCATTCCCATTCCATTGATCACCGGGCTGCGAGCAGGCTATGAACTGCAATACTTCGGCAAGCGTAAAACACTCGATGGCTCGAATACCGATAGCTACGTGCTGTCCAATCTCAATCTGGTAACCGATGTTCCGCGCATAAAAGGATTGGAGGCCTCATTAAGCTTCTATAACCTGTTTAACGAAAATTACCTGCATCCGGCTTCCGACATTAACTGGCAGAACACTTTCTGGCAGCCGGGACGCACCGTGCGCTTCCGCTTGGATTACCGTTTCTAGGTTTGCCGGGCATGTGGAAGTTCCACGACAAAAAATTTTCTACCCGATCTGTTATCGCCAGATATCTGAGATTTGCTCGTTTCATGGCCAGAAGAAAAAGCATCGTAGCTGCCGATCATCAAAATTCCAGGAAGGGATTCTTAACTGATTGGCGAATAATGGTTTTCTCTCTACTCTTGCAGTTGTGTACCCCTTCTTTTCTTTACGCCGAAGAACAACCTTCGGAATACCGTTTGAAAGTGGCTTTTCTGTACAATTTTGCCGCGTATACAACATGGCCGAATCCGCCGGATCGCAATCTAACGCTTTGTATTCATGGTGAGGACCCCTTTGGTCAAAACTTGCAGCACCTGCACGGTAAAAAAATCAACGAACATGATATATTGATAAAATACACGAGAAATATCATAGACCTTACTGATTGTCATATGGTTTTTATCACTCAATCCGTCATAAAAGACGTTGATGACATCATTAAACAATTACAAGGAATGCCGATACTAACCATTGCAGACAGCCCTGGGGCTGGCCGCCGGGGCGTAGTGCTCAATATGGCCATCAAAGAAGGAAAGGTTACATTTGAAGCCAACATCGCCATGGCTGGAAAAAATCGCCTTAATCTCAGTTCTCAATTACTACGTTTCGCCAGTGAGGTACATCAATAATGGAGTCTCCAACAATTGCTGCTATGACTTTGCGCGCCAAATTGCAGCAGATCAGCTATGCCACCCAAGGCACTGCGATGTTGCTGGTTGCAGCTTTGGTTATTATCAGCAGCTTCTTTATCAGTTATCTGTCATTGCTCGAGACCAGCCGTTCCACCGCGAAATTGCTGGCTGAGAATGCAGTCGCGACGTTGATGTTCCAGGACACCAATACCGCCAGAACATTACTGCACTCGCTCAACAATACGCCAGACGTACAAGCTGCGGCGATTTACAATGTTGAAAAAAACCAATTCGTGCAATATTCGACTGAGAATAAACCGCTTCCTGAAACCTTGATGTCGTTGACCGAGAGCATTGCAACCAGCATCAGTCACTTAACGATCAATCAGCCTATTTATTTCAGCGATCAGTTGCTGGGCAGTCTCTATTTGGAAATAGCACTGTCCCCGCTATATTGGCAAATTCTTTGGTACATCATTGTTACCAGCGCGGCTGCGGCTCTGGCGTTATTCATCGCTAACTTAAGGCTGCAGCGGTTGAACCGTTCGGTGTTGGATCCGCTCAACGAGCTCTCCAGCGTGATGGGGCATGTCACCACCAAAGCGGACTATTCCACGCGGTTACAGCCCGGTGCCATCGTGGAATTGAACACCTTATCCTACGGTTTCAACAATATGCTGGAAATGATCCAGGAACGCGATGCCAAACTGGAATTGCATCTCGATCATTTGGAAGATGAAGTCGCGAGAAGAACTGAAGAGCTGGTAATCGCCAAAGAATCGGCGGAAGCTGCGAGTAAAGCAAAAAGCGAATTTCTGGCAACCATGAGTCATGAAATCCGCACGCCGATGAACGGTATTTTGGGAATGACCGAGTTATTACTAGGCACAGCTCTGGACAAGGATCAGCGCCGCTTTGCCGAAACCGTGCAAGGTTCCGGTCAACACTTGTTAAGCATCATCAACGACATTCTCGATTTCTCCAAGATCGAGTCGGATCACATGGAATTGGAAATCATCGATTTCGATCTGGTCCAAATGATCGAAGATACGCTCGTAATGTTCGCGCAACCGGCTGATAAAAAAGGGCTGGAATTAGCCGTGCAATTCACCCCGCCGAATACCGCTCTGATGGTGCGGGGAGATTCTTTCCGGTTGCGTCAGGTGATTGCCAATCTGGTCAATAACGCTATCAAATTCACCAGCGAAGGTGAAGTGGTCATCCGTACGACAATGACCGAGGAATCCGGGACTCTGGCAAATATCAGCATCTGCGTGGAAGACACCGGGATCGGCATACCTCCCGAATATCACGAAAAGATCTTCCAGCATTTCTCGCAAGCGGACGGATCCACTACCCGCCAATATGGCGGAACCGGGCTTGGTTTGACGATTTGCAAACGCTTGCTGGAGTTGATGGGAGGTAGCATCCGGGTTGAGAGCACCCAAGGCCAAGGCTCCAAGTTCTGGATCCACTTGCAATTGGAGAAATCCAAGCTAGCGCATAGCACAGCATCAAATATGGCCGATTTCCTCGGCCTCAAAGTATTGGTGGTTGATGACAATCAAACCAATCGGGAAATTCTCAAGATTCAGTTGCAAAACTGGCATATCAATACGGCATGCGCCGATGGCGCCGATCAAGCGCTGCGATTGATGACCGAAGCAGTGGAAACAAATGAGCCATTCCAGTTAGTGATCCTCGACATGCACATGCCCAAAATGGATGGATTGGAACTGGCCAGAGAAATCCATTCGCGCCCCGCGCTGTGCAAAACCCGCATGATGATGCTGACTTCAACTCACAGCGATGCAACGCAGCTCGAAAGAGAAAGTGTCGGTATTTTGCGCTGCGTCAACAAGCCTATCCGCCAGAAAGAGTTATTCGATATTATCCGCGACGTCATGAGCCGTAACCTGAACAATGCTGCCGGACAAGTCGCTCCGGCGCGGACTGCTCCGTCACCTGAAATGCCCCATATCAGCGGAGCAGTGTTGGTCGCGGAGGATAACCTGGTAAACCAGGAAGTCGCCAAAGCCATGTTATCAAAACTTGGCATGACCGCGACCATTGCTAACGATGGAAAAGAAGCTGTTGATCTTGTTGAAAAAAATCAGTACGATATTATTCTGATGGATTGCCAAATGCCAGTCATGGACGGTTTGGAAGCGACTTCGTTGATCAGAAAGCAGTATGGCGGCATCCCGATTATTGCATTAACCGCCAACGCCACTGAAGAAGATAGAGCGCTTTGCTTGAACGCCGGAATGAATGATTTTCTTTCCAAACCTTATTCCATCGAGCAATTACAACAAAAAATAACCGCTTGGCTGTCTCAAGAAAAAGCGGATAAGACGGGCGCGTCAGTAGCCGGATCAATTGAAAAATACGATGAGGTTAGCGCTATGTCTACGATCAATTTTACACGTCTTAATCAGATTCGCGAGCTTGATCCATCGGGCAGCGATAGCCTATTGCACAAGATTCTCCAAGCTTATCTGGATTCAGCGGAAAGTTATGTCCGCCAGCTTGAACAAGCGATTGCCAACGATGATGCGGAAAGTTTGCGGCAATCCGCTCATGCATTAAAATCAAGTTCAGGCAATGTCGGCGCGGATGATTTATCTGCAATCTTCAAGCAGATAGAAGCGGATGCCAAGGCTGGAGAACTCGCTCATGCCAGAACGCTTCTGGAAAGCATGCAATTGCAATACCAAGGCGTAACCACCGAAATCAAGCAAATACTCAATCAATCGTGACAATAGAAGCTTTTAGAATCTTACTGGCCGATGATGATCCTACGGTCAGATTATTGATGCATGCCGCCTTGCTGAAAGCAGGATTCCAAGTAACGTTGGCCTGCGACGGTGAAGAAGCGGTACGGCTGTTTGAAGCAGATCCTGCGGATATGGTCATGCTGGACGTTGAAATGCCCGGCATGGATGGCTATCAGGTATGTTCGTATTTACGGGCAAAGATTGGAAATGAATTACCGATCATGATGGTGACGGGCATGGATGACATGCAATCGATTAATCGCGCATTCGAAGCCGGCGCTACCGATTTTATCGCTAAACCGATCAATTGGAATTTGATCGCTTATCGAATTTTATATTTGCGGCGCGGTTATTTGAACATGCTTGCGCTCAAGGCTGCAAACGCGCGCAATAAAGCGATTTTCAGCGCAATTCCCGATACCATGTTCATCTTGAACGAAAAAGACAAAGTGATCGATATTTGCAGCCATTCCGAGAGTACACCGTGGCTCAAAGCAAATGTGGAGAACGCATTAACCCATTCACTGCCGGAAGATATTGCAAAACTTTATCTAGAAGCGGCGGATCGGGCGCGCCATCAAGGCATCGTTGAACCTTTCGAATATCCGCTGACGCTGAATGACAGTAAAACCCGGTATTATGAAAATCGCGTTGTTGCCATTGACGCCAAGGAAACGCTCTGCCTTGTGCGCGACATCACTGAGCGCAAGGATTCCGAAAGCAAAATCTTTCATTTGGCGTATTTTGACAACCTGACCGGATTACCCAATCGTCAGTCCTTTATGGAGCGTCTTGAAGGAGAAATCAACCGCGCCAAGTATACCGGCAATAAGTTAGCAGTCCTTTTCCTAGATCTCGATGGATTCAAAAGTATCAACGATACCATGGGGCACACTACCGGAGATACGGTGCTGCAATGGGCGGCCGAGCGGTTGCAAAGCAGCACGCGGCAATCCGACTTCGTATCGCGGAACAACCCGAAACAATCGGAAGTCAGGCTGGCCCGGCTTGGCGGTGATGAATTTACCGTTGTCATTCCGAACCTTCATCGCGCGGAAGATGCGCTAATATTGGCGCACCGAATCCGCGAAGCGATGCGCCGCCCCTTTCATCTCGAAAGCCGCGATGTGGTGCTCACTGCAAGTATTGGTATCGCGCTTTACCCGGACGATGGCGACGATGCCGAAACTTTGCTGAAGCATGCCGACACTGCGATGTATCATGCCAAAAATGAAGGCCGCGATAATTGCCAGTTTTACAATATCGCGTTAACGCTCCGGGCGGAAAAACGCATGCATCTTGAAAACGACCTGCGCGATGCGTTACAAAAAAATGAATTTTTCCTGGTATATCAGCCGCAATTCGACGTTGCCGCAGAAAGCTTCCAGTCGGTCGAAGCGTTGATCCGCTGGAATCACCCCAAGCAAGGCGCCATTTCGCCGCTCGATTTCATCCCGTTAGCGGAAGAAAACGGCTTAATTATCCCTATCGGAGAATGGGTATTGCGCACAGCATGCAGTGACGCTGCACGCTGGCATCAACAAGGTCATTGCCTGGAAGTCGCAGTCAACCTGTCACCGCTGCAAATCAAGAATCCCGGATTGGTCAAATCGGTATTGGATATCCTGGCGGAAACAAACTTCCCGCCGGAAAAATTAGTCCTCGAAATTACCGAAGGCGCACTCATGGAGCATAATGAGAATACCTTAAATACGCTTCATACGTTGCGCAGTCACAATATTCAAATTGCGCTGGACGATTTCGGTACAGGGTATTCTTCCATGAATTATTTGAAGCGCCTGCCCATCAACTGCTTGAAAGTCGATCAAAGTTTTATCCGTGGCCTGCTGGACGACGACGACAATCTTGCCATCGTCCGCGCCATTATTTCCCTATCGAAAAACCTTGGCTTTGCAATCACTGCCGAAGGTATTGAAACAATAGAACAAGCGCAAGTCCTGAAATATCTCGGCTGTGAAACTTTGCAGGGTTTCTATTTCAGCAAACCGATCGGAGAAACTGAAATCCTCTGTGCCAGCAACAAACGCTGGTCGATCCAACCAATGAAGCCTAATGACATACACCATGAAGATCGCTGATATCAACCAGCTTAAAATCAGCCAACTGCTGCCAAGCCCCAAGGGGGTGGCGTTGGCGCTAACCGAAGCGTGCCGGCGGGAAGATGTCACTATCAATGAAATTGCCAAGCTTATCCAAACGGATCCGGTACTGTCCGGCCGCCTGATACAGAAAGCCAATGCCACCAACCAGCGCACCCGTGCCATTTCTTCTGTTATGGAAGCCATTCCGCATGTGGGATTAAACGTTGTTAAACAACTGGCGATGGGGTTTTCCCTGATCGATCAATTTCAGGGAGGTCCTTGCAAAGGCTTCGACTATCAGGAATTCTGGTCACATTCGTTATTAATGGCGATTGCCATGCAGGAACTAGGTAAAGTAAACCGGGTTTCCGCACCGGATGAATTGTTCGCCTGCGGGTTGATGGCACGCATCGGTTGCTTGGCGCTAGCCACTATCTACCCTGAACAATATACCGAGCTATTGAAAAAGCAAACGCCCGAAGCACCAATCGTGCAATTGGAACAACAATTCCTGCAGACCGATCACAATCAGATTACCGCAGCGATGCTGATGAATTTTGGTTTTCCGGCAATTTTTGTCGAACCGGTTTATTATCATGAAGCACCCGCCGAATCAGGGTTTTCAGAGGGCTCCCGCCCCTATCAAATCGTGCATCTGTTAAACCTGGCCAAGCAGATCGCTGATTTCGGGTTAGTTGAAGAATCCGAGCGCAACAAACATATCCCCGAATTATTGCTGCTGGGTGGAAAAATTGGACTCGATACCGAGTCATTTGGCACCTTTGTCGATCAGATCATGAAAGAATGGCATGGCTGGCGGGCAATTCTCAAGCTGCCGGTGGTCGAATTACCGCCCCCATTCCTTAAAATGATGAATGCTGCGGCGCCGCGTCCGGAAAATGCGACCAATGCGTCTTCCTTACGGGTACTGTTGGTAGAAGACGATCCATCCAATCACATATTGGTCAAAGAGCTGCTTGCAAATGTGCTCGGCCACACCGTGTTTTCTGCTTCCGACGGTCAGCAAGCACTCTCGTTGGCAATGGAATCCATGCCGCATATCGTCATTACCGATTGGCTCATGCCGGTTATGAGCGGCCTGGAATTGACTAAAGCATTGCGCGTGACCGAATGGGGTCAGAATTTATACATCATCATGCTGACCAGCGTCGAAGACGAAGAAGAAGTCATCAAGGCATTTGATGCCGGTGTCGACGATTACATCACCAAGCCGATCCATATTCGCGCATTCCGCGCCAGACTGCGTGCGGCTTGGCACTATCGCCAATTGCAAGAATCCTGGGAACGCGATCGAGAGCAGCTTAAACGCTTTGCCGCAGAGCTGGCGGTCACCAACCGGAAATTGGAACACTTCGCGCTGACCGACATGCTGACAGAGCTGCCGAACCGCCGCTCCGGCATGGAAACGCTGGCGGAAACCTGGAGTATCGCCAACCGGACCGGGCAATTGATGGCTATCATGCTGATCGACATTGATCATTTTAAAGTCATCAATGACAGTTACGGTCATGCGATCGGCGACAAGGTACTCATCGCGGTATCAGCAATCATCCGCAAAACCGCCCGCAAAGGCGATACTTTCTGCCGCTTGGGCGGTGAAGAATTTTTAGTCGTGTGCCAGCCGGGAAATACCGATGCGAAGTCCGCCGTGCTATTTGCTGAAAGGCTGCGCCAACATATCCATAACCAGCAAATCACCGTTGAAAATATTAATATCCAAATCTCAGTCAGTATCGGTGTCGCTTTAAAAGAACCGGGAATGCACAGTGAAGATCACCTGGTCAACACCGCCGATAAAGCACTATACGCCGCCAAGAATGCCGGAAGAAACAGAGTCTATCTGTCGCTTAACAACAAACTCATTGCAGCGCCTACAAGCAACAATAAACCGGCAGAGAATTCCTGAATGCAGTCAAATTGCTAAAAAAAGCGGTTGAATCTGCGGTAATTGAGGTTTTCAGGAACTTTCTGACAAAGTAAGATAGCAAGTTCTGACAGATAATAATCAGTCTGAATTCAATAATTACCGCCCAATCACCATAGGTCATACCCGAAACCCGGCATCTGTTACCACAATGCTTGATCTGATATCGCGATTGAACAAAAGATTATTGCTAAGCGCCATTGTGGTGTGCAGTCTAAGCAATATTGCGGCTGCAGAAAAGTTGTCGCCGCAAGGAAAAAAACCGGCTGGTAATCAGCTCTTGGAACTCAGTATCGAAGAATTGATGAACATTCAAGTGACTTCCGCTGCCCGCCGTTCGCAAAAACTTTCAGAAGTTCCTGCCGCCATCTTCGTTATCACCCAGGACGATATCCGCCGCTCGGGCGCCACCAGTATTCCCGAAGCGTTACGTATGGCGCCCGGCGTCGAAGTCGCCCGGATCGGCACCGACAAATGGGCCATCAGCATCCGTGGTTTCAACGGCCGTTTTGCCGACAAGCTGCAAGTGCTGATCGATGGCCGCAGTGTTTACAATCCGTTGTTCGCCGGCGTGCAGTGGGAACAGCAGGACACGATGATGGAGGATATCGAGCGTATCGAAGTCATCCGCGGGCCGAATGCTTCTGTCTGGGGCGCCAACGCCGTGAATGGCGTGATCAATATCATCACCAAGAAAGCCGCCGACACGCAAGGCGTTTTGTTCTCTGCCGGTGGCGGCAGTTTCGAACACGGATTCGTAGGCGCCCGCTACGGTGGAAAAATCAATGAAGATACTTACTACCGTTTCTACGCCAAAGGGTTTACTCGTGACAACATGAAAACCGTTACGGGAGAAAGCGCCAACGATCAATGGCATTCCGCCAGAGGCGGATTCCGCGTCGATCATTCAAGCGGTATCGATCAATTCACGCTGCAAGGCGATATTTTTCATAACGCTTTTGGCGATCACCTGAATAAAACACAGTTGAGCGCCCCGATCATCCAGGCGGATTCCGCCAGAGGCCACAACGAAGGCGGCAATATCCGTTTCCGCTGGGATCGCACCCTGTCCGACCGTTCGTCGATCATGCTGCAAAGCTATTACGACCGGGTCGACTACCGCTTGCTCACCAGTTCTCTATTCAGAGCGGAAAGCTTCGATATCGATTTCCAGCATCGTTTTCCATTGTTTGAACGGCACGATCTGACCTGGGGTGCCAATTACCGCTTGTACCACAACAAAGTGTTCGATAACGAACTGATTTCGTTCAGTCCGCGCCAGCAAACCAATCACATGGTGAGCACCTTCATTCGCGATGACATCACGCTGATCCCGGAACATTTAAAACTGACACTGGGTTCCCGTTTCGATCACAACGATTTCACCGGCTGGGAGATTCAACCGAATGCGCGCGTCATGTTCACACCGGATGAAAAGAATTCATTGTGGCTGGCGGTTTCCCGTGCGGTTCGCATCCCTTCGCGCGCGGAAAACGATATTCTCTTTAATGCCAGAACCTTAGGCGCAAGGGACATACCCGGCTTGTCGGGTTTGCTGCCTTTCCCGGTATTGACACAGTTAGCCGGCGGCACCAATTTCAGTGCTGAAAAATTGCTCGCTTACGAAATTGGATACCGGCATCAATTTTCACCGACCGCATCGGTTGATATTGCCGCTTTCTATAACGATTACAGTCAGTTGCGTGATCTAGCGCCGAACCTTCAGCAGCTATCGTTTCAATCAAGCTTTCCGCAACATCTCATCCTGCCGATCCTGCTGACCAACAGAGGTTCCGGACACACGCATGGGGTCGAGGCGTCGGCTGATTGGCGGGTAAACGAGAAATGGCGGCTGCAGAGTAGTTACAGCTTCATTAAGATGCATATTCATTCGGATTCGTTATTACGGCAATTCGATCCAACCACCGGCAGCGCCGATTCCGTCAGCCCGCAGCATCAGATTTCAGCGCGTTCGAACTACGATTTCTCCGACCGGCTGCAACTGAACCTTTGGCTGCGTTACGTCAGCAGTGTGGACTTTTATCACTTGCCTGGCTATACCACGATGGATGCAAAAGCAGTGTATCGGCCGAGAAAAAACGTTGAGCTTTTTGTAGTCGGCCAGAACCTGTTCAGCCAGAATCACCGGGAGTTTGTTTCCGATTTTATTCCCTCGTTTCCCACTTATATCCCGCGTGGCGTTTATGCCGGCGTGGAATGGCGGTTTTAGCGATGAATACCGGATATACACCCCACCAATTCAACAGATCCAGCCCCTTGGTCCGGAAGCAGGTTATCGTGCATAAATGGGTATTATCGCTGGCGGTTTTCAGCTTCCTCGGATGCTTTATGAAACTTGCACTGGCCAGCAATAAATCCGCCGATGGCCAGTTCTTGAATTTAAGCATCGAAGAACTGATGAACGTCAAAGTCACGACGGTTTCCCGGCGTCCGCAAAAACTGACGGAAGTCGCATCAGCGGTATTCGTAATTACCCAGGATGACATCCGCCGTTCCGGCGCCACCAGCATCCCCGATGCGTTACGTATGGCGCCCGGTGTACAGGTCGAACGTGTCGGTACCGATAAATGGGCGGTCAGTATCCGCGGCTTTAACGGCGTATATGCCAACAAATTGCAAGTGCTGATGGATGGTCGCAGTGTCTACTCGCCGATTTTCTCCGGTGTTTTATGGGAACAGCAGGATACGCTGATGGAAGACATCGAACGGATCGAGGTGATCCGCGGCCCGGCGGCGACTTCCTGGGGCGCCAATGCGGTTAATGGCGTTATCAATATCATTACCAAAAAAGCCGCCGATACCCAAGGTACGCTCTTTACCGCTGGCGGCGGAAGCTTTGAACACGGCTTTGCGGGCGCCCGCTACGGCGGAAAAATCAATGATGAAACGCCTTTCCGCGTTTACGCCAAAGGGTTCTCCCGCGGACAAACGCAAGCATCGGCGGGTGAGCATGCCAACGATCAATGGCATTCCGCCCGTGGCGGATTCCGCGTCGATCATCAACGCGGTATCGATCAATTTACACTGCAAGGCGATGTCTTCTCCAATTTCGACGGCAGCACGCTGGATTATGACGCACGATATCTTTCAGCATCCCCTGGCGGCCAGATGCGGGGACACAACGAAGGCGGTAATATCCGTTTCCGTTGGGACCGGACTTTTTCCGAGCAATCGTCGATCATGCTGCAAACCTATTACGACCGGCACCATTCGCAGCTCTTACCCATCGGCAAATTTGACGCCGAAAGTTTCGACGTCGATCTGCAATATCGCTTCCCGCTGTTCGATCGCCATCAACTCACTTGGGGCGCGCACTACCGGCTTTATCATAACAAGGTATTTGATTCGCCTTTATTGACGTTCTCTCCACGTAACCAGACCAATCATTTAATTGGTACGTTTATTCGCGATGACATCACGCTGATACCGGATCGGCTGATGTTCACAATTGGCAGCCGGTTTGAACACAACGATTTTACCGGCATGGAAATACAGCCGAATGCACGGCTGATGTGGACACCAAACCCGGAAAATTCGGTATGGATAGCTGTGTCACGCGCTGTCCGCACACCATCGCGTGCTGAAAATGACAGCAAAATCGATATCACGCCTTTCTTGCCGGTCGCAACTGGTTTGGCATTATCCAGCTTGCCGTTTCCGATCTCGGCCACATTGCTCGGCAGCGGGCAATACAATTCGGAAAAGCTGATTGCTTACGAAGCGGGATACCGGCATCAGTTTTCTCCCCAAGCTTCCATCGATATCGCCGGTTTCGCCAACGACTACAGTCAATTGCGCGATGTTTCCTTCGGCGCATTTTCGTTGAGTACCGGCTTGCCGTTGCGATT
Source organism: Nitrosomonas limosa (assembly GCF_054188085.1). NCBI lineage: Bacteria > Pseudomonadati > Pseudomonadota > Betaproteobacteria > Nitrosomonadales > Nitrosomonadaceae > Nitrosomonas > Nitrosomonas limosa. Next base: position 66,984 of record NZ_CM135180.1, on the reverse strand, counting down.
GCTGCAACCGGTATTCATTAACAACCAAGGATCGGCTTTGACGTATGGCGTGGAAACATCGATCGACCTGAGACCGCTAGAAAACTGGCGTATCCAGACCAGTTACAGTTTTATCCATATCGATTTCTCTTCGAATAACTTGCTCAAAAACACCAATCCGACCACCGGAGGATCCGAAAAAGCGAATCCTCAACATCAACTGTCGGTCCGCTCCAACTACGATTTTTCTGAAAGGCTACAACTGAACTTGTGGTTGCGCTATACCAGCGAAATCGCTTTTTACCAGATTCCAAGTTACGTCACAATGGATGCCAAACTGGTCTACAGACCGGCAAAAAATACTGAATTGTTCGTTGTCGGCCAAAACCTGTTCAGCCAGCATCACCGGGAACTGACTTCCGACTTTATTCCTTTGGTGCCAGCAGCGATTCCGCGAGGAGTCTTTGCCGGTGTGCAGTGGCGTTTCTAATAGAGGATACGGTAAAAGCGATATGCGCATCGATAACCGACTCAATAAATACTTAGCGAAACTAGCCGATCGATGGGCTAGCCGCTTGCTGCTGACCGTGTGGTTAGGTTTTGGCCTGCCGGTTGTTCACGAAACGGCCCGAGCGGATAACGCCCTTGAGTATCAAGTCAAAGCAGCCTTTATTTACAATTTCATTGCGTTCACGCAATGGCCAAGCGATGCTGATTCGGAAGTAAATCTGTGCTTATATGGTGAAGATTATTTTGGTCATGAAATCGATAAGCTGCAAAACAAAGCGGTAGGCACGCGTTCGCTTAAAGTATCGCGAATCAGCAATCCGGAGCAATTGGCGCAATGTCAGGCGATTTTCTTTGCCAAATCCGTCAATAATGACTTGGCGGAGTTGATGCGCGATCTGTCAGACAAACCGATTCTGACATTGGCAGACAGCCCCAATGCTACCTCAAAAGGTATCGCAATCAATATGAATCTGGTGAACGAAAAAGTCGTTTTTGAAATCAATCTGGGAATCGCGAGAAAAGCAGGATTGGATATCAGCTCGAAATTATTGCAACTCGCAGCCAAGGTCTATCAATAATTTACACGGAGTAAATGAGCATTTTTCGCGAATTTTTAACGCGATTATCATGCCGCGTAGTAGCCGTGCAAAGGTCTCGATAAGTATCAAACTGATTTCTTGGAAATATCCCCTTTTTGATAGCTATTTCCCATTATTGATTGCACGATAACTTCTTTAAAATCATTGCTTGCTTTACCTTTAGCTATAATGAGGTAATCCATTGATATTAAATACTTTACTCCATACAGCCTACAGGAGATTTTCCCCATGAAACTATTCAAATTACTATTCTGTACTTTCGCCTTGATCGGTAATATCCATTCGGCTCACGCTACGATCGCAAGCGATACCGAGAAACTTTTCAACTGGGCGGAAAATACCTTTCCGTCGATCTTTTCTAGCCGTCGTGCAACTCAGAGTATCGAGCCCTGGCTATTCCGGCATTATCCTGAGTCCAATATTTATGTCGGCGTCAACAAAAGCGACAATCGGGTTTACGCAATGGGAGGTCCTTGGGGCGAGACGCCTGCATTGATCGACACACTTTCAAACCTCATCAACTATATTAATAGTTCAGGGGGTTCGGGTGAAATCTCAGCTTGTGATACTTCAAACGCGTTACCTGGATTCAATTATAGTCAAAGTGGCAATGTCGTGACAGTGACGACAAATGGTTCATGCATTACTGCGCCTGAACTCTCCAACACAAATCTGTGTAAGATACCGGAACAAACTGCGGCCAGTGGTATTTCTTTGCTTGGCAGCAATAATGTCACATCGTCGAGTATTGAAGGTATATCAACCAGCATCCCAGGGTTACCGAATCCGTTCCAAGCCATTGTCGATGCGACTGCCAGTGTGAAGCATTGCACGATTAATGCCCCTGCTGAATCCGCCAATCTGGTTGTAAATTCCGATCTCTGTCTCGACATTACAGCATCACTGACCGGGACTTTGTCCAGCCTTCCTATCGAAGGCATTGTGGTGACGCCGCCGGTGAAGTATTACACTCGAGGAACCTTTACCAATCAAACCGTTGCCGATTGCTTTGCAACCGATGCCACAACGATTACCGATGCTTTTACCGGCGAGGTTTGGGTGAATCAGGACGGCAGTTTTGTCAAAGTCGGCAGTTAATGGTCACAAAAAAAATCTGCACAACGGTGTGAGAAAAGTCACAGTCATATTTAAAAGATAGGGGTATATTTCCCCTCTGTTTTCATCTTCAAAATATTCAGTAAGTATTAAACTTAAAGTCAATTAATCGCAATCGATCCAAACATCGAAGCGGAATGTAAAAAACGTAGCGATACTTTACTGATGAAGATGTTTTACATTCGACCGCTGATTGTGATGAACGATTTTATGACGAGGCCCTTTAATCCCTATTGCTTGCAATAGGGATTTTTTTGCTTCGCTTAGCAGCCCGTTGAAAAACGTTTTCGAGGCAGCCGATACAAGGCAAAAACAGGCGAAAAAGCGCAGTTTATGCGGTATAAATGAGCATTTTGAGCTTGTTTTTAACACCGTAGCGGCAACACAGATAGTTTTTCAACGGCCTGTTAGTCGGTCACTACGATCGGGGTAACCGCCAGATGACGGCCGATCGAATTGGCCGCTAATTTCGCGACCGCTTGATCGGGATAAGGTCCCGCATGAATTTTGTACAGCCCATTATTTTTAGAGATGTTGACGGAATCTTTCAAAGAAGGAATTCTTTTCTGCACCTGTGCCAGAAAATTCCGGGCATTATCGGGTGAACCAAAAGCGCCCAACTGCAAATAAACCAGAGCCATTTCAGCATTACTATCCGCTACCGGCAATGATTTCGATGGTTTGGAAATGGCCAATGTCATTGAATCATTATCGGGCAAAATGCTTTCGACCTCCACGCGGCCGCTGCCCGCCGCCAGTATTCCGAGCTTGTATGCCGCCGTGTAGGACAAATCAATTAATCGATCCGCCAGAAACGGACCACGATCATTCAACCGCACGATGACCGACTTACCATTATCCAGATTGGTCACCCTGGCATAACTTGGGATCGGTAGTGTGGGATGAGCCGCTGTCATGGCATACATATCATAGACCTCACCCGAAGCGGTATTATTTCCGTGGTAACGGCGTCCGTACCAGGAAGCGATTCCTCGCTTTTTATAAGGTGTCAATTCGGTCATCGGCTTAAAAGTTTTACCCAAAGCAACATACGGTTGCATATTTGCCGACCGTAGCGGTTCGGCTTTGGGAACGGCGTCCGGAACCAAATGCAAATTTGATGGAGGGTTATCTTCCGGTCCGTCATCAAGGTAATAACCGCCGCCACGTTTGCCGACAGTTGCTGAGCGATATTTCGAATCGGATAAGACTGCAGTGACTGCATCCGGTTTTTTTTGAATGGAAGATTGCTGGTTGTATTGCGGTGTGCTGCTGCAAGCGGACAATATAACTATTGGCAGTGCCAGTAACAATCTAATTGCGAACGGTGAGAATATATACAATTACTAACTACCTCCTGCAAAACTGAATTCGTGTTTATTAGGTTTTGACCAGCTTGGGATGCGTCTGAATACTCATCAAAATACCGAAACCCAGTAACATCGTCACCATGGAAGTGCCTCCGTAACTGATCAGCGGCAGCGGTACTCCCACAATAGGCAGAATGCCGCTGACCATGCCCATGTTTACAAAAATATAGGTAAAGAAAGTGAGTGTAATGGACCCGGCAATCAATCTTGTAAATTGTGTTGAAGCGTTTGCGGTGATCATCAAACAGCGCCCGATCACAAACAAATAAAGCAATAATAACATGGTATTACCGATAAGACCAAATTCCTCTGAAAAAACTGCAAAAATGAAATCTGTGCTTTGCTCGGGTAAAAAATCCAGTTGCGTTTGCGTGCCGTTTAACCAGCCCTTACCGCTAATACCGCCGGAACCAATCGCAATCGACGATTGGATCGTATGATAGCCCGCTCCAAGGGGATCTTGCGTCGGATCCAGCAGTGTCATGATACGCCGTCGCTGATAATCATGCATAAATGTCCACAGAATTGGCAGACTGGCCGACACTGTCAGTAATAAGCCCATGATGATACGCCAGGACAATCCTGCCAAAAACAGTACGTAGAAACCGCTGGCAGCGATCAATAATGCGGTTCCTAAGTCAGGCTGCCGCAAAATCAGGAATACCGGCAGCAGCAGCAGAATGGTGGCGCCCAGATAATCGCGCAAGCGTAAGGTAATCTCATGCTTATCAAAATACCACGCCATCATCAGCGGAATGGCGATTTTCATTAATTCCGAAGGCTGAACCCGGGTAATTCCGATATTCAACCAGCGTCTGGCGCCATTATTTATTTCTCCAAATAACGCCACGCCGACGAGTAATGCGAGTCCGAACAAATAGAGCGGCAATGCCAGGCGCATGATCTGCTGCAAAGGAATATTCGCAACCAGCCACATAATGACCAGCGCTATCAGCATATTAACGAATTGATTGCTGACGCGCGCCATATTGGCGCCGGTAGCGCTATAGAGCACAAACAACCCGACGGTCATCAACGCCAACAGCCCGATCAGCAAAAAACTATCGATATAGCGGGTCAGGAAATGCCAAATGGTTTTAACTTCAATCATGCAAAAATTGGTCTATTGTCGCGCTAGGATAATTGATTAAGAATCGTTGATGTTGTCTCACAAATGATCATGGTTCTCAGACGAGTCAGTCAGTTGCGCCACTGTAGTTTCCGGCTTTTTCCCCAATAAATAGTAATCGAATACTTGCCTTGCAATCGGCGCTGCAGTCGAACCGCCCGTTCCAGTATTTTCTACCAGAATAGCGAGCGCGATTTGGGGATTTTCTGCGGGCGCATATGCGATAAACATCGCGTGATCGCGGTGCCGCTCATTGATGCGTTTCTCATCGTAACGCTCCCCTTGCTTGATCCCAATAACTTGCGATGTTCCAGTTTTCCCTGCAAACGTATAAGCTGCATTGGCTCCGGCTTTCGCCGCCGTTCCACCCGGTTTGGTCACATCCACCAATGCTTGCTTGACCACTTCTAGGTGCCTTGGCTTTAAATTCAAGGTATACATCAGTTGCGCGGGGATTTCCTCGATCTCGCCGGTTAGACTGTCCTGAATTTGTTTGACAAAATGCGGCCGGTAAGCCTTGCCTTCATTGGCAATCAACATCGTGGCAAACGCTAGCTGTAGAGGAGTTGTCAGGTTATAGCCTTGACCGATTGAAACCGAAATGGTATCTCCGGCATACCACTTTTGTTTGTATTGGCTCATTTTCCAGGCAGCCGACGGCAATAATCCAGATACCTCGCCTTCAACATCGATGCCTGTTTTGCGCCCCAAACCAAATTGACTGATAAAATTATAAATATTATCGATGCCAAGATCGTTCGCAAGACTGTAGTAATAGGTGTCGCATGACACAACGATGGATTTATGCAAGTCGACCCTGCCGTGCCCTCCCGGTTTCCAGTCGCGGTAACGCCGATCGACACCTGGCAGCGAGAAAAATCCTGGATCATTCATACTGTATTCCGGCGTACGTTTGCCTAATTCCAACGCGGCTAATGCCATAAAAGGCTTGAACGTTGACCCTGGCGGGTATACCCCGCGCAAAGCCCGGTTATTGAGTGGCCGGTCGATCGATCCATTCAGTAATTTCCAATTCTCATGATCAATCCCGCCGATAAAAAGATTGTTGTCATATCCGGGTTTACTGACAAACGCCAGCACTTCGCCATTATTCGGATCCAGCGCAACCAATGCGCCGCGGCGTTCGCCAAAAGCTTGTTCCGCTGCTTGCTGCAATCCTAAATCCAAAGAAAGAATCAGATTATTACCCGGAATCGGCGGCGTCCTAGATAAAACCCGAATCGAGCGCCCCGCCGCATCGGTTTCCACTTCCTCGAACCCCGTGATTCCATGCAACTGCTTTTCATAGCTCTGTTCGATACCAATTTTCCCGATATGCTGCGAACCGCGATAGTTGCGAAGCTCTCCGCTACGCTCCAGATACTCCAGATCTTGATCATTGATACGGCTGATATAGCCGATCACATGTGACACAATCTCCTTCTCTGGATATTGACGAAACACTCGCGCCTTGATTTCAATCCCCGGAAAGCGATAACGGTTTGCGGCAAAAGTTGCGATCTCCACATCCGTCAAACGACTTCGAATGGGAAGACTTCTGAAACGCTTACTTTCCTTCAATAATTTCTTGAAGCGTTGCCGATCCGTTGGAGTAATCTCGATGAGTGTCGCCAGCTCGTCCAAAGTCACATCGAGATCGCTGATCTTACTGGGAACCACCTCCAAGGTGTAAGCCGAATAATTTTGTGCCAGCGCCCGGCCATTCCGATCCAGAATCAGACCTCGATTGGGCACTATCGGAAGAATGGAAATACGATTTGCTTCCGCCAGCGTATGATAGTGCTCCTGTTGAGTCACTTGCAGATAATAGAATCGCGCATAGAGAATCAGAAATAACACAAGCATAAAACCCATGCTTATGGCAAGACGAACCCGGAATTTACTTAATTCAACAGGAAGATTACGTAACTCTACGTGTTGCTTCATAATGCATCAGGATCAGGTTTTGGCTGTAACAGTAATGACAGTAACCAAGACATTGGCACCCAGGCAATACTGCCAGAAACAGCAGCAATAAAAAACTGCGAGTCGGCAAATGATGCGCCGGTGGATGCGGCGATCAATACGATAACGATTTGCATAATGAATAACACGAGACCTATTTGCGGCGCCTGCCGCAAAAATCCAAACAACCTTAAGCGACGCCCAAACACTGTCGTCAGATAAATTACCACGCAATAGGCCAATGCATGCTGCCCCAGTATGCTGACATTGGCGACATCCATCATCAATCCCATGCCAAACGCGACACTCATGCCCATTTTGTCGGGATGATTGATGTTCCAGAAAGCAAGTAAGAGCGCAACGAAATCGGGGCGCAGAAATGTGATTTCATCCGGAAGCGGTAAGAAATTCAGTATCAGGGCGGCCACCAGGCTGATAGCAACAAACCAACTACTGGCGGGAACATACAGATCCTGCTCTAAATAGTTTTCCTGAATAGCATTATTCTCTTTAATTCTGCCCCGGTTCAATTGCCGGCACCTCTCCAGACTCGTTAAGCTCTGATTGTACTAAAGATAGCACCAAAACCTGCCGGTTTCGTTCCACACCCGCCACCGGTGTGCTGATGATCAGCGCAAAATCGCCGGCAGGATCTTGTCCGATCCTTTCGACAATAGCAACCGGGATACTCGGCGGATAAACGCCCCCGATGCCGGAGGTCACTAACAAATCGCCTCGTTGAATATCGGTATTAACCGACAAGTAACGAAGTTCGAGCTCATTATTCTTTCCGCTGCCAGAAATGATCGAACGCAACCCGTTACGCACAACTTGAACCGGCACGGAGTGATCTTTATCGGTCAGCAGCGTCACTTCAGCAGACCAGGGATAGCGTTGTGTGACTTGCCCGATAATCCCTTTATCATCGATAACTGCTTGTCCGAGCTGAATTCCGTGGAAGCTGCCTTTGTTGATGGTAATTTTGTGGTTAAAGGGATCGCGCGGTGTCGACAGGATCTCTGCCAAGATAGTTCGGGTTTTGATACTGGCTTGAATTTGCTGAATAGCTCCCAGCAGTTTGCGCAAATGCAGATTTTCTGCTTCCAGCGCTTCCAGTTTCAGCAATTGCTCACGCCGGTCCCAATACAATTGACGTAACTTGGCGTTCTCTTCCAGCAAGTAAAAACTCGCAACAAATTTTTCCAACTGGTCATAAACGGTTGCAGGAAAATAGGCCATTCTCTGCAAAGGGTGAATAAGGACACCGATAGTCTGCCGCAACTCTGGAAAAAACTTGAAACGGGTATCCTCGGCAATCAATACGCATGAAAGCAGCGCAAATACCAGTAATCTTGCGAACGGACCGGGGCCATTTCTGAAAAACTGCGGCGTTTTTTCCATTACGTCTCGTACTCAATCATTGGATTTTTTCCGAACCGACACGCAAGAAAAACAAAATATTAGCGCATAAGCCAGTACTAATCGCGAGCAAAAATACCGATTGATCGATCCATATTCTCCAGCGCAATCCCGGCGCCGCGTACCACGCAAGTCAACGGATCATCGGCAACGATAACCGACAAACCGGTTTCTTCCATCAACAATCGATCAATATCCCGCAGCAATGCGCCACCACCGGTCATAACCATGCCTTTCTCGGCAATATCCGCGCCCAGTTCAGGCGGCGTATGTTCCAACGCCGATTTCACCGCGCTCACAATGCTGTTGAGCGGCTCCGCCAATGCTTCCAGGATCTCGTTACTTGAGATGGTAAAGCTGCGCGGAATGCCTTCCGCAAGATTGCGGCCTTTCACTTCAATTTCCCGGACTTCTGAACCCGGAAATGCCGAACCGATTTCCTTCTTAATGATTTCTGCGGTCACTTCACCGATCAGCATGCCATAATTACGGCGAATATAATTGATAATCGCCTCGTCGAATTTATCTCCGCCGACACGGACCGAATTGGAAAATACGATTCCTCCCAACGATATCACACCGACTTCCGTGGTTCCGCCGCCGATATCCACCACCATGGACCCGGTCGGCGATTCCACCGGCAAATCAGCACCCAATGCCGCCGCCATCGGTTCTTCGATCAATTCGACTTTACGCGCACCGGCGCCATAAGCTGCTTCGCGGATTGCCCGCCGCTCCACTTGCGTTGAGCCGTAAGGCACACAAATAACGATCCGGGGATTGGTGGAAAATAACCGTGGCGGATTTACCTTACGGATAAACATCTTGAGCATTTGTTCAGTCACAGTAAAATCTGCAATCACACCGTCTTTCATCGGACGGATTGCGGTGATATTGCCCGGTGTGCGGCCGAGCATTTGCTTGGCTGCTAGACCGACTTGCTGAATCATTTTTTTTCCATTAGCGCCGCTTTCTTCGCGAATAGCCACTACAGAGGGTTCATCCAGTACGATACCTTGTCCGTGGACATATATCAGCGTATTGGCTGTGCCCAGATCAATCGCCATGTCTGTTGAAAAATAACTTCCAAGAATACTGTTGCTCAAGAAATTAAACATAGTGGCAGAATCCGATATTAATAATTATGATGAGAGCGAATGATAATTAAAACCAGCAAAAAATAATACGCCAGTTAAACTGCGGCATGATACCCTAATACTTCTTTGAATATAAGGCTACCGATATAAAATGACTTTGTCTGTAAACGATGTAAAACGGATCGCTGAACTTGCTTATATTGAGATTAACGATCAAGAGGCTAAAGAGACTTTGGGACAGTTATCCGGTATTTTTAACTTGATTGAATCCATGCAGGCTGTTGACACCGAAACCGTGGAACCGATGTCTCATGCGCAAAACGTATTTCAACGATTACGGGAAGACGAAATTACGGAAACCGACCAGCACCAATTATACCAATCAATCGCACCGCAAGTCGAAGCGGATCTTTACCTGGTTCCACAAGTAATAGAATAAAAAATATTAATAATATATAGAAAAACAATAACTTTACGAAAAATTTTTTTCACGATTCCGTATCGCCATGTTTAACGACAGCCTTAAGCAACTCTCAGATCAACTATCCGCAAAGAAAATTTCCAGCACGGAGCTTACTACCGAATTCCTGCAACGTATCAAGCAATTCAATTCAGAATACAATGCATTCATCACGATCAATGAAGATATGAGTTTGGCGCAAGCGCAGATAGCAGACAAAATGATTGCTGCCGGACAAGCAGGACCGTTAACCGGCATCCCGATCGCCCAGAAAGATATTTTCTGCGCCAAAGGCTGGTTGACCACCTGCGGCTCAAAAATGCTGGCAAATTTCGTATCACCCTACGATGCCGGTGTTATCGAACGCTTCAATCAAGCCGGTGCTGTCAATATTGGAAAAACCAACATGGACGAATTTGCCATGGGATCGAGTAATGAAACCTCTTATTTCGGTCCGGTGAAAAATCCTTGGGATCCGTCCGCGGTACCTGGCGGCAGTTCCGGCGGCGCTGCCTGCGCGGTTGCGGCCAGACTGGCTCCTGCCGCGACCGGTACCGACACCGGCGGCTCGATCCGCCAGCCTGCCGCATTATGTGGTATTTCGGGCATCAAACCAACCTACGGATTAGTATCCCGTTACGGCATGATCGCTTTTGCGTCCAGCCTCGATCAGGGCGGCCCAATGGCCAAATCAGCCGAAGATCTGGCATTGCTATTAAACGTCATGACCGGCTTTGATGCACGCGATTCTACCAGTCTACAACGTGAGACCGAGGACTATGCCCGCGAACTGCAAAAATCGCTGACCGGCTTGCGAATTGGCTTACCGAAGGAATATTTTGCTGCTGGCATGAGCAACGATGTCGCCAGCGCTGTCGACAAAGCATTGGATGAATATCGCAAACTGGGTGCTCAAACCGTCGAAATCTCGCTACCGAATGCACCGCTCTCGATCCCGGTTTACTATGTGCTGGCACCTGCCGAAGCTTCCAGCAATTTGTCGCGGTTCGATGGTGTGCGCTATGGATATCGTGCCGAATCATACAGCGATCTCGCCGACATGTACCGCAAAACCCGTGCACAAGGTTTCGGCGCGGAAGTCAAGCGGCGCATTCTGATCGGAACTTACGTGTTGTCGCATGGTTATTACGACGCCTATTACATTAAAGCGCAAAAGCTGCGCCGTCTGATTGCGCAGGATTTTACCAATGCTTATCAGCAATGCGACATCATCATGGGGCCAACGACACCGACGGTGGCATTCAATCTTGGAGAAAAAAGCGGCGATCCGATTCAGATGTATCTGTCGGATATCTACACCAGCGCCGCCAATTTGACCGGTTTGCCGGCGATGTCGATCCCTATTGGTTTTGGCGATAAAAACCGCCCGATCGGCTTGCACATCATCGGAAATTACTTCTCGGAAGCACACATGCTGAACGTCGCACATCAGTATCAACTGGCCACGGATTGGCATACCCGGTCGCCGGTTTAAACTACCCTTCGTTTGTGAAATACATTTGAGCTGGAAAACATATCATGCAGTGGGAAATTGTCATCGGTCTTGAAGTTCATGCACAACTGTCAACTCGTTCCAAAATTTTTTCAGGCGCTTCCACCGCCTACGGCGCACCTCCGAATACGCAAGCGTGTGTCATCGATCTGGCGCTGCCTGGTGTGTTGCCGGTATTGAACAAAGGTGCAGTTGAGCGTGCCGTTAAATTCGGTTTGGCAATCGGCGCCAAAATCAATTCACCATCAATTTTTGCGCGTAAAAATTATTTCTACCCCGATCTGCCTAAAGGTTATCAAATCAGCCAATACGAACTGCCGGTCGTACAAGGCGGAACCGTGACGATTCAAACTGAAGGTGTGGAAAAAACTATCCGTCTGACGCGAGCGCACCTGGAGGAAGATGCCGGCAAATCCTTACATGAAGATTTTCATGGTATGAGCGGTATCGATTTGAACCGGGCCGGAACACCATTACTCGAAATCGTCTCCGAACCAGACCTGCGGAGTAGCGTTGAAGCGGTGGCTTATGCCAAAACTTTGCATTCATTGGTGCGCTGGATAGGGATCTGCGATGGCAACATGCAGGAAGGTTCGTTTCGTTGCGATGCCAATGTCTCGGTACGTCCGCACGGCGTCGAGAAATTGGGTACGCGCTGCGAAATCAAGAATCTGAATTCATTCCGTTTTTTGGAAAAAGCCATCGACTATGAAGCGCGGCGGCAAATTGAAATTCTTGAAGATGGCGGCACGATCCGCCAGGAAACCCGGCTGTACGATGCCAACAAGGATGAAACACGAACCATGCGCAGTAAAGAAGACGCCAACGATTATCGCTATTTTCCCGATCCGGATTTATTGCCATTGGAAATTTCATCAAACTGGATTGAACAAATCCGCGCAACCCTCCCGGAATTGCCGCAAGCACGCCGCAGCCGCTATGTATCAGAATTCGGTTTATCCGCCTACGATGCAGCTGTACTGACCAGTTCGCGCGAAACTGCGGATTATTTTGAGGCGACAATCAGATACTTACCGTCTCAAGCCAAGCTTTGCGCCAATTGGATTATGGGTGACATCAATGGGCAATTGAACAAAGACGGCGTTGAGATCAACGACTGCCCAATCCGCCCTGAACAACTTGCCGCACTTTTATCACGTATCAATGACGGCACTATTTCCGGTAAAGGTGCGAAAATCGTATTTGAGAGCATGTGGAACGGTGAACTGGATAAAAACCCGGATACGATCATTGCTGCAAAAGGCTTGAAGCAGATTTCGGATGACGCTGCTATCGAAAAACTGGTGGATGAAGTATTAGCTGCCAACGCTCAACAGGTTGCCGACTATCGCAGCGGTAAGGATAAAGCTTTTAACTCACTGATCGGTCAAATCATGAAAGCAACACAAGGAAAAGCCAATCCGGCGCAAGTCAATACTATTTTGAAGAGGAAACTGGGCGGATAGCCGGGATAGCGCCGCGAAGCGGTTACTTCCAAAATACGTTGCTTCGATCAACAATATAATGATTCGCCGATATGATGCTATACTCAACCGGCATTTTAATCAGTCAATATTCCTGTTTGGGGTAATTTAAGTAATAAACCGAAATAGCGATGACTTTTTCGGTTATTCCGGTTCTTAAGTTCTATTTATCGTACATATAATGCTGGCAGCAGTTGCAATCAATCCCGTCAATCATGTGTTACGCTGTGAAGCATGGGCAAGCAAGCGATTACAAAAACACGCGGGCAAAACGATCTGTATTAAGATACCTCCGATGATCACTTTTAGAATGCTGATTGACGGCGCCGGGGAAATGCAATCAGCGGAAAGCGAAAGCAGCGCTGACGCCACGTTGGTGCTGACACAGTCGATGTTGTTCAGATTTTTTTCAGGTGATGCGAGTGTTTTCGAACACATAACAACGGTGGGTGATTCTGCTCTGGCAGGGGAATTACTCGATATCGGCAGACAAATTGATGTAAGCGTAGTGTTCGAAAATGATCTGAGCAAAGTAGTCGGCGACATCCCAGCCCATCGTATTGCGCAAAGCGGCAAAGACTTTGTGCACTGGCAAATTGATAATGTTGATCGTTTAACCAGATCGTTGAAAGAATACCTGACTGAAGAAAATGTTACTTTAACCAAATTCACTGCTATTCAGCAGATGGCTGAAGAAGCGGCAAATCTGCAAGTAGAAACTGAGTTGCTGGAGCAACGGATAAATCGACTGATTCAGCAAATTTCACCACTCAGCGATAATACGGAAAAACAATGACAGCCGGAAATTATGTGGTTATGAATAATAATCCCCAATGCACAAACTGACCTACGGAATTTAAAGCTCGCCCCCGATCCCTAATTATTCATGCGCCTATTCCGACTCCTAAAAATTCTGTACGTTGCGTTTCAATCCGGATTGGATGAATTTGTTCTGAGCCATAGCCGGTTACAGTTCTTACGTGTCATTGTCAAAACCCTCACCTTTTGGCGTAAACTGGACAAACCCCGGGGGGAGCGTTTACGGCTGGCTTTAACCACACTGGGTCCGATATTTGTCAAATTCGGCCAAATGCTCTCCACCAGGCGCGACTTACTCCCTCAGGACATCGCCGATGAACTGGCCAAGCTACAAGACCAAGTCCCTCCGTTTTCTTCTGATCTGGTTGTGACCACGCTAGAAGCGGAATATGGTCAGAAGGTCGATGAGGTTTTTTACAAGTTTGATCTCACCCCGCTTGCCAGCGCATCCGTTGCGCAAGTGCATTTAGCCGTATTACACAACGGCACCGAAGTAGCGGTCAAGATTCTGCGTCCCAACCTCTCCCCCATTATCACGCACGATGTGGCCTTGATGGATACAGGCGCCTGGCTAGCCGAAATGCTATGGGCGGATGGTAAGCGCCTGAAATTGCGTCAAGTGGTCTCGGAATTTGCCAGACACCTGGACGATGAGCTCGACTTGATGCGTGAAGCGGCGAATTGCAGCCAGTTACGCCGCAATTTCCTGAATTCTCCATTACTGCTGGTTCCGGAAGTTTATTGGGATTTCTGCCGCAGCAATGTGATGGTCATGGAACGTGTCAAAGGGATTCCGATTAGCCATGTCGATGAGCTGAAAGCTCAAGGCATTGATATCCCGCAGTTGGCTCGTGTCGGCGTGGAAATATTTTTTACGCAGGTCTTTCGTGACGGCTATTTCCATGCGGATATGCATCCCGGCAATATCTTTGTCGGTAATGACGGCCGCTACATTGCAGTTGATTTCGGCATCATGGGAACACTGAGCGACCAAGACAAAAATTATCTGGCTCAAAACTTCCTCGCTTTTTTCCGTCGTGATTATGCTCGGGTTGCGCAAGCGCATGTCGAAGCTGGTTGGGCTCCTAAAGACACCCGGGTCGACGATTTTGAAGCTGCCATTAGAGCCGTTTGCGAACCCATTTTCGACAAACCATTAAAGGAAATTTCGTTTGGCCGTGTTCTGCTCCAATTATTTCAGGCTTCCCGGCAGTTCAATGTTGAAATCCAGCCGCAACTGGTTTTATTACAAAAAACATTACTTAATATCGAAGGTTTGGGGCGTGATCTGGATCCTGATTTAGATCTGTGGAAAACTGCCAAACCATTTCTGGAAAACTGGATGTCAGAGCAAATCGGCTGGCGCGGACTCACCAGCCGCATCCAAAAAGAAGCGCCTAACTGGGCCGTTATCATGCCCGAATTTCCCCGCCTCATCCATCAAGCATTGGCGGAAAATCGCAACCATGAACTGGAAAAAAGAATGGCTGATTTAATTACCGAAGAAAAGCGCCAGAACCGTTTACTCGCCCTTATTGCGATCCTTCTCGCCGGACTGCTTGCCTGGCAAATATTCCAATAAGCTTGTAGGTTCATTTTTCTGTAAGATTAATGGCTGAGAATAAAGTACAGTTATCACTGGCTGCACCGCGTTGTTACATCCGGATAATTGCAATCCCGATTACAGTATGACGCAACCCTTAACCAAATCCTTCACGCAACTGTTTTATTATGGCCTAATTGGTATCATCACCAATTTAAGCTGGTATGCAGTCTATCTGCTCATTACATCCTTCGGCGCCGAACCGAAGCTGGTGATGACTTTATTATATTTCTGCGGCGCAACAACCAGTTATTTAGCCAATCGCAAATGGACGTTTCAGCACAAGGGTTACTGGGTCAACTCGACGATCCGTTATGTTATCGCGCATATAATGGGTTACACTCTTAATTTTCTGTTACTTCTGATATTTGTTGATTATTATCATTATCCGCACCAATGGGTGCAAGGAATTGCCATTTTTATAGTGGCTGGCTTTTTATTTATTACGTTCAAATTTTTTGTTTTCAGCGAGAATTCAAATCATCAAAAAGTCGATCAAAAATAAAACAAGCTACTCATCCTCAAAGGAAATATCATGATTCCCTTTAACAAACCCCATATGTCCGGCAAAGAGCTCTACTACATTGCTGATGCGCACTTCCATAATATACTTGCGGGAGACGGTCCTTACACCAAGCGATGCCACCAATGGCTTGAATCCCACACCGGCAGCGCAAAAGTTCTATTAACTCATTCCTGCACCGCGGCTTTAGAAATGTCATCGCTGCTATTAAACATACAGCCGGGCGATGAGGTTATCATGCCTTCCTACACATTTGTTTCGACAGCCAATGCATTTGTACTGCGAGGCGGTATCCCGGTTTTTGTCGATATTAGACCGGATACATTGAATATCGATGAAAACCTGATAGCCGACGCCATCACAGAACGCACCAAAGCCATTGTTCCCGTTCACTACGCCGGTGTATCGTGTGAAATGGACGCCATTTTACCTATTGCCAAGCAATACAATATCAAAATCGTGGAAGATGCCGCGCAAGGTGTGATGTCCACTTATAAAGGGCGCGCACTCGGAAGCATCGGCGATCTTGGAGCTTACAGCTTTCATGAAACCAAAAATGTCATTTCCGGAGAAGGTGGATGCATTCTCATCAATGACCCGTCATTATCGTTGCAAGCCGAGATCATTCGAGAAAAAGGCACCAATCGCACGCAATTTTTTCGAGGACATGTAGATAAATACACATGGCAGGATGTTGGTTCTTCCTTCTTACCGGGGGAGTTGATATCAGCGTTTTTATGGGCGCAGCTTGAAGTTGCCGAGGAAATTACCAAGCAGCGTATTGATATCTGGAATGAATACCACCAGCTGCTTGAACCGCTGGAGAATCGGGGTTTATTGCGCAGACCGATCATCCCTGATCACTGTCAGCATAATGCGCATATGTACTATATATTATTGCCAGAACACCTACCACGCGACGAGATTCTGCAAAAAATGAAATCACGAGGAATTGGCGCAATTTTCCACTATATCCCGCTGCATTCGTCGCCAGCCGGCAAGAAATTCGGACGAATATCCGGTGAGATGGTTAACACTGACGCTTGTGCTGAGCGAGTCATCCGGTTGCCACTCTGGATAGGTCTCGATATCAATCAGCAGCAAGAAATTGTGACCGCATTAGAGGACGCAATTAGAAACTCATAGAAATTATTGCCGTTGAATTTCTGCGGCACGTTTCGCCGCACACGAAGCGGGATCATCTTTATCTCCCAGTTCTATTTCATACAGCCACCAAGAGCCGCTATGCGTTACATATTTCACTTCACATTCCGCCTCGTCAATGACTTTTGAATCGATACCATTCTCGGATCGAACAAGAAAATAATCATAAAGCCAGCCTTTATTCGCATTCCAATCAAAGGTCTCAGGCCGCCATGCAAACGGTGGAGGTACAGCAGCTGCCGAGGCATCAGGTTTATATCTGAGCAGTAAGCCGCTAAACTGAGCAAAACTGAAGTCCACTGCTCCGGAATGTTCTGCCTGATACCAGGATGCGAAATGCAAATACATGGGTAATTTGAAAATTTTACTTTGGTTGTCGTAGATGAGACCTAATACGCGTTTTTGCGGCTGCATCTCTGTCTCAATATCCCGGTAATCTTGAAATTCTTTATCGAAACTTGCAAACCGGAAGCAAAGTAACACGATGAGCACCACAGGGACGACGACCAGCAAGCCGCGAAGTAAAGGCTCATATTTCACAGAACGCGCCGCAGATGCCGGTTTTGTCATAATTACAAACAACATTGGGACAGCGTACAATGAAAAACGATTGTACGTAAAAAAATTCCCTAAAATAAAATTGGGTCCAACCATCATCCACAGCAGGTAAGCTAAAAATACTATTTGCCTTGGTCTATCGTTGGTAATACGGGCACCGAGGAGAAACGGCACAGTAAGAATCAACAAAGCAATAGCGGCATTTATTCTGCCGGGAATCAGTCCTACCGAGGTTGCCAGTATTTCAATCGGTCTATAAATACTGAGTCCCCAAGGGCCGTCGCTGTAAACTTGTTCACCTGCACTCACCCACACTAACAAATAAGCGATAATAACCAGCCATGGGCTAATAAAAGGTAAAGCTGCCAGTAATTTCTGTTTCCATTGTAATGAACCAGCAATAACATATAAAAATGCCAGTCCGCAACCAAAAGCAGCTACAAGCAAATGAATTGGCAGCAACGCAAATGAAAACAAAGCTAACCACAGCCCCGATTTTAGTCTCGGTGCTTCCGCATATTTGAATGCACACAACAAAAATAGCAAAACAAATGGTGCACCAATGATGAAATTGAAAAAACCCCATTGAAATGCAAAACCGTAACCGATTGGGAGCAGCAACCAATCCCACCTGGAATCGCCACCGAAGTGAGCGCGAATTAGCGATGCAACGAGCGGTGTGGCGATCACAGCCAAGGCAATCAATAGCTTAATTGACACCAATATCGGCAAGAATTGGCTCACTCCCCAAAGAATTAAGTACCCGCCCAAATAAGGGCGCCCCCAATCAACATAGTAAAGATCATGATAAGGAAAATCTGGCAGCGAGAGATTATTGAGGGTAGCAATTACCGCGGCATGCTGCGGTACATCAATCATTGGCGGATAATGTGAAAATAACAAAGGTGACGCCGCCAGAATACAGAATATAAAAAACAGGATACGTTCGGTTGATAATTTCATTTAATTCCAGTAAAGAATTGTCCTTGAAGAACTGTGTTTAGCATCGTCAGATAGTGAAGAAATTATGATCTCTGGCATTGTACTGTTAGCTTGGCAATATTTGCAGTCGGTTTGACAAATTTCATGAATGATCCCGCTGAACTTCCGGTATTAAATATCAAATCGAGAATGGATACGCCATGCTCGAAAGGGCCATCCATCTGCCGATATTCTGGATAGTTCGAGTAATCCATCCATTCAACTTTGATGTTTTCCTGTTCAAACAATGATTCATCAAGGTATGATTTAGCTGCCGGGCCGCTCAAATAACAATTAGCACCCGCTGCCTTACAAAGCGTTAACAACTTTTCCGTTCTCTCTCCGCCATAACGATAGTCCGATGATCGAGTGATTCTAGTCTCAATTCCAAGAAAGCTGCAAATTGCCCGGATAAATTCTGCATTGATTTCACTTAGGTAAGTCGATCGTGGTGAACGATACAATTCACCAACAAAATCAGCCGTACCCCGGAATGCGGCCGCACGACCGTAACTCATCTGCAATGTCTTCCAATGCTTAACATTCCAATCAACAAAAGATACTTTCACGTCGCAGATTCTGTCGGAACGGCTCTGATTCACTGGAATAGTTAACCACTGAGATTGACCATTTACTTTAATCTTATTTCTATTGCGCCAATCCCGCGTAGTAAATTGCACGTCGTCGTAGATAATGAACTCATCAACAGCGGCGATGATGTCGAAGTAGCCCTTCCATGGAATATAATTCGACTGCAATATCGCAACTTTCTTCAATTGACCTCCTCTCTAAATAAATACATTAAATACAACCTGCAGCGCACTTCCAATATTGCGACAAACTAAACAACTAACTTTAACTAATTCAGTTTCCTGACATATCCTGCTTGAGAATCAAATCAATTCATCGAATAAAGATGTGTAATCCCTGCTAGCAAGTTAACGGGGCTTGAAACAAGGACTTTGAGTTATAAGTCAATAATCATTTATAGATTCAGCGACTTATAAGAACAATAAATTTCGACAATGTGTGACTCACTTGATAAACAAGTGCACCTTATGGATATCAGCGATGTTTTTGACAGGAAGGGGTAAAAGGATTGGCCAGATAAACGTTACGTTTACATGTATCCATATCCCGATAACTGGCATGATGAAGTTGATTCGGTTTTTTACTGCTCGAATGCGGATGGTTTGATTACAAACAATGCTTTTGTTCCACACGGATTGAATATTGGTTTGAGGTATGCAACGAAGAGTTACCTTTCTCTGGCAGTTGGCTTTATCCGTCATAATCGCTGAGAACCCTAGCGAAGACTGCACTGCTTGGATAGTATGCGGCTCATTTCAAGCTTGCTGGTTTTCTCTTCCTTGAAGATAACAAACACAGAAAATAGCACTCGAATTCAATCCAACATGAAGCTCGGTAGCGGCTTTTGTTGGATGGAAACTTGCCATTGGGGAAAGGATAATCAATCAGCGTTTAATGTCACACTGCTGATCTTCGGACACGTTGATGGTTTTTCGCACCAGAAACAGAGGTCTATTCTTTACTTCGGTGTAAATATTGGATATGTATCTTGCAATCAATCCCAATGAAATCAGATTAATACTCCCAAAAAATAGGATTGATAAGATAATGGTGGTAAAGCCAGGCAGGATATTTTCAAACAGATACAAATAAAGATAATGCAGTGACAAAACACCGGTAAGGCACAGGATAATCAGTCCGCTGTAGAATAAAATATTCAGTGGATTGTTTGAAAGATCCAGCAGCACATCAATAGCGAGATTGACCCGTTTTATTGTATTGTAATTACTTTTTCCCCAGGCGCGCTTGCTATTCGGCACTTCGATAACCTTATGTTTCATGCCGATATCGCTAATGATAGCAACGATCGTTCTTACCTTCTCGGGATAGCGCTTAAAATATTCCGCTACCCGGCGGGTAAATATCCGCATCATTAGCTGACTTCTGATGATATTCACTTTCATTACCATATACATGAATTTCCAGAACAACCATGATGTCGCTGCATCAACCCAATTATTCCGGCTAACCGATGTCGTATAAACGATATCGTACCCTTGCTGAACCGTTTGATACAGCAAGGGAATTGATTCAGGTGGATTCTGCAAATCACCATCCATAATCAAAACATAATCGCCACGTGCATAATGGATACCGGCGCTCATGGCAACCTGTTGCCCAAAATTCCGGCTCAGCGCAATGGATTTGACGCGAGTATCTTCTTCAGAAAGCGTTTGCATGACATACAACGAATCATCCTTGCTGCAATCATCCACCAGAACTATTTCATACGTAACGCCCATTCCTTCCAACACTGCTCTCAGCCTGTTGACCAGTTCCCGCACCATGGGTGCAGCATTATAGATTGTCGCTACCACCGATAATTGCGGTGAACCGGCGTGTTGCTTTGTCATGATGCTGTTCCGCGCGCTATCTCTGAAAGTGTATAAGTTTTAATTTGGTTACCGAAGCTGGCATGAATCTTTTTCTGAATGACATCACCGAACGTTAAGCTCATAATCAACATGTGCGTAACCGGTTTTTTCTGCAAATCGCCAAAATTCTCAATTGTTATCGGTACACCGTCGAACTCCCGATAGTGCCAGTGATTGGTATCATCGAAAAAACGAAAACCGGAAAAACGACCAGTCATGGCAATGTAAGGCAATGTGCGCAATGGCACATAAAATCCGAGGCTCGCAGATTTATCCGACAGGACGTTGGTAACAAGCTGGTCGAATGTTGAAAGCGCTCGCTTCGCCAGTTCCGGGAAACGATCATGTGATGAGAAATCAACACCAGCCTCCGGTTGCTCAGTTGCCGCAGCTTTTGATCGGCGTGCTGCGGCATACAGCGATCCGCCATAACCGGCCTTGACAACGCTCATCACATCAAAGCCGGCGCTGCGTAACAACGCCGATAGCGAATCTTCCGTAAAATAATTAAGATGTTGATGCATCGCCATCGAAATATCTCCGATTTCGATGCTTTCAGTTGCATCCGGCACATTGACGATGACGATTCCATCCGGATTCAAGTTTTCCCGGATTTGTTGGAGAAATTCCAGCGGCTTGTGGATATGCTCGAGCACATCCACATGAAAAGCCAAGTCGAACTTTTCTGTGACCAATGGCGTTGGGAAAAAAGCCGTCACTACTTTCACACCTTTCTTTGCACCTTCTTTTGCGGCAAACGGGCTTGAATCAACGCCAACCACATCGTAACCCCGCTTCATCAGTCCTTCGAGAATGACACAACCACCGCAACCGATTTCCAGAACCTTGTGAATTCCGGGATTATCGGCGAGCACTTTGTCAAGGAAACGCACAAAATCCACCCCGTATTGTCTGGCAATTTCATAGGTATCCTGCAAATAGCCAATGTTATATTCCTGCTGATAGATTTTTTCCAAGGCTTCCAACACAGCTTCGTTTCGTTTCTGAATCACCAGCCCGAATTCCGGCCGCTGGGAAAATTCAAACGGGTAGAAATCCTCGACAATGTTGCTGCGAGACTCTCCGGATGGACTTAACCGCCAGTAAAAGGGCAATTTTTCAATGGTAACGCTATTCATAATTTGTTTTCACCTGTAAAAGTTTTTTCAATAACTGAGAAGGCATGATTCAAAATGTCCGGGATAAAAAACAAATCATCACTTGCCATGATCCCTGTCACTTCTATATTTTTCATTTTTTTGCTGAGCACCCGCTTTTTAATTTCTCCGATAGCGGTTACATTAGCTATCGACGGTAATGGAAATTCGCCCCCCTTGTTCTCAATCGCCGAGAATTTAAGCGCATGTTTTTCGGTAATCACACCAAAGCGACGCAACTCATCCAATGCCAAAGCAATGCATTGCTCATCTGACAAATTCTTAGCATCTAATCCCAAACGGGAAGGCCAAAGCTCGACGCAAACCGGAAAGCCATCGGCAGCAGCAGCCGGACAATAATTCACATAATTCGTCACCCTGAATGCTGCAAAACCCGGGTCGTAACAATAAAAATAATAAAGCCGATCCATCAGCGGCATCTGATCGAACACGAAATTTGCGAATACGACTTTGGTACCAGCGGGTTTACCAATACCGGACATATCCGTACCTAAAGCATGTCCCAAACTCGGCCAGCCTATCGACCAGAATAATGTTTGAACCGGAATTTTCCTGGAATCTCCATCCTTGCCGTTAATCGTAATCGAATCCACATGATCATCTGAACACTGTAAAGACATACCGGCGACATTCATCAAAATTTCCACCCCGCGCTGTTGCAAGGTATCCACCAATCGATCGACATAATGTTTCATTCCAAAACGCTTAGGGTATAACGCTTTTTGATTATTGGTGCGATATGGTGGCAGATTCAGTTGATCCGGAAACGCTAAGCGCGACCGTATCCGATCGGATTTCATCAGGTCAAGCATTGTATCGGGATCGAACAGGATAACCCGTTCTAATGCTGATGCTTTAACAGCAAATCGATCGATAGCTTCGATATCAACCCCATACAAAGATTGAATAAGCGGTCGATGCACTAACTCAACGATTTCGTTACCAAATTGATTCAGCAAGAACTGCCATCCAGAACGCCCGCAATCTTTAACGCTCCCTCCAAGATTAAACATAAAGTCGCCAAGCAATCGCTTCTTCTCAACATCGTCGAAGGATCTAAGGTCGACGTAATGAGAATAATTCTGCAATCGCCCCCGAAAATACAAACCGGCAATATCCTTCTCATTATTTTCATGAATATGCCAGTCCCGTTCATCCATCACTTCACGGTAAAGATTATCGACATCAGGATTGCAAGATTCATAGATAAGGTGCATTCCGTAATCAAATAGCCTGCCGTCAGGATATTCGATACTTTGGTACATGCCACCCGGCCGATCGGCTCTGTCAAAGATAACCACACCGATACCCGGATCAAGCTGTTTAATCCGAAGCGCCATCATCAGACCGGTCATCCCTGCGCCTGCAATAACAACTTTGTCTTTAGTGGCTTCGATCATAGAACAACTCTCCTCGTTAACTGTGTGCTGCCGGTTTTACAAACTTCATGAATGAACCTGCTGAACTCCCGGTGTTAAATATCAGATCAAGGATGGATACACCATGTTCGAAAGGGCCACCCATCTGTGGATACTCTGGATAATTCGAGTAATCCATCCATTCAACTCTGATGTTTTCTTGTTCAAACAACGATTCATCAAGATATGATTTAGCTGCCGGGCCGCTCAAATAACAATTAGCACCCGCTGCCTTACAGAGTGCTATCAGCCTTTCCGATCGATCACCACTATAACGATAGTCGGATGAGCGGGTGACTTTGGTATCAATTCCAAGAAAACCGCTAATTGCCCGGATAAATTCTGCATTAATTTCACTTAAATAAGCTGATCTTTCCGATTGGTACAATTCTCCAATAAACTCCGCCGTATCCCTGAATGCTGCTGCTCGACCATAATTCATTTGCAATGTTTTCCAGTGTTTAACATTCCAATCACTAAAAGACACTTTCACATCGCAGATCCTGTCAGAGATGCTATGACGCACTGGGATAGTTAACCACTGCACCTGGCCGCTCGCTTTAATCTTATTTCGGTTGCGCCAGTCGTTTTTCGTGAATTGCACGTCGTCATAAATAATAAACTCATCGACTGCAGCAATGATGTCAAAATAGCCCTTCCAAGGGATATAGTTCGATTGTAAGATTGCAATCTTCTTCATGGTCTTCCGTGATTACTCCAATTCCAGTGGCATATGCAACTGCATTTCGGTTCAGAAATTTCTACCACGCAATGGTTATGCTGTCGCTATTTCACAGAATGCAATAGATTTCTGCACATCAATGGATATATGTACAGTCGGCTCGCTGAAGAACGATATCACTCACGTTCGCGCGAATTGAATTAATGGATACCCGCTACAAATCCCGCATCGAAAGTACTGGAATTCAGCAGGTTTGTCAAATCAGCAAATCGATTCACACGATAGACAATGTTGTTTGCGATCAATAACAAACCTGTCGCTATGATAGAGCACCCTGCCTGTTCAGGATCCATCTAAATTGAGTTAAACTAGTCCTGTTTTTTCCATTACCAGCATATCCATGAGCTATTACCAATATCACGTTTTTTTTTGCACCAATCAACGCGAGGGCGGTGCAAAGTGCTGTAATAATTTTTGCGCTCAAGAGCTGCGCGATTATGCCAAGCAACGCATTAAATCGTTAAAACTCGATGGCAAAAGAAAAATTCGCATTAATAATGCGGGTTGTCTGGATCGCTGCGATGAAGGCCCGGTTATCGTCATCTATCCGGAGGAAATTTGGTATACCTACATCGATAAAGACGACATTGATGAAATCATTGATGAACATCTGATCAAGGGCAAGATTGTCGAACGGCTTAAGATTTAATCTTAACCTGTTGTCACAATCTATCTATCCGGGTAAACCACTTGTCAATCGCCCGTCATAAATTTTTTATCAGCGGCCCCACCGGAAAACTGGAAACCGAACTGGGCGAACCTTCCTCGAATCCGAGAGGAATTGGCGTTATTGCACACCCGCACCCGCTTCATGGCGGAACGATGGACAACAAAGTTGTGCAAACCGTATTCTCAACTTTACTGGAACTTGATTTTATTACTGTGAAGTTCAATTTCCGCGGCGTGGGCCAAAGCGAAGGCGCTTTCGGGCATGGTGCCGGTGAAACAGAAGACGTCATCGCAGTGGCGCAAGCAGTCCGGGATCAATTCAGTAATCAGTTTACGGATTTGCCGCTGCTTTTGGCAGGATTCTCTTTTGGGGGCGCCGTACAATTATTAGCTGCAAAAGAACTGGCGCCAGCCTATCTCATTCTGATCGCACCTTCAGTCGCAAAACTCAAAGCACCTGCAGTCCCTGAAACTACTCAATGTGCTTTAATTATTCAGGGCGATAAAGATGACATCGTATTGCCGGAGGAAGTATTGGCCTGGGCGGAGCCGACATCACAGCCCGTTGTTGTGATACCAGGGGCCGAACATTTCTTTCATGGAAAATTAATGATACTCAGAAGACTGATATTGAAGTACTTCTCGGGAAAACTATAGCAACAGGATCCTGCCCCTTATTCCACCAGCTTGTGTTGAATCGCATACCGGACCAACTGCGCATTATTCTTCATATTCATTTTTTCCAAGATGCGAGACCGGTAAGTGCTGACCGTCTTTACACTTAACGACAGCTTGCTGGCAATCGATGTTAAAGACTCCCCGGCAACGATCAGTTTGAATACATGAAATTCGCGATCAGAGAAGGACGTATGGAGCAATTCTGTAGTATCCATGGACGGATTGAACAACAATTTTTCCGCCAGCTCCGGATTGACATACTTTCCACCTTTGGAGAGCTTTCTAATCACGTGAATCAGTTGATCGGTCGGACTGTCTTTCGTTAAATAACCGGATGCACCCGAGCGAATAGCCCGTATGGCATATTCTTCTTCCGGGTACATGCTCAGAACCAGCACACAGGATGAAGCGTTTGTTGAAATTATCCGCTTCAGGATATCCAAGCCATTCATATCGGGCAGATTGATATCCAGCAACGCTACATCCCATTTAAATTCCCGTGCTTTCTTGATGATATCTTTACCATCCACAGCTTCGGCAATCACCTCGATGTCATCCGTTTCGCTAAAAATTCTTCTCAGTCCATCTCGAAACAATGCATGGTCATCAGCAATCAGAACATTAATCATTTATGCTTTCTCCATCACTGGCTGCCACCACTGCAAGCGGCAATCTTAATGTTACGACACTCCCTTCCGACGGTATTCCCATAATTTCTATTTTTCCACCAAGCTGCTGCGCTCTTTCATTCATCCCTATGATTCCAAAGGATTCAGGATTCAGAATTTGAAATTCCTTAATTCCAACACCATTATCCCTGACCGTTATCACCGCTTCACCACTTTCTTCAGCCAGTTCAATATCGACCCGAGTGGCTTGCGCATGTCGCGTAATGTTTATAAAAATTTCTTGAATAATCCGGAAAATGCTGGTCTCGTAACTTTTATTGCGACATGATAAATTTTCAACCATGGATTCTAAGTTACATTTGATATTTGTTCGTTGCTCAAATTCTCTAATCAGCCATTCGATTGCACCGTGCAACCCCAAATTATCAAGTACATTGGGCCGCAAATTCACCGATACCCGTCGCGCAGTTTCAATCGCTTCCCCGGTTAATTGATAGAGTGACTTAATCCGCTCGTGCATGGGTTCTGCAGTGATTTTCTTAGAAAGCCAATCTAAATCCATTTTCAGAACAGTCAACGTTCCTCCCAGCACATCATGAATTTCACGGCCAATCCGAGTTCTCTCTTCTTCCCTGACATCCTGCAAATGCGCTGTCAAATGCCGCAAATTCTCGATCATACGCTTGCGTTCTGTAATATCTTCTATCATACATAAATAAGATATTTCATTGTCAGCTATGATTTCGAAAGGAACAATCGACATTTCGATCCAGATAATAGCCTTATCCGGGCGTAAAATCCTTTTCTCAATTTTACAATCCTGTGACCGCTGCTTGATGAAAAGTTCAATATCTTTATGATAAGACAGCACATCCTCAGGGTAAAAAATGTCGGACTGATTGCCTTCAAGAAGCTCTTCCACGCTTCTGCCGGTAATGGTTGCATACCTCGGATTGACATCATAATAGCTGCCGCTTTGCAAATTTATCAAAGCAATGCCAAGCGGAGCTTTCTCGAAGATGGTCTGAAACCGCTGCTGGGCTTTCCGGATACCTTCTTCGATACGCTTGCGTTCAATCGAGTAGCGGATCACTCGCGCAAGAACACCTTCAGTCAAGCTACCTTTGACGAGATAGTCTTGCGCGCCCGCTTTGATCGATTTGATCGCAAGTTTTTCGTCGTCGCGAAATGACAATACCGCAATGGGAATACTGGCCGCGTGTTTACGTAAATGATTAATGGTTTCAACGCCATCACTGTCCGGCAAAGTGAGGTCGGATAAAATCAAATCAAATGATTGTTCCTGTATCAGCTGTAATGCAGAACTGAGCCGCTCGGCGTGAACAACGGAAACTTGATCGCCCATTGCCTGTTGCAAATCACTTTGCACAAGAATTGCATCGGTTTCATTGTCTTCTATTAATAAGATATGAATTTCGGAGCCGGTCATACCCGATTATGGTTTACAAAGAATTGATGTTGAAAACCAGAAGTCACTGATTGATTTGGCAATTCCAATACACTCATCGAAATTAGCCGATTTCCTGATATAACCATTCGCGTAATTCTGAAAAGCAGATTTAATATCCTGATCTGTAGCGGAGGCAGTATAAATAATGACCGGGATAATTCTTAAGTCTAAATCCGCTTTCATCTCCGCTAGAAATTCGATACCGTTTTTCCTGGGCATATTGAGATCCAGCAAAATGATATCGGGACGGGGAACTTGAAGATATGAACCTTGCTTTCTTAAAAACTCCAGCGCAAAAACACCATCCTCTGCGACGAAAACTTCTGTATTTTCATCAGAGCATGCGAAAGCTTCTTTAACCAACATGGCATCTGTGGGATTATCATCAACCATTAGAATCACGCCGGAACGGTTCATTTTTTGATCACTCATAGCTTATTTATCATCGTTTCGGGACCGAGAAAAAAAATGACGACCCGATACTGGGCCGAGACTCTACCCATATCCTGCCGCCATGATATTCAACTACTTTTTTACAAATCGCCAAACCAATACCGGTACCCGTATAATCCTTGCGGCTATGTAACCGCTGAAACACCCTGAAAATTCGATCTAAATGCTGTTCCTCTATGCCGATACCGTTGTCGGTTACCGAGAAAATCCATTCATCCGGTTTTTCCTTGAAACCAATATGTACCTGAGGTGGATGCGCTCTTTTAAACTTAAGCGCGTTATTGATCAAGTTAGTAAATAATTGCGTAAATTGAAAGGGAATCCCTTTAACCACGGGAAGCTTATCATAGGTGACGATAGCTTCACACTCATCGATACAAATCGAAAGATCAATCAACAAATTACTTAGCAATTGATTACAGTCAATATCAGTCATCGCTTGACTGGCATTTACTTGCGCATAGGTTAACAAATCGTCTATCAGCATCTGCATGCGATTTGCTCCGGCTACCGCATGAGATATCAAATCGTTGGCACGTTCATCCAATCGCTCGTTACAATATTTTTTTAATAACTGCACAAAACTGGTGATGGCACGCAATGGTTCCTGCAAATCATGGGTAACGACATAGGCGAATTGTTCAAGCTCATCATTGGAGCGAGCCAATTCTGTAACCTGTTCTTCCATTTTTGCTTCCAATTTTTTGTGTGCCGTCACTTCGGTACGTATCGCGACATATTTAAAAGGAGATCCGTTCGTATCAAGAAAAGGAATGATAGTCGTATCAACCCAGTAAAAACTACCATCTTTTGCCCGATTCCTGATTTCACCTTTCCAGATTTTGCCTTTGGAAATTGTGGACCATAAGTTACGAAAAAAATCCCGGGAGTGATAGCCTGAATTAATGATCCGATGATCTTGCCCGACTAACTCTTCAGCTGAATATTTCGAGACTGCACAAAACTTCTGATTGACATATTCAATTTTTCCACACAAGTCTGTAACCGCAATAATTGCGTGCTCATTGATTGCTCGCTCCGTCATCCTGACATCATTCAAGTAGGCAATTTCCATGTCACGGAGCCTCTTTCTCTGTAACCAAGCTCCGATATCCTCAGCAATACTGCTAAGAAAGTCAGAAACATTAAAACTCGCCATGTTTGGATATTCTATATGCTTATAATTAATTCCGAATTGGCCAACGATCTCGCCGCCCAGTTTAATTGGAGCAGACAGTTTATTACCTAATAGCCTCATAGTCTCATCTTGAATGAAATATCGATCACCAATTTCCAAATAAGGAAAGACTTCCTGATCTGGTTGCCATAACAGAGACACATGAGCAATTAATCGGTAACATAAATCATCAATCGAGTTAATCACCAGCATATCGCTCGAAATCTTGTACAGACATTCCAAAATTTGTAACCGATGCTGATATTCCGAATCGATGAGCTTTAATGAGCCATTTTCCTTAACAAATAGGTTGGAAACGAACTGAGTTCTTGAAAAATTACTTCCAGAATCCGGTTTGCCAGTCTCAGCTTCTGATATAGATAAACTTGCAGAAGCTAAACCGCTAAAAGGAATAAAAACATTCATCCGTGCGGATTCATTTCGTAAATTCATGGTCGTTGACTCTGCTCAAAAGAAAAGCTTAGATTTATCGCTAAAAGATTCTAGGCAACTGGGCAAATCACAAATGCTATGGATACATGGGGCGTAATGGTATCTGCCTGATAAATTAAAAAATATAGGATTTTTCTGATTGATTCCATTTATTCTTTGATTCTTCTTATTAATCAATCCCACAACCCAAGAAAAAGTTCTTTCTAACGACTGCGTTAGATTCTGATACGAAACACATATGTTTTTCACTATACACAATCACGAAGAGAATATTTCAAGTTAATAGTAATTCAAATAGTTTTCCGACAATCACACGAAAATAAGGCAAGTTTCCGGGCTATTCTTACACTAATAAAATTCTGCACAAAGTTAGGGTTGCGTCGCCAGAAAACATCGCATTGATCGTATTATTCGATCAACATGCGTCTAGCTTTCGTTAATGGTTACAAAACCAATTACAAATACTGAAGTTTAATAATAAGAACATTCCTACAATAACTTCTTGATATCTTAAAAATTAAGAGAAACGACTGACAAAATATTTATG
Organism: Nitrosomonas limosa; assembly: GCF_054188085.1. Classification (NCBI taxonomy): domain Bacteria; kingdom Pseudomonadati; phylum Pseudomonadota; class Betaproteobacteria; order Nitrosomonadales; family Nitrosomonadaceae; genus Nitrosomonas; species Nitrosomonas limosa. The sequence goes on along the minus strand of NZ_CM135180.1, from coordinate 36,815 downwards.
CTTCCATAACCGTAAAACTCAGGGTTAGTCAGATTCAAAAAAATATTACAAGAGGTTAATCATGAGACTCAATCTTCCAGTTACAAACATTGAATATCCCATTAACGATGACACGCTGATCGTTTCCACCACCGACACAAAAGGAAGAATTACGTATGTAAATCCGACATTTATCGAAGTCAGCGGTTTTCCTGAAGAAGAATTGATCGGTAAAGCGCACAATATCGTGCGTCACCCCGACGTGCCGCCTGAAGCCTTCGAAGACTTATGGAATACACTTAAACAAGGACAGCCATGGACAGGCCTCGTCAAGAACCGGCGCAAAAATGGCGATTACTATTGGATTACCGCCAATGCAACTCCCATCATAAAGAACGGCGCAGTAACCGGTTATCTTTCCGTTCGCACCAAGGCATCCCAGGAAGCAATCAATCAAGCCATACCGGTTTACCGGCAAATTCTCGAAGGCAAAGCTAAGCATTTAAAAATTGAAAAGGGCCAAGTCATACGCACCGACTGGATCGGTAAACTATCAAGGTTATTTAAAATGACCGTCGGTAAACGCATCTGCCTCTTTATGGCAATCGCTGCGCTATTTTTGATGACGGTTGGCGGATTGGGTTGGTGGGGCCTTACACAATCTTCAATCTCAGCCCTCAGCAATTCGATTGCTGGCATCACTTTGGTCGGGTTAGGTTTGATGTTCTACTTCGCTTTCGATTTAATAAAAAACACCGTATCACCTCTAAAACAAGCTATTACCGTTGCCAATACTATGGCCGCCGGTGATCTTACTCATAAATTCACAATAAAACGCACCGATGAATTTGGTGAATTATCAAGGGCGCTATTGCAGATGAGTGTTAATTTACGAGCAACCGTTCTGGATGTAAAACAAAACGCCGAATCTGTCCGTCAGGCAACCCAGGAAATAGCCGCAGGCAACCTGGATTTATCGCAGCGCACCGAAGAACAAGCTTCTTCTTTGGAAGAAACGGCAGCCAGCATGGAAGAATTAACTACCACGGTACGTCAGAATACCGACAATTCCATTAGCGCCAATCAACTTGCCAAAACTGCCAGCGATATAACCGCCAAGGGTGGAAGTATGATGAAAGAAGTTGTAACCACCATGTCAATAATTAGCGAAAGCTCCAGCAAAATCGCTGATATTATCTCCGTGATTGATGGCATTGCTTTCCAAACCAATATCTTGGCGCTGAACGCCGCGGTTGAAGCCGCACGGGCCGGGGAGCAAGGACGCGGCTTTGCGGTCGTGGCTACTGAGGTTCGTAATCTTGCGCAACGTAGCGCTACCGCAGCGAAGGAAATTAAAATGCTGATCGATGACTCAGTTAATAAAGTCACGGAAGGTACCGACTTGGTCGACCGGGCCGGAAAAACCATGGATGAAATTGTCGGTGCCATTCAACACGTCACCGAAATAATGTCTGAGATCACCGCAGCATCCAAAGAACAAAGTACTGGCATCGACCAAATGCATCAAGCCATATCGCAAATGGATGAAGTCACCCAACAAAATGCCGCTCTCGTTGAGCAGGCCGCTGCCGCTGCCGCTTCTCTGGAAAGACAAGCCAGTGAATTGGTTGGCGCAACTTCCATTTTCAACGTTGCGAATAATGATTTTAAACAACCAGCTTCGGTTGTTCTTCTGGGAAAAAAGAAAGTCACAAATCGCGGTAACATTGCTGGCAATCGAGCCGAGAGAGATCATAGTCCGGACATGAACGAAAGAAATTTGATTGCAATGGGAGAATAAAAAATAATCGAGTAAGATTTAAAAAAATATTCGCGTTTTTCTCGATAAATCCTAGATTTCTAACCCGTGGCCAGTCAAAACTGGCCACGATCATTTTTGTATCTGCAACAATTTAGGTATAGTTGCGAAAATTTTGTTTTCCTCCAACTTGCACGAAGTATCTATGCCTGAAATTGCTATCCCTTTATACACACAACCGTATATAGCACCGTCGTGGCTTCCGGGTGGAAATCCACAAACACTCTATCCCTACTTTAATAAACCCTCCCCGCTTTACCAGTACCGTCGTGAACGCTGGGAACTCGACGATGGTGATTTTATTGACATCGATTGGGTCGATGGTTCCAATGCAGCACCGTTGGTTATTTTTTTCCACGGCCTTGAGGGTGATTCTTCGAGTCACTACATTCTCAGCGCCATCAACAATCTGACCCAATATCGTTGGCGCAGCGTCGTGATCCATTTCCGCGGTTGCTCCGGCTCACCCAATCGCTTGCCGCGCGCCTATCACGCCGGTGACTCGCAGGAAATCGATTGGATGCTGCGACGCATAATCCGCCAAACGCAGCAACCGGATGCATTGCAACCGGTCTACGTCATCGGTGTATCGCTCGGCGGTAATGCGCTACTAAAATGGCTAGGCGAACAAGGTGAAAGTGCGAAAGCTCTGGTTAACGGCGTCGCGACTGTGTCGGTACCGCTTGATTTAGCGGCAGCCGGATCAGCATTGGATCAGGGATTCAACTTGGTTTACACGCGCCATTTCCTGAACTCGCTTAAAGACAAAGCATTCGAGAAATTGCAACAGTTCCCCGGCTTGTTTGACGCCGAGGCGTTGAGGAAATGCACGTCAATATACGATTTCGACAATATCGTGACCGCCCCTTTGCATGGCTTCCGCGATACCGATGATTATTGGCGGCAATCGAGCAGCAAACAGTGGCTGCCGCATATCAAAGTACCGACGTTGGTGATTAACGCGCGCAACGATCCGTTCATGCCAGCATCCGTGCTGCCGAATCCGTACGAAGTGTCCGCTGAGGTTCTATTGGAATTCCCGGAAGAAGGCGGTCACGCCGGCTTCATGCAAGGACCGTTCCCTGGCACGTTGAATTGGCTGCCACAAAAAATTCTGAGTTTTTTTCAGCATCAATGCTAAAAAAACCGTGCGACGAAGGCATTTTCCATATTTCTGCCGAGCGGTATCTTGACCCGGTGACCGCTCCCGGGTGCAACCTGAACCGGCCGCCCTGCAGTATCGAGCATCTGCGCTAACTCGACCACTTGATTGCCGGACGGATGAATGATTTCCAAACGGTCCCCCACCTGAAAGCGGTTTTTTACCAATATTTCCGCCAGGCCGTTGGCCGCATCGAAGCCGGTGACATCGCCGACATACTGGCTGCGGTTAGATTCGGAATGTCCGCGCAAATAGTTTTGCGTTTCTTGCGTGCTGTGACGTTGATAAAAACCGCTGGTATAACCGCGATTAGCCAAGCCCTCCAGCTCACCCAGTAACGCCGGATCAAACGGTTTATTGGCAACTGCGTCGTCGATTGCTTTACGATAGACTTGCGCGGTGCGCGCGACATAATACAGAGACTTGGTACGCCCTTCGATCTTCAGTGAATCCACACCGATCCTGACCAGCCGCTCGACATGCTCGACCGCGCGTAAATCCTTGGAATTCATGATGTACGTGCCATGCTCGTCTTCCATGATCGGCATCAGTTGACCAGGCCGTTCCTTTTCCTCGATCAGATAGACTTGATCCGCTGCCGGATGCCGCTCGATCGGTCCGCAACCGCCGGATAAGGCGGATTGTTCCGACTGCTGCATCACCTGGCCGAAATCGAAGTCGATTTTCCCGATCTCTTGAATGTCGCCGCTCGGATTTTCCTCCGCTGCTTTCACTTTGTAATCCCAGCGGCAGGAATTGGTGCACGTACCTTGATTCGGATCGCGATGATTGAAATAACCCGATAACAAACAACGTCCGGAATAGGCAATACACAGTGCGCCGTGTACAAACACCTCGATTTCCATATCCGGGCAAAGATCGCGAATCTGCGCCACCTCGTCCAGCGACAACTCGCGCGACAGTATCACTCGCGTCAAGCCGATTTTCTGCCAGAACTTGACGCCCATGTAGTTCACGGTGTTAGCTTGCACCGACAAATGAACCGGCACTTCCGGCCATTTTTCCCGCACCATCATGATCAATCCCGGATCCGCCATGATCAAAGCATCCGGTTTCATCGCGATAACCGGCGCCATATCATCCATATATGTCTTGACTTTGGCGTTATGCGGCATGATATTGCTGGCGACAAAAAACTTTTTCCCGGCTGCATGCGCTTCGGTAATGCCGGTTTTAATCTGCTCCAATGCAAATTCGTTGTTACGCGCGCGTAATGAATAGCGCGGCTGTCCGGCATACACCGCATCAGCGCCGAAAGCATAAGCAACGCGCATTTTTTCCAAAGTACCGGCTGGAAGTAAAAGTTCTGGTGATTTCAACATAAGGTAAAATAACGTTCGATTAGTCAATGACAGAGTCAGTTGATCCGGATTGTAACACCATGCCAACCACCCCTGCTTTTATTCATCTGCGGCTGCACAGCGAATTCTCCATTCTGGATAGCACAATCCGCATTCCCGATGCGGTGGCGAAAGCAGTCGCGGATCAAATGCCGGCATTGGCGTTAACCGATCTTGCCAATCTGTTCGGACTGGTCAAATTCTACCAAAGCGCCATCAAAAATGGCGTTAAACCGGTTCTTGGCAGCGATGTCTGGATCACCAACGAAACCGACCGCAACAAACCGATCCGGTTGCTTTTGCTGTGTCAATCGCACGCCGGTTATCTACTGCTGTCGCGGTTGCTATCGCGTGCTTATCGTGAGAACCAATACCATGGCCGGGCTGAAATCAAGGAAACATGGCTGCAGCCTGACGAATTTGGCACGGCGGGACTCATTGCGCTATCGGGGGGACGCTTTGGCGACATCGGCCACGCCATTCTGCAAAACAATGCGGAGCAAGCCGCTGTTCAGGCTCGCAAATGGGCGGACTTGTTTCCCGATCGGTTTTATCTTGAAATTCAGCGCGACGGTCATGCGCACGAAGCCATGCTCGTGCAGCAAACCCTGATGCTGGCACAAACATTCGATCTCCCCGCGGTCGCCACACATCCCGTGCAATTTCTGAATGCCGATGATTACCGCGCCCACGAAGCGCGCGTCTGTATCGCTGAAGGATATACCCTGGATGATAAGCGCCGCCCGAAGCATTACACCGAACAACAGTATTTCAAAACCCAGGATGAAATGGCGCAATTATTCGCCGACATCCCCAGCGCACTCACCAATACCATCGAAATCGCCAAGCGTTGCAATCTGGTGTTGGAATTGGGGATCAATCGTTTGCCATTGTTTCCAACCCCCAACAACGAAGGCCTCGATCAATACCTGCGGGACCAAGCGGCGGCAGGTCTGCACAAACGCATGCAACAACTGTTTCCGGATGATCCAACACGCACCGGCAAACTGCCTCAATACTTGGCGCGCCTTGAATTTGAAGTCAACACCATCATCCAGATGGGGTTCGCCGGGTATTTTCTAATCGTTGCCGACTTTATCAACTGGGCCAAGCAAAACGACGTACCGGTCGGCCCCGGACGTGGTTCCGGCGCCGGCTCGCTGGTCGCCTACTCGCTGGGCATCACCGACCTCGATCCGCTGCGCTACGATTTACTATTCGAACGTTTCTTGAATCCGGAGCGGGTTTCGATGCCGGATTTCGATATTGACTTCTGCCAAGACCGGCGCGAGCTGGTGATCGACTATGTCAAGCAGCGTTACGGCACCGGTAAGGTATCGCAAATCGCCACCTTCGGCTCGATGGCGGCAAAAGCAGTGATCCGCGATATTGGCCGGGTCATGGATTTACCGTATAACTTTGTCGATCAACTCGCCAAACTGGTACCGTTCGAAATCGGCATGACGCTGAAAAAAGCGCGCCAGCTCGAACCGCAGCTCAATTTGCGCGCGGAAGCCGAGGAAGACGTGCGCAATCTGCTGGAGCTGGCGGAAAGTCTCGAAGGCCTAACGCGCAACATCGGTATGCACGCCGGTGGTGTCTTGATCGCCTCGAGCGAAATCACCGATTTCTGTCCGATTTACTGCACCGAATCAGCGGATGCAGTTGTCAGTCAGCTCGACAAGGACGATGTCGAAAAAATCGGACTGGTGAAATTCGATTTTCTCGGGCTGCGCACACTGACCATTCTGGATCGCGCCGTAGACTACATCCGCCAATTGCATCCGAACGAGGATCCGTCCGCTCCTCCATTCTCTTTGGAATCTTTACCGCTCGACGACGAAGCAACTTATGCATTGATGCGCAAAGGTAATGCAGTCGGAATCTTCCAGTTTGAATCGCGCGGCATGATCGACCTGCTGCAAAAAGCCAAACCGGACCGTTTCGAAGATATCATCGCGTTGGTCGCGTTGTACCGACCTGGCCCGATGGATTTGATCCCGGAATTCATCGACCGCAAGCATGGCCGGAAAACGATCGAATATCTCGACCCGCGTCTCGAGCCGATTCTCGGGCCAACTTACGGCATCATGATTTATCAGGAACAGGTGATGCAAATCGCGCAGGTCATTGGCGGCTATAGTTTGGGCAGCGCCGACTTGCTGCGCCGCGCGATGGGTAAGAAAAAAGTCGAGGAAATGGCGCAACAGCGGGATATTTTCGTCAATGGCGCAGTCGCCAACGGTTTGAGCGAAGATAAAGCCACCGAGCTATTCGGATTGATGGAAAAATTCGCTGGCTACGGCTTCAACAAATCGCACGCCGCTGCCTACGCGCTAATCGCTTTCCAGACCGCCTATCTGAAAGCACATTATCCGGCAGCATTCATGGCGGCGTGTTTGTCCGCCGACATGGACGACACCGACAAAGTGCAAATCTTTGTTGAAGACAGTATCGCCAATGGCTTAAAAATCCTGCCGCCGGATATCAATCAGTCCGTTTACCGCTTTATTCCAGTCGACAGCCAAACCATCCGATTCGGCCTTGGCGCCGTCAAAGGCACCGGCGAATCGGCAATCAATGCGATTACCGCAGCACGCGGACAAGACGGGATTTTCGTCGATCTGTTTGATTTTTGTAACCGCGTCGACCGTCGTATCGCCAACCGCCGGGTCATGGAATCGTTGATTCGCGTCGGCGCGTTCGATACGCTCAATCCCAACCGTGCCAGCCTGATGGCATCCGTCGGGGTGGCAATCGAAGCCGCCGAGCAGCAGAGCCAGGCCAGCAACCAAGCAAATTTGTTCGGAGATTTCGACAGCCAGTCGCATTTGCAGACCCAATTAATACAAACCGAAGCCTGGAACAAACGGGAACAACTGCACCAGGAAAAAATCAGCTTGGGTTATTACTTCAGTGGCCATCCGTTTGACACCTATGCACCGGAACTCAAACAATTCATCCGCACTCGCCTTGACCGTCTGAACCCGAACCGCGAACCGCAATTGCTGGCCGGCATCATCCACTCACTGCGCGTGCAAATGACGCGCCGCGGCCGCATGGGCGTCATCAACTTCGATGACGGCAAAGCGCGACTCGAAGTGGTGGTTTTCAGCGAACTGTTCGACGCCAACCGCGCCTGGCTCAAGGAAGATCAATTGCTGATCGTTGAAGCGAAGGTCAGCAACCGTGCCTACAATGGCGAAGAAGACAGCGAACTGCGCATCACCGCCGAACAACTGTACGACCTCGCCGGAATCCGCACGCGCTTCGCCAAACGCTTGTTAATCCGCTGCGATGCCACAACAAACGATTTGATTTCGGGTCTCAAGACGCTGTTAAGTCCTTTCTCCCCACAAGCGCAAAAACATTATGCGAACTACTGCCCGGTCACGCTCCTGTACCGTAATGAATCGGCCTGCAGTGAATTGGAATTGGGAAACGATTGGCGGGTGTATTTGCATGATGATTTGCTGGAATCACTGGATGGGCATTTTCAGATTAGTAATATCGAAATAATCTATTAAACAACTTGACATAACATATTGCGCTATCAAGGAAATATAAATCTGTTTAGGAAAATAATATGCCCATTCCCGATTTTCAAACGCTCATGCTCCCTTTGCTTCATTTTGCTAGTGACGGAAAAGTACGAACATTGAGTGATGCTCGTAAGCATCTCACTACAATTTTTGCTTTAACCAGCGACGAAATCGCAGAACTCTTACCTAGTGGGAGACAGCGTAGATTTGATAATCGAGTTGCATGGGCAAAAGTATACTTGGAACAAGCTGGGCTTCTTTTTTCCCCAGAAAGAGGCAAATTCCAAGTTACCACTGAAGGAAAAACACTTTTGGGTACAAAACCAAACAAAATCACAATCTCATCTTTGGTTCAGTTTGAAAAATTCAGAGCATTTCGAACACCCACGAAAACAAATAAAACCGAACAAAAAATCGCTTTCTCGCCAGAAATCTCAGAAACACCCGAAGAATTACTAGAACAATCTTATCAAAGCATAAACGAAGAACTGGCTAATTCGCTCCTTGAGCATATTAAACAATGCACACCCGCTTTTTTTGAAAAGCTGGTTGTGGAATTACTGCTCAAAATGGGATATGGTCGCAATCGCATAGCAGCTGGTAGCGCCATCGGCAGATCGGGTGATGAAGGCATCGATGGAATCATCAGTGAAGATCGCCTCGGATTAGAAGCTATCTACATACAGGCTAAGCGTTGGACTGGCAATGTCGGACGTCCAGAAATCCAGAAATTCGTGGGCGCATTACATGGAAAAAGAGCCCGGAAAGGAGTATTCCTTACTACGGGAACATTCTCCCAAGATGCCCGTGACTATGTATCCCATATTGATCCGCGAGTGGTACTTATCGATGGCACACAGTTGTCGGAGTATATGATCGAACATAATCTTGGCGTATCTGTAAAAGCAACATACGAGATTAAGCGAATTGATACAGATTACTTTACTGAAGAATAAAGTTTTCTAAGTATCGAATCAATCCCTGCGAGTTGCTTTGCGCCTTGTTTGTATTCTACAGAATTAGAAATAGCAGGAATCTAAAAACTTACCTGCGTTCAAACAACTCATAACGCTCCTTACGCATCACAAACCGTTTGATCGGCCGCAGCAAGTTTTTTTGCGATGGCGCGAGCATCGCTCCGGTCGATCGAATAGGCATAGACCAAGCCGAACGATAATGTTACCGGCTTCAGCCCGCAACCTTCGGCAACCATGTATCAGAAAGTTTATTTTTTAAGTGCGGCCAACTGCTCTTTGAGTGATTTAATTTCTTCTTCGGCACGTATCCGCGGTGTGATGTCGAACTGCACGCCGAGAAAATAAAGCAGATTGCCGTGTGAATCGAAGAGCGGAGATACCAACAGATGGTTATAAAACAGTTCTCCGTTTTTACGGTAATTGCGCAGCACTACTTCCACGGGTTTTTTATTTTTTATCGCGTCGCGCAATTGCTGAACGGCCGCTTGATCATGTTCATTGCCTTGTAAGAAGCGGCAGTTCTTTCCAACCGTTTCTTCCAGCGTATAACCGGTGATTTGCTCGAAGGCTTTGTTGACATACACCAAGGGCATGTCCTCTTGATCCGGATCGGCCAACGTTACCCCATTCACACATGAGTCAAGAATCTTGGACAATACTTGCGGAATTAATCCAGGGTCTTTTTCAACGATAAAATCCATGATTTTTCTCCAGGTTAACCAAAAATTCGTTTACTAAGGCACAATCATGACTGATTAATTTGAACTGGCCTGCTCTGCTTCGATTAATTTTTTAATATTCATAACGGTTCTTTCAGTACCATCTTGCACCGCAATGCGTACCAGTTTCTCAAAAGGTCTTACATGTAAATCCAGACTGAGCAACTCAAAAATGAACGTAATGCGACTATCCAATGAATTGACCGGTTCAATCAAATAATCGCACCGGTAGGGATTGGAAACACCCTCAAAACAAATGCGTGATCCGTTATCGAATACTTTGACTTTAAATGTCGACTCCGAGCGATTCCCCTGATCGATCCGCACCTGCCGGCATACCGTTCCCAATTTGACCGGACCATCGGTGATTTTTTCCAATTCCTTAACTTCCGGTGACCATCGCGGATAGTTGGTGAGCAGATTATTTCCGATAAAATCGAAAAGTTTATCGGGCGGACTCTTGATGATTGTGCTGGCTTTGCCAACCACCGGATTATCTTTGAACAAACCAAGCATATTATGTCTCCCGCAGGATAATCTAAACGACGTACGTATCGATTCCTGCCAATAATAAGTCATATTGCGCTTCTACTAGCTCTTTAATGGTTAAGGCAGGGATGCCGGTGATGATGTTGCTTTCCGCAACCAGCCATCCGACTGCATCCGCGGCCCCCAGACTCACGACATACCCTAACTCATGATGAAGATAGGGTTCAAGAAACCCTGGAAAGCCAGCGTGCCTTAGAATGTTACGTGCTACCAGTTTACCTTTCCTAACCGCCGATTGTGCGGTCAGAGTATTCGAGCCCAGCGATTGAAACTGCGAACAATCTCCAGCTATAAAAATATTGTGCAATGGCTCCTGGTCAACAAGAATCTGCCCAAATGCGTTGGCAGAGAAGGTATTCTGTTGCTTCTTGCCCAAAAATAGAATTGCCAAATTGGATGATAGCACTATTTGCGTTTTTGTTTCTTTGTCAGTCAATAAAACTTGCTCTGCCTGCTGTTCACAGAAATAAGTGTTCGGATAGAAGTCGATGCCCATATCGTCCATGCGCGACTCGACGTAAGTGCCAAAACCGCCGGGGAATTGCTCTAGCACGTGCTTCCCTGAATGAACCAAGGTTAATTTGACTTTTCTATTGACGCGAAGAAGGTATTGCCTGATCTCAAAAAGAAACTGAATGCCGGTTGCGCCCCCGCCAATAACGGTAATCGATGGTGCCGGCCAATCACGATTATTCAACCTGGTTGACAACAAATCGGCGCCGCTGGACTCCATAAAATCGCTCAAAGTCAGTACATTTGAAGGTTTTTCCGAATCAACGGCTTTACTTTCACAACCCGCAGCGATGATCAGATAATCAAATTCAATCGCCTCATCATTGACCACCAACTGGTTTTTCTCTTGATAGCTTTGCAAAGCTTCCGGATCAATCTGCAAAGAAGCTTGAATATGCCTGCAACCGTAGCGTTTTTCTATGGTTTCAAAAGGAACCAGCAAGTCCGATAAGGGATATCGGAACGTTTCGTGCAAATGCGTTATTTTGATGTGATGCGACCGCGGATCAATGATTGTGATTTCCGTATCCGGGGCAAACTGCAAAAGATTCGTTAATGCCGCCAGCCCGGCATAGCCGCCTCCGGCGATGACCACCTTTAATTGCTTATTTTTTGCGATATTAAACGGCAAGAAAGCCACAGTCATTCCTCATTCTACAAGCTGCAAAGTCAATTCCAGCGATACAGACTAGCATAAATCTCAAACCAGCGGCTTAGAAATCCTTTAAAGATCCATACCGATTATCAGCCCGGTACAGAAGCTACTTGCCAGTTCTGTATGGCCCATTGCCAAAAAGAAGTAACATCTCCCTGCAACAGTTCCGGTGGCGGCTGCTGCCCCAGAAAATGTGAGGCTTTGACCAATAGCGGTAATGCATCCGCGACATCAACCGGCATCGCGTTGGTTTGCTTGCTGAGTTTCTCACCGTGCAGATTTGTTACTACCGGCAAATGCATATACGCCGGCGTTGGATAGCCCAACACTTGCTGCAGGAAAATTTGGCGCGGCGTTGAATCGAGAAGATCGGCGCCGCGCACCACATGGGTAATATGCTGCATCGCGTCGTCTATCACCACAGCTAATTGATAAGCAAAGATTCCATCCGCCCGGCGCAATACGAAATCGCCAATATCACGGCTCAATTTTTGCGAATACCGGCCTTTGATTCGGTCGGAAAACGAAATTATTGCATCGGTCACTCGTATCCGCATGGCATAAGATTTTTTTCCGTGCGGTGGATTGTGCCGGCATGTTCCCGGGTAAATCAGACCGCTTAAACCGCGGATGCTGGAATCTGCAATTTCCTTTCTTGAACATGCGCAAGGATAGACGAGATCACGCTGCTCCAGAATATTCATTGCATTCGAATAGACATCCGTGCGCCGACTCTGATAAACCACTTCTTCATCCCACTCAAATCCAAAACCTTCCAGTGCCGTTAAAATTTCGTTCGCTGCTCCAGGTATCGTACGCTGCAAATCAATATCTTCGATCCTGACCAACCATTTCCCATTTTGAGATTTTGCGTCGAGATAACTGCCTACCGCAGCAACCAGTGAGCCGAAATGCAGTGGTCCGGTCGGTGACGGCGCAAATCGTCCACGATAAGATTGATCGGCTAATCGCATAGTTTCACCAATAAGTTACAGAAAGATAATGCCATAACATTTACCTGCCTGATCGATGCACATCCATACTCCTCAAACATTCTCCGGGCATGACACGGATAAACTATAATCCTGAACGAATGACATTCATAATCGTATTTTTTACTTCACGCAATCATTCTTACAAAATCGAGCATGCACATTCATATTCTTGGAATCTGTGGCACTTTCATGGGCGGTATTGCCGCCATCGCGCGCGAATCCGGGCACACTGTTACCGGTTGCGATCAAGATGTTTATCCGCCGATGAGCACGCAGCTTGAATCACAGGGTATTCAATTGATCGCTGGCTATTCGCCCGAGCAAATTAACATCCAGCCGGACCTATTTGTGATCGGTAATGTGATCACGCGCGGCAACCCATTAATGGAAGCAATTCTCAACCGCAACTTACCCTATGTTTCGGGTCCACAATGGCTGTCAGACAATATTCTCAGAAAACGCTGGGTCCTCGCGGTTGCCGGTACGCATGGCAAAACCACAACCAGCTCCATGCTGGCCTGGATCTTGCACTACGCCGGTTTAAACCCGGGATTTCTGATTGGCGGTATCCCGGAAAATTTCGGCATATCGGCACGCATCGGAAACCTGTCGCCACCCTCATCTCGGACCGAATTATGTGCTACGGAAGTTTCACCGTTCTTTGTCATTGAAGCCGACGAATATGACACGGCATTCTTTGATAAACGTTCAAAATTTGTTCACTATCGCCCGAGAACAGCCATTTTAAACAATCTTGAATTCGATCATGCCGACATTTTCCCGGATATCGAATCCATCAAAAGGCAGTTTCATCATCTGGTGAGGATTATTCCCAATAACGGCCTGATTGCCGCCAACGGAACAGACAGCAATCTGCAAGATGTCTTGGAACAAGGCTGCTGGACGCCGGTTGAGTACTTCGGTACTGAACCCGGCTGGCATACGCGATTGCACGAAAAAAACACCGAGGTTTATCTGGGGGCCACTTATCAAGGCTCCTTGCAATGGGATTTGCTGGGCGAGCACAATCGGATGAATGCGCTTGCAGCGCTGATCGCTGCTCGACATGCGGGAGTATCGGTGAATATCGGGCTCGAAGCGTTAGCACAATTCAGAAACGTGAAGCGCCGAATGGAAATGCGCGGTATAGTTAACGGCATTACCATTTATGACGATTTCGCCCATCACCCGACTGCCATTCAAACGACCTTGGATGGCCTGCGAGCACACGTCGATCAGGCAAGAATTATCGCAGTCCTGGAGCCACGCTCAAATACTATGAAAATGGGGGTTTGGAAGCATCAACTCGCCGCCAGCCTGCAAACCGCCGACCAAGTTTTTTGCTTCACAAAGGATTCGCAATGGGCGGCAAACACGATGGCTGTATTGAATAATAAAGCGCATTGCAGCGACGATTTGAATCAACTCGTTCAAGCTATCGCAATCATTGCACGTCCGGGCGATCATATCTTGATCATGAGCAACGGCGGGTTCGGCGGGATTCACGAAAAACTACTGACCGCATTGCGGCAAGCTTGAGATTGTATGAATCTCCGTTGCGCTCACTTCCGGAAATTAGCCGCCGGCAAATTCACACAGCGCGAATACTTTGTGACCGAGGTTCTCTAGCCGCACCCGCCCGCCGACGTCCGGCAAGTCGATCACAAAGCAGCATTCAACCACGATGCCGCCCATATCCGTAATCAGTCCGGCAGCCGCTTCCGCGGTTCCGCCTGTGGCAATCAAGTCATCGACCAGCAACACCCGGTCTCCCGGTTGAATGGCATCCACATGAATTTCAATCCGGTCGCTGCCATATTCCAATTGATAATCTCTGCCGACTGTTTCCGCAGGTAGCTTGTTTCGCTTTCGAATCGGTATAAATCCCTTGCCGAGTTGATAGGCGACCGGTGCGCCAATAATAAAACCACGCGACTCGATACCGGCGACCTTATCAATCGCCGCTGCTTCATAACGATGCGCAATCTCCTGAATCGTCGTGTGTAACCCGACCGGATCTTTCAATAAGGTTGTAATATCACGGAACATAATGCCGTGATGCGGATAATGCGGAATTGTCCGGATATGCGATTTAATCGACATGATGGGATCTGGAAATTTAAACACTGAAAAACAAAAGGCCTCAACCGGGATTGGTTGAGGCCTCTGATAATGACTGTAAGTTACACTAAATCAAATCTTAGTGGTCCATTGCAGCTTTTGCATCATAGCTGGCTGGTTTTTTAACTTGAGTCATGATGTCATCATCCCATTTGCCCTCAACGGTCATATGAGCAGCAGCACCCAGTAATACCGCTTCAATCAGGTTATGACTGAGGTATACATGCAAACCAGGTTGATGAAATTGATAAGCTGCAGCAACTGCGGCACCTGCTGGCACGAACCAGGTTTCTTGGCTGGTCAGAGGTACATCGCTGAATGAACCGCCTACCCAATACAGATCACCGTGTCCACCGATCAAGTGCGGATAGGAAGGACGGTTAGCTTGTGAGTGGATAAACAGAACTTTTTCACCTACATTAGCTTTCAATGCGTTATCGCCAGTGATGGCGCCAACTGCACCGTTGAATACTACGTGAGTTGGGATAAGTCCTTTAGCGACTTCCAGCATATCAGCCATGCCTTCAGCTGGTGAGCCGTATTCTTTGAATTTGCCGCTGCTGTCTTTCGGCAAATAGAAATCTTGTTCACCGATGTAGTATGCACGGTCATAACGATATGGTTTGCCTTTTTCGTCTTTCAGGCCGCCTTTTGGCAATACCATGATAGCGCCACTCATACCAGAAATAACGTGGAATGGAATCATGGTTCCACCAGGAGCGCAGTGATAAACGAATACGCCTGGTTTAATTGCTTTCCAACGCAACACAACTTCTTCACCCGGTTGAACCAGCGTTAAACCTGCACCACCCAATGCGCCGGTAGCAGCATGGAAGTCTACGTTATGCGCTAATGTGCTTGATTTTGGATTTTTCAAAGTCAGTTCAACATAATCGCCTTCGTGAACAACGATTAGCGGACCAGGAACGCTACCATTGAAAGTCAGTGCCCAAACTTTTGCACCTGGAGCTACTTCGATCAGCTTTTCAACGGTTTCCATAGTTACTTCAACAACTTTTGGACCTTTTGAAACTTGCTCGTGTGCCGGTACATTCGGCGGAGCTACCAGTTCTTGTTTTACACGCGGTAATTTAGAAATGTCCGTTGCAGCCATTACAGCTTGTGTCGCACCGAAACAGAGCAATCCTAAACCAACCATTGCTTGAACAGCTTTAATCATATCTCCCTCCATATAAGATGAACTTTGCGCTTTATTTTTGCGCCATTTTTTGTTGATGCAATCATCGACTGCCCAACACCTGCCCTTCAAAAAGAGCAAAGGGCGGAACCGCGAATATACACTTTCTTCGCCGCACTGTCCATTCTTAAATGCTGTAAATGACTGAAATCTTTTCATAAAAAGTCACAATGCCAATAGGGATTTGCTATTTTAAATTTCATTTTTCCAGCTTAAAATATTGTCTAACCTTGCAATAATTTAATCTCCGCAGCCGCCAGATTTTCTTGCGTTCCCCTCAGCACAATCACGTCACCTGACTCCAGCCGCGTTTCATCCGTCGGCAGTGGCCCACGGATATTGCGTCTCCGTACCGCAGTCACTTCGACGGCAAGATCGATATCCTTTAAAGTCTTGTTAATGGCTGCGGCATCCGGCGGTATCGTAATGGTTAACAAACGCGGAGAATTTTTTTCGTTACCATCGTCCATCTCATCCGAACCATAATAAAATCCGCGCAGCAGGCTGTAGCGTTGTTCCCGGATTTCCCGTATCCGGCGCAAGATACGCACGGAGGATACATCAACAAACATCAGCGCGTGCGAAGCCAGCATCAAACTGCCTTCCATGATCTCGGCAACAACTTCGGTTGCGCCTGCTTCTTTCAATAGATCAATATTGGTGTCATCCTGGGCTCTGACGACAACTGCCAGATCCGGGCGCAATTCGTGCACATGCTTCAGAATTTTCAACGTGGATACGGTATCGGAATAACTCACGACAAGCACTTTCGCACGCATGAGGCCTGCTGCGATCAATACTTCCCGCCTCGCTGCATCGCCATACACCACCGACTCACCGGCGCGGGTTGCTTCCTGAATGCGATACGGATCGAGATCCAGCGCGATAAAAGGGATACTTTCCTGTTCCAAAATGCGGGAGATGCTTTGACCGCCGCGTCCGTAGCCGCAAATAATCACGTGACTTTGCGCCGCCATGGTTTGCGCGGCGATCGAAGTAATCTGCATCGCGCGATGCATCCAATCGGAACTATAAAACCGTTGAATCATCGCATCGCTATATTCGATGAAAAATGGCGCCAAGAACATCGAAATGACCATCGCAGCCAACACCGGCTGCAGCACCGAATTTTCAATCAATGCGATTTCATTCGCCTGCGCTAATAACACAAAACCAAATTCGCCCGCTTGCGCTAAATTCAGCCCGGTTCTGAGCGCAACACTGGTGCTGGCCCCAAACAAGCGCGACAAACCGGCAACAATCGCGATTTTTAGAACCGTCAATGCCAGCAAGATGACAAATACCCAAACAAAATTATCCAGGACTACTTGCAAATCCAGCAACATGCCGATGGTGACAAAAAACAACCCCAGCAGCACATCCCGGAAAGGTTTGATATCGTCTTCCACTTGATAGCGATACTCGGTTTCGGAAATCAACATACCGGCTAAAAATGCTCCCAACGCGAGCGACAAACCCGCCATTTGCGTGATCCACGCCAGCCCTAATGTGATCAGCAACACATTGAGCACAAACAATTCCGAAGACTTTTGCCGGGCCACCAGGTGGAACCACCGGCGCATCAACTTCTGCCCAATAAAAAAAACAAACATTAAGACAACGATTACTTTCAACATCGCTAGCATCAACATAGCGGTGAAATCATCCGCCTCTGTATTTGCCTGAACGGCCAGGGCAGGGACGATAATCAGCAACGGGATTACCGCCAAATCCTGCAGCAGCAGAACGCCAATCACTTGTTTGCCATGCAGCGAATTAAGCTCGGCCCGTTCAGACAGCATCTTGCTCACAATCGCAGTGGACGACATCGCCAAAGCGCCGCCGAGTATCAGCCCAATACGCCAATCCAAATGGAATATCCACGCAACGACAATCACCACCGCAATCGTCACAGTAACTTGCGCTGTACCAAAACCGAACACGATGCGCTTCATCGCGACGAGCTTAGGCAAGCTGAATTCCAAACCGATGCTGAACATCAAAAAAACCACGCCAAACTCTGCCAAATGCCGAGTCTCATCGTTATCCGCGATCCATCCTAATGCATGCGGACCAATCAAAACGCCGGCCAACAAGTAACCCAGCATCGGCGGCAGGCGCAATAGACGAAACACCACCACTGCCAATACGGCGACGGCCAGCAAAATCAGAACAGGTTGCAATGGATCGAACATAATGAAAGCAGTTAATTAGAATAAAGGCGTAAAGATACTGCAGGATCGGGCGGGCCACAATCGACACAAAACAAGATGCTATAATGAAAGTCTATTAATCATCCTGATCACAATGCCGGTACCCCATCTTTCAACTGCACTACGCGGACCCATCCTTGAATTAGAAAATCGCATCATCAACGCCATGCCAATGATTGAACATTGGTTACGCAAGAAATGGCGTGAACATGCAATCCCGTTCTATTGTTCGGTTGATCTGCGCAATAGCGGATTTAAGCTAGCACCCGTTGACACCAACTTGTTTCCGGGCGGTTTTAATAATCTCAACCCGGAGTTCTTCCCGCTTTGCGTGCAAGCCATGATGAGCGCGATTGAAAAGATCTGTCCGGAAACGCACAGCATTTTATTGATTCCGGAAAACCATACACGCAATATTTTTTATTTGCAGAATGTCGCCACGCTGCAAAATATCATGCAACGCGCTGGATTAAACGTGCGTATCGGTACGCTGCTCCCCGAAGTGACGAAAGCGACCCGCTTCGATTTGCCGGATGGCCAATCAATTACGCTGGAACCGATTGTCCGCAAAGACAATAAATTGGGAACTGAGAACTTTGATCCTTGCGCCGTGTTGCTCAACAATGATTTATCAAACGGTATTCCCGACATCCTTCAAGGATTGCAACAAACCGTCATTCCGCCGTTGCATGCCGGCTGGTCAACGCGCAAAAAATCCAATCATTTCGCTGCATACGATCGAATAGCCCAGGAGTTTGCCGATTTGATCGGTATTGATCCGTGGCTAATCAACCCGCGTTTCACCTCATGCGGAGAAATCAATTTCATGGAAAAACAAGGGGTGGAATGCGTCGCCGCAGCGATTGACCGGATTTTGTCCGTCATCCGCAAAAAATATCAACACTACGGGGTCAAAGAAGACCCTTTCGTAATTGTCAAAGCGGATTCCGGCACGTATGGCATGGGCATCATGACGGTTAAAAGCGGCGAAGATATCTATAGCCTCAATCGCAAACAACGCAACAAGATGGCTGTCGTCAAAGAAGGCTTGCAAGTGTCGCATGTACTGGTGCAAGAAGGCGTATATACCTTTGAAACGATTAACCAGGCAGTGGCGGAACCCGTCGTCTACATGATAGACCGTTATGTCGTCGGCGGCTTTTACCGGGTGCATACCGGTCGTGGCATCGATGAAAACTTGAATGCGCCGGGTATGCATTTTGTACCGCTGGCGTTTGAAACTTCTTGCCTGGAAGCGGATGCCGCGCAACCCAATATCATCCCGAATCGCTTTTATGCCTATGGTGTGGTCGCTCGTCTCGCTTTACTGGCGGCTGCCCTCGAACTGGAACAGACCGATCCGGACAGACATCCTCAGCAACCCGCACCCGTGCCAGCATGAAACTCGCCTTCATCATTGATCAACTGGATTCGATCAAAACCACCAAGGATTCCAGTTATGCAATGATCTGCGAAGCAATTACCAGGGGATATTCGATTGATGTGATTTACCAGCACGATATCGCATTGATCAATAATACCGTAACCGGTTTCTCACGAGCATTAACGTTATCCGGCACGCCTCAAACCAATGGTCATTGGTACCAGATTGGTGATTTAACACCAGCCCCCTTGCATGCTTTTGATGCGGTGCTGATGCGCAAAGACCCGCCTTTCGATCTGGAATATGTATACAGCACCTACTTACTGGAGCTGGCGGAAAGTCAGGGAGCGTACGTTATCAATAGCCCGAAAGCCATCCGTGACCATAATGAAAAACTGGCCATCACGCAGTTTACGCAATTCACCGCGCCGACCCTGGTCACCAGTCAACCGCGGTTGATCCGGGAATTTCTTAACGAACACCAGGATATCATCCTAAAACCGCTCGACGGCATGGGCGGCGCCAGTGTGTTCCGGGTTCATAGCGCCGACCATAATCTCAGCGTCATCATCGAAACGTTGACGCACTATGGCACCCGCACCATCATGGCGCAGCGCTTCATTCCAGAGATTGCGCAAGGGGACAAACGCATACTGCTGATTGCTGGTCAGGTGGTTCCCTATGCCCTGGCGCGCATCCCCAAGCCGGGCGAAACACGCGGCAATCTGGCCGCCGGCGGTACCGGCGTGGCACAACCACTGTTGCAACGAGATAGGGAAATCGCCGAATCACTCGGTCCGGAACTCGCCCGGCGGGGTTTAATGCTCGTCGGTCTCGACGTAATTGGCGATTATCTGACGGAAATCAATGTCACCAGCCCGACCGGCATGCAGGAAATCACTCAGCAAACTGGATTCGATGTCGCGGCGATGATGATTGATGCGGTTGAATTAGGATTCAAAAACCGCGGGATTGATTAAAGGTAGGATTGTTGGTTGCAGCAAGCCTGGCTTCACGCCAGACTTGCCAAAAACTTGCGAAGGTTTTGTTCGCTTAGTGAACAGTTGCAGCAGTTTTTTCTTCGCAAATCAGATTGCTGCAATAGGTTTCATGGATACCGTCGAGGAAGCCCCACAGCGCATCGCAAGCTTCTTTGGTTGCGGCCAGCACTTCGGCTTGTTTTTCCGGGGTATCGGCAAAGCGTTCAATGATTGCCCATTCGGCTTGTGAGTGATAAATATCGGCTTTTTGGTGAACCGAGAAGAACTCGTAATCATCCGCATTCGTCATGCCATAGAATTTTGCCAGTCCATCGATTTTTACTGCCGCGATATCGGGCACTTGCGATTCAAACGCGTGCAATGCGGCCAATCCGGCATAGAACGGACGATTCAGGCAAATGTCGCGGAATGTATTGACCAGATTCTCGGTGGATGGCAATGCCGCTGTATTGGCCAGGATTTTATCGTTCGCACCCAGTGCAAACGCAAAATTCTTCCATAACGCCGGGTGATTTTTCTCGCCATGCTCTTCATCGATCAGATTGCGTAATACTTCCTGGCGCACGCTGATGTCACCGCTGTTGGTTTCAGAGTGAATATGCGGGGTGTTGAAATGCACCGCGCTCAAGTAGGTCGGTTCAGCCAGCACATTGTAAAAATACTGCTCGGCATAGTGACGCAATTGCTCCTTGGTCAGTTTGCCTTCGGTCCAAGCCACATAAAAAGGATGTTTGAGTAAATGTTTTTCGTTAATGATGGCGCTGATTTTTTGTTTGAGTAGGGTATTGGTTGTCATGTTTACTCCTTTTAAACCATGATGGATAAAGTGTTGCATATCATCGCTAAATAACACCGGCAAGTCAAATTTAGCTGGCAGCCGCGCGGCTCAATTGATTGGCAAGCTGCCGGCTGGCGGTGATCATATTGCTGAGCGCCGGTTTCACTTCTTCCCAGGTCCGGGTTTTCAGCCCGCAATCCGGGTTCACCCAGAGCCGTTCGGGTGGAATCCGCTGTGCAGCCTTTTTCAGTAACTGCACAATCGAATCGACCGACGGAATATTGGGCGAATGAATATCGTACACACCCGGCCCGATTTCGTTCGGATATTGGAAGCGATCGAAAGCATCGAGTAATTCCATCGCCGAACGGGAAGTTTCAATGGTAATGACATCCGCGTCCATGCGTGCAATCGCTTCAATGATGTCATTAAATTCAGAATAACACATATGCGTGTGAATTTGGGTTTGGTCGGCAACGCCGTTGGCGGCGATGCGGAACGCCCGGATCGCCCAATCCAGATAATTATTCCACTGCGCTTTCCGCAGCGGCAGGCCTTCCCGCAACGCTGCTTCGTCGATTTGAATCATGCGGATACCGGCTTGTTCCAGCGCCAATACTTCATCGCGTATCGCCAGTGCCAATTGCAAACAGGTCTCCGACCGCGGCTGATCGTCGCGTACAAACGACCAGTTCAGCATCGTCACCGGGCCTGTCAGCATGCCTTTCATCGGCTTACTGGTAAGCGATTGGGCGTATTGAATCCATTCGGTGGTAATCGGCTGGCCATGCGACACATCACCAAAAATAACCGGCGGTTTGACGCAACGCGAACCGTACGATTGCACCCAGCCGAACTGGGTAAACGCGAAACCGTCCAGATGCTCGCCGAAATATTCCACCATATCGTTGCGTTCAGGCTCGCCGTGCACCAGCACATCCAATCCCAACATTTCCTGCTCGCGCACACAGCGTTCGATCTCCTGTTGCATGGCTTGGCGGTAATCCGCATCCGTCAACTGACCGGCGCGATAATCCCGGCGTGTTTGCCGGATTTGTTGCGTCTGCGGAAACGAGCCGATGGTCGTGGTCGGAAACAGCGGCAAGCGGAATCGATTGTGCTGCACGATGGCACGCTGCGCATACGGTGAATGGCGATTACCCAGCGCATTGGTAACTTCCTGCAAGCGTGCTTTGACTGGTAGCTGATGCACGCGGCTTGATTGCCAGCGGCTGACGATCGCAGCCTGATTGTTCCGCAACACGCCCGCAACGCTTTCCCGGCCATGATTCAGTGCTTTTGCCAATATCGCCACTTCGTGCAGTTTTTGCACTGCAAACGCCAGCCACGAATGGATCTCGCGATCCAGCTTGATCTCGCTCGCGGCATCGACCGGAACATGCAGCAACGAACACGACGGCGCCAGCCACAACCGGTCTTGCAAGCGATCGTGCACCGGTTCCAGCCAATCCAACGTCGCGGTCAGATCGGTTTTCCAGATATTGCGGCCATTCACAATGCCCAATGACAGAATTTTATGCGCCGGCAACCAATCGATCACTTTGGCGATTTCATCCGGTGCGCTGACCGCATCCAGATGCAAGCCTGCAACCGGTAGTTCACACGCCAGTTGCAAATTGTCTTGCAGTTGCCCGAAATAAGTCGTCAACAGCAGTTTCGCTTGTGTCGCTTGCAGTTGAAAATACGCTTGCCGCAATGCGTGTTTCCACGGTTCCGCTAGCTCCATCACCAGCACCGGCTCGTCGATTTGTACCCAGTCGATACCGGCGCTCTTGAGTTCGCTCAACAATTGCGCATAAACCGCCAGCAACGCGCCGAGCAACTCGAGTTTATCGCTGCCATCTCTGGATTTACCCAGCCACAAATAGCTGACCGGCCCCAGAATCACCGGCTTGACCTGCGAATGAATGCGCTGCGCCTGCCGGATTTGGTCGAGCAAGCGACTGGCATTCAAAGAAAAGCGCGTATCGCCGGCAAACTCCGGCACGATGTAATGATAATTGGTATCGAACCATTTCGTCATTTCACCGGCGTGAACACAACCGCAAGCCGATTTGTCGGCAGGCGAGCGGCCCCTGGCGACGCGGAAATAATGATCCAGTTCGGTTCCTGCCAAGGCGCTGACTCGTTCGGGAATGTTACCGAGCATGAAGCTGGTATCCAGTACGTGATCGTATAATGAAAAATCCCCGGCCGGGATCCAATCCAGTTGCGATTGATCCTGCCAATGCTGCTGCCTGAGCGTATCCGCCGTTTCCAATAAAGCGTGTTCGGTTTGCTCGCCTTTCCAGTAGGCTTCCAACGCGAATTTTAATTCACGGCTTCTTCCAATTCGCGGAAAACCAAGGTTATGTGTCGTTACCATCGTTCCACCACCATTCATCGTTATTCAAAGTGGCGCTATTGTACGAAGGACAATTAATAAATAATAATGATAAGATTTAACATTCCAATAAGGTTTTCTCATACATGATCGAACACAGCCACCTCAAAATCATCCAAGCGCTGCATGCCAATGGTACCTTGACAGAAGCCGCCAATGCGTTGTGCCTGAGCCAACCGGCGTTATCGCACCAAATTAGTTATCTGGAAAAAAAACTCGGCGTCAAGTTGTGGGAGCGCGAAGGCCGGAATTTACGCCTGACTCAGGCGGGGTTGCTGCTATTGGAAACCGCCAATCAAGTGTTGCCGGTCTTGTCACAAACCGAAAAAACCCTCCAAGCTTACGGCGAAGGCCGGCAAGGCATTTTGCGCATCGGCGTGGAATGCTACCCCTGCTTCGAATGGCTCACCGGCATGATCGGCCAGTACATGCGACAAATGCCCGGCATCGACGTCGACATCGTGCAGAAATTTCAATTTTCCGGTCTGGAAGGCTTGCTGAATCACCACATCGACGTGTTGATCACACCCGACCTGGTGCGAAAAGACAACATCGCGTACGAAATCCTCGCGGAATATCAGTTAGTTCTATTGGTAGCGCCCGATCATCCCCTGGCGGATTTACCGCAAATAACGCCGGAGCTTTTGAGCAAGGAAACGCTACTGACCTTCCCAGTGCCGCTGGAACGGCTCGATATTCTCACGCATTTCCTCACCCCCGCGCACCTCGAACCGGCGCAACTGAAACCCATCGAATCACTCGAAATCATGCTGCAAATGACCGCCCTCAACCGTGGCGTGTGCGTGCTGCCGGAATGGCTCGCCGACATCAAAAACAAGGACTTGAATCTCAGAAAAATTCAAATCGGCAACCAAGGACTTGATCAGAAATTGTATTTAGCGCTGTGGGAAGCGGATAAAGCGATACCGTATATCAATTCTTTCATCACTTTGGGGCAGCAATGTACCGGAAAATCATCCATTTGAATGCGATGTTCGCGGTGTATCACGAGAATTTCACCAGCAGCAACGGCATTCTGGTCATACCGGATGTTTCGGTCGATGGCACAACGAATTATGACAGCGTCACATTACAGCTTAATTTAGCGACGGGTACTTTTTCGGTCCTGGATGCGACACCGAAAGATACTTCCTTTTCACCCATTCCGTTGGGAACAATGTCTGCCGGAGGAATCAAGGTCGATTTTCATGGTTGCGCACGTTCAGGACACAATCAAGTACCTTGTTTGACAAAAGTTTTGAGTCCCAACAAAAATGCCGGTATTAGCGCATTGGCTGGCTCTACCAGTAAGCTTTATGATAATTTGAGTCAAGTATACGAAACCTCATCCGTCACTGCGCTTGGCAAATCAGGTGGTGGATTAGGGGAATTCATAAATATAGCTTTTGTGGCAATACAAGGGGTTCCTATTGAGGTTAAGTTTATTTTTGATAATATCAATCCTAGCGCCACATTAATTGCTGCTTTTCAGCCAAATTTTGAACTTAGTGGAAATAAAATCACGGGAAATTTCAAGGATATCAGTTTCTGGAAACACCTACCGGCTATTCATTTCAAGTGAATAGCCGGTAGGTGTCAACAATCGCGATCAATTCCCTGACGGTCGGCGCATTTTTCCACTTCGCCCGCGCTGAGAATAAGGGGGTGAATTGATTTTTTCCAACCAATCCCGATTGATCGCCGTTTAATGTTGGGCTTTCTTCGGCAGCCCAACCGGGCTCTTCCAATCCAAGTCCTGCTTGGTACATTTCTCGCATCCGGTGCAGGTTGCTGACCGGACGGGCAAGCCGGAAATGTGTTGGCCTATCAATCATTTTCAGTTTACCTTATGTTTGAAAGAGATGCATAGCTTAAGAAAATGGTAAGATCGTACTACTCATCTTTTTTCTTTCCATTGGATGTTGAACTTTCTGAGGCAATCCAACTTACCTTGTTACCGGATTGATAAAGAGCTGCAGAAAACTGATTACACCCTTAACGCTTGGCTTGAATTAACTACCAATAACTCCTTTGAGTGCAACATTTGCGACTTCTGTTGCAACAGATTTGACCAGATCAACTGTCATTTCGATTCCCTTTGACGCAAACACCTTCTTTGTTTTTTCCCAAACACTTTCACTACGAATACTATCGAGAAATTCGTGACCATTCCAAGTAAGTCGATGCAGAAAAAAGTCATGAGGGCCGCGACTGATTGTTTTCAGTATCTGTCCATCAACGAGACCCGCTTCAAGCAACAGCTCGGCATGGTAAGAGATTTCAGCAGAGCGTTCACTAGAAAAGCTTGACAAACTTAGAGCTTCACCAGGATTTGAGCACTCTTCAATTTTTACTAGGAGTTCTCGAACAACATCCCAATCGCGCTTCATTAAAACACCTCCGATACAAATAAGGTGGGACGTACTTTATTTACTGGGCCTTAGACAAGTCCATCACCCCAATCCCGGCCAATAATGACTATCCGGCAGCGGTCGTTTGCCGAAGATCGCTTGGCCGACGCGCACTACGGTGGCCCCTTCTTCGATAGCGAGTTCGTAGTCGCCGGACATGCCCATCGACAGTTCGTCGAACGATAATCCCGCAGGGGCTTCCTGGCGCAGCATGGCTTGAATGTTGCGCATTTTGACGAAGCATTCGCGCACGCGGTCGTGGTCGGAGGAGAAAATTGCTAGCGTCATCAACCCCTTGATGCGCAGTGATGAAAATTGCGGCAGGTGTTGTACGAAATCGCGCACGGCTTCGGGTGGCAGGCCGAATTTGCTTTCTTCGCCGGAGCTGTTGACTTGCACATAGACATCGATCGCACGGCCTTCGTTTTGCAGACGTTTATCGAGTTCTTCGGCGACTTTGAGGCTGTCGAGCGCCTGGAATTCATTGGCGAAACGCGCCAGATATTTGGCTTTGTTGGTTTGCAGATGGCCGATGATCGACCATTTGATACCCAAATCGGCGAGCACCTCGGATTTTTCACGTGCTTCCTGAATTTTGTTTTCACCCATTTCATGAACACCGGCGGCATAGGCGATGCGCAGCCGTTCCGCGGATACGGTTTTGGTCACGGGCAGCAATCGTACGCTGGCGGGGTCGCGCCCGGCTTTCTTGCAGGCATCGGCGATACGCTGTTTGACAGTGGCGAGGTTGTTTTTGATGTCGATCAGTTGTTGTTCGGCGTTGAGTTCCACGGCGATCTCCTGGTTCATGGTGCGGATGCTCCTGTTATTTTTGTGGCTTGATGAAAAATCATTTTCCAATTCTTTCCCTGGCGTTGCCATAGCGAGGTACGAATCGATCCCGGTGTTGGGTTGCTTGCTGTATCCGGTTTCCGCAGGGTGTAAATAGCCAGCAACAGATCATCACCCAGCACTTTGACGCGAAAATTCCGGAATGCCCAGTGTAAGTCGGGGTCTTTACGTTTTAACCAATCGATCACATCGGCCCGGCTATGCAATTGCCCTTGATTGTCGATTTCCTCAAAATTCTGCGCCAGTAATTCGTCGATCAATCCGGAATGCGTGCTCAGATCACTTTGCAGCAGATCAAGTTCCAACCGTTGAATCTGGTCACTCAATTGGCTGGTCGCGCTGTTTTCCATATCCGGGAGTTACTTGACCCGCATGCCGGGCTGCGCGCCGCTATCCGGCGACAGAATGAACAACTCACCAGGATTGCCGCCACCGGCTGCGAGCACCATGCCTTCCGATAAACCGAATTTCATTTGCCGCGGCGCCAAATTGGCGACCATCACGGTCAAGCGGCCTTTCAGTTGTTCCGGGTCATACGCGGATTTGATGCCGGCAAAGACGGTACGCTGTTCGTTGCCGATGTCGAGCGTCAATTTCAAGAGTTTCTCCGCGCCTGGCACATGCTCGGCGTTGACGATTTTGGCGACGCGCAGGTCGATTTTGCTGAAGTCGTCGATGGAAATGGTTTCGGCAATCGGGGTAACTTGGCTGGCAGCATGTTGTTGTTTTTCTGCGTGCCGGGCGGGCGATTGCGCTGCCGCTGCAGCCAGACTTTGCGTATTGGCAGCAATCAGCGCATCGATTTGCTTAACTTCAATACGCGTCATCAAATGTTGATACGCGTTAATCGCGTGCCCCGCAGGCAGCAACAGGCTCGATACCGGTTGATCGGCGGACAATTGCGGCCAGGTTAACGGTTCGCGATTAAGAAACGCCTCGATCTGCTGCACCGTGCCGGGCAAAATCGGTTTTAAATACCGCGCCAGCATATAAAACAATTGAATGCCGAGGCTGCACGCACGGTGTAAATCGTCGCTTCGATCCGGTTGCTTGGCGATTTCCCACGGCGCCAGATGATGGATCATTTCGTTGGCTTCGTCGGCGAACTTCATGATCTGGCGGATCGCAGCTGAAAACTCGCGATCCTCGAATGCTTGCTCGATCGCATCAGGACGCCAGCTAGAAAAATGCTCGTCGACCATCGCTTGCAATACCTGGTATTGTTCTCCCGCAACTAATTTGCCGTCGAAACGCTTGGTGATGAATCCCGCACAGCGGCTGGCGATGTTAATGAATTTGCCGACCAGATCGGAATTGACGCGTGCGACAAAATCTTCCAGATTCAGGTCGATATCCTCCAAGGTGCTATTGAGTTTTGCGGCGTAGTAATAGCGCAGCCATTCGGGGTTGAGTCCTTGCTTCAGATAGCTTTCTGCGGTGATAAACGTTCCGCGCGATTTGCTCATTTTCTCGCCGTTCACTGTCAAGAAACCATGCGCGAAAATCTTGGTCGGTGTTCGATAACCGGCATTTTTCAGCATCGCCGGCCAGAACAATGCGTGGAAGTACAAAATATCCTTGCCGATGAAATGGTACAGTTCCGCGTCCGATTGCGGTTGCCAGTAGTCGTCGAACCGGATATTTTCGCGCTCGCACAAGTTCTTGAAGCTACCCATGTAACCGATCGGTGCATCAAGCCAGACGTAGAAATACTTACCCGGTGCGCCGGGAATCTCAAAACCGAAATACGGCGCATCGCGCGAAATATCCCAATCCGAGAGTTTGTTTTCCCCGGCTTCACCGACCCACTCGCGCATTTTGTTGGCAGCTTCCGGTTGCAAGTGATCACCGTTACATGCCCACTGCCGCAGAAAATCAGCACAACGTGCATCGGACAAGCTAAAGAAATAATGTTCGGACGATTTACTGACCGGTTTCGCGCCGGATACCGCGGAATACGGATTTTTCAGTTCGGTCGGCGCATACGCCGCACCGCAGACTTCACAGGAATCGCCGTACTGATCTTTGGCGCCGCATTTCGGACATTCGCCTTTGACGAAACGATCCGGCAGAAACATGTTTTTGACCGGATCGTAGAGCTGCTCGATACCGCGCACCGCGATCAAACCAGCGGCTTTCAATTTATGATAAATATCTTCGGAGAAATGCCGCGTTTCCGGCGAATGCGTACTGTAGTAATTGTCGAATTGGATATGGAACCCGGTAAAATCCCCGAGATGTTCGGCATGAACACGCGCAATCAATGCTTCCGGCGTGATGCCTTCTTTTTCCGCACGCAGCATAATCGGCGTGCCATGCGTATCGTCGGCACACACATAATGCACCTTGTGGCCACGCATCTTCTGGAAACGCACCCAGATATCCGTTTGAATATACTCCACCAAGTGGCCTAAATGGATGCTGCCGTTGGCGTAAGGCAACGCGGAAGTCACCAGAATTTTTCGCATGTTCATTCGCTCTAAATGCACCAGGTCAAATAAATGTCAATTGTAACAAACTGTGTGCGCATTCCCGATATTTGTTACCATCCATGCATTAAATTGTTCGCCTCAAGCAGGCAGTATTAAAGGAGTTTTGTAGTGACTATTTCCGAGCAGCAGATTCAATTTGTACTGAAACAAACCATTGATCCAACCACGAACAAAGATTATGTGACCGCCAAATCGGTCAACAGCATTCAAATTAACGGAAACAACGTAGCTGTCGCCATTGAACTCGGCTATCCCGCCAACAGCGTGAAGCATCAAGTGCAACAACAGATCACCGACGCGTTGCGTTCGGTACCGGATATCAGCGGGATTCAGGTCACGGTCAGCAGCAAAATCATTCCACACAGCGTGCAGCGCGGTGTCAAATTGATTCCCGGCGTGAAAAACATCATCGCCGTGGCCTCAGGCAAAGGCGGCGTCGGCAAATCGGCCACGGCGGTCAATCTGGCACTGGCGCTGGCATCTGAAGGCGCTTCTGTCGGCATCCTTGACGCCGACATTTACGGCCCGTCGCAGCCGCAGATGCTGGGTATCACCGGTCACCCGGAGTCGCTTGACGGAAAGTCGATGGAGCCGATGCACGCACATGGTATTCAGGCAATGTCGATCGGAATGCTCGTTGACGTCGAAACACCGATGGTGTGGCGCGGACCGATGGTAACGCAAGCCTTGCAGCAACTGTTAAATGATACCAATTGGAAGGATCTGGATTATTTGGTAGTGGACTTACCCCCCGGCACCGGCGATATTCAATTGACGCTGGCGCAAAAGATTCCGGTGACAGGTGCCGTCATTGTCACCACACCGCAAGACATCGCTTTGCTCGATGCCCGCAAAGGCCTCAAAATGTTTGAGAAAGTCGGCATCCCGATTTTGGGAATCGTCGAAAACATGAGCACGCATACCTGCTCGAAATGCGGTCATACCGAGCCGATTTTCGGCACCGGCGGCGGTGAAAAAATGTGCAAGGACTATAACGTTGAATTGCTGGGTGCATTACCGCTCGATATCAAAATCCGCGAGCATACCGATGCCGGTAAGCCCAGCGTGATTTCCGAGCCGGATGGCAAAATCGCGGAAATTTATAAACTGATCGCTCGGCGGGTGGCTGTAAAAATTGCCGAGGCGGCGGAGGATCACTCGGAGCTGTTCGCCAAAATTATCATGGAAGACAATTAGGATAGCGGGACATGACTATCAAATCAGATAAGTGGATACGCCGCATGGCACTGGAGCACGGCATGATCGAGCCGTTTGAACCCGATCAGATCCGTCACAAGGATGACCAACGCATCGTCTCGTACGGCACATCGAGCTATGGTTACGATATCCGCTGCTCCGACGAGTTTAAGCTGTTCACCAATATCAACACGACGATTGTCGATCCGAAAAATTTCGACCCGAATTCGTTCATCGATATCAAAAGCGATATTTGTATCATTCCACCGAATTCTTTCGCGCTTGCCCGCACGGTCGAATATTTCCGCATCCCACGCAATGTGCTGACGATTTGCCTGGGAAAATCGACGTACGCGCGTTGCGGCATCATCGTCAATGTCACGCCGTTTGAACCGGAGTGGGAAGGCTATGTAACCCTGGAATTTTCCAATACCACGCCACTGCCAGCAAAAATCTACGCCAATGAAGGTGTCGCACAAGTGATCTTTTTTGAATCGGACGAAATCTGCGAAACCTCCTATAAAGATCGCGGCGGTAAATATCAGGGACAGCACGGCGTTACGCTGCCAAAAATTTAAGGTTCTTAATCCTATGGAGGCGCGCTTTAATGTTGACGCTGAAAGGACTGCAGTTAATTCCAAAACTTTCTGCCCTATGGCTGCTGATACTATTCTCTTCAACATGCCTGGCGGATGCGCTCCGACACATCTCCTTGCCTCGTACCGGCTTGGAGCCGAAAGATATTGCCGTCATCATCAATGACAGCGATCCATTATCCCGTCAGATCGGTAATTATTACCAATCAGCGCGAAAGATTCCGCCAGTCAATATCATTCGCATCCGTTTCCAACCCGGCCACAGCGAAATCACACCTGATGAATTTGCAAAACTGAAAGCTATTATCGATCAAAAAACACCGGATTACGTCCAAGCGTTTGCCGTCACCTGGGCGGCTCCTTACCGGGTTGGGTGCATGTCGTTGACGGCGGCTTTGGCTTTCGGCTTCGATCACAAATATTGCGCTGAAACTTGTGCACCCACAGCGCTAAACCCTTATTTCAATTCGCCCGGTACTAAACCCTATACCGATTATAGAGTCCGGCCAGCCATGATGCTGGCCGGCACTTCTTTCGAGAACGCCAAGGCGTTGATTGACCGCGGCATCCGTTCCGACCGGACTTTTCCGAAAGGCCAGGCTTATCTATTGAGCACTTCCGATACCGCTCGCAACAGCCGCGCACCTGGTTTTCAGATGATCAAAGATGAATTCTCCGGTGTATTCCCGATACAAATCCTTGCTACCAACCATATTGCTGATCGTGATGATGTGCTTTTTTATTTCACTGGGATGGTTAACGTCCCAATGTTAGATACCTTGGATTTTCTGCCAGGCGCAATCGCGGATCATCTGACATCGTATGGCGGCATGTTGACAGATTCCTTGCAGATGAGCAGCTTGCGCTGGCTGGAAGCAGGCGCAACCGCCAGTTATGGGACCGCTGTAGAGCCCTGCAGCTTTCCACAAAAATTTCCTGCGCCTGCAGTTGCGATGTTCTACTATGCAACCGGCGCCAGTGTTATCGAAGCATACTGGAAAAGTGTTGCCTGGCCGGGCCAGGGTGTGTTTATCGGAGAGCCTCTGGCAAAACCTTTTGCACCGTCATTGCGTGAAGTTGCTCCTGGTCGTTTTGAACTTAAGATTTTCTCACCGCGCACCGGACGGTTAAGAATGGAAAAATCAACTTCAGCCGCAGGCCCTTTTAAACCCATCCCACGGCAAACATTGATTCGGCGCGGTGAAAATCTTCTACGCCTCCACTTCGATGAAAAAATAGATGGCTATTTACGTTTACAATGGAACTGAAGTTTTTTTACCTTACCGCGAAAGCACATGATCTTTTCCTAAATAACTTCTGACTACTTATCCAGCCTTCGCCTTTTTCCAATAAAAAGCGCTAAACTTTTTTTTAAAATACCCGTCTAATGCCGCATATAAATAGGCATACATAACCTATTGTTTTTGAATAGACTATTTTGACGAATAAAAGATTATAAAAGTTTTAAAAAATACTTGATTTGCACACAATGCAGACTATAATGCGTGCAAATTAAAAACAGACAATTTACCGATAAGGAGGTCATCATGAGAAGCACCAAGAACTTTTTTGCTCCAGCCGATTTAGTTAATGTACATATTCCTGAAACGTAGCGTTTTTTAAAGGAGCACGCTCATGGCCACACTTTCCACACTTCAAAAAACCGACCAATCTGAAATTCTATTTGACACCCATCCTGAAATCAGTCTGAATTTTGAGCATGTACAAAATGCTCTGAAAGAAGGTTATGAACGACCTTTTTTATTGGTCGACAGCGACATTATCCGGCAAAAAACCCGACGATTTAAAACGGCCATGCCACGAGTAAATCCTCACTATGCCGTTAAAGCCAATCCTGATGAACGCGTCCTAAAAACCCTGATTGAAGAAGGCGCCGGATTTGAAATAGCCTCTATTGCCGAACTCGACTTATTACTCAGTATCGGAGTACCGGCTGCCGAGATTTTTTATAGCAACCCGATGAAATCAAGAACCTACCTAGAGTACGCTGCAGCGAAAGGCGTTGAATGGTATGTTCTTGATAGTATTGAAGAGCTGCGTAAAATCTTCAGTGTTAAACCAGATGCCAAAATGTATTTGCGTATCGACACACCCAACATCGGCAGTGATTGGCCGTTAGCAGGCAAATTTGGAACACATCTGGGCGACATCAACGAGATCATACAGGAAGCTGCTTCACTGAAAGCGGACCTGGCAGGTGTTACTTTTCATGTCGGCTCGCAATGTCGTAATCCGCAAAACTGGCGTGTAGGTATTGAGCGTGCTAAAAAGGTTTTTGCCGAAATGCAATTAGCCGGCTTGAATCCAAGGCTATTAAACATCGGCGGCGGCTATCCGGTTCGTCATATTAAGCCGATTCCATCGATTGAAGTCATCGCGGAGGTAATAAACGAAGCCATTGCTGACTTACCTGATAGCATTCGCATCATGGCGGAGCCCGGACGCTATCTGGTTTCCGATTCAGCCTATTTTGTTTGCCGTGTAGTAGGAACGGCAACCCGCAATGGTAAGCGCTGGATGTATTGGGATGCCGGTATGTTTGGCGGTGTTATCGAGATGACCGAAGGTTTGCGCTATGACATTCTAACGGACCGGAAAGGCAATCAAATCTCATGGTCCGTTGCCGGACCGACCTGCGATTCGGTTGATATCCTGATGCAGGATCTGATGCTACCAAACGATATCCAGGAAGGTGATTTCATTTACATTCCGAATGCTGGCGCTTACACCACAGCTTATGCCAGCAACTTCAACGGTTTTCCGCTACCGGATGTAAAGGTAATATGATTCTTGGGCTATCACTCGCGTAGTCACGAAATCTAATTTGAACTGAAGGCGCGATGAGCATAAATTGCTCATCGCGCCTTTATCGTTTTGTAGCTTAATTTATGAGACAAATAAACTTGTTTTATATTTTCCGCTCATAAATGACGAAGTGATATTCCAGATTGTCATCTTTCGCAGAAACATGCTTGTCACGTTGTTTTTCTTCCCATTCGTTCTTATCAAACTCAGGGAAAAAGACATTACCTTCATAATCTCTTAGAATTTCAGTAACATACATGCGTTGACAGAATTTCAGCGCTTGCCGGTATAACTTCTCTCCGCCAATAATAAAATTCTCGGTATTGCCAACGCTCGTTTCTTCACAGATTTGCAATGCATCTTCGATGGAGTTAACCACCAGGGCACCTGGCACCTCGTAATCCGTCTGGCGGGTAATAATGATATTGGCACGCCCTGGAAGTGGTTTTCCAATGGATTCATAGGTTTTCCTTCCCATTACAATCGTCTGACCCATTGTTAGAAATTTAAAATGCTTTAAATCCGCTGGCAGATGCCACGGCAATCGATTATCCTTGCCAATCACCCGATTGTTCGCCATTGCAACCAAAATAGAAAATCGCAGTGGGGTCATACGGCTACCGGTGCTTTAATCGCAGGATGAGGATCATAATTTTCCAGAACAAAATCTTCATATTTAAAATTAAGAATCTCGCGTATATCAGGATTTAACTTCATCGCTGGAAGCGTTCTCGGTTCACGTGATAATTGCTCATTCGCTTGCTCCAGATGATTCAGATACAAATGTGCATCTCCCAAAGTATGAACAAAATCACCGGCGTCAAGTTTGCAAACTTGCGCAATCATTAATGTTAACAGGGCATAAGATGCGATATTGAACGGCACCCCAAGAAAAATATCCGCACTGCGTTGATAAAGCTGGCATGACAATCGTCCACCTGCCACATAAAACTGAAAAAAAGCATGGCATGGGGGCAGTCGCATTTTATGTAAATCCCCGACGTTCCAGGAAGAAACTAGCATACGCCGTGAATCGGGAGTGTTTTTAATTTGCTCAATTACTTGCTGAAGCTGATCGATATAACGGCCATCCGCTGTTGCCCAGGATCTCCACTGATGACCATAGATAGGCCCTAAATCACCTTTTTCATCAGCCCATTCATTCCAAATTGTAACACCATGATCGCGCAAGTAATTAATATTTGTGTCACCCCTGAGAAACCAAAGCAATTCATAGATAATGGATTTTAAATGACATTTCTTCGTAGTTACCAATGGAAAACCATCAGCAAGATTGAAACGCATTTGATGTCCGAAAATTGACAGCGTACCAGTACCTGTCCGATCCGATTTCCGATGACCATGATCAATCACATGCCGCATTAACTCGAGATACTGACGCATTACGTTTATTCTCCATTTATATACATAGGGACGCACTGTTCTGTAGCCGGCTACGCAGCCCAAACACCCTTAACCCGTATATAATAGCAATATTATCTGCAATCATTCTTAATGCAATGACTTCCGATATTGTCACTCTAAAAATAATACTCGACAGGAAAGTTTTCAATGCTGGCAACACTTCACCAGAACCAGAATATATCATTGTTTGACCCCCCATCCATCAAAGCATCCTACATACTCGTAGTTCTACCCAAACAAGAAAAATTCCCCAAAAAAAACTATATCCCCGGCGAGGAGTCGTTAAATCAGTTGCTGCTCCGTCGCGGCATGAAATTAACCGACCTCAGCGAAACACCTGTGTGCGCTAACTTACAGAATGGTGAACTATGCACCTGGGTCATGCTTGATTCCGCTCAGCCAGTCTTTAACCAGCAAACCACCATGCGCAAGGCCATGAAACTGCTGCTGCAGGAAAATCCGTTAGAAGTACACATTGTGATCCTTGGTAATACCCAACAGAAAAAAAGTTTTGCGGAATGTGCACTCTATGTGGCATGGGTTAATGGCGCTGCCTTACCAGTAAGAAAAAATAAACCTGCGAGAAAACCCCTCACTAAAATCAGCCTATATGGATACGAAGATAACGGAAACTTCAAAATGCAACGGGCATTGGCGGAAGGCAATCTACTGGCTCGCGGCCTCACAGTGTTGCCTGCCAATGAATTAACCCCCCAAACATACCGTCAGCAAATAAAAAAACTGGCCGAAAGTGAAGGCTGGAAGTATCAGGAATATGATATTAGTAAACTTAAAGAAATGGGCGCTGGCGCTTTCGTAGCCGTAGCTCAGGGTAGCGATACCGAAGACGCTGCGATTGTGCATTTACAACATCATAGTAATCAAAACACAAAACTTAAAAATGTAGCCTTAGTCGGCAAAGGTATTTGCTTCGACACCGGCGGACACAATTTGAAACCAGCCCGCTCTATGAAAGGTATGCATGAAGACATGAACGGTTCGGCAGTTGCACTCGGCATTTTACTGGCAGCCACGCGCGCTGAAATCCCCGTAAAAATCGATTGCTGGCTTGCGATTGCGCAGAACCATATCAGCCCCCGCGCCTATAAACAAAGTGATGTGATTACTGCTCTCAGTGGACTTTCAATTGAAATTATCCATACCGATGCCGAGGGACGAATGGTACTCGCTGACACGCTGACCCTGGCAAGCAAACAAAAACCTGATCTGATTATTGATTTCGCCACTCTGACGGGCAGTATGCAAACCGCGCTGGGATCACGATATAGCGGAATCTTCAGCAATCGCAATGAGCTTTCCCAAAAAGCGGTTACGGCTGGCAACAATTGCGGAGAGCGCGTTTGCGTGTTTCCAATGGATCCGGACTATGAAGAAAGTCTGGAGAGCACAATCGCTGATATTAAACAATGCGAATTAGACGGTGATTTCGATCATATTCTCGCCGCATGCTTCTTACAAAAATTCGTTGCCGATATCCCGTGGTTGCATATGGATCTATCCGCCAGTAGTCATAAAGGCGGATTAGGAGCGGTCGATAGCGAAATTACCGGCTTCGGCGTCTGTTGGGGAATTGAATTGCTAAGAAGTCTTTACAGCTAGCTGCGAGAAAAAACTACTATATTGAG